>OZ252215.1:435000-3283105 GCA_965249025.1 Dehalococcoidia bacterium | reverse complement strand
ATTGATAGATAGGGCTGCGGCTGTTTACGATTTAGCTGAGGCCAGAAAGCTTTACGATCAGATCCAGACGATAGCTGCTTCGGAAGCCACGGTGCCGGCCCTCTCATGGACGACCAACTTCCAGGCGATGAGCAAGGACGTAATGAACTATGTCCCGTTCCCGACGGTGTTTGAGCACCTGGAGTTCCTCTGGCTAGAGAGGTAGTCTCCAGAGATAGCTGACCGAGAATAGCTAGAAGGGCTGAGCCAAATTATTGGCCCAGCCCTTCTCTTTTTGATCTAGTGATGGCCTAGGTATGGTGTGGTTTCTGACTCTCCTAACTCCTTCGCAATGCAACGGTGATGCTTCACCGAAGACGCTGTGATACACTTAACGACGTTCTGCGTTGGGGTTAGACCAATAACACACTGGGATAGATACAAAGTAAGGAGGACGAAGCAAGTGCCAAAAGACAGGAGAAACATACCGGGCATCAAGCACGTGAGCGGAGCTTCCAAGGTCCCAACCGTTGGGGTGGACGACTTCGACAGCATAGCCAGGGACTGGTCTCAGATAGACCTGATAGACCCAAAGGACACGAACCTGGTTATGCAGTCAGGGATTGCGGAGCACACATCGGACGACGTCTTCGAGTACCACAACACCAAGCACCAGGTCACCTTCATCCTGGAGGGGAACGTAGTGGTCCAGGACGCCGAGACGGGAGAGGTGTTCAAGGGTAAAGCTGGGGACCTGTTTTACTGGGGCCCTGGGCTGAGGATCAGGATGGGTGGCAAGTTTCGCGCCTTGTACTCCCGTACACCTATCGTATGGCGCTGGACCAAGACTCCCGAGGGTACGAAGAAGGTGCTGAACCTGTTCAACGTACCCAACGAGACGAGCTATTCGGGGGCGCCGCCAGACGCCGTTCTGGGTAAGCCCATGGAGTCTATCTCCGAGGTTCAATAAGTTCGCAAAGCGAGGTGATGAAGATGTCCTCAAACGACCTCACGAAGAGCCCATGTATGAAGTTCATCAAAGGAGCCACTTCTGCAGAGGGCACCAAGTCCCGAGACAATTTTTATCAGGTGGACGTACTCAATCCCACTGACTCCAACCTGGTCTTCGTAGCAGGTGTAGCAGAACACAGGTCGAGGAAGATGTTCGAGATGCGGTTCCGATGGCACCAGATCGCTCTTGTCCTTGACGGCAATATGACCATCCAGGACATAGATACAGGGGATGTGTATCGAGCTGGCGGAGGCGACCTGTTCTACTGGCCACCGGGCGCCAGCATGAGGATGGGTGGCGAGTTCAAAGCCTATTTTGTGAGGACACCAGCGGTGTGGCGGTGGACAGAAACGTCCGACGGCAAAAAGACGCGACTCAACCTGTTCGATATCGAGAATGAGATACTTTATCCTCATTCGCCGCCCTTAGAGGTACGGCAGGAGTTGATCGACGAGGGCAAGAGCATACCCCGCTACAAATACAAGCTCATCAAGTACGTCAAGAACGCTCTCAAGGCCGAGACGGTGGAAGTGAACGACATGACCCAGATGCCCAACGACAGGTGGAAGCAGGTGGACCTCATCAATCCGTCGGATACCGGCACAACAGTGGTCTGTGGCATCGCCGAGCATCCCACAGAGTCCGTAAACCCCGTCGTGTCCTATTTCTGGTACCACCAGACGGCCCTTATCATAGACGGGGAGATGACCATCCAGGACCTGGAGACGGGAGGCATCTACAAAGGCCAGCCGGGCGACCTCTTCTACTGGCCGCCGGGCCATCGGCACCACATAGGCGGCAAGTTCAAGGCCTTTTATGTGAAGACTCCCGTGCCGCTGAGATGGACTAATACGCCCCAAGGCAAGAGGGTGTTCGACATGCTGACCCTGGAAAACGAGACTTCCTATCCCGCCTCACCGTCGGACGAGGTTCGCAAGGAACCGGTAGCACAGGCGTATTAGGAATTGTTTTGGGTATATAAGCTCACCACGAGTATAAGTCGAACGGATAGGTAAATATGCGATATCTATCGACGGCATAAAGTGAGATTGAGCTTATTGACAACCCAATAGGGCGGTGCTAGAGTCGCTTTGGATTCAGACCCCGATTCTCTCTACCATATAAATTCGACAAGGAAGGTGACGTATGGGTTGGGCAGATACCCTGGTTCAAGCCTACAAAGACAGCGACGTTAGCTTCATCACCTACATTCCTGATAACAGCCTAGCTATACCGTTGCGTATCATGGAGAAGGACCCCTTCTTCAAGGTAGTCCCCGTCAGCAGAGAAGAGGAAGGCATAGGGGTGTCTTCTGGGGCCTATGCCGCAGGTCAAAAAGCGGGGATATTCATGCAGTCCAGTGGCCTAGGCAATTGCATCAATGCCCTGGGCAGCTTAAACCTGGTAGCGCGCATTCCGGTGCCAATGCTGATAAACCTAAGGGGTCACGTCGGCGAGACCAGCACCGCTCAGTTCCCCATGGGTCGAGCCGCCAAGCCAATCCTCGACGCCTTGGGAATCCTTCACTTCGATCTGACGGATGAGAGCAGGCTATACGAGATGGTCACAGGATCTCTCAAGGCCTGCTTCGCTAACCATCAGCCAGTAGGCATATTCCTAACGACTTTGCTGCACGGGGGCAAGGGTGCTTAGGTACGAGCTAACGAAGAAGGTAGTCAACTCCATAGGGGACGATGTGCCCATCGTGTCCAATCTGGGCCCCACCAGCAGAGAGCTGCGGGGCGCCAAACATCGAGAGCGCAACCTGTACCAGTACGGCTCCATGGGGCTGGTCTCATCTATGGCTCTAGGTATTGCCCTCTCCGTGGACACGAAGGTTATCTCGCTAGACGGCGACGGCGCCGTTGTGATGAACATGGGCACCCTGTCCACTATTGGCAGGCACAAGCCCAAGAACCTCATCGTAATCGTCTACGACAACGAAGAGTGGGGACAGACGGCCCATATGCCCAGTCACACGTCGGCGGGGACCGACCTGGAGAAGGTAGCGTCATCCTGCGGCATTCCCAAGACGGCTACCGTCCGCACCATAGAGGACTTCGATCTGACCTTTAACCAGGCCCTGAAAGAGGACGGCCCCTGGTGCATAGTAGCCAAGGTGGACAAGGGCGGAGGGCCCAAAACGCCTTCCGTATATGAGCCGGAGTTCAACTTCCTTACCTTTCACAACAGCTATTCGCGCAAGTAGGCGGGCCAGTCGGTTGCCCGTTATATCGGAGGTTACGATGGAAAGGGCCGAGGGAATAAAGCTATTGGCAAGACACATCAGAGATGAGATAGTTGTCTCTAATCTTGGCCCCACTTCCAACGAGCTGTGGCAGACTGGCCATAAGGACGGCTTCTTCTACACGTATGGAGCCATGGGACTGGTCTCATCTACGGCTCTGGGCATAGCCCTCTCTGTCGATACAAAGGTCATTGCCATGGACGGAGACGGCGCCCTCCTGATGAACATGGGAACCATTGGCACCATTGGCAGGCAGAAGCCCAAGAACCTTATAACGGTGGTCTGGGACAACGAGGAGTGGGGTCAGACGGGGCATCAGCCCAGCCACACGTCGGCGGGGACCGACCTGGAGAAGGTGGCGGCATCTTGTGGTATCCCTAAGACGGCCACTGTGCGTGACCTGGAAGACCTGGAGGAGGTCTTTGCGAAGGCGCTGAAGGAGGACGGGCCCTGGTTCATCGTGGCAAAGGTCAAGGAGCCGGCGGTCAAAGCCCCTTACATTGCACCCATCGAGCCAGAGATGACCACATACAGGGTACGAGCCTTCTTGGCGAAGGGGCAGGGGTAGCTAGTTCCATCATCTATAACTCAAGCCAATAATAAGCGGGTTATCCTTGACCCAATAGCAAAGGAACAGGATAGGTTGAGCGGCAATTAGAAATATGGGCCGAGGCCTCCATCAGTGGGAGCCCCGGCCCTACGAATGTTCCCCCCCTATACACCAGGCGATGTTTGGCTCTTTGGGTGGCTCCGTGCTACACTTACGTTGCTCCGATGCATTCCAGCCGCCAGTTATAGTAGCGATCCAAATAGGAGGAAGCATGGTCACTTTAATAGCAGAGCACTGGGGTGACGCCGAAGCCGCGAAAAAGGGTATGGAGGCCTTTAAGAAGAACTCTGCTAGCCTCAAGAATACAAAAGGTCTTATATCCAGGCTGGTATTGAGATCTCAGGTTGACCCATACAAATTTACCACGGTTACCACCTTTGCAACTCAGGAAGCCCACGAGGCATTCATCAAAGGAGTGGCGAATCGCAACGCCCAGCGGGTGAAGGAGGGCGTTCCCCCACTATTCAGAGGCGAAAAGCTGGAGGGTTACGAGGTACTGATAAGCGATTAGTTCTTGGTAAACGGCTCCCTCAACTCAAATTCAGCAAACTATTAGACTATAAGGAGGACTGAATGATTACACTGGTAGCACTGCACTGGATGGGCCCAGACAAGAAAGAGAGAGGCATGGGAGCCTTCCGCAGTAACACGGAAAGGGCAAAGAGTGCCAAGGGGTTCGTCTCCAGGCTGGCCCTCAAGTCCACCACCGACCCCGAATTGTGGACCACTGTCACAACCTGGGAGAGCATGGACGACTACAACAACTTCCAAAACGACCCCAATCGCCCCAAGCCAGATCCAAACATCCCTCATTTCGACAAGCTGGAGCGTGACGTATACGAGGTAGATGAGAGCCTCACTATAATGCCCAAGGGTAGCAGTGGAGCTTCCGGCAAGAAGGCCGCCGCCCTAGTCGCCCTTCACTGGATGGGAAAAGAGAAGTTCGAGCGAGGCATGGAAGCTTTCAAGATGAATACCGCGCGAGCTAAGAGTGCCAAGGGACTTATCTCACGGGCGGCTCTAAAGTCTACTACCGATGCCCAATTGTGGACAACGGTAACGGTTTGGGAATCCATAGACGACTACAACAACTTCCAGAGCGATCCCAACCGCCCCAAGAACGAGCCTAGCAATCCTCTCTTCGATAAGCTGGAGCGAGACGTCTACGAGGTAGATGAGGGGTTGTCCTTGAACTTGAGGTAGATTTATAGAGTCGACTGCTGATTCAATTGAGAGCAAGTATACTGGCTATTGGGTATTTTCATTATGCCAATATGACTAGAGGAATTACAATGTCAGCATATTACCTGCCCCTATAGTCGAGTGCTAAAGAAGTTCGGTACTTAACCGTAGAGGTAGAAACACTTACGGAGGACTGTTAAAGTGAAGTTTGGCTTTCCCATCCCCACTAGCCGCGAGGGGCGAGATAACCTCACCGGTTTTATCGGCCCCAAGGAAATCATCAAGATCTCCAAGGAGTGTGAGTGCCTGGGGTTCGATGCGATATGGGCAAACGATTTCATCAACCCGCCCAAGTCATCATTAGAAAAGTTCGACCCGCCACCTAGCTGGTACGAAATCATCACCTGCTTTGCAGCCATTTCTACGGCTACGGAACGAATTGAGTTGGGCCTTGGACTCATTGTGATGCCCTTTAGAGAGCCTGTGATACTAGCCAAGCAAATAATAACCCTTGACCACTTCAGCAATGGCCGAGTGCTTCTGGGGATTGGCCTGGGTGGCCCCAGGGACGAGTTCGTCTCAATCAAACCTAAGCAAGCCAAGGCCCATCGAGGTAGGATACTAGATGAAGGCTTCGAGTCAATGGCCAGGCTGCTTACCCAAACAGGGGCCAGCTTCGACGGCGAACACTATGCCTTCACAGACATCTCTCTACATCCGCGTCCCATCCAGAACCCCATACCCATCTATATCTCCGGCCACAGCGAGTCCACGCCTCAGAGAATAGCCAAATACGCCAGTGGCTGGCTGGTCTCCTATCCCAGCATTGCGAGCTTCAAGGAGTTTCGGAATCACGTAGAGGAGGCCATGGAAAAAGAGGGGCGAAGCATATCGGAGTTGGACATAACGACAAGCTGGGGCATGAGGCTGGCCAAAACTCGGAAGGAAGCTCTGGAGCAGTTCAATAACAGCCTCCAAGGTGGAAAGCCACGACCGGAGGAGTGGTACCGAAACAACAACCTGATAGGCACCCCCGCCGAGGTGGCGGAGTTCATCATCAACTTCGAGAAGGCGGGAGCCACCCACTGCGCCCCGCTTCACATTGCGGCCGATACGCTGCCTGAGATAGAAGAGCAGATGCACATCTATGCGGAAGAGGTCATGCCGATAGTCAGGGCTGGGTGATGTGGAGTTTGCGATTTTTTTCACTTAATTTCCGCTCGCTCACGTTGACACCATTTGGCTTGCAATGTAAACTAGAGCGTTGGGAAGTATACCAGGAGGTGGAGATTGCCTGAAGGCTATGACGTAAACTGGACGGCGGTGGTCCTAGCTGGTGCGGTAGGGTTTGCGGCTATAATTGGTATCTTCCTCGCTTCCAAAATGATGGCCCCAAGGCGTCCTTCTGCGATCAAACTAACGCCCTACGAGTGTGGAATACCACCTGCGCCCCATAGCTGGTCCCAGCTTCACATTCGCTATTACATCTTCGCTATCCTGTTCTTGATATTCGATGTGGAGGCGGCCTTCCTCTTTCCCTGGGCGGTTGTGTTTCTGACGAGCATACCAGCCGTCTTCTATGAGATGCTTATCTTCATGGGAATACTTCTGTTTGGCGTCATATATGGCTGGCGGAAGGGTGTGCTGCAGTGGAGGTAACCATTGCCCAAGGTGGCGGCAACACGCCCGCCGAGAGCATATTCCAGCGGGTCATGCCCAACATGGTGACCGCCAGATCCGACCAGTTGTTTGCGGCAGCCCGCAAGTCTTCGCTATGGACATTGTCCTTTGGACTGGCATGCTGCGCCATCGAGATGATGAGCACGCATATGTCTCATCACGACTTCGACCGATTTGGGGTGGTCACCTGGCCCTCGCCGCGCCAGGCCGATGTGATGATTGTGGCCGGGACGGTGGTCAAGAAGATGGCGGAACCTATCAAGCTCCTATACGAGCAGATGCCAGACCCCAAGTGGGTCATCGCCATGGGAAGTTGCGCTACCAATGGTGGCCCGTACTATCGCTCTTATTCGGTGGTCATGGGCGTCGACCATTTAATACCCGTAGACGTGTACGTGCCTGGCTGTCCGCCTCGACCAGAGGCATTGATGCACGGCATCCTACAGCTACAGGAGAAAATTGTCCAGGACGCACGGAAGCGTGACGGAACAGCGTAAGAAAGAAACGGCCAAAGAAGCCCCCGTCTCCCTAGACGAAAAGGGAGAAGCCCTTCAATCCCTGCTAGCGCGGGTATTCAGAGATTTCCAGCCCAAAATAGGCGCTGCAATGGATGAGGTAGTCTTAACCGTCAAGCCAGATCAGATCCCCGATGTGTGCCGCATTCTCAAAGATGAACCTAGGCTTGCCTTCAATTACCTGCGCTGCCTCTCAGTGGTTGATTACGAGGACCGGCTGGAGGCTGTATACCACATCTACTCCATGGAGAACCGTCACAAGATGGCGGTGAAGACCTCGGTATCGGAGGACGATCCCCAGGTCCCGTCGGTGGTGCCGATATGGCCCGCCGCAAACTGGTTCGAGAGAGAGGGGGCAGATCTCTTCGGCATGCAGTTCAATGGCCATCCTAATCTGGCCCCGTTGCTCTTGTATGAAGGGTTTGAAGGGTATCCTGGACGTAGGTCCTTTCCGTTTCATGACTACGACGAGTGGTAAAAATGTTAGAGGCTCTCTTACACCATCGCCTTTGGGCGACGGCATAGCTGCCCCACAGCTTACGGTGCGGTAAAGGAAGATATGGCTACTGAGCAGAAGCTGAATACGCTAGAGATGATGATTAACATGGGGCCCCAGCACCCCAGCACTCACGGGGTCTTCCGCATGGTGCTGTGGATAGACGGGGAGCGTATACGGGATATGGAGCCTCACATAGGCTACCTCCACAGAGGATCGGAGAAGTTATGTGAGAGCGAGCTTTACCCGCAAATCGTCAGCCTGTTCGACAGGATGGACTACATATCAAATTTCAACAGCGAATTGGGCTACTGCATGGCCGTGGAAAAGCTCATGGGACTGGAGGTGCCAGAGCGGGCCGAGTATATACGGGTCATCCTATGCGAGCTGAACCGCATCGCCAGCCATATGCTCTATTACGGCGCTTACGGCCTGGACGCAGGCGCCATGACTCCCATCCTATATGGATTCAGAGAGCGTGAGCGAATACAGTCACTTTTCGAGGCCGTCAGCGGTGCTCGGATGATGCACAACTACATACACATCGGCGGCGTAAAGGAAGACGTTCCTGAAGACTTTAAGCAGCGCGTGACCAAGGTTCTGGACAGTCTAAAGCCGGCAATAGAGGAGTGCGACCAGCTCCTAAGCATGAGCGAGCTATTCATGGCGCGCACCAAGGGGATAGGGATAATAAACGCTCACGACGCTCTTGAGGTCGGCATGTGCGGCCCAAGTCTCAGGGCCAGCGGCCTCCTGGAAGACATTCGAGTCACGGAGCCCTAT
Source organism: Dehalococcoidia bacterium (assembly GCA_965249025.1). Classification (GTDB taxonomy): domain Bacteria; phylum Chloroflexota; class Dehalococcoidia; order Lucifugimonadales; family CAYTFF01. The sequence goes on along the minus strand of OZ252215.1, from coordinate 3,274,600 downwards.
TCCGTCTACCCTCGCTTCGACTTCGGAATACCTGTAGGCTCCAAGGGAGACTGCTGGGACCGCTACTACGTCCGAGTAGAAGAGATGCGACAGTCGGTGAAGATAGTAGAGCAGGCGATGGAGCAGATGGAGCCAGGCCCAGTCAAGGCATCCCTCAGGTGGCTTGTAAGGCCACCGAAGGGGGAGGTGTATTTCAGGACTGAAAGCCCCAGGGGGGACCTTGGCGTTTACCTGGTCAGCGACGGCTCCTCGAAACCGTACCGAGTCAAGGTAAGAACGCCCTCCTTCTGTAACCTACAGGCCCTACGCCAGATGGTGATAAACTCCTACGTGGCCGATGCCGTGGTCATCCTTGGTTCAATTGACATAGTACTTGGCGAGGTGGACAGGTGAGCGTTCTAACAGGAGTATATATAGCCCTGGGCGTGCTAGGACTCTTTGGTTTCCTCTCCTTGACAGTTCTCGTTCTCACATGGCTGGAGCGCAAGGCTTTGGGTCGCATTCAGATGAGGATGGGGCCAATGAGAGTGGGCTTTCACGGCACCCTGCAACCCATGGCAGACGCCCTAAAGCTGATGGTCAAGGAGGACATCCTGCCCTCTTGGGCCGATAAGAAAGTGTACTGGATAGCTCCTTTGGCCGCCTTTGTGCCGTCCTTCATGATATGGGTGACCATACCCTTCTCGCGTAGCCTGGTTTTGCAGAATCTGGACATGGGCTTATTTTATATCGTCGCCTTCTCGGTGCTGTCTGTAATCGGGCTAGTGATGGCTGGATGGGGATCCGCTAACAAGTACGCCATCCTCGGAGGGCTGCGAGCGGCGGCCCAGCTAGTCAGCTACGAGATACCGCTGATAATGGCCATCCTAGCTGTCGCTATGCTGGTACACTCTCTGAAGCTGACGGATATAATAGACGGCAACATGATTACGCTGACTGTAGGAGGGCAGGAAACTATCAGGAACCTGCCGGGGCAACACGTGATCCCCTTCGCTTTCGTGCAGCCTCTAGGCCTGTTTATCTTCTTTCTGGCGGGGCTTGCGGAGATAGGCCGAACGCCATTCGACATCCATCACGCAGATTCGGAGGTGGTGGGAGGTCCATTCGTCGAGTACAGCGGCATGCACTGGTCAGTTTTCTTCCTAACCGAGTATATGAATACCTTTACCATAGGGGCGTTGACGGTCATATTGTTCTTTGGCGGATGGAGCTGGCCAGAGATGCCCAACTCCGTTCTGGCCGTTGCGTGGTTTCTGACAAAGACCTATGCGGTGATACTGATCATCTTCTGGATAAGGGGCACATACCCCAGGCTTCGCATCGATCAGCTTATGTCCTTTGGCTGGAAGGTGTTGGTTCCCCTCTCTTTCGTGAACATAGTCATCACAGGCATATATCTCTTTTACGGATGGCCTGTATGGACACTGACCCTAATGTCACTGGGACTACTCATAGGCGTCTTCTATATCATCTATAAAAGGCCCCGAGCGGCCGTTGAAAGAAACACGGTGCAAGTATATCCTGTCCAGCGGGCCGTTTAATGACCCAAGATCTTCTGAACATTACCCATACATATTGGAGAGAAGCCACTCATGGTTCGATCGTGGCAGGCCCCGACAGGTCGAAGGCGGGCAGGCTCACCATGAACTGTATGAGTGTCTGTCAAAGAACAAAAGAGGCGGAAGGATGTTAGGCAATCTAAAAGGGCTTCTGGTAACCCTGAGCACGATGCTCCGAAAGCCAGTTACAGCCCAGTATCCCAAGGAGCATCTCCCCGTGGACGAGCGCTTCATGGGTTTCCCAGCCCTCACCTGGGACTATCAGATTAAGGAGCCCTTCTGCACCGGCTGCATGGTCTGTGTGCGTTACTGCCCCACCCAGTGCATGAGTGCCAAGATGAAGGATAACCCTCTGCACGCAGATGGGAAGAGCACCAGACGCAAGATAATCGACGAATTCGAGATCAACCTCGGACGCTGCATACTATGTGGCATTTGCGTCGAGGTGTGCAACTTCGATGCCATAGAGATGAGCCACGAGCACGAGCTGAGCAAGTATCAGCGAAACGATAACAGAGTGGACCTACCCAAGCTGCTGGAGATGGGCAAGGAGTATCAGGCTGAGGTCAACTGGCAGCCGCCCAGCAAGAAGAAGACGGCCAAAGAAGCCAAGGGTAAAGGTGCAGAAGAGGGTCGCCCTCAGGAGGCTCGGAGCTAATGGTCTCTCTGGTGTTGTTCTACCTCGTCGGGGCGCTCTGTCTAGGGGGTGCCATAATGGTGGTGGCAACCAGGAACATAATCCATGCGGCGCTGGCTTTGCTGGTGTCCCTTTTGGGTGTGGCCGGGCTATACCTGTTGGTCTTTGCCCAGTTCCTGTCCCTGGTGCAGGTGCTTATATACGGCGGAGCAATAATAATAGTGGTCTTGTTCGCCATTATGCTGACCCGCATGGAAGACTTTCAAGCCCGAGCGCATAATGCCCAATGGCCCCTGGCTGCCGTAGCCGCCGCAGCCATCTTTGGGGTGCTGGCAGCCACCTTTCTAAAGGGTTCTCCCCTATCAGGAAAGGCCCAGGCTTTGGCTTTTCAAGACTTGGGTAGCACCCTCTTCACACAGTGGGCCGTGCCCTTTGAGATAGCCTCTCTGGTGCTTTTGGTGGCACTGATAGGCGCGGTGGTGCTGGCCCGGGACATTGGAGGAAAAGAGTAGTGTCCCTCATCCATTTCCAGATACTCAGCGCGGCGCTTTTCGCCATCGGCGTCTACGGGGTGCTGGCCCGACGCAGTGCCGTTCTCATCCTCCTTTCCATAGAGTTGATGCTGAACGCCGTCAACATTAACCTCATAGGGTTCGCAGCCTTCTCAAACTTCACCGACTCCCAGCGGGCCTTGGGGCAGGTGATTGTGATATTCGTGATTACCGTGGCCGCCGCCGAGGTTGGCCTGGCCATGGCTATTATATTGCGCCTCTTTCGCAACCGAAGCACCGCCAACGTGGATGAAATAGACATAATGAAGTGGTAGCCATCTTGACCTGTCGAGATGGTCCTCATGGTTCGACTAGCTCACCACGAGCGAGTGGTCGGAGGCGTGCCAAGGGTTCTTCGTTCCACTCAGAATGACAGGAAAAGGCGGTAGGCTCAGAGTGAACAGTTTAGAAAAACTGGGAGATAGCTAGAGAATGCCCTTTGCAGATTCCATAGGCATCGAGTGGGCGGGGCTGGTGCCTGCCATGGTCGCTTCAGCATTTGTAATCATCGTCGCTCTTAACCGTTTCTTCCCAAGATATGAGTCCAAGCTGGCTTATATTGCGATCTCCGCCATGTTTCTCGGCTTCCTGCTCTTCTGGTACGTTCTCACCGACCTGCTGAACAATGGGGCCGGCACCGTCAGCATCGACTGGTTCACGTTAGGCGGCACCAAGTTCACCTGGGGTACCATTATCGACCCGCTGTCAGTGACCATGTTGGGGCTGGTGACTCTGGTAGCCCTGTGCGTCCAGATCTACTCGGTCGGGTACATGAGGGGAGAGGCAAGGTACGGCTGGTACTTCGCCGTCCACTCGCTGTTTGCGGCCGCCATGCTGACCCTGGTGCTGGCGGACAATCTGATCCTCGTCTACATATCCTGGGAGCTAGTGGGCCTGGGGTCCTACCTACTCATAGGATTCTGGTATGAAAAGCGCTCCGCCGCCGAGGCAGCCAAGAAGGCCTTTGTCACCACCAGAATAGGTGACGTGGGCTTGCTTATAGGCATCATACTGCTGTTCAGGGCTACCGGAAGCTTCGAGCTATCAACTATCTTCCACGTGGTGGAGCAGGGCGGCGTGTCGCAAGGGCTATTGACCGCTGCCACGCTTCTTATATTCGCGGGAGCCATGGGCAAGTCCGCCCAGTTCCCCTTCCACGTGTGGCTGCCCGACGCAATGGAAGGCCCTACGCCGGTCAGCGCCCTCATCCACGCGGCGACCATGGTGGCCGCTGGAGTGTTCCTGGTGGCGCGCCTGTTTCCACTGTTCGAGCTGGCGCCGACTACCCTTCTGATAGTAGCCACCATTGGCCTGATCACCACTATCATCGCCGCCAGCATGGCCCTCGTTATGACTGACCTCAAACGGGTGCTTGCCTATTCTACTATCAGCCACCTTGGCTTCATGATGCTGTCATTGGGCGCCTTTGGAGTTGGGGCCGCTATATTTCATCTGCTGGCCCATGCCTTTGCCAAGGCTCTGCTCTTCTTGGGCGCGGGGAGCCTCACCCACGGCACCCACAAGACGGAGATATGGGACATGGGAGGCCTATGGAGGCGCATGCCCATAACGGCCGTCACATTTGCCATCGGCGCTCTGGCTCTGGGCGGCATACCACCCCTGAGCGGCTTCTTTAGCAAGGACGAGATGCTGCTATCCGTCCTGGAGGGTCGCAGTCCTATCTTCATCGCCCTGGCCCTGGTAGCAGCCCTACTGAGCGCCCTGTACATGGCCAGGCTTCTGTTCATCGTGATATTTGGAAAGCTGAAGAAGGAGAACGAGCACGCCCACGAGTCGCCATGGGTCATGACCGGGCCGCTGGTTCTTCTGGCCGCCTTTGCCGTCTTCGTTGGTTTCCTGGCCTTCTTGACGCCTGGATGGAGCGAGGCCTTCCACGGGCTAGGGACGGCCTTCCATGTAGAGGCCGGGGCCTTTCAGGTCAACCCAGCCCTAATGGCAGGGTCGATTATACTAGCCATCGGCGGCTTTGCTGTGGGATGGGCAGTCTACCAGAGGGGTCTGGTATCGCACGAGGAGCTGGCGAACCGGTTCTCACAGGTATATAGGCTAGTCAAAAACAAATACTATATCGACGAACTGTATCAGTGGGTCATTAATAAGGCAGTACTGGTATTCGGAGACCTGGTGGCTCTCTTTGACCGCATAGTGATCAACGACACTGGGGTCAACGGAATCGGCGACTCGGTGATACGGTCCGGATATCGATTGCGCTATCTTCAGACGGGGCTCATGTATAGCTACGCATTGGGGATGACGCTGGGAGCGGTGGGACTGATACTGATATGGTGGATAGTTCTAGCGTGAAAAACAAATCTGTACATCATTCCTTCGGAATCCGGGACAGACTTCGACCACAGCTTGAAAGCTGTGGCATCAGTATGCCTCAAAAGCCACACCCTTCAGGGTGTGGTGCTTACGCCTTGGCTTTGTATCATAGTAGGGGCCACGACACATTGGGATTTCAAAACGCCACACAAGCTCCCGCTCATCCTTCGACAGGCTCAGGACGAGCGGCTCATAGGTAAGAGAGATGGAGACATTTGACAGTTATGTGCTGACCATCCTCATGGTGGCACCATTCATCGGGGCAGCGGCGCTATTCTTTGTCCCTGGCTACCGTCCGCAACCTGCCAAGTGGGTGGCAGCGGTGACGGCATCTGTTACCCTGGTTCTGACCATTTATGTCTTCGCCGCCTACGATTACAGCGCAGGAGGTTTCCAGTTCGCCCGGGAGTATCATTGGCTGGAGAATTTTGGCGTAAGCCTGAGCCTGGGCGTAGACGGCATAGCGGTGCCCATGCTGCTCCTCACCGGCATCGTCATAGTCACTGGCGTCCTGGTATCCTGGAACGTCAACACACGAACCAAAGACTTCTTTATACTGCTATTTCTGCTGGTGGCAGGCGTTTACGGCGTCTTCATGACGGTGGACCTGTTCTTCTTATTCTTCTTCTACGAGCTGGCGGTGCTGCCCATGTATCTGCTCATCGGCATCTGGGGAAGCAGCACCGACTTCAAGACCTTTATACGCACTAAGGAATACAGCGCTATGAAGCTGGTGCTGTACCTGGTGGCGGGCAGCGTCCTGGTATGGGTGGGCATAATAGCCATTTACGTTCAGGCCAACCTGGGCACCTTCAACATACTGGTGCTGCAAGACGTGGAGTTCACACAAAACTTTCAGCGTCTCTTCTTCCCGCTGATCGTGCTCGGGTTTGGCGTGCTGGCGGGACTGTGGCCCTTCCACACCTGGTCGCCCGACGGTCACGTGGCAGCGCCCACGGCGGTGAGCATGCTTCACGCAGGCGTTCTGATGAAGCTGGGGGCCTTCGGAATCATACGAGTGGGCATGACCCTGCTGCCTGAGGGAGCCACAGATTGGATGCCCGTGCTACTTATCCTGGCGACCATCAACGTTATCTACGGCGCGTCCTCGGCCCTGGCGCAACGGGACCTGAAATATGTTGTGGGTTACTCCAGCGTCAGCCACATGGGGTACGTGCTCATGGGCCTGGCGACCCTCAAGCCGTTGGGTGTCAGCGGCGCCGTGCTGCAGATGTTCTCTCATGGCATCATGACGGCCCTCTTCTTCGCCATGGTGGGCATCATCTATGAGCGCTCTCACACCCGCGACATATCCGTCCTGGAGGGCCTGTCGAAGCGAATGGGGGTGACGGCGGCCTTCTTTGCGGTGGCGGGACTTGCGTCACTTGGGCTACCAGGGCTAAGCGGCTTCGTCGCCGAGCTTCTGGTGTTCATCGGGGCCTTCCAGACGAACCTTCTGATAGGGATATTGGGCGTTATCGGGGCCGCCATTACGGCAGTATACATCCTGCGTCTCATGGCCAAGGTCTTCTTCGGCCCCATTAGCGAGCAGTGGACGACCCTCAAAGACGCCTCGCGCTTAGAGGGCGCATCCGCCGCCGCCCTGGGTGGATTCCTATTGCTAGCAGGGCTTATGCCCTCCCTATTCCTGCGTATCATCGATAGCGGAGTGCAAACACTGCTGAAAGGCATTACAGGCTGATGAGCAACGATTTCACGCTGCTACTGCCGGAGTTCCTGCTGACGGGGCTGGCTTTTCTGATCCTATCGGTGGACTTTGTGCTGCCGTCTCGCAACAAGCACCTGCTGGCGTATCTAGCAGTTATAGGGCTTGCCGGGACCCTGGTCTTCTCACTGGTCTTTCTCTGGAACAAGGATACTACCCTGTATGACGGCATAATCCGAATAGACGCTTACTCGCTCTTCTTTAAGGCCGTCTTCCTGGTGATCGGTGGCTTCGTGATACTGTCCTCTGTGGGTTTCGTTAAGAAGCACCTAGCCCATCAGGGAGAGTACTATGGGATACTTATCTTCTCCATCTTAGCCATGGTGCTGATGGCGGCCTCAGGCGAGCTTCTTACCGCCTACATCGCCCTGGAGCTTCTCAGCTTCAGCCTGTACATTCTCGTCTCCTACAACCGGTTTAACCCCAAGTCCAACGAGGCGGGTATCAAGTACATCCTGCTGGGCGCTTTTTCGTCGGCGCTGTTGCTGTACGGCATCAGCCTCATCTACGGCATGCTCGGCACTACGCGCTTCGATGGAATCCACGACCAGCTCTCTGCGATGGTGGCCAGCGGCTCCTTGAACCCGTCAGTTCTGGCGGGGCTGACGCTGATAATAGCTGGTCTGGGCTTCAAGGTGGCTGCCGTGCCCTTTCATATGTGGGCCCCCGACGTCTACGAGGGTGCGCCCACGCCCATCACCGCCTACTTGGCAGCCGGATCCAAGGCGGCGGCCTTCGCCCTGATACTGCGTCTGTTCGGCGAGGCCTTCATGCCCGCCATCGGCGGCTGGCAGATCATTTTGGCCATACTGGCCGCCTTCACTATGACGATAGGCAACCTGGTGGCCCTGGCCCAGAGGAACATAAAACGGATGCTGGCCTACTCCAGCATTGGCCAGGTGGGGTACCTGCTACTGGGCGTGGCGGCGCTAGGGCATATAAGCAGCAGCGGGGCCATAGAGTCATCGCAGTTGGCATCCAGTGGCCTGGTGCTGCACCTGGTGGGCTACGGCGTGGCCACCTTAGCGGCGTTCCTGTGCGTTATCGCCGTCTTCAACGTGACCAACAAGGAGGAGATCCGCGATTTCGCAGGGCTCGCCCAGCGAGCGCCCTTTGTGGCACTGGTACTCACCGTGTCGCTGTTTTCGCTAGCGGGGCTGCCCATCTTCGCGGGGTTCACCACCAAGTTCTACCTGTTCACGGCGGCGGCCAGCGAAGGGCTGCTGTGGCTCTCCGGCCTGGCCATACTCAACAGCCTAATATCCCTCTACTACTACCTGATGGTGATACGGCAGATGTACGTCGAGAAGGGCGAGGAAACGCGGCCCATCCCGGTGCCGCTGCTTATCTCAGGGACCCTGGCGGTGCTCTTTGGGGGCATCATACTGATAGGGGTCTACCCCGGCCCCCTGGTGAAGGCGATAGAGGGCGCGGTGGCGGTGGTTGGAAGGTAGCCTGTCCCACTGGGGTCTTTTGCCCGATTAGCCCCATCACCATCAATTCGACGATCTCGACTTGAGCCGTAAGGCATCTATTGCGTACAACATAACACCGAGACCTTCAAGGAGGAAGCAATTAGCGTGGAAGCCAGTTTCCGAATCGCAGACAATTCCGACATTGATTTGCTGGTAGAATTCGTAAGGGAGTTCTATGAGCACGAGGGTAACCCATTCGACGAGGACGTGGCTCGCACGGCGCTCGCAAACCTGGTTAACGACCCGTCACTTGGGCGCGTATGGCTCATCCAGGACGAGGGTGAATCGATCGGCTACGTCGCTCTGACCATTGGATACAGTCTGGAGCACCACGGGCGCGACGCCTTTTTGGACGAGCTTTTCATCAAGGCCAGCCATCGCGGCCAGGGAATTGGGGCCAAGGCTATACAACTTGTAGAGGCATACTGTATGGAGCTAGGCATACACGCGCTCCACTTGGAAGTCGAGCGTCTGAACACCAGGGCGCAGAAGCTGTACAGGAAGGCCGGGTTTCAGGACCACGACCGATACCTGATGACCAAGTGGGTAGATGCTTGAGGGAGTGGCTGATGCTTGGATAGAATTACTTCCTAGGGGTGTTGAGGCAGGGCGCTAACTTGCCTGATGATATTTTCCGCAGTATCGATGATACATTTGAGGGTAGGGCTGCTTAAATCCCTTGTATCGTAAGTAGCTTTGTTACGGGCGTTTCTGAGTCTAAATTCATCATTGCCGAAAGCTCCAAGCTCGCTTTTCAAAGTCTCAGCAACGTATTTGTGGTCGGCAGCAGTGTAATAGGGAGTTATGTAACCTCTGGCTGCAAGCTGGTCTCGGGAGTAGAGGAAAGCCGCGTAGTATGCCCTATCGGCGGCCGACCTCCTAGCGGATGGTTCAAGCCTTGATGCAAGCTGTTTGGCGAGATCAAGATATGAATAAGGGTCAATTTGCGCAAATTCAGGCTGCAGTCTCGATGTCAAAGAAGATAAGCCTCTGGAGGAACAACTTTTCGTCCTTGGCTAGTTTAGCGCTTAGAGCATCTAGTTGATTGTAAAGCACATGAAGATGTTTGTCTGCTTCTTCAAAGGGACAGGAGAACTCAAGAACCAGAAGCACATACTCCCAACCCTCAACTTCAGGATCGCGGGTGTAGCGCACCTCTATACCCTTTATGGGCCAACCAAAGCGAGATGCCGAGTCCTCTATAAGACCGACCACCTTGTTTAGAACTTCGCGGCCTTGGTTACCTAATACCTTGGCGGTCTCTTCTTGTACATTTAGAAGCATCTAGTTACTCCAGGAGGTGTCTAAATCCATGGAACTGTAAGGTGTTGAATTTCTTCTGTTATTCGCCATTTGGATCTCATCACCGTAGGAATATGTACTATACTATATTACCCTACCCATCTCCATTTGACGCCCCGCGCTCCGTAACTCTACAATGGTATTGTGAGACTTTAAGAATGGATGTGATATGTACCAGAAGACAACGTTAGACAATGGACTTCGCATAGTAACTGGCGCCATGTCACACACCCGCTCCGTCAGCATCTCCATATACGTCGGGGCGGGTTCTCGTTATGAGTCGTCGGATAAGGCCGGCGTCTCCCACTTTATCGAGCACCTGTGCTTCAAGGGAACGGAGCGCATGCCCACGGCTCGCCAGATCAGCGAGACCATAGAGGGCGTCGGCGGTATCCTAAACGCCGGCACAGACAGGGAGGCCACCGTCTACTGGGCCAAGGTGGCCAGGGACCATCTCGATACGGCGTTGGAGCTACTGGTGGACATCCTGCGCTTCTCCAAGTTCGACCCCGCAGAGATAGAGAAGGAGCGGCTGGTGGTGTTGGAGGAGCTGAACATGATGAACGAGTATCCCGGCCACAGGGCAGAGGCCCTTCTTGACGAGCTAATGTGGCAGGACAACCCCCTGGGTAGGGATGTTGGCGGCACCAAGGAGTCGGTGCGTAACATAACCCGTGACGATATGCTGGGCTACATGAGCCACCAGTACATACTGTCCAACATGGTGGTCAGCGTGGCGGGCAATATTGACCATGAGGCGTTGGTCGAGAAAATAAGGAATCTAACGAACGACTGGCCTACCAACACCCTACTGGACTGGCAGCGAGCGCCCGATGGCCAGAAGGAGCCTCGGTTCAAGCTGGAGCAACGCAAGACGGACCAGGCCCACATCTGCATCGGGTTTCATAGCGTGGCGGCCGATCACCCAGACAGGTACGCACTAGGGCTCCTGAGCAGCGTCCTGGGCGAGGGTATGAGCAGCCGTCTCTTCTTGGAGGTTCGAGAGAATCAGGGTCTGGCCTACGACGTCCACAGCGGCGCCGACCACATGAGGGACTGCGGCTCCTTCGCCATATACGCCGGCGTAGACCCTAAACGGGCCGCCAAGGCTATCAAGACCATCCTCAAGGTGCTGTCCGAGGTGAAGGACGGCATTCCTCAAGAGGAGATGGACAAGGTCAGGGAGTTCGCCAAGGGCAGGCTACTGCTCCGCATGGAGGACACACGGGCCGTCGGCGGTTGGCTGGGTAGCCAGGAGCTGCTCAGGGGCGAAATATTGACTGTAGATGAGGTGGTATCCCGCCTCAACTCAATAAATCCCGAGGACCTGCAACGAGTCGCCCGCCAGTTGCTAAGAGAGGACAACTTAAACATGTCCTTGGTGGGCCCCTATCGCAGCGACCGCCAGTTTCTGGGCTTGCTGACCTTGTGAGAGGGGTCTCGCTGTCTCACAATACGCAGTCGAAGACCACCTTCAAGAGATATTCCCCTTATCGCTACATAGTGTAGTTAACCCGATGTGCAAGTTTTGGCATAGCTGGACAGCGTAACCCCCGTAGAAGCAAAGCGCCTTTACGGGGTTTACTTCACACAGAGAAAACGTCAGCTTATTTTGTTGATGACCATCATCGGGAAAAGTAACTACTAAGGAAAACCCGCACACGGGGTTAGTTAGGCAATTGTTAACACCCCTTGTAGTCAAGCCTCCAATGTTGTTTTTCCCTCCCTGCCCACCCAGTGACGTCGTCACAATCTTTGGTGTGGTAGAGTGTATAGTAGAAGGGAAAGCATAGAGAGAAGCCCTCCGATAAGATCGGGGGGCCTCTCAAATTCCAAAAGCCTAAATTGGACTAGGGTGCTCTAGTAGTCCATGGGAGGGGGAGCGGCCATGGCAGGCTTCTCCTCAGGGATATCGGTGATGAGGGACTCGGTAGTGAGCACCATGGCGGCGACGCTGACAGCGTTCTCCACGGCGGCCCTGGTCACCTTTGCGGGGTCCATGATACCCGCCTCCAGCATGTTGCAGAACTTGCCCTTCTCGGCGTCGAAGCCCCAATCAGTCTTCTTGCTATTCTTTATCTCCTGGAGGATCACTGCGCCTTCTACCCCGGAGTTCTTGGCGATTATCCTGATGGGCTGCTCAAGGGATGTCTTCAGGATGTTGACGCCGGTAATCTCGTCGCTGGGGGCCTTCACCTTGTCCAGTGCCTTTATCGACTGTATAAGGGTAACGCCACCACCGGCCACTATGCCCTCTTCTACGGCGGCGCGGGTGGCGGAAAGGGCGTCTTCTACCCTGTTCTTCTTCTCCTTCAACTCCACCTCGGTAGCGGCGCCGACCTTGATGATGGCAACGCCACCGGCCAGCTTGGCCATGCGCTCCTGGAGCTTCTCCCTGTCGAATTCAGAGGTGGTATCCTCTATCTGGGTCTTGATCTGCTTTATGCGTCCCTGAATGTCCGCATCGGAGCCTTTGCCTTCGACGAAGGTGCTATCCTCTTTGGTAGCCACGACGCGTCGGCAGCGGCCCAGGTCGTCAACCTCCACGGAGTCCAGCTTGCGGCCCAGCTCCTCGCTGATGACCTTTCCGCCGGTCAGGATAGCCATATCCTCCAACATGGCCTTGCGACGATCGCCGAAGCCAGGGGCCTTGATGGCCAGGCAACTTAGAGTGCCTCGCAGCTTGTTGACCACCAGGGTGGCCAGCGCCTCGCCCTCAACGTCCTCGGCCACTATGACGATGTTCTTGCTTATCTTGAGTATCTTCTCCAATGTGGGAAGAAAATCGGAAACCGCAGAGATCTTCTTGTCGGTGATGAGTATGTATGGGTCTTCAAGGACGGTCTCCATCCTCTCGCTGTTGGTGATGAAGTAGGGGGACAGATAGCCGCGGTCTACTTGCATACCCTCTACGTATTCCACCTCGTACTCTATGCCCTTGGACTCCTCGACGGTTATAACCCCGTCCTTGCCGACCTTGTCCATGACCTCGGCGATGAGGTTACCCATCTTCTCGTCGTGGGCGGAGAGGGAGGCCACCTGGGCGACCTGAGCCTTGCCCTCCACTGGCTTGGACGCCTTCTTTATCTCTTTCCTGAGGACCTCTACACCCAACTCCAGGCCCCGCTTCAGGGCCATTGGGTCGGCGCCGGCGGCCACGTTCTTGAAGCCCTCCTGAATGATAGCCTGGGACAGCACAGTGGAAGTAGTGGTGCCGTCGCCGGCCACATCGTTGGTCTTGGTGGCGGCCTCCTTGAGAAGCTGAGCCCCCATATTCTCGAAGGGGTCTTCCAGCTCTATCTCCTTGGCAATGGTCACGCCGTCGCTACACACCTGGGGTGGGCCGAACTTTTTGTCCAGGACCACATTGCGTCCCCTGGGACCCAGGGTGACGCCTACGGTGTCAGCCATCTTGTCGATGCCACGCCTTAGGGCGGCTCGCGCCTCTTCGCTATAGCTTATCTGCTTTGGCATTATTTCCTCCTTAGAAGATCATCTTGAATATCGATCATTATTTATTCCTATCCTAGCTTGAAAAGAATATCGTCCTCACGAACTACAAGGTACTCCTGCGCGCCATCCTTGTACTCGGTGCCTGCGTACTTGGAATAGATCACCTTATCGCCGACCTTCACCTCCATAGGGACTCTCTTGCCGTTCTCGTCCAGTTTGCCTGGCCCGACCGCGATTATTTCGCCCTCCTGGGGCTTCTCCTTGGCGGTGTCCGGTATGTAGATCCCGCCAGGGCTCATCTGTTCCCCATCCTCAAGTGCCTTTATGACCACACGGTTGCCTAGAGGCAGGAACTTCACTTTTTTCTTGGTAGGCATAACTCCTCCTTCGAAGTATAGATATGAGATTTAGTTGCGCATCTACCTTTTTAGCAGTCTCGCACTTCGACTGCTAACCGAGATATTATGATAATGATGAGGCCAGCCGTTGTCAACAGGCATCGTCGAGCGCCGGCGATGAGGGGGAAGGAACTTAACTGCTAAGCCCTTCTCTTCTGGCACAAAGAAGCTGGCCAGACTTTCGGGTGGCCGCCCTCCTGATAGGCCATCGCAAGGACGTTGATATGGCGTCCGAGTGCGCCGAATAGACAAAGTGACTCTTCATTGCTTGATGTCAGTGACGATACTACAGGCTCAAGCGTTAGCGACAGGGGGGAGGGCGCTAGTTAGGAAGGTGGCTTGATACGCTAGGGGCCAAACAGAGCGTAACCGCTTGTATGTTGTTGCGAAACTCGCCTTATTGTTCTTGAATGTTGGTTCAAGCCCAGGCTTGTTGATAGCTCGAGGAACCTCATCCGCCATCTTACATTTCAATATCTTCGCTACGATGAACAATACCTGACACATGCAGCGCAAGAGTTGCAGGGAGGAGTTTCCTTTGCATCTTGCTCGATTTGGCGCTCAGCAATATGTTCCCATGATAGCGATTATCCACCAACGGCTCTCTTTCATAGGACAAAACATTTCGAAGCGCCTGAAGCTTGCAGATGCGGTCTATAGATTGCCGCTCAAGTCTAGCGATGCCTGCCCTAAATTGGGGATGGTCATCCTTTTCTTGCTGAAGCATCAAATCGATCACTGAGTCATCGTCTTCCCAGCAAATGGACTGTGACGCCCATTCATTTTTAACATGTTTCTCGTCGAAACTAAACTGAAATGCTGCTGAACCCACTATACCGTCGCTAATCCAATCTCTTCTCGAAAGTCCCCTGAGTATATTGTCTGAATATTCCATTCTATCGCTACGAGTTCATCGATACGTGCGACACAAGTTTAGTTAATAGCGCCTTCTTGTCATGAATATCAAGACTACCGGAGTCGGTTGAATCAGAAGATTCAGTTTTTGAAACTACATACCAGATAGACTCTCTCGGATCTTTTTCAATAACGAATCCAACTCGGTAGCTAGAGAAAATCCATTCAATCAAAAACGAGTCATCTGGTAAATTCGCACCTATTAGTGGCTGCAGGTTGCTGATGTCAAAATTGGACTTGCTGAATTCCGAAACTAATTCGATAAACATGAAAAGTACATCTCTTACCTCTTTGATTACAGCAAGGTCTTTTGTTTCAGATAGAGTCCTTAATACAGGTTCTATTACTCGCCTTATCTCTTGACTTATGTACGGTAGTTGAAATTCTCCTCCCAACGTTTCGTTAGGAGAGTGTCGAACTTGACTCACGTTCAAATGACTAATTGTTGCCTCAAAGCTACTTGCGTTTTCTTGAGCATTCATAGATTTTGCATTGGCTCCATTGCATCATGTAGTTTATCTTTTATACACATTCTAAAAAGTCCTGATGCCTTTGTGTGGAAATAATCCAATCTGTTCAAAAGTTTGTCCTTTTCTTCCCTCTTCAATTTGTAGAAATCACTGTCGATCATAAAATTGGTTTCCGCAGACTCTGTGGACATTACGGTACCAGCAATGATTCTTACTTCGCCCTGATCGTCTTTTAAGTTGACCAGAGAAGTAGATTGAAATTGCGTCACATTAGCTTTTAGTTCGGGTGATGCGATTACGCCTAAGAATTGGGGGGCTATCAAATCTTCCCGGTCAATGTCCTCCAGACCCAGATTTGACCTAACGATCACGTCGAAGTAGCGTAGCCCAATCCTGGTAAAAAGAACTGGTTCGTAGACCTCAACAAATGCATTCAAAACTGCTTCGAATTTGGTCTTAAATTCTTCCCAGTTTTGATAATCACTTGTCGATAATGAAATAAAATTCCTTGTCTAGTTTACTTTCCAACTATTGTCCTCTGAGGCGAATTCGTAGTTCTTGATTTGTTTCATCTCTTTTGCAGTAACAGCTAGTTTGTTTCCTAGCTGGATATCCACCTTCACTTCCTGACGTTCTGTTAAATTAGCATATTCTGGAAGAATATGCTCTTGAAAGTCCGAAGGTATTTCCGTGTCAATCCTAAGCAATGTGGGAAACCTTGCTTGACAAATCACAGAAACAAGGGGTTTTCTGCTATAGATTACTCTGTCTACTGCTGGGAACGGCATAACCTTCTCGTTTGACAGGGTCACCGCATGACATCATAGCAGATGCGAACGGCCAACACATGTTTCCAAAAGAGGCCTTAAACATCACAAGACAGCCTGTGTGATCCAGTGTCGCCATGGGCTGGATAAGACAGAAGTAGTACCATCGTTGACAGCTATGGCACTGCCTGCCAAAGGCTAACAGCTGCCTTAGTCTGGGTGCGAAGAGGGACCGCAAAGAGGTCGAATTTTGCCCAGTTAACCCGACCTAAATGGACTCAATTCATACCAAGACTCCGCCAAAATCTAATCCTGGCACCTAGATTATGAATAGAGCTACACTTGAATAGTTACACTGTACCGTGTAAAATAGCGCTATGGCATTTCAATACAGACAAAGCAGGGGTAAGAGGTGGGATGCGAAGTCCGTTCGCGCCCTGCGAAAACACCTGAAGCGCACTCAGCAGGAGATAGCCGGAGATCTGGGCGTGCGTCAGCAGACCATTAGCGAGTGGGAGACGGGCATGTATGAGCCAAGGGGCGCCTCCCGCACGCTGCTAAACATGATCGCAGAGCGGGCCGGATTCAAGTACACAACGGCCCCTGAAGAGGCCGAGCAAGAAGACCCCGGGTGACTGGCAACTGGCGATGACCACTAGAGCAACAAAGGAACGGACGACGGAAAGGGCCCTCCACCTGCTATGGCGAAGGGTATCGAGCCTAGGGGGACGGCTGGTCACCCTAGGAGGAGAGCCTCTGAGAATACTCTATCCAGGACGGCCAAGCCCCCAAGCAGGGCCAGACTTCAGGGACGCGGTCATAGAGACAAAGGACGGACGCCTAATAAAGGGAGACGTGGAACTTCATGTGGATGCCTCCGGCTGGAGGGGGCACGGCCATCACCTGGACCCTAACTACAACGGCGTGGTGCTGCGTCCCAGGAAACACAGTACCTCCCCACTTCAGTCCAGGCTGGAGACGCCCATCCTGGCCCTGGAGCCGGTGATGGAACCGCTGCAGGGAGCTTCGTCTCGGCTCGGAAGCCCCCTCTCTCATCTTAGCTCCTTAGACGATGAAGACCTGGGATGCCTGCTGGACAGGCTGGGGGACCAGCGCTTCCTGGCCAAAAGCCGAGGCCTGGCTATAGAGATGGAGAATCAAGGCCCAGAGCAAGCCCTCTACGCTGGCCTCATGGAATGCATGGGCTACGGCGACAACAGGAAGCCCTTCAGGGAGCTGGCCAATAAGGTTACCATAGAGGCCATTGCGCCCCTGGCGAAGGAGCCCGCCAAGACGCGCCTCCTGGCCATCCAGGCCCTCCTTCTGAGCGCCTCAGGACTACTGGATAGCGCAGGCTCGGATGATCGCAGATGATCGCAATAGAGAGATGAAGGCCATTTTAAGGCGCATCCCCAGGACCAATGGGATGTCTTCCAAGAGGTGGCGACTCTTTCGAGTGAGGCCCAACAACCATCCCGCCAGGCGAATCGTTGGTATGGCGTATCTCATAGACCGTCATATAAATCTGGGCTTGGCAAGAGGTCTGATGGGCCTGTTGAGAAGCGATGGATGCCTTGGCCTGGTAAGAGGGCTGGCGGCGCCACCTGATATAGGCACAGGCAGGGCCAGGGATATGTCGGTGAACGTGGCTTTGCCCTTTATCCACGCGTGGGCACAGAAGGCCGAGAACCCGCTCCTAAAGAGCCTGTGCCTGGACTCCTACACCCGTCACCCCAAGAGCTCGGACAACCAGATCACCAAAGAGGTGAAGAGCTTGTTGCTCTTGCAGGGCCATAGATGTAGATTGGTGAGCACGGCCTGAAGGCAGCAGGGACTGATACATCTCTACAAGTCAATCGGCGCCCGGTTCCCACTCAGTAAAGATAGCGACGTCAATTTGCTCCATTAAGGCCAGGCAAGGGGTCCTCAGGAGGGGATACCTGGGTTATATCTGGGATAATTATTCTGTTATCATGTCTACGAGTAGAGTCGACTGAACAACCGCCTGGAGAGGATTGATGGAGAAGGAGTGCCTTGAAATAGAGGGGTTAAGCCTGCTGGAGGGAGAGCGTCTTGATATGACGCTCAACTACCAAAATGGAGTGAGCCGGTATCTTCCTGAAAAGGGAGAAGATGCGCTGATCCTCACCAACAAGAGGGTCATTCAGGTCGCCGGAGGAAGGCGTTCCAAGGAGGCTACCTTCGCAGCCTTGAAGCAAATTCAGTCGATATCGGTGAAACGGTCCTCTAAAAAGATATCTACCCTTATATGGGGTGTCCTGGGAGCGCTTGGTGGACTGGCGATGTACAAGGTGCTCCAGTCCAGCTTCGAAAATACCACCGTGTCCGCCGTCCTTGGCATTGTGGGGTCCGTCCTGGGCGCAATCTTAATAATAGATTACGTGTTCTCTCAGGATCAGGCGGTGGTTACACTCCATCTAGGCGATGCCCAGATTCAGGCCCGTGTACGAGGTGAAGACGGCGCGATAAATGCCTACACCTTCATAAACAGGGTCTTTGAGATGAATGAATCTGAGGGCATCGCAACAGAAGACCAGGCTTCTCTGGAGGAAGCGTCTCCGCCGACCCTCGAAAGCCCGCCTTCGGCTCAATCGCAGCCGCAGTTAAACGAGTCTGCGCCCGCCGCTTACGGGGCAGAAGCCTCTGGGGAAGACACCGCCTCTCCAGCGGATGCAACCCAGACTGATGGGCTCATCATTCGGCCCGAACAGAATGATGAGAGAGAAGAGACCGTCCAGATTAGCTGGCAGGAACCTAGCCCAATCGAAGGTTCGGAACCACGTCCAGGTCCCAGCCAGAGCGACGACCCTCCACCAGAGGACGATACGCCGCCGCGGCAATCATAGCGCCGTTGTCAGTGCAAAGAGTGGGCCGGGGCACCAAAACAGGAACAGGGGAGCGAATCTTCATCTGATCTCGAAGAAGGGTATTGGCGGCCACGCCACCTCCTAACAACACGCCTTTAGCGTCCTTCATTTCGGAGGCTTCCAATGTCCTCTTCACCATTACGTCCGCCATGGACTCCTGGAAGGCGGCAGCTATATTTGACACCAGCGCTGCATCGAGCCTTTCTCCCGATTGATTGGGGTAGACCCCCACCTCCTGGGCCTTTCTTAAGAGAGCTGTTTTGAGGCCACTGAAGCTAAAGTCTAGCGAGTCCTTTACGTGGGGCCTGGGCAACCTCAAATCCCCATGACCCTTTACGGCTGCCTTCTGGATGGCTGGGCCTCCGGGAAAACCTAGCCCAAGCACCCGAGCAGCCTTATCGAAGGCCTCCCCCGCTGCGTCGTCTCGAGTGCGCCCCAGCAGAGTGTATCGCCCGTGGCCCTCCATCAAGACCAGGTCGGTATGCCCACCCGAGGCGATCAGGCACACTACAGGAAAGCCTGGGGTCTCTTCTAAATCCATCCCCTCCAGCCAGACGGCATATATGTGTCCCTCCAGATGGTTCACACCAATGAAGGGTATGCCTCTAGCAAAGGCGAGGGCCTTGGCGAAGTTGACCCCCACTATCAGGGAACCGGCTAGTCCAGGGCCATAGGTCACCGCCACAGCATCTACCTCCTCCATGGCTATCCCCGCGCCTTGCAGGGCCTCGGTGACGGTTGGAGCGATGCTGAGCAGATGCTGTCGGGAGGCCACCTCCGGCACGATGCCTCCGTATCTAGCGTGAAGGTCGACCTGGGAGGCAACGACGTTAGAGAGGATGGTGCGCCCATCCTCCACTATGGCAGCCGCCGTCTCGTCGCAGGATGTCTCTATGCCCAGAATCTTCACTATCGCCTCACATAAATATCGGCCCCTACAGAATAAGCCAGGGGATCTACCAGGTCAAACGGCAGGGTTTACCTTGCCACAATACGTCTCAAGACGTACTATGGGCTATAAGCGATGAGCCTGACGGGGACCTATCACAAAAAGCATGCGATATTACACCGTAGAAGAAGCCAACCAAGCGATTCCCCTGCTTAAGGACACCTTTGAAGAGTTGAAGGGTTTGGCCCAGCAGGCCGACGAGGAGCAGCATGAGATGCTTGGACTCCTCAGACATAGCAAACGCAACGGCCACACCAGCTCAGAGAGCGAGATTCAGGAGAAGCGCCGGCACGTGGAAAAGGCGACGGAAGAGATGAACAGGCTTTTGAAACAGGTGACAGACATGGGGATTGAGATAAAAGACGTGCAGCGGGGTCTAGTGGACTTTGCATCCTTCAGAATGGGTCGGGTGGTCTACCTGTGCTGGCTCTTGGGAGAAGATGAGGTCAGGCACTGGCATGAGACCGACGCGGGCTTTTCTGGTCGCCAGCCAATATAAGCGTAGCATGCTCCTTCGCCTCCTACAGATCGAGGGCAGGCGAGGCCCTGCACCACTACTCTACACGGGTGACTATAGTAGTATCTCAAAGGCGTCTCAGGGTAATATGGGAGATCAGTACAGAAAGTGCCCTTGCGGGGCTTCTCAACCACTAGCGCAACGTGCTATACTATAAGCACTGGGTCCCCTGGTGGTTAGAGCGAGGTGGAACCACCCGTTCCCATACCGAACACGGAAGTGAAACGCCTCAGCGCTGACGATACTGCACTTGCAAAGGTGTGGGAAAATAGGCCACCGCCAGGGGGCTTTAAAACTCCTAGACATCTCTGCCGTTGGGAAATCAGCGGGTATGTACACGAAATCCCCCTTCCCCTTTTAATCGTACCATGCTAATGTATGCGTATCTTCGGGGGACTAGGCAGCATCCTAATAATTGAGGCCAATCGAAAGGGCTGCGCCGAATAGCTGATCCCTCGGTAACAACCAAAAGATGAGCGAATGTTTACAGACATACCTATAGGGTCTATAATTTATATTAGTAGACATACCTATAGGGAAGGTGCAAACTGTTGACTTCAACTGAAAACTCCAAGTCCACTCCTGGGATGGCAGAGTTGCTGGACTCTATGCAGCCGATGAAGACCCTTCATCGGGGTGAGTTCGTTAATGGGATCATAATGAGGGTTGACGAGGAAGGAATTCTGGTCAACACAAGCCAAAAGCTAGAGGGCATGATTCCGCCTTGGGAGATGCGCTCTCTCACTCAGGAGGCGCTAGATCAACTGAACGTAGGGGACCCCCTGCTGGCTATGGTGGTCAAACCCGAGAACGACGAGTCGGCGGCGATTTTGTCCGTGGACAAGGCGAAGGGCGAGATCGGATGGCGCACCTTGGACGAGTGCCTTGAACGGGGCGATTGTACCGAAGGTACGATCGTAGGGTTCAACCGAGGCGGGGCTATCGTAGAGGTGGAGGGAGTCCAGGGGTTCGTTCCCATGTCCCAACTGGTCAGCGTAAGTAAGGAAGACATCAGCGATGAGAGTCAATCTGAGAAACTACAAGAGGAGGCCGTAGGGCAAACCCTCAGCCTCAAGGTGTTAGAGCTTGACAGGAAGCGCAATCGGGCCATCTTCTCCGAGCGAAGCGCCCTCCAAGAATGGCGGGAAGAGCAAAAAGAACGACTGGTACAAAAGCTAAACGAAGGAGACCTAGTGACGGGCAAGGTAACGGGCATAAGCAGTTTTGGCGCCTTTGTAGACTTGGGAGGAGCCGACGGCTTGATCCACATATCGGAGCTTTCTTGGGAGACCGTCCAAACCCCTGAGGACGTAGTCAAGATTGGCGAAGAGGTTGAGGTCTACGTGCTCAAGGTTGATAAAGAGAATAGAAAGATAAGCCTAAGTCTCAAGCGCATGCAGCCCACACCTTGGGACACCATAAGCGAAAGGTACCAGGAGGGCCAGATAGTAGAGGCCACCATCACAAAACTAGCCAACTTTGGGGCCTTTGCCCGCGTGGAAAATGGCATAGAAGGTTTGATACACATCTCCGAGCTGACGGATAGAGTCATCCACCATCCAAAAGAGGTTGTGCAAGAGGGCGACGTAGTACAGATCAAGGTACTCAGGATAGAGCCTGAAAGGCAACGCCTGGGACTTAGTCTGAAACAAGCAGAGGAATCGATTTAATAGACCTCGACAGGGGATACTGCTGCAGGAGAAGCGATTATGGCCAGCAGATTTGAGAAGTTTTCCGAACGAGCACGGAGAGTCCTTTCCCTGGCCCAAGAAGAGGCTCAAAGGTTCAATCACAACTATATAGGTACCGAACACATTCTTTTGGGGCTAGTTCGGGAGACCGACGGTGTAGCGGCCAAGGTCCTCTCCAGCCTAGGCGTGGAGTTGGGCAAGGTACGCTCCGCCGTGGAGTTTATAATTGGCAGGGGAGAGCGCTCAGTGGCCGGGGAGATCGGCCTAACGCCAAGGGCCAAGAAGGTCATTGAGTTGGCCGTGGACGAGGCCCGCAGGCTTAACCATCACTACATTGGCACAGAGCACCTGCTAATTGGCCTAATGAGAGAGGGCGAAGGGGTGGCCGCCGGCGTGCTGGAAAGTTTGGGGGTTAGCCTGGAGAAGATAAGGGCGGAGACCAGCCGTATCCTCAGCCAAAGCGCGCCTCAAGGACAAGGAGGCTCCCGGTCTTCTACCCGTACTCCTACCTTGGATCAGCTAGGCGTAGACCTTACGGCCGCCGCCCGCGCCGACAAGCTAGACCCCATAGTGGGCCGTAGTAAGGAAATCCAACGCGTCATTCAGATACTGAGTCGGCGCACCAAGAACAACCCAGTGCTTATAGGTGAGCCCGGGGTGGGAAAGACTGCCATAGTAGAGGCTCTTGCCCAGCAAATAGTCGCCGGCGATGTGCCCTCCACACTGCAGAACAAGCGTCTGGTGACCCTGGACATGGGTGCCCTAGTGGCCGGCACCAAATATCGCGGCGAGTTTGAAGAGCGGCTGAAGAAAGTAGTCGAGGAGATTAAGGCCTCTGGCAACTGCGTGCTGTTCATTGACGAAATGCACACCCTTATCGGGGCGGGGGCAGCAGAGGGGGCCGTGGATGCGGCCAACATTCTGAAGCCCTCCCTAGCCAGGGGAGAGATACAGACCATTGGAGCAACGACGCTAGACGACTATAGGAAGTACGTGGAAAGGGATGCGGCCCTGGAGAGACGTTTCCAGCCGGTTACCGTCGAGGAGCCGTCAGTGGAGGAGACGATAGAGATACTGCGGGGCATAAAGAGTCGCTATGAAGATCACCATCATCTGACCATTACAGACGAGGCCCTTCAGGCAGCGGCAACGCTAGCTTCCAAGTACATCGCGGACCGATTCCTCCCTGACAAGGCCATCGACCTGGTAGACGAGTCGTCATCTAGGGTTCGCATCATGAGCAGCTCGACGCCTCTGTCCATCAAGGAGGCCATGAAGGTTTTGGAGAACGTCCAGAAGGAAAAGGAAGAGGCCATAGCCAGTCAGCAATATGAGTTTGCCGCCGAGCTTAGAGATAGGGAGATGAAGCTCATCTCCAAGCTGGAAAACATGGAGAAGGATTGGGAATCGGAGCACGAGAAGGAGAAGCCGGAGGTCACGGAGGAGAACATAGCGGAAGTAGTGAGCATGTGGACCGGCATACCTCTCACACGGCTGGCGACAGAGGAGACGGAGCGCCTCCTTCATATGGAAGAGGCCCTTCATCAGAACGTCGTTGGCCAGGACGAGGCCATAAAGCTCATCTCCAAGGCGGTGCGAAGGGCTCGGGCAGGGATCAAGGACACACGGAGACCCATTGGCACCTTCATATTTCTGGGACCTACAGGAGTAGGGAAGACGCACTTGGTAAAAACCCTGGCCGACTTCATGTTCGGAAGCGAAGACGCCATGATAAGGCTGGACATGTCTGAGTTCATGGAGCGTCATACCGTGGCCAGACTCATTGGCGCGCCGCCCGGCTATGTAGGCTATGACCAGGGCGGCCAGCTCACGGAGGCGGTCCGTCGCAAGTCCTACTGCACCATCCTCCTAGATGAGATCGAAAAGGCCCATCCAGAGGTGTTCAACATACTGTTGCAGATCTTTGACGACGGGCATCTGACCGACAGCAGGGGCCGCAAGGTGGACTTCCGCAACACCATCATCGTCATGACCAGCAACATAGGATCAGACCTGATCAAGAAGGACACGGGGATTGGCTTCAGCATCAAGACGGAAGAGGGCAAGAGCGTCGAGGAACAGCACACCAGAATGAAGGACAAGGTAATAGAAGAGGTGAAGCGCTTCTTCCGACCAGAGTTCCTGAACAGGATCGATGGCCTAGTGGTCTTCCACAGCCTGTCCAAGGAACACATCGTCAAGATAGTGGACCTGATGCTAAAGGAGGTGTCCACTAACCTGTTGGAAAAGGGCATATCTCTGGAGGTCACCCAGGCGGCCAAGGAGTTCCTGGTAGAAAAGGGCTACGACCCTAACTTCGGCGCTAGGCCCTTAAGGCGTGTCATCCAAGACAACGTTGAAGACAAGCTCTCCGAGGAGCTTCTAGGCGGGAATATTGGCCCCGGCGACACAGTGGTAGTCGACGCAGATGACGACGGCATCGTAGTGCGGAGCGAAGTGGCGCTACCGTCTGGCTAGACTACGGAAGCAAGATATCTGAATATACTGACTCGGACAGACCTGGGGAGAGGGTTCCTCTCCCCAGGTTTTATTATTATCCCAGCCTCTGCTAAAATGTCGACATCACGGAGGTTAATCATGCCTCTGTCGTCCAATAAGGAACGAAATGCCTAAGACAAAAGGGACTACCATCTTCCTGTGCCAGGAGTGTGGCGCCGAAAGCCCTCGATGGCAGGGTAAGTGCCACCAGTGCGGTGAGTGGAATTCCCTCGTGGAGTTTAACCCAGGGCCATCTCGCTCCGCGCAGAGGGCATGGCTGGAGTCGGGCAAAGAGGAACCAAGGGAGCTTTCCGCCATCTCCACCGAGGAATCGGACCGAATGACACTCCCGCTGAAGGAGGTCAACCGTGTCTTGGGGGGAGGCGTGGTGGCCGGCTCCATGATCCTCGTAGCCGGCGACCCCGGCATCGGTAAGTCCACGCTACTCCTTCAAATAGCCGCTGCAGCGGCCAAAATAAAGGGCAAGGTCCTCTACGCCTCTGGTGAGGAGTCGTACGCCCAAATAAAGATACGGGCCGCGAGACTGGGAATATCCGGAGACGGCCTCTATCTCCTGGATGCTACGGACGTGGAGGAGATATTAGACAATTTGGACACCCACAAGCCCGTCCTGGCGGTGGTTGACTCTATTCAGACCACCAATGCCTCCGACGTGCCCTCCTGGGCCGGAAGTGTGGGCCAGGTCAGGGAGTGCGCCCGCCGAATAACACAGTGGGCTAAGGCAAGCAGCACGCCGGTGTTCCTGTCGGGCCACGTAACCAAGGGCGGCGAGGTAGCGGGGCCAAGGGTGCTAGAGCACATGGTGGACGTGGTACTTTACCTAGAGGGCGAGACCCTAAGCTCTTTGCGTCTCCTGAGGGGCATAAAGAACCGCTTCGGCTCCACCAACGAGGTTGGCATCTTGGAAATGACGGGGACAGGCCTCGTAGAGGTAGATGACCCATCCAAGGCCCTCCTCTCCGAGCATAGAGATGGGGCAGTAGGGTCTGTAATAATCCCGACGCTGGAGGGCAGCAGGCCCATCCTGGTGGAGGTGCAGGCCCTTACCCATCCATCCGTCTTGCCGACACCCCGGCGGGTGGCCAACGGTGTCGATTTCAATCGAGTTCTCCTCATTGGCGCAGTGCTGGGCCAGCGGTCGAGCATCTCTGTGAGTGGGCAGGATATAGTGGTCAGCGTGGCTGGCGGCCTGAGGATAGCGGAGCCCTCCACGGACCTGGGTATAGCCCTGGCCATTGCCTCCAGCCTGCGGAATACGCCGATGAACCCATCGACCGCGGCATTGGGCGAGATAGGTCTCAGCGGCGAGATTCGCCAGGTGCCCCAACTAGAGCGGCGCATCGATGAGCTGGCGCGGCTGAGCTTCCAGAGATGTCTTGTGCCTACCTCATCCTATAAGAAAATCGAGGGTAATCATCGGATTAAGCTTATTCCAGTGGCAACCTTGATGGAAGCCCTATCCAATGCATTAGGCAACAACCAAAGGAAAAGGCCACCCAATTCTAACGCGGGTCTCCAAAAGCTCGGCTCTGTAGCCGGGGAGGTCGACTAGATGAAATCAAATATGGCTGCGCGGTCCTTCCAGGCAACCGTTAGCGGGGCGGCAACTACTCACGACAAGCTGAACGCCCTGAAGGATATCTTGAGAGGAATGGACACGGTGATAGTAGCCTACTCAGGAGGAGTGGACAGTGCCTTCCTGTCGGCTATAGCGAATGAGGTGCTGGGGAAGGATGCGCTAGCTGTCACCGCCAGGTCGCCCAGCCTGGCGCCTTCTGAGCTAGAGGATGCAGTGAATCTGGCTCAACGGCTTGGACTGAACCACCGAATTATAGACACCAATGAGGTGGATGACCCCCGCTACAAGGCCAACGATCCCCTTCGGTGCTACTTCTGTCGAGAGGTGTGGTACACCGACTTTCAGCGAATCGCCAGAGAGGAGGGGTATAACTGGATAGTAAATGGAACCAACACCGACGACAAGAGCGACTTCCGCCCGGGGGCCAAGGCGGCCAGGGAGTTTGGGGTGCGTACGCCTATGGTAGAGGCCTCCATGTCTAAAGAGGAGATACGCATGCTGTCTAAAGAGATGAGTCTACCCACCTGGGACAAGCCTGCCCAGGCCTGCCTTTCGTCGCGCATTTCTTATGGGACCCAGGTAACGGTGGAGGCGCTGAACCGAATAGCCAAGGCCGAGGCCTTCCTCCGAAGCCTTGGGCTGCGGCAACTCCGGGTGCGACACCACGGCGACGTAGCCAGGATAGAGGTGGACACTGAAGACCTGTCGCTACTAGTCAGCGATGAGGTGCGTCGTCGGGTGACGGAAGAGCTCAAGCTTCTGGGATATGTTTACGTGACCCTGGACTTAACGGGGTTCCGCTCTGGGAGCCTAAATGAGGTCCTGAAGAAGAACCCAAAGGAACTGGATAACACAATTGAACTTTGACCTGCCCAGATACGTAGGCCTCAACGACATGGTGGAAGAGCTTGCGCGCAAGCTTACCCTGACCCGATTCCAAGGGCCGCGAATTGCCCAGGAGACTCTTGTGGAGGACATAGCCAAAGCTAGCCAAGAGTACCTAGAGCAACGGCTAGGCCCCCAGGGAATAGCCTACAGCATATGGCGAGAAGTAGCCGGGCCTTTCAACGATGGAATACGGCCAGTATTAGTCTTCGGCACCACCTTCGTGCCCGACCTGGTGGTGGATGTCGTCGGAAAGCCCACTCTAGCCTTCTGCATAAGATGCGTCACCCCAGGGCCAATGTCTTCTCACAGCATCAGCGCCATGGTTGGGGAGTCATTGGTGTACTCCCATCAGTACCCTGCCGTCATCGGGTTCCTGTACCTGGGAAACATAGAGCAAGACTATATGCACTTGCTGGATAGGGAGATCATCATGGGACTCTGGCACGAGCACAAGGTAAGGCTCATCCTCCGCTGAGCATCTCGACCAGTCTGGGCTGCGCCCGCGATTTTCCCAGGGAAGCACATCGATTATTTCCCATCCCCACCCGCTCCGAGGCACCGCTTTGGTACTTTGGGGGGATTAGAGATTCTCACCTGATATCAGAGTAGACATGGAAATCAGTAGCCGTCACACCCTCTCTTACATCATTCCTCTTCAATGTGTACAATGTTTGCCATATTGAGATGTGAAATTCGCCAGAGTAAGGAGCCCGACTTGAAGGTAGCATACCTCCAGTGCATAGGCGGAGCCGCCGGGGACATGATACTCAGCGCCCTAGTGGACTCAGGGTTGCCACAGGAGGCCCTGGAGAGGGAGCTGGCCAAGCTCCATATCGAGGGCTTTTCCCTGCGATTCGAGCAGGCCACCCGCGGCGGAGTGACCGGCACCCACCTTACGGTGAAGCTGGACGAGAAGGGGGCGCATAGAAGAGGCTGGCGAGATTTCCTAGAGATGGTGGACTCCTCCGACCTGTCCCCTCAAGTTAAGGAACTGTCCTCGTCTATATTTAATCGGCTGTGGGAGGCCGAGGCCCACGCCCACAAGAGCCCGATAGAGGAGGTTCACCTCCACGAGTTGGGCACTCTGGACACGCTGGTCGACGTCGTCGGGGTCGTGGCTGGCCTGGAACTTCTAGAGGTAACGACTCTTTACTCCTCACCGCTTCCCTCTAGCTCCGGTGTCATCAAATCGGAACACGGTCCCATGCCTGCGCCCTCGCCAGCGACGATGCATCTCTTAGCCGAGGCCAATGCGGCCATATCGCCTCCACCAACTGAGATCGGGACTGGCGTCGAGATGGTGACGCCAACCGGGGCGGCGATCGTCACCACTCTAGCCACCTTCAAGCAGCCCGCCATGCGCCTGGAAAAGGTCGGCTACGGCCTGGGCACGAGGGATACACCCCTCTATCCTAACGTCCTGGCCCTATGGATAGGTGAGGAGATAGCCCAGGGGCACAAAGAGGACCTGGTTCTGCTGGAAACCAACATAGACGATATGAGCCCAGAGCTGTTTGGATACGTCCAGGAACGCCTCTTTGCTCTGGGTGCCAACGACGTCTGGTTCACGCCGATCCAAATGAAGAAGAGCCGCCCAGGCGTGGTTCTGAGCGTACTGATATCGTCGTCCCTGGAGGCGAAAGCTGTCGACATGGTGATGAGAGAGACCTCCACGCTGGGGATACGAGTTAGACCTGTAACCCGCCACACCGCCCAGCGAGAGGTAGTTGAGTTGGAGACGGGCTTGGGGACGGTTCGAGTGAAAATCAAGAGATTGAGTGGAAAGGTGGTAGGCGCTTCCCCTGAATACGAGGACTGCCGAAGAATAGCCCTGGAACTGTCCATGCCTCTGCAGGAGGTGTTCCGCCTGGTAGCCAGAGAGGCCGAGGACAAGCTGTTAAGCTAGTGGCTGGCCCAGGCACTACGAATTTCGACCCGCCTGGTAGATTCATATTGACTTAATAATCAGGTAAAAGTATACTTGATAGTTAGGCAGAGACTTCGGCGGAAAGATTCTCTGAATAGAATTGTGCTCAGAGCAGCCGACGGAGCCTAGGCTTTATTTTTTGTCAAAGCGAGAGGCGTTGGTGCCCCAGTGGCGCAATGGTAGCGCAGCCGATTTGTAATCGGCAGGTTAGCGGGTTCGAATCCCCTCTGGGGCTCTCTTGATTTGGGCGCCTCTTCCTGGGGGGAAGGTTCGTCGTGGGCCTAGGGTAATACTTGGCGGGCCATAGGCCATATGTTAAACTGTTGCAGGCCGGAGGGGTGGGTGAGTGGTTAAAACCGCCAGACTGTAAATCTGGTGCCGAAAGGCTTCGTAGGTTCGAATCCTACCCCCTCCACCAGAGGAAGCAGAGATATAGGTTAATACGAAATTAAAATATATTAGGATATTGCGTGCCCACATAGCTCAGTTAGGTAGAGCACGTTCTTGGTAAGAACGGGGTCTCCAGTTCAATTCTGGATGTGGGCTCCACTGCTCAGGAGGAATAAATAATGGCAAAACAGAAGTTTGAGAGAACCAAGCCCCACATAAATGTGGGAACCATTGGCCACGTGGACCACGGCAAGACCACCCTCACGGCGGCTATCACTAAGGTTCTCGGTATGGGCAACCCCAACGTCAAGTTTCGTCCCTTTGATTCCATTGACAATGCGCCCGAAGAGAAGGCAAGGGGCGTAACAATAGCCATTCAGCACGTGGAGTACGAAACAGAAGGCCGTCACTACGCCCACGTGGACTGCCCAGGTCACGCCGACTACATTAAGAACATGATTACGGGAGCGGCCCAGATGGATGGGGCTATCCTGGTGGTCAGTGCCCCCGATGGGGCCATGCCTCAGACCAGAGAGCACATCCTACTGGCCAGGCAGGTTCAGGTGCCGGCCATGGTGGTGGCACTGAACAAGGTTGACGCTATGGATGACCCTGAGCTTTTGGACCTAGTGGAGCTTGAACTGAGAGAGTTGCTCAGCCGATATGAGTTTCCAGGCGATGATATTCCCATAGTCCGAGTCAGCGCCCTCAAAGCGCTGGAGTCCGATTCCACAGATCCCAACAGCCCAGAGTATGAAGGGATTTTGGAACTGATGAAAGCTGTAGACGACTACATACCCGTTCCGGAGCGCCCCAAAGACCAGCCTTTCCTAATGCCCATTGAAGATGTATTCGGCATCAAGGGCAGAGGCACGGTGGTCACTGGAAGGGTAGAGCGAGGAGTGACCAAGATAGGGGAGGAGGTCGCGATCATTGGCTTCGACAACGATAAGAAGAGCGTCGTCACAGGCCTGGAGATGTTCCATAAGACCTTGGACGACGTCGAGCCAGGAGATGCCGTGGGAGTCCTGTTGAGGGGCGTCGACCGAGACGATGTTGAGCGGGGCCAGGTGCTAGCGAAGCCTGGGACTATTACACCTCACACCGAGGCTGAGGCCCAGGTATACGTCTTGACCAAGGACGAGGGAGGACGCCATACCCCCTTCTTCACCGGCTACAAACCCCAGTTCTACATTAGAACCACGGATGTCACTGGCGAAATCCAGCTCCCGGAAGGGGTGGAGATGGTCATGCCAGGAGACAACATTGAGATGATCATCAAGCTGATGTATCCCGTGGCTATGGAAGAGAACCTTCGCTTTGCTGTAAGAGAGGGTGGTAGAACAGTTGGATCAGGAGTCGTAATTAAGGTTACGAAGTAAAAAGAGATGGCTAAACGCGCAGGAAATAGAATACTGATAACCCTGGGTTGCATCGAGTGCCGGGAGCGCAACTACCATACGTCCAAGAACAGAATAAACGACAACCAGCGTCTGGAGTTGCGTAAGTTTTGCTTTAGGTGCAGGACTCACACCCTGCACAGGGAGGTCAGATAGGGCCATGCCCAAGAGCGAGTCCGGTCGAAATCCAGCGGCGCAGATCCTGAAAACGGGTGGTAGAGGTCGAAGCGGTCCTGGGATTATATCTTTCATCGGTGAGGTCATCGCGGAATTAAAGAAGGTGACCTGGCCTACCAGGCCCGAGGCCACAAGGTTGACGATCTTGGTCATCTCCATCTCTGTGGCTATAGGAATCATCCTGGGGCTTATTGACCTGGGGTTTTCACGTTTCTTTGAACAGATAATTTAACCAGGGCGTCAGAGGACTAAACCGAAAGAAAGACATGAGCACCGTCGATAAGAAGCAAAGGGAAGTACACTGGTACATAATTCACACCTACTCTGGGCAAGAGGAACGGGTAAAGAAGAATTTGGAAGTGCGTATTGAAACCATGGACGTCAAGGACAAGATCCTCCAGGTGATCATTCCCACAGAGGAGGAGATCGAGATCAAAGATGGCAAGAGGCACTCAGTTCCCAAGAAGGTCTTCCCGGGATACGTTCTAGTCCAAATGTCCATGGAAGACGATAGCTGGTTTGTAGTGAGGAACACCCCAGGAGTAACTGGCTTCGTATCCGCGGAGGATGAAAAAGAGAATCGCCCCAAGCCGGTTCCGCTGGAAGAGGCCGAGGTAGAAGCCATCCTCAAACAGATGGAGTCCGAGGCACCTCGAGTACGAGTGGGCTACACCAAGGGTCAAAGCGTTCGTATCAACGATGGCCCCTTCGCAGATTTCATTGGGGTGGTCGATGAAATCTACTCAGACAGAGGCAAGGTCAAGATTCTTGTATCCTTCTTCGGGCGCGAGACCCCAGTTGAGCTGGACTTTCTCCAAGTAGATAAACTGTAGAGTCAGAAAGCTACCTAGCGCCACATGTTGAGACTCAACCGCTATTGACAGAACATCCGAATCCGAAAGGAAAGTTCTTTGGCCAAAAAGGTAAAAACAATTATAAAACTTCAACTGCCAGCGGGCAAAGCCACGCCGGCCCCTCCTGTAGGCCCAGCCTTGGGACAGCACGGCGCAAACATAATGGGCTTCATTAAGGACTATAACGCGCGGACGGCCTCCCAGGTAGGAACTATTATTCCAGTCCACATTACCGTCTTTGAAGATAACTCGTTTACCTTTATTGTGAAAGCGCCGCCGGCGTCAGAGTTCCTTCGCCAGGCGGCAGGGGTTGAGAAGGGGAGCGACGATGCCATTCATAACAAGGTGGGAACAGTTACCAGGAAGGCCATAAAGGAGATCGCTGAAAAGAAGATGGTGGATCTCAACGCCGCCAGCATAGAGGCCGCCATGAAAATCATCGAGGGCACGGCCCGTAGCATGGGTATTGGTGTGGAGGGCTAGGCGGTACTAAGGAGAGAAAACGTGGCAAAACACAGCAAGAGATATCAAGAAGCGGCCAAGCTCTTAGAGGGTGACAAGGGCTACACGCCTCAAGAGGCCATTAGTCTGGCCAAACAGGGATCTACTGCCAAGTTCGATGAGACGGTGGAGCTACACATGAAGACTGGGTCAGATCCCAAACATGCCGACCAGCTTATCAGAGGGGTTGCCATATTGCCTCACGGCACTGGCAAAGAGGTCAGGGTGCTGGTCTTCGCACAGGGTGACGCTGCAATAAGCGCCCAAAAAGCAGGGGCCGACTATATAGCCGACGAAGAGTTGATAAAAAAGATAGAGAAGGGCTGGCTGGAGTTCGAAGTGTCCATAGCTACGCCAGACATGATGAGCAAAATAGGAAAGCTGGGTCGAGTGCTGGGTAGACGGGGTCTAATGCCCAACGCTAAAACGGGAACCGTGGTACAGCCAGAAAACCTTCCGCGGGCCATACAAGAGGCTAAGCAAGGGAGGGTGGAGTTTCGCACGGACCGCACCGCCCTGATCCACGTCCCGCTGGGCAAGGCCAGCTTCCAGGAGGACCAGCTCCTGGACAACATGGTCACCATCGTGGATCAGATAGTTAGAAACAGGCCAAGCGCCGTAAAGGGTCAGTTCATTCGTAGCGCCTATTTATCCACCACTATGGGGCCTAGCATAAAGCTAGACCTTGCGTCCACGTTAGAACTTAAAGTAGAATAGAGCAAGTCGCCGTAGACAGCGGGGGGCGTAAGCCTTAATCATCCCGCCTAGGCAGGAATTCGGACCGATCTGTATAGCGCAGGACGTCTCTATCCCTGGGTCTGCGGCCCAGGGTTTTTTGTTATAAGAGGTGAGCCGTTGCCTACTGAGAAGAAAATACAACAAGTAGAACAGCTTAAGCAAAAGCTATCGGAATGCACCATAGCCATCGCCACCGACTATCGTGGGCTATCGGTGCCCGCTATGACTGAGCTTCGTCGAAGGCTCCGAGAGAAGGGGATAGAGTACAGGGTGGTCAAGAACACTCTGACCTACAGGGCCGCAGACGAGGCAGAGAGGCCAGAGATCAAAGAGGTGGTCAAGGAGGCCACTGGCATCGCCTTTGGCTACGGCGACCCCGTGGAGGCGGCTAAGGTTCTGGACGACTTTATACGCATGAGCCGCCAACCTCTGTCTATTAGAGGGGCCGTCCTCGACCACCAGGTGCTGACAGCAGACAAGGTAACAGCCTTAGCAAGGCTTCCGTCAAGAGATATCCTGGTAGGCCAGTTGCTAAGCCAAATGAAGTCGCCAATAACCAGACTGGTCCTGACGCTGAACGGCGTCATCACCGGACTGGCAACGGTACTGCAGAGGCACATCGATCAGGAGCAGGCCCAGGTCTCGCCCTGAAGCGATTGCTATGCACTACAAGAATTAACTCCGCTTGGAGACAAAGGGTAAGGAGGTTTAGTCCCGTGACTAAGGAAAAGATCCTGGAAGAAATAAAGAAGATGTCCGTGATGGATCTTTCAGAGCTTGTGAAGGCCCTAGAGGAAGAGTTTGGCGTTAGCGCCGCCGTGGCCGCCGCGCCGGGAGCCGCCGGCGCGCCCGCTGCCGAAGCGGCACCCGAAGAGGAGGAGCAGACGGAGTTCAACGTCGTCCTCAAGGAGTTTGGCGCTAACAAGATCAAGGTGATCAAGGCGGTCCGCGAGGTCACTACCCTGGGTCTGAAAGAGGCCAAGGACCTGGTAGAGAGCGCTCCTAAAGCGGTGAAGGAGTCGGTCAACAAGGAAGAGGCCGAATCCGTGAAGGCGAAACTCGAAGAGGCCGGCGCCACGGTCGCCGTAGAGTAGCGATCCCTTCCGTCTAGAAACCCAGCAAAGCCAGGAGCTTTAGGGTCTCCTGAGACAGTCTCAGGAGACCCTCTTTTCGTCTATTTTACCTCTTGCGATATATACATAGCCTATATCTTCTATAGATATTATTGATTGGCTTTATGTATTACCACATGGTATAGTCGTAACAAATATCTACATGCTATCATATAGGAGACACTATATATGAGTAAGGGAGCTGACTTCCGACGACTTCTAGCTGAGGAGCCCTATGTTTTCACCAGCGGCGTTTACACGCCCATTCAGGCAAAGATTGCCAAGATGGTAGGCTTGAAGTGCGTCTATATGAGCGGCTACTCGTGCGCCGTAGGTTATCTTGGCCGGGCTGATTTGGGCTTCCCCACGATGACGGAGATGACTGGCTGGGCGAGGACCATCACAGAGGTAACGGACCTTCCGGTCATCGCAGACGCCGACGACGGCTACGGCAACTCTCTCATCACCATGAGAACCGTGGAGCACTTCGAAAGGACTGGCGTCGCTGGCATCCACATCGAGGACCAGCGCTTCCCTAAGAGGTGCGGCCACTTGGCGGGGAAATACTGCCTGCCGATAGAGGAGTCGGTCAACAAGATCAGGGCGGCCATAGACGCCAGGTCTAACCCCGACTTCTTCATCATCGCCCGCACCGACGGAATAAGCGCCGTGGGCGGCGGCATGGAGGAGGCCATCGAGCGAGGTAAACGTTACGCCGACGCCGGAGCAGACATGATTTGGCCCGAGTTCCCCACCCCATCGAGGGAGGACGCCATAACCTATGCCGAGGCCATGCGACAAGACTTCCCAGACCTGCTTCTGGGCTTCAACTACTCTTCATCTTTCAAATGGATTGACGTGGAGAATCCTCTCACCTTCAATGAGCTGGGTGAGCTGGGATACAAGTTCATATTTATCACCCTTGGCGCTATCCATGCGGCCATGTACGCCGAGTGGAACTTCATGAAAGACCTGGTGGAGAACCAGGAGCAGGCCCAATTCAGGCTTCAAACAATGAAAGACGGGCATCCGACAGAGAACCACCATGTCATGGGCCAGTTCAAGTTCTTCCAGGAGATGGAGGAGAAGTACCTGTCCAAGAAGATGGTGGAAGAGCGCTACAGCACCACAAAAGGCTTTGGTGCCCACGACTTCGAGGAGGTGGGTGTCCTCTAATCAGGGTACACCCTGAACCCGCATCTTGCGGATCGCATATAGCTAACCCGATGTGTAAGTTTTGGCATAGCTGAACAGCGTAAACCACGTAGAAGCAAAGCTCCTTTGCGGGGTAAACATTTCAGCGATGGAGAGGTGGAGTAGAAGGAAGGTACAGGGAACCTGGGTTCCCTGTCGGGGGTTGGAGGGGGTGTCCCACTCCCCTCTAAAAGATTGCGCGGGTGGGAAGAAGGCATTTGCCTTAAAGTAACTACTAAGGAAAACCTGCCTACGGGATTAGCTAATGAATCTAGCCAACTCAGAAGAGACCTGAGTTACCGAACAATAGCCGCTGGCCCTGTCACAGGACGGGGCCAGCCTTTATGACGATCCTTCTTGATCATTCATCACTTGCCAGATCATGGCCTTATCCTGTATTTTGTAGCCATAAACCCGATGACTTATAAATTCTCGATATACGTCACGCCCTATAGCCACTCATCAGGCTAGCGAGGCGCTGTTCCTACAAAGAGAGGAGGGGAAGATGAGCACAAAGGCTACGGCATCCAGTAGAGTGAAGTTCTCCAACGTAGAGGGGGCAGCAGAGCTTTTCACTCTTGAATTCATGGATTACCTTGTCTTCCTGCACGACAAGTTCACCCACAGGGTCCATGAGCTTCGGACCAAACGTGCCCAGGTACTGGAATGGGCCCTGAAGCACGGCCAGCCCCCTGGACACCTTCCTACAAGCGACATCAACACCAGCGACTGGAAGGTAGACCCCGTACCCGATGACCTACAACGTCCAGGCATCGAGATATCAGGCCCTGCCCATGTGACTGGCATGTTCATCAACGCTCTCAACCCTGGGCCAGACGGCGAGCGCGCCGAGGGCGATCTGGATGACGACGAGGACTCGGCGGGACACCAGTTAATAGACACGGTGATGGCTGCCCACAATCGACTTAAAGCCACTTTAGGCACCCTGGAGTTCATCAACCCTGACACAGGTAAGGAGTATCGCCTCCAGTCGGGCCAGATCCCCTTCTTCATGCATCGGGAGCGGAGCATGGCCCTGGACGAGCAAGAAGTCACCATCGACGGCAAGCCCATTCCAGCCAGTATCCTAAGCACCGCATTGACCCTCTACTATACAGGCAAGGCCCAGGCCGAGCGGGGCCAGGGCATCTACTTCTACCTGCCCAAGATGGAGTCGTGGGAGGAGTGCGCCTTCTGGAAGGACTTCTTCGACGCCAGCAAGGAGCGCTTAGGCCACCTGAAGGACGCTGTCATCAAAGCCATCCCTCTGGTGGAGTCGCTGCCCGCCGCCTATCAGATGGAGGAGATGCTGTATCATCTGGGCCCCTATGGCGCGGGGCTGAACGCCGCTCGGTGGGATTTCAAGGCCAGCATCTTCGAGTACGTGATGACTGACCCGAATTCGGTCTGGCCCGACAGGTTCGGCGTGGACATCAAGACAACGCCCTTCCTGTCCAATACCTTCCGCCGTCTGGTAGCTATCTGTCTCAAGCATGGCGCCGTCCCTATAGGCGGCATGGCCACTCCCCTGCCCAGTCGTGAGGACGAGGTGAACAAGGCAGCCGCCAAAGCCATTCGCACCGACAAGGAGTGGGAGGCGGCCCAGGGGTTCATTCGCGCCTGGGTAGCCCACATATTTCATATGAAGGCGGCGGCAGACCCCTTCAAGGAGCTTATCGCCTCAGGATGGAAGCCAACGCCTGAGATGCGCAACCCCGACAACTATCCCATCAAGATAGAGGTGCCAGAAGGCCCCA
The DNA here is from genome assembly GCA_965249025.1 of Dehalococcoidia bacterium. Lineage (GTDB taxonomy): Bacteria > Chloroflexota > Dehalococcoidia > Lucifugimonadales > CAYTFF01. The sequence continues at coordinate 3,237,919 of OZ252215.1, read as the reverse complement.
TCACAGTGGAGGGCACCAGGCGCAACGCCAGGATGCTCATCGAATACCTTGAGGCCTGGCTCAGCGGCCGCGGCGCCAAGGGCATCGATAGCCTGGAGGGCAAGCCCGGCCTTCATCCCGCCCTGATGGAGGACCTGGCCACCGGGCGCATGTCCGTTGCCCAGATAGCCCAACGCCTCATCCACAGCGCCAAAGACGACAACACGGGCCAGAAGCACGACTTTGCCTTGGTGAAGCGCCTGCTCCAGGAAGAGGTGGAGGACATTCTCAGGATACGCAAATCTGAATTGCCAGCGAATGTATATACGCCTGTGGAGACCCGCTATAGGAAGGCGTACAAGATAGCCATGCAGTGGATAAAGAACTACACGGAGCTTAACTTCCGTAGCCTGGGATCCTACACCCGGACGCAGCTTGAGGAGATAGCCGCCTCGCAGGACGCATTTTAGGCGTTAGTTTTGTCATTCTGAGGGAGCCCTTCGCTCTGCTCAAGGGTAAACTCCGCGACCGAAGAATCCTCGGCATGCGAATATGGAAAAGGCTGGGATGAGATTGTCATGCTGAGGAGTCCCGATTCATCGGGACGAAGCATCTGGCAGTCAGCTGCTTCTAGGACAGGCCAGCCTCTATCTGATCACCCTCAATACAGTGGCATCTTGCTTGCCGCGCAGGTTTACCGTCCGCTTTTCCGCGTCGGGATACTTCTCGGCGACGTTGGCGTACAGGTCCTCACTGATAACTATTTCACCGGGGCCAGCCTCTGCCTGTATTCGCGCAGCAGTGTTCACTGTATCGCCTAGGGCTGTAAGGTCGCTGACCTTACCTTCGCCTACCTTACCGACGTAGGCCGTACCGGCGTGGAGACCGATGCCCACCGGCAAAACTCCGACATCCGTCGGGTTCGTCCTGGTCAGGTCTATCAGCTCAACCGCCGCCGAAACTGACTTTGCTCTATAATCTTCTCCCGAAAGGGGGACAAATAGGGACATCACCTCATCACCTATCATCTTGTCTATTAGAGCCTTGTAAGGAATAAGCACCTTAAGCGCCATGCTGTAGAACTGGTTCATGAGCCTGGCGAAGCTGGTCGGCCCCAGTTTCTCGCCCAGTGCTGTGGAGCCTCTGATATCTGCAAAGAACACCGCTATATCGAGCTCTATTCCCCCAGGGGCATCCCATTGAAACAGCGGTTGCATAGGCTGGGGTTTTTGTTCCACGGCCTGAAGCCCATCAGCCAGCTAACCCTACCGCCTATTCCGCCGAAGGGAGAACGACAAATGGAGCAGCGCGGGTCCGACGGCAGCATTGCTAAAGGAAACCAGTGAGGCTTCGTTAGAATCTCTCGCCACACCTCTTGATATTTGGGGTCATTCTCTGTCATTATCCCGCTACCTTCCCTAAATCAATGTGGTCGTATAGTATATTCAAACGTCTCAGGGGTCAATAAGCCGCCTGTTGGCGTCCTTCTCTTTGAGTGCGCGATACAGCAACTGTAGAGTATGATATGAGTCATCAGCGTCACTATAAGGCAAATCCGTGTGCAGTTCACTAATACTTGAGAGGAGTTTTCATGGAGGTTCGTTGGAAAGATGCAGATATAAAGAATCTATTTATTGACTCTCTTTTGAGAAAGTGAAATGAACTGCTTTATTCTTATGAAGATGAACTTGGCGCTATAGATCTCCCATATATTCACACTGAACGTTCAAACGTTGGCATGCTAGCTATCGCTGCAGATAGACTTAAGGCTTATGTATATTTAGAGTCTAAATCTGAGAGGTACTCGGATATGAGGAAAGTGACGGCCTATCCGGACTTATATATCGAGTCTTCTACCGATAGAGAGGGTTATTATATTGAGGCCAAATATATTCCTGGAAACCCATTAAGAAAGTTAGATGACTTAAAAGGGGACGCCAGAAAATGTTTACAAGATGCTACAAAAGAAGCGTTAACTATTATCGATCCAGAAGTCTATTGGCGTATTGGTTTGGTATTTGTAGTTGATGCTACTTCTGAGGTCGATGCTTACAAATATGAATTTGAAGAATTCGAGATGGCTTTTCGGAGTTTGGGAGACCTGGGCGCTGATTTCTCCGCAGTTCATAGTGTTAGAAAAGAGGTATGGTTTCCTCCCAGTGAGTTTACTTGCCCTGGAATAGCGATCTTGGGTACTCTCAACCATAAGAATGACAAATGAAAGCGCAAGGCACTGAAGTACCTTCATGCCCACCACCACACCCATCACCATACGTCCCGCCACACAAGCCGACGTTGACGCCATCGTCGATTTTCAGGTTGCCATGGCGCGGGAGACGGAGGGTAAAGCCCTAGACCCGGTACGGGTCACAAAAGGCGTGGAGGCCGTCCTGAACTCTCCGGAAAAGGGCGTCTACTTTCTGGCGGAGGCGGAGGGCAGATTCGTCGGCGGGCTGATGGTCACCCTGGAGTGGAGCGACTGGCGAAACGGCAACTTCTGGTGGATCCAGAGCGTCTACGTCCTACCTGATTGGCGGCGCAAAGGCGTGTACAGGGCCATGCACGACTATCTGTACCAGCAGGCAGCATCGAGGGAGGACGTGTGCGGCCTCAGGCTTTATGTCGAGGAGAATAACCACATCGCTCTCAAGACCTACGAGAGCCTGGGCATGAAGAGGTCTCAGTACCTTATGTATGAGATCGATTTTGGAGAATAGGGCTTCACCCGCAAAGGCCCACTACTACGCGAATTGGGCAAGTCCAGAGTGGTTTCTGTACCACGCTAGAGCATAGGCATGCTGTCACCAGGGCTTGATTTGAAGTGAAATTGCCGTCTGCATTCTAATGGATATGGTATCATATTAAGTACTATACTACTATATGCGCTTTAGGGAGTGAATTAGCATGGCTACCAAAATTGTCAACGTAAGTGAGCTTAAGGCCAGGCTGGCGACTTTGATAACACAACTTGAGGCAGAAGGTGTACCTATTTATATTATTCAACATGGCAAGCCCAAGGCAGTCTTGGTAGGCTACGAAGAGTATGAGGCATTGATGAAGAAAGTGGATGACCTAGAAGATATTTTAGCCATGAAGGAAGCCCTTTCTGCTTCAGAAGAAGAGTCCATAAGTCTGGAAGAATATGAACGACAGCGAGCTGCGAAGCTACGAAGTTAAGCTTCGTAGTCGCCGAGTACGGAAAGAGATCGACTCTCTTAATCAGCCAGACTACAGACGCGTTGTAGACACTCTTAAAGAACTGTCGATCAACCCTAGACCTTTTGGCTGTGAAAAACTCACTCACGATATTTATAGAGTCAGGGTTGGCAATTGGCGAATAATCTATATTATTGACCAAGTAAATAAAAAAGTGGAAGTTGGTGGTATCAGACGGCGGAGTGAGCGGACTTATAGAGACGTCGAAGACCTGTTTCGGTAGACTTTTATTGGGAGCATACTTATGTCCAAGCGATATTGGCTACTCAAGTCGGAGCCGGGGGCCTATTCATACGACGACCTGGTAGAGGACGACGTGGCGGAGTGGGACGGCGTGCGCAACTATCAGGCCCGCAACTACCTCCGGGACGAGATCAAAGAAGGCGACGGCGTCCTGTTCTATCACAGCAACGTCAAGCCCATGGCAATTGTCGGGACTGCAATAGTGGTACGCTCAGGCTATCCTGACCACACGGCGTGGGACTCTAGCTCGGAACATCCCGACCCCAAAAGCACGCCAGACAAACCCATCTGGTACATGGTGGATATCAAGGCCGACAATCGCTTTCCCAGGCCAGTCACGCTGGATGAGATAAAACAGACGCCAGAGCTCAGCGACATGATGCTCGTTAAATCGGGCAGATTGTCGGTGCAGCCAGTGGGACGTGAAGAGTGGAATACGATCCTGAAGATGGGCAGCGTCCCTTGATGGGTTGGGTTATCTCCGTCTATAGGAGAGCTTGGTTCCGTTGTGGTTCAACCCCGACAAGCCGAGGGGCCCGATGGATCGAGGACAGGCAGGCAAAGCTCAAGCGCGACGATGGGTGTAAGACGTTAAAGAGAAGCCGACTTATACGGTCAAGGGGTGCATGCTCGCATCTCCCCTCAAATTGACACTCCCCTAAAGTTTGAGATACAATTCATAAGTCCAAACAAATGTCAAACGTATCTGAAACGCTCCTCAACACCAAACGAACCCCGCTCTTTGACACCCACGTCTCATTAAAGGGACGCATGGTGCCTTTCGCAGGATGGGAAATGCCTATCCAGTACTCAGGCATCCTGGATGAAGTACGCTCTGTGCGCAACGAATCGGGCCTATTTGACGTGTCCCACATGGGCCGCCTGCGCTTCACTGGCCCTGGGGCTGCATCGTTTCTGAACCGGTTCCTCAGCGCCAACATACCAGCCCTATCTATAGGCCAGGGGAAGTACCACGTTATCTGTAATAGAGAGGGCGGCATAATAGATGACGCCGTGGTCTACCGGCTAAGTGAGGAGCGTTTCCTTTTGGTGGTCAATGCCTCCAATACTGACGCCGTCCTGGACTGGATACGTCTTGACCTGGATAGAGCAAGGGATGTCAAGCTGGAAAACATTACCGACGACTACGGCATGATCGCCTTTCAGGGGCCTCAGACTGCCGAGATTATGAAGGACCTGACGCCCACAGACCTATCCAAGTTAAGGCTCTTTCGCTGCATCGAGGCCAGGGTCGCCGAGAAAGACGCCCTGCTCTGTCGAACCGGCTACACTGGCGAGGACGGCTTCGAGATTATCCTTCCCAGCAGCGATGCCGACACCCTGTGGCGTCTGCTGATGGAAAAAGGCGCCAAACCGTGCGGGCTGGGCGCTCGAGACGTGCTGCGTCTGGAAGCGGGCCTCCTCCTCCACGGCAACGACATGGATACCTCGGTCAACCCCTTCGAGGCTGGCCTGGAGCGGTTCGTATTTCTGAACAAGGACGACTATGTGGCAGGGCCTGCCCTCAAGCGCATACAAGAGGATGGGCCTTCACGGAAGCTGGTGGGCCTCGAATTGCTGGGACGTGGCATTGCCCGTCACGACTTTGCTATCGTGAACGGCGAGAGGATTATCGGAAGAGTGACCAGCGGCACCTTCTCGCCCACGCTTGACAAGAGCATAGGGTTAGGCTACGTTCCTGCCGAATATTCGTCCCCCGACACCAAGATTCTGGTGGACATAAGAGGGAAAATGGTTGAGGCAAAAGTAGTAAGACTCCCATTCTATTCAAGAAAGAGGAAATCATGAACCCCACAGACCTTAAATATTCAAAGGAGCACGAGTGGATCCAAACGGTATCCGACAGCGAGGTCGTCATTGGAATCACGACCTTCGCCACGGAGAGCCTGGGAGATGTGGTGTACCTTGACCTGCCAGAGGTCGGAACTGATATTGAACAGTTCAGCAAGATCGGCGAGATAGAATCGGTTAAGGCTGTATCGGACCTCTACACCCCCATCGGGGGTAAGGTGGTAGAGCGCAACGAGGACGCCATCGAAAACCCCGAGAAGGTCAACGACGACCCGTATGGCGATGGCTGGCTTATCAAGGTGTCCGTAAGGGATAAATCGGAGCTTGATAAGCTGCTCAGCGCCCAAGAATACGAATCATTCACAACCGAACAGTCGTAGCTAATAGTCATGCAGAAACAGCCCTTCCAAGTCCCCTACATACCCAACACCGACGCAGACCGCCAGGAGATGCTCAAAGCCATTGGAGTGGAGTCTGTAGAGGACCTATTCACGGATATTTCTCCCTCTCATAAAGACCCTACCTTTGAACTTCCAGCGCCCTTGTCGGAGCTAGAGCTTCGATGGGAGATACAGGCTATGGCCGCGGAGAACCATGTGCCTGGCCAGTATGCCTCTTTTCTTGGAGGCGGCGCCTACAGGCACTACATCCCTTCTATAGTGGGCGCCATCGCAAGTCGGGGCGAGTTTATGACCTCCTATACGCCCTATCAGCCGGAGGTGGCCCAGGGCACCCTTCAGACCACCTACGAGTTCCAGACAATCGTGTGCCAACTCACGGGGATGGAGGTGGCCAACGCCGGCATGTACGACGGAGCCACCGCCCTGGCGGAGGCGGCACTCATGGCCTGCCGAGTCACCGGGCGTAGCAAGATAGCCGTCCTGGACACTGTTTCGCCAGCCTATAGAGACGTCCTCCGTACCTACACCGAGGCGCAAGACCTTCAAATCGATACCGTACATTGGCGCGAGGCCAATAAGGAAAATGATACCGCCTGCATACTGGTACAATCGCCCAACTTCTTCGGATACCTGGAGGACCTGGAAGCGATAGGACAGGTGGCCCACTCCAGTGGCGCTCTGCTAGTGGTGGCGGTAGACCCCATATCCCTTGGCCTGTTCAGGTCGCCCGCCGACTACGACGCCGACATCGTCGTGGCAGAAGGCCAGTCGTTGGGGGTGCCTACCTCCTTCGGCGGCCCCTACGTGGGTCTTTTCGCCTGCAAGACGAAGTACCTGCGCCAGATGCCCGGACGCATAGTGGGCAAGACGGTGGATACAAAAGGACAAACCGGATACGTCCTGACCATGCAAACCAGAGAGCAGCATATACGCAGGGAGCGGGCGACGTCCAACATTTGCACCAGCACAGCCCTTGTGGCCCTGTCTACGGTGGCCTACACGTCGGCCCTGGGAGCGAGAGGCCTGAGGCAGGTGGCGGAGCTTTGTTACCACAAGGCCCACTACGCCGCATCGCTAATCGAGAAGATACCTGGCTACTCGCTGCCAATGAAGGGCACCTTCTTCAAGGAGTTCGTCGTTAGCTGCCCGCTGCTGCCTTCAGAGATAAACGCCCGTCTCTTGGAAAGGGGCATCATCGGCGGGCTGGACGCGAGCGACCAAATAGAGAATGGAATGCTCATATGCGTTACCGAGATGAACACCCGGCAGGAGATCGAATCTCTGGCGCAGGCCCTGGCGGACTTCGCCTCGCCGAAGGGTGGCTCCGTCCAGCCGAAGGCGGAGATTGGAAGCGACAAATGACCATCCAGGTAAAGAGACTAGCGCTACAAAAGCGCCGCCTTCTCATGGAACGAAGCGTACCAGGCAGAATAGGCGCTAACCTGCCCGGCCTGGATGTGCCCGCTCAGGACTTGCCCGACAATGGACTCCTGAGAGAGGACCTGGATCTGCCCGAGGTCTCGGAAAACGAGCTCATACGATACTTCTCCTACCTCAGCCAGCTCAACTTCTCGGTGGATACTAACTTCTATCCCTTGGGAAGCTGCACCATGAAGTATAATCCCAAGATAAATGACGAGGTGGCCTCCAATCCTGGACTGTCCCAGCTCCATCCCAACCAGCCCGAACGCTCTGTCCAGGGCGCTCTGAAGATGATGTGCCAGCTACAGGGGTATCTCATCGAGATAACAGGGATGGAGGGATGCAGCCTGGCTCCTATGGCCGGCGCCCAGGGAGAACTTGCCGGCATGTTGATGATTCGAGCCTATCATCAGCAGCGGGGCGACGCACATAGAAGTGAGATCCTGGTGCCCGACAGCGCCCACGGCACCAACCCGGCCTCGGCTACTATGACGGGATTTAAGGTGGTTACCGTCCCTTCCGACAACAACGGCAACCTGGACATGGACGCCCTTCGAGAAGCGGTGTCGGATAGGCTGGCGGGACTGATGATAACCATGCCCAACACCCTGGGCCTCTTCGAGCCGGGCATCGTGGAGGTGTGCAAAATAGTCCATGAGGCAGGCGGCCTGATCTACGGCGACGGCGCTAACATGAACGCCATGCTGGGCCGCGTTAAGCTGGGAGACCTGGGCTTCGACGTGGTGCACCTGAATCTGCATAAGACATTCAGCACTCCTCACGGCGGAGGAGGGCCAGGAGCTGGCCCCGTGTGCGTCGCCGAGACGCTAGCGCCATATCTACCTGCGCCCATCGTAGAAAGCTATTCAGAGGACGGGAAAGAGCAGTATCGATTCGTCCAGCCTGAGCGCACCATCGGCAGGATGAGCGCCTTCCACGGCAACTTTGGCGTGCTGGCAAGGGCGTATGCCTACATCCACACCCTGGGAGCCGAGGGACTGCGGCAGGTAAGCGACAACGCCGTGGTCGGTGCCAACTACATCCTCAGCCAGCTAAAGGGTGACTATCACCTGCCCTACGACCGCACATGCATGCACGAGGTGGTCTTCTCCGCCAAGAACCTGCGTCAGCACGGCGTCAAGGCACTGGACGTGTGCAAGCGCCTCATCGACTACGACATCCACCCGCCCACGATGTACTTCCCGCTGATAGTGGAGGAAGCCCTGATGATAGAGCCTACGGAGTCGGAGAGCAAGGAGACCCTGGACTACTTCATCCAGGTGATGAGGGAGATAGCTAGGGAAGCCAGAGAGGAACCTGACCTGCTGCACGACGCCCCCCACGACACCCCCAACACCCGCCTGGACGAGGCGCAGGCCGCCCGCCAGCCGGACCTACGGTGGCGAGAGCGGGAGTAGCTAAAGGCTACTTTTGCTTCTTCCCATGCGCATCAGGTTTTTCTATAGCGTCTAGTAGTCCACGAGCAACAAAATGCCGAGGCCACAGGTGTGAGATTTCTTCAACTATACCAGCGTTTTTCAGCCTCATCAGTATGTTCCTTGCGCCGCTACTTGAAACACCCAAGATCAAAGATGCTTTAGGAATTGTTATTATGGGAGAAACGAAGAGTTCTTCGACTAAACGAAGAGAGTTCGCAGACTCTCCAAGCTCCTGTAATTTACGTCGATACTGATCTTGCAGCCCTCTCATCTGCCGAACACGCTGCAATGCGTCATTGGACTGTTCAAGTACTCCTGCCAGAAAGTAGCTAATCCACCGCTGCCAATCGCCAGTTACACTCAAATTATATAGTTGGTCGTAGTAGAAACTGCGGTCACGTTCAAAATAAGCGCTGAGATACAAAAGAGGGGTTGGCAGTATTTTTCTTGCGCAAAGATACAAAATTATCAACAATCGTCCTATACAACCATTACCATCCAAGTATGGGTGAATGGCTTCTATTTGATAATGTAGTAATGCACACTGGGCTAAAGGCGGCAAAGTCAAATGCTCTTCATTTGCGAACTGCTCCCAGTCAGACATTAAGTCACGAAGCATATTCGCCGGCGGCGGAACAAACTTCGCTTCCCCAATTCCAGTACCTTCAGAGCCAATCCAAACCTGTTCAGTCCGTAACATGCCGGGGCGCTTCTCTTCTCCCCTAACACCTTCCATTAACCTGGCATGTACCTTATTTATTAGGCGAAGAGATAATGGGAGTTTGTCTAGTGCTGCAATCCCCAGTTCAAGCGCTAGAACATAATTCACCACCTCTAGAACATCCCCTTTTCGGAGGCCAGAGGCTTCGTACATGAATACGTCTGACAGAGATGCCTGTGTGCCCTCAATACTGGATGAAAGAACAGCTTCTCGGCGCATGAAGGGACGTATGAGCAGTCTAGGGTTTGGAACGGTTTCACCGACACCGGCAAGCATGGCAACGGCTCTAGAGGCCTCGTCGAGGTGGTACACTAGTGTTGGACTTAAGTCTATATGGCGAGGAATCGGGTTTGGAACATATGCGTATTCGCCGTCAATGGTCGGGACAACTCTACCGATTGGACTCTTTTCCAACTCTTTTACATTCATAAAAATTGAAACTCCAGTTGCAATTCAGGGTTAATTTGACACTTTTAGGCCATATAGTATCAAATTACAGGTATTTTGTAAATGCAGTATCAAAATACAACAACTTGTGACAATCAGAGCCGAGTACACAAGATATAGTAGCTTTGGCAATATAATGAGTTCTATAAAGAGGAGATATGGATCTCGCCACTATCTGATTTGCGATGGTTCAAATTTAAGTACAGTACCTTGACCCGCCCCCATAACCTCGTTACCCTACACTGGCACCATCACCTCAAGGAGGACTCTTATGAAGTTTGGCGTTATGTTGCCCCACTTCCGACACGTGGCATCCACCGAGGCCATTAAGCGAGTAGCCCAGGAAGCGGAGGCTATGGGGTTCGACTCGCTATGGATCACCGACCGCACCATAGTCTTTCCCGGAGAGGACCAGCACCGCTTCGGGGCCACCTTCTACGATCCCTTCGCCACGCTGGCATACGCCGCTGCCGTTACCAAAAAGATCATGCTGGGAGACAGTGTTATTGTAGTGCCCTATCGAAACCCCTTTATGCTAGCCCGGATGACGGCCACCTTGGATGTCCTTTCAAATGGGCGGCACATCTTTGGGCTGGGAGTCTCAGGAGGCCAGCCACACACACGAGAGGAGTTCCGCACTATAAGGGCGTCACTGGAGCAAAGAGGCCCCATGACCGACGAGGCGATATGGGTAATGAAGGAGCTGTGGACCAGTGAGAAACCCAGCTTTCAAGGCAAGTTCTGGCAGTTCTCCGACTTCTACTTCGAGCCGAAGCCAGTTCAGAAGCCTCATCCGCCGATATGGGTCGGCGGCAACCGGAAGGTAGGCCTGCGTCGCACCCTGGAGTTCGGCGATGCGTGGCATCCTTCAAGTATAGCCATCGACAAAATTGCGGAGGGGGTGAAGTACCTCAACGGTGAAGCCGAGAAGCACAGGCGCAACGCCAAGGAAATCGTCATTGCGCCCAGGGAGGCCATTAAATTCCTCGATAATAGCCCTTCTGACAACGAGGATGCGCCCCTCATAGGCACCCTGGACCAGATTCTGCGTAGCATGGACAAGTACAGAGAAATCGGAGCCAGCCACATGGTGCTGGACCTCTTCTTTGGCAACGACGATCTGCACGGCGAGACCCTGGATTCCATGCTGCATACGATGGAGCAAATCGCTAATGAATTGATGCCAAGGTTCAAAGAGGTCTGATCAGGAGGCAGCTACACCTGTCGTGGCTGCTCGTCTCTTGGGCGGCAGCGTCGCCACCATCAGAAAAGCGACGGCTATCATCACTATCAAGTAAATTAGGTATATGCCAAGGTAGTTGCCAGTGAGGTCGTAGGCGACGCCCGAAAGCAGCGGCCCGGTGGCGGCGGTGCCCCATCGAAACACGGAGGAGAACCCTCTAATGCTCCCCAGATGAAGCCGGCCGAAGTAGTTGGCGTAGATCACCGGCTCCAGGGAGATGGCACCCGATGTGCCTACTCCCAATAGGAGGGCGGCGGTAAACGCTACGGGAACCGAGCTGGCATTCAGCAGAAGTAGCTCCCCCAGGGCCATTATCAAGGCTCCCCCGGCCATACACAGCCTCACGGAATACCGCTCCGAGAGGAATCCCCAGACCAGCCTGCTGGCCCCCGTTCCAATGGCGAAGAAGCTCAACGCTCCCGCAGCCACGACAGGCAGAAGGCCCCGCTCTATAAGATAGGCCGTCTGATGAAGAGTAGTCCCTCCAAGCACCATGATAGACAAGGGCACCGCCACTATAAGCAGCCACATGGCAGGCGTACGCATGGCTTCGGCGAGAGTCCAATCGTAGGTGGTTTGCTCGCTTCTGTATCGAATCCCGGGGCTTGCAACGTCGGCCTTAGAGGTGTCCGCTTCCTGCCTAGCTACGCCGTCGGGCAACAGTCCCATGTCCTCGGGGCGACGCCTCATAAAAAGCAACGCTGGGGTTATAGCCACCGCCCACACTATTAGGCTAACCACTATCAGGGCAGTTCTCCAAGTGTACGCATCCATGATAACCTGGGCCATCAGCGGCATGAAAATCGTCGACAACGATGCACCCAGCGTGGCTAGGGCAACGGCGCGCCCCCGCTTGATGATGAACCAATTTGCCACCGCCGTGGTGATGGCCAGGCCCATCAGCCCCACCCCTCCTACCCGCGCCACTATGACCGCTAAATAGAATCCCATTGGATTAGTGGCCAGGGCCATACCTATGAAACCCAACCCAATTGCCACAGCCGATAGAGCTACGATCCATCGTGGGCCGTACCGATCCAAAATGGGGCCCACTAAAAGGGACGCAGGCGCGCAAAGCAAGGTGCCCAGGGCCACGCCACCTGAAATAAGCGTGCGGCTCCAGTTGAATTCGTCGGCCAGAGGCCCTATGTAGATAGATAGGGACTCTGTGGTAGTAGTAGCCAGCGCAAAGACGCCCGCAGTACCCGCCGCAACGACATACCATCCGTAAAAGATGCGGCCCTGTGGTCTAGGTCGCATAGCGCCAGAATTGGGAAAATTCTCTATCACCCCTGATATCACTGATCCCTTCCGCATGAACTAGCGGCTGCAGCATAATATCGTCCACCTCAAGGTTTGCTACGGAGAATAGAGTTCTTTATACTCATGTTGGACTACACTCTGCAGGGAAGGAGCTTCAAGGGCTATCAGCGTAATTCACTAAGTCTAGAAAGTGGATTCCAGACAGGGGAAGTCCGTCCTGGGGACCTTCGGGATCAGCCGCGTCAACTCTCCCGGAACTGGTGGGCAAGCTACTTCCTCCCCTTTCTCTCGAAGAAGGAACGGAAGCTGTCATCCACCGCCTCGTCCTTAAGCTCGGCGGCCTTGGCTTGGGACTCGGCCTCTATCATCGCTTTCCAAGGAGTGCCGATGTTCTCGTTGAGCAGCCGCTTTATCCCCTGGACGATACGGGCGTTGTTGCCAGCTATCATCTTGCCCATTTCCTTAGCCTCGGAAAGCAGCCTGTCAGGGTCAACCAGGCGGTTGAGAAGCCCTATCCTGTGCGCCTCCTCCGCTTTAACCTCTCGCCCTGTCAGCAGCAGGTCCTTGGCTATAGGCATCGGCACGAGAACTGGGACTGTCCATGTGGAGTTGATACGCCCATAGGTGGCCCCCAGGAACTTGAATTTGGCAAGGGTGCTTCCGACGCGCAGGTCCAGGGCGGAAGCCACCATAGCCCCTCCGCCAAAGGCCAGCCCGTTGATGGCGCCGATGGTCGGCTTCTTGCAGGTAGCCAGGTGCCACAGATAGTTCTCACGATGTTCGTCCCAGGGTAAAGTGCTACCGGATTGTGAAAGCTTAGCGATCTCGTGGATGTCGGCCCCAGCGCAGAAGGCGCGCCCGGCACCCGTAAGGATGATGGCCTTGATATCATCGTCCTCTTCCATCTCCGTCAAGGCGTTGTCCACCTCACGCATAAGGGCAGAGTTGAGGGCATTTAGTACCTTTGGACGGTTCAACGTAATGACCCCTACCCCATCGTCACGTTCAACTAATATGTTTTCGTAGTTCAATGTGTCCTCCTGAGCGACGTAAGAAGCAACCCACAATTCCGCTAGCTGAGGCTCATTATAGGAGCCGCCCATTAGAGGGTCAAGGAAAGTGCCCTCTAATATATCTCCCTAGATTTCCCTCAGGAGAAACAACTGCGGATCAGGATTCTGCTGCCTCCGCTCACACCTCGATAGACTCAGTATGAGCGGAGGCAGCAGAATCTAACTCTTGCCATATTGCGGTCAAGGCGCTACAGGCACAATTTCAAGCTCTGGCTTTTTGGCGAGGTAAAAGAAGACGGCCCCTATTGCGGGTATGATTGCCAGTACCACAAATCCCCACCTGTAGCTACCGAACACGTCCGCCGCAAATCCCGCAATGATTGGGCCAGATAACATGCCTATCATAACAACCAGGGACGCATATCCCATGACGGTGGCAAAGGAGCGACGGCCAAAGTAGTCGGCGCGAATGGCAGCCATGAGCGGCCCTCGCACTCCCCAAGCTAGGCCGTGAAGCGCCGCCAGCAATACAATCACGGTGAGGGAGGTGGTAAAGGCTAGTCCCATCAAGGCCACGGTATGGCCGAGCATGCAGACCACAATGACCATCCTCTTGTCTATTCTATCCGATACGAACCCACCGCCGAACTGCCCTGTGAGCTGTAGGCTTGTCATTGCAACAGCCACCACCGCGGCGGCTTGCACCGATAGCTCTACGGTGTCCACCACGTATGGAATCAAGTGCAGCATCATAGCCGAAACGGCAAAAAGGGCGCAGCCATGACCTAGGGAAGTATACCAAAAAGCGGAGCTCTTCAGGATTTGCTTTGCTGTAAGACCTCCCTGTATGCCCAGGCCAGGAACTGGGCCAGCCACACGATCTCCTTTTTGTTGTGGCCCCTGTCTTTGGTCGCCGTCCGGAAGCATGCCGTAGTCTTCCGGCGCTCGTCGGATTAGGAAACTGGCTGGAAGAAGCAGCGCAATGACGATTAGCCCCGAGTAAAAAGCTGTGGGACGCCATCCATAGTTCAATATCGCCCATGCCAGCGCAGGCACCACCAGTCCACCGACCCCGAACCCTGAATTGGAGATGCCCAATGCGGTGGCCCGCTTCTTCTCGAACCAGTTGACGAGGCTGGTGGATAAAGCTAAGTACCCGGCAAAGCTTGAGCCCAAGGCCATAACAAAGGAGGCGAGATAGAAGGTTAGGAGCGAGTGAACCTGGCTGAAAAGCATAAAGCCGATGCCCATGGACACAACGCCAATCTGTATTATGAGCCTAGGCCCCAGCTTCTGCACGAGCCAGCCCTGAATTGGGCCTAGAAGTCCACTCTCCAGCCTGGACATAGAGAAGGCTCCGGAGATGGCGGTCTTGCTCCAGCGCATCTGCTCCTGGATGGGTACGAAGTAGGCTCCGAAGCCGCTAAAAAGCAACCCTGAGGAGGTCATAAAGATGATAAAGGCGGAAAGGACTATCCACCATCCGTAGAAGACACGGCCAAATTGGGATCTAAGCTGAACCATACGGCAAGCCAGTCATCGACGTGATATCTTCCAATAGACAAACCAAAGGCACAATCGCCTTGTCCTCAAACGACCGACCAGTAGGGAATAGGCCAAGCAAAGGCGGTGACTAGTACCCCATCTCCTTCTCCCCCCATGTCACCGTCTGCTCCACTATATCCACTATCTCATCCACATCGGACTCGGTCACGGTGAGTGGAGGACAGATGAAGATAGCGCCCTCGGTGCGGGTCAGGAGGCCCAGATCTACGATCTTCTTGTTCATTCCCTTGGTGACTGGGTCATCGTGTACGAACTTCTCTTTGGTGGCCTTGTCCTTGACCAGCTCCACGGCGCAGGTGAGGCCCAGGCCGCGAACATCGCCGACGATTTGGTGTTCCTTCAGAACGCTCAGCTTGTCCAGCATATACCTACCCATGACGGCGGAATTTTCCACCAGGCCTTCACGCTCGATAATGTCAAGGTTGGCCAGGGCGGCAGCGGCGCCAGCTGGATGGCCCCCGTAGGTAAAGCCGTGAGCAAAGGTCTTCTCCTCGCTGCCGGTGAAGGCAGAGGCGACACCCTCCCTAGCAATCACTCCACCTACAGGCTGGTATCCGCTGGTGACGCCCTTGGCGAAGGTGATCAGGTCCGGAACGATGTCCCAATGCTCGGAGGCAAACATCTTGCCCGTGCGACCGAATCCAGTAATGACCTCGTCCGCTATGAGAAGAACCCCGTACTTGTCGCAGATCTCCCGAAGGCTAGGCCAGTACTCAGGTTGTGGCACAGAGACGCTGCTGCTCACCGAGACCGGCTCGGCTATAACGGCGGCCACCGTCTCAGGTCCCTCGAACTTGATCATTCGCTCCACATCCTGGGCGCAGGTCAGGCTGCATGATGGGTACTCCAGTCCCCAGGGGCAGCGATAACAGTTAATGGTGTCAACATGGCGGACGTTGGGTAGAAGAGGCTCGTAGCGCTCTGGATGGACAAACTGAGTAGCGCCGTTAAGGCTCAGCGCTCCCATACTTGTCCCGTGATAGGAACCGCGTCTGGCGATGAACTTTGTCCGCTGGGGATGTCCACTGTTCACATGATACTGGCGGGCCATCTTCATAGCCGTCTCCACCGACTCTGAGCCGCCGCTGGTCAAGAAGACCCTGTTCATGTCGCCTGGCGCCAGATCGGCCAACCTCTCAGCCAGCTTAATGGCAGGTATGGTGGCGTAGGCGAAGGTGTTGGCATAGTGAAGGGTGTTGAGCTGGTTGTAGACAGCGTCGGCTATCTCCTTACGGCCATGTCCGGAATTGATAAGAAAGAGGCCAGCTATACAATCTATATATGTCTTGCCCGTGATGTCCTTTACCCGAATGCCATCGCCCTCCACGATGATGGTGGGACCGCCCTGAGCGGCCAGGTCGTCCTGCCGCTGCATGGCGATCCACAGATGGTCAAGAGCCGTCTGTCGCAGCGCCTGAGCCTGATCCTGTGATATCCGTGATGCGGAGCTTAAATCTGCCATGAGTCGCCTCCCCTTCTACTCTGAGTCGTATAGTATCATATATGCTGGGCACGATTAAGTGGCGCTTCACACCTACAGGCTAAAAGCGCCAGGATCGCCTTATGTGATGATTTTCAAATCTGATGTGACCCTGACTGGCCGTCTGAAGGTGTCCACCACCGGAGACAGGGCCATGGCCTTTTCTTGAACCATCTCCAGGACTTCTGGAGGGGCATCGCTCTTCACAAAGACCTTTACCCCTATGCCTTGGAATCCGGGAGCGCCGCTGGATATGCCGAAGCTCGCCGTGAGATCCAGCTCTCCCGACACCTCAATCTCAAGGGACTCCAGGCCCACCCCCAAGGCCGTTGCATTGGTCACAAAGACCACTGCAACGGAGGATCCGACGGCGCTCAGAATAACCTCGTGGGGACTGAAGCCCATGTTGTCGCCGCCCAGCCAGTCGGGTTGATCCAGGGTTATGGGGCTAAGCTCTCTGGCAAAGGCGAAGGCCTGGAAGTTTGTTCTCCACATGATGCGGGACTTCCAAATCGAGCTGACCAGCCTGCTCATTGCCGCGGGGTCGTCCTGCATCTCTCGCGTCAGAGACTGTATCCTCTCTATGTCTACTCCGTTAAGTCTTATTCTTTCCATGAACGCCTCCCGACACCGTTCTTCGAATCACGGGGTCCCGAAGCCTAAAAGGCCCAAGACTCCCTCATAGAATGGTTATAACCCCCACCCCCACCACTACCATCGCGATGGCGACGGCCTTGACAGCAAGGGTTTTTGGATTCACTGGTTCGTTCATCAGCCCCAATAGAGAGCTGCTCAAGATTGAGCTATATAGGAAAACGAAGACTGGCCTTGTACCTACAAGGGCTGAAACCACAGATACCGGCCCCGAGTTTATAGCAAAGAGAGTCCACCCGACGGCGAAACCACCATAGATGAACTCGCCGAGCAGAACGTAGTAGCGTCCGACGGGGTGCCTTACGGCGGACAAGAGACCGCTGACGGAGCTCCTGGACAGGAAGAGGAAGAAAGGCAGGGCTATGCCCAGGTTCCTGAGGGCAAAGACGTTCCAGAAGGGGGCAGTGTCCAGGACGTGCTTGCTGGTGATCTGGCCGACGGCCGCGCAGAGGCTGGCTAGCAGCAAAAGGCCCATGGCCCTGCTAAACCTGGGGCCGCTGCTGACGGGAAGGCCCCTGGTAGATATTAGAATCGCTCCGACTATGGTCAATAGGATCGCAATCCAGCCAATCCAACTCAGGCTCTCATTCAAGAAGGACACCCCAAGAACTGCCACTATTACCGGATAGGTGTGGAAGACTGGACTGACCCGTGAGACCTCTCCCGTTCTCAGAACGAACATATGAAGCCCAAGTGCTGCGCTCCATATGACTCCGGAGCCTAGTGCAATAAGTGCCTCCCTTAATGAGAGGTCTTGGGATATGGGGAAGAATATGAATGTCAATATCGACCACAAAATAGATGCCAGCCCTAACAATAGGGCAAAGCCACCAAAGTTGGGCATGTATTTGGATACGGTCTGCTTGTCTATTATGCTAAGCACGCCGGAAAAGGCGGCGCTGCTTAGAGCTATCGCTATCCAGGCCATGTCACTAACCTTGCTCCCTTATGCAGAGCTACAAAAGCGTCGGACTTGGCATTGTAGGTATGACGCCTAACCGAGACTTATATTACCAGCAGCGCCAGCTATTGCAATACTAGCTTTAGTCGATGAACAAGCCAACCACGCTCCATCTCTTGAGGCCGATGGAACGGAACGGGAAACTTAGAGAGCACCGACCCGTAAACGAGCCTGCATCATGCCGCAGCCTCCAGGCTATGACATAGAAAGCTAATCTGCCCACCCTAGGATACACTCAGGAATAACGAACCTGCTCCACACCGCTCATGCAGAGCTAGTCGAAGTATGAGTGGTAAACACGCACACGCCATGAACGGTGCGGCATGTGGGACTATAGATTCCCCGTCCCCCGACTTGTCGGGGTTCTCGGAATGACAGGGGTGGACAGTTGCTGCAGTCCATCCATGATACGTCACAGAAAGGAGGGACGTGTGGTCGTGTATCGACTGACTCAACACAAACGGACTATCGCGGAACCTTCACTCCTTGCGCCTGATGGTAACGGTGATAGGCCCCTGGTAGAGTATGCGGCGGGACATATTGACCAGCTCCTCCAGGTTCTTGTCCACCCTGGCTATGTGGCACGCGGGAAGGGGCCAGCGAGCCTTGCCGTAGCAGAAGGCGATCTTATAGTTGCCCATGCCACGGCTATCGTGGTAGAAGATATCGCCGGGCTGCATGTCCTGGGCAACGTTCTCAATGGGGTCGCCTTCCTTCCGCAGCTCGCTGTTGCTCTCGGTGCGCCAGCACTGGCCGGCGGCGAAGGTGTGGGTGGTACGAGTCTCTATGGGCAAGGCGTCCCACAGGGCCTGGCAGGTCTCAGGCGCCTCGTCCTCCAGAAGCACCGCCTCGCCGATAACGCCCGGCAGGTACATGACCGGGTTCTCCACCCACTGTCCGTTAAGCTCAATCTCTATTCTGCGCATAATAGTCCTTTCTAGTATTATTTCCTTCTTGGTGCTGCCCATTTCATTACCTTACCACAGCCCCAAGTTACAAGAGTCTTCGATGCGTGCTTGCATTATGGCGATGTGAAGATTCGTTCGTCGTCCCGACTTGTTGGGACTCCTCAGAATGACAGGACAAGCCCCCTAGTCCTCTTCCAGCGTGCTGGTGTCGCCTTCTGGAAGGCCCAGTTCGCGGGCTTTGAGGAGGCGGCGCATGATCTTCCCGCTGCGGGTCTTGGGCAACGACTCCACGAACTCGATCTCCCGGGGCGCTACCCCCGCCGACAGCTTCTCTCTGGCGAAGCGCATGATCTCGTTTCGCAGCTTGTCGTCAGCCTCGTAGCCATCATTGAGAGAGACGAAGGCCTTGACCACCTCCATGGAAATTGGGTCGGGCTTGCCGATGACCCCCGCCTCGGCCACGGCGGGATGCTCTATGAGGGCGCTCTCCACCTCGAAGGGGCCAACCAGGTGGCCGGCGGTGTTGATGACGTCGTCGACGCGGCCCACGAACCAGAAGTAGCCGTTCCTGTCCATCTTGGCCTGGTCGCCAGTGATATACCAGCCCTTGCGGAAGCAGGAGTTGTACATCTCCTGATTGCGCCAGTAGGTGTGGAACATGGAGGGCCATCCAGGTCGAATTGCCAGGGATCCCTCCTGTCCAATGGGCACCTCGTTGTAGTCGTCGTCCAGGATTCCCGCCTGGATGCCTGGTATGGGACGTCCCATAGAGCCGGGACGCACGGGCATAGAGGCGTAGTTGGCTATGAGGATGGCCCCCGTCTCCGTCTGCCACCAGTTGTCGTGGATGGCCTGGTTGAAGGCGTCCATGCCCCACATGATGGCCTCTGGATTCAGAGGCTCGCCGACGCTGTTGATGTAGCGCAGGCTGGACAGGTCGTAGCGCTTGGGGACTTCGCTCCCCGCCCTCATGAGCATGCGTACCGCCGTTGGGGCCGTGTACCACACCGTCACCTTGTACTTTTCGATGAGCTTGTACCAGGCGCTGGCGGAGAAGCCGCCCTCGTAGATTAGCTGGGTGACGCCGTTGCTCCATGGGGCCAACATTCCGTAGGAGGTGCCCGTCACCCAGCCTGGGTCGGCGGTGCACCAGTAGATATCGTCGGGATGCAGATCCAGAACCCACTTGCCGGTGGCGTACTGCTGAACGATGGCCTGGTGCCGATGGACAGCGCCCTTGGGCTTGCCCGTGGTGCCCGACGTGTAGTGCATAATGGAGTAGTCGAACTGGCTGGTCTTGGCAATCTCCAAGCTCGAAGAGGCCTTAGACATAAGGGCCTCGTAGCTTAGGTCGCTCTCAGCCAGTGGATCAGGGCTTTTGTTGTTCTTGTTGACGATGATGACGTGCTCCAGGTCGGGGAGCTGTGGCAGTATGCGGGCGATGCGCTTGCGAAGCTCCGGCTGCGTCACCAGCACCTTGGCCCTGCTGTTCTCCAGTCGGTCCCTCACCGGGTCGGGGCCGAAGGCCGAGAACAGCGGTCCGGCCACTGCGCCCACCTTCAAGATGCCAAAGACGGCGATGTACTGCTCCGGTAGTCGCTCCATAAAGGTGAAGACCCTGTCGCCCTTCTGGATGCCTAAACCTTTCAACACGTTGGCAAACCTGTCCGTCTGCTCCTTGAACTGGGCGAAGGTGTAGGTCTCCGTCTCGCCGTTCTTGCCCTCCCACAGCATGGCCAGCTTGTCGCCAAGGCCCTTGGCCACGTGCCGGTCGATACACTCGTATGCCTTGTTGAGGCAGCCTTCGGGAAGCCAGTCCAACTCTTTATGGATGTCTTCCCAACGGAAGCCTTTAACGTACTCATCATAGTTCTCGATGTTTGGCCTGACCCCCATCTGACCGGGGCCGGGCTTCTCGATAATAGGATAGGGCATGTCGAGCCTCCAAATGATCAAAATAGCTAACTAGTACGTTAAGACGTAGTCAGAGTGAATCTAATGTCGATAGATGCTAATCAGTAAATGTGCCGAATAGCCATATAGCAACCCCAAAACCTACTCCTCCATTAACACCAATGAGCAAGGTAACAAAATCAACATCCTTATATTTGGCGCTTCTTTGGACTATATATCCACCTGCCCACATTATGCCAAGTACAATTGCTAGAATTTTGTGCCACCCTATTAGTCCTAATAATGCTCCAGGGCCCATCCCTAATACAAAGGAGAACATAAATGGCAGGAGTAGAAGTGCAGGGGCTATAAGTAGAAATTTCAATGGCGTTGGATCATTAAACTTACCATAAGTTTCCTTTATGCTTGCTATTGCTGCTTCATCTGCTACCTTTATATAATTTAAGACCTGATCAGCAAAACCCTTACCCACCGCTTTGAGATAAGCTTTCATAGCCTCCTCATCACTTTTACTGTCTAATTCCAGCAAAATATCTGGAGGCAATTGTTTATTATGATATGTGTAATTAATAAATGCTGCCGCTATTTCAAAAGTCAGAGACAGGCGTGGCTTATATTCGTCAATCCACGTCGTTTCCCATCGTTCTAACGGTAAATCAGCATTGACAAAATCACCTGTCACAGATCTCACATAGTCTTGAGCAAGTCTTTGACAGAATCTTATGGTTTGATGCGGCGCGTCTTCGTTTCGCTCTTTTGCTTCAACGGCAGCCAACTTCCAGTTATTGCGCACACGCTTCATTGCATCTCAGCTATCAGGAGTATTCAGCCGTGAAATTAGCTTAGGATAATGAATCCCAATGAAGTCTTTTAAAGAATATTCTGAACCTGAATGCTCTTCGCTCAAGAAAGACCACCCTTCTAGAACAATGCAAGACGTCTATTTCTAAGCTGTGATCATAAGGCTTTTACTTTTGTCTGCGCCAAAATATTCTCCTGCTCCTGGCGGATTTTAGTGTAGTCTTCGCGGCGCCAGCGGTAGGGAAGCTCCAGAAAGGCTCCAGGCTCTTTAGCAGTCGCAAGCAGACGTAGAGCGTCCTCGACAATGACATGGTGCTGGTCGTGGTTGTGCGGTTCGCCCAGAGGCTGGCCGAAGGGGAACCGCACATAGGTTACCCGAGGCGGCTTCAGGGCCTCCGCCACCTGCCTGTACATCATGGTGATAACGGTAGGTATGCCTTGAGCCTCGATAGCCTTTGCCACCAGTCCAACGGACCGGTTGCATATGGGTCAGGTGGAGGCCAAGAAGGCGGCATCGACACCCTCCTCTTTCAAACGCCGACCCACCTCTGGGGCGGTCACGTTGCTCAGGGTATCGGTATCGTAGATCATGCCCATGAAGGAGTAGATAGTCTGGGCCAGGCTGCCTATCACGCCCTCTGTCTCCAACTCCTTGAATACATCGATGGGCAGGATGCAGTTGATGTCTTCGTTGGCCGGGCCGTTATCGTAGCCCCGATGTAAAATACGGAGCTTCTCTTTAGGCGCGTCGCTGGGGAACTCTCGATAGATGGTGTCATCTCGCGGCTCGAAGGGCTTCTGACCCTCGACGTAAACGCCACCGGTAGTCACCAGGGCTATCCTGCACTGGCTGAGGGGTTTTGCGAGGGACGCCCAGGGGATGCTTTCCGTCTTTGGCACCTCTAGGTTTTCGAACTGGAGGCTGGTCCCTACGTCGTCCCAATGCTCCAGGAACGTCAGAAGCTCCTCCCAGTCGCCCGTATACTTGGCCTCTGCGGCCTTGATGAAAAGCTCATTGATGAACTGGGCGATCTGCTCCTCGGAGCCGTGGCGAGGTATGTACTTTAGCAGGGAGAAGGCAGCCGTGCCCGGATTCTTTAAGAGTTCCTTTAATTCCATAACATGTCCCCCCTTTACCTTAGTACGGAAGTACAGATGGGGACATTATACTCGGCGATGCAAGGGAATGGGAACCTGCCAGGGCATGTATGGAGAAGTGCGTTAGTCCTCTTGCCCCGCTCGCCTTTCGACAGGCTCACGGCGAGTGGCTTAAGGGAAGCTATCGCTCGTTTCTGGTAAGGCCGTAGGCTATCTTGGCGGCGGGCGATAGGCTAGAGAGGTCTGGGGCAGACCTAAGGGGCGCGCCGCTGGGCACCCGCTCCGACGCTGTTTGCGCCTCGATTTGATTGCGGATACGCTCCACCATCTGGCGCGCCTGAGCCATAGAGGTGTCGATCTCCTCGATTGTCTGGCCTGTGACCAGCTCCTGTGGCACCTCCGGCGACGCCAAAAGAAGGGCTTCTCGGTACTTGGCGACGGCCGATGTCGCCTGGCCTTGAAGTCGACTCATATCGATGTCCCGCTCCTCCAGCGCTGCCCTTAGCTGAGTCGCCTCCGCCTCTAGCTCGACGACGCGCTGGTCGAGCGTCTCTGCGTCTACCTCTGATGATGGCGCTTCTTGAGAGGCCGTTTCCTCTGTGACAGCGTTATCGTCTAGAGTGTCCTCGGTCTGCTGGGTGTCGATGGATTCAATGTCTGGCATGGGCTACCTCCGATAATGGATTGACATGCACAAACGTATGTTCTAGGATTGGAGCAATATGCGCAAGAGGCGAGTGGCAGAGGATACAAGGAAGCCAACTTCCCTACTTTCACTCCATGCTCTCCAGCAGCGCCTGGCGTTTGTCCGGCGGGATCGGCGTGGGCTTGACGTAGAATACCTTGTGTTATAATGAAGCTAGGCCAACAGAGTCAACCGCAATGAAAACAGTCAAGAAAGTCGAACTCACACCCGAAGCTCTCAAGAAGCGACTTCAAGAATTTGAGGCGAAATACAATTTGCCCTCAAATAAATTCTACTCAGCCTACGTTCAGGGTTCTACTGACGAAAACCTAGACTATATGAAATGGGCCGCCTACTACGAAATGGCTATTAAGGCAGGTGTAATTTCAATGTCGTCCCATTCTAGCTAATGCCATCGCCCGCTGATTACCTGCAGGGCGTTTATGATTTTTTCGCTACCTCTCCAAATTTCTTAGCACCTCTTAGCGAACCCCTGATAGAATGGATAGCAGACGACGGATTTTTGCGGCTGACTTAGGTTTTTCAGACTACAGTCGCCTTAGAATTTTCCTAGCCGTGGACTACTCTAAAGACTACCCAATCTGGCGTCAGTATGCCTTTCATTATCAAGACAAGAACGAACAGTTAGTATTCAGGTATGACAACTACCCTCACTATCCCGAACTTCCTTTCTATCCCAATCACAAGCATGTTGGGACCGCTTCAATCAACGGCTGTCCATAACCGCACCTTCGGGACGTCCGACAAGAAATAACTGAATTTATTGAACGTTCAAATTAGCCCTACCCTCACTCTACACTCTCCACCAGCACCTGGCGTTTGTCCAGCGGCATGGGCGCGGGCTTGCCATCGGCGTCTAGCCAGACCTGGGCTGAGGAGCCCTCCGCCACCAGCTTGCCGGTGTCCCGCATGACCATCTCGTACTCCAGGATAAAGCTGCGGTTGCGCACCTCCTTCGTCCAGCATCGCACCGTGACCCAGTCCCTGTATCGCAGGGGCGCCTTGAACTTAGCCGTGGTCTCAGCGATGGTGATGGCGCGATCGTGCTTGCCGGGCGGGCGGGGCCGCACAACAAGGCCCAGGCGCATGTTGTGCTCTATACGAGCTTGCTCGAAGAACTCAAAGTAATGCGCGTTGTTGACGATACCGTCGGCGTCCACATCGGTAGAGCGCATCCAGATATCTACCTCCGTGATAATCGGCATGGCTTGACCTCTCTGTTCGATCCTATCGATGGTGCAATATAGCAGGAGAGATACGTAATGGCAAGTCGCGGTATATTCCGCTCACCCTTCGACAGGCTTAGGCTAAATGGGAAATCTTGCCCTCGGTTCGTATCTGGGGGTGTCCCCCAGATACGAACCGAGAGCCTGTCCTTGAGCGCAGTGAAGAAGTGGGAGGGTGGGATAATCGAGGTCTGTTGTTCCTAAAATCGGCAAAAATAAGACTTTTTGTGCAAAGCACCCAGAACTAGCCAATCCCATTTTCAAGCACATTAACTTGTATATTTGCTTGCCAGTGTCCGTTGACCCATTTACAATGGCAGCAGAGATTGGCGGCAGATCCGCTGGACAGAAACGGCTGAGCTTCGGGAGGAAGAATGCAGATTGGGGCCTTTGAACTGCAAGAACCCTTGCCCAAGTTAACAAACCCCCACTTGTTTGTCTCTTTGGGTCCCTGGATCGACGTGGGGTCGGTAGGCACCCTGACGCTTGGAACCCTGGAGAAGCAGTTCAACGCTCTGGAGCTTGGGCGCTTGAGCAAGCCGGGGGCATTCTACGATTTCACTCGCTATCGGCCCACGATTCACTGGGTCGAGGGAAATCGTAGAATCGACGTTCCCAGCAGCGTCTTGAGATATGCCCAGAGCGTTGAGGATCATGACCTAGTGTTTCTTCACGCCCTGGAACCGCACAATCGCGGGGAAGACCTGGTAGATTCGGTTATTCAAGTAGCAAAGCATCTTGGGGTCCAGCGCTACTTCCAGCTAGGATCCATGTACGGGCCAGTCCCCCACACCAGACCCTTCAAGGCGGCCGGGAGCGCCAGCAAAGAGCCTGTCCAGGAGTACCTAGAGAGGGCAGGAGTACATCGAAGCACCTATGAAGGCCCCACGAGCATCATGGTCCTGGCCACGGAGCAAGCTCGTGAACTGGGTATAGAGACCGTCAGCATGATTATCCAGCTTCCCTCCTACACCAGGTTGGAGGAGGACTACAAGGGTCATGAGACGCTGCTAAGTCTACTAGCGGGACTGTATGGCTTTAAGATAGGGTTGGATGCCATTGCCCAGAAAAGGGAACGTCAGTACCAGGAACTGGACCAGGCCATTCGAGCGGACCCGAGGGTCTTGGCCGTAGTACGTCACCTGGAGCGGATATACGATAGTGAAGGCGCTGCTGAGGCCGACGATGGGGAGGATGTCAGTCTCCCGCCAGAGGTGGAGCGCTTCCTTCAGGACCTGGAGAAGGGCCAGGGGCATTCCTAGCCTGAAACCTCTCCCTCGCGAGGGCGAAGGGCACGCGGCTCAGGCGGTGTAGGCTAAACCGCCATGTGAAGCAAGGTGACTCAGTGGCCTACGGTCTAATCTAGTTGAGAAGGATTTTGCATGGTCAGACCCACCATAAAGATGCTTGCAAGCATGATCTCCCATATGCCGCTGCACTTCGTGTGGCGAGATTCCGGCGTTACCCAGGCTCATGGATTTGATCTTACTGTCCACGTTTCTAACGTAGGGATAAAGGGTCAACCCTTCATCCCAATGGAGGGGCGGGCTCCGAAGCTGCTAGACGGCACCTACGATTTCCTGAGCGGTCTCCACCACGTTCCTTTCTACGCCAGGGCCCAAGGAGACAAACGGTTCGTATATCTTGCCCAGGCGCAGAACGAATGGGATGACCGCGTCATTGTCACCCAGGAGATCGAGTCGCCAAAGCACCTGGAGGGCAAGAAGTTTATCATCACGGATTGGGATTCCTGCGTCCACGGCAATCTTGTCCATTCGTTGAGACTGGCCGGCGTGGACCCGGAGCGTGTTGAGTTCATAGACGGGGCCATAAGCAACGAGCGGGCCAGCGGAGAGGCGGTGGCAGCCATTGGACGTGGGGAAGCATCGGCAGCTATTGTCGATCTGCCCTTCGACCGGCAAGGAGAAAAGCTTGGCATGAGACTCCTAAAACTACCCAACGTGCCTGTTATCCATAACATAACGATATGTGCCAATGCCGAATGGGTACATGAAAATCAGGAGACTACCCTCGCCTTCCTGAGGTCAATGATAGATGCCATCTATTTCTTCAAAAACGAGAGGTCGCGGGTGTGCGAGATATTAGAGCGCAACTATGCGCCCATTGTTGGTTTGAAAAATTCTGATGAGATAGAGCATCTGCAGGAGACGTGGGCCACCTTGCTTAGCCCCAAGCCATTCCCACACCCATTGGCCATCTGGAACGTCTACAACTTGGACATCGCCCACGACCCGAAGGTTAACTTCGTTGGTCCCTTCGAAGTATGGGACACCAGCTATCTGCGGGCAATAGATGACAGCGGGTACGTAGACAAGCTTTACGGAGGGCCACAAGCTGCGGTTAATCCACCCATCAATCCCGTGATCTGAGTCCACGCACCCCACTGGCTCAACACCCAAGAGGCGTCCCTTTATTTATCTCTACCATTGACACCACGATTCACACTGCTATAATTCGAGCTACAACGCGCTGCGTTTCCATTGGGTCTGACGAAGGGCAAGAAGTCGTCCATCGTTGAGATACACTCAAACCTGACGAGCTTGTGTCAGGGGGGATTTAAGTGTCCCAAAAGGGGTGCCCAATGCGAACTGCGGAATTCATCTCCGTCCTCAGCATAGCTGTAGTCATTGCCGTGGTGCTTTTTGGAGCGCTCAACGGCTGGTTCATCGCCATCGTCCCGGGGGTGACCTATGTAATTGCCACCGGCGCGGCCTATCTTATCTACCGCCAATTTGTCAAGGAAAGGGCCTCCGCCGTGGCCGGTGTCTCTATACAGACAGAGGCCTTTGTAGGGCAACCTGAGCGGGTGGCTCATGTCCCTGCGCTAGCAGAGGCAGCCTCTTTCCGCATCGTCGGAGCCAAGGGCGCTTGCCCTCTGGGCCACAAACCCGGTCAGATCGTGACCCTGTCCCAGGAAGGGCAGGTCTCGCCTCAACTCTGCCCCGCCGCCGAGGCGACGCTGCGAATTGCCGCCACCGATGGCAAAGGGCAGGAGGTCAAGGACTGGTGCTGCCCCATCTACGATCACATGCTGGTCTTTCGGCGACAGGCCCAGGCGGCGTAGATATTTGCACAAATATTCAACGATGAATTAACTCAGAGTAGCCAAGAAAAGAAGAGCGTCAGGGTTCATGAGATGTATAGGGAAGGGAGGGCAGCATGTCAGAGTTAGAGATTGGCCGAGTCACTGACTTTTTTGCCCGTCCGGTGGTGGCTGGGATAGACCTCACCGGGACTCTCAAGCTGGGAGACAGGATTCACATTATGGGTCACACCACCGACATGGAGCTAACGGTGGAGTCGTTGCAAGTGAACAACGCAGACGTCCAAGAGGCCTCAGCGGGACAGTCAGTGGGAGTGAATGTCCCGGACCGAGTGAGGCCTGGGGATCACGTGTTCAAGGTTCTAGGTGACTAGAGAACTCGCAAAGGAACCCAAAGGCCATTTCGACAGGGCGCACTCTCCCTCTTGCTCCTCTTCCCACCGCTGCCACTCGGCTCTCTCAAATCAGGGTTTTTTGGGGATTGCTTGGAATAAAGTCTTTGCTATCTCCCATCGAACAAGGGCTACCGACAATTGGTCTGCGGATTCTATGAAGGCCAGCTCGAACTGGTCAGCATTCTTTCCTTTTGTAATGAAATCTTCCGATTCGTAGAATCTGAGTAGGTCTTCTAGTGCAGACTTTTCTGCTGCCATCGCGCTTCTCGCGGTTTGATAGAAGTTTGATAGTCCTTTTTGCTGTTGTTTCAGAAATGGACTTGAATCAATAACATCCGTGGGTATACCAGGATAACGCCAGGTGACAAGCCCGAGTGATTGCATATCACTATCAATGGCTTCAAGTAACAAACGTAGTAGTTCACGTTCAGCCAAGAGATGTTCCTGCACATCAGACCTAAGCTGGGCTTCTTCGTAGAGTCTTTTAATTTGCTCAAAAGTAATTCCCGTCCCGTAGTTAGAAATACTTGGAACCACGGGCTTGAGCCATTCGCTACCAGATAAGCGGTTAATGCTAATTGTTTGTAATGTCTGTCTTGCCGATGTAATTATAAAATCATGTTCGGCAAAGAAACCATCAATACTGGCGAAGTCCACCCCATACTCTTCAAAAAGACCTAATAGTGGGTTCACAGTAGGGCTTGGTGTCACTTTAATTGGAGTAGGTGTAGGTTCTTGAGCCAATTGGCATCCAAGCATCCCAAACAAGGTTATGCTAACAGCCATTGAGAGCATAAACATTCTTGCACCATCTGATATTCTCTTCGACTCCATTTGAAGACGTCTTTTCCTTCAGGTTTGGTTTGGATTAGTAATCCATAATGTCAATCAAACCCACTATTTTGTGTATATTGTAGATATTTTGCTGCTTTTGTCCATCTTGTCCAATTGTCCTGAATAGAAAATGGCTACATCGATGTCTTTTCTTGCTCCTCCTGCCACCGCTGCCACTCGGCGTCCGGGTCTTCGATGCCCAGGTCTTGCATGGCGCGTCGCCTGCTGTGAATACCGGCCTCCACCAGGATTTGCTCCTCCCGCACTAGACGGCCCCTGTCCTGTGGAAGTATCGGCCCCCAAAGGATGCGCTGCTTCACAGGCAGGTAGCTCTGGCCGGTGCGTTCCGCCAGAATCCTCAGAATCATCTCGTTGCGGCGCTTGTAGACGGCGGCTCGTATCAGACGCTTGCGGCGCACCTTCTGAAGCAGCGGGTGCATCTCCATCTCCAGCGCCACTCCTGAGAGGCTCCGAGGGTTGTCTCCAAAAGCGGTGCGCGGCGTCTCCGACAGGTCGTGTAGCGACCGGTAGATGAGGTCGATGAAGTCGACGTGGAGCTTAATGCCGCCGCCCTGAAGCAGGTCCAGCAGGTAGGCCCGCGCCTTATCGGGCAGCTCCCAGACGGCTCCCGGCTGCACCGCTATGTCCTGGGCCTCGCCGACACCCTCAAGGACGGCGATGGGATTCCCCGACAGCTCCAGTATCATAGAGAGCTGTGACATGGCCCGGTTAAGCTCACGCGACGGCTCCACCAAGGGCACTATGTCGCTCTGGCCCCAGAATTTCTTGGGCTCCCGCAGGTTGGGAAAGAGGAGAAGGGGTATGAACCCATAGGGGTTGGCCCTGTCCTCCAGCAGCGAGTCGTCCAGCCAAAGCTGGAAGGACTCATCTGTCCATACCTCAACGACGACGGCCTCCTTGCTAACCTGCCCGACAGGCGGCGCAATGCCGTAGAGCATCTGGGCCTCCTCCCAGGTCAGCCTGTACCGACTGGCGACACGCCACACCCTGGACGGGTCGTCGGGCACCCACCAGGCGAAGACGCCCTGGACGTCCGGCGCCGCCACCCGCACCCGCTGCAATTGGGCGTCCCATATCACCTTGTAGCAGCCGTCCCCAAGGATAGACGTATCCAACTCCGTCTCGAAGTCCAACTGCTCCAGCCCGTTGTCCTCGTAGACGCTCAGCAGAGATTCCTTGGCCCTGCTGGCCCTCTCCTGCGCCTCTTGGGAGCCGTCCCACGGGTCGATGACAAAGGACATGCTCGACATCAGATAAGATGTTGCCTTGTCTACAAAGGTCTTGGCGTAGTTGACGGTGAGACGTCGCTCCCCGCGCCTGGCCGACCCCTTCCACTGGATACCGCTGTAGAAGTCAAGGTTCTCTCTGTAATCCCGCAGCCTGTCCATGTCCATCCGGACAATCTGCTGCGGCAGGGTGAGGTATTTGGTATTGGTGTCTACGTATTTAAGAGTCATGGTGTGTTCTCCTTATCGAGTTAAGTCTTGGACCGCATCCTTCAGGATGTGGTCGCTAATGCAACTAGCTACAGGACGTTCATTCTCCCTGGGCGATTGTTACTCCTCCAAGTTCCCATTAACCCTCCTGATGATCCGGTGGATGGTCCGTTTGCTCAGGCCGAAGCGTTTGGCCAATTGCGGGATCGTCTTGCCCTCCTGGTTGCGCACCTTCATGACCTTCCTGTCCCGTTTATCTTTGGCCTCCCGCTGCAGCCAGTTACGATTGCCTTCATCATCGGTATCGTACTTGCAACGCGGCAGGGGGCACCGCAGGCATGAGGAGGACACATCACAACCATCATCTCTATATAGAACCTGTTCTGGCAGCAGATCGATTAACGGCAGTCCCTTCCTTCGCGTCATCGCTAAACCTCAAAAACAATCCAATGTTCTCAGCAGCTTTACGCATCTTTATGTCCTTCTGAGGGAGTGGAGCGACCAAAGAATCCTTGGCACGTATATTAAAAGGCAAGCCGAGGATTCTTCACTTCGCTCAGAATGACAGCAGCAAACGACCATCGTTGGTTAATCCCGTAAGCGCCCTCTGGCCACTTTCGGCTGGTACTCCGACGCCTTGACCGTCAAAGCCAGGCTCATAAGGAAGTCGTCGTGGCCCTGAGATGGGTCCACGAAGAAGTTCATGGTCTGATTGGGCCTGTAGCCCGCTCTATTTGGTTCCAGAACTCCTGGCACTCCGAAGAGCCGTCTCTGGCGTACATCTTCAAACGACCCGAGTTCACCGCCGCCAGCATCTCAAAGGCCAGGCTGGACTATTAAGTTCTAAACTTCCATGGAACAAGGAGAGATTATGGCATATATAGACCCAGTTAAGGTGTCGCCAAATAACTACAAGACGATATTGGAAAACGGCCACGTGCGTGTCCTGGAAATGACTTTGAAGGCGGGTGAATCGGATCAGCTACACTCCCACCCTGCAGAGACCGCCTACTTCATCAAGGGCAGTAAGGTTAAGATCCACCTGGAAAACGGAGAGGCCATGGAGGCCGACATACCTGATGGCCATGTGATGTGGCACGAGGAATGGACCCACAGAGTGGAGAACTTGGGCACCTCAGATATAAAGGCCATCGTCGTGGAGAACAAGTAGCAACAAAGACTATTCTCACCTCTGCGTCCATATGCAGCAACGCCTGAGAGTCTGCTCAAACGGCATCAAACCCGCCTTGGAGACGCCTCTCTATTAGCCGTGTAGACCGCATCAGAGGGCCCCAAGCCAGCTTTAAAGAAAGGGGGTGTTTGACTCTTTTTCTCACATGTTTTCACAAGCTCGTTAACGTCTATAAACACTCGATGCTATGACCATGATGCAGCAGATAGGAGCTATCCCTGGGCCGGGATAGGCTCCATTATAAATTCTCAAAGTGATAGCAATCTTAATAAATAGACACCACTAGGAGGCAAAAATGGGAACTCTCCGAGACATTTCAGTAAAAATAGAGGTGGCAAGCATTCCATGGTCTCCGTCAGTTGACCCTGTCTACTTGGGGGTCTACGGCAAGGAGACTGGGGGGCGTGAATTTGCAATAGACGTAAAAGGTTACAAGGAATTCGACAAAGAAGGTAAAGTGGTGCGGTTTGCACTTGGATCCGGATGTTGCCCTGAGAAAACGGACCTCCAAGTTAAGGCGTCAACGGGTGGGGGCCACAATGATCCAGAGGTGGATAACATAGACCTTGAAGACGTCGAGTATGTGTACTTGAGGAAACTGTTGCGTGATACCGAAGCTGCCGATGATCGGCTAGTGCTCTCGTCCATTGACGTTTTGATGTTTGATGACAAAGGCAGTTTGAGGCGTTTCAAGAAGGATGGCGAGCTTTATTTTGCTCATGAAGCCGGTGTGCAACACTGGCTTGTTGAAGACGACCCTCCTAACTGTAGGATACAAGTTATTCTTGATTCGATATATTACGGAGGGAAATATATTGGTAAAAGATGGGAGTACGAGCTAAAGGCGGAAGTAGGCTCTCAAAGCCAGACCATAAGTGGGAGCGAGAAAATCAAGCACGAGACGACTAAGTATATATATCCAAAGACAACGGCATCGAGAAACTTCGTTCTCCAGGGATGTTGCGGTACCGAGTATAAAGTGAAACTTTATGCTCGACTGGAGGAACGAGATTTTTGGGAGCAAAACTATGTCGGGGATGAAGACGAGGAGCTTACCGTCAAATGTGTAGCCGGTGACGACTTTCAGACCAATTTCGAAATAAACGTGAAGGTGCATGCCAGGTTTAATAAAACGGCCGAGATGCAAGTAAAAGGCAGGGTTATAGCAACATGCACAGAATAACTGTCTCCTGGGGCAACTCTGGAAACTGCAGAGGGAGATGATGGGCATACCAGCCTCGGGCAAGCCAGTGGACTTTTCGGGGATAATCATTGACCGCTACGCTGACGGCAAGATAGCAGAGCACTGGGAACTTGTCGACATGATGACCCTCATGCAGCAGATAGGGGCTGTGCCTGGTCCGGGATAAGCGCTCTCTCGTATTGTCTAAAGTCTGATAAATCAAACGCCAAGACAAATAAAAGGAGATCAACATGGCAGAAGATGCAGTAAAGGTAGCGCCTCACGCATATAAGGTCGTGATGGAGAACGACCGTGTACGTGTTCTAGAGTCCCGTATGAAACCCGGCGAGGAAACGGAGATGCACAGTCACCCCGCCCTAGTTGCCGTCGCTATCAGCGACGCCAGCGTCAAGTTTACCCTACCAGACGGGCAGACTATAGAGGCTTCGTTGAAGACTGGTGAGCCAATGTTCTCCCCTGCAATAGACCACTCCACCGTAAACACAGGCGACAAGGAAGCCCATGTCATTCTGGTGGAGCTGAAGTAGCGGGCGCATCGGTTGTTGGTAGGTACGTAGGTGGTTTCGAACAGTGCTCCGTTCCACAAGCAGTGGGAGCAATGTACTCGTGGATGACGCCGCCTTTTTCTTAACAAGAGACTCGCCTAATTAGTAAAGCTGGACGCCTTCAACAACAGCGGCAAGAGCTAGACCGACAGATAGCAGCCCATCGCCTACAGAGAGGCGGCGGTATTGTGTACCGCCGCCTCTTGCTTTTGCAGCACCTTAGCCTGGTGACAACGAAACGGGCCTAGAAAGGCTGACCCCCTCAGGTATCCGGCGAGCCCTGGAAGTGCACGAGTACCATCTTCTTGAAATCAGGTGACGAGAAGCCGCCCCGGGCGTTGCAGAAGACGTCCCGATCACGGTCCAACTCTTCTCGGAACCTCTCCATATCCCCAGCCTGAGCGGCACTGCCAACTGCATCAGTTAGGCCCATGGCCTCGGTAAGGTACTGGGTCAGGACGCCGTGGTCTGACTGTAAGTCTGACGGCGGGGTAAGAGCGTTTATATCGGACAGGATCTCTTCAAGAAAGTCAATGACCTTGGGGGCCTTTTGAACGGCCACCTGAAACACTTCATCAGGTTGGAGCAACCCGAAGGGACCCAGGGATTGAAGGCTGGAAAGAAACGCTTCTAACCTACGTATGGATTCGTTTAGGCGTACGCCATACTCTCCTCCTGGGAGGGGTTCAGTGGGAGCACAAGTGCTGAATAAGGGTACTACGTCAGCTACGCCCGGTGGCAGGCCAGGCGGTACGCCTGGGGGTGGTGTTGTGTCGGATGGTGCGCTTCTTGGGTCGCCCGCCCAGCACACAGGTCCCGACATCTTGAGAGAGGCGTTACCAGATACCTCTGC
This sequence comes from Dehalococcoidia bacterium, assembly GCA_965249025.1. Classification (GTDB taxonomy): domain Bacteria; phylum Chloroflexota; class Dehalococcoidia; order Lucifugimonadales; family CAYTFF01. Next base: position 3,203,862 of record OZ252215.1, on the reverse strand, counting down.
CAATCGGGTGTTGAGCAAGACAAAAGCAACGGCATCCTGGCTGTCAAAGAGGGGTATGATCTCTGCGTCCAAGCGAACTAGCTCACGTACAGTGTCAACCAGAAGTTGATGGTCGGCTTGGAACTTGGGAGGCGGATCAAGCTCCTCCAGGGCTTCTAGGGTTCCCATAAAGGCAGTCCCTGCGCCAGCTTGCTTTAGAGCCTCGAACAACCTGCCGCGAACAGGCCACGTCTGCCCGAAGACTTCGCCGAAGGCGTTGTTTTTAGTGCGGAAAAGGTTCCACGCCGCCCTGACCTGCCCAAGGTATTCCTCTTCCGAAAGGGTGAGACCCAGCGATGGAGTGGAAGTAGGAGTTGGCGTAGGCGAAGAGCTACATGCAGCTACTATGAGAACGAGGACTGGCAGGACACCCAGAAGAACACCCCTTCTTATATCAACACCTCTCATGGTGATTACCTCCGAGGCTGATTAGACTACGAGTCAAGCAAATACAGACGTGGGTTAGATGTTATGCATCGCTCAAAGGATTCATCAACGATTCCGACCCAGGTTCCTAGCCAGCAACTCGTTTCGCGCATCAATAGTGGCCGGATGTATCACGCCGCCATCTCGTATGTAACTGACAAGCTCCCCGTCCATGTACTCCAGCACTGCCCTGTCCATGTCCTCATAGGCCAGCCTCCGAATCTTATCCAGGTGAGGCCGCCTGTCCACCTTATGGTCGTCAATCTTATCGGCAATGAAGACCACCTTGGCGATGGCGCTCATATTGGAGACGCCTGTCGAGTGATAGTAGACTGCCTGCAGCACTTCAGGATCGGTGATGCCCATCTCACGCTCCATCCACGTCGCCGCTACGGGGCCGTGGAGCAGTATAGGTAAGCGCTCCTCCACCAAGCCCACCTCAATTCCCAATCGTTTGGCCTCTTCGATGAGCGCTTCGCCCTTCAGACCGCGGGCCAGGTCGTGGCAGGCGGCGGCCACATCTGCCCTGTCCACGTCCACGCCGTGCCGCTGGGCCAGCTCACCTGCAATCCGGCGAACCCTCTGCAAATGATCCCACAGGCCTTTGGGAAGCTGCGCCATCCATTCTTGTATTTGTGGGGGTAGGTCAGGCATATCATTCCCTTCAAAAAACCGCTCATGGTTCGACTGGCTCACCATGAGGGCTTAGCAATTTACGTCTCACCCTTCGACAGGCTCAGGGAGGTAAGCCTGCCACATAAGCTCCATTCAAAACCCCCGCTCATACTGAGCTAGTCGAAGTATGAATCCTTAGCAATTTATGCCTCGTCCTTCGACAGGCTCAGGACGAGCGGGGGTTTGTACCTATTTAACTCCTCTCCCATAGGGAGAGGATGCAGGTGAGGGCAAGAATTATCCCAACGCCCCCAGCGCGTGGCCACCCAGCAGATGCAAGTGCAGATGGGGCACCACCTGCCCGGAATCCGGCCCCTGGTTGATGATGAGGCGGTAGCCACTCTCAGTGAGGTCCTCTTTCTTGGCCATGTCCCGCGCAACCATGAACAGGTGCCCCACCATGCCCTCGTCATCGGACGTCATATTGCTTAAATAGGTGAAGTGTCGAGTGGGCAATATGAGCAGGTGCACCAGCGCCTTGGGGACGATGTCCCGTATGACGAAGCAATCCTCATCCCGATACAGGATGTCGCTTGGTATCTCGCCCTTGTAGATTTTACAGAAGATGCAGTTCTGTTCCACTAAAGCACGCCCTTACATCCCAATGGCCTCTGCCACCGTCTCTCGGTGGCAATCGGCATCGCCGAAGGCCAGCTCTGCGGCTTTGGCGCGGCGGGTGTACAACTGCAGGTTGTGCTCCTTGGTGAAGCCGATGGCCCCGTGACACTGGTGGGCCAGGGCACAGACCCGCTTGTAGGCGTCGCTGACCCAGGCCTTGGCCGTTGCCACCTCGGTCGAGGTGTCCAGTCCTTTGCCCAGCTTCCATGCCGCCTGATAGGCGATGTACTTGGATGTCTCCACGTCCGTGGCCATGTTGGCGCAGTGGTGCTGGATGGCCTGGAAGCTGCCTATGGGTCGGCCAAACTGGTACCGCTGCTTGACGTAGTCCACGGTCATCTCCAGGACGGCCTCGGCTCCGCCAATCATCTCGGCGCACTTGCCTGCGGCCCCATATTGCAACACCTTCTCGACTACTGGCCAGCCACCATCCACCTTGCCTAGTACGGCGGATGAGGGGACCGATACATCTTTGAACACCACCTCCGACTGCCTGTCCGAGGCCACAGTCTTTAGCAGGGTCTGGCCTATGCCCTGGGCGCTGCTGGGGACGATAAACAGCGTGATGCCCTTTTCTGGGTCATCGGACGCGTCTGTGCAGGCGGCCACTATGAGGTAGTCCGCGACGCTGGCGTTGGGCACGAACAGCTTGGTGCCATTGATAACGTAACCATCGCCAGTCCTCTCGGCCTTAGTCTCGACGCCCGACGCCTCCCAACTTGCGCTAGGCTCCGTCAAGGCCAGCGTCACGATGATCTGACCCTCGGCTATCCTGGGCAGGAACTCTTCCTTTTGGGCGTCGTTACCCGCCTCCAAGATGGTCAGGCCGCCCAGAACGACCGCGGAAAAGAAGGGGCCTGGTAAGTTAGCACGGCCCATCTCCTCCAGAAGCAGCGCCAGGTCCAGGAAGTTCATGTCCAGGCCGCCGTACCTCTCAGGGAACACCAGGCCAAGCCAGCCCAACTCCACCAGCTTACGCCACATCTCCGGCGTATAGCCCTTCTCACTCTCTTCCATCTCTTTAACGTAGGTGTGAGGGCACTCCCGCTCCAGGAACTCCCTGGCGCTGGTCTTCAGCATCTGTTGGGCTTCTGTCAGTCCAAAGTCCATCTCGATTCCTCCAAGGTATTGGTTGGCCTCGTGCGTACCGCCGATATTATAGACTAGAAAGGGTTGAAATTGCACACCCTTCAACTGCTGGCGCGTTCTCCGACCCCATCCTGAAGCATGGGGCAGCGATGCCTCTGTCTGAAGACGGAGGTGAACCAGACATTTCCTGCGCAGTTGACATGAGGAATTGTCCTATGTATGGTGGTCTCACTTCTCACCCAGGTAGGTACGCAAATGGCCTCCGAAGCCCTTCCTGCAAAGGCAGATGTAGTTATCATCGGCAGCGGTATCGTCGGCTGTTCCACGGCCTACTTCCTGGCTAAGCGCGGTGTCAACACCGTTGTCGTGGAGAAGGGAAGCCTGACCAACGAACAATCTAGTCGTAACTGGGGCTGGTTGCGTCAGCAGGGGCGCAACGCCAGGGAGATCCCACTGGCGATGTTCTCTCTGGAGACCTGGAATCGGCTTTCCCAAGAACTGGATACCGACATCGAATTTATTCAACAGGGATCTCTCAAGCTGGCGTATACAGAAGAGGAGATGGCCAAGTACGAGGCCTGGACTGATGCGGTCAAGCCGCTTGGCCTGAATACAGCGATGCTGTCTGCTAAAGAGGTGAAGGAAAAGTTTCCGTTCTTGGAGGGATCTTATCTTGGCGCCGCATTCACGCCAGGCGACGGCCAGGCCGAGCCTCGGACGACCACGGAGTCTATAGCCAGGGCTGCCATGGAAAAGGGGGTCAAGTTCTACACCCAGTGCGCCGTAGAGGGCATAGAACTGTCCAACGGCTCCGTGACGAGCGTGGTCACCGAGCGAGGCGAGATCAAAGCCGATACGATTGTATGTGCTGCGGGGGCATGGTCTACCAAGCTGGCCCAAATGGTGGGGCTCTACCTGCCTCAGACGGCTGTTCGGGCCACCGTTTCTGAGACCACCGCCGCTCCACTTATGACACACACCGTTATGTTCGGGGACCAGGTCGCCCTGCGGCAGAAGCGCGATGGGACTCTCTACATCGCCGGCGGCCAAATCGCCGACTACGATATTACCCTGGACAGCTTCCGCCACATATGGGCCTTCCTTCCAAGCTTCCGAGGAGCGCGGCGCAATTTTAAGCTGCGCGTCGGCACGGAGCTGGTCAAAGATACTTTTCGCTCTCTACCCTGGTCGTCGGCGCGGAAGCACCCCTTTGCCCACGCAATAGACCTGGAGCCAAAACCCAATCCGAAAAATATCGAGAATAGCCTACGCAATCTCCTCAGACTCATCCCTTCTTTGGGTGACGTCAGGATTCAGAGGACGTGGGCAGGCCAAATTGATGTGACGCCAGACGCCACGCCCGTGCTGGGGGAGGCGCCCGGAGTTAGAGGCCTCGTATTCGCTACGGGTTTCAGCGGGCACGGTTTCACTATGGGGCCAGGGGCAGGGCTGACAACGTCGGAACTCATCCTGGACGGCAAGACCACCTTGGATATCCACCCCTTGCGCTTTTCCAGGTTTAGAGAGAAGGACCTGGCCAACTGGACCATCATCTAAGGATGGCTCAAGGATATACCAAGGCAACCTGGCCCTCGTCAACGGCTCCCAGCAACATTTACACACCGAATCAAGATATAATTGGAAGGGCGTAATATCAGATCATTGACGAGTCAATCGTCAGGCGTAAGGAGCCGTATCAACGACGATATGCCGAACGAGGTCAAAGTAGCAAACTTCCCTAACGAGATGATGGCTCGGTTTTGGGCCGAGGTGCTTGAAGAGGAAGGCATACGCAACGTCGTCAAACCACTCTACGGTGGCTATGGAGTTTTTGGGCACATGGCCTTAATCCCTCATGGTATTTATGTTCTACCACCGGATGTTGATCGCGCTGGGGAGTTGATGGACGAAAAAGACCAGACTTGAATACGAAGCCTACACTATTCACCTAAGCCGCGGCAGCACCTCTTCAACGCAGCGTTTGAACTGACCCATGGGGTCCCACGACGGGAAGCTCAGCAGGATGTCCGTAGCGCCGGCCTCTATAAAGGCTCGTAGCTGCGCTGCGCACTGTTCTGGAGAGCCTAGCGCCACCCAGTTCTCCACGGCCTGCCTGGAAAATTGAGTGGAGTAGTATTGCTCCAGGTATCGCTTCGACTCTTCATAGGCCGCCTCGCTGTCATCGTTGACGTTGATGAAGTAGTAGATGGCGCAGGGAAACCCTTTCGTGTCCCCGCCTTCCTCGGAGGCGTACTGGAAGATACGGCGTCGCAGCTCGGCGAACTCCTCCACGACGCCGGGATAGTCGATCCACCCGGTGGTCATCCAGCCGTCGCCCATGCGGGCCACTCGACGGAGAGAGCGCTCGGCGATGTGGGGCTTGGCCGACTGCAGGCGCGGGCTGCTGGCTATCCATATCGGCGGAGGCTGCTGTACTGGCTTGGGCTCTATGAAGGCGTTTTCCAGCATGTGAAACTTGCCCTGAAAAGTGACCCTGTCCTCGGTCCACAGCCTACGCAGTATGGTGATGTGCTCCTCCATCCGCGCAGCCCTGTCCGCAGCCCTGACTCCCATGTTCTGGTTCTCGGCGACCTGGCGTTCCGTCGGTCTGCGGCCTCCCATGCAGGCACCCAGGATGGTGCGTCCGCCTGAAAGAAGGTCCAGGCTGGCCCACTGATAGGCTAGCACGATGGGGTCGCGAGCGGGGAGGCTGGCCATGCAGGCGGTGCCTATCTTCACCTTGCTGGTGCGCGCCGCTATTGCCGAAAGCAGGATGATGGACTCCATGCGAGGTATGGCCATCAGGGAATCGCCTACCCACACATGGTCAAAGACGCCCGACGCCTCGGCCATGTCGGCCAGCGTCAGCAGGTCACGAGGCGTCGCTATGCCCATGAGAACACTGCGATTGGATAACGTAAGGCCGAAGCTGGCCACTTTTGCTCCCTTCAGCCTACCAGCATGGCGAAATAGGCATTACCACATGCCTATAAGCGTCAATATCCGCGTTTGAGAGTCACCCACGTTTTGCCAAACTTAGCTTACAGTTTCTGCTTGCTGGGTATTTCTAATTATCACGGTTGGATTGAGATTAGGCTTAGGCATCAGCATTTTCTGCTCTTTGAGCAACTGCAAATGCTCTTCTATACCCCACTTAGCTTGGTAGATACAGTCTTCTATTGAGTAGCCTACGCCGGTGAATCCCTCTAAATCTGGTGAATAGAAGCCAAAGAAGGTTGGGTCTTCTGTCGCTTCTATAACTAATGAATATTTCAACTCAATCATATTGTCCCCTGCTTCTTTTCTTCAGGCCAGCGGCTTTCAGTATAGCACGTATCAAACTAATTCTAACACGGCGAGATGGGCCTATCCATCTCAGGATGCAGACCACGAGGCCCCTCGTATATCACCCTGGGCCTGTACAGGCGGTTGTCCTCGTGCTGCTCTATAACGTGGGCGATAAGCCCGGCAATGCGAGAACATAGGAAGATAGGGGTGAACAGCGGTATGGGCACCTCCAGCAGGTACAGAAGCAGTCCCACCGGATAGTCCATGTTTGGGTACAATCCCTTCTCCCGCAGCATCACCCTCTCGACGGTCTGATAGATGGCGTACAGGTCCTTGCCCTCTGGAATACGGTCTGCCAGCTTGGGTAGGTAGTCCTTCAGCAGAAAGGCGCGAGGGTCGTACTTGCGCATGTAGACCCGGTGGCCGAAGCCCATGATGCGCTCCTTGGCCGCCAGCTTGTCCATAATGACCTTCTCCGCGCCGTCGACGCCGCCCTTCTCGTAGATATCCAGAATGGCATGGACAGCGGCCTCATTAGCCCCGCCGTGGAGCGGTCCTTTCAGCGACGCCACCGCGCCGACCACAGCAGCGTACATGTCCGACAGGGTGGACACAATGACCCTGGCAGCGAAGGTGGAGTTGGGCATCTCGTGTTCGATGTAGCAGGTCAAAATGCGGTCGAAGACCTCCCTGGACACCTCGTCGGGGCGCTTGCCCTGGATCATGTACAAGAAGTTCTTGGCGTAACTCATGTTCGGGTCTGGCTGGACGAACTCCTGCTTTTTGAGGGCGCGATAGGAGTTGGCGGCGATGGCCGGGGCCTTGGCCAGGATGCGCAGCCCCATCTCGGTGTTGGCCTGGCGGGATGTGTCCTTCAGCAGGTCTGGGTTTTCGTATCCTGCCATGAAGGATACGCCGGTGCGAAGGGCGTCCATCAGATTCGTCGACTCTGGGAGGAGGCCCAGAAACTCGTACAGCCCAATGGACAGTCCGCCGTCCTTCTTGAGGGCGTTGCAGAATGCCCTGCCCTTCTCCGTGGTGGGAAGCTTGCCATATATCAGAAGATACGCCACGTCCGGATAGCTCAGCTTCTGGGCTAGCTCGATTAGGTCGTAGCCCCTGATGACGATCTCCTCATGCTCCACGTCCAGGTACGAGACCTTAGTAGCTGCGGCGATGACTCCGTCAAGGCCTGGGATGTACTTCTGCTCTGTCATGGCGAAATCTCCTTGATAGCTTGTCGTCTCTTTCGCAAATTAGAGGTTGCGCTCTATATAAGCCTACATCACAAACACGAGCCGTTACCACATCGTCATTCTGAGGGAGCGCAGCGACCGAAGAATCCTCAGCCTGTATTTAGAAAAAGCGTACCAAGGATTCTTCACTTCGTTCAGAATGACACGCGGGGCGTGCCCTGCTATATTCTCATCGCCTCCATCAGCGCGTCCAACGACTCCTGCTCCTCCAGATTCCACACCAGGGCCAGGATACGCTGGGCCTGCTGCTCCGTCCAGCACCAGTCCACGTTGGCACGAAACTTCTGTACTAGCTCTTTGTCGCTCATAGGGTTCTTTGGATGCCCCCTGGGATGGCTCACCTCTTTTGTGAGGGTATCGCCGTCCTTCGTAGTGACCGATATGCGATTGGGTATGCCATCGGGGTACCCCTTGGTCAGCTCGCCGTCCTCTTTCAAGGAGGTGCGCTTCAACAAGCCGCGAACGTCGGAGGCCGTGATGCGGTCCAGGGCGAAGGTCTCCTTGGTCACCTTGCCGTCCAACAGTGCGGCGCAGACGATGTACTGTATCGAGTGGTCTGCCGTCTCCCGCGTCTTGGGCTCCCACTTCTCCGGGTCCTTGGCAATGATCTCGTAGGATGCCTTGAAGGTGTCGATGCTCACCCTGTCGACGCGCGATGGGTCGCCGATTTCCTTGAATATCTGAAGTGCGGCGTCCACGGCGCTCTGGGCGTGGTACTCCACAGGCCAGAATTTTATATAAGTATCCTGGATTCTGGTGGGCAGCACCTTCTTCTCCATCGGCTTCAGCGGAGCGTCGTCGAATACCTCTCCGCCTAGAAGCTGCTTGAAGAAGCCCATCTCGCCGTCGAATGGGTGGTTCGGCCCGGTCAGCCCCTTGCTGGCCAGCAGCGCGCCCACAATAGCGTTGCGCACCGAGTTGGCGGCAGCGACCCCCTTCCACATGGACAGCTCCCCAGCCCTAGTCTGTCGCATGGCCCCATGAGGCACGGTAGCGATGGATATGGCGCTCTCTATCTGCTCGACGCTAAGGCCCAGGAGCTTGCTAGCTCCACACGCCTCGCCAATGGCGATGTAGTTGACGTGGTCCCAACCGTGGGCCCGGAGGCTGGCGGCGTCGCACAGGTTCACTGCCACCTCGTAGCCGATGGCAATTGCTGCAATCATATCTCGCAAAGAGAGGCCTCGCCACTCGCAGAGGGCCATCAAGCCCGGGATCATGTCGCTAGGGTGAAGAGGCTCCTTGGATAGGTAGGTGTCGTTGAAGTCCAGATACCGCACCATGACCCCGTTGGACAGGGCCGCCACATCCGGTGGGACTGCTACCGACGTCCCCCAAAGAGTGGCCCCAGTAAGGGTAGCAAAATCGTAGGCGTAAGAGCGCACGGCTGTTGGGGCGTCCTCAGCAAAGGCGGCCATGGCCACGCCGACGGCGTCGATGATGCGACGTTTCACCTGATGCACCGTCTCCTGTAAAAGACCGTCGTAATCTATGGCCTTCGTGTACTCTGCAAACAGGTGGCTGTAGCGGTCGGACATTCATGCGCTCCTGTTATCCAAGGCTCTCGGGGCAATTATAGGCGGAAATATACTTGCACACAATCATCATAAACGCCACGTCCAGCCATCCCAAACCGAAACTCTATGTTGCATTAACAATCGGTGATATATTCGATCCCCAAGACTCCCCCAGAACAGCCACAACTATTGCCCGCACTTCGTGCAGCGTCGCCAGCAGCTACAGACGTATCAGGATTTCTCCAGCTACTACCTCTTCCATCGCGCTACTTCCAGTATATGCCCTTGTGCTTAGAGAAGTTTTTGAATATGGTATCATCTTTGTGGAGTGACGATATAATCCAAAAAGTATGGTATATTGTCTGTTGACCCTGATGGCGACCCGGGTTAACTTGGGCGGTACTCTGGTAGCTTGAGGTGATTACTTATGCAGGATCCCTGGTTTTATATACTTTGGCTTGTTTGGGCCTACCTCCTGGGATCAGTATCAGCCGGCGATGTGATCGCCAGGATATCAGGTGTGGACATTCGCACCTTGGGAGATGGCTACCCAGGTGCCCGAAACATATACAGAGAAATAGGTCCACGCTATGGCATAGCAGTGTTCCTGCTAGATGTGGCAACAGGGGCAGCGGCTACGGTGCCCCTTTATCTGCTCGGGGTTCCCCCTTGGATGAGGCTAATGGCGGTGGGCGCTGTGCTTTCCGGCCACATATTCCCCGTCTTTTGGGGCTTTCGGGGTGGAGTAGGCGGGGCCGTTGCAATGGGTGCCACCTTTGGCCTTCTGCCGTTTGGCGCTCTGATAGCCACGCTGTTCACATCTGCAACTATTGTCATTACCAGATCATCTCTTTTCTCAGTATGGGCGTTTTTTGGAGTTGCCGTTCTGGTTGGTGGCTTCTTACACCAGAATGCCCTGGGAGTGACTGCGGTACTGCTTGCTGGGACCATCCCCAGCTTCAAGTGGGCTATTTCTTACCGAATCAGGACCATTTCCGATGTATGGGAATGGTGGTTACAGAGATGACCCTAAATTGGCAACCTAAGGCTATCATGCATACGTCAATACGTTCTAAAGAGCTCTTCTTCTCGCCACAACTGCCGCCGCAATCATCAGCGCCGCCGACGGCAAATAGAATATCCCAATAGAGAAGATGCCCGCCAGGCAAAACAACAGTAGCAAAAGAGCGGCGACCCACAAGACCAGCCTGCCAAGACCCTTCCTGGCGTTCCCTCTAAAAGCAAGCAGCAGGCTTGCGGCGGTAATGACAGCGGGGGACAACAGCAGCGGGATCACCCTCAGCCCATTGACCGCTATGAGCGACGCCGTCATTCTAACCGACTCGTAGCTAGAAGAGTTGCCCACTAAACCCGGCGTCGCGGATACGCCCTGATAGAAGGGGCCTATCGCCATAAACAACCCAGCCACAAGCGTCAGCGCGTGGGCAATCCCAAGAAGGATGACAGTCGGGTCGCGGCGCCTCGATTTAACTATTCGCGTTCTTGCAGACACAACTCTAGGACTTCTTTGATGTTTTTCTGGAGCTCGTCAAGGGTAGCACCTTGAGTGTGCGCCCCTGGGATACCAGGAACAATGCCCGCATATAGGTTAGTCTCAGGGTCCCACTCTACGTAGGCAGTAAACGTCTTCATGGTATTTCTCCGCTAGTATTAGCTTGATGCCAACCTTCAGAAGCATGCGAAGCTCTCTCTTTCTAAGAATAAAGCATCCCAATGTCTCTGTCCATCATAGTGCGCCCGATTTGGTCGCGGGCGTTTGTGCTTCCAGCAGCATTGGCTATCGTCCCGATAGGTCAGGACTCCAGCGAAGTCCCCTTTTCTAAATGCAGACCGAGGATTCTTCAGTCGCTGCGCTCCCTCAGAATGACAACGTGGTAACGGCTCGTTATGATGCCAGATAGTGCCCCTTCTCATTCCCTCGGCAGCCCTAACCCTCTTGTGGCGATGATGTTGCGCTGTATCTCCGAGGTGCCGCCTGCCAGGGTCACCGACACGGAGTACAAAGCCGCGTTTTCTAAGCGCCCCTTGAGCGGAGCGTACTTGGAGCCAGGCTCCAACTGCCCGTACATGCCCAGCACCTGCAACCCAGTATTTGCCATACGCTGCTGAAGCTCCGTGCCGAAGAGCTTGCCCATGGACGCCTCCTTGTTGGGCACCATGCCCTGCCCCTGCATCCATGCGATGCGATAGGACAGCAGGCGTCCCGCCTCTATGGCAACCGCCATATCCGCCAGCCGGTTCCGAACAACAGAGTCATCCGCTATGAGCTTGCCGTTGCGCTTGTGCTCCTTGGCAAAGGTCACCACCTCCTCCAGCATGCGCCTAGCGCCAGCCGGAAACTCGATCCCAGACCTCTCGAAGTCCAGGAGAGTCGCCGCCACATACCAGCCTCGATTCATCTCCCCCACTAGGTTGGCCTTCGGCACCCGCACGTTGTCGAAAGTGATCATGTTGATATGGTGGAGCCCGTCCATGCTGTAAATGGGGTCAACTGTTATGCCTGGAGTCTTCATTTCCGCCAAAAGGAAGCTAATACCCTTGTGCTTTGGAGCATCGGGGTCTGTGCGTACCAGAAAGAAGATGTGGTCGGCCCGATGAGCGCCGGTGGTCCATATCTTGGAGCCGTTTATCACGAAGTCGTCACCATCCTCTACGGCGCGACACTGCAAAGACGCCAGGTCCGAACCGCTCTCCGGCTCCGAGTACCCCTGGCACCACTGCACCTCGCCTCGAGCAATGGGAGGCAGATACTTGCGTTTCTGCTCCTCCGCCCCATGGATCATCAAAGTAGGGGCCAGCATCTTCAAGGCGAAGCCGTCCCTACCTGGGACTCGGTTGTAGGCCATCTCTTCATTGAAGACGGTCTGGGCCATTATGGAGGCTCCCATGCCGCCGTACTCCTTGGGCCAAGCCACAGTCAGCCAGCCCTTCTCCGCCAGCTTCTTGCGCATCTTCAGCGTAAAGTCCCAATCGTCATCGCCGGAGCCTACGGAACCCTCCCAGTCGGCAGGCAGCTCCTCTTTGACGAACTGGCGAAGGTCCTGTCGAACTTTCTCTTCCTCCGGTGTTAGGCTGAAGTGCACGTGAATGCTCCTTGTAGTATAGCGATACGAAGGCTAGCGATAAAAAGGTAGTGTGTCAAGATGATAGAACCTTCTTTCATGGCTGGACGCTGATATATGATAAAAGCCACCCAGTGTCAGCTAGGCGAGTACGGCAGGCTGCAGAAGTCTCACTACACACGATTACCCGAATGTCACGGGAACCCACTTCGCCCCATAAAACTGGAAAGGATACCGTCCGGGTTTCGCCAGACGCAAGTGTAACAGCATCAAAAAGGTTGCTAGTCAGCCCTGAGGCACGACGAATGGTGATAATCGCTCCAAAGACCCAAGAGACGTTGCCCGTGTTAGTGAAAGTAAATGCTATAGTCTCTTGCGAACCAGTCTGAACAATCTTAGATATGCCGTCCAGGTTTTCAATTATCGCTATAACCTTGCTAAAGCCCGATACCTCCTCACCATTAACTACGGCTGAAATCTTAGCTAGCGATGAGTCATCGTAAAATGCGCAACTGTGGCCAGCCTGAAGATCTATAGCAGCACCGCCGATGATAAAGGCTGGCGCACACAAAGGGCAAATCAGTGAACTTAGTAAACCTGCCAACAATCCCCCAGAACCAGCACAACCGGCTTTCCAGAAATATGATCCTGGCACATAACCTCCAACCTGAGTGGAGTTAATCGCAAATAATTTCGAAACGCCAGAAGACGTTCGCAAGTCAGCTATTTTGCTCACCACATCTGTTTCTCCAGCTATATCTCTCCACACAGCATCTGTCGACAGACAGGACGACAAGGGATTTTTCAAAGTTGTTGACTGTAGAGGAGAATCAATAGTGATAACGGCTTGTATGCGGTCCTGAACGTATTCCGCTGCCATCGTAGACAGATAATAAGTCGCAACCATACCGCCCATGCTGTGCCCAGCCAAAACAATAGGGCTGTCGGGTGACTCATTTACAATCCCCTGAATAAGCTGAGCTAGTCTTTGTGCTCCAAAGTTCACTCCGTTACAGGTATCTTGAGAATCATAAACAGGGAGTACCATATCTCTTATTTGCCGAATTCCAGGTTTTTGAATGGTGGCCTCACTAGGTTTTACTGGATAAGTCATTTCTGTATATACCAAGCCTGTTGAGCAATCCTGATATTGTCCAGAGTAACTGAAACCTATGACATCAGATGCATCAACTAGGGAGACCTGCTCAAACGTCACGAACTCTTCAATCTGAATATCCCGAAGGAGAACATTTAGCCTAGCAAAGAAAGTGTCGGAAGAGACTGTATCCATTGCGTCTTGGCATGAGCTCTTACTATCTATTCCTTGGATAACAACCACTTTGGGCCCTTTGTGTCTAGCACGTGCTCCTGAGATAACCACCTGCCCTTGCAACACGCCTGCTAAGTGAGCGACCTCCTCCAATGGGACATTAAACCTCTGAGCTATCTTAGTTGCTCCCTCTCCAGAAGTAGAGTAGACAAAGTAGCGATTAAGTGGTAGCTCTGCATAACCTCCAAAGCATTTTGTTGCTTCAGTCCATTCAACCACATCGGCGTCAGTACTAAATTTCAGTACAGCCTTTCCTATCCCTTCAAAATATTGCAACTTAAGAAAGTATATACCTGGCTCCATTAGATATGTAACAGTTCGTGTCCGCTCAGCCCTGCTTCTCCATTCATCGATAAGTAGTGTATCTTCTAAATGCAGACGAAAACCATCATCTCCAGACATGGTAAACGAGACGGGTCCGGTGCGTTGCACGACTATCTTCATCTCTCCTTCCATTTGTAGATTACCTGAACGTCCGCCGAACACTTCTCCCCAAGTGCTGAGATTTATCGCAGCGGGAAGAATCTGTTCACCAAGTCGCTGTCCACGAGAGCCGGCATCAGTTGTCTCATACCACTGAACCCGCCACTGCGTCTTTTGAAGCTGAGCCTCACAGTAACCTTGGTTTACTTGTATGGTAGTGTGCCCTTGGGCAGTGCCGTGGCGGTCAGTCACCTCTACATTGATTGCAGCAGGCCCTGGTTGGCGTCCCGCCTGAAAAGTCCCTTTTGTACCTACGCCCTGGATTGTTCCTACAGAGGTACTCCATCCAGTCGTGATGGGGGAAATCACATTTCCAAAAGCATCCAACACATCTACACTCAGAGAGACGACATCGCCAGTGAATATGGCCGCAGAAGCAGGTTCTAGATTGGCTGTAGCTATGGGGCCTGGCAGGATCACAACAACTGCCGACACTTGCTTCGAGACACCGCCGTAATTCGCTTGCAGCGTGACTCCTTCTGAGTAGATTCCTGCTTTGAACCATCCGCTTGGATCAATTACTCCGGAACTGGAGGCCGTAGCCCAACTACCCACAAAGTCAGTTATCTCGTTGCCAAACTCATCTTCAGCAGCCACCTCGAAACGTGCCTCCGCTAGAGGATCGAGTTCCATCCTCTGGGGTTTTAATGAGAGAGATGCCAGTGGACCTGGGCGCACCTCAACTGCATCCTGGATCATAAGAACATCTGACTGAGTTCTGCCTCCCAAATCGGAGCGAACTTCTAGGCGGACTGCGTATTTCCCAGCCTTCGTATAGGTGTGGCGAGGGTTGGGGTCTACACTTGAAGTTCCATCACCAAATTCCCAATGGTAGGAAGTTGCGTTAATTGAATCATTGACAAACTGTACTGCGAGTGGTGCAGAACCCTTGGCGTTGTCGATACGAAATGATGATTTTGGTGTAGGAATAGGAGTAGAGGTTGTGCTTGCTCCTGAAGCAGGTGTCGAAGTGGAAATTGGCTGGGGTGTGGTAGTTGAGGGTTTAATAGGAGTACTGGTTGATGTAGGCTGGGTGCAACCAGCCAACAGGAGTACAGCCAAGCTCTCGTTAAAAGGACTTTCATTTGCAATTGGTTGTCCCCAGTCAAGCTGAGGTGAAGGCAATCCTTTACAACAGGCCCTGGTCCCGCTCTACCTCTGTGATCAACTCATCCACAATTCTCACAATCTCGTCCACGTCCTTCTCTGTTACGATGAAGGGCGGCGCCAGGGATATAACATTTCCCATCTTAATGCGAAGCCCCTTCTCAAGGGCCACCTGGTTGAACCGGGGCCATATGTCTGAGGGCAGCTTCTCCTTGGTGCCTTTGTCCTTCACCAGCTCAATGCCCACCATCAGACCCAACCCCCGAACGTCACCCACTGAGGCGTGCTCATACAGGGGCTGTAGCCTGTCCAGCAGGTAGCGCCCCATTCGAGCCGCATTCTCCACCAGGTTCTCCTTCTCGATTATCTCCAGATTGGCCAGGGCGGCGGCGCAGGCCACGGGATGGCTGGCGAAGGTGATGCCGTGGGGAAACTTGTTCTCGCCGCTGAAGGCGCTCACCACGTCATCTTTGACTACTACAGCGCCTCTTGGCAGATATCCACTGCTGATGCCCTTGGCCGTGGTCATGATGTCGGGCACCACGCCCCAGTGCTCCGAGGCGAACCACTTCCCTGTGCGCCCAAAGCCGGTGATGACCTCGTCCAGGATTAGCAATACGTCGTACTTATCGCATATCTCCCTGATGGCCGGCCAGTAGCCCTCCGGCGGCACCACCGTCCCCGCCGACACAGAGATAGGCTCCGATATGAAGGCAGCCACCGTGTCCGGCCCCTCCGACAAGATGGCCCGTTCCAGGTCCCTGGCGCACTCCAGGTTGCACTCTGAGCGGTTCTGACAGTGCTCGCAGCGATAGTGATATGGCTGCGGAATCTGGACGATCCCTTCCATTAGAGGCTCGTACAACTCATGATGGAAGCCTTTGTTCTGGGAAATGCTCATAGTCCCAAAGGTGTTGCCGTGGTAGGACCCCTTGCGAGAGATGAACTTGGTCTTCCCAGGACGGCCCATGATGCGTTGATATTGGCGGGCCATCTTCATGGCCGTCTCATTGGACTCGGCACCGCCGCTGGTAAAGTTCACCTTGGACATGCCGGGCGGGGTGTACTGGGCAATCTTGGCCGCCAGCTTCACTGTAGGCACCAGGGTACTGCTGTAGGCCCCCGAGTAGCTCACATCCTGCATCTGTCGGTAAACGGCGTCGGCAATCTCCTTGCGGCCGTGCCCGACGTTCATGACGTACATCCCAGAGAGGCCGTCTATGTACGACCTGCCGTCGGAGTCGGTGACCCGTATGCCATCGCCCTTGACTATGAACCTGAGCTTGTCGTGGTCAAGGGCCTCCTCCCGACTCCATCCCCCGTGCATCCAAAGGTGGTCGGCGGCCTGTTGCCGCAGCTCTTTGTCCGCGTTCTCTAGTGACATAGCATCCTCCATCGCACTTGGCTCAAGCTACAAAAGGATTCAACTGATGGCGTTAACATGCCAGAGAAAAGTGTCTTATTCCCGAGGGCCTAGAGAAAGGCAGGTGATTGTCCTAATGATGCCGCTTATGGTATGGATGTTGGTGGTTACTACGCTGCCGACTGAGTTGAGGTCCGGGGCCTCGATTATGGCGATGATGTCATAAGGTCCCGTTACGGGGTCGACGCTTTGCATACCTGGGATTGCCCTCAATGAGTCTACCACGCCCTTGCTTTTGCCAACGGCGGTCTCGATAAGTATGTAGGCCTTGGTTGCCATCGATTGCCCCCTTGTTGGCCATATTGCGGCCTGCGGATTTGCGGTATAGTTCAGTGTAGATCAGACTTTATCTAGAGTGACCACATTCTATTCCTGGCAAGAGGGATTGTCAATTAAATGGGGCGCTGCCATCTCTAAGCCTTGCTGTCTCACGCCCCGTCAGACTATCATGATATCGGCTTGTTCTCGGGGGACGCCCTGTCGACGACGCCGGCGGCGTAATGAGACGTTGAATCGTCCATAAAGCAACGGTCAAGGGCCTCCCATAACATGGGACCTCCTGGGGAGCCTTGTCCAACATTCGATGTGGGGAGCAACATGTATGCACAAAAGCATAACTAGCAGCATATCTCGGTTGGACCGCCTCCTGCTGCCGGTCTGGATATTTGCCGCAATGGCCCTGGGCGTAGGGCTGGGGAGGCTCGTCCCCTCCATAGGACCAAACCTGGACAGAGTGAAGTTCGCCGACGTCTCTATTCCCATCGCCATCGGACTGCTGTGGATGATGTACCCCGTCTTGGCTAAGGTCAAATACGAGACCCTGGGACGCTTCTCCACCCGAGGCAAGGTTTTCGCCACCTCCCTGACCCTCAACTGGATAGTGGGGCCCATATTGATGTTTGCCCTGGCCTCTCTGCTGCTGTTCGACCTCCCTCACTACCGAGACGGCCTTATCATTGTAGGCCTGGCCCGTTGTATAGCCATGGTGCTGGTATGGAACATGCTGGCCAAAGGCGACAACGAGATGGCGGCGATACTGGTGGCCCTCAACTCCCTTTTCCAGATACTCTTCTACTCTGTCCTCGGCTACCTTTTTCTAACGATGGTCCCAGGCTGGCTTGGCAGCAAAGTAACCAGCATCGATATCTCCATGTGGCTCATAGCCCGAAACGTCCTCATATTCCTCGGAATCCCTTTGGCCGCTGGAGCTGTCACCAGGTGGACCCTAGTTAAGGCTAAAGGGACTGAATGGTACGACAATAAGTTCATGCCCCGCCTAGGCCCCACGGCATTGGTGGGCCTCCTTTATACCATCGTCATAATGTTTTCTATCCAGGGCCAAAACCTGGTGCAGATGCCTCTGGACGTCCTGAGAATCGCCATGCCGCTGGCCCTCTACTTCCCCATAATGTTCGGCGTGGCCTTCCTCATATCCAAGCTGATAGGATTCCGCTACAAGGAGACCACCACCATCTCCTTCACAGCGGCCAGCAACAACTTCGAGCTAGCCATCGCCGTTGCAATTGGAGTGTTTGGCATATCATCTGGCGAGGCCCTTGCTACAATCGTCGGCCCCCTCATCGAGGTGCCTGTGCTGGTGGGGCTGGTATACGCGGCCCTCTGGGCCAAGAAGCGCTACTTCCCCAACGAGCCCGAGGAAGGAGACGCACTGCCAGCGTGCGAGGAGGAGCCCGCAACGGGGGCCTAGGCCCCCTAGCTTCAACTGTGCACTCTCGCAGCGTTTGCAAGCTTTTCTCCCTGATGTAAATAGACAGCCTAAGACGGCTGCCAACATGATACTATACACCTCTACTCTGAGGACTGTCTCTCAGCGCTTCTTCTTTTACGTTAACCCACCCTAGAACGCGCCTACACAAAAGCCACACACAACGCAATTTGGATTTGTTTGCAGAATGACCCCCATCCTGATACAAGAATATACAAAACAAGTCCCGCCGCATGGCAATACAAAAGGAGAGCACCGAGAACCTGGGTTCTCAGTCGGGGTTCTAGGGGTGTCCCCTAGTCTAAACATACGTGGGTGGGAGGGTGGGAAGAACCCACCCCTGCCTTTACCTGAGCGGCAGTAATATGTGTCCAGAGCAAGCCCTGGTCAGTGCCCCGACAAGTCGGGGCCTACCGCACCACCACGTTCACCAGCTTGCCTGGGACGTATATAGTCTTGACCACCTGCTTGCCGTTAAGCTGCTCCTGCACCTTCTGGCTGGCCAGCGCCGCCTTCTTGGCCTCGTCCTCAGAGATGGAGGCTGAGACCTCCAGCTTGTCGCGCAGCTTGCCGTTCACCTGCACTACCAGCGTTATCACCTCGTCCGCCGCCAGCTCAGGGTCCCACTCCGGCAGACGCTGGTTGTGGATGCTGTACCCGTGGCCCGTCCGCCCTCGGCTGCCGAAGCCTTCGGCGGAGGCACTTCGCTCCCAAAGCTCCTCCGTGATATGGGGCGCCATGGGGGCCAGAAGCAGAAGCAGCTTCTCGATGGCGTCCCGCCAGCCAGCCGAGTCCACCTCTCCCCTGTCCCAAAACTGGTTCAACGAGTTGGTGTACTCCATGAGGCCAGCCAGGGCCGTGTTGAACTTGAACCTCTCCATGTCCTCGGCGACCCTGCGTATCGTCTTATGGATGGTGCGCTGAAGCTCACGCACCGCCTCGTCGCTATTGGGCTTGGCGTCCAGCGCGTCGGTATCCCGCTGGGCGATGTCCCATACCCGGTTCATCCAGCGGGCCATGCCGTTTATGCCCTGGTCACTCCATTCGCCACCCTGGTCCCAGGGGCCAAGAAACATCAGGTAGCAGCGCACCACGTCGGCGCCAAGCTCCTCTACGTAGGGGTCGGGCGTAATCACGTTGCCCCTGGACTTGCTCATCTTTTGCCTCTGGGCGATGATGTGGCCCTGATTGAACAGCCGTATGAAAGGCTCATCGAACTCCACCAGCCCCAGGTCACGCAGCGCCTTGACGAAGAAGCGAGCGTACAGCAGGTGCATCACGGCGTGCTCCGCTCCGCCTGTGTACTGGTGGACGGGCGTCCACTGCTGCGCTATCTCTGGATCGAAGGGACGGTCGTCGTCATGGGGACTCAAGTATCGCAGGAAGTACCAGGACGAGTCCACGAAGGTGTCCATGGTGTCCGTCTCCCGCTTGGCCGGCCTGCCGCAGTCGGGACAGTTGGTGTTCACAAAGCCCTCATGCGACTTCAAGGGCGACTCCCCCGTAGGCTTGAACTCGGCGTCCTCTGGCAGAAGAACGGGCAGTTCTTCCTCTGGCACGGGCACGGTGCCGCACCTGTCGCAGTAGACGATGGGTATGGGCGTGCCCCAGTAGCGCTGCCTGGATATCAGCCAGTCGCGGATGCGATAGGACACGGCCCGTTGTCCCCATCTCTGGGACTCGACATAATCTGCGATGCGCTCCTTGCCCTCAGCGCTGGGCAACCCGTCGAACTGGCCGGAGTTGACCTGCGTCCCTTCTTCCAGGTAGGCCTCAGTCATCTTGCCGCCCTGCCTTCGGCGGGCGAAGCCTTCGGCGGGCGAAGCCTGCCACCCCGGTGGCTGGATGACCATCCGAATGTCCAGGCCGTACTTCTTGGCGAACTCGAAGTCTCGCTGGTCGTGGGCTGGGACGCCCATGACCACGCCCGTTCCATAGCCCAGCAGGACATAGTCGGCCACCAGAATCGACACCCTCTCGCCGCTCAGCCGATTTACACAGAAGGCCCCTGTGAAGACTCCCGTCTTCTCCTTCTCTGTCGAGAGCCGTTCCACCTCCGTCTGACGGCGCGCTTGTTCGACATAGTCCCCCACTTCAGCTTTGTGATCCGGCGTGGTCAGCTTGTCCACCAGCGGATGCTCCGGGGCCATGACCACAAAGGTCACGCCGTATATAGTGTCGATTCGTGTGGTGAAGGTGCGTAGCTCCTTCTCCTCCAACCCGTATTCCGAGATATCGAACCCTATTTCTACGCCCTCGCTGCGGCCTATCCAGTTAGTCTGCATGGTCTTGATCTTCTCTGGCCATTCCAGCTTGGACTGGTCGAGAAGCTCGTCGGCGTACTTTGTGATGCGGAAACGCCACTGGTCCAGGTCGCGGCGGGTCACCGACGTGTCGCACCGCTCGCACTTGCCCTCGATGACCTGCTCGTTGGCCAGCACCGTCTGGCAGGACGGACACCAGTTGGCCGGGGCCTTGGCTCGATAGGCCAATCCCCCCTTGTACATCCTCAGGAAGAGCCACTGGTTCCACCTGTAGTACCGAGGCTCGGCAGTGATGACCTCCCTGTCCCAGTCGTAGATAGGGCCCAACGAACGCAGTTGCCGACGCATGTTGTCGATGTTGTCTATGGTCCAGTTATAGGGATGGACTCCGTGCTTGATGGCGGCGTTCTCCGCGGGAAGCCCAAAGGCGTCGAAACCCATTGGGTGCAGCACGTTGTACCCCTTCATCCGCATGAACCGGGCGTGAGCGTCCGAGGGCGCCATGGCGTACCAGTGGCCGATGTGCAGGTTCCCCGACGGATAGGGGTACATGGTAAGCTCATACCATTTGGGTTTCGGATCGTCGTCCCGAACCCTATAGAGCTTGTCCCTGGCCCATCGCTCCTGCCACTTCTTGTCCATCTCCTGGGGATTATATTTGATCTCTGTCATCCTAACCGTTGTCATAAATATGTGCTCCATCTTCGATATTCTGGTCATCTTTTTGTGTCATTCCGAGGAGACGAGAGAGTGAGGAATCTTTCGCCATGAGAAATTCCTTCATCCTCAACTTCGTCAGGACTCAAAATGACACAAGAAACAGCCACTCACTTCTTCTCAGCACTCTCCTTCAGCGCCTTGATAGATTGAGATTAGCCTTTCATAAAGTGTGCTTAGCTGAGGATAGTTTACAACCCCAAGTCTCTTTGCCCATCTTCTCATGCTTCGCCCTGACGGCCACTTAACCCTCGGACGCTGTGACCCCGCCATTTCCAAAAACAGCTCGGCAGAAGCTACGGCCCATACCAGGCGCTTGCCGTGCTGACTTATGGCGTAACCATACGAAAATATAGGCTCAAAGTAGATTCCAACCACCTCGTGCTTTAGCAAGGCTGGGTTTCTAGCCACGAAAACCACATCAACCTGCTGATCTGGCGTCACCCGCCCATATCCAACCCCACACTGTACACTGAGGTTCCCAGCCATTAGAAACGCACTGCCCTCACTAATCTCCGAAGGCCTCCCCGAGTGGCTTTGTACCCAATCATGACTTCCCTCGATAACGTGTCGGCCATCATAACGTTCCGCCCATCCAATATTCACGAACAGCACGTCAGATTGCAACGCTCTCATCAGGGTACCTCCCCTTGAGCAGTCCCCTTCGTATCAGCAGTTAATGGAAACGCCTCCCCCTTCTCCGCTCTTTCCTTCAGTGCCTTATTCAATGCCTCGAAGCCCCGCTTTGAGCTCTTGAATATCCCCATCAGACCAAAGAGAGGCACAAGTATTCCCTTAAACTCCTCCCTCTGCACAAACCGCACCTTGTTCTCGTCTGCTGGCTCTATAGTAAAAATGTGCTCGCCATCGAACAGTCCAGGCATCATCAGGTGTCGCAGCCACCGAAGCTCCTTGTTCGGTTCCGTTTTGACTACAGTAGGCTTGAAAGTCATAGCCATCCCGCCCGGCTGCTCAATGCGCACCTTCAAGCGCCCTCCCTCTTTTAGCTCCCCTTTAGCGGACGTCACAAAGGGGTTCCATTCCGGATACGACTCGAAGTCAGTCAGCACCTGCCAGACTTCCTCCGATGAGGCGTTGACCTCGATTTCGGTGTAGATCTCCTTCATGGGCGCTCCTTTTCAAGTTGGTATCAGGTCTCCACAAACCAAAAACTCCCGCCCCACCAAGGGACGGGAGAACGAACTATTCCCGCGGTACCACCCTAATTGTCCTTGCCCACGCTAAGGCCGCTCACACTTCGACAGGCTCAGTATGAGCGAAGTGCCAGACTGTCATTCTGAGGAGTCCGATTCTATCGGGCGACGAAGAATCTCTCGTAACGAAAGATTCCTCCCCGACAAGTCGGGGTCGGAATGACACAAAAAGGCACTTTCTGGACCACTCAAAAGCGATAACGGCGCTTGGCCGTCCAGCCCTACTTCAACTCTACCTCCCCCTCGATGAGGGAAGACTAAGACGGGGGGTGACCCCTTCTTCAGGCTGGCTGCTCCGAGGCGAGTTCGCGGGCCTCCTGGCGTCGGGCTTCCACCATCCCCGACTCTCTATAGCCGAGCGTCCCGCTACTACTCCCCATCTCCGCATTATGTTAATAGATTGTGTGCAAATGAAGGTAACATAGGAAGCAAGGTGAGTCAAGGGAGATCGCCACCCCTATATATCAAACTTCTTGGCCAGCTCCCGTGCGTTCGGCTCCACCAGTATCGAACCGTCTGGAAAGACGATGGTGGGGACACTGCGCATTCCCTCATTGACCCCCTGCACAAACTCACGAGCCTCTTTGTCCTTGCCAATGTCGATCCAGTTGTAGGGAATCCCTTGCCCCTCCAGGAACCTCTTCGCAAGAAAGCAATCACCACACCAATTCGTGCCGTAAACCCGAATTCTGTCCTCTGCAGGCTGCCCTTCGTCTATGACATTTATGACATTCGCCGATTGCTCAGGCGCATCGTCTGAGAATAGCTTCTCTATCAGACCAAATATTTTCATGACAAAACAGTATAGTCCTTCCATTATCCTCAAGTCACAACTAAACTAGGCTAAGAGCTTAGATGACACCCAGCCCAAAGGGATTTTCGTATTCAGGGTTGTGTTAGCATACGGTTCACCATCATCTCACAGGAGAACACTACAATGCCCGTAAAGAAAACTGTGGATGGCTATATAGAGGGGCTTAGCAGCCGGCAAAAGGAGATCGTCTCAACCCTGCGCAGGATCGTCCTTGAAGCCGCTCCTCAAGCTGCCGAGTCCATCAAGTGGGCCCAGCCTGTCTACGAGGTTAACAGCCCCTTCTGCTATATCAAAGCCCACAAGAACAACGTCAACCTCGGCTTCTGGCGCGGTGCCGAACTACCAGACCCCCTCGGCCTCCTGGAAGGCACCGGCGACAAGATGCGCCACATCAAAGTAACCAACCTCAGCGACATCAAGTCAGACGCTTTCAAAGACTTGGTCAAGACCGCAGTCAAGCTGAACAAAGAAAAAGGGAACCCCCACCAAGTCCACCACGAAACAAAAGAGGTCCTGTACATGAAGAAAAAAGATCTCAGATTTGACATCGGTATCCCTCAGCGTTTTCTCACTGAGGAGATGGACATCTCAGTGCTTCCCTCCTTCTTCGCCAAGGTTGAATCGCTGGGCTATCACGGATGCTGGGTCCGGGAGCAGGCCGCCAATGATCGGTACGACCTGGCTCCTATACCATTATTGTCCTATGCCGCCGCCCTCACCAGCAAGGTGAAGCTTGGGACTTCTGTGCTTCTTAGCGTGCTGCGTAACCCCGTTAATCTGGCCAAAAGCCTGGCAACCCTGGATCGTCTATCTAACGGCAGGCTAATCGTAGGTGTGGGCATGGGAAATGAGTCAAGCATCAAGAACCTCGGCGCTTTCGGTATCACCCCGCAGACCAGGGCCAGCCGCTTCGAAGAGGGCATCGTGCTCATGAAGAAGCTATGGACTGGGGAGCCTGTCACTCATGAGGGTCGCTTCTATCAGACCAAGGACCTTTTCATCAGCCCACGGCCTGCGCAGAAACCTCACCCGCCTATCTGGTTTGGAAGCCATGCCGAAACCGCCTTGAGACGCGCTGCGCGACTGGGTGATGGCTGGATGGAGGCCAGCGCAAGGTCCACGCAGACACTCCAGGAAGAAATACAGATGTTGAGGAAGTTCCTCGAGGAAGAGGGACGTGACCCCACCACCTTCACCTTTTCCAAACGCGTCGTTATCGCAGTGGACAAAGACAGGGAGACGGCCTTGAGGCGGCTACAGGAGTGGTCCGTGGCTCACGGCAAGACTACCGAACATGCTAAAGAGGTGGCCGTGTTCGGCACTCCCGACGACTGCATCGAAGGGCTGGCCGCTGTGGCAAGCACAGGCGTCGACATGATCTCGCTGGACACAGTGTACGATTACGAAGAACAGGCGGAGCGTCTAGCTAGAGAGGTGATCCCTAGGGTTTAGTGTAGCGGGTGGTTCAAAGCAGTAGTAATGCTGAACAAAGAGAAAGGCACCCCAACGAGGGGTTAGTGACGTAAGGGATCGGAGCTAGCTGGATTTGCGCTCTTTGGCCTAGCCTTTAGGGGCATTTCGATTACACAATAAACGTTGTCACGAGCGATGATCTCCTGTGCCTGGTAGCGGCCGCTCCTGGCAATGATCTGCGGTCTGCTAAACTGACGTGCGTTTATGACGACCCGATCGCCACGCAATGCATCGCCTACGTTAAACAGCGTTGGCATCTACCTTAATCTCTCCTTCTTCTTGTAGCTCCTGGCAAATCTCAGCAACCAGCGGAAGGTCAATCTTTAAGCGGCGCGCAATGTCTGAGTAATACAACGTCTCCCCGCTTTCAAATAGATTTTTTATCTCTTCCTTCGCTTGCTCTTTAGTGATGGAACGTAGAAGAATGACTTCCTCTACTACAGAGGATCTTAGCGCCTCAATCTCCTTCTCAAGAGCAGTCACTCTCTGCTGCAACGCTTTCACATGGCCTTGCAACTCATCAAAGGTTACATTCTTGGACTTGACCACTGTTCTTAACCCTCTGAACTCTAACTTCCCGCCAGGTGCTCACCCACGTAGGCTGCCAGAGCCGTAACAAGCCTTCCTAAAGCTGAATAAGATCGGTCTTCAAAGTGCATCTCAAAGTCAAAACCTTCTGTTATTCCCAGTTTTGCTGCTACTTCTCTGAACAACCGGTTGTTTGGCAGAAAGTCGGAGAAGAAGTCCTGTATCTCCAAGTCCAATATTCTTAAACTCTCAGGGTCTACTCGAACCAAGACGTTATCTATGACATGTTCAGTAAGGGCTTCCTTTGGTTCATTTAGTTCTACAAAGAAGGCGTCCAGGGTTGAGTCATAAACAATCCCTAGTTGCTTTGGGCTTAGACCCACCAGGTATTGTGCATTTGCCTCTTTTAGTTTTTTCAAGTCTATTTTGCGAACAGCCTCTGCCATCTAACGGCCTCCCACGTGGATAAGTTCATCCCCAGCGGCTGGTCTGGTGGTTGCGCAGACGGTCTTCACCATTCCTCTCTGCGCATCATCATACCACACCACTACTACCATATAGGTTCCAGCTGGCTTTCCAGACATCACTCCAAGCTTGTAAAACAAGTGTGATCTAGTCCTTTCGCGAAAACAAACAAGATTTGGATTAGAAAGAGCGTCACATATAAACTTTAAGAAGGGATCTACCTCTGGATGCCGTCGAGAGACGTGTCTAGCCACATCTTCAGTAAAACGAACCCGCCTCTCAGCAAAGTCAACGCATTCAAAACGCACATCGGTCTCAGAGTTGCTCATATCTACTTGTATTCATCATCCTACACCTCCACAAACCGAGCGCTTGCCACGTCTACCAGGCCCATGTCCGTCAGCTTTAGCTCCGGTATGACTGGCAACGCTAGGAAGGAAAGCACCGAGAAGGGCGACAGCACCTTACAGCCTAAGCTCTCAGCCAGACGCTCCATCTCCTCCAGCGCGGCGGCCACCTTCTCCAACGGCTCCGGCGACAGCAGCCCCGATATGGGCAGCGCCAGCGAACCAAGCACCTTACCGTCTGCGACGACAGCCAGGCCACCCTGATTGCGCTCCACCTCCTTCACTGCCTCGTAGATGTCCTCGTCGCTGACGCCGACAACCACCACGTTGTGGGAGTCGTGGGCAAAGGTCGACGCCAGTGCGCCTCTCTTTAACCCGAAGCCCTTCGCCAGGCCGATACCTATGTTGCCTGTTGCCTTGTGCCTCTCCACCACCACCAGCTTCAGCAGGTCTCGCTTCACGTCCGCCACGATGATCCCATTGCTACGGCTGACCTTCTCATCCACACGTTTCGTCACTATCTGCCCATGTATGATCTCTATCACGGGGAAGGTCTCTCGGAGACCCGTCCTCAGCGCCAGATCCTTGACGCCGAAGGGCCTTATATTGACTGTACGCATCATGTTTGGATTAGGAGGCAGGGTGTGCTTGAATAGAGCCCTACCGTCCTGGGCCACCAGGCGTCCTTGGTAATAGACCTGGTGTATCTTGAACGAGCGTAGATCGTCCAGCACTAAGAGATTGGCGTAGTACCCAGGGCCAACGCCCCCATAGCCGTCCAGCTTGAACCACTGGGCCGGGTTTAGCGTCGCCATCTGCACAGCCCTCACGGGGTCAAGCCCTAAACGAATAGCCTTCCGCACCACGGCATCCAAATCGCCGTCGTGGACCAGGTCCTTGGCGTTGCGGTCGTCGACTACCAACATGCAGCGATGGTAGTTGCCATCGGTGACCAGCGGCAGCAGTTCCTCCAGGTTCTTCTCCGTGGAGCCTTCACGAATCATCAGCCTCATGCCCCGTCTCAGCTTTTCAAGCCCCTCCTCGTATGTGGTGGTCTCATGGTCGGAGCCGATCAGGGGCGATAGATAGGCGTTCAAGTCCCTGCCCCGCACTCGAGGCGCATGCCCGTCCTTGGTGCGGCTACCCACAGCTTCGATCTTAGCCACCACTTCATCTGCCGCGTTGATGACGCCGGGGAAGTTCATCATCTCCCCCAGGCCAATGACGTTGCCCCATCGCATAGTCTGACGCAGCTCATTTGGGCCTAGCGTTGCGCCGGAGGTCTCCATGTCTGTTGAGGGTACACACGGCGGCGACATGAAGAAGATGTCCAGGGGCATCTTGCGACCGCAGTCCATGATGTACCTCATCCCTTCCAGGCCAGAGACGTTGGCCACCTCATGGAGGTCCGTGACCACAGCCAACGTGCCATGAGGCACTATGGCTCGGGCGTACTGGTCGACGTGGAGGTAGGAGCTTTCGATGTGGACGTGGCCGTCGATGAGGCCAGGAGCCAGGTAGCGCCCCTTTAGGTCGACGGTGCGTTTGGCGTCGGTATAGTCGCCCACGCCGGCGATGCGCCCCTGGAACACAGCCACGTTGCCTTCCTCAATCTCACCGGTGAACGTGTTGACGATTCGAGCGTCGGCCAAAAGCAGGTCTGCTGGTATGTCTCCTCTAGCGACAGCGATGAGCCTCTTAAGATCCATCTTCCTCCTCCTTCGGGAGGACGGAGTCTCCCTTCGGCGAGACGAAGTCCTCCAGGGCATAGACATCGGGCAGATGACGATAGTCCTCATTGAAGTCGATTCCGTAGCCCACCACGAACTTATCGGGCACTCGGAAGCCCAGGTAGTCGATATTCAGAGGCACCTGACGTCGCTCCGACTTGTCCAGGAGGGCGCACAGCTTCACAGAGGCGGGGGATTTCTGCCACAAATAGTCCATCAGCCAGGATGTGGTGTATCCCGCGTCCACGATGTCTTCAATGATAAGGACGTCCCTTCCCTTCACGTTAGAGCGAAGACGATGGAGAAACCGTAGCCTGTCCGAGGATGTCCCAGACCCGTAGCTGGCCAGCCTCACAAAGTCCACCTCCACTGAGATGGACATGGCCCTGATAAGGTCCGAGAGAAACACGAAAGCGCCTTTGAGGACGCCTACCAGGAGGGGCCTCCTGTCCGAGTAGTCCCTGCTTATTTGAGCCGCCAGCTCCTGAACGCGTTGGGCTATCTCATCCCTGGAGATGAGAAGCGCCAGGTTTGCGTGGGTCTTAGTAGTGGCTGCATCTCTCACACTGCATCTCTCACACTGCAATGGTAGGACAAAAAAGAGAGAGCGTCAAAACTTCTCCAAAGCCGTGAGAGGATGGTACTATTTTGTTAACTCAACCAACACTAGCCGTTTCCCTGTTCTATACAGAGAAGCGACGCCCTAGCAAGGAGGATATATGGCTGCCTATCTTATCGCAGAGGTAGAAGTTAAGGATCCCGAAACCTATGAAGAATATCGCCGTCAAGTGGGCTCAACTATCGAGAAGTTTGACGGACGTTTCATTATTCGCGGCGGCGCTACTGAGGTTCTGGAGGGCCAGTGGAAACCCAGGCGACTGGTCGTCCTGGAATTTCCTGATATGGACACGTTGAAGCAATGGTATGACTCGGACGAATATCGGGGCCTGAAAGAAATCAGGCAGCGGGTCGCCTCTTCCAACGTGATGGCCGTTCAAGGTGTCTAGCTAAAAGCGCCCCAGACATTCTGCGGCGCAGCGAACATATCAGACTAGACGATAGTGTTTGGCCACTAGAATACCTTGACTATTGCAGGGAACTACTGTTCCAATACAAATAGACGACTTTACATTTGGAGTATTAAACTGGTCCTACGCGCACGGGAAGTGGGGCCCTGGACATTAGAGAAGTTAACCCTTCTCAGAGACTACCTTACTGCCTACGTCAAAGCCACCAAGACAGCAAGGAAAATTTCATATGTTGACCTCTTTGCTGGTCCTGGTCAAGATAAGCTCAAAGACAAGAGCCAAGTTTTTGATGGATCTCCACTGATAGCAATGAAACTCCGTCCAGGATTCACACGATTCATATTCGTGGAGTCTGATTCACCTAATACTGGCTCACTGCAAACCTGGATTTCTAAACTCGGCCGCTCCAGAGAAGCCGACGTCGTGTACGGCGACTGCAATCAAAGGATAGATGAGATAGTAGACAAAATCCCCAAAGATGGGCCTTGTTTCGTTTTCTTAGATCCGTCTAGCCCATCGCTTAATTGGGCCACTGTAGCACGCATCGCAAGTATACGTGTGGGATATCGGAAACGCCGCCCTGAACAGCTCATTCTATTTCCCTACAACATGGGCATCGCAAGAATGTTGCCTCGAAATGAAGACCCGGTTTCGATTAGGCGCCCAGATGAAGAGCAAATCAACAACGTCATGCCTGATGCGTCCAAATGGAAGAAGGTTATCGAGGCATGGCGAAATCGCGAAATTGAGGCCCAGGAAAAGCAAAGAAGGTTCCTGTATTTATACTGGATGGGTCTAACGAAACTAGGATATGAATATGTCTTGAGTCCTCGACTTATCAGAACTCCGGACAAGCATCCATTGTATCACCTGTTTTTTGCAAGCGATCACTATGCAGGTCGTAACATAATGGAGTCAGTTTTCGAGCCTAAGAATATGTTTGACCAGCAACTGCCTCTCATCCAAGAGAATTCCTTTAAATTTGAGGATCCCTTTAAATTTAAAGAAGGCGAGGAGTGGTACTTAGAGCTAGAATCAGGGAGAACTGATACTAATTGAAACCCACATTGAGTAAAATAGCGATAATTGGAATCCAGTGACAGGCCAAGCCCTGCTCCCTTGAATCGCCAATCCAGCGCTACGAAATTGCCGCTGAAAATGCAGATACACCTATCGGGTTAGACGTATCAATCCGCCTTCCCTCGTTCCCATCCTTTCCATTACGACCTCGAAAGTTACCACCGTTTAGTGGCATATCGCTCCAAATTTTGCCATCGAGTACGCGCCCTCCTGCTTTGCTGGTTCGTCCGCCCCACTGCTTAAAAAAGAAAGGGACTTCAGCAGCACGGCACTGATCTCTAATATCCCTAACCCATGATTTATCAACTGGCCGGGCTTTTTGTCCACTCTCCCCGCCGACGATAACCCAGTGAATGTCCCGAAGGTCAAGCTCAAGTGGCTTCAACAATGGCTCACACGACAGGAATCTGATGCCTGCTGGCACCTGGCGCAAGATAGGCAAACGTCTGTCGGCCCAGTACTGATTTTCTACAGAAGTTCCCATCCAAACATGGCCAGGCCAGGATTTAAGGTTGGCACGGCTTCGTGCATATTCCAGCATCCTCTCCGGACGCTTCGTGAGCACCTGATAGGTGTGCCAACTACAGGACTCCATCACCTCAAAGACCTTATCAACAAAGCTGAACGGCACTTCTTCATGAAACAGGTCGCTCATACTGTTCACGAATATCATACGGGGAGTTCGCCAAAGTTCCGGCTGCCACAATCGGTCCCAATGTAGACGGATAGTAGTTTTGCCTGGTAGGAAGGGGCCTCCTCGTTTGAACCTTAGCGTGATGGCTTCCGCATAGCAGTGGGCACAGCCAGGGCTCACTTTGGTGCAACCCGTCACGGGATTCCAGGTTGCATCGGTCCATTCAATAGCAGACTTATCTGACATAGCTACGATTCCTATCGGTCATCATACATTTTCCTTTTGTAGCTAGCAACTGGTTTATATAATAGAACACCAGTTCGTCATTGTCAAGTTACAAATGGAAACCCTTTCAGGCGAACCAGAAGGAAGAGTAAGACTGCGCACGTTCTAACCTCTGTGTGGTTCGAGCTACCCGCGCCCTCCGGCTATCCTGGGCAGGAAGTGGACGTCGCTGTTCTCGTCGACAGGCTCCAGCACTCCAGACGTGGTGATGTCGCCATCGATGAAGACGGATATTTCAGGCCTGACCTGGCCTCCGTCTATCAGCCTGCCCTTGATCCCAGGAAACTGCTGCTCCAGGTTGTTGATGACCTCCCTCACAGTCTCGCCAGGAACGGTTACGCGAGCCTTGCCTTCCGTCAGAGCTTGCATCGATGAGGGTATCCGTACCCAGGGCATAGCGATACCTCCCACTCCTCCTCTATCGGTTGTTCGCCCAAAGGGCCTCAAGTATATTCCCAGGCTTCATTGGGAGCTTATTCATTCGAATGCCTATGGCGTGGTAGATAGCGTTGCCGACGGCGGCCGCAGGTGCGACGATGGGATTCTCCCCCACGCCGCGAGCACCATATGGATGGCCAGGGTTGGCCACCTCGACAATCACAGTGTCTATCATGGGCAGGTCAAGAGATGTCGGCATGCGGTAGTCCAATAGGCTGCTGTTTGTCATCACGCCCTGGTCGTTGTAGTAATACTCCTCATTAAGCGCCCAGCCGATGCCTTGGACCACCCCGCCCTGCATCTGACCTTCCACGTAGCTGGGATGGATGGCCTTTCCGACGTCCTGGATTACGGTGCTGCGAAGTATATCCACCTTGCCCGTCTCAGGGTCTACCTCCACGTCTACGATGCAGGCCCCGAAGGCGCCACCTGCCCCACGTGGCGTAACGGAGGCTCGACCAGTGATGGGCCCACCAGTAGTGCTCAGCTTGCCTGCCAGTTCTTTGAAGGTAAATTTTGTGTTCGGATCCGACTTAGAGGTTATGACCCCATCTTCATACTCAACCTGGTCAACGGGGATGTCCCAAATGTTTGCCGCTCGTTCCATAAGCTGTCGTTTTACATCCTGGGCAGCCTCGTAACCGGCCCAGCCTGCGGAGAAGGTGATGCTGCTCCCGGCGCTATAGTGGGACCAACCCAGGGAATCGGTGTCACCGACGCTGGGACGTATATCCTCTACGGGTATGCCCAAGACCTCCGCCACATGCATGGCGGTGGCCGTCCTGGTGCCCGCCAGGTCAACTGCCCCTGTGGTTATGCCCACTGCACCGTCATAGTTGACGCTAATGTAGCATGTGTGAGGCAGGCCAAAATTAAGCCAGTATCCCGCCGCTACCCCTCTGCCGCTATTGGGTCCGTTTAGAGGGGCCTTATAGTGCGGATGCTCCATTGCCGCCTCCAACACCTCAAGGTAACCGACTCTGGGATACACGACGCCGTCGTGGCGCTCGGTGCCCTCCTTGGCCCCGTTTATGTGCCTCAACTCCAGGGGATCCATACTAATCTTTTCAGCCAGCTCATCGACGACGGTTTCCAAGGCGAAGGCGGCGTTGGTGGTGCCAGGTGCCCTATAGGCCTGGGACTTGGGCTTATTCACCAACACATCATATCCATCGACCAGCACATTTTCGAGATCATATGGAGCGAGGATACATATAGACCCTGTCGTTACAGGTGAACCTGGGAAGCCCCCCGCCTCGTAGGCCATATATACCTGAGCCGCCGTGATACGACCGTCCTTTTTGACGCCCATCTTGACCCTTATGTACGAGCCAGAAGTGGGCCCTGTGGCCTCTAGATCTTCCTTTCGACTCATAACGGCCTTGACCGGACGGCCGCTCTTCTTCGATAGAAGGGCCACTATAGGCTCCAGATAAACGGGCAGCTTCCCACCAAAGCCTCCCCCTATCTCTGCGGGCATCACCTTGATTTTGGAAGATGGTACGCTCAGGACCCTGGCGGTGAAGTCACGGGCCGTGAAGTTTCCCTGTGTGGATGTCCAAAGGGTCAGTCGGTCGTTGACGTCCCAAAAACCGACCGAGGCGTGGGGCTCTATGTAACCCTGGTGCACCGAGGCGGTATTGAACTCCCTCTCCACTATGAAGTCCGCCTCTTTAAACCCTTTTTCTACATCGCCCTTCTTATACTGAAGATGCGTGGCCACGTTGCTGACCTTGTCAGTAACCTGGCCCACGTCCTTGGTCTTCACGTGGTCGTGGAGAATCGGAGCTCCCTCCTTCATCCCCTCTGGCGCTGTCAACACGTAAGGCAGCACCTCGTAGTCTACTTTTATAAGTGACGCCGCCTCCTCGGCTACATAAGGGTCGTCAGCAGCCACCGCCGCCACGGCGTGCCCAACGTACACGGCCTTGTCGTAAGCCATTGTGTTCAGATACGGAGCATATCCAGACAAGTCCCGCCTCTGCTCCTCTGTCCATCCAAAGTCCTTTGCGGTGATTACAGCCCTGACGCCGGGTAGGGCTTCGGCTTTTCTGGTGTCTATGGAGCGTATCCTGGCATGGGGATACGGGCTTCGCAGCACCTTAGTGTGAAGCATCCCCTGCAACTGAACGTCGGAGGTGTACCTGGCGCGTCCAGCAATTCGCTCGTATCCATCGTGGCGAACCGGCCTGGTGCCGATTACCTTGAACTCTTGGTTTGAGAGGACCATGTTTGGCTGGTAGTCCTTCGTAGTCGCCATAGACAACTGCCTCCTATATATTGAGCCTCTGATCAGGCCAAAGCATTTTTACTATCTTATCACAGTAAGCACGGCTGTTGATACCACCGAAAGAGCTAGATGGATGTAGGGCGTTCCCTGCCTATCATTCCTTTCTCGACTCATCGGGGTTCCTCTGAATGACAACGAACGGCCTGCGTTTGTAATGTGGGCGTAGATAGAGCGTAACCTCTGGTCAGCAGTTCAAGTTACTTAGGAATGCTATGTTTAAGGTTCCTGGCGCTAGCCTGCCTTGCACAAAAAATCTGTTCCTTTTATCTGTTCCTTTTAAAGGAGAGGCCAGAGAACCCTGGTTCTCTGGCAGGGGTCTGAGGGTGCCCCCCAAATACGATTCGAGGTCGGGACAGGGTGGGAGAGCCAAGGTCTGTTGTTACAATATTGCCTGAAATCCCAGTTTTTGCGCAAGGCTGCGCTAGCCAATGTAAAGCTCTGTGTCTGGGTGAAAGTCCGTCCAGGCGAACCAGAAGGAGTAGTGAGAGGGCGCTCGCCCCAGGGACTTCCCCTCCAACGGCCCCTCAATTGCTCTGCCCGTAAAGGCCATCCACCTGGTGCCCGTCTCACTGTCCACCAGTATCGTCTGAATCGCCGACGCTCCTTGCGACAGGCTGAAGGTCAGGGTCTGCCCATCTACCTTTCGGTCATAGACGAAGGCCGTGTCCGTTTCGGTGTCGAAATAGATGAGAAGGTCTTGCCCAGCAAAGGAATCGTTGACTACTGGACTGTCGGCCAGGGTGCGAGTCTGGTGGTCGTACATAACCAGCGCGTTCATGATAAGCTTTCCCGATACTCCAAAGGTGTGTACCTCTCCATCTATCTCACGGCCATACACGATGCCCGTATAGCAGAGCGGTCACCAGGTGATGGCTATTGGCACTCCTCCCACCACGTCGTTTACGATCTCGTGGCGGCTCAGCATCTTGATGGAGTAGGCTCTATGCTCGCCTTTGATGGACACGCCCAGGACCGGGTCATCAGACTGGTAGTCCTTGGACGCCTCCTCCGAGGTAACAAACCTGGGCTCCAGTATGGCAGGTATGGCGTCGAAGCTCAGGAGAGTCACTATCTCCAGGGTGCGCCCCCCTGCCTTCGACTTCTCAGACTCGTTCTGATTGGACAAAGGCAAGGTGACCTCCTCTGTGGGCCTGCCCAGAATCAGACTGAATATGTTCAGGCCGGAATTTTGTACATAAACGGCCAGAAAGATAAGGCCGACTATTGCGGCTACAAAGAATATCAGCGACTTCCCGCTCATCATCCCTCCACGAGCATAATGGTTCGATAATAATTAGATGTTGAACTAACAGATAGGGTTCGTATCTAAAGCCTGGCCAATCCCCCCCGATTCTGGACATTCATACCCCGAAGATGAACGCTCTTAGCGCTCTTTCTCTATTCCAATGCTATGCCGAGCATGTGCTAAAATCGCCCTGAAAAGGCACGGTATCGGACTTGGAGGCCGTCCCATTCATATCAACCGACTAAAGCTGACCAGCTTTCGCAACTACGAAGCCCTGGAGCTTCACCTGAAGCCGGGCATGGCCTTCTTCTATGGAGGGAACGGCCAGGGCAAAAGCAACCTGCTAGAGGCCATCTACGTCTTGGCCATCGCCAAGTCGCCGCGTGCCCTCAATGACAGGGAGATGGTACGCTGGCAGGCCGCCAACGAACAGGGCTACTGCCAGGTGCTGGCCCTCGTGCAGCGAGACCACGAGCCTCTGAAAATCCAGATGGACATCCGCTACCTGCCGCCGGGTCAAGAAGGAGCAGGAACAGATGAAAAGAAGACAAGACAGGGCACCTGGGACGTCTCCGTACAGAAGCAGTTCCGGGTCAACGGCATTCCGCGAACGGCTTCCGATCTGGTGGGCGAGCTGAACGCAGTGATGTTTAGCGCCCAGGACCTGGACCTGGTGTTGGGGTCGCCCGTAGAGCGGCGGCGCTTCATGGACACCCTCATCTCCCAAGTGGACCGCCGTTATCTGAGGGCGCTACAGAAGTACCAGCGCGTCCTCTACCAGAGGAACCACCTGCTGCGTATGATTCGCGAGGGCAGGGCAGGCGATGATGAGCTGGCCTTCTGGGACCAACAGCTGACCGCTGAGGGCGCCTACATCATGGCTCAACGCCTCGAGATGGTGGAACACGTGTCGTCGATGGCGCTACCAATCCACGATACCCTGACCGGCGACGGCGAATCCCTTCAGGTACGCTACCAGCCCCGCGTAGGGATTGGCAAAGGGACCTCCCTGGAGGAGATCTCTCAGAGATTTCAGGAGATTCTAGACAGAGACAAGCGAGAAGAGATCGCCCGTGGCGTCTCTCGAAATGGCCCCCACAGGGACGACCTGCAACTGCTCATAGGTGGGATGGACGCCGGGCTGTACGCCTCCCGTGGTCAGGCCCGCACCGTGGCCCTGGCCCTGCGTCTGGCCGAGGCCCGCTATCTATCACAGCGAAGAGGCCAGGAGCCCATCCTGCTCCTGGACGACGTTCTCTCCGAGCTGGACTCCGTGCGCAGGAGCCGAGTGCTCCAGGCCGCCTCCCAATTTGAGCAGAGCCTTATCACAGCCACCGACCTGGACACCATCGAAGAGCTTTTCCTGTCCACCGCAGCCAAGTTTCGTGTACAATCGGACCATGTGGAGAGCGACTAACGCAATGTGGAAAACCTCCTTTTACGTTTCTCCCTGTCATTCCGAGGAACCTGGTGACGAGGAATCTGTCGTCACGCCTACCCAATCCCCGCTCATGCTGAGCCTGTCGAAGTATGATGCTGTCGAACCACCTGCGTCTCCCCCTAAGATGGGGGAGACGCAGGTGGGGGTGAAAAGCCCTTCCTGTCATTCCGAGGAGCGCAGCGACGAGGAATCTATCGCACGCTTCGGAGTGGGAAAAATAACGTTGCACCTACGTCTCGCCTTCTCCAACGGTTTTTCTAGCCCCTGATACACGTAAATGGGGTGGAAGGAGATGCCTCCCGTTGAACCTGCACATCCTATCTGCTACACTGGCCCTCAGACTATCGGCGAGGAATAAAGGCATGCGGCTCAGCAAAGAAGAGGTGCTACATCTGGCCCAACTGGTCAGGATGGGCCTGCCGGACGAGGAGATAGAGCGCCTCCAGAATCAGCTCTCCGACATCTTGGAAAACTTCCAGATTCTCCAGGATGTCGACACCTCGGACGTGCCTCCCACTGGCCACGCCATCGACCTCAACACCGTCATGCGAGAGGACGTGCCTGAGGAGTCCATTCCCGTGGAAGACGTGCTGGCAAACGCCCCCCGCCGCGAGAACAATCTCTTCCGAGTCAAGGCCGTCCTAGAATGACCAATCCTTTCTGTCATTCTGAACATGGTGAAGAATCTACGTTCACAGTCCTCTCCTACTCAGGGATGTCCGGAAGGGGTGTCCCCTTCTGGCAGGGGTTTCAGGGGATGTGCCCCTGGACTCTACTTCCCAGAGTGGGTGGGTAGAATACGTAAGGCACAACCCATGAACCTGACCAACATCACCATCCACGAGGCGGCAGACCTTCTAGGTCGCCGAGAGCTATCCTCGATAGACCTGACCAAGTCGGCGCTGGAGCGCATCCAGCAGGTGGAAGGTCAGGTCAAGTCCTTCGTCACCGTCACCGAGGAAGCAGCCCTTGAACAAGCCCGCAACGCCGATAAACGTCTGGCCGGCGGCGATGCCACGCCCATTACAGGCGTACCCCTACAGCTAAAGGACAACATGTGCACCCGGGGCATCCCTACCACATGCTCCTCCAAGATGCTTGAGAACTTCGTGCCGCCTTACGACGCCGCGGTAACAGAGCGTCTGAACGCCAATGGAGGAGTGCTTGTGGGCAAGGGGAACCTGGACGAGTTCGCCATGGGTTCATCTACAGAGAACTCCGCCTTCTTCACCACTCGCAACCCCTGGGACATGGACAGGGTGCCTGGAGGCAGCAGTGGTGGCCCCGCCGCAGCCGTCGCCGCCGGCGAGTGCGTCTACTCCCTCGGCTCCGACACCGGAGGAAGCATACGCCAGCCCGCTGCCCTCTGCGGTGTCGTTGGCCTGAAGCCCACCTACGGACTGGTAAGCCGCTACGGACTGGTGGCCTTCGCCAGCTCTCTAGACCAGATCGGCCCCATTACACGAGACGTCACAGACGCCGCCCTGGTGATGAACGCCATCGCCGGCCACGATCCCAGGGACTCCACCTCCGCTAAACACAGCGTACCCGACTACACCAAGGCTCTGACATCGGACATTAAAGGCATGCGTATCGGCATACCCAAAGAATACTTCACCGAGGGTATAGAGCCAGGTGTCAAGGACGCCGTCAACAAGGCCATCGAAGTTCTGACAGGACTGGGAGCCTCTGTAGAGGAACCATCCCTTCCCCATACAAAGTACGCCCTTTCCGTCTACTATATCATCGCCCCGTCAGAGGCCTCGGCCAACCTGGCCCGCTACGACGGCGTCAAGTACGGCCTCTCCGTCCAGGATGCCTCCAGCATGTGGGAGGCCATGGAGAAGACCAAACAGCACGGCTTCGGAGCGGAGGTCAAGCGACGCATTATGCTGGGGACCTACGCCCTCTCCGCCGGCTACTACGACGCCTACTATCTCAAGGCCCTCAAGGTGCGCACCATCATTCGACAGGAGTTTCTGGAGGCCTTCCAGCAGTTCGATGTCCTGGTCACGCCCACCTCGCCCACCGTTGCCTTCAAGATAGGCGAGAAGGTCGACGACCCGTTGCAGATGTATCTAAGCGACATCTGCACCATTCCCGCCAACATCGCCGGACTGCCTGGCATCTCCGTCCCTGCTGGCTTCTCCGACGGCCTACCCGTTGGCATGCAGGTCATCGCGCCCCACTTCGGCGAAGAGGCTATATTTCGCCTCGCCTACGCCTACGAGCAGGCCACCGACTGGCATACCATGTGGCCAACGCTGTAACGGGCAAAAGGAGGCCCCTAATGACGGGTATCTGGCCTGGTAATACAAAGTGCGTGGTGATGCTCTCCTTCGGCGGGTTGAGTAATAGAGTTGCCAGATGACGCTCCAACCGTACCATCTCACAATGCTTGGTCTAACGGTCGATATCTTCGGAGTGTTCTTCCTCGCGGTTGAAGCTATAAGGCTGGATAATCTGCGTAAGTTGCGGGACAATATGTTTCAGCGACTCCATAGGTATCTATTAAGCCCGCGAATTACCTTCTTTGATGAAACCGGTCGTCCCATCGGCCCTATCCAGCCCGCAGTGCCAAGCGATCGCTACCCTATAATCTTCACGGCATAATCTTCACGGCGCTCCACTATGCTGTCGGACTTCTCCTGATTCTTTTGATCAATCACCTGCTACAGGGGCGCCTGTACCGATTGCTACTTGGAGGTGTACTCTGGATATTGAACCAGCCGTGGTACATTGTTGCTGCTTTCAGCTCTGTCGGACTGGTCGTGGGCTCGTTGTTTGTGATGGCTGGCCTTTGGTCTATTGGCGAACTTGTACACCATCTCTTAAAACAAATAGTGGAAATCCTGATTAAGCTACTCAACTTCATAGATTCCCAAACACCAAATGGTACAATTGGCGTGCTGGGCTTCTTGCTTCTCGTTATAGGCTTCGCGCTGCAAATAGCTGGTGCCTACTTTGGCAGGGCACGATGACGGGTATCTGGCCTGGCAAGACCCGATGCGTGGTGATGCTCTCCTTCGACTTCGATGGTATGTCTCTCATGAGGCGCACCGTCCCCGACGCCGAGAAGTACCCCAGCAGGCTGTCCCAGGGGGATTTCGGTCCCAAAATCGGCATATTTAGAATCCTCGACCTGCTGGACAGGGGCATCGACATCATCCAGCGCATCACCGGGCAGTGGCCCCTGGGCTACCGCTCGCCCTCCTGGGACCTCAGCGAGCACTCCCTGGACCTGCTGGCCGAGCGAGGCTTCGTCTACGACTCCAGCCTCATGGCCCACGACGCCCCCTATTTCGTCGATACGCCCAAAGGCCACCGTCTCGTCGAGCTTCCCGTCTCCTGGGCGCTGGACGACTACCCATACTACGCCTTCAACCGCGGCGCAGGCTCCATGAACACCCCCCAAGACGTCTACAAGGCCTGGCAGTGGGAGTTCGACGGCGCGTACCAGTACAACAGCGCCTTCATCCTCACCATGCACCCCCAGGTCACTGGCAGGCTTGCCAAGCTCATGGCGTTGGATAGGCTCATACAATACATCCGCTCCCACGCCGACGTAGCGTTCATGCGCCACGTCGACGTAGCCCGCGCCTGGACGGAGAACGGCATGCGGCCAGCGTAGCTGGGGAAGCACAGAGGGGGTAACCCTTTTCCCCTCTCCCGCTAAGCGGGCGAGGATTAAGGTGAGGGCGCTACCCACCCTGTCATTCCGAGTAATCTGTCGTCACGCCTACCCAATCCCCGCTCATGCTGAGCCTGTCGAAGTATGAGGCTGTCGAACCACCTTCTCGCCCTCTAGATGGGGGAGACGTAAGAGGGGGTGAATCCCGTTCATGCTGAGCCCGCCGTCTGTTCCTGTCATTCTGAGGAGCGCAGCGACGAATGAATCCTCGCCAGCCATGCAACCATCTCCTGAATCCAGACCAGCCAGAGTGAGGACAGGTTACGAGTCTTACAATCGTCGGCGTCGGTTAGCGCTGGATGGCTTTTGGCGTCAGCCCCGCCGCGGCCATGACCTCGTCGAACCTTTCGTACAGCCCCTGGTCCTCGACGCCGAATCATCGGTTAAACCTGCTTCGGAAGTTCTCTAGGGAGATGCCCGTTGCTATCTCCACCATCTGGGCCTCGCTGTAGTGTTCCCTGAGTCGGTGGAACAGCTCATCCGTGACTTCGGCTGGGGTCTGGGTCATGGCCTCCGACAGTTCTAAGGCGACCCTCTCCGCAGGAGTGAACAGGCCGCTACTACGAAAGTCGAACACCGCCAATATCTTCTCGTGAGGCACGCCTGCCTTGCTAGCGGCGCTAGCGTTGGAGTCGATTCAGAAGGGACAACCCACCATAGATGCGGCCTTGAGGTTGACTATCCTCTGCAGCGACTGTGGCAGCAGCCCCGACTGTGGTATAGCGCCGCCAAGGGCCTTCATGCCTTTCAAGATAGGAGGGCAGTAGGCCTGTATTCCCGTGGAGTGGAACACGACTCCGTTGTTTTTGACGTCTGATTTAAAAAATCCCTGAAGGTCTGGAGAGACCTCGTCTTCTTTGAGTGGTCTAATTCTTGGCATGATATGCCTCCTATCTCTGCGTTGCCCCCTTCCTTGGGTCTTTTAAGGCTTCCCATGTACTCCTCCCACTTCTCTCACATCTCCCCTTCCGTAACCCCAGGGGTGTACCCGGGCGAAATGACGTGGAGGGCGCGAGTCACTTTGACCAGCACAATGGACTTGATTTTCTGTAAGACGTCGTTCTGCACGCCATTGCGGTAGCCTCCGTAAAGGGTCGATATTTGGTCGTACTGTGGGCCTTCAGTGAGAACCACGGCCATGCCCTTGAAGCGATAGCCCTTCCGCACGATTGGGTCCACCACGTTGATTTCCACGCTCTGGTTGTGCCGCAGATTTTCTGTAGTGCCTGGGGAGCATATATCTGCAAATATCAGGTGGTCGTCATCCCACACGGTGGTAGTGCCCTTGGGTGACAAATTAGGTGTGCCATCGGCGCAGACGGTTGCCACAAAGCCAAGCTTCTGTTCTCTCACCAGCCTTTTCATGTCGTCGGTTAGGATGCCCATAGCTCCTCCTTGGCGAATCGATGTGACGTAATAGACCACTGCACCGCCTACAGCGTGATCTTACCAGCAGGCCCGTTAGAGTCCTGCCTGTTTTCAGCCGATGTTACGCTTGCTCCGATGCCACGTCAAGGAGGCAAATTCCTACCCCCTGTTCGACTTTCTAAGGAGAATAGCGCCACGCCTTGCCTCTGTTGATATAATGGTGCAACCTCGGTCAGGTTGTCTCTATGCTCAAAGCATCTAACAGCGTTCTGGAACTCATAGGGAACACGCCTCTGGTGCGCCTCAGGCGTATGGTTCCCCCTGGGGTCGCTCAGGTGTGGGCAAAGGTGGAGTCGCGCAATCCTTCGGGGAGCATCAAGGACCGCATCGCCCTGGCCATGATCGAGGACGCCGAGAAGAGAGGCCTCATCAAGCTTGGAGACACCATCGTGGAGGCGTCTGCCGGCAACACGGGCATAGCCCTTGCCCTGGTGGCCGCAGCCAAGGGATACAATCTTATCATCGTGATGCCGGAGAGCATGTCCCTAGAGCGCATGAGGCACCTGGAGCGATTTGGAGCCAAGATGTACCTGACATCGACGGCCCTGGGGATGGAGGGCGCTCATAAGGCAGCTCTCGATCTGGTACAGGAGAGGAAACGACACTTTTCGCTGTCGCAGTTCTCAAACCCAGCTAACTCCAAGGCTCATAGGCAGACCACGGCTAAGGAGATTCTAGAAGCGATCAATGGCAGAGTGGACGCCTTCGTGGCAGGGGTCGGGACCGGGGGCACCATCACCGGCGTGGGAGAAGTTCTGAAAGAGGCCAACCCGCAGTCGCTGGTGGTGGCCGTGGAGCCTGCGTCCTCACCTTTGCTCAGCCAGGGATGGTCTGGAGAGCATGGTATAGCCGGCATCGGGGCCAACTTCGTCCCGCCTCTACTCAACCGAGGCATTCTGGACAGGACTATCGCCGTCTCCGACGAGGATACCCAAGTCACTATGGAGCGGCTGGGCAGAGAGGAGGGACTGATGGCCGGCCTCTCCTCAGGAGCCAACGTTTTTGCCGCCCTTCAGGTGGCCCATGAGCTAGGCGAGGGCACTAAAGTTGTCACCATACTACCCGACGGCGGAGAACACTACTTACGAATCGTAAGGTGAATTAAAGCGACAACAAATCTCACCTATCCTTGGGAGAGGAGCAGGGGGAGGACGCCGTTTATTGACGTACCTGCACTAAGGGGTTGATAATGAGTTTAGAATATTCTAAACTCGCGTATAGGAGTCCAGGATGATACCAAAATACCAGCAGGACCGCCTTTATGACCTGCATGCTGCTATCTGTAAGACCTTCGCCAGTCCATGGCGACTACGCATAGTGGAGGCGCTGGGTGAGGGTGAACATACGGTTTCCCAACTGGTGGAGGTCCTTGGCATCTCCAAGAGCAATGTCTCTCAGCACCTGGGAATCATGCGGGAGAAGGGTGTGGTGGAGTACAGCCGCCGCGGTGGCCACGTGTTCTATCGCCTCTCAAACCGGAAAATACTACAGGCGTGTCGCCTCATGCGTGAGGTTCTCCTGGAGCACTTCGAAAGGACGGGAGAATTGTTCAGGCTAGAACGTCAGACTTCGGGAGAGAAGCAGGAGGCCGTACTGTGACTGTAGCAACTCGTAGAAAGACGTTGATCATCCTCAACGACCCACCCTACGGGACGGAGCGCTCCTGGAACGGCATGCGGCTAGCCAACGCCCTGAGCAAAGAGTCCGAGGACGAGGTGCGAGTGTTCATGACCGGCGATGCGGTGCTGTGCGGCAAGAAGGGACAGGAGACACCCAACGGGTTCTACAACCTGGAGCGAATGCTGAAGGTGGCCTCGCGGCAGGGTGTTGCAATTGGCGCCTGAGGGACCTGCCTGGACGCCCGTGGTATTGGCGTCCAAGAGCTGGCAGATGGTGTTCACCGAGGCTCTCTGGATGAACTCGCAGACTGGACCCGCTGGGCCGACAAGGTGGCTGTGTTCTAGACAGTCGATGATGCGATTGGATATGTGGCAAAACCCACGTTGGTTGGCTAAGAGAGGTCAAGACCGATCAACGAAGTTCAGGAAGGGGGCAACGAGATGGCAGGGAAAACAATCGTTATTCTTGGAGGCGGCGTTGGAGGACTGGTGACTGCCAACAAGCTAAGGAAGCGCCTCGGAAAAGAGCACAGGGTTGTCCTGGTGGACCGGGAAGGCCAACACATCTTCTACCCATCTCTCCTGTGGATTCTGGTAGGGAATCGAGAGCCCAAGAGCATCATCCGTGACCTTACGCTGCTCCAGAAGAAGGGCATCGAGGTCGTTAAGGGAAGGGTAGAAGCCATTGACCCTGGGCGAAGGACAGTGCAGGTGGACGGCAGGGAATTGGCGGCGGACTACCTGGTGATTTCCCTGGGCGCTGAAACCGCCCCTGAACTGGTGCCAGGCCTCGCCGAAGCCGGATACTGCTTCTGCACCCTGGAAGGGGTCACGGCCATAAGGGAGGTGCGCAAGGGAATCAACGAGGGAAAACTGGTGGTGCTGACGGCGCGTATTCCCTATAAGTGCCCCGCAGCACCCTACGAGACTGCTATGCTCCTTGACCATGACCTGCGCAAGCGAAAGGTACGCAACCGAGTGGAGGTGGTCATCTACGCTGCCGAGGCCGCTCCCATGGGAGTAGCTGGACCTCAGGCATCTCAGGGGGTGCGGCACCTCATCGAGGAGCGGGACATCGCCTACTATCCTCAGCACCAGTTGACAGGAGTAGACCCAGCCACCAGGACCCTCCGCTTCGCCAATGGCGTGGAGACGCAGTACGACTTCCTCGTCTACGCACCACCTCATGTCGTGCCCCAGCCAGTGCGGGAGGCCGAACTCACGGGTGAGAGTGGCTGGGTATCAGTAGATCGACACACCATGGAGACTAGGTTTCCTGGAGTCTACGCCATAGGTGACGTCACCGGCATCCCCCTGTCGGTGGGGCAGCCCCTTCCAAAGGCGGGGGTCTTTGCGCACCGCCAAGGTGAGGCGGCGGCACAGACCATCGCGGTTCTGGTCAC
The DNA here is from genome assembly GCA_965249025.1 of Dehalococcoidia bacterium. Taxonomy (GTDB): domain Bacteria; phylum Chloroflexota; class Dehalococcoidia; order Lucifugimonadales; family CAYTFF01. The sequence continues at coordinate 3,159,667 of OZ252215.1, read as the reverse complement.
AGGCAAGGGGAGGAAGCCCGGCACGTTCGACGGACATGGCGACTGCTTTGTGGAGGTGGGAGGCGGAAAAGCAGGCTTTGGCCGCGGCAACTTCTATGCCGAGCCTGCCCCAGCCATCAAGTTCCACAAGCCCACCCGCTACTGGCACGCAGGGAAGATACTTTTTGAGAAAGACTGGTTCCGTCGCTGGTTCTAGCCCTTCGGGTCGCAAGCCTCACCATCTTGGGTTGCACTGAGTCTACTCTGCCTGCCCGGTATTTAGTGTATCGTCAGCTATACAAAGCTTTACAAAAAGGGTGGAACTGGTGGACCATAGACCAGCTACCCATTCACTAGGGCTATCCAATCAAAAAGAACGTTTCTGCTTGCTTAGTGTTGGTATAAGTCCGCTCTCCTTCGACAAGCTCAGGATGAGCGGACCCACATGTAACCCCACGAATCCTTACCGAGCAATACTGAAAGACCCACTGACTTGACAGAAAGACGGCTGACACTGAAAATCTTGACCGTACGTACTGTGTCCACCACTAAGTCAAGTGAAAAAGGAGGTGAGGGCTTTGACTGAGCAACCTAAGGCAACGTTGTCTCCTAAAGATGTCTATGACGCCTTCAATAGCAAGGACATGGATCGCTTTGCCAGCATTTTAGCCGATGACTATTTCTTCGAAAAGATCGGCTCGGAGTGGGTCGACAAGGCCGGGTTTCTCGACTTCATCAGGAAGTCTTGGGAAGCGTTCCCAGATGGTAGAATAACTGGAATCCGCAACTATGGAGAGGGAAACGAAGTAGCCGGCGAAGCTACCTACGAAGGCACCCACCAGGGTAACTATATGGGCATACCCGGTACGGGCAAAAGGGTGGGTTACCCGTTCGTAGAACTATTTGAATTTCAGGGTGCCAAGGTCAAATCCATGAGGGTATACACTGACACGGTGACCGTCGTGAGGCAAATCGGCGCCGTTCCTATCGGATTCTTGGTGGGCTGATATCCCTCAAGCTGCTCTCTCAAGGATATGGGGTTGTCCTGAACCTTGCCTTTCTGTCATTCTGAAGAGCGCAGCGACGAAGAATCCTCGGTATGTAAAGATATTCTACGTGCCTCGGTACGCCTACCCCGCCGACTTGCTTTGTCATTCCGAGGAACCTGGTGACCAGGAATCTATCGTCCACATGCCGCGCCCTTCAGGGTGCGGTGTCCTAGTCCCGCTCATGCTGAGCCTGTCGAAGTATGAGGCTGTCGAACCACCTTCTCGTCCCCCTAGATAGGGGAGACGCTAAGAGGAGGTGCCCCGCTTACCCTGAGCTTGCCTGCCTGTCCTCGATCCATCGGGGCCCTCGGCTTGTGGGGTTGAATCACGATGGGATGATGCTATGCTACTAGCAGAGTGAAATAAATGCCTACCGCAGAACAAAGCGTCGTAACCGGTGCCTTCGGATACTCGGGCAGGCGCATAGCCAGCCGACTCTTGGATATGGGGGAGACGGTCAAAACACTTACCAACAAAACCCACCACCTCAACACCTTCGGCGACCGAGTCCAGGCATTCCCCCTCAACTTTGGTGACCCAGCGGCCTTAGTAGAAGTCTTAAAGGGCGCCGCAACCTTTTACATTACCTACTGGATTCGATTCCCCTATAGAGGCGTCGACTTCGCAAAGGCCGTCCAGAACACGATGACCCTCTTCGACGCCGCTAAAGAGGCCGGCGTGAGAAGAGTCGTGTACGTAAGCGTCACTAACCCTTCCGAAGATCTGCCCTTGCCCTATTTCAGCGGCAAAGCTCGGTTGGAAAAGGCACTGAAGAGCTTGGGACTGTCATACGCCATCATTCGACCCACGGTGATATTTGCTCACGACGATATTCTGGTCAACAACATAGCCTGGCTCCTAAGAAGATTCCCTATGTTCCCGATACCAGGCTCAGGGAAGTACAAAATCCAACCAGTTTACGTGGAGGACATGGCGGACCTGGTGGTGAAGGCAGGTCATCAGAATGAAGACATAGTCATAGATGCCGTGGGCCCTGAGACCTTTACATACGAAGAGATGGTGCGTCTCATAGCGGACAAGGTTGACAGCAAGGCGCGAATTGTTCACGTACAGCCAGGGCTGGCCCTTGCTTCGGCCAGGCTGATGGGGTTTTTTGTAAGGGACGTTGTGCTTACCCGAGACGAGATCGACGGCCTCATGCGCGGCCTCCTGGTCTCCGATGCGCCTCCCACCTGCCATACGCGGCTCAGCGACTGGCTGGAGGAGAACCGCGACCGCGTGGGCAAGCGTTACGCCTCCGAGCTGGCCCGGCGCACTTGAAATGCGGCACCCTGGGCCGCCTGCTCAGTCATTCCGAGAAGCGAAGCGACGAGGAATCTATCGTCACATCTCCTCGCCACGCTGCCGTCATTCTGAATAGCGCAGCGAAGGAGTAGGCGGGAAGAACCCTCCCCGCATTCTCAAATTCTCTCTCCTTCCGGGAGAGAGTTAAAGTGAGGGCATCTCAACCTTACTCAAAGCGGCAGCGTTATGAGTCCAGAGCCTCCCTGCTTGTCCTCGACCTGTCGGGGTCCTTGATCTATCTGGAGCCCAAACGCAGTCGAAGGAGCAAGCCCTGGTGCCATCTTCCTCTCGCCTATAATCCCCGCCATGCCTTACACTATAGGTGTACCGTCAACTTAACAATCCACATGCCACACCCTTCAAGGGTAATGCAAAATGCTTTCCCCAAAACTAGCTATTTAAAAAGTAGGGTCCCGATGGGTCGGGAAGAGCACCTTCACCTTTACCTGGGCGGCAGCAATACGGGTGCAGGGGGAAACCCTGCCAAAATTCAATCAAGACTTGCCCTATCTAAAGAGCGCAAAAACAGATAGGGTAAATTTTAAAAACCGAAAAACAAAGCCCTACAGCTTGAACTTAATCAAGTCCCCCTGACAAAGCCCTACCTGGCAGTCCTCCACCCTGCTATCGGACAGCCTTCCTATGCTATACTTTCTCTATTAGCCCTCAAACGTGACTAAGAAGGGAGTCCGTCATGCCAAAGGACAAGATTCGGCTAACCAGCCTGGCCCGCTGCGCCGGTTGAGCCTCTAAGTTTAGTCCAGACGACCTGGCTCAGGTGCTGAGCCAGCTACCGCCCGTTACCGACCCCAACCTTCTGGTGGGTCTAAGTACCGGAGACGACGCTGCCGTCTATCGGCTGAGTGATGATTTGGCCATTGTCCAGACTCTGGACTTCTTCCCGCCCATCGTCGACGACCCGTACCAGTTCGGCGCCATATCTGCCGCCAACTCCATCAGCGATATATACGCCATGGGCGGCGTACCTATCCTTGCTTTGAACATCGTGGGCTTTCCTGCCAAGCTGCCAAAGGAAATCCTCGGACAGATACTCAAGGGCGCTGCCGATAAGGCCGAGGAGGCGGGGGTCATCATCGTGGGAGGCCATACCATCGACGACGAGGAGCCCAAGTACGGTATGGCGGTGACTGGCCTCATCAGGCCGGGCCTGCAGGTCACCAATGCAGGCGCTCGCCCCGGCGATGTCCTGGTACTGACCAAGCCCATAGGCACCGGTATAATTACCACGGCCGGTAAGCAGGGTGTCGTGGATAAGGCGATCCTGGACATGACCATAGAGGTGATTGCAACCCTTAATCACGCTTCTTCCGACGCTATGGTCAAGGTGGGTGTCAACGCCTGCACAGACGTCACCGGCTTCGGCCTCATAGGCCACCTTCAAGCCATGGCCAAGGCTAGTGGAGTCGGTGCCATGTTGAGCCTGGGCAGCGTACCCATCATCGAAGGCGCCTGGGACCTCGTCAAGGAGGGTATCGCCCCCGGCGGCACACATCGCAACCTGCTGTCGGCGGAACGAACCGTGGAATGGTTTGAAGGCATAACAGAGGAGGCCAAGCTGCTTCTCTGCGACGCTCAGACCTCCGGCGGTCTGCTAATATCCGTCTCCGTGGAAAAGAGAGACCAGCTCATCGCGGAGTTGGAGTCCGCAAGGGTCTCTACGGTAGCTGTCGTGGGAGAAATTGTGGCCCAGTCCCAGCGCATTCAGGTCGTGCCTTGATACGCTGGCTAACCCTTAGCTGCTTGGCAAGATGCCCGAACTCATAATCACTCTAGCCGCCTAAGCCGCATAGCGCGTACAAGTTCTCTCATCACTATCTCACCCTCCCCTTGAGACATCAGAATGCGGGTGGCTTCGATCAAGGGCTTGTCCGTATTTGGATCACCGACACTATAGGCCTCTAGGTACGACGTCCACTCGTCTACGGAATCGAAATGATAGAGAAACTCAAATTCTGCCTGTTCCTCCTCTAGGAAAAGCCCCTCCACAACAGTTGAATCGAGGGTCCTCCGTGCGGCGTGGACTTCGTCGATAAACGACGATTCGTCCAGGTGACCTACCTCAACGTAACGCTCCGCGAAACGTACCTCAACCCGCGAGTGGTGTGGCTGGGGGTGGATGTCAAGCAAAACCCCCAGGGGCCGAAGGGATCGGTGGACTTTCCGAAGAGCGTCACCGACGCTCTCAGCGGCGATTCATCAGAGCGACCATGAAATGACTGCAAGGTCATAGGCGCTCTCCGGCATGTCCATGGAGCTAATGTCGGCCACTCGGAAGGAGACAATGGATTTAAGAGAGTCCGGCGTATGCTTCCTGGTTGTAGCTATCTCATCTTCCTTGGGGTCTACTGCTAGGACAGAAGCCGCTTCATGAGCGAAGCGCATTGTAAGACGCCCGTCACCGCAGCCGATTTCAAACACGTCCTTATCGTCGAAGCTGACCAACTGATGAATTACCCTCGTTTCAACCTCTTCTGGGTCAAGCCTCACAGCCATTTGTTACTCCTCACTTGAAACTCCCCGTAACAGGCCATAGTAATTCCATCACAGGCAGGTCATTACCACCGTCATACGGGTACGGGACTAGTCTAGGTTCGTTCACATAGGCTTTATATATAGTAGCATGAATAGCGTGGCGCGGGCCCGATCCATCTTTCTTGGAGGCCTTGCATTTGGTTGTCAGCCTTGATGGGTAGCCATTATGAATGACTGTCAGTGCAGGTACCAAAGCCAGCGTTACTATGGGTGCTTGAAAGGCTTATGGCTTATTTATTAGCAAGGCGCACCTTCGCCGCAAATCATTAAGATGGAAGCAGGGTTACATATATGAGAGCTATTGAAGCTGAGGCTAGCCCGAAGAGGTCGATACATATTAGAGGTGACGCTCGTGAAAACCAAGAGGCCCCTCGATCTTATCAAGGGGCCTCTTACGTTCATAATCGCCTGGCTAATTTACCAACGATTAGATGATGTCCGTTGCTTGCTAAAGCAGTCGCTGCAATAGACGGGGCGGGTGCCTCGAGGCTGGAATGGGACCTCTGTCTGCTTGCCGCACTCGGCGCAGACCACCGGGAACATCTCGCGGGGGCGTCCATATCCACTGCTTCCGCCAAAGCCTCCCCTGTCGCTGCGGCGGGCCGCTCGGCAGTTAGGGCAGCGCTTAGGATCGTTTTGATAGCCCTTGTCGGCGTGGTACGCCTGATCATCGGCGCTAAAAACGAATTCCTGGCTACATTCTTGACAAACTAGTGTTCTGTCTTCGAAAGCCATCGGTGACCTCCTTTCTTGGTTAGTTGGCTATGTTCAGGTCACCGGGGCCTACGAAACTAGGGCATATCTGGGACTGTGAGATAACCACTGTTCTGCAGCATATCACAGCCTTGACCAGAGCACAATACCTTTGAGGCGAAAGTAAACGTAGCATGGTGCAGGCTAGTTTTTGGTTACTTATCCAGCATCGTGCGACAGCACGTCGGCCTTAACTCTAGACCGTATGATTCTTCCTGAGTTGATTACTATAGCACCCTGGCAATGCCTATAGCTATTGCCGCCAGCACCAGCAGAGGGCTACGACGCCTGGGCCAAAGAGTACGAGCAGGACGTGGCCAGCTACGGCTATCGCTTTCCGGGTATCATGACGGGCCTGGTGAGTCGTTACTTGGCTGACCAGAGTGTGCCTATTCTGGACGCAGGGTGCGGCACCGGCATCCTGGGCGAGTTGCTGTCGGTGTTGGGCTATGAGGGCATCACTGGCATCGACCTCTCCCAGGGTATGCTCGACGTGGCGGAGAGGAAAGGAGTCTACCGAGGGCTTCGTCAGATGGAGCTAGGCAAGCCCCTGGACTTTCCAGACGACTCTTTCGGCACCTTTACGGCTATGGGAGTCCTGGGGATGTACGCCCCGGCGAAATCCCTGGATGAGCTGGTGCGGGTGACCCGTCCTGGCGGCTACGGCATATTCACCATGAACCAGGACGCATACCTGAACAAAGGCTTCAAGGAAAAACATGAGACCCTAGAGCAGGAAGGCAAATGGCGGTTTGTACATGTCACCAAGTCCTTCGTGAACATGCCCGTGGCGGCGCCAGACAGGCTACGACAGGTCTATGTCTATCAAGTGACATAGACCTCGTTTGCAGCCTAATGAGGCATTCTCTAGCGTGAGCATTGGTCACGGCGAATTAACAGATACATTGGCCAGAGCAGGCGGCCTGATTGAGATGTAGAACTACACTGGTTCTGCTTGGCAGCGTCTAACCAAAAGAGCACTCAGACGCGACCCAAAAACGGCAACATCCTGAACCCTCAGCATCTTCTTGGTAGATTGTCAGATACAGTAGACACTCTGTATGAAGGCAGGGGTCAAAACTGCGTCTGGTCTTGGAAATGCCCATATCCTTTGAGAAGGCGAGCCACAAGGAGGTACTGCACATGGCCTGCCACTACAGCTATCGACCTCTGCCAGAGTATGCTGGGCGTGGCGTTACCTACAATACTGCGCGTCACATCGAGCCGGCTATACCAAGATTCCAACCTGTAGGTAATCTGTCATTCTGAACGAAGTGAGAAATCATATATGCCCTTGCCAGGGCACAGGAGTGGATGAAAATAGGCTAGCGTCGGCCATAAGATAGCCTTCCAAGCAGCCTGAGATGCCTATTTCCATGGCAATGACATTACAAACTACCTAAGAAAAAGCTCTAAATGCTATAGACATACGTGTTAGCCCTCAGTAGAATTCCATGAAATCTCTCTGGTTATTCTGTCCGTTAATATCAAGAATATGAATAAGGAGCAAGCGTGATAAGTGAGATTCCAACGCAAGGGAAGCCTCTGGAACCATACGTCGGCGTCGTAGAAGACGACGTTGTTGAGGATATTCTATATTTTGCTCAGGAGCTGCGGGGGCTGCGTATTGCTCATTTTAACAGCACTGCCCAAGGTGGAGGAGTCGCGGAGATTTTGAAATCCCTCACGCCTCTTATGAGAGGCGTTGGATTAGATACGCGATGGTTCGTGCTGACCCCAAAACGTGCCCCGGGATTCTTCTCAGCTACCAAGCATATTCATAACCTGTTGCAGGGATCGCCTGGCGGATTGACCTCTGAAGAAAAGCTGGTCTATCTGGAAACCGTAGAGGAAACGGCTTCTAATATGGTCCCAGAGGCCCAGGCAGATGTATGGGTTGTCCATGACCCTCAATTGCTCCCCCTAGTTACGTCTGTCGATGGGTTGGCGCCTCAAACATCTTTCTGGGTATGCCACATAGACCTGTCTCATCCTAACAAGGACGTTTTGGCTGAGTTAATGCCTCTGACCGCCCCCTACAATGGGCTGGTCTTCTCCAGCGCCAGTTACGTGCCTGCCGGCTTGAATGGAATCCCTGTTTCTATCATACCGCCAACTATAGACCCCCTTGTGCCTAAGAATATCCCTATGGATCTAAAGGAAGCCCAAGGCATTATGGAACGTCTAGGTCTGGATACCTCCAGGCCGGTTGTCACCCAGGTATCACGTTTCGACCTCTGGAAGGACCCAATCGGGGTCATTGAAGCATATAAGATGGCAAAGCAAGAGGTGCCTGATCTTCAGCTTGTCCTGATGGGAGTAATAGAGGCCCAGGACGATCCGGAGGCCAAGCTGGTGCTCCAAGAGGTACAGGACCTTTCGGCAGGCGACCCTTCTATACACCTGGTGTGGGACCCGACGACTCTACCAGACCAGATCGATCGGGTGGTCAATGCGCTTCAGACAGGGTCTGACGTCATACTACAAAAGTCTACTCGGGAGGGTTTCGGACTCACTGTAACGGAAGCCATGTGGAAGGGTGCCGCCGTTGTGGGTGGGAATGTCGGTGGCATCCGACTTCAGATTCAAGACGGTGTGAACGGATTTCTCGTAAACAGTCCTGAGCAATGCGCCCAGCGAATGGTAGAGCTGTTGCGGAATAGAGGTCTCAGACAGGATATCGGTAAGGCCGCCAGAGAAAGCGTCCGATCTCGATTCCTTCTCCCAAGGCTTATGCGAGACTACTTAAAGCTGATCTACAATCAACTCCACAACACTAAGTAGCAAACGCTCTGGCAAAGCAGGCAAGGCTCAGAATAACCGTCCTCTGTTTAGTCTTCTTGACGGCCGCCCAGGTGTTTGGCAAGGAACCGCTCGGCAGCCGCGAAGAATTTCAGGCGGTTTTCTGGTTTGGCAAAGCCGTGACCCTCGTCGGGAAGGAGCATGTATTCATACTCTATGTCTTTGCTCTTCATTGCCTCGACGATCTGCTCCGACTCAGCCTGTTTGACCCTCGGGTCGTTGGCCCCCTGGCCGATAAGGATGGGCGTCTGTATCCTGTCGACCTTGAACAGTGGTGATCTGGACTTGAGGAAGTCCTCCTCCGTATCTGGATTGCCGACGCGCTTGTGGAAGGTGGCAACCATCGTGGTCCAATAGGGTGGGATATTCTTGATGAGGGTTATGAGGTTGCTGGGGCCGACGATGTCCACGGCGCACCGGAAGAGGTCTGGGGTGAAGGTGACGCCGACAAGGGCAGCGTAACCGCCGTAGGATCCACCGAAAATGGCGACGCGCTTGGGGTCGGCGTAGCCTTGCTGAACGGCCCATCCAACGGCGTCCACCAGGTCATCGTGCATCTTAGCCCCCCACTCCCTGTCGCCGGCGTTGACGAAGGCTTTGCCATAACCTGTAGAACCTCGGTAGTTGACCTGAAAGCAGGCGTAGCCCCGGTTGGCGAACCATTGAGCGGTGGGATCGAAGCCCCAAGCATCGCGAGCCCAGGGGCCTCCGTGAACGTTGAGGACCATGGGCAGGTCAGAGCGTCCCTTGCCAGGAGGGAAAGTAATGTAGCCGTGGATGGTGAGGCCGTCCCTGGCTTGAAAAGAGACGGGTTCCATAGAAGCGAGGGCGTATTTAGTCAGGTCTGGTTGGTGGTCGAAGAGGAAGGTGGCCCTCTTGGATCTGCGGTCGTAGGCGTAGAAAGAGACGGGGCCACTATCCTTAGTGAAGCCGACGAGCCAGGTATTGTCAGCGTCGTCGCGGTTGTATATGGAGAAGTCGCCATCGTCCAGCTTAGCGATGGCGTCGAAGTCACTGCGTATGGACTCGTCAAGGACAAGCCACTCTGTGCGGGCCTTGTTAAAGGCTACGGCCTGGACTTGATAGGTGTCAGGGTGGACCATGATGTTGCTGACATCGTAGACGGTGTCCTCTGCAAGCGCCTTCGTTGTGACGCCAGAAGAGACATCCACCTCGACCAGCCTCCCCGCGTTGGCGTTGCGAGAGTCGACCACATAGATGCTTTGTCCATCCTTGGAGAAGGAGACGAGATGGCTGGTGAGGGCGTCCTCGGCATCCCAGGCGAGGAGGCGCTTCCAGTCGGAGTCTTCTGTGTCGCGGATTAAGAGATCGAAGCCTCCGTCAGGCCGGGCTGTCGTAACGGCGCGCACCTTGAGGTTGGCGTCCGCCTGCCAGCCCACTATGTTGCCGGGATTCTTGGCCACCAGCCTCAGGTCTCCGGTGGCAAGGTCCAGGTGGTAGACATCGTGAAGCCGCTCGTCCTCCTTGTTCATGGCGATGAGCATCTCGTTGGGAAAGCGCTTGATGTGCTCCACGATGCGGGTCTGGACGTTGTCGAAGGGAGTGATGTCCTTGGTCTCGAGGGTGTCCAGGTTGACGGCGTAGAGGTGGAAGTTCTCGTTGCCTCCTACGTCCTGGAGATACAGGATGTGCTTGTTGTCCCTGGCCCACAGGTACATGCGAACGCCGCGGTCGGTGTCCTCGGTGACGGGCTTATCGTCATCGTCGCCAATGGTCTTGACCCAGACGTTGAGGACGTTGTTTACGGGGGCTATGTAAGCCATCCGCGTCCCGTCTGGGGAGATCTTAGGGCTGGCCTTCTCCGGGTTGCCGAAGAGTATCTCAAGCGGGATGAGGGCGGGTTCTGTTTTTGTGGTCATAAAGCAAGTCTCCTTTGTATCAGGCGTAGCCTTATTATTATACTGGGAATACCGAGGAGAGCGAAACCTTGAGGAAGGTGGTTGGTCTTTCCCTGGGTTTCGATTGTAGGGTCGAAAATGCCCTGAGAAGTGCTCGAAGTGCCAGAAAAAGCGGGCGGAGGATGGTGGTGAATGAAAAGGCAACCCCTAAATAAGGGGGCTGCCTTTTGTTGGTGATTGTTCTAGCGAGGGGATACGGAGAGCATGCCGCGGGTCAGGTCTTTGCCAATGTGGCGCTTGATCTGGGTGAAGGTGTCTGCGTCCCATTCGCTGACGAAGGTGTAAGCCACGCCTGGCCGACCCATGCGCGCTGTGCGTCCGATGCGGTGGACGTACTCTTCCACGCTCTGAGGCAGGTCGTAGTTGATGACTTGGGACACCGATGGTATGTCCAGGCCACGGGCGGCGATGTTGGTGGCCACTAGAAACTCGCACTTGCTGGAGCGGAAGGCGCGCATGGCCCTGTCGCGCTGCGACTGCCGCATTCTGCCGTGGATGGCCTGCACCGTAAACTTCTTGCGCTCCAGGAAATTGGCAACTTTTTCAACTCCGTGCCGGGTGCGGCAGAATATTATGGTCTGGTTATTTCCGACTCTTACAAGAAGCTCTTCCAGTGCAGTCCTGTGGTCGCGTTCTGCCACTTCATAGTAGACCTGCTCCACGCTGGCCACAGCCTGGGACTCACGGCCCACACAGACCAACTGGGGGTTCTGCAGGTGCCTTGCCGCAAGCCTTTTGATGGCAGTAGGCATGGTGGCCGAAAACATGGCTGTTTGCCGGGCTCTAGGCGTGCTCCTCAGGATGGTGTCTATATCATGGGCGAACCCAATATCCAGCATCTCGTCGGCCTCGTCCAGGATGACGACCTTCACCTTGTCGATGGAGACGGTGCCCCGCTGCATGTGGTCCAGCATACGGCCTGGTGTTGCGACGACGATGTGTACGCCCCGGGCGAGATCGGTGATCTGGGGCTCGATTCGCTGGCCCCCGTAGACTGCTACGACGCGGATTCCACGTATCTGTCCGATGCGGCGCAGCTCCATGGATACCTGAACAGCCAGTTCACGGGTAGGGACAAGGACAACTCCCTGGGTATGCTTCTCGCGGGTGTCGATGACCTCGGCAAGAAGGATGCCGAAGGCGGCGGTCTTGCCTGTGCCGGTCTGTGCCTGGCCAATCATGTCTCTGCCGTCCAATAAGACGGGGATGAGCTTCTGCTGAATCTCCGTGGGTTCACTGTATTTCATCGCTTCCAGGGCAACGGCGATGGGCTTTGATACGTCCAGTTGTCCGAACTTCTGATCCCTTGGAAGGGGCCCTGAAAGAGGAGCGTTGGAGACCGGGAACCTGTCTTGCTGAGTTGGCTGAGGTTGGTAGAAGCGCCGTTTGACACCGTTTCGATGATACTGACTACGATTTTGCGTGTTGACTGAAGTAACTATAAGACTATACCTATACCTTTTGGAAAGTTCTGACGTGAACAGGTCGTTACATGAAAAAAGAGACGCCGATGTGTGGCGCCTCTTTACTGTCCACGTCTCGTACTGCAATATCAGTTAAGGCATTATAGCACACATTGTGCGGAAGTGCTACGGCAGGTGGCTTAAGGCCCTTGCTTTCATTCGCTCATCTCCACCAACGTGTACTGAACTGTGAACTGGGCCGTGGAGAGCCACCTCTGCGGCGTCTCCGCCCCCTATTGGGCTGTCCGGCGGCGTTGGGATGGTGATTCCACTTTCTCAATCGACATCAAGCTATCAGTTGGGATGCCAAGGGTGATGCTCACCTTGTTGTCCTTGTCCACGAGAATCTGATCGACGAGCAACCGCAGCACGTCCCTGCGCTTCTCGTCGGGGAGTTCATCGAGCCTGCCGCTGAATTCCCCGGCCCACTGGATGAGATTCTCCATCATGGTCCTCTTCTCAGATGCCACAGACTCGCTTGTACGGAGGTCATCCAGATCTGCTCGTGCGGTTTCCAGCCGTTCCGTGATGAACTTGCGTTGAAGGTCGAGCTGGTCCTCTGTAATCTTCCCAGACACGAACAGGCGAATGGCCCTTTCCTCCTCAGTCTGTACCTTCCGAAGCTCACGCTCCGCTTTGGCGGACCGCATCTCCAGGGCACCGTCTTCCTGAGTGTCCATAGCCTCAATGCCGGCGACAATGAGTTCGGGATGCTGGATCATACTCTTGACCTGGCTCCAGACCAACTCCTCCAGGCGTTCCGCCCTGATCATCGCTGGCTTACGGCACCGCAGGCCGTCGCTCAGCATTCCGTAGCAGTGATAGTGCCGCTGAGGGGTGACCCTATCCTGCCTGTGGCGCCTGCCATTGCGTTTGACGTAGGTGCGGTAGGAGGAACGGGAGGCGAAGAGCCGCCCGCATTCGGTGCACCTTACGAGGTGCTGGAGCAGGTAGAATGCTTTGGTGTTGCGCTTGGATCGCACCTTTCGTTGTTTCTTCAGGTCCTGCGCTCTCTCCCAGGTCTCCTCGTCTACCAACTGCGGGATGGGGACCTCGATCCAGGAGTCCCTGGGCTGAGGGTAGACCTCCTCCCCTGCCTCCGTCACAATCCACCGGGCCTTGCCGTACCACCAGGTGCCTGTGTAGGTCTCGTTACCAAGGAGGAAGCTGACGTATGCCTTGTGCCAACGGGAGCAGGCCTTCCTCGTCGGGGCGTTGTCCCTGGTCAACTGTTGGACGATGGCCGTCCCAGCCATGCCTTCATGAACGTACATTTGGAAGACTCGGCGGACCACCTCGGCCTCCGGCTCATATATCTCCAGCTTGCCGTCCTCCCCGGTACGATAGCCGTAGGGAGGTGCTCCCGCGGGCATTCGGCCTCGCTTGGCCGAGCCCCGCTTGCCCATGATAGTCCTCTCACGGAAGTTGTCCAGCTCTATCTTCCCGATGGCGTCCATGACGGCTTCCAGGTTGATGTGATAAGCCTCGATGACCTCCATAAGGGCGGCTGCGGGGTACATGCCCCTACTCAGGCGGTCTGACTTCCAGCAGACGATGGTGTCGAACCTTCCCCGTCTGGCGTCGGCCAGCATCCTCTGGAACTCGGGGCGCTTCTTGGACCAGCCCCTGCCCACCTCCTGATAGCGTGCGGTGATGGTCATGCCCTTGCCCTCGCAGTAGGCTTCCATCTCGATGGTCTGCTCGGAAAGAGAGGTCTTGTCCTCTGTGTCTTGGCTCTTGTCGGAGACGCGGGCGTAGATGGCCGCCCTCTGTCCATTTGCCTGTCTCTGTATCCTGGTTCTCGCCATGATTTCCTCCTTTACTCCTTCTCCTTGAACATCAAAAAGACCCGCCTCCTGTCGGGAGCGAGTCAGCGAGTAGTACAATCACATCGCATCACCTGACCCATTCAGGTGGCGCCACGGCCCGGGGTGTTTCACGCATCGCCGGGCCAACTTCTACCCAGCATTTTACCCCTAGCGGCGCGGCACCGTCAACGTGCCAGTCATTCCATTGGCCCAGACTCCTATCGGACCTGCCCCTTGTGCCCCTTGCGTTGCCTTGCTCATTCTTTCGGATTCTCTACTGTCAGCGTGCCGCTATTTGGCGGAGCCTCTGAAGTTATCGAGCCGCGCGATTCTATCACCTGCCGCGTTCGGTCAATCTCCGCTGCCAGAAGCTCCTCGTTGGGCAGGGTAATTCGGTACTCCGCTGCCATCACGTTGTTTGGCAAGCCTTCGAGGGCATACCGCGCCAGCCCCTCATCCTTTTCTGAGCAGAGGACCAGTCCAACGGGCGGATTCTCGCCCTCGCGGCCCCAGTGCGCCCGCGCATAGTTCAGGTGGAGGTGCATCTGCCCGGCGTCGGCGTGAGTGAAACCACCGATCTTGAGGTCGATGACCACGAGACATCGCAGCCGCCGGTGAAAGAACAGCAGGTCCACCCGGTACCATTTGTCACCGATGCGCAGACGCCTTTGGCGGCCCATGAAGCAGAAGTCACCGCCCAGTTCCAGGAGGAAGGTCTCCAGGTGGCGGATGAGCGCCTCTTCCAGATCGCTTTCCGAGTACTCGTCCTTGAGGTCGAGGAACTCGAGGACAAACGGGTCCTTGATCTCCACGCGATCTTCGTGACGGGGCTTCTGCCCCTCCGTCAGCATGGCGGCCTTGTTCTTCGATAGAGCCGTGCGCTCGTAGAACTGGGAATTGATCTGCCGGTCGAGCTGGCGAATCGACCACCCTCCTCGCAGCGCCTCTGCTCCATAGAATTCACGGGCGCTGGTGTTCTTGACCGATAGCAGCCGCACGTAGGCGGACCAGGGCAGCGGAAAGGCCGCGAGAAGCTCGCCCAGGCGTAGTTCAATGGAAGTGGCGTCGGATTCGCCCGACGCCCTCTGGCGTATCCGACGCCTAGGGGATCGAGCCAATTTGCCAGACAGTGCCTGGCGAATCTGATCGGATGGATATGAGACGTAGAAGAGACGCATGTATTGGATGTTCTGACGGGAGAAGCCGCGTCCAAACCGCTGGGTCAAGTCCGCCGCCAGTCTTTCCATGAGCGCCGTTCCGTACCTAGCCCGCTCTTCTCCTGACTGCTCGAACTCAACGATGCGATGCCCGATCAACCAATACGCGGCAGTCATGGCAGCATTCACCGAACGGGTTGCCGAGTCCTTGGCGGCATCGACAATCTTCGACACATCTCCAAAGACCACTTGATATGGAGCATCAAGCTCGCCAGCTGCGACCGTCTTCTTCATGACCCGCTCCCTCCGCTCTTTCTGCCATAGCGCCCTCCTCTCCGCAGCAGTGAAGCGCCTTGGCAACTCGAAAATAGCCTCCCCGCCGTCTCGTCGTGAATGCGGCCCTTTAGAGCCCACAGTGCCCCTCGCACTCGTTGCCGAACCCGTCCGATTGCCCGTCCGTTCCCAACTCCGCCTCATCGAGGCTGACCGCCTGCGCGAGGGGCACCCGTCGAGGATGCAGGTAGGGCTCCTTGGCGAAGGCCAACCGTCCTCTGAGTTTGGCGTCAATCTCCACTGCCTCGGCGAACAGCTCCAGCCAATGCAGGCTGAACGCTCCAGTGGCCGGTCGTAGCGGGCCTGCCACCACACAATGCATTGCTTCCTGGACATCCCAGCTTCGATGAGGGGGTAACGGTTCTGTATCCATCTATCGCGAGAGGGCTTCATGCGGATGGCCTCGTCGGTAGAGATGCCCAGCCACAGCTCGACGGCGGTGCCGGACGGAACACGTTGTCCTTTCGTGAGTCCCAGCAGCTCGCGTATCTTCCGCTGAATCGATTGAGTGGGGACAGCGCCGCCAGTGACCGGATCGCTCCGGCTGGTTCGCGCCATCCCCCTCACCGAACCGGACGAGCCCCTTTCAAGGCATCCGGCTCTCAGTCAGATGGGATAGACCAAAGTCGGGAACATCAGCTTTCCGCCATCGTCGTCGGGTGCATACATCCCTTCTCCGGCGTAGTTCGCTCCGTTCCACACCCATCCGACTGCCCTCCTTCGCCATGCGGCCGGCTTTCCCGACCTCGGACTACTACGAGGGCTCTGCCCCACGTCCGGCATTGGCCGAAGGCTGGCCTACTCCGTTGCCGGAGAGCCGGTCGCGCTTCCCAAGTTCACCTAGGTTGCGTCTGCGTGCCGTCTTAGGTTCTGCCTCTACGCCTGGCACGGCTCGCTGCCGCGCTCGCCATCGGGAGACGCCGGTTGATTGGAGTTCGGTGTCTCTGTCCTAACAGGACTGCCCCTGTATACGACAGACAGGGGTTCCGATGACTCCACCCTCGCCCTACCGTGAGCAGGTGGTTTTACATGCGACGCTTCAATCAGCAGTTCCTTTCGTAACCATAACGACACTCTGGCTAGCAGCGCACGGTTTAGCAGGGTCACCGCCGCCACATTGTCGGGAAGGCTTCAGACACGGTTTCGCCTCTGGTCCCCGTGCCTGCTTCCCTAGCCACCGGCCCACTCCTGGCCGGATTCCGCATCCGGAACGTTCAACCCATGAGCTTCTTGGCGCACGCCTTATCTTGTAGTGCTCGGTGCACTGACGCCGCCCGATGCCATCGCCATGGCCGTTGCGTCCCTTCAGATAGAGGGGAAGGTCTACGAAGCTGTGGTTGCCTGAGTGGTTGGTGAGGGTCTTGACGTCCTCGCGGAGACTCCGCCCGTTGTCCACGACGTACACGGGAAAGCCGAGACGCTCGGCGAGCCAATCGAGGTGAGTGTAGAGACCGGGAGGCTCCCAGTGGGTGTCGGCGAAGATGGCGCAGTCGGGGATGGCGTCGAATGCTCCCTGGCTTGCCATGAGGGCCATGACGGAGGACTGGACGCCTCCGCCCAGGCTGATGACCGTCAGAGAGTGTGTGAAACGCATCAGCCCTCCTCCCCGCCGCCGTCCGGAGATGAGTCCGCACGAGGCGGGAGCTGCCTGTCCCTCACGGCGTACTTGACGAGCAGGGTGAAGAGGCGGCGCAGCCGGTCCTGGGCGTCGGGGCCGGGGTTGAAGTCGATGCTCACGACCCGCAGCTCACCGGGGTCTTTCCTGGCGCCTTTGGGTTTGTGCTGGTTCTTGGTCTCTTCCATATCGGTCTTTCAGTGACGCCGACGCTGACCATGTGGGCCGGTTGCACCGAGCCTGCGCTGCGTCTGTTGGTGTCGTTCGGTTCCACGTTCATCTTTGTGAGCGAACGCCCGTTCTCCTTCAGTGTGGGGGACCGGAAAGTTGGGCGTAATCCCCTATCGGGGTGTTCATCTTTGAACCCCCCTATAGGGGTCTGATGAAAGAAGCCAGGACGCACGGCGGGTGTGGCTCGCGGCAGCCGACTGCCAAGGTTGGGATGGGGCGATGGCTTGGGCTTGAGTTTCTCAGGGACGATGAGGGGCGTGAGAGGAGGCCCCTGGAGTTCGATCCAGGGGATGAGGGCGATGCGACGGAATCTATCGGCGGTGGAAGGGTGTTCAGCATCTTTCTGATGGTCGGCGGTGTAGGAACGATGCTCTTCATTCTTACCCTAGTGGTCCAGACGGTGGTTGAGGGGGAGGTGCTCAAAGGTTTTCTTCGGAGGCGCAGAATGAAAACAAGACTAGCGGGTTTGAATCGTCATCTCATTCTCTGTGGATTTGGTCGTGTTGGAAGGGAGGTGAGCAGAACTTTTCAATCTGAAGGGGTCCCCTTTATTGTCGTCGACAAGAGTACTCAGGTCATCGCAGAAGTAGATGAAATGGGCCTACCCTATATACAAGGAGATGCCAGCGATGACGAGACTTTACTATCTGCAGGCATCAAGGCGGCCCGAGGCCTTGTGGCAACCGTAGGCAGCAACAGTGACAACGTTTTTATCACCCTTTCCGCCAGGGCCCTGAATCCTACGTTGACCATCGTTGCCAGGAGCACATCTCCCGAAACGGAGGGGAAGCCCTAAGGGCTGGAGCAAATAGAGTCATCTCCCCCTATGCTCTCGGAGGCCGACGTCTGGCCCTGGCAACAATACGACCCCTCCTTGTAGATTTCTTCGACACCCTGTTCAATGCCCCAAAGAATGGTGCCAGATTGGTTGAAGTTGAAGTGACAGAGGGGTCACCTCTTGCAGGCGCAGCAAGCAATTGGTCAAGGGGACGCCTTGAAAAACGTCCAGGTTCTAGCGCTAAAGAGGCAAGATGGTGATATCCTGGTCAGCCCAGGCAGCGATGCCATCATAGAAGTCGGCGACGCTCTAATAGTAATTGGAACAGACCACCAGCTTAAGCCCCTGGAAGGCAATGAGTGACCAGCTTTACGCTTGGTGGGTCTTAATGTATGCTGACCATGCTAGAGTGTGCCGGCCAGAAGGCCGGTCTGCAATCGTTGTCAGAACAGAGAACAGACTGTCGGATGTGCCGAGATGAGCAAGAAGGAGCGGAGCACTAGGGCCAGGTTCAAGTCCTATCTCAAGGGTGAGATGGAAGCAGCATCTATGTATAACGCCCTTGCAGATGTGGAGAGAGACAAGAAAAGAGCCGAGATTTTCAGAGAGTTAGCGGAGGCCGAGATGAGGCACGCTGCCCACTGGGCCTCTAAGTTGGAGGTGGACACCAGTCCGCTAAAGCCTGCGAAGCGAACTTTGAGGATACGCATATTCACTTGGCTGGCCCATCGGTTTGGGACACGGGCAGTGTTACCTTGGCTCTTAAAAGGCGAATTCGCAGATATAAGAACATACTCCAAGGAGCCTGAAGCCAAGCCCATTGTGAAAGACGAGCGAAGACACGCTCGAACCTTAAATGAACTGGCGGGCAACGGAGGAACGGTAAACATATTACAGTCCGAGGGATATCATCGCGCCAGCCAAGCGGCAAACATCAGAGCCGCCGTCCTGGGCAGCAATGATGGCCTCGTTTCCAATTTTGCCCTCACTATGGGGGTTGCCGGAGGCATGTCTGATACCAACATCACCCCCCTGGTCGGATTGGCAGGGCTCATGGCGGGAGCCTTCTCCATGACAGCGGGGGAGTACGTCTCGGTGCGCGCCCAGAGGGATGTCTACGATCGTGAGATGGAAATTGAGAGCGCAGAGCTAGAGGAGTCCCCAGAGGAGGAGAGGGAGGAGCTTGTGCTCATATATCAGACAAAGGGCTTGGCCCGATCAGAGGCCGAGGTTGTTGCAGACCGTATCATGGCCAATCCACAGGTTGCCTTAGACACTATGGCTAGAGAAGAGCTTGGAATTGACCCGTCCCAGCTAGGCTCTCCCTGGGGCGTCGCCATCAGCTCTTTTACGGCATTTAGCCTGGGCGCATTGATTCCTGTGCTGTCGTATATGTTCAGTTCCGGGACTACAGCAATCATTCTAAGCGCTCTCTCCAGTGGAATAGCTTTGGTACTGGTAGGAGGCACTCTGGCACTGGTATCGAACAAGAACGTAGCGTGGGGAAGTCTTCGTATGTTATTGATTGGGGTAGCCGCCGCTGCGATTACCTTCGGCGTAGGCAATCTAATCGGTGTATCTCTGTCCTAAGAAGCCCAACTGGCTAGAGGCTTGGGGAATATAGATGAGACCGTCCTTTCATTTGTTCCGAATTGCTGGGGTAGACATAGGGGTTCACTATACGTGGCTCTTCGCCTTCGTGCTGATAGGTTGGTCGCTGGCGGTAGGCTACTATCCATCATTCTATCCAGGCTGGTCTACGAGCACCTACTGGGGGCTGGGAGCAGTGTCCTCAATTCTATTGTTCACCTCTGTGCTGGTGCATGAGATGGCCCATTCCTTAGTGGCCCGTCGGCTGGGTCTGCGAGTCCTGGGCATAACTCTGTTCATCTTCGGCGGCGTGAGCAATATGCAGGGAGAGGCCCAGCGGGCGAGGGACGAGTTTTACGTGGCCGTGGTGGGCCCGGTAACCAGCCTACTGCTTGCAGGCATTTTTGCGCTACCGCTACTCTTTACGAAGGGTCCCGTAGGTCAATTAGGTGCCCTATTAGGATATCTGGCGCTTATCAACGCTCTATTGGGAGGATTCAATCTGCTGCCAGGATTCCCCCTGGACGGCGGACGGATCCTGCGCTCCATCTTATGGGGCATAACGGGCACTTTAGCCAAGGCTACAATCATCGCATCTAGAGTAGGACAAGTGTTTGCCTTTGGACTTATAGGATGGGGTATCTATCAGATAGTCACAGGAAACTTTCTCAGCGGCCTATGGATAATGTTTATCGGATGGTTCCTCAACAGCGCCGCAGAATCCAACCGCCGTGAGGCCAAACTCCAAGAGGAGTTCAGAGACGTTTTTGCGAGAGACCTTATGGATACCCAGCCCGAGACGACATCCCCGGAAACCTCGGTCATAAGCATAGTGGAGGAGCTCTTCCTTAGGCGTGGCAAGAGGGCCTTGCTTGTATGCGATGAGCTCGATCAATTGGTTGGCGTTGTAACTCTAACGGACTTGAAAAAGGCCAGACAAGAGCTGTGGCCCAATTTGAAGGTAGCGGACGTTATGACTGGACAGCCCATTCACACCGTGGGGCCAGATGAGGACGCATCCAAGGTGCTGCAGCTACTGGCAGAGCACGACCTCAACCAGGTGCCAGTGGTAGAGGACGGCAAAGTCGTGGGCATGTTGAACCGATCGGACATGATACGGTACATCCAGGCTCGCAAGGAGCTAGGCCTGGGGAGAAGGCGAAGGAGATAGAATTTTAGCCATAGCTCTGCCGACGAGCTACCTTAAGCTGCGCTAGTCTTTTTCACCCTTCCTCAGAGTTGTTCTTTATGTAGATGACCAGGCGATTGATCTTGCCGATGCCCTTCAGGACGGAAGCCATGCCTAACGTGGCACGGGCGAAGAAGTGTTTAGCAAAGGTGTTCAGAGCCACCTGTTGACCGTTTATCGACAGCTCGGTATCCATCACCCGTCGATCAGGTTCGATATATGTGTCAGCGATGAACTTTGCTAGCGAGGCCACCTCTTTAGGTTGAAATCTACGTACCGACACAGGCAGCTCCGATTCTGACACCACAGCGGCAAGTTCCGTCTCTTTGCATAGCAGGTCTAGCCCTAACTCTTCTCGCACCACCTCTACCTTGGGAAAGGGGCTGTCCTTGTATCCTTCAGCAAGAAGGATATCACAGTCCCAGATAGAGGCAGCTATGTCTTTGAGGGGCAAGTCCCCGTCTATCTCCCTGAACTGGGCGACGTGGCCCGGCCCGCTGACAAAGGCCACATCGCTGCCAGCCTTTAGGAGTCGCCAACTGTCCTTGCCATGCACATCCAAGTCCGATCCGTGGACAACATGCTTGACCGTGGCCACGTGATAGCCCAGCGCCTTCAGCTCGGGCACCAGACTAGCAAGAAGAGTTGTCTTGCCTGAGTTGGACTTGCCTACCACACAAACGATGGGCAACATTCGTCGGTTCTCCTTTACCTGCGGTTCTTAAAATAGGATTTTGCCAGTTCTAGGTCGGCTTCTGTATTCACATTGAGGAATGAGCGTCCTTCCGGGTCTAGGGTATTTATCTCTTCTTCGTCCACATATCTTACATTAACCAGAGGAAGAAGTTGGTAAATTCCTGCCCCTGCCGTATGAAGCAGAGCTTCGATTTTTGGGAGGCAACTCCTTCCGTAGACGGCGTGAAGGGGTTGGAGACCATCGACTCTGGGCACAACGGCATCATAACCAGAGGCAAGACCCATCAGATATCTCAAAAGATTGGTGTTAAGAAAGGGCATGTCGCAGCCAACCACCCAAGCGTAAGGATCACGACACGCCGAAAGGCCGCTGTATAGACCTCCGAGGGGGCCGTACCCCAGAGGATCGTCGAATACAACTCGCACTACATCTCCGTATGAAGATACATCACGGCTCTGACCTGGCCTCACTACGAGAAGCACCTCACGGCTTATTTGAGCCATCCTCTCTATGACCCTGCCAAGGAGTGCTACGCCTCCAAGAATCTCCTGCGTCTTGTCTCTCCCAAGCCTAGCGCTGGCTCCACCTGCCAGAACGATAGAGGTCACATCACACCCTTCCTTATTACGAATTACGATTACGTAGCCTTCTTAGTCTAGTGGTCAGATTCGCAAATCGCAACATAGATTGACGAGAGGCCCTTTGATAATACCCTATCCTGATTGTTATTACTCTCGTGGTTCGACTAGCTCACCACGAACGGGAGAAACATAGCACACCTCACCTGCTTTGCACAAAAAGTCTTATTTTTGCCAATTTTAGGAGCACCAGACCTTGATTATCTCACCTTCGGTTCATATCTGGGGGGGCACCCCCGGACGGAAACCTGGGTTTCCGTCGCCTTCCTGAGATTTTTGCTTTTTTGTGCAAAGCCGCACCTCACCCAGAAGGGCACGGCACAGGGTGAGCGAGGGTTGAGTAGGTATGTCGAGGATGCTTCGTCGGCAGAGGACTTCAACCGACTCCTCCTTCGGGGGGACGGAGTCCGCCCTTCGGCGGACAAAGTCCTCAGCATGACAACCCCCAGGACGACATTTTCATACCAATGACAGAAAAAAGCGATGGTGATCAGGGTGATACTTCGACAGGCTCAGTATGAGCGGAGATTGTATGGCTCGCATTAGCGGAAGCGAAACACCCTCACAGCGACCACTGATGAAAAGGCCACCCATCCCGCCAAAATAGCTAGCTGAGGCCATGTCTGCCATAAGGTCCATCCATCTATTGATACGTGTCTTAGGGCCTCCAACAATGGCGTAAGGGGAAGCACTCTCATAAGCTCAGGCAGGAACCCAGGGAGGGTAGAGGTTGGGAAGAATGTGCCGGAGAAGAACATCATGGGAAGGGCAATAGCGTTGCCCATGCCGGAGGCAGCGGCCGGGTTTTTGGCCCATGCGGATATTATGAATCCGATGTTGAGGAATATGAGGTTACCGAAAGCCACTATTATGAATATCCACAGTATATTCCCGTATATCTTTCCACCAAAGATGAGCACCCCCACCGCCAATATGATTGCTACCTGGACCACGGTGAGAACCAGATGGGCCAGGACCTCGGCGGCGAAGTAGTTCCGCACCGGCAGAGGTGTAACCAATATACGCTTCAAAATGCTCTGATTCCTATATTCGCTGATCCTGACAGCAATACCCATTATCGAATGGATCATCACCCCCATGCCGACCAGCCCCATCAGCAACACATCAAAATAGTCGACCTGGCGAGCCTGGACTGGCTCAGGAGCGACCTCTATCAAACGAGGGCGTCCCACCAGTTCCAGGTTGAGTTGATCCAAGAATTGTCGTACCACCCCTATCACCAACTGATTGGTCTGAACGTTGGACTCGTCATAGTAGAGGTTAATAGCAACGGCGGTATCGTGGGGAGAGCCTGAGGTGAGCGTAGATAGGTCTGGCGGAATCACCAGAAGGTACTCCAAGTCACCATCCTTCAAAGCTTGGCGAGCCTCCTCCGGGATGCTGTATTCGGATTTGACATCCAGAATATCTATGTCTTCGATTTGTTGGACTATCCGGTGAGAGAGCGCTGTGTCCGCCTGGTCTATAACGGCAATCTCGGCTAAGCCGCCTCCCCCTAGGTCGAATAGACCAAACACGACGACGAATATGACAGGAAAAGCCAAGGCCCAGAATATGGTCTGGCGGTCCCGAATCATCATCTTTAGATTGGCTTTTAGGAGGGGAATCATAGATACAGTCCGTAATATCCGGTTATGGGTGATCGTTTATTGCACCAGAGGCGCTACCTTACTTTGAAATGCCTCTAGCTGATGTAGCTCATCATCAACAGGCCATAAGTAAACGCGCTGAGCGCCCGCAGCTTTGTACGCTACCAGCTTTGCGGCGCACTCGTCAGGTGGTCCTACGAGGAGGCGCAGACGTAGCTCCTCCTCGGGGCGCTTAAGCATGGGACTCAGGATGCGATGGACTATTTGCTCCGCCTTGTTTCTATCTTCGGTTATGTAAAAGAACATGGTGGCAACGGCGTTGGGAAACCCCTCCAAGGTCCTCCCCTGGGAGGTAAGGTAGCCCTGGAGGCGGCCCCATGCATCTTCAAATGCCTTGGGAGTAGTGTTGTAGGCAGAGGCTAACCAGCCGTCGCCCAGGTGAGCGACACGCCGAAGGCCAGCATCGGATCCCCAGCTACCAATCCAGATGGGCGGCACGTCCCCTTGATATGGAAGGGGCAACAACTCTACCTCCTCGGTGGAGTAGAAGCGACCCCTAAAGGGGGTCTTATTACCCTCCCAAAGAGATCGTAGCGCCTGGACGGCTTC
This sequence comes from Dehalococcoidia bacterium, assembly GCA_965249025.1. Lineage (GTDB taxonomy): Bacteria > Chloroflexota > Dehalococcoidia > Lucifugimonadales > CAYTFF01. Next base: position 3,135,589 of record OZ252215.1, on the reverse strand, counting down.
GTCCAAACGCTTCCAGCGCTCCTCATAGGGTATCCCCGCTACACTATAATCCAAGGCCGAGGAGCCAGGGCCTATACCTACTCTGAGGCGTCCGTTGGAGAGCAGGTCTATGGCGGCCATAGCTTTAGCGATGGGAATCAGCCCTCGAACGATAGGAAGGACTACCGTAGTAGCCAGTGTAATGCGTTTGGTTCGCGGTAATACCGCCGCCATTGTGGTGGGCGCATCAAGCCAAGGTCTTGTGAAAACCAGGTGGTCATTTACACACAAGGTCTGGAATCCCAATTCCTCAGCGGCACTTGCGTACTGTAGCAGTAGATCCAGGGAAAAGGGCCTTCCAACCATATCTATCACAGGCAAATGAGCGCCGTACTCCACTTTAGCATCTCCTATTTAGTACGCTCTATTGCGTCAACTGTGCAGTCGGGCCTAGTCTCGGAGCTCGCGGCCGGTAAGCTTCAGGAAGACATCCTCGAGGGTAGCCGGCACCATCTCGAAGTGGTCCATGGTGACGCCGCTCTCCGTGGCCCACCGGACGAGTTTGGAGATGGCGTGGGCGGTCTTGACCTTGATCTCGTAAGAGGTCTCATTCCGACTTATAACATCCCCAACTATCCAATCGGAATCTTCTAGGTCATCTTTTGGCAGAGGCTTTGACGTGACCATTTTAACTACGTAAGGGGCATCTAGACTGCGAATCAGGTTCAAGGAGGTGTCCAAAGCTATGAGGAGACCTCTATCCATAATAGCGACTCGGTCACACAATGCCTCCGCCTCTTCCATGTAGTGGGTAGTGATTACCACCGTCTTTCCCTCGGCGTGGATGCGCCTGATGAGGTCCCACAGGTTTTGTCTAGCCTGGGGGTCGAGGCCGGCGGTAGGCTCGTCCAGTATAACCACTTCGGGGTCGTTGACCAGGCTAGCTGCGACGGTGAACCGCTGCTTTTGGCCTCCGGAGAGCTTCCTCAGGGTTGTATTTTTCTTGTCCAAAAGGCCCACCAGTCCCAACAGCTCTTTAGGCGGCATCCGACGTTTGTAGAACGTACCAAAGAGTTCCAGTATTTCGGACAGGGTAAGGTAGTCGAAGTAAGCCGATGCCTGAAGCTGTACGCCAATCCGCTCCTTCACAGCAACCGGATTGCGCTGGGTATCCAGGCCAAGAACCATAGTGTATCCGCTAGTGGGATCGAGAAGCCCCTCTATTATTTCCAGGGTGGTTGTCTTGCCTGCTCCGTTAGGGCCCAAGATGCCAAAGACCTCGCCCTTATATACCGAGAAGGAAACACCGTTTACGGCAGTAAGGTCACGAAACTTCTTGACCAGGTTATCTACGCGGATTACTTCTTCCAAGGCCTTATTTGTTTACATCCTTGTCTATGAGAATCGTCTCTAACGTGGCATGCCCATCATTGTCTTGCCTTGGGTTATTCTACCAAAGCTCCTAGCAATATGTCCTACCGATTGCTCAACCCCTCCAGATATCTTCTCCTCTTCTCCTCTACTTGCTGCTGCTGAGTAGTATGCCGCTCTTCTCTATTCGCCCAAACTAAAAAGAGAATAGCGACAGAGACCAGGAACATCATGTTGCCCGGTATCCACATAATAAGGCCGCCAAGTTCCATATCCTGGGCTACAGAAATACCCCAGTGGCGAGGAGCGTCGGCGTAGAAACTATAGAGCGTACTCCCTGAAAAGGTGATGCCTATACCAAGGGCCGTGTTCAAGACGGTGGCCAGAAGCAGATAAAGCATCCGCCCCTGGTAAGAGGAGCGAGGCCGTATGGGAGCGGGGCCAATAACGTACCACCAGAAAAAAACGGCAGCCGCAAACATCGTCAAATGTTCAAAATAGTGGAGCGGTGTATTGGCTAGAGCCGCGTCATAAGCGATCGGCATATGCCACCCCCAGATTACGGCCACATAGATCAGGAAGGCGACTTTGGGTGAGGTAGCCCATATTAGCACACGCCTTATTACCCCACCTTTGGCCAATAGATCCCCCACCTCGTATCTCAGCGTCCTAGGAAGAAACCACATGAATACAGGCATAGAGTTGGACAACAGAAGCAGCGGAACCGCGACCATTATCAGTAATAGATGCTGCACCATATGCAGGAAGAAAAGGTCGCTGCTGTATGTGTCAATTGGGGACATTAGAGAAAGGAGAAGCGCAAAGATTCCGAGAGCAAAGAGAAGGATGCGACACGCGGTCACGGGCTCAAATATGGTCCGGCTCTTGAGCCTGCGCAACCCGACGATGTATACAAGGATAACACCAAGGATGACTATCAGAGGCGCAACTTCTACCCGCCACTGTGCAAAGAAGTCCCAGAAGACAGTTGCCCGTGGAAGATGGTCACCGACATGGAGTAGTATCACAGCATCACCCCAACACCTCATTGATTTCTTGGCTCACGCTGAAGTAAATCCAGTGGAGAGAAGAAAAAAGGTCGTCAATATTATGTGCCTTTTAGAGGAAATTTCGGAAGAGGGCCATTAGAGCGACGCCTAGGGCGAGGGCCAGAAGAACGCCTCCCAAGAAAAGGCCCGAAAAAAGGCGACTGTCGAACTTGAGATGCATGTAAAACATGGCCACTATGGCAAATTTGCCAGCAGATAGAATGAGAAATATAGGCTTGATGACGTCCTTCAGGGCCTCTACGTAAAACAACCCTACCTCAACGGCCGTGATGGCGGCCAATAAAGAGGCAACCTTTACATAGGTTAGTGGCGTTGGATGCGCCTTTTCCCTTACACTATGGGGGGTATCATCTATAGCTTTACGCCTGTCCGTCATTGGTTTTCCTCTTTCCCAAATCCACCTTTTGATCGGCTAAAGATAGCGGCTGCGGAAGGTATTCCCACGACAAGAAAAAGGCCCACGACTATAACCGCCCACTCATGCATGCTAGTGTCAAACAGAAGCATAAACATTACGCCAAGACCTCCGCCCCACACAGCAACAAATAGGGCCGCCAAAATGGGCAATAGCAGAGCCAGGGGAATAGGTGCCTTCCTAGTACGCATTTAAGTCTCCACCACTCCAATCAAATAGACAACGGTGAAAATAACGATCCACACTATGTCCACAAAGTGCCAGTAAAGGGCGACCAAGTCTACGCTTAAGCTCTCTGCTGAGGTGAAGCGCTTGAAGAAAGAGAAGCCGAAGATAGACATAAGCCATATGACGCCAACAGTGACGTGAGCGCCATGGAATCCAGTTAATGTGAAAAAAGTGGTCCCAAACAAATTGGTGCGAGGGGTAAGTCCCTCCAGTGCGAACTCTCGAAACTCGAATACCTGGAATGCAAGGAACGTGGCCCCAAGGAGAGCTGTAGATAATATCCATGCCCTAAAAGCTCGGATGTTGCCCCTGCTTATAGCCGAGTACGCCAATACCATAGACATACTACTTATCAGAAGCACGAACGTGCTCACCGAAGTTATAGGGATACTGAACACATCCTCTGGATAAGGTGGGACAATGCTCTTTCCCTGATAAACAAGATAGGTGGCTATGAGAGACCCGAAGAACATGCACTCTGAGGCCAAGAAGACCCATATGAGCACTTTCCTATGAGGAATCCCCAGGCTAGTGTCGTGGCCTGATTCGTGCCTTACTGTGGATATTTGCTCCAAATCCTAACTCTCCCTAAAGTCGCTTATCCCTCGTGCTCCGGCTCAGTTGCTGGCTCTAGCGCCCATCCATAAATTGCGGTCAATGTAATAAAGCCACCTATGAATACAGCCGCAAGGTTGTATATAAATCCATATGCCAGTATTAGCTGACCTAACGATACCAGGACGGGATAATAAGACGGGCTAGGCATGTGGATTCCGTGGCCTCCACCGCCTTTCGATGATTCATCATCAGCATCTATAGAACCACCCTCAACTGGCACTCCTCCATTGCGTTTCTGCTCCCAAAAGGCGTCCCTACCGTGTATTACTGGTATAGTAGCGAAGTTATAGACAGGGGGAGGCGATGGAATAGACCACTCGAGGGTCCGGGCATCCCAAGGATCGTTCCCCGCGATATCGCCTTTGCGGAGGCTCCAAAAAACGTTGTGCAGGAAACCCAGCACAGAGGCAGCGAGCAAAAATGACCCAAAGGTAGAGAGCATACTCAAGGTATCGAAACCCATTCCTGAATCAAAAGTATATATACGGCGAGGCATTCCCCACAGGCCCAGGAAGTGCATTGGGAAGAAGGTGATGTTCATGCCGATAAACATCATCCAGAAGTTTAACTTCCCTAAAGACTCGTTCAGCAAACGCCCAGTGAACTTGGGGAACCAGTAGTATATTCCCGAGAACAGTGCCATCATTGATCCACCGAAAAGCACATAGTGTAAGTGGGCAACTATAAAGAAGGTGTCCTGCTGTTGGAAGTCGGATGGGGCCACCGAGTGCATAACCCCGCTGAGACCGCCAATTATGAAGAGGGCGATAAAACCTACTGCGAACAGGGCTGATGTCGTTAGCTTGAATGACCCGCCCCAAATAGTGCCAATCCAGTTGAATATCTTAATGCCGGTCGGTATGGCGATGGCCATGGTAGACAGGGCAAAGAAGGAGTTGGCCACTGGGCCCAGGCCAACGGTGAACATGTGGTGACTCCAGACGCCCCAGCCCATAAATCCAATAGTAATACCTGCTAGCACCATAGTAGAATATCCAAACAAGGGTTTCCGTGCAAAGGTCGGCAACACCTCTGAGATGATGCCCATGGCAGGCAGGATAAGAATATACACCTCTGGATGGCCAAAGAGCCAGAAGAGGTGCTGCCATAGAACAGGATCTGCTCCCGCCGCGGGGATGAAGTAATTAGTACCAAAGTTACGATCAAGGAACAACTCAACCAAGGCCACGGTAATGACTGGAAAGGCCATGACCATCAGGAAAGAGGTGACCAGGGTCATCCAGACGAATACAGGCATCCGCATTAGATGCATGCCTGGCGCTCGCATGTTAAGAATGGTCACAATAAAGTTAAGAGCGGCGGCTATAGAAGCTGTTCCCAGGAGTATTAGGCCCAGGATCCAAAAGTCTATGCCATTACCTTGATTAAAGGCCGAAGAAGTTAAATTTGCGTAGCTGAACCACCCTGCATTAGGCGAGCCGCCAAGAAACCAGCTAGAATTTAGTAAGATGCCGCCGAAAAGAAATGTCCAGTAGCTGAAGGCGTTGAGCCTTGGGAAGGCCACATCTCTTGCGCCAATCATTAATGGGATCACAAAGTTGAAAAAAGCGGCGGCGAAGGGCATCACCGCCAGGAAAATCATCGTGGTGCCGTGCATGGTAAAGAGCTGGTTGAACACCTCCGGACTGACCAGGCTCTGCTCAGCACGGGAGAGTTGGATCCTCATTACAAGGGCCTCGACTCCACCAATGATAAAGAAAACAAGGGCGGTCACACCGTAGAGGATCCCAATCCTTTTGTGGTCTATGGTGGTAATCCAGCTCCAAATGCCGTACTCAGCCGAAGGCCGACGTACTACGTCTGTTAATATATTACCCACTGTCGTCATTCTTATACCCCTGCTGTGCAGGTTTACTCAGCTACCAGAATCAAAGTCTTTTCATAGCTTCTATATATTTATTGCAACTTAGACCATATCTTATAGCAGGTCTAGCTGTTACTTCAACGTTAAGAGATAAGCAATCAGATCATTGATTTCCTGTTCAGATAACGTGTCACCAAAGATAGGTAGCATGATTCCGTCAGAGAATCCCTGTACTACGTAGGCGCTCGGATCTATGATGGACTGGTATAGGTACTGCCCTCCAGTAAGAAGATCCTCCTTTCTAGTAGCAGCTCGTGTACCTATCCCGCCTAACCCGGGCCCCACAATAGTGTTACTGCCGACAGAGTGACAGGCCGAACACCCTTGTGAAGCAAACAGGGTCTGGCCCGATGCCGAATCTCCCTGGCCTGGCTCCGGCACCCCACCTGGAGTGGGAGTAGGGCCGGGGGTCGGTTCTCCGACAATGGGATCCTTGCTCAGATCTGGCTCGAGTCCTCTCAGATACACAACCAGGGCGGCTATCTCTTTGTTGGTCATAACTTGACCAGGGTCGTTGTACAGGGGGGCGTTGCGGCCCATGATATTACCGGGCTTGACCTCTTCAGGGTCGGTAAGCCACCTTGTCAGGTTCTCACCGAACCTGTCATCTTCCATTACACCAGCCGCAATAGTACTTCTCAGGCCGAAGTGAGTAAGGCTGGGCCCAATAACTCCCCTGGCCACTGGATTATCCTTGACGGTATGACAGGCAATGCAGCCCTTCTCAGTGAATAGCTGAGCACCGTCCTTGGCCAGGCCTTTGGGATCCAGTGCAGGCCGAAGAAAGTCCGTGGCCCATTTCTCAAACTCATCGGGCGACTGGGCAATGACCCTCAACCTCATCTGAGCGTGGGCTACGCCGCAGAATTCCGCACATTGACCGAAGTAGGTGCCTGGTTCATCAGCTATAAACCATAAACTACCGTCACGATTGGGAATGACATCCTGCTTGCCGGCGAGTTTAGGCACCCAAAAGCTGTGTATGACATCCTTGGACTGTAATGTGAAGTTAATGACTTTGCCTGTTGGAATGTGAAGCTCGTTGGCGGTAACGATGCCCAGGTCTGGGTATTGAAACTCCCAGAACCACTGGTGTCCAACCACCGTCACGTTCAAGGCATCTCCTTCGGGGGGACTCGACAAGTCTACAAGGGTAGTTATCGTCGGGACAGCAATAACGGCCAGTATTATTGCAGGGATGACAGTCCATACGATCTCAAGCTTATGGCTGCCGTGGATTTGCTCTGGGTCTCCCTGGCCACGCTTCCGCCGGAACTTGATCACCGCGACTAGGAGCAAGCCCTCGACAAAAACGAAAACGACAGCGGCTGCCCAGAATATGATATAAAAGAGGTTAAGCTGCTTTCTGGACACCTCTCCTACCGCATCGAAGGTGGACTGGGGTGAGCCGGTGGAACAGGACGCAGCGATTACGACGAAAGCAAGCAGCGAGATAGCCAAAAACGACGAAGCAGGCAAGTGTTGACCCTTCAACACCGCCTCCTTTGTTCAACATACCTTGGGGATGAATTGAAGTCGATAAGGTTGCCCATCAGGAAACTGAAAGGAGTTTACCAGAGCGATTTTCAGTCGTCAAGGGCATATGATAGAATTTACTAAGTTTTGTTATTCGTGTCAATTCACTTTTTTGCTTCTTCTGTATAGACAAATGTTTTTGGGTAGAATATAGAAGTCAACTAATCTTGAGCTTTACACTCAATGAGACGTAAACTAGAGACTACATTCGATGAACAGCGCAATTGAGGCCCCACTAAATTCGATAAGGTCAGGACGACTCTTCCACTCTCTGGCCCTAACTACAATTGTAGCGATATTTGCCCTTGTGGCCCTGGGAGGGGTAGTGAGAGTCACAGGATCTGGGTTGGGGTGTCCCGATTGGCCCCTCTGTCATGGGCGTATCATACCCCCAGCTGAGGCAGAGGTCCTGATTGAGTATTCTCATAGGTTAGTGGCCTCTGCGGTGGGAGTTCTGGTCCTGGCCGTCCTGGTCGCAGCATGGAGGTCTTACAGACAGGAGCGTTGGATATTCGTGCCAGCCGTTTTGGGATTCTTGATACTCATCGCCCAGGTGATATTGGGAGGCATCACCGTCATCACAGAGCTTCCTCCAGAGATTGTTCTGGCTCATCTAGCCACGGCCCAGGCGCTGTTGGCATGTATGGTATTGATATACATAGTGGCCCGCTTTGGACCTCCCAACATTAGACCGCGATACGTAAAGTCATCTCGATGGAGTGGCTTTCCGACTCTTGCGCTCTTCGCTTCGCTATCCACATTTGGCCTCCTTCTTAGCGGTTCCTATGTAGTGGGTTCAGGGTCCGAAACTGCCTGTGGACAGTCCTGGCCTCTTTGCCTTGGAGAGCTGGCACCCCGGGCGGAGGCGTCCGTTATTCATATGCTTCACAGGCTGATCTCGCTGGCGGTCGGAGCGTTGATACTTTTCACATTGTGGAGAGCGTGGCAAATGAGGAAAACCCACCCAGCCATAGCCATGAGCGGAGCTATAGTAGGTGCATTCTTCTTCATTCAGATATTTGTCGGTGCGGCCAATATATGGCTGGGCTTCCCTCTTGCAACCAAGGTACTTCACCTAGCAATGGCCACGGCCACGTGGGGAGCACTAATCGCCATGACTGTTCTTTCATATATACCAGACCACTCGGGGGACTTCAGTGTTCAGCAGAGCTAAACCCAAGCCTTCACCTTTGAAAGAACCCACAACTACAGACACCCAGAGGCAAGGGTTCTACAACGTTCTCTACGACTACCTTGCTCTTACCAAACCTAGGATCATTCTACTCTTACTGGTTACCGCCGTTGGGTCTATGATTCTGGCGGCTCAAGGGATACCATCCAATTCTCTTATGCTCTTTGTCATAGTCGGTGGAGGATTAGGAGCAGGTGGAGCCAACGCCTTGAACCACTATTTGGACCGAGCAGTAGACCAACAGATGATACGGACCAGCAAGCGACCTGTTGCCGGCGGGAGGATAGAGCCTAGACAGGCGTTGGCTTTCGGGGTGGCACTGAACGCAGTAGCCTTTGTCATACTAGCGACCTGGATAAATCTGCTGAGTGCACTCTTAACCTTAAGCGCCACCATTTTTTATGTAATGGTATATACCAGATGGCTCAAACATTCCACAACGCAAAACATAGTCATAGGCGGAGCGGCGGGGGCTGTCCCTCCCCTAGTAGGATGGGCCGCAGTAACTGGAAGCCTGGCGTTACCGGCGTGGTATCTCTTTGCCATCGTCTTCTTCTGGACACCTCCCCACTTCTGGGCCCTGGCCCTTCTCCTCAAGGAAGACTACGCCAAGGCTAAGATTCCCATGCTACCTGTGGTTAGCGGAGTAGCGGAGACCACCAGGAGCATACTTCTCCATACGATGATTTTGGTGGCCCTTACCATACTGTTTTACACGACCCGCATAGTGGGTGTAATCTACCTTTCTGGGGCAACGGCCGCAGGGGCTATCTTCTTGATAATGGCCTGGAGGCTCCACAAAGCAACAACGACATCTGCAACCCGCCAACTTTATGTGTACTCCCTCCTATATTTGGCCCTTTTCTTTGCCTTCATCGTGGTAGACAGTGTGCTTTAGATTCGTGAGAGCCGATTAAGGCCATGAAAGGCGTAATGGCCAAGAGATCAGTCATCGTTGCCTTCATTTCGTTGATGGTATTAGCGGCATGCTCAAGCCCCCTGTCGTTTGAGGGCACATCCCTGGACCCGCCTGAATCAGCACCCGGTTTCACCCTACACAATCAGCTCGGAGACGTGGTTAGCCTCTCCGATTTTACGGGTAAGATTATTGTGCTCACATTCCTTTACACCAACTGCCCGGATATCTGCCCACTGACCACCGAGGCTCTTCACCGCGCCTATGATGAGTTGGACGATGAGACCCTCAAGAAGATCGATTTTGTGGCCATTAGCGTCGACCCGGAGCGGGATACGGTGGAGCAGGCATATCGTTACTCCAAAGAGAAGGACATGTTGAACAAGTGGCACTTCCTGGTGGGAACCGAGGGTGAGCTAGCTCCTGTCTGGGCGGACTACTACGTGGGCCCTATTCCAATTCACGTAGACGGCAACGAAGATGGTCACCAAGAGGACGCTAAGTCGCTTCCTACCTCTGCTACGAGTGTGGAAAACCTTCAAAGTGCGATCAAAGCAAAGTACAACGTAAGCCATCAGGCTCCAGTATATCTAATAGACCAAAGAGGAACCCGAAGGGTTGTTATAACGTCCCTTTTGCTGGACCCCGCCCCGCTGGTACACGATATTCGCCAGCTACTGGACTAGCACCTACGCAAAAATACGGCCCTAGATTGGGGGCCTCTTGGCATGCCATTGGGTAGCCTGCTGGTAGGCGTGAGCCACTCTCAGGACCATTGCCTCGTCAAAGGCCTTTCCCACGATCTGAAGCCCAATTGGAAGCCCCTCAGAGGTGAATCCGCAGGGGACGGTGCATGCGGGAAGGCCAGCCTGATTAAAGGGACGAGAGAACCGCCCTATATGTTCGAGGACTTGTTCTTCTCGTCCTTCAATGGTTACTGTCTCCTGTCCCAACCGAGGCGCTGTGATAGCCATCGTGGGCGTAACCAAAACATCGACCTTCTTCATTGCCTGGATAAAGTCTTCCCTGATAACGCTCCTGGCGCGTTGACTCTTAATATAGTAGCTTGCCGGTATCAGCAAGCCCAACTCCAAGCGGTCTCTGACGTTGGGAGTCAACTCTTCAGCATGGGCCTTGGTAAGCCTTTCGTGATATGTCGCAGACTCTACCATGGATATGGTATTTCGCAAATGAGGCGAGTATTCTATATGGCGAAACGATATGTCCTCCGAGGTGGCGCCCAGTTCACCGAGGACGTTTATCGCCTGGCCCACTGCCTCCCGAACCTGATCATCGAGTCCGTCAAAGAAATAGGCATTAGGAATACCCACCTTGATCCCAGTGATATCTTTTTCTAGTGACTCGGTGAAATCGGGGACTGGCACATCTGCGGTAGAAGCATCCTTGGGATCGTAGCCTGAGATGGCGTTCATGACGATTGCGGCATCTTCGGCGGTCTTTGTCATAGGCCCTGGATGATCCATCGACCAGGATAGAGGGATGACACCAAAGCAGCTAATGCGCCCGAAGGTAGGTTTGAGGCCAACGATACTACAAAGAGACGAGGGTATCCTTACCGAACCGCCGGTATCGGATCCCATAGCTGCCGTGCATAGCGACGCTGCAACGGCAGCCCCAGAGCCACCGCTGGAACCGCCCGTCATTCTCTCCAAATCCCAGGGGTTTCTGCTGGGACCGTAGTGAGGGTTCTCGTTTGTACCGCCAGCAGCGAACTCGTGCATATTTAGCTTGCCTATGATAATCGCTCCTGCCTCTTTTAGCTTCCTTGCTACGGTGGAGTCTTCCTGTGGAACGAACTCTGCCCACTCCTTAATCTTTGACCCACCAGTGGTGCGAACCCCCTTGGTGTAGTACAAGTCCTTGAGGCCAACGGGCACTCCATGAAGAGGCCCTCTGTACCTGCCACTAGCTATCTCGTGTTCGGCCTGTCGGGAAGCAGACAATGCCTCCTCTGCCATGACGGTGATGAAGGCGTTGGTCTGCTTGCCTACACTCTCAATACGCTCCAGGAAGAGATTAGTCACCTCTACAGGAGACACCTCTTTTTTCAGGATCAGACCTGCAAGCTGGCTAATTGTCAGAAAGCATATCTCAGACTTGTCCATGGCTCCTCCTTGGGCGGTTCACATCAAGATGGACAGACAGATACGATATTGTGGATTGTATATTTGAGGGCTAGGATAGCACGTTGACTATACCAGCCCTTGACACCTTTCGACAAGAGACTACAATTGCGTCGTGGAAACCAACCCTCCTTTGCGTCAAGGTTTTAGATCTTATCCGTCGTTCTATAATCCGCTGCTAACTGAAGGGAGTGCATGAAGGGAAGAGCTGCTGTATTCGAAAAGGCGGGGAAGTCTTTCGAGAATGCGGTGTCTGAAGGGTTGGAGATGTTACGATCGAGAGGAACCTATGTTGAGCTAGGGCACATAACCCCCAACAGTATGCTGTCGCTGGACGTCTCTCGGCTAGTGGCAAAGCAAATACGTCTGTTGGGAGTTGGACACTATGACCCAGGAATTATACCTATGGGCTTGGATTTCCTGGTACGCACCAGAGATAAATATGCGCTAACTAGCATCGTCTCTCATCAGTTCCCGCTCGAACAAATAAATGAGGCTTTTGAGGCGTCTGAGTGGTTCAACCGCCAAAGTGGAAGCCAGGTAACAAGGGCAATTGGCACGCCTTGACCTCAGATCAAGCCAAAGCCACCTTACTTGAAGCTATAATCTATACTTGAAGCTATAATCTATAAAGTGTGTGACGCACGTTTTACTGGAGGTGATTAGTGGAGTTTGGTATAGGGATTCCAACTTGTAGGGAGGGCGTATTTTATCCCATGCCATTTGCTGGACCCCAAGATATAGTCAAACTCACCCGGTTGGCTGAACGGTTAGGCTTCTTCTCCGCATGGGGCACCGACTTCATAAACCCCGTCCCTCCAATGGGCTTCCCTGAGGGCGCTAAGCCAAACTGGTATGAGATTATTGTTACCCTTTCCTATTTAGCTGCCGCCACGGAACGCATCAAGCTGGCATCAGGAGTGGCGCTATTGCCCTACAGGGACCCTGTTATTCTTGCAAAGCAGGCTGCTACGTTGGACCAGTTTAGCGGAGGACGTTTCCTCTTTGGTTGGGGCCTAGGCCAGTATAGAGAGGAGTTCGTTTCCATCAACGCCAAGAATCGAAAGACCCACAGGGGGCGGCTAATGGAAGAAACGATGGAAGCCCTGCATCTGCTTCTCAACAGAGACGGGAAGATAAGCTTTGGGGGCGAATACATCGAATTCAATGATGTGGAGCTGCATCCCAAGACAGTCCAAAAGCCTATGCCAGTTTACATAGGAGGACATAGCCAAGACCTGGCCAAGAGGGTTGCCAAGTGGGCGACAGGGGTGTCATTCAGTATTACAGGGATGCATGAAAGGGTTGATGAGAGACTTGAGGCCATGAAACCCGACCTGGAGAAAGAAGGCCAAGACATCGACGAGTTGGACGTGGTTATTTCCACCTATCTGCGCCTTGGATCCAGTAGAGAGCAGGCCATAAAAAGCTTTTCTGAGACATACATAGGTCAGCGCCTACTTAAAAGGGCCAACTTCAACCTTGATTCTTTTACGTCCAAATCCTTGTTTGGTACTCCCGATGAAGTAAGCGAGAAGATACAGAGTCTCGGACAAGAGGGTATGAAGCATTGCGTTTTGACCAACGTGGGCGTAGATACATTCGGCGAAATGTTAGAGCAGGTCCAGATGTTTGGGGAAGAGGTTCTCCCTGAGTTTAAGTAAATAGTATGGCTTGTACTCAACCAAGCAGGTTTCACGGAGGTGATCAGTGAAGTTTGGCGTCGGTATCCCGACTTGTAGAGAGAGCATATTCTATCCTATCCCCTTCGCTGATACGCAAGACATCGTTAAGCTCACCCAGCTCGCCGACCAACTAGGATATCACTCAGTATGGGGCACCGACTTTATAAACCCCGTCTCCCAGATGAAGCTGCCAGATTCGGCAAAGCCTAACTGGTATGAGCTTATGATCAGCCTTGCCTACCTAGCGGCAGCCACAAACCGCATTAACCTGGGTGCTGGGGTGGTATTGCTGCCTTACCGCGACCCAGTGATCCTGGCCAAGCAGGCGGCGACATTGGACCAGTTCAGTGGAGGACGATTCCTCTTCGGCTGGGGTCTGGGAGGCTTCCGCGACGAGTTCGTCTCCATCAACGCCAAGAACCGCAAGGCGCACCGAGGCAAGATGTTGGAGGAGCATATGGAAGCCCTTCATCTCCTGCTCAATAGCGAAGGCCCAGTCAGCTTCGAGGGTGAGTACTATGAGTTCCACGATGTAGAGCTTAACCCCAAGCCAACACAGAAACCACTGCCAATATATATAGCCGGCCACACCCCTGATACGCCAGCCAGAATAGCCAAATGGGCAACTGGAGCGTCCGTTTCCATCACCGCCATCGCAGCTTCGGGAGGAAGTCTCCACGATACTATGGAGCGCCTAAAAGAGAGCCTTGAGAAGGAGGGTGTCGACCCTTCCAAATTCGACTATGAGATCTCTACTCAACAGCTACTAGCCAGGACCCGAGAGGAAGCTGTTGAAAAGTTCAAGAGCAGCTATCCAGGACGGCGCGTGAGCGCAAGAAGTGGCCCTGAGCCAATACTAGCGAACAGCCTGGTGGGAACACCAGACGACGTAGTCGAGCAGGCCAAGAGAATGGAAAAGGAGGGCATAACCTTATGCACGTCCACAAACATAGCCGTGGATACCTTCGACGAGATGCTTGAGCACGTGCAGTGGTTTGCTGAAGAGGTAATGCCAAAATTCGAATAGCTACACAAACAGACAAGAAAAAACATCAGAAGGAGGAATCATATGCGAAAGATAGAAATAGAGATTGGAGGCCAGTGGGTGGAGAATCCGGTGATGTACCTGCCGGGTGTCATAGGCGCGGCGACTCTACTGGATGATAAGGCACCACAGATATGCGAGGCTCTGTGGAACGCCCTGCCCATCGAGACCCGCACCATCCACGCATTCAACGCAGGGCAGACGTGGCGCACAGAGAAGAACTTCGAGCTTGTTCCCGCTGGCGTCGTAGAGAACTTCCATGAGGCCTTTGAGCCCGGCGATATCGCATTCCTGAACTTTCCCCAACTCCCACTCTTCAAGATTTTCTTTATCTATGGCAATGCTCGAGTGCCATCTCAGGCCAATTCCCTGATGTCGATAATCGCGAAGGTGGACGAGAACTTCGATGGACTGGACAAGATAAGCCGCCGCATCTTGTACGAAGGCCCCAAGAATGTGACCATACGCCGAAGGGAATAAAGGGTAAAGTAAGCTAAGTTAAAAGAAAGGGAGAACGTTCATGCGTAAAATAGAGATCGAAATTGGAGGCCAGTGGGTGGAGAATCCGGTGATGTACTTGCCGGGCGTCATAGGCACAGCTACCCTTCTAGACGACGAAGCGCCGCAGATATGCGAAGCGCTGTGGAACGCCTTGCCAATCGAGACACGCACCATTCACGCTTTCCAGGCGGGACAGACGTGGAGGACGGAGAAGAACTTCCCGCTTGTGGACAAGGGTGTTCTAGAAAACTACCAGGATACCTGGCAACCCGGGGACATGATATTCCTCAACAGGCCAGAGTTACCTCTGTTCAAGATATTCTTCGTATACGGGAACGCCAGGCCGCCATCTGACCAGATGTCCCTTATTGCAAAGGTGGACGAGAATCTTGAGGAGCTAGCCAATATAAGCCGCCGCATCCTGTACGAAGGCCCCAAGAACGTGACCATACGCCGAAGGGAGTAGGACACAGCCTTTGGAAGGAAGTCCCTTCCAAACCACGTCCTCGGATGCGTTACGCACACAAGCCAATGGCAACGCCATGTTGAGTGGATAGGTACGGGGTGAACCCTGTACGCTATCGGCCCTTGAAGACGGGCTTCCTCTTCTCCTTAAAGGCGGTAATGCCAGTCTTGTAGTCCTCCGTGCCGTCCAGGAAGGCGTGATAGCTATAGTAGGACCTTAGGGACTGCTCCAGGCCCTCCCGTTCACGCATTCGGGCCAGCTCCTTGGTGACCTTCATGGCCAGAGGAGCGTTTTGAAGTATCTGCTCGGCTATCTCGTTGACGGTGTCCATGACCTTGTCCTGGGGCACCACTCGACTCACCAGTCCTATCCTTAGTGCCTCCTGGGCATCGATAAAGCGCCCCGTCAGAAGAAGCTCCATGACGTTGGACAGGTGAACCGTCGAGGACATGACCAGGGCCCCGTAGCCATGAAGAAGGCTCCACTTTGGCTCCGGGCACCCGAATGTCGCGGTGTCTGAGGCGATACGGATGTCGCAGGCCAGGGCCAGCTCCAGCCCACCGGCCAGGCAGTAGCCGTTGATGGCCGCTATTAGAGGCTTGGAAAGCTCCCTGGCCCTTGGCCCCTTGGGGAGGAATCCTCTCAGCCGGAGGTAGTCCATATTTCGGCCAACCCCTTCCCCCTCCTTCAGGTCAGCCCCAGCGGTAAAGGCCTTGCTCCCAGCGCCAGTGAGTATAGCCACCCAGACGTCATCGTCCGTATCGATGTTCTCCCAGACTTCCTTGAGGCTCAACTGCACCTCTCTATTGAGGGCGTTCATCACTTCGGGCCTGTTGATGGTAACGTAGGCTATCTTTCCTTTCTTCTCATACAAGACTACCGGCATTACATCCTCCTGCTTTTGAATTGTCGTAAGTGTACACCCAATGATGTGCTCGTCGACAGTCTACCAACAGAGAGCACTGGATTACGATTACATATCGACTTCGAGGAGCTTGCCAACCTCCGCGAGGTCATCCTCTGAAAGGCGCCAGTCGTGAGCCTTAGCGTTGGCCGATACCTGTTCCGCCTTGGTGGCGCCGGCTATAACAGAGCCGACCACTGGATTAGCCAGAAGCCATGCAATAGCTAATTCTAAAACTGTGTGGCCCCTCTCCTGAGCGAACTTCTCCAACCGCGTCAATATACCGAATTTCTCCTCAGTAAAGAGACGCTCCTGGTTACGGGAGTCGCCTGCCAATCGAGTGCCCTCCGGAGCGGGCGTCCCAGGACGATACTTGCCCGTTAGAAAGCCTCTAGCCAAAGGGAAGAAGGGTAAGATGCCAACATCATACTCCTCGCAAAATGGGACTATCTCCTTTTCTACGTCCCGCACCAGAAGGCTGTATTCAGGCTGAACGCTTACGAAGGCGTTGAGGTTCAAGGCTCTGGATGTCCAGATGGCCTCACAGGTCTGCCACGCCGAAAAGTTGGAGCAGCCGATGTAGCGCACCTTCCCCTGATGCACCAGGTCATCTAATGTGCGCAGGGTCTCTTCGATGGGAGTGTTGGGATCCGGCTGATGTATCTGGTAGAGGTCTATGTAGTCCCGACCGAGACTTTTGAGGCTCTTCTCCACCTGTTCCATTATGTGCTTGCGAGACGCTCCCGTCTCATTAGGCCATTTCCCCTTAAACATCCCAGCCTTAGTAGCGACCAGCACCTGGTCGTCTATGCCCTTGAGGGCCAGACCTGTGTACTCCTCCGAGAGGCCACCGCCGTAGATATCAGCGGTGTCGATGAAGTTGATGCCGAGGTCAATGGCCTGTCTTATGACGGCCTCGGTCTGCTTGGCGTCTAAGCGACGCCCGAAGTTGTTGCCACCCAAACCCACAACGGATATCTGAAGTCCTGAGTTACCAAGCCTACGATATTTCATAGACACCTCCTGATATTTGTTTAATTGCCCACCGCAATATTCTAAATCTATTCTTTGTTAAACTGTCTGGTGTCCTATCTTCGAAACTCACCTCAAATGTCATTGCGAGGCCCGACGAAGGGAGGGCCGTGGCAATCTCGCGGCAGAAGACCCCTCCAGATTGCTTCGTCGTCCAGATTCCATCTGGACTCCTCGCAATGACATTTCATAAGCGTATTTTAAGAACACTACGCCAACCTGTCATTCGATATTAAGAAAGACACATGCAACTAAGATGCAGACGGGCGCTTTTGCGCCCAGGGCCTCGCCTCTTCAAAGGCGGTGGATGCCTTTATAACCGTTACCTCGTCTTTGAAACGGCCGATGATGTGCAGTCCAACGGGTAGTCCATCCTTAGAAATGCCGCAGGGGATGCTGGCGGCCGGCTGCCCTGTCATGTTGATGGGAAAGGTGAAGGGCAAGAACCCCCAGAAGGGGTTGACCTTTTTCCCTGCGATGCTCCTGGGCCTCTCCCCTACCGGAAAGGCGGTCACGGCCATAGTGGGCGTCAGCAGAAGGTCATATCTCTCCATAAGCTCCGTCATCTGCTTTCTTAGATTCTGAATGGCAAACAGGGCACGGGAATAGTCCGCCCCCTTGACGTTCCGGGCGTGGTCGAAACTGCGAAGGGTTATGTCAGACAGCTTGTCCGGGTGCTCCTCCAAGAGATGTTCGTAGGCAGCGAAAACGTCGGAACTGAAGACGTTGAAGAAGTGTGTAAAAGGGTCTTCAAATTTTATGTCCACTTCTTCTACGCTACATCCCAGATCTTCAAAGACTCTCGCAGACCGTGAGGTTATCTCCAACACCTCTGGGTCGACAGCAGCGTAGCCCAGGTCTGAGCTCCAGCCTATGCGCAGGCCTTTAACGTTTCCGTCCAACGCCGTCAGGAAGTTCGGTGGGGATTCCTGTTGACACGAAGGGTCACGAGGATCGGGGCCGGCCAACACCTGAAAAAGCATGACCACATCCCGAACCGAGCGGGCCATAGGGCCAGGCTGGGCGAACTGGCTGAAAGCGGTCCTACCCAAGCCTCCGTACCTGGGCACTCTTCCCTGGGAGGGCTTGATGCCATAGACGCCGCAGAAGCTAGCTGGTATGCGTATGGAGCCGCCGCCATCGCTGCCAGTGGCCAGAGGACAAAGTCCCGCGGCCAGGGCTGCTCCCGAACCGCCACTAGAGCCACCCGCCGTCCTAGTTGTGTCCCAGGGGTTCCGACACGCGTCTCCCAGGCGGTTCTCCGTGGTGCCCGAGAGGCCGAACTCTGGGGTGTTGGTCTTCCCCAAGATAATGGCGCCCGACTTTCCAACCCGCTCAACTACTATGGTGTCCCTGTCCGGAAGGGTATCCTTGAAGGCCAGCGATCCCAAGGTGGTGCGGATGCCTTTTGTGGCCTCCAGGTCCTTGATAGAAATGGGTACGCCATGCAGAGGACCTAACTCCTCCCCTCTGACGACTGCCTGTTCCGCGGACTTGGCCTCCTCGATGGCCTGTTCATGAACAAGGGTTAGATATGCGTTCAGCCTGGGATTAAGCTCATCGATGCGACGGAGAAAAAGCTCCGTTAGCTCAACAGGCGAGACCTCTTTAGCCTCGATGAGGTCTCGTAGTTTCCAAGCTGGCTCAAAGGCTAGGTCCTTATCTTCTACGATGCTCCTCCTCAAACGAAATGTGCGACCTATCTTCTATACCGCCTCCAGCAGTAGCTCCGCAAGGTGCTTGGACCTCTTACCCGTGGCGTGTTCAATCTGCTGTCGACAGGATACGCCCGAGGTCACAACATCGAACTCGCCAGCCTCAGACCGTATGGCTGGAAAGAGACGCTGCTCTCCAATGACCAGGGACACATCGTAGTGCTCCTTCTCGAAGCCGAAGGCACCGGCCATGCCACAGCAGCCAGAGTCGATCTCCTTCACATCGAGCCCTGGCACCAGACGCAGCGTTTCCAGCGTCGGGGTATTTCCCACCAGAGCCTTCTGATGACAGTGGCCATGTACAAGGACCCTTCTCGACACTTCCTTGAACTGAAATTCCGTACCGCCGCTGTCGAAGAGTTCCTGGACGAACTCCTCCAGGAGGTATGTGCTTTGGGCGACTATCCTTGCCTTCTCCTTCTGGTCTTGAGGCAGCATGTCCAGGTAGTCGTCGCGAAAGGTAAGGATGCAACTAGGCTCCAAGCCCACTATCTTCATTCCCTGCCGCACGTAGCGATACAGCAGGTCAACGTTGTATCGAGCATGTACTTTGGCCTTGTCCAGCATGCCCTTGGATATCATGGGCCGGCCACAGCATTTAACCTCCGCCAGATGTACTCGATAGCCCAATCGCTCCAGAAGCTCGGTAGCCGCAATGCCCACCTCCGGATAGTTGAAGTTGGTGAAGGTATCGTGGAAGAGAATGACGGACCCCTTAATAGCTTGGGCGCTCGTTGTGCCTCTGGCTCTAAACCACTGAGCGAAGGCCTGAGAGGCAAAGGTCGGAAAATCCCTACGTCGGTCTATGCCAAGCCAACGATCCAGACCCCATTTGCCAATCCGCGATTGGGCAACCCAGTTGGACAGTGGAGCGAAGAAGGCACCTAGAGCGCTAAAGCTGGCGATGTCTCCAAACAGCCTTGACCTCAATGGGAGACCGTGCTCCTTATGATACCTGTTTAGAAGCTCGTACTTTAGCTTGGCCATGTCCACGTTAGAGGGGCACTCCGACTTACATGCCTTGCACTCCAAGCAGAGGTCTAGCACATCGTACATGCGTCTGCTGGTCAGGTCGGACTCGGGAAGTAGCCCTGATATGGCTGCCTTAAGGGCGTTGGCGCGGCCTCTGGTGGAGTGCTCCTCCTCCAAGGTGGCCATATATGATGGGCACATGGTGCCGCCCGTAGGCTTGCGGCAAGCCCCAACCCCATTGCACATCTCCACGGCCTGGGCAAAGCCACCGTCTGCCGAGAAATCAAGGGAGGTCTTCAAGTCCAATTCCCTGTAGGAGGGGCCATATCGAAGGTTCTCTGTCATGGGCGGACAATCGATTATCTTGCCGGGGTTCATGATGCCCTGAGGATCGAAGGCCTTCTTGACCTCGCGAAAGGCGTTATAGAGGGTGGTGCCAAACATCTTCTCGTTCCACACGCCGCGGACGATGCCATCGCCATGCTCGCCGCTAAGGGAACCACCGAACTCCAGGACTAGGTCGCTGATCTCCTGGGCGATGGACGTCATGCGGTCAACCCCATCCTGCAGCTTGAGGTTTATCAGTGGCCTTATATGAAGGCAGCCAACGCTGGCGTGACCGTAGTAGCCAGCATAGGTGTCGTGAGCCTTCACTATCTCGTCGAAGCGACGGACGTATTCGGGTAGGCGTTCCGGAGCAACCGCTGTATCTTCGACGAAGGGTAGGGGCTTGGCGTCGCCCTTCATACCCATCAAGAGGCCCAGGCCAGCTTTGCGTACTGCCCAAACATTGGCCTGATCCTCGTGGGATATGAGTCGTCTCACAGCGTACCCCAAGCTTGCGCGCTGTATGCGCTGTTCTAGCCTGTCCAGTTTAGCCTCTAGCTCCGCCTCGGAATCGCCGAAGAATTCGACCAGGAGCAACGCAGCGGGATCGCCTTCGACAAAGTTCAGTCGGCGGGCATATCCAATTGAGCTACGAGTCATATCCAGAATCAGCTTATCCACCATTTCCATAGCGGAAGGCTCTTCGTGCAGGACCTCTACAGTGGCTTCCATGGATTCAATGATGTCGTTGAAGTGGACAATGGCCAGGGCGGTCATCTTGGGTAGCGGCACCAGCTTTAATCTAGCCTCGGTGATGGCGGCCAGGGTACCCTCGGAGCCGACCAACAGCTTAGCCAGGTTAACGTCGCCCTCTTTCAGAAGCTCGTCCAGGTTGTAGCCGGACACCCTTCGCTGTATCTTGGGAAACTTTCTATCTATCTCATCCCTATTTAGTTCAGCAATTTCCAACAGCAGCCTGTAAATAGAGGCTTCAAGTGTGTTTCCACTCAGCTTTGTATCAAGGACTTCTCCCTTGATGGGGCCGAAGGTAGCTGTGTCGCCGTTGGACAGAACCGCCTCCACGTCTACGACATTGTCGACGGTCTTGCCAAAGAGGATGGAGTGAGCGCCGCAAGAGTTGTTGCCCAAAGCTCCACCCACGTTGCCTCTGCTACTGGTTGTGGGGTCTGGGGCAAACTGCAAGCCGTGGGGCTTCAGATGGGCATTAAGTCCATCCAGGGTAATTCCAGGCTGGGTACGCACCCAAGACTCTTCGGGACTGATCTCCAGAACCCGATTCATGTACTTGGAAAAGTCCATCACAACGGCGTGGCCTACAGTCTGCCCCGAAAGGCTGGTGCCACCGCCCCTGGGAAGCACGGGCACACCGTTCTCAGAGGCCACCTCTATGGTGGCTATTACATCCTCTTTGTTTCGAGGAATTACGACGCCTATAGGCTCTATCTGATAGATGCTGGCATCGGTGCTGTAAAGCACGCGGGAGTACTTATCGAAGCGCACTTCGCCGGAGACGCACTTCTTAAGCTCCTGAACCAGGGTATCTGTTTCCATATAGATTCTCCGCGTCGGGACTTACACTGTCCATAAAGCGACTTGGGACTGGCCTGGCCTTTTGCGCCAAGCCTCAAACACGTTGGAATCATTAGACTTGCGCTTCTCCAATTATGCCAATCCTAATCTGCCTGTACAACCAAAGCAACAGAATGGCCCTCAGTGCACCTCTTCTACTGAAGGGCTGCCTTTGAATCTGCTGAAGAAGTCCTGGATTAGGTCCCATATCTGTCGGACCCTGGCCCTATCCTTCACAAGAAAGCCCACAGTCAGTCCAAGATAGATGAATGAGTAGACGTATCGAGTAGAGGTGGCAGTAAAGAAAAGCTGAGTGATGAACAACAGGAACAAGAGAGCCGCCCCAACGCTCCTTATCCGAAGTCGTACCAGAAGCACCACGGCAAAGAGGGACTGGGAAGATGTCAGGAGGAACTCCGCCGCCTGCCTTGTGTCCAGGGAGAGCGCAGCAGCACTTCCAAGAGAAATGCTATAAGTGACGGGCAGGGAGCCAACCAATAACGACCACTGGTTCACCTTCGATGAGACTAAGATAACTATGGCCCACAGGGCATATCCTCTCAATGCGAAGATAGAGGCCACCAAAAGCTCTGGGGCCTCAGAGGCCAGAGGGGCTATCCATTGAATAAGAATGAACTTGTCTATATTAAAGACTTCACCTGTCGCCAGCAGGGACTCCACGAAGGGTTCAGCCGCAGCAACGATACCCAAGGCACTGAACAAGAACAGGAATATCAAGACGGGGCCCCTGATCTTCCTTTTCAGGGAGCCTATGGCTTCTGAGGGGCCCACAAGATCCGGCTCTTCCACCTCTGCTCTGGATGTGATCCATATATATACCCCGAAGATGGCGAACAGAATAGCAGCATGCCATAGCTCTATGCCCCTTTGAAAGAAGATAAAAAAAGAAAAAATGGTGACGAGGCCCAGTGGCACCAGCTCTATTGAAATGGCCTTTTCAAGCCTTAAAACACCCCTGTTTCTTATCCAAAATATAAAGAAGACTAGGGGCCATCCAATCCCCACCAAGAGCCTGTTGCCACCAGTCATATTGGCCGCCGCATAGTGGATATAATCGCCGCTAGGGTCGGCTCCCGCCTTCCAGGCCAAGACCATGTCTACGGCATATTCAGGGAGAACCGCAATAAGGGCTACAAAGGCTATAGCCAAAGCCTGGCTGATGTCCTTCTGAGCAGCCTCAGCGATCCATGAAACCAGAAAAGCTGCGCCAACTATAGCAGAGCCAAAGACTAATGCGCCTACAAGAGGAGCCAGCTCTACATGTCCGCCACCAAACAATTCGATGGCCCTTAGAGAAAGGGTAGGCAGTGTAGCGACGGCAGCGATAAATATCAGCGCCCAATTCCGAATTGTCGGTGTACCTCCTCTATGACGTTCCCATCCCGGCTGCTTTCTTAGTGCACTTGAGCAGGATAGTCGAACTCAGCACAATTGCCCAAACGAATCTCTATACAATCTGCGTCCGAAAAAAAGGGCCTGGTGTTCAGGCCCACACGCTACTTCAATCACCGCTAATCACCTTAAGAGGTAATATTTAGCACTAAATAACGCTGAATCCCTCCAGGAGTATCCACTTTTACCTCTTTGCCTGGCCGCTGATTCATGAGAGCCTTACCTACCGGAGAGGCGCTGGATAACTTACCATCCAATGGGCTAGCTTCGGTTGAGTTTACCAGGCGATACTTAATTTTCCTTCCTGTCCCCAAGTCCTGAAGCTCTACTACGCTTCCCACACTTACCATCTTGTTGCCTTTGGCAGGCTTGCCTGAAATCACTGTGGCTACGCTAAGGGTCTTTTCTATTTCTCTGATTCTTGACTGGAATTGGCCCTGCTGCTCGCGGGCCGCCTCTAAGGGAGCATTTTCCCTCACATCCTTATCAGCAGCGGCCTTGCGTATATCTTCGGCTATACGCACCTGCTCCCCACTAAGGAGTTCCAAACGCTGTTTTAGCTCTTCATAGCCTTCGGGAGTTAACCACACTTCGTCTTGCACACCCGCACCGGCTCTGCTCTGCTTTCTAGCTTTGGACTTGCGAATTCTAGCATGCGGAGCCAGGTTTTGCTGCACTAAGCCCCGCTTGTTAGCAAAGGTTAAGAATTCTCGAATAATTTCCAGCCTTCTGGTGGCATCTGGGGTAGTTCTGGAGGCCCCTAACATCTCCGCATATTTACCAACCTCTGGGGGAGTCAGGGTAGAGAAGGTGCGATCATAGCCACACCACCTCACGAACTTGAGCAACTCTTGCTGAACCTGATTCTTCTCTGCCTCCCTTATGTCTTTAATGTAAGAACCAAGGCCAGCAACAAGGGTGCTAGTATTATCGAGTTCCATATCTATACACCAACCTCATTAACAGTATTACTCTCGGTGGTACTCATTGTATGAAGCCAACCCAACTGGTGTCAACGAGAAGGCTGACAAGCTGGACAATAGTAAGCACTTCTCCCTCTGATAACCTGGCGACTTACTTGCCCACCACATCCAGTACATCTTGCGCCTTGTGACCTAGGCATGTGAAGAACGTGTCCACCTTCCCTCGACTCGGTTGGTGGGCCAGCTACGGGAAGAAGCCCAGTAAGTTTTTCTATGGCCTCAGCCAAAACCGTCCGTATGGCTCTATGTAGACTCCCAATCTCTCCGAAAGACAAACTATTGGCCCTACGCATGGGATTGATGCCAGAGACGAATAGGGCCTCGTCAGCGTAGATGTTTCCAATGCCTGCCACCAGGTCTTGCTCCAAAAGCAGCGGCTTGATGGGAGCGCTCCGCCCTTCGAGTCGCTCGGCTAAGACCTGGGCCATGAAATCTTTATCCAGCGGCTCAGGCCCCAAATGGTCTACTATTGCCGAAGAGTCTGGCACACGCCACATGGCCCCCAATTTGCGTCCATCTATAAACAGGAGCCGCCGCCCATTGTCCAGGTCGAACTGGGTGCGAGTAAGCTTATGAGGAGGGATCGTAGAGGAGGCGACAACTAAGGAACCCGTCATCCGCAGATGCACCACTAGAGTGTCTCTGTCCAGATCGAAGAGCAAAAACTTCCCTCTTCGCCCTAAATTGCGAATCGTTCTACCCACTAGCCGACGGCGAAACTCTTCAGGAGTAGGGCAACGAACGGCTTTGGGCCAATGCAGGGTCACATCGGTGAAGGAACACCCTCTAATACTTTCGGTCAAAAGGTGTCGCCTGGTGGCCTCTACGTCAGGAAGTTCGGGCATGCTTACGATATTCTACCATACAGGAGCCCATATCCAAACTCAAATTCACAAATGATGCAACTCGCTCTTTCTTCGTACATGCTAGAATGACCCATGTCAACCCACCCACCAAAGAAGATATAGGGGGATTTATGTCCGACCTAGCAGAACCTTTAAAAGAGTTTAGCAAGCCTCACTGGGCAGAATTGGCACCTCGCCTGGCCATAAGAGCCAAGATGGACATCGACGACCTGAATCGTATAGTTGAGCAGAGCCTACGCGGGTAAATTTCCTCTAACGGAACCCGGATGCATAAAGGTCTACGTTCTATGGTGAATAGGCCCCTGCCACCTCACGATCCAGTTATACTGGCCAAGCAAATGGCAAGCTTAGACCACTTCAGTAAAGGACGGTTGCGATTTATGAGAAATCCGTCTGAGCACCAAGAGGCGATTACTCTTTGCGAGGAGATAGTTAACTAGAAGTAGCGTCAAGTCCTTGTCATTTACCAAATCTTAGTTATAAGGAGGCATCTATGACCAACAGACTTCACGAGCTAGACTACATCAAGCTGGAACGCACGCGCGCAAAGTTACTCTACAAGCTAGCAGAGGTGGACATAGAGTTAGCAGAACGCCGCCAACAAAACAGGAAGGTGATAAAGGTCGAGGAGCAGGCGTGGTTTCATACCGGCGATGCGAGTGGAATGAAGCTAGACATGCTCGTGGCTCGACTGGTCACACCGGAACTGGGGTTCAACGTCTACAACATGACATCCTTTGTAGGGGAGTTGCCACCAGGTTATCAGGAGGGCGCTTATCACACTCACGGCGAGGCCATAAAGTATTACCTTAGCGGGGAAGGTGAAGAGGATATCAACGGTGAAAGGGTAAAGGTGAAAGCAGGGGACTGCGCCTTTATTCCCGCCAACGTGTGGCACGGCACTCAGAACACCGGTTCAGAGCCCCTCCGTTTCTTCGCTGTAGCCCAGTTCCAGGGCACTCACCTACAGGTGCCGACGCCTCGTCAGGTAAGGGAAGACCTGAGGATTGAGTGACTGAGAAAGGTCATTTCAATCCCTTACTCCATGTCGCCCCAGGTGAAGCCCCTCTTTATCTCCACCTCCAAAGAAACGTCCAGTTTCATGGCGGAGGGCATTAGCTCCAGCACGATGGCCTGCATCTGATCCATCTCCTCGTTTAGAACCTCGAATATAAGCTCGTCGTGGACCTGGATTATCATCATGCTAGCAAGACCAATCTCGTCCATGCGTCCCTGAATACTGATCATGGCCAGCTTGAGGATGTCGGCGGCAGATCCTTGGATGGGCATATTCACCGCCATGCGTTCGGTGGCCTGACGTACCTGAAAGTTAGAGGAGTGAATCTCTGGCACGTCCCTCCGGCGGCCCCGAATGGTCTCCACATACCCATCGTCTTTGATTTTGTCTTTTATTCCGTCGATGTACTCTTTGATGCCAGGGTATTTGCCAAAGTAGGCCTCTATAAACTCCCTGCCCTTTTCCTGGCTCAGTCCCGTCTGCTGCGAAATGCCGAAGGGACTGAGTCCATAGACGACACCGAAGTTCATAA
Organism: Dehalococcoidia bacterium; assembly: GCA_965249025.1. Taxonomy (GTDB): domain Bacteria; phylum Chloroflexota; class Dehalococcoidia; order Lucifugimonadales; family CAYTFF01. Next base: position 3,109,186 of record OZ252215.1, on the reverse strand, counting down.
TCTTAGCAATGCGCCGCATCTCTGCGTCGACCTCATTCAAACCCACTTCAAACATCTGAGACGCAGTGGCGGCATGGATATCTTCGCCTCGACGGAAGGCCTCTATAAGACCCTTGTCCTTAGAGAGATGTGCCAGGACTCGTAGCTCTATTTGGGAATAGTCGGCGCCGAGGAGACACCACCTATCTGGGTCCTTAACCATGAAGGCCTTACGAACCTTACGGCCCAACTCGCTACGTACTGGTATATTTTGCACGTTGGGGTCGTTGCTCGACACGCGGCCTGTGGCTGCCCCCGTCTGGTTGTAGCTAGTATGAACCCGCCCTGTCTTGGGATTGACCAATTCTGGCAGCGAGTCTAGATAGGTAGACTTTAGCTTGCCGTTTTGACGATATTCCAATACAAAGTCTAGCACCTGAAGGGCACTCGGGTTCACGCCTTCGGTGTTTCCTTTGTTTATCAAAGCCTTGAGACCCTCAAGAGATGAGGCGTCGGTGGAGTAACCAGTCTTAGTCTTCTTCGTGACGGGCAGCTTAAGCTCCTTGAACAGCACATCGCCAAGCTGCTGAGATGAGTTTATATTAAACTTATGGCCTAGCAGGTCATATATACTAGACTCTATTCGAGCCAATTCCACTCCCAACTCCTCAGACATCTGGTTGAGGAGCTTTACATCCAGGGCCAGGCCATTGACCTGCATACGAACCAACACAGGGATCAGGGGCATCTCCACCTTGTAGAACAGATCGGAGAGGTTCTTTTCCTTTAGCTCGGCCTCTAATAGGCTGCGGAGACGCCACGTAAAGTCAGCGTCGGAGCAGGCATATGAGGCTGCTGTTTCTACAGGCACCTGAGCCATCGTGATCTGCTTCCGGCCGGTGCCGATGAGGTCGCTGATAGGCGTCATCTCCTGGTTAAAATAGTCCAGAGCCAGGGCCTTAAGACCAATGGACTTCCGGCCGACCAGGAAAGCGGCGATCATGGTGTCGAACGCCAGGTTATTCACCTTGACGTCGTAGTTTTCCAGCACCGTCATGTCGTAGTTGGCGTTATGGGCAATCTTGGGTATATCGAGGTTTTCCAGCAGGGGCTTCAGCACCTCCAATACCTCTTTGAGCGGCAATTGCTGGCCCGTCTCGTGGCCTACAGGTACGTACCAGCCCCGACCTTGGCCATTGGAAAAAGACAGACCCACCATGTCTAAGTTCATTGGGTCCTTGCCTGTGGTCTCCGTGTCAAAGGCGAAGCCCTCCGGAGAGGATATGGTTTTGACCATATCCTCCAACGCACCCCTTGAAGCGACGGTGTGGTAATCGAGCTCCGATGCGTCTGGGGAGGCTGAAGGAATTCTCTCCTTTGTAACAATGCCCTGCTGGGCTTCAGGATCTGGGATATGGGATACTATGCTAAAGAACTCTAACTTTCGAAGGATGTCAACCACATCGCTGCGGTTGTAGCGCCAGAAGCGAGCCTCCTGTAAGTTTAGGTCAATAGACAGATCGGTAACCAGAGTGACCAACTTCTTGCCCAGGTACGCCCGCTCTTTGTTGTCGATGAGGGCCTTTCGTATCTTATCAGAGGCTACTTTTTCTATGTTCTGGTAAATGCCGTCCAAGCTCTGGAATTCGTGGAGAAGCTTGATGGCCGTCTTCTCTCCAATTCCTGGGGTACCAGGAATGTTGTCCGAGACGTCTCCCAGAAGAGACTTGAGGTCAGTCTGCGAAGAGGGCCCTAACCCCCCATACCTGTCTTTGACAGCGGCAACGTCATATACTCTGCGCTCCTGGATGCGATACTGGAGAAGAACCCTTATTCCTGGCGAAACCAGTTGCAAGATATCCTTATCGCCGGTGAGGATAAGGGTCTCCATACCTTGGTCCTGTGCCTTGCGAGACAGCGTGCCTAAGGCATCGTCCGCCTCATACCCCTCCACTTCAAAGATGGGTATGCGAAAGGCTTCAACGATATTACGCACCCACTTGAACTGATTCCTCAATTCCGGGGGCGCCTCTGGCCGCTGGGCCTTATACTCTTTGAACATCTCGTGTCTGAAAGTGGGACCTGGCAGGTCAAACGCAATAGCGCAATGGGTGGGGTTCCAATCGGCTATCACCTTGAGGAAGGTATTGACGAACCCAAAGACACCCCGCACATCCTCGCCAGTGCTCCTGATATTCAGTGGTCTCTGAATAGCGTGCCATGCGCGATGCACCATGGCATGTCCATCTATAAGAATGAGAAGGGGCTTCTCACTGTCTTCAAACATATTGAGGGTGGTGTTTGTGGCAGTTGCCATAGATCCTCTCGCTGTATATGTTCTGGAATTATACACCTGAGTAGTCAGAGGCTGCAAAGAAACCGAATCACACGTTTGTGTGATCGGTGGTAATATATCATTAACCCATGAATATGGTAATCAGGTATAACAATCGCACGATTGGAAAGCGAAGAATACTGAATACCTGATAAAAAGTGACAGGTGAGTCAGGTTTTGTAAAGGGGGTTAAGTGATGGAGGCTGGACGTCGGAGCATCAAAGAGATCGTAAAACAGCACTACACCGCCGTAGCTAGCGGAGTTCATTCTTGCGATTGTAGTGGGGAGCGCAGTGAAGTTGCGAATCTCATCTATCCCACGACAGACTTAATGAGACTACCTAACGAGGCTGTAGCGGCGTCGGCTGGATGTGGCAACCCTACGGCTATGGCATCCCTCAAAGAGGGGGAGGTTGTCTTAGACTTAGGAAGCGGAGGAGGAATTGACTGTTTTCTCGCTGCTCAGGCTATCGGTCCCTCCGGCAAGGTGATAGGCGTGGACATGACCCCCGACATGGTAAGTCTAGCCAAAAGAAATGCCGAGAGGCTGGGGCTGTCCAACGTAGAGTTCTACCATTCCGAAATAGAGAATTTGCCTTTAGAGGATGAGTCTGTGGACGTAATTATATCCAACTGCGTGATAAACCTCTCAACAGACAAGGATGCTGTATTCAGGGAGTCGTTCAGGGTGCTGCGTAGAGGTGGCAGGCTCCATGTTTCAGATATGGTGCTTCTAAAAGACCTGCCTGAGGAGATAGCTTCTGATCCAGAGAATTGGGCCTCCTGTATTGCCGGGGCTGAGTCGAAGAGCGACTATCTGGACAGAATGAGAAATGCAGGTTTTACTGAAATCAATACCATAGACGAACCGAATCCATCAGCCAATGAATTACAAGTGGGTAGTATAACTATTACAGCCTACAAAGGGCCATATTCAGGTAATTCATCCAATAAATAAGGTTACTTGGGAGGGATCTTTGTAGTCCCTAAAACGTCCAGGCCCTTGCGCACCTGAGTAAGGATGTCTGATATCCGTTCCTCTAGGTTAAACAGAACCTCTCGAGCGTACTGGTCAGCCCCTGCTCTGCGGCTCTCCGAGATGGCCTCAGTTTCGTCTAGCATACGCTGGGCCCGGTGCTGAGCGTCCTGGAACACAGAATCTCCGGAGCGTTGGGCTTCATTTACGATGCCTTCTCCCTTCTTCTGGGCCTGCTTTGTGATTTCGGTCTCATCCATCTTGGCTCTGTGCTCCTCCTCAGCGGCAGACCTCGTGGCCTCGGACTCTTCTTTAGCAGCGCTTCTAACGCGCTCAGCCTCCATATTGGCCTGGTTGATAATACTCTCCCTCTGTCGAAGGATTTCGGCCGCCTCTCTCAGCTCGCCAGGGATAGAATTCTTTAAGTCTTCAACGACAGACTCCAACTGTCCCCTTTCCACTATGCGACGCTGTGTACCAGGCACTCTACCGCTCTTTTCGATTAACTGATCCAATCGCTGAATAATCCCGTCAATATCCAATTTTGTCCCCCTTTCTAATGGACAACTATACCATAGCCTTCAATTTGGCTTCTAATACTATTACAACATGTTTAGGAACAAGTCCGGCCACGTTACCTCCCAGTCGAGCCACCTCCTTGATGCGGCTGGAACTGACAAATTGATATTCCAAGGAACTCATCAGGGCAACTATCTCTATGTCTGGCGCAAGTTTATTATTCATTAGAGCCATCTCGAACTCATACTCAAAATCGTAACCAGCCCGAAGGCCTCTAACCATGACGGTAGCGCCGACCTCCCGCGCAAAATCGACTACGAGACCTGTAAAAGGACGAACCTCCACGTTAGATAAATCACCCACAGCCTCTTGAAAGAGTTTAACCCTCTCCGTCGTGGAGAACAGGAGAGTCTTGGGCGGCGCATCGTAGACCCCAACAATGAGACCATCGAACAACGCGCTGGCCCTGGTAACGATATCGAGGTGCCCGTTAGTGAGAGGGTCGAAACTACCCGCATAAACCGCTTTAATCATCGGACTCTCCCAAGCTGTAGATCGACACTGTTGAGTCCCCATAGCGTCTACTCTTTTTCAAGCTCAACCTACCGTATTCCTTCTCCAATGGTCGCCGACTGGAGTGTTCTACGACCAAGAGGCCTCTACTGCTTAACACCCCACCTTCCCCAATACGAGCCAGTATAAGGCCAAGGTCATCTAATTGGTAGGGCGGATCCATCATCACTAGATCATATCCCTCTTTCAACATATCAAGAGCCCTCCCCACCCTAGCTTGGTACACGTGGGACCTGGTCTCAAATCCCAGCACTTTAACTGCCAAACTAATTTGCTCACACTGCCTAGCCCCGCTTTCCACAAAATCTACCCAAAGGGCTCCTCTGCTGAGGGCCTCTAATCCTAAAGCGCCAGTGCCAGCATACAAGTCCAGGACCCGCACCCCTTCAACCGCATCTTGGCCGAGTATAGAGAAGATAGCCCCTCGGACTCTCTCAGAGGTTGGTCTAAGCCGCACACCTCTGGCCGAAGGGAGTTTTCGTCCCTTAGCGGAACCTCCTATGATCCGTACGCTCATAATAGTGCCGTTCGCAATATGCTATCACGATTGAGCTAACGTTATTATTAAAGTCCAGAGGCCCTTAGTCAATTATGATTTGATATGCGTAATCTCTATTTAGGGCTGGCTATGCAAAGCCAACACGACTTGAAGACTCCTTAGCCAGTCGTCCCTTTTTCTCTCTTACGTAAATTAAATCTTCAACTATGCATATTTGATGACAGAACCACTGTCAAGCTGCGCTAAACGTGCGTTGTTACTTTAATTTGTTATCATAGTCTTACGCAACTATCCCTTGACTGTATAACTAAGGTATGAATTGGCCTTGGAGTTCATCTAATACATGCTGGACAGAGCGAGAAATAGCGTTGAGTCCCTGGAGAACAGGGCCATGACTGCCCTGACCTTCGTCGAAAGCTATCGCAAAGGTTGGGAAGTATTCCACGTCCATATCACGACTGTGGATGGTGCAGAGGATTGTGCCATATTCCACTGTGCCGAGGTGGACGTCAGGCGCTATATGGCGAGGCAGTTGCATCGAGGCCTCCGCTATGGAGAGCACGCTAAGATGCAGATACCTATGCTTGTCAATGTCATTGAGACGAACGAGTCGCATAAGCTCAATATTCCTTCCTGGACGTGGCTGCAATCGCTCAATGATTGCCGCAGCGCATTTGCTAACTCCTTTGATTTGAGGCTTGCCCTTAGTATGAAATGTAGCGGGCTTCATGTAGATAGGAAACTGATTGAACCGTCCAGGTTTCTTCCCGTTGGCCTCGACCAATTGCCAAACGAGATGGTCGAGGGCAGATCGGAAGTTAAAAAGGGCATCGCCCAGGATGGTACTCACTCTAGGCGGGATAGTTGGGGGGATGCTCCCAAGACGCCAGACATGCTTTCCAGCATCGTTGTCGAACTCGTGGATGACCGAATAAGCCTCCGCATCCGCGAAGGGTTTCAATTCGTCTTTAAGCAACTGGACGTGTTCGTTGGCTCTTGCGAGTTTTGCTTGTGGGTCGATGATGGAGGCCACGATGATGTATACTTACCTCATGACAAAGGAGAAACCGGTGGACAAACAAAAGACGCCCAAAGGCCACGAAATTCCCATTCCGACAAAGGGCGAGTTCCTGGAGAACCTCAAGAAGGCGTCCAAGCCCAAGAAGGAATCAGAGGCCGACGACTCGAAGAAGTAGCGTCTGGAACTGTGCACGACCGTCCTCTCGGTGATTATATCGCCAAGCATACTCATTTAGGTAACCTTGAAGATGCTTAGCCGAGACTGCATGGTAAACCCCACCTATACCCCTCTTAACCAGAGACCAGAACCCCTCTATGGTGTTCACGTGGACATCCCCACTTACGTAGACCTTAGAAGCGTGGTTGACCCTGTCATGGTGGTATCCTTGCTTGTTCAGCCCTCCATAGGACTTCAATTCATCCGTGTAAATGGTGGACGCCGGTATCACCCTCTCAATGACATGGGGCATCAGTGTGGCCTTCTTGACGTTGGGGACAGTCACGGCTACGACTCGGCCATGTCGTTCCACTATGCCAAACACAGGAACTTTGTGGGACTCAGGCCCAGGCCGTCCACGCTTTGTTCCTCGCCGTCTGCCACCAATGTAGGTTTCGTCCAACTCTATCGTGCCAGCAAAGCCCTTTTCGTCTTGGTTCATAAGTACCTGTCGGATTACTTTGGCCATGCGCCAAGCCGTTTTGTAGGTTACACCAAGTTCCCGTTCCAACTGTTTAGCAGATATACCGCATCGAGTGCTGGTCATAAGGTACATGGCATAGAACCAAAGGTGAAGGGACGTAGAGGACTTATGAAAGATAGTCCCTGCCGTCGGATGCAGATGATGCCCACAACCAAGGCAAGTCCAAGACTGCCGTTGCTGAGAAGTCTCGTATCTCTTAAACTCTCGCTTGGTCTCGCACTTAGGGCATTCCGCATGAATACCATCCTCAGAGTGGCGATTATGCCAAAGCCATTCAAGGCAAGTGGCATCATCAGGAAACTCCTTCATAAATTCCATCAAAGAATAGTCGGAATCCGAGGACTTGGCTCTTATTGGTCGGTTTCTATTTACAGGTGGCATCTTCTCTTCTCCGTGGTGGCTTATGATGTGGATTGAAGCCTTTGATAAAGATGGGAGACTTATTTTTCAGGGGGAGTCGTTAGCTGGGCTAGGCCTCGATCTAAAAGGTCGCATATCTCACACCAAGCGCTATCTAGGCGGGCCAGTAAGAGGCGGTCGGCCCTTTCATTATGTTCGCCTCCGAGCTGCTGTTGTGTTCGACACTCTGGGCAGATGGCTACACCCTGGCCTTCTAAACAAGGAGCGGTAATCCAAAGGATGTCTCGTAGAAAATTACGTTGGTTAGGCTTGTCTTTCATCATGTCACCTATAGGATATCACAATATGCTTATACAGTCAAGGGATAGTTGCGTAGTCTTAACATGCTAGGTCAGGACACTTCCCCAGATCTCATCCTATATAACGCCAACGTGCTCACCGTCGACCCTGCACATCCCTCTGCAGAGATGGTTGCTATCAAGAATGGAGAGATTGTTTGGGTCGGCAGAAACGAAGACCTTAACAACCTCAAAGCCGACTACACTACCATCTTCGATTGCCAGCGATACACTCTTGTGCCTGGGCTAATCGACGCCCACTGTCATGTGTTTGCCTACGCCGCTAGCCTTGTGGCCGTAGATTGCAGCCCGTCGGTCGTGCGTTCCATCTCAGAGATAATGACAGCCATTAAGAAGAGAGCAGAGGCCACCCCTCAAGGCCAGTGGATAAGGGCCACTGGTTACAACGAATTCTACTTGAAGGAGAAGCGCCACCCAAACCGCAGGGACATAGATGACGCAGCGCCACGACACCCTGTCAGGTTAAATCACCGCTCGAGCCACGCCTGCGTTCTCAACAGCATTGCCCTTTCTCTGGTCGGTATCACTTCAGAAACGGCTGACCCCTCTAATGGCGTTATTGAACGAGATTGGGATACCGGCGAGCCCACCGGCCTCCTATTAGAGATGGACGCATACTTAGCAAAGACAATCCCTCCCCTCTCCGAGGCAGAATTCCTGAGAGGTATGCGGCTTGCAAATAAACAATTCGTGTCAAAAGGCATCACATCTATCCAGGATGCGACGGTCTCAAATTCGCTTCGCCAATGGAAGACCCTTGGGGACTTGAAGAGTGCCGATGTCCTGAACCCGAGGATAACTATGATGCCGGGATTTTCCCACTTTACCGATTTTATCCAGCAGGGCCTTACCTTTGGCTGTGGTGATGCTAAATTGAATCTGGGGCCAGTCAAGATAATGCTGACGAAGACCACGGGAACACTTCAGTCTTCGGAAAAAGAGCTGAAGGAGATGGTGCTAGAGGCTCATGAGATCGGATTTCCAGTTGCTATTCACGCCGTTGAGACGGCTGCTGTGGAGGCCGCCATCAGGGCAATAGACCACGCCCAAGACCAATATCCACGATCCGACATAAGGCATCGCATTGAGCACTGCTCCGAATGCCCGCCATCCTTAGTGAGAAAAATAAGGAGCGCCTCCATAACAGTCGTTACCCAACCCACTTTTATCTACTACAGTGGTGAGCGATACCTCGCTCAGGTGGCCACCGACCTACAGCCATACCTCTATCCGCTAAATTCTCTCCTAAAGTCTGGTATTTTAGTGGCGGCCGGCTCAGACGCACTCGTGGCTCCACCAGACCCAGTGATAGGAATGTATAGCGCCGTTACAAGGCAGGCGGCGAATGGGGAAGCCATATCAAGAGAGGAGAGAGTGCTCCCAATGGAGGCTTTGAGAATGCACACAATAAATGGCGCTCACGCAGTTTCTCAAGGGAAAACAAGAGGAAGCATTGAGGTGGGAAAGCTGGCCGACTTAGTCCTACTAGATGGTGACCCCACCAAATTAAGGCCAGAGATGCTAAAGGAGATTAAGGTCATACTAACGGTAATTGGAGGACAGGTGGTTTACAGTCGGTAAAAGGAATCCCTAGTTACGGCGTTCTAACACATAATCTAGAAGGTCAAGCAAGGCCCGCCGACATGAGCCGGCGTCCACGCAGTCCAAGGCTCGACGAGACTCATCGATGTAATCTTCAGCCACCTTGTACGATTCCTGAATAACAGTGGAGTCATGTATCATCTCCAAAGCACGTTTGAGATGCTCTTCAGAGTGGCTATCCTGGAAGAGTGCCTGGATGGGGTTATCGTTGGGATACCGTTCCAAGAGAATTAGGCCTGGTAAGGTTAGAGTCCCATGAAGTAGATCACCCCCTACAGGCTTGCCTATCTCCTCCTGGGTACCCTGAAAGTCCAGAATATCGTCTACAATCTGGAACGCCATTCCCAAGTTACGTCCATAATCTTCCATGGCCTTCACAATTTTCTCATCGGAGCCTCCTAATATGGCTCCTGATAGAGAGGCGGTAGTGAACAAAGATGCGGTCTTATTATAGATACGGCTCCAATAGTCTTCCCTAGTCTGACGCCAGTTAAAAGAAAGCAGTCGTTCATGAAGCTCCCCACTGGAAAGTTCCATCAGCGTCTCGGAAAATCTACGAATGATCCGAATGGCTCCAGTGTCACAGACGAAGGTGGTGGATGCGGCAAACACATAGTCCCCTATGAGTACCGCTACCTCCTTCCCCCAAACGCTCCCTAAAGTGGCCCTACCACGACGAGTGTCGGAATCGTCCACAGTGTCGTCGTGTACCAGGGTGGCAACGTGAAGAAGTTCCACTCCAGTGCTCATAGCAATCGGTTTTTCGATCCGATCGTGGGGCTGGAGCTGCGATGCCAACAATGTAACAGCAGGCCTGATACGCTTGCCTGAGATGCAAAGCACGTAATCCAGTAGCTCGTTTAGTAAGGGCGAAGAGGTGTCGACAAGGCCGCGAATCTTCTCCTCCACTAAAGATAATTGGCTTTGTATAGGCTCATATATGGATGATACCTGCAACGCACTTTCTCCTCTAGGCACTCATCATTGAGCTACCCATTCTCTGAACCTCTCTCTCCACTATATCTTCATCTAGCTTAATGAATAAAGGTTCCGGGGAGGATAATAGTTGTCCAGGAGCTATAGCACCCGGATCCCAGTTCCACCCTTCATCCTCCACACCACCCTTGAATCCCAGTATCCTATGGACTTTCCTTGAGGTAAAAGGCAGATACGGATAGAAGGCTATCTTCAGACAGTTTATCACAGAGAGCGCTACCCACAAGGTAGTGGCCGCGATTGAAGGGTCCTGTTTAACATTTTTCCAAGGAGCCTTAGCTTCCAAATAGCGATTGGCCTCTTGAGCCAGGGTCATTGCAGCAACTATTCCCATACGGAATTTGCAAAGTTCAAGGTTGTTCCCTACTTCTATGAACTGCTCTCTGGCCTTAGACAAAAGCTGCTTATCATCATCGTCCAAGGGGCCGGGCTTCGGCACCTTACCAGAATAGTTCCTGTACGTAAGACTAAGCACTCTATGCACCAGATTGCCATATGTTGCGAGAAGTTCATCGTTATTGCGTCTGACGTACTCGCTCCAGGAGAAGTCAGCGTCGCTGCTCTCTGGCATGCCCGCGGCCAAGAAGTATCTCAGGGGATCTGGCTCATAACGCTTTAGATAGTCAGAAACCCAAACGGCCCAGTTTCGACTGGTTGAAAGCTGCCTCCCTTCCAAAGTCAGGAACTCGTTCGCAGGGACATCGTAAGGTAAATTTAGCTCCCCGTAACCCATGAGCATCGCCGGCCAGATCATAGTGTGGAATGGTATGTTATCTTTTCCCATGAAGTAGTAGGACCGACAGTCCTTCATCCAAAAGTCTCGCCACCTGTCATCGTTTTTTTGTCTTGCGGCCCACTCCTTTGTTGCGGAGAGATAGCCTATAACGGCCTCAAACCACACATAAATCCTCTTGCTCTCGTAGCCCTCTAGAGGTATCGATATTCCCCAATCCAGGTCACGCGTAATGGCTCTGTTCTTCAACCCTCTGTCTAAATAGCCCATAGTGAAGTTGAGGACGTTGGGCCTCCAATGGCTTTGTTTACGAACCCATTCCAACAACCTGTCCTGAAAGGCACTCAGCTTTAAGAAAAAGTGCTCTGTCTCTCTGATCTTCGGGGTATCTCCCGATATGCGACATGTTATCCCAATAAGGTCCTTGGGATCCAATGTCCTGCCGCAGTTATCGCATTGGTCTCCCCGCGCATCCTCATATCCGCAGTGAGGACATGTGCCTTGGACGTAGCGATCAGGCAGGAATCGACGACATACATGGCAATATGGAGAATTCATGGCCTCCTTGTAGATGTAGCCATTGTCGCGCAGCTTGAGGAACATGTCCTGGACCACCGCCTCGTGGTTCTTAGTTCCGGTAGTCGTAAAAAGGTCAAATTCTATCCCCATGCCTCGCCAGCACTCCAGGAACTCCTTATGGTATCTGTCAACTATCTCCTGAGGTTTAACGCCCTCCTGCTCGGCACGCAGAGTAATAGGTGTCCCGTGCTGGTCACTACCAGACACCATTACCACATCGTTCCCTTTGAGCCTGTGGTATTTGGCGAATATATCTGCAGGAAGGTTAGCACCGGCTAGGTGTCCAAGATGGAGAGAGCCATTGGCATAAGGCCAGGCAACTGCTACAAGGATGCGTTCAGACATACAGTACCTTAGGAAGAATACCTATATACGAACCCTTTGGCTGTTCTAAGGGATTAGACGCTGGAAGCACTAAACAATCGATCAGATTCAACGATGGTGAACAGGGCCTTTTAGATATCTGGATTTAGTTATACCTGCACTCTCAGATATATTAACACATTCGGTTTGGCTATGGGAGATACGTTCTATTTCTCCTTCGACTCGATCCAGGCCTTGTAGGCCTGTCTTCGGGTGGCCGCTGTAAGCCCGATCATTTCGTCGACGGCCTCTTTAGTCGAAAGTCCCTCTGCTCGGAGCTGTCGCGCCAGACTATCCACCTCCACCTTCTTCTTTAGGGAGTTTTCCACACCTTCTTGGCCGCTGCCCTGAATAACTAAGGTGAACTCACCCCTTGGCTCCACAAAGTACTCAATGGCCTTTGAGATGGTTCCTCGAAAGATCTCCTCATACAATTTGGTCAGCTCCCTGCAAACGGCAATGGCACGGTCTCCCAGCACGGCCAGAAGATCCCCCAAAGCATTGACAAGACGGTGCGGGGCTTCAAAGATTATCAGTGTCCTCGGCTCTTCTACGACCGATCTTATCAGGCGTTTGCGCTGACCACTTCTCCTGGGGAGAAAGCCCAGGAAAAGGAAACCATCTGTAGGAAGACCCGAGACTACAAGAGCCGCCGTCACTGCGGACGGACCGGGCAATGGTACCACCCGAATCTTTTCGTCTATGGCCCTAGAGATAAGCTCATACCCCGGGTCGCTGATACCAGGCATTCCCGCCTCTGAAACCAGAGCTACGTCTTTTTCCTGGAGGACTTGCAGCAAGTATGGTGTCTTAGTCCGTTTATTGTGTTCGTGGTAACTAGTAATAGGGGTGCGAATACCGTAATGACTCAACAATTTTCTCGTTGTTCGAGTATCCTCAGCGGCTACAATACCTACCTGGCCCAGCACTCTTAGCGCTCTGAGAGTGATATCCTCCATATTTCCTATGGGCGTTGCAGCTACGTAAAGAGTTCCCATATTAAAACTCGAAGTTTTCACAGGCTGAGTCGTATAAACACAGAGCCTTCTTAGCTTTTTCAAACATTATGCGGTAGCAACCGATATTGGGCAATGGGAGGACATCTTTCTTTTCAAATGTGATTGAACAGTTTCTAAACAACATTCTACAAATATACCTAAATTAATAAAAGGCAAATGTCTAATAAAGAATATAGGTGTTTCTATTGTTATCAACTACACAACCTCAACCGATAAACGTCAAAACATTCGGAAGTAATTAAAATAAAATGCCAGTAAAAAGGGTTGACAAAAGCATAAAAATATATTAGAAAAAGGACAGTATTCTTGTTAGGGAAGAGTTAAAAGAGACGGAATGCTGAAGTATTCTTTGATTAGAACGTATGTTGCGTACTTTGAAAGGGCAGTCAGGAGTTTAGTTTAAGAAAAGCAGAATTAGGTTTAATAGACTTGTAAACGAGGATGTGACCTGAGCCTACTACTGGGAAGCTATGGGACAAGGAATCCAATTTCTCTGAGGAGAGTTGCAAGCACATGGAGAGCAACTCCGTCATACCCGCACAGGAGGTTTACTATGCTAGAAACAACCGTAGAGTATCAAGGGTATCGCAACAAGTGTCCCCGATGCAGCGGCTTTATCTTTGCCAGCTATGAGGAGCCTGGTTGTCTCCTATGTGGATATGTAGACTACTTCAGCCCTCCTCTCCGAAGCATAACCAGAAGCACCAGCATCCTCAACAAGGGAACTGAATTCATTCTCAGATATAAAGGCGACTCCGAGTGGTTGTTGGAAACACTAACTACAGTCAAAATTGTGAGAGTTAAGAATCGGGTGACTTACGACCTAGACTGTCCATTCTGCGGAAGTAACATGGAGCAAGCGTCGATGTCAGGCCACCGGAAAGAGATGAAAGAGGAACGCTTCAAGTGCTCCGATGGACACCGAGTATCTCTCATTCCCAGCGAGGAAGGCGTGGTGGGTTGGAAATAGCCCAATGCTCGGGATTGCTTTCCCCTGCAAGTCCCCAAGTAGAAAACACCTGCCGATAACGCAGCGTTTTAACTAGCTTGTATAGTGGGGTGAGGTGTTGTTTTGTGCGACGAGACAAACGAACCATCACTAACAAGTCAAGCCCGGGCGCTCACGCTATAATCAAATGTGCCTAGGTGAAGCGACTCTTTTTTGATTTGCTGTTGTCCCGCCTACCTATATACTTGAAATCACCTCTCGCATTCAGCCACCCTCTAATGCTATTCTAGGTAAGATGACTATCGTAACCCAACTATGCACCCAGAGAAGAGGCAAACTTATACTTTTATGCGACTTCTCACCTCCCCGAGGGAACGGACCTGACTACCTAGAGGAAGCTCAGAACCTAGACGTCGACTTTATCTGTGTCGCTTACAATCCGGGGAAATCGGTCAGGGTTACCTCCGCCGTCGTTGCACACGCCATTAAAGAGAACACTGGCAAGGATGTCATCTTCAACCTCGGCACCCGTGATATGAACCGACTTGCCATTCAGAGCTACTTACTGGGTGCCCAGGTCTTGGGGCTAGAGAACGTAGTCATACTCAAGGGAGACGAGTTCACAGGAAGGGAACGGTTTCCCGTCAAAGACGTTAATGATTTCAAACCTGTGGAACTAATCGCCTCCATTAAATCTATGAATAAGGGCCTGGATTTCAAAGGGTTAAAGCTGAAGGTCCCCACCAATTTTTGCGTGGGCGCAACCATCGATCTTAGCAAGGGGATCGAACGGGAAGCACGGCTTACCTATAAGAAGGCGTCTGCTGGCGCAGACTTCTTTATCGCCCAATCGACGTACGATCCAAAGCTGGCAGAGAAATTCATGGAGACATACTCAACCACAGCCGGCGAAGAGCTTTCTAAGCCTGTATTCTACGGAATCCAGATATTAAGCAGGGATAGTCCCATCGTTTTTGGCGATGTCCCAGAACCTATGAAAAATGATTTGGAAAGGGGACGAGACGGTAGTCACATAGCCCTAGAGTTGACAGAGAGATTCATAGCTCAAGGGCTGACCAACATATATCTGATACCACCAATACTAAAGGGTGGAGTCCGGGATTACCAGGCTGCGCAAAGGGTGATAGCAGCTCTCAAGCCATAGAGCCCTTCCGGAGAATTGCGCTTCTTGGGCGATGTGGTAAAGGGGGGCAAGTCATTGACGCTCCTGTAGGCTCTGCCTATAATTGACTTGCCCGTGAGAACCGTGCGAGGGAGTGGAAATTGGCGAATGAAACTGGAAAGCGTTACTTCTGTTCGGTATGCAACTCTGAGTTCATCGTAACCAAGGGTGGAGACGGCACCGTAACCTGCTGCGATAAGACCATGACTAAGAAGCAGTAGCTAAGTCACATCTCGGTTCCCCCTATCACCGTTTCAGGAGGAAGTGAATTGCCTAATCAGCTCGGTAGACGATACCAATGCGATGTCTGCGGTTCCGTTGTGCTCTGCACCAAGGCCGGAGAAGGTACCGTGCAGTGTCACGACAAGCCCATGACGGTACAACAGCCAAGGCAGTTGCCTTCTTCAGACTGATTTTAAGACTCTCAGATAACTCGACCAAATCAAGGGCTTAACCAGCTACTAACTCTATAAGTCGCTGGGAGGCCACGAAAACGCCGAAGCCCAGCAATACAAATAAAAAGACTCCTTTAGACCTTCCTGTAGCGGCTGCGGGTATCAGATCGCTGGCTGCTATGTAGATAAAGGTTCCCGCCGAAAGAGCCAAGAAGGCAAAAGTCGCGGTAGAGCTAATATCGTTGACCAAAAAGGGCACGGCAATTCCAATAAGGGTAACCAGTCCAATGCTGGCACCCGCTACCATCGCAGCCTTTTTGCCTCTACCGGCCCCAATCATGATGCTGCCGATTGCGAAACCCGCTGGAATTTCATGACTGAGCACTGCTAAGAACATGAGCATGCCCAACTTCTGGCTTGTGACCATTCCCGCGCCGATGGCCAGACCATCGATGAAGTCGTGGATGTTGAATCCCACTAAAGCAGCAGCGCTTCCCATCACACTAATAGGCAGAGCGCTGTGCCTAAACTCCCCAACCAGTGTATGATCGGCAGTGGAACTCTCCGGCGCACTACCAGACCTCACATTGTTACTGTGAACATCATGAGCGCTAGACGCAAACACCTGCTCCGCCACGTACATGACAAGGTAACCCGCCGCCACGAAGACGGGCATGACGACACCGCCCTCCAAGCTCTCCGGCAGGATCTCGAATATAGCAGCCGCCAGAATGAATCCGCCGCTAAAGCCTAGGAACTTCCTGGAGTCCTTGCCAGGAGTGTCGCCTAACTTGGCGACTGCCAGATAGCTACCAACAATGTTGGCAAGGCCGGTAACAACCCCTAGAAGAAGTGCAAGAAGTAACACTTATGAACCCTGCGTCAAACAAGCCTCGCAATAGCCATACAGCTCAATACGATGCCCCAATATCTGAAAGTTAGTCGATGATTCCACTCGTTGAATAACCTCATCAACCGTACAACGGGCGAAATCCTCCATCACCCCACAACTAGCGCACACCAGGTGATGGTGGTGGATCAAGCGGCTTAGACGGTATCTGGGAGAGCCGTCTTGTAAGACCACCTTGCAGACCATACCAAGAGAAACCAGTAGCTTCATAGTGCGGTAAACGGTAGCCCTACCGACGTCAGGTATTTTTGAGCACACCTCTTCAACGGTGAACTGGTCGCCGCTATCGGCGATGACCTGCAGCACACGAAGCCGTGATGAAGTAGACCTATATCCCTTCCGTTCTAGAACGTTTCCCAGGGAGTGTATCTCTTCAACTATCTTCATACTAACTGATACTTTGTCTCATTTATGCTCTTAAAATCAGAGATCTTCCCTGCTCTCCGGTTGCGATGATTATAGCGCGAGGTGGAAAGGTGTCAAGGCTGGCGGCCTAGCGACCGACGGCTACGGCAGCAGCGGCAGCATGCTGCTCATCGGCGTGGTAGGAGCTGCGCACCAAAGGGCCCGAGGCCACATGTCGAAAGCCCAACCTCTCCCCCTCCATACGAATGCCTTCGAACTCCAGGGGCGTATAGAACTTAGCAATGGACACATGCTTCTCGGAGGGGCGAAGGTACTGGCCCACCGTTAGAAGGTCACAGTCCACTGACCTCAAATCCCTCATAGTCTGAGATATTTCATCCCTGGTCTCCCCCAGTCCCACCATCATGCCAGACTTGGTTACCGCCTCTGGAACCATCTCTTTGGCCTTGGCCAGAAGCTCCAAGGATTGATGGTAGTCGCCCTTGGGACGCACGCCGTGGAATATACGAAGCGCGGTCTCTATGTTGTGGTTGAGGACGTTCGGAGATGCTTCCATGACCATGCGAAGAGCATCCCAATTACCCTGGAAATCTGGAATAAGAACCTCTACTTTGCACTGCGGCATTCGCTTTTTGATCTGACTGATGCACTGAGCAAAGATGAAGGCGCCGCCGTCAGGCAGGTCATCCCGGTTGACAGAGGTAATGACTACGTATCTGAGACCAAGGTATTCCACGGTTTCGGCGAGGCGATGAGGCTCCCCCATGTCAAGGCTCAACGGTCGTCCGGTAGTCACGGCGCAATAGCGGCAGGCTCTGGTGCAAATATCGCCTAATATCATGAAGGTAGCCGTCCTGCGTTCCCAACAATCGCCGATGTTAGGACACCTGGCCTCTTCGCATACGGTGTGAAGGCGATTGCCCTTGAGTCTTCGTCTCACATCAAGGTAGTTGGCTCCACCGGGCATAGGAACTTTTAACCACTCAGGCAGCCTGCGCTCCATAAACTGCTCCTTTGTACTCTTGACACCTCAAACGAATTTTTACTTAACCAATGGTGCTAGCGCTGGGCCCTTGAAATACGCTTGTGAATCGTCATTGCGAGGAGTCCCGATTACATCGGGATAACGAAGCAACCTGGAGGGGTTTGGCCCCCCTGCCGCCAGATTGCCTCGGCCCTCCTTCGTTGGGCCTCGCAATGACATTAGTAGTGAGCTTTGGGAACAGAACACTTAAAACTAGCACCACAAGATACTTACCCCATTCAACGAGCAACGGGTAAGGCCTTATGTCCGCTTGAAATTCCAAGAGGTAATTATCCTCAATACATGTCCTTGGATATTCATCTGGCCTCTCATAATATCAAATTCAAAGCGATGCGTCTGCCACATGTACCCTTGGAATTAAAGGGCTTCTAAGCTATAGTATACAGTGGATTCCGCATCTCATGGATATTTATGAAGAGAGCGATACGCACAATCGACCTAACAAAGTATTACGGTAACACCAGGGGTATTGAAGACCTCAATCTAGAAGTACACCAAGGCGAAATCTTCGGCTTTCTTGGACCATCGAAAGTCGCTAGCAGTAGACGGAAGCGCTCTAGCGGCTCTATGCCTAGTGAATCTGAAAGCTCCCTCTATTGGACCTGTGGAATGGCTTCAGAAAGTATCTCCGTTCCACTACTACGATCCGTTAACAATCCTTCTGAACGGGTCAGTTAACTGGGCGGGGATAGCCATTTATCTGTTAGCAGCTTTGGGGTTCTCAGTTGCAGCCCTGATAGTCTTTGACAAGAGGGATTTAACATATTGATAAGAAGCAAACCCAGCGCTGAACCGAAAGAGGAGGAGGTACTTCATCTAACCCTCGAAGGGATGGGCAGGATTGGGGACGTTTACGCTCAGCACGGCGAAGAGATAGTGTACGTTTCTGGGGGCATCCCTGGAGAAGAGGTCAAGGCTAAGGTAGTAGCTCGGTGCCGCAGGTACATAGCAGCCCAAGTAATTGAAGTGCTGACGCCGTCATCCCATCGAGTATCGGCCCCCTGTAAATACTTCGGCCCATGTACCGGCTGCCAGTGGCAGCACATAGACTACCAGCACCAGCTAGAGTTAAAGCGCCAGTCGGTTGAGACCGAGCTGCACAAGACCCCAGAGCTTCAACATATTCAGGTGTCTCCGACGATACCAAGCCCCGACGAGTTCCACTACCGCAACCACGCCAGATTCACCATAGGGCCCGAGGGAAGCTTAGGATTTGTTAACCGAACTGTCCGTCGCTTTGTGCAAATAGACCAGTGCATGTTGATGGCCTCATGGATCAACCAGACTCTGGAGAAACTTCAGGGTCGGTGCGCTGAGACGACCCAGCTTTCCATTCGATATGGCGTCAACACAGGCTCAGGTCTCATACAACCCACCCTACAAAATCCAGCCATTCCCACCCCATCGGGCCAGACCCACTATGAAGAATCCCTAATGGGACATCCCTTCCGAATAGCCTCCTCCTCCTTCTTCCAGGTGAACACTCCCCAAGCTGAGAACGTGGCACATCTGCTGAAGGATCGCCTACGGCTGACAGGAGGAGAGCTGTTAATAGACGCCTACGCCGGTGTAGGGACATTTGCCATACTACTAGCGTCCCACTCCAAAATGGTAATCGCCATAGAGGAGTCGTCATCGGCGGTGAAAGACGCCGCCATAAACACCCTGGGAGTGGACAACGTAGAGTTCCGCCAGGGAAAAACGGAGGACGTGCTTGGCGCAATAGAAGAGAGGCCCCAGGCCATGATCCTGGACCCGCCCAGGGCCGGATGCCACAAGAACGCTTTAGACGCCATAAATCGTCTGAGACCAGACAGGGTTTGCTACGTGTCCTGCGACCCGGAAACCCTGGCCAGAGACCTGGCAATCCTCTGCCAGGGCCCATACTGTGTAGAGGAAGTGCAGCCGGTAGATATGTTCCCTCAGACGTACCACACAGAATGCGTGGCTACGCTTTCTCTCAGATAAGACACGTAGAGAGGGGGGTCGGATAGTCTGAGACGCCAACATCGGGACAAGGTGGCGTATAATAGAGGCAGGGCCAGTTGAAAATGCGGCGTTAAAACGCCATCTGACAATGACATTGACGATTCTACAACCCCCGATTATTCTAGCCTCTGCCTCTCCCAGGCGTAAAGAGATACTGTCAGAGTTGGGGGTCCCTTTCCAAGTAGTCCATCCCACCATCTCGGAGGAACGTCCCGTGACAGAGGCGTCTCTCGCGGAAATAACGGAAACTCTAGCACTGTCCAAAGCACGGGAGATCGCGCCCGAAGCGCCCCAATCCATTATCGTAGGCGCCGACACTCTGGTAGCTATCAATGGCCATATCTTGGGTAAACCGTCAGGGCCGGAAGAGGCCGAGGCCATGCTGATGGAACTGAGTGGGCGCACCCATCAGGTCGTCACTGGACTCGCAGTTGTAGATACAGTCGAAGGGCGACAGCAAATATCGAGTGAGACCAGCGCAGCCACCATGCGACCTTACTCTGCGGAGGAGGCACTACGGTACGTAGCATCTGGGGAGCCTTTGGATAAGGCTGGCGCATATGCTGTACAGGATGCAAGTTTCAAGCCTGCAACGAGGGTAGAGGGATGTTACCTCAACGTGGTAGGCCTGCCTCTTTGTAGCCTGATAAAGATACTCCGAAGGTTTGGAGTAGAGACGGAGCATAGGTTCGCAGAGATGGAGCCTGGAGATTGCGGCGCCTGCCGAGACTGGGAGTGGAGGGAGGGCAAATAGAATGGACATTTTCGGTATGGGGTCAATGGAGTTGATCCTAGTACTATTCGTAGCTCTTATCTTTCTAGGTCCCAGCAAGATGGCCGAGACAGGCCGCTATCTGGGCAAGATGGTGAGAGAACTGAGGAAGGCCACATCCGACATGTCAAGGTTTGTTCTCGAAGAGGAAAAAGGAGAGGCACCCAAGCTTCAGAATCCTGAGACCTCGGTATCGTATCGTAAGCAACCTCCCGATCCCACAGAAGAAGCAGATGAGAACTCGTCTAAAGATGAAGATAGCCCATGAAAGATAAGGAGGCTCCCATTGGTCAGCACCTTGTGGAGCTAAGAAAGCGCCTAATAATAAGCGCCATTGCGCTTTTGCTCGGGGCTGTAGTCAGCTTCATCTTTTTCCGAAATACACTGGACATCCTACTTGAAGGAGCGCGAAGCTCTCTGCCCCAGAGCGGGAACATCGTCTATACGGAGCTTACCGAATTCATCGGCGTCACGATGAAGATATCTCTTCTAGGTGGCTTCGTTCTAGCCCTACCCGTAATACTCTACCAGGTCATTATGTTCATAGCACCAGGACTGAAGCCAAAAGAGAAGCGTTACTTGTATACCCTTCTTCCCTTGAGCATGCTATCCTTCGCGGCTGGCGGTGCTTTTGGCTTCAAGGTGCTGATACCACCAGCTTTGAGGTTCCTTTTGACCTTTGGGGGCGATATCGCCACCCCGATGATCCGAATAGGGAACGTCGTCAACCTGATGATAACCCTACTGTTTTGGATGGGGCTCATCTTCCAGTTGCCACTGGCGGCCTTCTTCTTGACCAAGATAGGGATAGTGACTCCTCAACTGCTAGCCCGACAGCGCCGCTATGCTATTGTGGCGGCCTTTGTACTAGGGGCCATCATTACACCAACCTTCGACCCCATAAATCAGACCTTTGTGGCCCTCCCAATAGTAGTTCTCTACGAGGCTGGCATCTGGCTATCCAAGCTGGCCTACCGTGGTAAGGCCCCCACTAGCGAGGCACAGGAGTCCTCGACTCAGCACAGCAGCGGCGGTTGATGAGAAGCCACAGACTAATAGCCATCACAGATGGGAGTAATGGGGTAGTAGGGTATAAGAAAAAGCGACCCTTACTTAAATGGTCGCCCTTTCATGGTCATAATATACGAGGGTTAAGGAAAATCACAGGGACCGTACAACGCCCACGACCTTGCCATGTACCTCTACGTCCTGGGCATCTACGTACATTGGCTCCATCTGGCTATTTGCCGGTTGAAGCCGTACCTGTCTGCCTTCTCTATAGAACTTCTTCAAGGTGGCCTCCTCCCTGCTTTTGATCCAAGCGGCCACCATATCGCCGTTTTCGGCCTGCCTTACAGCCTCCAGGATAACGATGTCTCCATCACCTACCAGAGCGTCTATCATGGACTCTCCTCTTACACGTAGGGCGTAAACATCGCTTTTGCCTTTTGTGAAGGACTTTGGGAGTTCTAACGTTTCCAAGGGTTCCATGGCCTCCGCCGATGGGACCGGGATAGGCTGGCCCGCGGCAATACTGCCCCACAGAGGCACATAAACAATGTCGCTGCTGCTGAAGCCTCTACGAGCCCCGACAATCTCTATCCCTCTGGAGACATCAGGGTAACGGCGAATGTGCTCCTCCCGTTGCAGAATACGAAGGTTGTAGTCGACAACGGAGGTGGAGCTTATATCACATCCCTTCTGTATGTCCCGAACTGTGGGTGGATACTGATGGTCTTCCAAGAAATCATGGATAAAGTCCAGGATACTTTGCTGTCTAACTGATAGTTTTTTCACTGCTGCTCTCCCGGTTATCGATTCAAATTTGATGGAAGGACGAATGTTCTAGGCAAAATTTAGCAAAAAAGTTCTAGAATGTCAATCCCTGTTAGGAAATACTTTGAGCGGGGTAGAGAAGTGCAGTAAGACTAGACCAATTACTAAGAAGAAGACTTGGTAGCGTTAAGCTTTTTCATAAGCCTGGACTTGCGTCTCGCCGCATTGTTGGGATGAATTACGCCCTTAATAGCCGCCTTATCCAGGGTGACGATTGCCTGTCTAACCGCCTCCTCTGCGGAGGTTAAATCTCGTTGATTGATTAGAGACTGAGCTTTTGTGATATGTGTCTTGACGGCGCTTCGTAAAGACACATTCCGCTGCCGTCTCCTTACAGAAACTCGCGCCGATTTTTCGACGGGCAAATAGCCACCTCCAAAATTCATCCGGGTTATAGTTTACCACTATTTACCGCATTTACATATAGCCAGCCAGATTACAGCAGACAGATCAGTTGCGAGAAGGAGACTTCTGTTGTATTCCTTCAGCGGTTGGACTACTCCGAGCCACACTGATGACGCCTCTCACGCCCTCCAGCTTAGAGAAAAGCCGGCTAAGCTGGGCAATGCCCGTTGTATGAACGGTAAGATAAATAGATGCGGTGCCGTCTTCATGCTCCGTGCTAACCACAGAGGCTATGTTAGCCTTCTCCTCGGAGACGCGCGTCGTAATGTCCTGAAAGAGTCCTACTCTATCCCATGCCTCTACCTTGAGACGCACAGGATAGAGGTGCTGCATCTTGCCCCAGTCCACCTTGATCAACCTCTCCTTCTCATCTTCGGCCAAGATATTAGGGCAGTCTTTTTTGTGTACAGTTACACCCCTGTTTCTGGTTATGAACCCAATAATTTCGTCTCCGCGAATGGGGGCACAGCAACGCGCAATACGAGTCAAGAGGTCTCCTACGCCCAGCACCTCCATGCCCGTACTGGGGCCTGTAGTTGGAATCGAGATTTGGTATTCCTCTTGAGGCTTGCTCTTTTGAGAGGTGAGTTTAGCTGCTAACTGGGACGCTGTGATGCTACCTGTACCTAGAGCAGCAAAGAGCTCTTCTGCGGAGCCAAGCTTCATAAGATCCACCGCCTTGGCCTCGTCTAACGGCATGCTGAGACGGCGCATCTCCTTATTAAACAGGTCTCGTCCTCTTTGTATATTGACGCTGCGCTCCTGCCGTCGGAACCACTGGCGTACCTTCTCCAAAGCGTTGGCCGTCTTGACGTAACCCAAATCCTGGTTGAGCCAGTCTAGACTGGGGCCTTTGGCCGCCTTCGATGCCAATATCTCTGCTGTATCCCCGTTCTTCAACTGATAGTCCAGAGGCACCAGCTTGCCATTCACCTTGGCCCCTATGCACCTGTGTCCCAATTCCGTATGAATCCTATATGCAAAGTCTACGGGCGTAGATCCGGCAGGCATCTCTTTAATATCCCCTTTGGGTGTGTAAACAAAGACCTGGTCGCGAAATATGTCCGTTTTAACCGATTCCAAGAACTGCTCCGCCCCACTTACCTCCCGTTGCCACTCAAGAAGCTGCCTCACCCAGGTCATCTTTTGCTCAAAGGGACTGTTGTCTAACTTTTCTTCTTTGTACCTCCAGTGAGCGGCTACCCCATACTCCGATAACTGGTGCATATCGTAAGTACGAACCTGTATTTCGATAGGCACCGCCCCTATGCACAGCACGGTAGTATGAAGGGATTTGTACATGTTCTCTTTGCTATTTGCTATGTAGTCGTCGAACTGGCCTGGAATAGGACGCCATAGTGAGTGGACTACGCCGAGGGCGCTGTAGCAGTCATTTACATCCTTGACCAACACGCGGAGGGCAAAGAGATCGTATATTTCTCTGAACTCCTTCCCCTGCGCAGCGTATTTCTGCACTTTCTTGTATATGCTATATATGTGTTTGGGGCGGCCTGTCACCTCTGCACTAATGCCAGCTTTATCTAGCTCGGCCTTAAGAATCATTGACACCTGAGAAACGTACTGCTCACGTTCCACTCGTTTGGATGAGAGGAGCCTTGATATCTCTCTATACTTCCCAGGCATGAGATAGCGAAAGGCCAGGTCCTCCAACCGCCATTTTATATCCCATATGCCGAGACGATGAGCAAGAGGAGCGTAAATGTCTAGGGTCTCTTGAGCTATTGCCAATCGTCGGTCGCGCGGATGAGCTTTGAGAGTCTTCATGTTATGCAAACGGTCCGCCAGCTTAATCAGAACCACCCGGATATCCTCGGCCATAGACACCAGCATCTTGCGCATGCTAGCTGCCCTATCGTGGTCGTCCTCAGCGGTTATGTTGTGAAAGGCCGAGTCCCCTGAAGTGATAAGGTCTATCTTGGCCAGCTTAGTAACCCCATCTACTAGCTTCGCAACATCGGGGCCGAACTTGCTACGAATCTGCTCTATACTCACGTTACAGTCTTCAACCACATCGTGAAGCAAAGCCGCCGTTATGGTGGCCGGGTCCATATTCAACTCAGCCAGAAACAGAGCAGTCTGTATCGGATGTTCTATAAAGGGTTCGCCAGAAAGACGTGTTTGCCCATCATGGGCCTTTTCAGCAAACTTGTAGGCCTCTTCAATAGCGTGAAGCTTATCTTCTGGCAGATATGCCTTGACCTTTTCTAACAGCCCCTGCACGATATCACCACCAATCCCCTACAAGTATGATTAGTATACCCCTTTAGATGCATGGGTGCCAATTACGTCTTACCTTTAACGGGGTCTTTGAATCGTTTACACTAATTCGTATCTGATGTATTCTATATTGAAGGTGCTCCATTTACGGACAAGAGCTAAAGTCGAGCGCTTTTAAAGGAATCCAGGTGGAAGAGACGTCTAACAAAAAGAAACGGGCTGCTTATCAAGCACCCAGAGGCACCGCCGATATCCTACCTGAAGAGCAACGATATTGGCGCCATGTTCAGAAGGCGGCCACGGACATCGTGAGCCGATTCGGATACCAGCGAATAGATACCCCCATATTTGAATACTCTGGCCTCTTCGTAAGAAGTATCGGGGAGATCACCGACATAGTCCAGAAGGAGATGTACACCTTCGAGGACCGCAGCGGCGACTCTATTACTCTTAGGCCGGAGGGCACTGCTCCGGTGTGCCGGGCCTACCTGGAACATGGCATGCACAACCTTCCGCAGCCGGTCAGGCTTTATTACTTTTGCCCTATATTTCGATACGAGAGGCCCCAGGCAGGTCGCTTCCGACAGCACCACCAGTTCGGCCTGGAGGCTCTGGGCGATGGCGACGCTTCCATAGATGCCGAGGTCATCGAAATAGGGTGGCGGCTCCTGGAGAATTTGGGGCTTCACAGCCTGTCTCTTCTGGTTAACAGCATCGGCAATGCGGAGTGCCGCCCGGGCTACCTGGCCACGCTGAAGAAACACTACTCCAAACACATGGACGAGATTTGCAATGAGTGCAAGAACCGCCTGGAGCGCAATCCCATGCGTCTTCTGGACTGCAAACAAGAGTCGTGCCAGAGCACAATCGCAAGCGCGCCCCACACCACCGATTACCTGTGCATCCCCTGTCAGAAGCACTGGGATGAGTTGCTGTCGTATCTGACATCCCTGGAGCTGCCTTACCGAATAGACCACCGACTGGTACGTGGCTTCGATTACTATACGCGCACCGTCTTCGAGATCCAGCCGCCTGTGGAGGGAGCTATGTCCACTGTTCTTGGCGGAGGCCGTTACGACGGCCTCATCGAGGAGTTGGGAGGCAGATCTACGCCAGGGGTCGGTTTCGGTATGGGGCTGGAAAGAGTCATACTGAATCTCCGGAGGCAAGAGGCTGAGGTGCCTACAAGCGAGACCGTCAAAGTTGTAATAGCCTATCTGGGCAACGCCTCCAAAGAGACGGCGATCACCTTGGCATCCAAGCTGCGCCAGGACGGAATCAGCGCTATTACCGCCCCCACGGGTAGAAGCCTCAAGTCGCAGATGCGCTACGCCTTCAACCTCGGAGCGTCGTACACCGTTATCATCGGCGAGGACGAGATGAAGAAGGGAACAGTCATTGTACGAGACATGGCCAACGGAGAGCAGCGAGAGGTTCCCGCGAAGACAGTCAGCGAGTCCTTTGCAGCGGAAGGTGTAGGCTAAAGATAGCCTGCCCTTAAGCTGGACGAGCTAATCACAAGAGGATATCCCCTGGAGCAGATCAACGAGGCCATCGAGGACATGGAGAAGGGTAACGCAATCAAGAACGTGATTGTGCTCGAATAGGGCCAGAGCATATCTCCTTGACCCTCAACCAGTTGAAATCTACAATAAGCCTCGATATATGATAAAACGTTTCTTAAAGGTCTTATGTCAACAATTAGTGAAATCGGCAAAATCAAAGGCATCAAAGCCACCGCCTTGCAGGAATTGGAGGCCAGCCGCACTATAGAGGAGCTAGAGCAGTGGCGGATCGCTTATCTTGGTCGCCGCGGCAAGCTCACCCTGATTCTCAGAGAGCTTGGCTCCCTCAGCCCAGAGGAGCGACGCTCAGTGGGCGCAGCTGCCAACGAAACAAAGGCTCTGCTTGAGGAGAGGCTGACACAACGAGAGCAGACTATAAAAGAGGGCATAGCCTCTCGGCTGGGTGAGACGGAACAGATAGACGTCACCATGCCAGGGGTCCCATTGAGCCTGGGACAGCTACATCCCACGACTCAAATTGTAAGGGAGATATGCAGCGCCTTCGTAGCCATGGGGTTCCAGATAGTAGAGGGGCCTGAGGTAGAGTGGGACCACTACAACTTCGAGATGCTGAACATACCCAGGGGACATCCTGCCAGGGACATGTGGAACACCCTATGGGTGGACCACACCGACGATAAGGGCGAACAAAACATGCTCCTCCGCACCCACACCTCTCCGATGCAAGCCCGCATCATGGAGAATACCAGGCCTCCCGTGCGGGTAGTCGTGCCAGGCAAGTGCTACCGGTACGAGGCTACCGACGCCACCCATGAGTGGCACTTCTATCAAGTAGAGGGCTTAGCCGTAGACGAAGGCATAACCTTTGCACATATGAAGGGAGCTCTTTATGAGTTCGCCAGGCGCGTCTTTGGCCCAGAGCGTAAGGTGCGGTTCCGCTGCGACTATTTTCCCTTCGTGGAGCCTGGGGCGGAGATGGCCATCGACTGCTTTCTGTGCCAGGGTAAGGGGTGCCGCATCTGTCAGGACACCGGCTGGATCGAGATCATGGGCGCTGGCATGGTGCACCCCA
Source organism: Dehalococcoidia bacterium (assembly GCA_965249025.1). GTDB lineage: Bacteria > Chloroflexota > Dehalococcoidia > Lucifugimonadales > CAYTFF01. The sequence goes on along the minus strand of OZ252215.1, from coordinate 3,081,887 downwards.
AGGTGTTGGAGGCCGTGGGATATGACCCCAAAGTGTACACTGGATTCGCGTTCGGCATGGGGCCGGAGCGCATCGCCATGCTCAAGTACGGCATAGACGACATACGCCACTTCTACAGCAACGACCTGAGGTTTCTCAGGCAGTTTTAGGGGCTTAGCCCTCCTCGTTCAGACGCCCATTCTTTTTCTTATCGAACTCATAGAGAATCCTGTCAGCTTTTTGCAAATACGAATCCTTTTCGTTCACACAAGTCGCTCAACTCATCCAGATAGTTGAAATACACACAGATTTTCTCGTCCGCTTTGGTCGTAGCGTAGGAGAGGCGTTTAGGGTATCGCTTGCCATAGACAGCTCTGTAGGCGTGTTGATCAATTATTTGAAAGACTCTCGGATTACGGAAACGCAGCATAGTAGAAGCCATAGGCAAGTTAATACTAGGCAAGTTAATACCTGGTCTTTCTAAAAGAGCTCTCAGAGTGTCTTCAGCATCTTTATCTTTATGTTGACCATTACTTAGGCTCTTGAGCTTGTTCAATTTCCCAAGAGTCACTTCGTCGACATCCGCATATCGGTCTACCTTCCAAAGCACTACCTCGTTGATTATTTCTTGTGAAAAACCGTTTGCTTCTACAAGGTTATCCAAACGCTTTGTCAAGCCTGGCTGATAGTCGTAATCCTTCAGGAACTGGGACAGGTCTTCTTTATAATCCCTGGCCTTCATAGTTTCCAAGTTACACCTCCCTGAACTGGGATTGAACCACTGTAACAAATCCTCAACCTCTTGGCTCTTTCCATTTCAACTCATCTTGAAGTTAAAGCCCTGAGCCGTTAACCTAAGAGTCGATTCTTGGTATCATATAGGAACATACCCTATGAAAGTACCCATATCCTGGTTAAGAGAATACGTTGATATCAACCTTCCCGCTAAAGAGCTGGCCCACAGGTTGACCATGACTGGTGTAGAGGTGGGCGGCGTGGAGGTCATAGGCGACTGGAACGACATCTTTGTCGGGCTGGTCACCAAGGTAGAGCCTCACCCTAATGCGGACCGCCTGTTGCTGGCTACCGTAGACCTGGTAGGCGAGACGCACACAGTTGTATGCGGCGCTCCCAACGTGGCCCCTGGGCAGAAGATCGCCTTCGCCAAGGAGGGAGCAGTTCTCTTCAACGCTCACACTGGCAAGGTCCAGCCCCTCAAGGCCGCAAGAATCAGGGACGTTCTCTCCGCAGGTATGGTCTGCTCTGAGCTAGAGCTGGGCCTGGGAGAAGACCACGAGGGCATCCTGGTTCTGGACGAAGACACCCCTCTTGGCGTACCTCTAGCTGACTATATGGGAGACGTGGTACTGGAGTTGGAGCCGACCCCCAACCGCCCCGACTGCTTTTCTGTCCTCGGCATCGCCCATGAGGTGGCTGCTATCACTGGCACCACTGTCACGGAGCCACGGGCGGACTATTCAGAGGATGGGGTGTCAATAGAGGAAGCTATCCGCGTAGAGATAGCGGACCCAGACCTGTGTGCTCGCTATACCGCCAGCCTCATAAAGGGCGTCAAGGTAGGGCCGTCGCCCCGATGGCTGCAAGAACGGCTTATCAAGGCGGGACAGCGTCCCATCAACAACGTGGTGGACATCACCAACTACGTGATGCTGGAGTACGGCCAGCCCCTACATGCCTTTGATTACCAGCAGCTAAGTGACAGAACGATTATCATTCGCCAGGCAAAACACGGCGAGATTGTAACCACGTTGGACGAGGTTGAACGAAAGCTGAACCCTTCTATTCTGACCATAGCCAATTCCAAAGACGCCATCGCCCTGGCAGGTGTCATGGGTGGCGCTAGCAGTGAGATAACCGAATCAACCACCGATATACTCCTGGAGTCGGCCAACTTCAGCGCCCCAAATACACGCCGCACGTCTACCGTTCTCAAGCTACGGACGGAAGCCTCCACACGCTTCGAGAAGGGCCTTCGGCCAGAGCTTGCCTATCTGGGCCTGCGTAGGGCCACGCAGCTCATCGTGGAAATAGCAGAGGGCAAGGCGGCCAAGGGCATAGTGGACATGTATCCAGGACGCAAAGAGAGCGCCCCGATGGAAATAACCTTTGAACGAGTAAAGAAGGTCCTGGGGCTTGAGCTTAGCCTTGGTGAGATAAAGAAGACTTTCACATCTCTTGGATTTGAAATTGGCGGCGAAACCAAAGATGGCCTCTTGGTCATCGTTCCCTACTGGCGCTCCGATGTCACCATAGAGGATGACCTAGTAGAAGAGGTGGCCCGCACCATAGGCTACGACAGGATACCAACTGCGCCTATGTCGTCATCTATCCCAGAGCATCGGCCCCAACCTCTACGGGAACTCCGCGAGCAAATCAGGGATATTCTGGCTGCCGCTGGAATGCAGGAGACCATCTCCTACTCCCTGACCAGCCTGGAAGCCCTGGAAAAGGTAAATGCCACAAAGAATAGCCACATGCCACTACGAATGGCCAACCCCATGAGCAACGAGCTAGAGTACCTGCGCACAACCTTGAAGAGCAGCATCCTGATGACCCTAGCCTACAACCTGCGACACAAAGAGGAGAGCGTGAGGATATTTGAGGTGGGTCGACTGTACCTTCCGAGAGAGGAAGGCCTGCCAGAGGAGAGGGAAATAGCCATCGGCGTCTTCGCAGGCCAGCGGTTCCCTACATCATGGACAACTCGCCAGGTGGATATGGACTTCTACGATGCCAAGGGTATGGTCGAAGCCATGTTGGGTCACCTGGGAGCAAAACCATCCTTTGAACCCGCTAATGACCCCGCGCTGCATCCAGGCAAGTCCGCCAACATAATGTGCGGAAAGTTGTCGGTGGGAGTTATCGGAGAGGTGCATCCCAAGGTGCTAGAGCGCTTCGATATAGAAGAAACGCCAGTCGCTCTATTTGAGATAGACATAGAGGCACTGAGCAGCTTGGCATCTGGCGTAGTTAGAAAGTTCAATGACTTTTCCCGATTCCCCGCCTCTACCAGGGACATTGCCCTTATAGTTGACGGAAGAACGTCCTCAGAGGATATAAAGCGCATCATTGAAAGGCCAGGCTTGGTGACACAAGCCGTCCTCTTCGATGTCTACATCGGAAAAGGGATACCGGAAGGTAAGAAGTCCATGGCCTACAGTGTCCAGTTCCAGTCGCCGTCCGCTACCCTGACCGCACAGCAGGTGAACAAGGCATTGCAGAACATCATCGGAAGGCTGCAGAAGGAAGTCGGAGCCCAGCTAAGGGTATAGGAGGGTCTACCCATGCAAGGACACGCTCACAGACACTATCACGCCTCTATGCTCGGAGTAGAGGAGGCCTTGGAACGTATTCTCCTTGCCTTCCACCCGCTGGAGCCCAAGGAGGAGCCTCTACTTGAAGTTCTAGGCCAGGTCTTAGCAGAGGACGTCGTCTCACACATTAACGTGCCACCCTGGCCCAACTCAGCAATGGATGGGTATGCCCTTCAGGCCGACAGCATTAAAGGGGCATCCCCCGATTCTCCCAAAGTGCTAAGGGTCATTGGCTACGTAGCGGCTGGACAGATCCCCAAGGAGCGCGTTATGCCAGGGACCACAGTTCGCATAATGACAGGCGCCCCCATTCCAGAAGGCGCCGATGTTGTGGTTCCATTCGAGGACACCGACGAGGAAGAGCGCAAGAGCGTAGGCAGGGGCCTTGACGAAATAGGCATAAAGATAGAGCTTGCAAAAGGCACTGATATAAGGGAGGCAGGGGAAGACATCTCGGCCGGCCAAGTCGTGCTTACAAAAGGAACCGTCTTGCGTTCAGGAGAGATAGGAGTGATTGCGTCTCTTGGCCACAGTACCGCCAAGGTTGTCCGAAGGCCCGTTGTAGGCATCTTAGCAACGGGAGATGAGCTGGTAGAGCCAGGACAGCCTGTTCAGCCGGGCAAAATATATAACAGCAACAGCTATAGTCTCGCCTCCGCGACTTTGAAATATGGCGGCATCCCAAAGATGCTGGGTATAGCCAAAGACAACTTGGAGTCCATGAACGCCAAGCTTCAGGAAGGCCTTGAGACGGATCTTCTTCTGACCTCCGCTGGGGTGTCCAAGGGGGACTATGACATGGTGAAGGACGTGTTGGCTCAACACGGCCAGATCGATTTCTGGTCGGTGCGTATGCGTCCTGCCAAGCCCCTGGCCTTCGGTGTCCTTGAGGGACCAAACAGCAGGCCTGTGCCCCATCTGGGTCTCCCGGGCAACCCGGTCAGCGCTCTAGTGGCCTTTGAGGAGTTCGCCAGGCCCGCCATACACAAGATGATGGGCAAAACCAAGTTCAATAAACCCGTGATCAAGGCCGTCCTTGAAAATCCGATACACAACTTCGATGGCCGCAGAGTCTATGCAAGAGCATTCGTCACCAAGCGGAATGGCAATTATTACGCCAAGCTAACCGGAGACCAGAGCTCTGGAGTCTTGACTTCCATGGCCAAGGCAAACGGCTTAGCCATCTGCCCCGAGGATGTACGTGAATTGAAGGTTGGAGAAGTCGTAGACGTCCAGATGTTGGACTGGACGGAAGAGGAGTAGCAGATAGATTACTCTGCATCTAATATTAAAGTACCTCTGAGCTTTTGATATATACCAATAAACGCATTTAGTTTATGCGCAGCTAGCAAATCTACTCAACACCATACACACATGGGCTTCCATGCTTGACATGTTTCTCATGTTTACAATATATTTAGACCGACTAGTCAGTCTAAATATCTACCCCGCTAGTCGTATGATGATCTCATCTCGTATGCTAAGAGAGCACATAGTAAAACGCCCGTGGTGGTGACAATAATAAGAGGAGGATGACAGTGGCGAAGTACTCCAAAAGTGAAGCTCAGGAGTGGGCATGGGAGAATTTGCGTGGTCAGTGGACGACATTGATGACCCCATTCACGCCGGATGACAAGATCGACGAAGAAGGGCTGAGAGAGAACATTCGTTACATACGCAAGCTGGGAACGCGAGGCGGTGGATTCTCTTGGGGCATGGGAGAGTTCTGGAGTCTGACACGCGAAGAGCGAATGCGGATTTATGACATCGCCAGCGATGAGGTTAGAGGGCAATGGCTCATAGCCGCTCACGTCACCCACAACTCAGCAAAAGAGATGCTACTCATGGCAGAGCACGCAGAAAGCGTTGGAGTCGATCTTCTTATTGTCGCTCCTCCCTCCATTGCAGCCAAGACAGAAGATCAAGTAATTGAGTATGTCCAACTCCTGGCTGAACAAACATCATTAGCTATCATGTTCTACAATACGCCTCAGTTCGGCCTGGTCATGAGTGCTCATGGGTTGCAGCGCCTTTGCACTATCCCAAACGTCGTGGGCGTCAAGGAGGCCAGCTTTAACCAGGATCTCTCTATTGAAACACACCAACTCCTTGGCAAGCAGGCCATCATCAGCACCCCAGACGAGTGGATATTCTTCAAGAGCGAGGAGTTGGGATTCCATCAGCAGGTGATGTTTGCAAATACCTCTGACTGGCGCTTCGATACCCCGTATCAGAACTACTACGTCCAATTCGTGGATAGAGCCACCCAGGGAGATATCGACCGACAGTTTTACGAGACCCATCTTCGGCCTATAAAGGAATTGTCCGATAAATGGTGGGCCTACACGATGAAGAGACTGGGTGGAACCCTTCCTGCGCCCATGTGCAAATACTGGGGTACTTTGATGGGCCTAAGACATGGGCATGTCAGGCCGCCTCTGAAAGATTTGACAGGCGAAGAGAAAGCCGAACTGAAGAGCCAGTTGGAAGCCCTTCGAGCGGAAGCTACGGCGGTGAGGAGATAACTATATGATACTCATGGTCAGCGTACAAAACCTGGGCGAGGCCCTGGAGGCCCATCAAGGTGGGGCAGACATTGTCGATGTGAAGAATCTCCAAGAGGCCCTTGTAGGCTCTGGACACCCTAATATCGTCAAAGAGGTGCGCAGCGCAATACCAGCAGAAAAGCACGTTAGCGTTACTCTGGGAGTGGTTCCCAACCAGGCAGGTACGGTTGCAATGGCGGTGTACAGCGCCGCTGTCCTCAACGCCACCTCCGTGAAGGTCGGCTTCATGAAGACCGATTACGAGACCGCCGTGGAGGTGTTACGCCAAGCCCACCAGGCTCTGGAGGGGTCGCCGACCAAGCTAATTGGCTCCCTCTTTGCCGACAACCCCCTCTACGACGGCCTTGACCCCAACTTGATGGTCCAACTTGCCAGAGATGGCCAGTGCGACGGATTCCTCATAGATACCCTGACAAAGGACGGCCGCAACCTCTTTGACTTCTTTAGCGAGTCTGAGCTTCGTGAGATGGTGTTCCAAGGAAAAGAGCTTGGAATGAGCACCGCCCTCTCTGGGCACCTGCGCATGCAGGACCTAGATGAACTGGCTCGCATCAACCCTGATATCGTAGGTGTCAGAGGAGCGGTATGTGCAAGCGGAGACCGCATCAGGGCCGTGGCCAGGGAGGCGGTGGCTAAATTCAAGCATGAGCTAGAGCGACGAAAGACAGGAGAGGTAAGCGTATTTGAAGTACCGCCCTCCGGTACGACCAGCCAGCTAGGGAATGGATGGATAATCATTGACGGACGAGGCATGAACTGCGCGGGAATCATCGCTCAGATGAATACTCGGATAGAAGGCGAAGGAGCCTCCTTTATCGAAGTCATCCTCCCAGACCTCCTTAGCATTTATGACCTGACCGTGTGGGCAGAAAGAGGAAATCACCGCATCTTGACTCGCCGCCAGGACGCCGACGGGTCACCCAGGATGCTTATACAGCCGTCCTGCGCTTAGGCTTCGGACACATTAGACATAATAATAGGCCCGACACTCAAGTTCAATGAGGGCCTCACATCCAACACACACCTTCAAAAATACCGCTCATGCTGAGCTTGTCGAAGTATGAGTTCAGCAATACCTGCGCTATCTATGGGCGCGGTGGGAGGTATTGGGCTGGTTAAGGGGGCTCGACCTCGGCAATACCTGCATTTGTTGGCGCAGCCGGCGTTGGACAGGTTATGAGGGACGTGTCTAGACTTGTCTGACGTCTAAAGTTCGCCAAAATCGTGTCTCGGCTTTCAAGTGGGCCTGATCGTATTGCTGTTCAAGAACCTTCTTCAGGGAACCCAAATCCCGGCCAGTCAGGTCAAAATAGGCCCAAACCGCACGACTAAACCAGATAATGGCGTCAACCATCGCTAAAATGGCATTCAGGGGTTCAAGGTGCTGGGTCACCGCTTTAACTCCCTCAACGCTGCGTAGAGAGAGAGCTAACTGGGCCCATGTACGACCATGAGCCAGACCAGACAGCAGACGATACATTTGGCGTTCGCCTAGGGATTTTTCAATAAGCACAACAAAATCTGGCACACCGTTCCCAACACCTTTGACTCGGCCTTTATCGTCATATTTCAGCTTGATATTCCGAACTTTTGCGGTCTTCTCAATTTTGAGCAACTGCTGAGCCAAGTCTTGCACACCCGCCCGTACCTTTTCTTGGTTCCTGGAATCTTTCTCTGACGCTTCACGCCAAAACGTACGGGCGTCAAGGAGATGCTGATACCTGAGGGCCATGCTGCGCGTCACGCGCTCCTTGGCTGATATGCCCTTTGCGAGCAGCCATAACGAAGTTGCGGACGATTCCAGAACCACGCGCAAAGCTGTCCAGGGAGCAAACGTCATGACTGGCTCTGTGAGCACCCGATCAATAGCAGCTAGATGGTCACCAGCAACAAGGACTGCGAGAGATGCTTGGGTGTAAGCAGTAGCAACAGCTTCGGAGTCAGGAAATGATGTAGCTTCCTTAGCAGCCAACGAACCAGGCTCCCAGTGAGACTTGTAGGTGTCGAATAGCGGGCGCAGGACGGCCGGAAGTGAGTCAAGGCTTTTCTTGATAGCCTCGTATGCCTCGGGGGATATTTCTATGTTACTGCCGATGTTGCTTGTCATGTCGTGCTCTGTAGTCTAGAGCCTTTCCGCAGTTCCACTCAAAGGGCATGGGACTATCCTTGAACTTTCCATTACCTCCAAAGCTAAAGCATGTGCAGAGCTTACACAAGCATGAGCGGGACATCCACCCACAACATACGCGCAACTACCCTTCTCCCTCGATGCCGCGGTACTGAAACCTCTCGGGCAGGGCCTCGGTGATGCCCAAGGCAAGTATGGTCCGCTCTACGACGAAATCTACCACGTCGCTGATGTCACTGGGATGCAGATAGAAGGCTGGCTCTGGGGGCACAATAATGGCACCTAAACTGGCCATCTTGGTCATATTTTCGAGTTGAATGACTGTCAGTGGAGTCTCCCTTGGAACTATTACCAAGGGACGTCGCTCCTTGAGACAAACGTCAGCAGCCCTTCGCACTAGATTATTGGCCATGCCAATAGCTATGGCGGCCAGGGTAGCCATACTACACGGCATAATGGCCATTCCTCTGGTTGGATAGGTTCCGCTGGCTATCGGAGCCAGGAAATCGCCGTTAGAGTAAAAGCTGAACCCTGAATTTTCCCTCCATCTCTCCAACACAACGCCAAAGGACTCTGCCATTTCCTCCTGCCACACCATTCTAGCTGCGCTGGAAGCAATGGCAACCACCGGAGTTGATAGCTCCAGGAGCCTTTCAATAAGTGACTGGGCCATCATAGAACCGCTGGCCCCGGTTATTCCAACTACTACAGGTCGATTGTTTTTTAGTTGTTGGTTTTCCATGCTCTATCTACAAGACCGTCGCCACAAACGTGAAGACCATAATTAGCGCAGATACTATTGCGTTGTATCTGAAGAAGGCCCCTCCAATTTTCGATGGCTCGTATGGAATCAACAAAGTGTGCTTGTAGGCAATTACTAAGGCCGCTAGAGCTACTCCTACATAGTAAGGGTACTCTATCCTCATCCAAATCCCCAGAGCTAGCAAGGCCGATATCGCAATCAGGTCATGTATTCTGGACCAAAAGAGAGATACTCTGATGCCGAACTTCTGAGGTATTGAGTGTAGACCCTGTTCTATATAGAAGTCACGAGATGGAAGGTGATGCAAGATGTCAAAGGCGCTGGCCCAAAAGAATACTGCGAGGGCTAGTAAGAACATCTGCCATGTCAGAGTGCCCGTCACCCCTATCCAGGCTCCAGCAGGACCTATAGCCAAAGCCCACCCAAGGGCCAGGTTAGCGGTCCAAGTAAAGCGTTTAAGGTACGAGTAAATAAGAAGATATGCGGCGGCCGCCCAGGCCAAGGCAAATGCCAAAGTGTTCAACCACCACGCCGACACAAGGAATAAAGCCAAGGCCGCCAAGACAAGGGCCAACATCTCCCAGACTTTAGTACGACCCGCAGAGAGGTGTCTGTCCCTGGTTTTGGGATTAGATGCGTCTATGCCCTTGTCTATGACCCGATTCAGGGCCATACCAAAGTTTCGTGCCCCCACCATTGCAAGGGTTATCCAGATGAACTGGCTCCAAGCGGGAAACCCATTGGCAGCTATCAACATAGCCGTATATGCAAAGGGCAAGGCAAAGAGGCTCTCGTGGATCTTGAGAGCATCCATCAAATAACGGAGCCTCGTAAGAACTGGAACCCCCTTCTCTTTACCCTCTAGAACCCGTACTTCTGCCACTTTCTATCCACTAAAGCCCTAATATCTTCGCTCATTTCTACCTCAGGAGGCCAAGGCCTGGGATATCCCTCCTTCTCCCACTTCTTGGTGGAGTCTATACCCATCTTGCTCCCAAACTTTGGCACGGGCGAGGCCACGTCCAGGTCATCCAGGGGCCCAGTAGAAAAGACGATGTCCCTGGCAGGGTCGAGATGGGTAGCCACTCGCCAGGCTACTTCCGAGAGGTCATGCACCTTTACGAAGTGGTCTACCACAATGATAGTCTTTGTCAGGGCCATTCCACCCAGCCCCCAGATAGCATTCATCACCTTGTGGGCATGCCCTGGGTACTCCTTTTTGATAGACATGATGAGGAGGTTCTGAAATATCCCCTCCGCAGGCAAGTTTATGTCCACGATTTCCGGCAGTATCATCTGGATTCCAGGCAGGAACAGCCGCTCGCTGGCCTTACCCATGAAGTAATCTTCTTTTGTAGGCTTTCCCACAACCACCGTCAGATATATAGGATCTCGGCGGTGGGTTATAGTGGTAACGTGGAAAACTGGGTAATCATCGACAAAGGAGTAATAGCCGGTGTGGTCCCCAAAGGGTCCCTCCTTCCTCAGCTCACCAACCTCCACATAGCCCTCCAGCACAACTTCAGAGTGAGCAGGCACCTCCAGGTCGATACTAACGCATTTGACCATCTCCACCGCCTCTTCCCGAATGAAGCCGGCTATTTGCATTTCATCCATTTCCGGAGGCAAAGGAGCGGAGCCCGTCCACACCGTGGCTGGGTCTACGCCAATGGCCACAGCGACATCCATCCGCTCAGCTTTCTTCTCCTCACTACGCCTGTAGTGCTCTGCGCCCACCTTGTGGGTCTGCCAGTGCATACCCATGGTGCGGCTATCGTATACCTGCATCCGGTAGGTGCCGACGTTTCGGGCACCGGTAATTGGATTTCTAGTGATAACCAAGGGGAAGGTAATTGTCCTACCGCCGTCCAAAGGCCAACATTTGAGGATGGGAAACTTGAACAAGTCTACTTGGTTTTCGGTGAGAATTACTTCTTGACACGGGGCCTGTTTCACCAGCTTGGGTTGATAGCTGGCAACCTTTATGAGATTACCCAAGGTGCGAAGTCGGTTGAAGAACCCTTTAGGCGGGCCTTTGGTCATATCAAGGAGGCTTCTTACCCTCTGCACCAAATCGTCCATATTTTCCACGCCCAGGGCCCAGGCCACTCTTTGAGCAGTACCGTAGACATTTATCAATACCGGTATGTCGTAGCCCTCCACGTTCTCGAACAGAAGGGCTGGCCCTCCGACACGTATTTGTCGGTCGGCGATTTCGGTGATCTCCAGATCCCACGTCACGGGTTCCTGGACACGCACAAGCTGTCCTCGCTCCTCAAGAAAAGACAGGAACTGTCTCAGGTCAGTGAACTTCATTGATGCTCGGTCTCACAGTCATAAATGCTCAAGGCAAAGAATGTCTCGAAATCTGAAGACATGATCTAATCTCTCAAGGCTTCTCTGCTGTAGAGACTGCCCAACATCATCTTCTTGATCTGAGGCAGTATTGAGGCCAGGTTTTTGGGGGTTCCGGTGTAAAGCCACCGCACGGTAATCTCGCCTATGGCTCCTAGCCAAACATAGGAAGCAAGGTCAGTATCGATGGGAGGTATAGCTTCCTCCGCCACAGCCTGGTCCATGTATCCCTTAAACATAGATGCAAATTTGGGGTGCAAGTCTATCAACTGCTTGTCGTAGGCGCGTCCCAGCCCCACAGTACCAACCAACACAATCTTCGCCAGATTCTGACGCCATGAGCAGAGTTCAACGAAGGCCTCTAGACCAGCCATAACTTTGGAAAGGCCATCTTTCTTCCTGGAAGCCGCTATTTCGATGGTTGAGGCTAAGCGGTCTAAAATCCTGTCGACCAGAGCAAAGAAGATTTCTTCTTTGGTGGAGAAGTAGAAGTACACAGAACCTTTGGAGGTGCCAGAGGCCTTAACGATTTCATCTATGGCCGTTTCGTGGAACCCCTTCTCAGAGAAAACCGCCTCTGCGGCTTCGAGAATCCGTTCCCTGGTCAAGGCCTTGTTTGACCCATCCACCTTTTCAGCTTTTTGTGAAGCTTTCACTAATGAAACCTCAATTGTAGACCGACTGGTCAGTCTACAGGTTAGCGGAACGAATATCCTGTGTCAATACGTACGGGCGAAGAGAAGGGATGGCCTCTAGCCAGAATCGTAAATCAGGCCTGATGGGGACACCAAGGATTACTAACTCAGAGGCGTCTTAGGAAAAATTGACGTAACCCCTTGTCCAGACCACCTGAACTGGTCACACCTCTACCTGTCCTCGAGTTACCCGTCTCTTCTCATCGGCTATGTTGGCCTTTACTTCAGACACCGCATCGTCCAGGCGACCGTTACGATTCACCACCACGTAGTCGAAAAAATCCCTCTGTTTCATCTCTTCCTTCGCTGTTTCTATCCTCAACCCAAGATCCGAGGCCGACTCCGTCATTCGCGCCCTCAGTCTCTGCTCTAGGTCTTCCATAGAAGGAGGAGCAAGAAAAACTAACAGGGCCTCTGGCACTTTGGACCTTATGGTAGCCGCCCCCTGGACGTCAATCTTGATAATCACGTCCAATCCCTGCTTTAAGGCTTCTCTCACCTGATTGCGGGGAACGCCGTAATAGTTCCCATATACTTGCGCCCACTCCAAAAGCCCCTCATTCCGTATCATCTGGAGAAATTTTTCTTTGGAAACGAAGATGTAGTCCATACCGTCTTGCTCCCCTGATCGTTTGGTCCTAGTAGTGACTGTGACCGCAAAGTAGCACGAAGAGTTCAACTCCCTCATCCTCGAAAGGAGAGCGTCCTTACCCACTCCGGAAGGCCCCGAAATTACTACCAGAAGTGGACTTGAATCTGGCACTACCTACTCCTTCCAGCACTTACTAAGTTCTGCAGGTCTTGCCAAAAGCCAGGGTAGGATACTTGGGCCGCTTCTGCACCCTCTACTATCGTCTCGCCATCTGCCAGTAGCCCAGCTATGCCCAGGCTCATGGCCAGCCGATGGTCGCCATGACTGCGGCAGCTAGCGCCTTGCAAAGAGCCTGTGCCCTGAATGACCATTCCGTCCGTCAGCTCTTGTATCTTAGCCCCCATTTTAGACAGCTCCTCCACGACGGTACGGATCCTATCCGTCTCCTTGATCCTAAGCTCCTTAGCGTCCCTAATAACAGTTTTGCCTCTCGCAAAACAGGCAGCGACGGCTAAAATGGGAACCTCATCTATTATCCGGGGGATCATTTCTCCCTGGATTTGAGTGCCCTCCAGAGAGCTGGAGCGAGCCACTATGTCCGCCATTGGCTCACCCCCCTCTTCTCGCACGTTTTCAAGGGTGATTTGAGCGCCCATTTCTCTCAATATGTCCAGGATACCTGCACGGGTCGGGTTTACCCCCACATCTTCGATGCGCACCTCGGCATTGGGATGGCAGCACGCCGCAACAACCCAAAAAGCGGCGGAGCTTATGTCCCCAGGCACCGACAAGTCCAATGGAGAAAGCTCTGAGCGTCTTACCGTTATACTCAGACCATCTACCATGATGTTCGCTCCCATGGCTTTCAGCATTCGCTCAGTGTGGTCCCTGGAGGAAACGGGTTCGTAAACTGTAGTCTTCCCTTCGGCAAAGAGACCGGCCAGCAGTACGGCCGACTTCAACTGGGCGCTGGCAACAGGCATGGCGTAGTCTATTCCATGAAGGTTTTTCCCTTGCATCACCAACGGTGCTTTAGTGTTCTTCGCACGGCCTGTTATATGAGCACCCATCATAATCAAAGGCTCTACGATGCGGCCCATAGGCCTGGACCGCAAGGAGTTGTCGCCAGTGATGATGCTAAGAAAGGGCTGAGGGGCCAGCAGGCTGGTTAGAAGCCTGATAGTAGTGCCACTGTTGGCAGCATTCAAGATGTTGGCTGGCTCGTTAAATCCGTAAGGGCCTGTCCCGAGTATTGTAATCTGTCTCTCGTTTCCATTGCCTTTGGCCTTGGGAAACCTAACAATCCTAATGCCTAGCGCTCGAATACACCTAAGTGTAGCAGCCACATCTGCTCCGGGAGATAAGTTGTTTATTTGGGCCCGACCGTTTGAAATAGCATTGAGAATCAAGGCCCTGTGGGATATGGATTTGTCTCCTGGAGGCCTTACACTGCCAGTGAGGGCAGATGTCCTATATACAAGCTGTTTCACGAGTCAGCGCCTATGACGCTTACGGAAGTATTTTAGAGGGTCTTTCCTGGTCTTCTCTATGACGGCCTTCCTTTTGGCAGCCAGGCGGTCGCCCAAAAGGAAGGAGCTAGCGCTATCAGCCAAGGAGGGCATTGGATCGGATGCCAGAGGGTTTTTTCTCTTGGGGACACCAGCCAGCCAGCGACCCCTGGCCTCCCAGGCCTTTATGAAGACCTCTATAATTTTCTCTCCATTACCTTCCTTGACCTTATTGCGGAAATCATAAAGTCGCCTGATGTATTCATCTATCCAGTAGATTATCTCCTCAGAATTGGTCAGGCATATGTCTCTACTCATTTCAGGGTCCCCTGAAGCTAGGCGACTGGTATCCCTATAGCCTGAAGCCGCCAGCTTGGCGATCTCATCCCAAGAGGAGCTTTCCATAGTAGATGTAACCAACATAGTGGACAGTATCATAGGCAAATGGCTAGCAGCAGCGGCGAAACTATCGTGCTCTTTGGCACCCATGAAAAATGGTATAGCACCAAGTAGCTCAGCCAGATTCACCACAGATTTCACCGACTCTGACTTAGCACCCTCCCCAGGGATTATGCAGTATGAGGCTCCCTGAAATAACGTGGCCTCGGCGCCATCTGGACCACTTTCCTCCTTTCCTGCCATAGGATGCCCACCTACGAAATTGACACTGGATGGCAAATGCTCTTTAGCCCATTCCATAACGACGCTCTTGGTACTTCCAGTATCAGTTACTATGCAGCCCTCATCAAGATGCGACCCAATCAACTCCATAGTCTCCTTGATAGCCATTACGGGAGTGGCTATGATGACCACACCCGCTCCATCAACTGAATCCAACAGGTTGCGGCTGGCCTTGTCTAGTGCTCCCTTCCGCTTGGCTTTACCAATAGCGGCAGAGTCGATATCCGTACCAACTATTTCAATGTGGTCTAGCTTGGCTTGCTTGAGCCCCATACCGATAGACGTGCCTATGAGACCCATTCCTACTATGGTAATTCTCTCCACAGTGTACCTCCTTTTCTTCGAACCCATCCCAAAAGCTAAAGTGTACGTATTTTATGTTATTCTACCGCTCAAAATTACTCGACCTAAAAAGTCTATAGCAGGCCCTAAGATTGTACTCAAAATACCGATCCCGACCCAGATATCCAGCATGATTACGATCAATAGAACGGCCGGCCCATAAGGCTCCAATCGCGCAAACGACGCTGCAATTTCTCTTGGCAGTAGTCCCAAGGCTATCTTAAATCCGTCCAATGGAGCAAGGGGAATTAAGTTAAAGACGGCCAACACCAGGTTGTAAAAGATGATAAACCCAAACAGATCCGGCAGAAGGGTGTCAGGACCACCCCTAAAGACGAACAGCCGAAAAGGAGAGTGCCAAGGCATCAATCCAAGGTTGATAGGGAGGGCGAAAAGAGCGGCAGTGATGACGTTGGAGAGGGGACCTGCCACAGATACCAGGGCCATACCCTGGCGTCCTGCCCTGCCCAGATATGCGGGATTGACCGGTACAGGCTTTCCCCAGCCAAAGCCAGCCAAGAATAACATAGCTGTCCCCAACGGATCTAGGTGGACCTTGGGATTCAAAGACAGACGTCCCAAGAGCTTTGCAGTCGAGTCACCAAGCCTGTAAGCTATTAAAGCATGGCTAAATTCATGGACGGTTATGGCTATAAGGAGTGATATGCTTATAGCGACCACTATAGTGAAGAAATGCAAGGGGTCTGCGAAAAGCTGGTCAAGGGACCTTAGAAACATGCGATATTGGAGTCCTGACGATAGGATGTTATGCGACATTATATCATGGAAGATACGTATGCGAAGAACGTGAATCGTAGAAGCCTAGCTACCTCTCATCAGCCGAAATGAATCTCCTCATGTCTTGGCGAGCCATAGCAATAATAGCCGCGACGGTCCTCATAGCGGTCGGAGCTATATGGGCTTGGCGAACCTTCAGCGATGCCCAAAAGCGCTTAGAAAACGTAAGTAGGTTGACTACGAGGTTATCTGAGAACATCGACGCCTTAACGGAAGAATCTCCCGACCTCGATACACTGGACGCTTTGGACGGTGTTCTGGTAGCCATCAAGAGCGAGCTTGAGGGAGCTCGCCAAACCCTTGGGCCTATACTGGCCGTTGCTCCCTACATAACATGGCTACCCGTTGTGGGAGACGACGTAAGTGCCTTACGGCCCCTTCTTGATGTGAGTCTAGTCACGGTAGACGTCGGCATCACTCTGAGTAGAGGTGTCAAGGAAGCGTTGTCACAAGCTCCGTTTCTAGTCGCTACACAAACCCAGCCTGGGGAGTCGGTAACCAGATTACTTGACCCCCTGAGACGTGACCTGCTCCAGTCCAAGAACCGCTTAACCGCAGCCCAGGAAACTCTCCAAGGCGTTCCATTAGAAGGGCTAAGGCCACAATTGAGGGTGATAACAAAGAAGCTTACCCAGGCATTGGAGCAGGCGTCTCCTCTAGTTGAAGAGGGATTAGAAGTAGTGGATATTGCCTACGGGTTAACGGGCATCCATGGCAGGAGGAGATATCTTATTGCAGCGCAGAACGCTGATGAGCTTAGAGCGACGGGAGGGTTCATCCCAGGAGCATGGCTTATCACCTTCGACGGTGGTCGTATGCAGCCAATGGTCTTTTACGATAGCCCCGACGTGGACGATCTGAGTAAGCAGTGTCCATCACCCCCAGAGTGGCTGGGCAAGAGCCTATGGGGGGGCGTGTGGGTGTTTAGAAACGCATTCTGGTTCCCTCACTTTCCAGATTCCGCTCGGGCCGCCAAAGAGCTCTTCCTCCTAGGTCAAGGCACAGAGGTAGACGGAGTAATAGGCCTCGACCAATGGGTCCTCCCCACCCTGGTAGAAGCTCTGGGAGAAATCCCGATATCCGGCTCAACGGAGCAGCTAACCGCAGACAACGTCCTTGAACTGGTTAGACAGGGGACGGATAAACAAGGCCGCTCATACCTCAATCTCATCATGAGAGGGTTGCTACAGAAGGTCAGTGAGGACATGAACAGGACGCCGTTGGATGACGTTATGGTCGTAGCTAAACGTATGCTGGACGAAAAACATCTCCTGGTATACCTACAAGACCAAAATGCCCAAGCCAAGGTACTTGCCAGAAACTGGGGTGGAGCTTTGCAAGAGGGAGCAGAAGACTATCTCTTGGTGGCGGACAGCAACGTGGGATATAACAAGGTCAACTCTAACGTAAAACAGTCCATTGAGTACCGCGTATTCATGGACGAGGCTAACTAGGTTCTAGGGCAACTCAGTATCGACTACGAGAACCTCAGTCTAGGTTCCAGTCAACAGTGCATCCAAGGTCAACCAGTGGGTAGCCCACCTTACAGCGAGATTTCTCATGGTTGCTACTGGAACTATCTGAGGGTCTATTTGCCTGAAGGCGCTACACTCATTGCTCGGCCCTCCTTTAACCTTCCTCCGGGGAGCCTCTACGCCCAGAACGATCCGTTCCACGAGCCAGACACCTTTAGGATCTTTTCTGAAAGTGGAAAAACGGTGTTGAGCGGCCTTTTCGTCGTTCTCCAAGGGCAGCGAGAGACTCTAGTCTTCTCCTACAGACTGCCAGAACAGGTAGTAAAGACAACAGACGGGCATAAACTGTATTCGTTGGTGGTACAAAAGCAGCCTGGCACTCTGGGCCTACCTTTGCGCCTATCGGTCAGCTTCCCAACCAGCTGGGACTTGCAGACATCAAGCATGACTCCAAGCCTCCTGCAGCCAGGACGAGCCGAATTCCAGACCAAACTGACGCAGGATGTGAAATTGACCATCGTCTTTCGCACTCAGTAATAAGTGAACCTATGCTTGGCACTCCAAACTGAAGATGTTCAAGGTCATGCTATAATCTATCTTGAGGGATCTAATTAGGATGATAGCGGACAATAAGGGCGGCACCATTCATCAAGATAGCGCCAATTGATAATTAGCGAAGATACAGCATGACAGAGACGCGCATCTTAGTTACAGGCGGAGCCGGATTCATAGGCTCCCACCTAGTTGACAGATTTATACAACTTGGCTACCGCGTTGCGATAGTAGATAACCTGATCGCTGGACGCCCAGAGAACCTAAATAGAGCAGCCCGCTTTTACAACCTGGACATATGCTCAAAGGAACTACAAGAGGTCTTTGAGAGAGAGCGTCCTGATTATGTAGATCACCACGCCGCCCAGATAAGCGTCCAGGCATCCGTTAGAGACCCAGTAAACGACGCCAGAATCAACATCCTCGGCTCTTTGAACCTGCTAGAGAATGCCCGCAAATACAGGGTAAAGAAGATAGTGTTCAGCTCCAGCGGTGGCGCTATCTACGGCGAGCCAGAGTATCGTCCCTGTGACGAGAACCATCCTGTGAGGCCTATCTCCCCCTACGGCTCCGCCAAGTTTGCAGTGGAGACATACCTCTCATATTACCGACAGGTCTATGACCTGAATTTCACCTCTCTCCGTTATGCTAATGTCTACGGCCCTCGACAGGACCCTTATGGCGAAGCTGGGGTAGTTGCCATATTCGCCCAGGCCATGTTAGAAGGCAGAGACGCCGTCATCTTCGGCAACGGCGAGCAAGAACGGGACTACGTGTTCGTGGAGGATGTGGTAGAGGCCAACGTTTTAGCTCTGGAAAAGGGAGATGGAGCCGTGTGCAACATCGGAACTAGCAGAGGTACGTCGGTTAACGAAATCTTTCGCCTGCTAAGCAGCATCATAGAATATAGTAAGAACCCAGTCTATGCTTCCCCTAGAGATGGTGACGTCTTCAAGATACATCTAGACGCTTCTAAAGCCCAGAAAGAGCTAGGCTGGACTCCTAGCGTTCTTCCAGAAGAGGGCCTTCAAAAGACTGCTGAATACTTCTGCGCAGTGCATAAGAGAAGTTCCAAGTCATAATTTCTGTGTTCTCTATCTAGAGCTATTCTCCGGAGGAAAATTTTAGTATGCAACCCGAATATGATGTAATAATAATTGGTGGAGGGGTCGCTGGGCTGAGTGCAGGGCTATACTCTGTCAGATCAAAGCTAAAGACTCTGATGTTGGAAAAGTTCGCCTGTGGGGGTCAGATCTTGAACACATCGGAGATAGAAAACTATCCTGGCTTCCCCGACGGTATCACAGGCCCTGAGCTTTCCCAACTCCTGGAAAAGCAGGTGTGCAAGTTTGGCTGCAACGTCCGATTCGACATAACTGAGACCCTAGAAATAGACGGCGATGTAAAGGTAGTCCATGGAGCAGAAGAGGATTACACCGCCAAGACCGTCATTCTAGCAACGGGCGGAGAGCATAAGAAGCTGGGTGTCCCTGGTGAAGAAGAGCTAGCAGGTCGTGGTGTCTCATACTGCGCGACTTGTGATGGCAACTTCTTTTCCAGTCAAGATGTGGTTGTGGTAGGCGGAGGGGATGCCGCCATTGACGAAGGTCTCTACCTAACCAGGATGACCAATAAGGTCACCGTGGTGCACCGGCGAGACCAGCTAAGGGCTAGCAAAATTCTTCAGGAAAGGGCCTTCGACAACCCAAAGATGGAGTTCAAATGGAACCGAGTTGTCCAGAAGATAGCTGGCAACGGTCAGGGCGTAGAGAAGCTTGTCCTAGAGGACGTAAATAGCGCCAAGCTTGAAGAGTTCCCCACACAAGGCGTATTCATTTACATTGGGTTTTACCCCAACAGCGCCTTTTTGAAGGGCCTTATCGAGATGGACCCTGGCGGTCATGTCATTACCAACATTCGGATGGAAACCAGCGTCCCTGGGGTGTTCGCCTGCGGTGACATCCGGCAATACTCTGACCGTCAGTTGGGAACGGCCGTTGGAGATGGCGTCACTGCGGCTTTATCCGCATATCGCCATATTAGCGAGGGATAGCGTCTACTGCAAGAGCACCGCTAAGGCGTTGAGAATCCCTCTAACAGGGAGATTGGAGTCAATAAAAAGAGGGGCATCGTTAACGATGCCCCTCTTTGATTATTCTCAGGTATTTTAGAAGAAGACTAGTGACCTCCGCAGCCACAAGAGCCACCGCAAGCACACCCACCACCCTCCATAGGCTGGAAGTTGGGATTGCTAATTGTGAAGCCTGCCCGCATGAGACTGTCCACGTAGTCTATTGAAGTGCCCTCAACCAGTGGCCGGCTATCCGAGTCCACCAGGAACCGAACGCCCTCAGCATCCACTACTTCGTCTCCTTCGTTAGGGTCTTTCTCCAAGGATAGCATGTACTGTACCCCGCCATGCCCGCCAGGAACAGCTATTACCCTTACGTAGGCTCCCTCCTCATTCTGCTCAACCAACACCTCATTCAGCTTTTCAACAGCTAGAGGAGTGACGCTGATTATCTCACTTTTTATTGTCACAATATGCCCCCTCTCTATATTAGGCAGCTTTCCGAGCTACTTATCTTCTAAAGTCGGCTATTCTATGCTAACACGGGCCATTAGGCTAGTCAATAGCGATTGAGTTCTGATAATCACAATACACTTTATAGCGTCGTAACGCAAGTTCATACTATTTCAAAGAGACTTAAGCTGTTTAATCACATCTTCTAAACGACCTTCGCTATTACCATTGTCAACTGGTAAAGAAAAGTCGATCGAGCAGGCGTAGTCGCCATAGCGAGCCTTTATCTTGTCTACGATATCGTCGTAAGTGCCTATGAGGGCAAAGGTGTCGACCATCTCATCTGTGATCTCACCTCTCATAGAGTCCCACTGGCCTTCCACAGACATCCTGTACAGCTTCTCCACTGTGTCGTCCCAACCGTGGACGCTCATTACGGGCCGATAACTCAGCGTCGACGCATAAAAGGCGATACGAGATCTGACAGCCTCTCTGCCTTTCGCTATCCCCTCTTCCGTCTCGCCAGTAACGATGAACCCTCCGCCCGATACCTCCACATCCTCAAGGGAACGCCCTGCCCTTTCCGCTCCAGTCTCCAAGTCAGGCAAGATGACCTCCTTCACATACTTGAGGCTGGTGAAGGGATGAATCAAGAGTCCGTCGCAGACCTCTCCCGCTACCCTGAGCATGTTCTGGTTCATCGCCGAGATATATATTGGTATGTTTGGATGCTCAATTGAGCCAGGGTCGAAGAAAGGCGTCATAAGGCTGAAGGAGTAGTAGTCTCCCTGGAACTTCAATTTCGTGCCGTTTTGCCAGCAGTCCCAGATGGCCCTAAGGGCGGTAACGTACTCCCGCATTCGAGGCGCGGGTGGAACCCAGGGCGCGCTAAACCGTCTCACGATGTGCCCCCTTACCTGGCTGCCTAGCCCTAACGTGAGTCGCCCTTCGGAGAAGCGCTGAATGTCCCAGGCTGAATAGGCTATGGTCATAGGGCTACGAGGAAAGGCTATGGCCACAGAGGTCCTTAGGGCTACGTGTCTGGTATGCTCTGCAGCCAGAGCCAGGGAGAGAAAGGGGTCGTGCTTGGTATCGTGAATATCGATGATGTCACAGCCAATCTTCTCGTATTTGCGAGAAATCCCAGGCACGTCTTTTAGGGGAGCGTCACCTAAGCTGGCGGACACCTCCATGTCATCTCCTTAAGTACCCTAAGTATGCAGAACAGGATATCACATCGCAACCTTTCTCCTACTCACCTCATCTGATATACTCCCCTCGGTTGTTGCAGGTCTTCCTCCGCCTAAAAGCTTCGGGAAGGCTGTTGCTCACAACCCAATTCCGAAAGAAGCATATGTCGGTCGTAAGCGTAGCAAGGCAGGCAAGGAGGGTAACATGGCACGAATAGGAGTCGCACTGGTAGGCAGGCTCCCGATGAAAGACCTGGCACCGCTAGCTAAGGAGGCGGACGACCGCGGCTATCACAGCATCTGGCTTACGGAGGGAAGCGCCAGGGAGGACTTCACCCAGATAGCTGCCATGAGCATGGTCACCAAGAATATCCACTTCGGCCCCGGGGTAGTTGTTGCCTACGGGAGGAGTCCTACGATGCTGGCCATGATAACGGCCACCCTGGACGAGATATCTGGGCAGCGGTTCATCCAGGGAATCGGCGCTGGTGGCCCCGGCTCCGAGAAGAATCACGGTGAGAAGTACGAGAAGCCCCTGGCTCGAATACGGGACTATGTCACCATCATCAAAGCGGCCTTGCGAGGCGAGACTGTCGACTACGCAGGAGAAGCGGTAAGCATACATGGGTTCAAGCTGGGGTTTACCTCGCCCAGGACTAACCCTCCGATCTACATCGCCGCCTTGGGACCCAAGATGTCACGACTGGGAGGAGAGGTAGCCGATGGCCTCATATACTCGCTACCTACGCCTCACTATATTAAGCAGACTCTGCCTATCATCAAGGAGGGGGCTGACAAAGCAGGCCGAAAGCTGGAAGACATTGACGTGGCTGCTTATCTGCTCTGCGATCCGAACCCGGATATTGATAAGGCGAGAGAGTCCATACGGGAGCATATCTTTGGATACACGGGGTCTTCCGCTTACGTCAATATGTTAAAGCTCAGCGGCTTCGCCGAGGAGATAGATGCCGCTCTCAAAGCCAGGGCCGAAGGCGATATGAAGAAGGGCCTGGCCGCCATCTCCCAAAGAATGGTGGACTCTGTAGGAATGTACGGAGACGTTAAAGGCTGGCCGGAGAGGATCGAGCAGTTCAGGGAAGCGGGCATTACTCTCCCTATACTTAGACCGTCGAATCCGATAACCGCTTCTGCCGAGATGCTCATGAATCTCCTGACCTCATTCAGGCCGTAGGAGGTGGTCGATGACACGAATGGCTTACGTGGCGAGCGGAAACATCCCCCTCAAAGACCTAGCGGACTTGGCGAACACCGCAGAGGATGTGGGATACGAGTCCTTCTGGGTCACAGAGGGCAACACCAAGGATGCCTTCTCAAACCTGGCTGCCCTGGCCTCTCTTACGGGAGACATAACTCTGGGTACAGGTGTTGCCCTGATTTACAGCCGGGCCCCGACCCTTGTAGCCATGAGCACCGCCGCTGTAGACGAAGCTACAAACCAAAGGTTCATCCTAGGTCTGGGTGTTGGCAGGGGAAGTGTCCCCGGCTCTGGACATGGAGGGAGCATCGAAAGCATGTATGGGGTGCCCTTCAAGAAGCCGGTGGCTCGAGTACGAGACTACATAGCCATTATCAGGCAAACGCTGAAGGGTGAGGTAGTGCAACATCAAAGAGAAGCTTACTCCATTGACGGCTTTCGCTTGAGCTTTCGCCCAGTAAGATCAAGCGTACCCATATACATGGCGGCCCAGGGACCCAGGATGGTGGAGCTGGCGGGCGAAGTGGCCGATGGCCTGCTCTTTTCCAATGTCAGCCCCGAGTATATAAAGAGTATGATGCCTCATATAAGAGCCGGCGCCGAAAGGGCCAGCCGCGACCCGACTACAATAGACATCGGATGTCTTATTATGGCCGCGCCCTCCTGGAGCCATGAGGCCACATTATCGGTGTGGAGAGCCATAGCCCAGCGCGCCGCCATATCCCACTATGAGAAGATGTTCGAAACGATGGGCTTTCTGTCCGAGGTCAGGGCGGTGGCCAAAGCCCTATCCGAAGACGACATAGATAAGGCAGTCAAACTAACGCCCAGAGAACTAGTGGGCGCTCTGACGCTCATAGGAGACCCGGAATCGTGGGGCGAAAGGCTGGAAGAGTACAGAAACGCAGGGTGTGCACTGCCGGTCATACGCCCTGTCACCAGCACCCGGGACAGCATCAGACTAATCAAGGAAGCCGCATCAATATTTCACAGGTAAGAGTATTAGGAGGTATGTATGGCAAGGACAGGATTCGCTATAGGAGGCCAGGTCCCCAGGAAAGATGCCGTAGAGCTGGCCCAGACAGCGGAAAAACGAGGATTCGACACCTTCTGGTTTACCGAGGGGAGCGGCAAGGACGCCCTGGTCCAGATAGCAGGCCTGGGGCCCGTCACCAGCAAGATAAATCTGGGCAGCGCAATCGTCATACACTACACTCGCACCCCGTCGCTTCTCGCCATGACCACGATAACATTAGACGAGATTACCAACGGCCGCTTTATACTTGGCCTGGGGACAGGCTCTCCCAGAGTTAAGGACAGTCACGGCACGCCCTTCGATAAGCCCCTGGACCGCATGCGCGATTACGTGACCATCATCAAGACGGCTCTGCGAGGGGAGACTGTATCCCACAGTGGCGAGGCGTACTCGGTGAACGGGTTCAAGCTGGCCTTCCCCGCGCCGAGGCCCAACGCACCAGTCTATGTGGCGGCGCTGAACCCATCAATAACAGAACTGGCTGGAGAAGTGGCCGACGGTGTTATCTTTTACGTGATGACCCCAGACGCTGTCAAGGATGTCCTGCACCATCTCAAGGCGGGCGCCGAGAAGGCGGGGCGCAATCCTGCAGAAGTAGATGTGACATGCTTAACACTGGCTAGCCCAGACGACGGCGAGGAGGGTATGTTCACGTTGAAGTTGCAGCTAGCGGGCTTTTCCGGCTCGCCGCCGTACAAGCGTCGGCTGAGCGAGAGCGGTTTCGCCAAGGAAATGGAGGGCGCATCCAAGGCCCTGGCCGATGGCGACCAGAAGGCTGCCGCCAACGCTATCTCGGACAGGATGGCCGAGTCCATCGCCCTTGTAGGGGACCCGTCCAAGTGGGACGGACTGCTTAAGAAGTACCACGACGCCGGCGTGGACGAGCCTATCATCTTTCCCACGGGCGCCGCCCAGAAGTCCGTGGAGCTGATGAGGAAGGCAGTGAACGCCAATATAGGGTAGCCCCCACGTTGCCATTCATCCTTCGACTGGCTCAGGATGAGCGGGGCTCAGTGCGAGCGGGATGACACAAGGCTCGCTCATGGTGAGTCTGCCGCCACTTGGCTATCATTGTTATGAAAATACCGGCCCGTGAGTTAGGGGTTGTCATGCTGAGGAGTCGGTTGACGTCTTCGGCATCCAACATCCCTCCGCCGACGAAGCATCTGGGCGACCCCATTTGAAGGAGTTGCTATGGCTATCGATGCAAGGACAGAGATCATCGTCAACCGGCCCAGGGAGCAGGTGGCGGACTATGTGACTAACCCCGACAACGATCCAATATGGATTAGCGGGATAGTGAGGCGCAAATGATAACCCCCCAGCCTGTCTCCAAAGGGACTAAGGTCAGGCGGGTGGCGAAATTCCTGGGCCGTCGGATGGAGTACACGCCTGAAGTAACAGAGTACGTTCCTGGCGAGTTGCTGGTGATGCGGACCGACTCGCCCTTCGACATGACCATCAGTTACTCTTTTGAGGACAGTGACAGCGCCACGCTGGTGAAACTCAGGGTCCAGGGTGAGGGGACAGGCCTTTACAAGGTGGCAGGGCCTCTATTGGGCCAGATGGTGAAGCGCAACATCACTAAAGACCTTCAAGCGCTGAAGCGAATTCTGGAGGCGTAGGGTTGAAGAGGCATCCTCGGGCAATTGCTGTTCCTTATCCTGTTTTACGCTCTATCTTGCTTTTCTCTTGTCCTGGTAAGTCATGCATGCTAATATTTCATTGAATCATGATATAATGATCCAATGATGGAGGAAACTTCAATGGGTGCACTGACAAAGCTAACCAGCGGTGGGCAGGTCACTCTTCCTAAGGAGATCAGGGAAAAGATCAACATGCAGCCCGGCGATTTTGTCGAAGTCAACCTTGACGAAGAAGGGCACATAGTATTGACGCCAAAGAAGCTTGTGGACGCCAGCCAGGCTTACTTCTGGAACGAAGAGTGGCAAAAGGGAGAGCGCAAGGCAGACGAGGACATAAAGGCTGGACGGGTGAAGAGGTTCAAGTCCACCGTTGATGCTGTCAAGTATCTCGAAAGTAAAGGATAGCTGTGGAGATACTCTTCACCGAGCAGTTCGAAGATGTTTACGAGAAGCTCACTAAATCTGAGAAACGGAGTGTCCGCAAGGCGCTTACACTATTAGGTAATAACCCAAAGTATCACAGCCTTCGTGTCAAGAAAATGGAAGGCAGGAAGGACATATGGGAAGCTCGCCCGTCAAAGAGATTGCGCATGACATTTGAGATGGCCGGAGAGAGCATTTTCATGCGCAATGAATGTGGGAGAGCACGATAAGGTGTTGAAAAGACCGTGACCTGCCAGAAAGTCAATTAATCTGGGGGAGTTTTACAACCAGGCAGTGGCAGAATTAAGGAAGTGCATGAAGTTGGAAGCGCTGCCAATCTGAGCCTAACTCGGCTCTATCCATAAGGCTGGAAGATCATTGTTGTTTCGCATAAAATGGCGATTTAGACAAGGCAATTGAGCACATAGAGCAAGGTGACGCCTGGGACGAGAGCGATGAGGTCATCCAGGTGGAGGTCAAGAAGCCCCTGGATAAGGTGATACAGGTGCATCTCTCGTCAGAGAAGTGGGAGGCGTTGAGGAAGGAGGCCAGTGAGCTTGGCGTTGGGCCTACTACCCTCGCACGCATGTGGATAATGGAACGCCTGCGCCAGAAGACGAGGGCAGGCATCTAGCGAAGGTTTCCATCAGCCTGGGTCGTCGAATGATTTGTCGAGGTGAGCAATGCTTCATGCTTCGACAAGCTCAGTATGAGCGATTTTATCCTCACTAAGGCCCCCTTTAGTCAAGAGAGGGCGTTTTCGTGTCCAACAGTCTAGCTCAAGAACTGCACCGCTGCTCTGGCAAGGGTCTCGGCGGCTATGGGAAGGGCGCGCTCGTCGATGTCGAACTCGGGGCTGTGGAGTGGAGCGCCTGCGCCTTTGTCGGGGTTGGCGACTCCCAAGAGGAAGTAGCAGCCCGGAGCCGCATTCAGGAAGTAGGACATGTCGTCGCCGACGGTGGCCTGGCCAGGGTCAACTACGTTGCCGGCGCCGACAGCAGCAGCGGCTGCCTCTCGAACGTCGTCGCACACATCGGGGTCGTTGTCGACGGCTGGCACGCCCGTCAGCATCTCCACATCGGCCCTGGCGCAGAGGCTTTGGGCCACACCTGTCGCAGTCTCTCGGAGTCGGCGCAAGACGAAGTCTCGCACCTGGGGGTCGAGGGTGCGGACGGAGCCTCGAAGCTCGACGTCGTCGGGGATGATGTTGTACTGGGTGCCTCCGTGGAAGATGCCGAAGGACAGAACCGCTGATGCGAAGGGCGAAATCTCCCTTGCAAAGAGGTTTTCCAGGGCCACCAACACGTGCGCCCCAACAGCAATGGGGTCTATGGTGAGATGGGGCGTGCCTCCGTGGCCTCCGACGCCCTTGATATGGATGCGTATGATGTCCACGTTGGCCCACATGAATCCGGGATGGACGCCCACCTTGCCAGCCTCCAACGAGGGCCAGCAGTGGAAGCCAAGGACACGATCGGGTTTTTCGTCCTTTAACAGGCCGTCCTCCATCATGGCTTTGGCCCCCTCAATGATCTCCTCCGCGGGCTGGAAGACGACCTTGAGTCGTCCCTTTAGCTGGGAGCGGTACTTGGAGAGCACGTCGGCCACTATAAGGCTGACCGACGTATGGCCGTCGTGGCCGCAGGCGTGCATCTTGCCTGGGATTGTGGAGCCGTAAGAGCGCCCACCTATCTCCTGGATGGGGAGGGCGTCCATGTCGGCGCGCAGCATCAGAGTCTTGCCGGGCCGTCCGAAGTCCAGGGTTCCGACAACGCCTGTACGGCCCACGCCAGTCTGCACCTGGAAGCCCGCCGCTTTGAGTCGTTCCGCCACGATGCCAGCGGTTCTATGCTCCTCGAAGGCGGTCTCTGGGTGCTGGTGGAGGTCTCGTCAGAGGGCGATAAGCTCCTCCTTCATCTCGTTGATATCTCTGCGTACTTCTATGGGCATAGTGATGCCTCCTTTTCTGGTTCGTGGGCGGCGATTATTGACAAACCGTCGCCTCTATGTTACAGCTACATTTCATCAAGTGCCAACCAATGCAGTATTTAAGCCCACCGCCTGAAGGCGGGGTAGCAATGCTCCATGCTTAATTTTGGGGTAGATGAGTGCAACCAAAAAATAAGGAAAGAAGAAATGACCATAAAGCGCGGTGAACATTGCGCATCAACTTGAGGAGATGGCGACATTGTTAGAAGAGATGGAATCACAAATACTGAAGCATATCGATAAGGAGGACATGCTGGACCTGGCCCGCCAGTTGACCCAGATTCCCAGCTTAACGGAGGAGGAAACGGCGGCCGCCCGTTTCATGGCCTCATACCTGTCGGAAAGAGGTTTTGAAGTGGAGCTTCAGGAGGTGGAGCCTGGACGCTTCCAGACGCTGGCGACCCTGAAGGGCAGCGGGAGCGGGCGGAACTTGATGTTCAACGGCCACCTGGACATTGAGCCGGTGACCGGCGAATGGCCCCAGAGTCCCTACGATCCGTGGGTTGAGGGCAACCGATTCTACGGAGCAGGGATCCGTAATATGAAGGCGGGCGTTGTCTCCATGGTGCATGCCGCTGATGCCATTCGTAACTCGGGTGTGAAGCTGGGTGGAGACATCGTTATTGCGATGGTTTCAGGAGAGCTGCAGGGAGGCGTGGGAACCAGGTATCTCATCGAGAAGGGATATAGAAGTGATGCTGCCATCGTAACGGAACCCTACGGCGCTCATTACGTGGTGACCCAGCACGGTGGCATGTCCGTCTTTTCGCTTCATACCTTCGGGCGACATCCCATGGGTGAGGACATGAAGGGTGTAGACGCCATCGAGATGATGATAAAGGCCATCCAGGCTATCCAGTCTGCGGAGTTGACCTACAAGCCGTGGAAGGTGCCTGGGCTGCCTTGGGTCAAAATCGGTTCCATTATAGGGGGCCGGAGCATGGACTACAGCATGCAAAGCCCCTACCGCAACGCCGACATCTGTACCGTGCTGATCAACGTCACCACAGTTCCCAGGCAGACCGCCGAATCGGTGAGGGAGGACTTTGAACAGGCCTTGGAGGCCGTCAAAGGGGACGACCCCGACTTCGAGTACCAAATGAACCATCCGCCTGAGAGGGAGTTCAAGGCCTGGCGTATGGACTTTCCGCCCACAGACAGGCCTGCGGATACGGAAATCGCTCAAGCAGTGGTGCAGAGCTATCGGGACATCACTGGTGAGGAGCCCAAGGGAGTTGGCCTACCGGCGTCGGACCTGGGGACACGATATGGAGATGACGATGCCCATCTGTGGCAGGCCGGCATACCATCGTGCCTGTACGGCCCCGGCGGAGGCGGCTACGGTGTGGAGTATGCCTATATTGACGAGATGATACTGTGCAGCCAGGTCCTGGCTGTTACCGCTGTGCGATACTGCAAGTAGTCGGCTACTCGTTCACGGTTACTTCGTAGTACTCCTTGGTAGGAGGACCATCGAAGATGTCCTTGTTGCGGTCCACCTGGGTTTGCAGGTAGCCGCTGTCCTCGCTGCCCTTGGTGGCGGCCTCGTTTTCCCATATACTGACGGACACGACCTTGTTAGTTTCGGCATCCGTGAGTAGAATCATCCCCCTAAAGCCTTTGTGCATCTTGGCGTCGGGCAGGCTCAAACCCTCAAAGACTCGTATCAGTTCGTCCATCTTGCCTGGTCGAGCGTGGACGGTGACCACTCTGGCGTGCATATCTGGCTCCTTAACATGGGTTGTGCTTATTTTTTGGTTCGTCACTTCCCCTCGTACATCTCCTCGCGGAGGCGGGAGTTTTGGAAGGACAGGTACTGCTTCTTGGTCATGACGGGTTTGCTATTAGACAGCACCTCTTTGGCCCTGGCGGCACCGCCGGAGAGCAGGTCGATGACAGTCGTAGCCATGGCCTTGGCGGGATTGATAACGGCGGTATCGTAGTCCTGGATCATGTAGTCTTTGCCGTGGCCTTTACCAACGGCACCGCCAACATAGGGATGGACGACGGGCATTATTTGGCTCAGGTCGCCCATGTCAGTGGAGCCACCTCGATTGCGTTTAGGATGTTGTGTGACTATCTGGGTCTCTCCCACCAGCTTTACGGCGTTGCCCTTGAACAGGTCGGTGAGAGACGGATCGTTTATGAGCGGGAGGTAACCTGGAATGGTCACGATGCGCACCTTGGCCCCGATAGCCAAGGCACCCGCCTTGAGGCAGCGGTCTATCTTTTCGTTGGTCTCCTCGATGGCCTTGGCAGTGCGCCCCCGCACGCGCCCCTCGAAGCGAACGTCGGCGGGAATAGAGTTGACGGCAGCACCCCCTTTGGTCAGGATACCGTGGACACGGATGATGTCGTGGTCTCTGAAGGTCTCGCGCTGGGTGTTGATGGCGCTGATGCCCAGCATGGCAGCCTGAAGGGCATTGACTCCGGCATGGGGCGCTCCTGCGGCGTGAGCCGCCTCACCTATGTACTGTACTAGCTTGACCACGTGGCCGTTACTGGTGCCGCCAAAGGAGAATTTCTTGTCCTCTTTGCTGGAGGAGGTGTGGGCCATCATAGCCATGTCTACATCGTCGAAGGCACCGAGGCGGATGAACTCCTGCTTGCCGGACATGAGTCCCAGTTTGTCCTCCTGGTGGAGGCCCCAGCGATACTCAACGTCGATGAACTCTTCGGCGGGGACGGCCATGAGGACAACGTTGCCATTGAGGGAGTCCATTACGCCGCCAGCCAGCAGACCTGCGGCGGCTCCAAGCATCATGCCAATTTGGGCGTGATGGCCACAGGCATGGGCCGCTCCGGTTTCAAGGTCTGCCTTGAGATGGTCGGGAACACGAAGGGAGTCTAGCTCACCGATGATGGCTACGGTGGGGCCGGGATTGCCTCCTTTTAGACTGCCTTTGACGCCCGTTATGGCGATACCGTTCTGATGAGGGATGCCTAGCTCGCTGAGCCTATCGGACACCAGCCGGGAGGTTTTCACCTCCTGGAAGCCAGGCTCAGGTCTATCTAAGATAGCCTTCGATATGTTGACAATCCAGTCCCGACGGCTGTCAATGGCTTCTTGGGCCTTGGATTTGAGTTGGTCTTTGGTTGGCATTGGCATGTCTCATACACGTCTTGGCGGATATAGTAGTCTTCACCAAACATACAGAGTTGAAGATGCGCCTCATGGTTCGACAGAGCTCACCATGAGCGGGGCTTTAATCGACACGATTAAGAAAAAATTCGCTCACCCTGAGCAGCGTCGAAGGGTGAGACATAGGCTGAATTGATTTGCCATGAGTTGCATTGTATGTCCATCTCCAACTGCAATTGCCTCTGTAATGCTTTTTCAAAGACCTCAATTCGCTCTATCAACCAAACTTGGTCTAAGCAAAATCCTTATTGCCAAAGACCCAAGATAGCTCCCGAAACCACGAAGGCCGTTAGAATGTGGGCGTTGGTTATTACATAGACCCTCAAAGAGCGCCCTTCAAATAGCACGGTGTACAGGCTGGTGGTGGCGACAAATCCAAGCCAGACGACCAGTCCTACCAGAGCACCCTCGCCCAGGGTGTCCGCTGGCCTATAATCTACAATGAGTCCCATAATATATGCCATGAGGAACGCAGTCACAAGGGCCAGGCCATATGTCTTTGCAGCCACCTGAGGGGATTTCATCCGTTGATGTAACGCCTGGAAGACCTCCTTGCCAATGGTTTTCTCTACACCCGCAATCCACGGCTTCGCAAAGAGAAGTGGAGAATACCATAGTGCGCCTATAACCATATTCGCTAGGGTAGCGACTATTACTGCTAGCCAGTTGATGTCTATATCCGGCATTTGTGCCTCCTTACAGACGCTAATTTAGCTGTCGTATGTCTCTTCTTTGTAGAGGCTGCGCATGTAGGATAGGTACTGTTTTTTGGTCATGGGTGCCTTGAAGTTGGCCTTGACCTCCCTGGCCTTGACTGCACCGTCGGACAGCAGGTCTACGACGGTCATGGCCATAGTCTTGGCGGCCGTCACGACAGCCAGGTTATAGTCCTCGATGAGGTAATCAGCGCCATGACCGTTGCCTATAGCGCCTCCCACGTAGGGATGAATAACGGGCATCAGGTGAGAGACATCCCCCATATCGGTGGAGCCGGAGCGGTGGCCCGTATAGCCTATATTCTCCTCACCCACCAGGGCTACGGCATTGGCCTTCCACAAGCGGCTTATGTTCTGGTCGTTACGAATTGGCAGGTAGCCGGGCAGGGTAGTAATCTTGACCTGACCCCCTACAGCCAAGGCCCCTGCCCTAAGGGCGCGGTCTACCTTGTTGCTGGCGTCCTCGATGGCCTCCAGGGTCTTGCCCCGAACGAAGGTCTCCAGGCGGACGTCCGAAGGTACGGAGTTTACCGCGGCTCCACCCCTGGTGATAATGGGATGTATTCGAATGGAATCCTCGTCACGGTATGTCTCGCGCTGGGCGTGAATGGCGGACAGGGCGATCATGGCTGCGTTGAGGGCGTTGATTCCCTTGTGTGGCGCTCCACCTGCATGGGCCGCCCTGCCTATAAATTGAATGCTCTTGGCCACTATTCCGTTGTTGGTGCCGCCCACAGCCAGCTTGCCCTCGCCTCCGTTGGAGGTGGTGTGGGTCATCATGACCATGTCTATATCGTCAAACTCGCCCAGCTTGATGAACTCAGGCTTGCCTCCGAGGAACTCCAGCTTTCCCTGGCGACGTAGCTCCTCGCGGAACTCCACCTCTATGTACTCCTCGGCAGGGACGGCTATCAAGGCGACTCTGCCTGCGAGAGAAGGCATGACCCCGGAGGCCGATAGCCCAGTAGCGACGCCGATGAGCATGCCTATCTGGGCATGATGCCCACAGGCGTGGGCTGCGTTGGTCTCAGGGTCTGCCTTGGGATGGCCCATCACTATGAGGGAGTCCAGCTCCCCAATGACGCCCACGGTAGGGCCTTCCGAGCTGCCCTTCAGTATACCTTTAACGCCGGTGAGGGCGATGTCTGCTTTGTGGGGAATGCCCAGCTTTTTGAAGTTTTCTTGGACGAAGCGGGAGGTCTTGACCTCCCTGTACCCAGGCTCAGGACTATCAAGGACAGCCTTAGCTACCTTGATTATATCTTCGGCCTGCCTGTCTATCTCCTGGCAGACCAGGCGTTTAAGCTCCTCTCTATTCGGCATAGGCGAAACCTCCAAGAATATACCATGCTCCTAAACGTTGAGGCGCCAGAAGGATGAGAATGCCCCGCCCCAGATGCTTCGTCGGCAGAGGCATGTTATAGCGGCGGGGTTCAACCGACTCCTCCTTCGGGGGGACGGAGTCCGCCCTTCGGCGGACAAAGTCCTCATCATGACAGCGCAGGGAGTACTTCCCAAGGAATGACACAGGGATTGTACCAAAAGGAGCACACAAAGGGTAGCCAAGGATTTATTGCAAGGTGGTATATAATCAGTGCCGTGAAGATAGTCATTGCCCCACAGGCCTTCAAGGAGAGCCTCTCCGCACTGGACGCCGCGCGCGCCATCGAAGCTGGCCTTCGTGCCGCGCTTAGGGATGTCGAGACCGTGCTCGTACCGGTGGCCGACGGAGGCGATGGCACTCTGGAAACCCTCGTGGATGCCACTGTCGGCACCATAGAGACTACACGAGTGACAGGGCCATTGGGAGAAACGGTAGAAGCCCAGTGGGGCGCATTGGGGGACGGCCAGACGGCGGTGATAGAGATGGCACGCGCCGCGGGGCTGGCTCTGGTTCCGCGGGAGAGGCGAAATCCACTGATTGCCACTACCTACGGCGTAGGAGAGCTGATTCGACACGCCGTAGGGCGAGGATTTCGGAAGCTAATCATCGGCATCGGCGGGAGCGCCACCAACGACGGAGGAGCCGGAATGGCTCAGGCCCTGGGAGCGAGGCTCCTGGATAAAGATGGCCGCGACCTTCCCTTTGGCGGGGCCTCCCTGGCCAACCTGGATAGGATAGACATCTCCAACGTGGTGCCTGAACTTAAGGTGTGCGAGGTGGAGGTGGCCTGCGATGTCACCAACCCTCTCACAGGCCCAGAGGGAGCATCTGTGGTCTACGGCCCTCAGAAGGGAGCCTCGCCAGAGATGGTGGTTAAGCTGAATAAGGCGCTTCGGCGCTTCGCAGAGGTGGTAAGGAGCGACCTGAGAATGGACATATCAGAGATATCAGGAGCAGGGGCCGCCGGTGGCCTGGGAGGTGGCCTTGTAGCTTTTCTTAATGGTCGAATTAGACCTGGGGCTGAGATAGTCCTGGAAACTGTTAAGCTGGACGACCATCTGGGCGACGCAAGCCTAGTTATCACGGGCGAGGGCCGAATGGACTATCAAACAGTTTACAACAAAGCACCGATAGTGGTGGCGCAACACGCAAAGAGATATAGCATCCCAGTAATAGCCCTTTGCGGCTCCTTTGGTGAAGGCTATCAGGAGGTGCACGAGTATGGTGTAGATGCTACGTTCGCCATTACCAGGTCGCCAATGAGGTTGGAGGAGTCCCAGCAAAACGCTAGCTCTCTCCTATCGGAGCTTGCTGAAGAGGCGATGAAACTCTGGAAGGCTGCAATGGGAGCTAGACAGGAGTAACGTGCTCGGATTTGTATTTGGCATATTGTCGGCGGCCAGCTTCGGGATGACCAATGTGATGACCCGTCGTGGCGTGCTGAGTGGCACGATTACCCAGGGCCTGTATATGTCGGTCCTGCTCGGGGTACCACTGTTTCTAGCGGCGTCCGCCGTGTCGGGCCAGTTGTTCCATGCTTCTTTGATAACCACGAATGGATACCTTCTGCTAATAGCGGCGGGCATCCTGCACTTTGTGGGAGGGCGTTACTGCAACTACCGCGCAATCGGGGCCATTGGGGCCACAAGGCTGGCGCCTATCGGGACTATCCAGTTGCCGTACAGCGTTATCGTGGCGATGATATTTCTAGGGGAAAGGGTGACGCCGCTGATGGGACTGGGCATACTTCTTATTATGATAGGCCCCGCCATCATATTCGAGCGCAACAAGAAACCCAAAGCGGTTGTTAATGGCAGTCCTAACGATCCAGCAGGCCCCTCGCTATCGACTCCACCTACAATTGGCGCATCGAGCCCATCTGACGCAGCGCCCACTCAGACCAAGGATGCGCCGGCTTTGGTGCTACGCCAGGCGGAGGGGTATTTCTTCGGAATCTTGGGGACGATAGCTTACGGCACGAGTCCCATATTTATACGAGCTGCCCTGGAGGACAACGGCCTGGGTGTTTTTGGGGGCCTGGTTTCCTATTGTGCGGCGGCGGTGATACTGGTGTTGATGCTAGGAATGCCAGGCAGGATAGCTGCGCTGCAGGAGACAAACAAGAGAACCTTTCGATGGTTTTCAGGCGCGGCAGTGTCGGTGTTCTTTGCCCAGATGTTCAGGTTTGTGGCATTGGGAATGGTGCCAGTGGCTGTCGTCGCAACCTTGCAGCGCATGCATGTCTTGTTTGTGTTTTTATTCTCGTTCCTGTTCAACCGCCAGTTGGAGAGTTTTGGACCGAAGGTGATTGCCGGAGCAATCATATCGCTAGCAGGGGCTGTGCTGCTGGGACTGGGGATAGCAGGATAGTTTAATGACTCTGAGTTTAGTTAAAGGCAATGCACTCTAAACTCATCTAAGTAGCTGTGAGTTACGACTTTACCGATGTCAAAATCACCATGTGGGCCTCTTTGGGGCCGTGGACACCAAAGGTAATGGTCTGCTCTATGTCCGCGGTGCGGCTGGGGCCGGTGATGAAGGTCATGTAGCTTCCGATATCGCCCTGCTCCAAGAACTCCCATCTGCGTAGGGTGAAAAGGTCGTCAGGCGTTTCCAGTATTTGCTGGGGTTCTACGATGGCCACGTGTACCGGAGGCGTCAGCGAGACCAAACGACTAACTCCCTTACGGGAGATAAGGACGCAGGTGCCGGTCTCAGCGATGGCGTAGTCCGCCCCAGTGATGCCTATTTGCGCCTTTATGACGTCGCTCCTCATAAACAGTCCCTTGGCCTCTCTCTGAGGGCGCCTCAACCCCTCTCCCAAGGCCATTTTCTTGACTGTGACCCCAATGCCGGCGAGGCAGTCATTAAGTCGGATGCGATCCAGCACTGGGTGGGTGGAGCTCATGATTAGCTTGGCCTCTTTTTCGCGTGCCAGCTCTTTGACGCACTGGCACGCTTCTTCATCGGAGGCCACCTTTGTAACGATCCATTTGGCCTTCAAGGCCACCTCTTCCAACTGGGCCACCAGTTCAGGAGATTTCTCCGCACACCGTTTTCTTATCTCCTGAACCCGAAGCTGTAAGTCATTACGACTGGAGGACAAGGCCGTGGCACCAGGAGGCTTAGGGATAGAGTCACCCGACCTGCCCAAGGCCTGCCTTACAGTGGCCAAGAATTTGTCTCGATCTTCAGATAAGGTCATGACTATCCCTATTTGTCGCCTTGCTTTTCATGGCTCTTTTTCCAACGCATTCGGAATGGCTGGCCAGATAATGATGGGAAGTCTCTATACTTGGTCCAGCCCGAGAGCAGGAACGGCAGTCTCCTGATCCTGCCTTTTCGCATAAGAGGACGCTGAAGCGCTCTGCCCATCTTGCTGGCTAGCCCCAACATAACGGGCGATCGCATGGCCATGTACCAACCCTTAAATAGAAGGCTCTCAACGAAGGGCCTCCTCTTCTCAGAAGGATAGGTATGACCCTCGATGAGTTCACTTCGTAGCTTGAGGAGCATTCTAGGGATATTTATCTTAATGGGGCACACCTCACGGCAGGCACCACAGAGGGTGGAGGCGAAGGGCAAGTCTTTGGCTTTTGACAGTCCCGTCATCATTGGGGTCACTATCATCCCGATAGGCCCTGGATAGACCCATCCGTAGGCGTGTCCTCCCACGGTCCGATAGACTGGGCAGGCATTAAGGCAAGCGCCGCATCGTATGCAGTACAGAGACTCACGCAAGTCCGGGTCACGCAGAATCTTTGAGCGCCCATTGTCCACTATGACAAGGTGAAACTCCTCTGGTCCGTCCTCGTCATCCTCCCTCTTTGGACCGGTGACAAAGGTGGTGTAGGCGGTTATGGGCTGGCCTGTGGCTGCTCGAACCAGAAGCCGCAAGAACAGCCCCAGGTCTTCCAGCGAAGGAATGACCTTCTCCATGCCCATGAGGGCGACGTGAATCTTGGGCAAGGATGTGCATAACCTTCCATTTCCTTCGTTGGTAACGATGGCTATAGTCCCGGTCTCTGCCACGGCGAAGTTGACGCCTGTGATACCCATGTCGGCCTTGATAAACTTATCCCTCAAAAGCCCCCTAGCAGCCTCGGTAAGCTCTTGTATGGTGTTATATCTGGGGGTTCCGGCTTTCTCTACGAAGAGGTCAGAGACCTCTTCCTTGGACTTGTGAATGGCGGGGGCCACAATATGGAAGGGTGTCTCCTGGGCGAGTTGAATGATGTATTCGCCCAGGTCTGTCTCGACAGACTCGATACCAGCCTTGGCCAGCACATGGTTGATGCCCATCTCCTCGGAGACCATGGATTTGCCCTTGGTCACCAGCTTTACGCCTTGGGAGCGGGCCAGCTTCAGCACGTAGTTATTGGCGGCCTTGGCATCTTTTGCAAAGTAGACCTTACCGCCGCGAGCCAAAACGCTCTGTTCCAGAAGCTCCAGGTAATAGTCCAGGTTGTTTATGGTGTGCTCTTTAATCTCCTTAGCGCGGCTCCGAAGGTCTTCCCAGTTATGGGTTGCATCAACAGCGGTTTGCCTGGCAAGGTGGAAGTGGGTATAGAGGCGCTTCAGGTTGCTCTGAATCTGTGGATTTTCAATAGCAGCGCGGGCACCTTTATTGAACTCTTTT
The DNA here is from genome assembly GCA_965249025.1 of Dehalococcoidia bacterium. GTDB lineage: Bacteria > Chloroflexota > Dehalococcoidia > Lucifugimonadales > CAYTFF01. The sequence goes on along the minus strand of OZ252215.1, from coordinate 3,044,212 downwards.
GTCCTGACCTCCACCTATTCCCCCTGAGTCTGATCCAGAAACTGAGCAATATGCATGGGCTTTATGTCGGCTCCGAGGCGCGAGAAGGAGCCTGACATATGCATCAGGCAGCTAACGTCGTTGGCGACCAGGATATCGGCGCCGCTCTCCTTGATGTGTTTAACCTTCTCTCTAAGGATAGCCCCAGAGATGTCCGAGTACTTAACAGCAAAGGTGCCACCGAAGCCACAGCAGACGTCGGACTGCTTCATCTCGACGAGTTCAACGCCCCTGACTCCTGTAATTAGAGCACGTGGCTCAGAGATAATGCCTAGTTCATTCCTCAGGTGGCAACAATCGTGGTAGGTGACCCTGGCCGAGCAAGATGCCCCAGCGTCGGTCACCCCCAGAACCTTGACCAGAAACTCGGAGAATTCGAATACCCTGGAGGCAATAGTCTGGGCCTCCCGCAGCAATTCGGGCTCATCGTGGAACAGTTCCTGATAGAAGACTTTAACCATGGCTCCACAAGAGCCGGAAGGCACGACTATGTAGCCGTCACCTTGGAATATTTCCATGAAACGCCTTGCTAGCTTCTTGACCTCTCTATGGTATCCCGAGTTGAAGGCGGGCTGTCCACAGCAGGTCTGGGCTTGCGGAAAGTCCACCTCTACGCCCAGCTTTTCCAGGACTCTCACCATGCTATCCCCGACATCTGGGAAAAGCTGGTCTACCAGGCACGTTATGAAAATAGAAGCCTTTATGTTTGACGGGTTCGAAGTCATGGCGGCCTCACGATTTGCTGGGTAACAAGGTATCAGAAGGGCAATTTATTAGCAAGGTCACGAATACGAGGGCATTACAGCAGTTAGATCAGCTTTCCATTAACTCTTGAGGCCGCCCAAGCTGTAGAGGTTATCTGACTTGGCTGGCTATCCAAGGCCAACAAAATGCCAATTCAATCTATTTCTGCAATTCCTTCGATCTCTATTAGGGAGTCTGGATCACCCAGTGATTTTACAATTACCGTCGTTCTGCCAGGAGGAAGGAGAGCATTGCGTTCCGCGAAAAACTTCTTGCGCACTTCTACCATCTTCAGCAGGTGCTCACGTTCAGTAAGGTAGATGTTCAGTTTAACTATGTCTGCCAAGCCTGCCCCGGCCGCCTTCAAGATGTTCCCTAGGTTTGTGAAGGCCTGGGTTGCCTGGGCCTCCATGTCTCCCTTGCCCACCAGTTTGCCATCTGGGCCAGAAGCCCCATGGCCGCCGATATACACCGTGTTGCCGACCTTACACGCTAGAATATGGTCTGGCGCAACGTGAACGTCGGACGGATGAATCATTTCTTTTGTCATGCCTACGCTCCTTTAATAATAACCCCATCCAATACCACATGGTCGTCAGAAGTGAGTAAATAGATTAGCTCAAGGAGGGCCTATGGACAGGCCCACCAATGAGGGGTCTGGGTTGGGATGTCAGGAGACTATTCCCCTGATAACGAACCCCAGTATCCAGGCCATCATGAGGGCTGGCCCCGTGGAGAATAGCCAGCCTTCGTCTCCCCCTACCGTTTTATGGCGGCTCAGATTGACTAGATACCCAACAAATGCCAATGTGATAAGCCAGGCGGAGGCTATGCTAACAGCCAAGGCTAGCCCCAAGATGAGGCCAACAAAGGCCCAGCTTCCAGGCCAGGCCAGCATTCCATTTGCCGAATAGGACTGAGGTCCCCAGCTAAACTTTCTACTGTCTTCAGTCATATCCCACCTTATTGAGACAGGGATGGGTAGGGAGACCTGTCTGCTTGACCCAGAGGTTCGAAGGAACCAATCTACTCACTGGGCGTCTGGTACTTCAGAGTACCTGCCTTTTTCAAGGCTCTGACTCCCTCTTCTCCCGTCATTAGATGCGTTGTCTTGAAGTTTCTGGACATGCCAGTAGAGGCGATTGCGATGACAAATCCGGCTGCAGTCTCATCGTTGGGCATCTCCATAATAAGAATGAAATCGTACTCACCGAAGGCATAGTAGTCTATAACCAGCTTCCCTCCGAAGCTCTCAATTGCTTTCCGCGCTATCTCTATGCGGTCGACGGGGTTTTTGACCTGCCCAGCCCAAGATTCGCTGGTGTAGTTCCCCTGAACCATGTACGTTGGCATACATACCTCCTGTTGAATAATTCTATTAGAAGGGCAACCATTTGAAATGCCGCCAATACGCAGTTTAGAGAGAAGGGCCAAGGCTGTCAAGATAATGTCACGACCACGACGATTAGGTGGCACTACACAAACAGCAAATAGTTAACCCGATGTGCAAGTTTTGGCATAGCTGAACAGCGTAATCATTTCAGCGACGGAGAGGTGGAGTAGAAGGAAGGTACAGGGAACATGGGTTCCCTGTCGGGGGTTGGATGGGGTGTCCCCCTCCCTTTTAAAAGATTACGAGGGTGGGAAGTCCCGATACATCGGGAAAAGTAACCACTAAGGAACCCCCGCACACGGGGTTAGTTAACGGCTATAGCTAGCCAGTTGTTGGTTCACTCCGGTCGCAGAGTCATGTCTGGAACCCTCAGATATGCAAAACCTGTTTGATATACTTATGCCTGTGACGACACTAGCCTTAGTATTTGTCTTGTTATCCGCGGGTTCCCATGCCACGTGGAATTTTCTGTTGAAACGTTCCCATAACAGAGAGGTGTTCACCTGGTGGATGCTGATGTCCATCAGCCTGCTAATGATCCCGTTGGGAGTAACGCTGGCTTGGAGAGAACCGGTCGTGTACCCCGGCTGGTGGTTTATCTTAGGCACAACCATCCTACACGTAGTGTACTTCCTAATACTGGCCCGGAGCTATACAGGCGCAGACCTCTCGATAGTCTATCCGATAGCTCGTGGGATGGGCCCAGCCCTTGTGCCGATATTAGGAATGCTGATCTTACTAGAGACCATTTCTCCAATGGGAGTGTTTGGCATAGCTATCGTCGTTGTGGGCATATATACCGTATATTGGTGGGGGCAAATTGGCCACATTCTTCGCGACCCGTTGAGGTTCCTCAGAGAACCCGGGGCAAGGTACGCCATATTGACTGGCTTCGTAATTGCCGCCTACTCCATTTGGGACAAGGTTGGGGTGGGCTATGTGCATCCGTTTCTGTACTTGTATTTCTTTACCCTTGGCAGCGCCCTGGCTCTCGGCCCATACATGCTCAGGGCACACGGCATGGCCGCCATCCGAGCCGAGTGGAGGACAGGAGCAACTAGCATTATCGCCGCCGGGGCCTTGGCCTTTTTGGCGTATGGGCTAATACTGACCGCGTTAACGTTCTCCCGAGTCAGCTACATTGCCCCCGCGCGCGAAGTAGGGATAGTCGTAGCGGTCCTACTAGGAACCCTGGTACTGAAGGAGCCCTTTGGCAGAGGGCGGCTCATGGGGTCCAGCCTGATTGTTGGGGGTCTCATCCTCATTGCCGTGGCTCCATAAGGAGCCAGCAGATTACAAATACGATTAGAACCAGTGTTAGCAACCGTTTCATTGAATGTCGCATTACCAGCAATTTGGCTTAACTAAGCTAACAGGCACACCCGAAGATGGACGTCTTTGAGGTGATTATTGCCCAGTCGTGCCCCAGATACTCTTATCTCAACAGGCCAGGAGACGGAAGTCCAAGAAACACATCACCTCCAAAAAAGTAACTCACGGTCAAGCTCCCTGCCAGGACGAGTCCGTATATTCCCATTACCACTATTAACGCCCCAATGACATACCCGAAACGTCTGAGAGTAGTGCCAAAATTAGGCGTAGTTGAGAACCACACCAACAGTACTATAATACTGGATCAAATGAGGCCACTGATATGACTTTCCCATTGTCTACGTAGGTTGGCCTTACCAACCACACTACGAAGACAGTAATAAGGGCAGCACCAATTGGAGCGAGTAAAACCGCAGTAGGGGCCCACAGCACAAGACCCGCAGCTCTGGCGAAGGCTGGTTCCACCTTAGGAGGGGCAGTCGAAGTATCCTGAGCAACTTTCTTGTCGTGTTTAGCTTCGGATTCGGCTTTCGTTTTCTGCCACCAGGTTTGGAAGTCTTCGAACCTCACGTACAAAAAAGAGAGTTTCTTCTTCAGCCACCCACCAAAATCACCGGACCGGGCTGCTTCCTGTTTTTCGGTGTCGTCGCCGCTATTTGCGGAGTTCTTACTCCCTTCATCGTCCCGCATCCTGGCACCCCCTTGTAATCGGTTCAATGCGCCACTTGACCAACAGGTTCCTTGGTGTCGTGACCTTGTTATGGGCGGATTATAGCACCATCTCAGGAAAGCTGAGGACTCTTGCGAGCAGCTATACGCAACGAGAACTATATCCCTCCAATGAACTCATAGCCTAGTGCCTGATCGCCTCAGGTTGACCCAACTAATTTGAAGGAGTATGTTTCCTGTTGTCGGTTACTTGCCATCAGGAGGTCGAGTCGCAGGACCTCATTCAACCGACTCATTATTAGCTGATCCCAGTGATTCGGTCCTCTCGTTGGAAAGGATCCCTTGAGCGCCTGAGAAAGAGACTCGATTTGCCTCAGCCTAGTGAGCAAGAAAACAATGCCCCATCCGAAGAGAGACAGGGAATTCTTCCTCCATCCTCAGAAGACACTACTCGCCCTGCGGTGACTGGAGGAAACAGGCGTGCCGCTTCATCGTACGTAACCCGAGACCTCACCAAGGGAAGTGTTCCCAAGACCTTATGGTTCCTGGCCTGGCCCCAGATGATTGAGGGCGGCCTTATGATGACTAACCAGATAGTGGACCTTATCTGGGCCGGTCGCATAGGATTCCGTACCATTGCCGGCGTTGGAGTAGCTCAGAACTACACCATGTTGGCCCAAATGGCACGCACGGGCATCGACACTAGTATGGCAGCGATGGTGGCCAGAGCCGTCGGGGCGGGTAACGTCAGACTGGCAAATCACATAGCCCTCCAGGCCTTCACACTCAGCGGCCTTTACTCACTATTGATGCTCCTGGTCGGCCTCTTCCTCACCGAGCCCTTGATCCGCATCTTAGGGGTCGGCGGTGGTGCCCTCGGCGAAGGCGCCAAGTACATGCAGGTCATCTTCATAGGCATGGGGGGCATAGCCTTCACCATGATGACCAGAGCCGCATTGGAGGCTTCGGGCGATGTAATGACCCAGATGAAAGCTACGATAGTTGCCAGAATTGTTCACATTGGCCTGTCTCCCTTCCTCATCTTCGGCTGGTGGTGGTTTCCATCCATGGGCATAATGGGAGTGGCGCTCGCCAACGTGATCGCCCAGTCGCTGGCGGCCGCAATCAACTTCTATGCTCTTTTTGCCGGCCACTCCAGGCTCCATCTGACTCTTCGAGGCTACCGCGTAGATTTTCCTCTTCTATGGCAGCTGGTGAAGCTGGGAACGCGCCGCCTTGACCGGCATGGAACGCGCACTGGCTATGCTGGTTCTGGTGGCTGTGGTGGTGCGCTTTGGCGACTCGGCCCTGGCGGCCTACACCGTGGCACGCCGCGTGGAGGGCATAGTTCATCTCGTAAGCAATGGTCTGGGACGAGCTTCAGGGACTTTGGTAGCTCAGAACCTGGGCGCCAGGCAGCCAACGCGAGCCAAGCAGACGGTGCTGTGGGCGACCGGAAACGTTACCCTGATGCTGACCATTATGGCGGGTTCAGTCTTGGCTTTCCCTGCCCTCTACGCCTCTATCTTCACTCGTGAGCCGGAGGTCCTTAGCGCTACTATTACATGGCTCCGCATTGGAGCCTTCGGCATGGTGGCCCTCGGATTAGGGCAGGTACTAAACGAGTCCTTCAACAGGGCGGGAGATACCTTGTCAGTAATGATAGTGAACCTGGTGCGCCTGTGGGGCATAGAGGTGCCCCTGGCTTATTTGCTCGCTCTCGTTGCTGGCCTCGACCAGTACGGCGTGGCCTGGGCTACGGTAATTGCCGTATGGCTCAGGGTGTTGATCTACATTCCCTATTTCTTCTGGCAACGGTGGCTGCGCATCAAAGTAATATAGGGCCAGTCTTGTATTTGGCAGACCCAAGTCGCCACACCTGGTGCCATGAAGTTTGTCGGCAAAATCGAGGAATTGGCGACACCACAGGAAGACATGTGACTTTTATATATATAGGACTTTCATACCCATGAATATACTGTAAATAGTTTCATACCTACTTTTCATGGGCCAGCCGTTGCGATTTCTAATCAAGTTTTTCAAATGGCGGGTATCGTAGCTAGGTGAGTCCAGTGCGCAGCTTTCAAAGGCTTGCTAGCTACGAGGAGTTCAAGACAACAGCCCCTCGCAACGGGGTTTTGGCTTTAATCGGGTCTGCCAGGAATATGCGTACTGTAACGCTCCTCGGAGAGTGTTACACTAAAAGTGCTACAGTAAAACAGGGAGGTGAGGTTAATGTCTAGCGAGTCAAAGGTTGAAAGGAAGGTTGAACTCTTTTTGAGAGGTGGCCATCGTTGTGAGCATTTGATGGAAAGGACAGATAATGAATGGGAGAAGCTCTTTTCAGACATGACAATGCTCACGAATGGAGTTCTCCAAACTTCGAACCCCTGGGGGTCACATAGAGTAGCAGATATAGTTTCTTTTCACGTTGAAGACTACGAACCTCCCGTTGGCAGTCGAGACGTCGGCTTTCTGGCGGCGATAGATGACGACGATGATTGAGGCGTTTAGAGGTGGAGACTGCTGGATTGGCGACCCTTCCGATGGAACTCATGGCCAACATACAAGAGAATGGGGGAAATCAAGGCGGGGGCGGGGTATAGCTATCCCAATCTGACTGCTTTCAAACTCCATTACTTGTAATTCGCCTCGAATCTCCGAACCATAAGCTCAGCCGCAGTAACAATAGATGCGTACACCTTTACCGTAACTGTCATATCTGAATCAGCTGGCAATGCTTCTGGGTATGCTTTATGAATATCTGGGATGCATATCGCCATAAACTGCCCATATGATTGAATCGGAGAATGAAAGTTTTCCCAATCAACTAGCCGACCACCCGAAGCACATTCGATGTATCTTTTAGAGAATATTCCTACATAGAACCCCAGCGACTTACGTTTCCTATCTAAGAATAATCGGAGTTCGTTATCTAACCCCATTGCTATCTTTAGGCGACTCTCTGAGCGCATACCACTACAGAATAATTGGATATTTTGGAAGGCGCCTTCCCGTGCCTCATAACTTTCCTGTTCTGAGTTTGGCTCTTGTTTTTCCAAATTATGATGCCACATAGAAATCATTGGCTGCGCCGCAAGTTCAAGCAATAGTTTTGCTTTATTAAGGCTGTCAAGAGTAGTCTTGAATCCTGGTTTTCTTAGCAATCCACTCAATAATAGTGCTGCACCGAATCCCCAAGCATTCCAGCAGCAATATTCATACTCGTTCTCTGCTGCCTCAGATATTTTTTGGTCGTATTGACCTAACGCATCTTGTAAAGCTGGCTGGTCAAATGGGTAATTTTGAGGAAAATCGTTCTTCCGTTTTTTCCTGAATAAGTGCATTGTCCTTCCCCTCTAAGGGTCGCAGCACTGGGATTATACTGTCCTGGTCAAAGTAATGCGACATTACCGTTTATCTATATACAAGCAACTGTCGCATTTAATCAAAACTCTAGCGCACCATAGCATCATCCTTCCTTAGAAGCGGAAGGCGGGACTCGTTTACCAGGAAATTCCCTAATATGCTCCCCTGCCCTTGACAACACATATAACTTGTTATACTATAGCCACATGAAGAAGGTCAACCGAAAGTTGATTGCAGTACGTATCAACCCCGCATCTTGGAAGGAAGCTCGGATAGCCGCCCTGTACGCTGACAAGTCCTTGGGCCAGTGGCTTGAAGAGGCAATTTCCGAGAAGATTGAGGGGGAGAAAAAGAGAAAGGAAGGGCGCAAATGACTAAGGAACTGTCTCTACGGCAAATAGCCAAGCACCTTGGAGTAAGCCACACTCTATTGTCATTGTGGAAGCAAGGAAAGAGGAATCTGTCGCCCGATTTAGAAGCCAAATTCCTTAGATTTGTAACCACTGGTTACAAGAATGGTTACAACTTCTCAGGCCAGAGTGCCATGCTCAACCCTCAATATGGGGTCGATTATCTTGTGGAGCCAGCTACAAGACAGCTTTGGCGGGAGTGCGAGGGAGTCGAACCCACCGCCCCAACCGCAGGGTTGGGGCCAACGGATTTGAAGTCCGCAAGGCCCACCGGGACCCATCCACTCCCACTGTCGACGTAGGATACAAGTAAAAGGCCCGCCTTGGGCGGGCCTTTCTGCTAAGCCCTCAGGCTATGGCTTCTTCTACCCGCTTCTTGAGCACCGCTTTGGGCACGGCCCCAATTACCTGGCCAACGGGTTTGCCGTCTTTGAATATCAACAGGGTAGGAATGCTCCTTATTGAGAACTGCATTGCTACCTTGGGATTGTTATCTACGTCCAGCTTGGCAAATTTAACCTTACCATCTAGCTCTTCGGCCAAATCCTCTACTATAGGCGCAATCATCTTGCAGGGCGCGCACCAGTCGGCCCAAAAATCGACGACCACAGGGGTAGAGGACTTCGTAACCTCTTCCTCAAAGGTAGCGTCCTCAACGTGTACTGGATGTGCCATAAATCTCCTCCGTAACTAACTGTCTAGTGATATTGTAACACCGCTTAATTAGATTCCGATTTGTCTCTAGCGATTCTAGGTACTCCAACAGCGGATGCATCGACACTCTACTCACAGTTTACTTTGACCATGAATACACGTCAACGCCACCATGGGTGGGTGATGTTGTAAAAGCCGCTATAACAATGCCGTTATCACGGCGCCAGCCATTAGTGGTGTAAGCAGGTTGTCGTCTAGGGACAAGGGGAGTAGCTCTAGGAAGGCGGCAACAATCCCTCCGACGGCCAAAGGCCAGAAGGGTTGTATTTGACCGGTCATCGTGAAAACTGCGCCCGCAAGCAAAGCCACTATCAGAAATGCTGATGTGCCCTCTACAGTTTTCTTGAATATCTTGAGCCTGCCGAAGCGAGCGCCTACAAAAGCAGCTACAGGGTCTCCTAAGGACAGGTAGAGAAGGGCGACGGCCGCCACTGTCCTGTCAAAGAACAGAAAGGCTCCTAAGGTAGCTATCAACAGATACGTTGCCCCAGTCACCCGATTGCGTTCCCTCTCCTTGAAGAAGACACCAAGGTAGCGAAAAAGCAGGTCGTTGAAGGATGGAAGGGAGAATCTAGTCACCTCGATGACAAGAGCCAGAACAGTGGTCCCTACAGCCGCCCAAAGTAAAACAGCGCTTACGCCCTGGGCCTCGTGATTCGTGGCAGCGGGAGTAATGCCGTCTTGTGTCAAAGAGAGGGCGAGAATAGGAAAAATGGAACCGATGATAAGGTGGAACAGGTTCCGTTCAACGGGAGAGCATGAAGAATTGCGCAGCCCTTTCACAATGTGCTCGATTTATTGGATTTGGGCCCGTATAGACTCCGCTTCTTCCCAGAGCAACACAGCCGCCTTGAAGTTGGAGGGCACTTCGAACACTACCCAGCCTTGAACTTGAAAGTCCTTCTGGAGTTCTAGGCTGCCCCACAAAAATGGCGAGTGTTTCCCTTCCTCAAGTATTGGAGAGGCGACAGGTTTAGCGTTAGTGAAGGGGTCAATCATGGGGTATCGGTTGCCCTTGGGGTCCGAGATGGAAACGGAGTCCTTGTCCATCGAGAGCAGCACCCGTGAAGACTTGGGGTTGACCACAGTAATGCTGACCGCCGCCAGGGTATTGCCAGCCTCTTGAGGCGTGAGTATAAAATGCTCCCCATTTTGATCTATGTATCCTATCTGGTCTACTTTTTCCGTATCTGGAATGTACAGCAACAAGAATCTGCCGGTGGTCCACCCTGTTGCGGTGTTATCGCCTCCGCATCCCGCAATAATGCACAGGAGAAGAAGACCCACCATACCTAACACAGAATATAACTTGCGTGTAACCAGCGATTGTCGAGCTATCTTAAACATTTTTGATTATCCGTAAGCTAATGATGGCATTGACCTGAGTTTTTTGACAAGGCCAGGCAAAACTGAAATGACGTAGTCCAATTCTTCTTCCGTGTTGTCCCTTCCAAAGGTGAGCCTGAGGCTTCCCTGGGCCAGTTCTGCGGACATGCCCAAAGCCAGCAGAACGTGAGACGGCTCCAAAGAAGCCGATGAACATGCGCTACCACTTGAAGCGCAAATTCCCGCAAAGTCCAATCCCAAGAGAACAGGTTCCCCTTCCACCATTTCGAATGTAAAGTTGGCGTTGTTGGCCAGCCTACGAGTAGGGTGTCCGTTAAGATGAGCCCCCTCCACCCTCTCTTGTATGCTGACGATGAGCCTGTCTCTCAGTTTAGCACAGTGGTTGTTCAACCACTCTCTTTCCTGTTCCGCAAGCATAAGAGCGTGGCCTGTGCCCACAATTCCGGGGACGTTTTCGGTGCCGGAGCGTCGTTGGCGCTCGTGGCCACCGCCCATCTGCTGAGGCTCAAATGGAGTCCCCCTTCGTATATAAAGCACCCCTGAACCTTTGGGGCCGTAGAACTTATGGGCAGAGAGTGTCAGCATATCAACGCCAAGCATCCTGACGTCCAGATCAAGGAGTCCCGCCGCCTGTACGGCGTCGGTATGCACCACGATGGTCCTGTCAAAGCCATCGGCGCGCTCTTTCACCAATCTGGCTATTTGGTTAATAGGTTGGATGGTGCCGATCTCGTTGTTGGCGTACATTACGCTTACCAAGATCGTCTTGTCGGTTACGGCACGAGCCACGTCTTCCGGGTCAATAATGCCCTGTCTATCCACGGGCACATAGGTAATCTCGAAGCCGAACTGTTCGAGCTGGTGACATGTATGGAGCACGGCGTGATGTTCTATGTTGGAGGTGATAATGTGGTTGCCACTTTGTTTTAGAGCAAGGGCGGCTCCTTTGAGGGCGGTGTTATCAGATTCGGTGCCGCCGCTGGTAAAGACCACCTCGCTGGTGCGGCAATTAAGCACCCGAGCCACCTGCTCTCTGGCGTCGCCTACAGCCTTGCGCCCTTCCTGTCCCAACGCATAGATGCTAGATGGATTGCCATAACGCTGGGAGAAGTAGGGCAACATAACCTCCAGAACCTCAGCCTTAACTGGAGTAGTTGCTGCATGGTCTAAGTAAATTACCTTGCCAGAGTCCAAAGTCATCAGACAATTCTCCCACAGGGGTAATATAGGTATTGTATCATGTTCCTACTCATAGGTTAAAATAGTTTGCCTCTGGATGTTCTGTTTGCTTATGGTGGACATGGATGCCCCACAATTCAGTGTGGGGTGCATGAACAGAACCCCTCCGGACAAGGACTTGAAGCCCTTATCTTAGATGGTCGTCTCACCTTAAAGATGTGGCATACCCTATTAGCTTGTAAGCCAATTTGGCAGCGGTGAAAGCACACGCCTCTGGGCCCTCCCTTGGGCTGAGCTCTGTTATGTCAAATCCAACGATATCCTTCCCCATTGCTACGACCTTTAGAAGCTCAAGCACCTGGTACCAGTCCATGCCCCCTGGCTCTGGTGTGCCTACAGCGGCCATCAGAGAGGGATCGAATACGTCTAAGTCGATGCTGACGTACACCCTATCAGATAGCTTAGAAAGGACATCCCTGCTCAACTCCTCTATCGATGATCCTCTGGGCCAGAAGAAGACTGGTATACCATTATCCTGAACAAAACCGTACTCATCTTCGCTTAGACTACGCACTCCTACCAAAGATATCGGACACACTTCAAAGGTCCTTCGCGCGACAGAGGCGTGCCCCCACCGTGTACCCATGTACTCATCCCTCAGGTCGGCATGGGCATCAAAATAGAGAACCGAGAGGTCATCGTAAATGTGCGCAAAGGCCTGGATAGAACCTAACGCTACCGTATGCTCGCCGCCGAGGACTGCAACCAACTTCCCAGTCTTCGCTAGAGGGAGCACCGCCTCACATACACGCTCCACCATAGCTTTGGGCCCATCCATATGAGGCTCGATCTCAGAAGCGGTGTAGATACCTATCACCGAGGGGTCGCAACCCAGCTCAATATCATAATCCTCTATCTGGCGGGAGGCGTTGACTATGGCCATTGGCCCTTCCCTCGCACCCCCCTTGTAAGAGGCAGTGCTGTCGTATGGAACAGGTAGAATCACGACTTTTGCCGTATCTACAGAGACTTCATGAGGTGGCGTAGCGAGAAAACCGCCAGGAACGAAAGGAACACCACCGAAGTCTGGGAGACTACTCACCGCTCACCTGTTCACGCTCAGCCGACCTAACGCGCTCAAGGATTGAGTCTGAAATTGGGCGTGGAGCATTTAGGATATCCAAGCCGCGTTCCAGTGTCCACGTCTTAACCGTGGAAAAGGAGAATATTCCCTTGATCTCATCGAGTGCCTTATCAACGTCAAAGCTCTTGCAAGAGAAGACGTCTATATTCACATAGTTACGCTCAGGAAAGGTGTGAATGCTTATGTGGCTCTCCGCAATGATGACGAAGCCAGAGACGCCCCAGTCCTCGTGTTTAGGGGCGTGATAGGTGTATACCGCTGGAGAAGTTATCTTGGTCATCCCGATAGAGTCAGGAAAGGTGTCGAGGAAGTGACATAAGAAGTCGGAGTCAGCCAGCTTCTCTCTATCCCCGTCGTATCCGTCAATTGCTAGATGCATCTTAAAATCCTGCTATATTATCTATGGCTCAATGGAGGAGAATAACGCAGTCAGGCAGGGAAATAGCTTATCATTTTGGCACACAGTTACACAATCCCTTGAATTAGACACATACTCTGTTATAGAATCTAGGTCTGTCCGACGAACGTATCTTAAAAAGGGACATAAACATTCTAGGAAACCGAGCGCACAATGATAGAAGTTAAGAGCCTAACAAAATATTACGGGAGCTTCCCAGCGGTTATCGATGTAAACTTCAAAGTAGAGAAAGGTGAAGTGTTGGGATTCCTTGGCCCCAACGGAGCGGGGAAGACCACGGTAATGAAGATTCTGACCGGTTTCATGCCTCCCACCGACGGCACCGCCTCTGTTGCTGGGTACGACGTGGTATCCGAATCGTTAAAGGCGCGCCGCCATATAGGCTACCTTCCAGAGACCGTGCCCCTCTATACGGATATGACCGTCGAGGATTATCTAGGCTTCATGGGCACCATACGGGAAATGAGCAAGGAGCGCATTAAGAAGAGGATCGCGGACGTTATTGGGATATGCCGCCTTGAGGACTATCAAGCCAGTCTGATAGGGAAACTTTCTAAGGGGTTCCGACAGCGTGTCGGGATTGCCCAAGCCATTCTCCATGAGCCAGATGTCCTTATCTTAGACGAGCCAACCATTGGGATTGACCCAATACAGGTGGTGGAGACCAGGCAGTTGATTAAGGACCTGGGCGGGGAACATACGCTCATTCTGAGCACCCACATACTCCCAGAGGTCAGTATGATCTGTGAGCGTGTCATAATAATCCACGAGGGACAGGTGGTGGCCGTAGACACGCCAGAGAACCTGTCTAAGCGGCTACAAGATGTCCAACGAATAGAGATTGATGTGCGAGGCCCCGGCAATGAGGTGCTCAGCACACTACGGAAGATAAAGGGAGTTGGAGAGGTCTCCAGAAGTGGTGACGCTAAAGATACTGTGTTCTCTTATTTGGCGGAATCTAGGCGGGGGTCGGATATGCGAGAGGAGATCGCATCTACCATAGTACACAAGGGGTGGGGCCTCCTAAAGTTGGAACCTATATCAATGACCCTAGAGGAGATATTCCTTAAACTTACAACAGCAGAAGGGGAGGAGTAGCCTTGCCTAGCAGCGACAATGTTTCCGTTAATGCCGTCAGGGGCTTCTTGTCCTCAACAGGCGGTTTCTTAGAGTCAATAGCATACAGTCCCCCTCTCCGCAATACTGTTGCCATTGCGTGGAAGGAAATTAAGGGCTACTTCTCTTCCCCGATGGCCTATGTGGTAATGGGGTTCTTTGTGGCCTGGTGCGCTATCTGGTTTGTCAGGGGCAACATTAGCGCTACCTTTCCAGAGGCGACCGTCCGAGACTTCCTTTACTTCTTTCTGACGTGGTGGATTATCATAATACTTTCCTCTGTCACAACTATGCGACTCCTGGCAGAAGAAGCGAAGTTGGGCACTTTGGAGCTTCTCCTTACCGCACCTGTCAGGGACTACGAGGTAGTGATAGGGAAGTACCTATCGACGCTGGTAATGATGCTTGCGTCCCTGGCCCTCACTTTGTACTTTGTTCTGATACTAATTTGGTTTGGCGATCCCGACAGCGGCCCGCTTATGAGCGGTTATCTGGGCATAATACTTCTATGGTCAGCGGTGTTGTCTGTTGGGCTCTTTGCATCCTCGCTGACAAACAACCAGATCGTTTCCTTTGTGGTATCGACTGGCATAGCTGGCACTTTCTACATTATAGACGTAGCCGCAGGGAGGCTGACGGGTGTCACTGCCAACATATTAACCCAGGCTTCTCTGTTAGGTCATATAGATGACTTCGGAAGGGGCGTAGTGGACATTTCCAACGTGATCTACTATCTGTCCTTTACGGCTGTTTTCTTATTTCTGACGGTAATTTCTCTAGAAATGCGAAGGTGGAGGTAAGATGGCTCAGTCCAACCGTCCCGAGGAGCCAGAGGAGACTAAACGGTCATTCAGAGAGTGGCTATCCACATACTCTGGATATATAAGCTTCATTCTTGTAGCTGTAGGTGGCGTAGCCTTTGTAGGCGGCGGCATCCTCTTTCTCCTGATAAGGGACATACGCACCTTCTCGTTAGCTGTGGTAATCATAGGAATCGTCCTGATGATTGCAGCGTTACTTCTATCTCCAAACCGCGTATACACTGCCCTAATAGGGCGAAGGGGACGTTACGGAACCAACACCTTCATTATGACCGCCTCTTTTCTATTTATTGCAGGCCTACTAAATTTTCTTTTCTTTGATATCATCACCTTTAGAGGCGACGTTACCGCTACCAAACAGTTCAGCCTTGCTCCTCAGACCACCCAGATCCTGAAAGACCTCCCAGAGCCTATAATGGCCCACGCTTTCTTCGTGCTGACTCTTCCGGAGGAGCAGATCGCTTGGACATCGATGAGTGACCTTCTGGAGGAGTACAAGAAGAGGGCTAAAAACAAATTTGACTACGAGCTAATAGACCTTCAAGAGCAGCCATCCAAGGCGCGTAATTTCAACGCAAGCACTTCGGGCACCATTGTATTCGAGGCTCTAGACTCGGGGCGTCGGCAAGCTATATTGACATCCGCTCAAGTGCCCGCTCAGGAACAGGATGTAACAGGAGCCTTGCTGGCGGTCACAGGTGTAAAGCAAAAGGTCGTGTACCTCCTTGAGGGCCATGATGAACACTCCTTCAGGGATTTAGAGAGTGAAGACGGCTACGGTGTGGCAACCAGGGGGCTCTTCGCGGATAACTATGCTATACGGTCTCTTAACCTGCTCCAAACAGGAGAGGTGCCTCCCGATGTGGCCGTTTTGATTATAGCTGGGCCGAAGAAAGAGCTTAGGCAAGAAGAAACAGATGCCTTGGACAACTACTTACTAGATGGGGGCAGGGCTCTCTTTCTCATGGATCCTGAGAGCCCGCAGACATTCCGAGACCTCCTGGCAGATTGGGGCGTCAAAGTAGGTGAGGGAACTATCGTAGACCCTATCAGCTCTCTGGCGACAGATGAAAGAACACCATTGATATCTCCTACGCAGTATGTGTTAGGCAGCCCCATTCCGATTGTTGATGTTCTGAAGAGTCCGAGCCTCTTCCCAGATGTAACCTCGATAGACATGACCATGAATCCAGATGACCTCCCCGCTGGCATGTTGTTTGTCCCGCTGGCGTTCACTAGTCCGGGTAGCTGGCTAGAGACAGACCCTGATGAAAACAATTTCGACCCGACTTCTGACACGATAGGGCCACTATTTATTGCGGCGTCTGTGATAACGGATCAGCCTCTGAGAGAGGGAGCGACGCCCTCAAACAAGCTCACCAGGCTAGTTGTGTTTGGCGATTCGGACTTTCCGAGTAACTTCTTCTACTCTTACAACAGCAATGGCGACTTCATGTTGAACTCGGTGAACTGGCTGACGGAAGATGTGAGCCTTATATCGATCAGGCCCAAGCCTATAGCCTTTCGCCAGCTTTTCCTTACGCAGAGGGAGCGAGACTTCATACAATGGTCTAGCTGGCTCCTCATACCGGGCTTTATTACCCTTTTAGGTGTGGTGGTCTGGTGGAGAAGACGGTAAACTGCCCAAGCCCAAGGAACGCAAGTTATCAATGAGACAGCTATTCTAATGGCTAAGGTTGTCTCTCCCAACACAAATCCATATATCCGTATGATGAGCGATTTATGAAGGTAAGAAGCACCATAACCTTAATTGTCCTGGCTGTAGTAGTCGGTGTTATCGTACTGGTAAATCCGTTCAAAAAGCAGCCTGAGGTCAAGCAAGACCCTCCTTGGTTCTACAACGTTACCTCAGACGATATCTCACAGATAGAAATCACCACCCGTTTTAGCAGTGAAACCTTCATTAAAGTGGCTCCCGGCCAGTGGCACTTCGAGGAGCCTGAAGGCATCCCTGTCAATAACGAGAGGTGGAGCGGCATTCCCCTTCTCCTAAGTGGCCCTCAGTCTCAAAGGATCCTCTACGACTCCATAGATGATCCCGACAATTTTGGTCTAGCGCGGCCCACGGCAGCTATTAACGTTTCCCTCAGCAACCAAGAGGTCCTAACTGTGATACTGGGTGACGAGACGCCGGACGGGGCGGCCCATTACGCGCAGATGAAGGGCTTCCCTCAGTTATTTCTCATAGATTCGTCTTGGGGCCAGGTGCTGACCAGGATAGTGGACGTACCCCCTATCCCAAAGTGGTATCTCAGAGCAAAGGACCCATCGGTAATTACTGGGGTAGACCTAATAGTCGGCGGCAAGCAAGTGGAATTCCGAAAGGAAGATGACGTCTGGAAATTCGAGGACGGGTCAGCCATTGACGAGGACCGTTGGCAAGAGGTATTGCCGCTGCTAAATGGGCCTACTCTCTTTCTGGTAGTTGAGGAACGGGTAAACGACCCGGGGCCTTGGGGTGTCGACGAAAACTCTGACAGCATATCCATCAGGTTCAAGGCCCAGACGGAACGAGGCGTAGAATACAACGATACGGCAACATTTGTAATTGGCAACGATGCTCCCGACCCTAACGAGCAGTACATGTACGCAGATGGATACGGTGTTGTGCTGATTCTGGACTCGCACTGGGTTGAGGTATTGAGACGTTTAGGGGAAGACCCTCCTTACGCCCAAAGCTTCTAGCTACCAAGACCTCACATTAGTCACTAGCGCCATTTGACTACTTCTGCTAGGCGTTTTCATAAGCCCCATGGAGGCAGTTAGGCCTTTGGGGGGTTCCACCTCTTGATAAAAGTCGGCGATGCTCTCAAGGTCTTCTGGCTTGATCCGGCTCCAATCCAGCGCCTGGGCGGTCTGCCTGAGCATACCGACAATGAAAATGGGGGCTGCCGTAATTTGTCCGTCCGGGTTTGCTTCGCCAGGCTTGAGCCAAGCTAGGGTTATATCCTGAGCCCGGTCGTCTTCGAAAAGGCGCTGGAAGATTTCGATACTTGAGCTTTGCATAGTCATCGTAGACAGGTCCCCCGTAGGCTGCTGATCGCTGACCAAGATGCCGACGATGGGCCTCTGAATAGAGTTGTCGAACTGGACGCCCAAGAAGCTGGCGTGGCGAGCAGCATTGGACCGCACCAAGACATCCCTAACTCGGCTGCCAATCCACTGCTCATAAGAGCGAAGCTCCTGGGAGATGGAGTCTGTAGAAGACTGAGGGCTGCCTCCGCCTCTAATGAGAGGCCCAATCACAGGCATCAACATTGAACCGATCAATAGCAGCCCCATGAAGGCGGCTATTATTTTCAGCAAACCGGACTTGCTTAACCATCCTGGCTTAGTGGAATCTTCGTCGTAATCGTAGTCCTCTTCAGATTCCTCTAAGTCTTCCTGGTCGTCCGGGTCTGAGAATCGTTGCTCCCAGTAATCGTCGTCTGGATTTGGGTGCTTTTTCCCCATAGAAATACCAATCTTCTTGAATTGTGGTGAATACAGGTCAGTAGACGTCCAATGTAAACCTTTGGCCTTGAGGAGACTCCTTAAAGTCTAATACCGCATTGGGCAGCCGCTGAATGAGGTCTGCGTCCACCAGGAGGATGGTCGACCCCTCAAATTCCACGACGTGATCACCGTCACTCATTTCATCTATCACTATCCCAAAGTCGCCCTCCCCTGTCCAGACGGGGGGCGTCGTCAGCCTCAGATACTTCCCAGGCTCCAGGCTGGTTCTTTCAGTAGTCCGCTTCAACTCCTCTTTTGCCTGATCTGTTATCGTCACCATCAAATATCAAGCCTTTACTTACTGCTTTGTAAATCTTAACATACCAGAATCACCCTGGCTGTAGTTGCGACGGCTAGCCTTCGGGTCTATACTTCACCCCAGTCTATATTCACGCATACGGATAGCCTTAATGTTCAGTGAAATCGTTTCCATCGGCACCGAGATCCTCATGGGAGAGATCACAGATACTAACTCTGGCTATATAGCCTATCATCTACCGGAGTTAGGCATAGAGCTAAGAGAGGTATCGATAGTAGGGGACGACCTCCAGGCCCTCTCCAACGTCCTGGAGCGGGCGTGGCGTCGTTCCGATATAACCATAACTACAGGTGGCCTTGGCCCTACCTCAGACGACCTGACCCGAGAAGCCATAGCCCAGGTGTTGAACGAGGAGATGGCCATCGATGATACTCTGCTCGAGCAGCTAAAAGGGGTGTTCAGGGCCAGGGGACTGCCAATGGCGTCCCACAACCTGAAGCAGGCGACCTTGATACCGTCGGCCCAGGCTATTCACAATGCCGTGGGCACCGCCCCTGGATGGTGGGTTGAAAAGGACGGACACACTATCATATCCATGCCTGGCCCGCCCAGCGAGATGAAGTTGATGTGGCACAACGAGGTGGTCCCACGCCTAAAAGAGATGGGAAAAGAGGTGGTCTTTGCGACCCGCACCATCAAGACCTTTGGCCTACCTGAGGCGACCATCAGCGAGATGATAGCCCCGCTTTTTAAGAGCGCCAACCCCTACCTGGGAATATACGCCAGGCCGGAGGGCGTCTTCCTGAGAGCCATAGCTAAGGCCAACAGTGAGTCGGAGGCGCAGAGGCTCATTGCGCCTATTGAGAAGGAGATCCGCAGGGTTCTGAGCTCCCACATATGGGGGCAGGATGATGAATCGATGGAGGAGCGGTTAGGAACCATACTTCGCCAAAGGCATGAGACCCTGGCGACGATGGAGTCCTTCACCAGCGGCCTGCTGGCCAGCACCATTACCGATGTTCCAGGCAGCTCCGACTACTTCAGGGGAGGCGTCGTGGCATATAGCAATGAGGCCAAGATTGCCCACGGTGTGGAACCGGAGCTTATTCAACAGTATGGAGCGGTGAGTCCCCAGGTAGCGGAGGCCATGGCCAAGGCGATATGCAAGCATATGGGAGCGAACGCCGGCATCGGAACCACCGGGGCTGCAGGCCCATCGGGACTAGAAGGACATCAGGCTGGAACGATATACATAGGGTTGGCATATAATGGACTTTCCAAGGCGGTCAGCGGTCGGTTTCCCCCCGACCGCTCCATAGTCAAACGGCGGGGCGTCACTCAGGCTATGCTGGAGCTGATACGGATGCTGGAGGACGTGGGGTGAATCCTGCCCTAACCGGTCAGCTTGCGGTAGAGGAGGGGCAGGCGTTTGGGTAGAGCATAGATGTCGGCCAGGACCTCGTAGCCCATGTCGTGGCACATGGTCTTCAGGTAGTCGTGGCCTGATTTGTCCACCGTGAGGCAGAAGGGGGTGATCTCTTTCCGCCGAGCCTCCACGAGGGCCATTCGGGTATCATGAACGGCGTACTCCTTCTCTACGCCCTCGCGGCTGTAGCCTCTGTCCTGGGGGCGGCCGTCGCTTATCAGAAACAGAAGCTTGGTCTTGGCCGGCTGATTCTCCAGCTTGGATATTGCATGACGGATGGCCGGCCCCATTCGAGTGGCATGGAGGGGCGCTATGCGATCGATCCGCCGTTTAACCTTGTCGGAGAACTTCTCCTCTATGTCTTTGATAACATAGAACTCGACGTTTTCGCGCCCATAGCCAGAGAAGCCGTATATGCCATAGGTGTCTCCGATGATTTCCAGGGCGTTAATGAGTAGGACTGCGCTCTCCTTCTCTATGTCAACAATGCGCTTGTGGGCGCGCCGTACACCCTGGCTTCGGCGATTGCGAAGCCAGGCCATGTACTCGGCAGGGTCATCTGGAGTGTCCCAATCATCAGGGAGATGCTTGGAGTCCTCTATGGCTTCGGCGGTAGAGGCGCTCAAGTCCAGCAGGAATAGAACCGCCACGTCCCTGTGGATCTTGTTGCGCTTCCAATAGAGCTTCTCCGAGGGCGAATTTCCCGTCTTGGCATCCACCTTGGCCTCGATAACGGCATCCAAGTCGAACTCTTCCCCATCGGGCAGCCTATATACCTTGCGAAACATCTCAGGGATAACCATCTCGAACTGCCGCCTTATCTCAGACACCATGGAAGAGTAGTTCCGTAGCGTCTCCGAATAGAAGGTTAAATCCCCCTCCGCCATGACCTTCTGACGAACGACACACCAGCGGGGCTTGTAGTCCTCGGCTCTGAAGTCCCATTCGTCATAGAGGTAACTCAAAGGTTCGCTCACCTCCAAGGAGCCCCCGTCTTCGTTGAAATTTAGCGTGGCCCCATGTCCAGACTCAGGTGTCTGGGGTTTGCTCATCCCCGCCTCTTTCACAAGGTTGTCTGCAAAGAGGGTGACTGTGGCCTCGGTATCGCCATGCTCTGGTTGCAGGTCCAGTTCAGCACTCTGTCTCAGCAACTCCTCTAGCATCTCTTTCGAGAGCTCCTGTGGCTCCACAGACTTGTCATTCTGCTGCATTTTGAGAGCGCTGAGGAGTTGCACCAGTTCTGGTTTGAAATCACCTCGGAACTCCACATCCTGTGGAGATTCATACTCCTGCTCTTCCTCCGACTCCTCGGGATCCTGGCTCATAGACCGGGACATCTGGTCAAGGAGTTGCTCCATATCTTCGGGGTCCTTGTAGTCCTCCTCTTGATCCAGGTCCATGTCCTCCCATTTTTCGGGGGGCTGCTCGGTGTTGGGAACCTGGGAGAGGATGGCATATATCCGGATGGTGGCTTCAGCCGAATCCTGAACGGTAGCTTCAGGAGAAAGGACTCTCTTTGCAATGGCGGCGATGGTCCTGGCCTGTTCCACCAATGACTCTGGGGCGGGGATGCCCTTGTACTGCTGTAAGCTGAGCCTTACCAAGAACTCCACCAGAGCCTCCCGAGCGGGGAGGGAGCGAATGTCGGGCCGCTCACTGAGGGAGTCCATTTGAATCTTCTCATAGGCTTTCCTGATCCCCCGATACTCGTGCTTGATACGGGAATCCAGCCGACCATCCTCCACTATCGTAAAGATATCCAGGGCCAGCTTTCGGTCTTCAAACAGGTCGAACAAGTGCTGCATATCGGTTATCCACCCCCGCTCCGCTGTGTCGCTGCCGTTATTGTCTGGAGAGGGGGAATTTGTCTGTTTTGCAGCAGGAAATTTGAACCTCAAATCATCAAACAGAAGAGAGGGCTTCTGGAAAATGAATCCGAAGCTATCGAACTCTAGGTGGCCGACTTGATGAGTTGATACCACCTTGATCCAGGAGAAGTTGGCCTCTTTGCTGTTGTACCGATCAATAGATGGGGGCAGGTATACGGTCTTGCCCTCTGTAGTAGGCCTCTCATTGGATACCCAGCCAATATGCTTGTCCACAAGCTCTTGAGAGGGGGCGATCTCCAATTCGGCTCCCGCCAGAGCGCGACAATACATCCTGATGATTTCTTTGACCCTGTCCAGGTCTACGGTAGAGGAGAGGGCGTCCAAAATATGCTCAGACCAGGAGGACTCAATCTTGAAGTAGGCTAGCCCGCCGTCCTGGTTTTCCTTCATTACCTTTAGGCCTTCGCTAAACCACTCTTCAAACTGACTGACAGAGACTCGACCAAGAATGGTAGGAGTGTTCTTTATGAAGTCGCCAACTGCGGCTGGTGACTGAACAAGAAGGGACTCACACAGAGAAAGAACCAGAGCATGGCTTGCAGGGTCCAACTGTGACATAGCCTCGGTGCTTTCCAGAATAAAGACAGGTATCTTATGATCGCCATCCTTCATCAAGTTCATGGTGAGATTTAGGAAGCGCGCCCGCTGGCCCCTGTCCAACCTTGAAAGAGACCTGGCTCCTGCCTCAAAGAGGCTCTTAGAATCCCTCCAACTAGTACTCATCATATTGGTGGCTAAAGACAAAAAGACATCTTTTGCCGAGCCCAAATTGGCAAAAACGGCAGGGCTCAAGTCTAGGCAGTCGTTGGCCATGTCATAAGAGTGTTGCGATAACTTGTCCAATAGCGCCACTAATCTCTGCATCTCTTGGAAGGTGAGTAGCTGAAGAAGCCCTGTGCTGGTCTCGAAGAATTTCGATGACAGGACGCTGGACTTCCAAGTGCCCTTGTACAGACTCAATCCCAGCCGCGCCCAATCGCTTACACGGTGCGGCTCCAGGTGCACAACAGCTTCTGGGCTTGCCTTGAAGTAAGACACAGCCAGAGAAGGGGATTCCCTACAAAGGGATGACCCAACTTGAGCCCAGGAAATGAGCCTAGAGGGCTGGAAAGCGCCAAGCATATCGGCGCTGACTTTGAAGTATTCGCAAGCAGCCTCCCAGGAGCGAACAGCTTGTCTTGCGATATCGAACCCCTCCTGCGCCCAAGAGAGGAATTGCTCTTCGTCCAGGAGACGCCTCATAGGCTCCTTGGCCTTGCTAAACTCCTCGCCAAGAGCGAGTGGGAAGTTTGGGAAGCTAAGGATATCGCGTTCTATATCCAATGGGGTCTTGTTTGTGTGCCCTTCCACGTTGACTCCTTACTTGGCATTGCTTTGGAGCAGTTCAACTAACTGATCCAGAAGCCGTGCCGTCGCCCCGTAAACTAGGTGCCCATTATACGCATAACTATAACTGCGTACCAGTCCTTTTTCTGTAACTCTAACCTCTTCCCGTCTATTAAAGGGATCCAAGAGCACCACCAATGGCATTTCTATGACTTCTGCAATTTCTGCGTCGCTTACCGTGAACTCATATGGGTATGGGATAGTTGCCACAAAGCTGTTGATCACAAAGCCAGAGTTGGTTGCGACATCTGACAGCTCTCCCAACACTCTGACATCTTCAGGGACAATCCCCATCTCTTCATAGGTCTCTCTTAGGGCGGTATCCAACATGGTCTTATCCTCTGGGTCTTTGGCCCCTCCTGGGAAGGATATCTCCCCCTTGTGATGCTCCACCTCTTGGGTACGCTTGTTCAAAAGGAGGCAATATTCGCCATTCTTGCGGTAAACAAGAAGCATTACGGCAGCGGGTTTCAACTGGGGGTCTTCTAAAACTTGTTTGGGGTTTTCAGAGAGTTTCCGCTTTATGACCTCAATGGCCGAGTCTAGCATAGTCTAAAGGCACTTCCTAAGTAATCGCGTCGTCAAATGCAAAATGTACTACTCTAGGATAGCAGAAACAACCTCTTCAATGCTTCTCTGGAGGTCTGGGTCATCGGTCAAGGCCGATACTATGGCTCCCTGGCAAGCATGCCGTGGACTAATGCCCTGGGCGATCAGCTTCCCAGCGTATATCAAAAGCCTGGTGCTAGCGCCCTCCTGCAGGCCATGCTCTTTGAGGTTACGCACCTTCTCTCCAACCTTGGCCAGGTCATTGGCTATCTCATCTGAAACGTCCGCCTCGTGCTTGATTACCTGAGCCTCCAACTCCCTCGGAGGGTAGTCGAAATCTATGGATACGAACCGCTGCCTGGTGCTGTGTTTAAGGTCTTTCAAAGCGCTCTGATAACCAGGGTTGTAAGAGATGACCAGCAGGAAGCCGTCGGCGGCCTCCAGAAGGAGACCCTGCTTCTCTATTGGCAGTATACGGCGGTGGTCGGTGAGGGGGTGGATGAGGACGGTGGTATCTTTCCGCGCCTCTACAATCTCGTCCAAGTAGCAGATGCCGCCGGCCTTGACCGCCCTGGTCAGCGGTCCGTCGATCCAACGAGTAGAATCGCCCTCTAGCAGGTATCTGCCCACCAGGTCGCTGCCAGTTAGGTCCTCATGGCAGGCGATGGTAACAAGGGGAATGTTACGCCGCCCGTTGGCCCTGTTGCCTCCTTTACGATTCCTCAGCTTGGCTCCAAGTCTGTAAGACATATACTCAACGAATCGGGTCTTACCGCAACCTGTAGGCCCCTTGAGCAGCACAGGTATTTTCTGAGCGTAGGCAGCTTCGAAGAGCTCTATCTCGTTGGACACCGATACATAGAACGGCTCCTCCGTGATTACGTACTCCTCCATAATGTGGCCTTTGAAATTTGTCCTACTTATGGTAGTCATGTCTAATCCTGCTTCTCCAATACTCGATTGCGCCAAAGGGACTCCACCCTCTCTCTAAGAGAGGCCAGGTCCCCGTCGTTCTCTATTATTACGTCTGCGTATCTTACCCGTTCTTCCTGAGAAATCTGAGCGCGAACCCTGGCCATCGTGACGTCCTCCGAGAGTCCGCTGCGATCTCTTAAGCGTTTCACCACGCTCTCCACTGAGCTGGTGGTAACCCAAACCTCGTCGACCAGAGGGGTCCACCCTGCTTCTATTAGCACGGCCGCATCCAGCACTACTCCTTCAATGTCCTTCTGTCTTAATTCACTGATTCGCCGTTCGAGGATGTGATACATCCTGGGATGCATGATTGAATTAAGCCTTTGTAGGGCTTTCTGGTCGCCGAAGACCATGCCCCCCAGTTTCTTTCGGTCTATCTCTCCGTTGGGCTTGAGAATCTCTTCGCCGAAAGCGTCTACGACATCTCGCCAGGTCTTGGAGTCTGGGAGATAGGCTTCGTGGCCTACCCTATCGGCGTCTATTACTACAGCTCCCAATTGTGCCAATATCCTTGAAACCTCACTTTTACCGGTGCCTATACCACCAGTCAAGCCAATAACGATCATATCAATCTAGCTTGTGAGACATGTTCATGTATTGTATCAACGGCCTGAATGTAGGGTCAAGGACTTAAATCACCTATCTAAACCTACCCTACCATTATACTATGTAAAGTACAGTACGTTAAGATGCATGTACAGCCCTATGATAGAATGTGAGTAAGACATGATAGGAAGGCGAGAATGACTTCAGAATTTCGCTCTCTTCCGAGCGTAGATAGGGTTCTTTTAGACCCTCGCGTTCAACAGCTAATGGCCTCCGGCTCAAGAGAGGCTGTGCTTGGCCTAGTTCGGGACCACCTAGAGGAGGTGCGCCACAGCATCGCCAACGGCTCCAAGGCCCCACCCTTGGACGAGGTGATAGAAACCCTCCAATGGAAGGCCTCCAGTATATGGAGGCCGTGGCCCAAACAGGTCATCAACGCCACGGGTGTGATAGTTCACACAAACCTGGGACGCGCCCCTCTCAGCGCCGAGGCCACGGAGGCGATGATACAAGCGGCCAAGGGTTATACGGACTTAGAACTAGATATAAACAAGGGCAAAAGGGGCTCGCGCCAAGCCCACGTAGCTCAGTTGCTGTGTCAGCTAACGGGCGCAGAGGCGGCCT
This sequence comes from Dehalococcoidia bacterium, assembly GCA_965249025.1. GTDB lineage: Bacteria > Chloroflexota > Dehalococcoidia > Lucifugimonadales > CAYTFF01. Next base: position 3,018,347 of record OZ252215.1, on the reverse strand, counting down.
TGGTGGTGAACAACAACGCCTCGGCGGTCCTGTTAGGACTAGCAGCGCTGGCAGAAGGCAAGGAGGTCATCGTATCCAGAGGGGAGGCGGTGGAGATAGGCGGGGGGTTCAGGATTCCAGATGTCCTTCGGCAGAGTGGAGCCACCTTAGTGGAGGTGGGCACCACCAACCGAACGTATTTGAGGGACTACGAGGCGGCCATTACCGAAAATACGGCTGTCCTCATGAAGGTTCATGCCAGCAACTTCCGCATAAGTGGATTCACCCAAGCACCGGAGACCAAAGCGCTGGTGGAGCTAGGCAAGAGTCACAACCTACCTGTTTTGCACGACCTAGGGAGCGGCTGTCTAGTGGAGACCATCGCCTTTGGATTGGCCCACGAGCCGATGTCTCAGGAGAGCGTGCAGGCAGGAGTTGGGCTGGCCTTTTTCTCCGGCGACAAGCTATTGGGAGGCCCCCAGGCGGGAATCATCGTGGGTGAGAGAGAGCTTATGGAGCGGCTGTCGAAGCATCCGTTAGCCCGGGCGATAAGGATAGACAAGCTGAACCTAGCTGCCCTGACCGCAACGCTGCTCCACTACATCAAGGGCGAAGCAGCAGAGAAGATACCCGTATGGACGATGATAGCCGCCTCTGAGGACGACATGAAGGCAAAGGCCCAACGATGGCGAAGGGCCATAGGAAGCAAGGCAAAGGTAGCAAAGGCCACGTCCACCATCGGAGGGGGAAGCCTTCCGGGGGAGACGTTGCCTACCTGGGTCTTGGCGCTAGGAGGCGACATCCCTGGGGGCGCTCAGGAGCTGGCCGCCAGGCTGCGCAAGAGCGAACCGCCCGTTATTGGGCGGATCGAGGATGAACGAGTCCTCCTCGATCCGCGCACCGTCCTGCCTGGAGAAGAAGAGAGTTTAATAAGAGCAGTGAAGGCGGCCATTAAGCAGTAGCCTTGCTGGATATGCTGGAACCACCAAGAAGAGTTATGAAGGGCAAATCATACACGTCTCCAATCCAATATTCGGACCTTGAGCCGCCCGCTCCAGAGGTGCATCTCAGGCATATGCGTGTCTTAGAGGCTCTGGAGAAGCTGCGGTTGTACCTGCAAGACGCCCACGTGGCAGGCCTGAACAGGGTACGGGTCATCCACGGCAAGGGAACGGGTGTACTCAAGACGGCGGTGCTAGAGGCGCTAGCCGATAGCTCCTTGGTAGCGGACTACTATATGGCCGATCCCCACGAGGGCGGAGGGGGCGTCACTATAGTGGAGCTGGCACACGAAGAAGAGGAATAGGCAGGATGCTTTGCTTTTTATTTCGGGACGAATTCCAAAACCCTACTCATATATAAGAGACGCGGAAGGTTCTGGAGAGCTTCCAGAGAGGGCCTCTCTACCTCCAAGACACGACTCAACGTGAAATCCTCGAAACGTTCCAAGTAGTCGCAACGCTTCCGAAAGGAGGCCAGGGTGAGCCGGTGGCCTCCCATGATAAAGTGGTCCAACTGGCCCGGATACTGCTCTATTTTTTCGGCAAGCACCTGGCATACCTTGTCGTACAACTCCTTGGCCTGCTCCTCCCGTCTGCGAGCGAAGCGTCCAGAGGAGCTTCCTCCCTTGCGGTGCCGTCCCTTAACGAAGCGAGTCCCCGTTTTGGAGATGACCAGTCGCTCCCCTTCAAAGACACCGATGGTGTAGCCGCCTAGCCGCAAAAGCAACACTCCAATAGAGCAAGGACGTTCCAGAAGGTCGCATAATGGCTCGGTGTTCCAGCCCAGATAGCTCATCGCCGACTCTACAGGAAAGGGTGGCAGAATTAGGTGAGCCTCTGCGGGACTCCAGAAGAGGATGGCGCCTGTCTCCGAGTGACCAAACTTTTCAACGATGTCATCCGGTGTAGAAATGTCTTCTGGGAGGCCCTGTCCTGGAGGGAGATAAAAGCTCGAAGCGTCTTTATCTGGCGGGGCCAATTGTCTGATCTGCTTGATTAGACGCTCTTTGGGAACGTTTCGCTCTCTCATAGGAGGTGATGCCTGCATATGGCTGACAAACAGCCAATATCGGTTAGGGTGGAGTATCGATATGTAGCGGTCACCCAGACCTGAGATCTCGGCTGGACGATAGCAGGAGTTCCAGGGGAGACTTAAGGCCAACCAGGGTTACATCAGCATCCTCCAGGCGTGGGCAGCCACACTGGATCATCGCCAGCCTCAACTCGTCGAGAAGGATCTGCAGCACGGTGCGTAACCCCTCCTCGCCAGCGGCGGCCAGGCCCCAGAAGATGGGTCGCCCTATGAGGACGGCCCTAGCCCCAAGAGCGACGGCCTTCAGGATATCGGTGCCACGGCGGATACCGCCGTCCAAGTAGACCTCTATGCTGTCGCCCACCGCGTCTACTATCTCGGGGAGGACCTCGATGGTGGCAAAGGTAGTGTCCAGGTGGCGCGCGCCATGATTGGATACGATGACCGCTTTGGCTCCATGTTCAGCACAGAGCCGGGCGTCTTCCCCAGTCATTATGCCCTTGACAACCACAGGAAGAGTCGTGTTGGAAATCAGCCAGCCAAGATACGACCAGTTGGCCCAGGGATCTGCTTGGCCATAGTCATACACCGAAGAGCCAGGGGTGACAGTCCACGAGCTTTCCCCCCTAGCCGAACCCTGGAGGTTGGGCGAGTAAGTGGTGATATATTTGTTTCGGATATTGCGCTCACGCTTGGGTCGTACGTCCTTGGTATCCACCGTAATACAAAGTGCCGAGTAACCGTCGTCTTTAGCTCTTTGGGCCATGGACTTGGTTAGCCCACGGTCGCTGAACATGTACTGCTGAAACCAGACAGGACATGTAGCCGCCTTAGCTACCTCCTCCATTGTGTAGCTGGCGTTTATGCTGAGTATCATTGCCGTTCCCATACTTCCAGCGGCCTTGACTGTGGCCAGCTCGCCATCGGGGTGTGACCTCCCATGGCCGCCGGAGGGAGCTAGCATAACGGGAAACTCGATATCCTGCCCCAGGACGGTTGTCGAGGTATCAACTGTGCTGACATCCACCAACATACGGGGTCTAAGCGCTATGGAGTCGTATACGGCCCTGGTCCGTCTCAGGGTAATCTCATCTGTAGCCCCGCCCGCTATGAAGTCGTACTCCGCTTTGGGAAGGCGGGACTTTGCGACCTCCTCGAACTCAAAGAGGTTTATTGGGCTGGACGGTGCAGTCATATCGTCTCCTGAAGATTCAAGCAAGCTAAGCGGTACCTTTTACCCAGAGTCCTGGGACGCCTGTTTCGCCACGTTCTTGGTGAACTGCTGCATCATGGAGTCGGCCACACGACGCAAGATAGGCTGCCCAAACTCGCCGAGCTTGCCGGCGATGTTGGCGTCGGTATCTACAACCAGGTCTGTGATGTTGTCCCCCTTTGGTTCCAGGCGCATGTCCATTTTCATGTACATCCTGCCTGCCGCCCTCCTGTCGGCAGCCTCCGCCCTCAAAGTACCCCTCCACTCCTCTGGCCTCAACTCCTCTACGACGAGGTTTCCATCCATTTTAAGAGATATGGGACCGACTCTTATTTTAACCGTGGCCTTGTACTGGTTCTCGCTAACCTCTCGAATGTCAGTGACCCATGGCATGCAGCCTGCAACCTTCGGGATGTCCGTAACGAAGTCCCATAGCCACTCTATCGAAGCGGGCACCGAGGCCCTATGCTGGAGTTTCATATGTTCCCTTTCGTGTTGAGGATTCGTTTCATTCGTTCTTATTCGAATTCATTCGTAGTTTTCCAAATTTCATATCTGCGCCAAAACGCTTTTTTGGAGAAACGAATCCGACTTTTACTTCTGGCGTCCATTGGATTTAGTAAGATGAAGCGTCATGGTTAATAGAGCAACCATAGCGTCTTGAGGCTTACACGGTCAAGAAGGCGGTGGCATAGTATTCTGAAAAGCATGGGGTGGGTAGGCGGTACCGAAGATTCTTCCCTTCGCTCAGAATGACAGGGCAAATGGCTCCCACGACAAGTCTGTGTCGTCAGAGTCACAGTGATGGGGCGAAGGCCTTATGCAGGAGCTTCATGTACCCTTTCGTGTTGAGGATACGTTTCATTCGTTTTTATTCGCAATTTATTAAATTATATATTTGTGCCAAAACTATTTTTTGAAGAAATGAATCACGACTTGGCTGTATTTCACACTAAATCCAAAACCAACTGTTTGACGTCAGCACTAGGTATGGAAGCAGCATTATCCAACGCGTCTCTAAGGTCTCCCAGTCTTCTTAGAGGAATCGCTGCCTCCTGAATAAGTTTCTTGTTACCCTCTCTACCCCGGATGTCATTGGAATATGCTATTGCCCACAGCGGTTTTCCTTGCTTGACACATTCCAAAGCTGCATTTATTGTACCACCCTTTTCGCGAGCCTCTACTACAAATAGACCCACTGACAACGCTACGATTAGTTTATTTCTGTCCATCGCCCGCCAGGCTGTCCACTTTGCATCCGACTCAAACATTGTTATAGCCAAGAAATTATCAGCTTTGACTAGTGGTCTAATTTCCTGGACTAGCCTAAATGAATTTGTACCTTCTGCCAATACAGCAATAGTTGCACCACCTGCTTCTAGAGCGCCTTTGTGCGCCTGCCTATCAACTCCACGTGCATATCCACTGACTACAACAAAGCCACGTTTAGCCGCCTCCCACCCAAACTTGTAGGCGTAGTTCAAAGCCTGCATGGAAGCTGCACGGGAACCACATATACCCACTGCACACCTACCTACAAGATCAACATTTCCGAGCCCATAGAGCTTCCTATCACCCAGAGGGCGTAAGGGCAGAGGATAATCTATTCTGGTTGGCGAAATATCATGCGTTCTCCACTTCATTTCCATCGCTCCTCAGAAAGGTCAATACCTCCAAGTGTAAATCTGGCATCCTTAGCTATACTGAGGCCAAACACTCCTCTGGCCCCAGCCTCGTGAAGCGCTCTTGCAACCGCATCTTCTTCATCGATCCCTTCAGGCAGATTCTTTTGAGGTTCTGTTTCTAAAGCCTTCTCAGACCTTACGAGAGCCAGGTCGCTCTTCTCAGCGATATGTTCAGCGAGACTTCTTGCTATGTCTGGTGTGGAAGAGTCGGACTTGGGTGGTGCCGTTATAGTAAGAGCGGTGCGAAGGCGAGGATGTCGGCTAATAAACTCCCACATAAAATCACCTAGTTTAGGTATCAGGGACTTATCCTGCCAATATTTAGCTCGGTTTAAGACATTTCCTATGAGACTTCGGCGCGGATAGCCATCTTCATCAAAAACTGTGTAGGGGCTAAGTGAATAACATTCCTGTAAGCCCTCAATTTGCACAATAATTGTTGACTGCAGCAATTTGACAAAGTCGGTGACCTGCCCAGGATCAGTGACGCCCTCCAGAACGTAAGTCTCTTGAAACCATCCTGACCTAACAGAAACCGACTCCGCTATGCCTGCGTTCTCAAGTATCGACTTCAGGCTTGTAATGCCTTCCATTTCAATTGAAAGTTCATATACACCCGAACCTTCTGGAGCAGGAATTAGATCAAGTTCGTGAAAGCATCCACACTTTGGCATCTTTTTCACCAGAACGTTTGTACTACACATTCTAACCATAACAACTTCTGAATGTCAAGGGAGTTTAGTGCCAATACAATCTTTGCATGACTCCTGACCACACTCTTAAAGGCACGTAAGCCTTAGCCAGCCAACGCCTGCTCTAAGGCGCGTCTTGTGAAGACGGCGGACATCTCTCGTTTGTATCCTGCTGAGCCTCTTATGTCACCTATGGGATCGACCTCCGATTTCACCGACTCGGCGGCCTCTCTCATCGCATCGGGGGTGATTTCCTGGCCTAACAGCATCTCCTCGCCCTTATGGGCGCGGAGGGGAATAGGCCCCGCGGACCCCAGGGCAATCCGAATCGATTGGCATTTTCCGCCCTCATCCAGTTTCAGGGCTACGGCTACAATGGCTGTCCCATAGTCGTCGGCTGTCCGCGGCAGGAACTTCTGGAAGGAGAACTCGGTACCAGGGAGAGGAATCGGCACCCAGACCTCGGTTAATACCTCTTCAGGCTCCAAGGCAGTGGTGTAGTAGTCTTGAAAGAAGTCCTCCAATGGGACCATCCTGTCACTTTCCGCCGAGGTCAGACGCACCGAGGCGTCCAGAGCCAGCAAAGCAGGGGGAATATCCTCGGCGGGGTCAGCGTGGGCCAGCCCTCCCCCCACCGTCGCCATCTCACGAATACGAACCGTGGCAACGTGGCGGAATGCCTCCGCAAGCAATGGGGTCGTCTCTTTAACGAGGCCAGAGGTCTCTACTTCTCGATGGGTAAGGGTGGCCCCCAAACGAAGGTATCCGCCCTCGACCTTCACGGTATCCAACTCCGCTATATGATTCAAGCTAACCAAGTGACCAGGCTGAACCAGCTTCTGCTTCATTAGAAGCACAAGGCCTGTGCCACCGGCGATGAGCTTTGCCTCATCGCCGTGCTGCTGTAAGAGGCTGTAAACCTCCTCTAGAACCGAAGGCGTATGCCACTGAAACGTCATAACTAACCTGCACTTATTGCTCTAGTCACTCATACTTCGACAAGCTCAGCGTGAGCGGAGTCACCCCCATCTCAATCTTCTCCCATTGAGAGGGAAGAGGTTTGTAGCTCCCTCACCTTAACCCTCTCCCGCTTTGCGAGAGAAGGAACTTTTCGATAGGCTCCAGTTTAGAGACACTTTATTTGGAAGCTGCTTGGATAGACCTTATGATTCCGTAGTACCCGGTACAACGGCATAGGTTGCTCATCATCCAGTCTTTTATCTCATCTTGAGTAGGATTGGGGTTGCTGTCCAAAAGCGCCTTGGCGGCCACAATCTGTCCAGGGGTGCAGATGCCGCACTGAAAGCCGCCATACTCTGAGAAGGCTTCCTGAACCTCCAGCAATTTTCCATCCTGAGCTAATCCCTCTACAGTAGTTATCTTCGATCCGTCGGCCATCACGACAAGGGTTAGACAGGAGCTGATCATCTTGCCATCGAGGAGGACGGCACATGCGCCACAGACTCCCACGCCACAGCCTTCCTTAGTGCCCGTTAGGCCCAGGTCGTAGCGCAGGAAGTCCACGAGAAGCCGGCCTGGATGCACTTCCCCACTAAACGGGTTGCCGTTCACATCTATCCTAACGGTCACTCTCTCTTTTACGCTCATGGCAATTAGAGTATACTCCTAAAAATTGTTGTGGTTCATGATACAACATTGAAACTAACCCAGCAAGAAAGGACTCACACTGATGACTGAGCTTAGTGTTATAGGGAAGCCCACACTGCGCATAGAGGGGCCCGACAAGGTTACGGGAGTTTCCAAATTTGCGGCCGACGTCATCCTGCCTGAGATGCTATGGGGCAAGATTTTGAGAAGCCCATTCCCTCACGCCAGGATAGTGAAAATAGACACCTCGAGGGCCAAGGCGCTGCCTGGGGTCCACGCTGTGATCACGGGGAGAGACCTTCCCTATTACATAGGACGCTGGAAGCGGGACCTGCCTGTGCTTGCTATAGACAAGGTGAGGTTTATCGGAGAGAGGGTGGTGGCGGTGGCGGCCGAGACCCCCGAAATAGCGGAAGAGTCCCTCTCTCTCATAAATGTGGAGTACGAGGAGCTTAATACGGTCTTTGACCAGATGGAGGCCATCAAGGAAGGCGCTCCCCTAGTGCACGATGACCCCCACTCCTACGCAGGCTCCTACGATAATCCAGAGGCCCCGGAGCTACCCAACCTGTGCTCATACTCCCGAACGGCTTACGGAGACGTGGACACGGCGATGCGGGAGGCCGACCAGGTATTTGAGCATACCTTCACCACTACACACGAGCACCAGGGATACATAGAGCCACACGCCTGTATGGCATGGGTGCATCCGTCGGGGGAAGCGGACATCTGGACCTCAAACAAGGGTCCATGGCTTGTGCGGCAGCAGGTGGCCACGGCCCTTGAGGTGCCTGTAGAGAAGATTCGGGTCAACCCGGTGAGCGTAGGTGGCGACTTCGGGGGGAAGGGTTCTCCGATGGACGTTCCAGTGGCGTATCTCCTGTCCAGAGAGTCGGGACAGCCAGTGAAGATGGTAATGAGCTATACGGAGGAGCTTCTAGCGGCAAACCCGCGCCATCCCGCTTTAATCAGGCTGACAACTGGGGTCAAGAATGACGGACGCCTCGTGGCTATGAGGTTAGAAATCTACCTCAACAGCGGAGCGTATGGGGCTTTCAAACCCAGCCAGAGGGTGGACCTTCACGGCGTACATCAGGCTGGAAGCTGCTATAAGTTTTCGGCGGTGGACATTCAGAGCTTTATGATCTACACCAACGTTGTGCCCCACGGCCACATGAGGTCACCTGGAGCGCCTCAGGTTGCATTTGCGGTGGAATCCCAACTGGATATCATCGCCAACTCGCTGGGTATCGATCCAGCCGAGTTTCGACTTCGGAACCTGGTAGAGATGGGTGACGAGTACCCCAAAGCTCGCGGCTGGCAAAGTGTACGCGCCAGGGAGACATTGCAAAGGGTGCTGGAAGCGGCTGACTGGGATAAGCCAAAGACTAGGCCATTCACTGGCCGGGGTATAGCAATGTATGAGCGAATGCCCGGGGCCTTCGGCGAGAGCGTCATCAAGCTGACGCTGGACGCAGAGGGAGGCGTGACGATTCATACAGGGATAAGCGACCCAGGCCAGGGCGCTCTGACAGTACTCCAGCAGATAGTGTCAGACGTGCTGAAGGTGCCTCTGGAGCGAATCCGAGTCCAGCCTGTCTCAACAGACCTCTTCGCTCTGGAATCGGGCGTCGGTGGAAGCCGCACCACCAATGTGACGGGACACGCTGCCTTCAAGGCGGCCCAAGCCATGCGAGAGAAGCTGATGAGGGTCGCCGCTATACGGCTCAGGGAGCAGGAAGAGTCCTTTACCTGGGGCGACGATGGTCTGTTGTCCAAGTCCATGCACATCTCCTTTCAGCAACTGACCGAATGGGCAATGGAAGCGGAAGGGGGCTCGGTGGAGGTTCAAGCCACTCACATACCCACCGTGCCAGAGGTGACCTCTTTCACCGCCCAGATAGCCGAGGTAGAGATAGACCCAGAGACGGGACAGGTGACGGTGCGGCAAATCGTGACGGCCCACGACGTAGGCACCATCATCAACCCAGTCGGACATCAAGGACAGATAGAAGGGGGCGTGATCCAGGGACTGGGTTACGCATTGATGGAGGAGCTTCCCATAGAGGACGGCAGGCCCACTACGTTGCACATGGGAGACTATAAGATTCCCAACATCAAGGACATTCCCGAACTGGTGACGGTGCTACTAGAGGAGCCCAAAGGGGCTGGGCCTTACCAGATACGCTCAATTGGGGAGTCGTCCAACGTGCCGACGGCCGGAGCCATAGCCAACGCGGTGGCAGACGCCATTGGCAAGCGCATCTTCAGCCTGCCGATAACGGCGGAGAAGGTGTGGCAAGCGTTGATGGGCGAGGGTAGATCAAAAGCAACGTGACCAGCAAAACTACCAGTAACATTTGAAAGTGATATATGCTAGCTACAAGTAGAAAACGCTTGAAAGGCCAAGAGAGAGCAGGTTCATCATGAGATTCCCACGCATAACGGTGGACCCAAACCAGATGGGCGGGATGCCTTGCATCCGAGGGCTACGTATACCTGTGGCAACCGTGGTAGAAATGATAGCCCAGGGTACGTCTGAGAAAGAAATCCTACAATATTATCCTGATCTGGAGAGGGAAGATATTCGTGAGGCCCCATCACACGAGTAGGGGCCTCAGATCTACGCCAGTTGAGCGCTCTGTCTGAAGAAGGCCTCAGCCTCTTCGTCTCTGGGAAATACGAGCTCCACCCGAAGCTCGTCCAGCGTCACCTCTCGCGCCGTTCCGAACCGGGCAACCATGGACACCGTCTTGATCACCTGGCCCCCGATCCGAAGATGGGGACAGATAACCAGATCCGCGCCAGTGTCTTCAACGTCAGCGGGGACATCCTTCATATAGGCTTCCGCTCGCTCCAGGAGCTCTTGAAGACGCTCGTCTGGACCTGAATTTGCCACTTCCCGCCGCATACGACGCAGGAACATCCACCCCACTGACGAAAAGTTCTCGATCATCTCGTGCATCGGCCCCGGACCGAGGAAGGAATCGACCAGATTGATTGGGCCGTCACCTGTCTCCGGGAAGATTCGACGACCCGCCGCATTCGCATCGATTAGCTCCCACCAGCGGTTGATAACGTATGCGGGGTAGGGCTCATGTGATTCGAGCATCTTCCGAATGGCGTTGCGGAAAGGCGCGGCGGCCTCATCCGGCAGCGGCACTTCCTGATAGCTGGGCGCCAAACCCGCTGCCTCCAGCAAGATATTCCGGTCTCGAAGAGGGACATCCAGCGCTTCGGCGACCTTGTGGACGACATCTTCTCTAGGCCTTGAACGGCCTGTTTCGATGAAAGAAACGTGGCGTTGGGATACGTCCGCTTGAAGGGCTAGATCCAGATGGCTCAGTCCACGTTGTCGCCGCCACCGCTTCATGTTGCGGCCAAAGGCTGTCGCCTGGCTTAGAGTTGCGGTACTCATGTTTTCACACCTCCGTTGTCCTGTCGTGACCATCTTGCATCAGTGTGCAACTGATGACAATTACCTTTCAGGGAATTGAGGCCATTACTCATAGTGCTTAATATAGATGAAACCGAGTGCTTAGTATAAATGAAACCGAGGAAGGTGTCGATCTTGTAGGCAGCAATTCGTCGTAGAAGTGGAACAAGGCTGAATGGCTAGAAATTTAAAAAATCAAAGGAGATAAGAGATGTCAACGTTATCTAAGGAAGTGTCGCCAGCCTGCAAGGTGTCCACCGTTCGAAAGAACTGGGTGCTCTTTGTTGTTTCTCTGACGACCTTCATGGTGTTCGTCGATGCGACGGTGGTCAATACTGCGTTACCATCAATCGCGAGGGATTTCGCGGCCTCAAACTCCACGCTTCAGTGGGTAGTAAATAGCTATTCATTGCTCGTCGCTGGACTTCTGCTGGTAGGAGGTACTACGGGGGACCGCTTCGGCCGCCGGAAGCTCCTCGCTTTCGGAGCAGTTGTATTCGTAGGCGCAGCCGTCGGCGCGGCCTTGTCGCCCAACACTACCGTGCTGGTCGCAATGAGAGGACTTCAGGGTGTTGGTGCCGCTTTCATGCTGCCGTCGACGTTGTCGATTATCACCGACGTGTTCAAACGGCATGAGCGCGCGAAGGCGATCGCCGTGTGGACGGCGGTCGGCGGCATGGCCGCTGGCCTCGGACCTGTGCTAGGCGGACTCCTGGTAGACCATATCGGTTGGGAGTCTGTCTTCTGGCTTCATGTTCCTGTTGTCGCCATAATCATCATAGGTCTCTCGTTAGTGCCTGAGTCTCGAGACTCTCGTCAGACTCCGATGGACTTTCCTGGCGCCGCTCTTGGAACCGGTGGCCTTCTCGCGGTAGTCTACGGAATAATCCAGGGGCCTGAGAGTGGCTGGACTTCCGCAGAGATCCTCTCGTTCTTCGCTATAGGCGGCGTTTTGTTGGCCGCGTTCGGGATGGTCGAAGATCGCAGCCTCCATCCGATGCTGCCTGTTCGCTATCTCAAGCAGCGCGACTTCATAGGTCCGGCTGTGGTGATCTCGGTCCTCCTCATCGCAATGTCTGGAGTCTTCTTTTTCACCACGCAGTTCCTCCAGCTAGTACAAGGGAGAAGCGCGCTAATGGCAGGGGTCGCCATCACTCCCATTGCCGTCACGATGATGTTAGGCGCTGGAATCGCGGCGAAGGGCGGCAAGTCATTAGGCCCAAGGGCTCTATCGATCCTGGGTAGCTTGATCATCATGGGAGGAATGGCCGTCCTGGCGTTGATCGAGGTCGAGGCGTCGTACGCGGTGCCGATCATCGGGATGGCTCTTTTCGGATTTGGGATGGGCATCGTCATGCCGACGGTGACCGACACGATAATGGCTGCGGTTCCGGTCGACGAGGCTGGAATCGGATCCTCGATGAACGATACGAGCAGGGAGTTAGGTTTCGCTCTGGGAGTGGCTATCCTGGGCTCAATCGTCACCAGCATCTACAGGAGCAACGTGACCGAGAGTCTAGCCGACGTGGCATCGAGCCAGGTCGTGAGAGGTGTTGCGGATAGCCTCGGGTCGTTGGGGCAGGTGACAAGTCTGCTCCCTCCCGAAATCGCCTCTGCTGTGACAATCGCTGCCAACGGGGCGTTCGTCGACGCCATGCGGATGGGAGTGTTGGCGGGTATCGGAATCGTGGGGCTCTCAATCGTGATCGCGCTGCTGACAATGCCAATGAGGATGCGCACGGGGCAAGCCGAGCTCGATGAAGGTGAGGCCACAGACGCCCTGATCCCAACGGCCACCGCCAGAGTGCTCCAGGCCGGCGATTAGTCGCCCAGTATTGCAAGAAGCGGTGTTGGAAAATGACGGCCCCGGCGTTTAAGAGGAGGGCGAGATGACCTGACGTGACCAATTTAACCCTTTCGCTGCAATTGGTAAGCAGCTCATGTATCACAAGCACAGATAAATCAGAAATAGGGAGCAAGAAAATGACAACTCAAAACAAGATATCAGCGGATTTCCCATTCGAGTCGCGCTACGTCGAGGTGCACGGCTCCAAGATCCACTACGTGGAGGAGGGGTCGGGCGACCCGGTGCTCTTCCTGCACGGCCAGCCGACCTCGTCCTACCTTTGGCGAAACGTCATTCCACACGTGTCTCCCGTAGCGCGGGCGATCGCAATGGACAACATAGGATTCGGCAAATCGGACAAGCCTGACATTGAGTACCGATTCGTCGACCATGCTAAGTACGTCGAAGGGTTTATCGAGGCCATGGGGCTTAAGAACGTTACATTGGTCATTCATGACTGGGGGTCGGCGCTGGGATTCCACTATGCCATGCGCAACGAGTCTAATGTGAAGGGCATCGCCTTCATGGAGGCGCTTCTTATGCCCATCCCTAGCGTCGACACAATGCCGCCGGGCATGAATGAGATCTTCACCGCTTTCCGCACACCCAAGGTTGGATGGGATATGATCGTGAACCAGAATATGTTCATCGAGCAACTCGTGCCGCAGATGGTTGTGCGCAAGCTTACTGAGGCCGAGATGGACACCTACCGCGAGCCGTTCACGGACCCATCGACCCGCCTGCCTCTTTGGCGGTGGCCCAACGAGATTCCCATCGGCGGCCAGCCGGCAGACGTCCACGAGATCGTGAGCGCCTACGCTGCCAAGCTTCAGGAATCGGATCTGCCTAAGCTCCTGTTCCACGCCGACCCAGGCGCTATCATCCCGCCGCCCGTGGTGGAGATGATCAAGCAAAGCTACAAGAATCTAAAGACGGTGGACATAGGCCAAGGGATACATTTTATCCAAGAGGACAACCCGCACCTGATCGGTGAGGAGATCGCCGCCTGGTACAAGACATTGTGAGGTTTCTGGGCAGGCCCGCTGCGGCTCACACCACGAAGCCCCTCGCTACCCCTGAGGCAATACGTGACGATCACCGGGGTAAAGACTGCCGACAATGCAATCACAGTGGTTGCCTCGAACCCCGACCACAGTGTTGCCACTAACAAGTAATTGCGAGTTCAGGGCTCAGCCTTCTCCACTACAAAAACATAAGCATATGATTCTCCAAGCTCTCCACATTGATAGGGCTAGAGTGGGATTTGTGCCCTGTGTCCAACGGCCCCTCCCCTATCTAAAGGGGAGAGGAGGGTTGATTGCAGGGCTGGCGAAGATTCATTCGTCGCTGCGCTCCTCAGAATGACATGGCGAACGGGGCAAGTAAGACTCGCACTTCGACAGGCTCAGCACGAGCGGAAGGGTAGACGGTTGTCAACTGTTCAAGGCCCTGGCTGCCTTTGCCAGGACGTTAATGGTACGGTCGATGGAGCCTTTTGTGTCCTTCCCTATCGGGATGGGCGAGGCGACTATCTCGGAGGTGCCGATGGAGACCAGCCTACGCAGTCCATCAATCACCCTGTCTTCGTCGCCATAGATGGCCACGGCGTCGATCATGGCGTCGCTCCATTTGCCTTCGTCCACCTCTGGAAAGCCGGCGGCGCGGAACATGTTGGCGAACTCGGCGTTGCGGGGGTTGGTGGCCACGTGCTCTCTCATGGCCTGCCGCACCTGATTGATGCTGGCATCGGCCAGGACGGGGACGTGGGCCAGCAGAGGCGGCACGGGGCGTCCCGCTTCCTCGGCTCCCTTCTCCATGCGAGGCAGCGCTACGTCTCGCAGATACTTCCATGAGCATAGCCAGCTTATAGCGCCATCGGACTCGGCGCCGCAAAGCTGGAATGAGCGAGGGCCCAGGGCGGAGGCCATGACCGGAACGTCTATAGGAGAAGGCGTCCCCACGTGGGCCTGGTAGAATCGACCCTCGAAGTCGACCTTACCATCCTTGAACAGGGCCTTGAGGATGCGCAGGTACTCCCGCAGGTGTTCCAAAGGCGACTGAAAGGGGTCTCCGATGGCAGTGTTCATGGTCTGCTTGTGGCCGGTGCCCACACCTAGTCGGAACCTCCCACCGCTTAGCTCGTGTATCACCTGGGTCTGTTGGGCCACCACGATAGGATGGCGAGGCAGGATGGGAACGATGGATGTGCCCAACAGGATGCGATCGGTGCGAAGAGCGGCCGCGGCTAAGACAGTGAGGGCGTCCATGTTGATGGAGGGGCCGGCATGACCCGGGCCAGTGGTCATCCAGACAGCCTGTATACTCAAATCCTCGATATGCCGAATATAGTCGATAGTGCTCCTTGTGTCGCTGGCCATGTTTTTGGTTATGGGAACGCCGATGATTGCCATTTTTGAGCCTCCTTTGATTTTGGGCACCCCACCCTAAAAGGATGGGGCTATAGTAGCCCATGTTACATTATATTGCCCTCACCCTTTGGTCTTTTTGTGCAAGGTCGCGGCAGCTAGAAACTCCGCCACCATCTCCGCTACCTCCGACTCATGTCCGCGAAGGCTGTGATCGGCCCCTGGCAAGGTATGGTACTCCATAGGAGGACTCACCTCTTGTAGTGCCTCTTCTAGCTGAGAGGGAGGCGCTATTTTATCCCTATCACCCGCCAAGAACAGCTTGGGACGCTTATCCTTGTGAGCGGCCGATCCCTTCACCGCCGATATCGGTGGGGACACAAAAGCGAGGGCCCTGGCGTCTTTGTATTTAGGCAGCCCGCTCAGCATTACCGATGCCCCAAAGGAGTAACCCGCAATAGCCAGTCGGCTCTTGTCGATGCCAGGCCAATTCTTCAGCACATCAAGCGCAGCCTTCAAGTCCTCTTGCTCTTCCTTGCCGTTGCTGAAAGACCCTTCGCTGTCTCCTACCCCCCGAAAGTTGAATCGAAGGGAGACAATGCCGCGTTGATTTAGAGCCTGGCATATCGCCGTCACCACTACGTTGTCCATGCTTCCTCCAAAGAGAGGGTGCGGATGGCATACCACCGTTCCCATAAAAAGGGGCGGCAGACCATCGGGTATAGAGATAACCCCCTCTAGGTCCAGGCCTTTGCTTTTGAAACCTATGCTAGTTTGCCTCACCATGTGCCATCCCTTCTTTGTGGGCAGGGCCAAAGGAGTGAGGACGTTACCCTTCATGTCATTCCGCGCTGGCTCGGAATCTGGGGTGGCACGGTCCTGCTGCGCCCCTTGGGTAATGCCTCGACCCCTTTCGGAGTTCATAGTAGGCAATTGTATGGCATTTAGCAAGAAGTGCTGGTAGAATTAGTCGCCGTAAGAGATCCCCCACGGAGGAGTCATGCGTCTAGTCGATCTCCGCAGCGATACGGTCACCCATCCCACTAAAGCCATGCGAGAGGCCATGGCTAACGCCGAGGTCGGCGACGATGTCTGGGGCGATGACCCCACGGTCAACAATCTGGAGGCCCTGGCCGCCGAGGCTATGGGTAAAGAGGCCGCTCTCTTCGTCGCCAGTGGCACCATGGCGAACCTGGTCTCCATCTTAACCCACTGCGCGCCAGGCAACGAGATCATTGTGGGCAGCGAGTCCCACATCTTCTACAACGAAGTCGGGGGAGCCTCTGCCTTGGCGGGGGTACAGGTTCGCACCGTCCTCAACGACAGCCGGGGCATGATGTCGCCAGAGGATGTAGAGGAGGCCATCAGGGGAGAGAACATACACTTCCCACCCACAGGCCTCGTCTGCATCGAGAACACCCATAACCGCTGCAGCGGTGGAGTCCTGACAGGGGAGGATGTCGCTGCCATAAGCGACGCGGCCCACGGGCATAATGTTTCCGTCCACATGGATGGGGCGCGAATATTCAACGCCGCCGTCTACTTGGAGACCCCAGCCAACGAGCTTACTAAAAACGTAGACTCAGTCTCCTTCTGTCTGTCTAAGGGCCTGAGTTGTCCCGTCGGCTCGCTTATCTGCGGTTCCCAAGATTTCATAGCCAGCGCTCGGAAGTGGAGGAAGATGGTGGGTGGCGGTATGCGTCAGGTAGGCATCATTGCCGCCGCTGGCATCGTAGCCCTTCAGACCATGATAGACCGCTTGGCCGAGGACCACTCCAACGCCCGCAAACTGGCCGAGGGCCTAGCTAACATACCAGGCATATCTATCGATCCGACCGGAGTGCAGACCAACATAGTTATATTTGAGGTGGCTAAGGGCTCTGCCCTCGATATGCTACACGCACTGGAGGCCCATGGTGTCCGAGGCTCCTTCAACGGCGGACGCAGAATACGCTTCGTTACCCACTATGGCGTGACATTTGATGACATAGACTATGCCTTGGGCGCAATAGCCAAGGCCACCAGGCAATATCCCAAGTCCTGAGAGCGGCAATGTAGCTTAGGTCGCTTCGCGCAAAAGCCTGTCTTTTATTAGAAAGGCGCTCCGACTAGTCGCGGCAAGGAGTCTGGAGCCTGCTTTTACTTTGTTCGCTAGGTAGTGCCGGGTTATTGAAGGGTAGTTAGGTCTTGAGAGTGGATAGCCATAGCCGAAGAAAGGTCCGTCTTCCTGCTCATTTCTCCGAACGGTTCCTGATAGCCTTTCATACTCCGGGGTTCCGCTGGCTCTGGGTCAACACGGTCTTCGACTCCATCTATAGGACGGTCGATATTGTTGCTCAGGGCTGGCTGGTGTTGACCCTGACCGACTCCCCGTTTTGGGTAGGTGCCGCCGCCGGTATCAGGGGTATCAGCATCCTGTTGCTTAGCCCCTTTGCTGGTGTCATAGCGGATAGGCTGGACAGGAGAAGGCTTCTGAGACTGCTTCAACTCTCAATGTCGGCCATCGCTTTTCTTATCGCTTATCTAGTAGTTACAGGGCGCATAGAGGTTTGGCACATAATGGTTCTGTCCTTCCTTAACGGGGGTGCCTTGGCTCTTATCATGACGGTGCGCTGGACCCTCACCATTGACCTGGTTGGGAAACGTGCATTGCTCAACGCCAACTCCGCCAACTTCATGGCCTTCAGTTTCATGCAGATCATCAGTCCCGTCGTTGGTGGCGTGATCATCACTATTTTTGGTATTTGGGCTGTATACTTGTTGATGGGCTCTGCTCTCATGGCAGCCACCCTGGTTACGTTGCTGATCCCCATCGTCCCTATAAGGGAAAAGCTAAAGGGTTCTCCATGGCGCGACCTTAAGGAAGGGGTTTATCAGGTGTTTTTGAACCCCGTCTTAAGACCCCTTTTCTTTATGGCAGTGGTGGTGGGAGTCTTTGGCTACTCCTATAACTACATGCTGCCGGTAATGGCGCGAGACGTGCTAAAGGTGGGAGCGACTGGCCTTGGGCTAATGGCATCCGTAGGCGGAGCCGGGTCCCTCATCACCATCTTTGTAATAGCTAACCTGGGAGACGTTAGGAACAAGGGACGGCTCATGGTATTGGGATCCGCCGGCTATGGCGTCTTCTTAGTGCTATTTAGCGCCTCTCCTTGGTTCCCTGTCTCCCTATTCTTGATAGCTGCCGTCAAGGCCGCCTCTATGCTCTACGACTCAATGATGACGACTCTGCTACAAACAAGCGCCCCAGACGAAATGCGTGGCCGTGTAATGAGCTCTTATGCCCTTACCTTCGGGATGAGTCCTCTCGGAGGACTGCAGGCCGGCGCCATTGCTGGGTTTCTGGGGGCACCCGTGGCTATTGGTATCGGAGGAGTGTTGGTGTGTCTAAACGCCTTGCGGATGACGCGGCTAATGCCTCGCTTTAGGCAGAAAGAGGAGGAGGTAAGGCTGGAAGATAGCTTGAAGGGTGAGGTCACTTAGATAGGAACGTGTCGTAACTTTATGAATAGGAAGGAAGACTACTAGGCCGTGAGACGTAACCAGAGAAATCTTCATGCGCCTGGCTATCTGTCTAATCGCATTTTTCTGGCGTTCCACATACCAGGTTTCAAGTGGCTGTGGACCGGCAATACCCTAGCCTTCATGGCCCGCATTGTCTACAGAATGGCCGAAGGATGGCTTGTCCTTACTATCACCGACTCTCCCTTCTGGGTAGGCGCTATGGCTGGCGTTCGCGGTGGTACTCTCATTCTCTTCAGCCCCTTCGCTGGCGTCATCTCCGATAGATTCGATCGAAAGAAGCTGCTGATAGGCACTCAAGTCATTACCACATCCATGGCTCTGCTGCTAGCTTATCTAATCTTTACCGACCAAATACGTCTTTGGCACATACCACTTATGATCGTTCCTCAAGGATTGGCTCAGAGCGTCAACATACCAGCGCGCATGACTCTGACAATGGATATGGTGGGAAAGAAGGCCCTGTTGAACGCTACCGCCGCCTCTCACATGGGAAACGGGCTGGTGCAGATAATAAGCCCAGCAATAGCCGGATTTGTGATTAGCGCGGCGAATTTAGGCAGCGTTTATCTCATGGTTGCTGGTGCGGCCATACTGGCAATCATATCTATGTTGAAGATAGTCCACACTCCGAAGATGGAAAGACGGACAGAATCAACGTGGTTGAACCTAAAGAGAGGCGTGCTCTACGTATATCGTGAACCCAAATTGCGGTCCCTCATACTCTTGGCCTTGGTTGTGGAGACCTTTGGATGGTCTCACATGACTATGCTTCCCGTGATAGCCAGAGACGTGTTAAAGGTAGGAGCTACTGGATTTGGCTTCCTATCCGCGGCTGCGGGAGTCGGCCTTATGGTTGGCACACTGGTCATAGCCAGTCTAGGAGATATTAAAGCCAAGGGGTGGGCGTTGGTTATTTGCTCTGCGGGATTCGGGGTCTTTATTATCCTCTTTGCCGCGTCATCTTGGTTCCCGCTATCTATGCTCCTTCTGGCCGTAGCCGTAGGTATAGGGATATCCTTCGACGCTATGATAGGGACCCTTATACAGACCATCTCCGCCGACCATATGCGAGGCCGTGTGATGAGCTTCTACGCCCTTACCTTCGGCATGACTCCCATGGGGGGCTTTGGAGCAGGGGCCATAGCTAGCTTCCTGGGAGCGCCCATCGCTATAGGAATCGGCGGCGGTGTTGTGGCTATCAATGCGTTAAGGTCACTGGGGCTGGTGTCCAAGCTGCGACAGGCAGAGTAGGACATAGCGCAGGAGAAGAACCAGGTCACTCCCCAGACTTCTGGCTATCTCTTGTGGGTGTACTGCCCTTCCTGTCGCCCCACCACTCTCTGAGTCGCCTGGCCACCTCCTTCTCGTATCCCTGGTCCGAGGGTTGGTAGTAGCGGCGTCCCTTCAAAGACTCAGGTAGGTTGTCCATGGCGGCAAAGTGGCTTGGGTAGTCGTGGGCGTACTTGTACTCCTTGCCGTACCCGATCTCTTGCATCAGGGACGTGACGGCGTTTCGCAGGTGCAGAGGCACTGGATCGTTCCTTGTCCTGCGAACGTCCTCCCTGGCCTTGCTAAGGGCCATATACGCCGTGTTGCTCTTGGGAGCCGTGGCCAGGTAAACGGTGGCCTCCGCTAAAGGTATAGACCCTTCTGGCATGCCCATGAAGTGAACCGCCTGCTGTGCGGCCACAGCCACAGACAGGGCTTGCGGATCAGCCATGCCGATGTCCTCAGCGGCCAGGACAATCAGACGACGTGCGATGTACAACGGCTCCTCGCCAGCCTCTATCATGCGAGTCAGCCAGTAGACTGCCGCATCGGGATCGGACCCTCTTACCGACTTGATAAACGCCGATATGGTGTCGTAGTGCTGGTCGCCCGACTTGTCGTATAGCAGAGACCGCTTCTGCATAGCGTCCTCTATAGTCTCTATAGGAATGTGACGCGCCCCAGACTCGTCGGGGCTTGTGATAGACGTTGCCATCTCCAGGGCGTTCAGGGCGATCCTCACGTCGCCGTTGGACAGCTTTACTAAGGCGGCCAGAGCCTCTGGACTTAACACCGGCTTCATCCTGGCTAGACCGTGCTCCTCATCACTCACCGCCCGCTCGACAATGAGCTGCACCTGCTCAATAGTCAGGGCCTGCAAGGTGAAGACGCGGCAGCGAGAGAGCAGGGGGGCGATGACCTCAAAGGATGGGTTCTCCGTCGTGGCTCCTATAAGAACTACGGTGCCGTCCTCTACGTGGGGCAGGATGACGTCCTGCTGGGCCTTGTTGAAGCGATGTATCTCGTCGATGAACAGTATGGTGCGCCTTTCGTACATCCCCAGGCGGTCCCTGGCCTCTTCCACTATCTTTCGAAGGTCGGCCACGCCGGAGGTCACAGCGCTGACGGCACTGAAGTGGGACCCCGTCAAGTTAGCCACGATTAGCGCCAGGGTGGTCTTGCCGCTGCCAGGGGGGCCCCACAGAATCATGGACGGTATCTGGTCGGACTCGATGCTCTTACGCAGGGCATGGTCTGGCCCCACGATGTGCTCCTGCCCCACGAACTCATCGAAGCTGCGTGGCCGCATCCGCGCCGCGAGTGGAGCGTTGCGCGTCGACTGCTCCTTGCGCTTATGTTCAAACAGGGTCATTTTACTACTTAGCTGCAACGACATTGATAAAGATTGATAAAGTAGATGTGGAACCAGTTTACATCACAGCCATAATAATCGAAAGTATCGGTGGTAATTATAAGCCAGAGAGGGCGTGAACCTGCTCAACCAGAGCCATTCGCCCTGTCATTCTGATCCCGAGGAGTCCCGACTTATCGAGACGACGAGGAATCTTTCTTGCCGCTTACCAAATCTCCCCTCAACCGTCATGCCCTTGCCCTGCCTCCAGCGCATTCTGTATCGCCTGCATCAGCGCCTCTCCACTGTCGTTGCGAGCGAGCCTCGAGCGAAGCAATCTGGCGGAGTGGTGTGGCTATTCTATAGCTCAGCGCTCAGGTCTTGCCAGGTTGGATTCATGCTCTTGATTAGCTCGATTTTGCGTCGACGGGATCCTGCTTTCAACTGCTTCTCACGGGCAATTGCGGCCTCGGCAGTTTCTGCCATCTCATAGTAAACAAGATCGGTGACGTTGTACCTTGAGGCAAAGCCAGGCGCAAGTTTCTCCCTGTGTTCATAGACGCGGCGAGGAAGGTTGTTCGTTACGCCCGTGTAAAGCACTGTCCTCCTGGGGTTGGTCATGATGTACACAAAAAAGGTCTTGCTCATTCTCAACCTTTCTTAGCTATCTACCACCACCCCACCAGGTTGCGAGCCCCGATTTCATCGGGGCTGGCGGCGATCCACTACAACGCCTTGTTGGGCTATACCTAGAGCGTTCAAGACTTCCTCTTCACTACGAAGACGCATCTTCTCACCCTGAAATTCCTCAAACATTCGTTTGTGACCTTCATGTGACCTCATATCGTCTCGCGAGTAGTAGTCCAAAGCCCATTTAACAAGCTCTTCCAAACCTTCTTCTGACTGCTCTCTACCTGGATGCTTCTTACTTTCTGATTCTCTTGCCAACAGCCTCTTCTCACAGATGGACAAATCTAGGTCGAGCCATATGAGTAAGTCTGCTTTATCAAGAAAGCGTTCTACCAATTCGCCAAACACGCCTTCCACGATCCAATCATCCTTCTGTAAAACCTCCTCGATCAACTCCTGAACATGCTGATTGGAGCGCTTTTCGTCAAATCCACCTGACTCCCAGAAAATGTCATCTAAACAGGTAGCAGCAATTCTATCGCGCTTTGCCATTCTCATGGCAAGCCACGTCTTTCCACTTCCGCTGTTGCCGATGATGATTGTTTTCATGTTACGCGCAATGGTGGAACCCCGCGGCCTGCTGCAGCGATTTGTTAAATTGTCCTCTTGCACTTCTTATTAATGGGAAAGGGAACTTAACGCGTCCTCACAAACCTGTACTGCTAATTGTACCTTTTCCTTTGTGCCCTCTTCTCTCATCTCCATATCTAAGGTAACAGCTCGCCTGAAAGCAATAGCCTGCTCCTCGGACAGAAATCCTAATTCAGGTGCGATGGACGTTAGCATAGGTGTGGACGCAGCGAACTCTCCCTTGCTGCTCTGGCCGTCAATATACCTCTGGGCTTTCTCCTTGATACTGGTGACCTCGCCCTTCGCAATGGCACGGATGGCCTTGGCGCGCCTTCGATTTGAGGCAAGTATCACAATTAAGGTGGTACCCAAACTGCCGACAATACCAATGACACCACCTATGATAACTCCTAACAATTGTGTAGACATCCTGAACTCCGATTGTGCAGCTAACAAATCCCTACATCGTCTGCCGTATTGTAGCGTAGAGTTAGGAAGGAAGTGCACAGCCCCAGGTTAACCCTTTAACCGTGATGCCCCTTCCCTGCTTCCAGCGCGTCTTGAATTGCCCGAACCAGCGCATGCGCTGAATCTGCGCTCATCTCCACCGCCACCCTCGCGCCAGGCCCCATCGCCTCGTTGACGAAGTCGATATTGAGGCTGTTCTCTAAGAGAACATGGGTAGAATGGTCGTAGCAAACGTTGGCCTGGGTCACTGGGAACCAGCCCGTTGCGCCCTTTCCGCTGCCTGTGATAGTCGCCTTCTCCACAATCCACGTACACATCTTCAAGCTCCTTTCATCTATGGTTCTGTTTAATCCAGTTGATTTATCGTCCCGACCGGTCGGGATGGCGCAGAATACCTACCCTCTCAGATGCTTTCCGAAAAAGTCCCATATCTTCGCCCAGCCGTCTACTGCCTGCTCAATACGGTAGTTAGGCCGGTTGTAGTAAAAGAAGCCGTGGCCGGCATTGGGGTACATGTGAAACTCGTAGTCCTTACCATGCCTCTTTAGCTCCTGCTCGTGCTGGGCCACCTGTTCTGGGGGAGGGGCCTTGTCATCTTCGCCAAAAAGCCCCAGCAGCGGACAGGACAGGTCCTTTGTGTAGTCGATGGGAGCCACAGGCTTCTTGGGGTTAAGCTCCTCCTTAGACATCACTACGCTGCCGCCCCAGCAGTCCACGGCGGCGTCGACGCCTTTCACTCGACACGCCACCAGGTAGGTTTGGCGCCCGCCAGAGCAAGTGCCAAAGACGCCGACCTTCCCATTGGAGTAGGGCTGTGAGCGAAGGTATTTTATGGCCCCTTCTACATCGCCAATGGCCTGGTCGTCTGGGACGCCCCCAGCGGCACGGACCTTGGCGGCCACGTCGTCCGCGCTGCCAGAGCCGTCACGGTGGTACAAGTTGGGAGAGATAGCCAAATACCCATGATGGGCGTACCGTCGCGTTGCCTCCCAGTACCACTCATCCCAGCCCGGAGCGTGATGTATAAGAACGACACCTGGAAAGGGCCCAGGCCCCAACGGTCGAGCGATATAGGCCGAGATGTCATCGCCCTCATATCCACGAATGGTAGTCGTCTCCGCTAACATACCTTCATAAGTCATGATCAATCCTCCCCTTCATAGTCAATTTTCGTGCGCCGATCATGCAGGGTGACAGCACACCAGCATGTGGCGCAAGTATAGTGCACCGACTACTCTACTGACAACTTCCTTCCCCTTCGATCCAGTCAACCTTGCCCTGTCATTCCGAGGAACTTAGTGACGAGGAATCTATCGTCCCTCCTGCTGCGCCTTTCAAGGTACGATGCACATGCTTTGCCCCTAAACACGCCCGCCTTGTCATTCTGATTCCGACGTGTCGGGAGAAGAATCCTCGGTAACCCCACCAAATCTCCCCTTACCCGTGATGCCCATTCCCCCTCTCCTCACTTGAGCACATCCGTCTCTAATTGAATAATGCTATAATCTAAGAATAGAACGTGGAGAGGAGACGACGCAATGCTCCAAAAACTTACTGCCGTCATCACCAGAGAAGAAGATTGGTACGTAGCCCGCTGCCTGGAGCTAGATGTCACTACCCAGGGCAAAACCATTGAGGAAGCCCAAGCCAACCTCAAAGAAGCCGTCGAACTCTACATCGAAAGCTTTGGGCCAGACGACCTCCCTCAGACCACTGGCGAGGTCATCCTGTATCCTTTGGAAATTGCCACTAGTGCCTAGACTCCCAGTACTATCTGGACAGGAGCTCATAAACGCCCTCACGAAAGCGGGATTTCAAGTAGTCAGGCAAAAAGGCAGTCACGTCAGCTTGCAAAGGGCCAGCTACAAAACCGTCGTTCCTCTTCACAGAGAACTAGCCAAGGGAACCCTTCTCGACATTCTCAAACAATGTGGCCTTACTAGAGACAACCTGCAAGAGTTGCTTGGCTAATCTGAACCCTTTCCTCTACCCTCTCTTACCTTTGGGAGAATCAGGAGAGGCTGAAAATAGGCCGCTCATGGTTCGGTCCCGATAAGTCGGGACGACGAGGAATCTTTCCTGCCACTTGTTCTACTCCCGCTCAGCCATGGTGGTCTTCGCCAATCTACGGTGAATGCCAATGGCTGCCGCAGCTGTTGGCAGGCTGTGCTAACATAGGGCCGACAAGAACAATGTGCGGACGTTACACACTCCATGTCCAACTGAGTTTCCTGGCAGACCTCTTCGGGTTTGACAAGGGCGGCTTGAATTTCGCGCCCTCCTATAACATCGCCCCCACGCAAGAGGTGCTTGTGGTCATCGGCGAGAACAACAGACGAGAAGCTCAACTCATGCGCTGGGGCCTTATCCCCTCCTGGGCCAAAGACCCATCTATAGGCAATCGCATGATCAACGCCCGGGCCGAGACGGTGTCTGAAAAGCCCTCCTTTCGCGACGCCCTGCGCAAGAGGCGCTGCCTGGTTCCAGCCGACGGCTTCTACGAGTGGAAGCGAGTGGCGAACCGTCGCATTCCAATGCGAATCGTGCTCAAGTCCGAGGAGCCTTTCGCCTTTGCCGGACTGTGGGAGCAATGGAGGTCGCCGTTCGGAGAGACGATTCGCTCCTGTGCCATCATCACCACTTCTGCCAACGACATCATGGAGCCTATCCACGACCGCATGCCCGTCATCTTGCCCAAAGATGCCTGGAGCCTTTGGCTGGACACCAGCGTCCAAGACCCCGCCCGTCTGACAGAGCTCTTGAAGCCATATTCCTCAGATCACATGGAATTCTATCCAGTCTCATATCTTGTCAACTCGCCCGACAACGACAGCCCAGAAGTCATAGCACCTGTCCCTGCGCTGTTTGCAGACTTGGATGGGAAGGTGTCTGAAACCTAGGTTTCAGACACCCAGCCCCGATGAATCAGGGCACATTCCTGTGTGATGACAGGCTTTCGTGCAAAGCGAGTGGTGCCCAGAAATAGGTCCTCCGCTTCTTGCCAGGAATGTAGAGCGTCGGACGGCCTCTTCGAGGCTGCCCATTGTGAGGGGCTTTTCGGAGTAGAAGAGGTGGGTCTTACATCTGCAATCGGAGGAGCCAAAGCCCTTGATGTGAGGAACGAAGCCATTCGTACAGGCTAGAGTGCTGGCCCATGAGCACTCCAGCCTATGGGTGCTTTCGGCCCAAAAGACGTCTGCAATCTCAGCGTTCTGCCGCAGGTAGTCGATATGCCATCGCAGGGCTTTCTCCTTCTTGAAATGGCGTCGCAAGCGACCCTCAAGCCCATCCAATGCGCTGCCGACATAGATGTAGCACCCCTTATGAAAGACGAATCGTCCAAGCTTGCCCACCATAATCCTTTTGGAGGCGGGCATTCGTAGCGCGAGCAGGTAGGTGCCTTTTGTAGCTGCCACAACCCTATTCTAACCCCCAGATAGTGTATCTGATTCAGTACCTTCCAGCGCGAGTTTCCCCGGCGGCTCAGGCACCACGTGATGAAGGGCTTCCGCCGGTTGAGAGAGCCGTCGGTGTACGAGGAGGCGCTGGAAAAGCTAGTACAGGACCTGGTGGCCAAGGAGAGGCAAAGGACATAGCCCCATCACTCCAATTCTCCCCGTCAAGAAAGGCTAGTCAACGACTCACATGAGGCCCTTCCAACCGGTGCCGATCTTGTCGAACCTGTCGTGAAGCTCTGCCACCGCCTCCTCCGCAATAGGCAGGCTTCTCTCCACAATGTCTATGTTGACCTGCATGTGCGACGGATTGCGAGTGCCCACAATGGCCGTATCCACTTCTTTGTGGGCGAAGACGAAGCCCAGGGCAAGCAGTTGACGGTCGTCAGGGGCGTTGGGAACAGGTCCCATCTTCAACATGCTCTGCCCTCTCTCGAAATACTCATCGGCGTACCTGGAAGGCCTTTCCGAGGCACCCCAGGCTCCATTGGCCACGGGCCGCTTGATAATTATTCCTATTCCCTTCTTCTCGGCAAGGGGCAACAACTCTCGGCACACAAGCTGGTCCACCAAGCTCAGGCTGGTCTGCAACGTATCGAAAACTCCGCTTTCTATCGCCCAGCGGGCCTCTTCGTTGTCTCCGCTGTAGCCAATAAACCTAGTCTTGCCGGCGTCCCTTGCCTTCTCCATGGCTTGAATAGCCTCCCCGCGCTTCAGCACATCCAACCCGCACGAGTGCAACTGCACGAGGTCAACGTGGTCGGTACGCATCCTCTTCAAGCTGCGATCTATGCTGTCCAGAATGGTCATGGACGTCCACGGTTCGCCCAGGTATCCGTCCGTCGCATGGCCGCACTTCGTCGCCAGGATGTATTCGCCCCTCCTGTGAGATATGAACCTTCCGATGGTCTCCTCACTGTTCTCGTAACAGGCGGACGTATCCAGGAAGTTGATTCCCCTGTCCAGGGCCATGTTGAGGATACGGCCCGCCTCGGCGGCATTCTTTTCCTCTTCCGGGACACCTCTCCCCAAGTTGGACAGTCCGTAGCCGAGCTGGCTAACGCTCAGGCCCGTCTTTCCCAACGGCACTATTTTCATACGCTGCTCCTCCTGTTCATGGTTCGACAGACTCACCACTGACAGTTTGTAATCGCTTTCGCCGACCGTGTAGACTAGCCAATTCTCTCACGCCCGGTTGTCGGTTAGCATCTTCTTGGGGGTTATTACAAGCAAGACCGACTCAGCTCTGCGGGCGTTCTTCCTGCTGAACGCTTCGCCCCTCTCTTTCCCAAGGTAACGGACGCTCATCAGCGGCCATTTGCTCTTGTCCTCGCTCTCAACGACCTCGCACGTGCCGTCGACAACGATGTATTTGTAAGGCTCGTCGTGGGTGCAGATGCACAGGCTCACCCGCGGGTCACGGCGGATGTTATGTACCTTCAGCGAACCTCGAAACGTCCGACTGTAGAACTTGCCATCTTTGTGCATGTACCACATGGGAGAGGCGTGAGGGGAACCGTCGGGCCTCAGCGTTACAAGAGTAGCGATGAGCTTTCTGTTGAGAAACCCCTCAGCCTCCTTCTGAGTCATAGCGGGCATATTCTAACCTCCTGCAAAAGCTTTGTCCCATTCTATGGCCTCACGTAATGGTCGTCAAAACCCTGCAGGAGGGAAGCGTATGCTAGGCCTACCTCCTTGTCTATCTTCCAAACTTATGTATTACCAACCCCCAAGGCTCATTGAGTGGCAATCTGGGCTATGCTATCCTTAAGCTACATGAAATTGCATAAGTCGCGATGCTGAATGGACCCTAATAATAACACCTCTAACGATAGGCACTCCTGGTATAAAGATTGGGCATTTCTGCCAATCGGCCTGGCCGTATTTGGCTTTGACCAGCTAACCAAATACCTGATCACATCCAACATGGTAATAGGGCAGTCCATACCGGCTCATGGGTTTCTGCGTATCACATACACCTACAATACCGGCGCCCTATTTGGCCTTTTCCCCAACCAGACGTTCATCCTGGTGATAGCGTCCTTCTTGGGGATTGGCTTCCTGCTGTTCTACTACCATATACACCCGTTCCCAGGTATCTTCCTGCGACTCAGTTTAGGATTGCAGCTTGGAGGGGCCTTTGGGAACCTCATAGACAGGGTACTATTGGGCCATGTCACGGACTTTATAGATGTGGGGCCATGGCCAGTTTTCAACATCGCCGACTCGTCCATCGTGGTAGGGCTAGCCATAATTGGTTACATTGTCCTAGTCACAAAGGAAGAGCAAGGGAACTCCGAGTCCGCGGAGGAAGAATCTGCCTCAATAGACACAAAGCGTTCCAAATGAGCGAGACCCGTATTCTCACCGCCACTTCGCCAGGCCAAGAGCGACTGGACGTTTTCCTGGCCAGGGAGTGCCCAGACCTCTCGCGGTCTCAGGTGCAACGCCTAATTAAAGAAGGCCATGTGACTGCTGACGGCCAATTGTTGAAAGCATCTGGGAAGCTCACAGCCGGCGCAAAGGTCTTGCTTACCATCCCAGAACCCGTTGAAACGGAGCTGGTGGCGCAGAGCATTCCTTTGACCGTCGTCTATCAGGACGAGGACCTGCTGGTAGTAGACAAGCCACCTGGTCTGACAGTACACCCCGCACCCGGCCACAGGGATGGCACACTGGTCAACGCAATCATGGCCATTTGCCCAGACCTTCAAGGCATAGGAGGCTCACTGCGTCCCGGGATAGTGCATCGCCTGGACAAGGACACGTCAGGGTTGATGGTGGTAGCCAAGAATCAGGCGGCGCATAACGACCTATCAGGGCAGATAAAGGAGCGTTCCATCACCAAGGAGTACACGGCCCTGGCGATTGGCTACGTGGAGCCGGAGGAAGGTATCATCGATGCGCCCATAGGCCGAAACCCACGGAACCGCAAGCGGATGGCCATTGTAGCCAGTGGACGAGAGGCCAGGACGCGGTACAGGGTCATTAAAAGGCCGAAGGGCTATAGCCTGCTGGAGGTGAAGCCGGAAACGGGGCGCACGCACCAGATAAGGGTGCACTTCGCGTCCATAGGGCACCCACTGGCTGGGGACGTTCTTTATGGCGGTAGGACGCCTGGGCTGGAGCGACAGTTCCTTCACGCGAATCGCCTAGGGTTCAGGCTACCTAGCAGCGGGGAATACAGAGAGTTTACGTCGGATCTGCCTGAGGATTTGGAGGCGTTTTTGGAGGGGTTAACTGAATAGGCAAATCCTGGATATGAGGTTGCTGGTACAAAATGGCTACAATAGAGGCCACTACGAGAAAGTGTTTCATGCTAATGAAGAGCCGAATTCCTTTGAGTTGCAATTCTTAGATTCCCTTTGTAGCTCCATTCCACCCAAAGCGCGTATCCTAGACTTAGGTGTCGGTACAGGAATACCCTATGACAAGTATTTGGCCAGTCGATGGCATCAGGTAATTGGTGTAGATTTCTCTAGCAGGCTGATAATACAGGCTATAAAAAATGTTCCTCAAGCCGAATACATTCTAAGCGATCTTTCAAATACTTGGTTTGCCGAAAAATCCTTCGATGCTATGGTGTGCCTTTATGCGGTGTTTCATATCCCTAGAGATGAGCATCGCCACTTACTTGCAAACATATACGCGTGGCTCAAGCCAAAGGGAATCATTCTTATCACTGTTGGAGTTTATGATTTGGAATATAGCAAAGAGGAGAATTGGTGCGGCGTCAAAATGGCCTGGAATTCTTATGACGCGCATACCTACATTCAAATTATGAATAAGCTAGGCTTTAACATTACTAACTCAAGGTTTGAAGGCCAGCCAGGCGATAAAGAATACCACTTTTGGATTATGGCACAAAAGCAGTAGAGACTTTGATAATATACGTTTGCATTCTTTGGAGGTTTGAGTAATTTATATGACTGACCAGGTACGGGTGAGATACGCTCCCAGCCCCACTGGGGATCCCCATGTGGGAAACATAAGGACCGCCATCTTTAACTGGCTCTTCGCCAGGCATCACGGCGGCGCCTTCGTGGTGCGCATCGAGGACACCGACCAGAGTCGCAAGGTAGAAGGCGCCCTGGAGAACATCCTGGAGGGCCTGCGCTGGCTCGGGCTGGACTGGGACGAAGGGCCAGACATAGGCGGCCCCTACAGCCCCTACTTTCAATCGGAGCGTTTGGAGATATACCTGAAATACTGCAACGAGCTCTTGGAGAAGGATCTCATCTATCCATGCTACTGCTCCCCGGAGCGGCTGAAGAAGATGAGACGCCAGCAGCAGCTTCGGAAGGCACCGACGGGGTATGATCGTCGTTGCCGGGAGCCAGAGGGCCGTGAGGAGGCCCGCAGAGAGAGCGGTAGCGCGACACGCGTGTTGCGCTTCAAGATGCCAATGGAGGGCAGCACCACATTCTATGATGCCATAAGAGGAGAGGTATCCTTTGAGAACCGACTGCTAGACGACTTTGTTCTGCTCAAGTCGGACGGCTTCCCGACGTATCACCTGGCTAACATCGTCGACGATCACCTGATGAAGATAAGCCACGTGCTAAGAGCCGAGGAGTGGCTGTCCAGCGCACCTCGGCATCTGCTGCTATACCAGGCTTTTGGCTGGGAGCCTCCGACCTTTGCGCACCTGCCCATCATACTCGGGCAGGACCGCTCCAAGCTGAGCAAGCGCCACGGCGCAGTGTCCATCCTAGAGTACAAGAAGGCAGGATATCTCCCTCAGGTGATGCTCAACTTCCTGGCTCTGCTGGGGTGGTCTCTGGACGACAAGACGGAGATCATCTCCAGAGACGACCTCATAAAGCACTTCAGCCTTGAGCGAATCGGGAAGTCTGGGGCTATCTTCAATCAAGAGAAGCTGGACTGGATGAACGGCTACTACATAAGAGATATGAGGACTGAGGAGCTAACGGAAACACTTATACCCGTCTTAGAGGATCCCGATAAGGGGCTACCAGAGGGAATAGCCAGGCCTATAGATAGAGCGTACTTGACGCGAGTTGTGCCTCTTATCCAGGAGCGTCTAAAGACGCTGGCTGAGGCACCGGAGTTGACCAGCTTTTTCTTCGAGGAAGACCTGGAGTTTGATTCCCGGATGCTTGCGCAGAAAGGTATGGACTCCGAAGGGGTTCGAGCTGCTCTGCAGGAAGCCCTATCACATTTGGAGAAGCTAAGGAGCTTCGATGCCCAGAGCCTGGAAGGGGCCTTGCGGCCACTGGCCCAGGAGCTAGGCTTGAAGACGGGCCAGCTTTTCGGGTGCCTGCGGGTGGCGGTAACGGGTCGTAAGGCGGCGCCCCCGCTGTTCGAGACCATGGAGACGCTGGGCAAGGAGCGGTGTCTAAACAGGATAAAGGCAGCTATAGGTAGGCTTGAGAGAGCTTAGGTAGGTTTCCTGGAAAGAGTGTGGCATACGTAGTGGTGGTAGGGCCCTCGTCCTTTGCTTGGCTCAGTATTAACAGAGGTCGATGGGGGAACCAAGGATTCTTCGTCACTTCGTTCCTCAGAATGACAGGGAAAGGCGCGGTGCACACTCTCCCCCAACGCGCCTTTCAAGGTGCGGCATGTGGGATGCTCTTTTAAGCAAGGACGCGGCGATAGATTCCTCGTCGTCCCGATTTATCGGGACTTCTCGGAATGACAGAAGCACTCACTTAATATATTTCTAATGACCATCTGGATGGGATTCCATAACAAGGCTGTAATGAACTGCCTCAGTCGTTATAATACCCATGACATGAGAAGAGAACTTCATTCTTGGAGGGTTACGCCTCAGGAGGCTATAAAAATCCAACTTGGGCTGGCGTCCCAGGTATCCAGAAGCGACGCCATCCCTTCAGAACCCCGATACATCGCAGGGATGGACATATCCGGCGAAGATAAGGACGGCTTCGCCATAGGGGCGGTAGTTGTATTGAGCTACCCTGAACTGGAGGTGGCGGAGGTAAAGCGTTCCAGAGT
Organism: Dehalococcoidia bacterium; assembly: GCA_965249025.1. Classification (GTDB taxonomy): domain Bacteria; phylum Chloroflexota; class Dehalococcoidia; order Lucifugimonadales; family CAYTFF01. Next base: position 2,986,181 of record OZ252215.1, on the reverse strand, counting down.
GAGGCCAGAGTTCCCCTATGTGCCGGGCCTCCTCTCCTTCAGGGAATCGCCTGTTTTGCTTGCCGCAATAGAGAGGCTAACCCTAGAACCAGACGTATTTCTCGTGGACGGCCAAGGTCTAGCGCACCCACGGCGTTTCGGCATCGCCTGCCACCTGGGCCTGCTGCTGGACACCCCTACAATAGGCTGCGCCAAGTCCATTCTAAGAGGCAGGTATCATGACTTGGGGACAGAGGCTGGGTCATATAGCGATTTGGTAGACCAAAGGGAGGTGGTAGGAGCGGCAGTGCGGACGCGGTCTGGGGTCACTCCCATCTACGTGTCCATCGGGCACAAGGTGAACATGGAGTCGTCCATCAGATGGACACTGGCCTGCTGCAGGGGGTATCGAATCCCTGAGCCTACTCGGCTTGCCCACCAGGCTGCGGGGTTACGCCTGGATGAGAGGGACCCAACGACATTGAGAGATGAGTCGGAGTCTCCAGAATGACAGGGCCTGGAACCTTCTGCACGCCCTGTTCGCTCGACCATGAATATCAGAGGGCTATGTTGCCCACTCAGAAAGCGTTATAATAGGCAAGGAATCTATACAATCGAGGTAGTCGTATATATGCAAGAGATTAAGAATAGCTTGGAAGAGTTGAGAAGACGTATCGCCGATAGCATGGTGCGTCTTTGACCTGGCTGATAAGCAGAAACAGGTAGATGCGCTAGAGAAGCAGGCCGCAAACCCCCTCATTTGGAGTGATCCAACGGAGGCTCAGCGGACAATGAAGCGGCTTGCACATCTCAAAGAGGAAGTAGACACCTGGAGGGAGCTAAATAACGGGACAGCCGAATTGGAAGGTCTGGTGGAGATCTCCATCAAAGAGGGAGACAACTCTCTAGATGAGACCTTCCAGGGTGAGTTGGACGATATATCAAACAGGCTGGCCACATTGGAACGGAGCCTGGCCTTCTCCGGCGAGCACGCCGAGCGAGACGCTATTTTGGCGATACACGCTGGAGCGGGGGGCACGGAGTCTCAGGACTGGGCAGAAATGCTACTCCGTATGTACCTCAGGTGGGCAGAAAACCCGGAAAACAAGGGATATTCCGGACAGGTGTTGGACATCTCCTCAGGAGAGGAGGCAGGGATAAAGAGCGCAGTAGTGGAGATATCAGGTCGGAACTCATACGGCCTTTTGAAGGGTGAGGCGGGAGTACATCGGCTGGTGCGGATATCGCCCTTCGATGCCTCCCACTCTCGGCACACATCCTTCGCTCTGGTGGAGGTACTCCCAACGGTGGAAGAGAAGGGGGAGGTAGACGTTACCATCGATTCAGAGGACATTAAGATAGAGGTCTTTCGTTCCAGCGGCCACGGTGGCCAGAGCGTTCAGAAAAACGCAACGGCAGTCCGATTGATTCATTTACCAACTGGAATAAGGGTAAGTTGCCAGAACGAGCGGTCTCAGCACCAAAACAAAGAAATTGCTATGAAAATCTTGAGGGCACGCCTGATTGAGAGGAGACTGAAGGAACAGGCAGAGGAGAAGGCGCGGCTAAAAGGAGAACACATCTCCCCCGAATGGGGTAATCAGATACGAAGCTACGTTCTGCACCCATATAAGATGGTCAAGGACCACCGCACTAACTACGAGACCAGCGACGCAAACTCAGTCCTTGACGGGAACCTGGACGAATTTCTCCAGGCCTATCTCTTTACCACGATAGGCCAAAACGGAAAATAGTCGACACGGGAACCAGGGTGGACAGGGATTGTTATACCAACTAACATCCACTAGAATCAGTGCGTTAGGTTGTTGAATCTAATTCCTTGTCTGGCCTTGGACGAAATCTAAAACTAGGAAGCGCTATGAGAAAGATACTTCTTATTTCTATACTGATGACGGGCTTGATAGCAGCTGCCTGTGGCGGCTCATCTGAGGAACCAACTCCTGTACCAAGGGCGGAGCCGACCGTTTCGCCTTCGGCCCCATCGGCCACGGCGACGCCTACATCTGCTGCAACGCAGGAGGCCAAGCCTTCGACACAGCTAACTGGAGGCACCTTTCGCCGGCTATGGTCGGACCCGCCAACGTTGGATCCCCACCTGACTGGCGACACCACATCCGCTGGGTTAGTGGTTGAAATCTACAGTGGTCTGGTAACTCTTGACACGGACTTGAACTTAGTTCCAGACATAGCGGAAAGCTGGGACGTGAGCCCAGACGGAACCGTTTACACCTTCCATCTAAGAAAGAATGCCAAGTTCCACGACGGAAACCCAGTAACCGCCCAAGACTTCAAATGGTCTCTAGAAAGGGCAGCTAACCCAGAGACAGAATCCCCTTTGGCGGATACTTACCTGGGTGACATAGTGGGAGTTAAGGACGTGCTGGACGGCAACGCCAGTGAGATACGCGGCATCAAGATTATAGATGACTATACGCTTCAGATAACGATAGATGCCCCCAAGGCATATTTTCTGGCCAAACTCACTTACCCTACCGCATATGTGCTGGACAAAGAGAACGTGGAGCAAGGAGGGCGGAACTGGACGGACAAGCCCAACGGGACCGGCCCCTTCAAGCTGACTGAGTACAGGATAGGGGAGCGGATTATCCTAGAGCGAAACGACTTCTACTACCGCGAACCAGCCCTGCTGGACAAGGTTATCAATAACTTGGCTGGCGGCCAGTCCATGGCTATGTATGAGAACGACGAAATTGACATCACCGGAGTGGGTCTGGCTGACCTAGACCGCGTGCTTGACCCCACCGAGCCTCTGAACAAGGACTTGGTTACGGCTCCACCATCGTTCAACATATGGTATATAGGCTTTAACGGCAATGAGCCTCCCTTTGATGATATCAAGTTCCGTCAAGCCCTTAACTATGCGGTAGACAAGGAGCTTATCGCCAGGGAACTCTACTCCGATCTGTTGGTTCCAGCCTATGGCATCTTGCCACCAGGGTTCCCAGCCTACAACCCCAACTTGGAGGGCTTACGGTTTGACCCAGAGAAGGCCCGCCAGCTATTGTCAGAGTCGAAGTATGCCGATCTAGACACCAGACCTAGAATCATCATAACCAGCCCTGGAACAGGAGGCGCTCCACCGCTGGACCTGGAGGTTGTAACACAAATGTGGATTCAGATCTTGGGGGTGGAGGTGGAGATTCAAAACGTAGAATGGGCTACCTACCTCCAAGACCTGAATCGGCAACGTCTGCAGGTCTTCGCTGGTATTGGCTGGGAGGCCGACTATCCAGATCCTCAAGACTTCCTAGATATTCTCTTTCACACTGATAGCTTGCTGAATCACGGAGCCTATTCAAATCGAGAGCTAGACGCCATCCTGGAAAAGGCCCGTGTAGAGCAAGACATTACGAAGAGAATCGAGCTATATAATCAGGCGGAGGAGATCATAGTGAAGGATGCCCCTTGGCTACCCTTATGGTTCGGCGGTGAAAGGTATGCCCTTATTAAAGAGAACGTCAAGGGCTACAAGATGACGCCGATGATTGTGCCGAAGCTTAGAGAAGTATACATAGAGAAGCAATAGAAGCAAATAAGCTGTGTCTCATCACTTGTCCACAGCTTGACAAGTGGCTCGTAATCAGTAGCTTATATGAGTAAACCGCTCATCCATGAAGAATGTCAGGATGAGCGGTTGGTTGTAGGAATGGTGTCATGGGAGTATATATAGCCCGTCGCCTATTGTGGATACCCTTTCTTCTCTTGGCGGTTACTTCAGTAACCTTTACACTGGGGCAATATGGCCCAGGGGACCCTGTAGAGGTGCTACTTGGGCAGCACTATAACCCAGATGTAATCGAACGCATTCGGCACCAAAGAGGGCTGGACAGGCCATTTCACGAGCAATACGCCAGCTACATATGGAACCTCCTTCAGGGCGATTTCGGTGAGAGCTTTAAGTATCCCGGCAGGTCAGTTGGTAAACTAATAGGCAGTAAGATATGGGTCTCCTCCCAGTTGGGGATAGCAGCCATGATTCTCACCATAGGTCTTGGCATCCCCCTTGGTCTCATCTCCGCCCTTAAGCAAGGGACATGGAAGGACAGTGTGATAGTTAGCACGACCCTTTTCTTCCTGGCGCTCCCGGTGTTTATTACTATTCCCGTAATGCTTCTTGTGCTGGTATTAAGTCTGCATTGGCTTCCATCCTCTGGCTGGGAAGGCTTCTTTAGTCTTAATTTAGTCATCCCTGCTCTAGCGATGGGCATCCCAGGAATAGCATCCATTACTCGCCTCATGAGAGCTAGCACCCTAGATGTGCTGGGCCAAGATTTCATTCGAACAGCCAGGGCAAAGGGGCTCTCTGAGTTTGTGGTGCAGTACAGGCACGTGATGCGAAACGCCCTGATACCCATCATCACCATCTTGGGATTCGCCGTGGCGGACCTGGTAGGAGGAGCCTTTATAGTGGAGACCATGTATGGGATACCGGGCATAGGCAGGCTGGCGGTGGACTCGATATTTGCCAGAGACTACCCAGTGATAATGGCCTTGACGGTCATCGTCGCCACCGCCTTCGTCATAGGCAATCTGTTAGCGGATATATCTTACGGCCTGGTCGACCCGCGAATCAGGTACGAATAGGTTAAGTTAAAAGGAACGCACCAGCTATGGCAGTACAGGAACTGGAGCTTAAAGGCGGGAAATCAGCATCGAGCAGAGGCCCTGTTAGTAGGGCGTGGCACAGGCTCATCCACAAGAAAATAGCCCTCATATCCTTGCTTTTGATCATAATAATTTATATGAGTGGCATTTTGGCTCCGTGGGTAGCGCCTTCCGGCTATACGGAGCAGAATTTGCAAGAGGCCAAGCAAGGGCCAAGCCTGCAGCATTTCGCAGGAACAGATAGACTTGGGCGGGATATGTTCAGCCGAGTCCTCTTTGGCATCCAAACCACCGTAATCATCACGTTAGCCAGCATTGTCACTGGCGGACTCGCCATAGGCGTTACCCTGGGCCTTATTTCGGGCTATTTCGGCAAGTTTGTCGACTCGGTAATCATGAGAGTCGGCGAAATATTTGCAGCCTTTCCAGGAATACTTCTAGTTATTCTGTTGGCGGCAACCATCAAACCCAGGATACTGGAATGGACAAGAGCCTTTGAAGACGCCACTGGAATAGATTGGATAGTGAAAACTGGAGTGGTCGACTACATAGTAGTCTTTGGCTCTTTGGCGGCCTTCAGTTGGATAGGCATGGCGCGGTTGGTTAGGGGTCAAGTGCTGTCTCTCAAGCAGATGCAATTTGTGGACGCGGCGCGAGCCACTGGGGCGACCACTCCAAGGGTTCTGCTGTCTCACATCCTGCCCAACGCCATTAGCCCAGTGATTGTGTCCATTACCATGGGCATGGGCTCAATAGTTGGAGCGGAGATAGTCCTTAGCTGGCTAGGAATAGGAATACAGCCGCCGCGCCCTAGTTTGGGCAACATGATATTCGAGAACGGTAACCTGAGCGTGCTACGCACCGACCCTCATTTACTGCTAGCGCCGATAGCCGTGGCCTGGCTTCTTATGTTCACGTGGAACCTATTAGGCGACGGCCTTAACGACGTGCTGAACCCACGAACGCGATAGTCACTCATTGAGCTGAGGAATTACTTTCTCTTTCTGCGGCTCGCCCAGCCTAACCCCACTATACCCACCACGATAGCCGCCAATGAGGGATCAACTGGAACTCTCCCTCCTGCATGCAATGGAGCGCTGCAGCCCCCACCCCCTGATGGCGCCGGCGTGGACGTTGTCTGGGGTGACGGTACAGGCGTGGGCGTGTCTACTGGCTGCGGCGTAGCTGTAGGGCTAGGCTCTGACGCGGGTTGAGGAGTCAAGCTGTAAGGCAGGAAGGTTGGCAGCGGAGGAGGCGTTGGACGGGGGCCGCTCTCGGCTGGCGGGACGTATGGAGGCGCTCCTATAGAGTCCCTCCACTGACGATCAAGACCGCTACGGTCGAAGCCGTAGATAGCAATAAAGGCGTCGTCTATGGACTTGCCGCCATTGAGCTCGGCGAAGAACTGTCTGAGCTTGTCTCCGCCAAAGCTGTCGACGAGGAACGTGACGATGCTGCTTCCCTGGCCATAGAAAATGATGACGTCCTCAGGCGTGCCTGGTTGAGTATCCAGGAACAAAATAGGCTGAAGTCTACCTGTGGCGATGGCGAACTCAAGGGCCAGATCGTAAGAAAAGCTGGGGTCGATGTTTCCGTACTCTGCCAGGCCTTCGTTGAGCCATGCAGGAACTGGTCTGAAGGTGTCTTCCGTCGCTCTATGCACCAGGATGTGAGTCAACTCATGAGAGGCGGTGCCCTTGGCCAGGGTTCCCGATCCCAAGACCAACAACATTCCTATATCCGCAAAGGCCATACCCTCCGTCACCAGTTCAGTTCGTATGGTCTGGCTTCGCGGCGGCAGCGCTTTCAGCATCTCCACGGGATTGTTGTACATATTGACTCGAATGGTCTCCGAGGTGTCCGCACCAAGGAGGGGGCCCATATTGTCCAGGGTCTCCATCATGGCATCTATTATGAGTTCAGCCCTGGTTTCTACTGGGCCGTGATAGGCCACTGTTATGGGTCCACCTGTGACCTCTTTCCATTCAAATCGGGTGTCTTCGTATATGAAAACCTCAGGCTCTGTCACCAACTTATTCCCGTCAGCGTCCTCGATCTCAAAGTGATAGGTCACAGGGGTTCCTGGCGGCATGTAACTCCCCGCTGTATCTGTGCGGAAGAAAAACTCACCGCTAACGGAGTTTCCTTTATCGAATTCCAGGTAATTGTATGAGCTTGTAGAGCTGGACCCCTTCCGAAACCTAACCCTTATCTCAGTTATCTCCTGACTGCTGGTGACTTCAGCTTTGTATCGAATGCCATCGGGGAACTCGCTGGTCACGCTGGAAGAGACCAAGTTGATTGCACCCTGGGCCTCAGCCTGCCATGTCCCAACGAACATGGAGGCCAAAATGGTCATCAGCACAAGAAGAGAAAGGCCTCCCCTTCTCAGCCGTCGCAAACTGGTTTTTTGGTTAATGGCGTTGCCCCATAGGCTCTGCGCTATATGCATCAGACTCGCTCTTTCTCCAGATTTACCCTATAGGATTCAGGACCTTTGATAACGATTCCAAGGGTCTGCTTACAAACTTATCTTGCCCTGGCAGCGTTCCAGATATGGATCACTCGCTGCGCAGAAGTAACCAGAGTCAAGGCGACGATTATTCCCAGTATGATGGGCACCTGATTGATAATCAATCCCAAGGCCAGCAAGAATAGACGCTCCGGCCGCGTCATAACGCCGACGTTACATTCTATACCCAATCCCTCGGCGCGGGCGCGAAGGTAGCTAACCATGAAGGAGCCAGCCAGGGCTAAGTAGACAAGGATTAGCTCAGCCTTCATGGTTGGGCTGAGGTAAAACACCAGAAGGCCCAAGAACATGCCTGCTTCACCGATTCTGTCAGATACCGAGTCCAACAGGCCTCCAAATGCAGTAACGCGATTCGTGCCTCTAGCCAGAACCCCGTCTAGAATGTCGAAGGCGCCCGATACCAGAAGCAGGACACCGGCAAGCAAAAAATGGCCTGTGCTAACCAGATAGGCACTGCCGCCCACAAGGGCTAAGCCCAGCAGCGTTAAGGCGTTAGGTGACAGCCCAAGCCTAGCCAGAAAGTGGGCTATCGGCCCCTCTAACCGACTCAGGAGAATCCTACGCGCCGTGGCTCTGTACATAAGGCAAATCCATCAAGTATAAATATGAACCAAGATTTACATTTAGGAAGGTCCAAGTGTCAGAGTTTAGCGTCCAACAACTGAGGAGGTCTGTATGAGGTCGTTGTAGTAGTCCAAGACCTGTGTCGCCACTCTGTCCCAACGGAACTCCTCTACCCTTTTTCGCCCCATGCTACCCATTTTTGCCCTAAGCGCTGGGTTCTGGACGAGAGTAGCTATTCCCTGCGCAAGCTGTTCCACATTTTTGGGATCCACAAGCAGGCCCTCTTCCCCGTGGGTCATTACGCTACTGAAGCCCTCTATGTTGGTAGCCACGATGGGCTTACTTGCAGCCATAGCCTCACCCAACACTATTCCAAAGCTCTCCCTTCCGGTGTTGGGAGCGCAGAATATATGGGCTGTCCGATAGTATCTGGGAAGGTCGGAATAAGGGGCATTGCCCACAAACACCACATCCTGGATATTCCTTGCGCTTAATATACGCTGAGAATCATCGTCCAGATTTCCCGGGCCTACTACAATGAGGCGGAGGTTAGGCCAGTCCCACTTCAGGTCATTGAACGCTGACAAAAGGTACTTCAGTCCCTTGCGTTTTTCCAGACGTCCTACAAACAGTATGTTTATCATGCCGTCGTCCCACTGAGGGAAGGGCATCGTGTCAGCGGAGAATCGGGCGATATCGATTCCATTGGGAATCACCTTGTAGTCGCCAGGGAAGTGTCGGCTGACGAATTGCATAGCCGGCCTGGACACGGCTATCCTGCCATGCAGCTTTCTGAACCACCTGGTCAAAAAGAACTTTGATATACCATAGACCTTGGTACTGCCGCGGAATGCGTGAAATGTCCCTACGTTTATGGAATCAGAGAGGTAAAGGATGCAAAGAGGTAAAAAGGATGAGAGGGGCTCGTGGACGTGAATAACGTCGAAAGCTTCACGTTTCAGCAAAGATTTGATGCGAGGCTCTAACCAAAACGAAAAGGAGATCCTCGCTATAGAGCCACCGCTGGGGAACGGGACGGGGCGTCCCATTGGAATGTGGTATCCATTCGTTTGAGCTTCTGCAGGATTGGAGGTGGGACCTATGACCTTGACCTGGTGACCCCACTCAATAAACTGTTCCGCAAGATGAGTGATGTGGTTGGCCACTCCCCCTGGATAAGCGAGGTCATACGGAGAGACTAGACCAATCTTCACATTTCGACTCCCAAGAACCCTCTGGCCTTGACATTTGCCTCTATCCACCCTTCTGTCCTAGTCACCAGGGGCGAGATGATGGTATCTAACCTTCCTGTCCAGCTATGAAGTCCTCCACCATCTGATGGGCCTTGTCGTCGGTATATTGAATTGGAGGTGACTTCATAAAATAAGAAGATGGTGCTGTCACAGCGCCGCTGATGCCCCTGTCTAACGCCAGCTTTGCGCATCTAATGGCGTCTACCACCACACCAGCCGAGTTGGGGCTGTCCCAGACCTCTAGCTTAAGCTCCAGGTTAATTGGCACATCTCCAAAACCTCGGCCTTCCATACGTATGTAGCACCATTTACGGTCTTGTAGCCAAGGGACGTGATCGCTGGGGCCAATATGGAGATCCTCTACCCCTAATTCCTTGTCCATTTGCGACTTCACGGAGTTGGTCTTGGATATCTTTTTGGATATGAGCCGCTCCCTCTCTAGCATGTTGAGGAAGTCTGTGTTACCGCCGAAGTTGAGCTGATAAGAGTGGTCTATCTCGATGCCTCTGTCCATGAAAAGACGCGTCAACACCCTGTGAGTAATGGTAGCGCCCAACTGAGACTTAATGTCGTCCCCAATAACGGGGATGCCCTTTTCTTTGAACCTCTTCTGCCAATAGGACTCCCTGGCTATAAAGACCGGTATGCAGTTCACAAAGGCGCAGCCAGCGGCGAGGACCTGCTCCACATACCACTTTGTGGCCTCTTCTGAGCCGACGGGCAGGTAGTTCACAACCACGTCTACCTCCCGCTCTCTCAATATCTGCACAATATCGACAGTAGGGCCAGGAGCCTTTTCTATTACGCTGGCTAGATACTTACCTATGCCGTCATGGGTCATCCCACGATCAACGGTCACGCCTAGTTTGGGGACGTCGTGAATTTTTACTGTGTTGTTGGGCTCCGTAAATATAGCTGCCGACAGGTCTTTACCGACCTTATTCTTGTCGATATCAAAGGCCGCCACGAACTCTATATCGCCAATGCTATAGTCGCCCAGGACAGAATGCATGATACCTGGAATATGAGCGCCATCTGAGGCGTCGCCATACTTGTGTACCCCCTGCACTAAGGAGGAGGCACAATTACCTACTCCTATGATTGCTACATTGATCTTACCCAACGTTGTCTCCTTTGTTAGGCACTTTAATTTGCTTATGCGGAAAAGCTGTTGGAAATTCTAGCATCTTTGGCCACTACATACAAGCGCATTGTAGCTGTATATCATAAGGGTAGGATTGGCGCAAAGCATTAGCGCACAGCTTGTGGTTGCTCAGAAAGCTAACTTGCTGTCTTTGCGCTCCCCTGGAGATTACTATTATTTTAACCTAGATAAGCGCCCGAAAGCCGACGACTGCTATGCTATCATGTATGCTATTATGCGTAATATTGAATCTGTCACTGAATAACGCGCTTAAAGGGGGCACACAATGGTCACGTTCAAACCCTTTTCTGGTGGGACTGGAAGACCTGAGACCAAATTCATTAGGGGAGCGGCTAACGCCGAAACCATCCCATCCAATACCGAAGGACTGCATTCCAACATGAGGAGCAAGTGGAGACAAGTAGACCTGATAAACTCCGTCGACACCAACCTCATGGTTGTTTGTGGCATAGCCGAACACACTGTGGAGGACGTCTATGAGTGTCACTTTTGGTACAACCAGCTAGCCCTGATACTGGACGGCGAGATGGTCATCCAGGACATGGACAATGGCGAGGTCTACAAGGCCCACAGGGGAGACCTGTACTACTGGACGCCGGGCCATAGGCACAGGCATGGGGGCGTGTTCCGCGCCTTCTTTATCAAGACCCCGGTGCCTACCAGGTGGGTATCGACTCCCAATGGCAAGCAAGGCTTCGATATACTACACCTTGAAAACGAGCTGCTCTACCCAGCGTCGCCGCCTGATGAAATACGCAAAGGCGGATCAGAGCAGAGCGGTGCGCCTAAGCGGAAGAGGATGAAGTTTGTCCGAGGCGTTATGGATATAGAACCTCACAAGGTCACTGGAACAAAGGGGGCTTTAAGTCAGGTGGACGTCATAAATGCGGGAGACAGCGACCTCAACCTAGTAGCCGGGGTTGCCGAGTACAAATCGGACAGTGCTATGGACTGCGACCACAGGTGGCATCAGATTGCCCTCATCCTAGACGGGGAGGCGATCAACGAGGACGTGGATACCGGGAAGGTATACGTCGCCCACGAAGGCGACCTCTTCTACTGGCCGCCTGGGCTTCATCACAAGGTCCATGGGAGCTTCCGCGCCTACAATATGCAGACCCCCATCCGCAGAAGGTGGGTGCCGACGGCGGACGGGCCAAAGATGATGGACATGCTCAATCTGGAGAGCGAGATGCTTTATCCCGCCTCTCAACCGGACGAGGTGCGGAAGGATCTGCTGACTTAGAGCATTGCACCTGGGCCTCGGCCTTCATCAAAGGTGGAGATTATCCACGTAAGGGTTACGTCAGTTGCCTTGGGCTTGCTGCAGTTTTTCCAAGCCATTCCACACTTCTTCGCCCCCGGCGTTGCACAAAAAGTCGGGCTTTTCTGGATATTTGTGGTAGCAAACGCTGCTATCCCACCCTCGAATTGTATCTGGGGTGCCCCCCAGATCCCCGGCGGGAACCTTGGTTCCCTGCACCCTCCTATATTTTCGGTACCTTTTGTGCAAAGTTCCTTGCTCCCAGCAAACCAAGGGTCCCGATAGATCGAGGGCAGGCAAATTTGGCGTTGCCACGAGAGTTGATAATAGCGTCTCGCTAAATCAAGAGGATTCCACAGTGGACAAATGGCACGCTCGCTAAAGAGTTACCAAGGTCTCTGCTATGCCTTTCCAAACAGCGCCTTGGTAACCGCTACGACCCTTTTGCTGTTGGGCAAATACAGGTCTTCCAGAACGCCGCTGAAGGGCACCGGGGTATGAGGAGAGGTGACTATCCTGGGAGGCGCGTCCAGGTAATCGAAGGCGTCCGATGCCACCAGCGCTGCGATGTCCGCCGCCACTCCGCACCTGGGAGTGTCCTCATCCACGATGACGATGCGATTTGTCTTTTTCACTGAGCTTAAGATAGCGTCTTCATCAAGGGGAGAGAGGCTGAGAAGGTCTAGCACCTCGGCATCGATCCCGTCGGCAGCCAGCGACTCCGCGGCCTCCAAGCAGACACTTGTCATGGCTGACACGCCCACCAGGGTGACATCTTTGCCTTCTCTCACAATTCGGGCCTTGCCTATAGGCAGCGTATACGGCTCCTCCGGGACTTCGCCAGTGTTATTAAGGAAGCGCCTGTTATCGCAGATTACCACGGGATCGTCGTCCCTTATAGCTGAGATGAGGAGGCCCTTGGTGGTATAGGCATCCGAAGGCACTACTACTTTAAGGCCTGGTATGTGGGTGAATATGGAATAAAAGGACTGGGAATGCTGAGCGCCTACCCTAGCGCCCGCGCCAAACCTGGTCATGATGGTTATTGGGAGGGTTACCTTACCGCCAAGCATGTAATTTAGCTTGGCGGCGTTGTTGACTATCTGATCCATGCAAACGCCTAGCAGGTCTATGAACATCAACTCCACGATGGGTCTGAGCCCTACCATGGCGGCACCTATGCCAGCGCCAATGTAGCCGGCCTCAGAGATGGGGGTGTCTATGACCCGCTCCGGGCCAAACTGTTTAATGAGGCCCTTGGTGGAGCGGAAAGCCCCGCCCCACGCATCGATGATGCCCAGATGCTCCCGCCCGGCTCCCCCCGCGATGTCTTCGCCCATGATAATGATGCTGGAGTCTCGCTCCATCTCCTGTCGTATGGCCTCAGCCTGGGCCTGACTGTAGCGAATCTCCCGATCTACGGTTGTGGTCATAGCTTCACCCCTAGCCTAGAGCCTGTAATCCGATCGAATCAGAATGCTAGATCGAGTAACCCCTCTTGAAAGCCTCCGAAGGGTAACTCTTATAGACGTCTGTAAATAGCTCACTCGCCTCAGGTAAAGGAGCAGCGGCGGCTACCTTAACAGCCTCCTCCATAAGAGCCTCGGCTTCCTTGTCTATCTTGTCTAGGTTCTTCACGGGGAGCAGCCCTTCCTTCAACACGCGTTTGCGGAAGCCTTGAATAGGATCGCGGCTGAGCCAGGCATCCTCCTCCTCTTTGAGACGGTATTGCCTGGGATTGTCCCCGAAGTAGTGGCCATAGTACCGATAGGTCTTGCACTCCAGCAGCGAAGGGCCGTCTCCTTTTCTTGCTCTGGATATGGCCTGATGCGCCTGTTCATAGACTGAGAAGATGTCCATGCCATCGGCCAGGAGTCCTGGCATGGCGAATCCGGCGGCGCGGTCGGCTATGTTTTCTCCGGCGATGGCGTATTCCACTGGAGTAGCGTTGGCGTATAGGTTGTTTTCACAAACGAAAATAACCGGCAGCTTCCAGATAGAGGCCATATTCATAGACTCGTATAGGACTCCCTGAGCAGCCCCGCCATCGCCAAAGAAGGCGACAGCCACTTGGTCGGTTCCATCCAACTTGGCTTTGATGGCGGCTCCGCAGGCCCACGGAATGCTGCCGCACACCACACCGTTGGCCCCCAAGAAGCCCACCGAGAGGTCGGATATATGGAGGTCGCCCCCCTTGCCCCTATTAGTGCCATTGGTCCGTCCGAAAAGCTCTGTCATCATGCTCTTTGGGTCTACCCCTTTAGCTATGCTATGGCCGTGGGGCCTGTGAGTGCTCGACAGGTAGTCCTTATGGGTAAGATGAGCACAGACGCCGGCTGAAACTGCCTCCTGTCCTACCGAGAAGTGTATAGGCCCGAAGCCAGGATGAGATGACAACTCTTGGAGCATCCGTTCATCGAACCGCCGAATAGTCACCATAGTACGATACATCCATAGCAGCCTGTCTTTTTCGATATTCATAATCTTCGGCCTCTTGGGAGCGCTTATTAATCTGAGAGCAACTCCATCATACTAACATTAACATCCAAAACGTCCAAGGCCTGAATCGTCAGCGGGGTAGCGTCGGATCGGGGGATGTTAGCGTGATAGGAGGAAACGCTTCTGCAGTCGTTTAATGAGACTACCTAGGTCAATAACACGATGAACCTACGACGATTTCCTCTTTGTCAGATACGAACTCCTTGACAAACTCTTGTAGCTATGGTATATAGAATCAGTTACGTTTAGAGAATGCTGAGATCCCCCCCATTTCGTACTTATTCCGCTGAACCGAAAAAGCAGTTCTCAGCGAAAATCATTAAGGAGGAAGGGAATCATGAAGACAAGAAGATCATATAGTCTTGGGATACTTGGAGCGGTATTGGCTGCGCTTCTAGTCGTCTCGCTGGCGTGCGGCGCGGATGAGGCTACGCCGGCTGGGCAAGCTCCAGCGCCAACGGCGGTCCCGGCGCCTACGACCGCCCCAACAGGCGGCCAGGTAATGACCGATACGCCTAAATACGGCGGATATCTTCGTTTTGCCACTAACGTAGATATGAAGACTCTGGACCCGCCTTTCGACAACAGCGCTGGTGGGCACGCTGTGGAAATGATGATGTACGGCACCCTTGTAGATGTAAACTCGGAGCTAATTGTCATTCCTCAACTGGCCGAGTCCTGGAACGTCTCCTCCGATGGTAAGAGCATCACCTTCGGTCTAGTCAAGGGAGCCAAGTTCCACGACGGAACCGACTTTACTGCTGAGGCGGTCAAGTGGCATTTCGAGCGCGTATTGGACCCCGACGTGGGGTCTGTCCATGTCGGAGACCTCGGGATAATCAATACCATCACAGTACAGGACAGTTACACCGTCACATTTCATCTGAAGGCGCCTTCAAGGGTCTTGATGGCCACCCTGACCGCCCCAGGGGCTTTTCTCACTTCACCAACCGCCGTGTTGAGCTACGATTCCTACTCGGATAGGACAGGTGATTTTGGAAGGAACCCCGTGGGTCTAGGGGCATTCAGATTTTTGGAGTGGGTACCCGATAGCCATGTGACCACTGTTCGCTTCGAGAATTACTTCCAGCCAGGTAAGCCTTACCTCGACAAGGTTACGCATTTTCATGTCGCCGACGCTAACACCAGGCTAGCCATGGTTCGAACTGGAGAAGCCGAGATCTACGACAGAGCTACGGCCAATGACATTCAACTGGTGAAGGATAATCCCGACATCGTCATACCCGAAATCTCAAGGGGACGTATCAACTTCTTCGGTATATCAACTGATATAGCACCCTACGATAACAAGGCACTGCGTCAGGCAATGGCCTACGCTGTCGACCGAGAGACCCTGGTCGAGACTTACTATCTGGGTCAGGCTTCGCCCGCCTACTCACCTATAGGATATAGCTGGGCCTACAACCCCGACATCAAGGTCTTTGACTACAATCTTGAGAAGGCCAAGGAGAAGCTGGCCGAAGCTGGATATGCCAATGGCGTGGATCTTACTTTCTGGACTCGTGCCACTCCGGCCGACATTGAGCTAAGTGAGATCTTACAAGCCCAGCTAAGCGAGATAGGCATAAATCTCAACATCGTCCAGAAGTCTGGCGCTGACTACTGGCCCAGCGTAGTAGGTCGACAGTCCCACTTCGTCGCCCGTTGGAGGGGCCCCAGGCCGGACCCTGCACTTCTAATGCAACAGACTTTCCACAGCACGGGATCCGGTAACGTAATGAAATACAAGAATTCTGAAGTGGATAGACTTCTAGACGAGGCGAGTCAGCTGTATGACGTAGTAGAGGCCAAGAAGCTATATAACCAAGCCCAAAGAATCATCACAGAAGACGTCTTCGGCATATGGACCGTCTATACCAAGGAGTTTACCATAATGAACAAGAAGGTCCAGGGATACGAGTTCATACCCGACCTTTACACCAGAGTGCACAGCCTCTGGTTCAAGTAACGACCAAATGACATAAAGGTCACAATATGGGGCATAGCCTATGTGGCTATGCCCCATCCTTTTGTTGCAACTCTGTCATGAGAGCCTATTTATACGTCGGCCTAAGAAACATAAGCCAAGGAGAGAGCAAGCCGTTTCCCTAATTCTTGAAGTGGGGCATAAAATGGTCAGCTATAAGAGTCGGCATGTTCGTCAAGTTGCGACATGAGTCACACCCGAATACGCACATCTTTCACTGCGGTCTGCGGTTGAACTTCGCGCTAGCTATATGAGTCCTACTTCTATACAATGGCCACAAATCCATCGTGGAGGGTCGACATGCAGGCCTACTGTATGAAATGTCGAACTTCCAGGGAAATCAAGAACGCTCAGCAGATCACGATGAAGAACGGGAGGCCTGCGACACAGGGAGCATGCCCGGTCTGCGGCACCAAGGTATTCAGGATTGGGAAGAGCTAAGCTGAGAAAGGTGTCATCGGGGAGGTGGGCCTCAAGGCGGCACAGGGTCTTTACCGGTTTGATACTGCTAGGAGGCTGATATGAAGTTGGATTTTAGCGTTGGCCTAGGGCGGAACGAGCCCCTTGACGAGATAGGCGAGTATGCTCGAATAGCTGAGGAGAGCGGATTCAGCCACGTAACCTGGGTGGATGTCCCATTCCTCAGTCCAGACGTGCATGTGATGATGACCCTGGCCGCCCTCAACACCAAGCACATCAAGATAGGCCATGGCGTGATAAACCCTTCCACCTATCATCCCATGGTAATTGCTAACGGAACGGCCAGCATAGATACAATCTCTGGAGGACGTGCCTTCGTGGGCCTGGGAGCAGGCGTCGACTTTGGCGACGTATATAAGCCTGCGTCGCTAAAAGATGTGCGTGATGCGGTGACCTTCATTCGGAAGTTCACGTCAGGTGAAGTGGCTGAGTGGAAGGGGGCCAGGATGCATTCCGAATGGATTAGGAAGCCTATGCCCATTTTCATGGCCTCCGAGGGGCCAAAGATGCTTGAGCTAGCCGGGGAGGTGGCCGATGGAGTCATATCCATGGGGGCTGACCCAGAGTTCGTCAAGTGGAAGATGGGACTAGTAGCCAAAGGAGCGCATAAGGCGGGCAGAGACCCAGCCGAGATAGAGTACTGGGTGCGCACTATGATATACGTAACGGACTCGAAAGAGGACGCCAAGCTGGAGCTATCGCCGTATCCCATCGCCTACGGCCTCATTCACAAGCTGCTTGACGGCAGCAACCCCGGGTCCCACGAGTTGCCCATTATCTTAGAGCGCTCACAGCCGGGTACGGTGGAGGAGCTGATCGCCGACTCCAAGCAAGTTCGAGCCGTTTGGGACCCGTACGGAGTGGAGAGGCTGGACGCACCGTGGGCCGACAGGGTGACGCCGAGACTCATCGATTTCTTCCACATGAGAGGCAAGCCGGAGGACATATGCCAGCAGATAGAGCAACTGGGTAAGCTGGGGGTTAAGAACATCTCGCCTGTGATGTTCACCATCATCGACAAGAAGGGCATGATGCGGGAGATAGGAAGCAAGATAATCTCACAGTTTCAGAGCTAAGAGACTACATCTTAGTTGTGTAGTTGGACAAGGAGGCTGATATGAGGATGGACTTCGCTGTGGGGATAGGCCGCAACGAGAAGATTTACGAGCTAGGCAGCCATGCGAAGGTGGCCGAGGAAAGTGGTTTCGCTCACATGACCGTTGGAGACGTGCAGAACTGTACGCGGGATTTGTACGTCAAAATGGCCATGGCCGCCATAAATACGCATCGGATCAAAATTGGTTCAGGAGTGACTCTGCCAATCACGCGCCATCCGGCCATAACGGCTACCGCCCATGCAACCGTTGATGAGCTATCAGGAGGCCGAGTCTTCCTAGGATTCGGGACTGGAGGGACTTCGTTGGGGTTTCTGGGCTTGAAGCCACCTACGCTGAAAAGGCTTCGGGAAGAGATAGAGTTCTTCAGGCAGTATATGACAGGAGACGAGACTGAGTATAATGGTGTCAAAATGCACTCGGAGTGGGTACGCCACACAGTGCCAATCTATATATCTGGAGAAGGCCCCAGATCTCTTGAATTGGCCGGAGAGTTGGGCGATGGAGTCTACATCATGGGAGGTCCTCCGGAACTGGTGAGATGGAAGGTTGACCACATCGAGAAGGGGGCGCTGAAGGCGGGACGGGACCCCTCTAAAATTGATATCTGCTCCCGTACAGAAATCTATGTAGCCGACACAAAGGAAGAAGCCCTACGCGAAATGTCCGGCCACCTCCCCAGGGCAACAATCAACATCTTGGAGCAACATGCGGAAGACCCCGTAATCGCCAAGCTCACTAGCCGGCTGGACGAGCAGCATCCCGGACTCTTGGACGAGATGAGACGGCACAGAGATGTCTTTGACATGTACGATCACGAAAAGATCGACACGCCATCGTCTAAGTACGTAACTCAACACATGATAGACCAGGTGCACCTTGTTGGTCGGGTGGACGACATCTGTGAAGGGATCTACCAATTAGGTAAGGCTGGGGTGACCACCATTGCCACCGCTACCTACACCTTAATTGACAAGAAGGGCATGATGCGAGAGATAGGGGACAAGATCATGCCCAACTTCAGGAATTAATCCCTTATGTGGTGAGTGTTCTGCCCCAGACTACCGATCCAAGGCCAGCTAGCTCAGGCCTCCTGGCAGCCCAGGCCGTGACGTGGGAGTATACGGTACACGCCGACCCAAGAAACATAAACCAAGGAGGGAGCAACCCGTTTTCCTAATCTTTGAAGTGTGGCATAACATAGTCAGCTATATCTTGTCTCCTCTTTTCTTGCTCCACCACGGTTCCATGCCATACTGAGATAGTTTTCGCCCCCAGTTGACCTATCTGCTCAATGCGCTCCCTGATATACTCTGGTGTACCCACGAGGTGGAAGAAGTCTATCAGTCGCTCAGACACTACCTTGGAAAAGGGAGCGTCAATGACCTCGAACCAAGCGGGGTCCCACATTTTGTCCACCTTGACCGAGTCTGCAATCAATGCCTCTGCTAGTCCAGGTTCGCTCTTATTCAGACGCGCGCGAAGGTCGACATACTCTGGAACATCCGATTGCAGCACTTTGCTGATTTTGGCGTACAGCGCTGGGTAGGGAGTCACCTCCCTGCGCGCTTCCTCTATAGAGTCGGTCACATACACCATGCCACGGGCCCAATAATCGATGGTCGTAGGGTCCCTGCCGGCTTTCAACGCCCCTTTTGCCACCAACTCCATCTTCCACTTGATTATTTCAGGATGGAACCCCAAAGAAATTACCCCGTCAGCGAGCTCTCCTGCCAGCTCAAGCATTTTGGGCCCCTCGGCAGCCAGGTAAACGGGTATTGCCTTGTTGATCCATCCTGACTTCATCGTGCTACCTTCCCACTCGGCCTCCTCTCCTGCCGTATAATCTTTGAAAAACTCTATGGTCTTCTGAACTTCATCGATTGGTTGAGGCGTCAGCATCTTTCCCAGTTTCATTCCAGACCCCAGCCCCAAATACATACGTCCACCTGACAACAGATCCAGAGTGGCAGTGATGTTGGACATGACCACGGGATGATAAATGCTCGAATACGTAACCGCCTGTCCTATCCTGATCTTCTTGGTATGCATTGCCATAACGGCTAGCAATATGTGGGGGTCTCTATTGAGCCATGGCAGGTCTCCACAGTTCGTATGAGTAAATCCTTGCTCCTCTGCACTCTGTACCTGGTAGACTATCTCCTCAAAGGAAAGTGTCTTACCCAGGCGCACTCCAAAGTCTACTTTCACAATCAACTCCTCTCGTGCTATGCACAATGCCCTACTGTTGCAACAAAGTGGTTAAAATATCGCTCTCCGGTGCCCGTACTCTAAATATCCTCTAGCGTTATTGCTAACCCCCGTGTTGACATGCCATTTATCGAGACGGAGTCACGCTGAAAAACGACCACACCCGATGAGCTTCGGGTAATGACACATTCCTAACAAGAGTCGGTACATTTGTCAAGTTGCCACATGGGTCATAATATGGGGCATGGTCTTACGCACTATGCCCCATATTATTGTTGCAGGTTGACGTTGTAAGAGTATATGATACACTCGATTCCGATAACATAGACCACATTAGTGATGTGACAGGAGATGTATTATGAAGATAGAGTTCGGTGCCGGCCTGGGCCGAAACGAGAGGATCAGTGAGATCGCTGAGTTGTCTAGAGTGGCAGAGGAGAGTGGCTTCTCTCATGTTACTTTCGTTGACCAGCCTTACATGTCGCCTGATGTGATGGTCTGCATGACCATAGCCGCTTTAAGCACGAAGCGCATACGTATAGGGCAGGGTGTGACCGACCCAGATAACTACAACGCACTGGTCATTGGCAATGGGGCCGCGTGCTTGGACGACTTGACTGGCGGCCGTTATTTTGTTGGCATTGGAGCGGGCGGCCCCTTTGGGAAGGTGATGGGGCCTGTTTCACAGGATAAACTACGGCGGTCGGTAGAGTTCATCAGGGATTTCACCGCGGGCAAAGAGGTGGAATGGAACGGGGAAAGAATACGGTCGGAGATCGGGCGCAGGCAGGTGCCCATATACATCGCCGCCGGTGGACCAAAGTCGTGCGCTCTGGCGGGGGAAATAGGCGACGGGGCCTTTATCATGGGCGGGCCTCCCGAGTTTGTAAAACGCAAGATCGATATGATACATCGAGGGGCAGAGAAGGCAGGCAGGGACCCCGACAAGATCGATATTATAGTACGGGTGTGGATATACCCCGCTGAATCTAAAGAGAAGGCTCGGAAAGAGGTATCCGCCTGTCTCACCCAGCACTGTGGGCTGCCAAGCCTAAATGCAGACCATAAGAACCCTGAAATCCGCCAAATGCTGCAGAACCTGGAGGAAAGGCAGCCTGGTATCCTGGCCGAGATCCAAAAGGTGCGCGACGCCTGGCAGCCCGTCTACCACGAATCCATGGACTCCCCCCATGCCAAGCTAGTCACCCAGCGGATGATAGACCTGGTCCACCTAACAGGCCACGTAGACGACATCCTGGAGGGACTATACAAGCTGTACCAGGCTGGCGTCAGGACTGTGGCTCCAGGCACATACTCGATAATAGACAAGAAGGGCCTGCTTCAAGAGATCGGGGATAAGATAATGCCTCACTTCCGTAATTAAGCCCTGGGTTTTGTCGTTCCGAGGAGTCCCGACATATCGTGATCGGAATGACATACACGGGAGCAAACGTCAGCGCTTGTCAATTTGAGAGCAGTGACTTGACCTCCTCTATTGGTATGGCGTAACAGGTGTTCCCGTCTCGACCGGTCAGCGTTTCGGCACGAAGCAGCGAGTTAACGATGGCCTCCTCCGTCGCTTCGACGCCGCCGCGGAAGAGGGGCGTCAGGTTCTCATCGTCTAGTCCAAGGGATAGGCCGGAGTTGGCAAAAGCTATGACGAAGTCGCCGCTGCCATGACTGGCTATCCCTCCCGCCCTACCGAGACCAAAGACAGCCCGACGGGCAATCCTGCCAAGCTGCCGCGATGTGACCGGAGCGTTGGTGGCTACCACAATCATAATAGAGCCTCTTGAGTCGGATTCATCGCCTGGGGGCAACAGGTAGCGCCCTACCTGGACTCCGCCTATCCGCAACTCTCTAGGGTCCCCGGTATTGGTCAACACAAGCGCTCCAATGGTAAATGTCCCCTCTTGACATTCACATAGTCTGGATGCCGTGCCTGTACCCCCCTTCCATCCAAAACCCCTCATACCCACGCCAGCGCCGACGTTCCCCTCCTCCGTGTTGGGGCTTGCAGCCCTTTCGATGGCCTGAAGCACGTGCTCCCTCTTCACGTGCCTCCCTAAGATGTCGTTAAGGAAGGAGTCGTTGCACTCGCCGACCACAGGATTGAAAGAGTAGACGCCGGAGTTGTGCTGTGACAGATAGTCGACTAAAGCGTCGGCCACTCGCCATGCGTTGAGGGTGTTGGTGAGGGCTATTGGGCTTTCGATGACTCCAAGCTCGTCTATCTGGGAAAGGCCGATGGATTTGCCGAAGCCGTTTATGACGTGGGTAGCTGCGGTGACCTTCTGTCGAAAGACGTTGCCTCCGTGGGGGACAATTACGGTAACACCTGTACGAACGGGGCCCTCCCCGATTCGTAGAGGCCCCTCCCCTTCGATCAAGGTCGCATGGCCTACCCTAACATCCGGCACATCGGTAATGGAATTGTAAGGGCCTCTGGGAAGAAGCCCTACTGGAAGGCCCAGGTCTTGAGCGCGGGGTCTGCTGTTGTCCTGTTTATCAACTGTCATAAAGATATCTCCATATCAAGGAATATATCCCAGCTAAAGGATGCTATCCTGGTATGGATTTTACCTGTGTGTCTGAAATAGGGCAATCTTAGAAAAGCCACCGACGGACTGTCGGCGAGTTGAACACATCTTGACACCTGTGAGGCATTATGATACAGCTTTGAGCACCTTCTTAGGACAGTAGCGGATCAAAGAAAAGAGAGGTAGCAACTATGCCGTGGTTCTTTCTTCAAACCAAATATTCGAGTCAGAGCTTAGATGCCATGATCAGGAATCCTCAAGACCGACACGCCGTCATGAAGGAGGTAGTCAGGAAATCGGGCGGTACAATCCACGCCTTCTTTTACTGTCTGGGCTCCGACTACGATGTTATGGCCATCGTCGAAGCTCCCAGCTATCAAGTTCTGAGTGCGTTCCTCATGAACTACGCCGCCAGCCCAGGTTACAGGGGCTTTAGCAAGATAGTGCCCGTGCTGACGCCAGAAGAGGGGCTGGAAGCGATGAAGCTGGCCGGCGAGCTGAGGCAGCATTACCAGGCGCCCACAGCCTAGCTACCCAACCTCATGAGTGCGGACCCTGTTATTTAAGGAGACCCATCGCTATGTCGCAGGACAATAGTAACGCATTGGAAGAAGTGAAGATGATGGCTGAGAGGGCAGGTCTGCGTTTGACCGATGAAGAGGCTGCGGAGCTTGAGCCACTGTACAGCAGCTTCCAAGGGCACCTAAAGCTTCTTCACGAGGTCGACCTAGGCGACGCGGGGCCGGAGGTAGCCTTTTCAGCCCAATGGCCTTCAGAGAGATAAGGTAGGTTATCATGACGCAATCCAGGTCCGATCTCTGTTTCCTCACGATCCGAGAGGCTAGCGACCTTCTGCGCAGCCGAAAGCTTTCTCCTGTCGAGCTGACCCACACCTTTCTCCAGCGGATCGAGGAGGTGGATGGCAAGCTCCTCTCTTACATAACGGTACTGTCGGAGCGGGCGCTGGAGGAGGCGAAGGCAGCTGAGAATGCCATCCTAAAGGGCAACTCCAGAGGCCCACTGCACGGTATTCCAATAGCCCTGAAGGACCTCTATTGGACCAAAGGCATAACCACCACTGCCAACTCTAAAGTGCTGGAAAACTGGATTCCTGGGGAGGATGGCACAGTGGTTGCACGGCTTCAGGCGGCAGGTAGTATATTGCTGGGCAAGCTGAACATGAGCGAGTTCGCTACCCTCAGCCCAGATGATACCGCCCTCCATTTGCCTGCACGTAATCCGTGGAACCTGGACCATATATCTGGTGGCTCTAGCAGCGGCTCCGGGGTCGCCATAGCCGCAGGACTGTGCATGGGTTCCCTCGGTTCCGACACCGGCGGCTCCATCAGAGGTCCCGCCGCTCTGTGTGGTATCGTCGGACTCAAGCCCACCTATGGGAGGGTTAGCCTGTATGGAGTGGTGCCATTAAGCTGGACGATGGATCACTGCGGCCCAATGACCTGGACTGTGGAGGATACGGCCATCATGCTTCAGGCCATTTCAGGCCACGACCCTAAAGACCCTACAAGCAGCAAGGAGCCAGTCCCTGACTATCCAGCCCTGCTGAAGGAAGATATAAAAGGGCTGACCATTGGAGTACCTAGAGACTTCATTTCGTCCGTTGAAAAGGGCTTGGATGGAGAGGTTATGCCTGTCATGGACAGCGCATTGCGGGCCCTGCAGCGGCTTGGAGCCAAGGTAGTGGAAGTCACAATTCCTTCCATCGACCGTGCTCGAATCGCAGCCACTACTATATGGGTGAGTGAGGCTTACACCTACCACCGGGACAACCTGATATCGCGACCCCAGGACTACGGCAGGGTGGCGCGAACCCTCTTTCGGCTCGGAGGCCTCTTCACAGCGGGGGACTACGTTCAGGCCCAGCGAATGCGGTCTCGACTGAAGCAGGAGCTTTCCCAAATCCTTCAAAAGGTGGATGTGCTGGTTACACCCACCTACGCTGCCCCTGCTGCCACCTTCAAAGACGCTGACCCGTTAGACAGATTCGCAAAGGGCGTCAATTTTACCAGCCTGTTCAACCTGACTGGACTGCCCGCCATCTCCATACCCTGCGGGTTTTCATCCAAGGGTCTGCCTATTAGCATGCAGATCGTGGGGAGGCCCTTCGACGAGGCGACTGTCCTTCGGGTTGCGCATACGTATGAACAACAGGCCGGCTGGATTGAACAACGACCTCCCATCTAACAGATGCCACGACCTAGCGTGCTTTGCACAAAAAGTCTTGTTTTTGCCAATTTTAGGAATAACAGACCTCGATTATCCAACCCTCTCCACTCCTTCGCTGCACTCAAGGACAGGCTCTCGGTTCGTATCTTCCCGACGGGTCGGGACGTCGCCTTCCTGAAATTTTTGCTTTTTTGTGCAAAGCCAGTATAGGAAAAACTATTGCACCAGGCCAGATATAATCTAGCTGGCTAACAGCATTATGGTGGCGTAGCGGTCATGAGGTTGGCTTCAAAGGCCAGCCTCATCGCTTTTCAGCTCCAAGGTTAGAGAAAAAAACGGTGATCAACGCATAAATCCGTAAAAAGAGATGGCCTGCCCAACACAGAGGGAACTTTTTGCCGCTGCTATCCGTCTTGATATATAGAACCAGTTTCACATCACAATCTTTTAGAGAAGGACGGCAAAACAATGAAGAAGTGGCTAATACCAATAATAGGCTTGACACTGTTCCTGGCGGCCAATGCGGGTATAGGCTTTGCCTTGGCCAGTAATGGAGCAAACAGCCCCGAAGTAGGTGATCCCTCTGGTGACCAACCCCCCATCCGCTCCGATGAAGGCATAGATCCCGACGAGTGCAACTGGGTTCACAACATCACTGCCTGCGATGACGCGTTGCCAGGGCCTGCCGAGACTGACGGCATGCCTGAGCCCGGCTTTGCCGTCGGGGAGCCGTATCCAACGCCTACCGCGGACAAGTCATGCGGCCCTATGGCGGCCATTGCCATAACCTCCGATGGCGAGGTCTCGTGCCTGAACCTCGCGCCGGACAACGGTGATAGCCAGGACATGGTGAGTTCGGCGAGCCTTCCTGTAGCCGAACCTGTCCAGTAGACTAATACTCAGCCAGGAGAGGCCTCCAACTCAAGATCATACCAATGGAGGACAAGAGTATCAATAGAATGGCCGATGGCTTCGCAAGCCTATCGGCCCGAGCAAGATCGATGGCCCAGGCGATGACAGTCAACCAAATATAGGAGGCATTACATGGAATTCATCATCTTAGTGATGTTTGGTATAGTCGGTGGGGCGTTAATTGCGGGCGGTATCGTGGCGTATCGAGGGAGCACAAGGGTCAAGGTCCGGGCATTCAGTGCCGCTGCTATCGTCGCCGGACTCGTCACGTGGGCCGTCATTGCATTCATCATTCCGGCATCCAGCACCAGCGACGTATCGCCGGCACCCACAGTAGTAGTAGAGGTCGGTTCGCCTACACCCTCTATTGTAGACACACCGACAGCATCCACGCTGACCGAAGAGAGGTTCATGGCGCTGCTGACAATGAATAACTTGAGAGGCGTCCTGACAACAGATATCTCTTCGCAGACCCAGCTCCTAGACTACAAGGAAATGGCAGGGTCAGTAGACCCATCTCAGGTCGTAAACATGGACAGCTGGTACGGCCTCGGCCTTCAATCGGAAGATGAGGTTAAGGGGATGGCCTTTTCAGTAATAGACTTCGACTCAAAGGCATCCGCTCAAGGCCACTATGCAAAGGTGAATTCAGAGACTCCGGAGATGCAGGACATGGTCCTGCCAATCGGAGATGCCTCCATCCAGATCGAACTAAACGCTGAAGGAATAGGGAGCATGCTAGTTTTCATAAAAGGTGATGAGGTCGTTTCGCTGCACACCGCACAGCCAGAGGGTCAACAGCCACTGGTGTCTCTGGAGGGTCTTGAAGAGTTGGCCAAGCTAGTGGCAGGCAGGCTATGAGAATATCGCTGTTAACGCTAACGTGTCTGGCATTCACGCTGGCGCTAGCGGTTGGTTGTGCTGACGCAGCACCAACACCTACCTCTACCCCGCTTCCAGGCTCCGACATCGGCACCATTGTGGTGCAGGCTCCCATCGAGAGTGTCGACATCGAGAAGGTAGCGGCCAAGCCCCCAAATGCCAGCCTAATCGTGGTCTCAGGTGGGCTTAATAGCTGCGAGTCGTTCAACGACTATACCATGACCCGCGATGGCGATACATTCCAGGTCGAGGTGACGAACTTGAAGCAAGTTGGCCTGGGCCTGCCATGTACGGCGAACTATGGAATGGTCACTACCAGTATTCTGCTCCCCAGCAATCTTATTGAGCCATGCAAGACCTACACGGTAGTAGTGAATGGCGAGTCGTACTCAGTACGCGCTAGCTGTCCCATTATCGCAAGCGGACAGTTTCCAGAACCCACGGCTACACCAACCTCGACGCCGACTCTAACGGAAACACCGGGGCTGGTGCTCTCTATTCTCGATAGACAATGCACATCTTCCCACACGACTAAAATACCGGGATCTCCAGGTCTTCTCTGTAGTGTGGAGGTGCCAAACGTAGCCATCTATTCAGATGGCAGTGCGATCTATCATGTGTGGAAAGAGAAATACTATGGGTCACGGATCGGTGGAGAGCTGTACACGGGTCAATTGTCCCTCGAAAGGCTGGAAGAGCTCCTGACCAGGTTTGATGGGGCGGGTGTTTTCCGCATCGAAGGGACTTCAGCCCGTGGTGACGCAGCCTACTACATTATTTCTGCGAACTTCGGAGGAGAGGAGGCCTCTCTCGTTCTAGACCCTTGGTTCGGGACTCAGGAAGAGGAGCAACTCCTGGAGCTTGTAGAAGAGTTACTTATCTTTCGAGAATGGGCAACCCAGGGAACCGGCTTTCAGGAGATAGGGAAGTTTGATCTTACCAATATCCGTCTGAGAACAGATATTGCTATTGCCCCAGCAATGACCGATTGGCCATTGTCTGGAATACATGTGCAGGATGGTTTGATCCTCTCGAGTGAACGTAGTGAAGAAGTGCAGGAGCTTATTCCTCTTGGCTGGTTCGGGCACTACAGCTATCAGGAAAAAGACTACGTAGTCGGTTACGTACCTCAATATCCGCACGGCTGGCCATAGCTGGCTGGCAGCACGGGGTAGACGGGCTAACCTGTGGGGAGTCGGCGGTTGATGTGGGGAATGCAGGTTCAATGTCACCAGAGGGGCTACCTGAGTCGCTGGCAGGCCACACTTGTCTAGTGTTCGCAGCGCGTAAGTAAAGAAGTCTCTCAAACGCAGCGCCCGTCCGGAGACCCCACTGAATCCGAACGGGCACTGTTAAGGAGGAGGGATGGGAAGGAAATGTCAAACGATATCGAACTGTTTATCACACTCGAGACGGCTTGTCAACATTGCACAAATTTTCACAATACTTTCAAATGATGTCAGGCTGGCCCATTGTGTTATTCGTCACAATTGCTATATTTGCATATAGACATGCAGACTCGATTCGAAATGGTCAAGGAAACTATATCAAAAACCTGTTGGCCTTCCCAAATGGGAGCCGAAAATGGAGAGGCGAAGTGAGGTGGGCGACAGTCTGAACCTTCTGGTTAACCTAAATGGCCGGAAAGTCCCAAAGCTTAAGGAGGTATTCGCCGAGCGCTGCTGAACGTCAACAAATGGGAAAACGGCTAACGGAAACCATTGGAAGAGGCTGCCCTAAGCCTTATCCATTCTTTCTCGTGGGAAGCAGCGATGAAGGACGCCCAGTCTTTTACGGCGAAGCCGCCATCTCATACATGCTTCCGCCCAAGCGGACATACCCTGGCTGATCCAGAAGGGCCTTCGCTACCCTGGCCCGATGCTCAAAGCTGGTTCCTAACTTCGTGGTCATGGCGTTAGTTCTACGAAACCACAGGTTGAGGTCGAACTCTCGCATGAAGGCGAGACCGCCATGGATGATGTTTGAGTTATGCCCGACAGCCAGGCACTTGTCGTTGCAGAAGGCCTTGGCCTGGGACACCTCAACGCTGGCTGGCAGACCCTGGTCCATCCTCCACAGGGCTTCGTAGGTAAGCATCTGGCCTCCGTCCACCCAGATGATCATGTCTGCGCATGGGTGAGCGATGGCTTGAAATGCGCCGATAGGCTTACCAAAGGCCTCTCTCTCTTTAGCGTAGTCCAGGGCCATTTCCGCCTGCTTTCGAGCCGAGCCGACCATCTGGGCGCATAGCAATATCGTTCCACGGTCAAGCATCCGTTCAAGGATGGGCCAGCCCTGGTTCACCTGTCCTATCAAGTTTGCCCTTGGCACCCTAACCTGGTTGAAGGTTACCTTGCTTTGCTTCTCCTTTGCCATATTGATTAAAGGAGTCTCTGAAATGCCAGGGCTCTTGGTGTCCACCAGGAAGAGGGTAATCCCCTCGTTATCAGAGGAGGCGTTGGCCGTTCGGCAGGCGACCAGACACTTCTCGGCGGCGTTGAAGTATTCTACGAAGAGCTTGGTGCCGCTGATAAGGTAGCTGTCTCCGTCTTCTACCGCCTCGGCTTGAATCGCCTCTGGCGCCAGGCGGTGGTCCCTTTCGGTCATCGCCCAGGTCAAGATTAAGTCTCCACCGCTTATTCGTGGAAGGATTTCCTGGCGCTGCTCTTCGGTGCCGTCTTTGGCAATGGTCAAAGCTGGAACCATGGTGCAATGGAAGGGCACTGGAGCCGCGGTCCGTCCAAGCTCCTCCAGCACCAGACCTAGATAGGTCAGTGGTAATCCCTGGCCTCCATGCTCCTCAGGGAGCGCCATTCCAAGCCAACCAAGGTCTGCTATTTTCTTCCAGAGGTCAGGCGGGTATCCTAGATCGTCTGTCTCCATTGCCCTGATCAGCTTGGGGGGGCACTCGGCTTCAAGGAACTCCCTAGCGGTCTTTTTGATGAACTGCTCTTCTTCGCTCAACAACAGGTCCATTCTATTTTCTCTCCTGTGTTATTAATTCAATTCAAAGGCATAAGAAGGTCTAATATCCCCTGGGAAAGCCGAAACCTCGGCGGACGACCTGGTCTCTCATGATCTGGACGCCGCCGTGGTTATTGGCGGAAACCCAAGCGGCCAGTAGGTTGTGGCCGAATATGCCCTTTTCGATAGCCTCCTCAGAGCCGTTCATAAGCTGAACGTAGGGGCCTAATATTTGAGCTATGGTCTCCGTCGTTTTCATCCCGTGTTCGGGCGACCAGACCTTCTCGGCGGAGCCTTCATAGGTGAACTGGTCGCCCCGTTCCACCATGGACATGCTCCGCATTGTCATCAGACGAGAGACCTGGGCCTCTATCCAAAGCTCAGCCAGCCTGTCCCTTACAGCCTGGTCCTCCGCTGGCGAGTATCCGTTCAGCCTGTTGTGCTTGATCCAATTGATTATATCTTCGTCCCTTTTCACGGAGATCAGGTATCTCGAGGCTCCTACTCTGTCCAGATTAAGCCCCATTGCTCCAACGTACCATCCCCTGTTCTCCTCCCCAAGGAGACATGAAACAGGCACCCTCACGTCTTCGAAGAACACTTCGTTGGTCCTGGAGGTTCCATAGGTAGTCCCGATGGGAGCCTCAGGGTCTGTTTGAAGAGTCCACATGGGACGAATAGTAATGCCAGGGGCATCGATAGGGACTAGCAGAATAGAGATACCTTTGTGCCGGTAGGCTTCCGGATCCGTTCTGACCATCAAGTAGACGTGTGTTCCATAGTGAGCGGAGGTAACAAAGGTCTTCTGCCCGTTGATGACGTACTCATCGCCATCGCGCACCGCCCTGCACTGCAAGGCTGCCAGGTCGGCGCCGCCCCTTGGCTCGGTAAAACCTAGGGCTAAGATGACCTCTCCATTGATGATTCTTGGAAGGAAGTACTGCTTTTGCTCGTCGGTCCCTGCCATCATGATAGCCGGAGCGCCGCTACCTGCCCCGCCGACGCTCAGGCCGACGCGGGCGAACTCCTCCTCCACGATGTACTGGTCGATTCGGTTACCGCCTTGGCCGCCATACTCCTTTGGCCAGCTGATGCCGATCCATCCCCTCTCTCCAACCTTCTTGTACAGCTCTTGCAGCTTGGGCCCACGTTCGCCCTCCTCCGCGCCAGTTCCCTCCATCTCCTCCTGCAGCTCAGAGGTCACGTACTCGGCTATAAACTGGCGCACCTCTTCCTGAAGAGCTTGTTGTTCTGGTGTGAATCCAAAGTCCATGGTCTGCTTCCCCTCCTTGCTACTCCGAAACGAGTTTTAAAGCCATTTTCTACGGCACAGCGACAAACGGCGCACTAGTCGACAGGCTACCAATTATTTGCGCTCTATGCTTAAGACACAAGCTCATTCGCAAATGCGCAGTTGCAGTTGGACTAATGTTTCCAAGAAGAATCACTAGCTAATTTGAACCTGTGGCCGAGATTCATTCCATCATGTATATTCTATCACAATATTGCTAGCGTAGGCAGGCAGGCTTGCTGCTCGGCACCAGAGGACGAGGCCCAGTTCTGCCAAGCATAGACATACAGGCACACATAAGAGGTACATCATACTAGGCGGCTACCAAAGCAAAAACATGCAGCGCTTCAGAGCTATTCAAATTCTCTATTGTTGAACTTCGCAGGGACTGGTTGCGCTCTGTGGCTTCCACTCCACCACTGGTATTACGGTCCCTTCTCCAAGCTGGCAAGAAGGCTACCGCGACCCGTGATAGTGGGCCAAACGCCCAGCCGCACGAAGATTTCCCAGAACTGAGCCGACATGTCTGAGATGACTGGCTTTCGCAAGTCCTCTTCCAAAGCCTCTAGGACGTCCATAGTGTAGACACCGCCACCAGAAATCACGATGCAGTCTGCGTCAGGGGCGTGGTCCGCAACCAGTCGAGCAGCTTTGTAGATTTGCCCAATCGTATATCGACCTCTGTCCTCGAGGACATCCTCGTAACTTCCATATAGCCCCTGAGATATCCAATTCTCCATGACAAGGACTTTGAGGCCTGCATCCTGTAGGAAGTTGGTGTACCTAAGGGATAGCTCGTCTTCATAGTAGGTACAGGCCACAGCCACGGAGCTATAGCCCGTCTTCTTGAGAGCGTTGAGCAGAGCTAGGCCCATCATAGAAAAGGGGATGCCTATAGCTTTCTCGATACGGGCATGAAGATCCTGAGCAAATTTCAAGCCTCCTTCATGTGCAAAGGAAAAGGGCGTCCCTGATTGACTAACGATGTCCATAGAAGAGTCCTTTAATGCCATGGCGGCGTCTTCCAACTGGGAGACGCCCTTGGCTATCTGGGCGGTGCGCACCTCAAAGTTGGGGATGTGTGTCATGGCCTGCATCACGGCAAAACCCTCGGGAGCTATGCGTAGGAAGTCCATAGGGCCTACCGAAAATCCAGGGGGAGCAATAAAGCCGACTTTACCCCGCCAGCCGGGGTTTTCCAGCCACCTCTTTAGGGATCTATTTTTCGTTTCCATTACTAGCCTCCTAATATCTAATATGCTAACGAATCCGTCTCTTTGTCATTAATAGCCCTATATCAACCATTAGTTATGGCCCCTTCTCTAAACTGGCCAAAAGACTGCCTCTGCCCGTGATAGATGGCCAGACGCCCAGCCGCACGAAGATTTCCCAGAACTGGGCGGCGGCGTTAGAGACGACGGGTTTTCCCAAGTCTTCTTCCAGCGCCTCCAACAAATCCATTGCCCTTACACCGCCTCCGGAGATCAGCACGCAATCTGCCCCGGGAGCATGGGCATCTACAACCCTAGCCGCCTTGTATGTATCGCCCATCGGGTACAGCCCTAGGCTATGGTCGACCTGCTCCTGAGTGGTATAGAGTCCCTGGGACACCCAACTTTCCATAGCAAGCACCCTTAGGCCAGCGTCCTCAAGAAACCTAGTGTATCTCTCGGCCAGGTCCGCGTTATATGAGGTGCAGGCCACGGCCACCGATCCGTATCCCATCTTTTTCAATGAATTGATGATGGCCAGGCCCTGGATTACCACGGGCAGACCTGTTAACTCTTCAAGCCTGGTATGCAGGTCCCGAGTAAATTTTAGGCCGTCCTCATTCACAAATGCGTAAGGGGCCCCAGATTGGGCGATGATGTCTACGCCGGCGCCCTTTAATGCCAGAGCGCACCCTTCCAATTGAGAGGCGGCCTGGCGAATGAACTCAGTCTCCACCCTGAAGTTGGGGACGTGGGTCAATGTCTGGAGTACCGCAAATCCTTCAGGTGCTATCCGAAGAAACTCCATTGGGCCCATGGACAAGCTAGGAGGAGCAATGAAGCCAACCTTCCCACGCCAGCCGGGGTTCTCCAGCCACGGCTGTAGCGATTCGCCCTCTTTATCCATAATCGCCCCCTCTAATTGCCCGATACTATCAAGGATATCCGCAGATATTGTAGCTATTTGGAGCGCTAGGCACCCTCTATAAGGCTGGCAGGGGTCTCGTTCGGGGGCGAGCCCGGATAGCGCGTCTCGTTTTCTAGTTCTATCATGTTCAGCACTACTTTGCCCCTGTCCGTATTTACCCATCTCAGAGGAACGGGAGTCTTCACATAAAAGGCCTTGAACTGGCCGCCGATCCTCATCTTATGGCCTGGGCCCCAGTAGATGAGGTCACCTACCTGTGCTCTATAGACGTCTCCCGTGTTCATATCGTATGTGACCATCTCGCCTTCTATTATCAAGGCGGCCTGATGATAGTAGAAGTAGGAGATGTTGGGGTTCATTGTATTCGTAGGGTGCTCAGCAATGCCGACCACCACAGCGATGTTAGTGTCTCTGGGGTTGACCAGGTCAATCTGTCGCCACCCGTCCGTTGGCATCTGGGTCGAGTCGTCCAACACTACAGTCTCAGCACTGGTGGCGTTTCTAACAAACTTAATAAGAGGTGACGCTGGGGGATAAAAGGGCCTTTGTCGGGCTTCTTCTAATAGCTCTTTTCTGTTTTCCTCAGGGGGAGAGCCTGGGTAACTCATCTCTCCCTCTATGTTAAACAGATTGAGGCGCTTCTTCTTTCCGTCCGGAGTCTTTAGCCAGCGCCAGGTGGAGGGAGTACGCACAAAGTAGGCACGGAACTCGCCCCCCATTCTGACCTTGAGGCCTGGCGCCCAATAGAAGAGGTCTCCCTCACGGGCGCGATAGACCGCCAGGGTATCTCTGTCCTGAACTACCATCTCCCCTTCGAGGATCAAGGCCGCCTGATGCCACTTGAAGTCGGTATCGAAGACCTTCTTGGAGAGGTGCTGAGCAATTCCCACGACAAACACAAGGTTGCTGTCCATTGGATTCACCAGGTCTATCTGGGACCAGTCACTATCGGCTATGCCAGAGTGATCATCTACCTTGATAGTGGTGACGCTTGTAGCGCCCTTCACTAGCTTCATCTTGACGGCGGTCTGCTCCGTCTGTGTTGACATTTTGTCCCCCTCCTGCATGAAGATTTGGATTCCTGCCAGTTATGACGCCTATGTATCATAACCTCGGAGGCATGTCAAATTATGTGGTGCTATATAAGAAGACACACCTTAAGGAAGACTGAGCCTATTTGACCAAAAATAAAGTATACTAACAACACTATGAAAGTTGAACTTGCCACACTAGCAGATTTTGCTAGTGTAACGAGAGAAGGCAAATTAAATATTCTCGGAATATTCCAAGAAATTAATCCGACGAGCCTGCCGTTTTCACTTCCGCAAATGTATTTAGTGATTGTCTATAGTGCAAGTCCCGCAGAAGTGGAATCGAAAAAGAAAATAGAAGTGGTATTATTAGATGCTGACTCGAATCGGATTCTAAAGGTAGTTCAGGAGATTACGGTGCATAAACCCAAAAGGCCTGGTGTGAAATCCTTAGTCAATCAAATAGTTGGTCTGGCTGGGCTAAAATTTGCGAAGTCAGGCGACTACTAGTTTTCTGTATTGATTGGCGAGGATGAAAAATATTCAATAAGTCTTAGGGTGAATGAGCCACCGCAACGCCAATTGGAAGAGGGATAACTTATGACTACCAAAACGTTAGAATATCAGTCTGCGAAAAATAATGTCATTGAGGACGTTGATGCGTCTGCTCAGTTGACTGGCTCCGTTTCCGATGAAGTTGTTTCATTCTCTTTACAATTTGCATATGAGGAAGATATCAATTTCTATCTTTCTGCTGAGGATTATCCAGTGCTAGCTGACATTTGGGATAATGATGATGACGCAATCTTCGACACGCTATGACCTTGCAGCCGTCGTACTCGTCGGATTTCGCTTTACCGACGGAACAAGCAGCAAGAAACGCCCAGTAGTTATTCTCACTAGTGACACTTATCATGGTTCACGAGCAGATGCCATCGTAATAGCATTTTCAACCCGAATGAGTGCCTCTTATTATGGTGATTGTGATCTAGTGGATTGGCAGAGTGCTGGGCTCCCGCAGCGCACGAAGGCAAAGGGCGTTATACAAACAATTGACCGAGCCAGTATTCATCAGCAATTAGGAAACCTTACGCCAAATGACTTGGCAAGGGTTAAAGACAGCGTAAGAGACATTCTCAGTCTATAAAATGGTTCCTAAGAAAAATGGCATGAAGACAAGCCCATATACCTAGCTCCCCCTACTTTTCAGGAAGCCATAGCCAAGCCAGCTAACGCTCCATAGATTCTTCACCCTAACAAGAACAAGCTCCGATAGCCTTCGATTCCCTGAGTGTGAATATCCCCTTGAACGTAAGTTCACTCATGCTTAATCACATCGCAATGGTTCCGTGAGATCGCCCTATTGCCCTAGTAGAGTCGCCTATCCTGTCTCGGACAAATGGCCCAGTCTGTACATGCCTAACATCCAATCTCCAAGTTCAGAACAACTCATTAGGTTGACAGGGCGCTGGGTACGCTGTATATAAATCACATAAGTATTGAAGGGCATGGAAAGGAAGAGGTAGTAACCGTTGACAAAGCGCAAATACAGGGCAACATTTCCACAAGTAGGTCTGAATTGATCGATAAGGTGTTCCCTTCCGTGAAGGAAGCACTGTTGGATCTCCACGACGGGGCAAGCATAATGATCGGTGGGTTCGGCGGCGCCGGCACGCCCCACAATCTGGTGCAGGGGATGATCGACAAGGGCGTCGGGAATCTCACGCTGATATGCAACGGCTTCAACAACGTTATTATCCTAAAGGACTGGCGGCGAATCGCAAAGGTCATCATGTCCTTTCCCAGCGTCGCAAGGAGCGGAGGAGCGGCCAACCCGCTGGCAGAGGGTATCGAAAACGGGCAGATAGAGGTTGAAATTGTCCCTCAAGGGATGCTTGCAGAACGGATACGATGTGGAGGCTCCGACATTCCTGCCTTCTATACCCGCACAGGCGTGGGGACGCCCCTGGCCGAGGGAAAGGAGACCCGCACGTTTAATGGCGAGCAATACGTCCTGGAGACGGCCCTAAGCGCCGATTTCGCCTTTATTCAAGCTTGGAAGGGGGATAGGATGGGCAATTTGATGTATCGCAAGACGGCGAGGAACTTCAATCCGGTGATGGCCACGGCAGCAAAAACCGTGATTGCCGAGGTAAAGAAGTTGGTGCCGGTGGGGGAAATGGACGGCGATCACATTCACACCCCAGGGATTTTCGTGGATCGCGTGATACAGGTGGCTCCACAGAAGGTTGCGGCCTTCCGGGTAGCGACTAGATAAACAGAGACGGTTAAAGATGGCAGCGATAAAAGGGCTAACTAGAGAATTGATGGCTCTCAAGGCAGCCAAGCAGCTACAAGATGGCATGTATGTCAATCTAGGCATAGGGCTGCCATCTCTGGTGTCGGATTTCATTCCCCCTGACATCGAGGTAGTTTTGCAGTCGGAGAATGGGGTTCTCGGCTTGAGCAACATCGCCCAGGAGGAGGAGTGGGACCCGGACCTGGTCAACGCCAGTGGCAACCCCGTGACCGTTATTCCAGGGGCCTCCTTTTTCGATAGCGTCATCTCCTTCGGGATGATACGGGGTGGCCATCTGGATGTCTGTATCCTCGGCGCATATCAGGTGTCCGAAAAGGGCGATCTGGCAAACTGGAGAACCGCCGAACAGAAGAGGGGTGGTAGTATAGGGGGAGCAATGGACCTGGCGGCGGGAGCCAAGAAGGTTGTAGTCGTGATGGAGCACACCACACGGTCCGGCGCTCCGCGAATAGTCAAATCATGCTCAATACCCCTCACGGCCAAGGGCGTAGTCAACACTATCATCTCCAATCTGGCCCTCATAGAGGTCTCCTCTGAAAGGCTGTTGCTCAAAGAGATAGCGCCAGGGATCTCTGTAGAGGATGTTCAAGCTGTCACCGAGCCGAAGATTATCGTGTCTAAGGACCTCAAGCCTATGGAGCTGTAGTGGCTTGAAGTCAGCCACAGTAGTAATAGATAGCGCCATTAGCGCCGATGCAATTGAGTCACCCTGACCATTGACGTTCGGGCATATCAAGGGATGTGAGTATATGGACCTGTCAGAGGACGATATCCTCCTCATAATGAGGCTTATCGAGGAATCAGACTTCGATGAGTTGAATTTGCAGATGGACGATATCACCCTGGTGGTGAGAAAACATGGGAGCGGAGACGTTTCCCACGAGTTTCGAGTCGCCAATTCGGCCCCGTCCGCACTGAGCGTTAACAGGAATCCTTCTAAGGAGTCAGCAGCCGGAACTCCAAAGGCATCAGAAACAGAAGGGCCAGCTATCTCTGAAGCTAAGCGTGATGGTCCAGTTAGCATCGAAGAGGGTCTGATTGCGGTCACCGCGCCCATGCTCGGGACCTTCTACAGGAGTCCAAGGCCGGGCGCACCGCCTTTCGTGAAGGTGGGCAGCTTCGTTACCGAGGACGATACCGTCTGTCTCATCGAAGTGATGAAGGTTTTCAGCGCTGTCAGGGCCCAGACGAAGGGTTACATAACTAGCATCGTAGCTGAAAACGGCGCTATGGTGGAGTACGGACAGACGCTTTTGCTGGTCAAGCCAGGCGAGAAAAAGGTGAGAAGAAAAAAGAAAGCCCCCGCCAATGAATGATATACAGCGAGTCCTGGTAGCTACCAGAGGAGAGATCGCCGTTCGAGTTATTCAGGCCTGTATGGAACTAGGGATAGAGACCGTTGCGGCGGTATCGGAGGTCGACAGAGATAGCCTACCTGCCAAGCTGTCAGGCCACACCGTGTGCATCGGCCCCTCCCGACCAGAGGACAGCTACCTAAAGGTAGAGGCCATCGTTGCCGCCGCCCTGGGAACCGGCTCGGATGCCATTCACCCTGGGTACGGATTTCTCTCCGAGAATCCGCAGCTACCAGAGATGTGCGCTGAATACGGCATCACCTTCATCGGGGCCACGAAGGACAACATCAAGCAAATGGGCGACAAGGTTTGGGCGCGAAAGGCGGCCCGACAACTCGGTGCGCCAGTCATTCCAGGGTCCGAGGAGATTCGGGACCTCAAGGAGGCCAGGGCAATGGCGGATGATGTGGGCTACCCCGTCCTTCTCAAGGCAGCTTCCGGTGGAGGGGGACGTGGGATAGCGGTAGTAAGACGCCCCGAAGATATGAGACCAACCTTTGATGTCGCCTCAGCCGAGGCACGTGCAGCCTTCGGAGATGAGCGACTGTACCTGGAGCGATTCATACTGAATGCCAGACACATAGAGGTTCAAATCATGGCCGATCAGTTAGGGAATGTGGTCCAACTGGGCGAGCGCGATTGCTCCTTGCAGCGTCGTCATCAGAAAATCCTGGAGGAGGCCCCATCGCCCGTGATAACCGCCGAACTTAGGAAAACGATGAGCGCCATAGCCGCCGCCATCGCTCGCCAGATCAACTACGAAGGCGTCGGCACTCTGGAGTTCCTCCTGGACCTGGACACGATGCAGTTCTACTTTATGGAGATGAATACCCGTATCCAGGTTGAGCACCCAGTGACGGAAATGGTAACGGGGATAGACCTAGTTAAAGAGCAAATTCGTATCGCCGCCCACTACCCACTCAGCCTGTCCCAGTCAGAGGTAACCATCAGTGGCCACGCTATCGAGTGCCGCATCAATGCCGAGTCCGCAGATGAAGAGTTTCGGCCCGCTCCCGGTCGAATTGGGGAGTGGAGTCCACCGCAAGCACGCAACATACGGGTCGACAGCCACTGCTATCCTGGATACTATGTGCCCCCCTATTATGATTCCCTTCTCGCAAAGGTCATCACCAAAGGCAGCAGTCGCGCTAAAGCGATCGAGCGCATGAAGCACGCTCTGGCCAACTTCTCGATTTCCGGCCTGGAGACTACCCTTCCCTTTCATCGGCTTCTGTTGGAGCACTCCGACTACATAGAAGGGGACGTGAACACACGGTGGGTAGAGGATGTTTTTATGGCAAAGGCAGAGACATGAGTGAGATCAATTTCGTCGACGTTAGCCTGCGAGACGGCCATCAGAGCCTTTGGGCCACTCGAATGACTACGGCCATGATGCTTCCCATCGCCTCCTTAATGGACGGAGCGGGATTCAAGGTCGTGGAGCTGATGGGCACTGTCCACTTCGACGCCTGCGTTCGTTACCTGCGTGAGGATCCCTGGGAAAGGATTCGGATTATGGTCAAGGCCATGCCGAAGACTCCTCTCGCGGGGGCGGTTCGGAGCAAGAGCCTGATCAGCTTCGACTTGGTGCCAGATTCGGTCATAGCTCTTTGGATAAAACGCATGGCCGCTAACGGGCTGAGGCGTGTAATAGTCTATGACGCCCTACACGACTGGCGGAACATCACCAAATCCGTTCGCATAGCCAAGGCCGAAGGTCTGGAGGTTCAAACGCCTTTGGTGTTCTCCCTTAGCCCTGTACATACCGATGAATACTACGCCGGAAAAGCCGCAGAGCTTGCCAAGCTAAACGTCGACTCGGTATACATCAAAGACTCCATTGGACTCCTAACTCCAGACAGGGTGAAGACCCTGGTGCCAGCGGTTCAGCAAAACCTTGGCGGACTGCCACTGGAGATACACTCCCACTGCACCACCGGCCTAGCGTCCTTATGCTATTTGGAGGCCATCAAGCTGGGAATTACCACTGTCCATACCGCCGTCTCACCCCTGGCCAACGGTCCCTCTCTCCCGTCAGCAGAGAATATCATAATGAATACCCGTCGATTAGGCCATACACCGAACATCGACGAAAAGGCCGTAGAGGTCATATCAAGGCACTTCAGGTACGTCGCCAAGAGAGAAAACAAGCCCCTTGGAGAGCCCGTAGAGTACGACGCTTTTCAATATGAGCATCAGTTGCCAGGAGGAATGATCACTA
The DNA here is from genome assembly GCA_965249025.1 of Dehalococcoidia bacterium. Lineage (GTDB taxonomy): Bacteria > Chloroflexota > Dehalococcoidia > Lucifugimonadales > CAYTFF01. The sequence goes on along the minus strand of OZ252215.1, from coordinate 2,946,642 downwards.
ACTTTAAGTTCATGCTCTCTCAGAGAGGCATGGAGCACCAGCTAGACCAGGTGCTGGAAGAGACGGCCCTTGTCCGTAAGGAGCTTGGTTATCCGGTCATGATCACGCCCTTCTCTCAGATAGTGGCCACCCAGGCTGCGTTGAATGTTGTCTTGGGAGAGCGTTACAAAGAGGTGCCCGATGAGGTAATCAAGTACGTCCTGGAGTTTTATGGAAAGCCTCCCACTCCTGTCGATCAGAATGTTTTGGACAAGATAACGAGTTCTCCCAGGGCAAAGGAATTCTTGGACTGGGAACCTCCGCAGCCCTCTATAAGGGAGTTGAGACGAGAGTTGGGAGCGAAGCTTTCCGATGACGAACTGGTGCTCAGGGCGCTTTTCCCCGAAGAACATGTAAATGCCACTATAGCTTCCAGTCCCATCAAGACCGACTATCCCAGCCCCGCGGTCGAGAAGCCAGTTGTGGCCCTGGTCAGGGAGCTTACCAGAAAGTCAAACCTGGCATACCTCCATATTCAAAAGGGCGACTTTTCACTCACCCTTGGGAAGAGCGCCTCCGAAAAGCCATCCGACGCTTAAGGACTATTGGCGGCAAGAATGCATTACAAATGCTACAATTCGCAGGCATACAAAAGGTTGACAGTTGTGAATTTCAATGATAAGTGGTATAAAATAGATTTCTAATCGAATTGCCCTAGACAATTAAACTTATTGCAGGAGGCAGGATATGACACGTTGGGGAATGGTAGTTGACCTGAAACGGTGTATCGGCTGCTGGGCCTGTATCGTGGCTTGCAAATCGGAGAATGCGACTCCTCCAGATATTTTCTGGACCAAGGTGCTGGAGCGAGAGGAGGGGACCTATCCCGACGTGCGCAAACTGTTTCTGCCGGTGCGGTGTAATCACTGCTTGAATCCACCCTGCGTGGAGGCCTGTCCGACCAAGGCAACATATGTGCGCGAGCAGGACAACATAGTGATGATGGACCAGGACAAGTGCATAGGATGCGAGGCGTGCGTAATCGCCTGTCCCTATGATGCTCGCTACATATATGAGCATAAAGATGGATACTACGGCAAGGAACTGACACCCTTTGAAGAGGTCGGATACCAGAAGCACCAGATAGGCACAATACAGAAATGTAGCTTCAATGTAGAGCGAATAGACCGGGGCCTGAATCCTGCGTGTGTCGACGCTTGTCCCACCAGGACCTTAGTATTCGGCGACCTGGACGACCCCGACAGTGAGGTCTCCCATCTCAGGAAGGACAACGACTCCTTTCAGCTCCGTCCCGATCTGGGTGCTGATCCCAGTATTTTCTACCTCGATGCGCATCGAGAGACTGCGGAGGTAGAGCAATGAGAAGAGAATTTGTCATAGACGACTTCAGGGTTCAAACCGCATGGGACTGGAGGATAGCCTTCTACCTCTTCTTATCCGGCGCCAGTGGTGGCCTAATATTCGTGGAAATAGTATTACGCATTTTCGACGTCATCAATGAGTCCACAGCAACGGTCGGCGCATGGGCAGGAATAGCTCTGGCGTCTCTGTCCCTCCTTGTGCTGTTCACTCACCTGGGCGCTGGCCGCGCTCGCTGGCGTTTCTCAAACGTATTCATGAATCTCAGGCATAGCTGGATCAGCCGAGGAGCGACTATCGTCACCCTGTTGATGGCCCTTCGTCTTGTGTTTCTCCTCCCGTCGATTTGGGAATGGCTCCCCTGGGGCGAAGGAACGATCGCCGGCTCCGCTCTGCGAGGAGCGATAATGGTCTTGGCGGTAGCGTTCATGGCCTACAGCGGGCTTGTTCTTTCATGGTGGAAAAGCATCCCCTTCTGGAATACACCCTTAGTACCAACGCTCTATGTCGGATACTCTTTCCTGGGAGGGGCAGCATCCTTGCCGGTAATAACCTTGGTAACTGATGGAAGAGATGGCCTAAATTCGGCTGCCTCGGTGTTCTGGCCTGTACTCCTAGGTTTACTGGTAGCAAATGGAGTTGGTCTTTTTGTGTACATATGGGGAATGGCATCCAGAAGTTCCTCGGCTCGTGAGTCGGTGCGCCGCTTGGTAAGGGGTGGGACTCATTGGAGCTGGTGGGCTGGCGTGGTTGGGATTGGGCTGGCAGTTCCAACGCTGATAGTCTCGCTGGCAGCCAGCGATGTATTAGGGACAAGCATAGCCGCTACCTCCGTAGTAATAGCGGCCTGTTTAGCCATCCTGGCCGGCGGCTATCTATTACGCTATTGTGTTCTCAAAGTGGGAGTATACGTCACGCTAATGGAACGGTAGAGCCATGAACGACGTCAATATAAAGTTGCACTATATGGGACTATTGAGAAACACGGTAGGGTGTGCAGAGGAGGAGATTGTTCTTCCCGAAGGGTCATGTCTGATAGATGCGTTCGACGCTCTAAGCAAGAAATATGGCGAACAATTCACCTCCGTCGTACTTAAAGCTAATGGCCGTCTTCGTCCCTCGGCCAAGGTACTTGTCGACGAACAGGACGTCAAGGACGGCAATGGTCTTAATACGAAGCTAGAGGGCAAGCCACAGGTATCCATTACGGTTGGGATGTACCCTATCGCTGGCGGTTAGTCGAGCAGCCTAGATTGACTAGGTCAGGAGGCAATAATGGCACTGTTAAATCTAAGGAACCACTCTGCTACTGCAGAAGTCAAGGATCCCGAAGTGAAGGAAGACGTCTGGCTACATAGCATATGCGACATGTGCTTCGCCGAATGTCCTACCCTTGTGCACCGAGTGGATGGAGTGGTTGTCAAGGTAGAAGGCGATCCCGACGGCCCCTTTGGCAACGGCAGGCTGTGTGCCAAGGGATTTGCTGCTCCCATGAGCCTCTATGACCCGCATAGGCTTACTAAACCTATGAGACGCACCAATCCAGAGAAGGGGTTGGGCATTGACCCTAAATGGGAAGAGATATCCTGGGATGACGCACTGGATATCATCGCAGAGAGACTCAAGAAAATCAGGGAAGACGACCCCAGGAAGCTGCAACTCTCTACCTCCTCCGTTGAAGAAGGCGGTGGCGAGTTTACCAACGGTATGTGGGCACCCGCCTTCGGTACGCCCAACACTATATGGTATGGCTACTTCTGCGGCAACTATCTCCACTCAGCTATGTACTTGACTAACGGGACCTTCCACTCGCACTATGACATAGAGAACTGCAGATATCTCATTTTGCAGGGCAACCAGTCGGGGTTTATGGGGGGTCTAAACGCCAACCAGATGTCCCAGAAGATGGCCGAAGCACGGATGAGAGGCTTGAAGGTGGTGGCTGTGGACCCCATCCTGACCAACGCCGCCGGCAAGGCCGATGAGTGGATTCCAATTCGCCCCGGAACCGATGGCGCCTGGCTGCTTGGCCTCATCAACGTTTTGATCAATGAACTCAAAATCTATGACGCTGAGTTTCTAAAGAAAAAGACCAATGCGCCCTACCTGGTCCGTCCAGATGGGCACTACGCAAGGCGAGAAGGCAAGCCACTGGTTTGGGACACCATCGACGGAGTCACCAAACCCTTTGACGGAGACGTAAAGGACTATGATCTTGAAGGATTTCATGACATTGACGGTGTAGAGTGCCGCACCTCCTTCTACTACCTCAAGGAAAATGTCAAGGAGTACCCTCCGGAGAGGGTGTCCGAGATTACCACCATTCCCACCGAGACAATACGTCGAATTGCGAAAGAGTTTGGCGAGGCGGCCAGCATCGGCAAAACTGTTCAAGTTGATGGCCATGAAATCCCCTATCGCCCAGTCGCGGTAAACATTTACCGAGGGGCTGGGGCACATAACCATGGCGTGTTCACTGCCCTAGCTGTTGAGGTGCTAAATATGCTGATGGGGGCTTTCTATATGGTAGGCAGTCACCAGGGCACCAACCTGGTGGGCCCAGATGGAAGCTGGGCACCAAACACCTCTGCCGACGGAATGGTTGTGCCCCACAGCTCCCAGGGCCATGGGGCTGACTACTACGACTTCGAGGTGTCTACACCTCAGACGCTGGGAGTCAATGAACTGTTGCCCATTTCTTCGAATCGGAGTGCGATGGTTCAGCATACCCTGGAGGACCCTAAAAAATTCAAGCTTCCATACAAGGCTGAAATGCTTATCCTCTTCCGACACAACCAGCTCATGACCGGTGCCAGTCCAAAGCGAACGGCGGAAGCCATCAAGAACGTGCCCTTCACTGTTTACTTCGCAACGCACATGGACGAACAGGCGGATCTGGCCGATGTCCTCCTGCCTGAGAAGCACTTCATGGAAAGATTAGAAATCTTCCTAAACCCTGGGTCTACACAGGTAAACCCGGCAACCGGATACTACTACTGGTATTTGAGACAGCCGGTAGCTGAAACCCAAAGTGAGGCCAGACAGTTTACCGAAGCACTCATAGAGCTAGCCCACAGGGCTGGGTTTGCCGAAGACCTCTATCGAATAGTAAACGCCCATAGCCTAAAGGACCCCTATAAGCTTGACCCAGACAAGAAGTACACCTGGGCTGAGATCCTCGATCGGCAAGCAAAGTCCAAACTGGGTTCAGACAAGGGCCTGGACTGGTTCAAGGAGCACGGCACCTATAAGGTCAAAAGGTCGGTGAAGGAAATGTACCCTGCGACCTTCCTCGATGTGCGCTTCCCTATATACTTTGAGAACATGTTGGAGGCGGGAGAGCAGGTCGAGCAAATGGTCAACGAGTTGGGTGTCGAGTGGGACACAAGCGATTATAAGGCCGTCCTCAACTGGCGTCCCTGTCGGGCTTACTCTGAGGTAAATGAGGACAGTTTCTACGCGGTGAATTACAGGGCGCTTATACATTCGGGAACCTTCACCACCCAAAACGGCTGGCTCAACGAGCTAGGCAAAGCTCACCCCAATGTCTATAAAATCCTCATGAATGCCAAGTCGGCAACGAAGCACGGAATAGAGGACGGCGATACCATTCGAGTTGAGTCTGAGGTTGGATCTGTAACTGGCACAGTCAAAGTAACGCAAGGTGTTCATCCACAGGTTCTAGGAATAGCTGGAGCATTTGGCGCCTTGGCTAAGGGCAGGCCCGTTGCTCGTGATATGGGCGTTCACTTTAATACCCTACTACCCATTGACCATGCCCGCACCGATCCAATATCCGGAGGGCTAGATTCCTGCGTCACAGTCACGGTGACCAAGGTTAAAAAGTAACGACCTCCCGAGAAGCAATAGGTTAGAGGACCGCTTGGGTCGCTTATCTGGTAACGTCTAAGAGTATTCTATTCGTAATAGAGTAGATTCCGTAGGAATTTTGACAGAGGCGAACTCTCTTCAGTTGGTACCGTTGCCTCCAATCCAATCTAAGCTGCAGCGAGAGCGCTGAACTGATGCGTTTGGACTATCACATTTCTTGAGCTTAGGATGAGGTCTCTGTCTCATCGCTGCCAATCAAATCATCTAGCTTGGCTTGAAGACTCTGTGCAAAGTCTTCGAACTGAGGAGTGATGAAGGTAGCATATTCCACCATAGCCTCCCTTTGATCGTTGGCCCGCTGAAGGTCAGGGTCGTCCATGTAGGAAATCAAATCGTCTATTACAGAAGTATAAGCGAAGCCAAACCTTCTGCCTGCTTCGTCGGCGACTTCTTGGCTGAACTGGTCGACTTCAACCGTTTGGCTAGTGCTGTCGATTGTACCTCCTTGAACAGGAACCCCTCCCAAAACTCCGATGATGAAGCCCAGAACTACAATTATTATCCCAATTGGCACTAGCGTCAGCTAGCGTCAGCATATTGCCATCCTCAGTCCACCTGTATTCATAGTGCACCCTGGCAGCCTCTTAAACATCACCCGTAAGGGGCATCACTAAGGTGAGAAAATTAGCCCTTATGGATGATACGTGTTTGCGCTCTGGACAGACGCCTATCTGTGCATCTCTCCTCTAGACAATTTGCAGAGTGGACTTTTCTTGTAATCGATCCTTCATGCACACCCGGTATACGGCCACAAAATCTTTTGGGAATACCACACAGCAAATAAGGAGTCTTCATACTTCACGGCTTTCCCAAATCCGGTCTAAGGTAGGAGTACGTCTTTGTTCCTGATGGGTTCTTGAGATTAGAACGAAGCATGTACATATGAGAAGCGTCAATTCCCCTTGTATCCAGCGAGAAGCAGCAGTCTAGCTGCAAGATCAGATATTAGGGAATCTTTGAGAAAGGAATGCACTGTGAGGATGGCTCATAAATCTATCCAGACAAAGGGCTTCTCTCTTCAGCGCCACGCAGTGAAGAGTGTTTGCCTTTTTGCCTGCCTTGCTATCAAGTCAACCTGTGGTACCTCAATATGAAAGCTGGACTATAGAGGCTGGCGCAGTAGGATTCATCGCGAAGAAGAATCTCTCTCCAGAAACGGTAACCGATATGCTGAACGAGCCATAGGGGTTGGCAAGAGGTGATTCACCGTGGAGTTAGCCACGTTGGCTATCCCACAATTTTCAAGGGCAGGTGCACGGTTAGGGTGGCTCCGAGCCTGAGTTTGCTAGAAATTTATCAGGCTAGAGATGAAAGAGTATAATGCCTAAAACCTAGCTGGGGACTACCCCATCAAGATTGTTCCAGCCAGGCTTTATGGAGTGATGGATTGACGGTTTTGAAACACTACTCAGCTACGGCTTTTGGAAATCCCGCCGCACCCAAAATAGGGTTTATATTTCTGATATACCTAGATCTCTTGCTAACCCTATTTGCTATTCAGATGGGGTTTGGGGAAGTAAACCCTATTATGGTCAGACTAATGTCCCAGCCGTGGGAGCTTTTACTAGTGAAGTTGGTTATACCACCTTTCATAGCCTGGTTAGTTCCCTCTAAGTTCTTAGTGCTTTCTATTCTTTTCATGGTGCTTGAGCAGGTAGGCACACCCCACGCCTCCACCTCTCGAGGACTCTCTCAAAGACCTAGGGATACTCTGAACAAGTCTGGGCATAGTAGCATAGAGAATAGCACTGTGTTCGGGGAGATAATTGATGGACCAGCCAACATTTGCGGACTTGGAATACGAGAGGAAGAAGCGCAAGACCCGCCGGGAGATATTCCTGGAGCGCATGGATGCTCTGATCCCGTGGGAACAGATGGAAGAGCGCATCCGTCCGTTCTATCCCAAGGCGGGCCGAGGCCGTCGACCATATGAGTTGTCGGCGATGGTGCGGATACACTGCGTGCAGTTGTTCTACAACCTGAGCGATCCTGGCATGGAGGACATGCTCTACGAGGTCGAGTCGGTGAGACGGTTCGTAGGGTTGAAGCTGTCGGGCCCGCTGCCGGACGAGACGACGATTCTGAACTTCCGCCATCTGCTGGAAGAGCATGAGTTGGGGCAGAGTCTGTTCGAGGAGATCAACCGTCATCTGGAGTCCCAGGGACTGCGGCTTCGGGAGGGGACGATCGTGGACGCGAGCATCATAGAGGCGCCGTCATCGACGAAGAATCGTGCGGGTGAACGAGACCCTGAGATGCACCAGACGAAGAAGGGAAACGAGTGGCGCTTCGGGATGAAAGTACACGTAGGCGCTGACGCTGAGACGGGAGTGGTACACAGCATGACTACGACGCCAGCTAACGTGCATGATGTGACAGAAGCGCACCGATTGCTGCACGGTGGAGAGAAACGAGTGTGGGGGGATGCGGGGTATCAGGGAGTGGACAAGCGGTTGGAGAATCGAGAGTTGGATGTGGAGTGGCGAGTGGCGATGAGGCCCGGCCGGCGACGGCACCTGGAGCCTGGCAGCTACGAGGCGTTGGCGGAGAAGCGCAAAGCGTCGGTCAGGGCGAAAGTGGAGCATCCGTTCCTGTACGTGAAGCGGCGCTTTGGCTACGCCAAGGTGCGCTACCGAGGGTTGGCTAAGAACGCGCAACGGCTGGCATTGCTACTGGGGCTGGCCAACTTGATGACGGCAGAGCGCCGTCTGGCGGCATGAGAGGGGCGCAGTGCGCAAATCACGGCCGGGAGCCGCGATGGCTCAGAAAAGCCGCTTCGAGGCAACAACAGACACGGTCTGAACGCCTCAACCACCACCTGGAACGTGACAAAGATGCCTGAACATCTCCAAAGAACGGAACCACTCTGCCCATCCACGCTTGCGCCGAATTGTTCAGAGGTTCCCTAGAGTTACAGAATGGAGAGACCGATATGGATGGCGACTCCACCATGGGGATATGGATAATACTCCCCATAACCTTTCTTGTGCTCATGCTCACCATGATCGTCTATTTCATGAGCCGTATGTTTGGCCAAGGGAGCTTCGGGCCAAGGAACGATGATTCTTCGAGGCATTCCGGCGAAACCACACAGTCTGAGTCGCCTCTGGACATGCTCAAGAGGAGATATGTCAGTGGTGAGATCACCAAAGAGGAATTCGACCAGATGAAACAGGACCTGGCGTAAGGACAGCTCGAGCAGCAGACCTGGCGGGGGCTGCATCCCGACAGGCTTCCTCAGCGCTGCGACTAGCCCTTGGGTCTAGCCTGGGAAGCGGGAGGTGGAAACCATGAACAGAAGGCTGCGGCGGGTCTTGATCGCTCTGGCATTGTTCTTGGTGCTGGTACCCCTATTGGCTCTGGGGTTCATGAGCGGCATGGGCCAGGTCCGAATGGGCACGGAGATGTCTTTTGACCCTAGGCTGATACCAGGGCAGGACCAGTACCAGGGTGAAACCTACTGTCAGACGTGCCATCAGCAGGAATACGCCGAATGGCAGACCTCCCTGATGGGCAACGCGACCACCGAGGCCCTCTTCGAGCACCGGTCCCGGCAGCTGGCCTGGATGATGACCCCGGACAAGTGCCTGGCCTGCCACGCTCCTCTGGAGCAAAAGGGTGTGGCCGTAGAGGAGAGCATCTCCTGTGAGGTGTGCCACGGGCCGGGTCGCACCGAGCTGGTGGTCCCCAACTTCTGCGTCGCCTGCCATCAGGACTCTGGGGACTTCATCTTGACCACCGGGAGCGAGTAGGCCGCGAGTCCGGCCGCACAGCAGGGAAAGACCTGCGAGAGCTGCCACATGCCTCTCGTCGAGGGGCGGCCATCCCAACGCTTTGCCGGCTCCCGGGCCGACCCCGAGTCCTATAGAGGCGTGGTAATTGTGGAGAGCATCGCTCTGGAGGATGGAGGAATTGCAGTGACGGTGAAGAACACCGTTGAAGGGCATTCCCTGCCCACCGGGAGTGAGGACAAGATCATCTACCTGGAGGTCACCGGCTATGACGCCGCCCGCGACGTGATCTTCGACGATGAGCACGCTTTCGAGAAAAGCGTTTTCTTCATGGGAACCATTCCCATGGAGATCACGGGCGACAATCGTCTTGAGGCCGGCGAGGTGCGCCGGGTGCTCTTTGAGACCTGGGAAAGGCCGACCAGTGTGAGGGCGAGGATTACAATCAGGCCCGTGGGTCTGGACGGCGAGCGGCGTGAGTTTGTGATTCACGAGCAAGAGACAACGTTTCCCGTGGCCGCGGCAGGCACGGAAGGGAGGTGACCAATGCCCGTTTTCTTTTACATCAGCTTTGTACCAGTCGTGTTGGGGATTGCCCTGGGCGGGCTGGTTATTTACTAGAACCACAGAAGAGACTTGTCCCTCATCGAAAAAGGGCTGTATCAGCCGGTGAGTCGCTCCCAGAGCTTTCTGGCGTGAGGGTTGGTGGTGTTGGGGATCGGCGTGGGCCTCTTCAGTGGTTCCTTCTGGGTGGGAATGCCACAGGTAGAGCTCGGCGGGCTGGTGGTGACCTTTGTCGGCATTGCACTGCTGATTCTTTCCAGGGTTACAAGGGGTACGAGGCTGTCTCAATGAACAGCAAGATCAGTGGACACTGAATGAGACGATTGTGGCGTGCTACCTACAGCGGGCTGGACGTGGATCCTCTCCTATGAGGAGGTAATCAAGGTGGGCGTTCTGATTCTACTGGCAGGAGGTGTGGCGGCCCTGTACCCCGCCTGCCGGGCCACCCGCATCAGCCCCGTGGAAGCGCTATGCTACGAATAAGAGGAGGAGTGCCATGAGCGTACTCGAAGCAAGAGATCTGAGGAAGACCTTTCATAAACGCGACACTACTTCTGCGGAATGCTTGTTACGCAATCCTTAGAAGATGTCTAGAGTGACCTGAGGCGCCTATTTCAACTCTATAGTCGAAAGGAGATGATAAGTATGCCAACACTGGATGATCTGGTCAATATTGACGGCGGCGGCGCTGCCGGTGAGTTCACCGCTGATGGAAAGTTGGTGGACTACAAAGCAAACATGGACATGCCGCGCGAGATGGCGGAGATGTCGGCGCAGTTCTGCGCCACGTTTACGATGATGTTCAACACGATGGCTGGTGCCTTTTCGCAATTGAGCCAGATGAACTGGGTACCACAGCAAGGCTGGACATATTCCGGCGGCGATATGACCGCAGCCAATGGCGGCAACAAAGGGGTATTTATTAAGACCGCCAAGGCCGACTTCAACCATTTGTTCCGAGTTCTCGTCGGCTAACAGTAACACAGCTGGGTGCGGCTGACCGCGAGAGCCTCAGGCCGGTGAGCTTGCCTGGAGCTCCCAGTTGGCCCAAGCGTTGCTGGAAGGGGTTTTTGCCATTTTCGACGGGGACCACGACAAACGCTATAAGCCGCTTGTCCCCGTCCGCTGCAACGTCTTCTTAGGCGAATCCCCTGGTATCAAATACCAAAAATAGTTCCCTTATCTTCTGATTTTTGAATTTGAACAACTGAGCAATAGTTATGATCCCATCACTCTTTTCATAATTATAGTAGATGGACACGCTATCCTCATTTTCTGTGACACTTAAGACCTGATAGCCACATTGCTCTAGTGGGTCATTTTTCAAACTATCCAAATACGCATCTCTGGAGCTAAATTGATACAGTGGACCATTAAATTGAAGATCCCCGGCCAATAAGGAACCCAAGCCGTCAACGTCTGCTGCGCAAAAGCACATCAGGAACTCCATGGCAACTTCACGGTTGTTCATCTTGTTCAAATCCCTTAGTAATTTCATATAGTTCTGCGGCCTTATCAAGAAGAGAAGAATTAGCTATCACCTGTAGACATTGCTCCCCGCGCAGGGGAAAGATGCAAACTTTTCTGAGTCTGACGGTAATTGTCAACATGGCTCCACGCACAAAATTCGAACAAGACACGTTTTCTTGCCTTTTCACTCTTTGTGTGGCGGTGATTGACCTTCACTAGGCCTCCAAAGTTCTGCCCCCACTGTGGAGCAACGTTTGTCACGTGATGAGCAAAGCGAATTTTACGTAGCTCACCTCTTAGTGCGGAGCTGGTCCAGGTTAAGGAGACGTTGCTTTAGAGCCAGGGCGTCCCTACCGCCTCCGAATCCGCACAGGTCGCCGTCGCTCCCCACGACCCGATGGCAGGGTATCAGTATGGGCAAGCGGTTTCTAGCCATGGCTTGTCCGGCGGCTCTGACTGCCCTGGGGCTGCCCGCCTTCGCCGCAAGCCATGCGTAGCTTCTAGTCTCGCCAGCGGGGATCGAACGGCAGGCATCCCAGGCCGCCTTGAAAAAAGGCGGTGCGTCCTCATAGTCCAGAGGCTCGCTGAAATCCACCGAGTCCCCGCGGAAATACCTGTCCATCTCTTTGCGTAAACCGTCGAGGGGTTTTTCAAGAAGGTTTGCCTCCCTAATTTCGTTGCCCAGGTCGGCTATGCACTCTTCAGGGGACGGCTTCGGCAGCGTCGTCCTTCTGACTCCCTTAGAGGAGAGCATCACCCCCATCCAGCCTAGCGGCGTCTCGAATATGTCGTAGTGTTTTGTCATGTTACCCCTTTATTAGAGAGAAGAACCTCTTCACCATTCCCCAAGCCAGTATCTTTCTGATTCTATTCCAGGCCTGCTCCACCGGTTCTTGTTCCTCCTCGACGAGTTGTTGCTTACCATACTTGGATTTTAGGAAGGCGTTTGTGATGGTCTCGGTGTCTTCCTTGCTATCAAGGAGGCTCTGGGCGATGGCATCAGCGTACTCGCTGGGCGTCTCGTGGAGCCTCCGTGGAGCGACGGCCAGGGTTGCCAATCTGATCATCTTGACATATGTCCTCTCGGATACGGGAACAGTAGCAAGGCTTCTATTCCATACAGTCCAGAGAGCCAAGGTGACCACGCCCAGCGCCAAGAGGACAAGCCCAGGTATCGAGAGGATCCTGAGCCAGTTCACGGGCCTGCCGCTCCCATCAGTGAGCCCTGTATCTTCTGAGAATTCAAGCCCTAGATCGTCATCCTCATCTGGCCTGTCCTCCTCTTCGGGATCCGTTAAGCTACCGCCCGAACCTCCGCCGATCATATCCGAAGGTAGGAGTTCTCTAGCGGGGAGTGGTTTGTTGGGGGTAGGCTCAAAATCTATCCATCCGTATTGGGGAAAATACACTTGAGTCCAAGCGTGGCTGTCGCTGTCTCTCATTATAATTACGGCCTCGTCGCTATCGTAGATGCCGGGAGAGTAACCTACAGCTATCCTCGCTGGTATTCCTATGGTCCTCAGCATGACCGCCATGGCCGAGGCGAAATAGTCGCCGTACCCCTCTTTCATATTAAAGAGGAAGTGGGTGACCCCATCGGCGTTAAAGGGAGGCGGGTCCACATTCAAGGTAAACTTGAATTCCCTCAGATAGTTCTGAATGGTAAGAGCTTTGTCATGAGCGTTATCGAAGTCCGTTGTAAGCTGCTGGGACAACTCTTTGACTCTGGGCGATAAAGTGTCGGGCAACTGTAGGTAGTAGTCGGTGACGGCGGTAGGATACTCCGTGCCAGCCTCACTCAGCTCGTTATTCGTAGCCAACGAAGCCGAGGACACCATAGTATACAGCTCACCAGGCAAAAGCCTTTGACTAAATTGAGATGACACGACCTCCGACAGTATAGGGTCTTTTCTGCTTATGGTGATGGCGCTCAGACCGCCATCGTCTTTGGTTTGGAAGTCCTCCAGCACCAAATCGTTATTCAGGAGTCTGGTAGCGGCAACTTCATGTGTTGAATTGAGCTCCTTGCTTAGCTCCGCCCTAAGGACGCTGGCCAGTTCCTGAATGTCTGCCGGAAGGGATGCGTCACCCTTTGTGTCCTCAATAGATATGGTGAACGATTTAGACGCCAAAGTGTTCACAACGGCCGACTTGCTGATCTCTGTTAAATTGCCACCTGCAAAGACAAGCTCCGTGTCAAATCCTACCTGTACCTCCTGTGCCACTTTTATTCGACCCTTGGCTTCCTGGGGAGGAGGAGGCACCTTCCTATCGCCTCCTACCTCCAAAGGCTTGACCTCCGCGCCTAGCCATCCTTGAGAGGTGTAGACGGCGTAGGTTCTAGATGTCCAATAGGAGGAGTACTGGCTTTGCACCCAGAGGGCCACGTTGCTGCTGAGAGTCAATCTCCCTTGGAATGGAAGGTTATCACCAAAAATGCGGAATGCTCTAGGGTTCTTGCCGGAGATTCCAGACATGAGGCGCGCAAATTCGCTCTCCACATGTGCCGCTGGGGATCGGAGTTCTGTCCATACCTTTGTTAGAGGTCCATATGAGACCCCACGGATGGGCAAAAAGGCCGTCAAAGCCACAACTGTTATGCTGAACCATAGAGCGCTGCTCATTGTAGCCCAGCCTCTAGAGCTGCCGTAGTCTATGCGACTCCCTGTGTCTATGCCCTCCTTTCGGAAGGTATTCATGCGTATGACTAACAGCAATGCCGCCAGAAGAAAGAAGAAGAAGGGCGCGTTGGATCTGACGTCCGACGGCATATAGCTGAGGTTGGTCAGGGTGGCGACGGCCATAGGAATAATCGCGCCCCATACGTTGCTGTGTCGGAAGAGAACCCATGAGGAGAGGAATCCTAGTAGCCAACCTATAGTTAGCAGTATCAGCGAAAAGGGCAACAGGTCTATGCTAATACCGCCGCCTATGGCAGCCTCTGTCCAGTTCTGCACCCGATGCCAAATCTCTTGTACCTGGGCGACAAGAATGGGGGAGTCGGTCAGAGAAGTAGCTTGCCAAACCACCATGACGAAGCCTAAAGCGAGGCCGGCAAGGAGTGACCCAGCATAGAAGAGCCTTAGCTTAGCCAATACAAGGCCCACGAATACAGCAGCCACCACAGAACTGACTAGCCCCGGCGTCTCAACCCAGTTACCCTGCTCTACGGACCAGGCGAGGGTAAGGCCCATTGTTAGAAGCAGGAGCAGCACGAGCCATCCCTCTTTAGGAACCAGACGATGGAGCAACTTGGTGACTGCGCCTTTTTCTTGCCTGGGCCTGATTTGGAAGCTGTTATTTGGGCTAGTCAATTGCTTATCAGTGTTCATGGCGCGTTCAGAGAAGGCTACCTGAGGCGACGGCCTCCATCGTCACGGGTGTCTCCATCAATTTGTAAGGACTGCTCAGGGCAGTAGGTATATCATCTCCACGTTTCACCATGAAGGCGGTTGCGCCGTTGATGGCGAGGCTGTCTAGGATGGCAGAGTTGCTTTGTCCGCTGCCAAAGGTGCTGGAGTCAATGAGAATGGCCGCCACCCTAACTTGGCGCTTGGATAGGATGCCCAGAGCGGGCACCCACTCCTTATGCCATGAGGGCGTTATAACCACCAGGGATCCGTATCGACTGAAGAGGTTCTCCTCATTTGGCAAGGCTTCTTCTAGGGGAATTTTCCCATCGGACTTGCTCATAGCCAGGAACTCCAGTATGCGTTCCATCTGGGCGCGGCCGGTCTCAGCCGGGAGGATGTACTTTTCGTCCCCGTAGGAGACAAGGCCAACAGGATAGCCACCCTCCAGATACTTTTTTGCGATAGAGGCTGCTATCGTGACGGCGTATTCGTCGGTGCTTTCTTCATCTTGGCCAGCCTGGACGTGCTGGTATAGGTCCAGGAATATCCAGACGTTGCTGGACTGCCCCTGGTCGAACTCCTTGACCATCAATTTCCCAAGGCGGGCGGTGGAGGGCCAGTGAATACGGCCCGTGTTGTCTGAGTAGACGTACTCCCTTACTGTAGAGGCGTGGGGAGTAGCATAGAAGGTCCTACGCCTTTGCGACACATCTCCTAATAGATCCGCGGCGGGAATGCCGAACCTGGGAAGCTCCAGGGAGCGGGGATAGACTATTAGCGATTGAGTCCCTGCGTACTCTTTTTCTCTCTTGAATAATCCAAAAGGGTCGGCTCCCCTAGCCATTAGAGGCCCCAGGGTGTAGACACCCCGCTTCCTACAAGTCGTCGAGGTCTTCCATGATTCGTATGCTCGGGGAGGAAGGCTGATGGCCCTGCCAGGCATGTGTCCCGGCAGGTCCGTCTGGTCTGTAATCTCGAGAAGCGATTTGGACAAAGAGCTGCTGTTATGAACCGTGATACGTTCTTCTATCTTGTCGCCCACTTCAGCGCGAGAGGCGCTGCGGTCTACGCTCACCTCGAGATTTCTGAGGCTGAGCCAAGACCAAAGGTAGCTGCCCGCCAAGATGAATAAGAGGAGATAAGTGAGGCGAAACATGAGATCGAAACTGGTGGCAAGACCCGTCACCAGCGTTACGGCCGTTAATGTCAGCACCAAGATTAGCCTTTTCAATAGGCACCTCTACGCAATAAATGTAGATGTTGGTATTTACCCTAGCTTCTGACCCATCCCCTGGCTTGAGCGCCTGGCACCGGAACCTGGCCAACTATGTCTCCGACCACCTTTCTTCCATCAATTCCACGCATCCTTGCTGCCGACGAAAGGATTATTCTATGCGCCAATACGGCAGGTGCAAGGTGCTTAACGTCATCGGGCAGAACGTAATCCCGCTCCCGTAGTAGAGCCAGGGCCTGGGCACACCGAAATAGTCCCAACGAGGCTCTAGGCGAACCTCCAAGAGCGGCGTCAGAGTGATTTCTGGACGCCTCCACTATGGCCACAATGTACTCCTTGATGAGGTTGTCTACATATACACCCTTTACGATATCCTGCAAGGCTGTGATTTCATCCGGGCTGGCCACAGCACTGAGGCCTTCGATGGGGTGAGAGACCTGTTGGCTGTCTATTATGGCCACCTCTTCCTCCGCAGTGGGATAGCCGAGTGTTATGCGCAAAAGGAATCGGTCTAGCTGGGCCTCTGGCAATGGGAATGTCCCTTCATATTCTATGGGGTTTTGTGTCGCCATTACCATGAAGGGTCTCTCCATGCGATATGTTGTTCCGTCTACGGTGACTTGACGCTCCTCCATAGATTCTAGAAGGGCCGACTGGGTCTTGGGCGTGGCCCGGTTTATCTCGTCTGCCAGGACTATTTGCGCCAATATGGGCCCTGGCCTGAATTCGAATTCGCTGGTCTTCTGATTGTACACTGAGACCCCGGTCACGTCGGTGGGGAGCATGTCAGGCGTGAACTGGATTCTCTTAAAGGTGCAGTCTACGGAGCGGGCGATGCTTCGGGCCAGCATGGTCTTGCCCACTCCAGGCACGTCTTCAATTAGGGCGTGCCCCTGACATATTAGGGCCAGCACACCCATTTCTATGGCTTCTTCCTTGCCAATGATGACCCTCTTGACGTTATCTATTATGCTCCGCGCTACTTCTCTGGCTTTGCTCAATCCCTCCACTGATACCCTCCTTATCTAGTCAAGCTCGCATCCGTTATGTAGGATAGAATCATTGCCGCTAGGCAAATCATCTATTTGCATTACCCTCTACTTCCTCACGACAAGGATGAAGAGGCAGATAGGACAGGACTCCTCTTTACTAAGATACTGAATATTTATGTCATCTCCTTGAGACTATTTTACCGCAACTGGCCTTGGGGGGCATCTCAAAGGATTAGCGGGTATTATAAGCGATTGTTGACGGAACATCCAGCCCTGAGTCCCCCACTATTAGAAACGGCGATTTTAGCCTCTCCAAATCGCTATGAATCTAGTTGGCCAAGCATTCCAAACATGGGACAGCCTACCTGGGACCAATCCACTCCATACGGAGCGGCGGGCTGTAGAGGGCGCAGACTACCAGGTGCTGGGTACAGGCGAAGAGGAAGAAGACGCCCTGGAGCGGGACAGGCACCTCCACCAGGAGCACCTGAAGCAACTGAAACGCAAGATTATCTTCGGTGCCGCCATCGGCATCCTCGTGCTCATCGGAAGCTACGGCGACCTGCTCCGGGTGGTCCCCGCCTTCCTGGAGAACTAGTACGTCCTTTGGGCCCTTACCACGCCCGTGCAGTTCTGGATGGGCTAGCAGTTCTACAGGGGCCTATGCTGATCATTGGCCACGCCCACGCCACATCAAGAATATAGAAAACAGAATAAGAAGGGCGAAGCTTGCAATTGAAATTGGTAACGCCGTGGCTATCACGTCTGAGTGTGTTTCAAGCGCCCGTATATTGATCAGGTTTGCAAAGTCGCTAGCTATCAATGCCAGCGGAGGAAGAACAGAAACAGCGAACAAACCAACAATGATCCATAGTAAACTTCGACCGTATGTGCTATGGTCGTATCCTAGCTTGAATAGCAACACTGGAGCCATCAGAACTTTAAGAAAGAATCCCTTTGACACGTTCAAACAAAGCCACGCTGTACTGAGATAGTGGAAGTACAAATGTACAGGGAATAGGTTTGGCCAATTAACAAGGAAATCCCGCTCCATGGGGTTCCTATCTTCTATTTTTTTCGGGTTAGCTCGAATAAACTTCGCATCGATCTTGACTCTCTTTTTTCGACTTGCAGGTAGAAGACGAACCATGCCTGATGAATCAAGTTCTGTATCATATGTTTCAATTACAGAAGCTAAGGCCACACCAGAATGAGTCGCAATTATTACTTGGCACTTTTTGTGCTTGAGTACAGATAGTAATTCGCGATAGAAGACACGCTGAGTAAAGGTCGACATATGCAACTCAGGCTCGTCCAATAGCACGACCGAGTTATCGCTTATCAGTCCGTAAACGATTAAGAATAAGAAGAATCACTCATTCTCACCTGCACTCATGTAGTCTAAAGGAACAGTACTGTTTTGATCGCGCCTCCGTGCATAAAATCGAAACTCTTTTTCTTCCATGCTGTACCTGCATTCCAAGATTTGTAGTATTGGTTTGATCCCCTTCTCCGCCGGACCGAAGTGTGGGTATTTATCAAGGATGCGCTCCAAATGTGCGTTTATTGCTTCCTTCGATTCAATTTCATTGTAAGACCCCTCCATGGGCACTGAGAAAGGGATCTCCAGTCGCTTGATCACTTCTCCAATGAAGTCACCTGTGATATCCTTCGGTGTTTCTCGAAGGTCATTTCCTTTTCCAAAATCATTAAGATCTGTGTTGATGTAGGAGACAATTCCGTATTTAGAATCGAGAGTTTTTATTGCTCTAGGCCATATGCCAGTTGATTTTGTAATGTGGGACCTCGTGTCCCATACGCTATCTACAAGCTGTGCTACTTTGGCCGAGTTTTTATCGTCAGCAATTATTGCCATTAGATTGTTCATCTCTTCATCGGGGTATCGTCGAGAAAGAGCTTTAGTGATAGTAACTTGCCTGGTGCCGTCCTCAAATTCGTAATTGTTCTCCAATATGACTATGTAGAACTCTAGGCCTTGTATGTGCTCGTTTAGATCGACGATGTACCTAATTGCAGTGGGGCCATCTTCCTCAGGCATGAACGAATCAAACCAGTGGCCAAGGGTTCTAGCCTCCTTCAATTCTTCCTAAAACGTCTTGAATCGTTTGTGAATGACGTCCGTCTCGCTGTTTGAAGCAATACCAAGATGTCGACAAAGTATTGAGGGCTCAGCGTGGACCGCGATCTCGCCTGAATCTCTGGAAAGTCTTAATCTTCGCATACAGGAAACATGACCAACCAACGAAAGTGCTTCGAGTATAGTGGTTTTCCCTATTCCGTTATTCGCGAACAACAGAGTGGCATCAGCCTCTATATCGAAATCGAGCTTGATATCCGTTAGAATCTTTAAACCCTTTATATGGATGCTTCGGATGTGCATCAACTCACTCCATTATGGATTCTGCTGCTGAGAAGTTACTACTTGCGAACTCTAACTACTCGCCCAACGGCATCGCATTAATTTCGCATCTGGTACGTAAGCATGTCATTAGAGCAGACAAGTAGAATGAACCCATGGTTGCCTTGTTATATACGCTTATTAGATAAGAATGTCAAACGTGTTCGGTCGGGCTGGTTTCTATTTGGCAGCGCAGGACCGAAGATACTTGTCATAGGTTTCGCAGTGTGAACAACTCAGTATTTCATCAAGTCCTAGTGCTCAGCACTATCCGCTCATAGTGTTTTTTTCTCTGCCGATTCTTCTCCGAGTTGACTTGGCCGAATCGCAGAGCTGAACACGGCACTTTCGCGAAGGAAGCCGTCCCAAATTATCGACCGCAGGAATGTGTATAGTAAGAGGGCGCCAACCGATGCCATGAGGCCTAGTACAATTGACAGGAGCACGCTCTCTTGCCAACTATATGGAGTCCGCAGGATCGGGCCCAGGACAGGCTACTGAGACAGATTGAGAATATCTAGATTCGCTACTAGCTGGGCTGTCCGCTCGCCATCGCCGCCATCAAATGGAAATACGCCGGGATTCTCATTCATTCGTGCCAGACTAAGGAGACAGACTACAGGGAGAGCGCACCATGACAGCAGCCGAGGACCTG
This sequence comes from Dehalococcoidia bacterium, assembly GCA_965249025.1. Lineage (GTDB taxonomy): Bacteria > Chloroflexota > Dehalococcoidia > Lucifugimonadales > CAYTFF01. The sequence goes on along the minus strand of OZ252215.1, from coordinate 2,926,974 downwards.
AGAGTACCGCTATCCGCAATTTGCGCCTGAAGGACCGCAGCCCCTCATAATATTCATAATTGGCAGTAGCCTCACTTGAACCCTCCCCCCATATCTGGCGTACTAGCTCAGGTATAACCTCATGATGGTTGTCCCAATAGCCGGAATGATCGGTCGAAAAATCGTCTTCATTGCTGACGATGATCTCCTTAAAGCCTGGATGCCCCTGATCTGCGAATGGCATGAGCCAGCGTCTACCCTTTTCGATTTTCAAAGGCGGGGATGGGTCGAAAGAAGGCATCGCCACCTTTATGCGCTCGCTCTTGATGGGACCAGCGTCAGCCGGATCATATCGAGCCCACAAGTTCACCCATCTCAAATTTTCAGGAAGAGGTAGGTCAAAAGAAGGCCTTCGCGATTTCATTCGCCAAATCATCGGCAGTATAGAGCCAACCGTAATAAGTGACTTGACTCGCTGAACCCGAGCGCGATTCTCCTCTATGACCAAAGTCTCATAGGCAATCGCGCTGCCCAGGGAGTGAGCGATTATGTAGATGTCCCTGTCCTCTTCATGGAACTTATCAATGGCCGCCTCCAGCTTTGCCCGAACACTTCGTGCCTGAATCGGCTCGTCCAAATACACTTTGATGTCTCCCAACGACCCAAGCAAGAAAGAGTCCAGCTTTGCTTTGATAAAATTCACCACTGAAGGTAGCCCTGGGATCGTGCTGAACTTGGACACCGCCCATACAAGGAACATCACAGGCAGTAGCAACAAAACTCCGGTGCCATACAGAAGTAAGACGATAATAGAGTTGAGAAACTGGAAGACCAGCAAAAAAGCAAGTAAGAACCCAAACTTCAGGCGCGAGAGGGCTGTAAGACTATAGTTGTACAACCTAAGCAAGGCATATTCGCCATTTCGATGCAACCAGAATCTCATCCCGTCGTTGAAGGCCCAGACTGGGGCTGTAAGTATGTCTCGGAGAGTGTCTCTAAAGAGCCTCGTCGTCGTGTACGATACCCGAGCCTGAAAGTAAGCTCCGGGGCCAAGAGTCACACCGGTGGCGCCGTATACGGGGAGAGGAGCCCCCCCAACCTCCAAGTGGCCGCTCTTGTGGACTGCCCAGCCTGCCCCGGACAGCGAAACCATAAGACCCAAATATACTAGTAATCCGTAGAGCCAAGCAGCGAGCCCGACGTTCATAAGCCACACGATTAGTATTGGGGCTCCACAGACGATGCCTAAAAGGAGACCGATAAGCCATGGAGACCATCGCCGCCATCTTGCACTCGCCACTTTTATTCCTTGCGTTTCTGTGTCTGGGTCTTCTGAGGGCGGAGCGCGGCCCAGGAACCGAACATAAAGAATATTTAGCATTGCCACGGTTAGCCTGTCCATCAATCCCAGCAGAGGGAAAATTAGGACCAGGAAGGGAAATACGGCAGCGGCGAAAACTGTCAATAGCGCCACCAAAAGAATGGCACGAGAGGTGGGGATTACAGATCTTGTCACAGCCGTCCTGGTTAGGACGGCGAGATGGAAAAGGAATCTATTGAATGTCCATCCTACCATTGGATCGAAGAGGGGTGAATTAATGACGGGAGCCCAATACGCTTCTGTGAACACCCAGTCCTGCCTACCATGTTTCAGCGTGATTCGAGAAGGTGTGTCCTTGTGAAGGTCCAGCTCCAAAGATGGAGACTTTTCCCCTCCTTCATAAGAGACATTCTTTTGCAGCCAGTCTGCGACTGAGTTGGTCACCTTCAGCAGCATTGCGTCTTTGGCCTGATGTCCCATGCCGTGGACTAGAACTATGCCCTTCTTCTGAACCGATGTGGCCTCAACTGGCTTCAAGCTCAACTGCTCCATGGTGGCAAGGGCCGATTCGCGAATCTGAGCACCTTCTTTTGTGCCGCTAGCTTCCCCCAGGGCGGCAGCATTCTCGAAAGCCTCGATAGCTTCGTCTGTCTTGCCTAACTGCTGCAAGGCAAGCCCCAACAAAAAAGCTGCCTGTCCCGCGATGCCTTTGCTCTCGGGTATTTCAGTCGTTTGCCCTGACGAAACTGCTTTTTGTAGGACTTCTATACCTTGCTCAATATTGCCCTGTTCGACCATATGTCGGCCCAGGTTTGTAGCAGCTTCTACGATGATCTCTTTGCCCAGCTCGGTCTGGTGGGCTTCGGCAAGTGATATAGCCTTGCTCCACGCGCTGCACGCCTCATTCACGCTTATCTTGATCAAGCCGAGACCCAGGGCCAGACTGGCTTGGGAAGCAACCTCCACACTTGCGTCCGTCCCGCCGGCTTCGCCAAGGTCTGCTGCCTCACCAAAATAAAGAATGGCTTTGCCATCCCTCTTTGACTCGGTCAGCCTGAGGCCTAATTTATAGGCAGCTTGCGCTGCGAACTCTTGCCCCTGTTTGGTTCCACTGGTCCGGCCCAGGGAGAGGGACTTTTCCCATGCTGAGTTTGCATCATCAGTTTGGCCAGCCTGATGCAATGTCTCACCCATATTGAATGCGGCACGGGCTGAAATCTCACGGCCTTCGGCAGTTTCTGCTGCTTCGCCAAGACCTACAGCCCTCTGCCACCAGTCGATCGCCTCGTCCGATCTATCTCCGCCGAGCAATACATACCCCAGGTTGAAAGCGGATTGTGCTGCCCACTTTAGCCCATCTGAAGTTTCGCTGGAGCTCCCAAGAGAAACTCCTGAAGTCCATGCCTCGATGGCTTCGCTGGTCCTTTCAGCCATATTGAGAAGGACCCCGAGATTGTAGGCCGCCGCGGACGCCGTCTCTTTGGTCAAGAGCGAATCTGTCGTTTCATTCGCGGAAGCGGCCTCTCGCCAGTGCTCAACAGCCGAATCGGTGTCGCCGAGCTCGTAGGATATATCTCCAAGCTTCATAGCGGCTCGGGCTGCAATATATCGTCCTTCGTCGCTGTTGCTTTCACTGGCTTGAGTGAGCGCCTCCTTCAATGATTCTACTGCGGCGGCCCAATCACCGCCATCATATAGGTCGAGCCCTCGGTTATAAGCGTCTTTCGAGGCAGAGAGCTTATTTTTCGGGTCTTTTGCCCGACCAGTTTCCTCTGTCATGAATTTGAACCCTCTATTATTGGGAAATGATGCAGTGCCTAGGTCCAACTCAAAAGATTCTTACCATTCTACAGCTTTTTCGACGAGGTGATAAGACTCGACCTCCAATATGCATTTGCCTATGCTAATCGAGCGATAGCCTACACGTTCTTAGGTGATGCCGCTCTGGTCGACGCAAACGGTGTACTGCGACTTGAGGTGCGCATCACCTTCCAGACCGACGATGGAGCGTTCACTTACCTCCATGGGAACGGTGTGTGGCCGAGGGCAAAATGAATCCGGTAGCGGAGGAAGTGTTCCTAGCCGATATATCATGGCGAGTTTATGCAGTCGTAAATAATTAGCGATGGGCACCATGGCGACCGCCTGGTCTGCTACACCGATTGCTTTAGCGAACGGGGGCGGGGCTGGGAGAGGGCGGTAGGAAGAATAGGAGGGCCGATTGTAACCCCCTTGTACAAGTACTGGTGGCTGACTGCCGCCGATCTGTAAGTAGGAGAGGAGAAGAGATTGAGGATTTACGTAGGGAACTTTGGGTTTGAAACGAGCGAACAGGAACTACGCGAGGCGTTCGAAGCCCATGGCCAGGTGCAAGAGGTTTCAATGATTCAAGATCGCGCCACCGGCCGCTCCAAAGGGTTCGCCTTTGTTGAAATGCCGACCAGTGCAGAAGCTCAGGCTGCAATCGGCGCACTCAACGGCAAGGAATTCGGCGGACGCCCCATAACGGTCAACGAGGCCCGGCCTCGACAGGAGCGCAGCTTCGGTGGTGGCAGCGGTGGTTTTGGGAACCGTGGTGGCGGAGACTCTCGCGGCGGACGTGGAGATCGAGGTTCTCGCTGGTAGAGGACTATAGACCTCTCCACGAACTAAGCTGACTCACGCCCATTACGATTTCCGTTCCGAGTCACGGGCGACGCGATATTCAGTGTGACGTGTGAGCACACACTGCAGATCATAATAATGGCTCTTTGAAAGTTACTACACCCTTCCCAGTCTCATAGGCAACGGGGGATTGTGGAACAGTGCGTTGCGAAGATCGCAGAGAGCAAAGAAAGGAAAATGACTTGTCTCAAGTGACCCTACGCGAAGGCGAGACTCAGGATAGCCTTCTCAAACGTTTCTTTATTTCCAAAGGTGAGGCCGCACGAGACAAGCAGCGACGTGCCGCAAGTCGCCGCCGTCGCGCCCGTTCATAGCGTCCCGCCGATACTCGTTTGCTGAAGAGACCACGAATCGATTTCAGCTGCAATTCGTTTCTCTGACCTCGGATATGCCTAATGACCAGAAGCGGAACGTCCTTCTTAGCAGCCTGAGATCCAAAACATGTGGGCGAAACCTACTTCGCTCTAGATACCGCCTCGCTGACAGCCCGCTGAGTGTAAATGTTTGTCAGGTGTGCGCGGTACTCCTCCGAGGCATGGATATCGCCCATAAAGTCGATGCCAGCGCTGGCCCTCTTAGCGGCCCGTCGTATAACGGAGTCGTCGAGCTTTTTGCCTTTGAGGATGCGTTCTGCGCTGCGGGCGCGCACTGCTTTGGGGCCAGCCCCGGTTACAGCTATTCTGGCCTGCTGACAAACGCCGCTGGAATCCAGTGTCACCACGGCTGCCATGCCTACGATGGCGTAGTGTGACGCCTTGTTATGGAATTTCTTGTAAGAGGTGCCTGTCCTAGGAGGAAGGGCGGGTATCTTTATCTCGGTTAGAATCTCTGTGGGCTTGAGGGCTGTGGTGAGCAGGTCGACGAAAAATCGGTCGACGCTTATGTTTCTGGATGCTCGCCTGGTGTTGGCGATGATCTGAGCGCCCAGGGCTAGAATAGCGGGCGACAAGTCTCCGGCGGGATCTGCGTGGGATAGACTCCCGCCTATCGTCCCCATGTTACGTACCTGAAGGTCGGCCACCTCTGCTGCGGCCTCGGCTAGTATAGGGGCGTGGCGTTTCACTAGGTCTGAGGACTCCAGCATGTAGTAGGTGGTCATTGCCCCTATGACGAGGCCGCAGCCTTCCTCTCGTATATATGACAGGTCCTTTATCCCGCCCAGATCTATAAGGTATTTGGGCTCTGCCAGTCGTAGCTTCATCACAGGCAGGAGACTGTGTCCCCCCGCCAGCAGCTTAGCTTCATCTCTGTACTTTGCTAGTAGCGAGGAGGCCTCTGCCAGAGTGGTTGGAGCAAAATACTCGAAAGCGGTGGGTATCATTACTTCCTCCTTCTGCGGCTGTCTCGGCTTCCCTGGAGAATACGCCATACTTTCTCAGAGGTTACCGGCATGTCTATATGCTTGACCCCGAGGGGACTAAGGGCGTCTACCACGGCGTTGACCACCGCGGGACTGGCTGCAATGGTTCCCGTCTCCCCCGCCCCTTTGATGCCTAAGGGATTGCTAGTTGAAGGAGTTTCAATCCGGTCTAATTCGTAGGAAGGCAGGTCGGCAGCTTTGGGGATAGCGTAATCTAACAAAGAGCCTGAGAGTAGCTGCCCATCATCGCTGTATACGGCCTGCTCTAAAAGTGCTTGTCCAATGCCCTGTGTGACTCCGCCGTGAATCATGCCGTCTACTATCATTGGGTTGATGACCTTTCCCACGTCATCCACAGCTATGTATCTTAGGATCTTCACATCACCCGTATCGGGGTCGATCTCTACTACGGCTACGTGGGCACCCGAGGGCCAGGTGAAGTTTTCTGGGTTGAAGAAGCTGGTCTCCTCAAGTCCGGGTTCCATGCCCTTGGGCAGATTACGCCCTCTGTAGGCCTCCAGGGCTACATTTTGGAAGCTTACGGATTTATCGGGTATGTCCTCTACGAAAAATTCACCTCCCTCGAAGCTAACATGCTTAAGATCAGTTTCCAGGAGATGGGCGGCCAGCTTTTTGGCCTTTTCCTTGACTTTGTTCAGGCTCATATAAAGTGCCGCACCGCCTAGTGGAGCGCTTCGGCTGAAGAAGGTGCCTACTCCCATCTGAACCTGCTCGGTATCGCCGTGTACTACTTCCACATCTTCCATTGGCATCCCCAGCTCGGAGGCAGCAAGCTGAGCGAAGGATGTCTCATGTCCCTGTCCGTGGGGAGACGTACCCGTATATACCGTAACCTTTCCTGTGGGATACACTTTAACTTTGCTGCTTTCCCATAGGCCCTGCTGTGCGCCGATAATTGAGGTTATGTGAGATGGACCAGCTCCTGACAGCTCTATGTACGTTGAGAAGCCTATTCCCAGATAGCGACCCTGTTTCCGGGCCTCTTTTTGTTCTTGGCGGAACTTCTTATAGTCCACCATGTCGACGGCCCGATCCATAAGACCTTTATAGTTGCCGCTGTCATAGACAACGCCGGTTGTAGCGGTATGACCCTTTTTGAATGGAGGAATGAAGTTTTTGCGTCTGACCAATACAGGGTCTTTTTCTATTTCACTAGCAAATCTGTCCACCATACGCTCGAGCATGTAGCTGGCTTCGGGTCGTCCGGCTCCTCTATATGCATCTACAAGCGCGGTATTGGTATAGACTCCGTAGACTTTGCAATAGATGTTGGGCATTTTGTAGAGCCCGCCCAATAATAAGCCGAAGGCATAGGTTGGAATAAGGGGAGCAAAAGTAGACAGGTATGCACCCACATTAGCGCGAACGACAGATTTAAAGCCTAGGATAGTTCCATCTTTCATACCAGCCATTTCGACGTCGCTGATATGGTCTCTGCCGTGGGTAGTGGCGACGTAGCTTTCTTGTCTACCTTCGATCCACTTGACGGGACGGCCTAACTGTTTGGCTACTATCCCCGTGATGATTTCCTCTGCATAAATATAGAGCTTGCTACCGAACCCCCCGCCCACCTCCGGAGCTATGACACGCAGTTGGTTCTCAGGGTGGCCTGTGGCTATGGAGAAGAACATACGCATCAAGTGTGGGATTTGAGTGGAAGTCCAAATTGTAAGGTGGTTTGTGGAAGGGATGTAGTCTGCCACTACCCCCCTGGTCTCCATCGGATTGGGAATGAGGCGTTGGTTAATAAGGCGCTCTTTTACGACTACATCCGCATTTTTGACCGCAGCTTCATAATCGCCAAAGTTGACTTCCCACTCCCAAGCGACGTTATTAGGGGCCTCCTTATGTAGCTGAGGGGCATCCTTTTCCATGGCCTTTTCGGCGTTCACTACCACAGGCAAAGGCTCATAGTCTACTTTTACCAGACCAGAAGCGTCTTCGGCAATGTACGGGTCTTCAGCTACAACCGCCGCCATGATGTCTCCCGTGAAGCGGGCGTTATCTGTTGGCATGGGTCGATGATGGGGTTGCTTCAAATCTGGTACTAACCAACGTACTGGAAGGTCCCCCAGTTGTTCCTTTAGGTCTGCGGCGGTAAAGATGGCCACAACGCCAGGATGTTTGGCTGCTTGGGAAACGTCTATCTTCTTAATCTTGGCATGAGCATGAGGACTTCTCACTAGGGACATGTGAAGCATGCCAGGCAGCGTAATGTCATCCACATAGGTTGCCTGACCGGTGATTAGGCGCGGGTCTTCGCGCCGCTTGACCCTTGCGCCGAACAGCATAGTCATGCTAAGACCTCCTCATGGCCTGGGCGGCGTGTTGGACTGCTTTGACGATGTTGTGATAGCCGGTGCAGCGGCAGAAATTGCCTGCCAGGCCATGGCGAATCTCCTGCTCACTGGGATTTGGATTGCGCTCTAGTATCTGATAGGCAGTCATGAGCATACCAGGGGTGCAATAACCACACTGAAGGCCGTGCTCTTCCCAAAAGCCTTCCTGAAGAGGATGTAGCTTATCGCCCCTAGCAAGGCCTTCGACTGTTAGCATATTGCCACCGTTTGCTTGTACTGCCAGTAGGGTACACGACTTGACCGCCTTGCCGTTGAGAATTACGGTGCAGGCGCCGCACTGGCTGGTGTCGCAGCCTATGTGGGTGCCCGTCAAACCAAGAACGCTTCTCAGATAGTGAACCAGCAAAAGGCGGGACTCCACTTCATCCTCATAACGTTTTCCATTTACCGATATCGATATTCTGTGGGCCATCTAGCTACCTCTCTCCCCTCTATCAAGTTATCAAGGAATGGCTTTAGACTACAATTCTATCGCTAAGGAGCCTTAGTATAACATCAAACATAGTTACTGGAACAGAGGTTAGCTAATGTAGAATGAATTTCAGGTATTTAGTACAATAAAGTGCCCAGGATGTCAAAAGCCGAGACAAGCGTACGATCTCCATGGAAAGATTGGCATATTCTCCAAAGCAGGCGGGAGGTTTGTTAGTGAAAGTAGAAGGTTCGTATTCAATAAAGGCCGATGTTCAGCGCGCATGGGACTTCCTCATGGACCCCGACATATTGGCAAGCTGCATACCTGGTTGTGAGTCGTTGAAGCAGGCGGGGGAAGATTCCTTTGAAGCAAGGTTAAAGCTGGGTGTTGCAGCAATCAAAGGTTCGTACACTGGGAAGGTAGTTATTTTTGAGAAGGACAAGCCCCACTCCTTCAAACTAGCTATCGACGGCAGCGGGTCTTCCGGTCTGATCAAAGGAGAAGGCCAGCTTAATCTATCTGAAGGAAGGAATGGGGCAACTAATGTTAAGGTGATTGGAGAGGCGAGCCTAGGAGGGCCAATTGCTAGAGTGGGACAGCGTCTAGCGGGAGGCGCTGCCAAGCTGTTGATGAACCAATTCTTCAATTGCCTACGGAAGAAAGTCAACTAGCGGTCAAGGCGTAGCAACTGTGACGCTGGCGAGGACAAGATGCTCTTCATGGTAGAGGCGGATAGCCCTGCCGAAGCGTGGCATATCGTCCCAGACGGCTTCTTGCGCTCGGCGACAGCAGTGACGGAAGTGGACAAGGCCTACAAGTTTGCTCCGGAAGGCATGTGAAATAAGACAGATGGCCGTTACTACCTCAGGCCTCCTACCAGCCCAGGCTACCACCACCAGCACGGATAGTTTGCGTTTCAGGAAGAGTTCGACTCTCCCCTGTCTCCACCACAAACACAAGGGATCCTCTTGAGCCTCTGGATTCGTATCTAGAGGCTCCTCTTTAATGAGTGCGCCTCCAGACTCTTCACGTGATGTTACTACCTGGAAGATAGCCCTGAAGGCTGGCTGGGTCCCATGGAGCACTTCGCCTTCTCTCAGTATGGTGCACCGCGAGCGAAGCTAAGTGTGCTCCTCACTACAAAATCCCAATAGACATTCTTGGAGGGCTGCCGAATTATCACTCTTGACAACTTCCTCCCAAGGCGCATCACTTGACACGATAGTCACGACGGGTGTAAGAATGCAGTAACCAGAAGGACTCCTTCAGGAGCCTAGCAATCTGAACGTCAGGACAGGAGCAATGGAAAAGAAGAGCAAAGGCACTGTTGCTACCCCTGTATCAGTTAGGCCGAACCTGTTACATCTCGCTGATAAAGCAGGGCTTAAAGGGATACTTCTCGGCACCCATTGCAAGAGTTGCGGCGCCAAGACGGCTGGCAAGAATCGTTACTGCCGGAACTGCACATCATCGGACGTAGAGACGATAGAGTTATCCTCTGGAGGCATCCTGATAAACTACACGATTGTCCATCGTGCGGCGTCTTCTTGGACAGGCCAAGTTCCTTACATTCTTGGGGAGGTCGAACTGCCTGAACACGTCGTTGTGACCTCAGAGATAGTTGACGTCGGGCCAGATGAAATTGAAGAAGGCATGCATGTGAAGTTGTCTTTTAGAGTCGGTGGTCATACAGAAAGTGGTGACCCAATAGTTGTTTATAAATGGACTCCATCTTGACTAGATTCATGGAGGAAAGGATCAGGAGCCTGGCATGAGAAGCGATATCGCAAAGAGGGGTGTGGTAGTTTCAGGTATAGGCCTACACCCATTCGGCCGATTTCCCAGCAAGTCGACTGCTGAAATGGTACAGCATGCAGTTCAAGAAGCTCTAGATGACTCAGAGTTAAGCTATGCAGATGTGGAAGTTTCCTATTATGCTCATGTCTACTACCAAGGTGCTTCCCCTGGCGAACGTTTTCTCGAACCCTTTGGTCTCACAGGCATTCCAATATTGAATACGGAAAACGCCTGCTCAAGTGGCACAACAGGTATTTGGCAAGCCTACTGGGCTATTGCGACCGGCCTGTTCGATTGCGCACTAGTGGTAGGTTCGGAGCGAGTACCAAAAGGCCCAGTTTCGATAACAGAGGAGGGGGACCCACAGAGGTTTATTGGAGACGACCACATGATAGCTCAATACGCTCTGAAGATGCGACGCTATATGAAGAAGTATGGCGCTTCGCTTGACTCAATCGCCCAAGTAGCCGTTAAAGCCCACAGGAACGCAGCACATAATCCCAACGCACAATATCATAAAGAATTTACTATCTCAGACGTTTTGGAGTCTAGGGCTATTGCCGAGCCTCTTACCCTTTACCAATGCTGTCCTACGTCAGAGGGGGCTGCAGCCACTGTATTCATGTCCGAGGACGCCTTCAATCAGAAGATGAATGGCCGCTCCAAAGTATATTTACGGACAGTCGCTTTGGCCACAGCTAAATTCCGTAATGAGGACGTCAGGAACCCCGACCAAACACAAATCGCTTCTCAAGAGGCGTACCGTAATTCTGACGTCAAACCCCAAGATATCAACATAGCACAGGTGCATGATGCCGCAACAATTGGAGAGCTATTACAGCTTGAATTGCTTGGTCTGATACCTGAGGGTGAAGGGTGGACCGCCACAAAAGAAGGGCGCACGGAAATCACAGGTGACCTTCCTGTAAATACTGATGGCGGCTTACAGGCAATGGGCCATCCTTTCGGTGCATCTGGTATTCGTATGCTTCACGAGATTGTAACCCAAATCCGGGGAGAAGCAGGGGTAAGACAAGTTAATAATCCTCAAACTGGACTGATTCAGTGCTCAGGTGCCGGAGGTATTAGTACGGTCGCGATAGTCTCGCTCTAGTTTCTTTTGTGTTTTCTATATCTTGGGAAGCGGGCGCGCCGAATCCATACAATTCAGCAACTATAAGGCAAGAAGTCTCTAATGGGGACCTTGTCCTCGCCATAAACAGAAATATCCTACTGGTGTATTCTACTACATTGCCTTGTAAGAGTCGCATCTCATTACTGATGATATGAGAAGGTTAGGCATAAGGAGTTGGATGTGATAGGTCAGGACGTAGGTACACTAGAGCGGCGCTGCGCCCGCATGTTTTCCAACAGAATCGCTCTGGTCTGGAGAGATGAGCGCCTAACTTATGGCGAGCTTCACAGCCGAGTAAATAAATGTGCTCAGGCCCTGGCCAACTTGGCGGTGAAGAAAGGCGACAGGGTATGTATCCTGCTACCCAACTGCCTCGAATATGTGGAATTAGATCTGGCGCTGGCAAAACTTGGTGCAATTAAGGTCCCCCTTCTTGCTAGGCTCCATTCGAATGAGTGGGCAACAATTATCGACGACTCTGAAGCCAATACCCTTGTTTTCGAGGAGGGTTTGCTGCCTGAAGTGCTGAGAGGCAGGTCTCGCATTCAAGGCCTCAAAAACCTCATTTGTGTGACCAGACACCAAAAGGAACTCCCAGCAGGAGTTTTTGACTTTCACGACCTTCTGAGTAAAGCATCAGCCGACGAGCCTCTGACCCATGTCTTTCCCGAGGATGTTATAGCCCTGATGTACACGGGTGGCACCACAGGCAAGCCTAAAGGCGTCATTCATACCCACAACACCTGGGTGAGCATAGCCCTTGGCCATCTTCTTGAGGACGACATGGACAGGCAGTGCATCACCTTGCACGCTGCAGGTCTGCCTCACGCCAGCGGGTTCTTACAGCTGCCCACACTGCTGCGGGGTGGCACCAACGTGATCCTGGAACACTTTGATGCGGAAGAGTTCTTTGCGACAGTGGAAAAGGAGAGCGTGACCCATGTTTTCCTGGCTCCTACGATGGTATATATGTTGCTCGATCATCCCGATCTAAAAAGGTACAACCTGACCAGCCTGCGTTGCCTCCTTTACGGGGGTGCTCCCATGCACGTTGAGCGCTTGAAGGAGGCTATCAATGCCTTTGGACCGTGTCTCATGGGAGGCTACGCTCAGATGGAGGCTGCAAATCTCATTTGTCGACTGTACCCCGAAGAACACGTCAAGACGAGTTCAGATAAACTTATGCGTCGGCTGACTTCTTGCGGACGGCCCGTGACCATGGTGCAACTTCGCATCGTAGATGACCAGGAAAAAGATGTTCCTCCCGAGGAGCCAGGTGAAATCATAATCCGGGGTCCCCATGTTATGAAGGGTTATTGGAGACGAGAAAGGGAGACTGCAGCGGCACTACGTAATGGCTGGCTGCACACTGGCGATGTGGCCAGAATGGACGAGAATGGATATGTCTATATTGTGGACAGGAAGAAGGATATGATCATTAGCGGGGGGTTAAACATCTATTCCCGGGAGGTTGAGGAAGCAGTGCATCAGCACCCTGCCGTTGCACAGGCGGCGGCTATAGGTCTGCCAGATTCCAAGTGGGGTGAGAGGCTTACGGCAGTTGTGCTACTGAGGGAGGGCGAGCAGGCAACAGAGGATGAAATCATAACATTCTGCAAAGAGCGTCTGACCGATTACAAGTGTCCTAAGAGCATCAAGTTCATCGACAGAATGCCTCTCACCCCAGCCGGGAAGATTGACAAGAAGCAACTCAGGATGGCCTTTGCCACCGTCATGGGAAGCTCAGCTCTAGAGCTATAGAACGCTACAAGGACAGGTTCCATGGAAGCCGAAGCCTGAAGCAGGCTGGAAAATCTAATCAGATGTTTGCGACCCGACCTGATTGATTATAACCTCAATATGTTTCTTGGTTCTTATCAGTTCTTCTTTCCTTGCCTTTGGTAGCTTCTTAACCTTACTTTCCACTCCAAGTGCCAAGCTTCTGCTTCCCAATTTCTTTTGGAAAACCAACATCAGAGGTCTCCTGCCTCGAAAGTACTTCGCTCCCGCACCATTGCTTTCCTGGTGCTCCGCAAACCTGCGAGCAACATTAGTTGTAATTCCTGTATACAAACTTCCATCGCGACATCTAACCAAGTACAAATGCCAATCCAACTCGACTAACTCCATGTATGCTGTGAAATAGGCAGCCGCCAATTTAACGACAATAATTCGAAAAGTATTTTACCAGCTTCCTTTGAGTCATTCTCTTCTGCAGCCGTTCCATTGTACAAGATACCATTCCTATGCTCACGAATCAGATTCAGTCTACCGTAGTGGCCAGCAGGAGCAGCGTGTTTTCCGCCCCCTGGTAGCGTCTCACATTCACAAGTTTTCCTTTTTGGAGGAATGCTTTTCGACAGACAGCCTGTTGTTGTAAGGGCATGTGTTTGGCGCAACGGGTTTCAGAGAGATGACTTCGTACCGCTAGGAATATAGCGGCTCATGTATCTAGTCCTAAACATACATTGGGGCCTGCCGCGTTGTACATGGCCACCCTGGTAGCCACCCGCTTTAATCCGGTGCTGCGGGCTTTTTACCTGCGGCTGTGTGGGGCAGGCAAACCCAAGAAGGTGGCCCTTACTGCCTGTATGCGCAAGCTGTTGTGTATTCTCAATGCAATGGTCAAGCATCATCGTCCTTAGAACGCTAACCCTGCTGTTCAAAATCCTTGACATCCAAGACAGTTGCTGTCGAAATATGAGAACCCCCGTCATTCTGATGACCGTAGCGACGAAGAATCTGGAGTGGCTAGGTAATCGATGCCGCCCCGACTGATCGGCGCGATGCAATGTTCTCTCTCCTCAGAGAGAGTTAGAGTGAGGGTATACCACCCCCACGGTGGTTCAAGTCGCGGGCAGTGGAGCGTTTAGTTGGTAAACCAATCCGTCCTGCCTGGAGGTGAGGAGGCTTTTGGCGAGCGGATGAAGGCTATGTCCCAAAAGATGCTGCAGAAACACAACATACCTTTTGAGCATGCCGAGGCCTTCCGTCGCTACGGCATCAGGAGGATGGCAGAGGAAATGGACAGTGAATCATAGGCCAGAAGTTCTTAGTTGCGGCCCAGCAAGGGAGGCACGCCGCGCCGTATATGAAGTGGAGGATGTCACTATTCGCTATGTAGGCGTGCTCAACAAAGGCACCTCCGGCACTGTTTCCCATATCGGCCGAGCCTTAGTATGGCATAGTGGCCAGAGTTACAGATGTCTACCACTATCGGCCTGAGGACGTAGATACTGCCGGGGTCCCAAGCCTCCATTACCTGCATAGTTCGCCCTGGCTGGGATTAGATAGACCATTCGTTCCTGGCTCAAGTCTCTCCCCTTTAGCTGCGATATGTTTTACTTGATGTCGCTGAAGACTTATGACACGGCCCGCGATGCCCTTCCCTCCTCGGCATCTCTAAGCCCGGACAGCACCTCTTTGGCGAAGAGCTCCATTGAAGCGAGTGCCCTGTCATTCTCCAGGGCACCGATGTCAAATTGACACAGCAAATAGGTTACCCTGGCCTCGTCCCGGAATCTTTTGATATTACTGAGACACTCTTCTGGGGATCCCATCAGAAGCGTGCTTTCCATAAGCTCTTTCCTAGAGGGCTCGTCGGGCAGAGGTTGGGGGTAAGCCAGACCGTTGATTACTTTCTCGGTGCCCGCTCTTAGGTGGAAAGCCGTCCGGCGTACGTACATGGCATTGTCAAATTGCTTTTCGACCTCCTTGGGATCGTGAGAAACGAAGGCGTGGCGGAGGATGGTAAATTCCCTGGACCCCCATCCATGGCGAGCCAGAGCCTCGTTATATATGGCGTTATTCTGTTTGAGCTGCTCTAATGTACCGGAGCTTATGCAGTGGTACCCCCACTCCGCACTTAACCTCATACTGGTCTCGGAACTGCCAGCATGCCAGAAAGGTGGATGGGGCTTCTGAAGAGGCCTGGGGAAGATGGAGGTCTCAGGAAATTGGAAATGTTTGCCCTGGTAGGAAACTGCGTTCTCGGAAAGACACCTGGTGATGATATCCATAGATTCGTTGAATCGCTCCAGATTCTCCTCGATAGGTACGCCGAATCTATTAAACTCATATGGTTGGTAACCTCGTCCCACCCCCAGGTCCAGTCGCCCTTCGGTTAACTGATCAGCCATTGCGATGTCCTCAGCTAGACGCAGGGGATGAAAGAAGGGCAGGACCATCACGGCGATGCCTATGCGAACGTGCTTGGTCCTCTCGGCGATCTTCACCGCCATCAGCAGGGGATGTGGGCAGTAGCCGTAGCTGGAGAAGTGGTGCTCTGCCAGCCATACAGAGTCGAAGCCAAGTTGATCTGCGGCGGCAGCCAGTTCGATGGTTCTCGCATACACCTTCTCCGAAGAGCCCATTTCAGGGGACTGGTTTAGAAAGAACACGCCGAATCTCATGTCGCTAACCTCCTATCCTGTGCCCTACACTGTCGATGACGGTTAGGGCATTATAACCTCGTTGGAGACGGCTGTCGATTAAGGATAAAGCCCCTTGTATAGAGCATAGAGTCATTGCCTGACTCTTTAATAGTGGGTCTCTAACAATTGAGGCAGGAGGTCATGGCGGAATAAGACTGGTTCGGTCCCCTGTATACTAGGGCTGCCTGAAGAAAGGTTGGACTGCTAGAACCGCCCTCCGACCGCCGCACATCTCTTCCACTAGTGGGGTAAGAATAATTGTGAAGGAGTAGTCTCATGGGAGTCGATATAGAAAAGCCGTCGTCTTATGAAGTTCGTCAGAGTTCTGGGGAAGTGCGGCAACACACATCTCCTGGGTGGTATAGTGAATTATATTGGGTAGACAAAAAGCTACTACTTTACCTAAACTTAATATGCTAAGAACCCACATACATTGCATCTGAGGAATCTAGATTACAATGGAATTTTGTGCTGCTATTGGAGACAGACCTGACGTCAAATTAACAGCTGTTCTTGCCCGTACGATAGAAGACTGTGGCTTTTCCTCTATGACTCTTCTTGATTCTCCTGCCAGGACTATTGACGTCCATCTTATGATGGCCATTGCGGCACAGAACACAAATCACATCAAGCTCGGGCAAGGTGTAGTAGACCCTATGACCTACCATCCTATGACTATTGCTAATATCGCTTCCAGTATAGATCTGCTAGCTGGGGATAGAGTATTCATCGGCATTGGTTCTGGCGATCCAATGTCCAAAGGCAGGCCAAGAGCGAAGCTTAAAGACATGAGAGACGCTGTCTCTTTCATAAGGAACTATTTGGCTGGAAAAGAGGTCGAATATAACGGCGTAAAAATGAAATCCAATTGGATAAAGAAGCCAATGCCTATCTACATGTCCGCTCATGGCCCTAAGGCCCTCCAGTTGGCAGGAGAGATTGCAGATGGAGTGATTTTCCTTTGTATTCATCCCGTCTACGTGAAATGGCAGCTTGAATTGATTGCTCAGGGCGCTGAAAAAGCTGGCCGGGACCCGTCCACCATAGACAACTGGGCGCGTTGCATGATCTATCCCACAGATAACAAAGACGATGCCTTCAGAGAAACATCGGCTGCTCCCTCAAGCTACGCGGGTCTATGGAGAATCCTTGTTCGGGACATACCTGAGGTTGAAGACCTTAGGGCTCGTATGGAGAAGGCTGAGCCAGGGTTGGTAGACGAGCTGATCAGGGACACTAAAAAGTATGGAGATATCCTTGATCCGAGGCATACAGAGCAGCTGGACGTTCCACATTCTAAAGTCGTCACCCGACGAATGATAGACTTCTTCCACTTCTCTGGCAGGGAGGAGGATATAATTGCGCAAATGGAAGAGCTGGCCGATATAGGCGTTAAGACTATATCGATGACTACTTATACGCTCATCGATAAGATTGGGATGGTCAAAGAGGTCGGGAGCAAGATAGTGAGGCACTTCAAAAACTAGAAAAAGAAAGCGTTTGCCTGGGCTAACCCATGGAGGCTGAGCTGCCGGAACCGTTGGGGGCGGCTGATCAGTTGAGTTCGTTGCATATTTCAGCATCTGCAATGAAGGGTTTTACGACTTTTCCTCGTTCATCGCTTTCTCGCTTTTCTTTCCCACTCATCCAGAGGGGTGAAGAGGCCTCCTCAAGAATGTTCTCGGGCTGGCCGCCTCCGAACGAGCCCCACCACGTGGGGCACTCCCCCGAACTCTCACCCAGGCACTGCGAAAATCGCAGCCATCACAAATGATATGCCGATGTAGCCGAAGTAGAACTCGGCGAACACGAAGAGTCCCCAGCCCAATGGTGAACCCCAAGCACTCCCATATGCTACCAAGTCAGCCACCAGGAGCGTAAGAACATACAGCAGAACGGCCGCCTGCGGCCAGCGACCCCAATCCCGGGAGAAGCCCACGACTACTAGGTCAGAGAAATACCACCATGCGACCACAACCCCTACAAAGTAGGCGATGGTTCCTAGGTTCTGTATAGAAGGAACATCAGTGCTGACTCGGTTTGAAACGTATATTATATTCCAGACGAAATAAGAAAGGGGTGCTGGCGCCAAGCACCAACCGCCCCACCCTTCCAATGGGCAGAGGCTTCGGAATGGTTCCGGCTTCTTGGAAGTCACCGAGGGGCATGCAGAGTCCCTTCTACTTGTGCAAGCTGTTTTGGGCGAACAAAAAGAATTGTGGAGTGGATATTACTATTGCAACAAGTCCCAGTCTAGTCGAGTGGGGCGATTCTACAATATGGGTGAATTACGCAATCTAACCCTCGAACTCTCTGGACGGTAGGGAATGCAAGTAGAACCAGATGGCCCCAAGCTCGTCGTCGGTCATCCTTGTAAAACGGTTCCATGGCATGAACTCGGGATCCAGCAGCTTGCCGTAGGGGGTAGTCCCGGTGCGTATGGTGCTGATGAACTGAGCATTAGTCCAACTCCCAGGCGCACCACCTGGTGTAATGTTGGAGGCCATAGGTGCGTTTGGCTCGTCACCAGGTACGGTGCCTCCCGACAGGTTCTCGCCATGGCAGAGTGTGCACATCAATGCAAGGTATTCGCCATACTCTTTGGTCACGCCGGGCTGAGGTTCAACAGGGCGTGAGGCGTCGTGGTCTATCAAACTCGCTGGTAGCAGACTTGAGTCCAGCGCTGTAATGATGCGTCCCAGGAAGCGTAGTGATGACTCAGGCACTTCATTGTCAACCGGAGGGAGACTCTTGAGGTAGGCGATGATGGCACCAAGATCGGTATCAGATATCTTGTTGTAAAACTCGGAGGGCATAATTACCAGGGCTTTGCCATCTTTCCCAATGCCGTGACGTATGGCTCGCACATAGTCGATGTCGCTGAAGGTGCTGCCGATGCCGCCTTGGCCGGATGTGAGATTGCGTGGTGCGAGGATCCCGAAGACAGGATCATCCTCCAAGACGTCGCCACCCAGGTTCTCATCGTGGCACTCCTGGCAGAGACCTATCGCTTCCACGAAGCGGCGACCACGCTCTATAGCTTGCTCATCGGTAGGGACTGTAACTGCAACTACCGGTATGTCGTAGCTCTTGTTGACCTTGCTGGTGCCGATGAGGTACACAACCAGCACAGCAACGAGGATCACTCCTAATAGGCCACTCAGAACAACGCCTGCCCACTTGAATACTCTCTTCACATTCCGCTCTCCTCTGGTCTATCGACACCGACAGTGCCTGTATCACTGGACGAGATGTGGCAACAGCGGTTGATCACCCGGCCAAGATTTTGCAGCATTATACTATTGCTGCCGATAGTCTTCAACAAATCGTCTATTGCTTCCCACCCAAGAAAGGTGGCCAAGTCCAAGAGCATCTCAGCGTCTCAGCCGACGATCCACCCTGGGCGTTAGACCGCCTACACCGCTGGCAGTCCCTCACGAGGCCTGATCTCATCACGGAGCTGGGCCAAGTGCTCCTCAAAGTGGGCCGTGTGTGTCTCGAGGACACCGATGACTGTAATGGGCTGTCCACCTCTCTCCCCCGGCCGGTTTAGTTGGTCAGGCGTGAGGGCGGTAGCCCATTTCAAAGCTTGATCGATCCTTGCGAGGGTAGCTTCTACCAGCTGCTGCCAAGCACCCTCTCGGTCGAATCCAGGCAGCTTGGGACTATCTTCTTCAAGCAGCCGTCTGATCCTGTTGGGATACCCATCCCCATTGGCGTGCCGCAACAGGTCCGCAATCGACCATTCCGAACCACGGCTGCCCACTTCTGCGCCTACATCAGGCAGACATTTCTCGTGCGCCTCGCGGACGCTGCTGAGGCGAGCCACGACCTGTTCCCGGCGAGCCTCGATCGACATATCCTTCATCTTTCGCCTCCCTGAATTACTTCCGCATATCATACCAGGTGTAAAGCCAAACCAGTGAGATTATCCGAGGGCTGGGTCGTTGCGCTTGATCCATGATCATGCTCGTATAAGGTGTTCGAACCCACCTTAGCCGTGCCGGAATTGTAATGGATTGCACCTTGAACTCCCCACTCACCTGGTGATCGATCATCTACTTCTTCGGTTGTTGGGCCAATATCTTCCGAATCACCTGTGGATCATCGGCTACCATGTGCCGGGACACGAGGCGCGGAACTAGCTCCGCCCACTGTGGTTGGAGCGAAAAGACCTCTTTGAATATCCGAATCGCCTTCGCCTCCTCCCCGGCACCAAAGAGTCCCACGGCCAAATAGAATCTGAACTCCATCTGGTCTGGTACCATTTCCAGCGCTTGCCTCATAGCCTCTGCGACCTCCTTGAACTGCCCATTCATACCCAGAACGCGCGCCCGGCGAAGGAACCCATGGGCCCTAGAGTGCTTCACCAGCCGCCTTAGCTCCTCTATGGGCTTCGGGTGCTCTTCCACTCGAAGCTCCATCAAACGACCCAATCCTCTTTTGGATTGTTTTTCTCCAGACACAATGAGGATAGCTGCCGAAAGCTGGCCCCTCAAGTCACCCCCGACGGCCTGCCCTCCCTCCAGCGCAGCCACTAGCCTATCCGCCAAATCGCCCTGAGCAGATTCGTATGCCCTTTTCATAGCAGGCCAGACCTGGTCATTGAGCATGACGTTCGCCTGACATGAGACGTTGTCTCCTGTAATGTGGCCCGCCTCGGGGGTGCAACTCTTCCCTGTGTAGGCAGCCACACGACCCTGAGCGTCTAAAACAGCGGCCTGACGAAATTCGTATCCCTCAACCTGCCGTAGTCCTGCTTCCAGAGCTTCGGCGGCAGGTTGGCCTTCCCACAACAGATCGATCAAAAGCGGACCCAAGTCGGCACCGCCATACGCCTGTGTCGCTACTACTCCTACACCGGCCTCGGCCCAAGTTACCGAGGACCCCACGGAAAAATAGTGGGATTGAACTGCCACTCCCATCTCCCCAGTGATTGGATCCCTAGCTGCTATCGAAAAGGTGTTGGTTTCTCCTTGGACGACTGGCTCCAGTGCTAAGAGACGCCTCTTTTTCATATCGCTCTCCTCGTGACTATAACCGGGATTTCTTGCCGCCAAGGACGTTCGGCTTCTCACAAAATCTCCTGAGCTTCCCGAGGTAAGCTCTATCCATCTTCCTGAAACGCCATCGACCTAGTTTTCGACTGCGCGCGGTAAGGAGTCCCTTTAGATATCGCATTTCTACACCTTCTGAGACTATGGTGTCAAGCACTACCCGTTTGAACATTGAAAGGTGGGCTGTGTGTGCTATGGAGACCAACCTGCCAAGGGTTAGCAAACCATTCCGAATCCACCTGTGTCAAAATGCTTTCCTGAGTAAGCAGTCACAGTTCAACAGAAGCAAGAAGATGAGAAATGTTCTCGAGATATGCCAGCGAGTCCTGAGTCGAGAGGGTTACCACAGTCTCTTAAGATGACAGTGGAACTCCTCACGGATAAGCGTGCCGAGGAGCAACTTGATGCCTCTTAGGTAGTTATTAATCGATGCCGGGCTTAGGGACTTTTCCATCGGCTGAGTATATGGATGATTGGCAAATCTCTTTTGGGTTCTGAGCGTGGTAATCCACCTTCTGAAGTCGTGGACTGCTATAGAATTCAAAGAGGTATCTTCTCCAATGAAGGCGCTAAGATACTTGGCGGAGTCGCATACCCATTGGATGGTGTGCTCGCTTTTCCCGTCAGCGCCAGCGATGATCCTATAAGCTGCTACTGCTTCTTTCAGAGTTGTCACTTGTGGCCCTCGCTCTGAAAGGCAGTTTAGGACTTCACTGACGAAAGGGACAGGAATTATACGAGATGTTTGTAAAGCAGGTGCTTGCTGCGTAGCTGTGGTGGGCGATGAAGGACTCGAACCTACGACCCCCTGCGTGTAAAGCAGGTGCTCTAACCAGCTGAGCTAATCGCCCACGCTATGAAGAAAAAGCGCGCTTGGCGGGACTCGAACCCACGACCTCAGCCTCCGCAGGGCTGCGCTCTATCCAACTGAGCTACAAGCGCATGATTAGATGGTGTCATCTAGTTCGAACATGTGACGCCGAAGGTGAGATTCGCTGGCCTCCGTCTCACATGGGCCTCGGTCGTCCCATATTATATCATTTCGTAGGTGCGAGGCAATGGCCACAAGTTGCTCCGTACCCTTGCGTTGTATCTCGGTCCGTTAGATTTGTCGGAATTGCTGCCTACTCAAGAGAATACAGTGTGCCATCCTCTGTAGTCAGGTATATGGAGTCTCCGGCTATCACCACGGTGTTAGAAATGGCACCCTTTATTTTGAAGGCCTCACGCAACAGGCCCGTCTCGCTGTCTAGAAGATAGATGTTTCCATTTCTGTCGCCAACGAACACGGTGTCCTGAGCTACCGATGGCGGGCCTTCGATGGCTGCTTCAGCGTCAAATCTCCAGACCTCTCTTCCAGTGGCAACATCTAACGCATATACTTGGCCCGTTGCCGATGACACGTATACTTTATCGCTGTCCACTACGGGAGTTGAAAGGGCAGACCTGTTTGCGCTAGTGTAGACCCACACAAGACCCTTTATTTTGGGAGGCTTGCTCAATATACCCCAGATAAATAACTGGGACTTGACTCGCTTTACAAATCTCCCAAAGGACGTCTCCGTCTTCCGCCAGTCTATTGCTCTTAACCGACCTACGTCGTCGGCCACAAATAGCTTATTTTGATAAAGCGCAGGCGAACTGCTCGACCACGCCCCCAGGGCATGCAGCAGCCGGTTACTTGCAGTGCCAACACCTACTATGTGCACATTACGGGGACCGGTCACTGCGACTACTTTGTCGTTGACCACGGGAGAAGTGACTAGCCAACCACCAACAGCATAGTTCCAGCGCTCTTTTCCAGTGGCGGCGTCTAAGGCGAACAACTTCTCAGAACCCGAGCCTATATACAGCACACCTTTGTATACAACAGTGGAGCCGAAGATCGGGTTGCCCGTCTGGAACTGCCATCTTAGTGTGCCGTCATGTCGGTTCAGAGCCAATACTCTCCCGTCCCTGAGTCCTACATACAGCGTTTCCCCAGCGATAGCCGGAGACGAATCCACCGGGCCGGTTACAGGATATTCCCAGAGGACGTCTCCGCTTTCAGCATCCAGGGCCATTATCCTTCTATCCCCAGTGGACATGTATACGTGGCTGCCGATGACAGAAGGTGAAGATAAGAATGGGGCGTTAGCTTTGAAGATCCATCTTATCGTGCCATCCAGGCGATTCCTCTGCTCTGGAACAAAGCCTGAGTGGCTAGGATCACGTTGAAACATGGCCCAATCCCCTGGCCCAGATACGGAACTTACATTAGAAGCGGGATCCGCCACGAACAAAGCAGCACTCAGCTTATCGTAGGCCATCCACGAGCCGAGGGCCACTATTACAACTATAACGACACCCCATCGCTGGATGCGCCAGGGCACCCTGGAGAATATACTGTTAGGACGAATAGCCACTTCTACCTCTGATAAGTGTCTCTGCCGATCTTGGATAGAGCGACCATGCGGCACAATGGCTTTGCCAAGGAAGACTTGCAAAGCCACAAATGGAGCATGCGATAACGCTTCCTTCCATTCTCTGTCTGGGGTGACGTTGCATTCAGAGATTATTATCTCATTCGCCAGTCCAGGGCACTTCGCTTTGCCTGGAGCGATCTAATTGTATCTAGGAAATGTCGTTCTTATAGCCGATGTCGGCAGTGCGACCATCTATTAGAGGGTATGAGACGGTGTTTGCAGATATGGAATAGACTTATTATAGAAAGTGGTGCCGAAGGTGGGATTTGAACCCACACGCCCGCAAGGGGCACTACGCCCTGAACGTAGCGCGTCTGCCGTTCCGCCACTTCGGCCTATATTACGGGGCCCTCTTAGCTATGTCTTTTGTCCCTCCTTACTGCATATGGTGGGCGGTGAAGGATTCGAACCTACGACCTCTACCGTGTGAAAGTAGCGCTCTAACCAACTGAGCTAACCGCCCAAGCAGGGTGCACCCTGCACCCATATCTGCTATTTACGTGGCTTCTGCTCGACCTTGCGTCGTCCTCTGATACGCGAAGGTCTACGGGAAGCTTTATTTGCGCCTCCGCCACTTTGTAACGTTTGCTGATGGTGGCAACGGTAGGACTCGAACCTACGACCTAGGCCTTATGAAGACCCCGCTCTAACCGACTGAGCTACGTTGCCTCGTAGCAACACACTCAAAATCTTATCATGCGACCATAAGAGGGTCAATTACGAGGCCCTTTGGGACGTCCAAGTAACGCCTATGTGGCCTAAGGTTTTTTGCCAAGGACCGCCCTTGCGGTGGAGCCGATCTCCGCGGGCGACGGCACTATTACGGCCCCCGCCTGGGATAGGACCCTGGACTTCTCCGAGGCGCGGCCTGCAGTGCCGGTGACTATGGCACCAGCGTGTCCCATGCGCCGTCCTGGTGGAGCCGTCTGGCCCACTATCAGGGAGATGACTGGCTTAGTGAAATCGCTCTTGATGTATTCGGCGGTCTCCTGCTCCTTTGTGCCACCGATCTCACCTATGAGCACGACGGCTTCGGTTTCCGGGTCCTCTTGGAACAGCCTCAGGATGTCCACGAAGTTGCTTCCCGCTACGGGGTCTCCTCCAATGCCTACGCAGGTGGACTGGCCGATCCCCAGCTCCGTGAGCTGCACCACAGCCTCGTAGGTCAACGTGCCGCTTCTGGAGACGACGCCTACCTTGCCGGGCAGATGTATCTCCCCCGGCATGATTCCTATCTTGCATTGAGCGCCGGGCGAGATTAAGCCAGGACAGTTGGGGCCGATTAGCCGCGTGGCGGAGTTCTTGAGTGAACGCACCACCTTAACGGTGTCCAGGACGGGGATGCCCTCTGTGACACACACTACTAGCGCAATGCCTGCGTCCGCAGCCTCCAGGATGGCGTCCGGGGCGAAGGCAGGGGGCACGAATATGAGGGAAACGTTGGCGCTGGTCTCTTGCACCGCCCTCTCCACCGTGTTGAACACGGGAACCCCGTCGCCGAATAGCGTGCCGCCCTTTCCAGGAGTGACTCCAGCCACCACATTGGTGCCGTATTCCATGCATCGCTGGGCGTGAAAGCTGCCCTCCTGCCCAGTGATGCCCTGCACCAGAAGTCGAGTGTCTTTGTTGACCAGAATGCTCATACTGCTAAGCTTCTGCTACCTTTACCGCCTGTGCCGCCTCGTAGAGGCTGTTCACCAGCGTGACGTTTATGTTGGACTTGGACAGAATTTCCTTGCCCTCTTGAACGTTGGTTCCCCTCATGAGCATGACTATGGGGACACTTG
Source organism: Dehalococcoidia bacterium (assembly GCA_965249025.1). Taxonomy (GTDB): domain Bacteria; phylum Chloroflexota; class Dehalococcoidia; order Lucifugimonadales; family CAYTFF01. The sequence goes on along the minus strand of OZ252215.1, from coordinate 2,902,180 downwards.
ATTTGCCGTTGCTCTCTGCGCCCATGACAATGCCGCGGGCGGCGACATCGCAGCGTAATATGCCCCCGAAGATGTTCACCAGGATTCGTTTAACCTTGGTGTCGGACAAGATTATCTTGAAGGCCTCGGCCACCTTCTCCTCCGATGCGCCTCCTCCCACATCAAGAAAGTTGGCAGGCTCAGCACCCGCCTTCGAGATGATGTCCATGGTGGCCATAGCCAGGCCTGCTCCGTTGACCATACAGCCCACATCTCCATCGAGCTTTATGTATTGAATGTCGTATTCGCTGGCTTGGACCTCCAGAGGGTCTTCCTGCTCGGTGTCTCGCAGCTTCTTTAGCTCTGGGTGTCGGAAGAGGGCGTCGTCTTCTATGTTCAGCTTGGCGTCTAGGGCAAGGACGCGCCCGTCGGTGGTTACGGCTAGCGGATTGATCTCCGCTAGAGAGCAGTCGTTGGCAACAAAGGCTTTGTACAGGTTTGAAATTAGGTCTGCGGTAGGTCGGAGCAACTGGGGCTTTAGGTTCATCCCATAGGCTAGTTTCCGTCCCTGGAACGGCTGCAAGCCTGCCGCCGGATCAACTGCCACTTTGATTATCCTCTCTGGGGTCTTGGCGGCCACCTCTTCTATCTCCATGCCACCGGCCTCGCTGGCCATGATCACCACGCCTCCAGCCTGTCCGTCCACCACGATTGCCACATATAGCTCCTTCTCTATGTCCATCGCCTCTTCCACCAGCACCTTGCGCACGGGGACCCCCTCTGGGCCCGTCTGGAAGGTAACAAGGGTTTTGTTCAGCATCTGAGATGCTGCTCTCTCCGCCTCCTCTGGGGAAGACGTTACCTTCACGCCTCCTGCCTTGCCTCTTCCGCCGGCGTGCACCTGCGCCTTGATTACAGCTTTGCCGCCCAGACTACGAGCGATCTCCTTCGCCTCTTGTGGTGTGGAGGCGACATCGCCCTTTGGAATAGGGACGTCGTACTGGGACAGGATATTCTTGGCTTGATACTCATGAACTTTCATGTAGTAAACTCCAATAGCGTAGGCTCAACGTATGTTCTAAATTGTCAGGCGGACTCTGGCAGTTAAGCGATGTCTGTTTGAAGATATCTGAGCCGAGTGCTTTGCCTGTTTTTTGCCACTATAAGAGATGTTTCTTCATAAATGCCCTGCCTGACCCAGACTTCAGATACTTTTCGAATTCAAAGGCCTTGTATCTGTCTTTGACCGCAACATAAAAATCTAGTTCTACGGGCAAACGGTTCGCCGTGGCTGGAACCTGACCCTTGTAGTGCCTTTTCAGCCTGGCTTTAAGGTCGTCGGTGCAACCGACATAGTAGCCATCTTTACACCTTAAAACGTAGACATATTGCATAATAATCTATCTGCTCGACTTCGCTGAAGTTTCGTCGAAGCGAAGCCCGCTTTCGCTCGTCTTGGCGGACTTCGTCACGCCGAAGCCGAGCTTCAGCGAGGCGAAGGCGGAGGGAGGGATTAGAAATCAAGCTATATTTGTAGCTAAATCCGCAGCATTGCGATTCTGTTACCCCACATTTCACCCATTAAACTAAAACGTCCTTCCTAACCACCGCACCTCGCCGATGACCTCGGTGTCATTGGCCCAGGGCACGGGCGGCATGCCTCCACCCCCTCACCATAACCTCCCCTGCACTTGGTCGCGGTGGTATGATAGAAAGCGAGGCCAGTGAAATGGGCTTGTCGGATCCGCTCCTTAAAGGGAATTGCATACTATATCCACCCGGAGGAACTGAGTGATGCCTTTAACTAAAGATCAAAATCAGGATGGCTGTTCCAAGCATCTACGTTTAGAGCAAGGTGAGCGTGAAGAGAACGAAAGGAGGCGATATCTGATGGAGCTAAATGTCCGCTTCTTTGCAGGGGGCCCAACTCGTCTATCATTCGATTCAATATCCACTGAGAAGTCCGATCTTGTGCCGGAAGCCGATTAAGTTCTGATAGGGCGAGTCCCAGTGCTGTATATAAGGCTGCCAGTGCCCCAGCAGTAAAGTCTGAATGCATCATGCCTGACTCTTCCAACCTCTATCCGCGAGCTCGCCGAGACGACGCGGCCTCAGATTGTGGCATCCTCTGTCCCTCGTTCTCTCAGTCTCCTCCCTAAAAAGTCCTCGCCGCCCACCGGACCTCGCCGATGATCTCCGTGCCTGGGGACATGGGCGTAACCCGCCAGTCAGGACAGTCGCTCAGTAGCTCCCACCGGCCCTCTTCGTCCAGCCCCAAACGCTTCGCCACCAGGCCCTCCTCGGTCCGCATCACGTAGATTCGCCCTTCTTGTGGTTCTCTGCGCTTACGATCCACCAGGACCGAGCAGCCGTCGGGCAGCGTAGGCTCCATAGATTCTCCCCGGACGCTTATGATGTTGCTTTGCTCCGGGTCGATGGAGTGGCTTAGCAGCCAGTCGTTGCGGAACCACAGAAGCCCGATTGGTGTCTCGTCGTAGACCTCCGCGCCTACGCCCGCTGCCGAAGCGACTTCCAACAGCCGAACTGGGCTTCTGTCCGACGGCTTGTAGTTGCTGGGGTCATACCCTGGTCTGGACTCGCCGATGGCTTGGACTGGGGCCTGGGCGCGGATGTAGGTCTCAAGCCTGTCGAAGCGGGCACTGAACTCCTGACGGACTTCAGCCAGGGAACCGATGGCGCCCAATGCATCTGGCTCGGATTGGGCTGCCGACTCTGGCGCATTGACACGGCCACTGTCCCCTTGTGGTTCGTCTTCCTCGCCGAAGAACCACTCCACGGACTTGCCGTAGATCTGTGCGCATAGCTTAAACACTGGTTCCGAAGGGCGAAACTTGCCCTTTTCATAGCACCATATTGTGTTGAGCCTGACGCCCACTCGTTCTGCGACTTGTTCCAGCGTCAGGCCCTTTTCCAGTCGGGCTTCTCTGAGTCTTTCACCTAGGGTATCTAAGGCCATCAATACACTCACTTTCTACGTCTCCTTTCTATGTTAAGAGAAACTACTTGACAAAGTCTTCCTTGTGACATAGAATACAGGCAGTTAATAATTCTATGCATAGTAGAAAAGGATGCAGAACAGATGCTCAAGTCTTATACACAACAGAAGCTAGAAGCCCAACGTGGCGGCGATGTCCGAGAGATCGTGATCGACTCCCTACGTCAGCATCGGGGCCTCCGAAACATGGTGATGCTTGTCTCCGTGGACCTTGAGATCATCGATACCACGCTCTACCGCTGGTGCGAGGATCTGGACATCGACATCAACGACTACCGGCGTCCGGCGGTGGGGAATGGAGGTGGCGGGTGATGACAGCCCTCATAGCAGTTTGCGCTCTGGTCACTTGCGCTGGACTATTGCTTCACTCTTGGACCTTGTACCAGGTTACGGGCGAGCTTCGGCTATTGGGCGCAGAACTGAGAGCGATGTTGAACGCGATCCAACAGTCGGAAGCGTCAGAAGGAATCGATGAGAATTTCTAGTGGTCGCCTTCATCTCCAGTGGCGCGCAGTGGAGCCATCAACCTCTCGTTTTGTATGTGGGATAAGCACGTGGCTATTGGTCTCGGGTCGAGAGACAAGGGCAACTTTCAACGAAATGAAGCAGTCGGGGGCATCCGAATGAACCATGATAACGCCCTCCTTGGAGCTTGGCTTGAAATAGGCAACTCGCTGCCACTCACCGAGGGCTTCGTACTCTATGAAACGGCGGTTGTCTATGATTTGCCGGCACGCCAGGGTGAGATACCTGCGACGACGCCAATTCCTATGGATGGCAGCTACTGTTACGACCCACGCAGGCCGTCCGGGTGCCTCCGTCAGCTTGAATTCTATCCACGATGTCCCGGCCGTCGACCTACCGTATCTCACAGACGGCACGGGAAGGTTATACACAGCTGTATCGCGGTGTCTGAGGTACCCGAACACGGCCGTCACCAGAGCAGTCGCAATCACGCCAACGGCGGTCACGACCTCCCAGAAGCTGGGATCCATAAACCTTGCCTCCTGCTCATTCAGGGGGACGCGGGGCGGCTGCCACAAACAGCCGCCCCGCACACCTTGATTCTATCAGTCAGCATCGACATGGACAAGCACCAGCGCCCGGCGGTTCGAGAGGAGGAAGCATGAGCGTTGTTGAAAAGCGGGCTCTGAATCTGGAAGAAGTACTTGGGCTCGTTAGCCTATCCAGCGCGACGGTCTACCGGATGATGTCACGAGGCGAGTTTCCCCGTCCTGTGCGGGTCGGTCGGCGGGCAACTAGGTGGCACTCCGATGAGGTGGAGGAGTGGCTGGCCTCCCGTCCGTACACCGCTCCAGAAAGCCCAGGGCGAACGAAGGAGGCGCGTCGATGAGCTACACGACGGTCAGATCGCACACGCGGAACGGCCACCAGGTTCGGTCACATACCCGACGGACCAACTGGAGCGCCGTAGCCGAGGTGCTGATGCGCGGCATGTACCGGGCGTATGAGCGGCTAGACCGTGAGAACACAGCTCCTGTGGAGCCGGTCGGCGGCGATCCCGCCTGTCGGCATCCCGGCTGGTATCCGATCCGGCGAATCCTGCTGGATACCGATTACGAAGACAGCCCAATACTCGCGTATTGCTGCACGAACTGCGCGGCCACAAGAAGTCCAGGGGAACAGGTCTAGGTCATGGCTGTCACCCCGATCACTCAGATAGATGCCTTGGCCGCTCGTTTAGCGAAAGCCCGCGCCCTGGCAGGCGAGGTATCCCCAGCAGGACCTAACGGCTATGAGTTGTCGTCAGCGGCTGGGACTCACCACGTGGTCGATGGACACTGCGACTGCCCTGACTCCCGCTTCAGGCGAGAGCTTCACAAGGGGTACTGCAAGCACCGCTTGGCGGTAATTCTGTACCAGGAATCGGCCCCCGAATCCCTATGAAACAACCTCGTCAAATACCCGTAGTTACTATTGACACATACAGTGTTATACTGTAGATTAAATACATAAACAACAGCCCCGACGAGGGCAAGAAGGAGGGAGTCAGATGGCAACGGCAACGCTAAGCAGGGCATCCACGGAGTGGGCTAAACGGCCCATCGACCAACGGTATCTAAGTCTAGACGATCTGAAGGCAGCGGTTACCCAGCGGAAAGACGAATCGTGGACGCTGACAGCCCCGGTGTCCGATCTCAGAGTGAGGGCGGACGATGGGTTGACGGTGGAGGCGTTCGACCGTGCGAGTGGTGAGCGGCGCGAGTTGATCCCGACCAACTGGTCATTCGGCCAGTTGGCGCAGCACGCCAGAGCGCCCGCCTACTATCTACGGCAGATTCCCGCAGAGCTAGCGGCCATCAACGTTCAGTGGGGGCTTGAGCACGTTCCCCTGCGGGATGAGTCGCTAGTGCTAGGCCAGACCAACGGCCACCAGGCACTCCGCTCGATGACCTCGACCAGCTACGGGCGTATCTGGGACCGCCAGGTTGTGGAGGCGGTCGAGAGAGTCAACGGCGAGGGGCGCTGGCAGGTTCCGGCAGCCAGCTACTCGGCTCAGAACCCGAATAGGGCCACGACCCTCTACGCCAGCGACCGGGACGTGTTCATCTTCCTCGTTGACCCGCAGAACCCCATCGAGGTCAACGGCGAGACGCTTTTCCGTGGCTTCTACACCTGGAACAGCGAGGTCGGGACTGCGGTCTTCGGGCTGACGACTTTCCTTTACCGCTACGTATGTGACAACCGGATTATCTGGGGCGCGACCGACGTGCAGGAGCTCCGCATCCGCCACACCAGGGGCGCTCCAGAGCGGTTCGCCTACGAGGGCCAGCAGTACCTCAGCAGGTACGCGGAGGAGAGCACCGGAAGGGCGGTGGCAGCGATCAAGGCGGCGCAGTCCTACGAGCTGCCGGAGGCCGAGAAGAAGGACAAAGGCTGGGATTCCTGGCTTCGGGACCGTGGCTTCACGGCGGCTCAGTCCAAGGACGCGGTTGCATCGGCCATCGCCGAAGAAGGTCAGGCGCGGAGCCTGTGGGACATCATCCAGGGAATCACGGCGTCGGCTCGCCAGATTCGCCACACCGACGAGCGGGTGAAGTTAGAGTCGGCGGCGGGCAAGCTCATGCGGTACGCGGAGGCGAAGGCAGCATGGAAGCCATAGATGGCGAGGCCCGCCGTGCCAAGAGGTCCTTTGTCATGGTCAAGCTGACCCACCGGAGGGCGGAGCCAGTGGTAACGGTAGGTCGAATCATCAACTGCATCCCGGTTATCAAGCGGATTTGGGGGCTAGGGAGTATGAGCGAGGAGCTCTACGAAATCCACGTCTCTATATCGGTCAACTGAAGAGGAGAGAGATATGACAGTAGAACCAACGACAGACATAGCCCTATCGAATCACGACTTCGCGCTGCCGAGCCGAAGCCACGTGCAGGCAACGCTCCAGCAGGTCGAGGAGTTTCGTGCCCTGATCCATAGCGAACTCAGGAAGGGGCCGGACTACGGCACCATCCCCGGCACCAGCAAGCCGACCCTGCTCAAGCCTGGGGCCGAGAAGATCGCCAAGTTGCTGGGTCTGGCAGACACATACGAGATCACCGACAAGACGGCGGATTGGGAGAAGGGTCTATTCCAGTACGAGGTGAGGTGCTCCCTCGTCTCGATCAGGACCGGCCAGATCATCTCCCAAGGCGTAGGCGAGTGCAACAGCTACGAGAGCAAATACCGCTACAGGGACGCGAAGCGCCGGTGCCCTGAGTGCGGGGTCGAGGCCATCATCAAGGGCAAGGTCGAGTACGGCGGCGGCTGGGTCTGCTTCGGGAAGATCGGTGGATGTGGGGCGAAGTGGGGCGACGGGGCTTCCGTCATCGAGTCGCAGACGATTGGCCGCGTGCTGAACGAGGACCCCGCCGATCAGGTCAACACGATCTTGAAGATGGCCAAGAAGCGCAGCCTCACAGATGCGGCACTGAGCGTGGGCAGCCTGAGCAACCTGTTCACGCAAGACCTTGAGGATATGCCCAGCCCGCCACAGTCGGCGCAGTCTCCACAGGCCGGGGCATCTAACCCTCCTACACCGCCTCTCCCACCACAAGCTGCAAGCTCAGCGTCCAATGGAAGTCCTGCGGCCTCCCAAGCTGCGAGTGGAGCGCCGAACGGCAGCCCCACACAGTTCAACACGATGGGCGATTTCATGGCATGGGCGAGCGGGAAGCATGGCAAGACTAGCCAGGACGTGGTGAACCTTGCCCGCCAGCTCTATCCGAACGAGGAGATCGGCAACGTCACTGACGTGGCGCGGCATAAGGACGACCCCCAGCTCATCGCGGCAGTACAAGGAGCGCGAACATGACGACTACGACAACCAACCAGGGCCTCCCCCTGCTGCCCGCGTACCGAGGCGTGAAAGTCGAGTTGACTCCCAGGTATGGGCAGCACTGGTACAGGGTTACGGGCTACGACGACCTGCTGCCCAGCGTGACGACGGTGCTCAAGATCATTGACAAGTCGGGACCGCTCGTCGGATGGGCCAAGAAGACGGCGCTAGAAAGCGTGAGGAGTGCGTTGCGCGAATACGCTGCTGGCCCCTTCGTCAAGAAGGAGGACTACGACCTCTGGGTGGCCGGCATCATTGAAGCGGCCAAACAGTCTCCTGAGAAGGAGCGTGACGAAGCGGCAGAGGCCGGAACTTCAGCCCATGAACTCATAGCAGAGCTGCTGCACGGAAGGGAGCCGGACATCCCGGACCCACTGATGCCAGCGGTTCAAGGAGGGCTGGCCTTCGTCAGGGACTATCAGCTTGAGTTGGTGGCGTCCGAGGTCTCCATCTGGCATCCACAGCACCACTACGCAGGCACCGTTGACCTGGTTGCCAGGAACAAGGCTGGCGAGCTCGTGGTGGCCGACTGGAAGCGCTCCAAGGGCCTCTATGCGGAGCACGCCTACCAGGTGGCTGGGTACGCCGACGCTATAGAAGCGATTACCGGCGAGCCTGTGGTAGCAGCGTATGCGGTCCGCCTGCCCCGCACGGCTGATGAGAAGGCAGAGTACGAGGTCCGCATGGTCGCAGACCCGAAAGCTGCGAGTGAGACCTGTCGGGCGGCGCTCGCCCTCTGGCTGGCTACCCGCGACTCCAAGAAGGTCTGGGCGTCATGACTGGCGGACCTGAGACTTCTACAGCATTGCAACGGGCTTCCCCTGAGTCCAAGGCACTCATTATCGGCGTCGAGCGGGCATACGTAGCTCTGCGAGACGCACGCAACGACTTCGAACGCTTGATTGTGCGCGACAAGGCGCAAGCGATAGCGGCGGCGGAAGTGCTGAAGCGTCGTGCTATTCAGACCGAGGCTTCGATCCTAGTTGCCTCTGCTGAACGGGAAATTATCAAGGCGAATCCCCCTCAGCAGGGACGGCGAACCGACCTTGAGGGGAACTTCGGGTTCCCGGAACCCGAAGTTCATGAGACTGGCGATGACTTCTACTTTCGGGAAGTAGAAGTTGATCAGAGGCTTGTTCAGAACATCCGAGCGGCCCATGACAAGCTCACCGACGAGCAGTTCGAGGCCGTGGCTGAGAAGGCCCGTGAGCAGGGAGAACCCCTTACCCGAACCGCCCTCAAGCGGGAGGCGAGGAAGCTTAACCCGCCGGAACAGGACGATTCGGACGAGCCGAAGCCCCCTACTCAGGTCGAGAGGTTACAGGCACAGGTAGACGAGTTGTCGATGAAGTTGCAGCTCAAAGACCGCGAGCTGGTGGACAGAGACCGTGAAGCCGAGGACCTGGGCACCCGTGTCCAGTGGTTTGAGGAGCAGGGGTCGGAGTACAACATCGACCACTACCAGCGAGTCAACGCGCAGCAGGCGCGTATACGCACCCTCGAAGGGCGGGTAGACCTGTTGGTTACGGAGAAGGAAGACGCCCGCCGTCTAGCCAGGTGGTGGAAGCGCCAAGCTGAGAGGCTCGGCTGGAAGGCGAACTCCGCTCAGCCGGCCCCGGCCCTCGACATTCCCGCCGAAGACTACCCGGATAACGACTACCGTGACGAGTTTGTGGAGGAGCCAGAGTGACGCTATCCCAGACCATTCCCCTCATACCAGAACCCCAGGTCAGGGGGCGGCTGCAACTATATCCGCACCAGGCAGCGGGCATCGAAGACACCCGTAGCGCAGCCCGTGCCGGCCACAAACGGCAGATTCTCTGTGCCCCAACAGGCAGCGGCAAAACGGAGTGTGCCATCTACCTGCTGGACGAAGCGCGGAAGAAGGGCAAGCGGGTAGCGTTCATCGTGGACAGCATCCCTCTGGTTCGCCAGACCCACAATCGCCTGAGCCTCTACGGAATCCCGCACGGTATCGCTCAGGGGCGCAAGAACACCAGGGGCGGTAATGAGAAGGTCCAGGTCTGGTCTGCTCAGACCGCCGAGGCCCGCAACCTTATCAAGAGCGGCCTTGATCTGGTGGTTTTCGATGAGTGTCATGTCCGTCGGGAAAAGCTGATGAAGCAGGCGGCAGAGGACGACATTCACGTTCTGGGCCTCACGGCGACCCCACTCACGAGACTACTTGGTGACTACTACTCTCACGTCACCAACGTGGTTACGACCGACTGGCTGCTGAACAACGTCAACCCGCAGACCGAGCAGCCCTACCTTGCGCCTCTCCGTATCTACTCAGGCGTGGCAACGACGGAGATAGACATGGATGGGGCGGCTCTCGGTAGCGACGGCGAATACACGGCCCGCGCGGTGCGGGAACGAGGGCGAGTCGTCATAGGCGACGTCGTGAAGGAATGGGACCGGATGTGCCGTGAGCACTTCGGGCGCTGGGTTAAGACCCTCGTGTTCAGCGCTGATGTGGCCCACGGCGAGGAGCTTTGCACCGCGTTTCAGGCCATTGGAGCGGATGCGCGCCAGTCCACCTATCGGGACTCCGAAGAGGAGACTACTCGGCTGGTTGAGGATTTCGCAGCAAACAAGTTCGACGTTCTCGTGAGCGTTTGCAAATTCATCAAGGGCTTCGATGACCCAACGGTCATGTGCGTCGTGGACGTGCGCAAGAACAGGACTTCGCTGTCCGAGGTTATCCAGAAGATGGGACGTGCCATGAGGTATGCGCCGGGAAAGGAGTATGCGCTGTACCTCGACCACGTGAGGAACATGGAGGACTGGTACTACCGGATTCTGGACGTTTGGGAGAACGGCGTCAACGTCCTTCACACAGGCAAGGACAAGAAACCTCGCCCCAAGCAGACCTCACGTGAAGAGCGCCCGGACGTGACGTGCTTCGGCTGCGGCCTTGTGTTGCTCCCTGGGATGGATATGTGCCCCGCGTGTGGACGTATCCGCTCCAGGCGGACCACAGAGGCCGTGACGGTGGAGGGCACGCTGAGGGAGTTTCGCCAGGCCAAGCCCACCGAGTGGATGAAGGACGAGTCGTGGGTCTGGTCGCAGTTGTCAAGGCTGGCCCTGGAGCGCAGGAAAGGCGATGTGGAAGCGACGCAGCAGTCGGTCAGGGGCTACTACAAGGGCATGTACGGCGGCTGGCCATCGTGGGGGCGGCCTCTAGTCCCTTGTGAAGGCCCCGTGGACGAGCGGGTTATCAAGCGCGTTACCTACAACCTGATCCGGTACCAGCATTCGCGGGAACGGAGGAATGGGGATGGTTAGCCCTGGGCTGACGACTGCCACACGCTTCCCTTCGTTCATAGACCCCCGGCTACGGGATGTTGAGCGAGGGAGCGACGGCTACCGCGCTCGGTATCGCCACTTGCTGATCGTCGTCTCCGAGTCCTTGGAGTTGGACGGCAGGTGGTGGATACACGCCTCGGTAAGCCGCAGGGATCGGGCAATGCCAACATACGACGACCTCATGCTGCTGAAGGCGATGACCATTGGCAGTGACAGGATAGCGATACAGGTATTCCTGCCGTCGGAACGCCATATCGACATCGCTGGCAAGCGGCCCAGGCCGGTACAGGTGTTGCACCTGTGGTCTCCAGAGAACGACTTCCTGCCGGACTTTGCACGAGGGGGTAACACAATCTGATGAACCTAGCTGCACTACAGCGCGAGGCCCACGCCATCGCCAAGGAAGGGTATCCGAGCATGAAGCCCTACTACGACCACGCGGGCATCACCATCTACCACGGTGATTGCCGGGAGGTGTTGCCGAGCATCGTCGGAACCTATCAGACGGTGATTACCGACCCAGTGTGGCCCAACTGCCCAGATGGATTGCTGGTTGGTGCCGACCGTCCGGGAGAGTTACTGGGAGAGGCGTTGGCACGGTTACCTGAATCCGTACAACGGCTGGTGGTCATTCTTCGCTCAGATTCCGATCCCCGTTTCTTGCAGGCTGTACCGTCATGGTGGCCGTATTTCAACGCCCACTGGCTGCAGTACGTGATGCCCGGATACTTGGGGCGCAAGTTGGGCGGGAACGAGATTGCGTACTCGTTCGGCGTGCCAGTCCCGAGCTCGAATGGGCGTCACTTGATCCCATCCGTCGGACCGAAAGCGCAGCCAAACGGCCGGCGAGCGAACGGGCATCCCTGCTCGCGGGCACTTATCCACATGCAATGGCTGGCGAACTGGTGGTCTGAGCCGGGCGAGAACATTCTGGACCCGTTCATGGGCAGTGGGACGATTTTGCTGGCAGCCAAGAACTGCGGCCGTCGGGCTACTGGCATCGAAATCGAAGAGCGTTACTGCGAGATCGCGGTAAAGCGGTTGGCGCAGGAGGTGTTGCTATGAACCTAGCTGAGCTACAGAAAGAGGCCCACGCCATCGCCAAGGAGCACGGCTGGTGGGATCAGGAACGCACCTTCGGAGACCTGATAGCGCTGGTGCATAGTGAGCTGAGCGAGGCGCTGGAGGCGTATCGGGAGCATGGTGGCGTGGTCAACATGTTCAAGTATAGGGACGGCACAAAATGGTTTTGGCATGACACCAGTGGGCACCCGGTAGGCGTCGCATCCGAGCTGGCCGACGTGGTGATCCGGGTGGCGGACATGGCGGAGTGGTACGAGTACAGCCTCGACCCTGCCGAATCTATCGAGGACCGGGATGCGCTGGATGTTTGCCTCGCGGGGTTAGGGTCGTTTGGAGATTGGATTGCCCGGCTCCATTGGATTACGGCAGAGGCTACCAGTTACAAAGGTGTGGCGAGCGAGCATCTGGTAATCAATGCGCTGGCGTCTCTTATTGTCGGTGTCCAACGCATGGCCGCCCACTACGGCATCGACCTGGACGCCGCTATCGAGGCCAAGATGGAGTACAACCGGGGCAGAAGCTACAGGCACGGAGGGAAGGCGCTGTGAAAGCACTCAGTATCAAGCAGCCGTGGGCGTCACTGATCGCCTGTGGGCTAAAGACCATCGAAACCCGCGACTGGCCGCCTCCGCGCGCTGTTGTAGGTGAACGCATTGCCATACATGCCGGTAAGACTTTCGTGCGAGTTCCGCTGGGGCCCAGAGAGACTGAGGCATTATGTGGCATGGGGCATTTTCCTCAAGGGGCCATTGTTTGCACGGCACGGCTAGCTGAGGTGCGCAAGGTCACGCAGAATCCACGTCTGCGCCGCTGGGAGCCCGATTACAGGTACGTCTTGGCGACTAGCCGCATCAGCACGCTTGAACATCGGGAGATAAAGATCGACTCGTTTGGCGACTTCTCGTTGGGGCGTTGGCTCTGGATGCTAACGGATATTCAGAAAGTGGAGCCATTGGTACCAGCACGGGGACGGCAGGGACTCTGGGATTGGTGTCCCGACATGGAGGAGTACCGGCACGCACGAGGGAAGGCGCTGTGAGCACTATCCTTCGATTCTTCAGACATCCGAAAGCGTACGTCCGCTACTGGGGCTGGCTTGTTTGCTGGCACCTGGAATGGCGCTGGGTCGGGGGAGACTGGGAGTGGTGGTGGTGGAACACGATGGACTATCCCGAAGGCTTGCCAGGAGTACCACGGCATCCGAGGGCCTTCGCAACTGTTCGGTGGATTCGGAAGTGGGCGGGCCGAATACGTGGCCCGTACTCGCATCGGTCAGATTTCACTGATAGAGAGATGGGCCTTTTGCATGGTGGTAATGGATGGAGTGAGAAGGCTTTCGACGAGTTCTTGGAGCGAATAGAAGGCAGGTAGGAAAGGTTCTTTGAAGGTGGAGGGATCAGCTCATGGCTACGAAAGATGAGAGATACGTCGGGCGGGCAGGCCAGCTACGGCACCGTGTGCCGCCCTGGATGTTGGATCGGCAGGTCGCCCATATTCCGGTTGGCCTAGTCACTAGCTGGCTGATCTTCCTCTGGCCCTTAGATGTAGCTGCAAGCGTTCTATGGGGCGCAAGGCTGACAGCAGTGATGCTGTTCTTTGGCTTCATTATCTACGAGGTAACCGAGGATGAGGAGATCAACGACCAGGCGTACCGGGACATCCAGGGGTTCGTGATAGGTCTGGGCGTGGGGGCAATAGCCCAGGTGTTATTGGCCGTGTTTGTAGGGCTTCTCGTCTCAGGAAGGGCCGCATGACTACCGGGATGATCGTCTGCGCTCAGGGCGACCCGCAATGCTATCAAGCTGGCTGCCGCAGGACTCCGACGCTCCAGTGCGACTATGTGATCGACCATTGGGGCAACACCTGCAACGCCTGGATATGCGAGAGCCACGCCCTAGCCATTGGCTTTGGCCGAGACCACTGCATGGGGCATCAGCCGCCCAAGGAGCAGGCAAGGATGGCGTTATGAAGCTCTACTACGAACACGCGGGCATCACGATCTACCACGGCGACTGCCGAGAGGTGCTGCTTGACCTAGACCTGACGGTGGTGGACTTGGTGCTGACTGACCCGCCGTATGGAATTGAGTATCAGTCCGCCAGGCGGACTGAGCCATTCCGCAAGCCCCCTTTGCACGGCGATGATGTGTTTCCTCGTTGGTTCTTTGACATGGTGCATGCACGAATAGGTCTACTGGTGTGGTGCCGGTGGGACGTATTAAGCCAACTACCCGAACCCAAGAGTTACATCGTCTGGGATAAGGGTAATCACTCAATGGGTGACCTAGACCATGAATACGGTCGGCAATGGGAAGGATGCGCTTTTTACCTAGGCTCTGAACACTGCTGGGCCAATGGCAGACCACAAGACATCTATCGGTGGCCCCGCATCCCTCCTAATGACCTTGTGCACCCGACTGAAAAGCCCGTGCCGTTGCTTAGACAATTCATTGTCGTTCACGGTGACTTCGGAGGGCCAATTCTCGACCCGTTTATGGGCAGCGGCACGACGCTGAGAGCAGCTAAAGACCTAGGCCGCAAGGCCATCGGCATCGAGATCGAGGAACGGTACTGCGAGATTGCCGCCACCCGGCTGTCGCAAGAGGTGTTGGGGTGACCGACACGTTGACGGCTGCCCTCTACTCAATTCCAGCCGACGATCGGGACACGTGGGTTCAGATGGGCATGGCCATCAAGTCGGAGTTGGGCGATGCAGGATTCGCTCTATGGGACTCATGGTCCCAACGGTCCGAGCGTTACAAGCCCGCCGACGCCAGGGCCGTCTGGCGCTCCGTCAAGCCCAACGGGGGTATCACGATTGCCTCGCTCTACTACCTGGCCAAGGAGTACGGCTGGTTCGGTGAAGCCCCGGCAAGGCATCAGCTAAGCGCCGAGGAGAGGCGGCTGTGGATGGAAGCTATGGGACGTGAAGAAGCCAAGCGCAAGCGCCGTGAGGCGGACGCGGCGGCGAAGGCTGAAAGGATGCTCATGCAGGCCGAGTACGTCGATCCTCGCCCCCGTAACGGCCACAGGAATGCCGACGTGCCGTGTGCGCACCCCTATCTGGTAGTCAAGGGCTTCCCTGAACAGGGGGGCCTTGTGCTGGCCGGCAACTTGCTGATCCCGATGCGTCACTACCGCGACTATCACCGTCTCCAATCGGTCCAGATGATCGCTCCCGATGGGTCTAAGAAGTTCCTCCCATGGGGCAAGGCGTCGGAGGCGGTCTACAAGATCGGCAGGGGGCTGAGCGCTATTACTGCGAGGGGTATGCCACGGCGCTTTCGGTGAGAGTTGCGCTCCGACAACTGTACCGAGACCGCCACTCAGAGGTGTGGGTCTGCTTCAGCGCCGGGAACATCCCGAAGGTGGCACTGTCCAGTCGGCGGTCGATGGTCATAGCCGACCACGACTGGTGGCGATGTTCTAAGAAGGAGTGCCGAGCCAAATGGGACTACGAGTCCAGGCGCTGTCCCTCATGCGGGGCTTTGGAGGTCACTGAACCCGCAGGGCAGAAACACGCGCAACAGACAGGGCTTCCCTACTGGATGCCCGAAGAGCCAGGTACGGACGCGAACGACTACATGCTGAGCCACGGAGTGGAGGCGCTGGCGGATGCTATCAGGGAAGTTCATATGACCGCGATTCCCCGAAGGGAGGTGGTTGCCTGATGCCTGTATCCCTGGAGGACTTCATAACGACGTTCTATCACCAGGCGTTGAAGGAGGGTAGATAGCTTCTGTTACCGCAAGGCCAAGTACGTCAATGGCGGCCCTCCCGATTCTCAGTCCAGCCGGCGAGACCGCCTACATGCTCCCTGTTTGGGAGCCGCCGTCTAGGGGGAGGGTGAAAACTGCCCCTCAATCGCACGCACATAGCGAGTGTAAACAAGGTGCTGCGGACAACCCGCGAGGCTGGATGAGGGCGGTGAGTAACGCCGTTAGTAGGGATAGTTGATGGCCCTTCAAAGGTACAGCGAACGAGGGAACTCGCGCTTAGCGAGTAGAGATTTAAGACGGGTGGTCGTCTGGGTGGAGGGGAGGGGGGATGAGGTATGTCCCCTAAAGAACGGAATCCGAAAACGGCGAGGGAAAAGAGAGAGAAGGATGAACGACCGAAATGGCCTGGCGTTAGCTAAAGAGGTGGCGGATCAACTCGTGCGCCTGCTCGCTCCCCACTGTGAGCGGATCGCGGTAGCAGGGTCCATCCGTCGCAAGCGGCCCCAGGTCAAAGACATCGAGTTGCTTTGCGCCTCGAAGGTCACGAGCGCCGCTGACCTGTTCGGCAGAGCGGTCACGAACTGGTACTTCCTAAACAAGAAGCTCGACGCGCTGGTCGCGGACGGGTCGGTTCTCAAGAAAAGGGCGAACAAGTCGGGGAGATACAGCTACGGTGAGCACAACAAGCTCCTGGTCCACGTGCCCAGCGGCATTCCGGTGGACGTGTTCAGTTCCTCCATCAAGAACTGGGGTATGAGCCTCGTGGTGAGGACCGGGCCGAAGGAGTTCAACGTTCGCATGATGTCCCGATTCCGCGAGCTGGGGATGCGGGGCCATGCCTACGGTGGCGTGACGGACCAAGGGGGTACCGAGATCGAGTGCCCTGACGAGGAGACGGTCTTCCGGCTCTTGGGCTGGTCCTGGATGCCGCCGGAGCGCAGGAGCTAGCGGATGCTAGGCCGCTCGGTCATCGACGCTGCCATAACCGAGACGGAGTTCCAGGCCCAGGTTGTCCGGGCCGCCCGGATGCGCGAGTGGATGGTCAGCCACATGACGCTACCCCAGCGGTCTGAGCCAGGTGTTCCCGACCTGCTGCTCGTGCGACCGCCGCGAGTCATCTTCATGGAGCTCAAGAGCGAAAAGGGCCGGTTGGATACGAGGCGGCGATTCAACCCCAGGACAGGCCGTGCGCTACCGAACCAGAAAGACTGGAAAGACGCCTTTGAAGCGTGTCCGGGCGTCGAGTATTACCTGTATCGGCCAAGACATTGGGACGAGATCATGGAGGTGCTGATGTGAGACTCTTTGAATGGTTCAAGTGGGGCTGGGAGTAACGTGAACACTTGGATGGCTTCCCTGGGGCAGTGATCTAGACGAGTAGTTCGGACCTACGTTTGCCCGTCATTCTCCGGCGGCGCTTCAACGGTCCGCATTCGGCCTGAGTAGCGGCTACCCCGCTTCTGCTTGGGAATCCTCTTTCGCCTCAGCAGCTCTCTGAGCGCCAAGGCGACAGGCTTTGCGTTGCTCGGATAGAACTTCCCACTACGCCAGGTCTGCACCGTGACCAAGTGTACCCCCAGCTCATCCGCGATGGCCGCGTCGGTCCACTTCTTCTCTCGTAGCTGTGCCAGAAGCTCTTGGATGTCGTTCATGGCTTCCACTATACAGCGTAGCACTACATCTGTCAATGGCTTTCAATTATGTCACACTCCTTGACATGGTGTCCACTATAGTGTACAATAGATAGGGAGATACATGACTCAAGTAATACAGGCGGAGACGTTCAGGCGGTGGCTTCGCCGTCTGCGGGACAAGAAGGCGGCTGACCTTATCGCCGTGCGGCTGCACCGAGCAACCTACGGTCACCTGGGGGATGTGCGTTCGGTGGGTGATGGTGTCTCCGAAATGCGCATCAGGTCCGGTCCTGGTTACCGCCTCTACTTCATCCGTGAGGGCCAGGACATAATCGTTGTGCTGTGCGGTGGTGATAAGAGTAGGCAACGGCGGGATATCGAACGGGCAAAGAAGATGGCCGCCGACAGGAGGAGGCAACATGGCTGAGACTTATACAGTCTGGAAACTGGAAGACTATATCGACTCTGAGGAGCGAGCTCGTGGAGTCCTAGAGGCCGCGGCTGAAGAGGACCCTGGGGATGGCACTGTCATCTGCTCGGTTCTCAGCGCGATTGCCAAGAGCAAAGGGATGAGCGCCCTGGCCCGCGATACAGGGCTCAATCGGGGCCATCTCTACGAGGCGCTGTCTGAAAACGGCAACCCATCTCTCGCCACGGTGATGAAGGTAGCCTGTGCCCTGGGTCTACGGCTGCGCCTGGAACCCATCGAGAAGATGACAGAAAAGGCTGCGACCCCTATTCCCCTAAGAGCCGACTGACCCTACTCCCCTGCATCTCCTGAGCGCCATTCACCCAAAGCTTACATCGGATGAGGTGCGGGCCTTTCGGTAGAACATGTGATTTGGTAGAATGAGAGCTGTGGAAACGAAGACCGCTGAGCAGCACCAATACACACTTGAGCAGCTATCCCAGCGCATCGACGATATGAGAACACGCCGAGTCTGGGGCCGGTTCATCGTGCATTTCCAAGATGGCGTGATCGTTCGCCTGACGCGAGAAGAGAACGAACGTGCGGGGGATGATACAACCGTTGTCCCGATTAGGGAAGCGGACTAAGCTGCCGCTTGCGTCAACGCACTGTAAGCCTCAAATTCACCCTCCAAATGCTTGACAACTGGTTGCGTTAGTGCCACCATATACTCATGGATAAGGCACTAGCGCAGATCAGGCGGAATCCTCGGAACGTCCGGTTCGACGACCTTCGCCAGGTTTGCGACCGCTACTTTGGGAAGCCGAGGCAAAATGGTAGTCACCTGTTCTATAAGACACCTTGGCAGGGCGAGCCGCTGGTGAATATCCAGCCCATTAGAGGCATGGCCAAGGCGTACCAGGTACGGCAAGTGCTCAAGGCGATCGACAAGTTGGAGGAGCTGGATGGATGAACATATAGACCGCTATACCTACCGAGTCATATGGTCTGAAGAGGATGAGATGTATGTCGGGCTGTGCACCGAGTTTGCGTTGCTAAGCCACCTAGACGACACCCCGGAAAAGGCGTTCGCAGGTATTAGGGATGTGGTGGCATTCGCCGTGAAACTCTTGCATGAGGATGGCACCCCGATTCCGGAGCCGCTGTCTACTCGACGCTACAGCGGAACGCTCACCCTTCGCGTCCCCCCTGAGACCCATCGCGCCCTTGCGATGGATGCTGCCGAAGCTGGCGTCAGCATGAATCGTTTGGCTGCCGAACGGCTGTCGCTGCGGCGCTGAACAAGGAGTAGTGGTATAATGTCGCCATAGCTAGGCTGGACTAGGAACGACCAGACAGCCGCCTTTCTGTGCTAGGGAGCACATGGGGCGGTTTTTTTGTTGCAACGGAGAGTGAAGATGACAGTCCGTAACCGCATCAAAGAACTCCGGAATGTCCGGGCTGGGGACCTCATTCCTAACCCGAAGAACTGGCGAAGGCATCCAAAGGCTCAGCGCGACGCCCTGCGTGCCATGTGGGACCGCGTGGGCAACGCCGATGTATTGATTACTCGCGAGACGCCTGACGGCCTCAGGATCGTAGACGGACACCTCCGCGCCGATGAGATCGGCCAGGATGCCGAAATCTCAGTGATAGTCACTGATCTGGACGACACCGAGGCGGACATGCTCTTGGCGACGCTGGACCCGCTGGCGGCCATGGCGGAACGGGACGATGCGGCGTTAGATGCGTTGCTGGCCGACATTGCTGAGGACCAGGATGCCCTGCTGGATGGGTTACTCCAGGACTTGCATGATCTGCCCGAACCATACGAGGGAGCAGACTATGAGCCGATGGCATTTGACAGAGATGAAGTCATAAATGGAGGCGATGACTTCGTAATGATCCAATTCAGCGTCCTTCGTCAGTTCCGGCGGGATATCATCCGGCGCATTGAACCTATTTTGGCTGAGTACACCGATGGATAGATGGCGGGTTCTTGACTTGTTCTCCGGTATCGGCGGATTCAGTTTGGGGCTTGAACGAGCGGGGATGGAAACGGTAGCTTTCTGCGAGATTGATCCGTTCTGTCAAGGAGTCCTCCGTCAGCATTGGCCAGACGTGCCAATCTACAATGACGTAACTATGCTCAAGGGGGCTGATATTGGCAAAGTCGAAGTCATCTGCGGGGGCTTCCCCTGCCAAGACATCTCTACGTCGGGCAAGCATAAGGGTATCGAAGCAGCAAGGTCCGGACTCTGGGCCGAGTACCACCGGCTTATTGGCGAGATACAACCGCAGTATGCGATCGTGGAAAATGTTCGGAACCTTCTCGCTGGGGAAGGTGGCCTCTGGTTTGCGCAAGTCCTCCAAGACTTGGCCGAGGTCCGGTACGATGCGGAATGGCACTGTATACCGGCTGCCTACGTTGGCGCCCCACACGTCCGGGACCGAGTATGGATTGTTGCCTACCCCGTGCGCAGGAGATGCAGTGCATTTGCAGCGTATTTCGAGGTCGTCCGAACGGGTTGGATGGCGCTACATGGTGGCTGGGCATCAGATACACATTATCGACTACTTAATCGCAACCAGTTATTCAGCTTCAGAAATGGTGACATTCGTGGAAAGTATGATGGGATTCCCGGAGAACTGGACCGAATCAAAGCCCTCGGAAATGCCGTAGTCCCGCAGGTTGCCGAGCTGCTAGGACGGGCCTTAATTGCGTGGGACAAGCAGTACACGAGCGGGAAGGCGGTTGAGTAGCTATGCCGCGAGTCCGTGGCTGGGAGCCAGTGTTTGCCTCAAGGTGTTTGCATGTCGGCTAAGAAACGCACCCTCATTCAGATAGAAGACGACCGGCGTGAGATTGCGAGTCTGTACCTTCAGGGCAAGACCCAGCAGGCTATAGCTGAGCGCCTTAATATGACCCGCCAGATGGTCGGTTATGATCTGAAGGCGATACAGCGCCGGTGGCGGAAGGATACGTCCCGCAACCTAGATGAGGACAAGGCCCGTGAGCTGGCGAAACTGGACGAGCTGGAACGCACTCACTGGCAGGCGTGGGAGGACTCGCTAGAGCAGGTCACGACCGAATCTTCGGCCCGCACTACATCGGGTCGAGGCAATGGGGACGGTTCTGTAACTGAGCAAGCGGCTATACGGCGCGAGGGCAAGCAGGGGAACCCCGCATATCTCCGGGGGGTGATGGAATGCATCGACCGGCGGTGCAAGCTGCTAGGGCTGGACTCGCCGCAGAAGCTGGAGCACAGCGGCAAGGACGGCGGACCGATACAGACAGACATGAAGGTGATACTGGATGCTCTCAACGACCCTGACACGAGAGACGCGCTGGACGCTCTTAGTCAACGCCTGGAGAGCCAGCCCAGCGGCGACAGCGGCTAGATGGTCCAGGGGCCAATGGGTCAGGACTCCACACCTGGACCTGATCTCGCGGAAGGTGTCGTCCCTGGCCGGGAGACCCCTGCGCCTCATTGTGTCCCTTCCTCCAAGGCACGGGAAGTCGGAGCTTCTGTCCCACTGGACGCCGGTATGGTTTCTGGCCAACTGGCCGTGGAAGAACGTGGGCCTGGCCAGCTACGCCGCCGACTTCGCTGGAACCTGGGGCCGTAAGGCTAGGGACTCGGTGGTAGAGAACCAGGCGCTCTTGAGCCTTCGTGTTCGGGACGACCTGAACAGGGCCTCGCAGTGGCAGCTATCAGCGGGAGGCGGAATGATGACCGCTGGCGTCGGCGGCCCATTTACGGGGTACGGCTTCGACCTGCTGATTCTGGATGACCCGATCAAGAACCGGCAGGAGGCGGACAGCATCACGATGCGCAACCACCTGTGGGAGTGGTGGCGCTCCACAGCCCGCACCAGGCTGGAGCCGGGGGGCTCCGTCATCATCGTCGCAACTAGGTGGCATGAAGACGACCTCATAGGCCGACTGCTGAGCGACGAGTTCCTGGAGGGAGAGGTAGCGAGCGACCGATGGGAGCACATACGGCTCCCTGCACTGGCCGAGCCCGGCGACCCTCTGGGACGAGAGGAAGACGCTCCGCTATGGCCGGAACGCTACGACGCCACCGCCCTGGCAGCGGCCAGGGTGGACATCGGCCCCCAGGAATGGCCGGGGCTCTACCAGCAGCGCCCGTCCCGACAGGGGGGCAGCGTCTTCCGGGACCAGTGGTGGGTCTTCGAGGAAAAGGTGGAGCAGGGAGAACGGGTGTTCCAGTTCTGGGACACGGCCTTCAAGACTGGCCAACAAAACGACTACTCGGTCTGCTGCACCATGACGACGACTCCCAACGGCTACGCGGTGTTGGACGTATGGCGAAACCGTGTCGAGTACCCGGACCTGCTAAGGGCTATGCAGGCTCAGGCCAAGGAGCACAATCCCTCTGCTATCTTCATCGAGGACGCGGCCAGCGGGCAGTCGGTGGTGCAGAGCCTCCGGCGGGAGACTCGTCTGCCGGTGCTGCCGGTGAAGCCCATTGGGGACAAGGTGCTGCGGGCCAACAGGGTCACCGGAACCGTTGAGGCCGGCAAGGTGACTCTCCCCAGGAGAGCCCCGTGGCTTCAGGCTTTCCGTGAGGAGCTCGCGGCCTTTCCCAAGGGAGTCCATGACGACCAGGTGGACGCCTTCGTCGGCTGTCTCACGCAGTTCATGGGCAGGGCCGGAGGCATCGGCGGATTCTATGTATAGGTGGATATTCAACTTCGGGTTCCGGGAACCCGAAGTTGCCACAGCGCTTCTGCGTATGGGAGGAACAGAGAGATGATACTTGAACGACAGATGCTGGCGATGCGGGGCATGTTGGGCCTGGGGAGACGGCCCAGAGGCGGCGTCCAGCGCGCCAACGAACCCTACGCCGCCATGTCCCAGGTGAGCAGTGGAGTGGGGCTTGCCACGAAGCAGATCGAGGAGTGGCTGAACAACCTCGGCAAGAGACAATCGGGTGGCGTGGAGGGCTACTACCGCACCTCTGTCCCGGTCTACAGGGCGATAAAGCTCAGGTCTGACGCCGTTGCCCGCGCCCGGCTCAAGGTCTACCGCCTGGACTCTGACGATGAGTTGGAGTGGGTGGGTGAGGCCGACCCTGTGCAGGGGCTCCTTGACCGGGTGAATCAGGACTGGACCCGTAGCCGCATGTGGCGTGCCGTAGAGACGTATCTGTGCCTGTGGGGGCAATCGTTTAGGTGGATTAACAAGGGCGGCTCCCCCGACCCTGCGGCATGGGAGATATGGCCTCTCAGACCCGACAAGGTGAAGGTGGTTGTGGGCGAGGACGGGACGATAGAGGGATACATAAACGACCCGCACGGCTCGCGGTTTGCCATGCTGCCCGACGAGGTGATCTGGGACCGCTACTTCAACCCGCAGGACCACTTCAAGGGGCAGTCTCCACTGGAGGCGGTGCGTGGCTGGGTGCAGATGCAGCTTGACATGGTGGAGTTCAACGGCCAGCTATTCAAGCACGGCATCCTAGTCAGCAGTCTGGCCTTCTTCCTCGAAAGCCCGGTGCCAGGCGACATTGAGCTGTTCCAGGAACGGTTGGCAGACCGTTACAGCGGGATGGAGAACGCACAGCGCCCCATCATCGCTCCAGGTCAGGGCAGCGTCCAGAACCTCGGCCTTAGCAACCGGGACATGGAGTTCATCCAGGGCATCCAGCTTGCCAAGGAGCAGGTTGCCGACAGCTTAGGGGTGCCGGAGGAGATGTTCGCCGGCGCACAGCACCCCACGTTCAGCAATCGTGAGGCGGCCATCAAGGACTTCTACGCCAACACGGTAACGCAGGAGTGGGACCTGCTGGCCTCAGAGATGCAGGAGCAGTTCGTCCCAATGCTGCCCAGGGCCTACCGAGACGTGGTACTACGGTTCGACACTGAGGAGATCGCCGAGATGCAGGAGTCGCTCACCGACCGCTCGAACCGGGAGGTCGCTCTGGCGACGGCGGCCAAGCTGCGGGCCGAGGCGGTGAACGTTGCGGTTCAGGGGGGCATTATCGACGAGCCGGAGGGCCGAGTCATCCTGAGCGGAGACCCGATCTTTGGCGAGCTTGAGGAGATGGAATAGTCGATGGCACGGAAGGTCAACGGAGTAGGACCCAGACGGCTGGACGAGCGGGTGTATGACAGGACTCTGCGAAGACTTGTCCTTGCTCCGCTCATGGCCCAGCTTCGCTCTGGCCTGTCCGAGGCTTCAGCCGCGTCGTTGGCCTTGGAGATCATCGACGGGGTGTTTCGTCGCTGGCGCACGGGTGGTTTCGTCAATGAAGAGGTGGCGGCCCACTCTACCAGGGTGTCGAGCTACCACAGGCGAAGACTCATTCAGACCTTCAGGACGGCGCTTGGGATAGACATACGGCCTATGCTCTTGGACTCGGCCATCGAGCCGCTGATGTCGGCATGGCGTCAGGAGAACATCTCGCTCATTCGGACGATTCCTGAACGGTTCCACGGGGCGCTGTCCCAGCGGGTGAGCGAGACGTTCGCGCAGCAGCCCTTTGACCAGCAGGCGCTCTCGAAGGCGCTGAACCGAGAGTTCAAGGTATCGGGCAGCAACCTGCGCCGGATCACCAGAGACCAGACCAGCAAGGCCGTTGGTCAGTTGACCCATGCGAGGCACCGCCAGCTAGGGATACAGGAGTACACCTGGCGGACCGCAGAGGACGAGCGCGTCAGGGCTACTCACGTTGCCCTCAACGGCACCCGTCAAAGCTGGGACTCTCCGCCCGGTGTGGGGCACCCTGGATCGGACATACTCTGCCGCTGTGTCGCCATCCCGGTCATCGAGGAAGCCGATGGCTAACAACAGTGTGGTCGAGCCACACCTGCAACCCACGCCGGTGAGAGAGCCGATCTACTGCCGCTGCTGCGGTACAGCTATACTGGCCGAACGGGTGGAGGATGCCATTGTCATCAAGACCAAGCGCAACGGGAAGTTCCACGTGGCGGTTGTTCAGTGCACAAGAGTGAGGCGTGTTGACAACTGACCCATTATAGTGTTATAATATAACATGTAATGGAGACAAACACACGGCGCATACGGCAGAGACTTAAAAGGGAAGGGTGGTACTTGGCTCGCCACGGTCGCAGACACGATATCTACTGGCACGCCGAGATAAGGATGGCAATCAAGGTTCCCCGGCACCGTATGGTCTCACCGTGGGTGGCCCGCGACATTGCCAAAGTCGCAGGTTGGGAGGTATAGAGATGAGATATCCAGCACTAATAGACGGGGAGAAGGGTGCCTATGGCGTCGTGTTCCCTGATTTGCCCGGATGCAATGGTATGGGCTCCACCATCGAAGAGGCTGTTCAGGACGCCCAAGATGCGATGCCTGTCTGGATGGAGGTCATGGAGGAAGGTGGGCGTCCCATTCCAGCGCCCAGCACCCTGGAAGACGTAGAGGTGCCGGAGGGTAGCACGTTGACCTCTATCCTGCTGGTCCGCTCAGGCCGTCATAGGCCCCCCGTTCGAGTCAATCTGCACCTCGATGCAGATGTGGCCGACGCCATCAACGCGGAGTCAAAGCGCCGAGGCATCTCAAGAAAATCCTACGTAGAGGAGGTTGTCCGCCTTGCCGCCCAGATGGGCAGGTAACGGTGTAGTTGACAGACAGTCCGCGACGGTCTACAGTTGATATTGATGCGGGTCACTCCGCAGGTCCACCGGCAAAGGCCGGTGTAGACGGCTAGACCGTCCCCCGAGGCTACTAGATAGCCCCCAGAGGCAGCGTGACTGCCCCCTCTGGGGGCTTTTTGCGTTCAAGAGGAGGTGTTGATGGTTAGCACAGCTTACACCGAGCAGCGCCGGGTGATGGTTGTCACGGAGGCGCGTCAGGCGGAGGACGGGAGCCCCCACCGGATGGTCATCGCCGCCAACGAGGTAAGCCGCAACGGAGACGAACTGAATCTTCGCGGCGTCAGCTTCAAGAACTACCGAAAGAACCCGGTCGTTCTGTGGTCCCACGACTCCTATGGCGGAATCCCCATAGCCAAGACCCTCAAGATCGGCCATGACGATCAGGGTCGGATCGAGGCCGACTTCGAGTTCAACTCCGAAGACGAGTTTGCGGCCCGTACAGTCCTCAGCACTGCGGGGACTGCCGTGTAGTGTAGAGCCTTGTGGTGCGCCTGAGCCCGCGAAGTCCTGGGAAGCACGGCCTCAATAGCGTCCCCAGCGGGATTATCCAGCCGGTAGTTATTGGCTATGGCCCACTTCATCACCGCGCTTACGCGCTGGCGCACTCTCCGCGCCGTCTCTGGCTTGGCGGTCCATATCAGGGTTAGAGCCTTCATGACATCCGAACCCGACACCTCGGTTACTAGTCTGGAGCCAAAATGTGGAAAGACGTATGTCCTGAGAGTAGCACTCCACTGGGCCGCATGCTTTGCGTTTTTCCACGTCGGGCGATTGAGCTTGATGACCTCAGCGGCAGCCTCAGCGAAGGTCGGTACGTCTCGCTTCTCTGTTCGAGGGTCCCCGCCCACACGAGCGATTCTGCGGTTCTCCATTGCCTTCTCACGCGCAGCGTTCAGGGACACAAGAGGCCACCCGCCAAGTCCGAGATCAGTCCGCTTGCCGCGTATCACAACACGCTGAAGCCACCTGCGAGCGCCGGACGGGTCCACCTGAAGGTAAAGCCCCTGACCGTCGTGATATCGGCCAGGCCGCTTCTCCGTTCTCACTCGCGCCGCAGTCAACGAACGAGCCTTGCGATTCTCGGCCATTTCACCCCACATTTCACCCCACATTACAGTTGAGATTGTATGGGACTGCAAGATAATCTATGAGCAACTATGAGAATCTTGGTTGTAGCTAGATCAGGTATGAAATCGGCAAAAGGCAGCGGTTTCAAAGCTAAGATGAAGGATGTGGCTGGCGGAGGGGGAGGGATTCGAACCCTCGATGGAGTTGCCCCCATACCTGTTTTCAAGACAGGCGCCATAGTCCGCTCGGCCACCCCTCCGTCCTTTAAGGGCAACCCCCATCTATATTACA
Source organism: Dehalococcoidia bacterium (assembly GCA_965249025.1). Classification (GTDB taxonomy): domain Bacteria; phylum Chloroflexota; class Dehalococcoidia; order Lucifugimonadales; family CAYTFF01. Next base: position 2,875,687 of record OZ252215.1, on the reverse strand, counting down.
ACTGTGGCCATTATTGGGCAACGGCGAAAATGGGCGGCGACCTGATTATATGCGAACTGGAAATTAACAAGGAGGGAATAAGGGGTAGAATTTCATGGGCTAGACCAGCGACTTCTCTATTTCCTCCCGCCATTGGGGGAGTCGGTAGGCGAAGGTTCGGGCGAGGCCAAAGCACCCTGTCAGCATCATACTGCCGAAGGGGGCCGCAAAGTACGGGGCCAGTTGAGATTCTCGCATCATGCGTCGCTTGGGGCCGGTTACGCTGGCGAAGGGGCCAGGCGACAAAGGGGCGTCGTCTACGTAAAGAACGCCATGGCCCATATCGTCGAAGACCTCCTGATGGGGTAGCTCTCCCTTGGTGAATCGATCCAGGTAGCCGTCTAGCTTCTCCGTGTCTAGGAAGCCGGTATGATGCTCCATGAAGGCCCTTACTGAGCCATTTTGCGTCGTTAGGAAGGCGAGGGTGTGCATGTTGCCCAGGTTAGCCAGCAGAAGCTCTTCCTCTTCTCCAACGACAGGATCGTCTAGGGAGCCGATGGCCGCGGCCACGCCGCTGTCCAGGAAGAGGCGGTCCCAGGGGCCGTGGGCGCTCTCGGCTACTGCCTTCATCCGAGTCAAGTAGTCTGGAATCTCCTCAGGCAGATAAGCGAAGGCGTACAGGCTGTTCTGGCGTTGTAGCACATCTTTGAAGTGGTCGAATCGGAACAGGCGGTCGCTGTAGCCGGGTGGGGCGTTGCCGTGATCCAGGACGGCCACAGCCAGCCCATCGAATTCGGTGGGCGCTCCCATCGTGCCCATCGCCTTCTGTATGGACTCTATATTCAGGTCTCGCATCTCCACGACCTGCCACGAACTGTGTCGCCTCGCTTCGTCCTCTGAGACCACCAGGACGCCCATCTCCCTTACCTTATCCATTTCATCGTCGAAGGTCAGGGCAGCCAACTCGGTGGCGTAAACCTTGTGGCCGGCCTTCATATGGGCATCGACGGCCCAAGCGCAGGGCCCACCTCCCATAAGCCTTCCGGTCAAGAGGATGTCCTCACCGCGTTTGGTGGCCTCTACTATCTTTCGAGCCACCTGCATCGTAGGGGAGGGCATTACCATCTGAGGAGCGTTCTCCGCCACGTCAGAGGTGTCCAAGAGTAGGATATCCTGGGTCCCTGTTCCTACGTCTATGGCTAAAAGGCGCATTACTTGATCACCTCAAACTCTGTATAAGGCCGCAGAACCTCTGGTATCACCACGGAGCCGTCGGGCTGCTGGTAGTTCTCCAGGATGGCGATGATGACCCGCGGCAACGCCAGGCCTGACCCGTTGATGGTGTGGACGAACTCGGGCCGAGCGCCTTGGGCAGGGCGGTACTTGATGTTGGCTCGCCGCGCCTGGAAGTCGGTGCAGTTGGAGCAGGAACTGACCTCCAGCCATTCCTGGCTGCCGGCGGCCCACATCTCGATATCGTATGTCTTGGCCGAGGGGAATCCCAGGTCGCCAGTGCAAAGCTGCACTACTCGGTAGGGTATGTCCAATCCACGGCAAATGTCCTCGGCGTCGGATAGTAGCCTCTCCAACTCGTCATCGGAGGTGCCAGGCTCCACGAACTTGTACATCTCCACCTTGTTGAATTGATGGACTCGCTTGATGCCCCGAGTGTCCTTGCCAGCTGCGGCCTTCTCGCGACGAAAGCAGGGCGTGTAGGCCGCGTAGTACAGCGGCAGGGCGCTGGGGGGCAGGATCTCGTCACGGTGGAGACTTGTTATGGGCACCTCAGCCGTAGGTATGAGCCAGAGGTCATCCTCGTCATCGTGGTACAGGTTGTCGCCAAACTTGGGTAAATTACCGCTGGCCAGCATGGTATCCTGTTTTACCAGGTATGGAGGTGCCACCTCCGTGTAGCCGTGTTCCCTGGTGTGGACGTCCAGCATCCAGGTGAGCAAGGCCCGTTCCAGCCGCGCCCCCTGGCCCTTAAGCAAAAAGAATCGGGAGCCTGAAAGCTTGACGCCCCGCTGGAAGTCGATGATGTCCAGCTTTTCACCTATGTCCCAATGAGGCGCTGGTTGGAAGTCCAGCTTGGCTGGCTCTCCCCACGTGCGAACCACCTTGTTGCCGGTCTCATCCTCGCCTATGGGGACGTCATCCAGAGGTATATTGGGAACAGCCAGTAGCAGCGACTCTAGACTGGCCTCTATGGCCCTGGTCTCTTCTTCCAGGGCCTTGATCTTCTCGCCCACCTGTCGCATCTCTTCGATGAGCTCAACTGGCCTCTCCTTTGTCCGGCCGATCTGCTTGCTGACCTCGTTGCGCCTGGCGCGGAGCTCATCTCCCCGAGCGATGCCCTCTCTGCGTTGGGAGTCAAGGTCGAGGATACGGTCTAGAGGCACGTCCTCGCCCCGCTTTTCCATGGCTTTCTTGACTAGGTCTGTGTCTTTACGTATGAGTTCGATGCTGATCATGCTGTTAGATTGCTATCCTTCTAGTATCTTCCAGCTATTTTCTTGGGCGTGGCGCTTCAACTTCTCGTCGGGGTAGACAGCAACTGGGTTCCCCACCATTTCCAGCAAGGGCAGGTCATAGTAGCGATCAGCATAGGCATAGCTATTGGAGAGGTCTACGTCGTCTTCCAGCTCATCCAAGCGCTGCTGAAGCATATTGGCCTTGTCCTGGCCAAAACAGAAGGGGCCGTCTATACCCCCAGTGTAAAGTCGTCTTCGCAACTTTAACTTCGTTCCTACGATGTGTTTTACGCCTAGCTCCTGCCCAACTATATCTAGCACCTCTTGGAAGGCGCCGGACACCGGGACAACCAGATGGCATTGCTCCTGGTGCCATCGCATTTCATGGATAACGTCTTCCCTGAGTGTGCTGGTTATCTCTTGCGCTACAGTCCATTTGAACATCTCCTGGGCTTCTGTTTGGGAAAGGCCTCTGGTCAGGGCAGCCATGTCCTTTCCCCATCGATACACGAGGGCCCTCTCAGGGAGGAGACGGGCCTTATAGAGAAGCCACAGAGCCATGTGGCCGAAGAAGAATGGGTAGTATACGCCCATATTGACCCCGTTGGTGCGGCAGTAGCTTGAAAGCCCCTTCCATATGTGACCTGTACACAGCGTGCCGTCCAAGTCGAAGAAGGCTGCGGTCTTAGCCATAGACATCCCTTACCTTGTTCTTAGTTGAGGGAACAAAATCGCTTCCCTGATGGAGCGTTGTTCTGTAAAGAGCATAACAAGGCGGTCAATGCCCATTCCCAGGCCGCCAGTAGGAGGCATACCGTACTCAAGGGCAAGAAGGAAGTCCTCGTCCAGCCTATCCACATCTTCCTCCTGAAACTCGGCGTGGATAGACTCTTGCTCTTTCATCCTCTGGTGCTGGTCTAGTGGGTCGTTCAGTTCGGTGAAAGAGTTGGCGATCTCCATTCCGGCGGCAAAGCTCTCAAAGCGCTCCACTAGCTTAGGGTTCTCCAGCTTCTTCTTGGCCAGGGGCGACATCTCTATGGGATAGTCTATTAAGAAGGTCGGCTGCATCAGATGAGGCTCAACAGCCATGGAAATTAGCTTGTCGAGAAGTCGTCCCCAGCTAACGTGTCGCTCCACCTCGAGACCTAGAGACTCCATCTTTTTCGATAGAGACTTGATGTCTGGATACTCTAGGAAATCTATAGAAGTACGGTCATAGATCTCTTCCCGCAGGTCCACCCTGCGCCACGGAGGCGTAAAGTCTAAGGTACTATTTTCGGCTTCCACAGTTGGCTTCCCGATGACCTCCATGGCAATGGTGTGGACCATCTCTTCGACCATGGACATAACGTCGTTGTAGTCGGCATAGGCCTCGTAGCTTTCCAGAAGGGTAAACTCGGGGTTGTGGTTCATATCGATGCCCTCGTTGCGGAAGACCCTGCCTATTTCATACACCTTGTCCATGCCGCCTATGATGAGGCGCTTCAGGTATAGCTCTGTGGCTATTCTGAGGTAGAGGTCTCTGTCTAGGGCGTGATGATGGGTGATGAAGGGCCGCGCCATGGCCCCGGCAGCCACCGGCACCAGGATGGGTGTGTCTACTTCTGTAAAGCCACGATCGTTGAAGAAGCGGCGCATGGATCCGATGATCTTGCTGCGCACGTGAAAGGTGCGCCGAACCTGTTCGTTAGATATGAGGTCTAGATATCGCTGACGGTACCTTGTCTCGACGTCAGCCAGGCCATGCCACTTCTCAGGTAGGGGCCGTAGCGCCTTTGAGAGCAGTTGGAACTCCTGGGCCTCCACCGTTATCTCACCGGTGCGGGTGCGAAAGAGGATGCCTCTAGCTCCGAGGAAGTCCCCTAAATCTAGCTCCTTTATGAGTTCGTAGGCGTCCCCCAGCAGGTCCTTTTTTAGGAACGTCTGCATACGACCTGCTCCGTCTTGCAGGACCAAAAAAGACGCCTTGCCCATGCGGCGTATAGCCACGATGCGTCCAGCCACGGAGACGATCCCTGAGCGGGTCTCCGGCCCTGATTTCTTCTCCTCTTCTTCAAATAGAGCTACACATTCTTGAGAGGTGTGGGTGCGTTTGTAATGGGCAGGATATGGGTCGACGCCTGTAGTTCGAAGTCTTTGTAGCTTTTCCAGGCGTATCTGGAACTGCTCATCTTGTTGTGTTGGCATAATCTTAAGATGGCTAGCTTGGGGGATCTCTATTTTATTTCCGCTATCTTGAACTTGACTACCCCAGATGGGGTTTTCACCTCTACCTCGTCATTGACTTTATGATCCAAAAGCGCCTGCCCAATGGGTGATTCGTTGGATATCTTACCCGCAAGAGGGTTCGCCTCTGTACTGCCTACAAGCACGTAGCGCTCCTTTTTGCCTTTATCATTTAGGACCGTGACCTTGGAACCTATAGAGACCGTCTCTGAAGGCCCCTTATGGTCGGGAATGATGATGGCATTCTTTATCATACCCTCCAAGGTCGGAATGCGCCCCTCAATAAAGGCCTGCTCGTTCTTAGCTTCATCATATTCGGCGTTATCGACTGTGCCGCCGATCTCCTTTGCTTCTTGGATACGGGCGGCGACCTCCTTGCGCCGGACGTTGAGGAGGCTGTCCAACTCGTCTTGAAGTTTTTTTAGCCCTTCAGGTGTTAGATATGTTTCTTTCCGGGCCATGGCGCCACTCCCCATGGAAACTTCACAAAAATAAAAAGACTGAGAGCCCGCTTTTGCGAGTTCTCTGCCTTCGAAACCTATTATAAGCCGCGCATGGAATAATGTAAAGTGCAATGTGGCCTAGCAATGGGTCAGTTTCGGAAGTAGGGGAGCACCTTATCTCCTATCTCCTTAACCATGCCATTCTTGTCTGTGATGGTGTAGGTTACCGTTGCGAAGGTTCTAATGCCTAGCTGGCCAATCCTTTCCAGCTTCTCAGCGATGTCCTCACTATTTCCAGCCAGGTGCTGGATGTCCATAATGCGGTCGGTGACCGCTGCGGAGGCTGGGGTGTCTATTCGCTCGTGCTGGTCTGGCGTCCATGCGTCGTGGACCCGTTTACACTCCTCCAGCAAGCCCGGATAGGCCTTCTCTATCCGCTGGCGCAAATCTACTATTTCAGGCGATTCTCGCAGCGTGTGGCGGTACAAGGCGAAGGAGCTGTTGACGGCGTACCCTGACATCTCTCGTCGCGCCTCCTCTTTAGAGTCAGCTACGTAAATCATGCCTCGCGCCCAGATGTCTATCTCAGAGACGTCGCGGCCCGCTTTCTCCGCTCCCCTTTCTATCTGTTCCAGTTGCCACTTTATGTGGACGGGGTCTGCGTTGCTAGCCAGCATCATGCCGTCGGCTACCTCTCCTGCCAGATGGCATAGCTTGGGGCCGTAGCCGGCCAGGTATACTTTTAGGGGTTTCCGCACCCATTCGGAGTGCATCCTGGCTCCCTTGAACTCGGCCTCTTCTCCGGCGGTGTACTTCTTGATGAACTCAACTGCCTCCCTCAACTCACTCAGAGGCCTGGCCTTCATGACCTTACCCCATGGACCGCCAGCCCCCATGCCGATGAAGGCGCGCCCCCCTGAGAGCTCGTTAACGGTAGCGGTGGCGTTGGCAGTCACCGATGGATGGTACGTCACTGGATCGGTTACGCCCTGTCCGATGCGAATACGACTGGTGTTTAGCGCCGCTATCGTCATACATACAAACACATCTCTCGACATATTGGGCTGGTCGACAAAGGTCAGGTTGGTGAACCCGGCTTCTTCGGCGGTGCGGGAGAGCTCAGCGATGTCCTGCGCGCTCTCGTTTCGTCCCATTCCTACGGTGAACTCCATTTTCATATCTGTTGCTCCTTGCTTAGGCGCTCTACGGTCTTCTTGATTGAGCACCTGCCACTTTAAGCCGCTTTTGAACGTATCAGTAAGCTGGTCTAGTTGCGAAAGTGGGGCATGATTTTGGAGGATATCTCTCTCATCATACCCTTCTTGTCCGTTATAGTATATGTGACTGTTCCTATTGTCCTAACACCTATTTGCTGCAATTTATCGATATGTTCACAGATGTCCTCTGGCTCGCCTAAGAAGTGTTGGGAGTCAAGTATGCGTTTTGTTACTAGCTGAGCTGCGGGGGCGTCTACGTGCTCAAGCCACTTGGGGTCGAAGGCATCATAGACTTGCTGACAATCATCTATCAGGCCAGTTTGGTCCCTCTCCATGCGGCGGCGCAGGTTTTCTACTTCTGGCGATTTCTGTTTGAGAAGCCGTAGGACCTCAATGGCGCTGTTGACGGCGTAGCCTGCTACCTGACGCAGGGCTTCACGGTCATCCTTGGATTCCGTTACGTAGACCATACCCCTGACCCACACATCTATATCTGAAGGATTGCGGCCCGCCTTCAAGGCGCCTTTCTCAATCTGCTCCATCCTCCACTTGACTGTGGTTGGGTCAGCGTTGCTGGTGAGGACAATGCCATCCGCTATTTCGCCAGCCAGTTGCAGGGATCTGGGTCCGCCACATGCCATGTACACTGGCAGCGGCTTTCGGACCCATTCCGAGTGCATCTTTGCCCCCTTCCATTCCGCCTCTTCCCCGGCGGAGTATCTTTTGATGAATGTAACGACCTCTCTGAAATCTCGCAGGGGCTGAGGGTTCATTACCTTACCCCACAGCCCGCCAACTCCGATTCCAACGAAGGCCCGCCCCCCAGACATCTCGTTTATCGTGGCCGTGGCGTTGGCTATTACAGACGGGTGCCACGTGTATGGGTCTGTTACGCCGTGGCCTATGCGAATGCGACGAGTGTTAAGAGCGGCGATAGCCATCATGGCGTACACGTCTCTGTTCAGCAGGGGTATGTCTACGAAGGTCAGATAGTCGAATCCGTACTTCTCCGCCGTGCGGGCGTGATCGGCCACCTCATCGATTCTGAGGTTACGGCCCATACCTATAGCGAACTGCATTGTCAAGATAAGCCTTCTTCGCTGATAAGTGTTTTAGGGAGGCAGTCATTTTCCAAAGAAAGACCCCATGCCCAGGCGGTTCCTGCTGATCTTTGCCGCCTTTGGCAAGGGGCCTTGCTTATTCATCCGTACCTTGATCTACTTCTTAATCCAGAGCTCTCGGACCCTGGGGAAGTAGTCTGGGACCCACTTGAAGTTTCGAACATTGGCTCCCAAAAGTGTATAACCGATTGGGTTGCTGGTGAAGACCATTGCGGGGTCCTCTTTAGCAATGATTGTGTTCATCCTGTCATACATAGGCTTTGCTTTGGCTATGTCGTATATCTTTGCCGCCTCGTCAATCAGCCTATCTACTTCTGCATTTGAGTAGCCCTGCCTGTTGGAGCCTCCCTTGCTGTGGAAAACTCGCTGTGGGCTCTGATGAGGGTCTCCCCGAGGGTTGAACCAGTACATTCCAAATAAGGTCCGATCCTTATAATCGGAACGAAAGCTTATCCACCAGTCTGAAGACGGTACTGTACGTAGTTCCATGTTAATGTCGGCGGCCTTCAGCGCAGCCTGGTAGAACTCGCACCGAAGTATCTCTACGCTGGTAGCTCTGCACCAAAGTGGCAAGGTGACCCCGTTGGGATGCCCAGCCTCAGCCAATTTCTCTTTAGCCTTTGCAAGGTCGTATTTCATCGGCGTTAGGTCAGGGTTGTACTCCCAACTCATGGTCCCAGGTACATAGGCTATGCGCGCTCTGCCTTCATAGAAGATATCATTGAAGGTTTTCCTGTCCGTGGCATAAGCTATTGCCTGTCTCAGCGCCACATTGTCGTAGGGCGGCTCGATTACAAACCTGAACCCCCAAGTCTGGCCGCCGGAGAAAGGCAACACTTGTATCGTTGGGTCACCTTCTACCAAGGCGACCTGAGTTGGCTCTACTTCGTGCATTACATCGGTCTCACCTGTGCGGATCATAGCAAGCCTGACATCGGGATCGTCCACATGCTGAAAGCGTATGCCGTTCAAGTATGGCTTGCCCTCATCCCAATACCCGTCGAATCGCTCTAGGATTATGTCTCCTTTTGGAATCCAATTCTTGATCTTGAAGGGGCCTGTGCCCACAGGGCTTACCTCGAACTTCTGTCCCATGGCCTGAACAGCAGTGGGTGAGAGCACGTACCCTGAGCGCTCCCCCAACACGGCCAGTAGGGGCCTGAAAGGCTCGCTCAAGTTAAGCTTGACCGTATTTTGGTCTATCACTTGGGCGTTGGATATGTACGGGCCAATTACGAATCTTTGGGCAGAGCCTACATCTGGGTTCAATATTCTATCTATGTTCCACTTGACGGCTGCGGCGTCCATGGTAGTGCCGTCGTGGAACTTCACGCCGCTTTGAAGGTTAAAAGTGATGGACATGCCGTCGGCTGAGATCTCCCATGACTTGGCCAGATCTGCGGCAATGGTGCCGTCCGGTGCGATCTGTACGATATTGTTGTACATGGCAAACATGGCTTCCAGGCCCTCGTAGCGACGGTTTAAATGACCGTCCAGGCTATCGATGCGCCCTAGAGGCTTGGCGTTGCGCAGTATTCCTCCATATTGCGGCCCACCCATAGCCACTGGCGTCGCTGTGGGCAAGACGCGGGTAGGTGTGGCTCTAGCCGGTATAGGGGTAGGTGCAGGTGCTCCTGGTATCAAGGTGGCCACTGGAGCAGTGACTCCAGAGGGGGCTGCTGGTGCAGCAGGCTGCTGATGAGGCACCTGCGTAGGCACTGGCTCAGCAGAGGCACACGCCAATGAGATGGCCAGCAGAGTCGCCAGCACACCTCCCAAAACACCGATTCTAAACAAAGATGCTCTCTCTTTTTTCACGATCCACTCCTCCTTAAATATATGTTAAGAAACGTTTCATCAAGGATAACTAGAAAAAGGTGTCAGAAGCACCCCAGTATGTTCTAGGATTTTTACCACTTAATTACCATTTTGTCAAGGGGAAATCAAAGTTAAGATGAGCTACTTCTCCCCAAAAAGCTAGCTAATTCGTTAAGCCTATAAGCCTTACAGATTTGTAATCGGCGAGAAGTATGCCAAAGTTTGATATTCTTCAGAGGGACGGCCCTGTAGGCCGCTGCCTTGATGGAATATCGATAGGTATGGTATTCTAACAGCGGCTCGGGGTGTGGCGCAGCTCGGTAGCGCACCTGCATGGGGTGCAGGGGGCCCCCGGTTCGAATCCGGGCACCCCGACCATCCTTTTACTTGCTAAGCATGCTCCATGGGCTTCGTCTGGGTCTCTTCAGGAGGGGTGCCCGGCAACACAATCTCATTGTCCAACCACTGGGTGATTATCTCCTTCTTATTACCGTCTGGAGTCTTTACCCACCTCAACGGAACGGGTGTCTTCACGAAGTAGGCTTTGAACTTGCCGCCGATCTTGACCCTGAGGCCTGGCGCCCAGTAAAAGAGGTCTCCCTGATGGGCTCTGTAGACGCCTCCGGTGTCTAGGTCTTGTATGACCATCTCGCCTTCAAGAATGAGCGCCACTTGGTGATACCAGAACTGGTGCTCGAACATACTCATGTCAGTATGCTCGGCCAGCCCGACAACCACTACGATATTCGTGTCCGGCGGGCTAACCAGGTCAACCTGTTTCCAGTTGGCGTCCACTCCTCCTGCAGGGGTATCTACCTTAGCTAGAGGAGTGTCCAAAGCACCTTTAACGAACTTGATCAGGGGAGGCATCTTCACGTTGAGTTTAGGCATATTTCTTTCCTCCTGTGTAGAACAGTGCCCTTAAGATTGGCTGCATCCTAGCAGTCCCCCATAGTTGCGTCAACATTGATGCTATCAGAAGGGGTTGACCCCTCCAATGTATGCTAGTCGGCGGGTGGATGGATGTTGAAATAGGGGTGGTATATAGTACCATGAACGTGATCTGCTGAGTTGCGGTAATCCCGACTCGTCGGGACTAGTAATGAGGGGCAGTAGAAAGAGGGCCCGTATTTTCCCCTATCTGAGAGATAAGTTCAACGTCAACCGCCTGTATCATGGCTGGTTAATTGTGGCTGCCACCTTTATGACAGGCGGTCTGATAATTGGGTCTTCCCAGTACGCCTTTGGGGCCTTTGTGGAGCCTTTGGAGCGTGACCTTGGGTGGACGCGTACTCAAATCAATCTATCCTTATCCTTTGCCGCCGTTGCCAACATGATTGCGCCAATTCTAGGCCGCCTCATAGACAGATACGGTGCCCGACCAGTGATGGTTGTGTCACTTTTATTGTTTAGCGCCAGCTTTCTACTGAGACCTTTTATGACGGAGCTATGGCACTGGTACGCATTGAGTGCCATTCAGTTCATAGCCTTTCCAGGGGCGGTGTTCCTTCCCGTCGGAAAGCTGGTGGGCCTGTGGTTTCAAGAAACGCGTGGAAGGGTCATGGGCATTACCGCCATGGGCAATAACGTTGGTGGCTTAATACTGGCCCCAATGGCTGGTTTTCTGGTGGGATTTGCCAGTTGGGAGTGGACCTTCGCCAGCTTTGGATTCATAGGGTTGTTGATTACGGCGTTCGTATTCTTCGTGGTCAGAGACGATCCGAAGGACGTGGCGGCTGCGGCCGCTAAGGTGGGACGTGTGGGGAACGCTGCTTTGAGCGGAGCGACCGCCGAGGGCCGAACCTCGATGGCCCTAATCGGGTTGACTGTGCAGCAGGCCATAAGAACCAGAGCCTTTTATACCATAGCCATGGGGCTGGTAGCCGCTACCTTTACCTTCAGCACTGCTCTCACTCAACTGGTGCCGCACCTAGAGAACGAAGGTTATTCTTTGACCCAGGCCTCGCTGATACTCAGCCTTACTGCCGTATTTGGAATGGCCGGTAAAATCATATTCGGCTATATGGCGGAGCGTATTCCGGTACGCTACACGGTCATTATAAGCTTAGTTGGCCAGGCCCTGGCTTTAGTGATAATCGTGACGGTACCCAAATCGCCCATGATATGGCTTTTTATACCAATCTATGGTGTCGCCTTTGGAGGTCTGGGGCCACTGATAAGTTTGTTAGTCCAGGACACCTTTGGCCTAAGGCATTATGCTAGCATTCAGGGGCTTGTGGGTATGGCATCTGTGGTATCTTTCTTTGCTGGCCCCTTGATGGCTGGAATGATATTTGACTCCACCGAAAGCTACAGGATCACCTTCACTATCTTAGCCGTTCTGTTTATAGCGGGCTCGGTGATTCTAACCCAGGCAAGGCCACCAAAGGGGGTAGAGGCAGCAATGAGAGAGGCTCTAGGCCGTTTGTTATAGAGCCGTTGCGCATCTGATTCGTTACTTGAAGGCAGGCAGCACTTTCTCGCCATACATTTGCAGGTGTTCCAGTTTGGCGTCCATATCGTTCAAGGGGAAAGTGTTCACGACTATCTGGGTAACGCCTGCTTCCTGAAGTCGGCCAATCTTTTCAATCACCTCAGTTGGCGTGCCTATATAGTGCCTGGCGATGATGGCCTCATCGCTCCAATCTCTGGTGCGGTCGGCCACGCGATTCGCCTGGTATAGGGACAGAGCCTCTTTGCGTGTGCCGCCCAGACTCAAAGTGCCGTAAGAGCCAATATCTATTTTCGATGGGTCTCGTCCTGCCTCTTCAAGAGACCTTTTGATGACGTGAACCCTCTCCTCTGCCGCATCCGGATTAGATGATACTAAGACTCCGTCACCCCAAGTGCTCAGCCGCTTCAGGTTTTCAGGGCTGTCCTTTTCTAGGGACACAAAATACAGTGGTATCTTTTCCTGAACAGGTTTAGGGTAGACGGCGACGTGCTGGAACTCGAAGTACTGGCCGCTATAGCTGGCTACAGGCTGTGTCAGCAGCGCGTCCAATGCCTCAAGGCCCTCCTTCATCAGGTCTCCCCTGCGTGCTCCGGCGAGCCTTGGATAGTGTTTCTTAAACTCTTGCCGAGAGACGCCGAGGCCGACTCCAAGGAACAGCCGCCCTCCGCTCAGCACATCCAGGGTGGCCGCCTGCTTCGCCAGCAAAACGGGTTCCCTGAGTGGGAGGACTAAAACGCCGGTGCCTATTCTAATCCTCGTGGTTACCTGGGCAATGTAAGCCAGGGCTACCAGGACTTCATACCAGTTGGGAGGCTCTGGATATGGCAACTTCATGTCTTCGCTGGGGACGCGGAAGTCGTCCGCCCAGATGGCGTCGAATCCTAGCTTTTCGGCTTTGATGACCAGCCTCGTCATACCCTCTGGCGTCACCGTGCCAGGAGGTTGAGTAATGCCTTCACGACAGGTGGGCACTCCAATTCCAAATCTCATCGCTTGTCTCCTTCCACAAACAGGTTCTTCATCAACTATCGTTCCTTTCTTACCTCTCTTCTATTGTTTCCATGCCTTGGTTGTCTATGGATAGCTCTGTTATATAGTCCAGGTCTTCCTGAGCCAGGTCAGGCATTTCCGAGGCCGAGACGAACTCTTCTAATTGACTTAAGTTGGTGATGTTGGACAGTATGCTAGATACCTCCTTGATGGCAAGGCAGAATTTGATGGCTATTTGACCAATTGTCAGATTGTATCTGCTGGTGAGAAGGTCTAGTCGTTTCGCCTTTTCCAGGCCCTGCTGGAGTTTTTTCCGCATGGGTTCGGCAATCTTACCGACATCCTCCCAAGAAAGGGTTCCATTAAGAGTTCCCGACGCATGGGGATCTCTTATGAGGAGACCAATGTCGCACTCTTGAGCTAGCGGGAAGAGGTCTGAAGCTGGTCTTGGATTCAGCATGCTGTAGTGGACCTGAAGAGACGACAAGGGACGATTTCGGATAGTATCATACATCTCCTCAGACGGCTCAACGTCTGCCCTGAGAAGGGCTCCATAGTATCGAACCTTGCCCTCCTGCACCAACCGATCCAGCGTCTCAAATATGGAGTCGTCTTGCAGAACTTGAAGGGATGGGTTGTGCAGCTGATAGAGGTCTATGTAGTCGGAGCCGAGTCTCCTGAGGCTCTCCTCGCAGGCGAAGCGGATATATTCAGGAGTGAACTTCTGAGGCTTCTCTTTGCCATCATTCTCCCAGAGGAGTGCGAGGTTATCGTACCCGACTTTGGTGGCCACAATCACGTCGTAGCGGTGTGTCTGCAGTGCTTTGGTTACGATTTCCTCTCCGTATCCATCGCCATACATATCTGCGGTGTCGAAGAAGTTGACGCCCATTTCGTAGGCCGCCTGCAGTAGCCTTATCGAGTCACGCTCATTTATCTTGCCCCATTCAGTGGCGCTGAGAGTCCAAAGCCCGAAGCCGACTTCCGAGACCTTCAGGTCGGCTGAGCCTAGCTGCCTGTAATTCATGGTATTTTCTTTGAACTCATGCGTTAGCTATCGCCTAGTCTTGGCTCCGATGAAGGACAAGGCGTCTCGCACCGCCTTAGCTTTGTTTTCGTACTCCTCATCGGTAAGAACGGGTTTGACCTCCCCCAAGGGCACATCCTCTACCAGCTCAACCCACGGGCCGCTTTGGGCGTATTCGTCCAATATGGGCAGCGCTTGGGGTTGCGTAAGCTCAAAAACTCGGACCAGCATCACGGTAGCCTGATTCCTAGCCGAGTTAGCGATGAGGTCACTAATGTACTCCTCCGTCCAGATATGGAAGGGGGAGAGGGCTTTCATGTCCTCGATTTTTTCGATGTCAAAGGCATCGGTGGCCTCGGCCCAGTGGCTCAGCACAACCATACCCGGCGTGTCATCTTCTTCTATGGCCTGGCGGAGGTGGTTCTGGAACTCTTCTTTAACGTGCTTGTCGTTTTTATTCTCGAAGGTGGGATAGAGGAAAAACTCTGGGAACCTAATGGTTTCTTGCTCCAATGTGGTGTTGTCTTGTAGAATCAGGATCTGGTCACCCTGCCCCAATGCCTTAGTGGTAACGGCCCACTCTTTGAGGGCTACCCTGCTGACGGGTGGGTGCATCAAAACGAGCCTCCGGAAACGAATGTAAATTGGCATCCAGTATTATAAGTATATCGTTGGGTCAAGTCGAGCCGACCTCTCGCCTCAGCATGGCATATAGTGGGCCTCACAGTCACGGCCGTATATTGCTGCCTTGACAGACGAAGAATATCACATAAAATCGGGCAATAGGTAATCTGGCGCGTCTGGCCATTCAGCCTCGTGCAGGCGCTGCTGCATATAGGGAGGTATGTTGAATAGAATTGTAAAGGCGCTGCTGTTTGATGTAACCGCCTTTGAGGAGTTTGAACGGGATTCGGAGATAGTGGCGTTTGGCGGCATTCTAGTCTTTCTGTCCGGCATATTGGCAGGCATTGGAACCGTCTTCGCGCCTCTGACAACGCCGCATGTGCTCCACAGCTTTGTCATTATACTTCTCATAGTTACGATTTCCTTTCTAACCTGGTTTGCCTGGGCTGGTTTGAGCTACCTTATCGGAACTATAGTCCTGAGAGGAGAGGCCCAGTTTCGCGACCTTGTTCGTAACCTAGGGTTTGCATACATTCCGGCACTTCTCTCCTTTTTATTGGTATTGCCGTCTGGACTGATCTTCATAACCATCATGCTGCTATGGATGGCAGGCATGGGGGTGGTGGCGACTCGCGGCGCCGAAAAGTTCGGTATGATAAAAGCTATGGTTACGACCGTATTATGCTGGAGTGTGGGGATTGTGGTCATGGCCAATCTGCTGCCCAGCTTGAGAATAGTCCCGTAGCTTTGAATCTATGACTTCTACCGCAGGATTAAAGGCCCCGAAATGCCCAATCTGAAAAACATCCTCATATTTCCAGATGTCCAGGTGGCCCGTGCGGAGCGTCCAGGACAGTTGCGAATTCATGTGGATGGGCTGGCCTGCAACAGCATATGTGTGCGCCGCGTACGCGGCGCTTTACGGCGGCTCGATGGAGCGTCGTCTGTAAACTTTGATCCGCTAACCGATGGGTTTCTAGTGAAATTTGGGGACGATCCGCCAATAGACGATGAGGTCAAGGCGGCGGTAATGAGCCAGGTGGCCTTCCCCTGGTTCAGGCGTCTTCTGGCCTGGCTGGCCCAGGCGATTCCTCGTTTAGGAGAGCGAAAGCTGACGTGACTTACTTAAAGGTACGTTATACAGGCATTAGTTCTGAGAGTTGATATATCCTTCCACCAACTTTGTAGCCTTGTCCCCCAAGATTCTCAACAGATTACCTGTGGTAACCTTCGCCACCTCTTCCATCGTTAATCCTTTTAGCTCCGCCAGCTTCTGAGAAACCTCCCTTATGTGACGAGGCTCCGTCCACCTGTCTCTTTTCTTTTTGAAGGGCTGAGGAAAGGAGTCCGTCTCTAAAACTATTCGCTCCAAGGGCAGCTTAGCCGCTACCTCTTGAAGATGTGGCAACCTTAGGAGTGGCCTGGCTAACGATATGTGGAAGTCCAGGTCTATGCACCTCCGAGCGGTATCTTCGTCTCCCTGGAAGTAGTGCATGATTGCTCCCACTTCATAGGCGCGTTCCTCCTGTAGGACGCGCAGGGTCTCGTTGTGGGCATCCCTGCTGTGGAAGACTATGGGCAGGCCCAGATCTCTGGCCAGCCTTATCTGCTCTCTGAAGGCGTGGTATTGGAGTTCTCGGCTTGGCGTGCCATCCATGAAGTCCAGGCCTATCTCGCTGATGACGATGACTTTATCGGTGCTGGTAGCCAACTCCTTCAGACGTTGGTACATGGCTTCATCGAAAGGGGCCTGGATGTCCATAGGATGTATGCCGACGCCGGCAAACACCCCAGGGTGTTGAGACGCCAGCGTGACGCATGTCTGAGATGAATCCACCGTGGTGCCCGCGGATATGATGAAGGCGACTCCTGCGGCATCGGCTCTCTGAAGTATGCCTTCTATTTCCTCGGGGGCATATTGATCTAGGTGTGTATGGCAGTCTGTGAACATTTGGCACCTACATTAAGCAATCAAGGAATAACTCATATCAACGCTTTCTTAAATCGTATCAATCCAGGTATGCTCATTCACTAGAGCGTAGCAAAGGGGAAAATTGCGGGGCCAATCTGTCATTGACTTCACCGTTGAATTAAGAGTTCTTCTGACAGAAGACTTTGAAAGCTGTGGAATCTAGTATACTATAATGCCTAGCTACCTCGCTTAGTGAGGTAATCAACTTTGAGGCGGGTCTAGGTGGCAACGTTAAACCAGAGTTCTTCCAGAAGTCGCTTCTTTACCGTAATGAAGGTGTTGCTGGGCCTGGCGATTAGTATAGCCCTGGGCTGGCTTGTGGTTCATGATTTAGACTGGAGCCAGGTGGGAGATGCCTTCAGGGGTCTATCATTACCCACAGCCCTCCTTGCTCTGCTAGTCTTTCTGGCAAGCAACTTCTTACGAGCATACAGATGGCAGTTGCTCTTCATCAACGACCGAATCTCGGTGCCAAGGCTCTTCGTGGTGGAGAACGAAGGCCTGGGACTGAACAACCTGATGCCTTTGAGGGTAGCCGCCGAGCCCATCCAGTGGACGGTGCTGACCGTAAAGGACAGGATCAACGGGGCCACGGCCCTGGCTACACTGGGGATGGTGCGTGTCCTCGACGTGGTAACCAGCACCATCATCCTGGCCGTAGCCTTCGTGTTCATGCCAGAGATGAGCAATTTCACATTCTACATTGCTGGGGCCATAGGATTTGCCCTGGTATGTATAATTATAGTCTTATTCCTATCGTGGGGTAGTCACAGGTTGTCTATTATCCAGCGCTTTCCACCTCTGGCCGCCTTTGCCACGGCGGTAGCGACTATGGAAAAGTCTCCAAGGCGCTTAGGGGCCTCTTTTTTCCTGAGCATCATCTACTGGTTAATGATTGGCCTCACTTCCTGGCTGATCGCCGAGAGCATGAACCTCTCCCTCTCGCTGCCAACGGCCACGGTGGTCATCATGGGCACTACCTTCTTCGCTACCGCGATGCCCGCCGCGCCGGGAGCCCTTGGCACCTTCGAGGCGGCGGTGGTCTATGGGCTAGGATTCTTTAACATCGATAGGGAAGCGAGTCTCGGCTACGCAGTTATTATGCACGCTCTTTTGTTTCTACCTCCGAGTATAATAGCCCTGATCTTCCTTCCTGGCGAAGGTGTCGGGGCCTTCCGAAGGCTACGGTTCCTGACCGGCCAGTTTCAGAGAATTGCGAATAGAGCCGGCTAGCAAGGCGACGTGGGGTTTGTCGAACTTCGTGAAGTCATTCATACTATCTGGATCTGTTTTTCTACTGATTGCTATCGGTTGCAGTTCCGCTACGCCTGAGCCGCCCGAGGTCTCTCCAACCTCTGTTGTTACGGCAACGCCTATACCAGCCTTTCCAACCTATACGCCTTTACCAGAAGCCAGGTATGGGAGATCACTGAACCTTGTCTCGCGGGAGGACCCAAAACACTTCGATGTCCATCAGGAGGTCTCCCCAGCCCTGATAACCTGGGGGCCTGGGATTGTATATAGTCGGCTGTTGCGATTCCGTTCTGGCGCTAACGTTCAATTGCCTAGCCTTGAGGTGGAATGCGATCTATGCGAAAGCTGGGCGCAGGTTGACGCGACTACATATGTATTCAGGCTAAGGTCAGGCATAAGGTGGCATGATGTGCCGCCGGTGAATGGGCGTCTGCTCACTGTCCAAGACATCATCTACAGCTACAATCGACTGCGCACCCCCGGTTGGCCGAATGCCTCTTTGATCTCGGCCATCGCAGGCATGGAAGCGCTGGACGATCGAACCTTGAAGATTAGCCTTGCCTATCCGGATGCGGATTTCCTCTTTTCCCTCGCCGACGGCCATTCGAAAATCGTGGCGAGGGAGGCTGTAGAAGTTAGCGGCGATCTTAAAGAGGGGCCTAACGTAGGCACCGGGCCCTGGCTATGGCTGTCCACTGAGGCTAATTTAGGCTCCTTTTTTGAGAGCAATTCGGACTATTATGAGAGACGTCTCCCGTTCGTGGACAAGCTAAACATAAACGTTATCAAAGACCAGGACACGCGCCTGGCCTCCTTCAGGGCAAAGGTGATAGACATCTACCAAATTTCTCCATCGGACTGGGAGAAGTTTAAGGGAAACCAATCCAGTGCGCCATCTCTAATGTATAAGGAGCAGGGAGTAGGCCTTGAAGTGGCCATAAACACAGCCAGACCTCCCTTTGACAAGCTGGCAGTCAGAAGGGCGGCGTTCAAGGCTTTTGACCCCTGGAAGGCCAACGAAGATGTGTGGATGGGGAATGCGTATGTCAGCTTAGGCTTCCCTGTCGCCAGAGCCGAATGGCTGCTTCCTAAGAAGGATATGGAGGTGTATTTTGGAGACGTTGATGGGGCAAAGCAGCTTCTGAAGGGGTCGGGACTAGAACTGCCGCTCCAAGTGGAGTTGACGGTGGGCAACTTTGGAGATGAGTATTTGCTCTATGGCGAGAGGATAGCTGAGGAGTTGCGTGCAATTGGTATTGAGCCTTCTATAACTGTAAGAAACGTAAGGGAGTTTGGCCAGGACGTCTGGTATGGGGGCGATTACTCTATCTTTGTTGGTGCGCCCCCTCCTGCAAACACTCCCAACTCCTATTTGCTCCCCGTCTTTCACAGTGAGAGATCATCCAATACCGCTGGATACAGCAATGCCGAGTTGGATAAGCTGCTGGAGGAGCAGGCGAAGGAGATGGATCCTCAGGTGCGTGAAGCGCTGATTCTCGATATACAAAGGCAAATAATGGACAGCGCTTTCAGGTTTATGCCGGCCACTCGCATGTCCAGATGGACATGGTGGCCAAAGGTACAATACTTCCACCCCAACTTCGCAGCCTCGGAGTACTTCCACTGGGCGCGGGTGTGGATGAAGGAGTAGTTAGTGACTGTTTCTACACCAGCAGTCCAAGAACGTCTGGCTAACCTTACCCAGGAGATAGTCTTCTGCCGAAGGTGTCCTCGATTGGTGGAGCATCGGGGGCGCATGGGACGGGTCAAGAAGCCTCGCTTCAAGGACTGGGACTACTGGTCTCGCCCGGTGCCTGGCTTCGGAGACCCCGCTGCGTCACTTATGATAGTCGGTCTGGCGCCGGCGTCCCACGGAGGCAACCGCACCGGCCGCGTCTTCACCGGCGATCCCTCGGCCAGCTTTTTGATGGCAGCTCTGCACGAAGTCGGGTTCGCCAGCCAGCCTACCTCCGAGCATCGGGATGATGGCCTTGAGCTCTACGACGCCTACATGTGCGCCGCCCTCCGATGCGCTCCCCCAGGCGACAAACCCACCGCTCATGAGCAGGCCAACTGCCTGCCGTACCTGGTCACCGAGATGAAGCTACTTCCGAACTTGAGAGTGGTACTGGCCCTGGGCCACATAGCTTTCGTCGCCTGTCTCAGGGCCTTTCAGCAGCGCTCAGGGCAGCGGCTTCGGGCTAAGTTCGCCCACGGGGGCAGTTACGACTTTGGCCCTGAGCTTCCCCTCTTGGCGGCCTCCTACCACCCCAGCCCACGTAATACAAACACGGGTAGGCTTTCTAAGGAAGCGCTGGTTGGGGTGCTGCTGGACATAAGAGGTTTGATTGGAGTGGACAGACAGTTGATGTATAGGCCCTATTCCACCGATGCTACAGATATAGAATAGATTGGTGGGAGGTTGTCGACTATTGCTTGCCAGGAGTCACCCTCATTTCCGCTAAAGTAGACCTTGCCCGTGTTAGTGCCAAAGTAGACGCCAGTTGGCTCTAGGCCGTCAACAACCATCCCTTCTCTGTATACGCCCGCGAACGTGTTCTTCTGGGGTAGGCCTTTTGCTAAAGGCTCCCAAGAGCGGCCCCCATTGCGACTCCTGAATACCCTCAACTTACCTTCCGGCGGACATCGGAACTCGGCCCCTTGCAATGGTATGACGTATATGGTTTCAGGTTCCCTGGGATGGACCGCCATCGGAAAGCCGAACTCAGAAGGAAGTCCCAATGTGACATCCTGCCATGAGGCTCCTCCGTCGTCGCTTCGATATACGCCACAGTGGTTCTGTTGGAAGAGCAGTGATGGATTGTTAGACATAACCATCTTATGTACACACTGACCGAACTCTGGATATTTCTGAGGCAAGAAATCGGCCCTTACACCTTGGTTCGCAGGCTTCCATGACTGGCCTCCGTCTTTTGTATGAAAGACGCCAACGGCTGAGATGGCCACGTGCATCTGGTCCTCGTTTTGGGGATTGGGAATGATGGTGTGAAGGCATAGACCCCCGGCTCCAGGCTGCCATCTAGAACGAGTCGGATGACTGGTAAGGCCCGGTACCTCTTCCCAGGTTTTGCCATTGTCTTCGCTTCTGAAAAGAGCGGCGGGGGCTACCCCTGCATAAATAGTTCCAGGCTGCTGTGGCAACCCTGGCTCAATGTGCCAGATACGCTCTAATGTCACACCTCTCTGCGAAGAGAACTTGGGGTTCAATTCGGCTTTTCCCCAGGTTTCGCCCAGGTCATCGGTCCACACTACCTCTGAACCAAAAAAGACCGAGTTGGCGGTGGCATATATTCTACCATTTCGTTTGTCGTAGACGGCATGGTTGATGGAGAGCCCCTTTAGGAATGGGCCTAGAACTTCCCATTTGCCGCGGTTGATATTCCCTTGGAGGAAGAAAAGTCCCTTCGACGTCCCGACGATTACAACAGGTCTAATGTTAGCCATTGGAGGACTCCTTAGATATGATCAATGCGGTTATTTACGAGTGGTGGAATGATATGACCTCCGCTGAACTTTTGCAAGACGCAAGTTAACTAGCTAACCCGATGTGCAAATTTTGGCATAGATGAACAGCGTAAACCCCGTATAGGCGCTTTGCTTCTACGGGGTGAACATCCCAGTGACGGAGAAGTGGAGTAGAAGGAGAGTACAGCCCCGACCTGTCGGGGGTTGGAGGGGGTGTCCCCCTCCCTTTTAGAAGATTACGCGGGTGGGAGTCCCGATACATCGGGAAAAGTAACCACTAAGGAAAACCCGCCCACGGGGTTAACTAGGGGGCATTACTAAGATAGTAGTGTAACGTGAACTGAGGGCAGGATCTAGGGATACTCTGAACAAGTCTGGGCATAGTAGCATAGAGAATAGCACTGTGTTCGGGGAGATAATTGATGGACCAGCCAACATTTGCGGACTTGGAATACGAGAGGAAGAAGCGCAAGACCCGCCGGGAGATATTCCTGGAGCGCATGGATGCTCTGATCCCGTGGGAACAGATGGAAGAGCGCATCCGTCCGTTCTATCCCAAGGCGGGCCGAGGCCGTCGACCATATGAGTTGTCGGCGATGGTGCGGATACACTGCGTGCAGTTGTTCTACAACCTGAGCGATCCTGGCATGGAGGACATGCTCTACGAGGTCGAGTCGGTGAGACGGTTCGTAGGGTTGAAGCTGTCGGGCCCGCTGCCGGACGAGACGACGATTCTGAACTTCCGCCATCTGCTGGAAGAGCATGAGTTGGGGCAGAGTCTGTTCGAGGAGATCAACCGTCATCTGGAGTCCCAGGGACTGCGGCTTCGGGAGGGGACGATCGTGGACGCGAGCATCATAGAGGCGCCGTCATCGACGAAGAATCGTGCGGGTGAACGAGACCCTGAGATGCACCAGACGAAGAAGGGGAACGAGTGGCGCTTCGGGATGAAAGTACACGTAGGCGCTGACGCTGAGACGGGAGTGGTACACAGCATGACTACGACGCCAGCTAACGTGCATGATGTGACAGAAGCGCACCGATTGCTGCACGGTGGAGAGAAACGAGTGTGGGGGGATGCGGGGTATCAGGGAGTGGACAAGCGGTTGGAGAATCGAGAGTTGGATGTGGAGTGGCGAGTGGCGATGAGGCCCGGCCGGCGACGGCACCTGGAGCCTGGCAGCTACGAGGCGTTGGCGGAGAAGCGCAAAGCGTCGGTCAGGGCGAAAGTGGAGCATCCGTTCCTGTACGTGAAGCGGCGCTTTGGCTACGCCAAGGTGCGCTACCGAGGGTTGGCTAAGAACGCGCAACGGCTGGCATTGCTACTGGGGCTGGCCAACTTGATGACGGCAGAGCGCCGTCTGGCGGCATGAGAGGGGCGCAGTGCGCAAATCACGGCCGGGAGCCGCGATGGCTCAGAAAAGCCGCTTCGAGGCAACAACAGACACGGTCTGAACGCCTCAACCACCACCTGGAACGTGACAAAGATGCCTGAACATCTCCAAAGAACGGAACCACTCTGCCCATCCACGCTTGCGCCGAATTGTTCAGAGGTTCCCTAGTTCTCTTTGGCCCTGTACTCTTTGATCCCGTCTTCCAGAATCGACCACCCTAACAGAGCGCACTTGATACGGATAGGGAACTGCTTCACGCCAGACAGGGATTCCAACTCCCCTAGCCTCTCCTTCTCCTCTGCGGAAGGCTCCTGCCCCTTCATCATCCTCCCAAATATGGAGACTAACTCCAGGGCCTCCTCTAAGGTCTTGCCCTCTAGGATGCTGGCAAGCATAGAGCCGGAGGCCTGGCTGATGGAACAGCCCCTGCCGTGAAAGCCGATGTCGCTTATGTGGCCATCGCTGAGCTTAAGCTGGAGGGTGATCTCGTCGCCGCAGAAGGGGTTATTGCCTTCCGCCGCTATATCGGGGTCTTCTAAGTTTTTGGAATGCCTTGGGTGTTTATAGTGGTCCAGGATTATGTCCCGGTACAGGTCATCTAGGGCTTCTAACTCCATCTCCAAAGTACCTGAGGGCTTTCTTAAGGCTTGCCATGAGGAAGTCTATCTCCTCTTCGTAATTATACACATAAAAGCTAGCCCGCGCTGTGGCCACCACTCCGAGGCCACGCATCAAGGGCATGGCGCAGTGGTGTCCTGCTCTTATGGCTATGCCATCCCTGTCCAAGATAGTTCCCAGGTCGTGGGGGTGCACCGCCTCAGAGTAGAAAGAAACGATACCGCCGCGGATGTTCAAGTCCTTGGGGCCGTATACCTTAACCTCATCTAGCTCTTCAAATGCCCTTAGGGCGTATCGTGTAAGCTGTTTCTCGTGCTGGCGAACATTTTCCATTCCCAGGTTGTTAAGGTAATCGACGGCGGCCCCTAACGCGATGGCATCGGCTATGTTGGGTGTGCCAGCCTCAAAGCGATGAGGTATATCGTTCCAGGTAGCGCGGTCGTACCAGACCTCTCTCACCATCTCGCCCCCGCGAAGGAAGGGTTCTATACTCTCCAGGAGCTCCATCTTTCCGTACAAGACGCCGATACCCGTCGGCCCCAACATCTTGTGACTGGAGAAGGCCAAGAAGTCACAGCCTAAGTCCTTGACGTCGGTTGGAAGATGAGGAACGCTCTGAGCGGCGTCTATTAGGACTACGGCACCCTGCCTATGGGCCGCGATTATAATCTCCTTGATAGGATTGATAGTGCCAAGAACGTTGGACATATGCGTCATGGCAACCAGCTTGGTGCGAGAGTTGATTAGCTGATCCAAGTCGCCCAAGTCCAGCGTGTCTTCCTCCGTCATTGGGATGAACCTTAGAACGGCACCGTTGTCCTTGGCCAGATTCTGCCAGGGCACCAGGTTGCTGTGATGCTCCATTCTTGTCAGCAGTATTTCGTCGCTCTCTTTGATATTCTCCCTGCCCCAGGTATAGGCCACCATGTTGATGGCCTCGGTGGTGTTGCGTGTGAAAATAAGGCTTTCCGGTTGAGGAGCGCCAATAAAGTCGGCGATCTTCTTGCGGGCCTCCTCGTATCTTTCGGTGGCCTCCATGCTCAGGGCGTGGACACCTCTGTGGACGTTGGAGTTGTAGCTCTCATAGTAGTCCACTAGAGCCTGAATCACGCTGCTGGGTTTCTGGGATGTAGCGGCATTGTCAAGGTACACCAGAGGCTTGCCGTAGACCTGTCGAGAAAGAATGGGAAAGTCCTCTCTTATTTTCTTAACGTCCAGCACCAACTCGCCGTTGCTATTCTTCACAAAGGCCGGTTGGGGCGTCACTTTGGCGCTAGCCATCTAATTCCTCCTGCTCAGGTTCCGTTTCCTGAGCATCTTTCCTTCTGTTATTTGTGGCCTCATTCTTTAGGAGACCACTTAATTCTGCTCAGCTTATCCTTAACCAGTTCGTCGACATGACCTCTAATAGCCTCGTTGTCTATACTCTCGATTATCTCGTTCACAAAGCCTCTGGTAAGGAAAACGCGTGCGGTTTCTTCATCTAGTCCTCGGCTTCGGAGGTAGAAGAGGGAGTCCTCGTCCATCTGGCCACATGCGGCACCGTGTCCGCACCTGACGTCGTCGCAGTAGATCCAGAAGGCTGGCTTTGTATCGGCCTCTGCCTTATTGGACAGCAGTAGGTTCTTGTCAACCTGGTTGGCGTTGACCTTAACGGCGCCCGGACGGACGATGATGCTGCCGTGGAAGACGCTCCTAGACTTGCCGCCCAAGACCCCTTTATAAAGCTCGCGGCTTGTAGTGTATGGTTTGGCGTGGTCCAAGATGACCTGATTGTCCACGTGTTGCAGGCCCGTTATTAGATATAGACCATTGATCAGGCAGTTGGTGTTTTCTTCGGCAGTGAGAAGATCGATATTATTCCTCACCAGCCTTCCACCTATGTCAATGTTTATGGACGTGAAGTGACTGTCTCGCTTCTGGACCACCTGGGTGTTGGTAATGTGAAAGGCGCTTTCGCCCTGGAACTCCATCTTGTGGTATTTGATAGAGGCACCCTCTTCAACCACTATTTCCGTCACAGCATTGGTGAAGTAGCGATCATCGGATAACGTCCAGTAGCTCTCTATTATGTCCGCCTTGCTGTCCCGTCCTGCGACTACGAGTGTTCTAGGGTAGGAGACCATGTCTGGCTCGGCGGCAGTAGCTATATAGATAATATGAATGGGCTTATCAACTATGGTGCCGTCTGGGATGTGAATGAAGGCACCGTCCTGAATGAAGGCGGTGTTCAGCGCCACGAAAGCGTTACGGTCATAGCTCTTGTATTTCGCCAGGTGCTTCTCCATGAGCTCTGGCTTCGTCAGCATAGCATCGGCCATGCTCAAGACGCTCACGTCAGGGGGCAGAAGAGATGAAATGGAGAGTTCATCCTTGAGCCTGCCATCAACAAAGACCATGCGAGTCCAATCGCTTTCTCCGAGGGTAAAGCGCTCCATGTCCTCTTTGGCGAGACTTACCTGTACCGGCTTCAAAGGCGTCTGAAATGGAACCTTGGCTATAGGGCCAATGTCGGTGTATTTCCACTCCTCATTTCCTCGACGGGTGGTGGGAAACCCCAACTCGGCGAATCTGGATATGGCGTCCTTTCTAAGAGTCTGAACCCATGAGGGGTCTCTTGAGAAGCCGTTCCTCTCAAAGGATTCGAAGCTCTCGATATATAGGTCTTTTTGAGTCGGAGCCTTTTGCGTCATGCGTTATTTCCAATTAGGAGTTGGAGGTGACGGCCGTTTTGGCCTTCTCCTCATACTTATCGTAACCCTCAGACTCTATCTCCAGGGCCAGGCTCTTGGCGCCAGACTTGACAATTCGTCCGTCAATGAGCACATGCACCTTGTCTGGGACAACGTAGCTCAGGATTCTCTGGTAATGGGTGACTAGGATAATAGCGTTATCGGGCCTTCTCAGGTCGTTTATGGCCTGGGCTACCTGGCGAAGGGCGTCGATGTCCAGGCCAGAGTCAGGCTCGTCCAGGATGGCGAGCTTGGGTTCCAAAACGGCCATCTGAAGGATCTCGTTGCGCTTCTTCTCGCCTCCAGAGAAGCCTTCATTGACCGTGCGCTTGGTAAAGGTGGGGTCCATTCCTACTATTCCAACCTTCTCTTTGAGGAGTTTATCGAACTGGAGGACGCCCAACTCCTCAAGTCCGCGGCTCTTTCGTATATCGTTGTAGCCCTGGCGTAAGAAGTGGTCAAGGCGAACACCGTGGACCTCTGTGGGGTGCTGGAAGCATAAGAACAGGCCAGCCCTGGCCCTGATCTCTGGCAACATGCCAATCAGGTTATTCCCCTGGAATATGACCTCTCCAGAGGTGACTATGTAGGAGGGGCGTCCCGCTAGAACGTTGGCCAGTGTGCTCTTACCGGACCCGTTAGGGCCCATTATGGCGTGAAGCTCCCCGTTATTGACGTCTAGATTGACGCCCTTCAGTATCTCCTTGCCGTCGATGGCGGCGTAGAGGTTTCTTATCTCTAGCATGTGTAGAATATCTCCTTAACCCACTGCGCCTTCCAAGTTTGCCTCGAGAAGTCTGGTGGCCTCCACAGCGAACTCCATGGGGAGCTGTTTGAACACCTCTCTGCAGAAGCCGTTGATAATCAGAGCGTTGGCATCCTCAATGGATATGCCTCTCTGGTTACAGTAGAAGATCTGGTCCTCGCTCACCCTAGAGGTATAGGCTTCGTGTTCCAGGTGAGCGGAGCTGTTCTTCACCTCCACATAAGGCGTGGTATGAGCTCCGCACTGGTCGCCTATCAGCAAGGAGTCGCACTGGGTGAAGTTGCGGGCGTTATCGGCCTTGGGCAGTATCTTGACTAGGCCGCGGTATGTGTTCTGAGCGTGGCCGGCGGAGATGCCCTTGGCGATGATTCTGCTGCGGGTGTTTTTGCCTATATGGGTCATCTTTGTTCCGGTATCGGCCTGCTGATAGTTCTTGACCAGGGCAACGGAGTAAAACTCGCCGACGGAGTTGTCGCCCTGGAGGATAACGCTGGGATATTTCCAGGTGATGGCAGCACCCGTCTCGACCTGGGTCCAGGATATTTTGGAGTTTTTACCGGCGCACTTGCCCCGCTTGGTAACGAAGTTGTAGATGCCTCCTTTACCTTGTTCGTCGCCGGGATACCAGTTCTGTATGGTGGAGTACTTGATCTCGGCGTTGTCGAGGGTGACGAGTTCCACCACGGCGGCGTGGAGCTGGTTGGTGTCGAACATTGGAGCGCTGCAACCCTCCAGATAGCTCACATAGCTCCCCTCCTCCGCTACTATGAGGGTGCGCTCGAACTGCCCAGACTCCTGGGTATTTATCCGGAAGTAGGTCGTCAGCTCAAATGGGCATCGCACACCTTTAGGGATGTAGCAGAAGGAGCCGTCAGAGAAGACAGCGGAGTTCAAGGCCGCATAGAAGTTGTCTGAGTAGGGCACCACTGAGCCCAGGTACTTCTTGATGAGTTCAGGATGGTTCTGTATGGCCTCAGACATGGAACAGAAGATGATTCCCTTCTTGGCCAGCTCTTTTTTGAAGGTGGTGGCCACGGATACGCTGTCGAAGATGGCGTCTACTGCCACACCCGCCAGTAGCTTCTGCTCTTCCAGGGGTATGCCCAACTTTTCGTAGGTCTTTAGTATCTCTGGGTCTACCTCATCCAGGCTGTCCAACTGCTTCTTGGGCTTGGGCGCGGCGTAGTAAACGATCTTCTGGAAGTCTATAGCCGGATAGCTTACATGCGCCCAGCGAGGAAGCTGTTCCTTCTCCAAGAGAGACATGAAGTAGTGGTAAGCCTTTAGGCGCCACTCCAGCATCCAGCTAGGCTCGTTCTTCTTCTCGGATATGAACTTGACGATGTCCTCACTCAGCCCTGGCGGAGCCGTTTCAGAATCGACGTCTGTGGTGAATCCATACTTATAGTCCTGCTTAGCTACGTCCTTAACGAGCTGATTCGTTGTAGTCATACTAACTCCCAGGCAGAATAGTTTCCCAGAGTTGACTTAAATGGCAATACTAGTAGCTTAACTGTAATTGTTGACCTCATAAGTCGACTTTTATTCTAGCATCACCACCTATAGGTGTCAACGAAACACAGGGTGGAGGGGATATAGTGTGTCCCTATAGTTTATCAGGCGACCTCGTCTGAAAGATTTACCACTGGTCGCCTGTGACCAGAATTAAAGATCTGGTCCAGGGTCACGCCGTAGGATCCGTAGTCGGAGTCCGGGGAGTTTTTGAAGTCACGCACCTCGCCGCAGTGGCGACAACATCCCTTGCTAACAGGCCCCGATGGGGTATCGATTATCCAGTAGTGACGGCATTGGGAGGCTTCAGATGTCTCTCGTGTTTTCTGGCTTTCTCTGAATTGTGTAGTCATCTTCAACCCACCTCCTCTAGTGAGATAGGCACGACCTTAACAGCTTTCCTTGTTAATTTATGTATAAAGCATTTCTAATTAGATAATAGTATCAATGAGCTTGCGCACTGTCAAGGGATGTTCTCCATTGTCCTGACCGGTTGTGTGGGAGTTGTGTGGATATTGTGTGAAGTATGTGTGCAATGTATTGTACTTCCACTCGTATTCACCCCACTGATAGTATGTTATCGCTAAAAAGATCTTCTCACATTCGTAAATGCTTTACATATAGCTATTAATACGGTATATAATTGCTCATGTTAAGGGGCGCGCGGCCAGCCTTTAACAGGCTTATAATTTTTAGTTAGAGGGAGGTTTTTCAATTATGACTCCTTTGATGGAAGTAGTTAGCCGACTGTTTAGTGACCACAAGGCTCGGGAGGCCCTTCTCAACGATCCAGAAGGAACATTGCGCAACTCTGGTCTGACCAATGAGGAGAGGAAGGCTCTTCTCTCTCTCAAACCTGCCCTTTCCACACCTTCAGGGAACATTCTTCTAGCAACTACCAAATCCTGGTGGGACTAACACTAGCGTCTCTAAATCGATTTCTGGATAGATGAATCCAGCAGACGCAAAAAAGGTCCGCCTAGTCAGGGCAGAAGTGGAGCGCCTGCTAGAAGAAAAAGGAGAGGCGGAGAGCTTCGGCCGCATCCTCCGCCTTTCTCTCCAAGAGCAAGGTAGGATCTTTTCTGGCTACGATCACTCTAGATGGCTCTTTGTCCCCCTGTGGGTCTGTGAGTCCCTAGATTGCTCCTGGGAGATGGCATTGCCAGTGGCTACGGCAGTTGAACTAGTCGGAGCAGCCAGCGATGTTTTCGACGATCTTCAAGACCAGGACAACCCTTCCTCTCCGTTAGCCGATTTCTCTCCTGCTGAAGCCATGAACGCTGGGCTGGCCCTGATAGGGCTTGCTTTCAAGGCTCTGAGCCATGCCCCAGAGCACGGAGTTCCACAGTCCAAAGTGCCCCAACTGGTTTCTTCTCTCAGCGAATTTATCAGCAAAGGCGCTGAGGGTCAATATCTGGATGGTCGGCTGATCGTTTCACGAGATGCGGTGAACGAATCTAGTTATTTCGAAGTAGTGAATAAAAAGAGCGGTACACCGGTTAAATATGCCTGTTTGATGGGTGCCCAGGTTGCAACCGACGACCAGGAATGTATTGGTCAGTTTGCAGAGTTCGGCAGTCGCCTCGGTGTTGCCTTCCAAATATCTAACGATCTAGCGTTCTTCGCCGATCCTAGTAGTAGTAAGTCGGACATAAGGGGGAAAAAGCTTACTTTACCCGTCGTATATGGCCTCAGTTGCATCAATGGCCCTGAAGGTGAATTCTTCAAGACATCTATTTCGGCGACGGCAACGTCACATTGGACGTAGAGAATAAAGTCAAAGATATTCTTGCCTCTAAGGGTGCATTGTTTTACTCTAAGGTAAAGGAGAACATGTGGCGCATGAAGGCCCTAGACTACCTGAAGATGACTCAGCTTCAGGGGAAGCAAAAGAGCGCCTTCAGCGGTTAACGTTGCCGCCCCAGATGTAGATTGAAGCGAGAGATCCTAACCCCAGGCCCGGGGCCTAAGGGGAGACAATACGTATATTTAGCTACTTCTGCCTTGGTAGTAGCTTCTTTGGTGTTGGGTGTTATTTTCGTCGTCATTAGCTTCCAACGGCCATACATGGGTCTGGATATAGTCTTAGACGAAGGCACATGGGTGGTCGATCACGTAGACCCCACAGGGCTTGCTTATTCTCTTGGTATTCAACAAAGCGATCGAGTGTCTTTAATCAACGACCTTCCTGTATCCCAGGTTGCCGGTTCGGCTGATTATGTGCACGCGACCCTGATTAAGAAAGTGACTGTCATTCAGTCGTCGGGTGATCTTATATCAGCCGCCGTTTCCAACACTGGGCCGGCTGGTATGCCCCCACTGGCGCTATTACTGGTATGCCCCCACTGGCGCTATTAGAGGTAATAGCTATCAGTACGATAGGCTTTGGTTTCTTTTTCACGGCTCTGTGGCTGGTGGCCAGGACGCCGAGGCAACTAGGCGTCATCGGACTCGTACTGTTGACTGTATCTCTCGGCCTCATAATGGCAAGCACGGACGCAAATGTTCGTGGGGTCACATGGGCTTTTCACATCAAATTCTTTTCGATTCTCTTCGCTCCTGCTATATTCTGGCACCTGGTCTATTCCTTCCCGCCCCGTTCTATCAAGCTGTCGAGAAACATGTTTTTCGTACTGCCTGCGTACTCTACTTTACTTGCACTCTTCTTGGGACTTGGATTGACTGGGCCTCAGCACCCGGTCTTCCTCACCATCCGCTCGCTTGTTCTTCTACATGTGTTGATATGCTGTCTGCTGGGTATTGGAAGGCTTGCTTGGCTATACACTGTGCCAGGGCTTCAAAGGTTTAAAGCTCAATCCCGTATCGCTGCATTAATTATTGGGCTTGCCCTATCTCCATTACTTTTCCTGTTTATACTGCCTGAGCTTCTTGGCTTAACTTGGATATTGTGGCCCCAGGTTGCTATGATACCTATTCTTGCGATACCAATAACAATAGCCGTCGTTGCCACAAAGGCCGAGCTATTCCAGTTCGATAAGCTGGTTTCTAGGTCACTTGTCCATGGGTCCGTTGCCGTCTTCATTTTCTTGGTTCATGGAGCAATAGCGTACCTGTTGGTTCTTAACTTGCGAGAGGTGGGGCCGCTGGCCATAGCCGTGGCTGTTGGATTACTCTCCCTCACTCTGCTTCCGGTGTTGGATGGTCTTAGAAGATGGGTGCTACTTCGAGTTGACCGTTATGTGTACCGCATCGGCTAGGACTTCTCCCTGGCGCTAGCGCAGTTTAGAGTTGTGCTGGCATCCTACGATACAGTTGAGGAGATTGTCCAACTCATGACCGAGACTATAGCAAATGTATTGAACCTGGACCAGGCATGTTTTATGCCTCAGCCTATTACTGGGTTGCCTGATCCTATTTGGGCAGGGAGCAGAAGAGGGGAAGACCTCCATGCAACTGCACTATGTCAAGTAAGTGCAGGAGGACGCTTCTTAGGGATATTGATATTGGGAAACAAGATATCAGGCGCCCAGCTTGCCAATAAAGAGGTGGAATTCGTTGACACAATAGCCGCTGAAGGCGCTCTTGCGCTGTTTCGACTTCTTCAGTCTGGCTCTATAAGAGACGAGTTGCCACCCACTTTCATGTAAGCTTCTTTGTTGGCTTAATCTTTGTCGCTAGTTTGAACCCTTGAAATAGGCTCATGAATCGTCGTAGCGAGACCCGACGGAGGAGGGCCGTGGCAATCTGGCGGCGGGGATACACCTTACCAGATTGCTTCGTCATCCCGATTCTATCGGGACTCCTCGCAATGACATTTGCGATGAACTTCGGGTACAGCACGCTTAAAACTAGCGCCTTTGGTTAATTACGTGTGGCATAATTGCTACTTTTATGCCTTCAAGAAAGCTACCAGAGCCTCTTTAGAGGAATAGTGCAGTCGGATGCCAAGCTCTTCTCCTATTTTCTCTGTGCTGGCGACCCAGGGGTAGCGAATCATGTTCAGGCCAGAGGATGGAGAGTCGTTTTGCAGGTGGAGCCTCCAAGTAGCCTCGGTCAAGCCGTATAAGAGAGGGGCCGGCAGTGATAGGCACCTTTTCCCCGAAAGCCTCATCATTTCGCTCCATGGAACGGCCCCCTCGCCGCCTATGTTATATGTGTCTCTGACTCGTCGTGAAAGACAGAGGGCTATGATATCCACAAGGTCGTCTTCATGAAGGAACTGCATAGGCGGATCGTAGCCCTTGACTGAGACCAGCAGTGGCCTCTTGAAGGTCTGAGTGATGAAGTTGTCGGCTTTTGGCCCCATAACGACGCACCCACGCAAGACGGATATTCCCGTGTCGGGGTTCTCCTTCGCGAACTGGGCCAGAAGCTCCTCTGCCTTTGCCTTGTCCTCGGCGTATTGGAATCCCTTGTTGGGCCGCACCGGCGATTCCTCCGTGAGCAGAGGAGGGTTGTCAGGATGGGCCCCGTATATCGTGGTGCTGCTCAGGTAGACGACATGCTCCACTCCGCCCTCGGCGCAGGCCCTTAACACATTGGCTGTGCCCCCAACGTTTATCTTGCGGATGGCCTCTCGATTACAGCCCGGCCTTAGAATAAAGGCCAGATGAATGACGCCCTGTATCGAGTGCTGAGCAAAGAGGTTTCCCAATGGCTGGCTGACATCTCTAATGAGAGAGACCACCTTCTCGGAGGATGGAATTGGACGCAAGTCCAGGGCCAGGATGCGTTCTATAGAGGGGTCTCTTCTGAGGTGCTCTATGAGCCTCGTGCCAATGTAGCCTGAAGCCCCAGTAATCGCTATTCTACGAGGGGCTTCAGCCATCGTTTACCAGGTCGGTGAAATCGAATCTCAATTTACCTAACCCCTGCACTTCAAAGCTCATCCCGATCTTGTGCGGGCCGTCGGAGAGGGTGACGCCCTTGACTATCATGGCGATGCTCTTGTTCATCGGCAGGGTGAATGGGATGTCTGTTGAAACGGCCGACAGTAGAACTTCATGGCCGTCCTGGATGAAGGATGTCGACTCAAGGGAAAGCTCCTCACCGTCCAACATCAGGGGAAAGACCTTCTTGGCATAGCCTGACCCCAGACTGTTCTTAATCTGGAACTGGAAGCCGTCGGCGTCATTCTTGAGGCTACCCTTTACATACAGTCGTCTCAGCAGAAATCCAGGCACCTTTATCATGAATTACCTCTCAATCTCAAGTATATAGCCGGGTACTAACTAATAGCCCTCAGATTGAAACCGCATACTATATATGGCTTTTGCCGCCTCCAGCGCCTCGCTTGGTATCTGGTTGACCTTGCCCAAGAGCGTGGCGTTAACAAAGATTTGCGCACCTCGTTCCACCAGGAGACATACGTCGAGGGCCTCTTCTAGGTTCTTGCCTACACCAACGAAGCCGTGGTTTCTAAGTATGACTGCGTTGTTTTTCCCCAGAGACTTGCAGGCGTTCTCTGCCAACTCTTCCGTTCCAGAGAAGGCATAGTCCGCTACTCTAACGGTGTCGCCTACTGAGATCGCCATCTCATCGATTATAGGTGGTATGTCCAGCCCAGCCACCGACAGAACGCTGGCGAAGGTGGAGTGTGTATGAATGACGGCCCCAACATCGGGACGAGTGTTGTATATCGCTATGTGAAGCAGGGTCTCAGAGGATGGTATCAGATCTCCTTCCACTGGCTCCACATTGAAGTCTACCACCAGGATGTCCTCCACCGTCATGGCTTCGTATGGTCTGTGAGAGGGCGTGATGGCCAGAAGAGGAGAGCCATTCAGAGGCTCCAGGCGCATACTGGCGTTACCGCTCATGCCGGTCACCAGCCCACATCGCGCCATCTCCTGCGCCGCGAATAAGATGTCTTCCTTTTGCCTTTGCCACTTACTGCCCATACACTGTCCTTGCTCTATTGGTTCGGTTCTAACCGGAGGCTGTCAACCTATGATAACTTGGGCGTTCTTGAGGTCGGTGATCTGCTCCCAGGTGTAGCCCAGTTCCAGCAATACCTCCTCCGTGTGCTGCCCCAGCTCTGGCCCGAAGCTGTGCACTTTGCCTGGCGTGCCACGCAGCTTTACTGGCACCTCAACCAGCTTCCGGCTCTCCCCCGACTCGTCCCGCGTCTCAATCAGGAATTCGTTCTCCCAGACCTGAGAGTCCTCCACTATCTCGCCGATGGTATAGGCCGGGGACCATGCGACATCCAGCCTACTTAGGCGCTCTACCCATTCCGCCAGGGTTCTACCCCCGAAAATCTCATCAAGGATGGCTATGAGATCCTGGTTGTGCTCATAGATGGCTGCCCGTGAGCTGAAGCGAGGGTCTTCTTTAAGGTCCTCTCGCCCAAGGGCATGAAAGATGGCGAGCTGGTGTTTTTCGAAGTCCGTGATGGCCAGCTGGAGCCAGCGTTCGTCCTTGGTCTGGTAGGCGTTGTTGAAGGGGTTGCGCCTGGCTTTACGCGACGTACGGAGCGATTCCTGGCTGCTACTGAGGGTCGCCTGAACATCAAAGCCATTGACCCAGATGGCCGAGCCATACAGGGAGCTATCCACCCTCTGGCCCAAACCTGTTTTCGATCTTTCATAGAGGGCCATACCTATACCGGTCGCCAGGAACATCGAGGTGGTCAGGTCCCCCATTGCGCCTCTCAGGATGGAGACGGGCGTGCCAGGGTCCCCCAGGATGGACATAATACCTCCTCTGGCCCAGAAGGCAGTCTCATCCATGCCCTTGCGCTCCGCATCCTTGCCCTTGGTGCCGAAGGAGTTGGCATAGGCGTAAATAAGCCTTGGATTGAGTCCAGAGAGGGTTTCGTAGTCATAGCCCAGCCTTTTGAGCGTACCCGGTCGTATGTTGGAAATGAAGACATCGGCCTGTTGGACTAGGCGGTGGATCACCTCCCGACCCTGAGGATGTCTTATGTCCAGGGCGACGCTTTTCTTGTTGCGGTTGACGAGATCCCAGTAGAAATTCACGCTACGCACGGTTACCGTGCCGCTGGCAAAGACTCCGCGTAAAGGATCGCCGTGTTCGGGGTGCTCCACCTTGACAACCTCGGCGCCCCACTCAGCCAGAGCCGCCGCCGTGGCGGAGCCCACTATCCACTGGGTCATGTCCAACACTCTTATACCATCAAGAGGTAGCATAATTCTCGCTTTCACCTAGTATCATGTCTTCGAAGTTCACTGCAAATGTCATTGCGAGGCCCGACGAAAGAGGGCCGTGGCAATCTGGCAATTTATGAGCGTATTTCAAAGACGCCACACTAGTATTTGCCGTATTCTTTGGAGTGGAGTAATTAGATTGATTACCCCGAAGCGACTTTACCTATGTCTTGGGCTTGTGTCAACCTTAGATACATAGACGGTTGCAGCCTACAGTTCCTCTAGTGTGCTAGACACCTCAAGCCACCGCTCATAGTGGTCCAGATACTCTGCTGCCCGGAGTTGATCAGGCTCCATTGCCTTTAGGTCTCTGTGCGAAGCTGCCTCCTCAAAGGAGCCGAAGTGTCCGATGGCTATGGAGGCGCACAGCGCTGCTCCCAGTGCGCTCACCTGACGCTCCGACGACACCAGTACCTCTCGGCCCAGGACATCGGCCAATATCTGAAGGAAGGTCTGGCTTCTGGTCATCCCCCCGCCAACTGCTATCTGCTCGGCGTCAACGCCGGCGATCTCCTCAAGTTGCAGTAGGTTAGCCTTTATTGCGTAGGCGCTGGCTTCTAGGACGGCTCGAATCAAGTGCCCGCGCCCCACGGCATCAAAGGTTAGCGGCACAGGGAATAACAGGCCACCTGTTCTGAGGCCAAGGCGGTTAGTGTCCATAAGAGTACCGCCCAGGAAGGCCAACGCTCCGTCTGAGCCGACGGGAGCGCCTTGAGCGAGGCTATCCATGGCAGCGAAGGCATCGCTGTCCGAGTTAGTTGCTATGTCTTTAAGCCAGGAATAGGCGTTGCCAACATCGCCAGAGTTGCATTCCAGTACCCACTTGTCTGTAGGTAGGTGGCAGCCGGTCCACGACCTGCCGTCCGGAGACAAGATTGGCTTCGCCGTCACCATCTGGAGGGGCGCACTCCAACCGGCCACCACCCCAACCTGGCTCTCATCCACAATGCCCATTCCCAAGAGACCGCACTGAGTGTCGGCTCCGGCCAGCGCTACAGTAGTACCATCTGGCAGTCCGCACTCGGTGGCAGCCTTCTTACTAAGTCGACCTACTATTGTCCCTGCGTTGCCCAATGGAATCAGCGCATTGGGTCTCAGGCCCATCGCCTCTAGCAGGCCATCACACCACCGCCTGTTGGCCACGTCCAGAAGCCCCGCCTCGCCTGCTAGGGTGGTCTCACCTCTCATCTCGCCTGTAAACTTCCAGACGATCCAGTCGGCCATTGTCAGAATTGAGGCTATCTTCTCGTATGTGTCTGGCTTATGTTCTTGGAGCCACTTTAGCTTCGCAGGGGCGAAGAAAAAGGAGGGCAGGTGGCCTGTAACCTGCTTGATACGCTCTCCCATCTCTTCATCCATGGCGGCGCCCTCAAAGACGGCCCTCAAGTCCAGATTGGGGCCTGAATAAAGCTCATGGCCCTCCTTGTCCAGAAACACCATAGCCTGTCGCTGGCTGGTTACACCGACGGCGGCGATTTCCTCGGGGGGAACACCTCCCGACTTCAAGGTATCGGCGATAAGCCGACATATGATACGCCAGAAGGATAGCGGATCAAACTCTCGGGCCAGGGATGGGGCATCTTGGGGCACGAAGTAGTCCCATGACACGACGCTGGCCGCGACCTGGGTTCCGTCTAAATCGAAAACCAAGCACCGCGCTCCACTGGTGCCGGCGTCTAGGCCCAAAACGTATTTACCGCCCACGTTGGCTCAAGACCTCAGGGTTGACGAGATTCTCTGGTATCTCGCCTCTTAGGAACCTCCACAGGTCGTCCAGGATCATACGAGACTGGCGTTCCAAAGTGCCATCAGTGGCCCCGCCTATATGGGGCGTGAGAATAACGTTGCCCAGCTTTAGCAATGGGCTGTTAGGAGCAATTGGATGAGTCTCGAACACGTCCATGGCTGCCCCTGCGAGTCGTCCCGATTCTAACATCTTGGCCAGGGCCTTCTGATCAACGATAGAGGCGTCGGCGGTGTTTATTAGATACGATGTAGCCTTGAGAAGAGACAGCCTTTTCTCATTTAACATGCCTGCCGTCTCCTCTGTGGGAAGTGCGTGGATGGTCACGAAGTCGGAACGACTCAGGAGATCGTCCAGGCCTGCTATCTCTACTCCTTCCTCCGATGCGTCTACATATGGGTCATAACCCAGGACTCTCATGCCAAGGCATTTGCAAAGGCGTGCCACCCTGCGACCAATAGCGCCCAGCCCTACGATGCCAGCCGTTTTGCCTTGAAGCTCAACGCCTTGTAAGGTCGTATAAAGCTCCGTTGGCTCCTGCCACTTTCCACCTAGGACATAGTTGTGGGCTTGAGGGAGTCGCTTTGCCAGAGAGAGCATTAGTCCTAAGGTGTGTTCTGTCACCGCCTGAGCATTTCTGGCCGGGGTGTTTACTATCACCACGCCGTTTTCTGTAGCGGCCCATATATCCACGTGATGGAGGCTGTTACGACACAGGCCCACGAAGCGCAACGGCTCCGCCTGCTGGAACAGCTCCTCGAAGAGGAAGTCGGCCTCTACCACAAGCACGGCTATGTCCTCGCCGTTGATGCGCTGAGCCAGCTCTTCGGGGTCGTATAGCCTGTTGGTCTCGGTCCACGGCTCGTAGGCCACAGGCATCTGACGGCCTAGTTCTTGAAGCGCATCGTTAGCGAAGGGAGCCAGGATCAGGGATCTCAATAGCTACTCCTCTACGGCTACTGCGCGGGCCGCAAACACCCCGCTGCGGACCGCCCCTTCCATTGTGGAAGGCCAGCCTGTGTCGGTCCACTCCCCAGCTAGAAACAGGTTGGATATTGGCGTTTTTTGCGTGGGTCTGTGAGAGTACGCCCCAGGTACTGGTCGAAAGGTGGCCTGAAGCTGTTTAACAGTGAGAAATCTCTTAATGGTCGCATCTTTGACCTTTGGAAAGAGCGTCTCCATCTCCCTGGTGAAAAGCTCCCTGAGCTCCTCCTTGGACATATCTGCGTACTTCCAGGCTCCGCTGATGGAGATGCACAGGTACTGGCCTTCCAAGGGGTCTAGTCTCTGAATCAGGGTCTTGTTAAATACCCACTGCACCGGGCTATCTAGAAAGGCTATGACATCCTGGTCCATCACCGGCCTATCGTACCATATGTGTATACCCACGATAGGCGATGAGGTTAGGCCACTCCCCATAGAGAAGGTGGCGTTCTGAGCCACATGAGATGGAAGCAACTCCGGAAGGGAGTGAAAGGGCAATGCGCTGACAAAAACGTCTCCGGATATCCTCTCTCCGCCTACGAGTGTTACGTCCTCTATCTTGTCACCATTCATGTTTATGGAGGTCACCGCTTTGCCCAGCACCAGTTCTCCCCCGTGGGAGTCTATGTATTCCTGAGCGGAATCCCCCGACAGGGATGTGAGGCCCACCCTAGCGTAGCCTAAGGCCGCCTCTTTTGGCCCCTTGAGAAGCCCCTCCTGGATGATCATGAGGCCCATGTAAGCGCTGACATCCTTGATATCGTCATTGAGAGTAGGCAGGATCACCAGGTTCCAGAGGGCTGCTATGCTCTGCTCGCTCTGGCGATGCCGCTTTAGCCAGCGATAGAAGGTCTCGCCGTCTAGTGTGTCCCTGCTGGCCTCTCTGTCGATGGACTTCATCTTGAGCAGCGTATAGACTGCCAGCAGCTTGTCTTTAAGGCCAATATGGGGATAGGTAAGCAGCGAGGGAAGCAGGTGTAGGGGGCCAAGCCAGGGTACGCTGTAAATGACGCCTGCTTTGCCATTGCGTAGCACCTTTACGTCGAGTCTTTCCTGGAGGAAGGTCTTGTGATAGGCGTTCACCATGTGAAGAAAGTCTATGAAGTAGGTGCAGCACCCCATAAAGACGTGCTGGCCATTGTCGATCTCGACGCCCGTTTCCTTGTCGATAAAGGAAAAGGCCCTCCCTCCAAGGAATGGGCGCTTCTCTATTAGAGTGACCTTGTAGCCCTTGTCCAGGAGGTGGCAGGCGGCCGACAGCCCCGCCAGACCCCCACCCAATACTACGACCTCTTTAGGAGAGGAGGTTGCTTGATTAAGCTTTGCATCCATAGTTTGGCCATTATGAACAGTTTCTCTCTGAGACTAAGGCTGATGCGTCCGTTGAAGACCATGAAATTCATTCCCTCTATGCGATTCAATAGCTTGCTGTAAATGCCCACCAGTATGGCTGGGCAAGCCCTTGACCTGAATGGCAGCAGTGGAATAAGACGAAGTCCGCTGTCGAAATAGCGCCTAACCCGCTGGGCCTGGAAGGCCATAAGCTTTTCAAAAGGCTCGTTGACGACGCTGTTCATTAACTCATCTTCCGAGTAGCCAAACTTTTCCATCTCATCTAGTGGTATGTATATTCGGCCCCTATCGGCGTCCTCTTTTACATCTCGCAGGATGTTGGTCAGCTGCATGGCAAGACCCAGGTCTATGGCGTAGTCTTGGGCCTCTGGATTCTTGTACCCGAACACCTGAATGCAAATGAGCCCAACAACAGAAGCCACCTTGTAGCAATAAAAGCGCAACTCATCGAAGTTTTGATAACGGCTCCAAGTCAGGTCCATCTCCACGCCATCGATGATACCCTGGAAATACTCTTCGGGTATATCGAAGGCATATGATGCGTCCAGAAGCGCTGTGAACACTGGTCCTTGAGGATGACCAGCGTAGCACTCTTTGAGTCGCTCCCTGGTATTGTTAAGACCTTCTACCTTCGCCTCTATCGAGGCCTCTCCGTCTGCGATATCATCGCAAATGCGACTGAAGGCATAAGCAGCGTATAGGGCCCGCCTCTTCTTGGACGGCAGGGTAATGAAGGCATAGTAAAAGTTTTTGGCCTCTTTATTAACCACCCTGGTGCAGTGGCGATAGGCCTCTTCTATCTCAACTGTCATGACGACTGCCCTGGATATGAGTGTCTTCTTTTACTGGCAGTAGACTGTCGCTGGACCAAGTCTCCCATTGTATCTTCACACCTTGCCGGTCAGCTTCATCTTGACCAGAGACCAGGTCATCAACTTAGCCTTTTCCCATTTAGAGAGGGTTGGTCGTCTGCTAAGAACGTCGTAGTTTTGGCCTTCAATGGCGTCCAATATCTTCATGCCGCCCTTGGTAAAGAGGGTTATATCAAGCCTGACGTTTCCGTCTAGGAGGTCTACTAGCTTGGATCCCTTATGAAAAAGCTGGCGGGCCCTATCCACCTCAAAGGCCATTAATTTGCGAAAGCTATCGTTGACTTTATGCTTTTGGAGTTCCTCTTCAGAGTAGCCAAAGGCTTGCATATCCTCTAGAGGTATATATATACGCCCCTTGTCCAGATCTCTGGCAACGTCTTGCCAGAAATTGGTTAGCTGGAGGGCAGTACACGTGAAATCTGAAAGGAGTTGGCGCTCTTGATCTCGGTATCCAAAGAGATATAAGACCAGTTGGCCGACAGGGTTGGCGGAATGTTGGCAGTAGTAGTCCAGGTCCTGGTAAGTAGGGTGGCGTACCTGGGTCTGGTCCATTCGGTTGGCCTCTATGAGCTTCAAGAAGGGGTCAATAGGGATATCGAAGGTGTGAATGGTCTCTTGCAAAGCCAGCATGTATGGATGCTGTGGTGTGGTCTGATAACATCTTAGGAGGTCCTGCTCCCAGATATCGAGGAGGTGTAGGCGGCTTCCTTGGGCTTCGTCGCCTAGGTCGTCAACGGAACGACAGTAGGCGTAAATGGCAAAGGAGTGCTTGCGCCTATCGCGAGGCAGGAGCCAGGAGCCGACCGTAAAATTCTCATAATGAGTCCTGGCCAACCTCTCGCAACGGGCGAAAGCCTCTTCAACACTACATCTCTCCGGGCTACCGGCCAGGAGAGATTCCATGGCATCCTCCTATACCCCCATAATTTGAACCAGCACTTGCCTTGTACGAGGACGGTCTAGCTCTACCATGAATATCCGTTGCCACTCACCGAAGGGCATGGCTCCGTCTATTATTGGCACGGTCTCGCTGGTCCCCATCAGAAGGTGCTGGCAGTGGGCGTGTCCATTGGGGCACTCGTCTTCATTCATGTTGACGGTGCGAATGGTGAAATCGTTATGCTGGTAATAGTCGCTTCTGGCGGCGAGCTTTTCCAAGAACTTCTCCATATCTTGGAGAAGAAGTGGCTCGTTCTCGTTTATCTTTATTGCAGCAGTGGTATGTTTCGAGAACACCACGGCACAGCCGTTTTGTACGCCAGACTGTTTTATGAAGTCTACGATATGGTCTGTGATGTCTATAAATTCCGGAGCCCTTCTAGACTCCAGGTTTAATGTGTAGACACGTGCGCCCATTGTGGTACCCTTTATGTCAAGAGTTTTGTGCATCCCTGCTAATGGTTGAAATTCTGGCATGTGAAGCCGTTCAACCTACCTCCCTTCTTTGTATTTCTCGTAGAGCGCCTTATAGAGCTTACAATAGAGTTTCTTATTTGGCTACCTCCATTTCTCTATGAATCTTTTGTATCTTCCCAGGGCCATGAGAGGCCAGTAGTCACGGTACATGTGATAGTTGATCATAAACCCTGCCGGGAGTTCCGTGCTCTGAAAATCATCATCGTCGGGGGATGGAAATTTGGCTAACCTTTGTCCTATACCATATCCTGGGAAACCTGTGGCAGTATAGTAGGGTTCGTCCCAGTTTCCATCCTCGCGCTGGGTGTCCATTAAGTATCGAACTCCCTTAGTGGTAACAGGACTATCTGCCTCTCCGGCCGCCAGCAGAGCAACGATTGCCCAGGCCGTCTGGGAGGCGGTGCTGGGGCCGTGACCTCTATAGGCAGGGTCTACGTAGGAGGCGCAGCTTTCGCCCCATCCTCCATCGGGGTTTTGATGCTCGATAAGCCACCGCACAGCCCTACGCACGGAGTCACTGCTCATGTCATAGCCTATGGCCTCAAGAGCCGGAAGAACGGCGCCTATGCCATATACGTAGTTGACTCCCCACCGTCCAAACCAGGAGCCGTCTGGCTCCTGCTCGTCGAGTATGAATTTAAGGGCCTTTTCGGCTGGTGGAAATTGACTCCTATAGCCCAAACGCCCCAGAAGTTCCAATACATGAGCTGTCACATCGACGCTAGGTGGGTCTAACATCTCGCCAAAGTCGGCAAAGGGTATTTTGGCGAGGAAGGTCTTGGCATTGTCTTTGTCAAAGGAGCCCCATCCTCCATTCTTACTCTGCATACTGAGAAGCCAGGTCAGGCCTCGGTTTATAGCTTCCTGTTTCTTGTCCTCTTCTGGCAGTTTAACGCTGTCTAAAGCTATTAGTATCTCAGCGGTATCGTCTATATCGGGATAGTTGACATTGTGAAACTCGAAGGCCCATCCCCCTGGAGGGGTGTTCGGATTTTTGACCTGCCAGTCGCCCCCCACCAGGATCTGTTCCTTGATCAGGTATCGAGCAGCCTTGGTCAAGGCAGGATGGTCCAGCGGCATGCTTGAGTCAATTAGTCCTATCATCGCTAGACACGTATCCCATAGGGGCGATATGCATGCCTGAAGGCGCCAGGTGTCCCCTTCCTCAATGGCAAAACCTTCAAATCCTTGCATCCCCTTGGCTATGACAGGATGGTCTGATCCATAGCCGATACAATGCAACGCCATCAAAGAGTA
This sequence comes from Dehalococcoidia bacterium, assembly GCA_965249025.1. Classification (GTDB taxonomy): domain Bacteria; phylum Chloroflexota; class Dehalococcoidia; order Lucifugimonadales; family CAYTFF01. The sequence goes on along the minus strand of OZ252215.1, from coordinate 2,832,826 downwards.
TACCCAGGGCGGTTGAATCCCTCCCAAACTACCGTCTGCCTCCTGATGACTTACGATCCACTCCTCTGCTTTCTTCAACCCGATATCTCCTGCAGGTTGCCAAGGGACTTTTTTAGTCACTCTGAGGAGGCGGTCAGCTATGTAGAAGAAGCCACGCCAGCTAGTTAAGTTCTTTGGCCGTGGAAGAGAATAGTCTGTCAACTCTCTGGGTTGAGGATACAACTCGTCGATTCGTGCATCATCTGGTATAGGACACGTCGGCTTCTTCGTGAGCAAGATGGTCATCGGAATTATGGTGGCCCTAGCCCAGCTGGCGAGCTCATAGACATTGAGGGGGGAGTCGTTAGGCAATAGCATTATCTCCGGCGGCATTACTGGGACTCCTCTCCAGTCCCATTGCCCGAAGAGGGCGAGCCATATCTTGGTGAATATACGCGTCTTTGGCACACCGCCCTTGGATAGGATGAACTCTTTGGCTTTCTCCATATAGGGTTCGTCAGGAGATACTCCTGCCAGCTTTAGCGCGAAGTAGCATTCGGTGGAAGTGCTCAGGTCTCCGGGAGCGTCATAGTACTGACGCCAAGCTCCGTCCTCTCCCTGTTTGCTGATGATGTGGTTGGCCAGCATTCGCCAGCGCTCTTTGTTGGCTACCTCAAGGAAATGGGTGAGCAGCAGGTACTCTGCTTCCATAGTGGGGTTAGACTCCAACTCGCCCCACCAGTAGCCCTCTGAATACTGCACACGCAAGAAGTACTCGTGGCACCTTTGAATTGCCTCGCTCACTTCTGCCAGCATACTCTGTACTTGTATTTTGCTCTCTGCTCTTACCATCTTAACTATTTCCTCTCTGCCATTGAGGTTATAGCCATACCTATGAGATACTCCCCTACAATCGGCACTCTATTTGTATCCCTTTTCGTTGAACCAACGGACTGCCTTTTCCATGGCCTGATCCACAGGTGTCTGCGGCAGACCTATTTCGTTCACCGCTTTACTACAATCGACATATATAGGGTGACGAGCCGCTTTAGTCCCCTCCAGTGGTATTCGAGGTTCCCTCCGTAGAATTTTGCCCTCTATCATGCCGTCTGCGTAGGCTGCCATCAAAGCTAGCCAATGTGGCAGCTTCACTTTGGGAGGCCTTCTCCCCACAATGGCCGCTAGGGTGGACAGAATCTCCTTTAACGTCATATTTCGGTTGCCTAGAATGTATCGCTGTCCTATCCTCCCCTTCCGTAAAGCAAGGATGTGGCCCTGGGCGACGTCCTCCACGTCTACGACGTTTAACCCCGTGTCCACGTAGGCTGGGATACGACCCCTTATGAAATCCAACACCATTTTCCCAGTTGGAGTGGGCTTAACATCGCCCCATCCCATGGGTGTGGTGGGGTTCACCACCACCAACGGAAGTCCTTTCTGGCATAGCTTAAAGGCCTCTACCTCCGCCTGGTATTTAGAGCGCTTGTATGGGCCAACCAGGTGCTTTGGCTTGGGATGGTCCTCTTCGCTGGAGACTTCCCCAGGAGCCTGGGGGGCTACGGTAGATACGGTGCTAGTGTAAACTACTCGCTCTACACCAGCGTCCAGAGAGGCCATCAGCACATTTTTGGTGCCCTGGACGTTGACCTGATAGATAAGGTTTGGATCCCTGGCCCAAAAGGTGTAGAGGGCCGCCACATGGAATACCACGTCGCACCCCTGGATGGCTCGCTTCACCGACCCAATGTCACGGACATCGCCCTCGACAAGCTCGCCCCTATATTCGTCTGTTGTAAAGGTGCTCTTTCCCCTGACAAGGGACCTGACCTGGAAGCCGCCTTTCAGCAGCGTCCGTACCAGGTTGCTGCCCACAAATCCAGAGGCTCCGGTTACCAGGGCCTTCATACACCAGTCAAGACCTTCTCTGGTATCTGCAGGTCCGGCAGTAAAAGGTGCAGAGCATCAGATAGGGTTTGTTGGGCTCTATTCGACTGCTTGGACAACCTCCTTAAAGTGACTATTCTAAACGGGTTCCCGATAGCATATCTGATAGCTTTAGGGACGCTTCCCTTGCCATTGGACTCGGCTATTTTGACCACAAAGGACGGGAGATCTTCCTCGACCGTATCCAGGACTGTGCGTATTGCCAGGAATGGGACGCTGGATACAGCGGCAACCTTTCCCACCCAGTAGCTCTCCATATCTACTATGTGTACAGGAAAGCTCTCACCTATCCATCTCTTGAACCGAACGTGGGAAACCAGACTGGTCACGCTAAGACAATCGGCCAGACGGTATTCTATTTCGGCCTTGTCCAACGCATCCTTCGCTGCACTTAGGAGGTCTTCGTGGCTTTGTTGGTGCGCATCCAGGTCCTTTGGACTCCAAAACGCTGGCGGTCCGCTAAGTGAGAATATCTTCTTGCATACTATGAGTTCTCCTGTATGTGTACCTGGCCTCACTCCGCCAGCGAAACCCACAGAGATGATGGCCCCTGGCCTGAACTCCTCTATAACCTTTCTAGTTGCCTCCTCGGCTCGCTCTTTCCCGACACCCCCTTCCACCAAGATTAGCTCTTTTTGCCTTCTGCTTTCATAAATGGAGGGGAAATCACGCCCTCTCCTCCGCTTGAAAGCCATTTCTCTGACCAGCCCAGAGACCTCGTTTTTAAGGGCAAACACAACCGCTATCAAAAGATCTCTCCTCGGCGCATGGGCATAGACCCTTTAACCTGCCGAAACACCGCTGTTCTTTATGGCCCCCCCTCCAATCATTGCCCAGGCGTCCTTGGGATTGCTTAGGGCACCGAATATAGTGGCGGATTCATACCCGCAGTGCATCATACAGTTGGCACAGCGAGTGTCCTTATCTCGTGAGCCGTACCGCTCCCACAAGGTGTCCTCGTAGAGGTCGCTAATATCTTGAGTGTGCTTGTCTGCCAACAGATAGCAGGGCTCGCGCCAGCCCATGATGGTGTAGGTGGGATTGGCCCAGGCGGAGCACTGCTTGTATTCTCGGTTCCCCCTCAAAAAGTCCAGATATAATGGGTTGTTGTAGAAGCGGAACTTCTTGGAGGGGTCCAGAACCTTTCGAAAGACCGCAACGGACTCCCGTTTAGATAGGAAAAGCTCCTGATTTGGAACGGATTCAAACTCGTATCCTGGGGAGACCATACAGCCTTCAATACCAATGTCCGTCAGCGTTCGGAACATTTTGTGGAGGTCTTGAATGTTGCTTCCTTTGAAGATGGTGGTGTTGGAACATACACGGTAGCCCCGCTCCATGGCCCTCTTGATGCCGCCGATGGCAACCTTGAAGACGCCCTTTCTATATACGGATTTGTCATGGGCCTCTTCCATACCATCCATATGCACCACGAAACAGAAGTACTTTGAGGGCTTCACCTGTTTCATCACCCGCTCCATCAGAAGGCCGTTGGTACACAGGTAGACGAACTTCTTGGAGGCGGTGATCCTGTTCACTATTTCGCCTATCTGCGGGTGCATAGTAGGCTCACCGCCAGCGATTGAGACTATAGGCGCTCCGGACTCCTCCACGGCGGCAATACACTCATCTGAGGTAAGGTTTCGGTGGATCACCGATTCATACTCCCGAATACGGCCACACCCCTCACAGGCCAGATTGCACGCCTCCAGGGGCTCCAGCATCGTAACCAAGGGAAAGCGTTTCCTCCCCCTGACCTTGTTCTTTAATATGTAAAGGCCCAGGCGAAGGGCCAGTTCAATTGGTCTTGCCATGTTTTTCCCCTTTTATGGATCAAGATATTTAGCGCTCCTCGCTACCCTTCAAAATAATCCTTGTCCTTAGCTTACCAATGTGAGCATTCCGGAAGTTTGCTCTAGGCGACTAATGCTTTCTAGCAAGCATGAAGTCGGCCAGATCATTGAATTCTCGCTGGGCTTGAGGGGGCAATTGGGCCTCCTCAATGACTTGCATTGCCTGTTTGCACCTGTCCTGAGCTAGCTTCTCAGAGTGTTCTCGCGCCCCAACATTTTCCATTATCTCAAGGACGCTTTCTACGTCACTGCCGTCAAGGGCGTTTTTAGAGTATATATCTAAAAGTCGATCTCTGTCTTTCCCCTTGGCGTTCTCCAGCGCATACACCACTGGGAAGGACTTCTTTTTGCGGAGAATATCCGCTCCAACGGCCTTTCCTGTAACCTCCTCCTCTCCCCAAATTCCTAGATAGTCATCACGTATCTGAAAGGTAGCTCCTAGCAATTCGCCGCATTCTCGAAAGGCTTGGCGCATCTTTGGCTCGTCGGACCCTATGAAGGCACCCAACTCCATGGCGCAGCGTATCAATGCCCCAGTCTTTAGCGAGATCAATAGGATGTAGTCGTTTACGGTTATATCCAATGACTTCTCGTAACTTATATCCAAGTATTGGCCCTCTATCATCTCCATGTAGCTTTGGACCAGGATTTGGGATGCCTCGATAGCCTTTGAGCAACTGACGCCCTCCTGTAATAGTCCCCATGAAGCTTTATCGGCTAGTATCTTCAGCGCGTTTCCGGAGACCAGGGCTTTGGGCTGTCCCCATATCCACCATAGGGTAGGACGCCCGCGACGCTCTTTATCGCCGTCCTGAATATCATCGTGGATCAGGGAGAAGTTATGAATAAACTCCAGGGCGGCGGCGGCGGGCAGAGCCTGTTCTATTGCCCCCCCAACTGACTGGCAGGCCAGTAGACATAGCACAGGACGTAGAGCCTTCCCCTTAGAGCTATCGCTGAGAGTGCCTTCTTTATCGACCCATCCCATGTGGTATTGAAGCATGTTGTACAGGTCATTCATTTCACTTTGAGGGAAGGCCAGCTTAAGGGAACGGGAGACAAATTCATCGTATCTGCCAAAAAAACCAGGCAAAGCAATAGCTTTATTGGGGGTTATGCCCAGAGAAGGATTAACCAATTTATCCCCCCCTCTGAAAAAGAGGTCATTTCCTAGGAAACGGAAACGTACCCATTTTCGAGATACATCGTATAACGATGCCCCATCCTAGCACTACAGTGTATTCATGTCAATACAGGTTAGAAGAGAAATTTTGGCGGAATCAAGAACGGAGCGCCCCGACTCGTCGGGGCGCTCCGTTCTGAGTGTGACGGATAACTATTAGGCTTTATGCGCTTTCACCTTCACCTCTTTGGGCTTGGCATCTTCTGCCTTGGGTATGGTCAAGGTGAGGATGCCGTTCTCAAAGGAGGCTTCGGCCTTGTTGGTATCCAGACTGGAGGGCAACCTAAAGGTCCGACGGAAGGAGCCGTAACGCCTCTCTCTGATGAAGTAATCTTTTTCTTTCACTTCGTCCTCGTGCTTTACCTCACCCTCAATGGTTAGACTATCTCTGGTGATGGAGATGTGGACATCGTCGGCGTCAACACCCGGCACCGCGGCTTTTATGACCAGGTCGTCGCTGGTCTGGTAGACGTCCAATGGTAGGCGGTATTCATGGCCCCAATACACATCAAAGGCTCTAACAGGCCAGTCCTCAAATAGCCTACCCATTGAATGTCTAATGTGCACCAAATTCTCAAAAGGTTCCCATCTTCGTAGCAGAGTCATCGTTCTACCTCCTCGGTTAATTTTCTTTTTTGACAGGCAGGCTCCTTATTGAGTGCGCCACCTGTCTTTTTATGATGCATATACACTATATAAACTTGATAAGTCTTTGTCAAGTATTCTTCTTAATTATCTATAAGAAACATTGACAAGTCACCCTTCATTCAATATAATATTGATGAGGTAATCCAGATGGCTAAGAGCTATTACGACATACTGGGAATCTCTAAGAATGCTTCAGTAAAAGAGATGAAGCAGGTCTACCGAAAGCTGGCCCGGAAGCATCATCCAGATGTCAATCCTGGCGATAAATCGGCGGAGGCCAAGTTTAAGGAGATCAATGAGGCCTATCAGGTCCTCTCTGATCCCGAAACGCGGCGTAAGTATGACCGATTTGGAGAGAACTGGGAGCACGCCGACCAGTACGCTAAGGCAGCCTCGCGGAGTCGCACTTATCAAAGGCCCTCTGAATGGCAATTTGGAAGCGTCGACCTGGGAGAAGAGGGCTTAGGCTCTGGAGGCAGCGTCTTCGATCGATTCTTCGGTGGCGACCTATTCGGAACTCGTGGACGGCGACCTTCCCGTTATCAAATCGATGTCGAAGTAACCTTGGAGGAAGCCTACGCCGGCACCACCAGGACCGTTGTGATAGATGGCCCAAGCGCGCCAAAACGTCTAGAAGTAAAGATCCCTCCCGGGGTGGACAACGGATCTAAGATAAAGGTGCCTGCAAGAGAGGCACGAGAGATAATCTTGATGGTCTCTATACGACCTCATGACAGGTTTGAAAGAAAGAGGCAAAACCTATATATGGAAGCCCCTATTCCTCTTTACAACGCCATCTTGGGTGGCGAGGTCTTGGTGCCCACGATTGATGGCAACAAGGTGGCCCTCAAGGTGCCGCCAGAGACTCAAAATGGGCGCACATTTCGAATATCAAAGAAGGGTATGCCCAAGCTGGGCGCCAAAGATAACCTGGGCGACCTCTACGTTACTCTTCGTGTGGTCTTGCCCTCTAAACTCACCGAAGAGGAGAATCAAAAGTTCAGGGAACTCAAGACCATAAGACCTTGAGATGAAGGAAGGTGATAGAGGTGACTTTTGACCATGACGAACCTTGCTACGTAATCAGCGTGGTATCACGCATGGTAGGGCTTCATGCCCAGACGCTACGCTACTACGAACGGGTCGGCCTTGTAGAGCCTTCTCGTTCAGGGGGTAACATACGCCTCTACTCTTTTAGGGATGTGGATAGGCTGAGGCGAATCAAGTCTCTGTCAGATGACCTTGGCGTCAACCTAGCAGGGGTTGAAGTGATAATGCGCATGATGGAAAAGGTCTTAGAGCTAGAAAGTAAGGTTCAGAGCCTCACAGACGAGTTGGAGAGACTCAGGGCTAACTAAGTCGCCGGCGGAAAATCTGGGAGATCCAATAAAACACCTAACGATTAACGACTAGCTAATCCGATGTGCAAGTTTTGGCATAGCTGAACAGCGTAAACCCCGTAGAAGCAAAGCGCCTTTACGGGGTAAACATTTCAGCGACGGAGGGGTGGAGTAAAGTAAAAGGAAGGTACAGTCCCGATAGGTCGGAGGTTGGAGGGGGTACCCCCCTCCTTTTCAAATGATTACTAAGGCGGGTGGGAAGTCCCGATACATCGAGAAAAGTAACTACTAAGGAAAATCCGCCCACGGGGTTAGCTAATCCCCAATTCAAAGTAGGAGATGAACAGATGGTATTAAGACCAGACCAGTTTACAGAAAAGGCTCAGGAGGTCCTTGGGGCTTCCCAAGAGCTGGTGAGAAAGCTGCGTCACACACAGTGGGACGTTGAGCACTTGGTGGTCGCTCTTCTTGAACGGCAAGAGGGAGTTCCATCGGAAATCCTCAAGCAACTGGGAGTCGCAGTTGACGAAGTGATGGGGGAGCTTCGAAGCTACTTGGACAGCGGCCCCAAAGCCGCCTATGAGTCGACTCAGATTTATGTTACCCCAAGGGCAACTAGGCTGTTGGAAAACGCCAAGCAGGAGGCGGACCGCCTCAAGGATGAGTTTGTCGGCACAGAGCACCTGCTGTTGGCGGCTATTATGGAACGCCAGGGTGAGGTAGCGCGAATATTCAAGGAGTACGGCATAGATCAAGAGAAGATTTACAAGGCGCTAGCAAGCATAAGGGGCGGGCAACGAGTCACCGATCCGAGGGCCGAAAGCAAATATCGCTCCCTTGAAAAGTATAGCATTGACCTGACCCGATTAGCCAAGGAGGGCAAGATTGATCCGGTTATAGGGCGAGACGACGAGATCAAGAAGGTGATGCAGACTCTTACGCGTCGCACTAAGAACAACCCTGTACTTATTGGAGAGGTGGGTGTCGGTAAGACAGCCATTGCCGAAGGGCTGGCCCAGCGCATCGTTTCGGGCGACGTGCCGGACGCCCTCAATGGCAGACGCGTTCTGGCCCTGGACATGGGCGCTTTGGTGGCAGGCAGCAAGTTTCGCGGCGAGTTCGAGGAGCGTCTGAAGGCAGTGATGGATGAGGTTAAACGCGCCCAGGGTGAGGTCATCCTTTTCATAGACGAGATACACACCGTCGTTGGCACTGGGGCCGCCGAAGGAAGCATCGATGCCAGCAACCTGATGAAGTCCGCCCTCGCCAGGGGTGAGCTTCAATGCATCGGCGCTACCACGTTGGATGAGTACAGAAAGCATATCGAGAAGGACAAGGCCCTCGAGCGTAGGCTTCAGCCTGTCCTCATAGAGGAGCCAGATGTCGAGACCGCTATAGAGATGCTGAAGGCGTTGAGGCCAAGGTATGAGGCTCACCATAAGGTGACAGTCGAAGACTCGGCTCTTATAGCGGCCGTTAGGCTCAGCCAGCGTTACATAACCGGCCGCCAGCTCCCCGATAAGGCAATAGACCTCATAGATGAGGCCGCTAGCAAGCTGCGCATAGAGGCTCAGAGCCTTCCGAAGGATATTAAGGACAAGGAGAACAGGATCAGCCATCTCCAGAACGAGGAGGTAGCTGCGTCACAGAAGAGCGCCTACCAGAAGGCGGCGGAGCTTCGCACCGAACGCCTGCGAATAGAGGAGGAGTACAAACAAGAAAAGGAGCAGCGGTTGGCGGACCACAAGCTCGACATGGCAGTGGACGCCGAAGATATCGCCAGCCTTATATCGACGTGGACGGGTATACCCGTGAACAGCCTTTTAGAGGGTGAGGCCGAAAAGCTCTTGCACATGGAGGACAGCCTCCACCAGCGGGTCATAGGTCAGGAAAAGGCAATAGAGGCGGTATCTGACGCCATTCGTCGCGCTCGTGCTGGGCTGAATGACCCCAAGAGACCTATTGGCAGTTTCATTTTCTTAGGCCCTACGGGCGTTGGCAAGACTGAGCTTACCAAAGCCCTAGCAGAGTTCCTCTTTGACCACGAGGAGAACATGGTGCGCATCGATATATCCGAGTACATGGAGAAGCACACCGTATCTAGGCTCACCGGCGCGCCGCCGGGCTATGTCGGCTACGAAGAAGGCGGACAGTTGACCGAGGCCGTACGGCGACGGCCCTTCAGGGTCATCCTCTTCGATGAAATTGAGAAGGCCCATCCAGATGTGTTTAACATTATGCTTCAGATCCTGGAGGACGGCCGTTTGACCGACGGTCAAGGTCGCACTGTAGACTTCCGCAACACGGTTGTTATAATGACTAGCAACCTTGGCACGGAGGAATTCGGAAAGCAGTCCATTGGCCTACGAAGATCTGACTCTGGCAAAAGCGCTGCCAACCTACAAGCTTCTATAGAGGCGGCCATGAGGAAGTCCTTCCGTCCGGAGTTCCTGAACAGGATAGATGAGATAATAATTTTTGACTCACTTGACACAGGTCAGATCAAACAGATTGTTGAGCTGATGGTAAAGGACATTGACAAACGTCTAGAGGAACATCAAGTGAGTGTGGAACTGACCGACGCCGCCAAAGAATGGCTAGCTAAAGAGGGATTTGACCAAGTTTTTGGCGCTAGGCCACTGCGCCGCACTCTACAACGCCAAGTTGAGAACCCCCTCTCTAAGAAAATACTGGCGGGCGCGTTTCGTTTAAGGAGGGTGATCACATTGTAGTGGACGCTGAAGAAGATGGTCTGACGTTTACGAGGTCAGAAGAAGAGGCCGCTGTGACCGCATGAGAGAAAAACAAATGTTGCCAGGGAAGTCTGGCTACGTCAACGTAGATGGAATCAACACCCATTACATAGCAGCAGGGGAAGGCCCTCCCCTGCTGCTAATACATGGCCTTGGCGCCTCTGTGATAACTTGGCGGGACAATATTGAACCCCTTTCGAGAAGCTTTCGAGTATACGCTATAGACCTCCCAGGCCATGGCGACACCGATAAGCCTGACCTGGATTACAAAATGGAGACGATCACAAAATTTGTGCTTCAATTCATGGAAGTCATGGGCCTGGACAAGGTCTATTACATCGGCAACTCGGCGGGCGGGGCTGTTGGGCTGCAGATGGCGGTAGACCATCCTGAGAAGCTACACAAACTTGTCCTGGTGGACTGCGCAGGGCTGGGTAGAGACATCTCCTTTTACGTGCGCCTGGTTACCCTTCCTTTCATAGGAAGTCTATTGGAAAGCTCTCGGGTTGGCGGTCCCCAGTTCATGCTTTATAACGTCTTTTACGATAAAAGCTTCGTGAGCGATGGACTTCTTCAAGAGCTATATAGGAGCCGACAGATGCCCGGGGCCAAAGAGGCCGTGGTAAGGTCGGTGAAAAACGGAATGAGCCTCTTCGGATTACGCAAGAAGTTCTTATATCTGGATAAGTTGAAAGACCTAGATGTGCCCCTCATGGTAGCGTGGGGCGCTCAGGACCAGATATTTCCCGTAGCTCATGCCTATGTGGCCGCCAAAGCTGCGCCAAACATTGCGCTAAAGGTCTTTGACCAGTGCGGCCACTGGCCTCATATGGAGAAGGCGGACGAGTTCAACTCCGCCGTTATGGACTTTCTGACTCCCTAAGGACAAGCTAATATGAACCCCTTCCTCAGAGGAACGGAGAGGGGCATTGCGCGATTCAATTCCCTCCGCGAACGCCACCTCCGATTGCTGATAGTAGTCATAGTCTTTGTCTTAGTCCTAACGATACTCTTGCTGCGTGACAAGATCCCTGGCGTGGACAGCGTTAGGGACGCAGTTGGCTATCCTGCCGTCGCTCTTCTGAGTTTCATAGGAAGTGCCTCAATTCTGGTGCCGCTGCCAGGATTAGCTGTTATTTGCGCGGGGGGGATATTCCTGTTTCCTCCGGCGGTAGCTATCCTAGCCGGTGCGGCAGAGGCCATCGGTGAACTCTCAGGATATGGCCTTGGATACAGCGGCAGGGGAGCGTTAGAGAGACACAGACTTTATCCGGTTGGCCGGCGGTGGATGCAAAAGAGGGGTGGCCTTGTCTTGCTCATAGCCTCTTCTGTGCCCAATCCTGCCTTCGACGTGCTGGGAATAATCGCCGGAGGACTACATTATCCAGTACGTCGCTTCCTGCTGGCTGTCTGGATAGGCAAGACCATTAGATCCTTTGGCATTGTGTATGCCTGCTACTTCGGCTTTGCGGACCTAGCCAACCGAATCCCCAATTGGCTAGCTAACTAGACAGATGTGCAAGTTTTGGCATAGCTGAACGGCGTAACCTCCGTAGTCCCGAAGTCGGGATACGGGGTAGACATTTCAGCGACGGAGAGGTGGAGTGGAAGGAAGGTATCCCGACTAGTCGGGAAGATACGAACCGAGGGTGGAGAGGGTGGGATAATCGAGGTCTGGTGTTCCTACAATTGGCAAAAAGAAGACTTTTTATGCAAAGTATCCACAAGGAAAACCCACACACGGGAGGCTAGCTAGGCATGCCAACCTCCTTTTGACACCAGATACCCGCTATGCTACTCTTAACTTGATATATTATATTGATCATCGAGCTATTCTTGTATGTAACGGCCTAATGTTCCACCTTGACTGGTGACCGGTTCTATGAGGGCAGCTCAGGAAAGCGGCGAATACACAATGCCTAACGCTGCAGTAGATGACGTGTTCTTTAGTAGAATTGTAAAATTATACAAACGACAAAGGAGATCTCTTCAATTTGGCTCAGGGATAGAAGGTAGCTACACGAGTGGATACAGAAGTTTTGGTCAGGAGATAAGGGAGTAAGATGAAAAAATGGTATCTCGTCGTTCCAGTCCTTACGGTTATTTTACTAGCCATTAGTTGTGGGCCTAAGGAGGTTCCCGAAGCTGCCATAAGCGAAATCTATGCACTGAGTGAATCTGAAGCCTTCGGTAAAGACGTAGAAGTAAAAGACGTTCAAGACAGGGAAGGATCTTCCTACATAATGCTCTACGTCAAATCTCCTCCAGGAGAATTCACAACCCTGGAAGATGCGCTCGCCCAGGCGAAGGGATTTACCGGGACTTTTCTCGAGAGCGCCGTCCAGATACTCAAGGGTCACGACATCAATCAGGACGTTTCTGTTTGGGTCCAGCTACCATTGGAGGCAGGAGGCGTGACCGTGCTTGGTCATGCTGACTATGAGGACGAAGCCTTTCATGATTTTGAACTCTATATGCCTTAGTTTAACTAGCATTGTGCATCACCAGCAACGCTGTCACAACCTGGTAGCGGGCACATTGAGTAGTTGCGTCATATTGCCGTGGGTAAACCTCATCAATCGATCTTTTCGGCATTGACATCTGGATGTGCTGGCGGCCAAGGTTCTCCAGACGGTGGCAGGCCGTCTAATTTTCGCCCAGCCAAAGGAGTCTTGACACGTGGTCAGCCAAGATCGCCAGGATGAAGCCAAAGGTAGCCTCCACGGCAGCGTGGGGGCTATTGTTTTAGGGGCTGGGGAGAGCCGCCGCATGGAGGGGGTCGATAAAGCCCTAGCGTCCCTGCTGGGACAGCCCCTTGTGGCCCATTCTCTGGATGTTCTTCAGAACTGTCAACAAATCGACGAGATCGTGTTGGTCATGGGCAGCCACAACTTGGATCAGGGAAGGGCACTAGCCAGGGAGAGAGGTTGGGATAAGGTGAGCCGCGTGTGTGTAGGTGGCCGGCGCCGTCAGGACTCGGTCAGGCTCGGTCTCGAGTGCCTGTCCCCATTGAAATGGGTGCTTGTCCACGATGGCGCACGCCCATGCCTGGATAAGGATATGATCTTGCGCGGCCTGGAGGCCGTCAGAGAGACGGGGGCGGCGGTGGCCGCAGTCTCGGTAAAGGATACTATCAAGACGGCCAGCCCTGGTGGTTTGGTGACAAACACCCCTGCCAGGAAGTCCCTTTGGGCGGCTCAGACCCCTCAGATTTTCAGAAGAGACCTCTTAGTTGAGGCCCATGCCACGATCCAAGAGGAAGTGACCGACGATTCGACTATGATGGAGCGCATGGGCTACAATGTGAAACTATTCATGGGCTCTTATGACAACATTAAGGTGACTACACACCACGATCTTAAGTTAGCGGAGGCCATTCTGTCTGCTCGGCATAGCGCTAGCTAGGCAAGCGCCATATTCATTGGGATGTTGTGTTAGTCAAGGAGCCGAGAGCATTGGATCGTCTATACCGCGTCTAGCCTCGAATACGTAGGAAGAGTGACTAGTGCCTAGCCCGTCTGGAATTGGTTACGATGTGCATCCCCTCATTGAGGGCCACGCCCTGGTTTTGGGAGGCGTGTCGGTGCCCTTTGACAAGGGACTGTCGGGCCACAGCGATGGGGACGTTCTTGTCCATGCCGTCATCGACGCCTTGTTGGGAGCGGCGGTTCTTGGCGACATTGGCGCTCATTTCCCGTCCAACGACCCCCAATATAAGGGCGTGGCCAGCACTATTCTCTTGAAACGCACCTCCCAGCTTCTCGATGGAAACGGGTGGCGAGCTATTCACCTGGATGCTACAATACTTGCCGAGCGTCCCATGTTGAGGCCATACATAGACCAGATGAGACACAACATTGCTGATGAAATTGGCGTCGATGCGAAGTCTGTGAACATAAAGGCGACGACCACAGATGGCCTAGGGGCCATTGGCCGGGGCGAGGGAGTGGCTGCCATGGCCATTGTCACGCTAGAAGCTAAAGAATGAAACTTTACAGCACCCTGTCCAGACGCAAAGAGCAGATTATTCCCACAGATGAAGAGGTAATGATGTACGTCTGTGGCATAACTCCCTATGCTCCTTCCCATGTGGGACACGCTATGAGCTACGCCCTCTTCGATACGCTGAGGCGCTACCTGGAGTTCAAGGGCTTCAAGGTTAAACACGTCCAGAACTTCACAGACATAGAGGACAAGCTTATCAAGGAGTCCCAGCAGCGGGGCGTGTCGGTGTCCGACCTAGCGGAGGAGTACATTCAGGACTATTTTGAGGTTATGGACACCCTAAATATCAAGAGGGCGCACACCTACCCCAGGGCCACCCAGGAGATACCGACCATCGTTGAAATGATAAAAGGTTTAGTGGACAGAGGCTATGCATATTCCACAAACGGTGACGTGTACTTTAGGGTGCAGAAGCGACAAGACTATGGTAAGCTCAGCCACCGCTCCCTTGATGGGATGATGGCAGGGGCGCGCATAGAGGTGGCAGAGGGCAAAGCGTACCCCATGGACTTCGTCCTTTGGAAGGGAGCTAAGCCAGGTGAGCCTTCCTGGGACAGCCCTTGGGGAGAAGGACGGCCAGGCTGGCATATAGAGTGCAGTGCCATGTCCTACAAGTACCTGGGCGAAACTATCGATATTCATGGTGGGGGTCAGGACCTGATATTTCCTCACCACGAAAACGAAATAGCCCAAATGGAGTCTTTTACTGGCAAGATTCCCTTCTCTACCATCTGGATTCACCATGGCCTTCTCCGCCTGGACGAGGAAAAAATGAGCAAGTCCTTGGGCAACATCGTCTCCGCCAAAGACGCCCTGTCCAAGCACAGCTCAGATGCCCTTCGCCTTTTTTTCCTCGGTTCTCACTACAGAAACCCGCTGACGTATAGCGAGGAGTCCATAGTCGCCCAAGAGCGAGCCGCTGAGCGCCTTAGATACGCCATAAAGGAGATTCCTGATGGAGCTGACTGGCAGATAGACCCAAGTCCGTTCCGAGAGGCCTTCCTGGCAGCGATGGACGACGACCTCAACACGCCCCAGGCCATAGCCTCCCTCTTTGATCTGGCCAGGGAGATCAACAAGAGTAGAGTAGAGGGGAGATCGGTTAGCTCAGCTCAGAACGCTCTGAAAGAGATGGCGAATATCCTGGGTCTTACCCTGTCGGACACCTCTGCCAGAGACTCCGCCGATGCCGCTCCCTTCATCGAACTGCTGATGGAGGTGCGGAGCGACCTTCGAAAGGCCAAGCAATTCGCGCTGGCGGACAAGGTTAGAGACAGTCTCGCTCAATTGGGAATTGCCTTGGAGGACACGCCTCGCGGCACCGAATGGAAGCGGATTCGCACGTAGACAGCCACTACTCTTCTGCCCCTTTGTTTCGGCTGTTGTTCAGCCCACGTCCTTTTCTCGCCCCCTTTAATGGGGGAGAGTCAGAGAGAGTTGTTACTTCAGTATCGATGAAAAGAGACTCCTTGTGCAAAGTCGGTATATCTACGAAGTCCTGCTAAGCCCATGAGTGATGGCATAGTCGAAGCTCTAACATCAATTCTCGGTTCGGGAAGGGTGTCCGATCACCCCGAAGACCTCGATCGTTTCTCACACGACGCCCTGAGCACCGATGGAGTCATCGACGTCGCTTCCAATTCTCTGGGCCCGCCTGCAGTGGTGGTAAGGCCGGTCTCTACCAAAGAGGTGTCCCGTATAGTCCGACTGGCCAACGAGAGACGCATCCCCATTGTTCCATATGGCGGCGGCACTGGTGTGATGGGGGCGGCAATCTCAGTGAAAGGCTGCATATTGGTAGACCTCAAAGGCATGGACCGTATTCTGCAAATTAGCCCCAGCGATATGGCCGTCAGGGTCCAGCCCGGCGTGGTTCTGAAAGACCTGGAGGAGGCCCTCAACAAGGAAGGCCTGATGCTGGGCCATGACCCATGGAGCCTCCCAATAGCTACGGTAGGAGGGGCCATATCCACCGATTCTGTAGGCTATCTGACTGCCAAGTACGGCTCTATGGGCCAGCAGGTGTTGGGCCTTGAGGTGGTGCTGCCCAGTGGACGCATCCTGTCCACTAAAGGCGTCCCATCTCCTACGGCTGGGCCTTCCTTAAAGCACTTGCTCATTGGCTCCGAGGGAACCATTGGCATTATCACCGAGGCGACCCTCCGCGTTTTCCCCTACCCAGAGCGTCGTATTTTGAGGGCCTTTGATTTTCGCGACTTCGAGGCCGGATTTGCTGCGATAATGGAGATGTTTTCCGCTAGAGTAAGTCCTACCATGCTGGACTACTATGAGGAACCCTTGAATAAGGAAATCCGTATCTATCTGGCCTTTGAGGGGTTTCTGGAGGAGGTTGGCGCCCAGGACCGGAGGGCCATGGAGATATGTCTAGAGCACGGCGGAACGGACTTGGGCACCGATGAGGCTAATAAGTTTTAGGACTCTCGACACGAGATTGCGGAGCGGTACAAAATGGAGGTCATGGACAGTCCGCAGGGAAGAAAAAGAAAGAGCGGTTCCCACCACAAGCTAGACTACATACATGTGTCTTTGCCGGCCTCCAAGGTTCTGGAGTACCGCCGAAAATGCCAGGAGATATTGCGCAGCAGGAGTATAATAGTAAGAGAGTGGTCTATCTGGGGCAGGCCTGAGTTTTTCTCTATGATTATTGCCGAGGCCCCCCCGACCAACAAGGGGATTGACTCTCCAAGCGTCAGAGAGGCGGCGGACGAGGTAATGGCCCTGGCCCAGGACATGGGTGGAACAATGGAGTACTGCCACGGCGTGGGTGTAAAGCTTGCCCATCTTATAGAGCGCGAGCTGGGCGAAGGTATGGATGTGCTTCGCAAGATTAAGAAGACCCTAGACCCAAACAACATTCTCAATCCTGGGAAAGGAGGAATAGGACAATGAGATGGGCTGGCATTGCTCTGCTGGGCGTAGGCGCCCTTGTGGTTGTGGGGTATGTCATATATTTGATTATCTTCGAACTCATCCTTGGAGGGGAGGCCCCTCTAGCGTTGCGAATAGGGGTGCCCATGGGACTGGTGGGGTTGTTGCTGCTCTTGGGTTCCGTCGCCAGGGAGAGGGTTCGGCAGCGTTCTAAAGAGGTTGAAGAGAACCTAGGTGGGGTGAAGCCATGATTATAGCTACTACTGACCAGATAGAAGCCAAACCCATCAAGGAGGTCCTAGGCATGGTCAAAGGCAACACCGTGCGCGCCCGGCATATCGGTAAAGACCTCATGGCGGCGCTGCGCAATATAGTTGGCGGTGAGGTCACTGAATACTCTCGCCTAATGGCCGAGTCTAGGAAGCAGGCCATAAATCGCATGACCGAAAGTGCCAAGGAGATGGGGGCAAACGCCATCGTGGGAGTGCGATTCGTCACTTCTATGATCGCCACTGGCGCTTCCGAGATCCTTGCCTATGGCACCGCGGTAGTGCTAGAGGACGCTCAGTAACTTTACTTACGCGACCCACTCCATTGCTCAGACCACTGATTATGGCCCCCAGTCGGGCCATGCGAAGGAAAGCGCACCGGCGCCCGCGATGGACGATATAATATTGCCTTCCTCGTCCAATATCCAGACTTGGCTTCCATCGCTCACAACTATCATCGTGCCATCTGGGGAGAATGAAGCATATAGTTCACTGAGATCGGGCGTGTCAGTAATACGTGCGATTACTGTACCAGACAGATCGAGGAAATACAGATCTGCTTTGTTATTGCCACCCTCGAACCGACTTGCCAGGATCACCTCATCCTTTTTAGAAAGGGCCACTGCTACCTCGTCCCTTTCCTCTTTAGTTACCATCACGAGGTTACTTCCATCATTATCTATGCGGTGTATTCGAAAGCTAGGCAAGGCTACTCCCTCGGTTCTACCTCTGGTGAAAACTATCGTGTCCCCCTGGGGAGACCATAAGGGCACAATATCCACATATCCTGACGGAGCATCTGTGATCCTCGTTATGGCTTGGGTTGCAAGATTGACCATGAAAATGCCCTGGCTGTCATCTCTTATCCCTTCAAACAAAATGGACCGACCGTCAGGTGACCAAGAGGGGTTAACTTGGCGATCAAGATCGTTAGTGACCTGGCTAATGACAGTCCCAGACTCGTCCATGAGATAGATATCCGGTTGACCTCCCCTGGTAGAGACAAAAGCGATCTGTTTGCCATCCGGTGACCAGACTGGGTCTGTATTTACATTCTGGTCATCCAACGTGAGAAAGCCTGATTCCTGCTTCTCAAGGTCTACGAGGAGGATATGGAACTGATGCGCGAAAATGTCAGGGCCAGGGTTGTCCGCGGAGTCTGCAAGACGCACGTGATATATCACTCTGCCCTTGATTGGGGGAACAGCTGACGTCTAGTCAGGTGCTGGTGTGGGTTTTTCCACACGGGTCTCAATCTCGGGGACCTCGACGTCTATTGGCTCATTGAACCTGTCAAAGAAATACGTTTCAGACCTAACGGTTTCCGGGAAATCCTGGCCAGGAAGAGCAAGTTGAGTTGCGTCTACACTCCCTTCCATCTCTAATTTTCTCGGCAAATAGTCTTCAACCCCTACCCAGAGGATGACATCTTCGAATGGAATAGCATATTCCAAAGCGCTGCCAGTCAATCTGTATACAGCTTCGCCTTGGAACGTATCCAGTGCGAAAGCCAAGGCGCTCATACGCAATTGTCCAAGAAGCAATGCGCCGAAGGGCTCGCTTTCGTCTAGCAACTCTTCATTTTCACCAATCTCCCAAACGCCATCAGATACGTATTTATCATAGACCACGCCGTCCACTCTGCGTGACTCCCAGCTGAAGTCGGAACCGGGGTCTTCAGAAATGGATATGGTCATTACAAATCTAAAATCTCCCCTGACCTTTGTTTCCAGGTCCAAGTCAAACCGTATCAATAGTGAGTCTTCAGTGGTGATGTCTCCCGCAACACTCTCCATATGAAGAGTGTCAACTTCAGACATAGCAGCGTTGATACGTTCCAGAAGTATGGTCGCAGTTGGCGGCATGGGAGTCGGCGTCACGGTTGGGGTAGGCGTAGCTGAAAGTACTGCTGTCGGTGTGGGTGTTGAAACGGGGGTTGGGGTTGGCGTGGGTGCAATCGTTGGTCTAGGAATTGCGGTGGGAATCGGTGTTGACGTAGGTGCGGGAGTTATAGTCGGAGTGGGTGTGGCTTGGGTACAGCCCGTCAGTAGACCAATCAGCAGAAGAATAGGTCCTATGGTTTGGAGCCTCGTCATCAGAAGTGCCCTACTTCATCGACCAGTTTTGCCAGTCTTGTGCGCCCCTTCATGTCATTCCTCGATTTATCGAGATATTCGACTCATCAGGGTCGAAGGAGGTCACTGAATACTCTCGCCTAATAGCCGAGTCTAGGGAGCAGGCCATAAATCGCATGGCCGAAAGCGCCAAGGAGATGGGGGCAAACGCCATCGTCGGGGTGCGCTTCGTCACTTCTATGATCGCCACTGGCGCTTCCGAGATCCTTGCCTATGGCACCGCGGTAGTGCTAGAGGACGCTCAGTAACTATCTTCTTTGGTTCTTTATCCTTAGTATATGAGTTGATAAGGTGGCGTTTCGCTACACCTGCTCAGTGACGTTGTAGATGTCGACCACCTCTTTAGAAAAGGCCTCGTGAATGAAGTCTGTGCCAAAGCTAAAGGAGCGCACCTCTCGGTATTTGTCCAGTGCCTCTTGACTTTCCCAGCTAGTCACCGTGGTGAACTTGGTAGAGTCCTTCTGCGACGCCATTATGTGCCTTGAGACGAACCCAGGCGCTTCCTTAGCGCCTTCCGACACCTCTTTGAAAATTCGGTTGACCTTGTCCATTTGGCCTGGATTGACCCAGTGTTCCGCTACTATGGTTATCATAAAGACCTCCTTTTTCTTCGGATCGTTACCTTGCAAACCAACGCCGTCGAGGACATAGAGTTGTCTACAGCCCTCCCTGTGTCAGTGCGCAGTATAGCACAAGTTTGAAGAGGCTAAGGCTACCTACCAGGCCCTTGAGTATACACTCGCACCTCTTCTCCCACATCTGCGCCCAGAACTTCCGCAGCGCTTCCATTGGGAACGGATATCTCTAGGTGCCTGTGGCTGCCGATGATGGCCATGACTCGTCCTCCCTGAGCATAGGAAGGACTCAGGCCGTCGATGGTCACATCCCCTATCTCGATAGCGATTGCCAGCGGAGGAAGGTCGCCACCTCCTATGTTGGTAATCAGGTTGCCAAAGTGGTCTCTATGGATCACCAGGCCCAGTATAGCCCCGTGGCTGCTTCTCGGTTCAGGAATGGTAAGACATATCACCTCGGCTAATGGATGTCCTAGCTCTTCAGGTGGAACGCCCAAAGAAAGATTGGCCGCCACTGGCGAGAAGATGTCCCTACCGTGGAAGGTTGAACTTATGGAATGGAGCCAGTATTTTGGGTTGTCCAGTGCGTAGGCTGTGCAATTAGCGGCGACGGGAACCAGTAGGGGCCTCATGAATTCTCCGTCGCTATACAGTTTGGCTCCGTGTTCTCTAAGCACGTGGGTTAACACGCCGTTATCTGGCCCAACGAATGTCCCTTTGGGCGTTGTTAGCAGCAATGGTCTCCTAGATGTGCCGACCCCAGGGTCTACAACGGCAACATGGATGGCTTTCAGCGGGAAGAACCTGTAGGCGGCGGCGAGGACGTAAGCGGCATGTGCTACGTCCTGTGGAGGCACATCATGGGAGACGTCTACTATGGTTGCGTCTGGGTTAATGCCTAGGATGACGCCCTTCATTGCGGCTACGTAGGCGTCTTGAAGGCCAAAGTCCGTCGTTAGGGTGATGATTTCTCTAGGCATGTTATGCAAGCCAAAGTCTTAGGCAGCTAACGGAATTTTGTGCGACGTCAGGTCACGCCTCTGAGACCAGGATGGGCTGTCAGGTGGCGGATCTCAAGCGATTCGTACTGCTACCATGGCCAGGACAATGAAGAGGACAATAAGACCTACCGTGAACTGAAATAGCATCTTCTCTAGGCCGCGTCGAGTACGGAAAGAAGATTCTGCCGCCCCGAAGATATTGGCACTGGTGCCCTTTACTTGCAATAGGATGATGCCTATTAGGACTACGCCTACTATAATTTGAGCTATGAAAAGAGATGTTTGCATTACTCTATAGCCTTAAGGATTTGATTGCTCCTTTTGCGCTACATGGTTGCCATTGGTAGAGCGCTTCCCCCGTCCCTTACTATAATACAGGTTCATTATGGTAGATGCCAGCTTATGCGGGTCGTGGTGAAGTCGAAATTGGGTGTTCACCAGGTCTGCATGAATAAGCTCTACGTCCTTCATCTCCCAATCTGTTAACTGCACTATGGAACCTGTAAACTGATGGTCTAGGGGTTCAATGTTGCTATTAGCTATGACGTAGTCCACCAATGGGTACGCCGTGTGTCTTTGCAGTGCCTCTAAGTGGTCGGCAACTGAGAACCCATCTGTTTCACCCTGTTGGGTAGCCACGTTGCAAACATATATCTTCAGCGCCTTGGACTCCTGGACTGCTTTCCCGATTCCGGGCACCAACAGATTGGGCAATATACTCGTATATAAGCTACCTGGCCCTATGACTATAAGCTGGGCGTTAAGGATAGATTCAACTGTTTCCGGATAGGCGTCAGGATTACTGGGCACCAGGTTTAGTTGTTTTATTCTACCGCCTCTTTGGGTGATACTGGACTCGCCATACACGACGCTTTCGTCCTCCATCTTGGCCGATATGCTCAAGTTGGCTAACGTAGCCGGAATAATACGGCCTCTTACGGCTAGGACATGGCTCGATTCAAAGATCGCTTGCTCAAAGCTGCCCGTTACACCGGACATGGCGACGATGAACAGGTTGCCGAAGCTGTGACCTTCCAGTCCAGACCCCTTGCCGAATCTGTATTGGAAGAGTCGCGTGACTAGAGGTTCGGCGTCTGCCATAGCCACTAGGCAGTTACGAAAGTCCCCTGGGGGTAGAATCCCCAACTCACGGCGTAGTCTGCCAGAGCTTCCCCCGTCGTCCGCTGCGGTAACGATGGCAGTCAGATTGTTGGTGTGTTCCTTGAGTCCTCGTAACAGAGTGGGGAGCCCTGTGCCCCCACCGATGGCTACTATTCGAGGCCCTCGCTCCTGCTGCCGTCTTGTGTACATGGTTTCCGCTATGCTGTTCGACAAGGAGCGCATAGAGCGAAGCAGTGGGGACAGGGATTGATAGAGTCCATATAAAGCTAATGACATGAGCAGTAAGGCCATGAAGCCTAGGAAGATTCCTTCAAGATAGAGAGGCAGGAAGTTAGGAAAGGGTATTGGCAAGAAGTACTTTACCAGGTATGCGACGCCTGTAGCGCCCAGAAAAACGCCCGCTGCTCCTAGAAACAGCCACCGCTTGAGATTAAGTCCCGGATAGAGCAGTCTTAAGAGATACGACAAGCCCGATCCCTTGTTTTTGAAAGCGCCGTCCTGATTCCCTTGTATAGAATTTTGGTCCATCAACTATTTCTCATTGACTCCAGTTTCTCTCTGAGAAGTTTAGAGACAACTCCTGGATTCGCCTTGCCTCTGGTTAACTTCATCACCTGCCCAATCAAGAATTTCAATGCAGTCTCTTTGCCGCTGAGATAGTCGGAGACGGCGTTAGGGTTTCCTGATATCGCCTCGGCTACAACGGGTTCCATGGATTGGGCGTCGGAGATTTGACTCATGTCCCTCTCCTTGATGATCTTCTTAGGAGGAGCGCCAGCCTCGAACATGACCTCCAGCACTGGCTTGGCGGCGCTGGTGTTTAGCGTGCCATCATCCACCAGGTCTAGAAGCTCGTTCATCTGCTCTGGCTGGATGGAGATGTCGGTTATTTCCACATTGTTCAAGTTGATTAGGCGGGCCAACTCCCCAAGCATCCAATTGCTAACAGTCTTGGCTCTTCTGTTAAGGACTTCTCCATCAAGACCGCTGCTCTTCAGGACCCCTTCAAAGTAGTCTGCGGTATCCTTGGAGGCGGTGAGCAGTGACGCGTCATAATCGGGCAGATTGTATTGAGATACGAACCGCTCCTTCCTCTCATCGGGGAGTTCCGGCAGCTTGCGCTTCAACTCCTCCACCCATTGTCGGTCTACGACTAGCGGGGGCAGGTCTGGTTCTGGCAAGTAGCGGTAGTCGTGGGCGTGCTCCTTGCTACGCTGGGATACCGTAATGCCTTTATCGTCCACCCAGCCTCGGGTCTCTTGGACTATGCGACCGCCGTCGTTAAGGACCTTCGTCTGGCGGTCCACCTCAAACTCTAAGGCGCGAAATACTGAGCGGAAGCTGTTCATATTCTTGACCTCTACCCGGGTCAATAGCTCGGAGGACCCGACAGGCCTGAGGCTGATGTTTGCGTCGCAGCGAAAGCTTCCCTCTTCCATGTTGCCCGTGCTGACTCCCAAGTATCGGACAATGGTTCGTAGCTTCATGAGGTACTGGCGAGCCTCCTCTGGAGTCCTCATATCGGGCTCGCTTACAATTTCCATCAGAGGCACCCCCGCTCGGTTGACATCGGCTAGGGAGTAGCCCGGACTGCCTGGCTCCTCTCTATGAAAGAGTTTGGCCACATCCTCCTCCAGATGAACTCTAGTGATCCCTACATTCTTTCTGCCGTTTCCGTTAAGATCAATGGAGAGAAACCCATCTTTCGCCAGGGGCATATCGTATTGTGATATCTGGTATCCCTTCATCAAGTCTGGGTAGGGGTAGTTCTTGCGATCGAATTTGGTGTGCTCAGGAATAGAACAATTAAGAGCAAGGCCCGTCATTATAGTGTACTCAACGGCCCTCTCGTTTATGACAGGCAGGACTCCTGGCATACCTAGACATACGGGACAAACCCTCGCATTCGGTGCGGTGTTCTGGTAGTCGGACGCACAGGAGCAGAACATCTTGCTTTTGGTAAGGAGTTGAGCGTGTACCTCAAGGCCGATGACAACTTCAAATTCCATAAGAATCAAAAAAGGGGTTGTATTAACATTTGGCACGGTTGAGTTAGTATAGCAACGTATTAGGAGGCATCGCAAATTAAATGTTTGCTTGTTGTTTGTAATAGTTTATGTAGGCGGATATGCTTCTTGGCCTAGTGAAAATCGTGTTCGGATTCCCAGGCGCCTCTTCCTATAAGGGGAACAAAGCGACAGTTGCCTAGGGTGCGGACGGAGTACCCGTCATTGGACTTAACTATCTTCATGAGCTCCTGTTCTCTGGCCGATCCTACTGGTATTACGAGCCTACCACCTGAGGATAGCTGCTCCAGAAGGGATGAGAGCAACTTCGGTGAGGCGGCTGTCACTATTATTCCGTCGTAGGGGGCCTCTTCTGGGTATCCTATGCCCTCTCTTGTAGTCCTAACCTCTATGCTGGGATATCCTAAGGACCGCAAAAGGGTTCTTGCCCCTTCCGCTAGGAATTCGATCCGCTCCACGGAGATCACTCTCCCTGCCAGCTCCGCAAGAATTGCGGCCTGATATCCGCTGCCAGTCCCTACCTCAAGAACCTTATCTGTGCTTTCTAGCTCTAAGGCTTGGGTCATCAGAGCTACGATGTAGGGCTGGGATATGGTCTGTCCGTACCCTATTGGCAGGGGGATGTCCTCATAAGCCAAATGACGACTTTCTTTTGGCACAAACTTCTCGCGAGGCACCTTCTCCATGGCCTGGAGCACGCGCTCATCGTGGATATCACTCCCGATGGACTTCAGGAGACGCTTCTTAGCATCGCTCAACCCCATGTCGACCCCATGCCAACTATATCATCCTACCCAGCTTCCAACAACCTATACCCTCCTCAGAAAATACCGCTCATTCTTGTTTCTTGTTTGTCTTGCTCCAAATACAAGAAACAAGAATGTAGTTGTCATTCTGAAGAAGTTCGATAGGTTCGGACGACTGAAGAATCCTTGGTACGTGAGACACAAAGACAATTCAAGGATTCTTCACTACGTTCAGAATGACAGGGGTGCAACGTCCGCTCATCCTGAGCCTAGTCGAAGGGCGAGGAGCAAATTGCTAAGGCATCATACTTCGACATGGTCGAATGCAGGGCCATTCCTATGATTCAGATACACAAAGGGCATAAGAAGATGATGGCTGAGTTCGGGCAGTTCCAAAACACCCCTAACTGGAAGGCGCTCTATAGCCAAAGGCAAGCTGTGGAGAGAGCATTTTCCAGGCTCAAAATGAGTCGCTCTCTCAGCCAGATTAAGGTGCGTGGTCTGCGTAAGGTTACGGTACATTGTTATCTTTCTCTGATTGCGATGCAGGCTTTATCTTGATAGGCAGTGATTCCTCTTTGGCTACCCAAGGGGGTTCGTCAAGTGTAATCTTGACCCGAATATTACCTTCATATATGTCGTCGCTTTTGCATACAATCCTGATCTTAATGAGTGAACGCTTTGCCCTTGGTTCTGGAGGGGAATACCGCCAATACCAACTGCCATCTCCGTAGGGCGCTGAACTTACAAACGGAGGCACGGCCTTATTTGGTGTGCCAAAATCCTGCATAGCTGTGATTTTGGGTTTAGGCCCACTTGCCGTTGTAAACCAAACCTGTAACTGGCGAACAACAAAACCTACTTTGACATATACTTGGAAATCTACATATCCATCCCCAGCAGCAACTGATTCCAAACGGAAAGGACTTCGCATCTTGAAACGATGCCAAAGCCACCTGAACCTATCCGCTATCAGCAACGCAAAGAGCGTTCCCAAAACGGCTATTACCCAGTTCTGCAAGTAGACGGTTAATAGCAGCATCCAAACCCCCAAAGCCAACAAATAACCCGTCCGTATTCTACCATCTTGGGAATTATGCAAGGTGCTCAATTGACCCCACCTTCCTAAAATGCTAACCTGATATTGGCCTTATAGGATATTCGTAACCAGCGCGAACCCACTTATTTGCATAGGCATCTAACTTGAGACGCAAGCCAAACACTAGGAAGAGACCTCACGCCCAGGTCGCATGTTCGAGGAATAGGCCAGAGATGAGGATCGCCAGATTCAAACTGGTGAAACGATTCCTTCACATAGCTGGTTCAGGAACCTTATAATGGTTCGTCCAAAAAAAATCGTGGTCGGCACCCGGTCAAGCGCTCTCGCGATGAGGCAGACCAACGAGTGTATTGTGTCTCTCCGCCGACTTAATCCAGAGATTGAATTTGTTATATCCACCATTAAGACCCGTGGAGATAAATTGTCAGAGGCACCCCTATTGAGTATTGGGACGGGGGTGTTTGTGAAGGAGATAGAGGATACCCTTCTGCGGGGCGATATCGACATGGCGGTGCACAGCTTGAAGGACCTCCTGACAGAGCTTCCTCTGGGTCTAGCGCTGGGCGCTATAGGGAAGCGGCAAGACCCACGAGACATCCTTGTAAATCGTTGGGCGTTGCCTCTGAAGGAGTTGCCCCCAAGCTCTCGTATCGGCACCAGCAGCCCCAGGCGAGTCGCCCTACTAAAGGCAGCTCGGCAAGACTTAATGGTTCTCCCCATAAGGGGCAACATAGACACCAGAATCCGCAAGGCTTCTGGTGACGACTATGACGGCGTGGTGCTGGCGGCGGCGGGAATGATTCGCATGGATCGGCAGAATGAGATCGCCCAGTATATGCCGTCGGAGGAGTTCGTTCCCGCAGTAGGACAGGGCGCTCTTGCTATTGAGATACGAGAGGATGACAGAGACATCCTGGGCGTAGTGTCAAAGGTAGATCACTGGCCTACCAGGGTGGCCGTTACGGCGGAACGAGCCTTCTTAGCGGCTTTGGGTGGCGGATGCGCTGTGCCAGTGGCGGCATATGGAAATGTGTACGGCCAGGAGCTTCGTCTGGTTGCGATGGCCGGCACCGAAGACGGCAGGCAAGTGTTCAGGGCAGAGTTGAATGCTGACACCTCCTCTCCAGAAAAGGGGGGAGAGAGGCTTGCTCAAAAGCTGCTCAATGCTGGTGCGCTAGAGATAGTGGAGACGGCCGTCCCCTGACGGGGTTGAGGTAGGGAGGGTTCGATTTGGAGAACAAGCTACAGTACGCCCAACCAGGTGTTGATAGCCCGATATTTGGCAAGCGTGTTCTGGTCACTCGTTCCAGCGAAAAGGCAAGTGATCTCTCCCAACTGCTGTCAGAGGAAGGAGCCGTGCCTGTTGAAGTACCGACCATCGAGATAGCGCCTCTGGAGAGCTATAGCGAATTGGACTCCAAACTCCTTCTCCTAAGCGACTTTGAATGGGTCGTCTTCGGCAGCGCCAATGGCGTTGAGGCGGTCATCTCTCGACTTCATGCCCTTGGCCTCGGTGTAGAGGCCCTTAAAGATGTGAAGGTAGCCGCCGTTGGCCCTGCCACTGCCAAAGCCCTGAGAGACGTCGGGGTTGTCGTCGACATTCTTCCCGACAGCTATAAATCTGACGCCCTGGCAGCTAGCTTTAAGGATAGTGGCATTCGGGAGCATAGGATTCTGGTGCCTTCCGCTGATATTGGAGGCCATATTCTCCTTGAGGGCCTATCATCGCTAGGAGCAGTCGTAGATAGGGTGGCCGCGTACAGGAATACTCTGCCGAAGGGTTCCAGAGAAAGAGTCGAGGAAGCATTGGAAGGAGGCGTCGATGTAGTGGCCTTCACCAGTTCATCTACGGCCCGCAACCTGGTATCCCTTCTGGAAGAAGATGTCAGCCGTATATCATCCGTTTCGATAGCCTGCATTGGGCCAGTGACCGCCTTAACGACCAGAGGAATGGGATTGACGGTAGATGTGGTGGCGACCGAGTACACACTACCCGGACTGGTCGCTGCGCTAAAAGAGTATTATCGGAAGGAGGAGGTGTAGGATGGTAAATTTCCCCCAAGTGCGTCTGAGAAGGCTGAGAGGGTCCGAGGCGGTACGTAATCTCGCCAGGGAAACGAGACTTTCTGTAGACGACTTCATCTATCCGATATTTGTCACCCACGGGAGGGATATCAAGGAAGAGATAGAGTCGATGCCCGGCTCCCACAGGCTATCCTTGGATATGCTTTTGGATGAGGCCACCACGTTGACCGAGTTGCGTATTCCCGCAGTGCTTCTATTTGGCATACCCGCCCAAAAGGACAGCGTTGGCAGTGAGGCCTACGATGATCATGGAATCATCCAGGAGGCCATACGTGCCATAAAGCAGGCAACCCCCAATTTTATGATAATAACGGATGTATGTTTATGCGAATATACAGACCATGGGCACTGTGGGGTTGTGGAGGACTCTAAGATAGACAACGACGCCACGCTGGAGCTTTTGGTCAAGACGGCTCTGTCCCACGCTAGGGCCGGAGCCGATATGGTAGCGCCCTCTGCCATGATGGATGGCCAGGTGGCCGCTATCCGCGCTGAGCTAGACAAGAATGGGTTTGAGGAGATTCCAATTATGGGGTACTCCGCCAAGTACGCCTCCTCATTCTACGGGCCTTTCCGGGACGCCGCCGATTCGACGCCTGAGTTCGGGGATAGACACAGCTATCAGATGGACCCCGCCAGCGCGCGTCAGGCCCTTCGAGAGGTTGAGACGGATATAACAGAGGGGGCGGACATAGTCATGGTCAAGC
The DNA here is from genome assembly GCA_965249025.1 of Dehalococcoidia bacterium. GTDB lineage: Bacteria > Chloroflexota > Dehalococcoidia > Lucifugimonadales > CAYTFF01. The sequence continues at coordinate 2,804,505 of OZ252215.1, read as the reverse complement.
CGGCCTTGGCATACCTGGATATCATATCCAAGGTGAGGGAGATATGTTCTTATCCCATCGCCGCATACAACGTCAGTGGTGAGTACTCTATGGTCAAGGCCGCCTCCCAGAACGGCTGGGTAGACGGAGAGCGAATTACTATAGAGATTCTTACGGCTATCAAGCGAGCGGGAGCGGATATCATCATAAGCTATCATGCCAAGGAGATAGCTCAGTTGCTGGCCCCAGAACGTTAGCAGTTGAAAACGACCTAATGGGTGCTGCATCACCTGTCCCTAATGCAGTCGACGTGTGGCGAAGATGAACGATATCCAATTCGAAACTGCGTTTCGGGGTTGGGCTAGGGTGGGAAATAATTCGTCTCTAGCATCTCCTACTTCAACATATCATGATGTTCTAACACCACCGTAACGCCCAAATTCTCGCCAATAAACCAAATGAACGTTTACACCACTAACACACCCATTGATTAACCAATGGCGCTAGTGCGGGGCCCCTGAAAAATGTCATCCTAGCCCGAAGGGCGGGGTGCCTCCGCTATAGGCTTTGGCAGCCGAAGGCGGGAGCGAAGCGAAGGATACGCTTGTGAATCGTCATTGCGAGGAGTCCCGATGTAATCTGGACGACGAAGCAATCTGGAGGGGTTTGGGCCCCCGCCGCCAGATTGCCACGGCCCCCTTCGCTAGTCCTCGCAATGACATTTGGGTGAACTTTGGGAAAAGTAACCACTAAGAAAACCCCGCCCACGGGATTAGTAAATTGATACCTCAACCAGCTTTGTACAAAAAATCAACCCTTAAAGGAGAGTCCGAGAACCCTGGTTCTCTGGAGGGGGTCTGGGGGTGGCCCCCAGATACAATTCGAGAGCCTGTCCTTGAGCGCAGCGAAGGAGTGGGACAGAGTGGGATAACAGCGTTCGCTACCACAAACATCCAGAAAAGCCCGACTATTTGTGCAAAATAACCTCAACTAGGAGTTGCCATCCTGGTATCAGGAAAAACTCACTCTTTCTCAAAGCTGGGACGGACTTGACTTAACTGCTAAGTATGAAAAATAATAATGAAAGCTATTCGCCAGATATTTGTCTTGGCCTTGTGGCGTGACGAATAAAATATAAATGGAGGGAATAATGGATTTGTCAAAAAGTATCATTAGTCTGGTCAACAGGATATTTCCCGCAAAAGAGGCCTACGCCCACTGCGATATACCTTGTGGTATCTACGATCCTCATCTAGCCCAGGTTGCGGCCCATAGCGTCATTCGCATGGTTCAGCTCATCGAGGCAGTTGCGCCACCTTCCGCGGACGCATCTGCGGGAGAGAGGGCCAGATACGTGAACTTCATCAGTCGATACGTCAGTGTAAAAGAGGAACACGCCGAGCTCTGCAAGAAGGAGATTCGCATCCTGTGGGGAGACTACTTCAAGGATGAACATGTCCAGCAGTATCAGGATCTTCACGAGCAAGTGTTCAATGTAATGAAGCTAGGCTCCGCCGCGCGCCAGGGGGTCAACCTGGATGCCGCTCAGAGGCTTCTGGCCGCAGTTCAGAGGATCGCCGAGATATTCTGGGAGACCAAGGGAGTAGGGGCCAAGAAAACCCCGTCCAACTATCCCAGTGGAGGCGACCTGGTCGTACCCGCGTAGCTCGACTATATCGAAGTCTAGGGGAGTCGACGAAGACTGGCGCTCTTTGAGGGTTAGCTGATCTGCGGTTTCATGGGTGCAATGCACATACGGAGATGGTCTGTATCTAAGGACAAGCTCCTCAAGACCGTTTTGCGGTTCAAGCCGCTATTCGCCCTGGCAAACCTTCTGTTCTCAAAGGGGTTTGTCGTTCGGGGGGATAGTATGCTTCCTATCCTGAGCGATGGCGAGTACCTGATGATCAGCCGTCTGACGTATCTGCGGACCTCCCCTGAACGGGGCGACATTGTGGTGTTTCACCATCCCGTCTACGCGAATAAAGACTACGTCAAGCGTATAGTTGGTTTGCCAAGGGAACACCTTCGGATTGAAGATGGTAGGGTCTTTATAGACGGTGCTCCTCTGGAAGAGCAATATCTGAGAGGTGGCAACCACAGAGCTGACTCCTACAATATGGAATGGCTTATGGAAGAGGGCCAGTACTTCGTAATGGGGGACAATCGCAAAGACAGCCAAGACAGCCGCTCCTTTTGGCCCATCAGAAAAGAGCTTATCGCTGGGAGGGTCTGGCTCAGATACTGGCCTCTGAGAAGATGGGGTGCCATAAAGGTAATGATGCCCCCTGAAATTAACCCTGACTAGCTTCTGCGCACCAACCTACGCTTCAAAAGAAGGTGCAGCCCCGACTGGTCGGGACGCCGGGGTGCTTGAGGGGTGTCACTGGCTTCGCAAAAAATCTGTCCTTAAAGGAGAGTCCAGAGAACCCTGGTTCTCTGGTGGGGATCTGGGGGAGACCCCCAGATACGATTCGAGGGCGTGGTGGGTGGGATAGTCGAGGTCTATTGTTACAATATTGGCTAGAAGACCACTTTATGTGCAAAGCTGGGTGCCCCCTCAAACAATACATCCCAGGGCAGGTAGGTAGGCAATCGAGGTTGCTGTCATAGTACCGTAAGAAACTGGACTTTTTTTGTAGGGCCGCCTAAACTCTGACCTACATGTGTTTGAATACGCTGATAAGGAGGCATAATGCCCAAAATATCCATTGCCTCGGAGGACTTGAGGTCTACTGAAGCCAGACGGGCGGCCCTGGCTGAACTGGTCGCTACCTTCGCATTCGTGTTTCTGGGCGCGGGCGCTGTAATTGCTTCGGGAAAAGTTTTGGGGGTAGACGACTTGACCCCGGCTCGCCTGACTTTGATTGCGCTGGCTCATGGGGTGGCCATAGCCATCCTCGTAGCAACCTTCGCCAGGTTCTCCGGCGGCCACATAAACCCTGCAGTGACCATATCAGCGGTGGTTACAGGGAAGATGGGCATCACCAAAGGCGGGATGTATATAGTTGCTCAGCTTGCCGGTGGCATATTAGCCGCCTTCCTGCTCAAAGGCATATTCCCAGACGCCCTGGAGAGTGGGCTCGGCGCCCACGCCCTTAACGCCGAAGTTGGGGCAGGCATAGGCCTCCTCGTCGAAGTCGTACTCACCTTCTTTTTGGTACTTGTCGTATTTGCCACGGCCATGGACCCCAAGGGGCCAGGACACTTAGCGCCCTTTGCCATTGGCATGGTGGTATTGCTCGACCACCTGGTGGGCGTGCCCTTAACTGGGGCCTCAATGAACCCGGCCCGTACCCTAGGTCCAGCCTGGGCCGCGGGAGCCTGGGCCAACCACTGGGTATACTGGGGAGGTCCCATTGCAGGTGGTATCATAGCCGCCTTCGTCTATCAGTACCTCTTTCTGCCCAAAGAGGAGCGGGAGTAGAGAGGCAAGAAAGCGGATTATTCGGGCCTATGGCTTCAGCTCGCTCGACTCCTCTTCATAAGAGCCAGAGCCACCGCCAGCATTAGTGGAAAGGCTATCGCCAGTAGCGCATCGCCAAATCCTTCGACCAGGGCATTAGAGGCCGCCACGACCTCGGTGATACCTTGCGCCTTGAACGCTGACAGATAAGACTGTTCTCGAAGAGCAAATATAGCCCCTCCTAGAGCTATGCCTGTAGATAGGGCTATCTGTCTGCCCGCCGCCACCGATGCGGAAGCCGCCCCCAAACGAGCCCTGTTTACCGCTCCCATTATCGAGCTTGTATTTGCGGGGTCGACGATAGCTGAGCCAAACCCGGCCACGGCCATGCTTAGAACTATGGACATCGAAGTGGCTTGGACGCCCAGCTGACTTAACATGAAAAGCCCGATAGCCATGATTCCCATTCCTACAGAGGAGGGCAGCCGATAGCCCAGCTTATCGGCCAGGACGCCACTTATAGGGCTGAGGAAGGTTCTCATAGCAAAAAACACCGTTAGGAAGAGGCCGGCTGCAACCGGGGAATATCCCAGGCCATTGATGAAGTAAAAGGGGGACAGGAAGAATATTGCGCCCACACCGATGAAGTGAAGATAGTGTAGCGCTAACCCAATATTGAACTGCCTCTGTCTAAATAGGGACAGGTCAATTATTGGTCGGGTCGCCCTCTTTTCGATTAGGATTAGGGAGGGTATAAGGACTGCCGTCAAACCTGCCATGGCTAGGGTCAATGGAGAGGTGAATCCTAGCTTTCCTGCTTGGTTGAGCATAAGGAGAAAGGAGGCCATGCCTCCAAAGAGCGCTAATGCTCCCAAATAGTCCAATCTCAACTTCTCTCGCCTTCCTCTGGACATTGGAAGCAGTATCCAGGCCAGAGCTAGCACTAAGATTCCAAGGGGAACCCGCGTGTAGAAGATGGCCTGCCAGTTAAGAGAATCGACTATCACGCCACCGACGGCGGGGCCGCCACCCAGCCCTACCGCTAGAACAGAGGCGAGAAGCCCCATTACCTTGCCCCTCTCTTTAGAGGAGAAGGCTTGGGTAATAATGGCAAGGCCGTTGGACATTACCATTGAGTGCCCAACTCCTTGGATAAGCCTGATCAGGATAAGATGAGTTATAGTCTGTGAGAGCGGAGCGAGAGCGAGTCCTATGGTAAAGATAAGGATGCCCAAGACGTATATCTTTCTTCTTCCCATCACATCGCCTATCCAGCCCATGGTGAAGAGGAGTCCCGTGCCAATGGTGAAGTAGCTAAGGGTAACCCATACCACCGTGGAGGCATCCGTGTTTAGGGCGGTGACGAGGGAGGGAAAAGACACCGTCACAATGCCGGCGTCCAGCGTCACCATGAAGCTTCCTAAAGAGACGACTAAGAAGGCAAGCCACTTGTTTCTGGCGGGAATCATCCCCTCTCTTGATGTGAGTTCTTCATCCATGTTCACTACAAGCGCATCCCCTCTAATGCATACCCAAGGCTTTTGATCATATAGTTACTCCGATTCCACTTTGGAAGCCTCTTTCTTAGGCCCTCTATCTATGATAGGCGTCAATAAGCCGATGGCGACAAGGACTACTATAATCAACAGAGCATCGCCGAAGCCTCTGGCGACGCTCATTGAAGCCGCAACCTCGTCAGCGACACCTTGAACCTGTAGAGAAGCCAAATGGGCCTGCTCTCGCAGAATAAATATAGCGCCGCCCAGTGTCGTGCCGGTCGCCAGGCCGATCTGCCTGCCCATGGAAATGGCCGCCGAGGCTATGCCAAGCTGCCTTTGTCTTAGCGCCCCCATTATCCCGCTGGAGTTGGTTGGCTCGAACATGGATGAGCCAAGGCCGGCGAAGATGAGGCTGAAGGCAATGGCCCAGTCGCTGGCCCCGGCGCCCAGACGACTGAGGATGAATGTTCCCAACACTGCCAGGCTTAGCCCTGTTATAGAAAGGGCGCTAAACCCAAACCTATCGGAGAGCCAGCCACTTATGGGCGCAAAGGAAAACCTTAGGACAAAAAAGGCTGTGATGAATAGCCCCGTTTTGGTTGCGGAATGTCCCAAGCCGTTCATTAGATAGAACGGAACTAGGAAGACCACGGCCCCTACGATTATGTAATGTAGCACATGCAGAAATAAAAAGAGGCGGAATTGCCTGATCTTGAAGAGCGCCATCTCTATGAGGGGCTGCGCCGTCCTGTTTTCCACCAGGACAAAGGTAGCTATCAGGACGATAGAGACTCCTACCATAGACAGAATCAGAGGAGACCCAAATCCCAGACTGCTGCTCTGACTTAGCATTATCAAGAAGACCGCCATACCTACAAAAAGGGTTATGGCTCCTATATAGTCCAGATTAAGCGGCTCCTTCTGCTTGCTGGCTCTGGGAAGGTACTTCCATGCTAAGGCCATGCCTAAAAGACCTATGGGGAGACGAGTATAGAACAGGGCCTGCCAGCCTAATGTATCGAGAATAAAGCCCCCGATAGCTGGCCCCCCCGCCAGCCCGACCCCGAGCACGGCGCCGTGTAGCCCTATGGCGGCGCCCCTCTCACGACTCGGAAACGACTGGGCAAGGATGGCCAGGCCATTGGCCATGAGCATCGCATTGCCTATACCCTGCACGAAGCGGGCAGCTATCAGAAGGAAAACGGACTGCGATAAGGCGGCCAGGGCCATTCCCAGGGTAAAGATTAAAAAGCCTAGACTAAAGATGTTTCGCCTTCCCCGCTTGTCGCCTACCCATCCCATAATGGGCAGTAGTCCTAGGCCGACGACAAAGAAGGCGACGTTAACCCACAGGATGGTCGATGCGCTGGTGTTGAAATATCTGACCAGGGTGGGAAGGGAAACACCGACGACTCCGGCGTCAAGAGTGGCTATGAAGCTGCTTGTCGCCACGATAATAAAGGCCAGCCATTTGTTTATCGTCCAGGACGTCTGCCCAGGAGAGATGAGTGGCCTGTCACTTCGCATTCGGAGAACTTCCCCTCCTCCCCAACTGAAGTACGTGGCGACGCAAAGTGTAACACCCCCCAATCCCACGCACAACCGCCTTCGTCATTCCGAGGAGTCCCGACGGGTCGGGACGACGTGGGAATCTCTCGTCCCGCGTACCTCCCGCATTGCCCTCGCCCGCTGCCTCTTCCTCATGGGCATGTCCGCCCCAGAGGAGATGTAGCCCCCCTCATCAAAGACCATTCATACTTCGACAGGCTCAGCATGAGCGGCTGACTATGACGCTCTCTTCCATAAGCAGGTACTAGCTTAGTTGTTTTCAAGCTGCAAGGCGTTGTTTTTTCACTTTTAATTTTTGGGCCTATCTGATTTTGGGGACGACAGATAGGGCAAATTTGGGTTGAATTTCTCGTCGGGGCGTGTAGTTGTCGAATGAATGATGCCGCGTAACATGGAGACATGTTTGGGCAATATACCCAGTGCAAACCATCGAATTGACTGTGTTTCGTCGGGGTGTTTTCATAGTCCGTTTTTTGGCCTCTTTTTTGCAGATTTTTGGCCGGTTTATACGGGTCTCCAGCGACTTATCAGGCGCAGTGTCGAGATGGAGCGAGAGCCTCGATGATTCGAGGACAAGGATTCTTCACTTCGCTCAAGAATGACATAGCGAACGAGGACAGGGCCCGTTTGGATTGGTTGAGCAGGCCAATCTAACTACAGTATAAGGCGCGCCGGGGGTTACGGGCGAGGTGTAGATGACGCCAGGGCACACCCTGGACCCGTATCGCTGCCGCTCAGGTAAGGGCGGACGCTAGAATAAGGCACCACACACTGAAGTGCGTGGCATCGTCCTAGCCCGCTGCCTCTCCCTCATGGGCATGTCCGCCCCACAAGGGATGTTCCTCCCGCTCATGCTGTCCGATGGTGCTTCGCCCATCGAGACTCTCGATACGCCCTGACGTAGCAGGGCGTATCGGAGAGCCTTGTCGAAGGACGTGGGAACCTGTCGTCTCGCCTTGCAGCCAAGAACCCTATCGGCCATAAACATCGTCCTTACGTTCCTCGCGAAGCGCATGCTCAAGCCTCTTTTCATACTGCCGAATCCCAGCTTCAATAATCGCTTTCCGTTTCTTTTCAGAATGCTTTGCCTGCAATTCTCGAAAGGCTTTAAAGTATCCTCTGTACTTATCACTTTCTTTACCAGCCCAGGTGAAGCCCCCGTATCCCCACAGGCAAGAAGCAGCGATCTCGTCTAGCTCCATTCCGCTGTCCAGCGCCAAAATGGCGCGTGCCAGCCATGCATCGTCAGGAGTTCCGTGCAATAAAGACTTCCGATACCCTTTTAACCTTAAGTCCTTAAAAACAAGGCTGATGGCCTCCTCATCGGATCCAACTAATCTCACGAAGAGTTCTCCATCTACGCTGGGGTTAGGCTGCTTCGCCAGGAACTGAAGAAGTCCAATCCTCTCTTTAAGACCAAGTGCTCCAACCGCACGCATAAGATCGTCTAAGAAATGTTCCCAATGGAAACTTGAAGAAGAAGCCCGGACTATGTACTGCTCCACCCATCTGACTAGGAGATTTGAGTTCCTTGAAAGAATAGTTGCTACAGCGTATTCCACCTTCTCTTGGATAATAACCGCCTCCTCCCATGTTGGTCGAACCGCTGATGTCAGGTCGCCCGTATTGTACAACCCCAGGCGTACAACAGCCGCTGTCACGACCGTTGGATCTGGGTGGCGAAGAAACTTCAAAAGAACGTCTTCTGACAATGACGTTTTCTGAAACTCCAGCCACTTGACTATTCTTGAATCACAAAGAGCAATAGCTTGTTCACGCAATTCTGAGCCTACGTCCTCGACAAGGCCGACCATCACGGCTATTGGGTTGTAGCTTGCGTTTGCATATAGCTCGGCCAATATGGGGCGCCAGCCATCTGGCTTCCGCCGAGCTACAGCCCAAACGAAAGGCGAGACAATGTCTCCGGGTGCTCCTCGTTTGGCTAGTTCCACCAAATAGGTCTGCGGCTCAGTGCTTGATTCAGCTAGGACTTCTGCGACGCCGGGTGTGAGCCTGGGCCATCGCACCCCCGCCGCTTCTGCCTCTTGCTCGAGCTCCACCAACCTCTCGGCAACTTCGATGGGCGGTTGTTTAAGCCAATCAAGTGCCAAACGACGGGCTGCCCGCCATTGCGCCTCTTCAGCATGTTTTTGCCTTTCTGCGTCGTATTGTTGGCTCAACGGATCATGAGGAAAGAGTGTGTCAAAGTCTTCAGCTTTGGGGAAAGCTACTCGTATGCCCACGCGCTTTGTCAGACCCTTCAACCTGTGCAACAACCCAGGTCGCTCTGAGAACTGAGATGCCATTTTCAGGATGATGAGTCGAGCGATTCTGCGTGATGTTTCCGTCCAGGCTTTGCTTGGGGGCGGAATATTATGAGGCCCCTGATAACAGAGATCCTCTAGTGCCTCCAGCAACGAGGAGAACGAGAAGTTCTTGTATAGCTCCAGAGCCTTTAAAAGATCATCCCAGAGATCGGCGACGATGTTGAGGTCGTCCAGTCGGAGGCGACCGCTACGTATCGTTACGGTGTTCCCGCTGCCAGGCTGAAGAAGAATATCTTCCCAACTGACTTTCAGTGCAGATGAAAGGGCAGCCAAAGCGATTTCAACTTCCCCTGACTTTGATAGCCATTCAAGAATGCTGTCCGCGATGGCACGACGTCGTTCGGTGACATTTTCAGGCATTGAAAGGAAGTCTTTTATCTGGCGCAGCGGATGATCCGGGTTGCTATTGAGGGGCCTGGTGTCTGTCGTTGCCATGTTCAGGAGGATTGGTATTCCAAGGTCAGCGGCGAAATCCAAGACCTCAACGGCTATTTGACGAGAGTATTGAGGTAGTGCAGCAAGACAGAATTCGGCTTCATTACGTCCAAGGCGGGCATACATTCGGACCACTTGCTCATCTGGCCTTTGAGTGATTAGCTTGCGAAGCTTATCGTGATTCAAGGGGGCGCCCCGGTAGATTGCACCTATCAACGGAAGAGTTGCGCATGCAGGGTCCGGGAATGCGTCCACTATGTCCCAAACTGTCGGAGCGCCAGCTGCTTTAAAGAATTGATCGTACACAGCTGCATAGCGCAAGGCTTCGGGCTGTACCCTCAGGTAAGAACCTTCGATATCCTTTCTGGTTACTGCTTCAATGACTCCACCTTGGGCAAGCTTACGAAGCATGTCCGCCAGTTCAAGGCGGTCTAGTCCGAGGACGCTCTGCAGGGTGCCCTCGTTAACACCCGAATCACCACTCAATGAAATAACTGCTAGAAGGAGTGAGGTGTCACTTTTCAAAAGTCTTTGATATCGCCCGACCGTGTTCTTGAGAAGCGCGTCACCTCGGGCTACATCAATAGCACGTCCCGACATGCAAAGTTGGGCAAGGGTTGTGGCTAACCCAGCCCTTCCTCTTGCTTGATGGACGATGCTTTGTATTAGCTCCGGTGGCCCAGATATGCCAGCCGATCTGACTACCGTCGCGATGTCATCAAGTGAGAGCAAGGGTACCTGTATTAGTTCTGCATTCTTGAGCTGACTACTGATGGCATCAGCATCTGCTGGCCAGGATGTAGCAACTATGTAGAAGGGGATTTGAAGTACACCTCGTAGCTGCTGAAGATCATCCAGGACATCAGTATTAAAATGGGCGTCGTCTACTATGATTCGCCTAGGGTGTAATCGCCGAATAGCATTGGCAATGGCCTCTCGGTCCGAGTCAACAAGAAAATATCCCCAGTCTTGACTACACAGTTGTGCCATCTGTTCGTCCCTGCCAACCAGAGTCGTTGGCCCACCGATCCGTGCTCCCCTTGGGATTGGCGACAAAGCAGACGGTCGCCCAGCGACCCCCAATAGCTCCAGGCGCCACGAGTCGTCTTTATACAGCTGTTCGCGGAACCAGTCATGCTCGAAAACCTCTACGACCTTGAAGCCTTCCTTTTTAGCGAGGTCTTCCAAACTCCTTCTTTGGGCATTCGTCAACAGTTTTGGCGTGGCGAAGAAGGCATGGGTCGCCGCAGAACCGGATTCCTTTACCTTTTTGAGGCTGCGGCGAAGGTTCTTACCGGAATCAGGATACGGGCTAACAGTGCAAATAAGGGGAATACGTGGTTCGTCAGTGGAGATAGCTGCTCCATCAAATCCTTCATCATCGCCACCCCTCATCGGAGTCAGATTGGGATAAATCTGACTGAGAAGTGCCCAGGCAGAATCTTCAAAGACCTTCTCATCGAGAGGTCTTAGAAGGGCGCTGAGATTTCCTGTCTTAGGGGATCGGGCATAATTCATTCCGTCCATCGTTAAATAATGGTCGAGGCGTCGAAATAGAAATTCTCTAATCTCGCTTTTTACACCTTCGATTTCATCATGTCAAGAATAGCTTTAACCCATGCCTGCCACCTTCACCTCGCCCAAGTCGATAACTTGAAGCCTGTTCATCGTCTCTGCCCTCCAATGATTGGGAGCTCACACCTCGTGGACAAGTGCCAGTGAAAGCCTTTCGGAAAGAGCCTGCGCCATCTGGCGCATCCCCATCCTAACCTTCCCCTATCGAAGGGGAAGAGACGAATACTCGCTCATAACCAGCATATGGCGCTCCCTACCGCTACGGCAGCGTCACCTCTGTGCCCTTCACCAGACTGGACAGAGAGCCTAGTACAAAGTCCCTCGCATCAAGAATCTCTAACAGGACAGGTGTCCCAGACTTGGAGAAATGCACAATAAGCTGCCCAGACTCCTCTGCATAGTCCACTGGCTCGTCGGAAAGCTCAACTAGAAGGGCATCCACATCTTTACTGTACTTAATCTTGCTCATACCGCTCCTTCCTACCGGGATACACAGTTATAATGACCAGTTCATCCAAGTGTTCCTCGTATACTACTCGCAACACATGTTCGATATCAAAATTTATTTGTGCAGTCTTTCTGTCACTATATCCTTGAGTCTTAGTCATTGAGCTTCTGACTGCTTGTTCAACAAGGCTACCCTCCACCTCAAATCCATGATCTGCGAGTACACGCAAGTTCAAAATCGCGTGGTCACTAAATCTGACAGGTTTTGTCATTTATCACCTGCGCCTCAATACAATGGCAGTTTGAAATCCAATATATTGTATACTATCTTCCGCCACCTTCCCCTCCCTCATAACCCTCGTTACGCCTTATACTATAACCGTACCCGCAAATTTCCCGATGCCGCCCCGATGAAATCGGGACGGTGCCAGAAAACATCCGCCTTCGGCTGTCAGAGTCTTCGGCGGAGGCACTCCGCCATTACCTGAGCGGCAGTCCCGATGTATCGGGATGGGTGCCCCGATAATGGTCATCAACAAAATAAACTGACGTTTTCTCTGTGTGAAGTAAACCACGCAAGGAAATTCTACGTGGTAAATGCACAAGGTGTTCTCTCCCACCCGCCCACCCAAGAAGGCATTTTCTCAGGGGCACATCCTCCTTCGACTACGCTCAGGGTAAACTCCGAGGGACACCCTCTCTGGACTCTCCCCATTTGGACGTCTGTATTTTGGAGATGTCGAGATAAATAGTTTATGACCATCATCTGGGCAGGATTCGATCAAGAATGGCCCTATCTAACAGGCCCAAGAAGAGATACGAGAGATTTTGGCAAGTAAAAAAACAAAGCCTTGCAGCTAGTGTCCTGAATTGTAAGTTCTCAACAAAAGTTGCTCTGATGCAGACCCCTGTGTCCCACCTCCCCCCACGATATGTTTTGTATTCTGGGGGGTACCCCCAGACCCCCGGACGTCCCGACCGGTCGGGACGTCACTTTCCTGAGATTTTTGCTTTTTTGTGCAAAGCTGGGGCAATCTGATGACGAGGACCCAAGCCCCTCTCCCGACAAGTCGGGACTTCGTTGTCCCGTTTACATCGGGACTCCTCGCAATGACGATTCATGAGCGTATCCTTCGCTTCGCTCCCGCCTTCGGCTGCCAAAGCCTATGGCGGAGACACCCCGCCCTTCGGGCTAGGATGACATTTTTCAAGGACCCATCGGCTAGCACCATCAGTTAAATAAGCGGCCTTCCGGAGAATCGCTCCAGCCATCGTGGAATGACGTCCTTGTTGAAGATGTGATCCGGCATTTCACCTTTAAGGGTGCTGATAGCGGATTCCGTTGCCCAGTCGATACCCAGTCCCATCCCACTGCTTCCTGATATGCTGGCCGTCATATGGGGAGAAAGAAGCACCCTATTCCCCAGGCTCCTCAAGGGACTGTCCAACGGAAGGGGTTCTTCCTCAAAGACGTCCAATGCCGCACCGCTAATGGCTCCATTTTCAAGGGCATCGACCAGAGCCGCTTCATCCACTACGGGTCCCCTGGAGGTGTTTATCAGGGTAGCTGAGGGCTTCATTTGAGACAGCTCCTCTTTTCCGATCATACGCCTGGTCTCTCGAGTCAGAATTACGTGAAGGCTTACCACATCCGACTCTTGAAGCAGGGTTGCAAGACTAACAGCCTGGGTGCTGTGGTCCGTAAACTGGGAATCTGGTATGTAAGGGTCGCAGGCAAGGATACGCACTCCCCACGGCTTCAACAGGTCTGCGAATCGGCCGCCCACCCTGCCTAGTCCTACAATGCCCACCGTGATGCCAGGATAGCCGTCCGAGGCCCGTGAGCCAATGTAGGTGTGCGCTAGGTCTTCCTCTCGCCATCCGCCTGCCTTCACGAATTCGTCCTTCTCTCGTAGTTTCTTAAGAAGGGCCAGCATCATAGCCATGGTGCTCTCAGCCACGCCTCCCCAGTTCGATTCCACCGGCGCATGTGTGACCAGTATCCCCAGCTCGGTGGCCGATTCGACATCTACGTCGTCCACTCCAATGGTGTACTTTGCTATTATCCGCAAGGTCTCAGAGCTTTGCATCACCTTCCTGGTGATGGGAGAACTCCTGATGGATGTCCCGATCAGCGCATCGGCATCTTTAGCCATTCGGCACATCTCATCCTCGTTGTCCCCCTGGGGCGTCATCCACGAGGCTTTGCCAAGAATCAACTCGCAACCCAACTGCTGTAGCACCCTGTGTGTCTCTCCGGAATCGTCTGCGGGGGCAAAGACAAACACTTTTGCTGGATGCACTGGCTTACCACCTTTCTCTAATCATCATGGATTCTTCTGTGCCTTCGCCCTCTCGTCTGCGGGCTTAAGGCATGAGTGTATGAAACTGTTTACTGGAACGTCGACGCCTAATTCAGCCCCAAGGCGGGCCACCGTGCCGTTCAGGGCGTCCACCTCTAGCCTGTTGCCCTTCTCCAAATCCAGTTGCATAGATGACCTGAGCACGCTGCTGAACTCCTTGAAGCGGCCCATCGTCCGCTCCACCACGTCCTCGTCCAGCTCGATGCCCCTTGCTCGGCCTACTGAAGCCGCCTCCTCCATAACCCTGAGCAGCAGGTCGCGTGTATCCGGTACTTCTAGCACCTCGGTCAAGGAGGAACGGGTTATGCTGGTCATGCCGCTCAAGGCGCATATAAAGATGAACTTGTTCCATAACTCCTTGAGGATGTCGCTGGAGGGCTGGGTGTCTATCCCAGCCTGCCGGAAGGCCTTTTCTATCTCCCTCACTCTAGGAGACATCACTCCGTTAGGCTCGCCGAAGACGATGCGACATGGGCCTCCCGTCTGTGCCACTACTCCAGGCTGTGCGATGTGCGCCTCGATGTAGGCCAGCCCTGACAAGGCCCTCTCTCTGCCAAAGGCCGCTGCAAGTTCGTCGGCGTTGGAGATGCCGTTCTGGAGGGTCAGTATAGTAGTCTCGTCGCTTACCAAGGGGGTAATGGTCTGGATGGCTTCGGCGTTGTGGTAGGTCTTGACGCAGAAGAGGACCAGTTCCGCCGTCTGCGAGCCATCGGGTCGCTCCAGGGCCTTTGCTTTGACCGTGAAGTCCCCCGCAGAGACGCTCTCCACCTTCAGCCCATTGTCCTGTATGGCTCTCAGGTGGTCTCCTCTGGCGATGAAGATAACATCCAGCCCACTTCTGGCAAGTAATCCGCCAAAGTACCCACCAACGCTACCAGATCCCATAACCGCTACTTTCATGCTATCCAGACACCTCCCGCTTATTGAATAGTGCCAGGACTCCACTATAGTTGTGCGCTGCGTTTCGGCTATGCACTGGGCCTATTTGAGCATTGCCGAAGAATCCGACTACGGGTGTGCTGGGTAATAGCTCGCTCACTACTCCTGTGTCGTGGTTCGGGACGCCGTACAGCCCTTGGCCTCGACCTATGCAGTTAAAGTACAGTCCAAAGCTGGGAGGATTGGAAGTGGCCGCCTCTGATAGGTGGCCTACTGTGTCAGTGAGATGGGTTCGCGCTGCCTGAGCGTCGCGAAGCTGGAACTGAATGGTCTGCCCCACACGAGCACGGCCCGCAATGATGAGGGCATTGTACCTCTGGTCCACACCCATCAGATTGCGGACTAGGAAGTCTCCCTGTTCTAGTGGATACTTACGCTCGTCGGCCGCTAGGCCGGCAAAGATGCTGCCAGAGGCCTTCTCTGCGTCTTCGGGAGGCAGCGACTCCAGGGTCTGTCGTAGCACCTCTGCAGCCGGCAGGTTGCCTATCTCCAGGACTATGTTGTCGTGGGCCTTGGTTATCACGTATGGCCTCCCGATAGGCTTACAGCCTTGGGCGACTCCCACTGTAGACTCAAGCTGTGGCGAAAAAACTACTCCACAGACGCCACGGTCGGTGATCTGGTCGCCCATCCACTGGTAAGTCTTTGAAGGAATGGACATCGTAGAGCCGCCGCCGCCTACTATGGATACATCCTTCAGCCGCTCTCGCAAAGCGTCTACCAGCGATAGAACGTCGACGTGAAGAGGATCGGCTAAAAGCAAGATAGTGGCTCCAGGAACGGCGTCAGGTTCTGTTGCCCTAAGAACATTTTCTGTGAACTCTTCTGACGCCTCCTCGTTTACCGCGACCAGGAAGGGTGTGGCCTTAACTCCTTTAACGGCCATCACCGATAAGCTGATGGATCCCTCTATCTCACCATCCGACGTCAGCACCCCCAGGCCACTACACCCAACCACATTGTCTGTCCCAGCGATGGAGCGCAGGGTCGGGAGTAGCGTTGGATACTCGTGGCTGTAGTGGGAGGTGGCGAAGGCTATTACAAGATCGGCGGAACGTAGTCGCCCGCCTTGCATGGCTAGCTCTCCGGCCTGTCTGGCAGCTCGCTCAGCAGAGGGCTCCCTTGAGAGTCCGACACCTGCCTTAATCATCTGCAACCTCTCACTAGGCTTACCCGAACATCAGAAAGGTTCAGTGATACACATTGCGAGGTCAAGCTCATGTATCTTTACTCAAATCCCAGGTGCTTTTCCTTCATACTAACGAAGCGCTGCTGCCCAATGACCACGTGGTCTAGCACCTCGATGTCCAAAAGGGCACCAGCCTCCACAATTTGCTTGGTGGTCTGGATATCCTCTTCGCTTGGCGCTGGGTCTCCCGATGGGTGGTTGTGGACCAGTATGATGGCGGGACAGTTGTCCCTTATGGCGGGGCGGAACACCTCAGACACCCGAACCACGGAGCTGTTTACATTGCCCACGTATACCTCCTTCATACCCAGCACCTGGTTCTTGGTGTTGAGGAGCACCACGCGCAGGTGCTCCTGTTCCATAAAGGACATCTCGGCCATTAGCAGATTGGCCACATCTTGTGGGGTGCTTATCTGTGCCCTATCCCCCGGACTGAGGGAGACCAGCCATCGCCCTAACTCCAAAGCAGCCATAAGCTGACAACACTTAGCGTCGCTGACTCCTCGGTAGCTGCATAGCTCTCTATAAGTGGCGTTGGCTATCCCTCTGATGCCGCCAAAGCGTGACAATAGCCCTTGAGATAGACTGACAACGCTCTCACCTTCCACCCCTGTTCTGAGAAGGATGGCAAAAAGCTCAGAGTTGCTTAGAGCGCCGGGGCCAAAGTTCCTGAGCCTTTCTCGGGGCCGCTCCGCTATAGGCATGTCGCGTACCATAGGGGTATACTTGACAGTCTCAGATTTGATCATAGGCGCTCCGTGCCTTTCTGGAGTCTTGTATTTTGGTCATTCTAGGGGTGCCTAGCGGTAAGGTCAATCCGTAGAGTGCTGTCGAGGTCACGATTCCTGGTACAATGGACACCGTGCAATCTGTCAGACACCTGGAGAGCCATGAGCGAAAAGATAGCAGAAGTCCGGAAACCTCGCTACGTCTTCCACGAAGGTGACCTGGTTCTCTTCATAGACCGCAAGCGCCGTCGGTACATGGTACGGCTGTCGGCATCGGGCACCTTTCATACCCACATAGGGGTCGTGGCTCATTCCGATATCCTAGGAAAAGAGGAGGGCTGCCGAGTGTACACTTCGGGAGGCCATAGCCTCCTCGCAGTGAAGCCGACTCTGGGCGATTTTGTCCTGGAGATGCCACGCATCGCCCAGGTCATATACCCGAAGGACCTGGGCATCATCATAACCTATGGCGACATATTCCCTGGCGCGAGGGTGCTGGAGGCTGGCACGGGATCGGGGTCCCTGACACTGGCGCTGCTTCGCGCTATAGGGCAAAAGGGCCACGTATACACCTATGAGGTCAGGCCAGATATGGCGGAGCGGGCCAGGAAGAACATTCAGGACATGCATGAGGATTCGGGCAACCTCTCCATGAAGATGGGAAATGTCTATGAAGGCTTTGAAGAGAGGGACTTGGATAGAATAGTTCTTGACCTGCCGGAGCCCTGGTGGGTTGTGCCTCACGCTGCCGAGGCTCTGGTGCCAGGAGGCATCTTCTTGAGCTTCCTTCCTACTATCCTTCAGGTCCACGAGCTGGTAGAGAGTCTGAGGGCTAGCGGCGTTTTTGACCTCATGGAGACGGTGGAGGTCCTGTTGAGGTCTTGGTCGGTCAAGGCTCGAATCGTCAGGCCGGACCACCGCATGGTAGCCCACACCGGGTTCATAACGGTAGCTCGTAAGTGTTCGCCGTCTCCTGGAGCCGAGTCCACCGGCAATACCAGTCAGGGTGACTTAGACCAGAAAGCTAGCTCCCAATGATGGAAGAGCAAGAGCAGGCATCTGAAGAAGTATCTTTGAGATAGGACGAATGGTAGCTCGTAGGGAGGATACGTTATGGACAGAGAGAGCACATTTCAACTGGTAAAAGAGCACGCCAAGGGCGAGAGCCTCATCAAGCACGGTACCGCCGTGGAGGCCTCCATGAGAGCATATGCTCGCAAATACGGCGAGGACGAGGAGAAGTGGGGCATCGTTGGGATGGTTCACGACTTCGACTGGGACGTCTGTCCTACGCCAGAGGATTGACCTGACCCCCGAAAACTAGTCCAGTGATAAACTCGCACACTGGATATAGTAGAAAGGGGGGCAGATGCCTAGGAAGGGATATACGCCGGAGCAGATCATAGAGAAGCTGCGGGAGGTGGATGTACTGGTGCAGCAAGGGCAAGCTGTACGGGAGGCAGTGAGGAGGATAGGGGTGTCTGATCACACCTATTACGTGTGGAGGAAAGAGTATGGTGGGATGGGTGTGGAGCAGGCCAATAGGCTAAGGGAGTTGGAGAAGGAGAACGTCCGGTTGAAGAGGCTGGTGGCAGACCTGAGTCTGGACAAGGACATCTTGAAGGAGGCTCTTCGGGGAAACTCCTGAGCCCGCCTAGGAGACGGAAGCTGGTGGAGAGAGTATGTGAGCAGTTGGGAGTGTCTCAGAGGCGGGCGTGCCAGGTGATCACCCAGCCCAGAGCAACCCAGAGGTATTCTCATGGCAGAGATATCGATAGTGATGCACTGGTCAGGAGGATAGTGGAGTTGGCCACTAGGTATGGCAGGTACGGTTATCGTAGGGTGACAGCCCTATTGAAGAGCGAAGGGTGGAGGGTGAACCACAAGAGAGTGGAACGTATATGGAGGATTGAGGGATTGAAAGTACCCGGTAAACAGCCCAAGAGAGGCCGGTTATGGCTGAACGATGGGTCGTGTATAAGGCTTAGGTCGGAGCGCAAAGACCATGTGTGGAGCTACGACTTCGTGGCGGCAAGGACCGCAGATGGCAGGGCTTTCCGTATCCTGGCGATCGTGGACGAGTACACCAGGGAGTGTTTAGCCATGGTGGTGAAGCGGAGCATCACATCACAGGATGTCCTGGACCAGCTCTACATGCTGTTCCTCGTCAGAGGGGTTCCGGAGCACGTCCGCTCTGATAATGGCCCGGAGTTCACCTCCAAAGCGGTGAGAGGGTGGTTATCTAACCTGGGGGTGAAGGCTCTGTTCATAAAGCCTGGAAGTCCTTGGGAAAATGGTTACGTCGAGTCATTCAACGGGAAGCTGAGGGATGAGTTCCTAAATGGTGAATTGTTCAATACCCTTGCTGAAGCCCGGATACTCATTGAATGGTGGAGAAAAGAGTATAACCAGGTAAGGCCTCACAGTGCACTGGGATATCGACCGCCAACTCCACAAACTACCATGCCTGCAATGGCTTGAATGCGAGGTTTAATCTGGTACAATTACTGGGGGCAGGTCAGCATCATCCTAGATACGGCACCAAAATACTCAAGGAGAGGGGTTATCCTGAGGATGTCGTCAGAGCCGTCCTCTCTCATGGCAACCACACTGGTGTCCCCCGGGAGACCATCATGGAGAAGGCCCTCTTTGCCGCCGACGAGCTATCTGGATTCGTTACCGCCGTTGCCCTGGTGCGTCCCTCCAAGAGCCTGAACGATACCGAGGTGCGCTCGGTGCGCAAGAAGATGAAGGACAAGGGCTTCGCCAAGTCGGTTAGTCGCGACGACATTATCCAGGGCGCTGAGGAATTGGGCGTTGACCTGGATGAGCACATCGCCTTCATCATCGAGGCCCTGAAGCCGGTGGCCAAAGAGCTGGGGCTGAACGCGTAATTCGCTGGGATAAGCCTTCGAATCATCGCCCCATGTCAATAGTAGTACCATCCGAGGATTCTTCGTCGTCACGATGTATCGTGACTCCTCAGAATGACACAAATATGAGGAGATGTTGTCTTCTATTTATCGATGAGGAAAGAGCCAACAACGTCAGTTACATTCAGGGTTTTACATCTCTTTTTTAGATTCTCGCGATCTCGCTTCCTGTAAGACCTGAAGATATCTTTTCACACCCACTAGGAGGGGTTGAGCGGCCACTGCCAGCGACAATGCCACAGGTTTGCCCATGACGAAGGCGCCTATGAGGAAAACGAAAGCGCCTATGGCTGTAGCATGACCTGAGCTGCGAAACACTATTAGCCCTCCAAATCCCACAGCCAATGCTAGAGTCGTTTGAATGGGCATCATACCAAGGGCGATACCGATTGCCGGAGCCACTCCTGCTCCTCCTCGGAAGCGAAGGAGTAGAGGATACCAGTGACCCAGTAAAGCGGCTACCCCTACCATAAGAGCCACCCATTCTGGTGCGCCAAGCCATCGTGTTAGAACAACTGGAAGGACTGCCTTGGATACGTCTCCTATGAACACCAACACCCCCGCTGTATGGCCCACAACGCGGTAGACGTTGGCGGCGCCAGGATTTCTGGAGCCTTTTTCAAGGATGTTTACGCCATGAGATCGAGATATCAAGTAGGCAAAGGGAATGGACCCCAGAATGTATCCAACGAAAGCTAGTGGCACATATATCATCCTGTCACCTTCCTCAGTAACCAAATCTCCCCTATTCAATTCCCTTTTAACCGGCAAGGTCACGCGCTAGCCAGAGGTTGGGGGCTGCCATCCCCATGCCATATGGGGATAGCGTCCCTCCATTAGGGGCGTGTGCTCAAGCTTGAGCAGCGGCACTTCCAGGTGAGAGACATTGGCCTCCATCTCTCGTGCCATCTCGTTCTCTGGTGTTAGGCCATGCAGCTTGAGGCCTTCAGCATTTATGCCTTTGGACTGCACCAGCACTTTGAAGTTGCCTAGACCCTCAGCCTTCACCAGCTCCTGCATAGCCATCCTGTTGGCGTAGTACTCCCTCTGTGGCATCTCTTTAAGCCGCAGGACCGTGATGAAGGCGCCCATGCCCAGGTTGTTCAAGAACTCCCTCTGAGTGACAAGACCCCGGGTCTCCAGGCCCTGTTTATCGCCAGCCTCTGTTACCGAGGTGAAGTCCACGTGGGCGGTGATATCCTGCTCCCCAATGCGCATGTACGGATTTCCGCTCTGAGTGTGCTTGTAGTAACACTGGAGTGTTCCGCGGGACCTTTGGGGCGAATATAGCTCTTGGGCAGGGTAGCCGTAGTCTATGGTCAATACGAATCCCCTCTTCAGGGTCTGAGCTATCCCCGCCATCCACTGGTCAATTTCCAGGTTCACCTCACCCCTAAACCCTTCCGAGAGGGTCAGTCCCAAAGATCTGGAACGCTCCTCCAATAGAGGAGTAGATGGCTTGCCTAGGACCTCTTTGAAGGCGTCTCCTTGGAGGGCGACGTAGACCTCCGCCAAGCGGCCATCTTGCACCTGAAAGCGATGCACCGGAAAGGAGTCCAGCAGTTCGTTGGAGAGAATGCAACCCACAACTTCCTTGAGAGGAACGCCTTGAGCGACGATCGGCTGAAAGTCGTACTCCTTGGAATTGCCTTGGGAAGAAGAGGTCTGCCGCTGCTCCAATGCCACGTAGTACAAGGAGCGTCTAAAAGTCTCTGGGAGTCTTTCGACGTAGCGTAGAATATCTTTGGCGAGGAGGCCAGTTCCTGCTCCCATTTCGACGACGTAGAAGGGATTTGGACGCTCCATAATTTCCCACATGTGCTGGAGCTGCAGCGCTATAAGGGCACCAAAGACGGGATGAGCCGTGCTGCTGGTGAAGTAGTCTCCAGATGCGCCTATGTTTGTTTGGGAGGAGTAATAACCATCCTTGGGATGAAACAGGGCCAGCCTCATAAACTCGGCGAAGGGTATCTGCCTGCGTTCGCGGATGCGCTTACGGATTTCTTTCTCACATGCCCACACTATACTTTTCCATATAGTGGATTCGTCCACTAGGAATCACATAAGTCAAAGGGCGCCTCAAGGTTAGAGGCGCCCAGATGTCGTCTCGCCGCTACCGTAGATGGTCCAAATGAAAGTTATTTGCTAAATATGGTTTCTCAAGGACTTTGTTCTATCAGCCCTTCTTTCCCAGCCGGTGGTCGGAATTGAATTCCAGAACTCGCGATGCTCGCTGCAAAGCTTGCAGGTTCCTGTACTTACCGGCCCATGAGGACTTTCGATAACCCAGTAATGCTTACATTCGGGTGATTCTCCATTAGTTCCCAGGTGAAGACCGTTCATATCGATATTAGCAAAACTGCTAACTGACTCGTTCATTTGCTCAAGCACCTACTTTCTTTGGTCAATTGGGATATATTCCAGGTCCATGGAACCTGTGTACTGGAGCAGGGGTCTGAGGAGTATATTATTCTCGAATTGCTCCAGCACTTGAACGGTCCATCCTGGTATTCTGCCCATGGCGAAAATGGATATGTAGAGGTTCTCGGGGATTCCTAGAAGCTGGTAGATAGCCCCGGACCAGAAGTCTACGTTGACGCATACGCCCCTGGCCTCGTAGGGCTTCATAACCTCAGCCACACTGCTCAGAATGCTGAACCATTTGGGTTGCCCCTTTCTCTCACTCAAGGCCTCGGCCCGGTCCCTGAGATGGATGGACCTGGGGTCGATGGTCTTGTAGACGCGGTGCCCAAAACCCATTATCCTGCCGCCGCCACTAATGGTATTGCGGGTGTACTCTTCCGCTCTGCTCTCATCACCTATTTCCAGGGCCATCTTCATGACGCTTTCGGCGGCGCCTCCGTGCCTGGGCCCCTTCAGAGTTGCTATCCCTGCGACGACTGCTGCGTGAAGGTCTGCCTCGGTGGAGGCGACTATCCGTGCAGCGAAGGCAGATGCGTTTATGCCATGTTCGGCGTGGAGAATGAAATCCGTGTCCATTATCTTGGCGTCTTCAGGGTCTGGCTTATCTCCAAAGAGGCTATAAAGGAAGTTGGCAGCCTGATTTAGGCTTGGGTCTGGGGAAACAGGCTCCTTCCCCTCCAATATCAGGGCATGAGTAGCAACGATAGTAGGAGTTTGAGCAGTGAGTCGTATGCCCTTTCGAAGGGTAGCCTCATGGGAATTGTCGGAGACCTCTGGATCAAAGGCTGCTAGGGCTGAAACGGCGGTGCGAAGGACATCCATGGGATGGGAGCTCTTAACGGTGCGTATGATTTGTACGACCTCATCAGGGATTGCCCGGTTCGCTCTCAGCTCGGATTCGAACCTGCCAAGCTCCTGTCTCGTTGGAAGTTTACCGTAAAGAAGTAGGTAGATGGTCTCTTCAAAGGTGGACTTTTCAGCCAGATCGTGGATGTTGTAGCCACGATATATCAGCTTTCCTTGTTTGCCGTCGATGAAACTGACATCGCTTCTGTCGATATAGACGTCTTTGAGGCCTCTTTTGAGTTCTACTTGCTGGACCATCTTCCCTCCTGCCATTCATAAACTATTTAACCCAAACGGTATATGGGCCCATTAGCACAGGGTTCCTGACTCAAAATTCGCAGTTAGACTCAATTATCTTGGCGCAAGCTAAACTTAAATGTTTCTGTGCCTGCAAGGACGTGCTAAGACGGCTTTAAGCGCAAAATAGGGCTAGGACGATTATTTGTTAGTACAGCTTACCAAATCTCGACGCTCTTCGTATATGATAATCAACAATTTATTGTAGCATTGTGTCCCTTGCAGTGTCAAGTTGCAGCATCTGGGGGAAATGTTACGTCAAGACGTGGCAATTGAAGGTGTCGTGTACTAAAGTCGATGGCCCTGCACGCTGGAGGATACAAAATCTTGACATCTTAACTAGCCTATACTAAAATTACCAAGGTTTTTCGCCGCCCTGTAGACAGAGGTAAAGGGGAGGCATCTTGTTTTTTGTACGCTTAGTAATCATCTGCAAAGAAGCAGTAAACGACTTCTTGGATAAGAACTGCCCCCATTTGGCGGCGGCTATCTCTTTCTATGCCCTTTTCTCCTTGTTTCCTTTGGTCTTAGCCATGATATCCGTATCTGGCTTCATTTTAGGGTCACCTGTACGTGGGGAAAACTTGGCAAGAGATATTAGTCAGCTAATCCCCGTGTCCGCGGAGTTTGTGGGTGATACTATACAAGGTGTCGTAAGCGCCAGGACTATCACGGGAGTATTGGGTATATTTGGACTGTTAGGTGCGGCGACGGCCGTTTTCGGCGCCATCAGGAAGGGTGTCAACGCGGCTTGGGGGATCCGCCGCCCCCGTCCATTCCTTCACGAACGGCTGATAGACTTTCTGCTGGCCCTAGGCGCTGGTATCTTGTTCATTGTTTCCGTGTCCTTTTCAGCAATCTTGGGTTTTTTCAAAGAGATCACTACTCTCATATATCCTAGCGCAGCCGTCAATGGCGACTTTGTCTGGGACCAGGTCGCTCAAGTAATCCCCGCATTAATAACCCTCCTTATCTTTGTCCTGCTATATCGCTTCCTCCCTAATACCAAGGTTCGTTTTCGGGACGTGTGGTGGGGTGCTCTAGGGGCGGGCGTCGCTTTCGAGTTGACCAAGATGGTCTTCGTTTGGTATGTCAGGACTTTCCCAGTGTATAACGTCGTCTACGGGACCATCGGGGCTGTTGTGGCTCTCTTGACCTGGGTTTATATCTCAGCTATCATTTTCTTATTCGGCGCGCTAGTGACCTCTAGATACGCCGCCTATCGGGCTTCCAGGAGGGCTGAGGAGAGTGCCATTCAGGCTTTGTGGTCGGAAATAAGCCGTGTTAGGGTTACGACGGCGGAATCTTACGAACATAGGTAACGTCAAGGGCATTTTATTTGCGGTTGCCGCTTCAATACTAGTGGCGACTCTGGTTGCATGCAATAGTTCTCCTGTACCAAGTCCTACACCACTTCCGACTGCCACACCAGAATCTCAAGCCGACCAGTTTGCCTCGCCTACACCCGCATCTACGCCTACGACTACCCCAACCCCAGTCCCTCAACCTACCTCTACTCCCCAGGGAATAACCATCGATGCTCCTGCTTCT
Organism: Dehalococcoidia bacterium; assembly: GCA_965249025.1. Classification (GTDB taxonomy): domain Bacteria; phylum Chloroflexota; class Dehalococcoidia; order Lucifugimonadales; family CAYTFF01. Next base: position 2,779,998 of record OZ252215.1, on the reverse strand, counting down.
ATAGACCTGAAGGGGATCAATTCCATTTCAGATGTGGTCGCTAGAGTCAGGCCAACGGTGGTCTCCATATCTGTAGTTGCTACGACCATTGATATATTTCTTCGCACGGTTCCTGAGCCTGGTGCCGGTTCCGGCATTATAGTCGATCCGAATGGATACATAGTAACAAACTTCCACGTCATCGACGGCGCCCGAGATATAACTGTTACCCTTCCGGACGGCCGCACGTATGAGGCAGAGGTCGTAGGCGGCGACCAGCTCAGCGACCTGGCAGTGATCAAGATAGACGAAATCGGTCTCCCTACCGCCTCCTTTGGCGATTCCGACGATCCAAGGGTGGGCGATTGGGTTATCGCTATGGGTAACGCTCTGAATCTCAAAGGCGGACCGACTGTGACCCTTGGCATTCTTAGCGCACGAGGACGCACCATAGATACTCAATTTGGGCCATTATATGATCTTATTCAGACCGATGCCGCTATAAATGAAGGAAACAGCGGAGGGCCACTGGTCGACTTAGAGGGTCGGGTGATCGGAATTAACAGCGCCATTTTGCGCAGGGCTCAGGGGATAGGCTTTGCCATCAGTTCAAATTCAGCTGTGCCAATAATCGGAAGCCTCATCGAAAATGGGCAAGTGATGAGACCCCGTATAGGGTTGAACGGCCAGGATCTGACACCGGCCCTAGTCAACCAGTTGGGCCTGAAGACGCTCAACGGGATAGTGGTGTCCCGCGTTTTTGCCGGCGGTCCAGCCGATAAAGCGGGACTTGCCATAGGAGATATCGTCACTAAAATGGATGGCGTCACGACGCCAGATATGGGCCGCTTCTTGACCCTGCTTTGGACATATGACGCTGGCGACGTGGTAGAGGTCGAGTACATTAGAGATGGACGTACCTTAAACGCCTTTGTGGAGCTGGTGGAGAGGTAAGAGAACGCGGCTGTGAAGTATCTCTGTTACTATAGGTAGCACTATTTGCTCTGCAATTGAATCCGCTCACACATTCGACAACCTTGGTTGTTATTGTACGTAATCATTGAGATGCTAATGCAAGACGCCCAGTAGCACGATCATGGTATAATAGGGTAGTCAGTGCAATACACCACTTATCTCAGTTTATCTGGAGAGAACAAATGGAATACAGTTGCTTTGAACGCGATACTCTAGGCATGTCATATATCAACGGACTTGGTTCCCAGGCGTGCGTTTCTATCCCCGATGTCGAGACCTTAAACCCGATCATCGGCGCAGTTGGCCGGGATATTACGACCATCAATGCACTTGGTTCCCAGACGTACGTTTCTATCCCCGATGTCGAGACCTTAAACCCCATTAACTTCGTCGTTGGTCGAGATATTGAGAACATCAACGGACTTGGTTCCCAGGCGTGCGTTTCTATCCCCGATGTCGAGACCTTAAACCCCATTAACTTCATCGTTGGTCGAGATATTGAGGAACTTTCAAATCTGGCTAGCCAAATGCATTCTATTGAAGAGAGACTCGAGGGGTTTGAAGCCCATATGGAAGCGATGGGGTTACATATAGGCTCTGAAGTTACTGAAATCAGTCACAAAGCTAAGAGCATTGTACGGCAACTCGCAGCTAGCGGACTCTACACATCTCGCGACGAAATAAACATGGCTATAAGGTGTATTTCGCAAGCGCCGAAGCCGGATTGCTCCGGTGTAGTCCAGCACATCGTGGCTGGGGTTGAGTGTGCGGCTAGGGCCATCACTGGGAGAGAATCTGATCGCCTGAGTGTCCTTTTGCGTAATTATCATCAACGGCTAAACTTGAACATCACTTTTGCAAAGAGATTGGAAAGAGACTTTTGGGGAAGGGGTTCTGATAAAGGTCGGCATTTACGTGAGAGCCACACTCCCGATGAAAAAGAAGCCAAGAAAATTCTTTGGTTGGGGCTAGAGGCGCTGGATCATATGCTAACCTGCTAGCTTTCTAAAGGTTAGGCATGGTGCAGCATGCGGGATGCTGCTTCAGCAGGAAGGGGGCGACAGATTCCTCGTCGTCCCTATTCAATGGGACTCCTCGGAATGACAGGAAAATAAGAAGGCACCGCTCGACACTTCGACAAGTTCAGTGTGAGCGGACTTGTTATGCGGCTGTGGACGTATCACAAGAAGTAAACTTTACGTTATTCAGCTATTTCTCTATTGATACCGATGCGGATTAGACTTCCTTCTATCTCCATCTCCTCGACGTACGCATCATCAGGAGGCCTCTGTTCCAGTAGTTTACGGGAGAGCGTCTCCTGTCCGATGTAGTTGCCGAACTCTTTCATTACTTCCTTGATTTCCTCGACCCCTTCGTAATAAGTGAGTATGTAGTCGGCGATGTCAAAGCCGGCGGAGCGCCTCATGTTCTGGATGCGGTGAACCAACTCCCTGGCCATGCCTTCTCGCCGCAGGTCTTCTGGGATGTCCGTCTCTACAGCTACCAGGTATCCGGCCTCAGTGGCTGCGGCGTAGCCTTCAACTTGAGCGGGCAGTACCTCCACCTCCTCCGGCTGCAACGTGTATCCCTTCATCTCGATAGGGCTGTCAGAAGACACCTTGGCGTACACCTCTACGTGGTCTGCTGCGGCAAAGGCTTTGGCCACTTGCCCCGTCTCGGCCCCAAATTTGGGTCCAACCAAGGCCATGTTGAGTCGAACATCGAAGAACTTGGCGCTCTCCTGTGGGTCGTCTAGAAGAAGCGCCTCCTTGACGTTTAGCTCTTCTTCCACTTGGGCCTTGATTTTGGGCCAGTGCATTGCCTCCTCGGGAGAGCGGACCTTGACCAGTGCCCTGGCTATAGGTTGGCGCACCTTGATCTTGGCCTTGCTTCTAGCGGAGCGTCCCAGGCTAGAAAGGCGCATGGCCAGTCGAGTGGCCTGGGATAGCTCGGCGTCGATCTGTTCCAAGTCTACCTCTGGGAAGCGGCTCAGATGCACGCTCTCTGGCGCAGAAGGGTCCATTGAGCGAACCAGGTTCTGGTACATCTCCTCGGCCACAAAGGGGGTAAGGGGCGCTATCAGCTTGCTCAAGGTCACCAGGCAGCGGTACAACGTAGAATGGGCCGACAGCTTGTCCTCGTCGTTTTCGCTCTTCCAGAAGCGCCGACGGCTCCTACGCACGTACCAGTTGGACAGGGCCTCCACGAAATCCTCGATCCGACGCCCCGCATCGGTGGGGTTGTAATTGTCCAGAAGCTCCGTCACGTTGAGGATAAGGCTATTGAGTTCCGATAGTATCCACCTGTCCAACTCCGACGATGGCTTGAGGCCACCGGAAAGGCCCGGCTGGAACCTGTCGATGTTGGCATAGGTAACGAAGAAGGAGTAGGTGTTCCACAGGGTGAGCATGAACCGACGCACCGCTTCCCCTACCAGTTCCTGCGAAAATCGTCTGGAGTTGCCCGGTGGAGCGGCGGTATACAGGTACCAACGCAGGGCGTCGACTCCGTGGGCCTCGATGACCGCCCAAGGTTCTACTATGTTGCCCTTGGACTTGCTCATCTTCTCGCCCTTGGCGTCCTGGATCAGCCCCAAGCAGATGACGTTTCGGTAGCCAGGCGTCCTTATCTCTTTTCCTGTGACCTCTTCCAGCAAGGTGGATAGGGCATGAAGGCTGTAGAACCAGCCCCTGGTCTGGTCCACCGCCTCACATATGTAGTCGGCGGGGTAGCGTCCGTCTTTAGTGATGCCACCGTTATCGAGGGGGTAGTGCCACTGGGCGTAGGGCATAGCGCCAGAATCGAACCAGGCATCCAGTACCTCCGGGATGCGCCTCATGGGGCCTCCGCACTGGGGACACCTAAGCGCTACCTTGTCTATGTAGGGACGATGGAGGTCTTTCAGAGCCTCTTCTAGCGAGATGCCCTCTTTTTGTGTCTCCTCTTGATTGGCCATCGCTTTGATCTCCGCAATGCTACCGACACAGTGTTCCTCTCCACATTCCTCGCATCTCCAGATTGGTATGGGGGTGCCCCAGAAGCGCTCCCTGGATATGGCCCAGTCCACGTTGTTCTGGAGCCACTCCCCGAAGCGCCCGTCCTTTATGTGCTCTGGGTGCCAGTTAATCTCCTGATTGGCAGAGAGCAGTCGGTCTTTGACGGCGGTAGTCCTGATGTACCATGAGCTTTTCGCATAGTAAAGAAGGGGTGTGCCGCACCGCCAGCAGAATGGGTACGTATGGCGTATGGTCTCATCTCTATGGAGGAGGCCTCTTTCTCTGAGATCACGGCGTATGTCTTTGTCGGCCTCCTTCACGAATTTGCCTGACCAGGGATAGCTGCCTTCAAATTGACCCTGGAGGTTGACGGGTTGGATGAAGAAAAGCCCATATCCCTGACCAGCTTGGTAGTCCTCGCCTCCGAAGGGTGGTGCTATATGGAGGATGCCTGTCCCTTCTTTAACAGATACTATGTCCTGGCCTATGACAAGGTAGCGGAGAGGGTCCACCAGCTTCTCAAAAGGAATGTGTTCCGCCAGGGTCTCTCTTCCCAGACGCCAGACTCCATCGTTCTCGGTAGTGCCTAGACTCTCGACGTATGTGGCTTGATAGGCCTGGGGGTCGTACAGCGGTTGATATGCCAACCCTACCAGATCCTCTCCGTGGAGGCGAGTCAACACCTGATGTTTGCCTTTAACGACCTTGTCTGCTAGGTCTGCGGCAAGGATAAGGCGTTCGGCTCGCCCGTCTCCATCTAAGTGTTCTATTAGCGCATAGTCTTCTTTGGGATGGATAGCCAGAGCCGTGTTCCCTGGCAATGTCCATGGGGTCGTTGTCCAGGCCAGGAAGTAAGTGGGGACAGATGTCTCGTCGTCTGAAAAGATCGCGTCGTAGGCGCTTGGTTTCTCTCCTTTTCTCCAATCGCTGCGGTTACCAAGGGCCTGAAGGGGTCTTGGCCACCAACCTGGCGTAACAAGAAATTTGACGTAAACCGAGGGGTCTGGGGTATTCTCTTCGTATCCAAGGGCCACCTCGTGGGAGCTGAGGGTAGTGACGCAACGAGGACAATGGGGAGTCACCTTGAAGTTCTTGAAGAGAAGGCTTAAGTCTTGTCCCCCTTCTCCCTTAATCCTGTGGTCCCAAAGCTGTTTTAGTATCCACCAGCCCGTCTCTATGTAGTCGTTGGTGAGGGTGGCATAGGCGTTTTTCATGTCCACCCAGAAGGCGATGCGCTCCGTAAGCTCCACCCATTCTTTGACATATCGAAAGACGCTCTCTCTGCAGCGGGCGTTGAACTCCTCCACCCCGAACCTCTCGATTTCCTGCTTGGTGGACAGCCCAAGCTCCCTCTCCACCTCCAGCTCCACAGGCAGTCCGTGGGTATCCCAGCCACCCTTGCGGATGGTGCGGAAGCCCTTCATGGTCTTGTACCTGGGAATGGCGTCCTTGAATATACGGGCCAGGACGTGGTGGATGCCAGGGCTGCCGTTAGCGGTGGGCGGCCCTTCGTACATCATGAAGAGAGGCCCTCCCTCTCGTTCCGACTCGGTTCGATGGAAGATGTCCTTCTCCCGCCAGAACTTCAGGATATCCTCTTCCATCCGAGGGAAGCTGACCTTGCTGGGAACGGGTTTGAACATGGGCACTCCTGAGCTAAAAAATGATGATATAGGAGCAATTCATGAATTGCTCCTCCTACGGGTGATGGGGTTCTCCTTATCTAGTTCCCAGTGCATTGGGTTGTTCTGGATGTATTCTCTAATGCGGGCTAGCTCGCCTTCGCTGCGGATAATATGCTCATAGTAGTTGCGCTGCCACACCGGAGTACCAGAGGTGTTACGCAGATGGTTTATACGCTTTGCTGAGTTCATCTTGAAGTAGCCAATGATCTTGGGCAGGAGCATCCGGCGGCGCTCTGCCCGTGTAGGTAGCGGGCTGACTTTATGTGGCTGTAGTAAGGGCAATTCATGAATTGCCCTTACGGATATGCCGTCTTCTGCGGTGCCACCCTTGATGATGACGATCCCATGAAAATGGTTAGGCATCACCACGAAGGTGTCCAGAGCCACTTGTAGAAAACGCATGGGGAGTTCTTCCCAGGTCTTGCTCGCACACTCTTTCAATGACGTATCCCCGAATAATAAATAGCGTCCATGCGTGACAATAGTGACAAAATACCCGCCCTCCTGGGAATAGTCATATCCAGGTAAACGTAAGGTTTTGCGGCGACGCTGTGAAGGTTGCACGATAACATTTCCCATTCCAGTATCATTTCCCCTCTAAGGCAGGTAACTTTACTTTAGAGGAGACGGGTTTGAACACCTTGTCACTCTCGAAACGGTTCGTACGTTGTGCGGTAGTTAGGAAACTCCTGATCAAACCGTCTCAGTGCATTCAGGACGTCTTGTCGAGAATATTCATCTCCGAAGAAATCAACCATTAGCGGCCCCCCTCTCAATAAAACAAATCCCGTCCACAAAGGGACGGGATATCGAAAGTTTCCCGCGGTACCACCCTACTTACCCGACGTTTCTGTCGGGCCACTCTTACAGTCCCGGCTGGTCGGGACTTTCCCTTATAACGGTGGGTATCCGTCCAGGTCTACTAGGCCAGCCTTCTATATAGGCTCATCCTTCGACAAGCTCAGGACGAGCGGTTAAGCTGGCTGTTCGGTTGGAGGCTCGGGAGGGATATTCGCGGGGCGCTTCTGCATCTGCTTCCACCGTACCAGACTCGCTGAGCGTGCGCTTCCCGCTACTCGTCTCCGTCATCGCTTTTGTAGAGAAAGGTTATCACAGAGCATCGCTAAGTGTCTAGGTAGAGTCTCCAGTGAGACAAGATGCCTCTGACATCTCATAGCAAGAGGCCCAGCACGACACCGGCGGCAATGGCTGAGCCAAGCACGCCAGCTACGTTGGGAGCCATAGCGTGCATTATCAGGTAGTTGTCGGGGTTCTCCTCCTGGCCTACTCGATGCACCACTCGCGCTGCCATAGGCACCGCCGACACGCCCGCCGCTCCAATCAGGGGGTTGATCGTCCCCCCAGAGAAGAACGACATTATCTTACCGAAGATGACCCCCGCCGCGGTTGAGACGGAGAAGGCTATCAGACCCAGTATAAAGATCCCAATAGTTTCTAGGTCGAGAAACCTTTCGGCGGTCATAGTTGATCCGACGGATAGGCCCAGAAATATGGTGACTACGTTGATAAGCTCGTTTTGGGCGGCGTGGGCCAGCCGGTCTACTACCCCGCTCTCTCTCAACAGGTTGCCGAACATTAACATACCGATCAGCGGAGCCGACTTTGGCGCTATTAGGCTGGACAGGATCATAATTATGATAGGGAAGAGAACCTTTACCTTTTTGGATACGGGTTTATCCGAATAAGGCATGACTATGGAGCGCTCCTTCTTGGTGGTCAGAAGGCGCATAATTGGTGGTTGGATAATGGGGACCATAGCCATGTATGAGAAGGCCGCCACGGCTATCGGCCCAAGGAGTTTATCAGAGGCCAACTGTGTGGCCACAAATATGGTGGTGGGCCCGTCTGCCGAACCTATGATGCCAATGGCTCCCGCTTCCTTTAAGTCGAATCCTAAGAATAAAGCCATCATTAGAGCGCCGAAGATTCCCAACTGGGCTGCGGCGCCTAGCAGCATGGTCACTGGCCTTTGAAAGAGCGGGGTGAAGTCTGTAAGGGCGCCTAGACCTAGAAACATCAAGAGGGGAAACAGCTCATTGTCCAGGCCCACTCGCTTTAGAATGCCCAGAAGGCCGTCTTGGTCAACAAGGCCCGTCAATGGCATATTGGCCAGTAGTATTCCGGTGCCTATTGGTAGAAGAAGGAGAGGCTCGTATCTCCGTGCGATGGCTAAGTAATATAGCCCACCAGATATTAACATCATCACCACGTTGCCCCATGTCAACGCAATGAAGGCTCCAAAGAGGTCCTCGATTAGTATAGTCTTGCCCCCTCTCTCCTATTTCTGAAACGTCACTAGTACAGCGCCGTTGACCACGTTCTGTCCTGGCTGTACTTTTACCGACTCTATGACCCCATCACTGCCTGCCTTGATGAGTTGCTCCATTTTCATCGCCTCCAGGACGCAGACCACGTCATCCCTGGATACGGAATCGCCAGGAGCAACGTTCACCTTTAGAATCTTGCCAGGCATAGGAGCTACAACGGAGTTGGTACTCTTTGTGGCCGCCGTCTTATGATAAGTTGAATGAGCCTTTGGTTCTGTCCTTTCCTTCTCAGAGATTGCTGACTGAACCTGCTGTCCATCGCGCTCTTCAAATTCAATCTCAAATCTCTGCCCATCCACTTCGACAATGACCGGAGACTTAGAGATGTCTCCAACATCTACTTTGTAGGTGTTCTTGTTGATTTTGATGGTGAAAACACTATCCAAGTCTATCTTCCTGTCGTTCGGGATCTCATGATGTCCTCTCTGCCTTGTAGCTTCCACGCGCTCTCATTGGGCCGGGGCCTGAAGTTTCGTGGGGCTACCTTTGATTTAATGGCGAGGGCTAAGGCTACGGCCATGGCAGCAGCGAGCCTTCGCTCTGACTGCTGAGCGTCCTCACCTTCAGGTTCTAAGGCTGTCGGAGTCGCTTGCTGACCCTCTGTTTTGTCGCCAGAAAAAATCCTGGAGAGTCCCATAGCCACCAGGGTGAAAACTATTAGGGTAAGGAACACCAGTCCCATTCCCACCCCGCCTAGCCTTAAAGCTTCCTCGATCTCTGTCATGATTTATCTATACAACGTCCGAGCTAGTCCCTGAGGCTACGAGGCTCATAAAGGACACCGATTTTACCTCTCGCTCCAGTAGATAGTTGATATAGTTCCGCATTATTCTCTCTAGCTCTCCCGCCAGAGACAGCGAGACTTTGACCTGAGCTACCTCCGGGTACTCCCTCCTCTGTAAGTGCCGAATCACCTTAAGCGTATTAAGGGTCACTGGCGTTGTAGCCTGGGAAGAGAGCACACGGCAATCGGGGCAAATAATACCGCCTAACGCCGAGGAAAACAAGTGGTCGGACGGCATTAGTTCGGATCGGCAGTGCACACATTGGTGCAGCTGAGGCTGATACCCAGAATGGAAGAGTAACTTCATCTCAAAATAACGCAGGGTCAAAGGCGGTATGTCACGTTCCTCAAGCCAGTGTAACGATTTCCACAGGAGGCGGTAAATGGCGTAATTTGGCGATTCCTGGGCGGTGAAGTTGTTCACTAAATCGGCCATGTAAATGGCTTTGGAGAGGGCCTCCAGGGTTTCCTTGATTTGTCTAAAGCTGTGGATGGTGTCGGCCTGGGTCACCACATCAAGGTTGCGCCCTTGAGCTAGTGAGAGGCGCACATGGTTCAACACCTCTACGTGTCCCCCGAGCTTGCTCTTAGATTTTCGCGCGCCCCGAGCTACAGCTCGTAGCTTTCCCATATCAGGGGTCAGGAGGATAAGAACGCGGTCTGCGTCACCTATGGGCGTCTGTTTGAGGACGATGGCCTCTGTTCTGTAGAACCTGGCTTTGGTCATTAACTCCTAGAACTCCTGGCGACCTTCCAGCGCACGTGACAGGGTGACCTCATCAGCGTACTCTAGGTCACCCCCTGTAGGAAGGCCTCTGGCTAGTCGTGTCACCTTTATACCCAGAGGCGATACCAAACGATGGATGTACATGGAGGTGGCCTCCCCTTCCAGGTTGGGGTTAGTGGCGAGGATTACCTCCCGGACAGCGTCGTTCTTTAATCGAGCGAGCAACTCACGTATCTTGATATCCTCTGGGCCAATGCCGTTCATAGGCGATATGACGCCGTGCAGAACGTGGTACAGCCCTTTGTAGACGAGAACCCTCTCCAGCGCCAGAACGTCCAGAGGCTCCTCTACCACGCAGATGGAGTTTTGCTCCCTGTTAGTGTCGGTGCAGATGGGGCAGGGGTCAATCTCGGTTATGTTCTGGCAAACCGAGCAAAGGACGATGCGCTCTTTCACTGACAGTATGGCTTCGGCAAGGGAGTGGGCCTCCTCCGAGGGCATGCGAATAAGGTAGTATGCCAGCCGCTGGGCGCTCTTGGGCCCAATGCCCGGCAGCTTGTGGAACTCCTCGATGAGTCGAGCCACTGGAGCCGCCGCTGGCAGAAAGTCAGAATAGGTCATTGTACTGCGTCCTGGAACCTTTGTAGGATCTCTCTATCAAAGGTCTTTAACTGTATGTTCAATTCCGTCGCCAGAGCCACCATAACACCGTCAGAGCCTTTTAGCCCTAGCTGCGTTGCAATGTCTACTGCTGAATTAGCTCGGCTTTGAGTCAACTCATGCCACACTATGAATCCACCCTGCTCCCACGTTAAAAAGCTTTGTCTGGCTCTCAATACCTCAGCCGACTTATTTTTCGTTGTCCTCCGCCCGATAGCTGCACAAGTTTCTACCAACACTAAGTTAGGCAGATGACAGAGGTGCTGTCGAGCTTGAAGTTCTCCCAAAAACTGTTGTGCACGCCGATGCCATTCGTCACTCGTCACAAAAGACGCTACCCAAACATTAGAATCTACTACCAGATCAGCCACTACTTTCGCTGTTCTCTAATTGCCTCAACAGCGGAGACATCCTTTGGCCACACCTTTCCCATCTCCCGAGTCAGGGCCTCCCATCCTTTGAAGGGATCTTTGATTGACAGAAGGCGTACACTTAGCTCAAACTCTTCTACAGCGTCTTTGTGCTCTCTTGATAGCTTCTTTTTAACCTCCTCTACCCCTTTCTCGAACGCTTCTAGCTGCTTGTCCCTTTTTGCCCTACGCCGCCACCTGATATAAGACTTGACCCCAGCCTCTATATCTGGCAGCCACTGATTTGTGATACCTACAACACCAAGATAAGCCGTAGAAAGCGCTGCGATGTAGTATAATCCGGCACCTCTATCTGAGGAGTGATGTCTTAAAGCATACGATTTCTCCAGTGACTCTAATGCTTCGTAATGACGTCCCAGGAGGCTAAGAGGAGGTACTCGGTACCCCCAGACCTCTGGGTCGTCTGGCCACTTTTCGGCGATTTGGTCAAAGACCTCTAACGCTTCTTTTTCGCGTTCCATCTCGATCAGAGTCACACCCATGAATGTAAACACCTCTTTGTCTTTTCCCAAACCAAATGCGCTTTTCAGCACATTCAACGCCTCCTCATACTTGCCCATTTCACATAAGGCCAAACCTTGCCCTAGCTTGGATAAGGCCTTTCCACCTTCATATTCTTCCATCTGCTCAAAGATAGGTAGCGCCTCCTCAAAATGTCCTGCCCTCAGTTCGGCCAGCCCTTTCCTTACGAGATCTTGAAGCTCTAGCCCACCCTCGGAAGCAGTAATGCTTAAGCGTTCTCGGAGAGAATCCCCAATTGTTGGAAGTGTGCTGATCATGTCTAAATGTCCGTAAACTTGTCTTTACATCAGTCCGGGTATCTTTAGCCCGCCTGTTACTGCGCCCATCTTATTGGAGGCCAACTGCTGGGCCTTGTCCATGGCCTCGTTGATGGCGGCGCTCACCAGGTCTTGCAGCATCTCTACGTCCTCTGGGTCCACGACGTCGGGGGAGATCTCTATGGACTGAAGTCTCATCTTGCCCGTCACAACCGCTTTAACCACGCCGCCACCGGCTGTGGCCTCAACTGTTTCAAACTCCAGTTCCTCTTGGATCTTCGCCATGCGCGCCTGCATCTGTTGTGCCTGTCGAAGCAAGTTCTTATTTATCATTTTCTTTCTTCTCCTCTACAATGGTTGCTCCCATCTTCATGGCCGCCCTCACCAGGTGGCTTTGAGACAGCGGCCTAATGGGCCCTCCGTTTTCGCCGTTCTGAAGATCTACCGCCAACTCGTAAGGTTGGCCCATGGCCTGCTCCACGGCCTCCCTTATTGCCTTCCGTGTTGGCGGGTCCTCCCACTCCTCTCTCATACGCTCCATATTTGAGCGGTGGCTATATTTTAACACTAACCTTTCGCCCTCTATGCTGTAGCTCTTGCAGCTACGGAGAAGGCCACCTATGAAGAATCGCTTACCCTTCTTTCGATTCAGGGACTTCAGTAGGGCGTTCCACTGCTCCGCTAGGGAGGTCTGGCCCTCCGAGGTTTCTACCTTTCGGTCCCTTATAGCTTGTTCCTTGGGAGCCAAAGGTGCGGGAAAGGGGGTCTCATCAGGTTTTTCTACCTCTGGTTTTGGGGTCGACACGTCCGATTCGGCGTCCTTAGCTTCAGAAGCGTTCGATGCCATCTCCTGAGGTCGAGGACTGGCCTGTTCCTGAGCTTCCGTTATGGGCTTTTGGGGTCTAGTTCCCTCGGCTGGTGCGCTGGCTTGTCTTTGAGATGTTTCTTCGGAGGTTGATCTGGGTAGTGTTTCATGAAGGGAGCTTTCGATCAACGCCAGTTCCAGAGCGATTGGGGATGAGCTGTCCAGTCGAGTGTTGGGCTGCGCAAAGGCCTTTACCGCTGCTAGTATTTGGTCCATAGATGCAGATTGGGCCAGGGATTGAAGGCTGCTCATGGTTTCCCGAGGGTATGCCAAAGAGGCGCCCGCCCCCGATTTCTGCAGCATGACGCTACGCAAGAAGTCAAGGACGCTCCTGTGTAACTGTCGGATATCCCGTCCCTGGGACGCCACCTCGTTAATTGTGATCAGGCCTCCCTGAACGTTGCCGCTGAGGATGTGGCGCGTCAGCTCTAGGCCCTTCTCGTCGTCCTCCAGGCCAAAGAGATTACGGACGTGCTCCATGGTAATGGGAGGCGTGTAGGATACCACCAACTGTTCTAGGAGATTTTCTGCGTCTCTTAGGCTTCCAGAGGATGATCGTCCAATGGTCATTAGGACCTCTTGCTCCACTTCTACGCCTTCTTCTTGGCAGAGGGCACCGAGCCTTCCTGCTATATCGTCTTGGGGTATTCGCCTGAAGTCGAAACGCTGACAACGTGAGACTATGGTCAATGGCACCTTATGAGCCTCGGTGGTAGCCAGCACGAATATGGCGTGTTCAGGGGGTTCCTCCAGGGTTTTCAGCAAGGCATTGAACGCTTCTGTGGTAAGCATGTGCACTTCGTCGATAACATACACCTTGAACTTGGCCTCGTTAGGAGCGAAGTGCACCTTCTCTCTGAGGTTCCTGATGTCGTCTATACCACGATGGCTGGCAGCGTCGATCTCTATGAGGTCCAGGGCGCGGCCTTCATTCATAGCCTGACATATGGCACAGGCGTTGCACGGCTCCCCCTGCTCCGGCTGCTGGCAGTTAACGGCCTTGGCCAGGATGCGGGCCGTGCTAGTCTTTCCCGTGCCGCGAGGGCCACAGAAGAGGTAGGCGTGGGCCACCCGGTCGGTAGCGATGGCCTGGCGCAGAGTGCGGGTCACCGGCTCTTGACCTATGACCTGGTCCAATCTCTGGGGTCGCCACTTTCTATAGTATACTTGGGAGGGCATGGCTCCTCATTCCGATAGCGCCGCCATGATGCGGTTCTGCTTTTCCGTCATCGCGGCCTCTTCTTGCGGCTTCATATGATCGTGTCCTAAGAGGTGCAAGACACCATGGACAATCAGAAAGTCTATCTCATGTCCAACGGTGCGGTTAGACTCCTGGGCCTGACGTTTTGCTTGGTCATAAGAGATGATCACCTCTCCTACGCGGTTGCCCTGGCCTGGGGGAGACATAAAGGGTGTCTCCTTCTCTAGGCTTGAGGGTGGTTTGCCATCCCCATAATACTGCCCCTGGCTTATAAAGGAAAATGACAGGACATCGGTATTCTCATCTAAACCCCGGTACTCTTTATTCAACCGCCGAACCGTTTCATCGTCTGTAAGAGATATGTCCATCGCTAAGGGATAATTCGGGGACTCTATCTCCAGGGACGCTTTCGCGACTTTTCGCAGGCGCTCTGGAGAGATCGAATTGCGATAGTCATCGAACACATAGACATCTACCTGGTGGCCGGGCATAGCACTACCTTTTTGTGTCATATTAGCATAGGGGGGGAGGCCCTTCAACGAGTCAGGACGTGCTTGTTTGGCTCCCTTTCTCCTTAGCCCTTGCTAGATGAGTCGCACGCTAAGTATAATTAGGATTGCGGAGGCATTTTTATGCGCGTTATCCTTTATACAGGCAAAGGCGGCGTAGGCAAGACTAGCGTGGCTGCGTCCAGTGCCCTGCACGCCTCTAAGATGGGCTACAAGACCGTCATTATGAGCACCGACAGCGCCCACAGCCTGGCTGACTCCTTCGATATGCCCTTGGATAGTTCCCCAGTCAAAATTGCTGACCGCCTCTGGGGCCAGGAGATAGACGTCTATAAGGAGATCGAGACCTCCTGGGGCACCGTCCAGGAGTGGCTGATGGCTCTGATGCGCTGGCAAGGAGTGGAGGAGGTAGTGGCAGAGGATATGGCAGTTCTTCCAGGCATGGAGGAACTGGTGGGGCTGCTCCACATATCCCGTTACTATGATGAAGACTATGATCTCTTAATTGTAGACTGCGCCCCTACCGGAGAGACTATGCGATTCCTCAGCTTCCCTGATGTGGCGAGCTGGTATATGCGCCGTCTTTTTCCCATCGAAAGGAAGGTTGCCGCTACCTTAGGTCCCTTTGCCAGATCGATTTTTAAGCTCCCAGTGCCTGCGGCCAAGGTGTTCGACACGGTTCAGGAGCTTTACGAGCGTTTAGAAACGATGCGAGGCATTCTTATCGATCCGGATGTCTCGTCTATTCGCCTTGTGGTTAATCCTGAAAAGATGGTCATAAAGGAGGCTCAGCGTACGCTCACCTACTTGGACCTGTATGGGTATCATACGGACCTGATAGTGTGTAACAGGCTTCTCCCTGACTCCATAGGGGACAGCTTCTTCGACTCCTGGAAGAAGACGCAGGCCAAACATCTGGAGTTCATATATGAAGCATTCGCTCCAATTCCCATCTTGACCGCTCCTCTCATGGATCGTGAGGTGGGGGGGTTGGAGCCGCTGGAAGAGATGGCTCACCATATTTTCGATAGTAGAGACTCCTCAGAGGTCTTTTATCGAGGCAAGCTACAAGACCTCACCAGAGAGGGAAATGATCATCTAATGCAGATAGCCCTTCCCTTTGCGACCAAAGAGGAGGTGTCGCTGATGCAGACGGGAGATGAGCTGGTTATACACGCCGGGCGACACAGACGCAGCGTGGTTCTCCCCAGACATCTCACAGGCCTGGAAATCCAGAAGGCCACGGTTGATGGCAATATCCTCAAGCTGCGGTTCAAGGGTGAGGGGAGAGCCAAGAGAAAAGCAGGCTAAAGGACCAATAGTCAGACTGATTCGAATAAGGAGGACGGTCATGAGCAATAAGCTTCTTGAAATGGACTATAAAGCGGGCGAGTTTACTTTGAGATTCACACCTGGCAGGTTAAGACTCCTTCCAGAGGAGACCCTGGGCCACTTGAGGACGGCCAATAAAGAGGTCCTTATAGCTATGAGAAGCGTCTTGGACAGCTTCATTGAAAAGTCTGATCCCGAGAAAGGTGAGTCTCAGAAACGCCGCACAAGAATCCACGTCGATGAGGAAGAAAAGAGCTAGAGGCAGGCTACGCTCACCCCGGCCAACCGAAAGATTGTCTAAACTCTTCATCGGGGCCTTGGGGTTGCGCTAGCTCTTGGACTTTATCCTTATATCCTCTAGCAGGGCAAGGAATTGCTCATAGGAAGAGATCTGAGATATTGTCTTGATGAATTGTCCAACGTTCGGAAGTAAGGAGCGCATCTCCTCTAACTGGTCGCCGATCGGGCTAATCGAAGCGGGGGAGTCGGCGTATGTGCCGTTGAATGCGAAGTACGCCTGGTTTAGCTTACGAATAAGAAAACCTTTCCCCACGAACTCCAGCCGGCGCTCCTCCATGTAGCTTTCCGCCTCTCCAATCTTGCCCTCCGACAGTAACTCCTCAACCCCCAGTCTTGTCTTCCGCATCTCTTCGTTGAAACTGAAGGTGTCCTTTGGGTTGTCGTCTCTTTCTCTCTCCCTGGGTGAAGCGCACTCTTCGGCATCGCCGACTATTCGCAGGCATACCAGCGCGCCCATCTCCCTCCCGGCTACGTTGGCCGCCGTCTCGTTGAGAGAGGTCATCTGAGCGCTTGACCAGAAGCGTTGCCCCAAAGGCTTGAAGAAGAAGTAGTGGTGTAGCCACTCGTGGGCGGCGTTTTCCATGATGCCTAGCCTCGATTGTGTCGTAGGTATGATAGCTGGATAGGTGGCTATACCGCCTATGTCCGTGACCAGGGCAGACATGTTTTGGTCTTGTAGTATACGGCTCTCAAGGGCCTCCATGTCTTCTATTCTCATAGCTGACATCAATAGCAAATCCTCTTTGCGCTCAATCACATCTCTTGGGGAAATCACCAGTAGCTTCGGTGTTTCCTCCAAGCGAACGTCCGTGGGTGGGAGAACCAAGCCCCAAATGGATGTGACCTGTTGTTCCCTCAGCGCTGCACTTAGCTCCGACTCTAGGTACTCCTCCACTGAGTTCCTGATGCCCCTTTGTTCTTTGACCAGGTTTGAGAGCTTCATCTCCAGGTTCTGCTGCTCTTTGGGTTTTCCGTTCCCTTTTTGGGACGATATATTGTTTATTTCATGCCGTAGCCTTATTATCTCTTCGCCCAGTTCAAAATGCCTGTTGAACCTGTTTCGCCTCTCCTCGGGAGACTCCGATGCCCAGGGTAAGGCGGTGACGGCCTTATGGACCCATTTGCTGAAGAAGTTGGCCGCTTCCCATTCCAGCATTCCGAAGAGGTAGGGAGATGCAACGAGATCGGTTTGCCTTAGCTGTAGGGTGTCTCTGCTTATAACCAAAGGGCTAAGGAGCAGAGCGGCCAGAACGACGATTTTTGCAATTCGAAATACCATAGCACGTTCTCACACGTATATAGATACGATAACACGACCAGGCGCTGAGGGGGAGATGTGAGTGTCAGGCGCTATTGCCCTGGCCTTCTTCGCTACCATTTCAACTAGACAAGTGGACATATCAGATTCCTTACCCTTACTCTATTAGTATACGAATTGTTAAGCTGAGGGCCTTATGGGAACAAAAACGGTAATGTTGTGCGTTGTGGCCACAGCGCTATTGGCGGGCTGTCTGGGTGGCACGCCCGAGACTTCTGAGCCGACTGCCGACAGGTCTAATGAACCGACTACGGTTGAAGATGGGCAGACACCTTGGGTAAGGGAACGGGTGCGCGCGCTGAAGGAGACCTACAACATCACGCCATCGGGACGACGGTGGCTGGAAAGTTACGACCTGAGGCAGATGGTCGGACAGCCAGGCTGGTTTGGTAGCCTCGGGTACAAACAGTGGGCGGGGGTGGGGCAGGCCATACCTCAGAGCGTCATCCATGAAGTCGGCCACTCCTACTGGGGTGCCTTTCCAATAACCGGCCTGGAGCGCCTCAGCTGGGACGTCCCAGGAAATGATGGCATATCCCCCGCCCTTCAGCAGTATCGAGACGACCTCAAGACCTTTATGTCACAGCCCCCCGATAGCTTTGAGCCGCTGAGGGAAAGGTTTCGCAACATGCCAAATCTGTCCAAGGGAGACTACCCAGACCTCTTTCATCACGGTGAGGCAGATCTAATACATTCGGTTGGTGGAAACCTTAGCCTACTTCCCCCCATATTGCGCAAATACTTCGACCAGTTTCTGCATGAAGGGGAGCACTCCACCTGGGATGAGGCCATAGGCTGGTATCTGGGGCTACCCACAGACGATAGAAAGGTCGCCGATGGCTACTTCGGCCTCACCCACTTCCCTATTGAAAGATACAGGGACCTGCGCTCAGGAGAACCCACCAAGGTGTCCTCCAAGATCAAAGAGCTTCTGGAGAGGGAGGAGATACAGAGGCTCATCGACTTCGCCCAGCAGTTCGATCTGGTCAAGGAAAACGAATTGAGCCTCACAGACGCGGCATCTGTGGACCGAGGTTTCCATTTCTGGCGAGACTATCTCAGAGACAAGCTGACCCTTCATAAGAAGTTTCCCGAAGCGCTGGCCAGTCTTGGAACCAGAAGGGCCGTCCAATTGAAGAGCGCCTTGGACACAATCGTAAAAGGGGAAGAACTCTCCGAAGAAGAACAGGTGAGGTTCTATAGAAGGCGAATTGACGATGACCCCTCCTTTATGGACTTTGCCGTGCTTCTGCCAAGCAGGGTCTTGGTGGACCTATTCGGCGACGCCGATTCTGAAGAGGAGGCCGGGTCGGTGGAGGGAATCGTCACCAGGTTCAGCCAGAAGCTCAAGAGGTACGTGAAGGGCGTCGACGACGCTCTGGAGGCGGGTAGGGAGCGCCCTGAAGCGGGCGCTGGGAAGCTTGAAGGGTTCCTTGACAACTTGCATGAGGATCAGCGAAAGGCAGACCTGGGTCTCATCATGGACCTGCTTCGAGAGGCCGACGAGGACACGGCTCTTAAAGTGGTCAACGCCATGAGTGACCAAGCCATCTTGCGTATCCTCCGCGAAAAGTCCTCCGCAATAATGAACGGCATCATAGAACCCTCAAGGCTCCTCGGAACTCTTAATGTTCAAGTCCAGGCATCCCAAGAAGAAGTGGTGAAGGGCATATCCTTGCTTCTTGAGCACAGCTCCGGAAATTTTAAGATCGACGATCCTTTCACCCTTCTAGCCTATCTGGTCATCGCCGACCGAGGTGAGAAAGACCATAGAGACGCTTTGGACGTATTGGAGCAGACCAAGATACCCTTTCTGAGATTCGTCACGGAGCATCCAAAAGTCGCCAGAGGAATACTTCTTTCCGATCCAGAGAGAACCGCCAATCTGGTCGCCAAAGTCGAAGGGTACAGAACGACGCCCCAAGGCATAATTCATGGCATCATCTTCGTGGACCCGGAACTGGCCGCTAGGCTAGTGCAATCCATGGCGAATCTAGGTTATGAGGATCCAGTGGTCGAGTCACTAATAGTCTTTGCTTTCGATGCTCACAGGCTGGGGGAGAACCCTTCCATTAAACTCTCCCTGGAGAAGGACAGGCTTTTTCTGGAACACCTGATAGATTTTATGGGCTTTGGCTGGTTGGAGGATAATATGAAGAGGGCCGTTGCCAAGTATCAGCGCGAGGTCGACCAGCAAAGAATTGACCCCAACTTCATAGAAGAGTACAGGAATACTCTGGGCCGTATATTGGATAGAAGGACTATGCCTCAGATATTTGGCCGCTGAGATGGATGTTCCCTTGCCGTAAGGGGAGGTTATGAGCTATCTTGGTTCCAGTCTTTGGAGTTAGGAGGAGACTTGTTCACGATCCAGTGCGATTTTGACGACACCATAACCGTAGGAGACCTAGGCACGTCCATAGTTGACGCCTTCGGATCCCAGGAGTGGAAGGTATCGGAGACAGCCTATCTGAATGGGAGAATATCTGTAGAAGAGACTAGCAGGATTCAGTACGGTTTAGCTCGCGTCAGCCCCCAAGAGTTGGTGGGTTTCGCTTCACAGAACGTAGTAGTGCGAGATGGGTTTGTCGAATTTGTTTCCTTTTGCCGCGCCAAAGACATCTCCTTTGTTATCGTAAGTAGTGGGCTAGACTTATACATTGAGCCTGTCCTGGATATGTTGGGACTGTCGGATATTGAGCGCTACACAGCCAAGGGTATCTACAAGAACGGCAGTATTGAGGTCCTGTATATAGACCCCTGGGGAGCGCCCCTGGAAGACGGGTTCAAGCGGACCTGTATGATATACCTTAGGGGGAGAGGACGACCCATAGTATACATAGGCGACAGCATGTCAGATATTGAGCCGTCCAAAGAGGCAGACTACACTTTAGCCAGGGGCAGGCTGGGGGACCAGCTCCAAGCCGCGGGCGCACCCTTTTCCCCCTTCGAGACCTTTTATGACGTCACCCATCGAGTCGAAGATTGGATAGCTATGGCTCGGGAGCATTGGCATCGTCGTGCCTAGTATTCGATGAATTCATGAAGGTAATTTATACATAGGCTGAGTCGGACGCTTAGAGATTCGGGAGCAGAGCCTGGCCTGCCATTGCGCCAGAGCCAGCCTTTGTCTAAAATGAGGCTCAGGGTACTACGATTATAGGGAGGTTGGATGAAATGCCCAGTGTATCTAGTGAGAAAATCCGAAACGTCATTCTCCTTTCCCATAGCGGTGCTGGTAAGACCATACTTTCGGAGGCTTTGCTCTTTGCCACAGAAGCCATCTCTCGCATGGGAAGAGTGGAGGATGGCAACACCGTTTCCGATTGGGAGCCAGAGGAAGTTAAGCGTACTGGCAGCATTCAGACCAGTCTTGTCCCCTGTCTTTGGAAGGATCACAAGATCAACATAATAGATACGCCTGGATATGCAGACTTCAGGGGGGAGGTTGTATCAGGACTTGGTGTAGCAGATGGCGCAATTCTAGTGGTGGCCGCCACAGATGGCGTCCAGGTTGGCACTGCCCAGATGTGGAGCCTGATCCAGGAGAAAAATCTCCCCGTAGTCGTATTCATTAGCAAACTGGACAAGGATAACACTGACTTTCAAAGCACAGTCAACGCCGTAACTGCCGCCTTTGGTAAGAAGTGCGTGCCCGTTCAGGTTCCGCTAGGCTCTCAAAGCAGCTTCAAGAGCGTGGTTAATCTAATGAAGGACAGAGAGCGGATACCCGAAGAGCTGAAAGGGCAGGTTGAAGCTGCTTGGGACAGCCTTGTGGAGGCCATTGCCGAGATGGACGACGACCTGGCGACCAAGTACCTGGAAGGGGAGGAGCTAACCCCAGATGAGCTGGCCGCAGGTCTCAAGGAGGGGGTCAGGAAGGGCGAAATTGTTCCAATAATAGTAGGGTCTTCCCCTAGTGGCGTAGGGGTCAATGAGTTGATGGACGCTATATTGGATTTGATGCCTTCGCCCATCGATGCTGGGACTGTGGAGGCCACGGTGCCAGGTTCTGAAGACAAAGAGTCCGTTCCTCCTACAGAAGACGCTCCCTTAGCGGCCCTGGTATTCAAGACGGTCACTGACCCATACGTGGGCAAACTCAGCTACTTCCGGGTATACGGAGGCACTTTCCGAAGCGATTCCCAAGCGTGGAATGCCAACAAGGGTCAACAGGAGCGTATAGCACAGGTCTTCATAGTAAGAGGCAAGACCCAAGAGAACGTATCAGACCTTGCACCGGGCGATATAGGGGCTGTGGCCAAGCTGACGGTTACAGTTACAGGCGATACGTTATGCGCTAAGGATCATCACCTGATATTGGATGGCATACAGTTTCCTTCCCCCGTATTCTCCATGGCCCTTAATCCAAAGACGAAAGCAGATATGGACAAGATGACTAGCTCTCTAACCAGGCTGCTTGAGGAAGACCTAAGCCTTAGGGTGTCTCGCGACAACGACACCGGAGAAGTGGTGCTGTCTGGTTTGGGAGATACACATATTGAGATCGCTGTAGAAAAGATGCGCCGTAAGTTTGGAGTGGAAATTCTCACCCAGACTCCCAAGGTGCCATATAAGGAAACGATTACAACCTCCACAAAGGTAGAATACAAGCACAAGAAGCAGTCGGGAGGACATGGCCAGTACGGACACGTCTGGTTGGAGCTAGAGCCTCTGCCCAGCGGCAGCGGTTTCGAATTCGCCAATAAGGTAGTGGGCGGTGCCGTGCCCAGAGAGTACATCTCATCGGTAGAAAAAGGCGCTATCAAAGCCCTTGATGAAGGGGTTCTGGCTGGATACCCTATAGTGGATGTGAAGGCCACACTTTTCGATGGAAGCCATCACCCTGTAGACTCTTCAGGGGTGTCGTTTGAGATAGCAGGGTCTCATGCGTTAAGTAAGGGGATTAAAAATGCCAACCCCGTGCTGCTGGAACCCGTAATGTTGGTCACCGTGATCGTCCCAGATTCCTATTCAGGAGATATCATAGGAGACTTGAACAGCAAGCGGGCCAAAATCCATGGCATGACGCCTCAGGGGGACGGGACTACTATCATCAAAGCCGAGGTCCCTCAGTCGGAGATGCTCAAATACGCCACCGACCTGCGCTCCATGACACAAGGCAAGGGAGCCTTCACTACGGAGTTCGACCACTATGAGAATGTCCCCCAGCACCTGACCCAGCGCATCGTAGAGGAAACTCAAAGAGAAAAGGAGGAGGCCAAGATCTAATGCCTGGCGCTACTACGGAATTCCTCTAACTAGCATTACGGCAATGGCCACAATGGCCAGCGCCAGAGCCAGGTTCACTCGGGCTAACCATGACACTAGCCTTCGCAATTCTCTTACCCCTGGAACGGGGTCTTCAGATGTTTCCTGGACTTCCATAAGGCTTGCGAGCTTTGGGCCTATAGCGAAGTCGTGAATTGCGCTGAACAGAAGCGCCAGGAGCACAAATCCCAACTTAATGTACAAGAGCTGGCCAAAGGTGTAGTCCAGCATGCCCCCTGAAAAGAATGTAGACCAGCTTACCTGGCGGTAGGCCACGTTGGCAATGCCCGTCAAGACCAGGACGATTAGCGCGGCCCAGGAAACGTATCGGAAGCGACGAACTATCTGAGAAAGAACCCTATGACCTGAGCCTGGTGGCTCCATTCCCCTGATCAAAGGCACAAGGACAAGGGCAATGAACAGCATACCGCCGAGCCAAACCGTGGTGGCTATTATATGAAGCCACACGACGAAAATGTGCAAGCGAGCGGTCCTCTAAAATGACAGGACTCCCTCTCTTGGGAGTCCTTTGCTTACTGGCTATCTGCCTGTAGGTGGTTTACCTCTTTAAGCTTGACCAGATGGTCTGGTATCCTTCTCCCTTGATGACGGCCGCCATCTCATCCTGTTCCAACATCCTCAGCTCCTTCAGGATGTTGGAACACTCCTTCACCACGTCCTTCTGGGCCGAGTCCACAAACCTCTGCATTATGCGGTCCCAGACCCCTAGATCTATTAAGCTGTCCACATATCCAAACCAGGGGATGAGGGTTATGTCCCCAGGCCTAGGTAAGTTGGGCCTCATTTTCCTCAGGCTACGCAGTCTATCCTCCAAGGATGAGGCCATAGGCACTACCTTGATCATGGGCTTGTCCTCTAAGGTAAAGCGAGTGTCTATTATGAGGCTCTTCCTCAATCTTAGGAAAAAGATTGACATCACCTCTGCGTTCTCTATGCTTTTCATGACCTCGCTGAGGTCTAAGCTAAAGTCTCTGTCCACGGGCCTTCCCAATTTAAGATTTCACAAGTTCCCTAACGGTCTCGATGAAAGCGGGGAGTACTGCCTTCCAGTCTCCGCTAACGCCATATTTGGCATCCTTGAAGATGTTGGCATCGGAGTCTTTGTTGATGGCGACAATGGTCTTGGCGCCGGAACAGCCGGCCATGTGCTGGCTTGCCCCGGAGATCGCTATCGCTATATACAGATTTGGAGCTACGGTCTTGCCAGTCAGACCTATTTGGTAGTTGTGGTCCACCCAACCGGCATCGCAAGCTGCGCGGGAAGCCCCCACGGCTCCGTCTAAAAGCTTTGCCAGCTCCTCTAGCTGCTTAAAAGGCTCAGAGCCTCCTAGTCCTCTGCCTCCGCCTACGACAACTGGGGCGTCCTCCAGACGAACTCCCTCTACTTTTCCCTTTACCGTCTCTACCAGCTTTGTCCTCACTACAGATTCATCCAGCTCAGCATCCACTTGCACCACCTCACCGGTTCTGGAAGAATCTGCCTCCAGCGGCTCTATTGATTTAGCTCTTATTATGGCGACATCTGGCTTGTCTCCAGAAAAGGTAACAAAGGCATATGCGTTCCCGCCAAAGACAGGGCGAGTGGCTATCAACCGCTTGTTTTCCTGATCTATCTTAAGCTCAGTGCAATCCTGAGCTAATCCAACTCCCAATCGGAAAGCCAGTCTTGGCGCAACTTGGCTGCCCTTGTCTGAATTGGCTGCCAGCACGATGCTGGGCTGGGCCTCTTTGCAGACCCTCTCTATTGCAGCTAGATTGGCATCTGCCTGAAACGTCTCCAGAAGATGGCTCTCCACAACGTACACGCGATCAGCCCCATGCGCTGTGGCGCTGCTGGCAAGGTCGCCGATGTCCTTGTCAATTAGCGCTACTGCCACCTCTTCTCCCAGGTCACTGCTAAGTTGGCGTCCCGCCGCTATCAGCTCCAGGGTTGTGGGGGTTAGCTCGCCCTCTGAGATTTCTCCTAAAACAAGAATACCACTCATAAAACCAGCCTCTCATTCCAGTATTGAGAATTCTATATTAGCTTTTCCTCTCGCAATTTCAACGCCAGCTTTCTTCCTGCGTCTGCGTCATCATCTCCAGAGATGATCTCAACCTGCGATACCTTCTCTGGGATGTATAGGTCTAGTATCTTGAGTCTAGGTTCTAATGCGGAGGCATCCAAAGCAAGGTCGCCAATGCCCCAAATGGTGGGAGTCTTTCTTGTAGCTGCCATGATGCCTCGCAGAGTGGGATACCTAGGCTCGCCAAGCTCGTTGGTCACCGTTATCAGGGCCGGTAGGGAAGTCTCCACTACGTCGTAGCCATCCTTGAGAGCCCGCTGCACCGTGATAGTGCTGTCGCTCACATCTATCTTCTGAGCTAGGGTGACACAGGGAAGAGCCAATAACTCGGCCAGCACCAGGGGAACCTGAGCGTTATCCCAATCTGATGCCTGGCGTCCGCACAGCACCAGGTCATACTCGCCAACCTTTTTGATGGCAGCTGCCAGGGCTTGGGCGGTGCCGAAGGAATCAAGGTTCTCGAACTCACTGCCCTGAACTAGAATTAGCTCGTCAGCGCCCATAGAGAGAGGCTTCTTCATCACATCCATCAAAAAGTTATTGCCAACCGAGACGACTGTGATGGTTCCTCCCTCGGTTTCTTTGACGCGCAAGGCGCCCTCTATCGCGTTCTCATCGAAACCGTTCACAACGGGCGGGATGCCAGGTGGAGGCACTACGCGTTTTGCCTCTTGGTCGACACGGAACGCCGAAGGGGGCATCTCCGGGTCCAAGACCTGCTTGGCGCACACAACTATCTTCACGGCCATTCTTGAACTCCTTGGGAACTTCGGGAACTTCTGATTCTAAATCTGGGGCTATGTGAAATATATCACTGGCCTGTTGTTAGTGTCAACGCTTTCATGTTGGCTGATAGGGGTGGTATAATCGCCCAGGCATGGCTAAAGGGCCTTGGGGTTGATGGGACTCTCCAGTGACAACTTATTGATTGGAGCGAGGCGTCTAGGGATCGACCTTACTCGACGGCAAATAGAGCAATTCTGCTCCTATTACGAAGAGTTGATCGAGGCCAATAGACGCTTCAACTTGACTACAGTAGTGGAATTGGAAGAAGTTCAAGTACGGCATTTCCTGGACTCTGTCTCTGTGTGCAAAGCGTTTCCCTCTAAGCTGCTCGAAGGGGGACATATACTGGACGTGGGCACAGGGGCTGGGTTTCCAGGTATGCCACTAAAGATAGCCTTCCCAGGGATAAAGCTTCACCTTTTGGAATCGGTATCCAAGAAGGCGTCTTTCCTTAGTGGGTTGATTGATAGACTAGGGTTAGATGATGTGGAACTACATATAGGTCGCGCGGAGGAACTGGCTCATCAGCCTGAGCTTAGAGAGGCCTTTGACGGCGTTTTGTCCAGAGCCGTAGCCAAGCTGAATGTGCTAGCTGAGCTAACGTTGCCCTTCTGTCGATTGGGGGGGCTTTCCGTAGCGCAAAAGCAAGGAGACATTCATTTGGAACTAGAAGAGGTCCAGAATGCGCTAAAACTGCTGGGAGGAGACCTGAAGGAGGTCGTAGCGGTGTCTCTGGAAGGACTTGATGAATCGAGATCCCTGGTGGTGTTGAACAAGGTCTCGCCCACTCCGGCCAAATATCCCAGGCGACCAGGAATGCCAGCCAAGCGTCCCCTTCAATAATATGTCACGGAAATACCCGCAGAACGCAAGCGGAATAGAGAATGGAGATAGGCGATTATCTCTAGGGAGGAAATTCCTCTCTCTCCCCACGCTGTTCTCCTTTACCATCGCAATTTCCGTGATAGTCTTCCTGGCGCTCAGGTTTGACCTTGACTGGAAGGCTACGTGGGGGAATGTCAGGAACGCCAGTCCTGGCTTTTACGTCTTGGCCTTCGTTGTCTATTATTTGAGTTTTTTCTTTAGAGGCTGGCGCTGGCGCATTCTAGGGAGGAATGCTCAGATTGACAAAGCTCCCGGCGCAAGATTGCCGTCTATATTTCGATGCTCTCAGTTCATTCTTTTAGGATGGTTCGCCAATACAGTTACCTGGTTCCGGCTTGGAGACGCCTACAGAGCTTACGAGTTCTCGCGGGAGTCCAGAGGGGGATTCCCCCAGATAATGGGAACCGTCCTGGCTGAACGAGTCCTCGATATGGCCGTGGTCTTCGTATTGATGATAGCAGGAGCCGTGTATCTTTCCACGGACCGCGGACTTAATGCGTCACCCGTATTTCTCCTCGCCGCCTTCGGTATGGTGGGCGCTCTGATTGCTCTTATTCTTCTGATGAGCCGCTTTGGCATGAGGTTGTCCCGCTGGCTGCCCCGACGATTCCAAGGGATGTATGAGAGATTTCACTACGGAACCATGGGCAGCTTCAAAAACCTTCCCATAGTTTTTGGCCTGAGCGTCATTGGATGGTTCTTGGAAGTGGCGAGGCTTCTTTTTGTGGTGCAAGCTCTCAATATAGACTTAAGCCTTTCCCTTATTCTCTTTGTTGCTCTAGCCAGCGCTCTTCTCAGTACCGTGCCCATAACCCCCGGAGGCCTCGGCTTTGTGGAGCCTGGCATAGTAGGCATCCTCATGTTGAGCTTGGCCCGACACGATGCCGTATCCATAGCCCTGGTCGATCGGTCAATCAGCTACGTTAGCGTGGTCGTGTTTGGAGGCCTGCTTTTCTTAGCGCTTCAGATTCTGAGGGCGCGATCCGCCAAGCAGGGTGGGGTGGTGGCAGAGGCGACTGGCTCCGCCGAAGAGGGAACGTAGCAGCCCTACTTAAAGACAGCCTTTCTCTGTGCTTCAGCAACGTTCCCCTGATCTTAGAGACTCCTCAACTCATGACGCGTGAAGTCCTTTCTGCTCGCCTGCGTAGTGCTATAATCGACGGGCCTTTGCTTCGTTAATCCTGGTATTCACCTCCTGAGGTCACTGTGCGATCTGGTCAAAGTAAAGGATTCATCTCTCTCCTTCGCGACAACCCTGCCATTGTGGTGGTCTGCGTATCCACCGTGCTGTCTATGATGGGCCAGGGCATTATTCTTCCGGTGCTTCCTTTATTCGCAAAAGACTTTGGGATAAGTGTGACAGGCGTCGGTGCCGTAGTGGGAGTGTTCGGGCTTGGCAGGCTGCTGTCAAACATGCCGGCAGGTTTCCTGTCTCAGAAGTTCGGCAGGAGGCTCGTCATGGGCAGCGGGTTGACGTTGTCGGCCCTTGGTTCTGCCATGATGGGAACAGCTGATGGGGTTCCAGAACTGATAGGCTGGAGGCTTCTAGCTGGCATAGGAGCCGCCCTGTTCGTTACAGGAGGTTTTGCCTATATCACGGACATATCCACGCCTGAGAACCGTGGGAAGTTCATGAGCCTCCAACAGGGCAGCCTTTTGATCGGGGTCAACCTGGGGCCTGTTGTAGGAGGTTTCGTAGCGGATTTTGCTGGGTTCAGGTGGCCCTTCTACCTGACAGGCATTCTTATTGGTATAGCTGCCGTATGGACGCTGACGCGCCTCCCCGAGTACAGGCTATCCCTCTCGGGTGGCAGGAACCCTGCCCCAAAGGCTGCTCATCCAGTCAAGTCCGGAGACCTACGCGCCATTGGGAACTTGTTGTCCACCCCTACCTTCTTGGCAGTGGGCATATTCACACTCCTGATATTCTTCACTCGAGCAGGAAGCCTCCATAGCATTATACCCTTACGCGCTTCAAACGAGCTAACCATGTCCGCTAGTCAGTTGGGCATATTGTTCTTTGTAAGCACAGCGATGAACATGCTCCTGATTCTGCCAGTTGGAGCCTTCACTGATCGCATCGGGCGTAAGGCCATCGTTCTGCCGGGGGCCGCCTTGACCTTTGGGGCTTTGCTGCTATTCGCAAATGGCGACTACATCTGGCTATTCTTCTTAGCCGCTGCCATTCAGGGCCTCGGAAGTGGAATGGCTGGGCCTGCTATTGCGGCCTACGCCGGAGACCTGGCCCCTCGCCAAAAGGCAGGCGTCGCTATGGGCGTGTATCGCAGCTTTGGCGACATGGGATTCGTGCTAGGCCCGGTACTCCTCGGATGGATAGCGGATCATACGAGTCTTGGCGGCGCTATTACGTCTAATGCGACTATGCTTCTGGCAGCGGCGCTGCTTCTATTGATAATGGCCAGGGAGACGGTGGGGCGTTCCAGGACTGGGAAACCGCGCCCTGCTCCGGAAGAAGAGGACGATTTGCGGCGGTGAGACGTTGCTTCATGCGGTGTCATTTGCTATATTTATGCGGGCGGGGCTGTAGCTCAGTTGGGAGAGCGCCTCAATGGCATTGAGGAGGTCGTGGGTTCGATTCCCTCCAGCTCCACCTTAATACGCTAATTGAAAACGCCAGATTAAGGAGCTATAATGGTTACGCCGTTGACCTCGATTCAGAAGGAAGAACTGCTTAAACAGGGATTTTCTCAAGAAGTAATAGTAATGATGCAAACAGCTTTAACTCCAAAGTGGCGAGAACTACGAGCAATATCTAATGAACAGGGTATTCCTTATACGACTGCTCACCTCTGGGCTATGGGTAAGAAGAACGGTGTTGGCCTCTTACTAGCGCAACCTAAGCTTAAGCTGGTAAAACGTCCGAATAAAGAATTCGTCAGGGGTGGGAGCCGTATCTATGTTGATGAAGATGAATTCTTAGACCTTATGCGAAATCGCCCTCGTGTCGGTCGGCCTAAAAAGATAACCGTGCATGAGTGGATATCGAAGCAGATAACACCGTAAGCCACTCTTTACAAACCACGTAATAGATGCTAGATTGACCCCGTCCGAAAAGGCGGGGTTTTTCATATGAAGTATTCACTAATACGCTAATTGAAAACGCCAGATTAAGGAGCTATAATGGTTACACCGTTGACCTCGATTCAGAAGGAAGAACTGCTTAAACAGGGATTTTCTCAAGAAGTAATAGGAATGATGCAAACAGCTTTAACTCCAAAGTGGCGAGAACTACGAGCAATATCTAATGAACAGGATATTCCTTATACGACTGCTCACGACTGGGCTATGGGTAGGAAGAACGATGTTGGCCTCGTACTAGTGCAACCTAAGCTTAAGCTGGTAAAACGTCCGAATAAAGAATTCGTCAGGGGTGGGAGCCGTATCTATGTTGATGAAGATGAATTCTTAGACCTTATGCGAAATCGCCCTCGTGTCGGTCGGCCTAAAAAGATAACCGTGCATGAGTGGATATCGAAGCAGATAACACCGTAAGCCACGCCTACAACTCCCTGACTCCCTTCTATGGGCGTTGTCTCACAACTGGCCGTTGTCCTAAAAGCCGGGCGGCTGTCTCAAAACCTACATGACCGCCGCCAGCAAGCGGACATTCTCCTGTTGATTCATCCATTCTTATAACCCCCACTTCTACTGCGGCCTATCCCAGTTGGGGCTATTACACCTCGGGCAGACCCTCGACTGTGACTTCCATTCTACTTCCCGCGCATTCCGCCTGAAAGGTGTTGTTCCTTAGAAACGGTTGTAGGAACAAACGGATTCCTCGCTCCAAATTTAGATGGGCAATCTCCTCGCTGTGCCCATGCGCCGCGATCCCCAATTGAGCACGCCAGCGCAGGGCTATTTAGTTAAAACATAGTAGTTTGAAAAGCCTTCGAATGCAAGAATATAGAATGCCGCTTGTGCTCTTTAATGGCCTTAGACAGGTCATAGGGCCTATACACCTTGAGCATTTTAAGTGACGACCATCCCATTAGGCCTTGCAAGAGTCCTAGATCACCACGGTATTCTCTTGTGAATGTGTGTCTAAGACTGTGAGCGCTGGCCCTGCGCCCTTTTATACCCATCTTATGAAATACTCTACGGACAGCGCGGCCTGCACTTTTGGAATTATTCCACGGCCACGGAAGGGCTTCAATAACCAATCTCTGAATTGTTGGATTAATAGGAACTTCTCTCTCGCCAGTCTTACCAACAACAACGATGGTATTCTTTTTTAGTCTTCCCGGTTCCCTTATAGATAAGGTTTCCCCTAATCGAATTCCCGTATCTAGCAATAAAAATATCAAAGCCTTAAGCGCTTTGCGTGAGTAAGGGTAGGTGACAATCGCAAACACTTCCTCGGAAGTGAACGACCGTGCTCGTTTTCTCGGTACCCTTGGTCTTTCAA
Source organism: Dehalococcoidia bacterium (assembly GCA_965249025.1). Taxonomy (GTDB): domain Bacteria; phylum Chloroflexota; class Dehalococcoidia; order Lucifugimonadales; family CAYTFF01. The sequence goes on along the minus strand of OZ252215.1, from coordinate 2,749,654 downwards.
TCAAGCTCATTGGATTAGTAGTAATGAGTTGATGTCTGTCTAGAACCGTGTAAAACGCCTGAAGCACAGCCCAATAAGTCCACCGAGTTTCTGGTGCTGGTCCCCTAGTAGATAGAAACCTTTCAATTGACAAAGCATCTTCAGGCACTTCCGCTAGGCCTTTCCCGAAAACTCTAAGCCAACATGCGTAATTCTTTAAGGTGTAGCTCGATATTCCTTTTGACTCCTTGGCTTGTAGGAATACCTTCGTTGCTTCTGTAAAATCCACGAAAACTCCTCTCAAGCATATCGTAATAATATCTTGACAAACCCTCTTGACAAATCATGTAATACATGCTAGTTTGGCTAGGAAATTTTATATCAGATGGTCAAGAACCAAAATAGGGTGGGGGTGCCCTAATCGCAAGCATTAGGACGATTCTTACACATTGCACAAGCCACTTCGTGAGTAGGATTACCCACGCCCTGCGACGGTCAGGAGGACAAGGCAGGAACTTATTTCGTTACCCTGACAGGCAGTCGTTACGAATTAGCGGGTACAAGTTAGCCCATAAACGTTGAGACTAATGAGAAATAGCGACGAGAATCGTCAAGGGAGTGAGAGGATGACCCGCCAGGAGCAAGGCAGGGCCATGTTTCAGCGAGACGGCAAAGAGCCATGCCCCACGTGCGGAGGGGCAGGCTCAGTCGGAACGAAGTCCTGGGAGACCAGGAGTAGGAAGGGGGGTGTAAACGCCGCCAAGAGGTCCATGGAGCCAGGGCAGTTGAGCATGACAGAGCGTGGCAGGCTCGGAGGAAGGCCAAAGCTGCCCACGCTGGAGGATGTAGAGAATCAAGCAAACTGAAAAAGAAAGGAGGATGCAGCGCCCAACCAAAAGCTGTTGCATCCTCCAGCAACCCCAACCCCTTAAGGAAGGAGTCCGTTCTAATGCCAAGTATATCAGACCGTAAACCGTCTATCAACTACAGAAAAGGCCCTATGGACGAAGTCTTTGGCGGAGCCCTGGATACATCGCCCGAAGCAGAGCCGAGTCGGAGGAACATTTCATCTCCTTAGTTCACCAAGCCATCGACAAGGTTTGGAGCAAAGAGAGACATCTCTTCAAGCACGTTTCCATGGAAACGCCACGGGAGGTTTCCTTATGACCCTAGCAGATGACGTGAGGAGTAGACTCCCTCAAATGACCAGGCCCGACTCGCATGGTCGCTACAAGACCAACTGCCCGTTCCACGATGATAAGCACCCTTCGTTTCAAGTCCTGATTACTGGCGGCGGGACGTGCTACTCGGCCTGCAACAGGCCATACAGTGTGAGGGAAGTAGCTGAAAGGTTGGGGATCCCCGTGCCAGACAAGAGCGACGGCAAAGACGCCACTTACGACTATTTCGATGAGAAGGGCAAGTTCCTCTTTCAAGTTGTCCGATACTACACCAAGACTGGCCTGAAGAAGTTCTATCAGCGACGCCAGGACCAGGACCCGAGAAAGCCTGGTGAGTGGATCAACGGCCTATCAAAGACCCGGACAGTGCTCTATAGACTGCCTGAGCTCCTGGAGGCCGACCCCGATCATTGGGTCTTCGTCGTAGAAGGTGAGAAGGATGTCGGCCGTCTCCGCTCCCTCGGCCTGGTCGCCACCACCAACCCCATGGGCGCTGGCAAGTGGAGCACCAAATACTCGGAGTTCTTGAAGGGTCGGATGGTGGCCATATTGCCCGACAACGACCCAGAGGACAAAAAGAACCCGCGAAACAGCTTTGCTGGCCAGCGCCACGCCGACCATGTGGCCAGGTCACTCACCGACATAGCGGCCGAGGTCAAGGTAATCTCCCTCCCGAACCTGCCATCCAAGGGCGACGTTTCGAACTGGCTAGACGACGGCGGGACTTGGGAGAAGCTCCTCAATTTGGCAAATGCTTCGCCTATCTACATAAGACAAGCCACAGACACCGAGCTTGAGAAGGCCTTTTCCAAGAACGGCCATGAAGAAGGCAACTTGGGCGACCTAATAGAGAACGATGAGAATTTACTCTGGGCCGGTAGTAAATTGAGGCCGGTATCACAGAAACTAATCAAGAATGGTTTGATGAGCCACGGCGAGTTTATACGCACTGACGGCGGTAGATACTACTTCTTCGACAACGAGACTAAGATACTCATGGAGCTGGGGAGCTTCGATATAGAGGTTCTTATCAATGAGAAATACGGTATCAACTCAACCGAGCAGCTCTCCAACTTTTTGCAACAGGACATGCTCGTTGAGGCCGCGGCAAGAGGGAAAGACACATCCGTCCGCCAGTTTGCTCACTATGATTCTTTGGCGAACATACTTTATCTCGATATGGGGCGTGGTAGGGTTCTCCGTTTAGACGGCAAGGACTTAACTGAGGTCGACAACGGGACCGCTGGCATACTGTTCATGCCTTACCCAGATTCCGAGCCCTGGTATGTCGATGAGAGCGCGCCAGAGGATCTTCTGGTCAACACCGTTATAGACCCGATCAACTTCGTCCAGGACGAAACATCGCCCCACTCCCCTGATGAGCAAAAGGTACTCTTCCTCTTATGGATGCTGGCAGTACCATTTGAATCCATCCAACCCACAAAGCCTCTAGCCCTTGCCTTGGGGCCTGCAGGGTCAGGGAAGACCCTTCTCTTCCGTAGAATCGGACGCCTGATGTTCGGCCATGCCTTCGATGTCGACAGCCTGAGAAAGGACGGGGAGGATGATTTTTATGTATCGACCACCAACCGTCCGTTTGTAGCCTTTGATAATGCCGATAGGTTTATCCCCTGGCTCGAAGATGCCCTTGCTGTCGGCGCAACGGGCCAGAGAGTCACCAAGCGAGAACTCTACACCACGAACAGAATGATTACATACATTTCCAGGGCATTCATCGCCCTTACCGCCCGGACACCACGATTTAGACGTGAGGACGTGTCTGAGAGGTTGATTATCTTTCATGTAGAAAAGCTGACAGATGAGAAGAGACGGGCCGAGCAGGAAATGATCGACGAGGTATCGACTCTTCGCAACCCGCTCTTGACGGACTTCGCCCGACTCCTCAACAGAGTAGTTGCCGAGACCAGCGTTCCATCTGTTCAAATGACTATCAGGCTGGCGGACTTCGCAAAGATGGCGGGACGTGCAGGCCTAGCGCTCGGGATACCTGAAACCACGCAGGGAATCCTTAAGAAACTAAAGAGGTCCCAGTACATCTACGCAACGGAGGAAAACGAGCTGGCTATTCTCTTGGACGCCTGGCTGTCAGAAAAGCCTAGCGGTGCGTTGGATATAGGCCTTACCAACGAGGGCCGTTGGATAGGCGGGAAGAAGCTCTATGAGGACCTTAAGGGTATCGCATTAGACAGGCAGATGAGGTGGCGTGTTAACAATGAGGTGTCCCTCGGGAAACAGTTGACTGCGATGGAGGACGCTTTAAGTATATCCCTCGCCATTGAAAGGAAGAGGGTTAGAACAGGTACGCAATGGCGCTTCCTAAGGCTAGCCCGAGAGGGAGATGAGCCATAGATGCAGTCTATAGCTTGTGAAAGCAAAACACGAAATTGTTTGAATTTAAAAAAGAATCCCGTTTTAACCTGCCACACCTGCAACCCCCTATCTGAATCCTATGTGGCAGGTGGTTTCCGCACCTGCCACCCTTATATCTACGACCTGCCACCACCACCTGCAACCCCCTGTTGCAGGTGGTGGCAGGTGTTTTGAGAAAAAAGTATTTACAGCTTTTGCTTATCATGAGCCATAGACACAGTCTATGACTCCTTGAGAGGAGTGAAGCATGATTACAGCAGCAGGAACAACAAAAAAGACTCTATCCAGGACTGGCAGCTTCCTTGTTCGGATGGCCGCTATAGAGCAGTTGCCACAAGGCGCTGTCGATATCCTTGAAAAGCTCCGCCTTGGCCAGGTTTGGCTTATAGAGAAATGGCAGAAAATAAGGGATACGTACCCATGGTCGGACAAGAAGGCAGAGATGGTGTTTCAGGCGGGGTTGGATAGGTGGTGCGCGCTGGAAAGATTGCTACGCGTCCTCTTCGATTACGAGGACTGTTTGATAGGAACCAAAGGCTGCGACCCGAGGGCGCCGGTCGACTGTGAGAGGGGGAACAATATCCTGCCAAAAAAGGATCCTTTTTAGGTGATTTCATTTTGTATCTAGACCTCAGATAGGAAAGTTGACCGATCCTTTTTTCGACGCTCTTTCCTCTTCTTCTTGTCCTTGGCACCGGGTGGTCTCCCAAGGGGTTTACCATTCGCCTTTACACGCTGCAGCCCCGCCCTGGTACGCTCTGACCGCCGCTGAGACTCGATTTGTGCTGCCCAGCCAGCGACTAATAGAAATAACTCCAGCATCTCGCCTGATTGCCATGTCCACGACTCCTGAAGAGAGAACACCTTGACTCCTGCCTTGCCAAACCTGGACACGATCTGCAGCATTGATGCAGCTCCCTGGCGTGATAGCCGATCAAGCGCCCATACCCACAGGACCAGGAAGCGCCCTTGCCGCGCTGCTCGGTAGGCCTTTGCTAGCTCCGACTGGTGGCCAGCCCTCCATGCGCTTTCAGCCTCTTGATATATTGCGACGATTTCATGTCCCTGCCGGTCACACTCGCGCCGAAGGTCCCTCAGTTGATTCTCCAGGTTTTGTTGGTCAGTGGAGACCCGCAGGTACAGGGAAACTTTCATTTTGCTAACGCCTTCGCTACATATCCTGCCGTCACAAGAGCAGCACGCAGATCGTCTGCGAATTCCATGTCTATCGACTCCCTAACCTTGGCGTACTCCCAAAGAAGGGGCTGCGCCATCTTGTCAGTGAGCTTAAATGGCACGAACCCAACGTGGCACCAGGGGTATTTATCGCTCTGAAAGTGGCCTTCTGGGGTACGGGTGAGCTGCTATTACTGATCCCTTTCTCAATCCTATAGAGCTTCACTTGTAACCAGTTCCTCCCATATCTCTCGCGAGCAGTTGTCCTGCACTTCGAGCACATCTTGAAGGCCAGGTCGTTTCTGTCTTGACCACAGTAGGGGCAGTGGCCAGCCTTGCGCCGACGGGCAATAAGGGCAGCCTGGTAACCTCTATGAGTCTCTCTAGAGGTCTTTCGTTGCGACTTGCGATTCATCGCCCTACATCGAGAGCATTGGATACCTTCGATGTCTCGATCACTCCCACAGGACGTACATACGCCCCGCTCTCTCCATCGCTGCCGCTTAAGCGCCATGTCTTTGGCATTCATGCGAGTCTCAACGCTTCGGCCAGGCGTTTCACTTCTTCGGGCCCTTGTTGTCTGGCCACCCAGACTGTCAGATTGACCCAGATGGTAGGGATTGTTTCAGCGGAGGCCTTCGCCAGCTTGTGCATGACCTTTTCCTTAACCTGCCAGAGGTCCTTGTCTTTAGTGCTGACCTTTAATACGCTCATAACTAGCTCGGCGCACTCAGGTAGGTAGGCAAAGTCCTGAGCGCCGTGGCGTTCTCGACCCACTGGATACAGCCTCGAAAGAAGATCGTGGTTGTCCGCTATGTCGACAATCTGAGTCAGCATCAGGGCGAGAGGCACCTGCCCCAGCAGCCCGCTCACCAGGTCGGTGTGGGGATCGACAACGACGATGGCGTCGGGGTCCTTGCCCTCGGCCTTCTGTTTAAGCTTGTGGGAGACGATGTGGTGCATGAGGGTGCTTTTCCCCATGCGGGTGCGGGCTACGTAGAGGTGGTGGCGTCGCAGCAGATCGTCGGGGAAGCTGATCTCCCGGGGATTGCCCGCCGTGGTCTGGCCCACCAGAGCGCCGCCCCTGGTGCCTCTGGCCGAGGGAAGGAGCACCCGTGCTCCCGACCGCTCCACCAGGGGCGTCTCATCTCTTGCGCCCGGCGGGTGCCACAGGGATGCCACCTCCCGCACCCCCAGGACGCTGCGCTTGCCGAAGAGCCCCGTGGAAGCGGGCTGCATTGAGGGGGTGGGGATCACCCGCCGCACTTTGCCCACCCGGAAGCGGGCTCCTGCGGGGTTGTCGTAGTGGCGGTAGGCCGCCGCAACGGGACCCAACAGCTCGTGGGGACGCTTCCCGGAATCCCCCTTGGGCAGGATGGCGGTGACCTGGAGCTCCGCGCCAAAGGCGATGCGGGAGACCTTCTCCTTGATCAACAGCGGGTCGTGGACGCGGGAGCGAGCCCTCCTCCAGCGCCACCAGCCCCAGCCCGCCACGACCGTCCCCAAGGCCACGCCAGCGGCCAGGAGTACGGCCCTTCCACGTCTCCCCGCCCTGCATCCAGAAGTAGCCCTGGAAGACGCTGAGGGCCGCCAGGCCCAGGACGATCATGAGGACGCCGTCGGTCTGGAGGGGCTTGGTCTGATAGGTGTATGAAGCGTCCCTGTGCTCGGTGGCGGGGTTCCTGACGGCCTTGTTCATGTGAGCCGCCGACCAGTCTGGTCCCAGGGAGCGCAGCAGGATCCGGGCCACGATGCGTTCCTTGTCGTGCAAAGTAGACAAGGCCCCGATCAGTGCGATGAGCGGGTCTGAGCCGGGGTCCAGCAGGTCGTCGTCCCGGAAGGTGCGGAGGGGAAGGTAGTCGGGGCCGTCGGCGGCCAGGGTCATGCTCCACGCCTCCTCTCCCTCGTCAAGGCGCAGGGGGTCCTCCTCGTGGGGCACCTCCTGGATGCGGGCCTGGGGGTAGTGGGCCGATATCTGGCCCTTGACCACCTCGTCGTCGCGGCAGCGGGCCATGAGGGTCACGCCGTCGGCGTCTCCCGCCAGCTCCAACGAGAAGGGCTCAGGGACCGCGATGGACTGGAGCAGGTTCTCCACGCCCAGCAGGGTGCGCTCCCCGGTGCGGGGCGGCGTCACGGCCAGCAGCACCGGGGGCTTCTTGTCCTTTTGGCCGCCCAGCAGCCAGCCTATGGGGTTCAGTTTCATGGTGGGTTCTCCTTTCTGAAGGTGAGTTGCTATGAGTAGCTCAGCTGTGTACAGCGGGCCGGGCGTCGATGAGCCCCTGCTCTTCGGTCGTGGCCAGGATGCGGACGGGGAAGCGGCCGCCCCGGGCGATCAGCATCCCATCCCCGCGAGGACAGGAGAGAAGCCACTGGACGTCGGCCTCCGAGAGGTCGAAGGACTCCCCGACCGCTCTCAGCGCCGCCGCGTCCTGCTGGAGCAGCAGCTTGAAGGCGGAGTTCTGGAGAAGCACCCTTCCCGAATGGCCCACGATGGGCCTACTGGTGTCCTCGCTGAGGAAGTCCTGGACATCCTGGGTAATGGAGATGAGGCCCAGATGGTGCTTCCGGGCTCTCTTGGCCAGGGAGACCAGGGAGGAGGCCCCCTCGGGGTGCTGCATGATGCTCCACACCTCGTCCACCACCAGCACCCTGGGCTTGGGGTCCCTGGACGCCATGGACCAGACCGCCTCGGCGCACACCAGCGTCGCGGCGGGCCGCAGCTCCGGCTCCAGCAGGCGAAGGTTGAAGACGGTGATGGGAAGCTCGGTTCCCATCAGGTCTGCCCCCTGGTCGGTGAGCAGGTGGCGCAGGCTGCCGGTGGCGAAGGGCCTCAGCAGGGATGCCATCCCCTTATAGCCCTGAGATTCGAGGAATATGAAGAAGTCCTGGAATCCGGTGACGGCCCGATGGGTGGTGTAGTAGGCGGTCAGGGCCTCGTCCAGGGTGGCCCGCTGCTCCGGTGAGAAGCGTTCTCCCACCATGACCTCGATGAGTCTCCTGAGACCGCCCACCCGTTGCAGGACCTCGCTCTCATCCTCCTCTTCCAGCACGAAGGGGTTGAGCCCGTGACCGGCAACGCCGGGGGTCAGCACCCTTCCACCTGCGGTCTGGGCCAGGGATGCGTACTCGCCCTCGGGGTCGATGACGTAGTAGACGATGCCCCTGGAGATGCCGCGCAGCAGACCCAGCTTGGTGGAGAAGGACTTCCCCGCGCCGCTCCTGGCCATGACCACCGTGTTGGCGTTGAGGAAGGCCCCGTCGAAGGGGTCGTAGGTCACGACCGATCCCGAACGCAGGTCCAGGCCGAAGAGGGTGCCCTTGCGGGTGTCCAGGTCGGGGGGCGCGAAGGGCAAGAGGAAGGCGAGGGTCGAGGTGTCCACCGTCCTCCAGGAGCCCCCCGGGTTCAGGGCCAGGGGCAGCGTGGAGAGGTGGCCGTCGCGCTGCCGGAATCTCATGGCGTCCAGGACGGCCATGGACCCGGCGAAGAGGCCCTTCAGCTGCTGCCCCCGCTCCTTCAGCGAGTCTGCTGTCCCTGCATAGATGGTGATGGAGAAGGAGGCGTTGAACAGGCGCTCCCTGCCCCGGTGCACCTCGTCCCTGAGCCGGGATGCGTCCTCCAGGGCGATCTCCGTCTCCGGAGAGGCCGTCCTGCCTCGGCGTAGCGAGATGGCGATGCCCGACTCCATCTTCACCCGCTGCCACTCCAGGGTCCTTACGGCCTGGGCGGTGGCGATGGGCGAGATGTGTATGGACAGGTCCATGGGCAGGCCCAGGGCCAACACCCGTTGCATGTAGCCCAGGGGAAGCGTCCGGGGCCAGCGGGTCAGCTGGTAGCTCCTTCCCAGGCGCTCTGCCATGTCGAGCTGGCCTCTGCTGAGGCCGATGACCATAGGGGACTCCGATGATGGGGCCGGTGGAGCGCATCCCCGCAGGGTGGACTCGACCAGCAGCCGCAGAGCCCTGTCCTTGAGCGGGAAGACGGCGAAGCCCGCCCTGGTGAGGAGGCCCTGAAGCTCGTCGGCACGGGCCTTCTGGCAGATTGCGTAAAAGCGCCGGTCCACGACGCCGGGGCGGGTGCTGTCGCACCAGGAGTTGCACGGGGAAGTCCAATGCGTTGAGGACGGCGGCGAAGGCCCCCATGATGGGCTGCTCCACCTCCAGGCCCCGCACCTCCATGACGGAGACCTCCACGCCGCCGAGACGCAGGATGGTCGCCTCATGCAGCCCCGCTATCGGAAAGTAACGGGTCAGAGACGGCGGAGTCTTGGGTTTCTTTGGAGCGCGCTCCTCCGTCACGGGATGTTGGACCTCATCGGGTATACCGGTTACAGGCAGGGGTTCCTGCTCTCCCGCCGATGGATGAAGACCTTCGCCGGTCCTGCGTCGAAGGGGTCTGAACTTGCGACGGGTCATGGGCGCACCTCCTGGGGTTTGAGTGGTATGCGAACGACGGCCTTCTGAGGCAGCCGGTGCCGGGGCAGGTGGCGGCCCCTCTTGGGCCGCTTCCGCCGCCGTGGGCTCGCTCCATTGGTCGATTGGGTCTCCTTCTGGTTGACCCCTTTGCCGTTCCTTTGCTTGCTGCGCATCAGGACTGCTCCTTCCGCCTTCGACGGGCGGCTCGCAGGGTGCGGACGGCGGCTATCACCAGGTAGACGCCGGCGCCAAGGACGGCGCAGGTAGACGCCGGCGCCAAGGACGGCGACGCCGACGAAGGGAGACGGGGCCAGGGACGCTGCCGTCAGCCCGGCCATGATCCCGACGACTCCGGCCATCAGTTGAAGCCTTGGCTCCTCGGTCCAGTAGGCCAGGGCCACCAGGCCCAGAAACAGGATGGTGTCTGCGGTACTCATACATTCCTCCTTGTCTTCTTGCTGTTGGGGTTCCTAGCGCGTCGGCAGCAGCACCGTGGTGCTGTCCACCAGGAGCACCATGAGGCCCTTGGCCAGGAGCACCAGCACCAGGCCGGAGATGGCTCCGATGACAGCGCCCTTGGCCCTTCCCCTGGCATGGGGGTTCTCCGGCTCGCCCCACATGAGGACGAAGGCGGCCCAGACCAGGCTGAAGCCCGCCAGGATGCCGGCGATGAGGATGAAGATGTTGAGGAGCCGGTTGTACTCCTCCAGCATCTCCGCCCCCGCCTCTCCCTGGGACGCTCCGGTGGTGAAGAGGGCGAAGGCGATAAGCGCCGCCAGGCTCAGGAGCCGCCCCAGGGCTCTCGGCAACACCCTCAAGAAGGGTTGGTCCAGGCGAGCCGCATGGTGGATTGACGAAAGATCTCTACGCATTACCGAAGCTCCTGTCCCACCAGCTCCCGGAAGACCTCCTGGGCTGGAATGGCCTCGCCGGGGATCTCCTCGGCGGTATAGCTCTTCTCCGAGACCACGGCCCCGGCCTCATCCTCCATGAGCTGTCTTGCCTCGATGGAGATGGAGAGGCTGTCCAGGCAAGCCATGTAGAGCTCGGTGCGGAGCTTGGCCGCCTCGTCGGAAGTCAGATCGAAGTAGTTGTTGTCCTCCATGTGGTCCAGGGCGTCCTTGTAGGGATTGGTGGAGTCGTCCTCGTCCTCGTCTTCATCCTCGTCGTCCTGGTCCTCGATGAGCTGGAGGTACTGCTCCGGCTCCGAGGGGATGTCGGAGTCCTCCGGCGGGTCGGGCAATGCCTCGAATGGAGCGTCCGAGAGGATGGGGAAGGCGGTGGAGAGCACGTCCCGGTAGTGGCGCACCAGGGGCTCCTGCTCCGTCACCTCGGCCGAGGTGTAGGCGGGGATGACGACCTCCACGTCCACCTCCTGGGTCACCTCCTTGCCCTCCACCCACACGTCCTCGCTGACGTGCCGGCTCTGGCTCTGCCCCGGCAAGGTGACGGTCTCGCTGACCGTCTGGCTCTGGGTCTGGCCGGGGATGGTGACCGTCTCGCTGACGGTCGTCTGGTCGGTCTGTGCGGGAAGGGTGATCTCGGTGGTGGCGTAGGTGGACGCCTCATCCTCGGCGTAGCCGGTGGCGGTGCCCGAGGCCGTCCCCGATACATACTCCGATTCGTAGGTGGACGCCTCGTCCTCGGCGTAGCCGTAGGCGGTGCCCGAGGCCGTCCCCGATACGTACTCCGATTCGTAGGAGTAGGCGGTCCCCGACGCATAGCTCGAAGCCTCGGTGGAGGCGTAGCCGTAGGCGGTTCCCGATGCGTAGCCTGACGAGGTCCCGGAGGCGTAGCCCGTCGCGCTGCCGCTGGCGTAACCGGTTGCCGTTCCCGATGCGTAGCCCGATGCGGCGCCGCTGGCATACCCAGAAGCCGTCTCCTGGGGCACCCATATATTGAAGCTCAGCCAGCCCAGGATGATGTTTGCCCAGTGACTGACGGCGGGGGTGAAGCCCCCGACGAGGGTGGAGACCCATGAACCGACCGTGGCCCAGACGGTGACGCCGACGATCCTGGAGACCCACGAGCCCACCGTCGTGGAGACCCATGAGCCCACCGCCGTGGAGAGCCATGAGCCCACCGTGGTCCAGACGCTGGCTCCGACGATGGCCGAGAGCCAGGTTCCCACGGTGCCCGAAAGCACCGCGCCCAGGATGGTCCACACCTCGGCGTTCACGACGGCCGATAGCCACTTGTCCACGGTGCCCGAAAGCACTGCGCCGAGCATGGTCCACACCTCGGCGCTCACGATGGCCGATAGCCACTTGCCGACGGTGGCGGATATCCACCCGCCCACGGTGTGGGTGACGGCCCCCCAGGCCGCGCTCAGGGTTGCCGAGATGGTGCGGACCACCGGCGAGAACCAGGCGCTCAGAGTGGCCGAAACTGTATGGACCACCGGGCCGAACCAGGCGCTCAGGGTCGAGCTCACCGTGTGATAGAAGCCCGCAAAGTGGCCTATGACGGGTATCCGTTCGATGAGGGACTGCTCCTCGTTGTGGGTGAGGTCCACCCTGCCCGGCAGGGGGATCACACGGGTCGACGTGATGTCCGCTCGAAGGGATACCTGGTGGACGCGGTCCTCCTGGGGAAGGGAGAAGTTGAAGGGCATGTCGCCGTCCCGGGCGAAGGCCAGGCCGGTGGTAGACCCGGCCGCCGAGGCCGCCAGGTAGACCTCGCCGGTCACATCGGCGACGTCGGCATCCAGGAGCAGCTTCCGGCTCACCGATGCGGCGGGGTCCGCCGGGTCGGTGAGGACAGTGGCTTCGACGACCTCCTCCGCCCGTCTGTTGCAGGCGCTGGAGAGGCGGCCCGTGACGTTGCCCAGCCGCCAACCCACCTCGGTCATGGAGAGGCCGCAGTCGGCGGTCTCCAGCCCTGGCAGGGGGTAGGGAAGGCTGTTCTGGTCCAGCACTCGGATGCCGGCGTTGCCCAGGGCGTCCCGCCAGGAGATGACGATGGCCTTGTGGTTTGCCGCGAGGGGGATGGTGTACTGCCGGGGCTCTCCCCGGTAGAGGACCCCCTGGGTGTAGTAGGGCCGGTAGCGGTCGTGGGTCTCGGTGGTGACCTGCACCTCCAGGGACGTTGCCGCACGAAGGGTCAGCTCGGCCTCGTTGCCCCGCACCCGCCACGCCTCGATGAAGAGCCGTTGGGGGTCGGGGCCGCTCGCCGGTCCAGCGGCAAGGGCCGCAGACGGCGCGATGGAGGTCAGGAGGACCATCACGGCCAGGAGGAGGCTCAGGCACTTGAAGGGGAGTCCCTTCAGCCGGAACCTCCACAGTCTGCGCCGTCCCTTCTTCTTTTGAGATTTGGACTTGGGCGGCGTTGCTACCGGAGGGTTGAGCAGCGCGGTGACCTCTCCCTCGTACCGTTTGGGCGAAAGGGCGAAGCGGAGCAGGTCCAAGATCACTGTGGGCAGCCCCCTCCCTCCGGGGCGCACGGCCACCATGGCCAGCCCCAGAAGGCCGACGACGATGGCGGCGCCCAGACGGAAGGCGCCGTCGGGGAGGAAGGCGGCCTGCTTCCATAGCCCGTAGGCCAACCCGACGACCGCGGCGATGGCCACGATCTGGGGGAAGGTCAGGCCCAGCAGGACCTTGTCCTCCGTCTGCAGGTGAGTGGGTACTTCGTGTTCACGCAAGGGCGTACACCTCCTAAGACGAGCTGCCGGACGGGTTGCTCGGGTTGGGCAATTCGGGGGTCACGGGACTGCCGATGGCGGCGTTGATGATGAGGTTCATCACGCCATAGGCCAGCAGCGCCAGCACCACCCCGGCCAGGGCTGTGAACATGGCGCTCTTGCCCCGCTCCATCTGGTGGGGCGCGCCGGAGGCGGAGAGGTACAGGAAGGACCCGTAGATGAAGAACCCTGTGCCCACCACGCCGACCATGGCCAGTAGAATCCCCACGATGTTGGATACGGTCTGAATCAGATCGCTCATGCGTAAACTCCTTCTCACTGTTGTGTTGCCATCTGATTGAGGCCCCCACTCAGGGGCCGTTGATCACTCGTTCATGCTGCGGGGCGGCATCCCCGCCGACGTGTTGCCCGTCGATGCTTCGCCTCCGCCGCCGCCCTTGGCCAGGCCCGCCGCAGCGGGGAGCCAGCTTCCAGCGCCGCCCCCACTGCCTGCCGCCCCGGCCTTCATCGCACCGGCAGCCGACAGTGCGCCGGTTGCCATGCCCGCCGCGTGCATCATCCTGGGCAGGACCATGAGCATGGATGCCCCGTAGTGGAGGGTGCGCAGCCAGTATCAGAGGAGGAAAGCCCTCCTGGAGAGTTCGAGAAGCATTGGAGCGGGCTCTTCAGTCGGGGGCTGGTTCGGCGGCGTCCCGGCAGCGGGAGCGCAACGATGCGCTGGAGCAACGCATCGAGACGCTGGCAGGAGAGATGCGAAGCACGATCGGGGACATCCGCACAGCCGTCGAGGGAAAGATCAAGGCCACGCAGAACGAGCAAGCCAAAGCCCTGAGGAGCGTAGAGCGACGGCTGACGAAACTAGAGACACCTCAGCACGGTGTCGGTACAGAGCACGCCACCACCATAGCCAGGCGGCCCGTTGTCAGTGTCCAGTCCCGACGCAAGTATCCCGAGCTGGTAACCCGTGAGCCTACGCCAGACGACGAGCAGGTCTATGGTGCGGCGTGGCCGCTGGTTGAGGAGTGGCGAAGGCTCGGGGATGGCCATCCCAGCGACGGCAAGAGCCTGTCGTGGCTGGTGACGGAGGAGCGCATCCTAGACCTGGAGCTGGCCATGGCCGAGGAGCACGGGCTGACCCTGCCGCCCGAGACCCAGCCGCTGACGGGGGTGTGGAGGAATGGGCAGCAACGCTCGATAGAAGCGGCCCTGGACCGCACCCGGTGGGCGCGGGCCAGGCGGGAGCGGCTCAGGTGGGTGCGGCGGTTTCTCACCCTGGGACTGTGGTGGAAGTAGCAACCTAGACACATTTGTCTCACCTTTGTCACGTCGGAGCAAGTGACGTGGGTGCTGGAGTGTGTGAATCGTTGTTAGGCCACGATTGCTCCGTCGTCGGCTGTATGCTTGTCTGGAGGTGGACCCCATAGTAGAGTATGAGACATGTTGTATACTTATTACGTAAAGCATTATAATGATTCGTAGCTTCAGAGACCGCAAGACCGAGCGGTTCTTTGCGGGAGAGTTGGTCCCAGAATTCCAGGGCTTCACCGACCAGGCGACCCGCCGACTAACAGTGCTGGACAACGCGGAGTTTCTGAGAGACCTGGCCGGTCTACCCAGCAATCGGTTGGAATCGCTCTCCGGGGATCGTGCTGGAGAGTACAGCATACGGATCAACCGCCAATGGCGAATCTGCTTTCGTTGGGAAGGTGACGGACCATACGACGTGGAGATCGTGGACTATCACTAAGTGAGGAGTCTGGAATGAGCAATAGCATGCGCCCGGTGCATCCGGGGGAGATACTGGCGGAGGAGCTTGAGGAGCTTGGCATGTCGGCCAATGCGATGGCCATAGCGCTGGGTGTGCCCACCAACCGCATCACGGCGATTCTTAAGGGGCAACGCGGGGTGACCGCCGACACCGCGCTCCGCCTCTCGCACTATTTGGGCACGACGCCGCAGTTTTGGCTGAACCTGCAGAAGACTTTTGAGCTGCGGACGGTGGAGATCGAGTCGGGCCAAGACATCGCGGATCGAGTGCACCCCAGAGAGCCGGCGCAGTCTGCTTCATGACCGAACTCTCAGACCGCGCGGGAGCATACTAGGAAGCCTTAAGAGGCTAGGTAATCCTTTGATGATGAATGAACCGATACAGAACCGTCTTGACTTCAACGACGCTCAGTCGGCCGCCGAGCAGGGCCTCAAAGTCGTACGCGCCCAGTTCGACGGTGTCGAGCCCTTCAACTGGAACATGTTCGATGGGTTCGATCGAATCCGTGTTTTGACCTATTCGGTCAGCACATCAATGATTGTCAGGATGCTGGACAAGTTTTCGTTCGAGCACTTCGAGTGCGTTTTCGGGTATGAGGGTGGACTCGGACGATTCGCCGATGTAATTGCTTTCCAGCAGTTTCTCATTAATCAGGTGAGGGACTCCGCACTTCGGTTGGAGGATGAACGCCAGCGACTTATCTTTGAGAGGATCCAGGCGGGCCAAGCACAGTTCTACGTAGTGAAACAGAACATAGCGCATGCGAAGCTGTATCTTCTGGAAGCCAACAACCCAGAGCGCCTCAGGGTAATCGTCGGATCGGCAAACCTCTCGGAGCGGGCCTTTGGCGGCAGGCAGCCCGAGACGCTGATCGTCTTCGACGATGATCTCAGGGCCTGGGAGCACTACTGTCGTGAGTACGATGCTGTTAAGGAAACGGCCACCGACAGGATCGACATGCCCGTCGACTTGCGATCCGCCGAGATATCGTTTACCGAGACGCCGATCCTACAGGACCCTGGACTCACGGTCTTTCAGGCCCCTGCGGTAGAGGAACTCACGTTGCCGCAAGCCATGCACAAAGTTGAGGAGCTCGCCGTTCCGATCGACCGGATTGTGTCCCCTCAGGTAGCTCGCGAGAATGGCCGCTATGTAGTTACGCCAGCTGTCAAGGCTGAGATCAAGAGGATGCGCTGGCAGAAGGGCCAGCAGGAGAACGATGAGACTAGGCCGACCAGCCTGACCATTCACCAGGAATCGCGACACGTCTCCCTGTCGGGCGTTCATATGCCGCTTGAGACCGACGCTGAGGGCCTGCGACGAAGCGCCGAAGCCATTGTCGAGTACTTCAACAATTACGAGTTGGGATTCGTGGGCGACATGCCTCGGTTACAGAGGGACTACTTCACGTTCATGTCGTGGCTCTACATCTCCCCTTTCATGTGTGACCTGCGAACCCGCGCCGTCGTACGGGGAGTAAGGGCGGTTGGGTATTCCGGCGGGTCCGTGGAGATCCACGGTTTCAAACACGTGGATCTGGTCAGCGACCCATCCCTGACAAGTGATGAGTCTCGACCGATCCCGGTGGAGAAAACGACCATATCGGTGGAGCAACCGACGAGTGTCCCTCCAGTCGCGGTGGCGAGACCAGCGAGGGTTGCCAAACACACCTGGAAGGTGGATTCGTACCCGAGACCGACCGACCACGACTCGCCCGAATGGGACATTCAAGACTATGACTCTGTCGATGAGTTGACGGCCACGCAGTTTGCGAACAGCGGCCCTACTCTCGCCTTTCGCGATCAGCCGTTCGGCAGCAACCCGGTCACGGTCAACATATCCGTTACCGGCAGCGACGACGACGATCTGTTCGGCTTCGCGGTAGGGCACGAGCCGGGCGATACGACCAACGAATCGGCCGACTACCTGCTGCTGGACTGGAAGAAGGCGGCAAGAAAGCCCGAGCCATAGCCGCCGAAATCATCGAAGAAGTCTACGAAAAGATGGGCCTAGCCTAACCACACATTCCCCCTCTCCCCTTTGGGGAGAGGGTCGGGGTGAGGGGTCTCCCCCGTGCGACCGGGCCTGCCAGTGACCAGCCCGAACCGATTGGCGGAGAAGAATATGCCGAGTTTCAAAGTGCTCACGGCGATCATAATAATCGGCCTGCTCGCTCTCGGCCTCCTTGCCTGCGGA
The DNA here is from genome assembly GCA_965249025.1 of Dehalococcoidia bacterium. Classification (GTDB taxonomy): domain Bacteria; phylum Chloroflexota; class Dehalococcoidia; order Lucifugimonadales; family CAYTFF01. The sequence goes on along the minus strand of OZ252215.1, from coordinate 2,732,907 downwards.
ACGGAAACGGCCGCCCCGATCGATACTCCACCCCCCACGGCCCGAAGCAGCGAAGCAACTCCCGTCCCGGATACCCCCGCGCCCACGCTTCTCTCAACCCCCGCCCCAACGAACACGCCAACCCTTCCGGCCCCGACAAGCGTGCCTGCCTCGACCCCAACGCCTCGACCGGCGCCCACAGCCACCGCTGCTCCAACTCCTGTCGCCACTCCAACGACAGCGCCTACCGCTGCGCCCACCCCGATACCAACTATGCCTGCGCCGGTCCCCACCGCTCAGCCCACTCCCGTGCCCACCCCCAGCCCGACAGTCACCCCTCAACCCACCCCGACCCCCAGGCCAACAGCCACGCCCCAACCCAGCCCCACGCCTATCATTCCATCCAGCGGAGTGCTAATCCACGATCTTTTCGGCCGTACGGTGAACCAGAGTGGGATAGTTCTAGTCGACTGGGAGGGGCATATGGCCAACCCCGCGATGAAACACTACGTCAAGACGCCGGGGAGCCCGGCTTATCCCGTACAGGTGTGGGTGAGTTCAATCTCGCCCCGCGTGTATTTCGACTTGCCCAGCGAAACAGGACCTGATGGGTCTTGGAAGTACATAGCCATCGAAGACGGCTCATCGGACGGAACATTCTATATCTCCATTTTCCCCGACCGTGACACCGCCAACGAAACCCATGAGTTGACAGTCAAGACTATCGATGCCAATTCTGTCGAGAGGACAGAAATAATTGATGTGCACGTGATCGACCAAGACCTGGACCGTCCTCCGGAATTTCAAATCCACGTTGACTTTACCCACGACCAAACCGGACTGTTCGATGACCAAGCTGCGAGGGACACCGTTCGGCAAGTAGCCGAGGATTGGGCATACTTTTTCGATCACATGGGTCTTGACGAAGTGCCGGCAGGGCAAGAAGCGACTTGGATTTTCACTCCCGAGGGATTTACCGGAGGAGGCGTGGTTAACAACAATGAGAGTTACACCGGGTTCCTCCTTTACGCCTATGGCCATGAACTCAAGGCAGGAGGGGAAGGTTCATTCCAGGGTGGGTACCAGTCGACTGGTGGGACAAGCTATCCAATCAGGCGGTCAGGCGGGCTCCAACTGGTAAAGGAGGGCAATTACAACACATTGGGGTGGATGGTCGCAGCCAATGCGGGCGACTGGTGGCTGGCCACCAACTTGGAGGACGTTAAGAATGACCTATATTCCATCGCTCACCATGAAATGGGCCACACGTTGGCTTTCAATTCTCATCACGATGGCTGGGTAGAGCTAAAGGAATTCGGTAAATTGGCTGAGGCCAACATCAGAGGGTATCAAGGTTCCGGACCGCTCATCGATGCCACCGACCATCTGTCGGGCACCATAGACCGAGCAAGCAAACGAGGGGCTTACGGCAACGAATACCACGGCGAGATGCCACAGGGGCGCTGGATCGTGACCAAACTCGACCTGCTGGCAGCCCAGGCCGTCGGGTATGTCCTACGCGATACCTCCCCGTTTGCACCGCTGTCGATTGCAGACGGAGAATTGCCTGACGGGAGAGTCGGACAACCGTACTCCGGCGCACTAACCGCCGCTGGAGGGACCCCCAACTACTACTGGACTTTGGAGAGCGGAGCTTTGCCCGACGGGCTGGCGCTCGACTCCTTTACCGGAGCTATCTCCGGTGTCCCCACCGGCTCCGGGACCTTCGAGTTCGCCGTGAGGCTCCTTGATTACCGTGAATGGCACGAAGGAATCACCCACTCTTACGGCCTGACCGTCAATTAGGTAGGCGGTCCTGACCTTCAAGCGCCCGAAGGTCGGCCTCCCCGACACATCCTGGAACCCTGCCTGCCGGTTATAATATAGCCGCGCAACGGACCAAGGGCCGAGTAGATCGTTCTTGTAACCCGGTCAGGTTGGAGAGCGGTTCTTGTCAGCGTCGGCCTGCGGCGATCGAGGTGTGCGGTCTGACTTGACCCGCCCAAGTTTCTGCAAGGATGCGCAATCATGACCTCTACGTTGCCCAAATTCGCCGCTCCGCTTATGTGTATCCTGGCGTCCATGCTTCTGCTGGTCGCCTGCGGCGGCGGGGAAAGCAAGGAAGACATCATCGAACAGACCTGGGACTGCTGGGCGAAATACGGGGACCCTGAGGTTTTCGAGCAAAGCATGCTCATGATGTTCCCCACCGCGGAGGATATGGACGACGCGAAGAAGCAGTTCATCTATGTGAGTTCGGCAGCCCCCATCGAAGACCTAAAGGTGAGCCGCGACGATGCCTGTGGCGCGTCAGCTTCCGTGCCTGCCGCCACGCCTCGAGATACCGAAGAGTCCAGGCCCACTGCCACGTCTCGGCCGGCCCCGGAAACCGCTTCGACCGCCACGCCCCAGCCCACCGAGACAGAAACCAACGACGCCGCCCGGACGGGGACGCCCGGTAGGTCTCCATCCTTCGAATCCGTCAGCGCCGGCGACGAACACACCTGCGGCGTGAGGACCGGCGGCTCCATCGCTTGCTGGGGCTACAATCAATACCGCCTGGCCAACTGGCCCGCCGGTTCCTTCGTCTCCGTCAGCGCCGGGGGATCGTACACCTGCGGGGTGAGGACCAACGGCTCCATCGCCTGCTGGTCCGGCTGGGGGAGCACGCTGCCATGAGAAGAATCACAAGGCTACTGTCCACTGAAAAGTTCGTAGTTCAGTACACGTAGGCCCACCAAACTGGACAAAATCAAGAACTTTCGTGCTGAGAATCACCTTGGCACTCTAGCACCATGAGCTCTTCGAATATGGAACTTGATCCCGGGTTACTAACATTAACCCTGGACCAGTCTTGGGGGGCAGGTCATCGACGAGGCCCGGCGTCTGAGCCACCATTACATCGGCACGGAGCACATTCTCATCGGCCTCATGCGTGAGGGCGAGGGGGTCGCAGCCGGCGTGCTCGTAAGCCTGTGTGTCGATGAGGAGCGCGTCCGCGACGAGGTCGCCCGGCTCACTCAGAACGGCGGGATTGTCCTATCGGGACGAAGGACAATCCCGGCTTGCTATTCTTGCGAGAGGTGACATCCGGTTAGAGAGGCGTGCCCCTAACGTTAACCGACATCCCACATGCGGCTAGTGCTACGGTACTCCAGAAGCTGGGGCGGCAATCAGGGCATCTCCACGGTCAGCGTCAACATACGATTCGTGTGGGGCCGGTTGGCATTGTATACAGAACAAAGCCCAATTCCCGGTGAGCGCTCCGGCCCATAATATGACTAGCCATGACTGTGCCGTCGTCAGTCTAGCCGTGAGTCGTCACTTGGCGACGAAACGAAGTGCAGTCCCGCGCTGAACGGAGGTTGGCAAATCTGAGCACTGCCTGAACCGAACAGCGCACCAACTGCAGGTTTAAAGAGATCCCCTTCTGTCCAACTAGTTTTGACGATGTACACTGGGGAGCCTTGTGGTGGAGGGAGCCCGGTTCCAGGACCGCATCCTGGTCCAAACTTCCTTCTCGCTGGATGGAGGTTGCCGGAGCCTGATCGGTTAACACCCTGGGAGGGAGTTCCCACAACATTTGATACAAGCTCCTATTGCTCGCCGTTATCGTCGTCGAAATAGGCCCGACCACCCCGGAAGATGAGCGGAGGATGTCCTGCATTCAGGCGTAGCTTCACTTGGGTGCCCACATCGTACTCCTCTGTGTGAAGCTCGAGGCAATGGACGACGCTGCCAGATGTCAGAGATACTCGGTACAGATAGAACGCCCCTTGGAATGTGCGATCTATGATAACTCCCTGGCCCGACCCAGATGGCCGGAGGGTGACATCGTCCGGGCGGACCATCACATCTACACCCTCTTCGCAGGACAATCCGTCTGGAAGAGGCGTGTAGCCCAGCTCTGTCCACAGCGCCCCGTCGGAGATCCTCGCTGGCAAGAAGTCGGCTATGCCCATGAAGCTGGCGCCGAATCGGGTAGTCGGTGCATGGAATATGCGTTTGGGCGTATCCACCTGCTCCACCCGCCCCTGGTTCATAAGCGCTATCAGATCTCCCATCAACAGGGCCTCCTCCCTGGAATGGGTAACGAACACGGCGGTAGATCCACTGGCTCTGAGGATCTTCCTGGTGTCCTGTCTTACCTGGTTCCTGAGGGCGGCATCCAGGTTTGAGAATGGCTCATCAAGGAGAATCAACTCTGGTTCAGGGGCCAATGCACGAGCGAGAGCTACGCGCTGTTGCTGGCCTCCCGAGAGCTGATGGGGCATGCGATGCGCCAAGCCCTCAAGACCCGCCAGCGACATCATCTCTCTGACGCGGTCGGCTCGTTGGGGCCCCCTGGACAGCCCATAGGCGATGTTGGCCATCACCGTCATATGAGGGAACAGTGCATACTCTTGGGACACCATTCCTACGTTTCGTTTTTCCGGCGGTAGGGATGTCGTTGATGTGGCCACAGCCCGCGCACCGATCTCCACCGTCCCAGCATCGGGCATTTCGAAACCCGCGATAAGTCGCAGAGTGGTAGTCTTGCCACATCCGCTGGGGCCGAGAAGCGCTAAGATCCGTCCCTGCTCCACGCTTAGGTGCAAGTCATCTACGGCTTTGGCCGTTCCGAAGGCCTTGGAGAGACCTGTGCATCGGACCGCTATCCGGCTCACTGAGTCCTCCTTTCTTCTCGCCGTAATAGGAAAGCCATGGGGACTGAAGATGCCAAGATTAGTAGGAGGCCCTCAGCCGCAGCGCGAGCGAAGAAGGCTTCCTCAGCCGACCCCCATATGGATGTAGCCAGAGTCTTAAAGCCTATGGGGCCAAGGATAAGAGTAGCTGGTAGCTCTTTCATGGTCAATAGAAAGACGAGGGCTGCACCCGCCAGGATTCCAGAGCGCACTAGGGGAAGGGTGATACTGGAGAAAACTGAGAGTGGTGCCCGCCCTAGACTTCTTGCGGCCTCCTCCAGTGCAGGGTTGACCTGAAGCAGTGAAGCCCTGACAGATCCAACGGCTGTGGGCAGGAAGAGAATTACATAGGCGAAGATGAGGAGGCCCAGGGTTTGGTATAGGAGTGTAGCGTAGCGCACTCCAAAGAAGACCAGAGCCAGTGCGACGGCAATGCCGGGCAGAGAGAAGCCGAGGTAGCTAAAGCGCTCCAACAGCCCGCTGCCCCGGCTCGGGTAGCGGACCGCGAGGGTCGCTATGGGCAGGGCCGCTACTACAGTCACCAAAGCAGCCAGGCCGGAAACGTAAAGTGAGTTTCGAGCGTGACTCCAGAAGAGCAAAAGGGGTTCACCGGCAGACACTCCACGTATTACCCAGAAACCCAGTACGGACATCGGCGTCACCAAGGAGACAAGGACTACAGCCGCGCAGAAAGCCAGGGCGAGCCAACGCCACCGACCGAGACTGATGGTGCGCGTTGGCCGCGTGACCCCTGTGCCATTACGATAGTATTGTGAACGGCCTCGAGTTCGAGATTCCAGCACCAGTATGCCTAGGGCCAGAGCCACCAAGACCAGTGAAAAGACCGCTGCCAGGTCTCGTGCAAAGGACCCATACTGAATATAGATGGCCCATGTGAAGGTCTCGTAGTGCAACAGGGAGACGGCGCCGAAGTCGCTGAGGGTATATAGGGCTACCAGAAGGGCACCAGCGGCTATGGCGGGGCGAAGAAGAGGAAGAGTGACCCGAAAGAAAGTGGACAAAGTGCCCTTCCCGAGACAGCGCGAAGTCTCTTCTAAGGCGGGGTCCATGCGCGCCAAGGCAGCGCGGACAGGTAGCAGCACATACGGATAGCTGAGCAGCGTCAGGGTTAGTGTAGCCCCCGGGAACCCAAAGATCTCTGGGAGACGCTCAACTCCCAGGGGAGCCAGCCATCCCTGGAGCGATCCCTTTGGCCCCAGGACGACGACCATGAGAAAACCCCCTACGTAGCTGGGAATCACTAGGGGCAGCACCGTGGTGACGGCCCATACCGCCCGAAATGGAAGGTCTGTGCGTAGGGTAAGCCATGCTAGAGGAACGGCAATAGCTACAGAGGCGGTGGTCACTGCCACGACTAGGAGCGCGGAACGAATCAGGATGTCTAAGGTGCGGGACCGAAATAGCAACTCCCACACCTCAGGCCCCGCTCCTAAGGTCCGTAATATAAGATATGCGAGGGGCAGGACCATAGCTGCCCCTACTAAAGCGGCGGGTATCCAGATAACAGCGGGCGGTCGCCCGCGGCGTGCCCGCTGTTCAACTCCAGTCATCACCTTTGACCCGCTGAAATCTGCTAGATCCAACTTTAGAGAGTTCCTCTCCTTAGGTATAACTACGGAAGCACCCCCGTCTCTTGGAGCAGTCTCACTGTGCCTTCGAGGTCGGCCAGGTCCTTCATAGGGATACTGGGTTTGTTGATATCATCTAAGGGGACCAACAGCCGGTTGGCCTTGACGCCTTCCACCAGGGGATACTCGAAGGTCAGACCGGCGAAGTACTGTTGGGTCACCTGGGATAGCATGAACTCCATGAATTTCTCAGCGTTCTCTTTGTTCTCAGACGTGGAGATGATGCCAGCGCCGGCCACCATAACTAATGCGCCAGGCCCTCCAGCCCTGGGGTGATAGTTGCGTGCTGGGAAGGCGTCACCCTCCTCTGCTAGGAAACGGAACAGGTAGTAGTGGTTGACAAGCCCCACGTCTATTTCGCCAGCGGCCGCTGCAGCAACTTGAGGAGTGTTCTTGGGATATCCGGTGGGATCGTTGGTTAGTATGCCCTCCAGCCACTGTCGGGTCCTGTTCTCGCCCCAAAGAACTCTCATCGCGGTGACCATGGCCTGGAATGAGGCGTTGGTAGGCGCCCAACCAATGCGTCCCTTCCACTTGGGATCAACCAAGTCCCAAATGTCGTCAGGCAAGTCCGCCTCTGTGAGGTCATCAGAATTGTAGACGATGGTCCTGGCACGACCTGAGATGCCTGCCCACTTGCCCTCTGGAGAGCGCGCCCATTCTGGGACACGGCTGAGAATAGATTCTGGCAGGGTAGCCATCATGTCTTCTACGGCACCCAGGCCACCAGGGTCCTGAGCAAAGAACACATCGGCAGGGGACCTGGCGCCCTCTTCTAGGAGGGTAACCGCTAGCTCCGAAGTGCCTGCGTATTTGGTCTCCACGTCAATACCAGTAAGCAAAGCAAACTGCTCTATTATGGGTCCTACCAAGCTCTCCCCTCTTCCCACGTAGAGAGTGAGGTTTCCCGGCGGTTTGTCCACGTCTGCTACTAGAGCTGTTTGAGTTGGACCCATAGTGGCGGTTGGATCGGCGTCGGTGCAGGCCACAATCCCCAAGAACATAAGCAGGGCCAGCCCCACAAGAACCTTGAAGGATAGTATGAACCTATATAGCGCTACCATTGTTTTGGCCCCCTCCTTTTTGATGTTCGTACAGACTCAAGGATACGTATGTGCACAGAATTCTATCAACGATTGGCATCATGACTATTTCAGTTATGATACCATGACTATTTCAGTTATGATGCCCTAACTATTTCAGTTATGATGCCCTAACTATTTCACTTATATCATACGTTTATCTTGTTGTCAATGACCAAATTACTGATTTGGGCATGGTATCTGGCCTTTCTGGCAAGACATTTCGAGTTCTTGACGGAACCCCCTACGGAGGCTATCTTAGGGACGAGGTAGACCATGGCGAAGGCCCATAGCAAATCCCTAGGCGAATCGGACCACAGCTGGGTCGCCACAGAGCGGCTGTCTCAGGTAGCAGAGAATTACCTGCTTTCGCTGTACGTGTTAGGAGAAGAGGGGCTACGAGCCACCGCGGGCAGCTTGGCAGAGTACATAAGGACACTCCCAGCCGGAGAGGGCTTGGGCACCACGCTTCCCTCGGTGCTGGGTATGCTGAAAAGAATGGCCAGGGAGGGACTGGTGGAGCTGACCACCGAGAAGGAAGTGAAGTTGACCCCGCGAGGCGTTGTCTTGGCTGAGGGGATGGTAAGGCGGCATCGTTTGGCTGAGAGAATGGTCGTTGACCTACTGGGACTGGAGCTTCATAAGGCTCATGAAGAGGCCCACCGGCTTGAGCACGCCATATCTACGGACCTGGAGGTCAAGATCAGAGAGAGGCTGGGGAATCCCACAACGTGTCCCTTTGGTAGGCCTATCCCTGGCAGCGGGTACACTCCTCCTCAGGTACCAAGGATGGCCCTGGACCAGGTACAGCCTGGAGTTGCCTACCGTGTCGATCGGGTTCCAGAGGAGGACACGGAGCTGCTCCGGTTTTTAGTAGAGCGGAGCATCCTGCCGGATAAAAGCGTCACGGTGGTGGAGGCCAGTCGCTACCGAGGTGTAATTACTGTTACGACTGAGAAGGGGGAGGATGCCCTGGGCTATGATGTCGCCGCTCGCATATGGGTACGCCCGTACGAGTAACGGCTCCACACTATAGCACCGTGTTGTATCACTCCACCGGTCCTTTCACCGGATCCAGCCTCGTCCAGAAGAGAGGCGACCTTGGGGAACCTATCCTGGAGTTGATCGGTCACCCTATCGAGTTGGGCGTGGACCTCCTGAGGGGACGGCTGCTGGTAGATGGTGCGTACCATGGTGGCCACCCAGGGCTGAGCGCTCCTGGGGACCCGAGTGAGCAGGTTGGTCATGAAGTGGGTGCGGCACCGCTGCCAGCTGGCCCCACCGAAGACGGTGGCGATAGCGTCCCTGAGTCCCTGATGAGCATCCGATACCACCAGTTCCACCCCGCCGAGGCCCCTGGCGACCAGTGAGCGCAGGAAGGCTAACCAGAAGGCGCCGTCTTCACTGGTACCCACGTCCATCCCAACGATCTCACGCTTGCCCTCGTTATTGACAGAGGAGCCTGGGAAATGATAAGGAACCTCCAGTCTCTCGGCAAGACGATATTGCTTACTACCCACTACATGGACGAGGCGGAGCATCTGGCCGACCGGGTGGCCATCATGGTGGACGGGGAGATCGTTGCCGAGGGGCCGCCGGGTGATCTGTCACAGAGGGACGGCTCCGTGACCATAGGGTTCAGAATAGACTCAGGATCGGGCGCTCTGCCCGAAGACCTGGGCGCAGAACAGACTGGCAATAGCGGCAGGTACACGATCACGACGAGCACTCCTACCCGTAGCCTCCACCAGCTCACGGGCTGGGCCGTGGAGCAGGGCATCGAGCTCCAGGAGCTTTCGGTGTCGCGCCCCTCCCTTGAGGACCTGTTCATCGAGCTCGCCAATCCTCAGGCAAAGGATGGCGAGGAGGCATGAACGGCTTCCTGCTCGCTCTCAGGCAGGTCAAGTACGAGAACACTGCCTTCTGGCGGAATCCAGTGGCGGCCTTCTTCACGATCGTCTTCCCCCTGATGTTCCTCGTGATCTTCAACCTGCTGTTCGGCAATCAAGAGACGGACTTTCCAGGCGGTACGGCCAGCACCTCCACCTTCTACGTTCCCGCCATCGTCGCCCTGGCAGTAATAGGGGCCTGCTACACCAACGTAGCGATAGGGATCTCCCTCTCCAGGGACGCGGGATTGCTCAAGCGCATCCGGGGCACGCCGCTCCCCAGCTGGGTGTTGATGTTGGGAAGGATCGGGCACGCCGTTGCTGTTGGAGTACTGCTGGTGGTCGTCGTCACGGCGGCGGGAGCACTGTTCTACGGCGTAGACGTGCCTACCAATACCATGCCGGCCTTCATCGTGACTCTTATAGTCGGGGCAGCCACCTTCTGTGCCCTTGGCTTGGCCATCGTCACGGTCATACCCAATGCGGACGCATCGCCAGCCATCGTCAACGCTTCAATACTGCCGCTGTTGTTCGTTTCCGACGTTTTCATACCGTTGGGCGACGCGCCGGGCTGGCTCACAACCTTCGCCGACATCTTTCCGGTGAGGCACTTCTCGTTGGCACTTCAGACATCCTTCAACCCCTTTGAAACGGGGATGGGCTTCCAGTGGGCCCACCTGTTAGTGATGGCTGCGTGGATGGTAGTCGGGTTGTTGGTAGCGACGCGGTTCTTTTCGTGGGAGCCGCAGCGGTAGGATGCCACGGTCGATGGCTCGCCGCCTCGCGTGGGCAGGATGCTGGGCCTGAGAAGCTCGCAGGGCCACCCACAATTCAAAAATGGTACTGCCTACCGTCAAGTCAGGCCCACCAGACTTGACGAAATCAAGAACTTTCACGCTCAGGTTCCGGTTGGTTCTGTAGGTGAAGGAGGATTTGCTTCCAGCCCTTCAAGTGTATGCTGAGAATCAAGCCCTGCCCAGCACCCAGTCCTGTTGTGGACCAGGTATTTCGCCTGTGTAGCCAATAAACCGACAGAGGACCACGAAATCCAGCCATATTACGAACCGATTATCGTTTATCCATTCTCTAAGCTCCGTCGCGTAAGTTCCGTCGTGGACAAGCGCATTCCTAATCTTCACCATCCGGTCCCTGCTGTTCAGAGGTATGCCGAAATCATCAACCAAATTCTTTAGACGTTGCCTGAACGACGTGCGGTAGGCACCCTTTAGTGCATCCATCGCCCGTTTCTGTAGTCTTTCCCGCACTACACGCGGCAGGTTTGAAAGACCGGCAGCCCGTATTGCTGTCTCCAGTTCCGGTAAGCCATTCTTTCTAAAGTTCTCTTCATCGAGAACGCTTAGGGTTCCTCTGGAGCCCGCGTGCTTGGCGACCGCGAGTTCGGTCAAAGTTGAGGCCAACACCCCTGCGGTCTCCAACGCAAGAGTCCTATCGCAGGCAGTGACAAAGTAATTGATCAGCTCCTTCAATGTGTCTGCGCCAAGGGTGTGCCTATAATCAAGATAAGCTTTTGCTATCCCTGAGAAGTCGGGATTTGGGTACTGCGATCTCCATTTGTTGGAAAATGGGCCATGAAACGCACCTATGTGTATTCTCTCAACTACTTGTCCAGAAGAATCGTCAATGGCTTCACCGTAGTACCACTCTACTCCTGTGCCCGTAGCAAGCCGGAATGCGTACACTAGGCTGTTCATGAAATCCTTATAGTCTTCCAACGGAAGCCTCTTGCCATTCGAGGTCTCCACAAAGACTTCAGCAGTCGGTTCAATCATATTTCCGTTCTCAATGCGATTGGCGGCACCCATATAGCCTTGAATGGCGTGGAGTGATACTCGGAAACCTTGAGCTTCAAGGGAAATGGGCTGGACTTGGCTGTGGGCCGGTTGGTGGAAAAGCAACGTAGATAAGAGGAAGCGAACCTTGTTGTGGTCATCCATTGAACCATCATCGGGGTACGCTCTCAGGTAGTGTGGCCTATAGATGTGTTTGGCGGATCCGAGGAGCAGGGCAATAGGGGACGGTGCAAGAGTGTTGCCGAGTGTCTCGAGGCTCCAACCGTCTTTGGTGAGACCTTTCACAGAGACGTTGAGCCCATCATCTGCCGAGTCTGATATATGGCCAATAGGCAGTGCGGTTGGAGCAAGCCCAATTACTAAGGAACCATCGTTAAACTGGTTCGCCCGAAACCGACCTTCGAACCTAAGGCTTTGCTCCGCTTGCGAATAGGTTAGGCTCGCCGACCCATCGTACCGGAAGAGCGGTGGTCCATAGCTCACTAGCGACTCCACGATCCGACCCTACCTCTCATGCGTGTCAACTTGGCAACTCCGGCTTCTCGGAGCCGTGGATGGACGGGTCGTCGGCCAGCAGGGTTCGCAACCTAGCTACGATGGTTACGGCGTTATCGCCCAGACCGAGTAGGTCTCACACGATGCGCTCGTCCAACTCTTCCCGCGCCGGATCCAAAGCACGTTTGTAGAAGGGCTGGACCTCGTCGAGCCGCCAGGCTTCGAGGCTCCGCTAGGGTCGCCATTGTCTCCAGCATTGCCCCTGTTGCCTTGCCCCGGCCTTCCTGCGCCTGACTGGAGTGATTCGCATGCAACGGCATACCAGAGGTCGCCTTGTGAGCCGTGGTAAAGGTCCTTCCCAAAGCCGAAGCTTGCGTCGCCATAGACCGAGACACGCTGTGCTACCCATTAATGGTTCGCCCTCAAGTACACTACGATCTCCATCATTACTTTGCAGTCAACTTCGTTGTAGTGGGCAATCTCACCCATCAGCGGCAACTCAGTCATCGGCAGGCCCTTCTTCCGCGTATCCTCGTCGCAGCGCCATGCTCCCACCATGGCTCCGAGACCATCTATGGGGCTATCGGCCCAGTCGGTTTCGATGAGCCCGTGGGAGTGCAAGGCGTTGGCAACCGCTTTCAAGCCGAAACCCAGAGCTCCCCGAATCACCACCGGCTCCTCTCGCATCACCTTGGTCAAGAAGTCGTACCAACCGAGTTCCGGCCAATTGGCGTACTGGCTGTGCCTTACCTTAGCGGAGTTGTATGCGTTTTCCAGCTGGGTCGGTTCAGCGTGGGACCAGTGGAAGATCCGTGGCTTGCCATTTGCAGGGTCGAGCCGGTCCCGGACAGTAGACATATGCACTACCCACTCTTGAATGACGCGCAGTTCCTCCTTCTCGGTCAGGCTATCCGCGAGGAAGGACTCAAACTGCCATTCGCCATTTTCCACATGTCCGCAGCCAATCATAAAGATCAGGGGCTGCCCGCCCTTCTCCGGCAGTTTAGAAAAATCATCGTTCAAGTCGCTGCAGAACTCGAAGTCCACATAAAACTCAACACCGGGCGTAGCATGCCATTCCTCCCTGGTCTTCTCTATTCGCATAGGATGAACTGGGGAACCAGCATCGACGTTCACAGACAAGATCTGCTGGAGAGTAGGCTGGGTCTTGGACCCGCTGACGCCCAGAACCCCTGCTGTCAGGCCGGATTGGTCCCAGCGGTACCATCCATCCCCGTGGGCCTTTCTTCGTCTGCCAACTCCCACTTGCCACAATTGGGTCAGCTCTTTCAGCTCACGGGCCAACCATTTTTTGACACCAATCCACTTGCTGTCCTGTTCACCCTCTTCAGGGCCGGGTTCAAGCTCGGCCGGTCTGCTTTCCAACATCATATCGCCGTCGTCGGCATTACTCATATTCGGATAGAGCTCTGGCACCGATGGCTCCGGTAGAAGCTCCCAGTCTTTTCCTTCGGCGCGAATTCGACGCACCCAGCAGAGGGCTTCCTCAACAGCGTCGCCGATCGGGACTCCGTTGGCGACGGTTCCATTCTGAGGAACTGGGCCCAACTGTTCCATCGCACTACGGCCACGAGAGGTGGTGCCACTTTGCTTCCGTTGCCAACCACGTCCCAGCAGATATGATTCGGGCGGTTCAAGACCCTGCAAGCGGCCCAGCATCCGATTGTAGATATAGAGCTGTGCCTTATATGCCGGTGCGCTGCCCTCGTTGGTGAGCTCCGTGCCCTTAGCGTTCAGATGTAGCGTCGTAAACTTGGTGTCCACCACACGGTAGTGCCACGGGTTGTCTCCCAGGTCGGCAGCAGGAGTCGCCGCTTCTTGTTCCGATATGGAGTCTGGGAACATCAAGTGCAGGATGTCACTCCTCACCAGGAAGTCGGGCGAGCCGTAGTTCATGTTGTGAGCGTCCCATAAGACGGCCTGATAGATGATGGGCGCACCTCGCCTCATCGCTTCAAAGGTCTCTTCAGCTTTATCGAGCCTGCTGATTTCTCTATAGTCTTGGGCGACTGTCATCACTTCGAACCGCTCCTGCAGCAGCTGTAGTATTCCGGCCTCGAATTCCCTGCCCCGTTCCAAAAGGAACTCCAGGAAGTCCAGATCCTTGTTATGGTCTGCCAACTCCTTCTTCGGTATGTAGTCGCGACTTTCACCGTACAGTTGCAGCCAATCTATGAGCGGGTCGTCCAGCATCCAGTTTCGGGTTCGTCCCGCGCTCACCCATTGCCACCAATCGTCGCGGGAAACGGGAACCGCAATACTGGAACCATCATCCCGGTGTGTAAGTGAGTCGATGCCCATGCCATACCACCTGACCTAGTGATTCAGCAGTCAATGCTTGCCTTAGCCACCAGAGGTTAAATGACCAGCCTTGCTCCTTTAGGGCGAGCCTTGCCTCCATGCACGGATGGCTCGGCGCACCACTTGGCCGCGATGTGGCGAACAGCCACGTATACGTTCTCGTCGAAGCCCAGAAGGTTACAGACCACGCGCTTGTCCAAGAGGGCGCGGTTGGCGTCGGCGTCCACGAGGTAGGCAGGCTTCAACTCCTTGTCCCGAAACTCGTTGAAAATGGCCTCCGCCGCACGCAGTTGCTCATCCGTGAGGGCGCGGAGGTCCAGCACCTGGAGAGACCCCGCCGAGCGGATAGTCATCCCCGCCTTGCTTGATTGCTGACGGTTGGAGTGCCACCAGTACGACAGCAGGCCCAGGGTGGAGTTGCCCCACACTGAAAAGGCGTAGTCGTATTGTTTGTCCGAGAAGATGACATTGGGCCACACCCTCCCGCCGATGGACTCCGCATCGGTGAATGCAACAGCCAGAGCCTGGGAGCCGAAGGTAAAGTCAAGGTTCAAGTGAGAGCGGCCGGCGGTAGCCCAAACATCGGCTGCCTTGTCTTCCATTCCCAACCTGACCAGCAACTGCGAGTCGGGTTCGCAGACCATTCGCGTCTCCCGCCTGGCGTTGTGGTTCCACAGTGCGGAGTAGGTGGCCGTAGAGCTTGGGGCCGCCTTGTCAAAGGGTCCACGAGCCGGAGGTCCAATAATGTCGAGATGATATGTGCCGAGTTTTCCTATTTCACTAAGCAATGTCGTCTTCAGACCAATTGGGGACGCGTTCCCGGGGAGCCACAACTTTTCTTGGGACAGAGCATCGGCGGTCTGGGTCAGTGAGTAGTCAGCCGTGCGCACTGCGCCCCAGTTCTCACCGTCCTCACAACGTGACGCTGTTATCGTCTCACCTATCGGCTCCTCTCCTACCATCAGGGGTGTGCCCCCATATGGGCCGTCCTCGAGACGTCTGACTTGATGATCGTCCAGCAACCTGCCTGCCAGCGAGCTTGCGTGAGCGAAACCCAGGGGCCTGTGTCTGAGCGATGCGAAGCGCGCCCGGTTTTGAGGCGTTTCTTTGGGTTTGAGCTTGCGAGCTATGACCAGGCATTCCGCCATTCCAGTGTCCGAGGAGAAGGACATATCTCGTCCGTTCGCCGCGATGCTCAACACCGCCATATCGGTATATCCACTGTCAATCATCTGTCGAAAGCCCTGCCAAGCCAGGCCGTTAGCCACCGAAAGCGGGAGCACGAGGGCGCAGGCGCCTCATCCCACAGATGGGGCGGCCCATCCTCCTCGCGCTCATACAGGACCGCCATCAACGGCTGGTGGCGCATCACCTCGGCGAGGCGCAGGGTCAGGGAGGCGTAGGAGCGCTGGTACATCTTTTGCAGGGCGACCACATCGAGGCCGGTGCTTTCGGCGAACAGGGCGAACATCTCGGGCTGCATCAGCACCGAGGCGGCGAACCGGTCGGCCTCCCGGCACAGCCGCTTACCCTGCGGGATTCCGATGGCGGGATGAAGGTCGTGGAGCCGCTTCCTGAGTATCTCGTAGGTCTCGTGGAGCACCGTGTGCTCCTGGGCTCCGTTCCACTCGGACGCCTCGTACTGGATGAGGAAGCCGCCGTCCTTCGTCACGTTGTGAAAGCCCCGGAAGCTGTGGGGCAGGTTGGAGCTGACGGCGGTCCCGACACCGGCCCGGTCGAGCAGGGTGGTGATCTCCTCCATGCGGGGGAAACTGGAGAGGCCGAAGTGGTCCACGAAGGCCAGGGCCACCGAGGCGGGATGCAGCCTCCTATTGGAAGCTCCCCGGTCCACGAGCCAGCGGCAGAAGTCCCCCAGCAGGTCCCGGCTCACTGGAGCAGCCTCATCCCGGTGAACTCCTCGTACATCTTCACGATGAAACGCTTGGCGTCCAGGTCGAGGGGACCCCTGGGCCTGGCGCCGAACCGGAAGCGGGGATCGGCCAGAACGAACTGGTAGCAACGCTCCACGTCCAGCGTGTCATCCTCCAGGGCCAGGGCACTCGCCTCGTCCAGATAGCCCGCCCGCCTGAGCAGATGGTGTACCTCGACATCGTAGATGGCGGCGAGGCGCTGGAGGAGCTTGGGACCTGGCTGCCGGTCTCCCCGCTCCACCTGGGAGAGGTAGGAGGTGGAGATGCCGGTGAGCACATGCACGTCGCGAAGGCTCTTCGTCCCTCGCAGCCGCCGGAGCAGCGGCCCCAGCTCCAGGTCGTCCAGGTCCGTCTCTCGGTGGATCATGAGTCCCGCCGTTGTTCTGGGGTCATATCATTGGAATCTTTCACTAGTGCAATCATAGTATCATGATTGTCGCATTATAGAAAGTGATTTGTCAAGAGGATGGCTAATAATGCCCTCTAATCATTGTCCACGGCTCTCATTTCCTGTATAACTATTGTGATACAGCATACATGTTCTAGCTAACGAAGTATAGACCAGGGTACGCTGCCGCACCAGCGGCGGCTGACACCCGAAGCACATTCCGTTGAGAGTGACGAACTTGAGTAAAGAGCTACGGCTCACCAGAGCGCAAGAGGAGATTCGGCTCCGGGGTCTTCGCATCCTGGCCCGTATGATCGTGCGCGCCCACCTGGCGTCCCTCAGAGAGAGCGCCAGTGGGAGGAGTCGTGCGGGAGAGTCGGACGGCATCTCCGAGGATGGGCGAAGCCGGCCCCTGATCTCCGAAGCGGAGCTTCCCTGGATGGATGACGAACATGGCCGGTAAGCGCCCCTTCCTGAAGGTGCGGCTGAACGGCCCTGCGGTATGGAAACGCCTCGGCCGCCACAACATCTCCCAGAACGATCTGGCGCGCCGCATCGGCGTGACCTCGGGCTACTTCTCGCTGCTCGTCAACGGCAAGCGATGCCCGTCGCCGAGCACGAGGCAACGTCTCCAGGATGTCCTCGTAGACGCCGAGTTCGACGAGCTGTTCATCGTGGAGCAGGCCGAGGGGGAGTGAAGAGATGACGACGAACAATGGGCTGAAACCCGGCGTCGCCCTGATGCCGGAAGACTTCACCGACCGTTTGACCCTGCTGAAGGAGGCCACGGGCCTCTCCTGGGAGGGGTTGGCGGCGTGTATCGGCGTGGACGGCAGGCAGATGCTCAAGTGGCGTCAGGGCTCGGAGCCCTGCGGCGGAGCCATGCTCTCTCTGGTCAGACTGGCGACGCGGATGCCGGAGGGTCTGGGGGAGCTACTGGGCGAGGATCTGATAGTCATCTACGGAGGGAGGCGCTAGGACTATGGAACGTCAACAGAGAACCAAGCGGACCCGCAAGTGCCCGCTGCCGGAGGACTTCCCGCAGCGGTTGGAGCGTCTCAAGGACGCCTCCGGCCTGGGGTGGAAGGCGCTGTCCCGGCGTATCGGCGTGGACTATGGGCGGGTCAAGGCGTGGCGCAGGGGGATGGAGCCCAACGGAGGAGCCATGCTGGCCGTGTGCCGTTTCGCGGCAGGTGTACGCGGCGGCAAGGACGCGATCCTCCACGGGGCAGCCGACGCCCTGCGTCGGGGTGAGTAGGGTCATGGGCCGCCAGAAACAGGTCTACCACCCGACGCGTCAGGAGTTCCCCGAGGACTTCCCGGAGCGTCTGGAGAGGTTCAAGGACGACGCCGGGCTCTCCTGGCGAGGGCTGGCCCGCCATCTCCGCCTGGACGCCCGCAGCGTGCGGCGCTGGCGGAATGGGACGAGGCCGTCCTGGGGACATCTCTACGCCCTCTTCAATCTTGCCGCCGAGATGGGACTGCTTCGCCACTTTCTGCCGGTCGTCGCGGACCGGGAGGCCGCCGGGGAATGAACCGTCTGACGGTTATCAGCCTGGGCGGGGGCGTCCAGTCCTCCGTCATGGCACTCATGGCACGCCAGGGAGACTTCGACACCATCCCCGACTGCGCTATATTCGCCGCCACTCATTGAGAACCTCCCGGCATCTACGCTCACCTGGACTGGCTCGCAAAGCATCTCCGGTTCCCCCTGTACGTCGTAGACAACGGGCGGAGCTTGAGAGCAGACGCCATATCTCTCACCAACCACTCCGGCAACCACAGCTTCGTAGACCTCCCCCTCTATCTGAAGGGACGAGACGGACGCGGTGACGGCATCGGTCGGCGGCAGTGCACCGAGCACTCAGATCGTCTTACTAGGGGTCGTGTGTGCTGACGTGGGATAGTAGCGCAGCGCCTAGACCCACTCCTCTCACCTTCTGACGACCCCCTGGGGGTCACGCCTGGACGCCTGCCTGTTGAGTGCCCTATCGAGGATGAAGAAGGCTCCGTCGATGCCGTGGTTCTCTACTCTCGGGACGGGCGACTCCTCCTGCTTCAGCAGGGCATGGGCAACGAAGTCCGCCATCTGCAATAGATAGTCTTCGGCTGAGCTGCGGAAGGCGGGGCCACCGATGACCTGCTCTATGGGAATGTTCCGAGTTTTCTCGCCGTCCTCCCACAGGTCGTACCGGCTGGGCACGTGGTTGCGCACCTTGAGCCGACGGTAGAGGCCGGTAATCATCTCCTCCTTCCCCTCGTCGAAGATGAGGAAGGCGTGCCTATTGGCCGATGCGACGGAGCGGTTGATGCGGTTGAGGAGGCGGTCGAGGCTCGCCTGCTCGTATCTTCTGCTCTCCGGCTTGTGGAGGCAGACGTTGATGACCTCGATGCCTCCTATGTTTCTCGCCGCATCTTCTAGCTTGCGGAGGCCACTTAGGAAGACCTCGACCCCCTGCTTTAGGGTGACCCGCTCGTTGGTATCGCCGTTCCTCGCCAGCCTTCCCCTCCCCGCCAACAGGTCGCAGGCGTGAAGCTCCCTGGATAGGGGGATGCCGTACCGCTCTTGCAGCTCCAGACGCCAGGCATGGATGTCGCCGAACAGCTCGTTCCAGCGTTCGCCATCGACCCCCAGGGCGGAGCGGACGTAGTAGCGGGGGCCTTCGGACTCGTCGATGTAGTACAGACGCATGATTCTCGTTCTCCTGTCATGTGTTCTTCGTGTTCAGCGCTCTGGAAAGGCGTAGGTGGATCCCGAGTCGCCGGGAGTGCGCCAGGCCCGTCCCAACGGCCCCAGCTCCTCCAAGGCAGCTCTGTGGGAGACCCACAGGGGAAGTTGGACCCTCGCCCGTTCCATCTCCTCACGCGCCACGCGCAGGAAGTGGGTCTCGGTCAGGTCGTGATCGAAGACGACCAGGACGGCGGGCTGGACGCCGTGGTCGTCGATGGGCTGGTGGGACGAGAAATAGCGCAGGTAGGGGGCGAGCCTGGCCGCCATGGTAGTGGGCCGTACCGCCCTTCTTTCCCATTCCAGGAAGAAGGGCCATGTGACGGCGCCCTTGCGCACCACGCCGAAGGAGTCAGGGCGAACCGAGTGGAGCCTGCCGTCATAGCGGAAGTAGCGGGAAGCCCTTCGGGGTGGGTCGAGCTGCACGATCTCCCAGCCCTGCGCCCGTGACTGACGGGCCAGCGCCGTGACGAACCCATGCACCGCGTCGGTGTGCTCGATGTTCCTGAGCAATTGGCGGCTTCTGGAGCCGGAGACGTTGCGCCAGTCGGCGGGGGCATCCGAGTCGAGAGAGGCGACGCTCCAGAGCTTGCGGACGGTGCCAACGGCGGTGCGGTCTCTGCGGGCCAGCATCGTCAGGCCCCGTTCGGTGAGGGCGAGGCGGCGTCCTGGGGTGGAGATACGGGAGACCAGACCGGCACCAACGAGGGGCATCACGATCTGGGAGAGCCGGGCGGCTGAGAAGCCCATCAGCCGGCACAGGTCTACCGAGGTGATCCAGGGCCAGTCGGCGAGTATGTCCAGGGTGCGCTTCTCCGCGGGCTTCAAGATGGCGGGTAGCAGATGGTCTGGCGTGTCCCGCTCCGGCCCCTCCATGCTGATGTTCTCGGGGAGGGACGCCTGCGAGAATTCAGACTCCGTCGGCAGCGTACCGCCCTGGCCTATGTAGGAGAGGACATACCGGAGGTCGAGGGTGGCGGCGATGGAGGGCAGATGCCATACGGGGTCGTCGGCGCGGGCCAGGGCCGCATCGCTCTCCAGCGCCAGGAGAGCCGGCAAGGGCGTTCCGTTCAGCCGTCTGCGGGCATCGCGGAGCCGCACCGCGTCGGGAAGGAGCGCCAGGACGGCGCTGGGCGCAGGCCCCTCCCCGAGCCTCCAGAGGCGCTTGGCGAAGCCCGTCCGATAGTATGTGGCCCCCTGCCGGACGATGCCGACGGTTCGCCCGTCGTGAAGCACCACAGTGGCATCCAGGGGCTCTCTGCGGAACCACCGGAACCCTATTGCTCCCTGCTCGGCGGCGATGGCCGCGGCCACCCGGTAGATGACCGCCACGGCGTCGAGGCGCCCCAGGAGGATGCGCCTCCACTGGACGGAGACGGGATAGGTGCGCAGCATCTCGTCCAGACTCACACCCTCCTCGTCAGACAGGCGGTTGAGCCCGGCAGCGGTGAGGTAGAATCGCCGAGTGGTCCTCAGGAGGTCCGTGGCATGGGGGATGGAGTCGACCAGCCCTCTGCGTTCCAGGTCGGCCACGGCGTCGTAGGTCGTGCGATCTGGCACGTCGGATACGGCGGCCAGCTCAAGGCGGTCGAGGAAGGGCATCGAGGCCAGGGACCGCAGGACGTATGTGTAGCGTTCCTTCCCCGCGCTCATGGGCCTTCCCCTTCGGACTCAGGGGCGTTCCCCTCGCTCGATGGCGCGCCGGTAGGAGTAGTGTCCTTGGGAGGGCGGGATCGCCTCTTGCCCTTTGCCGAGGTCTTAGGAGCCGCGCCGTTGCTGGGCGGGGTCTTATTGCCCCTCTCCAGGGCCGCAATCGCCGCCCGGTACTGCTCCACCAGCCGCTCCGACTCGGCCTGGCCGGCGGCTATCTCCTTCACCGGGGTGGCGTAGCCGACAGTGGCGGCGCGGATGCGGGCGGCGACTTCGGGGTCTCCCGCCTCGGGCTTCCTGACGGCCATGGAGAAGACGGGGAGCCGCTCCTTCTCCACGGTGGCCCGCACGTAGCAGTGGTGCACCGGCAGAGAGGTGATGTCATCCTCGGAGACCCGGTCCTTGCCCAGCTCCCAGACCAGGGTCCTTGCGTCGTTACCCGCCACCTGGAAGACGGCCAGGCAGCCCACGTTGGACATGATGGAGTCCTGCATGGTGCGGGAGAGGTCGCCCAGCTTGGCCAGGCCCTGGGTGGCGAGGATGAACGATGCCCCGAACTTCCCCAGCTCGGAGAGCATGGTCTCGTAGTCCACGCCGGGCATGGACTGCATCTCGTCCACCACCACCAGGACGCCCCTGCGCTGCTCCAGGGGCAGGGCTCCCTGCTCCCGTATCACGGCGTCCACCAGGTTCAGGATGAAGGCCCACACCAGGGCGGCCACGTCCCTGCCCGCCGTTCCCTGGGAGGTGGAGACCAGCAGCACGCCGCCGTCCAGGATCAGCTGGCGCATGTCGATGGTGGAGCGGGACTGGCCCAGGATGGCCCGTGCCTTTTTGGATGAGGCGTAGTAGGAGAGGCGGGTCTGGACGGGGGCCAGAGCCTCCGCCTTGTACTGGCGGTGCCAGTTACTGAAGTCCCTCCTCCACCACTCAAGCAAGTAGGGGTCGCTCACCTTGGCCTGGAACTTGTCGTCGGAGAGGAGCCTGAGCCCGTCCAGGATGGTGTACTGCTGATCGGCGTCCACCCTCTCATTGGCCTCGTGGAGGGTCTTGACGGTCTGTTCCAGGATGGACTGCATCCTCGGCCCCCACTGGTCCCAGAGGCCCTTGGCGACCCGTACCACCGAGTCGGCGGTGCGGTCCCTGTCGGCAAATATTCTGGTGTCGAGCAGGTTGATGCCGGGAGCCCCCGCATCGTCGGCCAGGTCGATGAGGCGCACCCGGTCGATGAGGGACTCGGGTACCTGCCCCAGCAGCCCGCTCACCAGGTCGGTGTGGGGATCGACGACGACGATGGCGTCGGGGTCCTTGCCTTCGGCCTTCTGTTTGAGCTTGTGGGAGACGATGTGGTGCATGAGGGTGCTTTTCCCCATGCGGGTGCGGGCCACGTAGAGGTGGTGGCGTCGCAGCAGATCGTCGGGGAAGCTGATCTCCCGGGGATTGCCCGCCGTGGTCTGGCCCACCAGAGCGCCGCCCCTGGTGCCTCTGGCCGAGGGAAGGAGCACCCGTGCTCCCGACCGCTCCACCAGGGGCGTCTCATCTCTTGCGCCCGGCGGGTGCCACAGGGATGCCACCTCCCGCACCCCCAGGACGCTGCGCTTGCCGAAGAGCCCCGTGGAAGCGGGCTGCATTGAGGGGGTGGGGATCACCCGCCGCACTTTGCCCACCCGGAAGCGGGCTCCTGCGGGGTTGTCGTAGTGGCGGTAGGCCGCCGCAACGGGACCCAACAGCTCGTGGGGACGCTTCCCGGAATCCCCCTTGGGCAGGATGGCGGTGACCTGGAGCTCCGCGCCAAAGGCGATGCGGGAGACCTTCTCCTTGATCAACAGCGGGTCGTGGACGCGGGAGCGAGCCCTCCTCCAGCGCCACCAGCCCCAGCCCGCCACGACCGTCCCCAAGGCCACGCCAGCGGCATAGCTCTTCAGACAGCTAGGCCGCAGCTTCGACACGCGCCGGTCTGCCATTTGCATCGCAGGCTGGCCGCTTCACGTCACCGCAGTCTCCCCAGAGTCGGTACGCCATATAGACCCTGGCCGAGCTGCGTCTTTTCCACCCTGGCCCCTCTGCGTTCGATGCGCGGACCAGGCCGGGGACAAGTCACGCTGCGTTCACGTGAGGCATCCCACCGTGGGCGGAGTGTGTCCAGTGCCAGTCAACCCATTGATTAAGACCCGTGCCACGGATGCCGGTGCGGGCGATACAGAAGGAGGTGCGTATTGCACACGAAGGAACAGTCCCCACGGGTCCTGGCCGCCGTCGCCGGGACCGCAAGAGCCATGCGGCGGCACAAGCGGAGGACGCTGGCGGCAGGCGCGGCGTTGCTCCTGGTAACGCCCCTGTTGACCGGTTCAGGCGTTGACGCCTTCACCGTCAACGCCCTGGCCCTTGGATGCGGGGCGCTGATGCTCCGGCGGTTCATGAGCGCAAGGAACAGGAAACAGGCGATACAAGCACTACGGCAATCGAAAGTAGAAAGGAGGTCGTGATGACAACGGCAGTGATGAATTACGGAACGATGGTAGTGGGTGAAAGGCCCAGGCGCAGTCTGGAGGAGCTGGTGGACCGGGTGATGGATGCCCTCTTTGCCAGCAACCGCGAGCAGTCAACGGCGCAGAGCATGGCCAAGAGCGTCCACGACGCACGGCGGCTGCGGAAGGCGGGGAACCTGGACGGAGCGCTGACGGTGTTTGCCAGCGTCGAACCGGACAAGACCGCCCCAAACGAGACGCGTTGGGCCTTCGCCGAGTGGCAGGACCTGGTGCGACGACGGTTCGGGCAAAGTGAGACCCTGGTCTACAGCCAGGGCGCCGGCAGAGCTGCGGCGCTCGCTCCCCACGGCGACGGGACCGTGGAAGTCCTGGCCGTGCTGGGGATGGGGTGGCAGCCGGGCAAGGTGGTCTCCGCGAGGAGCCTGCGGGGCCTGAAGCCCCTGAAAGGAGGTGGGTCATGGTCGTAGCCAACACACAGGTGGACCTGGCGGCGCTCAAGAGCCGCCATTCCCTGGCCGACGTGGTGGAGGCTGCGGGCGTGCAGCTGAGGGGAAGGGGCCGCGTCCGTCAGGGCGTCTGCCCATTCCACCAGGAGTCGGAAGGCAGCTTTACGGTGTACGCCGACACGTCCAGGTTTTACTGCTTCGGCTGTGGAGTTGGTGGGGACGTGCTGGACTTTATCCAGCGGGCCGAGGGCCTCACCCTGCCCGAGGCGATACAGAGGCTGGGTGGTGGGACTGGGCTGGGAGCCAGCCCAGTCGTCCGGTCGAGGACGCAGGCCGCGCCACGGCGTACCGCTGCTCCCGTGGTTCCCCAGCGGGATCTGGCGGCGCTGACGGCGGCAACCAGGTTCTACCTCCTGTCCATGCTCCAGAGCGCCGAGGCGCGTGAGTATCTGGGCTCCAGGGGCATCAGCTTCGACACCGCCTGCCGCCTGGGTCTTGGCTACGCGCCGGGAGACGGGCTGCGCCAGCACCTTGAAGCCGCTGGATTCGGCGGCGAGCGGATACGGGCCTCGGGCTTGTTCACCGAGCGGGGCGAGCGGTTCGCAGGGATGGTGGTGGTTCCCGACCTGGCCTCGGGCCGCGTCCGCTGGCTTGGGGGACGGGCCATTGACCCGGAGCGGACGCCGAGGTTCCAGGCGCTGCCCGGACCCAAGCCGGTGCTTGGACTTGGGCGGCTTGGGGCTGCGACGTCTTGGGTGGTCCTTACTGAAGGGGTGTTCGACTGGCTCGCCTTGACCCAGTGGGGTTTGCCAGCCGTCGCAGCCCTGGGGACCCAGGGCATGGAGCGGGTGGCAGGTAGCTTGCTTGCCTTCCCCCGCGTGTTCCTCGCCTTCGACGCCGACGATGCGGGCCGCGAGGCCGCCGAGCGGCTTGAGAGCTTGCTTGGACGGCGGGCCGCCACGGTGCGCTTGCTTGAAGGGGTCACGGACGTGGCGGAGCTTGCCACGCAGCCCCAGGGCCGCGCCGCCTTCCTCCGCTTGCTTGCCAGGGCGGCCCGCATCGCTAGGTAGCACAGTCCCCCTTCCACATCCACACAGCATTACCCAAGGAGGCGCTATGCCCAATGAATGACGGGGCTTGCCCCGCCTACGGGTTTCCCATAGGGGAACCCTGCACCGACTAGAGAAAGAGCAGTCAGCACATCACAGACATCACAAAGGAGAAGCACAATGACGAACGCAGCGACAAAGAACGGAAGCAACGGCGTCCACCCGGACGCTGCCATCACTCCGGAGCACGACCTGCTCTGGGACAGCCTGTCCCCAAGGGTGGTGAGCGAGCTGGAGAAGCCCCTCGACCCGAGCCTGGTGTCCCAGCGCAAGGGCCGGGCCGGGCGCACATACCAGTACATCGAGGGACACACCGTCATCGACCAGGCGAACCGGATCTTCGGTTTCGCGGGTTGGGGATATGAAGTGGTGGGCGACGTGACCCTGCGGGAGATCGAGCAGGTCGACCCCAAGACGGGCGAGATCAGCCGCATCCGCGCCTACAGCGCTCCCGTGCGGGTCACCGTTCCCGGCGCTCCGCCCCGCACGGACATCGGGTTCCACGCCGTGGCGGAGGAGACGGCGGAGGGTCACGACACGGCCTGCAAAGGGTCGGTTACCGACGGTCTCAAACGCGCCCTGCGCAGCTTCGGAGACCAGTTCGGGAATTGCCTCTACGGAGACCAGGCGGCCACCGGGCAACCGGCGAAGCAGGAAAGCGCAGCCGACTCCCTTGCTCCGTCGCTGCGGGCGACGCTGATCGACCTGGGGGCGATGCAGGGGTTCGACGAGAAGCAGGTGCGGGCTGCGGTCAAGGGCAAGACGGGCAAGGACCTTGAGGCGGTATCGGCATCGGAGCTGACGCCGCTGGTGCAAGGGGCGACCCGGAAGCTCCAGCAGACGCGGGAAGCAGAGGCGCCGGAAGCGGCATGAGCCCAACGCGCCATAGCGAGCCCACGTAACGGGGCTGTCTCCACACCGGGGCTGCCCCGGTTTCACTTGGCCAATTGAGCAACACATAGAAAGGAGACGACATGAAAGTGAACACTATGTATACCCCGTGGGGACCTCCCCAGGACGTCGTAGCGCTGGCCGAGGGCGTGGTGCGGATTGAAACGGCCAGTCACGGCGGACTGAAGCTGAGCCGGGAGCGGTGGGACTCCCTTCCCCCTGCCGTCCAAGAGACGCTGCTGACCCCGGCCTTCGCCGAAGAGGACTGTGAAGAGGTCATTGTCCAGACGCTGCTGGGCATCGGCGACAAGAGGGACCGGGAGTGTGCCCTCAAGGTCGCCAAATTCTTCGACCGCTACGCCCCAGCCCTTCCCTATCTCCTTGAGAAGGGGGAGGGGCCATGACCCCGGCGACACGGCCCAGGCCCCGGACCCTTCCCAGCAGCACGACCAAGCTCAAGACCGAGCATGGCAACTTGTACGTCACGGTGTCCCTGGACGAGGAGGGCGAGCCCTTCGAGGTCTTTGGCTCTATCGGCAAGGCGGGATCGTTCACCTCCGGGGTGACGGAGGCGGTCTGCCGCCTCGTCTCGCTGCACTTGCGGCGCGGTACTCCCTTGGACGAGATCATCGACCAGATGCAGGGGGTTAGCGAGATGCAGCCCTTCGGTGCGCCAAGAAGCGCGTAGATTGAGAGTACCAGGTATGGAACCCGGCCAGGAGTGGGCCGGTGGCTAGGGAAGCAGGCACGGGGGCCAGAGGCAGAACCATGTCTGAAGCCTTCCCGACAATGTGGCGGCGGCCACCCTACTAAGCCGCGCGCCGCTAGCCAGAGTGTCGTCACGGTCACGAAAGAAACTGCTGTTTGAAGCGTCGCACCACGAACCACCCGCTCACGGTAGGGCGAGGGTGGAGTCACCGGAGTTACTGTCTCGCTGATGCAGGGACAGTCCTTCTAGGGCAGGGATGTCGTCCTCCCTTTGACCGGCATCCTCCGATGACGAGCGCGGCAAGGAGCCGTGCCAGGCGTACAGGCAGGACCTAACACGACACGTAGACGCAACTTACGTGAACTTGGGAACCACGTTCGGCTCCCCGGCAATGGAACTACTCCAAACGGCTTGCAAGCCACCGCGTGGATT
Organism: Dehalococcoidia bacterium; assembly: GCA_965249025.1. Lineage (GTDB taxonomy): Bacteria > Chloroflexota > Dehalococcoidia > Lucifugimonadales > CAYTFF01. The sequence goes on along the minus strand of OZ252215.1, from coordinate 2,706,222 downwards.
CACCATGCACCCGTTAGGGCTTCCTAGCGAAAGTGCTTGTACAGGTACCCGCTTACGATGCCCACAAATAGGCCAACCACGGCTCCAACTATAAGGATGCTGAGGTAACTAGGGCTTGTCCTAAGGAGCATCGGGTGCAAATCCCGCGTAACCCACCACAGTCTGAGGTCGTGGTACCCGACCGCGATGAGTGGTCCGGTAATGACCCCAACGAGCACCGCGCCGAGAACCGGGTATTCCCTGAACCATCGGCGAACGGCAGTCATACAAGCATGGTGGCACACAGGAACTTGCAGGTCAACAAGGAGCCAAAGCCGGAGTAGGCCAGCCTGCGGCCAATGCCGGACGTGGGGCAGAGCCCTCGTAGTAGTCCGAGGTCGGGAAAGCCGGCCACATGGCGAAGGAGGGCAGTTAGACGAGTGCAGAACACAAGCGAACTACGCCAGAGGAGGGATGTATGAACCCAACGAAGATGGCAGAAAAGCAAAGGTTCTTGGCAAAGACGGCCAGTGAGCATCCAGACCACAGGTTCACCAACCTGTACGACCTGTTGCACTGGGACTGCTGGATGCACATATCGGCTGAAAGGGTACTGGCGCGACCGGGTAGCCAGACCGACGGCGTGGACAGCGTAACGCGGACTGCGTTCAAGGCGGACTACGAGCGTCAAATGCAGATGCTCCTCGACCAACTGAAGCGCAAGACGTACAAGCCGCAACCCGTCCGGCGAGTCTACATACCCAAGCACGATGGCAAGAAGCGCCCGTTGGGCATCCCCGCCCTGCGAGACCGCATCGTGCAGGAAGCACTTCGGGCCATCCTCGACCCGATTTACGAGTCGGATTTCCACCCGCACTCCTACGGTTTCCGCAAAGGTCGTCGCACGATGGACGCAATCGCAGTCCTCATGCCCCTGTTCAACACCAACGTCAAGCAGTACTACGTGATTGAAGGCGACCTCCAAAGCTACTTCGACACCGTCCATCACGGGACGCTCATGAAGCTGCTACGGAGGCGGTTGAAGGACAAGGCGCTACTGGACTTGCTCTGGAAGTTCCTGAAATCGGGCGTAATGGAAGGGGGCCTCTTCGGTCGCACCGATTCCGGTGTGCCACAGGGAGGGGTTATCTCCCCGCTGCTCGCCAACGTCTACCTCAACGAGTTTGACCAGTGGGCGGCGGCACAGTGGGACTTACCACCTCTAGCCCGACAAAGAAGACGGCGGGCAGGTCTCGGCAACTACAGAATGGTGCGCTACGCGGACGACTTCGTGGTCGTCGGCAACGGCCCCAAAGCCGAGGTCAAGGCCACCAAGCAGGCCATACAGCAGTTTCTGGAGAACGAACTCCACCTGACGCTATCAGAAGAAGAGACGGTCATCACCCATGTCAACGACGGCTTCGACTTCCTGGGTTTTCACATCCAGCGCAAGCAAGTCGATGGCAGGTGGGCCGTTCACCTTCGACCGACGGCCAAGGCCAAGGAGCGAGTGAAACGGAAGCTCAAGGCCCTGACTTCCAGAAACTGGACTTGGCTGGACGAGGTAACTGAACTGACGACCCTGAACGCTATCGTGCGGGGCTGGGCCGAATACTATCGGCATACCAGTTTCGTCAACGACATCTACGAGATCACGCGGTTCGCGTGGTTCCGTTACTTCCACTGGTTGCGGAAGAAGTACAAGGGTAGTCGCAAGGGACAACTCGTTCGGAACAAGTCCGGCGTACTCCACGGCAGAACCAGCTGGTACGCAGAGGTGCGCGAAGGTGATAACAAGCTGGAAGCGTACCAATGGCTCCCTACCCCACAGGAGCTTGACCGCCAACGCTACCGGCAGAAGGGGACTGCGGGTTTCCCGCACCCCTACCTGTCCGGCCACGCAGAGGCAACAGGTGACTATCCACAGGGAGCATCCGGCGCAGACGAGCGTGTCTACACGATGAGTATCAGGGTTACCAGCGACAATCGCGACGAACCCCTCGAAATCGTCGAACGGAAACTCCGGGCAAAAGTGCGTGACGGCATGAAGTGTCGGAAGTGTGGCACACGAGCAGATTTGCACGTCCATCACACCAAAGGCATGAAATCCCACGCGCTCAGCAACCTGGTCACGCTCTGCCGAACGTGCCATCAGGCCGTACACCGACCAAGCCAACTACAAACCGTCTAATGGAGAGCCGGGTGCCGCGAAAGTGGCACGCCCGGTTCGGTGAGAGGGATGGCGCAAACCAGTCGGAGCAATCCGGCCATCGGCGGCGCCGTCCCTACTCTATGGGACAAGGCGGTCAGCCTCAAGGAGCGCGGCCTCATCACCGACTCCCGACCCTGACTGCTACTACCGGACGCACGGAGGAACCTCCTCTGCCAGACACCCACACCAACCGAAAAGGAGACACCCATGCTTGCAACCGAATACACCCTGGACCCCGAAGACCTGTACACGATCTCGGCGGGAGGGTTTTCGGCAACCGCCGACGCCTTCGCCCGCGACCCCCACTCCTACTACGCCTGGACGAAGGGGTTCATGGAAGCTGGGAAGGAGAGGTTGACTCGGGACAGTGTGCGTGATGCGACCCGGCAAGAGATAGAGCAGCTCAAGCGGGAGAACAGTGAACTGAAGCAGCTGGTGGGTGAGTTGTCCCTGGAGTTGCACCGCTTCAAAAAACAGCTCTGCCGCCCCTACACGACAACGGCACCGTCGCATGAGCGTAGTGGAACAATCGAAGGTCGTGGCTGAGGTGGAGCGACATGGTAGAGGGAAGAACAGGCGACTCAGGGAGCTTGGCATTTCCAGGAGCACGTATTATTGGTGGAGGTGGAGGCACCGGCAGGGTAGTTGGGAGGGTACGGAAGGAACTGAGAGGCCCTGGAATCGCCTGCGTCCAGAAGAGGAGGCAGTAGTGCTGGCGGCAGCCCGTGGGATGCCGACCTGGCGAAGCCGGCAGTTGGCGGCTTCGCTCACCGACCACAGAGGCCTATCGGTCTCCGCCTCCACAGTCTATCGTATTCTGAGACGGGAGGGTCTGGTGAAACGGATCGAATACCAGTTGGCAGCGAGCAAAGAGTACCAGCACAAGACCACAGGGCCCCACCAGCTGTGGGCCACCGATGCCTCCTACTTCCGTGTAGTGGGATGGGGCTACTACTACCTCGTGACGGTGATGGACGACTACTCCCGGTTCATCTTGGCCTGGAAGGTGCAACGGGACATGACGGCCAACTCCCTCATAGAGGTGGTCCAGGAAGCTGTTGACTCTACTGGTATGACTGATGTACCTCTGGAGGATCGGACCAAGCTCCTCTCAGATAATGGCTCAGGTTATGTATCGCGGGCCTTCCGCGAGTACATGCGGGTGGTGGGCATTCGCCACGTCCTGGCAGCACCCTATCACCCTCAGACCAACGGGAAGCTGGAGAGATATCACCGAACCCTGAAAGACGACATTAACCAGGTGCCATACGAGGTGGTGGAAGACCTGGAGGCGGCCATCCGGGACTTCGTCGAGTTCTACAACTACCGAAGATATCATCAGGCGCTCAGGGTTGTAACTCCGGCTGACGTGCTGGAAGGCCGTCTGGAGGCAATTCTAGCCCAGAGGAAGGAGGTACAGCGAGAGACTTTTGACCGGCGGAGGCGGTACAATCAGGAGGTCAGAGAAACCCTCAAACCAGGAGCTTCTTCACCCCAATCTCTCGGACCCAGAACTGTCCAAAACCGCTGACACCCAACACCCTCAGTTAATCCAATTGAACCAAGTCGACCAGTACCGAATAGCTTCCACTGGATAGGCGCAAAAAGTAGCGACCGCTTGGCGTTCCACGGGGCACAATCACTTCGCTGCGAAAAACCCGGGTATTGGCTTCAATTGGAATATCAACCAATTTGATTTCACCGCCGTCCGAAGCCACCAAGCTCAGACTGATAGAAGGTGCTCGGACGATATCAGCCCAGCAACACCCGCTGAGAGGGAATGATCTCCCCACATTGATCGACTTAGGAATGCGAATCGAGCCAATGGGGACCATGAAGGTGGGCATATCTTCCCACCAAGACCTGAGCGCTGGAGACCTTACAATGCCAATGCCCTCTACCCACCAAGAATCCTCCAGTTGCCTATGTTCACCACTGCAAAACCCGCCAACGAAATCCTTTCCGCCGGACCATTGTTCGCACCAGGACACACTTCTCACTCTCAACTCCACCCCGTCGCGATAGTGAATTTTCAGAAAGCGGCCTCGGCTGTTTGCCCTCAGATGTTCCGTGGGCGTTATAACAATAGCACTCTTAAGCGCAGATGAGAGGCGATCAATGGCGACGCCATGTTCTGGCCGATCTCCAAACAGGGGACTTAATGGGTCGCCCGAAGGAAGGGACGCGACCGTGCTATAGACCACATCAATTGGGTTGGGAGTAGAGGCATGATAGGTCGGATCGGGATTCGGGTTTGTCGATCGGTCCTGATCCAATGACCTCTCTTCCGCTGCCGGGCTTACCGGGAATTCCGTCCCAGTATCTTGGTCCACTTCTGTTGTAGGCGGCGTGGACGTGGTGCAGGCCGCAAAGGCCAGTGCCGCCAGTCCAAGGACTAGTAGCATCAGAGGTCGCATGTTGTCACCCCCATTAAGTTGAACTATGATTGCCTCACATATTAGGACGCCATAGCCTCAGATAAAGTTCCCCGGCCCTGGAATTCCAGTCGCCCATCATTGAATGAACTATGGCATTCTTTCGTAGGAACCGTCCCAGCTAAGCTGTGCATCTTTGCCTCTTTATGGGCTTACAATTAGGCTGACCTCGGCTCGCTCAGTTCCTCGCCCCGACACGTTTCCCTCCACGCCGGTAAGTAACCGCTGACGGCCATCCGAAGTTGATGATTCCTGACCAGCGGTCGAGGTGGGGGATGATGCCGCACCTCCGCAGCCCGTTACCAGGAATAAGACAATGGCCAGCGATCCGATACAAGCGGCGTGTCTCACTTCAACACCTCCAATTCATGGGTCGCAGTCACTGCTACCCCAGGCGGCCCCGAGTTGGGCGGCCCAAAGTTCAAGACGCCATGTGCCAAGTAAGTGCCAGGGAGGAGGGGCTCTCCTCGGTTATCCACCTGCTCCCAATCGCCGATCAACTCCAGCTCCTCGCCAGGGCCCAGGGTTCTGCTGTCCAGTGCCTGTTGGGTGATCCTGCCGCACTTCCAATGCCAAACCCCATCGCCGTCAGATTTGGTGACAACGAAGTCATAGGCAGGCACGCCACCGAGAACGAGACTCAACGGCTCATCAGTGACGTTTCAGGTGGACCCCATCATCAGGACAGCGGTGAGGCTAAAATAAGAGAGTCTACCGCTGGGGTGTCTCGTAAACCTTCATCCGATTGTAAGGCTTGTGGATGTTCCAGTAAACACCTTTGTGGGCTCACTGCATGGAACACCTGACCCGGTGACCGATAGCCCAGGGCTTGATGGGGCCGCTCTTGGTTGTAGAAGGCCAGATAAGCCCCAATCCCCTTTCTGGCCTCAGTCCCATTTTGGTATGCCTTCAGGTACACCTCCTCGTACTTGATGCTGCGCCACAGCCGTTCCACGAAGACGTTGTCCATGCACCGGCCCCTGCCGTCCATGCTCACTTGAACGCCTTGCGCCAGCAGCATGCTGGTGAAGGCCTCGCTGGTGAACTGGCTGCCCTGGTCGGTGTTGAAGATCTGTGGCCGACCCTTGCTCAAGGCCTCTTCCAGAGCCGCAACACAGAAGTCTACCTCCAGGGTGTTGGACAGCCGCCAGGCCAGCACGTAGCGGCTGTGCCAGTCCATGATGGCCACCAAGTAGAGGAAACCCCGAGCCATGGGTATGTAGGTGATGTCGGTGGCCCACACCTGGTTGACCCGGTTGATCTCCAGCCCCCTGAGCAGGTACGGATAGACCTTATGCCCTGGGTTTGGCTTGCTGGTGTTGGGACGCCGGTAGATGGCCTCCAGGCCTATCAGCTGCATCAGCCGGTGGACCCGCTTGCGGTTGACCTGGTGGCCGTGATTTCTGAGCCAGGCAGTCATCCTTCTGGAGCCGTAGAAAGGTGTCTTCAGGTACTGTTGGTCTATGAGGGCCATCAACTCCAAGTCCTCGGCGCCGGCCTCGGTTGGCAGGTAGTACAACGAGGAGCGGCTGATACCCAGCAAGGCACACTGGCGCACCAGAGACAGCTTAGGTTCTTCTCGGTCAATCATGGCCCGGCGTTGGGACCGGCTCACAACCCGAAGCTCCGTGACAAAAAATCCCGTTCCACCTTGAGCTGCCCAATCTGTTGGTAGAGCTGGGCAGTGAGGACCTCTTGGTCCTTCTCCTGGCGTCCAGCACCATTTTCAAAGAGGTGCGGCGCCCCCTGAGTCAAGGCCTTCTTCCAGGCATGGAGCTGGCTCGGGTGGACTTCAAACCGGCTGGCCAGCTCTGCAATGGTGTGCTCCCCCTGGAGCGCGCCTAAAGCCACTTTGGCCTTGAAGACTGGGCTGTGCTTCTTACGTGTTTGCTTCATGTCCTGCTCCTTGTTTCCGTCCTATTTTAGGAGCGGGACTCTCTCTTAGCCACCTGTCCGAATTTTGGGGTCCACCTCACACAGCTTTTTTTAGATTTGAAGAAGAGTGTATCTATTCGTTATACTTACGGCCAAAGGGGCGCGCAATGCAACTTTGTTGGATACCTGTTGCCAGCAAATTAATTCGATTGGTTGCATTGACGTACCTTGTTTGGAAATCTTCAGAGTCTTTAATTTTATTCTCTTGTTCCTCTAATAGTCTTTCTTCGGTCAGATGGCCATGCCTTTCCATACATGTTATGGACCACATGAATAACATTTCCGGATTGTCTGCATTGTGCCTCGTTATCCCTATGGCAACATCTCTAGCTATTCTAAAAGCAAGGTTGAGATCTTCACTATGCTCTACGCCAGTTTCAGCTTTTCTCTTAAAATAGGACTCCCCCAGATCTAATGCTTGTGTTAAGTACACTCTAACTTCTTCCGGCGAATTTGGAATGTAACGCGGTTCTGGAGTAGGTTCAGGAGTTGCAGTTGGTTGTGGAGTAGGAGTGTTATACACTATAGGGGATGGTTCTGGAGGGGGTTGATTAAAACTACCACATGCAACTAATATGGCCGTCAATCCAGTTGCAACGCCAACTTTAACAGGAGTTGGAACAGCAGACAACATTTTACCGACGAGACCTGCATCGGATGTTTCTTTGCTTTTTACCGACATTCCCCATATCAGACTCCGGGTGTCCAAAGAACTCGCCACCCTTCACGACAGTGATGGTAGCGGCATCCACGAACGTCGTCAACTATCCCATCGGGCTCACAAAACCATCTCTCGGTGCCGTGAATTAGCGTCCGCCATGCAACGGAGGCGGCTTTCAGCACGTATGCACACGCTTCAACTCATCCAGGCGCACAGCTCCCCCTTGGCTATCCTCGTCACCTCCGATGATCCCAAGGATACTCGCTACCCTGGTGCTGCATGGAGCCCGCCGATACGCTCCAGCACTTGTCGAAATACCTCCCGAGGCACTGCTACCTCGGCTAGCTGAAAGATCAACCGCCGGGAGTGGCGCACCAGCCGACCTCCCATCTTGATCAGCTTGATCTGGACGCTCCGCAGCGACCAGTGCTTGACCGCGTTGGGCAGGCATAACCGGCGCAGGAAGTTCCCAAAATTGTAGGCCAGGACGAACAGAGACAGACGCACTTGATTGGCCACGAACCGATGGCAGGACAGCCGAGTCCAGTTCAGCGCGTACTTCCCCTCTTTGATCCACTGCTCGGCAGTGCCCCGCCCATTGTAGAAATGCACTACCCCTTCCGGGCCAGCCGACATGTTCGTGACGATGAAGCCCACCCGAGGGAACAGCTCTCCCTGGCGCCATTCCACCTTGGCCACCACTCGCCGAGGACGTTCCCAACTCCCGGCCTGATACCAAGAGTCGTCGTATCGGATCACTGGACGCTTCGGCGGCCTGCCCACCGGCCTCCTGAGCAGAGGGGCGATCTCCCGTTGCAGCACCTCGTTGCCGGGGAGTCTTATAGCGTAAAGGACCTGCCGCTCCTCGAGGTACTCATAGATATCCGGCTTGGCGAAGGCGGCATCGGCCCGAAAGTACCGGCGCACTCCCGTCCGCTCGTAGCGGGCCAAGATTGGCTCCAGTACGTCCCGCCACCTGTGCGCGCTATGTACGTTGCCCGCACGCAGCATCGCGCCCTCGCAGTCACCGAACTGGTTGAACACGAACAGTGGGTGATAGCACATGCTCTCAAAGTGACCGTTGTACGACGCTCCCTCCTGTTCCCCATGTACCGGACTCTCAGAACTGTCCATATCCAAGATCACTCGCCGGTGTGCCGTGTGCGTCATTGCCCCGTCCACCCACTTAGCGTTCAGTCGATCCAAACCTTCCACGTTGCCGTCTTGCGTAAGTACCTCGGTCTCGAACCGGCTCATGGTGTTGGTGCTTGCCGCTTTTCTTTCAGGACCACCTCGCCGTCCAACGATCACACGCATCGTCGGGTCGTCCGACAGCCGTTCAGCGTCGTTGGTATCCTCGTAGCCCGCCAGACGACTGTACACTGACTGTCTGAGCAGGGCCACCAACTGGTGCTGCACGTTACGACCGCCCCGACTCTCCTGCAGACACTCATTCGCCGTCTCCGTCAGACCTAGCGCATCATCCAGCTCGCGGCAGGCCAACAGTCCGGCGTCCGAGGTGATAGTGGCGCCGTGAAACTCCAACCGTACACGGCGGTCAAAACGGAGCGTGGCGCGGGTGTCGGTGCTTTCACCCATTGGGTGCCTCCGGCGAGAGTACGGTATCCAGAACCAAAGCGGTCTATCGCGACCACTCTAGCACTCTTACCAGCCATGATGCTCACGTATGCGCCGCAAATGCGTGACCTTCTTGACGATTACGACACGCCCACGGGGCTCATCTGGGAAATGTGGGTTAAATAATTTGTGAATTTTTATTCGTAGAATTCTCATCGTTCCATATTGCAAAATGTAGGAGTATATCGCTCAGCTTCCTCTAGGCTTATTCGATCAATTTCCATAACATCAGGTGTCAGAGCTTGACATGCTTCTATATGATTGAAAACGCGTTTGAAGAAGTCGTTACCTTCGCCGTAAAAAAGGGTATTATTTATTACAACAGCAATTAGGTTTCGACCTCTTTTTTCCAAACCGAAGTCGCCACTTAGAGCGTGAATGCTCTTGTAACCTCCAGCTTCAAATAGTGTGGAAAAAAAGCTTACGTTAGTGCCACTCCCACCAACAACATATAGAAAATATTCTGCTGCGGTTGGGTTCCCTGGAACCTGCATATCCGCGTAAGTTTCCTCGAACGGGCGCTCTTCACGAACAGAATGCAATAAGTTTCCCATCCCGAAATCAATAGCTCCCTCTACGAATGCTTTTTCTGGGCTTGCTTGTGTTGCATAGTTTTCTTTCAGCCATTGTACTATATTTATTGGGTTTACATGTCGTCCGGTTCCATCCTCGGATAGTATGATGTTCCCGCTAGCATCTCTTGCTGCTGGCACAATCGAACTATTTTGGAACCCATCGATAGCTCTCTTCCCACCCCTCACACCCGGGTTTCTTATGTAAAACCATTCGTCGTAGTCTTCGGATGTGTTCGCGGCGAGTGGTCTGACTAGTAGTCCGTGCGCGTTTGCTGCTGCGTGGATAGCTCGTTCGCTGCTATGTCGGCTTCTGAAGTATTCATCGCTGGTTATTATTGGGAAGTATCTTTGTCGTTCTTCAAATGTTTTATAAGTATGTCTCTGGCCTGTATTCCGGTCCATTCCTCTTACAAACTCTCCGGTGTAGTTTCCCGTAGCGGCGTCAATTTGATTAAAAACATCGACATCGTAGTTCAGTCCTATGACTTTTCCACTCCCGTCTTTCACCGGTTGTATCACAGACTGCTTCAGTATTGAAGCTTGTATGAATGGTATTTGTTCTGCTCCGGATAGCTTGCGCACACTGTGCTTGCTATCGTCATATGCTTGATCTCCAAATAGGCTTTGTTGCGCTAGTTCTATGGCTTGTACCTCTAACAGCGTAAGTCCGTCTGCCGTCATTTCGTATTCTGTAGGCACTGTGAGTACTGATTGGGTTACCAGTGGATCCAAGTCTAGACCTAGCAACGTATCTATCGTGCTGTACTTCTGGGTGGTCACACCTGAGCTTACAAATTCTGTCAGAACATCATGCGATGACTGATTTGCAGTGGATAGTCGGGCAATGTACTGTTCTTCTAGGGGTGATAGTTCATTGTCGCTTCCCAGATAGGATGTTAATTTTGTTACAGTAGATTCGCTCAGGCCCAGACTCTGGGCTAGGGCTGTGACTGGATTGGGTTGTGCAGTTGGTGTAGGAGTCGGAGTAACAGTTGGCGTCGGTGTTGCCGTAGCTGTAGGGTCAGGAGTGTTGGGTGGTGTAGGTGTTGCAGTTGGCGTAGGAGTCGGAGTGACAGTTGGCGTCGGTGTTGCCGTAGCCGTAGGGTCAGGAGTGTTGGGTGGTGTAGGTGTTGCAGTTGGCGTAGGAGTCGGAGTGACAGTCGGAGTCGGTGTTGCCGTAGCCGTAGGGTCAGGAGTGTTGGGTGGTGTAGGTGTTGCAGTTGGCGTAAGAGAGGAAGGAAGAGATGCAGGTATAGTTAGAGTTACGTCAGGTGTCGGTACAGGGACTTCAGACTCCCTACTTTGGGAACAGGCAGCCAATGCTGCTAACGCGAGCAGCGCTAACGCAGTGTTCCTTATCCCAGTTCCGCTTAACCAGCGGGGTTTCATTTATACCTCGTATAAAACTAAGGTCACGTCCCATAGAGTGGTGTAAGAGTACGTCAACCTGTTGATATCGTCTAGGCCGCTGCCTCTGCGAGTTCGGCTCTGGGTAGAGCTTCGTTGCCATTGCAGGCATGATAGTTTGTGGAGCTGGCGGTCGATATCCCAGTGCACTGTTGTAAACGGTCAGCGAAAATGGGACTGCGATAATCTTTCCCGGGCCTTCTCGGGTCGGGTCTGACCCGAAATGGGACCGGCGCAGTGCCTTTAATGTGATCTGTCGACCTCGTTCTCGAGGCGGCCCAACCCGCCCACCGACCAGGTGAGCATTGACCTGATAGGAGCCTGGCCAAAGGCCCCGTCGCAGTCCTGTCCGCTCTCCTGGCCTGTTGGAGCCATCTCACTCAAGAGCGAGGAGGCAGTCTGTGACCACTAGCAGCGGATTGGATGGTGTCGCCAGGGTGATCGTTGGTGTTGACACGCACCTGGACGAACACGTAGCTGTGGCAATCGACCACCATGGAACGCGCCTGGGTGAATACCGGCTAGGGACGACGGCCAAGGGCTACGAGGACCTGGAGACCTGGGCTATCGGCCTGGGCCAGGTCTCCACCTTTGGCGTCGAAGGGACCGGCTCATATGGAGCGGGGCTGGCTCGACACCTTGCTCGGTGTGGCCACAAAGTTATCGAGGTCAACCGACCAGACAGGTCCACACGCCGTAGACTGGGCAAAAGCGACCCTCTCGACGCTGAAATGGCCGCAACGATCTGTCCTCGCCGGGGTGGCTCGGGAGTCTCCCAAGTCAAGTGTGGACAAGGTGGAGATGATCCGGGTGCTCAAGATTGTCAAGGACTCTGCGATGAAGGCCCGCACGCAGGCCATCAACCAGATGAAAGCCCTTGTGGTCACCGCGCCTGTTGAGTTGCGAGAGGAATTGGCCGGACTAAATGCCCGGAGGCTTGTAGATCGCTGCATTAGCTTTCGCCCGGGTAGGCTGGCGAAGCCGGTAGCAGCAGCTAAGCATGCACTTCGGCTGCTTGCCCGTCGTCACAGCCAGCTCACCTGCGAGATCGAAGGTATCGACGACGAGCTGGCCCGGCTCACCGCGGAGACTGCGCCGGCATTGGTCCACACCTTCGGAGTCGGAGCGGACACCGCAGCCACGCTTCTCGTGACTGCCGGCAGCAATCCCGAGCGACTGAGGTCTGAGCCCGCCTTCGCCGCCCTGTGCGGAGTAAACCCCATTCCTGCCTCTTCAGGCAAGACCGAACGCCACCGACTCAACCGCGGAGGCGATCGACAAGCCAATGCCGCTCTCTATCGCGTTGTCCTTGTGAGACTCCGCTACGATGAGCGGACGAGGGAGTATATGCGGCGTCGCACCAGGGAGGGGATGACAAAGTCCGAGGTCATCCGCTGCCTCAAACGCTACGTTGACCTGACCCCCGAAAACTAGTCCAGAGATAAACTCGCACACTGGATATGTAGAAAGGGGGGACGGATGCCGAGGAAGGGATATACACCGGAGCAGATCATAGGGAAGCTGCGGGAGGTGGACGTGCTGGTGCAGCAAGGGCACGCCGTAAGGGAGGCTGTCAGGAGGATAGGAGTGTCTGATCACACTTATTATGTATGGAGGAGGGAGTATGGCGGCATGGGTGTAGAGCAGGCCAAGAGGCTCAGGGAGTTGGAGAGGGAGAACGTTCGGCTGAAGAGGCTGGTGGCAGACCTGAGCTTGGACAAGGACATCCTTAAGGAGGCACTTCGGGGAAACTCCTGAGCCCGCCTAGGAGACGGAAGCTGGTGGAGAGAGTATGTGAGCAGTTGGGAGTGTCTCAGAGGCGGGCGTGCCAGGTGATCACCCAGTCCAGAGCAACCCAGAGGTACTCTCAGGGCAGGGATCTAGATAAAGATGCGCTGGTCAGTAGGATAGTGGAGTTGGCCACTAGGTATGGTAGGTACGGTTATCGTAGGGTGGCAGCCCTATTGAAGGGCGAAGGGTGGAGGGTGAACCACAAGAGAGTGCAACGTATATGGAGGATTGAGGGATTGAAAGTACCCGGTAAACAGCCCAAGAGAGGCCGGTTATGGCTGAACGATGGGTCGTGTATAAGGCTTAGGCCGGAGCGCAAAGACCATGTGTGGAGCTACGACTTCGTGGCTGCAAGGACCGCAGATGGCAGGGCTTTCCGTATCCTGGCGATCGTGGACGAGTACACCAGGGAGTGGTTAGCCATGGTGGTGAAGCGGAGCATCACATCACAGGATGTCCTGGACCAGCTCTACATGCTGTTCCTGGTCAGAGGGGTGCCGGAGCACATACGCTCGGACAACGGCCCAGAGTTCACCTCCAAAGCGGTGAGGGAATGGCTATCTAACCTGGGGGTGATGGCCCTGTTCATAGAGCCGGGTAGTCCTTGGGAAAATGGTTGCGTCGAGTCATTCAACGGGAAGCTGAGGGATGAGTTCCTAAATGGTGAATTGTTCAATACCCTTGCTGAAGCCCGGATACTCATTGAATGGTGGAGAAAAGAGTATAACCAGGTAAGGCCTCACAGTGCACTGGGATATCGACCGCCAGCTCCACAAACTACCATGCCTGCAATGGCTTGAATGCGAGGTTTAACCTGGTACAATTACTGGGGGCAGGTCAAGCTGGATCTCTCCACCAACAACTTGAGCGGGTGCGTGCCAAGCAGCCTGGAAGACCAGTTGAACTTTGACGCCTCCTACCTTGGCGACCTGCCCTTCTGCTGGAGTCACGCGCCCTCAGCCGGGGACGGACAGCATATCGTCCAGGAGGCGCTCCCAGCGCGTGTTTGACTATGGCGCATTTCACTGCCGAGAAACGGGGTATCAGCCTTTCCCTTCGTTGGCCTCCCGTTCGACGGCGGTTTGACCGCTCAGGTTAGCGGTGGTTGTCTACCAAGTCCAAGAGATGGCCGCCCACTACGGCATCGTCCCTGGCATTTGCTTGTTGGGTACATCCTCTAGGTGGGCAACAACGATGACCATCTGTACGCTATGTGTTGAGATTGACGCTACTTACTCTGATCCTCCCATCAGGATCAAGTTGCTGGGTCTGAGAAGCTCGCAGGGCCACCCACAATTCAAAAATGGTACTGTCTACCGTCAAGTCAGGCCCACCAGACTTGACAAAATCAAGAACCTTTTCGCTGAAATTCCGGCTGACGCTCTAGTTGGAGGCACGTGGCCTGATAGCCAGCAGTGCTCCGAGAACACTCTGGCCGCACCCTCCTGTACCCGGTTGTCCCTTGACTCCCACTAGAGCTATGTGTAACATCATTACACATTTACCTTAACCCGACTGGAGAGCGACATGGCCAGAGTGCAGTTGGTAATGCCGGACGACGACCGAGAGCGCTTCGTTGACCAAGCACGGCGGGAGGGCATGTCCCTCAGCGCCTGGCTGCGAGCAGCCGCCCGGGAGCGTCTCGAAACGCGCAAGAGCGTCAAGTTGTTCGAGACCCCGGAGGACGTCGAGGAGTTCTTCAGGTCATGTGCTGATCTGGATGGCCCGGAGACGGAGCCGGACTGGAGTGAGCACTTGCAGGTCATGAGCGAGTCGCGTGCGAGGGGAGCGGCCGGAACGTGATTTTCGTTGATTCCAACGTCTTCATGTACGCGGTAGGGCGGCCACACCCACTCCAGACGCCCGCCCAGTGCTTCTTCGTCGAAGCCAACCGGAGTGGCACCCCATTGTGCACTTCAGCGGAGGTCATGCAGGAGTTGGCCCACGTATACCTTCCCACTGGGAGGCTGCAAGCCTTCGATGCAGCGCTGGAGCTAATGGCCAGCGCTGCAGTTGAGGTCTGGCCGCTGGCGGAGGCGGACGTGGCTCTGGCCCGGCGGCTCCACGAGCAATATCCGACTCTACAAGCCCGCGACCTCTGTCACCTGGCCAGTTGCCGACGGCGCAGTGTCCAGGAGATAAAGACCTTTGACCAAGCTTTCGCGGCCATATCAGGCGATCCGTCAATCCCATAGAGACGGGAATAGCCCGGTCAAAAGGCTAACAGACCACGTATGACACGTAAGACGGAGCCGATACATCCTCCGAACGGACCGCCGAACGGGAGGAATCGGCAGGCGAATGCCCTGCCGTAGCCGCCCAAGGGTCGCACCGATGGAACCCGTAGTGAGCAATTGATTATGACGAGCGCAACGCATGAACACACTCTGAACGTCGCCCTCGGCGAGGTACTGGGGCGGCTGCGCCTAAGCTGGCGGACACGAAGCGAGCAGACTGGTCACGTGCTTGTGGAGGGTGGTCGGCCTGACATTCTCATAGAGGAAGCGAGCGGTTGGCCGATTGCCATCGAGGCTGAACGCAGCAATCATGCCAGTGCGGAGGCTGATGCCCAAGCGCGGCTTGGCCGCACGGTAGCCAATACAGGGCGACAGATCGAGACCGCGATCGCGCTGGTGTACCCGGCGAACCTTCATTCACTTGACGGCTCTGCGCTACGGCATGCCATCAGCAACACTCAGGACTTGGAGTACGCGCTATACACCCGCCGCGTCGACAGTCCGCCCGAACGCCTGCCGTCCCAGGGGTGGATTACCGGCAGCGTGCGAGACCTGGCTATGCTCGTCCATCGGGCCGCCGTTCCCCCACCCAGGGTCGCAGCGCTAGCCTTTGAACTTGAGGATGGTGTGAGGCTCGCGGCAGAGGAGTTTACACGCAGGCATCCTTACGGAAATGAACTTGGGACAAGAGTCGCGGGCGTCCTCGGCCAATCGGACGATGAAGAAGGACAGACTCGGCGCATGGCGATGACGGTGATCGTCAATGCCCTCGTCTTTCACGAATCGCTTGCCGAGGTCGAGTTCAAAGTTCCGGACGCTGAAGCAGGTAGTAGACGTGGAGTACGCCCTATCGAGTCTTTCCGTCCTGGGGGTGTATTCGCTCCTGGGGAGGTTTGCCTGGAATGGGAGAGAATTCTGACTGTCAACTATTGGCCTATCTTCTGGTCTGCCAAGGAGATGCTGCGTCTCATGCCGACAGCGACAGCCAACGCCTTGCTGGGTTGGCTTTGGCAGACGGGCCAGAAGCTGGTCGCAGGAGGTGTGACTCGTTCACATGATCTCATGGGCATCGTCTTTCAGAGGCTGATTGCCGACCGCAAGTTCCTTGCCACCTACTACACACGACCAGAAGCAGCAGCTCTGCTCGCTACCCTCGCATTGCCAGCTCGCAGGCCGTTGGGAGGCGCAGACTGGGGCGAGGGCGAGACACTGGCCGGCGCCCAGATAGGCGACTTCGCCTGTGGTACGGGCACCTTGCTGTCCATGGCATACCAGCGGATGTCGTTACTGCATGAACTGCATGGCGGGGATTCGCGAAAGTTGCACGGACCGATGATGCGGCACGGATTGGTGGGCCTCGATGTGCTCAACATCGCCGTGCATCTGACGGCGGCGATGCTGGCCGGTAGTCAACCTGATACCCCATTCGATGGCGAATGCCTGTTGACGATGCCCTACGGGGAACAAGAGGACGGCAACGTTGCGATTGGCTCGCTGAATCTGCTGGCCAAGACTGTACAACCGTCACTGATGGATACCGCCGCAGCTGTATCAGCCGGGGGCAGAGCGCCGGAAAGGGTGCGTGACCTCGTGTCCAGAGTCGGCCACACCCAGTTCGACCTCGTAATCATGAACCCGCCCTTCGTTCGTTCAACCGGCATGGAAGCGGAGAAACGAGGAACGGGAAACCCGGCGTTTGCGGCCTTCGATACCGATAAAGCAACCCAGCGACGTATGCAGGACTCGCTCGCTGTCCTGCGAGGAACGGCATCAATCGGTACCGGCAACGCTGGCCTCGCCGCGGACTTTCTTGACCTCGCGTTGCGCAAGGTCCGTCAGGACGGTGTGATTGCTCTAGTGTTGCCGCTCAGCGCCGCCAGCGGAACTGAATGGGAGGATGCGCGCAAGGCCCTGGCCAAACACTGCCAGGACATTATCGTCGTAACCGTTGCAGGGGTAGGTTCCTATGACTCCTCTTTTTCTGCCGACACCGGTATGGCGGAATGCTTGCTGGTAGCCCGACGCGGTGAGACGTCGGCGCAGAGGCGAGCCACTTTCGTGATGCTTCGGCAAAGACCCAAATCTACCGTCGAGGCGGAATTGTTGGCCACCGAGATATCTCGCATTCGTGAGTCGGGTCAGCTGCGTTCCGTCGAGCGTTTAGAGGGCCGTAGCGTCGTTGCCATTGGGGAGAGCGATTACGGCGTGATGCTTGACGCTCCGCTTCCTGAATCAGGTCCGTGGCCCCTCGTGGGAATTCGTGACGAGGAGCTTGCCCAGGTGGGCTGGAACCTTGAGCGGGGGGCATTGATCCCATTAGGGCAGCCGAATCTAGCAAGCATCGATATAGCTATCGCACCCATAGGACAAATTGGTGGAAGAGGCCCCTACCATGCGGACATCTATTGGGACCAGCCCGACGGAACGCCACGCGGTCCCTTTGAGCTGATAAAGCCGGCAGTTAGCCCAGCACCTACGTATCCGATGCTTTGGGCACACGCTGCCAAGCGCGAGAGAAGGCTAGTTGTCGATCCCGATTCGGAAGGTCAGATAAAAGTAGCGTCTGGGAAAGTGACGCAGGATGATCTGATGGAAAAGGCTGCAAGCGTATGGGGCACCGCCACTCGGGCTCACTACAACCGCGATTTGCGGTTCAATTCCCAGTCTCTCATCGTAGTGATGACGGATCGCCCGTGTATTGGCGGGGAGGCTTGGCCGTCGGTCATTTTTGAGAACAGGGAGCATGAGTACGCCTTTGCCTTGTGGAGCAACTCGACGTTGGGCTTGCTGTTGCACTGGTGGGTTGCGAACAAGACCCAGTCCGGCCGAGGACGGACGACAGTGACTGGCATACCCAAGATTCCCACCTTTGATGTGCGAACATTGACGGATGAGCAAATGGCCTCCGCCAAGACTGCCTTTGAAGACTTGCAGGAGCGGCGGTTTCTCCCATTTGACCAGATTGACGAAGACCCGGCCCGAGATGAACTCGACCGCCGCCTTCTGGTGGATGTGCTCGGCCTGCCGGAAACGCTATGTGAGGCGGATGGCCCCATCGACTTGCTCCGCCGTAAGCTTGCCCGCGAGCCGCAGATTCACGGTGGCAAGCAAACGAGAGTTGTCTTCTATGCCGAGGGGAATGAAAACAACGAGCCCCGGTCAGATCGTTAGGAAACTCCCTGCGTTTGCGTCGGCTTCAAGCTTCGACACCGACGTTGCATTCAAAGACCCTGCCACGTGCCGATTGCCCACCGGGACGCTCAATCACTATGATCGTACTATGGCGCTCTCAGACCGACAGCTGCTCGACTCCCTCAGCCGAATGCCGTTCGTCGACTCGGCGGAGCTAGCGCTCATTCTTGGCGAGCCGCACGCCACCGTCCACCGCGCCCTGACTGGCCTCCTGGCCGATGACGTGGTCGGGAGGGTGAGTCACGGGACCGCCCATCTACCTTCGAGCCACAGGTACTACCTAACGGCCAATGGCATCCGCGACGCCGCCCAGGTGCTCGACTTCGACACACCTTCGGACTTCGTGCGGGCTTACCCTATGTCCAGAGAGTGGCTGGCGCTGCTGACCCGCAGGATGGACGCGGTGGCCTCCGTCTACCGGCTCGCTGCCTCACTGTCCCCCAGCGTCGACGGGCTCCGGTCCCACGTGGAGTTCCATCGCCGGGGCCGCTTCGACACCACCATCACCCTCCATGATGGCCGTAGCTTCGGCGTGGTCCGCCAAGGTCTGGCCCTGCGCCGCCGTTCCCTCTACGCCCGGCTGAGAGCCATAGCGGAGTACGACTACACGCGCAGACCCGACTCCGTTCTGGTCCTGACGCCCAGCGTCTGGGAGCTCAGGCTGACGACGAGGTTCTGCGAGGACCGGAACATCCGCGACTGCTACGTGGCCGTGGAGTCCAGGGACGCCCTCGAAAGACGTGACCTTCGCCTCTGGTGTAGCACCTCGTGGGTGATCGGCAGCCAGTTCTTCTCGCTGAAGGGCGTGATCTCCCGCAGCAGCCCCGGCCGAGGGCCTCGCACAGAGTCGCCGGAGCGGAAACGGGCATCGCTGTCCCGTCCCGATCAAATGGCGCAGGCTGCGCCGGCCTTCGGCCTCAGTCCGGCTGAGAAGCGAACGCTGGACCTCATCACCGACCACCCGATGGTCCCCCGCGAGCACCTGGCCCGCTGGCTCGGCGTCTCGGAGGGACGGGTCAGCCAGATGATGCGCAGCCTCGTCGATACGTGGGGCCTGGTCGAACGCCGAGGACAACGCGGAGACACCCGCTACACCCTGTCCGCCGAGGGCATTCGCTACGTCACCTACAGGGACCGCGCCCAGCTCCCCACCACGCAGGGCATCTGGAGCACAGCCCTCACGACCGACAAACAGAGCCGCAGACGGCACGTGGGCCACCGCATCGAGACGTGGGCGAGGCAGACGAAGCACGCCGACGGCATCACATGGTTCCTCTCGAAGCTGGAGGCGGAGACCAGGGAAGATTCGTCGAGCGAACTCCAATGGTCCGTCCCCACCGCCAGGTCCGACCGGGCTTACAACTGGCGGGATTCCGCCATCGCCCTCGACGCTGTGGGACACCTGCTCACCGGCGGCCTTCACGTGCCGTTCTACTTCGAGCACGAGCTGCGCGCCCGTCACCCCAGGGGAGTCCTTGCCCGCCTGCGTCCCTACGAGAGCTACTACTGGTCCCTAGAGCACAAGGACGACCAGCCACCGTTCCCCACCACGCTGTTCGTCGTTGACACCGAGGAGGTCGAGGACACCTACGTCCGCACCGCAGCCCTGAGGAGCCGGATGTCACTGCCCATCCTCGTGTCCTGCATCCCCGTGCTGTCCACCGCAGGAATACTCGGACGGTCATGGCGTCCGCTGTGGGAGCCGGACTCACCGAGACTGCGCCTGTCCGGGCTGAACGCCTACCAGTGGGACAGTCTCTACCACCGGATGCGTCAGAGTCCTGTAGGAGGGAATAGATAGCGTCGATTCGCCGCTACCTCCCCTCTATGCTGTCTGGGGGGTACAAAACGGTACATCTTGGCCTGTCGGCGGGGTCTTGAGAGGCCGGCAAATCGCCTGATTTGCCCCTGATTCAGCTACGAAACGGGCTGGCGGACTCTCTGACCGGTCAGCGCCCGAAAATGCAAGTGAGTGGGAAGCCATGCTAAACTAAATCGTCTCTCCGACTATGGCCTGATTGCACTTTGGCACCCCTTGACGTGTCATCCGATAGCGCCGAAACAGCTATGAATGAAGCTGTCGGGCGGGTCCGGAGAGCCGATGCGGGCAGGATTTGGCGTCTCGGGGGCATCCGCGGCCCAGTTTGGCCCATCGGTTTTGCCGAGACATGACGTAGGGGTCGGCGACGCGAATTTGGGGGCCGAGTAGAAACGGACATCCTGGGCCACTCAACTAGGGATTTGCGCCACATTTCGGGTCAATTGGCAGGAACCAGTGAACACTTTGAGTAAAGGGCTGGTTCCACCGAAAAAGGGATGAAATTGCAAAAGCGGGCCACCACTGTAGAGGATGGAAATGAGTGACGGACGGGCATCGAGGGCCTACGACAACCGGCCTGACCTCAAGTGGGTCGTTGAGTGGCTGGTAGAGCGGGAAGGACAGCGCAAGACGGCGGCCCTCCTGGGTGTGAACCGGAAGACGGTGGCTCTGGCCCTGCGCCGGGAGCGGTTGACGGGCAGGATGAACCTGGCCGTCCGGCGGCTCATGGCCAACCTGGACGACCCGGAGTGGGGGAGGACGACGCCCCTGGACAGGTTGGAGGCGAGGATACAGGTGGCGCTCGAAGTGGCGGACGAGCTGGCGACGCTGGTGGAGAGTCTGACGCAGCGCGTGGAGGCATTGGAGGCGGCACAGAAGCCCGAAGACGACGCCGGGGGCCAGGAGTCGGCGGATGCGCCCGACGCCGAGGGGCGGGGCCTGCGTCTGTTCAACTGGAGGCGGAGGCGTCAGTCGCGGGGCGAGGAAAAGAGCGATGGATGAGCAGGTCCGCTGGGTGACGAAGGCGGAGGCTGCGCGTGAGATGGAGATATCTCTATCCACCCTTGACCGAAAGAGCAGGAGAGGGGAGATCGAGGTTCGCAAGGAAGGACGCCGGGTCTACGTGCGGCTGGAGGGGCCTGAGTACGTGAGCGACGCCGAGCTGCTTCGCCGGTCCCTCGCTCGAGAGGACAAGCTTCAGCGAACCATGTGGGAGCTGGATGGGCGTGCATCGGAGTTTGAGCGGGAGAGGGACGAGGCCAGGGACGTCGCGTCCGCCAGCAGACGGGCGTATGAGGAGATGGAGGAGGCGTACCGGAAGGAGCGGGCCGCCCACGGGAGGACGAGACGGTCGACTATCAGGCTCGGCTTGGTAGCCGCCGCGCTGCTCGTGCTGCTTATCGGCAGCGTCCTCGTGTGGTGGTTCGTGCTGAGGTAGAAGGGCTTTACCAGTTGCACGGCCGGTCAGTCCTCGAAAGGTACAAGATGGTCAACTACGCGTCAGTTCGAATGCTCCAGAGTGACCGTTCGCCGCGGTGCCCAGATCCTAGGCATCTACAGCACGCATAAACCCTGTAGAGAAAGAGTATGAAATTGAAGACATACTGGCTATGCGACAAGGAATTGACTGAAACCAAGGAACACATTATCCCGGAAAGCATGGGCGGAAGAAAAACGGTGCGCGGTTTCATATGCAGAGACTGCAATAGTGAGACGGGTCATGACTGGGACGCTGCATTGACTACCTTTGAGTCGTGGAAATTCAATCTAAATTCGATGCTGCGTATCAATCCACAACAGAGAAGGCCAATCCGCGCGAAAATGGCTGACACTGGCTTGAACGTACTCATCGGCCCCGGCCTTCAGATGCGTTTAGGTTTCAACGCACCAGTCAGAACACAAACAGGGTCGGGTCAGGAGGTCATTCAATTTACCTGCGACCCGAGTCAAGCGGATAGGCTATTCGATTCTGTGAATACTCTACTACAAAGGAAGGGCATGGCTCAGATGACGCGAGAGGAGTTCGATGCTCGCATTACGCGCCATGAAACTCCCCAACCTGTGGTTAACTTCCCACTACAGATGAACATGCCGAAGTACTACCGTGCATTAGTCAAGACCGCTATGGCGATGGCGTTCTCCTTAGGAGTGAATCCTATGGACTGTGAGAACGCGGGTCCCTACTTGAGGAACGAAACAATCGACGAAGAAGGGGTGGTGGTGGCACTACCGGGCACTTCTTTGGAGGGCACCGTTGACGATTGGACCAGTTACCACGCGGTGACAATCTTCGGTTTACCTGAAGATCGAAAGCTAATTGGTGAAGTCTTGTACTTTGGCAGTGTAGCCGGATTGGTCATTCTGTCCGACTCCTATGACGGTCCTAGGATCATCGCAGGACACGCGGTCGACTTGAGAACTGGAGAATATGTGGACGCAGATCTCAACCTACCAGATCTGATCTTGCCGGAAGATGCAGCGACAAGTCTATTGAGAGAGAGGGTAGGACGATTCAAGTCGCCTATGTTACTCGAAGTGCTGAGTGCTCTTAGCCCACCCATCGTTGGCCAGTAGGCGACGATGGTGAGAAATCTTACATGTCGTCGGATCAGACGCTCCTCCTAAAGAGACGCACCCAGCTGTGTTCTTGTGCAGCTCGAAGTAAACGCCATCCGATAGTCGGGATGTCTCTAACCAGAGCCAGGACGCCACTGAGTCCGGCGGGAGTGGGCGAGATGGAGGCGCCAGACATGGCAATCTTGACAGCGGATGGCCAGATAGCGCATGATAGAGAGTAAGACAGTTTATGACCAATAGACTCATCAACAGAAATACCAAGACCATCACCTTCTCCCTGCCACCTGAGATGGCCGAGCAGGTGCAGGACGTGATGCGCGACGAGGGCCGCACCATGAGCGAACTCATTCGGGAGGCCCTTCGCAACTACATGGAGGAGCGGGAGTGGCTGCGGGCCATCCGGTACGAGAGGCTCCGGGCTCGCCATGCCGAGCAGGAAGACTCACGGGGAGATTGAAGGAGGACAGCATGAATAAGAAGCACCTACAGCCGCTCACGCCGGCGGCGTTCTACGCCAGGGTATCCAGCGACCGGCAGGACGTGGACCTGTCCGTGTCCGCCCAGCTCAGGGCGCTCAAGGACTACGCCAGGGCCAACGGCTACTCCGTAGCCCGCCAATACGTGGACGAGGCCGAGAGCGGCCGCGTCGCCGACCGGCCCCAGTTCCGGGAGATGATCGAGGAGGGCAGCAAGCCCAACGCTCCCTTCGAGGTCATCTTGGTCTGGAAATTCAGCCGCTTCACCAGGAAGCGAGAGCACGCTGTCGCCTTCAAGTCCATGCTGCGGCGCAAGGGCATCAGGGTAGTCTCCATCACCGAGCACGCCGACGACTCCCCCACCGGCAAGCTCATGGAGGCCATCATCGAGTCCGTGGACGAATTTTACAGCGAAAATCTTGCCGAAGACGTTACGAGGGGAATGAGGGAGGCCGCTTCGAGAGGCTTCTTCCTCGGCTCCAAGGCCCCCTTCGGCTACAGGCGGGTGAAGGTCAGCGACGGAGCCAAGGAGCGCCCCACGCTGGAAGTTGACCCCGCCACCGCTCCGGTGGTGAAGGAGATATTCGAGAGTTCGCTCAGCGGCTACGGCCTCAAGGAGATATGCAGGACCCTGAACGACCGGGGCATCACCAACAGGGGAAAGCGCTGGTACAAGGGAGGACTCCACTACCTGCTGACCAACGAAGCCTACACCGGAACCGCCGTCTGGGGCAGAACCACCAAGGTAGAGAAGGCCCAGGACCCGGTGCGGGTGGAGGGAGCGTGGCCCGCCCTGGTGTCTAGGGAGCTGTTCGACGCCGTGCAGCAGGCGATGCGGGACCGTGCCCCGAAGGTGCAGAGGCCCGGTAGAGTGGGGAGCAAGTTCCTGCTGAGCGGACTGCTCAAGTGCGGGGTGTGCGGCAGGCCCTACAGTGGCCAGGGGGCCAAGAGCGGGCAGTTCGCCTACTACGTCTGCGGGACATTGTTCAGGGAAGGCGCAGGGGCATGCAGCGCACGCTACCTGAACGCCCCCAGGGTGGAGGACTTCATTGTTGAGAAGATACGGGAGCGCGTTCTGACCGAGGAGACCATCGTGGAGCTGGTGACGCTGGTGGCGGAAGAGATCGACGCAATGGCCGGTGAGCTGTCCGGCAGGCTGGAGGTCATCGAGGCCGAGCTAAGGGACGTGAGGAAGCGTCTTGAGCGGCTCTACGAGGCTCTTGAAACGAGCGAGTTGACGTTGGAGGTCCTGTCGCCCCGAATCTTCTCTCTGCGGCACCGTGAGGAGCAACTGGAGGCTGCGAGTGAGGACGCCGAGACCCAGCTTGAGCAGCGGAGGGTTGAGCTTCCGACCACCGAGGAGATCAAGCGGTACGTGGCGGACTTCCGGGAGTTCTTGCAAGAGGGGACGTTCCCCGAGCGGAAGGCACTCATTCGCAACTTCGTGGAGAGCATCAATGTGGTGGGAGACGAGGCGACGCTGACGTACACCATCCCCATGCCCAGCGATGGAGTGACCACGGAATCGGCCTCGGTTCTCGATTTCGTCCAGTCCGGCCCACCTAAGAGGATTCGAACTCAATCTACCAGAGTCTGTAGAAACATACAATGGACTATTAAAGCCCAAGAGGTATTAGTGGAGTTAGTGGTGACAAATATGATTTGATGCGTGATGTGGGTTATTGGAAGGGGGTAGGCGGCAGGCAGGAATACCGTGTTTGTCAGACGCTGTCCAATTTGGGCTAAACAGGAGGGCGTCTGAGATGCCAGTCAGAGGCCGATTCATAGGCATGGGCAATGGTGAAGAGACCTGCCTCGTCAAAGGCGCGTCCCACAATTTGAAGGGCTATGGGCAATCCGTCGGAGGAAAAGCCACAGGGGACGGATATGGCTGGGCTACCGGTTACGTTGAATAGCCTGGTGAACTTGGCCAAGGCACCCAGCATAGGCTCTTCCACGGAACCTACTTTGTATGTGCTCTGTCCGAACTCAGGGGCAGGAATGGAGCATGTGGGAGAGATTATAGCATCCACCTTCTTGAAAACATCCCTAAGACCCTGGTTCAAGACTGTCCTGGCTCTCTGAGCCTTGATGTAACTGACGGCGCGAATGGCGAAGCCCAACTCGTTGCGGTCCCTGACTCTGGGGCCGTACTTCTCCGGTACCCGCTTGAGATACGGCTCGTGAAAGGCGGCCGCTTCGGCGCTTATGACAATATCAGAGATGGTATCGGCGTAGACGATGAAGGGCAGGGATACCTCTTCTATGACAACACCTAGCCCCTGCAGCACCTTTACAGCTTCGTTGAAGGCTCTAGATACCTGATCATCCACGGCCAAGCTGGAGAATTCCTTCAGAGTCGCAATCCGAAGGCCTTTGACGGTCTTCCTCAGGGCTTTCGAATAATCGGGAACGTTCTTGGCAGAAGTGCTCAGGTCCTTAGTATCGCGGCCGGCAATGGCCTGGAGCATTATGACGGTATCAGCCACGGTACGGGTCATAGGCCCTACGTGGTCACAGGTCCAACTCAGGGGTACGACCCCATAGGCGCTGACGCGTCCGTAGGTAGGCTTGAGGCCGACTATGCCACAGAGGGCCGCTGGTATACGTACAGAGCCGCCAGTGTCGCTGCCCAGAGCGCCCATGACCAGGCCTGCGCTGATGGCGGCGGCGGAGCCACCGCTGGAGCCCCCTGGCACCCTGTCCAGGTTCCATGGGTTGCGGCATACGCCGAAGTGAGGGTTCTCATTGGTGCCGCCTCTGGCGAACTCGTCCATATTCAACTTGCCCATGATGATAGCACCTGCAGACCTCAGCTTTCGGACCACTGTAGCGTCTTCCATAGGCACGAAGTCCTCCATGACCCTGGAGCCTGCCGTGGTGAGAACGCCCTTGGTGTAATAGAGGTCCTTCAACCCAATGGGTATGCCGTGGAGAGGCCCGATATACCTGCCGGCAGATATCATCTTTTCCGCCTTACGGGCTTCCTCAAGAGACTCATCGGCCAGGAGGGTAAGGAAGCTGTTTAGCTTTTTGTCCACCTTCTGGATGCGCTCCAACTCTGCATGTACCAGGTCAACTGGCGAAAGCACTTTCTGGCGAATGGCCTCGGCTGCCTGAGTTATGGTGAGGCTGGTCAGTTCCTGGTGTTTCATATCGGCCTCCTGATATTGCCGTTCGGAGAGTTCGTGCACCTGTCACATGAAGGGCGCTTTGCGGGCCATTGGACGTCCAAATCTTCTCTCTGGGAGGGTGAGTATGTCAAGAGGCCCC
Source organism: Dehalococcoidia bacterium (assembly GCA_965249025.1). Lineage (GTDB taxonomy): Bacteria > Chloroflexota > Dehalococcoidia > Lucifugimonadales > CAYTFF01. The sequence continues at coordinate 2,680,015 of OZ252215.1, read as the reverse complement.
CCCAAGGCTCGCCCTGGACCCGTATTGCTGCCGCCAGGGTGTACCCTGGACCCGTGATGCTGCCGCTCACGAAGGGGCAGAGGTAGCATCCCTCCCTACCACGCCCTCTCTGGTCTCACCCATCTAACGGCGCACTGTACGATGTCTGCATAGAGCAGGGTGTGGAATTGGTTGAGCGGCTTATGCGGGTTACGGTAGAGGGGAGGTGGCAAAAGTATCTCCCTAATGGTTTGGAAGATTTACAATCTCAAGAACCTATTTCTGACTTCAGCTATGTACCATTTCTTAATGTGCTTAGTCTCCCCAGATCTAAACTTCCCCATGACCTTCCTTGTTGACTCCAGCATATAAAATGCTGCCAATTTAGCAACTTCTCTTATATGACTACCGTCTCGAAATGATTTGATTGCACCGCCGCTTGTTCCTCGTGTAAGGAATCTTGACAAGTCACCAGCATGAGTAATTCGAGACCAATATCTGTACAACAATTCATATTGTGCTCCCCGATTCAAGTAAACAGAGAGTTCTTGCAGGTTTTTGGGACCATTGAAGAAGCTGTACCAATTGGGTGACCCCCTCTTCATCTTTCTTAGTTGCTGATATTCGTGTTCTGTAGTTTGATACTGCGGTTTAGTAAGCAGCTTCTTGAGATTCTCTATGGCTTTAGATAGATCTTCGAAAGACGGTAACTCAATTCCGCGCGCTGCTTCATCTTCTGAAACTGCTTTCCCGAACTCTTTGCCTCTAGCGTATGTAGGATCAAGCGCCTCGTATGAGTTGATCCTTTGGTGTATATAATTCACTAGCCAGGCAAAAGACCTTCTTTCGTAATCGGCTTCCAGCACATACTCTATTCCTAACAAGGCTTCAAATGAGCTCCTCAACAGTGGAATAGCTGGGGTAGGACAGCTTTGGGAAACAAGAACTTCAATCCCATCAGTCATTTCTATTATTGGAAGTCTGACATCGCTGAAAGGCATTAGTCGCAAAGTTGACTAGCTCTTGCAATAGAGGAGATGCTTTGTCAATGATCTCCTTTGCCATGACCTTGGATAATTCACGATAGAGTAGTGGTTCAAGTGGTTTAGTAGGCATTTTTCCTCCAAATCAACGACATTTACATCTCCTCACACCACTTGCAGCACGCGCTCCTTGAAGGCGGCGAGGCTCTCCAGAGCCTCGGCCAGGGGCTCCTCCCAGCCGTCCTTGTCGATGGCCAGGTCGAACTTGATCAGGGTATTGCCGACGCTAACGCCGGCGCCCATGGCACGCTGCACCGCCATCCTGGCGCCGCCTACGCCGTCTTTGAGGCGTATGTTTATCTGGCCATCTGTCCTTGAAATGGAGGTGACGCCAGCGGAGCGGGCCAGCAGTCGCAGTCGGACTATGTAGAGGAGATTCTTGACCTGCCAGGTCAGGGGGCCGAAGCGGTCCCGAATCTCCTCCTCCATGCCGTCCAGGTCTTCCATGCTCCCCAGGCTGACCAGGCGTTTGTAGACGCCCAGGCGGGTGGGCAGGTCCTCGATGTAGTCCTCGGGCAGGCTGGCGGGAATGCCGATATCGATCTTGACCTCGGGACCGCCCAAGAGTCGCTCTGTATCGAAGGCAATCTCCTCTCCCTCGGCTGCCTGTGCCTCGCCCTTGGCCCTAAGCTCCTTGACGGCCTCCGAGAGTATGCGGGTGTAAAGGTCGAAGCCGACGGCCTGTATTTGTCCGCTCTGCTCCCTACCCAGAAGGTTGCCGGCGCCCCTTATCTCCAAATCACGCATAGCTATGCGGAAACCGGAGCCAAGCTCTGTAGCGGCCAGGATGGTCTTGAGCCGTTTTTCCGCGGCCTCGGTGAGGCGATGGCCCTTGGGCACGAGGAAGTAGGCATAGGCCCTATTAGAGCTGCGTCCGACACGTCCGCGAAGCTGATAGAGCTGGGCCAGACCAAACCTATCGGCGCGGTTCACTATGAGGGTGTTGACAGTGGGTATGTCCAGCCCAGACTCGATAATGGTGGTGCAGACCAGGACGTCGAGATTGCCCTGGGAGAACTCCAGCATCACCTCTTCTAGCTGATTCTCTGGCATCTGGCCATGAGCCACACCTATCCTAACCTCTGGCACCAGGGCCCTTAGCCAGTTGGCCGTAAAGTCTATGTTGTAAACGCGGTTGTGGACGAAGAACACCTGGCCCTGGCGGTCCATCTCCCGTAGGATGGCTTCGCGGATGATCTCGTCGCTGTACTCGGAGACATAGGTCTTAATGGACATACGCTCCTCAGGCGGGGTCTCCATAGTGCTCATGTCCCTGACACCGGCCAACGACATGTGGAGGGTACGCGGTATGGGCGTTGCGCTGAGAGCCAGGACATCCACCTCCCGACGCATATTCTTGAATCGCTCCTTATGCTCCACACCAAAGCGTTGCTCCTCGTCGATGACGACCAGGCCCAGGTCCTTGAAGAAGATATCTTTCTGCAAGAGACGGTGGGTGCCGATGCATATGTCTACCTTGCCGTTGGCTAGCCCCTCGATAATCTCCCGCTGCTCCTTATCGGTGCGGAAGCGACTGAGCACGTCCACGGTGACTGGAAACGGACTCATGCGCTCGGAGAAGGTGGCGTAGTGCTGCTGGGCAAGGACGGTGGTTGGCACTAGGATGGCCACCTGCACGCCGCTCATCACCGCCTTGAAGGCGGCTCTAAGGGCTACCTCCGTCTTGCCGTAACCCACGTCTCCGCACACCAGGCGGTCCATGGGCTTGGAGCGCTCCATGTCTGCCTTTACCTCGTTGATGGTCGTCATCTGGTCGGGGGTCTCTTCAAAGGGGAAGGAGTCCTCAAGCTCCCCCTGCCACTGGGAATCGGCGGCGGCGGACATGCCCTCCACCACCTCTCGGGAGGCGTAGAGGGACAGAAGGGCAGCGGCCATCTCCTTGGCGGACCGCTCTACTCTCGCCTTGGCACGACTCCACTCCTGAGTTCCCAGCCGAGTGACGCTGGGCGGGTTCTCGACGGGCGCGATGTAAGGGGCCACCCTATCGAGCTGATCCATGGGCACGTAAAGCTTGTCGCCTTCGGCATATTCCAGAACGAGGTACTCCCTTACGCCGGAGCCTAAGTCCATATGCTCTGTGGCCAGAAAGCGCGCTATGCCGTGCTCGATGTGCACTACGAAGTCCCCTGGCGCTATATCAGACAGGAATGCCTCTCGGCGCATCCTACTTCGGCGGACGTAACGTCGTTGCTTGGCGACGCCGAAGATTTCGACATCGGTGAGCAGGGTGAGGGTTGTTCCGTTCGCAGATAGGGCAAACCCCTCATCTAAGGAGCCGTGCACCAACGATACAGTCCCAGGTGTCACATCTTTTAGCGAATCGCTCAGGACAACAGGTATTTTCTCTTCGCCTAATATCTCTGCCAGGCGTTGGGCGTGCTGAGTAACGGCCACGACCCGCTGCCCAGAGGCGACCAAACCGCCGACTTCTTTGACCAACATCTCCAGCTTGCCGTAGAATCCCAGGGGCTCGGTAAACGGGAGGAGGACCGGCTTTGTTGAGTGGCCACTATCCTCGACGCCCCACTGGAGCACATCTAGACGCCTCCACGGGCCTTTCAAGAGACGCTGAAAGTCAGGCCATAGAATATGAGGCGATGGGAAGTTCTTGGGCAGGTCGCCTCTATTTTCTTTGGTGTCGCGGAGGTGTAGGGTCCTTTCGTCCGCTTCCAGAGCGGCCTGCTCTATTTCCGAAGGCCTGTAAAGAACGACGATGCCGTCAGGATGTAGGTAGTCCAGGATAGCGCCTCGACTGAAGAAGCCGGCGTAGAGGTTGAGATCATCGATGTCGTGGCCGCTGGTCAGGAGGGATATCTCTTCATAGATCCTGCTCCTCACGGACGTGTCGCAGTTTGACATATCTAGCTGTGAAATCAGATCCTTTATCTCAGATGGATTGGTCAGGGCGGGCAGAATCTCCTGGGCGGGCATGACGGTAACGGAGTCCGTCTCGCGTATCGAGCGCTGACTGGCTGGGTCGAATAGTCGAATGCTGTCTATTTCGTCGCCCCATAGCTCTATGCGAGACGGCAACGATGAACCTGTAGGTAATATGTCGATGATGCCGCCGCGGCGGCAGACCGTTCCAGGAACTTCCACCGCCCTCTCCACCCGGTAACCCATGCTGTGCCACTTGGATATGAGGGACTCAAGGTCGACGCGCTGTCCCTTTTGCAGGGCATGAGCGGTCTCCGACATGGTCTGCCGACTGAGGGCGCGCTGAGCCGCCGCCGCTATCGAAGAGACTACTAATGGAGGTCTGGCAGGCTTGTCCGATCCATGAAGCAGAGCCGCAAGGGTGCCAAGCCGTTGATGGACTGTGGCCGCATCGGAGACGAGACGCTCAAAGGGAAGGGCATCCGCCTCTGGAAATTGGAGCACGGGTGCGCCCTGGCCGCACCAGGTCAGCAACTGCTCCTGGAGACGGCGGGCGTCCTCCGGATGTGGAACCAGCAATAGGACTGGCACACCCAGGTCGTTCCAGAGGCATGACAATAGGTAGGGCAGACCGTTGCTAATGGTCTGTACTGTGGGAAGTCCGCCGCCCTTTAGAGACGACAAAAGCCCCTGGTACTGGGGTGCCGACCCCAGCAGGGGTGACAGGGCCTTGAGCAACATTCTGTTCCTTTAGCCTCCAACACCTAGAGGGCTAGCAGGAAGGCCCGCTAGCCTGTTAGGGCTATTTTAGCACACGAAGAGTAATCGTTCTTCTTCCTGTCCAACCCAGTCAAAGGGCCACGAGAGGGATATGAAGAGGCTATGCCAGGACAGTAATCATTGTGCCCCACTCATGCTGAGCCAGCCTGCCCTCGGCCTGTCGGGGTCGAAGTATGAGGCCACTGTCAATTCACGACTCACCCGTCGACATAGCTCTGGGTGAGCGGGGTCAGCCATATTCTGTTTTGTTAGGTCTGCTCAGAGTGAGCGGATTTTGCCAGCTGTTGTGCCTAGCCCACACCACCATATTGTAATCTGGGATGCCGCAGGCGCTATAATGGGCAAGCAGGGTATAGTACCTCAATTCTCTCATAGGAGCACGACACTATGGCCAGCCAATTTTCAGCAAGCGAATGGCGTTCCATACGGGCTGAGGTTGACGCGAGGGCGTCGGACTACGGCCTTCCGGAGAGGCGGTACGGGTCGGTGCTGGCGGCGTCCTTTAACGTTCGCAAGCTCGGTTCGGAGAGAAACAGGAACGCCAACGAGTGGGAGTTTCTGGCCGACATCATCAAGGCCTTCGACTTGGTGGCGATCCAGGAGGTCGGCGACAACCTGAGCGGCCTGCGTCGCGTTATGAATCTGCTGGGCCCCGAATACAGCCTGGTGGTCTCGGACCAGACGGGGGTCTATCCAGGGGTCAGCGGTAACCTGGAGCGATTTGCCTTCATATATAGGTGGTCTGTTGTCCACCGGAAAGACGTAGCCTCTGACATCACCTTTGACCGCTCCCAGGTATTAGACCTGATAGCCGACAACCTGGATGAAATATCCGAGGCGATGTCCCGTTACATAAAGAAAAGGAGAAAGTGGCAGCAGGGAAACGGGTCTAAGCCCAGGCTCAGCTCAGTCAATATGCCTGTCTTCCCGTCCTTTATTCGTCAACCTCACGTTGTCAGTTTCGAGGTCCCTGGCAACCCTGGAAGTGAACCGATCAGGTTCATGGCCGCTAATGCCCACCTCCACTACGGTAAGAGATTATCGGATCGGCAGCGAGAGATCGAGGCGCTGATAGGCTGGATCATCGATCGGTTAGAGAGCAGCAAATACGTCTATGCCCCTAATTTCATGCTCCTTGGTGACCTGAACTACGACTATAACAATCCGGCCACGGACAGGGCCTGGTCGGACGGCTTTTTGAAGTCATTCAACGGGGCCACCGGCGCAAACGTCAACGTGAACTTTCCGTTCCTCGACAAGCATAAGGGTCAGCCCGATATATTCCGCACAAACGCCCGAAAGAACGAAACGTACGACCAGATTGGACTCTTCGGCTCCGATGACTGGTTGTGGAGCTACGATAGGAACAAGTCGCTGCCCTGCGGTCCTGTAGGGCCCGACTACGGGATATTCGACTTCCAGGAGCTGTTCTCTAAGGCCCTGTTCAGCAAGGAGTTCGTCCCCCTGACCGATTTCGAAAGAGAGTCGATATGGGAAAGGTCAGAGTACAAGATCAGCGACCACATGCCCATCTGGATAAGGCTGCCACTGCCCCTGTGAGTCAGACTGGTCATGGCTGCGTTTAGGACGAACGCCAGACAGGGGGACGAACCAAGGATTCATTCGTCGTCCCGATTTATCGGGACTCCTCAGAATGACATTGTGCGGCGCGGAACGAGTAGGGAGCTCAGCTTATGGGCACTCTCACTTTTGTGGGCATTATCTTTACAAGTGTGTTGTAGTCTGGGATGCCGCAGACGGGGTCGGTGGCGCCGCGCTTGAGGAGAACGTTGCCCTCCGGCCAGTGTACCTGGATGTTGCGGCCTTTGATTGGGGCCACCTTACAGACGCCCCTCATCTCACTGACCTCTGATGTCACCAGCACGGGGTCGCCGTCATTCAGGCCGAGGTTAGCAGCGTCTTCGGCACTTATCAGTACGTCGTTGCGCTTCGCACCTGTCAATGGGTCAGGGTTGGCTTGTACCATGCTGTTGAACTGTTTGCCTCGGCGGGTGCTCATGAGGAACCAGCCCTCAGGAATGTCCTGCTCTGGCGGCTTTAAGGCTGTAAATTGGGCCTTGCCATCGTCAGTCTTGAAGGTGCCACCCTCACAGAGCCTGGGACCGCCCCACTGAAAGGCGTCACCCTTCTTCTTAAGGCGCTGGATGCCATCGTATAATGGAATTACTTTGGCTATTTCGTCCCGTATCGCCTGGCAGTCGTTGAAGTGAATAAGGTGGGCCTTATCCGGGTAAGCGCGCTGGGCCACATCCATGAATATGTCGAATTCGGCTCGGCTCTCTCCGATGCGCCGACCTGGTATCTCTGGGCTGTAGTAAACCCGACGCTCGGTAGAGGTCTCGGTGCCGCCTCCGCGCTGTTCGTATCGGGTCCGAGATGGCAGGAGCACGACGGTATCGGCTGGGTCGACCAACATCTGAGGCGTTACTACTATATCCTGGTGGACACGAAGAGGCACTCGCTCTACCGCCTCCCGGACGAACTCCGGTTCAGGCAGGGTCTCCAAAAAGTTGCCTCCGACGGAATAGAGGACGTCGATTTGACCTTCGTGGGCGGCGTCGATGGCGTCCACGCATGTGAACCCTCGCCATGATTGGACAGGGAAGCTCCACAGCTTCTCCAGCGTGCGGGCGCTTTCTTCGTTTATGGGGGCACCGCCTGGGAACTGCCAGGGCACCGCACCCATCTCGGCTCCGCCCTGGACACCGCTGTGGCCTCGAATGGCCATGAGGCCGCACTTTTCTCGGCCCACCATCCTCCTGGACAAGGCCAGGTTGACCAGGACCTTGACGTTTTCCACGCCGAAACGGTGCTGGGTTATGCCCATACTCCACACAATGACCGCAGTCTTTGCCTGGGCGTACATCCTGGCAAACTTCAGCATCTCTCCCCGCGAGGTGCCCGAGTACCGCTCCAGCATCTCCCAGTCCTGACCTCTTAACTGGGCCTTCAACCCTGCAAGTCCCGACGTTTGGTCTCGGACAAATGCGTCGTCCAGCCAGTCGTTCTCGATGAGGTGCTTCAGGACGCCGTTGATGAAGGCGATGTCGCCGCCTGTGTGAATGAGGAAGAACTCGTCCGTCAGCTTGGTGCCGAAGATAGCGCTCTCCATGACAGAGGGCACCCAGTATCGCTCCAGCCCAGGCTCCTTGTAGGTGTTGATGACAGCGATCTTTGTGCCTTTCTGCTTGGCGTAGTACATGTACTTGGTGGTCACGGGCTGGTTGTTGGGGACATCGCTGCCCACGAAGATAAGGAGGTCTGTGCCCAGCCAGTCGGTATATGAGCAGGTGGAGGCCGCCACGCCCAATGTCTCCTTGAGGCCAGTAGTGCTGGGGGCGTGGCATATCCTGGAGGCATTGTCGATGTTGTTGGTGCCCAGGAACCGCGCCGCCTTCTGGGCCACGTAGTAGACCTCGTTGGTAATGCCGCGAGAGGTCATGTAGAAGGAGACTCGTTTGGGGTCGGCCTCCCGTATGCGACTGGCGACGACGTCCAGAGCCTGGTCCCAGGTCACGCGGGCGAACCCCGGCTCGCCATTGCGGCGCAGCATGGGGTAAGGCAAACGCCCCAGCCCACGCAGGTACTTGGCGTTCCTTTTTTGCAGAGGGCGGATATCCTCAAGTAGGCGTACGTCCAGAGGCCCCATGGTGTTCAGACGCAGCAGGTTCAGCCGTACGGTGCACAGGTGGACGCCTGATAGGGTGAAGTCTCGCATGCCGCTGGTGCCCAGGGCGCAGCCGTCGCAGACGCCGTCGTTCAGGATGCGCCAGGCAAAGGGAAGCTGACCCCTGTTCTCCCAGATGGTGGACAGGATCTCCTTGTAGTGGTTGGGTTTCACCACCCCGATGCCGTTGGGCATCAGCCCCACCCACTGGGACGGTCGCCAGAGTTTTAGAGGCATAAAGCTGCCTTTGGAAGCGTGATATTTATAGAGGGTAACTCAGAAAGCTAAGAACTGCAAAACGAATTACACCGCAGCAGCAAGGATAAGGGAGAAGCTACCCTCTCGGCGGAAACAGCACGCTCAGCAGGTCCAGGATAAGCCGGGCAGCCGTCAGGGCCGTCACCTGAGACACGTCATAGGGCGGCGCCACTTCCACAACATCCAGACCCACCACCCGTCCCCTCTTCGGCACCTCCAGCAGGGCCTCTCGCAGCTCATAGTAAGTGAGGCCGCCAACAACGGGCGTGCCCGTTCCCGGCGCATACACCGGGTCTAGTACGTCAATATCCAGGGTGATGTAGATGTTCTCCGCCTTCGCCACCTCGGCTGCCGTTTGCCTCGGCCCCATCTCCTTCATCTGACGTGTGGTGATGGTCCTCACGCCTCGCTCTAGGGCCTCGGCGTACACTTCCTTGCGGGCGTGCCGTATCCCCAGCGACGTAATGTTTCTCACAAACGCCAGCTCGGAGACCCGGCGTATAGGGCTGCCGTGGAAGTACTTCACGCCCTGAATGTGGTGGGTGAAGTCCTGATGAGCATCGAAGTGAACCACATCTAAAGGCTCAAACTTCTCCAGGGCGCGAACCACCGGATAGGTGATGGAGTGGTCGCCACCCACCACTACGGGAAAGGCACCTCGCTCGACGATAGTCCGTACCGCCCTGGTCAACTTATCGAAGTTCTTCTCGACGTCGGAGGGCAGGATAGTAACGTTGCCACAGTCGGCGAAGGTCACCCCCTTTAGCTGCTCCACGCCGCCAGCGTCGATATCAAAGTAGCCTCGGGCCTCCTCATCTTTCCATGGATCTGCGTACGGGTAGATAAAGGGCACATCTCGCACGCCGTTAGGCCCATACCTGGCCCCAGGCCGATTGAAGGTGCCCTGGTCGAAAGGAACGCCCAGGAAAGCCACATCTGCCGACAGATCGTTCAGGTCTGTGCATAGGGGAGCGTTGAAGAAGGATCGCGGCAGGGCGCGAGTGTCGGGCCAGTTGGGTTGGTCTTCTTGACCTTGCTTTGAATGCTCCTCAGAAGTCATTGCTATTACCCTACATATATCCGTTCATGGTGTGCCTTGCCTGCCTGTCCCGACCTGTCGGGGCCTGTCCTCCATCCATTGGAACCCTCGGCCTGTCGGAGTCGAACCATGAAGCCTAGTCTTATAAGGCTCACCCTTCGACTAGCTCAGGGTGAGCGGAAATTTTATCAGCTCAGAACTCGGAGGCTTCTAGCTTTTGCCAATATACTTAAGCCTTCCCAGTCTCCGTCAATGAGCTCTTCTTTCTTTGCTCGTGACCATCCCTTGATCTGGCGTTCTAGTCTGAAAGCGTCATCTCTTGATGAGATGATGAGAATTCCTCGCAGAAAACCAACCTAAGGGGTCTACGACCATATGTGTATCCGCTAATCGCTCCCTCTTCGTGTGCTGCAAGTCTCTTCTCAAGGTCATCTGTATGACCAGTGTAATACGATCCATCTGCGCACTTTAGGATATAAATGTGAAAGCCTATTTCGTCGCTCAATCAACTCCGCTCATGCTGAGCCAGCCTGCCCTCGGCCTGTCGGGGTCGAAGTATGAGGCATTGCTGGTCTACACATCACCTTCGATGGTTCGTCAAGCTCACCACAGGCTGGCTCGTAGTGAGCGGGGTTGTTAAGAGTTGTAGACTTAGTCTGCCGTCGCAGGAACCAAGGCAGCTTCCAGTGCCTTTTTAGTCGGGGCCCTCACTGGGAAGACAAAAGCTAAGGCTGCGAATCCAGTGATGGCTGCGACGGCTATGCCAAGGGTATATTCGCCTGTCCAATCAAAGATAGCGCCGCCTGCCCAACCTCCGGCGGCCATGCCCAGGCCTGCGCCTAGCATCTGGACTCCGTAGATTCGGCCTATGGGAGCGCTGCCGTAATATTTGCGGTTGATGAAGGGGAAGCCCACCATCTCGCCACCGTAGCCAATGCCGAAGACGGCGGCGAATAAATAAAAGGCCCAGGGCCCGGATATGACGAAAAGCGCCAAGATACTTGTGGCTTGGATGCTTATAGCTAGAAACATGACCCCCTTTGAGCCTATCACGTCCGTCAGGACCGACATCGTGAATCGGCTCACGACGCTGGTGGCTACAAGAACGCTTAGAACGCCCGCGGCCACTAAGGCGCTCAACCCAGAGAAGGTTGCCATGGACGCTATGTGGACTATTATAAGGGAGTGGCTGACGCATCCCAGGAAATGGACAATGATGAGAAACCAGAAGGTGGACGTTCGGCTTACCTGGTGGAAGAAGCGACCTTCGTCTATTCTTGCGACATCGTCTGCGGCGTCGACGGGGGTCGCGCCATCGGAATATAGCCTCTCCTGTCCATAAGAGAGCAGGCCCACATCGGAGGGACGACTCCGCACCACCCAGGCCATGAGCAGCATGATGGCTGCTCCTGCAATACCTGTTACAAAGAAGGCGTCCTGCCAGCTAAAAGCAGAGATTGCATAGCGAAGCACGGGAGCCATTATTACCGGGCCCAAGCCCTGTAGTCCCCAGGCCATGCCTCCTGCCAGACCCCGCTTCTTCTTGAACCAGAGGGTCACCGTTGTGATCATGGGTGTGGAGAAGAAGCTCATCGCCGCCCCGACAACGACCCCATATGCCAGGTAGAACTGCCAGAGATTCTGCATCAGGCCGGTTAGTACCATTCCCAGGGCAAAGAGGAAGGAGCCAAAGACCATTGTCCGCCTGAGTCCATAGTGTTCCAAGGCCCAACCGGAGAAAACACCGAAGATTCCTATGGAGATGAACTGGAAGGAGAAGGCCAGCGAGGTGGCGCCGCGACTCCAACCGAAGGATTCCACCAACGGGTCCAAGAATACGCCGAAGGAGAGGCGGACGCTGGCGTTTACCATCCCCACTATGCCCGCCGCTCCCACAATTATCCATCCGTAGTGGAAGGGGAGGGCTCGGGCGGGGCTCTGTCTATAAGGAGAGGTGCCCTTCATCTGATAGGCCCTTTCGTTAACTAAGAAAACAGTCGAAGTCTACTATACCACTCACCATAGCTCGGTACAACGAGACCCTCGGGCCAGCGCACTAGCATGGAAGGCGGTAGGCAAACTTTTGCCCAATGACGCGCACTATCTATATTACCGTGATGCCAAAGCTGATATAATGTCGCTGTTTAATTCAAATCCACCTACCTACATTACGAGATTCCCCATGACGACACATAGCGCATCGGACACAACCATCGGAGCGGTCTCTGGCCAGACGAGGTCCCTATTGTACCTGCGCATTGTGGTGAAGGTGGGGACCACCCTCCTCACTGGAGGCGCCGACCACCTAGACCTGGACATCATGAGGACATTGGTCAATCAGGTGGCCTCTCTTCACCAGGCGGGGGCCCAGGTAATAGTGGTATCGTCGGGAGCGGTGGCGGCGGGTCGCCAGGTGTTAGGCACGCGTAAAAATCGCAAGGGTATACCGTACCGCCAGGTACTAGCATCCGTAGGACAGGGACGCCTGGTGCAGATATATGAGCAGCTATTCTCCGAGTACGACATATCGGTCGCTCAGTCCCTGCTGTCCAGACGAGACATAGCCAACCGGCTAGGGTATCTGAACATACGGAATACCCTGGAGGCGCTTCTGGAGCTTGAGGTGGTGCCTATAGTCAATGAGAACGACGTGGTGGCGGTGGAGGAGCTGGCCGGGGAGGCCTTCGGTGATAATGACAACCTGTCGGCAATGGTGGCCAACCTCATCGACGCAGACCTCCTGGCAATGCTGGGCGAGATGGATGGCCTCTACACCGCGGACCCAAGGCGAAGCTCCGATGCGAAATTCATACAAGTAGTGGAGCGCATCGACAGGGACATCGAGAAGCTGGCTAGCGGGGCATGGCTCCAGGGAAAAGGAGGCATGGCTACCAAGGTGGAAGCGGCCAAGCTGGCTACCGCCTCTGGGATTGCCGTGGCCATAGCCAGTGGGCGACAGCCCGATGTGCTGCGAAGACTGACGTCGGGTGAGAGGGTAGGCACCTTCTTCCAGCCGGTGTCCAGCAAGATGGAGAGTCGCAAACGATGGATGCTGAGTCGACTCTCCACCACCAGGGAGCGAGGGCTAGTCATAGACGAGGGCGCTGCGAACGCCCTCCGCAGCCAGAACCGCAGCCTCCTTGCAAAGGGCATCAAGGAGGTGAAGGGGCCATTCAACCGTGGCGACATCGTGCTGCTTCTAGGGCCCGACGGCGAGCAGGTGGCCTGCGGTATAGCCAACTACAGCTTCAAGGACATAGAAACCATCAAGGGGCAGCACTCCGACATGATAGAGAAGTTGCTGGGGCACCAGTACGGCGACGAGGTGGTCCACAAGAACAACATGGTGCTGCTATAGTATATCTAAGCCCGCTCACCCTGAGCTGGCCTGTGGTGAGCAGAAGTAAACTAAAGGGACGCCATGATGAGGAAGACAATTGATGAACTTACCGCCAAAGGAAAGTCGGCACGCGCCGCCGCCAGGAAGCTGGCCAAGCTGTCCACAGCCGTAAAGAACTGGGCCCTCCTTAACATAGCCCAGGCCCTGGAGTCCAGGCAGGATGACATCATCGCCGCCAATCAAGCGGACTTAGAGACGGGACGCAACAATGACGTAAGCGAGGCGTCGCTGGACCGACTGCTGCTGAACTCGGAGCGGCTCAGCGCGCTGGCCGTCGATGTGCGGAGCGTGGCCGCCCTCCCAGACCCTGTGGGGGAGGCCTTCGATGTACACACGCTGCCCAACGGCCTTCAGGTGGGGCGACGCCGGGTGCCCCTGGGGGTAATCGGCGCCATCTACGAAAGCAGACCCAACGTTACCGTGGATATATCATCGTTGTGCCTCAAGTCGGGCAACGCCGTCATACTGCGAGGCGGCAGCGAAGCCATCCACTCCAACATAGCACTGGCCAACCTGGTGCGGGAGTCCATCTCAAAAGCAGGGGCGCCTGAAGATGCCGTCCAGTTCATCGAGTCCACAGACCGCTCTTTAGTGGAGCAGATGCTCAAGATGCGGGACTACATAGACCTGATAATACCTCGAGGCGGCTCCGAGCTTATACGCCGCGTAGCAAAGAAGGCCACCATGCCCGCTGTCACGGGAGGCATAGGCGTTTGTCACGTCTACGTGGACAGGTCGGCAGACCTGAAGGAGGCGGTGGACATTGCCTACAACTCCAAAGTGCAGCGCCCATCAGTATGCAACGCCCTGGACACATTGCTGGTTCACTCAGGCATAGCGACGACCTATCTGCCGACTATAGCCGAGGAGTGGAGCAAGGCCGGGGTCGAGATGCGCTGCGACGGTCGCACCCTTTCAATACTTGGCCCCTCTAATAACCTGAAACTAAAGCCTTACGAAGAGGGCGACTGGGATACGGAGTACCTGTCGCTGACGGCGGCTATTAGGGTAGTGGACTCCATAGATGAGGCGTTGGAACACATCGAGGAGCACGGGTCTGGGCACACGGAGGCCATAGTAACGGAGGACTACTCGGCGGCCATGCGATTCCTGGACGAGGTGGATGCCGCCGTGGTGATGGTCAACACCAGCACACGCTTCAACGACGGCGCCCAGTTGGGGCTAGGAGCGGAGGTGGCCATAAGCACCAACAAGCTCCACGCAAGGGGGCCCATGGGCCTTAGAGAGCTTACCTCTTACAAGTGGACTGTCCTGGGGAGCGGCCAGATACGGAGCTAGTAGACGCACCTGGCTAGACCCCAACAGGCCGAAGGTTCCGACTGGTCGGAGTTCACAACGAGCGAAGATGTATAGAGATCGGCAAGGGCAATTTGATTAAGAATTGGGAGACTTTAGATGGGAGATTTCTATTTCGAACGAGAATGTCGCACCCCATATTCAGAATGCTACACCATTATTGTGGATAGCGACTCTGTAGGAAGGGTGGATATACACTACACCTCTACAGTTGTGCATGCCACCCTGTGTGTGGCGGAAAGCCTCACCCAAGAGACAATTCATGACCTCATAGACTCCATCGATGAGGAGATAGTGGACTCGGTGGGTGTGAACAGGGAAGAGTTCATAGTCCACGTCCATCAGGGGCGGGATATCGGCGTCTTCAATAACCCCGAATTCGGCCACAACGGCGATAGTGAAGAGTTACGCTAGGCCGCTTATGGTCATTTAGAAAATAAGGCGACAATTATGGTACGGCTCCTCGACCTCCGCCTTTAGGCGGAGGTATCAATGCCCCATGCTTCAGCATGGGGTCGAAGAAGCGCAAGGAAAGATTCTATCGCCATAGTGTCATATTAAGTACGCAATGACCATTAGCGCCTCCAAGGATAGATGTGCTGTACCACTTGGAAAGAAGAGTATAAGAGGCGTCTAATCGATCGAGCGGTAGTCCCACATCGCTCCCATTAGTACCACCGCCTGTGCAAGCTTCATTGGCTTACATGTCTGTAATTGGGCGTACGTATCAATACAGAAGCACATGGTTAGGATTCATGCGAACCCTAATAGGCCCTAGTCGAAAACGAATTCCGTGCAAATAAATGAGACTATTCATCAAACAGCAGATAATATTGTGAAGGATTGCACAATATGTATGTATATAGGTAGGCTCTTGACAACCCAGTTATTCGGTGGTACACTCCCGCCGTCGTATTGAGCCTCTGGATGAATCATCCTTTCGCTTCTCAAGAGGAACGAAGGATGGTTAGAGGTATAATCAAACGCAGCGTTAGGGAGGTCCAAAGAGTGGGACGGCCTTGGAGCCATGTCACAAGATTAATGCATCTCCCGTATTTGTTAAATTGCCACAACTTGCATCGCGGAAGGCCATTTCAGCCCTCTATCAAGCAAATAATATCGTCTCTTGGATACCCCGCTAGGCACCTTAGGTGAATGCGGGGGGGCTTTATTATTCCTATATTCAAGACCAAATTAACTGGATATCCATTCCAAATCCAGATAAGAAAGGGTAGCAGAAACAAGGAGGCCGAGCATGAGGGAGCGTGGCAAGCGGTATTTACCGGTATTAGCGATGGTCACAGCGATGGTCATGGCCTTAGCCTTGGCCTGCGACGGGGGCAAACAGGCACCGCCTGTCCCCGTGCCGTCAGGGGTGCAATACGGTGGTTCACTACAGCATGCGTTAAACATGACCATGGCTAGCATGGACCCGGCTTTTGACCGAGAAGCCCCAGAGGTCGTCACTAACTATTTACTCTACAACCAGCTGGTGGCGCTAGACCCTCAGTTGAACGTCATACCTGAGCTAGCCGAGTCGTGGACTGTTTCTAGTGACGGCAAGGCCATCACTTTCAAGATTCGGGAAGGCGTCAAGTTTCATGATGGAAAGGACCTGAACGCGGAGAGCATCAAATGGAGCCTAGAGCGCTGCCTCGACCCCGATGTGTCTTGCAGCTCCCGCTCCAAGATCGAGCAGATATCTAGCATCTCAGCGCCTGACGACACAACGCTAGTGCTGAATCTCGCTCAGCCCTGGCGCCCTATTATGGCCGCCCTGGCTGAGATCGCAGGATTTGTGCCTTCTAGAGATGCCGTCGAAAAGCATAACTCCTATTCGGACCAGACTGGCGCATTTGGACGGAACCCTGTGGGATCTGGTGCCTTCAAGTTTGAATCGTGGGTACCCGATACTCGCGCCGTGTTCAAGAAGAACGGGGACTACTGGGAAGACGGCAAACCCTTCCTGGATGAGGTCATGCTCCAGCACGTACCTGATGCCCAGGCCCAGCTAGCAATGATTAGGACAGGAGAGACCGATATCATTGCAGATCTGCCTGGCCCTCAGGTCGCCTTGGTGCGCAACAACCCGGACGTGAAGATCGACGAGTACATGAGTGGTCGTACATACATTATCCGCCTGCTCTCTGATGTGGCTCCTTTCAACGACAGGCACCTACGACGGGCTGTGGGATTCGCACTTGACCGCCAAACCATAATAGATGCTATATACGGTGGGTTCGGAAGGCCAGCCTACTCCATGGGCGGCGTAGGATGGGCTTACAACCCCAATATCAGGCCCATAGAATACAATCCTGAAGTAGCCAAGCAGGAACTGGCCTTGTCCAACTACAATCCTAACCGTAGTGTTATAAACTACCGTTGCAGCAGTGCTACTCAGGCAGTCTCATTATGCGAAGCAATTCAGGCCCAGTTGCAAGCTGTAGGCATTTCCGCCGACATAAACCTGGTTACTCCACAGGACTTCTTCACTGGTGTTCGAGAGGGTAACTACTCAATGTCGGATGGTTTCCGGACGCCCCTGGGCGACCCCCATCTTCTAGTTTCAGAGTTGTACCGAGCAAACGGTCGCGGAAATTACACGGGGTACAGCAATCCAGAGATAGATAGACTTCTGGACCAGGCTGGAGGCATATTCGATACTGCCCAGGCTAGGGCCATCTATGACCAGGTGAAGACCATCGTTGCGGAGGACGCTACCACCATCTACAAGATGTGGTCTACTGAGTTCACCGTGATGGGGAGCAACATACAGAACTTCGTCAGGACGCCGGACCTGGACCTGAGGCTCCGTGAAGTCTGGATGTCTAAGTAGATTTGAGTGCACAGAAGCACAAGGAGCTTAAAAAGGAGGAGTTGTAGTGAAAATGACCAAAGGTGTTAAGTCCATGTGGGGATTGATGGGGGTAATTCTGACCCTTGTCATTATCGCATCTCTAGCATGCAGTTCAGAAGAAGCGCCGACGCCGCGGCCGGCCGCTAGGCCACAGCCAACAGCGGTGCCCGCCGCTACTCAGCCACCCAGCGGAGGCGCAATGGGGCAGCCTGTATACGGCGGAACCCTAAGATATGTGGGAGCTCCCACATTTAAGACAACAGACCCAGCGTTTGCAGTAGGAGACCCCATAACCCTGGTCCACTACCTGCTCCACAACCAGATCGTGAGGCTGGGCACCAATATGGACATCTTGCCGGAGCTCGCCGAGTCATGGCAAATTGGCCCCGACAACAAGTCAGTGACATTTCAGGTGAGAAGGGGCGTCACCTTCCAGGATGGCACCCTCTTTACCGCCGAGTCCGTAAAGTACAATCTGGACAGGTGCCTGGACGTAAATGTGCCGTGCATCTCCAAGACCAAGATAGAGCAGATCTCGAGCATCGACGTATTAGATGACTACACCGTAAGAGTCAACCTGAAGAACCAGTACCGCCCTATCTTGGCGGCCCTCGCGGAGATAGCCGGATTCATGGCTTCCCCAACGGCAATAGAGAAGTACAACTCTTATGACGATAACGTGGGGGATTACGGAAAGTTCCCGACGGGCACCGGGCCATTCGTCATGAGTGAATGGATTCCTGAAAGGAAGTTGTTGCTCACCAAGTTCGACAACTACTGGGAGCCAGGGAAGCCTTACCTGGACGCTATCGAGTTCATACCTCTTCCAGAAGGGACATCAGGCATTGCCATGTTGCGTACTGGCGAGACGGATATTATGGAGATCAGCCCCCGGGAAATCCCCCTTTTGGCAGACAACCCTAATGTAAAAACGGTTGGGTACGATAGCGGCCGAACCTATCACTTCCAACTCAACGCAGCTAAGGCGCCCCTGGATAACGTGAAATTGAGGCAGGCCATGGCCTACGCTATGGACCGCCAGACCTTCATTGATACCGTCTTCGCAGGTGAAGGAAGGCCTGCCTACAGCATCGTCGGCCAGGGGTTTGCATTCGACCCTTCCTTCCAGGATTTCAAGTTCGATCTGCAAAAAGCAAAGAGCTTGCTGGCCGAAGCTGGCTTTGCCAACGGAGTCGATGTCGATATAATGTGTCGCACAAGCGGCATATGGATTGATGTATGCGAAGCATTTCAAGCTATGATGGCTCCTGCGGGCATCAATATGAAGATAGACGCGACGTCTCGCGCAGCCTACACGCCACGAAGAGCGAATCAGGAATTCACGATGCTGCCCAGCTACCGCACGCCCCTTGGGGACGTACATCTCCTGATTGGCGAGTTGTACCAGGCGGGTGGAAGAGGGAACTACATCCTCTACCAAAATTCCGAGGTGGACAAGCTTCTCTTGAAGGCAGGAGGTCTCTTTGACCTCACCGAAGCCAATGCCATATATAAACAGGTCCAGAGATTGATAGCCCAGGATGTCCCCGCGATTTACTACATGTGGTCCACCGAGTACGTAGCAATGAACGTTAAGGTGGGGAACTTCGAGCGCACGCCAGACCTGGACTTGAAGCTCCGAGACCTGTGGATGGAGAATTAGACTAGTCGCTGTCTAGACAGGAAATGAGGCGAAGTAGGCCAAGTTTGCCGCAGTGAGAGCTTGGCCTGCTTCAATACAGGCTATGAGGAAGCAGGAATGAGAACGCTAGAATTAGAGATCGAGGGCGTAAAGACGGTTGCAATACTGCTTGAGGACAAGGCCCCCAAGACGTGCCAAGCACTCTGGGATACTCTTCCCTTTGAGAGCATGGCAATCCACTCCCACTGGTCGGGAGGGAGGCTCCACACCACCAGTCATCCCAAGCTGGCGCTGGATACGAGTAGCTACCCTCGAATCGAGAACCCATCTTCATACCAGGGGCCTGGAGACGTGGTCATTGAGCCGATAACCGGAGAGCTAAACGTCGTCTACGCGCCGGGGAGTTATCGCTGGATGGGGACATCGTGGCCCGTTACCAGTGTGGCCACTATCGAGGGTAACTTCGGCTCCTTCGCCAAGAAGATAGAGCGCCTCCAATGGGAGGGAGCCAAGAAGCTGGTGATCAAGCAAGGCGGAACTGGGCAGAACCCGGCCCCAGCAAGAAAGGGTATCCAGATCAGGATAGAGTGCGATGGACAGAGCTGGGTGGCAGAGCTGTTTAATGAACTGGCGCCTATATTGTGTGAGGCCATCCTTAAAACTCTACCGATAGAAGCGCCCATAACCAACATGCACAGCAGCGGCAACATATTCCACCTGTGGTCGCCTATACCAAACTATCCTAAAGAGGTGGAGACCAAACGAGAAAGGCCTCCGGTAGACTTTCAGGACAAAGTGATAGGGAACAGCGCCATTGCCTTCTATAGTCCAAGAGAGGCGCGGGGCACTTTCAGAGGGGACATCCTCTGCGACGACACAGAAGGCCTCAGAATAGTCCACGGCGAGGTGCAAACGGACATGAGCCAGTTCACCTCCAGTTCCAGACGTACCCAGAAGGTGGGTCACATCATAGAGGGCGACCTGGACGAGCTTCACGAGATAAGCAATCGCATCGACTGGGAGGGAGCGAGAATCATGAAGGTGACCAGGCTCTAGCCATCAACAACATAACTGCATACCTTCTTGATCGCTCATGGTTCGACCCCAACAGGCCGAGGCCAGGCAGGCTCACCATGAGCGGACCTAACAAAACGGAACATGGCTGACCGCGCTCACCCTGAGCCAGTCGAAGGGTGAGGCCTTATAGGACTAGGCTTGCCTGTCCCGAACTATCGGGGCCCTCGGCTTGTCGGGGTCTTGGTGTGATGAGAAACAATGTATAATAGCAACGTAGCTTTTTTTGATATAATGATTCAAAACGTATGATTAGCCAATGACGTTGCCAGACATACCGCCGCGCCTTTCGGGGCGTTTGATATAGGAGGCCCCATGACTCTTGTGAAAGCCGAAGAGAAGATTGTCCTTACCGTCAATGGCGAGCGGCACGAGTTGGAGGTCGACCCCTCTGTCCCCTTGCTCAACGTGCTGCGGAACGAGTTGAACCTGACCGGAGCCAAGAGGTCATGCGACGACGGCGATTGCGGAAGCTGCATAGTTCTCCTTGGCAATAAGGGCGTGATGTCCTGTCTCCTGCCTGTCAATCGGGCGCAAGACAAGAACGTAACCACTGTAGAGGGACTTGCTGCGCTTTATTCTGGCGAGAAAGTTTCCCTAGACGACGATGCTTTGGAATCCCTGCATCCTCTGCAGCAGGCCTTTGAGGAGTTCGGAGCCACTCAGTGTGGCTTCTGCATACCCGGTATGCTTATGCAGTCGAAGGCGCTGCTAGACGCCAGGCCCAACCCCACTCGTGATGACATTACGAAGTGGCTGGCTCGTAACATATGTCGGTGCACAGGCTACATGAAGATAATTGAGGCAGTTGAGTATGCCGCCGACCTACTGAAAGGAGTCAAGAAACCTTCCAAATGGGTAAGCGGCAACGGTCATAACGGACACATTATAGGAGATAGCGTACCCAGGCAGGACACTCTGGCTAAGGTCTTAGGCCAGGCTAAGTATGCAGCGGACTTAAAAATGCCCGGTATGTTGTACGCCAAGATACTTCGCAGTCCTCATCATCACGCCAACATCCTGAGTATCGACACTTCAGAGGCAGAAGCACTGCCCGGCGTGGAGGCCGTGGTCACCTACAACGACATTCCCGCCAAGAAAGAGATGAACTCCGCACGTCCTCAGTTGCACCTGTTCGCCAAAGACACAGTGCGATTCAAGGGTGAAGCGATAGCCGCAGTGGCCGCAGTCAACCTTGAGATGGCGGAAGAGGCCGTCAAGCGCATAAAGATTGAATACGAGCTTCTGCTTGCCGTCTTCGACCAACTCGAGGCTATGAAAGACGACGCTCCAAAGCTCTACCCGCCGTACAAGAACTACACAAAGGCCGCAAATCTGGCCAAGGGAGACATTGCCAAAGGATTTGCCCAGGCAGACATCATTGTGGAAGACACGTATGTTACCCCCCCATGGGAACACGCCCAAATGGAGCAAGAAGCAGCCCTCGCCCATATTGATGAAGAGGGTCGTGTGGTGCTGTACACTCCTCTTCACCACACATTCCCAGGGCGCGACTGGGTGGCCGCATGTCTGGGACTTGAGAAAGAGCAGATACGCCTGATTTGCCCTGTAATGGGCGGCAATTTTGGCGCAAGGGGAGACTTTGTACACGCAGGAACGACCTCCTTGCTGGCCTTCAAGACCCGAAAGCCGGTAAGGCTGGAGTACACCAGGGAAGAGTCTATCCTCGGCTCTACTAAGTCCCACAACTACTACATAAAACATAAGACTGGAGCCACAAAGGACGGCAGGATTGTGGCCTCCGAAATCGAGTTGATTGCCAACGGCGGCTGCTGGGTGCCCATTCCAGAGCTGACAAAGCAACAGTCGTCAATAGGCGGTCTGGGTGTCTTTGCGACAGGCCCATACGACATTCCCAACATCCGCATTCGGTCCTATGAGGTCTGTACTAACAGATCGCGAAGTTCGCCATTAAGGGGCACCTCTATGCCTCAGATGGCCTTCGGCTGGGAATCCCAAATGGACCAGTTGGCCGAAAAGCTGGGCATCGATCCGCTGGAGTTCCGAATCAAGAATGCTGTCAAGCCAGGTTCCACCATCAGTTCAGAGGCGTCTCTCCTCTCAGGGGAATATCCTCCACGCTCGCTCTCTTCAAAGGAAGTTCTGGATGACAGCGTCGGTGCTCTGGCAACTCTGGAGGCACTCCGCCCCTACTACAAAAAGGCAAAGAAGCGCGCAGCAGAGAATCCCCTCGCATACCCTTGGAAGCGAGGCATAGGTGTGGCATGTACGTGGAAGGGTACAGGCGCCGAGCGAGACGAGGAACACGCGGACACAACCAACGATCCGACTCTGCCTCCGCATCAGAGGCAAAGCCATCAGACAGCGGGCGTGGAACTGTTGCAAGACGGCAGGGTCCGCGTTCTGTCGGGTGCTGTCGAGCAGGGCATGGGGATAACCACCATCCTGACTCAGATAGTAGCAGAAGCCGTTGGTATGCCCATGAATCAAATGGACATAATCATCGGCGATTCCATGCTAGCGCCGTATCACACCACCACCAACGGGCAGAAGACAACCTTCCGTGTAGGAGGCGCGTTGGTAGACGCATCCCGCAAGCTGAAGCACGCAATAGTCAAGGCTGGAAGCGAGATTCTGGAAGAGCCCCAGGGAAATATAGAGATACATGAGGGTTACGTTTATTCCAAGAAACTGCCCGATGAAAAGCTGCCTATCAAGCAGATTGCTGACCACTTCAGGCAGAATGACCTACCCATGAGATACGACGGCATGATGATCTTTGCCAAAGAAGAAAAGGCCACGGGGCCAGTCTTTAGCTACGCTTCCCAGCTTTCCGAAGTGGACGTGAACGCGGAGACTGGCGAGGTCAAGGTTAACGAGGTCGTGCTCGCTGCAGACGTTGGCGTGGTGCTGAATCCGCGCTCCTTCGAAGGGCAGATTGAAGGCGGCGTGATTCACAGCCTAGGCTTCGCTTTGAAAGAGAAGTACGTTCCCGGCGAAACTACCACACTCAAGGCGCTCAAGATCCCAGGACCCAGGGATATGCCTGAGAAGATCATCTCGGTAGACGCCAGCGTGCCGGTCACAGGCGGCCCATTCAGTGCAAAGGGCATGGGCACTCTAGTCGTCTGCCCTGGCGTTCCCGCCACCTTAAACGCCATCGCCGACGCCACCGGCGCAAGGGTCTATGACTTGCCTGCTACCCACGATAAGGTGATGAAAGCACTGCAAAAGGGTACAGCCAACAAAGAGGCTTCTGTGTAGATATGGTTTTTACTAGGCAAACCTCAGTATCGTACGAGAGGGCTGCAAGTTTGTTGGAGCAGCCTTGCCTTAACTTTCGGGTCTGGCTTAGAAAAAGCCTGGCAAGACATACCCTGGTCTAAGTCCACGCTACTGATGAGCAAACACATGACCTCATACTTGTGTTGAAGGAGGGTGGAAATGACTACGACTATAGAAAAGAAACTAATAAAGCTTACTGTAAATGGCAAGCGGCACGAGTTGAAGATCGACCCCTCTGTCCCCTTGCTTAACGTGCTGCGGAACGAGTTGAACCTGACCGGAGCCAAAAGGTCTTGCGACGACGGCGAGTGCGGAAGCTGCACCGTCCTCCTCGGCAAGAAGGGGGTCATGTCATGCCTCTTACCCGTCTCTCGCGCCCAGGGCAAGGAGATTACCACTATAGAGGGGTTAGCGCCGCTTTATTTGGAGAGCTCCGCCGCCATAAAAACGAGGAACATGGACGCTCTGGACCCACTTCAGCGGGCCTTCGAGGAGTTTGGCGCCACCCAGTGCGGGTTCTGCATTCCTGGTATGATCATGCAGGCCAAGGGCCTTCTGAACGTCAACTCCAATCCTACCCGTGAGGACGTAACCAAATGGCTTGCCCGTAATACATGTCGCTGCACCGGCTACCTCAAGATTATCGACGCCGTGCTGTATGCTGCCCAACTGACGCACAACGGAAACGGTAAATCGACAGCTAGGAAGAGAGAACGTGGCAACGGCCACGTCGTGGGGGCTAGCGTATCGCGGCTGGACACCCTGGCCAAGGTAGTGGGCCAGGCCAAGTATGCAGCCGACTTCAAGATGGAAGAAATGCTCTACGCCAAAATCCTTCGCAGTCCTCACCATCACGCCAACATCTTGAGCATCGACACCTCCGAAGCCGAGGCCATGCCCGGTGTAGAGGTAGTAGCTACATACAAAGATATACCAGGCAGAAAAGACCCACCCACCTGCCGACCCCAACCCCTACTCTTCGCCAACGAAAAGGTACGCTTCATGGGAGAAAGTATAGCCGCTGTGGCCGCCATTTCCGAGGAGATAGCTCAGGAAGCCGCGAAGCGTATCAAGGTTGAGTATGAGCCTCTGCCCGCTGTGCACGACCCCGTGGAAGCCATGAAAGAGGATGCACCCAAGCTGTATCCACCCTACAACAATTACATCGTCGCCAAAGAGGTGAGCAAAGGAGACATAGGCAAAGGCTTCGCCGAAGCGGACGTAGTTGTGGAAGGAATATACAACACGCAGCCTTGGGAACACGCAGCTATGGAGCAGGAAGCGGCTCTAGCTTATGTTGACGAGGGGGGTCGAGTGGTCATACGCGCGGCCCTTCACCACTTCTTTCCTGGCCGCGACTGGATAGCCTCTATGCTGGGATTGGAGAAGGAACAGGTCAGGATCATCTGTCAGGCCATGGGCGGAAACTTTGGCATGAGAGGCGACTTCATCCACGTGGGCGTCTCGGCGCTGCTGGCCTTCAAGACGAGAAAGCCTATAAAGCTGGAGTACACCCGTGAGGAGTCCGTCCTGGGATCTTCAAAGTCCCACTCATACCACATCAAGGTTAAGACAGGAGCCACCAAAGATGGGCGACTAGTTGCCTTGGAAGCTGAGATGATTGCAAACGGGGGCTGTTTTATACCCATTCCCGAGATAGTGAAAGCTACCTCTCAGATAAATGGTATGGCCACCTTTGCCACCGGGCCCTATAACGTATCCAACGCCCACATCAAAATATATGAGGTCTGTACTAACAGGCCGCGAAGCTCGCCATTGCGGGGCACTTCCATGCCTCAGATTGCTCTTGCCTGGGACTCTCAGATGGACATGCTGGCTCAGAAGCTAGGTATGGACCCCTTGGAGTTCCGTATCAAGAACGCCGTCGTTGAGGGGAGTCAGACCATCACAGGCCAAGTTCTGGACGAATCTGTCGGAGCATGGGCTACGTTAGAGGCTCTCCGTGAGCACTATGCTCAAGCTCTGCAGGGGGCCAAGAATGACCCACCTTCGTACCCTTGGAAGAGAGGAATCGGCCTAAGTTGTGTATGGAAGGGCTTCGGAGGCGATAGAGATAAAGGCGTTGCTGAGAATATTACTGAAGGTACTACCGACCAGGTAGACAAGGGGCCCTTCGGTGGCGCGGAGGGCGATACTGGTACTCGCCGAGGTTTGGGGTGGATCCTGGGGCGCACAGGCGCTGGCCTGGTGCTTCAAGAGAACGGACGGGTCATGGCTCTGTCTGGGGCAGTAGAGAAGGGGCAGGGAATTACCACTATCATCGCTCAGATAGCCGCCGAAGAGCTAGGGGTGCCTTTTGAGACGATGGACGTCATAGTTGGCGACACCTTTCTGGCTCCGTACCCCACAGCCACCAACGGCCAGCGAACCACCTTCTATGTAGGCGGAGCCTTGATTAACGCCGCCCAGGATATGAAGAGGGCAATGAAAAAGGCGGCGGCGGAGATACTAGAGGATTCTCCCGACAACGTAACCATCGAGGACGGATACCTTTCCTCGTCAAGATTGCCTGACGAGAAGGTGTCGCTGCAAGAGATAGCGGCCCACTTTAAGAAAGAGGGTATCCCTGCCAAATATGAGGGTTGGATGATCTTCGAAGAGACGCCGACGGCCAAGGGCCCCGTGTTCTGCTACGCCTCCCAACTGTCGGTGGTAGATGTCAACGTTGAGACGGGCGCTGTGAAGGTACGAAAGGTTGTTTTTGTCGCCGATGCCGGCAATATTCTGAACCCGTTGGCCTTTGAGGGCCAAGTGGAGGGCGGCGTGATGCACGGCCTGGGCTTTGCTCTCAAGGAGCGATTCGTTCCCGGAGAAACGGTGACCCTAAAGTCGCTGAACATCCCTACCGTACGAGACGCCCCCGACGAGGTGATAACTATACTAGCCTCGGTACCTGTCAAGGGAGGTCCCTTCGGAGCCAAGGGTTTTGGGACAACTGTCGTAGTCCCAGGCGTCCCCGCCACCTTAAACGCCATCGCCGACGCCACCGGCGCAAGGGTCTATGACTTGCCTGCTACTCCAGATAAGGTGCTGGAAGCGTTACGAAAGAACACAGCATAGGAGGATGCCGTGGGCAATATCCCCCTTGTCCTTACCGTCAACGGCGAACGTAGAAAGTTAGAGGCGTCATTAGATAGAACACTACTCGATGTCCTCCGAGACGACCTTGACCTGACTGGCACCAAGAGGGCCTGCGATGGGGGCGAGTGTGGAAGCTGTGCAGTCCTCATGGGCAGTAAAGGCCTCATGTCTTGCCTTTTACCCGCCAGGCGCGCTCAAGGCAAGGAGATCATCACAATCGAAGGCCTCGCCTCTGCGTATCATAAGAGCCTCAACGGATCGAATATCCCCTCCAATCTCCTCCATCCTCTCCAGGAAGCCTTCATAGAAGTCGGAGCCTCTCAGTGTGGGTTTTGCGTCCCTGGATTCATTATGGAGGCCGCCGCAATTCTAAAGAGGAACCCCAGTCCCACGCGGGAAGACGTTGTGAAAAGGCTTTCCCGCAACATATGCAGGTGCACAGGCTATGTGAAAATCATCGATGCCGTGCTATATGCCACCGAACTAATGCGTGGAGGAGCGAGAAGAGAGAGAAGCAGCAACGGCAACGGGCGTATTGTCGGTCAGCGTGTGCTACGCCTGGATGATATCAGGAACGTAACTGGAGAAGCTAAGAACACGGCAGACCTTAAAATGGAGGGCATGCTGCATGTCAAGGTCCTACGCAGTCCCCATCACCATGCCAACATAGCGGGCATAGATACGTCGGGAGCCGAGGCCATGCGTGGCGTAGAGGCAGTGGTAACCGCCAAGGATATCCCTGGAACCCCGGCGATGCCGGAAAGCAAGCCGCAACGCTTCCTATTTTCCCAGGACAAGGTACGCTTCAAGGGGGAAGCCGTGGCAGCCGTAGCGGCCATCTCTGAAGAGATAGCTGCCCAGGCCTTGAACAAGATCAAAGTGGACTACCAGCCTCTGCCAGCCATTTTAGACCCCTTGGACGCTAAACGTGACGACCTGCCCCTTATTAATCCTCCTGAACCAAATATAGTCCTGGCGAAAAGGGTCACACGGGGCGACGTAGAAAAGGGCGTCGCCGAGGCGGACATAATAGTAGAGAACACCTACAAGACACCTCGTCACGAACATTTTTACATGGAGCCTGAAGCAGGCCTCGCCTATTTAGATGAAGCGGGTCGGCTTGTCCTCAAGTTCCCTTCCCACGTCATGTACCAGGCTCCGAATTTCCTTTCCAGCTTACTCAATATGGATTTGGATAAGGTTCACGTGATCTGTCCAACGATGGGGGGCAACTTCGGTGGAAGAGAGGACTTTGAGCTTGCAGGCATCGTCGGGCTGCTGGCAGTGAAAACCAGAAAGCCCGTCAGGCTGGTGTATACCAGGGAAGAGTCCCTCATAAGCTCGTCCAAGTGGTTTTCTTATCAAATGAGGTACAAAACAGGCGCAACAAAGGATGGCCGGATTACAGCGCTAGACATAGAGGCCATAGGAGACGGAGGTTGCTGGAGCCATGATCCAGGAAACGCCGTTAATGATATCTTCGTTCGCTACACCAATGTGGCGACCGGCCCATACAGGATACCCAACGTCAGAATAGTGACCTATGAAGCCACTACTAACAGTCCCAGAAGCATCCCCATGAGGGGGGTTGGCTCCGTTCCAAGCTCTCTAGCTCAAGAGACCCAGATTGAGCTAATAGCCGAAAAACTGGGCATAGATCCCCTTGAGATTCGCCTGCGCAATGCCCTGCAGGTTGGAGACTACATTCATACCGGCCAGGTCTTGAAGGAAAGCGTTGGAACCAAAGCAACCCTGGAGGCGCTGAGGGGGCCGATACGTGAGGCTAAGGCCCAGGCAGCCACAAGTCCTCCTCCATACCCCTGGAAGAGAGGAATTGGGATAGCATGTAGCTGGAGGAGTGTGGGTACTTCCGGGGAGCACGGACTTCACAAGACAAGGGAGCAGGGTGATGTGGCTGACGCGGCGGCGGAGATTCTGGATGACGGCCGCATTAACGTGATGACGGGAGCCGTGGAGAAGGGTCAGAGCTCCACGACGACGATGGCGCAGATAGCGGCTGAAGCGTTGGGAGTTCCACTGGAGTCCATGACAATTACCATGGGCGACACCGACCTCACGCCATATCCCCACGGAACCTTCGCTCAAGGGACCGTTCTTCTACAGGGCGGTGCGGTCCTGGATTCGGCGCGCAAACTCAAAGAAGCCCTGATCCAGGAAGGCGCAAAGATACTTGAGGACCTGCCTCAAAACATGGCTATCAGGGGAGGATTCATATACTCACAACGCACTCCTCAAGATAAGCTTCCCTTGTCGCGCCTAGCTGCTCATTTCAAAGAGAGTGGGCGCTCCACAAAGTATGTAGGACAGTTTCAATGGCCCCACTCAAAGGTCCTAGATCAAGACGGCGGAAAGCCTACTTACTCGAAGATAACCGACGTTTTATCGTACAACTCTGGGCTCGTAGAGATAGACGTAAACGTTGAGACTGGCCAGGTGCGAGTGCTGAAAATCACCTACGCCGCCGATACAGGCACGGTCATCAACCCCCATTCCTACGAAGGCATTTGTCATGGGGGGTTAGTGTTTGGCCTTGGCCTGGCTCTCAAAGAGCGATACATGCCTGGCGAGACTCGCACCATCAAAGGCTATGGACTCGCTACCACCAAAGATGCCCCTGAAGAGATTACGGTGATACCAGTAGGTGAGCCGTACTCTAAAGGCCTCTTTGGAGCTAAGGGTGGCGGAGAGATGAGCGATATTCCGCCTGTACCTGCTATACTAAACGCAATAGCAGACGCCACCGGGGCCAGGCTGTTTGAGATTCCCGCTACTCCCGACAAAATCCTTGAGGCCCTGGGAAAAAACAAGTGCTAACTACTTTGCACAGAAATCTGTTCTTATCTTAAAGGAGGGTGCAGTCCCGACAAGTCGGGACGCCGGGGGTCTGGGGATGTCCCCCAGATACGAACCGAGGGTGGGATAATCGAGGTCTGGTGTTCCTAAAATTGGCAAAAACAAGACTTTATGTGCAAGGCTGCTTTGACTCAGACAAGTCCCGATCTATCGGGATTAGGAGGATGGTATGACAATTGGCACAGAGAAGAAACTTATAAAACTCTCTATAAATGGCAAAGATAGAGAGGTAGAGGTCGACCCCACGAGCACCTTGCTAGAGGCGCTAAGGGAAGACCTTGACCTGACCGGAGCCAAAAAGGCCTGCGACCACGGAGAGTGCGGAAGCTGCATTGTCCTGCTAGGCAAGAAGGGCGTGATGTCATGCCTTCTTCCTGTGTCACGCGCCGAGGGCAAGGAGATAACCACCATCGAGGGTTTGGCATCCTCCTCCAACGGCTCTCCCGTTCAGCTAGACCCACTGCAAGAAGCCTTTATTGAGTTTGGTGCGTCCCAGTGTGGCTACTGCATACCTGGAATGATCATGCAGGCCAGGGCGTTGCTCATTGCCAACTCCAACCCAACCCGAGAGGACGTGGTCAAGTACCTTGCTCGCAACGTATGTCGGTGCACAGGCTACACCAAGATTATAGACGCCGTCCTTGATGCCGCTGCAGTGATGAGAGGCGAGAAGACCTCTGTGAAACCCTCCCAAAACGGCAACGGCCGCTTGGTGGGGCAGAGCACAAACAGACTAGACACGCTGGACGAGGTCATAGGCCAGGCTAAATATGCGGCCGACCTGAAGAAGACGGACATGCTCTACGCCAAGGTGCTGCGCAGCCCTCACCACCACGCCAAGATTCTGTCCATGGACGCTTCAGAAGCGGAAGCAATGTCAGGCGTAAAGGCGGTGATAACAGCCAAAGATATACCCGGGAAGAGGTTTATGCTCAACGGACGGCCCCAGACGTACCTCTTCCCAGAGGACAAGGTACGGCACATGGGCGAGGGGTTTGCGGCAGTGGCCGCCATCTCCGAGAAGATAGCCCAGCAGGCCGTGGATCGTATCAAGGTGGAGTACGAGCCTTTGGAGGCCATCCTAAGTCCTTTGGAAGCTCTCAAGGAAGAGTCCCCCAAAATCTTTGACCCAGCCCCCAACGTAGATCCAGAGGTCGCAAAGGCTACCCAAGGCGATGTGGAGAAGGGTTTCGCCCAGGCAGACGTTATCGTGGAGAACACCTATACCATTCCCAACTGGGAGCATATGGCTATGGAGCCTGAGGCCGCCCTGGCCTACTGGGACGAAGAAGGGATGATGACCATTCATGTCCCCTTGCACCACCCCTTCAAGGGTCAGCAGTTCATAGCGGAGATGCTAAACCTTCCCAAGGACGGGGTGCGAATCATATGTCCCCCCATGGGCGGCAGCTTTGGCTCCAGAGGAGACTTTTACGCCGCCAGCATGGCTGCTCTTTTGGCCTACAAGACCAATAGGCCAGTCAAGATAGAGTATACCAGGGAGGAGTCGTTGCTATCGTCTTGCAAGGCCCCTCAGTACCACATGAGATACAAGTCAGGGGCCACCAAGGACGGCAAATTGGTGGCAATGGAAGTGGATGTCCTGGTTACCGGTGGCTCCTGGGCTCCCTACATGGCGCCCTACACCGGTGGCCCAGAGATGATAATGTACAGCCGGCTTCCTATGGGCCCGGTCCTCCATGCCACAGGCCCATACTACATACCCAACGTCCGCCTGACGGCCCGCGAGGTGTGCACCAACACTCCTAGGAGCAGCCCTCTTAGAGGCACCGTTGGCCCTCCCATATCCTTCGCCTTCGAGTCCCAGATGGACCAGCTAGCCGACAGGCTGGGCATTGACCCTATGGAGTTTCGATTAAAGAACGTCCTGGAAGTAGGTTCCGAGACCCATTTCGGCCAGATGATGGACGAGAGCGTAGGAGCCAGGGAATGCCTGGAGGCGCTGAAGCCCTATTACGAAGAGGCCAAAACTTGGGTCGCTTCTGCGCCAACAGACGAGCCCGCAGGCCCATGGAAACGGGGCGTCGGGCTGGCCGCCGGATGGAGAAGCATCATCAAAGGCGGTATGAATCAGGTGCTGTCAGCGACGGAGTTGCTGGACAATGGCAAAGTGCGGGTCAGGATAGGCGCGGTGGAAAAGGGGCAGGGAACTATGACAATCATGGCTCAGATAGCCGGCGATGAGCTGGGGCTACCCTGGGGACAGGTAGAAATGCTTATGGGAGATACCTATCTAGCGCCCTACGCTGTTGAGACCAACAGCTCCAAGATAACCATAATGGGTGGCACAGCCGTCCAAGACGCAGCCCACAGTCTAAAGGTAGCGATAATGCAAACGGCGGCTGAAATGCTGGAAGAGAGCGCCGACAGGCTGGTGATGAAGGATGGATACGTGTTCCCATCGAACTTCCCAGGGGAGAAGTTGTCCCTGGAACACATCGCCTCCTACATGAGGGAAAAGGACATACCTATCAAGTATGAGGGGCGCTTTGCTTGGCCTCCAGGCGAGAAGGAAGCTGGCACTGGCAAAAACATCTATGATATGGCCGAGAAATCAAGCATCCTCTACGCCTTCACCGGGCAGGTGTCCCAGGTAGAGGTAAACGTGGAGACGGGCCAGGTCAGGGTGCCCAAGGCAGTTCACTCCTCCGACCCTGGTACTGTCATCAACCCTCGCGCCCTGGAGGGGCAAATAGAGGGCGGAATGACCTTCGGCATGGGCTTTGCTCTGAGCGAAAAGTACGTCCCTGGCAAGACTTTGTCCTACAAGGACTATAAGGTAACCACCATACGGAACGCCTACGAAGACATCAAGGTGTTATTCGTTGGCCAGCCATTGTCCTTCGGCCCCTTCGGAGCCAAGGGAGCCGGTGAGATGTCCGACGTCGCTCCAGTGCCATCGATCATTAGCGGCATCGCTAACGCCTGCGGAGCCAGAGTATTTGACCTTCCTGCGACACCTGATACAATCCTGAAGGCTTTGAAAGAGCAATAACCCGACCTGGTAAGCTAAGTGGACCTAGCTTTTAACGCGATAATAGGACATCGTCTATTATTCGCTTGGATATAAAGATGTCCTACGCTCATCCTTCGACAAGCTCAGGGTGAGCGTAGGTATGCAAGCAGGGAGGTTTTTATCATGAAGATGGATTTCAGCGTCGGCATCGGTCGGCATCTTCGAATGGATCAGGTGGCGGAGCATACGAGGGTCGCGGAGGAGTCTGGCTTCAAGCAGATAACATTCATCGACTCCCAGAACCTGTCCCGCGACGTATACGCCCAGATGACAATAGCCGCGCTTAATACCAGCCATATACAAATAGGACAGGGCGTTACTAATCCCTTCACGCGCCACCCTTCCGTTACGGCCAACGCCACGGCAACTATCGACGAGTTGTCTGGCGGGAGGGTTTTCTTGGGCATTGGGGCAGGGTACAGCTCGGTGTTCACCATGGAAATGAAGGCCCGCCCTCTAAGGGAGCTACGAGAGATGGTGGACTTCATACGGCCCTATATGTCTGGTAAAGAGGCGGAATACAAGGGAGCCAAGATGCACTCCGAGTGGGTGCGAAGGCCTGTGCCAATATATTTCGGCTCCGGCGGTCCCAAGTCGCTGCTCTTGTCGGGCGAGCTAGCCGATGGAGTGATATGCACCTGCGTCCATCCTGAAGTCGTCAAGTGGAGGGTAGAGCAGGTAAAAAAGGGCGCCATGGAGGCCGGTCGGGACCCCTCCAAGATCGACATCTGGGCCAGGACAATAGTGTACGTGTCCAAAACCAAGGAGTACGCCCGTCCGGAAGTGTCAGCCTACGCCACTCAGGGGGGCCACAAATTGCTACAGCAGTCAGAGTTTGCTGACCTTCGAGAGCGCTTGGAGAGCAAGGAGCCAGGGATACTGGCCGAGTTCAAGGCGGTGCGCGACGCCTACCTGCCTTACAACCACGAGCGTCCCGATGCTCCTCATGGGAAGGCGGCCACACAGCGGGTCATCGACTTTTTCCATCTAACAGGCGAACCTGAGGAGATCGTCGATCGCATCCACCAGTTAGCCGAGGCTGGAGTGACCAATATCTCGTGCGTCTTCTTTACCATCAGCGACAAAATAGCCGTGATGCGCAAGATAAGCGACAAGATCATGCCTCACTTCAGGAACTAAGGACGCATTACTTCGTCTTTCCTTTAGCTCTGGCGATCTTCACTCTCATTGCATCTTCGTCATGCGGCTAGCTCCATGGTGCTCTTACTGATGACGCTGAGGATTAAGGAAAATTTTCCATGACTCGTATGCAGATCCACTCTCAGTCCACCAATCTCCATTGACTGCCCTACAGCGACCGCTACACTTGGCCAATCAGGTACACCAGCTTTCCTTAGGCTCATGACCAAGAAAGCACCGACATGGAATTGGTAATCGACCAAGTCGGCAAGCAGTATCGGGGTGACTTCTGGGGTCTGCTGGATTTCAGCCTCACGCCTTCGTGGCAGCCGTCCACGGTTTTATCAAATCCTTGTAGCAGCCCGGAGATAGGGCCCTCGGCAGCACTAGGACAACTGTCAGCAGAACTAAGACCACAGATAACAAGACAGAGGTCTTTTTGTGCTATCATGTCGCTATCTCACTACCTCAAACGCAGATAGCGCACGAGCAGGAGAGCGCCTACACGAGCATCGTTGTGGGCATCCGAAGGAACGCCCCCGTAAGGAGCCAGACATGCAGAGCAGCGAGACCCTTTCGTACAAGATCGCCAGCTTCATGGAGCGCAGGTCAGGATGGTTGATCCTGTCCATTATCGTCATTACAGCCCTGCTCATCATACCCGTCCTCACCATGGCACCAGACGAGAACGCCTCGGAAAACCCCGGCGGCCAGGTGTTTGATCTGCAGGACGACATCGACGAACGCTTCCCTCCGGCAGTCCATAGCGCGGGTATTATTGTCGAGGCGCGCGGCGAGGATATCCTGACTCAGAAGGCACTCTTGGAGCTATACCAGAACACAGAAAGACTGCGGCAGGCAGACCAGGTCGGCGAACTGGCCCCGCCCGAACTGGAAGCTCAGTCCTTCCTTTTCTCGTTCTACTTCGCAGAGATTGAGCGCCCCGTTGTCGGGATCTACTCCCTGGCCGACGAGGTACAAGAGGTGATGGCCTCCGATCCCATGAGCCCCACTCTGGAGAATGCTAGTGACGACGATGTAAAGCTGGCCCTTCACCGTATACTGTCAGACCCCATGAAGAAAAGATTTCGGGAAGACCTGTCCGTTAAAGCCACCAGTGAGCTTCAGCAGGTGGCTGGGCAGGAAATAACATACTGGCGGTCCCCAGCTCTATTTACATTTATAGTGGCAGACAACGAGAAGCTGGGTGGCGGTTCCCTTCGCATCGCCACAGGGGGGGATGAGGTCACCAAGCAGAAGGAGCAGTTTAATCGGCAAGTCCAGAAGATTCTCAGGGGAGACCAGGAGAACTACCGTCTATGGGGCATCGCTATAGATGTCGGACTGGAAATCGAGGATGAAGCTAAGCTCGCTGGCCCATTTATTATGTTTACTGCCATCGGGGTGCTGATAGTGGTAGGTGTAGCCCTGCGTTCCTACTGGGCGGTTGCTCTCACCGGCACTGGCCTCGGAATCATCATGATCTGGCTCAAGGGAATCTCTAATCTTATTGGCCTCAAGTCCGGACTGGTCATAGATCTCATAGTACCCATCGCCATGATCTCCCTGGGAGTGGACTTTGTAATCCACGCCCTGCGCCGCTACGGTGAGGAGAAGGAAAGAGGATCGCCACCGCGCCTAGCCCTCCGACTCGGCTTCGCTGGCGTTCTCGGCGCGCTGGCTCTGGCTATGCTGTCGGACGGGATAGCCTTTGGCTCCAACGTCACATCCGGTATAGAAACGGTCACCGGTTTTGGTATTGGCGCGGCAGTCGCGGTGCTAGCCGCGTTCATTGTCCTAGGCCTTGTCGCCCCCCTCGTGATGATGCGTATCGACGGCCTGAAGAAGGGCGCTACCGGAAGCCAGGAAGCGGCTCGGCGTAGTTCGCGACAAAGACGCCGAATGGCCGTCGTCTGGCGGGTGCTGGGTATCCTTGTGGCGGCTAGCTTCACCGGTGCCGGCATTATCCTGCTGGTTGCTATCAGTCCTGTTATCGGGATCGCGGTGATTGTGGCCTTCACCATATTCGGCGTCTTATTGCCAATTGTGGTCATTGTCCTCTGGGAGAGGCGAAAGGAGGTCCCAATTGGCGCCGAGGTTGTAGTTCCGCCCGTGGCTGGAGGCACAGACCAGCCGCCCGATACCGTCGGAACAGAGGAGTCTGAGACACCAGGTGTGCTGGCGTCCACCGTTGTCAGGCTGGCGCAAAGGCGTCTCATCCTGCTACCCCTGACCGCGGTCATCACAGCTGCCGCCATCTTTTTCGCGTTGAAGCTGGAGCCCACGTTAGACGTGAAGGACTTCTTCGACAGCAGTTCGGACTTTGTGGTGAGTCTGGACAAAATCGACGTGCACGTAGCTGAACGAGGGGGTGAGCCTGGCCTGATCTACATCAAGGGAAATCTGTCGGACCCGGAGTCGCTAGACGCGATGCGGCGGCTTCTAGACAGGTTGGAGCTTAACCCTAAGCTTGCGAAGGACGCTAATGGAGAGCTGAACCTGGGCGAGACCTTATTCACCTTCTTGGAGCGTCTAACGAGTAACGACTATGCCCTCGAACGGGTGGCGAGCGAGACCGGAGTGCAGATCGTGGATGCCGACGGCGATGGTCTCCCAGATACCGAGGCCCAGATCAAGGCTGCCTACGACTACATGGTTCAGCGCGGAATTCCACTCAACGACCGCATTCTGGCGTACACTCCTGCACGTATCCGCCAGACCCTGTTTCACGACAGCACTGGTGTTGCCCAGGACGTGACAGTTCTGCAGGTACAGGTACCAGGAAGCAGAGAGACCACGGTGGTAACAGCAGCCAGAGAGTCCTTGGAGAAGGACCTTCAGGTGCTGAACGAAGCTCCTTCAATCTCGTTGTCCGGACTGACGGGCTCGCCCTTCACACGGGAGGCTTCCCTAAACGCCACCACCCGGGCCCTGAAGACCGCTCTCCCGATAGCGGCGGCCCTCTGCTTCCTGGTCATTCTGCTCGTAATCCGCTCGGTGAGATTCGCCATCGTTACCATAGTTCCCATTGGGCTGGTAGTGGCGTGGCTATATGCCTTGATGTACCTGGCGGGCTTCGCGCTGAACTGGGTGACGGCCACTATAGCTGCCGTCTCCATCGGCATCGGCATCGACTACTCAATCCACATGACCCAGAGGTTCCGCGAGGAGCTGGCAAAAGCTGCGGACAAGGTACAGGCACTGCGTCAAGCGGCGCAAGGGACAGGTGTAGCACTCATGGCCTCGGCAGCTACCAGCGTCGTCGGATTCACTGTCATGGCCTTCGCACCCATGCCTATGTTCGCCTCCTACGGCATACTCACCGCCTTAATGATATTCCTGGCTGCGGCAGCGTCCCTCGTGGTGTTGCCCTCCCTGCTGCTCCTCGTGACGCCTACACGAATGAAGGAGGGCTAGCATCCCGGTCACCCACCCTCCACGGTGGCTATCAGCCCACAGCGTGCGTAATTTCTTAACTCCTGTTTGTGCCATTTCAACTCCCTGATGAGGTCACTTACCTTTGTGACTCACTCTGGTGATCTTCACGCGAAGGCACTGGTCCAGAGACGACCCGACGAAGTCCAGATGGTCATCGTCGAAGGTGAGCAGCGAGTTGAAGTGTATGCCCGTAGGCTCTTTGCCACCCGTTGAGGCCCTGGCCCAACTCCCCGCTTCTCCCAGCACCGCAGTGACCTCCGGGTGTATTCCAGTGGTCACCTTGACCCGACCCTGAGCCCTCTTGCCTCCGTCCGTCTCGATCTCCACCCAATCCCCGTTTGACAGTCCCTTTTTGCTGGCGGCGTCCCGATGTATCAGTATCTCGTCGTAACCTAGCTTGCCTCCCAGCTCTCTGAGAAGCGGGTTGGTGCTGCTGGAGCCTAGGGTGTGGTATGGGACCTTCCCCGTAGTCATGAACAGGTCGTACTCTGAGCTTTTAGGGCTGTAGGCTGGACATGGCTTCCATTCGGGGATTGCAATATAGTCGGAGGTGTCCCAGGGTATGTCCAGCTCCCTGGTCATGTTCTCCACCTGCTCTCCGGCGTCTATCATGTACTCGTGGTACACGTGGATTCGCGGCTTGGGAAAGGCACCAGGGTAGCGGTCCTCCACGCTCCGAGGCTGAACATCGACGCCATCCTCCAAATACCAGTCCAGGCCCTTGTCCCCGCCCAGGTTGTTCTTAAGGTAGCGGTCTAATAGCTCCATGTATGTGTATTTCTTCTCTGGCTCCAGGGCCAGGTCGCCCTTGAGGCCCCACATGAAGTTGCACGTCTCGTAGACGTCGTCCAGGAAGCCAGCCCTCTCTGCCAGCTCCAGCCATACCTCATCGTGGCTCACCATCTGGTCCCAAGGCGGGTCGAAGGGGGGCTTGTGCACCGGCTTTGAGCCGTAGAATACCCCTGGCTGAGAACCGGTATGGTACTTGTGGTGGTCCCCTGGCTCCAGCTTCTCCAGGTAGTGGAGTGAGGGAATAATCACGTCTGCGAACTCCGCTGTCTCGTCTATCTCATAGGCTATGGAGACGATGAATGGTATCTTTCTAAGAAGCTCCGTCATCACCTCTTTTGGAGCCGACGTAAAGGCCATGTTAGACCGGTGCTGGATGAGCATCTCGGGGATTACCGAGGCGTGGTACTTCTTGGGCTCCATGATGGCCTTGACGGCGAAGGGCCTGCTGTAGGTGGCCACCGGGAACAGCTCGAAGAGGTCTATGGACTGGGGTGGCGTTACCACCCGAGCGGGATACGGGCTGGTTGTGTGGGTACGTTCTAGCACTCCAGGCCTACGTGAGACCGCCAGCAAGCCCTCATCGGTGGCTCTCCAGAATACTCTGTTGTATCCCAGAAGGCCTCCCGGTACGTCCATGGCTCCCACGATGGTCTGCACCAGGTCTATGGCGTTGCCGTTAAGATATGCGTGCTTGTGGGCGCTCAGACCCCGGTACCATATCAGCGCCACTGGGCGGTAGGGAAGCTCCTTGCCGTCGATGGTGATGGTTGTGCCGATGCTGGCCGCCTCGCCGAACTCCTTGGCGATGCGCCTCACCGTGGCTGCTGGTATGCTGGTTATCTCCGATACCCACTCAGGGGTATACTCCTTCAATCGGTCTGCCAGCGCCTGGAAGGAGGGCCTCACTTCCTTGCCGCCGACCTTGTAGGTGCCGAACAGGGCCAGGTCGTCAGACCCCTTATCGAAGGGCACGGCTGCTCCCTTTACGTTGTCCCAGACCAGCGGTTTCTTAGTAGCGGAGTCCCGCGCGTAGCGACCGTCCTCTCTTACCAGGTAAGGCCCGTTGGTGGCCTTAGCGAGGAATGACGCATCGTATATGTCCAACTCATGGATTAGCACATAGCACAGGCTTAGCAGGAAGGCGGCGTCGGTGCCGGGTCGTATGGGTATCCACTCGTCGGCCATCGCTGCCCCGTGTCCGCATATCGGATCTACGGAGACTATCTTTATGGACTCTCGGTTGGTCCCGATGGCGTTGGCGGCGTTCATGGTGTCGTAATGCACCACGCTGCCGTACTGGGCGCCCACGGACAGGATGTACTTGGTCAAAGGAACATCCGGCAGAGGAGACGAAGCCATGTGATTCAGAAAGGACACAGGGTGTACCGAGCCGCCACAGAAGAAGCCCGACGCAAAGGGCTCCTCCACAGTGCCATAGGCCACCGACCATATCAGGTCCAGAGGAGACCGCTCATCAAAGGTGACGTGCCAGACGCGTCTGGGATCCCCCTTTCGTATCTCCTTCAGCTTCTCTGCCACGATATCCAGGGCCTCGTCCCAGGTTATCTCCTTCCACCCGGGGTCGATGCCCGGCCCCTTCTCCGAATTGGTGCGCATTAGCGGCTTCGTCACTCGATATGGCGACTCCAGGGTAAAGAAGCCGGAGCGCCCCTTGGCGCAGGCCAGCCCTTTACTGTATGGATTGTCATCGTCGCCATCGAGGCGCACCACGACGCCGTTCTCCACGGTGGCTATCAGTCCACAGCGGTTCAGGCACATGCGGCACATGGTCCGCAGCTTCTTAACTCCTGTTGGTGTCTCCGCTGTAGCTTGAGTCATATCTGTTCGCTTCTATACTAGGATGTTCTCAACTTGCCAGCTAATGAGTAGATGCCTCGACAATTTGGTATGGTGTAGCACATGTAATAGGCCCTGTCAACTTATTATTACCCTTCATAATCTCTTTTGGCTGGGACAGACAACGCCAAGGCAAAACTCACACCTTTTTGTGCTATCATGTCGCTATCTCACTACCTCAAACGCAGATAGCGCACGATCATAAAGGAGAATCATGCCCAAGATGGATTTCGGCACCGGCATGGGACGAAACTTGAGGATGGATGAAATCGCGGAGCACTCCCGAGTTGCGGAGGAGAGCGGCTTCTCCCACCTCACCTTCATCGACTCCCAGAACCTGTGTCGGGACGTTTACCCTATGATGACCATCGCTGCCCTTAGTACGCACCACATCCAAATAGGCCACGGCGTCACCAATCCCATCACTCGGCACCCTTCCGTTACGGCCAACGCCACGGCTACTATCAACGAGCTCTCTGGGGGCCGCGCCTTCATAGGCATCGGCGTAGGCTTCAGTGCGGTGTTCACAATGGGCATGGACTCTCGACCCCAGCAGGAGCGACTGGAGGCCATCAAGTTCTTCCGAGACTACATGGCAGGCAGAGAGGCAGAATACAAAGGATCGAAGATGCACTCGGAGTGGGTTCGGAGCCCAGTGCCGGTGTATATGGGAGCCAACGGCCCTAAATCCTTGATGCTGGCCGGGCAGTACGGCGATGGCGCCATCATCACCGGGGTCCATCCGGAGCTTATCAAGTGGAAGATGGAGATGGTACACAAGGGGGCGGAAAAGGCTGGTAGAGACCCTTCGGAGGTGGATATCTGGGTGCGCACCATGTGCTACGTGGCCGATTCCAAGGAGGAGGCGCGTCGGGAGGTGGCATCCTACTCCGCCACCGGCGCCAAGGGGATGTATACCGCTTCCTTCGCGCGCAGTACACCAGAACTGGACGAACTGCACGACCGCATAGAGGATTTGGAGCC
Source organism: Dehalococcoidia bacterium (assembly GCA_965249025.1). Lineage (GTDB taxonomy): Bacteria > Chloroflexota > Dehalococcoidia > Lucifugimonadales > CAYTFF01. Next base: position 2,639,549 of record OZ252215.1, on the reverse strand, counting down.
AGGCATTATCGACGAGCTGAAGTTTGTCTCAGATGCCTATGACAGCTACCAGCATGAGCGCACAGACGCTCCTCATGGCAAGCTGGTCTCGCCGCGACTCATCGACTTCACCATGCTGACGGGAACCCCTGAGGACATCTGCGACCAGATCTACGCCCTGCAAGAGATAGGGATCAAGACCATCTCTATGACCCTCTTCACCATCATCGACAAGAAGGGCATGATGCGGGAGATAGGGGACAAGATAATGCCCAACTTCCGCAACTAGGATGAACTCCTCTCATTCTGAGCTTGCCTGTCCTCGACTTGTCGGGGTCGAAGCATGAGCGATGAACCCCTTGACGGCAGCGACGAAGGCCTTGGGCTGCTCCCGATAGCAGTAGTGGCCCGCCTGGGGGAACACCACCATCTGCGACCTGGGATTGTTGGGCAGTATCAGGTTCAAGCTATCGATGCCTACGGGGTCCCAAACCGCCGACGGGTCGTTGTAGCCCCAGGTTATGAGGGTTGGAGTCTTGAGGCGGCCTGCCCGCACCCACTCGTGGCACTCCGGTTGACGCTCTTTGATGTCCTTGGAGAACTGGGGGCCTAAATAGCTCGCCTTTTCGATAGCCTCCTTGTGTTCAGCAAGCTTGGCCACCTTTAGCTTGACCTCCAGCCACTCGTCGGTAATATGCTCGCCACCGTAGGAGTTGGCCCTTTCGTAATGCCAGAGCCTCTCCCTGGGGTCGCTGTACTGGTCTGCCTTACGGTTGGCTTCGGTGTAGAACTCGTTGACCTCCCTTATGAAGGAGGCGCTGTCCACGTTGACGACGCTCCTGGCCCTCTCCGGATGCTCCATGGCAAGTCGCAGCGCAGTGTAGCCTCCCCTGGAGTGGCCGGCTAGGTGGGCACTGTCGAGTCCCACCGCGTCCAGGAACCCGATGATGTGCTTGACAGTGGTCTCTATTATGTAATCTTCGTCCCTGGTGGGATTGCCGGTGTAGCCCTGGCCCAGCATATCCACGGCGAAGACGTGGAGGGACTCCGCAAAGGCGTCGAAGTTGTGTCCCCAGTCCTCGGCGCACCCCACAGAGCCGAACTGTCCCCCGTGCATGAGAACGAGAGGCTCTCCACTGCCCGCTTCGTAATAACGGGTCCTGATACCAGCGGCGTCGATGAAATTTGAGTCTTTCATAGTGGGCGCACCTCGAATCAAGAATCGCACGGCAACAGTGCGGAATATGGGGCGATGCTAGCACCAGGGAGACGTTGGTGTCAACACAATGATTTCAGGAGGGAACGTAGCAGCATACTGGACGCTCGACTCCATAGCTATATTCTAGCATGCGATTTGAGGGCGGCACGATGGGGATATTAGGTAACTCCAATGTCGATATTAGCGGTTTGCTGCCACCCCAAGGGAACACAAACATCTACTGCCTAAACTCATTGAACAGAGTTCCTAGGCTTAAGCCAGCGACACTTTTATTCTTGTACTTCTTTGTTAAGTCAGTCATTGCATCTGTAAACTCAGGCCTAGGACTTCCGTTCTTGACGGCTTCGCATGCCTCTACCAATGCAGCGAGTTCGTCAGCAGCCTTGACTAAGCTACCGTCTCTTCTCGTGCCATCGTCGAACTCAACGTCTTTGAACTCGTTTTTTGTATACAATTCAATTTCGGTGTGCCAAGCTTCCGGAAGCAGATCATATACTTCTTTCTTCATGAATTCCTGCTCGATTTTCTTTATTTGTCTTCCCAACCCTTTTACTGCCTTCTTCACGGGAGATATGATGTCTCGCGTTAAAATTTCCGGGAGATCGTGAAAAAGACCTGTGAAATAGTTATTAACACATGTCTTGTGATCGGCGTCAATCTGTAGTGAAAACAGATAAGACAATATGGCTACAAAAAGCATATGGCCTAGCACCGATGTCTTAGGTACCCTATGGAGCTGAGCCCATCTAACCTGAAATCTCAATTCGCCAGCTAAATTGATGAAACTTCTATATTTGGGATGTAATATCAATTCCTTCATACCGCGAAGGTCATAATATTGTTCTTGCCGTTGGGCTATCTGGTCCATTTCATAGCCGTTAGGATTCGCCCGCTCTAAGATCGCAAATTCCCAAGCAGTGGCGTAATAGTGAGATACTGAAAGAATTCTTCTATTCACAGTCTCATCGGTTGTGAGCAAATAATCTTTAAAACGCGTGTCGAAGTTATTGCCTACCGCTGACATTAGCGACTTCAGTTCCTCATATACCCATTCGTTGAGCTTCGAATACTGGCTTGGGTTTTCTCTGATTCGCCGCAAAACCTGGGGTTTCAGATCCGTGAGGACTATTTGTTGCAATAGTTCAAAAATTCCACCCTCTATGACATCTACCCATGAGAACTTTGGATTCTCTTCAAACTTCCCAATGAAATAGGCAATTACCATCTTATGTGTGTGCTTGTTTGTCCAGCTCAGTCAGATCAACTGGACGAAGCTTATCGTTCCACCTTTGCATATAGGCAGCGTCGAATAACTTTAGAACAAACGCCCTTGATATCATATCTGCCTCCATCGCCAAAATATGGGACCATTGTACTGTGCCTCATTTTAAGGGTTAAGAAGTGAGGGAGGAAGAATGGAGATTCTCTAATACCCCTGGAACAGCTTGCCCCAGCCCGTTTTCATGGCCTCTCGCACTCGCTTGCGCCCGATGAATCGCAGCCAGTACTCGTTGTGGTAGAAGTTGGAAGCAAAGAAGGCCCACGGCACTATCGGCGTCCGTAGCAGCAGCTTCTCCAACGGCTTTAGCGGCCCCCAGTAGATGAGCTTCTGGCCCTTGCTGGCGAAGGTGTTCTCTGAGCTTGCGAACTGCCAGTCCACGTTGGAGATGTCCTCACCGACGATCTCTATCTGGCTGACGTCGCCGCAGCCCAGGCCGCGCTCGTGGGCCAGACGTATGAACTTGATGGACATGGGGTCGAAGCCCATCATCTTGGCGGCCACAGCGTCGATGGCTACCTGATCGGCGCTGGCCAGGAAGACGTTCTTCTCGTGCCAGCGCATGGCGCGAGGGCCGGGGCCGTCGCCAGCGAAGGTGCCGTCCATCACCGCGAATACGCCCTGGTGTATCTCCTTCTGAATGGTGAGCAGGTCTACCAGCGTCTCGTGTATCACCGAGTGGGTCCAGTGGCGCTTGCGGTTCAGCAGCCCGCCGAAGGCATTCTTCATGGCGCCGGTCATGGTGGTGAAGACGTGGGTCTTCATCGTCGGCAGGTGCAAAACGTTCTTGCCGGGGAATATCTCCGGTATAGCCAGCCCCTCCGGGAAGATGTCATTAAGCACCATCATCTCGCCCTTGGGCTCATAGGGTATCCACTTGTTGGCGGGACGTCCAGGTGGACGTTCTGGAGCTTGTACTTGTCGGTGACCACCTTCTGCTTATTTCTGACCTCGCCCTCGAAGGAGTCCACCACTACAGTGCCGTTATGTGCCGATACAAGCTCCTTGTACCCATCGGCCTGCATGGCCTTGATGACGCCCTCGATCTGCCACGGCGACGACGAGCAGGCGGGATAGTAGTGCTGCCAGGATATGTTTATCTTGAGGAGGGTCGCAACGTCCTTGGGCAAAATGTCCTGGTAGTCGGCCAGGTGCATGGCCCTGGCGATGTCGTCAAACACCGTCTCCGGCGTGGCATGCACTACCGCCACCTTAGACTTCTTGGACATGGGCGACTCTTTTACAGCCGTGCGGGTTTTGGCCTTGGTCTCTTTTGTGGTCATATGTGATAAACCCTAGAAAGCATTACAAACATTCTATCATGCAACCCTACCATCGTGTCATTGGTATGAGAATGCAGGCCGCGAGATTGGGGATAGTCATGCTGAGGAGTCGGTTGAACCCTTCTGTATCCAACACCCTCTCCGCCGACGAAGCATCTGTCAATATGCTACCTCATGAAGTGTGCGGCAAATTCCTTGCGGAACTCAGTCGAAGTACGAGGCCTTTGTCGCAGAGGCTCGCCCTTTGGCAGGCTCAGGACGAACGGGTTCTCCAGTCTTTAGACGTTCCGTTTCCTCTCCACAGCTCTCCTGGCCGCCCTCTCCACATCCTCGGCGGTGAGACCGTACTTCTTCAGCAGCTCATCAGCTTTGCCTGACTCCGCGTAGCCCTTTAGACCAACCATCTCAACGGGGACTGGATGATTGCTGGCTACCGTCTGGGACACCCGGCTGCCAAGGGCGCCACTCAAGAGGTGCTCCTCGGCGGTGACGATGGCTCCCGTATCGCGAGCCGCCCTGACGATGGCCTCCTCGTCCAGTGGTTGAATGGTGTGCATGTTCAATACACGACACTGAATGCCATCGCTGGCCAGCTTATCAGCCGCTTCCAGGGCAGTCGCCACCATGATGCCGCATGCGATGATGGTCACGTCATTGCCGTCTCGGATAGCGTCGGCCTTCCCGACCGTGAACTGGTAGCCATCCTCATGAATCACAGGCGTCGCCGATCGGGAGAGGCGTATATAGAATGGGCCTTGGGTGTCTGCAGCGGCCCGCACTGCCCTCTCCGTCTCTACCGAGTCGGCGGGGACGATGACGTTGAAGCCTGGCAGGGCGCACATGAGGGCGATGTCTTCGATACCCTGAGCCGATATGCCGTCCTCGCCGGTGATGATTCCAGCATGGGTCGCTACTATTTTCACGTTGAGATGTGGCTGAGCTATGCCAACGCGTATCTGGTCGTAGGGGCGTCCCGAGGCAAATACGGCAAATGTGTTGACAAATGGTATCTTGCCCAACGACGCGAAGCCTGCCGCCACGCTCATCATGTTCTGCTCCGCCGGGCCGAAGTCGAAGAACCGGTCTGGGAACTCGCCGCCGAACATGTTGGCAAAGGTCGACTTGTTCAAATCGCCCCCAACCACGACTATGTTAGGGTTCTCTTTACCCAGTTCCAGCAAGGTCTTGCCGAATGCCTCGCGGGTTGCGACGGTGATTGCCATCTGTCTATCCAATCTCGGCCAGGGCCTTCTCTAGCTGTTCGGCGTTGGCAGGCTTGCCGTGAAAGGCGGGGTTGTTCTCCATGAAGCTGACGCCTTTGCCCTTAACCGTGTGGGCGATGATTACCGAGGGCTGGCCCTTGATCTCCCTGGTCCTGTTCAGGGCCGACAGCACCTCTTCAATATCGTGGCCGGCTATTTCCTGAACGTGCCACCCGAAGGCGCGCCACTTGTCGGCCAGGGGCTCAAGCTGCATCACCTCGTCGGTGAAGCGGTCATTCTGGATGCGGTTGCGGTCGACGATGGCGGTGAGGTTATCGGCCTTGTGGTGTGCCGCAGCCATAGCCGCCTCCCAGACCTGCCCCTCGTCACACTCGCCGTCCCCCAGCAGGGCATAGACTCGATATGAGCGCTCGTCCAACCGTCCCGCCAGTGCTGCGCCCAGGCCAAAGGAGAGGCCCATGCCCAAAGACCCAGAGGACATCTCCACGCCAGGCGTCTTTGGGTGAGCGTGGCCCTGAAGACGACTATTGATCTTGCGATAGGTCATCAGCTCCTCCACTGGGAAGTAGCCAGCCTCCGCCAGGGCCGCATAGAGGACAGGACAGGCGTGGCCTTTGCTGAGAACGAAGCGGTCTCGATCGGGCCAGGATATGTCCTTGGGGTCGTAGCGAAGGACGCCGCCAAAGTACAGGGAGGTGAGAATCTCGACTGAGGAAAGAGAGCCACCAGGGTGCCCGCTGTTGGCGTTGGCCGTCATGGTGAGGATGTGACGTCGTATCGCCTTCGCTATCTTTTTCAGCTCACCAATGCTTCTATGCCCAACCAATCCATTAACTGTGGAAACTGTAGTGGCCTTAAGGCTATCTCCCTTGGACAATGCCATTTATGCCTCCTTGAATTGAAATCAAATTATATCAACTATTACGTAAGGGTGTCCACAGAAAAATATCTGTAGTAATGTAATTAAGCGCACAATCCTTTTGATCTCGATGCAGCAGGAGGTACAGCTTGGCTGATCGACCTCGAGTAGTCGTTGTTGGAGCCGGGTTCGGCGGACTCTGGGCAGCCAAAGCCCTTGCCAAGTCCCCAGTCGACGTTCTCCTGATAGACCGCAACAACTACCACGTCTTCTTCCCCTTGCTCTACCAGGTGGCCGCCGCCGAGCTGGAGCCAGAGGATATTGCCTACCCGGTCCGCAGCATCCTTCACAGGCGCCGTAATATCGACTTTCTACTAGCTGACGTCACAGCGGTGGACATGCTCGCGCACATGGTGAAGGCCAATGGCCGAAACATCCCCTACGACTACCTAATCCTGGCCACAGGAAGCACCACCAGCTACTTCGGCGTCCACGATGCAGCCGAGCACGCCTTTCCTCTACGCACCCTTGAGCAGGGTATTGCCCTTCGCAACCACATCCTCTCCTGCTTCGAGAAGGCTGTCCACGAGCAAGACTCGTCGCGACGCACTAACCTCACGACCTTCGTCATCATAGGCGGTGGGCCGACTGGCGTCGAGTTCGCCGGTGCCTTGGCCGAGCTTGTCCGTGGCCCTGTAAAAAAGGACTACCGTTCCTTGGACTTTCAGCAGGTGAGGGTCATCCTGCTGGAAGCATATGGCACCTTACTGCCCAGTCTCCCACACCGCCTTGGCGCTTACGCTGCTCACCGACTACAAAAGAAGGCCGTTGACATCCAACTGGGGTCAAGCGTCACCGGTGTCACATTGGATGCAGTGCACGTCAAAGATGGCTCGACCATTCCTGCCGACACCGTGGTCTGGACTGCTGGCGTCCAAGGCAGTCCCGATGTCCAGCAGTGGGGACTACCCCTCGCCCGAAGCGGGCGAATAGCCGTGGAATCCACTCTTCAAGTGCCCAATCAGCCCAATGTTTACGTTATCGGAGATCTGGCCTATGTGGAGAAAAACGGGCACCCCCTTCCCATGGTCGCTCCAGTAGCCGTCCAGCAAGGCACAACCGTCGCTAAGAACGTCATACGTCAGACAGAGGGCAAAGACCCGCAGCCCTTTAAGTACAAAGACCTAGGTGCCATGGCCGTCATCGGACGCAACGCCGCCGTCGCCCACCTCTTCAACTTCCTCACCTTCACAGGCTTCATTGCCTGGCTGATCTGGCTTGTCGTCCATCTGGCCCGTCTCATCGGCTTTCGCAACCGTCTTATCGTCCTCACCAGTTGGGCCTGGGACTACCTCTTCTTCGAGCGCGTCGTCCGCCTGATACTTCCAACCGAAGCGAGCAGCCGCCGTAGCAGCCCACGTCAGGACTCCGACAGTTGAACAGGCCTACTGTACATAACCCCTACACCAGCACCACCGCAACGCCTACCATGCAGAACGACATCCCCAAAAGGGTCTGGCGAGGGAAACGCTCCTTGAGGAAGATTGCCCCCAGGGGAACCACGAATATCGGCGTGCTACTTATCAGGATAGCCGTGAGGCTCGCCGACGACGAGTCCAGGGCAAACATGGCGCTGAGGACTCCCGCCGCATACAGAAGCCCCGCCGTCAGCAGTTTGGCGGTGTCGCCCTTGTAGCGCGTGACGGGCCGAACGGCAGGGACAAACATAGCCAGCGCTAAGAAGATCACACCCGGAGCCAGGTTTGCGATGGCTGAGGCCGATACAGGGTCTGCATCGGAGACGCCTATGTCCCACAACAGAAGGCTTGTCGCCCAGAGTACAGCGGTTATTATCGAGAGGGCAAGGGGCGATGTTCGCAGCCAGTCGCGCGGCCTTAGACCCCTGGGACTCACCGAACCGATCCCCTTTCTGACGTTGGACAAAAGTACGCCTGTAAGAATTATTCCGCCACCAACTGCCTCCTGGGCCGTAAGGACCTCTCCCAAAAACAGGGCGCCGCCAAGGGCCGTAAAGAAGATGAATAGGCTGGTAGCAACCGTCACTGCATAGCTCACGCTCCCCAGGGCGAAGGCCCTGATAAGCAGCAGGTCCCCGCTGGCGCCCACCACCGCGCCCGCTATGAAGAAAGCTGTGGTCGTCGCCGGCAGCCGAAAGGCGTCGTCCAGCCTACCCGTGGCAAGGGCTACGACTATGGTAAGCAGCGTCGTCATCCACAGGTACGTAGCAAGGATAGACGACGCCCTCAACCGATGCGTTATCGGCTTAGTTAGCACGCTTGTGAAGGCCCAGCCCAGGGCCGCCGCCAGCGCAGCGTATTCTCCGATCATGTGACGCCACCTATAAGATGAAGTGCTATCTCTATTCGCTCATGGTTAGACCCTACAAATCGAGTCTCTCGGTCATTCTGAGGAACCCCGACACGTCGGGATCAGAATGACAACTCTTGAGAAGTAGTTTCACGTGATCCTAAGGCCTTAGAATTGTGCTTCTGTTTATGCTGCCCCAGAGTATAGCACCCTCCCATTTTATAGCGCACGATGGTACAATATCCGATAACCTTTTTCATAGTGACGCAGGTGAAGGAATGCCTCTTGAGAACATAATCGTAAAGGGAGCAAGGGAACACAATCTAAAGAACATAGACGTAACCATACCACGTGACAAGCTGGTGGTCATCACCGGCGTATCGGGCTCTGGCAAAAGCTCCCTGGCCTTCGATACTATCTACGCCGAGGGTCAGCGCCGTTACGTGGAGTCCCTGTCGGCCTATGCCAGGCAGTTCCTGGGCCGCATGGACAAGCCAGATGTCGACTACATAGAGGGTCTCTCTCCAGCCATCTCCATCGACCAGAAGGGCGTGTCTCACAACCCCCGCTCCACCGTGGGCACCGTAACCGAGATATACGACTACCTGCGTCTCCTCTTTGCCCGCGTGGGCCATCCCCACTGCTACAATTGCGGACGCCCCGTTACCATGCAGACGGTGCAGCAGATGGTGGACGCCATCCTGGGTCTGCCAGGCAGTAGCCGCATCATGATATTGGCGCCCCTGGTAACCCGTCGCAAGGGCGAGCACCGAGAAGTCTTTGAGAACGCATGGAAAGCCGGCTTTGTGAGGGTGCGCGTCAACGGAGAGGTCCACGACTTGTCGGATGAGTTCAACCTGGACAGGCAGAAGTGGCACACCATCGAGGTGCTGGTGGACAGACTAGTCATCGGCGATAGCGCCTCCGCCACAAGGGTGGCCGACTCGGTGGAGACGGCCCTGAAGCTGTCGGGAGGCGTGGTGCTGGTGTCGGTGGTCGATGGCGAGGAGATGCTGTTCTCAGAGGATCTGGCATGCGTCCACTGCAACATAAGCCTGGGCGAAATCGAGCCTCGCACCTTCAGCTTCAACAGCCCTCATGGGGCATGCCCCGACTGCACAGGCTTGGGCATCAAGCTGGAGATAGACCCAGACCTGGTTATTCCCAACAAGGGTCTAAGCCTCGCCGAAGGCGCGGTAGTGCCCTGGGTGAGGGCCGGCTCCTCCAGTCCTTGGTACGCCAGTCTCCTGGAGTCCCTGGCTCGGTCTTACGGATTCTCCACCAGAGTGCCTGTGAAGAAGCTGTCTAAGAAACATCTGAACGTCGTTTTGTACGGTAACAAAAGCGCATCCATTACGATGAGTCACCGCAGCCACCAGGGACGCGACTTCGAGTGGGAAACCACCTTTGAAGGAGTCGTCCCCAACCTGGAGCGCCGCTTTCGAGAGACGGAGTCCGACTACATCCGTAGCGAGCTAGAGCGGTATATGGCCTCTCACCCCTGTCCTACTTGCAAGGGGCAGAGGCTTAAACTGGAGTCTCTGGCTGTGACAGTATGCGGCAAGAATATCATGGAGGTCACCGTCCACTCAGTTAGTGGCGCTCTGGAATGGACACGAGCAATAGGCGGAAACGCCCCTTCCGATGACGGAAATGCTCCAAGCGAGGGATTGTCTCCTAGGGAGATGGCCATAGCGTCACAGGTTCTCAAGGAAATAGAGGGACGACTGCTGTTCTTACTAAACGTTGGACTAGACTACCTGACTGTGGACAGGGCGGCATCGACCCTGAGCGGAGGCGAAGCCCAGCGAATTCGACTGGCGACACAAATAGGGTCTGGACTGATGGGCGTCCTATACGTCTGCGACGAACCGACGGTGGGACTCCATCCCGCCGACGATGCCCGCCTCATAAAGACGCTCCAGAATCTACGCGACATAGGCAACACCATACTCCTGGTGGAGCATGATGAGGCGGTGATGCGGGCAGCCGACCACATCATAGACATGGGCCCAGGCGCTGGGGAGCACGGCGGCTACGTGGTGGCCACCGGCCATCTGGACCAGATCATGGCCTGCGAGGAATCGTTGACGGGACAGTACCTCAGCGGCCAGAAGCAGATATCGATGCCCTCCAAGAGACGTCCTGGCAACAGCAAGAAGATCATCATAAAGGGCGCTAGGGCAAACAATCTGAAAAACATAAAGGTGAGCATACCCCTGGGTATGCTAGTGTGCATCACCGGCGTATCCGGATCGGGCAAGAGCACCCTGATTTACGATGTTCTATATAAGAAGCTGGCCCAAATGCTCTACCGGGCCAGAGACAAACCCGGCGACTGCGATGCCATTCTGGGTATTGACAATATAGACAAGGCGGTGAACATCGACCAGTCACCCATTGGGCGCACTCCACGAAGCAATCCAGCCACATACACAGGGGCATTTACTCCAATTCGAGAGCTATTCGCGGCGGTGCCAGAGGCCAGAATGCGAGGTTACGCCCCTGGCCGCTTCTCCTTCAACGTCAAGGGCGGACGATGCGAGGCCTGTGCCGGCGAGGGGTACGTGCATATAGAGATGCAGTTCCTGCCCGACGTCACGGTTCCCTGCGAGGTTTGCCACGGCGACCGCTACAACAGAGAGGCCCTGGAGATCCACTTCAAGGGCAAGACCATTGCCGATGTGCTAAACATGACGGTGTCCGAAGCCCTGGACTTCTTCTGGAACATCCCCAAGGTCAGGAGCAAGCTGGAGACCATGCGAGATGTTGGCCTGGGCTACATACGCCTGGGGCAGCCAGCTACCACCCTGAGCGGAGGCGAGGCCCAGCGTGTGAAGCTGTCCACGGAGCTGTCCCGCCGCGCCACAGGCAAAACGCTCTACATATTAGACGAGCCTACCACAGGGCTGTCCTTTGAGGACTGCGCTTACCTTTTGCAGGTGCTGCATCGCCTGGTAGACGCGGGCAACACCATCGTCCTCATAGAGCACCACCTGGACCTGATAAAGAACGCCGACTGGATTATCGACCTGGGGCCTGGCGCTGGCGACTCTGGCGGAGAGGTCATCGCCCAGGGAACGCCGGAGCGCTTAGCTAAAACGGAACACTCGTACACAGGCCAGTACCTGAAGAACGTGCTGGTCAAAGTCGAACCGGTTTCCGTTGTCCGATAAATTTCGCAGGCTAATCTGAAATCTAGAACATCCCACCACCAAGAACCCTCTGGTATTTCCCCCAAAATAAATTGTAGGTATTCCCCTACCTTGGAGGAGGTGTCACACTCATTTTCTAAAGATTACGAGAGCCTGTCCTTGAGCGCAGCGAAGGAGCGGGACAGGGTGGGAGGGCAGTGCTTGCCACTATGAATATCGGCAAACATTGACTTTATGTGCAAGGCTAGTAACCCCTTCAAGGCTTGCCGGCCCTCGCGTCCTTCACGTCATAGACCCACAATTCGCCCTTCTCCATGCGATAGTGCACCTCAACGGGCTCCCCTAGAAGCATATGTTCCCGCAGGTGTGAGGGACTCATTCCAATGAACCCGTCCGCCTTGAACTCCCACACCTTGCCCTCTGAGTCCTGTATCTTTAGCAAATTGGTGTCGGTTATGGTGGCGGCCTTGACCTCTGTGACTATCCCCTTCACTACCGACGTATCCTGAAGCGTCTCACCCCCCAACGACTCCTGGCCGCATCCTATTGGCCTGACCCCCGAAAACTAGTCCAGAGATAAACTCGCACACTGGATATGTAGAAAGGGGGGACGGATGCCGAGGAAGGGATATACGCCGGAGCAGATCATAGAGAAGCTGCGGGAGGTGGATGTACTGGTGCAGCAAGGGCAAGCTGTACGGGAGGCAGTGAGGAGGATAGGGGTGTCTGATCACACCTATTACGTGTGGAGGAAAGAGTATGGTGGGATGGGTGTGGAGCAGGCCAATAGGCTAAGGGAGTTGGAGAAGGAGAACGTCCGGTTGAAGAGGCTGGTGGCAGACCTGAGTCTGGACAAGGACATCTTGAAGGAGGCTCTTCGGGGAAACTCCTGAGCCCGCCTAGGAGACGGAAGCTGGTGGAGAGAGTATGTGAGCAGTTGGGAGTGTCTCAGAGGCGGGCGTGCCAGGTGATCACCCAGCCCAGAGCAATCCAGAGGTACTCTCAGGGCAGGGATCTAGATAAAGATGCGCTGGTCAGTAGGATAGTGGAGTTGGCCACTAGGTATGGCAGGTACGGTTATCGTAGGGTGACAGCCCTATTGAAGAGCGAAGGGTAGAGGGTGAACCACAAGAGAGTGGAACGTATATGGAGGATTGAGGGATTGAAAGTACCCGGTAAACAGCCCAAGAGAGGCCGGTTATGGCTGAACGATGGGTCGTGTATAAGGCTTAGGTCGGAGCGCAAAGACCATGTGTGGAGCTACGACTTCGTGGCGGCAAGGACCGCAGATGGCAGGGCTTTCCGTATCCTGGCGATCGTGGACGAGTACACCAGGGAGTGTTTAGCCATGGTGGTGAAGCGGAGCATCACATCACAGGATGTCCTGGACCAGCTCTACATGCTGTTCCTGGTCAGAGGGGTTCCGGAGCACGTCCGCTCTGATAATGGCCCGGAGTTCACCTCCAAAGCGGTGAGAGGGTGGTTATCTAACCTGGGGGTGAAGGCTCTGTTCATAAAGCCTGGAAGTCCTTGGGAAAATGGTTACGTCGAGTCATTCAACGGGAAGCTGAGGGATGAGTTCCTAAATGGTGAATTGTTCAATACCCTTGCTGAAGCCCGGATACTCATTGAATGGTGGAGAAAAGAGTATAACCAGGTAAGGCCTCACAGTGCACTGGGATATCGACCGCCAACTCCACAAACTACCATGCCTGCAATGGCTTGAATGCGAGGTTTAACCTGGTACAATTACTGGGGGCAGGTCAAAACCAGGATCTGGTTGAAAGCCAGAAGGACTTAAGCACACCTTAGATGTAACGATAATTTGCGGCGTTCTCCGCAACCTGATTGCCTAACTATCTCTTCTTGTATTTAGTTCTGGCTGAAGCGGCGTGATCTGTTATCTTCTGAGGAGAGTCGCTTTAGTTCTTGGGTCTCTTGCTGGATGACTTCTGATTCTAGTATCAGACGATATGTGGCCTTGCACAAGAATTCCCGAAATAAAGGAGGGTGCAGTCCCGACAGGTCGGGACGCCGGGGGTCTGGGGGTGTCCCACAGATACGATTCGAGGGTGTGGTAGATGGGACAGTCGAGGTCTGTTGTTACAATATTGGCCAAAATAGCACTTTTGTGCAAGGCTGGTTGATCCTTCACTATTCTCCTATTCTAATGTACCCTCCCTTCCCTCCCCTTACAAGGACGCCCGATATTTCATCCACACCCACACCAAAGGGGAACATTAATCACCTCTGGAACGTCTATCAAATAGCGACAGAATGCGACAACTTGTCCTAGGAAGGAGGGCCATCATGAGATGGGTAATCACTTTGACGGGGCTGCTAGCACTAGCAATCATACTGGTCGTTGGCTGTGGAGGCGCGACAGATAAGCAAAGTGGAGTCGCAAGAGACTCTTCGGCTCCGTTTGCAAAGGCGACGCTAGCGCCAGCACAGGCCGCGGCACCGATGGCCATTTCCGGTGAGGAAGGAGCATCATTCACCGTGCTGTCTGCCTCCAGCGTCGACAGGATGATCGTGCGTAACGTGGACATGACTATCCTGGTAGACGACATATCCAAGACGCTGGAACAGGTATCGACGCTGGCCCAGGAGATGGGTGGATTCGTGGTCTCGTCCTCTATTTTCGGAGAGGGAGCGGAGACCTCAGCCAATGTTACAATCAGGATCCCTTCCGAGAGGACAGACGAAACGCTGGATCGACTGCGAGATATGGCGGTACGGGTCCCAAGTGAAACCAGTCGCTCTCAGGACGTGACAGAGGAGTACGTTGACCTGGAGGCGGGCCTTCGGAACCTGGAGGCCGCAGAGCAGCAGTACCTCTCCTTCATGGGGCGCGCGAAGACGGTAGAAGAGCTACTCAAAGTGCAGGAGGCCTTGACCGACGTCCAGGGCCAGCTAGAGCATATCAGAGGGCGCATGCAGTATCTGGAGCAGACATCCAGCACCTCGCTAATATCGATACAAATGGGGCCCGCCTCCAGCCCTGGACGACTGATTCAGGAGGGATGGAGCCCCAGTGAGACAACGAAATCGGCGGTGCGCACCCTGTCGGCCTTCGGGCAGGCCATAGCTAACGCTGCAATCAGGGTTGGCGTCTTCGCCCCTGTCTGGGTGCCCCTGCTGGCGTTGGTCTCAATTCTTGGATGGATCGGCTGGCGCAGGCTACGCGGAAGGCAAACGACTAGCTAAACAGGTGTGCAAGTTTTGGCATAGCTGAACAGCGTAACCCCCGTAGAAGCAAAGCGCCTTTACGAAAGTGGGCGGGAAGAAGACTTTTGCCTTAAAGCGCCTTTGTACAAAAAAGCAAAAATCTCAGGAAGGTGACGTCCCGACTGGTCGGGACGTCCGGGGGTCTGGGGATGACCCCCAGATACGAACCGAGGGCGGAGAGGATGGGATATCAGCATTTGCTACCACAAATATCCAGAAGGGCCAGACTTTATGTGCAAAGCTACTTTCACACATGAGAAAGCTCAGCCAACACGGCATTTCCTGGGATGGAAGGCTACTTTTGGGGAGGGCGTGTAAACACCATGAATCCCGCGGAGATGGCCGACAGCGCAGCGAAGGTGATGAAGGCGTTTTCGTAGCTCTGGGTGACGTCGTAGAAGACGCCAGCCACCAGCGGGCCTAGAGCTAGACCGCCAACCTTGGCCATCTGCGCCACCCCCATAATCGAACCAAGAGATAATCTGCCATAGTAGGTGGCTAGCAGCAGGGGGTTAAGAGTGAAAATCCCACCCACCATGATCCCGAATAACAGAGCGAAGAGGAAGGCCATTGGCGGGCCATGGACTTGAATCAAGAGAGCGATGACCCCAACGCCGCCTAGATAGGCGGCAATCATCAGTCCCCGTGCGCTCGTCCGATCCGCCAGCCAGCCAAGGGCGATGCTACCCGCGCTAAGGCCAATGGCGAAGGTGCTGATTACAATAGCCGACAGGGTAGGGCTGACCCCCCTCTCTATGTAATAAGGTACTTGAAAGAGTCCCACGCCCGACACCATAATAGAAGAAAAGAGCGTAGCCCCCATTACCAGCCACACAGCCGGCGTCCGTAGCGCCTGCCTCGCCGTCCATTCCACTGCCGATGTCCCTACAGCCGTGGAGGACTGTACCGTCGCCTTCTCAGCAGAGCCAGGGGCCGCTCTTCTTCCACCATCTGGTAACATCCCCACGTCTTCTGGCCGGCGAATCAAGAAAAGCAACGGCGGTATCACCCCGCCGGCAAAGGCCAGCGCGGCCAGGGCCACCCAGGCGCTTCGCCATCCGCCCAGGTTGATGATGCCCTGGATTGCGGGAGGCGCGATGATGATGCCCACGTAAGAGCAGGTGAACATCACCGCCATGGCCTTGCCTCTGTTTCTAACGAACCAGTTGGCCGTAGCCACAGGCGTGGCCATCATCACTATCCCCTGTCCTGCCAGGCGCATCAGTCCGAAGCCCAGGATAAACATCACTGCCCCCTGGAGCAATGCGATAGATAAACACCCTATGCCAACCAATACGCCTCCGACGGCGATGATAACTCGAGGCCCATACCGGTCGACCAGACGGCCCGCAAGGGGCGCTATGGCTGCCCCTGCCAGTCCCCCAAAGCTCACGGCGCTCGAAATCAGCGTGCGATTCCAGTGGAACTCGTCCACAAAATGGGGGACGAAGAGGGATAGCACCTCTACGGCGCTGGATACACGAGAGATGTTAGCCAGGGCCGCTACCCCAACAATGACCCAACCATAGAAGAAGGGGGCGGAACGGAAATACCGCTGGCCGATGGTGGTCAAGAACCCCTCCAAAGCTGTCGGCAGTGAGGAACTGCCTTACAACGCCCTTAACGATACGCTCGGACATAGGCAGCGTCAATCCTTGCGCACTTAGAAGCGATGCGCACAACCGAGGCAAATAGCTCCACTCTCTGATATCATTGTCAGAGCCGTTGGCATAATAGCACTCCTCGAGTTGGAGGTCACCAATGCAGCAGAACCTACCCTGGGCTAAGGCCCTTCGAAAGGATGTCGTAGACCGCTGGGACGAGCTTATCAGCATAAGGCGTGAGTTCCACAGAAATCCAGAGCTTTCCTGGAAAGAGACCAAGACCGCCAAGCGCATCCAGGAGTGGCTTCAGTTACATGGCATCGACGATGTCAAATCGATGGCAGGAACGGGTCTGGTGGCCACCATCAAGGGCGGCAAGTCGGGGTCTACTATCATGTACCGGGCGGATATCGATGCCCTTCCTGTCACCGAGGACAGCGGCGTCGAATTCGTCTCTCAAAACCCAGGCGTGATGCACGCCTGCGGCCACGACGGCCACATAGCTGTAGGCCTGATACTGGCCTCCATCCTCAACCAGCGCCGCCAAGATATGCGGGGCAACGTGAAGGTGGCCTTCCAGCCCGCAGAGGAATTGGGGGCTGGCGCACAGGTGATGATAAAAGAGGGGGCCATGAAAAACCCCCGTGTAGACGCCGTCCTGGGCCTGCACGTGGCCGCCGAGATGCCTATGGGTATGCTGGGCATCGCCCCTGGCCCCACCTGCGCCGCCGTGGACGACTTCAAGATCGCGGTCCTCGGCAAGGGAGGCCACGCCGCCTCTCCACACAAGACGGTGGACCCCATCGTGGCGGGGGCGCAGATCGTGACGGCCCTGCAGACGGTGGTCAGTCGCAGCGTAGACCCCCTGAAGCCAGCCGTGTTGACCGTCGGCACCTTCCACGCCGGAACCAAAGAGAACATCATCCCTGACAGGGCCGAAATAAGCGGCACCATTCGCGGCTTCGATATGGAGTTGATGAAGGAGATGCCGAATCGAATAGAGGCAATAGTCAAGGGGGTAACGGACGCCGCCGGTGCCAGCTACGAGTTCCACCACCAACTCCAGTGCCCCCCGGTGGTCAACAACGCCGAATTTGCCCAGAGGGTGCGGGGCCACGCCGCCAGCATCATTGGCGAGCAGTCCATCTTGGAGATTGCCATAGCCGGCGCCGATGACATGGCCTACTTCCTACGGGAGGCGCCAGGCTGCTTCTTCTTCCTGGGCGCCGCCGACCAGACAAAGGGGGCCCAGGTGCACCACCAGCCCCGCTTCGCCATCGACGACCGCGCCCTCGCCCTGGGACTGGAGCTCTCCCTGCGCGTCATCGAGGACTACTTGAGCTAACAGCGCGGAAGCGCATTCTACCCTGCCATTCCGATTTGGAGTTTGGTTGTTTTCAAGCTGCAAGGCCTTGTTTTTTCATTTTTAATTTTCGGGCCTATCTGATTTTAGGGACGACAGATAGGGCCATTCTCGGTTGTTTTTCCAGGGCGCAGCTTTTGAGCTCAGGTCCGTTTGGGTCTGTTGAGCAGACCGGTATGGTTACAGTATAAGGCGCAACGGGGGTTATGGGTGAGAGGGAGGTGGCAGAGGACGGGGGGGGGGGGGGGGCTCACGGGCATGACGGCGCCGAAAGGAGACGTAAGGCTACTTATACTAAGCATGCCGGAGAAATTGAACAGGCAGTGAGCACAGCAATACGGGCCAAGGGCTATCAGTAGTTCTTGGCCCATACTGCTTTTACAACTACTTGAATGCAGAAACAACCTCTTCCCCGAAGATATGCACCTGCTCCAACCATTCTTCGAAGGATTGGACTCGACCGGGAATCCCGATGAGATGGGTCAAGCCCTCCTCCTGCATAGCACCTACCTTTTCAACGATCTCCGAAGGAGTGCCAATAAGGCCCCGTTCCACAACTTGGTCAAAATCAGTTCCTTGCCAGCCATCACGAAACCTCTCCACAGCCTCGTCATGAGTTGAGGCCAGCCACAGGGTAGCTTCTGTATGCATGTCGATCTCCGATGGGTCCCGGCCTCGCTCTTCAAGCAGCGGGCGTAGCAGCTCCCATCTTTGGCCAATGGAAAGCTGCTCTCTAAGTCTGTTGTTGGACCATCCGGTGCCCCATTTGGCGACTCTAGTAGCATTCTCCGGAATCTCTCCCGTAATGTAGATAGCAGGAGGCTTCTGAATCGGCTTGGGATGAATCGAGATGCCCTCGAAATATATGTACTGACCATTGAAGCTGGCTACCTCCTCAGTCAAGAGGAGATGCAGCGCCTCATACTGTTCCTCCAACATCTTGCCTCGATGCGCCTTGCGCATCTTGGGATAAACGGCCAGAAACTCTTCACGTTGACTTCCTAGTCCAACCCCTAGCATGAATCGGCCCCTACTAAATACGTTCAGTGTAGCGGCCTGTTTCGCTAGGAGAACAGGGTCACGTAACGGCAGCGCCACATTGCCGATGCCTAACTTGATACGCTCTGTCATACCAGCGAGGTAAGTCATGCTGACCACGCTCTCGTAAAGGTTGGGCGCTGAAGGATACCTTCGACGAACACTCTGAGTTGCATTCAAGTGATCGTTCCCCCACACCGAATCGAACCCCAACCGTTCCGCCGTTCGGACCAGCTCTACGATCTGTTGGGGCCCAGAGAACAAAGACGGAACGTAAGTTCCTTCTCGGCAGTTATTGATCGAAACTCCAAACTTCATCCCGACCTCCTCATCTCATAAGAATGTTCAATATAAACCAACGGCCGCTAGCGTGTCACTCGGCCAATAAGCGAGACCTTTATGGAAAGCCAGTTAGCGGAGAAGATGTCGCAGACTATCCCGCGGATCAGTTTGTAGAGGTCTTATCTAAGGAAAACGGTGGTCTATCTTCGTGGGGTAAGGCCACTCGTCTTCTGTCGGTATGTGGTTAGGCTTTCCTTCGTCAAACCGACTAGGGCGCATATTGTCGATGTTAGCAGACTGAGTTTTGCCATCTGCAATCAATTCTGCCATACACTTCCCGTAGATAGGCCCCATCGTCATTCCTCCACCGCTGAAGGCCAGTGCAAGATACAGCCCAGCAACCTGTGGAACCGCTCCCAGCATGGGAGTGTGGTCCGACATGTATGCCTCAGGAGCAGTCCAAATAAGCTGCCATCCAGCCTTCTCCATCGCCGGCATCCGGTGCATCAACCTGCGTGCCCACATACTCCTTGTTTCTTCACTGATACTCTGGGGATAGTCATCTGGATCACAGACTGGCATGACCTCTCTGTTGCGGATTCCAAGCAACGTCAGGTCTGGCCCCTCCATGCGCCAGTAGGTCCCTATAGTCCAGTCGCGACCTATTGTCATGTGTTCACGGACCTCTTGAGGGCGTTTCAATATCGCACAACAGACGCGACGAGGGATGATTGGCATGTCAATTCCTGCGGTCTTGGCCAAGGGTCCAGACCAGGCGCCCGTTGCCAGTACCACCGTTGGAGCGCTAACTGTGTCACCTGTTATTGTGCGAATCCCCGTAACCCGTCCTCTCTGAACCTCTATATCGGTGACCTGTACGTCGCGCATCATATGGACACCAAGCCTTCGTGCCTCCGCCATGAAGGCATTTGCTGCAGTGTGACCATCTCCGTGTCCGGCATCCTCGCAGTAGATGGCGCCGCCGATGTCGTCTACCCGGAAGTGGGGTTGCATGCGCTTAACGTCTTCGGGAGAAATTATCTCCGCCCGTATTCCAAGGGCCTTGGCCTCCTGCACAGTTTTGTCGGCCCACTCCCGATTATAAGGAGGCTCGTTCTCAAAGAGGGTCAGATTACCGGTCTGCCGAAAGCCAATGTCGCCTCCTACCGCTTCTGGCCACTGCTGATATATCTGAATACTCTTCCAGGCCAGGTTCTCCAACCCCTCGCGGATCGGAGATATCATCGCTGATGAGCGACCCGTAGCCCCCGATGCCACATTCTCCTTGTCGATTACAATGATGTCCCTGAGACCCTTGACCGCCAGGTGATAAGCGATGCTAGCACCGCTAATTCCTGCCCCAATGATGACCACTTCTGCTGTAGTTCTCATAGCATTCCTCTCCTTTTCAAGACGAGTATCTGCTCGGCAGGCATCTTTGTTGAGTCTTGGCTGCCCAAATCATAGCGCATCACTCCGACATAGATAATTGCCCCGGCCCGCGCTTTAAAATCCATGATAGCACTGAAATCTTATCTTCACCGGCGAGAATTTCCAATGTGAATCCTGGTAGACCGTGATTTCGAGGATCATTCTACAACAAGTGCATGTGTCACGAAAGCTCATATCGCTAGGCAGCCCTGGTCAGGAGCGTCGAACAATGTGAGCATTTTCCAAAAGGCCAGCCTTTTGAAGTGGTGGAGACGGGGGAGAGTCAAACATCCCCTGAATACATATCCGACAGTGTTGTTGGTCACTGCCTTGGCTGCTAGCAGGGCTGACATAGTAGCCTCCATCTAGCGTGACTTTCCACTTCTGGCCTTTAGTCAAATTCGTGCATAGAGACCTCGACTGGTATTGGGGCAGGCAATATATCTGTGGGTGACGGCCACTAAGTGCGTACTGGGTCCACGCCGGTTTGCAGATCCCCTTCGCTTTGCTAGCAAGCAACGTCACGTCGGGCAGTGGGTCAAGCCAAGGGCGTTCTATTCCTGTCATTCCGAACGAAGCGAGGAATCTATCGTCCCATATACCACACCTTTCAACGTGCCGTGCACACCTCCGCTCATGCTGAGCCCGTCGAACCACCTTCTCTCCCCATCTATGGGGGAGAATCTAAGAGGGGGTGAAGCCCCACTCATACTGAGGGTGAGGGATCAACGCCGCAGTGCTACAATACCCCCATGGCCACCGACCAGACATGCAGCAAAGAGTGGTGCGATTTGCCTGTATATTCGGGAGGCCTCTGCATCCTCCACGACCTGAACCCGGACAAAGACCAGGCCCTTTTCCTGGACACCCTCAAACGCAAGCTTGAGGATGACGCCGCCAACGACGATGTGAAAGCGGTAGACCTCAGAAGAGTGGTCTCCCCAGGCGACTTCTCCTGGAGCGACGCCTGGAGCGATGAACCCTTCCCCAAACCCATCTCCTTCGGTGGTGCCCAGTTCACCCAGCGGGCCTCCTTCGATGGTGCCCAGTTCACCCAGCAGGCCTCCTTCCTTCGTGCCCAGCTCACCGGTGTGGCCTACTTCGATAGTGCCCAGTTCACCGGCGAAGCCTCCTTCGGCTATGCCCAGTTCACCCAGACGGCCGACTTCACAGACGCCGTCTTCAGCAATGAGCACGACACCACCTTTGAAAACGCTATCTTTTCCAGCACCCTTCGCTTCCGCCACACCAATTTCCCCAAAAGAGACGGCCCAGGCAGGCTAATCGTCCGTGGCGTCGTCCTGGAAAAGCCAGAAGAGGTCTTCTTCGAACACCTAGACCTCTCCTGCACCTCCTTCCTCCGCACCAACGTCAGTCGCGTCAACTTCATAGGCATCACATCCTGGGCAAAAAAGTATGGCAACTTCTGGAACATCCCCCTCTGGCGCTTCAAGAACAGGGAGTACACCGTCGCATTTGACCACCTGGAATTGGACAGGGACGAAGTTGCGCGTACCCTGTGGAGAAACGCGAAGAACCTGCTCAGAAGTAATGTCCTACGAAGACTAAGCAAATACAGGAGATGGAAGCCTGCACGTAGATCAGCTATTCGAACTCTCGGACTAATTACCAGAATTCTCAGCTTTTGGCGTTCATATAGGTTATTCGTATCAGAACTGGGTGTGTTTATTCACGGAAGCCCTCTTTCCAAAGAAGCTGAAGCGGCAGACAAGTCTCAGGCCAGCCTCATAGGTGAGCTAAACCGACAACTGCGCCTCAACCTGGAACAAGGCCGCCAGGAGATAGAGGCTGGCGCCTTCTACGTGGGCCAAATGGACATGCGTAAAGAAGACCCCGGCTTCCGCGGCGCATTGAGGTTGCTGCTTAGCGTATATCGGTTCATCGCCATGTACGGCGAAAGCTACGCCCGGCCCCTCGCGTTGTACGTAGTACTGGGCTTATTGCTGGCCTTGGCGTACCGCCTTCTAGGCACCGTCTCCTATGCAGAGGGCCTCTTCTCTGCCCTCACTCTGGGCCCCCTCTTTAGAGACCCCCCTGACGGCATCAACGGCTGGGAGAAACTGCTGGTCTACTTCAACATGCTGGCGGACATCTTCCTCTTGGGTCTCACCCTCGTCGCTCTCCGCCGCCAGTTCAGGCGCTAGGCAAATGTCAACCTGATCCCGACTGGCGGGAAGAAGAATCTACGCCGTTCGCCTAACGAGTACCCGCATGTGGTGAGCCAGTGGCTGCCCCTTATTCCAGCCCTCCCGACGCCTTGTACTGCCTGCCCCTATCCACGTAGTGCTCCGCCGTCGACTTTATCATCTCGATATGGCGCTCCCTCACATTGGTCTTGAACTTGCCTGGAGCGCCGACTATAAGGGAACGCTCCTCGAACTTCATGTCCTCCAGGACGACAGCCCCCGCCGCCACGATGCTGTAACTGCCCACCTCGACGCCATCGTTGAGGACGCACCCGTTGCCCAGGAGAACGTTGCTGGCGATGTTCCGCGCGTGGCAGATGACGCCGTGGCCTATGGTGACTTTATCGCCTATCCAAGAGTCGGCATCGGAGTGGACGACGCTGTTGTCCTGGATGTTGGTGTTCTTGCCGATGGTTATCTTGCCGGAGTCGCCACGGATCACAGTGCCAGGCCAGACGCTGGAGTTCTCCCCTATCTCCACGTCCCCGACGACGTATGCGGCCTCGCTGACGAAGGCCGCGGGGTGCACCTTCGGCGTCTTATCCCCTAACGAGCGTATCATGGACACCACCTTTTTGAGGAATGCGAACCAGGGTATTGTACTTGAATAACTCTTCGATGGAAACTTCAGCCTATTACCCCTCTTTGATATTCCTTGTCCGCCTATCGCCTCTGTGCTAAGCTTCGCTGTTGCATAGCGCATGGCATAAAGGAGTGGCAAGTTGAAACAAGGGCGTGTATTCTCTGGCGCTCGGCCGTCGGGGCGGCAGCACATAGGCAACTACCTGGGGGCCATCCAGAACTACGTGGCTCTCCAAAAAGAGTACGCCGACTGCATTTACTGCGCCGTGGACGTCCACGCCTTGACTACCATAAAGGGCAGCGAGGAGACCAAGGAGTTGCAGCCCAACATCCAGGAGATGGTGTTGGACTTCCTGGCCGCCGGCATAGACCCTAACCGCAGCATCATCTTCGCGCAGTCCCACGTGCCGGAGGTGCTGACCCTTCATACCCTGCTGAGCATGGTCACTCCCCTGGGCTGGCTGATGCGCGTCCCTACCTTCAAGGATAAGGTGAGGCAGATGCAAGAGACTGAGGAGGCAGTGAGTTATGGCCTGGTGGGCTATCCAGTCTTGATGACGGCGGACATCATCCTGTACAAGGCGGATACGGTGCCCGTTGGACAGGACCAGCTTCCCCACCTGGAGCTAGCACGGGAGATCGTCAGGCGGTTCAACAACCTCTTCGGCCCCACCTTTCCAGAGCCCAAAGCGAGGATGACGGACGCGCCCTTGATCGTCGGGCTGGACGGCAGGGAGAAGATGAGCAAAAGCCTGGACAACCACATCGAGCTGGCGTCGTCGCCGGAGGAGACCACTAAGAGGGTTCTCACCGCCTTCACTGATCCTCAACGGGAGCGAAGGAGCGACCCAGGGCGACCATGGGTGTGCAATATCTACTCCCTGCACAAATACTTCAACCCTGACAAGCTAGACTACGTGTACAAGGAGTGCACCACAGCAGGAATAGGGTGTGTCGACTGTAAGAGGCTCCTGGCAGAGGGCATTAACGGCTACCTGTCCGAGTTTAGGGAGCGTCGCCAGGAGCTGGCTTCCAAGCCCAATTACGTCCGAGAAGTGCTGGGCGACGGCGCCTCCAGGGCCAGGGCCATCGCCCAGGAGACCATAGCCGAGGTCCTGGAGCGCATGGGGCTGCGAGAGGCACCTGTAAGGAATACGTAGGCTATCATCTAACTTCTCGATATCGATTTGAAGCAACACCCCATACCCTCATCCAGACTAATGGCTTTGGATGTTATAATTGAAAGAGATAAACACATAAAACTCCGTCACGTATTTCAAAGGAGGGAGCCATGGCTACACTTTCCACCAAGATGCAAGAGGCCCTCAACAAACAGATCAACGCAGAGTTCTACTCTTCTTTCATCTATCTGTCGATGGCCTCATATTTCCAGTCGGTCAACCTAACGGGTTGTGCTTCCTGGATGCGACAGCAAGGCCAGGAGGAGCACGATCACGCCCTGAAGATCGTCGACTACGTAGAGAACCGTTTAGGCCGTGTATTTCTATCGCCTATAGACGGACCTCCCGCAGAGTGGTCGTCGGCCCTGAATGTCTTCGAAGAGGCTTTCAAACACGAGCAGAAGGTCACCAAGATGATCCACGACCTTGCAAACCTGGCCAACTCCGATAAAGACCAGGCCACCAGCGTCTTCCTCCAGTGGTTCGTCAACGAGCAAGTAGAGGAGGAGGCCACCGTGGACCAGATAGTACAGAATCTGAAGATGGTGGGCAACGATGCCACAGGCCTCTTCATCATCGACAGGGAGTTGGCTCAAAGGGGAGCAGCAGGGGGCGAGTAGGTTACAACCTTTCCCGCACCCTTTGAGCCCAACAAGCCGAGGGTTCGGACAAGTCTGGACTCAGGGCCAGCGTATGAAAAACGGCTCATGGTTCGACTACGATAGATCAATGGCAGGCGCAAGACGAGCGGGGGTTGGGTAAAAATACCAAGGATTCTTCGTCGCTACTCTCCTCAGAATGACAGATAGGTGGCGGGCTCAAGGTGAGCGGAAGTTGTCAGGAGTGTCTTTGACAGCGATTCCTACAGGCAAAAGCGGACGAAGCGCTATTGACATTGCAAAGGAGGCTGCCTTTGAGGTGGGAGGGTTTATTGCTCGATTTCGGGGCAAGAAAGAGGTCACCTTCAAGGGCAAGGGCAACCCCGTAACCGACGTAGACGTCGCGGCGGAGAAGAAGGCCACTGCCATATTGAAGGGCGAGTTCCCGAACTTCGATTTCCTGGGTGAGGAGTCGTCCAAGGGTAAGAAGCTGAGCAATGGATACGCCTGGATTATCGACCCTATAGACGGCACCCGCAACTTCATAGTGGGCATCCCCTTTTTCTCCGTGGTCATTGGCCTGGTGCGGGACGGCGACGTCCTGCTAGGCGTCAACTACGACCCTATTCGAGACGAGATGTTCTGGGCCGTCAAGGGTGGGGGGGCATTTCTCAACGATACCCCTATTCGAGTGTCCCAAAAGACCGATATGAGTTACGCTATCCTGGGCTTCGACCTGAGCTACGACAGTGTCGGCGCCCTGAACACTCTCAAGGTGGTTGAGAGTATCTGGCCGAACATGCAGACGGCTCGCATCGTGGGTTCCTCCGCTTTGGGTATATCCTACGCAGCGGCGGGGCGTATAGACCTGTATTTTCACGATAGGCTGGCTCCGTGGGACATCGTGGCGGGGCTGCTGCTGGTGAAGGAGGCAGGCGGGGTGATAACGGACAGGAATGCCACTGAAACTGGCGTGTATTCCGATGGCCTGGTGGCCTCTAATGCCGCCCTCCACGCCGAGTTCATGCGACGCACGGAGGGCATGACGTGGCGGAGGAGCGGAGACTAGAGAGTTTCGTCCAGGGGGCCTGGATAGTCGCCTACGCTGTGGCCCATGCGGTCCCGTTTGGCGGCTATCTCCCCGATGTGGAAGTAGTAGTGGGATGTGATCCTCAGAAGGACTGAGTACAGCTTGAGGTGTTTCTTTTCTGGTTTGGCCTTTGGATCGTTGTCCTCCAGAACTACGGCCTCGAGGTCGCTGTCTGTTATGTCGTTCAGGTACTGTCTGGCAGCCGCTCGCACTTCTTGAGCGGCCAATTTGATGGCCTCCCAATCGCTGGCCGTGCCTGTCCCTCCAGAGCGGAACTCCTGTTTGCCTATGTCCGGATGAGGGAGCATGTCTTGAGCTATGACGTTGATCCACCGGTCCACGTGGTTGGTGACGTGGGCCAGGGTCCATGCGAAGGAGCTTTCGCCGTCGGGACGGGCCAGGGCTTCTTCGGGCGTCAAGCCCATCATGACTCGATCGAAGTCCTTCCACGACTCGAATAGGAGGCCGATTAGCTTGCTCTTGACCATAGTTTATCCCCTTTCTGCCTCTCTTTAGAGGAGCCTTTCGTATCTGGAGTTTGATTGTCTACCTTGGAAAAGGTGCTTGTTTTTTCAAGAAATTTCGTCTCTTCATATTTGACGAGGGTGTTTTTAAGGGTTTTTTGTTGATAGATTTCCGGAGGCATGCGGCTCTCTTTTTACCAGCCTTGTCGTATTGGATGTTGCAGGATACGGGTTATAGTGTAACGCATTCGGCGGTTTATGGGGGAGATGTGGATGGCGTCAGGGCATGGATAGACGCTTTGCTCTGGCTGACGACTTGTGCCTGCCGACCGAGAAAGAACTGATACCGTCTCTTACTTGCGGCCGCAGAAGTCAAGGGCGTTTTCGAGATTTTGTTTTACTCGGGGGTAGACCTCGGGGAACAGTTCCTCTGCGAACACCTTGAGGGCCTCGTTATAGGCATGGATGGCCAGCTTGCAGTTTTGGGCCTTATCTTTGTAGGCGGCCAGATTGTAGTGTGCGCCTCCCAGTCGCTTCTGGGCGTCGCCTGTCTCTGGTGCATCCGAAGAGCCAAATGCTTCAATAGCCTCGCTGTAAACGGCAATGCCCTGCTCGATGAGAGCAGCCTTATTTCGTGTGTCGTCCCACAGCAAAAGGTCTGCTCTTAATTCATAAACTTCGCCAACCAAGGAGTGAACCTCGTATGGGATCTTGAAGCCCGCCTCCCGTGATATCTTAAGCATCTCTGAATAAGTGTCGTCCACCACCTTAAGCGCTTCTGTATCCCGATGCATGTAATGGCCTGCAAAAGTACCAAACAGGGATATGAAAGTGCTTATCGACGCGGAATCGGTCTGCGGGAGGTCCCTACTTGTAAGCCTCTCTGCCTCTTTCTGAATGTCTTCGGAATATTTATGCAGTTCTCTGGCCGCTACGGCAGCAACATGACCATCCTCACCTTCTGCTGCATTGCGATTGAAGAAGGCGATATGCTTCCCCGCAAAGTCAGAGAGATGTTTGCCCATATCCAACCTGGGATTGCGGAGCGAATCAAACTGGCGTGACGGCAAACCGGAATCCGCATGGCCACCATAGAGGGTTCTCACATTGATGAAAGCGTCTTAATCCTGGAGCAGGATTACGGGCTTGTTCAACCCCACAAGGAAGCCAAACTCGAAGGGCACGTTTGGCCTGAGGCCGTCTAGTATCACGATGCCAAGCACGGAATTCGAAGTCAGGTCTTGCAGCTTCGCCAGATAGTCTTCGGTACTTCTAATCTCTTGGCCGAGGAGCTTTGGCGCGAAGCCGCGATCTCTGAGGGTAGCCATTACCCTGTCCCGAACCGTATAAATGTAATCGACGTGTGTCTGTTCGGAATATACTATGAAGCACTGCAGAACTCCCTCTGTGTCAGAGGTTGGCCTTTCTGATTTTCCCTTTGGTTCGTGATCGATGAGTTCCTCGTCCTGCTGGAGGGTGCCGCGACGGAATTCATCAGACTCTGGGCTCATAATAGACTCCTAAGACAGGTGAACCCAGTCTACCAGATAGATGACGTAGCTTCAACGACGTAACTTTGACGGATGAGAAGTCGGAAAGACACAGATTGGGGTCTTTCCCCTCAGTGTGGGGGGAAGAGGGTTGATTGCAGGGCATGACGACAGATTCCTCGTCACTGGGTTCCTCGGAATGACGGGGCGCGGGGGGTTACATCTCTTCTGGGGCGGCCATGCCCATGAGGTCGAGGCAGCGGGCGAGGACGATGCGAGAGGCGTCGACGAGCTTGAGTCGCGCCTTGGTGAGGGCTTCGTCGCCGGGGACGCTGGAGACGACGCGGCACTGCTTGTAGAACCAGTGGAAGGCCGTGGCCAGTTCCAGGGAGTAGTAGGTCAGGTGGTGGGGCTCCAGGCTTCGGGCCATCATCTCTATGAGTTCTGGCAGTTGCACCATCTTGCGTATCATGTCCAGTTCGGCGCTGTCCGTCAGCAGGGAAACGTCGCCGTCGGAGAAGTCGATGCTCCGTTCGGCGGCGAGGCGCAAGATGCTGACGATGCGTGCGTGGGCGTACTGGATGTAGTAGACGGGGTTCTCCGAGGACTGCTTCTTGGCCAGTTCCAGGTCGAAGTCCATCTGGCTCTCCGCTGATCTGGATAGGAAGAAGAAGCGACATGCGTCGGGGCCTACCTCGTCGATAAGCTCTCGCAATGTAACTAGCTCTCCGGTCCGTTTGGAGGCGCGCACGAGCTCCTTGCCCCGTTTCAAGGCGACGAGCTGGGAGATGATGACGACCAGCCGGTCTGGGTCGACGCCCAGGGCGCCGACGACGGCCTTCATGCGCGGCACGTGGCCCTGGTGATCGGCTCCCCATATGTCTATGACACGGTCGAATCCCCGCTCCACCAGCTTGTTGTAGTGGTAGGCCACGTCGGAGGCGAAGTATGTAGGCACGCCTGTGCTCCGAATCAACACGTTGTCTTTGTCCTCGCCCAAGGCGGTAGAGGCGAACCACGTGGCGCCATCCCGCTCTGTAGTGTGGCCGTTTTGGTTCAAGATTTCCAAGGCCTTCTTATACTGGCCGTTCTGAAACAGGCTCCGCTCACTGAACCACACGTCGAAGGTGACTCTGATTCGACCAAGGTCTTCTTCGATGGCCTTCATCATCTTGTCGAGGCCAATCTTGCCAATCTCGGCTATGGCCTGCTCTTCTGGCATGGACAGGAAACGTGTGCCTTCTTCGGAGACCACCTCTCGGGCCAGGTCTACCATGTAGTCGCCCATGTAGCCGTTCTCCGGCATCTGTGCCTCTTTGCCCTGCTCTTGCAGATAACGGACGTACAGGGAGCGATAGAAGGCCTCCATCTGACTGCCGGCATCGTTGACGTAGTACTCGCACTCCACCTGGTAGCCTGCGGCGGAGAGGATGCTCGAGAGGGCGCTGCCCAGGACGCCGCCTCTGGCGTGGCCCACGTGGGTAGGCCCCGTGGGATTGACGCTTACGAACTCCACCTGCACCTTCTGCCCAACGCCTATGTCCAAGCTGCCGTAGCTGTCTCCAGCTTGAAGGATGTCCTCTACCTGTCTGAGCAGCCAGGCGGTCGTTAGGGAGAAGTTGATAAATCCTGGCGGGGCTGCCCATACCTTCTCCAGCTCATCGCCAGTGGGTATCAGGGGCACCAGCTTCTCAGCGATGTCCATGGGTTTAAGACGAAAGGAGCGGGCCAGCTTAAGGGGTGTGCTGGACGCCAGATCGCCGTGATTCGGCTTCTGGGGCCGCTCCACAGTTATGTCCGATACGGTGGCCGCGGGAAGAAGCTCACGACGATGGGCCTCCTGGAGGGCCTCTTCAAGTATGTGTGCGACTTTGTCCTTAATGGTCATGTGCATCTTTTCACAGGTTGGATTCTAATACCATACCAAATTTGGCCCGCTAGGTGTAGAGGTTTTAGTATCTTATGTCTATACGTTGACGCTCGATATTCTAGACTCAGGGGGGTCATTTCACGAGGTTGCGATGCCAAGGATATTGCCGTAAGATTTGCTAAGTTAATCCAGCTAATGAAAGGAGCCTTCTATGACACTGAAGGTTGGAGATAAAGCGCCCGAGTTCTCACTGCCCGCTTCCACTGGAGAGACCATATCGCTAAAAGGTCTCGCAGGGAAGAAGGTGGTGCTCTACTTCTATCCCAAGGACGACACACCCGGATGCACCAAGGAGGCCTGCGGCTTCAGGGACCTGAACGTGGAGATGAAGGCCGCAGGAGCAGAGGTCTTCGGCGTCAGCGCCGACAGCATAAGCTCCCACAACAAGTTCATCAAGAAGTTTGATCTGAGCTTTCCGCTGCTGGCCGATACTGAGAAGACGACTGCCACCGCCTACGGCGCATGGGGTGAGAAGGTGGTCATGGGCAAGAAGACTATCGGCATGAGGCGTATGACCTTCCTGATAGACGAGGAGGGCAAGGTCCAGAGGGTCTGGCCTGCCGTCAAGCCCGAGGGCCATGCAGAAGAGGTGCTGGCAGCGATACGAGGGTAGGAGTCAGTCCATTGGATGATCTAGAAATACTCCTCAGCAGAGCAGGTCTGAGGGTTTCCAAAGAGGATATGGCACAGGTAAGGGAGCTTTTTGAGCATTTCAAGGGGAGCCTGGATAGACTCTATTCTGTCGATATGGAGGGAGTAGAGATAACAGCTGTACCCCCCCTTGATGACAATAGTAGCGAGCAAAGGCCGTGAATCCAGCGCATAGAGAACTTTGCTATCTGACTATCGCCGAAGCCAGCAGCCTTATCAAGGACCGCAAACTCTCGCCTGTGGAGCTAACGCATGCTTTCTTGGAGCGTATCAAGGCCGTAGATAGCAAACTCCATGCATATATAACGGTGCTGGAAGAGAGGGCCATTGCCGACGCAAAAGCAGCCGAGGCGGAGATCCAGGCTGGAAGATATCGAGGGCCACTGCATGGGATCCCCGTTGCTCTCAAAGACCTGTACGATACCGAGGGAGTAGAGGCTACTGCCCATTCAAAGGTTCTGGAGGGGAGAGTACCCAATGAGGACTCTACCGTCATGGCAAGGCTGCGCCAGGCAGGCTGCATTCTTTTAGGAAAGCTTGCAATGAACGAGTTCGCCTTTGGGGCCATTAACACACGGTACTTCCAGATGACTCGTAACCCCTGGAACACGGAGTATATGACGGGAGGTTCCAGCACTGGTTCCGGCGCTGCTGTGGCCGGAGGCCTTTGCATGGGTTCCATGGGGTCTGATACAGGCGGTTCCATCACATCTCCGTCATCTTTCTGCGGCGTCGTGGGCCTCAAACCGACGTACGGCCTGGTCAGCCGGTATGGAGTCATACCTCTGAGCTGATCGCTGGACCACTGTGGGCCGATGACCTGGACTGTAGAGGACAACGCTATCATGCTTCAGGCCGTGGCGGGCTACGACCCAAAGGACCCCAACAGCCAGCGCAACCAAATTCCCGACTACAGGTCAGCCCTCAAGGAGGACCTTCACGGCCTGAGAATTGGAGTACCCAGGCACT
This sequence comes from Dehalococcoidia bacterium, assembly GCA_965249025.1. GTDB lineage: Bacteria > Chloroflexota > Dehalococcoidia > Lucifugimonadales > CAYTFF01. Next base: position 2,608,112 of record OZ252215.1, on the reverse strand, counting down.
TCTTCACCGAGGCCCGATACAACACGGGTCAGGAAACCCTCGATGTGGTAAACCGCGCTTTGGCTGACCTGGAGAGCCTCTGGGCCAGGACGGAGGAGGTCACCATACCAAGTCTCCGTTACGCTGGCGACGCAAATATGACGATAATACTGAGCGAGGCCCTGGCCTATCATAAGAAGAACCTGGCGACGCAGCCGGAGAATTATGGCTGGGTAGTGCGCCAGAGGTTGTATCTTGGAGCCCTCCTCACAGCTGAGGACTACGTCCAGGCACAACGCGCTCGAAGCCGGGTGAGGCAAGAGCTAGGGGAAGCATTGAGGAAGTTCGATCTATTGGCAATGCCGTGTCAGCCTGGCCCTGCCGGCGCCGTTAAGGACTTTGACCCCACGAAGTCTGTACTTACCCCCGGCTTCACTGCGCCCTTCGATCTGACAGGACTGCCCGCTCTCTCGGTGCCTTGCGGCTTCAGCAGTACGGGGCTGCCCATTGGACTGGAGATTGCAGGCAGGGCGTTTGACGAGGCTACGGTATTCCGAGTGGTGAACGCGTACCAGAATTATGCCAAGTGGCACATGAAGAGGCCTCAAGTCTAGGTGTCTAGTTACGTCTAGCGCAGGGTTACGAGGGTGGGAAAGGCAAGCACCGCACGTTGATGGCCATTGAGTATTAAATATGCCAATGTGGCTATAGAATCTTTCCTCGCCCTTTTTAGACCCCATGCTTCAGCATGGGGTATCGATGCCCTCGCCTTCAGGTCCCCTCCACTCCTATCACTCTGGCGCCCTTTATTCTGTCACTCTGAGCGTAGCGAAGAGTCCTCGGCAAGTCTATCTAACCCAGCTCACCTTGAACCGCCACAAACGACGTTTATGACCTGTCATCGTTAGCTGTGATAATATGAGGCCGCCCAAATCTTGCGATATCAGGAGGTCGTATCATGGACAGGCAGGTACTGGTAACACCGGGCGTTTACGAGTCTCAAGGCTATTCTCAGGCTATAAAGGTGGGCGATACCGTCTACATTGCCGGCATTGTGGGGAAGGACGCGGCGGGCAACATTGACAAGGATAATGCCGAAGCCCAGGCGGAGCAGATCTGGACTAACATAGAGAAAATATTGCAGGGCGTGGGAGGGGAGCTGCAGGACCTGGTGCAGATAACGACCTACATAACCAGAAAAGAGGACCATGACGCCGTGCGGAATGCCAGGCGCAGGCACCACACGAAAGGCCCTCAGCCCACAGCTACGTTGGTGGTTTGCAGTGCCCTGGCAACCCCTGAGCTTCTGGTGGAGATCAACGGCGTAGCGGTTGTCGGAAAGAAATAGCTGGCAGACCAAGTGGACATTGGGTAAGCATACCGAGGATTCTTCCTCCGACGAGTCGGGGGCAAAATGACCCTTCTACAAACTCAGGGTGACAGGGGGGAGACGGCTCAGGACGAACGGCAAGCCCTCACCCATTCGACAAGCTCCGGGTGAGCGGGACTAGGACACCGCACCCTGATTCCTGCGTTGCCATTTTGCCATATCACACTGAAAGCTTCAAAACCATTGTCTCCTGCTTATCCTCGTGAATTGAAGGCCATCCGACGACCATGTTCGAAAGAAGCAACTCAACCTGGGCCCACTTCAAAAGGACGTTGCCAAACGACTAGGCGTTGACACCAAATCGGTCTCTAACTGGGAGAATGGAAGGTCTTCACCCAGCCTTCACCTTATCCCCAGGATCATCCAGTTCCTGGGCTATGTGCCGACTCAATCACACCCCGAGATCATCGGTGAGAAGGTGAAGGCCCAACGAAGGCTTCTGGGCATCTGTCAAGAGGACTTAGCCCGTCATTTGGGGGTTGACTCTAGTACTCTGGGTCACTGGGAGCGAGGAAAGCTAATCGACTTCTTGAAAGCCGTGATTGATAGCTTCCCGACCCGTCAACCGTTCAGTAGTAATCGACAGACACGCTAACCAAGCTGTTGTGAAGCCGCTTGTGTTGTCATTCAGCACATTTCTTTTTCCCCTGTCCACTTTGGTGAGTATATCAAGAAAGCAATGCTGGTGAAAGACATTAGCACAATGCTCACGTCGCTCAACCTGTCTTATCGCTCAGAAGGTCTGGCAGAAGTTTCTTCAGCTTCTCAGTGGCAATCTCAAACTCGTGTCAATCGTTTATCCTACTTCTGGGTTCGCCTCCCTTGATCTTCGCCAGTGCGATTCTCCCTAGAATCTCATACAGTTTGATCTTGCTTCCTCCGCCTGAGAATTCTTGGAGGCTCACCACCGCCCTGGTGTTGTAGCTCCGAGGGATAAGCTGGGCGTAGTTGGGTAAGGTGCCTTGCACAACCTGAGAGACTATTTCTACACTTTTGAATCTGAATAGGACCTGGCTCTTGGCCGAGGTCGACACTCACATCATGACTGCTGCACGAATCCTTTCTACGGCCTTGTCCTTATGCTAGACTACCAAGACACGTTATAGAGGTTGCGCTCATTTCATATCCGCTAGCTGGGAGGGCGTTATGAGAAAACCGACCATATTCATAAGTTATTCAGAGGCACACCGCCAGACTCTAGACGAATTTGAGAGAATGCTCAGAGAGACTGGCGAATTTGAGCCGATCACGTCACGTACAAAGCCAGAGGCAGGGCAGCAACCCTTCGAACTCGTTGACTCTCTTGTCCTGGATTGCGATCTTGCGATGGTGTTGATGACGCCCGATCTAAAGGCACCTGACGGGAAGACATTTCCGAGCATCTATGTCGCCCAAGAAATCGAGAATCTCCTCCAACTGAAACCAAACTCGACGGTGTTCCTAGCCGAGGAGAACACCTATGGCGTCGACATGTTACCCAAACCCCCAATCCGTTTCAAGTTTGGGCGTGAGAGAGACGTCTTTGAACATCTCCTACGTAATTTGCGCCACATGACCGAAAGTGCGCTTCGGCCCGACCTTGATGATCCAGGAGGAACTCTGGCATATTTGAGAATGCTCTGCGGGACTCCGCTGTACGCTAGTAGCATGCACATAACCGTGTCACATCAATATGTGGCTCACACGGGTCGACCGCCGCACCTAGAGGTGACAGAAGAAAGGTCGTTTCACATCGTCAACCAAAGCCAGGAACCCATCGAGTGGATGCGCGAAGTAGCCCTCACCAACGAAAAACTTGAGGGATTCACCAAGGAAGAGATGTTTCCTGCACTTGCATCTTTGCTTATTGACGGTTCCAGATTATCGCCTGAGGGACTCATTGTGGAGGAAAGTGAGCATCGTGATCAGACATACGTTGTCAGACGTTTTAAATACCGAGTAAGCGTCCCGCCGCGCTCAAGCAAACACATCGTAATGCGCGAGCAAAGAATAAGCGCAGTCGAAGGTATATGGAGTGAGATCATAAAACAACCTACGCATGGAATGACCATAGAGTTCATCCCTGCAAAAGAATTCCGGGGGGGATTCGTTTCTTTGGACCGCGACTTGCGCCCCCATTGACGGATATGATGGTTCTCCCCCCCACGATCCAAAGGCATCCAGACAATAGAGTAACCGGCAATTTTGCCGCATGGCTACTCCCGACCAACGCTGCGGTAGTCTATTGGCACAAGTTTGATAGTTTTTCGGGCCGTTAGCTCAGTTTCTTAGCTCTAGGCTCTCCAATTGGTGCCAAGCATCGTTAACATTCCAGATTTCACTGATAATTGGCTATGAACACCACCATAGGGTTCAAGGCCCTGACAGTTTCCTCTGTATCCAGTGTAAGTAACGTTCCTTCATCTGTCGATTTGCGGAGCTGCGATTCTGACTGTCCGAGACTAACTTGGATTTCACCAAGGCTGGAGTGGTCGATTCGAGCTACTGTGAGGTTGTTATTAGGACAAGGAAGGGTGGCGACGCTAGCTTAGTAGCTTAGGCCAGAAGAGCCAAGGAGGGATAAGCCACTGATGACAGAGATTCTTCGCTTCGCTCAAGAATGACAGGGAAGAGACGGCTCAGGGTGATATAGCAAGTAAGAGATCTCTTAAGAGCTACACTTCTGCCTAATTCGCTCCGCTATCAGGTCTGCAATCTCTATAGTGCCGATGGACTTCTGGCCTGGAAAGGCTATGTCCGCTGTGCGGCGGCCGTCGTTTATGACACAGTCCACGGCCTCCTCCACTACCTGCGCTTCTATCTCCAGGACCAGCGAGTATCGCAGCATCATGGCTACGCTCAGTATAGCGGCAATGGGGTTGGCAATACCCTGGCCGGCTATGTCCGGAGCGCTGCCGTGAATCGGCTCGTACAGGCCCCTGGCGCGGCGCCTTCCGTTTCTCCGTGCTATCCCCGCCAGGCTGGCCGAGGGCAGCATGCCCATGGACCCCGCCAGCACCGAGGCCTCGTCGGTCAGGATGTCACCGAAAGTGTTCTCGGTCACCATCACGTCGAATCGCCCTGGACTACGAACCAGTTGCATGGAGGCGGTGTCCACCAGCATATGCTCAAGCGTCACATCGGGATACTCCGGCGCGATCTCGATGGCGATCTCCCTCCACAGTCTGGAGGAGGCCAGGACGTTGGCCTTGTCGACGGAGGTTAAGAATTTGCGTCGACGCTTAGCCAGCTCGAAGCCGACGCGCAGGATACGCTCCACCTCCTGCTCCGTGTATCGCAAGGTGTCCACGGCGCGGCGGCCCCGAGAGGTGTCCCACCGCCTCTTGGGCTGGCCGAAGTAAAGGCCACCAGTCAACTCTCGGACGATGATAATATCTACTCCCTTCACGATGTCCGCCTTGACGGGACTGATGTCGACAAGCGAGGGTTGCACCTTGATGGGCCGCAGATTGGCAAAGACGCCTAGTCCCTTGCGTACCGCCAGCAGGCCGTCCTCTGGGCGGGTCCTGGCCGTTGGGTCGTCCCACTTGGGCCCGCCGACGGCTCCCAATAGAACGGCGTCGCTCTTTTTGCACATGTCAAGGGCGCTATCTGGCAGGGCGGTGCCGTACCTGTCGATGGAGTTGCCGCCAATAGCGCCGTAACCAATCTCAAAGTGGTGCCCGAACCTCTTGCCCACCATCTCCAATATCTTGATGGCCTCGGTGGTTACCTCTGGGCCTATGCCGTCGCCGGGCAGGACTGCGATGGCAACCTTCATACTGACCTCACTTGTACCTAGAGTGACCTGGGACATTATACAATGCCACGGCTATTATAGCTAATGACCATTCGCCCAGACTTCCCAGGGCCGTTAGACCCTGGCCCCTTGGTAAGTTGCCCCCTAACACTCTCTACACCTGCATCTGTTTGTCTCTGGATACTACTCGTGAGGCACCAGCACAGCAAGCTGTTTCTAAACGGAGAACTTTCGATACCAGGCCGTCGTGTCAAGGGTGGCGATTGCTTGGGGTCTTCCGGCTTTGCACAAAAATTCCCGAAATAAAGGAGAGTGCAGTCCCGACTTGTAGGGACGCTGGGGGGTCTGGGGGTGTCCCCCAGATACATTTTGAGAGCCTGTCCTTGAGCGCAGCGAAGGAGCGGGACAGGGTGGGAGAGCAGTGCTTGCTACTATGAATATCGGCAAACACTGACTTTATGTGCAAGGCTGGGGTGCCCCCCAATGACATTGCCGCCTTGTATAAGTGGTACTTCGCTAAGAAGGAGTAAGGCGAAGGCGGTGCTTCGTCAACTCTGTGGCGCGGGATCCGGAGCACGCTCTCCATGATAGCGATGAGGTCTCCATCTTCCCGCCGATAGACGGGGGTGAGGTGTAGAAGCTACCCCGAGACTAGGCCACCCCCCGCCTGAGGACTAGGGCAGACAGCAATGATGTACCCGCTGCAAAGGCCCCGAGGATTCCCAATTCGAAGCCTATTCCCAACAAGCCAGAGCCGTCCAGCATTACGTGCTGCAGTCCCCGTATCGCGTATGTTAGAGGCAGTACCTTGGAGATAGCTTGAAGGTATCCAGGCATCCCCAACACGGGCCAGAAGATGCCTGAGAGCAAGAACTGAGGGATTATAAACAAGGGTATGAACTGCATCACCTGAAACTCGTTCCTGGCGAAGGTAGAGGCGAAGATACCCATGCTAACCGACCCCACCACGATGACCATTTCCACCAGAAAGACGGACCACACAGGTCCCTGAGAGTCCACATCCAGGACAAAGATGGTAAACATCAACAGTATGCCCGACTGCACCAGAGCGAATATGAAAAATCCGACCATGTAGCCAGCCACCAACTCCACCTTAGATGCCGGCGAAACCAACAGGCGGTCCAGGGTCCCCTGCTGGCGCTCTCGCAGGAAGCCGACGCCCGTCAGGATGAAGACGAACATAAAGACGAAGCCGCCCAGGAGTGCTGGGGCGATGAAATCTATCAGGCGCGTAGCTCCAGGAGTTCCCTGGTCCGGCACGGCCACAGAGACCAGGGTCATTATCATCGATGGCACGATTACCACTAGAGCCAAGGTTCGGCGGTCCCTGCGGAACTGTCTGATTATGCGGATGGCAATGGCAAGAACTCTGTCCAGAGAAATCATGACACCCCCCGCGAGAAAAATGGAGGAACGCATCTTCCAGGGTGGACTCTGGTTGACCTGTGGCATGGCGCAGCTCATCCGGGGTGCCTTGAGCAATTATGTTGCCTCCTCTTATGAAAGCGAGGCTATCGCAGCGTGCGGCGTCGTCCATGGTGTGGCTCGATATCAAAAGCGTCACACCGTTGTTCGACAGATCCTTGAAGTGGTTCCAAAAGGCCACTCGCAACTCCGGGTCTATTCCGGCTGTTGGCTCGTCCAAGAGCAGGAGCTTTGGCTTGTGTATCAGGGCGCAGGCTAGGCTGACCCGCTGCTTCATACCGCCGCTCAGCTTGAATATCTGGCTTCCAACTCTCTCTTCAAGTTCTACCGTCTCTAAGACCTCCTCTATACGGCGGCGCCGTTCCTTGCGGTCGCGAAGGCCGTAGATCCTGGCGAAGAAGTCCAGGTTCTCGTATACAGTCAGCTCCTGGTAAAGAGCCGACGACTGGGGCATGTAGCCGATATATGGTGTGTTGCGATGGGATGGAGGACTGCCCATCACCTCTACGGACCCACTATTGGGCCTAAGCAGTCCTATCAAAAGGTAGATCAGGGTAGTCTTGCCAGCGCCGTTGGGACCTAGCAGTCCGAAGCTGGTACCGGATGGAACGACGAGACTCAGGCATTGCAGCACCTGGAGGCTTCCGTAGGCAAAGGAGAGGTCCTTTACTTTTATGGTCTCTTCTACCACGTTAAATGGACTCTACCATCATTTCTTCCAGTGCTCCAGCTGGGTCCCAAGGGCATCTGCCACTCTATCCAGGTAGTTGAACAGGGCCGCAATGTGGGTGATGTCCAGGATCTCCTTGTCGGAGAAGCCGACCTCACTAAGGCCGTCCACGTCGGCCTCGGTCATCTTTTTGGGGGAGACGGTCATCTTCTCGGCGAACTGGAGCATACGCATCTCTTTCTCGTCCAGATGGGCCTTGCGATAGTCGTCGATAATCTGTTGAACAAAGGCCTCGTCCTTGGTCAACGCACGGAGACTCCGAGCGTGGGCCTCCAGTCAGTATCTGCACTCATTGATAGCCGAAACGACGGTAGCTATAAGCTCCGCCTTCCTCGAGTCGAAGCCTGTGGTGCCGTAGACTCCGCCCACCGCAGAGCTAGTGAGCAGTCGTGCTTTGAGTAGTGTGGGTTCCAGGGTGAAGACGGCGTTAATCTCCCCCAGCTTGCTTCCAGGAAGCATTTTTAGGTCGTCATATATCTGTTTCAGCTCGCCCTCAGCCTCGTCCGGGTTGATTATCTTAATGTAGGCCATGACTCCCTCCTGCTACGTCAGTCTGAATGAATCCGCTCATACTGGGCCTGCTTGCCTGTCCTCGATCCATCGGGACCCTCGGCTTGTCGGGGTCGAAGTATTAACTCCCTTTTGAGATACGCATTGAGATATTTGGCAGTCTCCGCCGCCCTTCGACTGGCTCTGGGCGAGCGGTCAGAAACACCTCTTTACGCTTGGCTCTTCTCGTAGGCTTCTATTTTGTCAGCGTATTGCGCTACCAGGCCGATGTCGTCCAAGCCGTTCATCAGGCAGTGCTTGCGGAACTCGTCGATTTCAAAAGAGGCTTCCAAGCCAGTGCCGTCGGTGACCATTTGTTTCTCCAGGTCCACAGTTAGCTTGTAGCCAGGCTTCTGCTTAGCCTTGGCCATTATCTCTTGCACCTGCTCCTCGGGCAGGACGATGGTGAGAAGGCCGTTCTGGAAGCAGTTGCTGCGGAAGATGTCGGCGAAGCTGGGGGCTATGATGGCCCTGAAGCCGTACTGTAGCAGGCCCCAGGGCGCCGCCTCCCGCGACGATCCGCCGCCGAAGTTGCGTCCCGCCACCAGAACTGTGGCCTCCTGATAGCCGGGTTTGTTCAGCTCGAAGTCCGAGTTGGGGTCGCTGTTCTCCAGGTATCGCCAGTCGTAGAAGAGGAAGGGGCCGTAGCCCGTGCGTTCGATGCGCTTGAGGAACTGCTTGGGCATGATCTGGTCCGTGTCCACGTTGACGCGGTCCAGTGGCGCTACGATTCCGGTATGTTTTGTAAATGGTTCCATGTGTGTGCTCCTAAGCTATGCTACTGAACTCGTTAAGGCTACCTTCAAAGGCTCGCCTTTCATAGAACTTACACCAAGTATAGAGAACCCTAATACTTTCCCTTTTGTGTCTACCTTCTCCATTACACGGTCGTTTTCAGTCTCTTTAAAATAACCCTCCCTTTCCTCGGAGATGACCTCTAGATAGTCACCCTCAGGGTCATACCATATATTTACGTATTTATCCCCCATAATCTCCTACTCACACTATGTCGAGTATAATCCGTTCGTGGTGAGCCTGCCTGCCTGTCCTCGATTTGTCGGGGTCGAACCATGAGGGCTTTTGCTAATCATACGCCCGCCCTTTGACGACTTAATGTTATTCTGGCACCGCATCCTTCAGGATGCGGCTTCAGGGTGTGGTGCTGAATCCGAAACTACGGTCCATTTATATCTGCCCTTTGTGCACTTGAGTTAACCCCTGACAAGGTTATCATAGGTCGATATACGTCATCGCGCAACGCTGGTTGCAATGCTAGCTGGACTGGAATCTGGGCAGCACCTCCTCGCCAAATAGCTGTGCCTGCTCTAGCATCTCGTCGAAGGTGTCGGCGGCAAAGTGAAGGGCGACGCAGTGGGTAACCCCATCATCCTTAAGGCGATCGACCTTTTCGCATATCTCCTCGGGCGTGCCAATAAGATCTCTGGCGTGGGCTCGTTCCACGGAGATAGGCCCCACGCCCCCACGCTTCTGGGACATGAGCCTGGTACGGTGAGGTAGCATGCTGCTGTTAAAACGCTTCACCGCTTCCTCGTGGGTCCGTGCGACGCTTACAAACTTGGTGACCACTATATCTACGCTCGATATGTCCCTGCCCATCTCTTCCAGGGAGGGTAAAAGGGACTCTATCCTCTCACGGACCGAGTCATCCTGGACCCGCGAAAGGAGCCACCCAGACCCCCAACGAGCGACACGCTGAGGAGTATCGGGGGACCTACCCGACAAGTATATGGAAGGAGGCTGCTGCACAGGCTTTGGGTTAAGGGACACGTCTCTAAACTCGTAATACTTTCCATTGAAACTAACCTGGTCTTCAGCGAGGAGAAGGTGTAGCGCCTCAAGGCTTTCCAGCATCATGGTAGCCCTGTGCGCCTTCGCCTCTCTGGGTCTGACCATCTCAAACTGGTCGCGGTAGGCTCCCAGGCCGACTGCCAGAAGAAGTCGCCCATTACTAAACACATCGAGGGTGGCTGCCTGTTTGGCCAGCAGCACAGGGTCTCTCAGCGGCAGGGTTATGGTGCCCGCTCCTAGCTTGATATGAGTGGTAATCGAGCTTAGATACGCCAGAGCCACCAGAACCTCGTAGAACTGCGGGGGGTTCTTATCTTCGATGCCCATGGCTGGGGAAAGAGTGAAGAAGTCCGCTCCCCACACGGAATAGAAGCCCAACCGCTCGGATAGCTTGGTGGCTTCGATGATCTCTTTGGGATCGGCGAAGCGAGAGGGGACATACATCCCCTCGGCGCCTGTAGGAATGCCTACACCAAACCTCATTGGCCCAATATTTCTCCATTCTTGGTCAGCCCTCCACCCTTCGACTAAGCTCAGGACGAACGGTTCTTATGGCCTGCACCGCATCCTGAAGGATGCGGCTTCGGGTTGCCAGCTTTCTCAAGCCACGCCCTCTAGGGTGTGGTGCTAAAGTTACTTAAACGTCCACTCGCGGATGTCCACGAAGTGGCCGACTATAGCGGCGGCGGCGGCCATCTGGGGGCCGACCAGGTGGGTGCGTCCGCCCTTGCCCTGGCGACCCTCGAAGTTGCGGTTGGATGTGGAGGCGCAGCGCTCGCCGGGCTGGAGTACGTCCGGGTTCATACCCAGGCACATGGAGCAACCCGCCTCTCGCCAGTCGAAGCCGGCGTCCTTGAAGAACAGGTCCAGACCCTCGGCCTCGGCCTGCCTCTTTACGACTGCCGAGCCTGGCACCACCATTGTATTCACCTTGGGATGCGCCCGGTAGCCCTTTACCACCTTGGCGGCGGCCCGCAGGTCTTCAATACGAGCGTTAGTGCAGGAACCGATGAACACCCTGTCCAGCCTTATGCTCTGTATGGGTGTGCCTGGCTCAAGGGCCATATACTCCAAGGCTCTCTCAGCCGCCCTGCGGTCTGCCTCCGAGCCCAAGGACGAGGGGTCTGGGACACTCTCCGTCACTGGAACCACCATGCCGGGGTTAGTCCCCCATGTGACGTGGGGGGCCAGTGTGGATGCGTCTATCTCCACCACCCTGTCGTACTTGGCACCGGGATCCGTGGGCAATTCCTTCCACTTCCCCACGGCGGCCTCAAAGTCGGCCCCTTGAGGAGCGTGGGTGCGTCCCCTCAGGTACTCGAAGGTCTTCTCGTCGGGGGCTATCATCCCGGCCCGCGCCCCCGCCTCGATGGACATGTTGCACACCGTCATGCGGCCCTCCAAGGACAGGGAGCGGATGGCTTGCCCCGTGTACTCCACCACGTATCCTGTAGCGCCGTCCACACCTATCCTGCCAATGATGCTCAGGACGATGTCCTTGGCGGTGACGCCTCTGGGCAGCGTGCCGTCGACTCGTATCTCCATGGTCTTTGGCCTAGTCTGGAAGAGGCACTGGGTGGCCAGCACAAGCTCCACCTCCGAGGTGCCGATGCCAAAGGCCAGCGCCCCGAATGCGCCGTGGGTTGAGGTGTGGCTGTCGCCGCATACAATGGTCTTTCCGGGCTGGGTGAAGCCCTGCTCCGGCCCGATTATGTGGACGATGCCCTGTTCGGGGCTGTCGATGTCATAGAGGGTGACTCCGAAGTCCCTGGCGTTCTTGGACATGGCCTCCAGTTGCTTCCTGGACAGCTCATCGGTGATGGGAAGGTTTCGCCTCCAGGTAGGCACGTTGTGATCAACGGTGGCTATGGTAAGGTCTGGGCGGCGCACCTTGCGGCCGGTCAGTCGCAGACCCTCGAAGGCCTGGGGTGAGGTCACCTCGTGCACCAGGTGCAGGTCAATGTAAAGTACCGCCGGCCTGCCCCGCTCCCGATGTACCACGTGGGCGTCCCAAATCTTCTCAAACATCGTCTTTCGCTTTGGAGACATGGTTTCTATCCCTTTTTACAAAATGTACTCTTCTAAATACAAATATGGTATCTCGGTCAACTTTGAAGCTATAGCAGAATCGTTTCCAATAATGGCGTCACAGTTCTCTTCTATCGCTGTAGCCGCAATCAGTGCGTCCATCGGGTCCAGCTGTTCTCTCAGCAGAGCCGCTTTACGAGCGATTTGGCTATCAACTTCTCTGATTGACATGTTCTCTTGCTTATGCTAACTCTGACTAACACAGTTCAATATAGAAAACGGAGCGCCTAGTTTCCTCTAAGCCCCTACAGCCGTGGTCTCCTTACCCGCCTCTTGAATAACCAGCAGTCGATTGAGGGCGTTCATGTAGGCCTTGGCACTGGCGACGATGATGTCGGTGTCGCCGCCGCGACCCACATAGGTCTTGCCGTCCTTCTCGATGCGTATTGTCACCTGGCCAATGGCGTCTATGCCCTCTGTCACCGCTTGAATGTTGAACTCACTGAGGACGTTGGGCACCTGGACGATGCGGTTTATCGCCTTGTAGATGGCGTCCACGGGGCCTGTGCCTGTCGAGGCGTCTGTTACCGTCAAGCCATCTGGGCCTATCAGGCGCACCGTGGCGGTTGGCACCTCGTGGCTGCCGCAGGACACCTGGACGTGGTCCAGCTTGTAGGCCACCGCCTCTTTCGCCGTATGGCGCTGGTCGGACATGAGGGCCTCCAGGTCCCTGTCGCTGACCTCACGCTTCTTGTCGGCCAGCTCTTTGAAGGCCTCAAAGGCCCTGGCCAGCTCCTCTTTGCTAAGGTGGTATCCCAGATCCTCCAGGCGAGCCTTGAGGCCAGCCCTGCCGCTGAGCTTGCCCAGCACCAGGACGCTGCTGGGCCAGCCGATGGAGCGAGGCTCCATGATCTCGTAGGTGGTGCGTTCCTTCAGGATGCCGTCCTGGTGAATGCCCGAGGCATGGCGGAAGGCGTTCCCCCCTACCACGGCCTTGTTGGGCTGAACAGGAAAGCCTGTTATGTCGCTTACCAGCCTACTAGTGGCATATATCTGCCTGGTGTCGATATTCGTGCCGACGTTGAAGAAGTCGCGGCGGGTCTCTATGCCCATGATGACCTCTTCCAGGGAGGCGTTGCCAGCCCGCTCGCCCAGCCCGTTAATGCACCCCTCTACCTGTCGCACCCCTACCTCAACGGCCGCCAGACTGTTGGCTACTGCTAGGCCCAGGTCGTTGTGGCAGTGTACGCTTACGACGGCCTTGTCTATATTAGCCACGTTCTCAAAGATGCCATTTATCAGCTTGGCGAACTCATCGGATATGGCGTACCCCACAGTGTCAGGTATGTTTACGGTAGTAGCGCCGGCCTTTATCACAGCTTCCAGCATAGAGTAGAGGTACTCTGGATTAGTACGGGTGGCGTCCATAGGCGAAAACTCTACGTCGCTGCAGTAGCCCTTGGCCCGCTGAACCGCGGACACGGCCATGTCCATGACATCCTCCCGGTTTTTGCGAAGCTGGTGCATTATGTGGATGTCGGAGCTGGAGAGGAAGGTGTGGATTCTGGGACGCTCAGCTCCTTTTATTGCCTCCCACGCCTTGTCTACGTCGCTAGCGTTGGCCCTGGCCAGGGAGGTAATGATGGGCCTGCGCACCTCCTTAGCTATCGCTTCGACGGCCTTGAAATCGCCGGGGGAGCTGGCAGCAAAGCCAGCCTCTATTATGTCGACCCCCAGACGGTCTAGCTGCCTGGCTATCTCTAGCTTCTCCTCCTGGGTCATGCCGGCTCCGGCGGCCTGCTCTCCGTCGCGGAGGGTCGTGTCGAATATCAGTACCTTTTCCTGTGGCATTTTGGTTACTCCTTACGCTTCCTCCACCACACCTTAAAAAGTGCGGCATCAGTTCCCATTTTCTTCCCGATGCCACCCCGATTCGTCGGGGTGGTGCTACAATCAGCCCCCTAGGTTCTCAAAGAAGCTCTTTACTATTATCATAGGTTTATTGAGGCTCTGCGAAACCCGCTCGTGGTGAACTTGTCGAACCACGAAGCCCTTTTTACTATCCGGTCGACATTCTCCTTACACGAATTGCAGCACAACACTTAACGTCCCAGCAACTGCTTGAGTCGCCTCTTTAAGTCCTGCAAAAGGCCCTGGGGCTGCACCTCCCGGGGCGTAGGCTCCTCTTCTCTCGGTTCGGCGTGAACACCAACCTCTTCCTTTACAGGTTCGGCAACTGCCTTTCCCTGAGGGAACCCACTGGCGCCCTTTATATACTCGTCTACTCTGGCCTTGCCATCCTGGGTATCGCCCTCTTGCCAGCTTTCCTTCATGAACTCGTCGAGGACTCCTTTCTCCTGAAAGAGCTTGATTATGGAGCCTCTTCTGACGTCCGAGGTTGCCTCCGACAACTTCTCTATGGTTCCAATCTCCCTAGACAAGCCTTTGCTACGTCCAAACGCATAAGACTTCTTAAGAGGAAAATCTGCCATACTGCACCCCCTTTTGTCCCCGTTCCGTTTATGTCATTCTTCGCATTTACTTAATAGGCTAACGAAGATTCTTCAGTCGTCCCGATTTGTCGGGACTCCCTCAGAATGACACCCTCTAGTCTCTCTGTACCGCACTTTAAAAAGTGCGGCATCATATGCTCTCTGCTCCCCGATGCCACACAATTCATTGTGTGGTGCTTTTATTCCTACACCGTGTCCTTGAGCCATGGCATCTGCTCTCGTAATATCTTGCCCACCTTCTCTATAGGATGGCCGGTGTTCTCTCTCTTCAGACGCTTGAAGCGAGGCCTGCCCTCGTCGTTTTCGGCTATCCATTCCTTGGCAAAGCTGCCGTCTTGTATCTGCGCCAGGACATTGGCCATGTTTTCCTTGACGTGGGCATCCACCACAACAGGGCCGCGGGTGTAGTCGCCGTACTCAGCAGTGTCGCTTACCGAATATCTCATGTAGTCCATGCCGCCCTGATACATCAGGTCCACGATGAGCTTCAACTCGTGGAAGACCTCAAAGTAGGCTATCTCCGGCTGGTATCCTGCCTCTATAAGGGTCTCGAAGGCCACCTTGGTCAGAGCGGTCACACCGCCGCACAGGACAGTCTGTTCGCCGAAGAGGTCGGTCTCCGTCTCCTCCTTGAAGGTCGTCTCCAGAACCCCGGCCCGGGTGGAGCCTAGTCCCTTAGCGTAGGCCAGGGCGATGTCCTTTGCCTTTCCCGAGGCGTCCTGGTGCACCGCCACGAGAGCCGGCACTCCGACTCCCTTTACGAAGAGCTCCCGCAACCGGTGGCCCGGCGACTTGGGCGCTATCATAGAAACGTCCAGGTTAGCCGGAGGCATTATAGTTTTGTAGTGGATGTTGAATCCGTGAGCAAACATCAGGGTTTTGCCCTCGCCCATGAACCTGGCAATTGACTTCTTGTATATCTCCGCCTGTGAGGTGTCTGGCACCAGCATCATCACGATGTCCGACCTCTCTGCCGCCTCATCCACCGTGCCAACCTCCAGGCCTTCGTCTTTGGCCTTCTGCCGGCTTGAGCTGCCTTCGTACAGTCCCACCACGACGCTGACTCCGCTGTCCTTGAGGTTCAGGGCATGGGCGTGGCCCTGGCTACCATATCCTATGATGCCCACGGTCTTTCCCTCCAGGAGGGTAGAATCCGCATCTTTCTCATAATATATATTTGCCATTCCGTGTCCTTTCAATCAATTTCGTCTTGTTTTCTAATTTGTACGGCTACGGGTTCTCCGCATATTCCCTAGACTGATTTCATGCACCGCACTTTAAAAAGTGCGGCATCCTATGTCTTCTACTTCTATACGCCACGCAATTTATTGTGTGGCGTATAGAGGATTCTACACGCTTCCCGTATCCTGGAACCGTTCCTGCAACGTCTCAAGCCCTTCAGCGGCGCTGCCGTTCTCTTCGAAGCCACGAAGGCCCTCTGAGGAACTGCTTGGCCCACGGGTCATGGCGATAACGCCGGTGCGCATCATCTCCAGAATCCCAAAGGGCTTAAAGAGGTTACAGAGGGACTCGATCTTGTCTTCGTCTCCTGTCACTTCTACGACCACTGACTCATGGGACACGTCTATTATGTTGGCCCGGAATATGTCCACGATCTGTATGATCTCTCCTCGGTTGTCCGTGGTCGCCTTCACCTTTATCAGGGCCAACTCTCTGGAGACGTAATTTTCCTTGGATATAACCGACACTTCAATCACGTCGATGAGCTTTCTTAGCTGCTTGGTCACCTGGTCTACGGTATAGTCGTCGCCCTCAACCACGAAGGTCATGCGGGATAGGCCTGGCACCTCGCTGTGGCCCACCGCCAGGCTGACGATGTTGAAGCCCCTGCGGCGGAACATGCTGGCGACCCTGTTCAGGACGCCTGGCTTATCGATGACAAAGGCCGTAATTGTATGATCTATCGCGTCCATGATGCTTTCTCCTCCTTCGGGGGACGAAGTCCGCCCTTCGGCGTGACGAAGTCCTCCTGTGGCTCCTCCACCAACTCTTGCACGCTGGTCCCCGCGGGTATCATGGGGTACACGTTCTCCTCCTCTTCGACCTTAAAGTCGACCAGGGCTGGCCCGTCGTACTCCATGGCCCTCTGAATAGCCGGCATAACCTGGGTCTTGTCTGTGACCCTGATGCCCAACATGCCGAATGCCTCAGCCAGCTTGACGAAGTCTGGGTTCCTTGTGTAGGAGGTGGCCACGTAGCTCTTCTGATAGAAGAGGTCCTGCCACTGCCTGACCATGCCCAGATAGTTGTTGTTCATCAAGGCAAACTTAACTGGTATCTTGTTCTCCACCATAGTGGCCAGCTCATACATGGTCATTTGAAAGCCACCGTCGCCGGCCACGGACCAGACCACCTTGTCGGGACGGCCGACCTGAGCGCCCATGGCTGCGGGGACCTCGTAGCCCATGGCTCCCAAGCTACCCGATGTGATAAGGCTGTTGGCCTCTGTGAAGGTGTAGTGCTGGGCGGCCCACATCTGGTGCTGCCCAACGCCTGTGACGATAATAGCCTTGCCCCCGGTGGCCTCCGAAAGTTGCTGCATTATGAACTGGGGCAGTAGCTTGTCCGTCTCACGAATATGTAGAGAGGGATGCTCCCTTTTGAGCTGCTCCACCCTCTGCAGCCAGTCCATGTGGTTTCCGGGCTCAATGGCGCTATTAAGCTGTTTCAGCACATGCTTCAGATCCCCTATTATTGGCACGTCGACTCGGACGTTTTTGTTGATCTCCGCTGGGTCTATGTCTATATGAATCTTCTTTGACTTCGGTGAGAAGTCGCTGACCTTGCCCACTACGCGGTCATCGAAGCGCATCCCCAAAGCTATCAACAGGTCTGCCTCGTCCACCGCTATGCTGGCGTAGGCCACGCCGTGCATCCCCGGCATGCCGACGCTCAAGACGTGGGTCTCTGGGAAGGAGCTGATGCCCAAAAGGGTGGTGATGACCGGAATCTGAGCCTTTTCTGCAAGCGTCCGAAGCCCCTCATAAGCGCCAGAGATGATTACGCCGTGACCCGCCAGAATGACGGGCCTCTTGGCCTCTTTGATTAGCTGAGCCGCCTTTTGTACCTGCTCCTCGTCTCCCTCCAGCACAGGGTTGTATCCAGGCAGGTTCACCTTCTTGGGGTACTCGAACTCCGCCTCTTCGTTGAATACGTCTTTGGGGATGTCCACAAGTACCGGGCCAGGCCTGCCTGTCCTGGCGATGTGGAAGGCCTCTTTGATTATCCTGGCTATCTCCGAGGCGCTCATAGCCAAATAGTTGTGCTTTGTTATGGTCAGAGTGACGCCTGTGGTGTCCGCCTCCTGGAAGGCGTCAGTGCCAATGGCGGCCCGCCCTACCTGCCCTACGATAGCTACGACGGGGATCGAATCGCCGTAGGCCGTCACCAGGCCAGTGGCTAGATTGGTAGCGCCGGGGCCGGACGTAGCCCAGGTAACGCCTACCTTTCCCGTGGCCCTGGCGTAGCCGTCGGCGGCGTGGGACCCTCCCTGCTCATGGCGCACCAGGATATGCCGCAACCGTGGGTACTCCTGCAACACCTGATACAGAGGCAGGATGGCTCCCCCAGGAAGCCCAAATATGACCTCCACTCCCTCTTTAAGGAGACTTTCGCAGACTATCTGGCCTCCTGTTAGCTTCATTTATTCCAACTCCTCTTTTTTACAATCCCCTCTTGTTGCAAGTGGCCCTAATAAAAAAATCGCCCCGCAAAGGGACGAGATTTTTTCCCGTGGTACCACCCTAATTGCCCCGGTATGTCGGGGCCTCTCTTACGCTTATAACGGTTGCTCCGTCCAGCCCTACTTGCTAATTATTCCGCTCGTAGTTCGACAAGCTCACCACGAGCGGAAGGAGTTCAGGCTGGCCGCTCCGGGGCGAGTTCGCTGGCCCTTGCCCGCCGAGATTCCACCATCCTCGGCTCTCTATCGGGAGGAATCCTACTACTACTCCCCTTCCACGCGTTTCCCTATGATATCTATCCACAAAAGATAGGTTAAATAACGTTATCACGTTAGCCTAGATATGTCAAGTGGAATTAGGGCTAGGCGCAGTAGGATGTGGGGGCATAAGCCTATTAAGGGCATCGAATCGCACCTCTAACTCTGTCTAGGTGACAACTTACAATTTCCCAAAACAGGGAGAGGCCCCGGCGTGCCGGGGCCTCTCTTTAAGAGTCTTCTCTTAGTAAAAAGGGATTCGGACTAAGAGGCGTCCCTCCCTACCGGAGCCTCTCCCGTTGATAAACTAATTTTCATAGGCTCTCACCTCCTTTCTCTTGGCTAATATTTTCACATATGCTAGGCTGCAATGCAACCCTTTTGGGGCATCTTAACCAGATCTTTTAGAAACCTCTGGTGAAGGAGCCAATGGAAGAACCAGGAAACAAGCTGCCGACTCACCCTAAGCTGCGCCCCATCGACATGGGCTGGATCGAGCACGAGGGCAAGGCATATATTTCCTTAAGGGACCCGATGTCCTTGAGCCAACAGGGCCTAGCTGTCCCGAAGCCACTGGCCCCCTTTCTGTCCCTGTGCGACGGCACTCGAGACCTGTCTGCTCTTCAAATCGCCTTTGCCCTGACCAGCGGAGCCCTATGGTACGGCTTTGCCCCCTGCTGCTGGGCAAACCACAGGCTGCCATTTTCCAAGTGTACATCTAAGACGCATAAGACCATTTCCATGGGAGCGCCTCCTCGGCTCCTGACCTTCTAGTGTATGCGAGATAGTTCCTGTGAAACTCCAGCAATTATAGCTAGAACCCCCTTGGGTTCCAGTATGCATCGACGGCCTGAATAAGGACAGAGTGTTGACCGCAGCGGCACAGGATGCTAATGTTCAGCCGTCGCTCATGGATCATCAAGTCACATATAGCACCACAGCCGACGTAAGCATGGCAGCCATTGCCAGGGCCGTCGACGATGTCTGGCAGGAGGTGTTCTACCCAACCCCAGGGCCTGCGCGGCCTGGCACCACGGACGCTTACGCCTACTACTGCCGCGTCGAGAACATCGATGTCGCCCACTCGATACAAGCCCGTGACGGCGAAGGTAGAATAGTGGGTATCGCTACCATGGGAATACGGGGCGACAAGGGGTATTGCGGAGACCTGGGCGTGGTTCCGGAGGCAAGACGCAAGGGAGTAGGACACGGCCTTATGAGAGCCTTCGTCGAAGAGGCGCGTCGGCTTGGGTTACGCTATCTGTCTCTGTCCGTCAACTCCGAAAACGTGCCCGCTTTACGAATATACGAAGGGGCCGGCTTTAGAATAAGCAGAGACATATTGATTCTATCGGCGACCAGAGACGACCTGCGCTTAACGGGTCGCGAGTCCGACATAACCGTGACATCACCTGACCCCACGTCTGAACTTGTCGTCCGCTGGTTCTCTGGCGAAAGCACTCATCCTCCCTGCTGGTGGCGAGACTTGCCCGCTCTGCTCGCTCATTCCAAGAAGCACGCCCTGGTGTCCGAGCGTAACGGCCGTGAAACGGCTTGTCTATTTTACAGGCTCCTAGAATATGAGTATGTCTCCCCTTTACACTTCGGCCTGACCCCTGAGGCTCGGATAGAGGACGTTGGAGCTTTGCTTGCTGCTTCTGTGGTGAAAGTCCCAGCTACCTCCTTCCTCATGGACGGCGAGCCCCGAGATTCCAGGGTTCACCACTTCCTTCGAGACCTTGGATTCACTGAAGCCGGGCGTGAGCACGAGATGGTGCTGGGGTTGTGATAAGTGGCTTGCGCAACTCGTTCTTGACCCGCCGACATCTTCGACATAGAATGGTGATGTACCCACCAGGAGGAATACGATGCCACTATACGAATACGAGTGCAAGCCTTGCGACCGCAAGTTCGAACAGCTCAGGCCCATGAGCATGGCCAGCAAGCGGGCACCCTGCCCAGAGTGCGCCGAGCCTGCTCCCAGGGCCTTGTCTGTCTTCGCCTCCTTTACTGTAGGCGGCGACGGCGACATCTCGCCCATAGCGGGCGGAGGTGGTGGTTGCGCCTGCGCAACGGGCGGCGGCTGCGGCTGCGCCAACTAGCACGCCTAACCCTAAGAGGCCATGCGATAAACAGTAAACCTTGAACCACTCCTTCTAAGTTAAGGCATGGTTTCTGACCGAGTAGTGACAACCTGTTCACGGGCAGTAGACCCACGCCATCGCAGCGCACCCCAAGAGACGCCTCCGATGAGCAACGCCTCGATAGTAGTCGCCAGAGCTATGAACAGCGTGGCGTCCAGGAAGAACCCCTCTGGGAACATCCTCAGCAGGTAGTCCCGATAGGGGTCAAGCTGCCATAGGTTATTGCTGAAGCTTATCAGGTGGAAGGCAAGGAAGACCTGGCTGAACCCCACCAGCAGGAGCAGTCCAACCAGCACCAGCAGCCCGATAGTCACCGCGCCACCCCATCTGGCGGTTCGAGCCAGTCGTCTCCAAAAGCCTCCCCTCCAAAGGGCAAACCCCAATACGGCAAAGGCCAGCAGGTACGCCCCCGTTCCCTCCTGCACTTGATAGACCCCCTGTACCAGGCCCTTCACGTCCCTCATGTGAAGGATCTCCCGCTGGTTGTATATGCTTCGCTCAACCCCGCCCAACTCCACGCGAACGTCCAGGAACTCCTCGCCGTTGTTGAAGTAGGCCCGAATCTGGCTCGCCGCCCGCATAAGCTCATCGTCAGGGATGCCGGTGTTGCTGGCTATGTTGAACTTGTCGAAGCCGTACTTGTATAGACGCATCTCGTTAACCGCCCACCTCACGTTGGAGGCGATAAGGAACAGCGGCACCGCCACGACAAACAGGATCGTTAGAATTCGCCACAGGATAGGATTGCGCATATTCTCAACCATATTACGGCAATCATAGGTTGAGGGTTTTTCCTTGTCAACGAGAGATGCCACATGACATAATGGGTGAGCTTAACTAAGCCGCTCGTCCAGGGTCTCTTTTATGTCATTCTTGAGGACGTCCCGATAGAATCGGGACGTCCGAAGAATCCTTGGAATGCCGACAAAACGAGTCCAAGGATTCTTCACCCGACTTCGTCTGGGTTCGGAATGACAGGCTAATTGGAGCCTAGACTAGCCTAGTCCGCCCGCCCTGGATTTATCGTGGTCGAAGGAGAACTGCCAAAGTATAACGCTTTCAACGGACGTTAACTGCCCCATGAAGACACAAGACCAAGACATGACCACCTTCGAAGCCCTGGTGCGGCTGGTGGAGTGCCTGCGCGCCCCCGACGGCTGCCCCTGGGACCGGGAGCAGACCCACGACTCCTTTCGCAGCGGCTTCATCCAGGAGTGCTACGAGGTCCTGGACGCCATCGACGGTGAGGACCATCGCAACCTGGCCGAGGAGCTAGGGGATGTCCTCCTACACATCGTCTTCCACGGCCTCATCGCCCAGGACGCCGACGAGTTCACCATCCAGGACGTGCTGAAGAACGCCAACGAGAAGCTGGTGCGGCGTCACCCCCACGTCTTCGGCGACGCCACCGCCGAGTCCGCCTGGGAGGTGGAGAAGCAGTGGGAGGAGATCAAGCGCAAGGAGCGGGAGGGGTCAGGGCGATCTATTCTAGACGGCGTGCCTCGTAATATGCCCGCACTGGCCCGCAGCCAGGGCATCCAGACTCGCGCCTCTCGCAGCGGCTTCGATTGGGACAGCATCGACGGCGTCTTGGACAAGGTACGAGAGGAGTTGGAGGAGCTAAACCAGGCCAAGACCCAGGAGGATCGGGAGAGTGAGCTTGGGGACATTTTCCTCATCCTGGTCAACGTGGCACGATGGCTGGATCTGGACGCCGAGGGAGCGATGCGCCGCGCCAATGACCGCTTCCACAGGCGATTCACTCACATGGAGAAGCTCTGCCAGGAGCGGGGTCTGTCCTTCACCGACCTCGCCATCGATGAAAAAGAAGCCCTGTGGCAAAAAGCCAAGGCAGCGACAGGGTAGTGCGCCGCCTAGCTCCAGGATAGATTTACTGGGCCATATTGGGCCCCGCTTAGGAAAGACGGATATGAACAAGGCTTGTGTACCGCCCGAAGCACTCTCTAAAAGTCTTGAGGCGAATATACGCAAGGCCTTCCGAACAAACTTAGAAGCTAACGGCTTCGTATATGACTACGCCCGATGTGCCAGATATCTCAGATACATTGAGAATTCAGGGATGGCCCTTTGGAAAGACCGCTTTCCTCGTATAATCGGACGGGACTTATATAAGGCCATCGAGCAGGGAACAGTAACTCCTAACTGGAACTGGAAATATACCCTTTCTCGCGTTTTAGGATTTGGCTATTACATAGGTTCCCTGGTCTGTAAGTACACCGAAATCCCGCAAGAAGAACAGTCAAAGGTAGTAGAAAGCTGTGCAATTCTTAATCTCTTAGTGTCTCTGACGGACAAAATAATTGATGATTCAAACGAAGGAGACAAAGTCGTTGAAGGCCTTTTAAAGGGAGGTTTGCAAGGACTTTTGTCCCCTGATAGAAGCAGCCTGCGTACAGAGGAAATGATTGGAGAGAAGACCCCCTTTTACGTGGCCTTTCTTTTTAAGGTCCTAGAGTACTACTTAAATACATTAAGAGAGGTGGCAATGCAGGAGCAATACTCCTGGGTATGGACGGAATTCTTCGAGGCGACAAATGAAATGATGCGGTCCGAAGCTTATCTAGCAAGGGTCCCGCTTCTTCCCGATCAAGATATAAAAGAAGTTAGTAGAGCACTCCGGGCAAAAAGTGTTCTTCCTTTTGTCTGTTTGATTCTCAACGGCCTCCTGATTAGCGGCTCCAGGGCTGTAACCATTCAGCCACTGCCAGGGCCCGGGTCTCCAATACCAGGTGTACCTGGACTTACAGTTGGAGATGGTGGAGGTGCGGTTACTACTGGGGGAGCGGGATCATCTAAACAACCTGACGGAAGTCCTGGGACCGGCCCCGACGGCAACCCAGGTAGCGACTGCACCACTTATGTAGACATGTCAAATAACGGAGGCGCCGGGTATCCTCATGGCGCCCCTATGTGGCTAGTTCTGGCCCATGAACTGACAAGTGGTCACGCATTTCACATGACTCAAGGCACAGATGGGCCCTCCGCAGCAGAGGCTGAAACCCAGGCGATAGAATCGGAAAATACTCATCGCGAAGAACATGGATTACCTAAGCACCCCTTGCCGGGTGATGAAGCGCCGCCCGACGGCGACGGAGGCGGCGGCAAGGGAGGAGGTTGGTGGGGATAATGGCTGATTTAGAACTGACTTTGAGCAGCCCCAAAAACCAATATAGCCACGGAGAGGCTCTGACGCTCCATTACGAAGCCAAGAACGTTAGTGGTATGAGCTTGTTCGTGGTCAAAGAGAAGGTTTATGGGGTCAGGGAGGCCGCAGATACCCTGAGAGTGGTGGTAGGCCAGATTAAGCCTGCCATTGATATACGGTACTACAGCTTCGAGGCACCTAGTATTGAGGAGCTTCCTGCTGGCAAATCCCTTTCGTCAAACTTGAAGGTAGTTATGCCTCTTCAGGATGGAGAGGTTGGGCCCGACGGAATATACCACTTGAAAGAGGTGCCTTTATCTGGGAGCGTTTCCGTTTACCTGGATTTGGGGTATGGCTCCACCAGGTTCCAGCCCCGGACCACAGACCCTCTAGGCGAATTCCTCGCCTGGCAGAACCTAGCCTCATCAAACCGCATCACCATACAGATCGCCGCACCCTAGAGCTCTATAACCCAGGGAGGTCTTCATCAAAGTTCCCTATGATAGCTTTATCAAGAGCGGTCTGTGCTTCTTTATTGGGACTTCCGGCAAATCGCTGAAACAGGCTTTTGATAAGCCGTCCTAAAACAGCCCCGCCAGGCTCAGGACCCCGATAAGAACGAACAGAGCCCCGGCGGCCCGAGAGGCAGTTTTCACAGAAACCACGTTAGGCAGAACCTTCCCCGTCAACGCCGCCAGCAGCGTCAGGGCCAAGAACAGACTTGGCGCATCCGAGTTGGAGCGTATCGGATAGTCTACGACACCCATGACGGCAAGTCTCTGGTAGTAGTCCTCAAGATAGACCGTCGCAGAGAGTCCACATACAGACTTTGAGAACAAGTCCGCAATGGGGGCTCCTTCCCAGACCTTGCTTATAGAGGAGAAACCTACTATCGGCGCGAGGGCATGGCCCCTCTTGGTCCTCTACACTCAGGGGGTTCTTTTTTCTTTCATCTATCTTGCCTTTTCGCAATGATGCAATAGAGAACCGAGTCTTTACATCGACATTGCATGCATACTAAATATGTCCCGTCATTAATAAAGATAAAGAGCGCCTTTTAGGCCATTTGCATGGAATCCTACCTGAATGTGAGTATCTAGTCCTACGACCTTGTTCTGGCAAGCTATATTGGCGGTTTTCACAATGATGTCGAAGCGTTCACGCCATAATCGTAATGCTAAAAGGCCTTTCTGGATTTGACATATCATAAAACCCTATTTAGTATACGGTATTGCTACGATGTAGTCCTTAGCCCACCTCCTGTGGTCATTAGCCTCCTAGAAAATCCATCACCGAAAGGAAAACGTGTGTTGAATAAATCGAACGCTATAGCGGAACTTATTGACCTAAGCGCCGAGCAAATCAATGAACTAGCGCGATGCTTCTGGTACTCTTCGATACTACGGGCTGGCATAAAGTTGGGAGTCTTCGATGTCTTAGACGGTGGCCTCTTCTCTGCCGAAGAAGTTGAACGCCGCGTGGGTATAGATCCCAACTACGTAGAGGCCTATTTGGATGCGTGCGAGGTGTTGGATCTCCTCGAAAAGAACGGCGACAAATATGCAAACACGGCCACGACATCCAAGTTCCTGGTCAAAGGGAAAGAAGAGTACGTGGGCGACCACGCCATGCATCACACTAACACCTGGGCTCTGTGGGGTCGCCTGGATGAGATCCTCAAAGAAGGTAAATCACAGCTGCCCTTTGAAACGGGGTACGTGGACGAAGTCACATACTGGACCGACTACATGATAGGGCAGCACAACCGAGCAGCATCGGGCCAGGCCCACTACCTTGTCGACAACGTAGACCTAACTGGCAGGCGCAAGATGCTAGACCTTGGAGGAGGCGCCGCCAGCTATAGTATAGCCCTATGTGGCGCAAACCCCCAGCTTCACGCGGTGGTAGTGGACCAGAAGGAACCCCTAGCCGTCGCCAGGCCGCTGGTGGCAGAACACAATTTGCAACACCAGATCGAGCTACGAGAAGGAGACTTCTTCGGACTCGAACTGGAGAATGACTATGATGTCGTCCTCATCTCTGGCGTCGTCCTGATCACGTCTGAGGAGGAGTCTCGCGACCTGTTCAAACTAGCCTATGACCGCCTGTCGCCAGGTGGTCTGGTCATAGTACAGGACTACATGCGACTCGATCATAGTCCGGAAAGGAAAAGGTTGGACTCCCTAGAGAATCTATATGTTAAGGTGGCCTTTAGCCCGAAAGCCGCGGATCGGGAGGGTGATGAAATAGCATCCTGGCTACTGGACACAGGCTTCACCAACCTGAAGAGGGTTCCGGTGCCAACTCAACTCGCCATCATGACGGCACAGAGGCTCGGTTAACCGACATGTATTTTCAGATTTAGGATGTTTTTATGGACAGATCATTGCCTAAGACTAAAGAGCTAGACTTTTCAGAGGAGTTTTATCGGCGTCACGCACGTCGCTTCGCGGAGGTGGCCCGCCACTACCTCCAGTCCGTATATATCAGGGCCTCTCATCCGGCTCTGACAGGCGACCTGGCTCTGCTGAAGCGGCTCAAGGAATTGGTCTCGGGGCGGCGCGGGCTGGACGCTGGCTGCGGCGCTGGAGCGCGAGACGTGTACCGCTTCTGGCAGGAGGACTACGAGGTCTGCGGAATCGATTCGGTGGAGGAGAACATTCAGCAGGCCAAGGAGCTTCACCCCGAGATAGCCGACAGGGTTTGGACGGCAGACCTGCGCCAGCCCTTGGAATTTCCCAATGAGGATTTCGACTTCGTTATCTGCAACGCCGTAATCCAACACATGGAGCCAGAGTTTGTCTTTGAGACCACCCTGCCAGAACTGGCTCGCGTCTTGAAGCCCAGCGGGGTCCTGCAACTGGAGTTCAAGAACGGGCAAGGCTTGATGACCATCTACGACCACGACTACGGTGTTGAGCGCTCCTTTCAGCTTTACGATGAGAATGAGATACTACAGGCGCTGGAGTCCCACGGGCTGACCCTTATCGAGGCCGACGACTCAGACAAACTTAGCGGCGTCATGTATTTCACCGACCCAAAGCCAGCAGACCACTGCGTCTTCTACGTAAGAAAGAACAAGAAGGCTACGACAACTCCGCTCAAACAGGCAGGCCCCACGAGCATCCCGGAGCGTGGATCCATACGAGGTGTAGGAGTACTGGACTAAGAGAAAGTCCTGACCTTGTAGAACACAAGATGATACTGGTAAACGAGAATAACGAGTTCGTTGAATATCTAGGAGCAGCACACTATGCCGAGCAACTACACTGAGCAAGATACAGAAGCGTACTTTGACAATCAGGATTCGATCTACACTTCCTTCTGGGACCCAGAAGGAAGTGTACACTGGGGCTATTTCGATGGAAGCACCGGCAACGACTTTCTAAAGGCTTGTGCGAACCTGAACAAGACAATGATTAAGAAGGGTCAGATCAGCCAGGAATCGAAGGTGCTCGACCTGGGATGCGGCAACGGCACAACGGCCTTTAGCTTGCACGATGAGTTAGGATGTAACGTTGTCGGCGTGGACTTAAGCGGCGTTCGCATTGATAACGCCAAGGGTGCCCTGAAGCAGCGTGCGGTGGATGTGCAGGCGAAGGTCGCCTTTGAAAAGGCCTCAGCTACTAAGCTTCCTTTCGAGGATAGCAGTTTCAGCCATGTTTGGAGTCAGGCGACGCTGTATCATGTCCACGACCAGCAGGATGCGCTGAAGGAGGCCTACAGGGTTCTGGAGGACGGCGGCATCTTCGTATTCGATGACCTGGTCAAGCCCCAGCCGAACATCAGTCCGTTGGCACAGGAGCACGTTTACGAGCGTCTGCTGTTCGACACGGAGTATAGCTTCGAGACGTATCAGAAGGAACTGGAAGGGATTGGATTCAAGATTCTAGACGCTGTGGATCTTTCCGACCATCTCAAGATGAGCTACTGGTGTCTGTCTATCATAACTCACAACCGTGGCGGTGAGCATGCAGAGCATTATAAGGAGCTGTCCTACTCATATGAGCAGACGGCGCGGGCGGTGGTCAATTGTGAGATAGGCTGGGGGTTGTTCCTTTGCCAGAAGTAAACGAAAGGCAATCGCCCCATTCAGAATGGCATAAACGGAAGTTTTACTAAGGGCTATTAATTAATCAGGAGAATCTAGGATGACTCAGGAACAGAACTTAATCCAGTGGATTTACGCATCCAAAAACGAGCAAGAACTGCGGGAGCGATATGACCAGTGGGCGAAGACCTATGAGGCAGACTTAGACAGAGACTTTGGCTGGTATGGGCCGCTGCGAGCCGTTGAGGCGGGTGTCCGATATATCTCTAAGGACGCGCGCATTCTCGACGCAGGGGCTGGCACTGGGCTGGTAGGCAAACTGCTTGCGGAAGTGGGCTATGCAGACCTGGTGGCTATGGACATGTCCGAGGGAATGCTGGTGGAGGCCCGCAAAAAGAACGCATATAAAGAGTTCCACCAGATGGTGATGGGTGAGACTCTGGATTTTCCATCCGACTCCTTTGACGCTGTTATTTCCGTAGGCGTTCTCACAGTGGGCCACGCCCCTGCAAAGTCACTGGACGAGCTTGTCCGCGTGACCAGATCAGGGGGACACATCGTATACACCCTGCGCCCTGACCTGCATGAAGAGGGTGGATTCAAGGAGAAGCACGCTGAGTTGGAGGCTGCAGGTAAGTGGAAGCTGGCGGAAGTGGGCGAGCCTACCCAGATTCTGCCTCAGGGCGAACCCGACGTGTTCCACCAAGTGTGGGTGTTTGAAGTAACGTCTTAAAGATTGTCCAGAGGCTGCTAAATTTTTGCATTCATGTATTTCACCGACCCAAAGCCCGCAGACCACTGCGTCTTCTACGTAAGAAAGAACCAGTATGCAAAGACAACTCCGCTCAAATAGCCTCCCGCCTCTCCAGTTTGCCTGCACGGAACCAAAGACAGGGCCGCCACGAGGTGTAGAAGTACTGGACTAAGAGGAAGTCCTTCCGTCTCCCCCTGTCATGTGGCATCTAAAGGCTAGAAACAGATCTCCCCCGGATACTCTTGAATGTCGCGAGGTAAGGGTTCGAAGTTCGCCGTCTGGCCAGCGTCGCTGGTGAACTGGGCCAAATTGTCGCTTATCAACACCATGCTTCCGTTGTCAAAGGGGTTGCCCCAGCCTGACGGCGGGTTCCCGCTCCCGTCGTCCAAGGCAGGACTGGCCTTCCACCAGTGGCCGTCGAAGTAGGCCCAGCGTATGCCGCAGTGGGTGTAGAGCTGATAAGGGTACGAGCTTCCAATCTCCACTCCAGATCCGCAAGGCAATTCTTTCGTCTGGGGAGAGCAGGCAATAGTAGGCGAATCCTCTTGTATCGGCGTAGACGTTGGGATTGGAGATGAGCCAGAGGCAGTGACCCTATCGAACAACTCCTGGACGGCTGCCTTCACCCCAGGGTTTTTGGACATCTCATCGGCGAATTTGGGAGCGTCCGGGTGGCGGCTCGTGTTACGGGCTATCTCCACGCCCTGATCATCATAGCTGATCACCGCCGATGTAGGCATGTGGTGGGCCATGGCCGTCCATCTTCCGGAGGCTGTCGTAGCCAGGTAGACCACCGTGTCTTGATCGACCCAGATTTTCTGTTCATCCGGCATGCCGGCGATGGCGTTCCTCATGTACTGCTCTCGCGCCGCGTACTCATCGGCCTGAGGGTCTGTGGGAGTAGGCGTAGGCGTATTGTCGACAGAGGGCACGGATGGCATTGCCGTTGGGGCCGGCACCGCAGGAGGCGCGGGCGAGGGCGTGAAATCGCCTGTGCGCCCGTCCACTATCCCGGACACGCCACCCTGGGCCACTTGGCAAGAAACGTACCACACCAAGTTTTCCTCACTCCCGCCGAGGCCCAGGTCTGATATCCGGCAATCCTGCCAGTGGCTAGTCGCTGCCCTCTGTGCAGCTTCAGGGCCAACCAGCAGCGATTCAACGCGCAGGCCGGGCTCTGGGTGGCCCATTAGAGGCGTCTGGCCCACGTCGAGGATTTGCCACTGCTCTGTAGGAACGTCAGGGCTTGGAACTTTTACCATCAAGGTGGTCTGAGAGGCTTCCGGATCGGTAAAGCGGAAGGTAAACGTGCCGTCAGAGGTAACATTCACCTGGCGTAGCACCGCATCCGGCAAAACCTCTCTAGCAAGCTGTGCAGCCTGGTCGCTCATAGATGCGAGGGCCAGAGCATCCGAGTCCTGCGTGGGCGCAGTTGACCCTCCTGTGCAGGCGGCCGTTACCAGCAACAGGCCCACACCCACAGTCATCAAAAGCATAACAGGTCTCATAGCTTCACTCTCTCATAATGAGTCTCTTGAAACAAGACGCTTTGCGGGCGTAAAAAGTTCCACCTAGCTGTAGACCTAGCCCCCGATCACCCGCCGCCCTCAAACAGCAATGTAACGACAGATTCCTCGTCCTCACGAGGTCTTGAGGCACCCTAAGGATATTAAAATGGAGTCGCCCAGATGCTTCGTCGGCGGAGGGGTGTTGGATGCAGAGGACTTCAACCGACTCCTCAGCATGACAACCCCAGGGACGACATTTTCATACTAATGACAGGCCAGTAGGAACTTTAACGACGTTAAAAGGCCCCGGTGTCGCCCGCTCCTTTCCCACTAGCACCTTCACGGGCTACCATGGTACCCAGGAGATATAAGCAGCGCTATCCAACTCTCGGGAAAACCCATCAAAAGCCTGCGTAGCTGATCCAATTGGGAGAAACGTGACCTCTTTAGAAGACAGCGGTTTTTCGGCCAGCCGATCATAGGGGCAACAAGAGGGCGAATCTTTATTTGAACCTACGCCGTGACGCGTTTGAACAGCCACGTGGCAAGCCAGGCCAGCACCACGGTCATGGCCGCCAGCACACCGACCCCGACTAGGATAGTATCCCAGACCCATCCCTCGATGACGATGACCCGGATACCCTCCAGAACGTAGTTGACGGGGTTGACCGTCACCGCTACCTGGAACCAGCCTGTCAGCAGCTCTTTGGGCATAAAGGCGGTAGTGAGGAAGATGAAGGGGAAGAAGAGGACAAAGGAGGCCTGAGTGGCCTGGGCGCTCTTGGTCTTCAGGGCAATTATAAGCCCCAGGCAAGACCAGGTGATCCCGAAGGCAGAGGCCAGAACAATGACAAACATGGCTCCTAGAACCCCTGCCTTGAAGGAGACGCCAAGGGCGAAAGCCAGCAAGACTATCACCACCGCCTGCAACAGCGCCCGAGTGCCCGCCAGCAGCAGGCTGCCAAAGAGGATGGAGAACCTGTTAATGGGCGCTAGCAGCAGCTTATCGAAGTAGCCGGAAAGTATGTCCGTTAGCATGGCGAAGCCCGCATCGCCGCCACTGAAGATCACCGCCTGAATAAGTATCATAGCCACTAAGAAGGCCATATAGTCGTCCGCGGGAAAGCCAGGCAGCCGGGTCACCTCCCCAAAGGCCGATCCGAATATTATGAACAGGAAGGCAGAGATGAACAGAGGCGGGATGAGGGCGGCTGGCTGTGTGACCCAAATCTTGAGGTTGCGCACGTAGATGTAGTAGGTCTGCCTGAATATATCCATCGCTATCTCCTCCCCAGTCCAAGCCAGGGTCGTAGCATCTGGCCGAACTCGTCGCCGCCTGCCTCCTCGGAGCGTATCTTGTGGCCCGTGTACTTGATAAAGACATCGTCCAGGGTAGGGCTGGACATCGACAGGTTCGCCACCGCAATCTGGTTCTCATGAAACAACCGGACCAGGTCTGGCACAGCAGCGGCGCCGTCCTGCACGGTGACCACCAGGCTGCCATTTACAACGTTCACACCGGAAACATAGCTCCGTTCTCTAGCCAGGACCTCAGCCCTCTTCACACTGGCCTCATGGTCGTCGATCCCAACCGAGTCCAGGACAACAGTCACAGTGTCTCCCCCAACCTCCTCTTTGAGGCCGCGAGGTGTTCCCTCGGCCACGATCTTCCCCAGGTCTATGATCGCGATGCGCTGACACAGACGGTCGGCCTCCTCCATCATCTGAGTCGTGAGCAATATAGTTACCCCCTGATCGCTGAGCTGGTTCAGGTGTCCCCAGATGGCAATGCGACTCTGAGGGTCCAGGCCTGTGGTAGGCTCGTCCAGAAACAGGATGGGTGGGCTGTGCATCATGGCGCTCACCAGGTCAATTCGCCGACGCATGCCGCCGGAGTAGGTGCCCACCTTCCGCCCAGCGACGGCGGTGAGGCCAACCAGGTCCAGCAGCTCCTCGGCGCGACGCTTCGCCTCCTTCCTGGACAGCCCGTACAACAGCACCTGCATCACCAAGAAGTCCCTACCCGGCGTCAGGTCGTCCAGGCCCACCTCCTGCATGGCGAAGCCGATGCTTCTGCGTATGGCCATCTGATCGTGTTCCACGTCATAGCCACTGACCAGGACTCGCCCAGACGTCTTCCTCAAAAGAGTCGAGAGTATCTTCAGCGTTGTGCTCTTGCCGGCGCCGTTTGGCCCCAGAAAGCCGAAGAACCCTCCTTGATCGACGCTGAAATCTATGCCCGCCACGGCCTTGGTGCCGCCTGGATATATCTTGACCAGCTTCTCTACCTGGACTGCTGGATCTTCAGACAAGAGGCCCTCCTCACAGTTGCACTTCTAAATAAAGTGTGAGGTCTTAATAATACCAACTTATCATCTCCAAGGGTATATACTTATAAAGCCTTATGTAAGGACTTCCCAAAACTTAGGGACCTGCCATGACTCGAATCCCTCTTACACTGCTGCTTGTTCTCTTGGTAGTCACACTATCGATGTGGATGCTTATTTCATATGTTCCACTACATGGTTCCCCTTTAAGGGTTACGGATGCAAATTTCTTTGTTAATTCACTGTCAGCCGAAACGCGAGAATGCCTAAACTCCAGGATTTCCCCAAAGGAGATGCGCTCGTTGTTTCAGGGCCTATTTGAAATGGGATACACATTTTCAATGGGAGAAGAAATTGTGAATTGGCCCTAGCCGAAGGGCTTTGGGTCACTAAATGAGTGTACACAAGATGAGGACTCTGGTTCATACGATGGCGCCGTGTTAAACCTGGTAACCTACTCAATACCAGTCAATAAAGCTCCTTATGGATTAGGGACTATTACCTTGCCAGATGACGATACATCAGTGTTTTCCCTAATGAACAGTTTGCCCGTCTATTTTGCTGGCAAAACTCGAAGGGTCATAACTGAAAAAGACCCCTACAGGTCTAGGTCAATTTGGTATGGTCACATTCTGCGGGTTGAGGCAGCCAACAGAACTACGTCCTACGACTGGAACCACGACTGGCCTGGCCATTACTTAATTGCTGCCGCGACTTTAGTGTGTCTTCAATGTGAACTTCAGGACATTGGAAAAGATGGAGACATCTTATGGGTTCAGAGGAGATACCTTGACTCAAACACTGCCACAGGTCTGATTTATGAGATACATTGGGGAGAAATCGGAAATTCGTGGACGTTCTCAGTTTGGGGTTACCCCCACGATGAATTGGATATGCTAATAGAAGCATTCGTCGCTGCGGCAAAGAACTTGCAATAGCAACTTGATTTGCAGCCTGGTTATGACAGCGTCGGTGAACTGGCATCGCTTCTGTTTACATATACAACTGTCTGACGGACAGATGGCCCTCAACCTCGTCAGACACGGCTTCCACCATAGACTGAGCGAAGCCTCTAAACAGCCTCTGCCTGAGGCTGCGCCTGGGGCCTACGTACACGGTCCGTCGTGCCACCTGTCCCATCTCCGCCGCCAGGTCGATGGCCCTGTCCAAATAACCTACCTCGTCGATGAGACCTAGCTCCAAGGCCCTAGATGCAGGGTAGACTTCGCCCGTAGCCAGGCCGCGTACAGTGTCCTCATCCAGCTTCCTAGCCTCGGAGACCTTGGCAACAAAGGAGTCGTAGAAGTGATCGATCAGGGACTGGAACTTCTGGCTCTCCTCGTCCGTGGGGCTTCTCCAGACGGCCCCCATGTCTTTGAGACGACCCGCCTTGGTGACGTTAGCGCCCATGCCGAGCCTGTGCAGCAGCTCTTCTACGATGGGCCTTACCGATATGACGCCTATCGAACCTAAAAGGGCCGCCGGCTGGGCAATGATCCTATGGGCGCCGCACCCCACCATATAGGAGCCTGAGGCGCCGAGACCCCTTACGAAGGCGATAACTGGTTTCTCCTCGGCCACCTTGCGAACGCTGGAATAGAGGTACTCCGAGGCCGCCACAGACCCTCCTGGCGAGTCTATGTCCAGCACGACGGCCTTGATGCGGCGGCTCTTTCCAAGACGGTCGAAGATGGGTTCGTACTGGGGCGACTTAATGGCGACGCCAATGGTGCCAAAAAGCTGAACGACGGCTATTCTGGACAGACGAAAGAATAATGACATGACAACTTTCCTCCTGACAGCGAGGGCTCCCCCGCACTCGTATTCTTTACTCCTCGACTATGAATGCCTGATACTATATTATAAACAGCTATGGAGATTCTAGTTTACCCTCCTCACCTATAAGGAAATTCCACAAGTCGATCTATGAAAACACCCCTCGATGAAGGACAACCAGTCCCAGTACAACGCCAAGACCCCATCCTCAAAGAGATCGAGGCGGCGGCTGTCGAGATGGCCCAGGGGGCCGGCGAGATCCTGTTGAAGTGCTTCGGCCAAAGCCTGAAGGTCTCCTACAAGGGCAAGGGAGAAAGGGACCCGGTGACGGAGGCGGACAGGGCCAGCCAGGATTTTTTGAAAGAAGCAATAAGGACCCAGTTTCCAGAACACGGCGTCGTGGCAGAAGAGGACGCGGGGGAAGACGACTCGGTAGCGCCCGACTATGTTTGGATCCTGGACCCTCTGGACGGCACCACCAACTTCCTCAACGGATTGCCCATCTACGCCGTGTCCGTGGGGGTGCTATACAAAGGTGAGCCTGTCGTCGGGAGCCTCTTTGTGCCCTGGCCCCACAAAAACGGTGGCGTAGTCCTCCATGCCCGCAAGGGGGGCGGCACCTACGTGGAGTCGGAACCCCTCACCCTGCCCGAGACATCGGAGCCTGAGGGAAAACGGCTGACTGGACTGCCGTCCTATTTCGGCGCGTGGCACACCTTCCGAAAACAGATGAGAGGGAAAATAGGAGAGACCCGCACTACGGGAAGCATCGCCTACGAGATGGCGCTGGCGGCCCAAGGCGTACTTCAGTACGCCATCCACACCAGGCCACGCATATGGGACGTGGCCGGGGGCGTTGCGCTGCTCTTGGAAGCCGGCGGCGTGGTCATGGTACGCTCCACGAAAAGCAAAGGCTGGGAACCTCTTCGCTCCTTCTTCGACCACTGGGAAAGCGGCGTGACGACCTTGAAACAGGTACGGGAATGGTCGATAGGCATGATGATCTCGGGCGCAGACGGCATGGCAGAAGAGGTGGCCGCGAACGTAAGGGGCAGGCGGCATCTGGGGCATCGGCTGGCCTGGGGGATCAAGAGGCTGCTCTAAAGACATACTACGTGTGCAGGGTTCATCCTACACTACAACCAGGGCCAGGGAATGTTGTAATGAGGATTCAGGTCAGAGACTAAAACTCTAGCTTCAACTCGCCCTGCTGGTCGTCTAGCCTGGCTTCCAGTTCAACCTCCGTTGCGTCCGCTGGTATGTCAACCAGGATCTGCCCGTTGGCGTCGGTCGTGCCAACGAGGCGCTCCAGCTTGTAACGCACAGTAGCGTCTGGTGTAGGACTGCCTGAGGAATCGGTGACTGCCAAAATCGAGGTCGCCCCCGCCAGCACATCGCCCTCTAATTTCAGTACCATCCCTTCATCATCCGTTTCTATATCGACGCCATCCTCCTCGAAGAGAACCCTTAATTCGCCCTCCATCTCTTCCAAGTGGGCTTCAAGGCGCAGCTTGGTGGTGCCCTGGGGGATATCTATGGTAAGGAGTCCGCCGGAGTCGGTCATTCCTACCTCACCCTCTGCTTTGAGACGTACCACAACGTCGGAAACAGGGCTACCATTGCTGTCGGTTACGATCAATGCTACTTGTGCGCCTGGCTGAGGCTCCCCTTGCAGTTGAAGGTCAAGTTCCCCTTCCTTCTCCTTGGGTGACTCCACCTCCTTGAAGGGCTGGTCTGCCCCACTCTGGCCAATGACTGGCTTGAGTAGGTATTTGATCCCGCTTTTCTCATTGCCGGCGGCAACCACCGTGATGTCGTAAACGAAGGTAGTGATAGAGTCCTCTTTTACTTCAAATGGCCTTATGATCTGAAGTTTGGAACTGGGAAGCTTTATGTTGACAGGATTCGATACGTCGGACAACAGGAAGCCAGTCACCTCATCCACATGAATGAACACCTTGCTATACTGTCCTGGTGGCATATCGGCTCGCAATATCTCCTGGGCGTTGTCTCCCTGTACCTGAACCAGGTCCACTATGGAGTCCTCTTCTGGCACGTCTAGCTCTAGCGAACCTCCAGACTCGCCGCCCCGCTGCAGACCTATCCGATCGATGGTGACCAGGAGTTGAGCGAAGTCCTCTACGACGTTCTCCTCGTCGCTGATGAGGAGCCTGAAGTTGGCTTCTTCCATCCCCAGCGTAGGCGCAGCGGTAGAGGTGGGAGTGGGCTGCGAGGGCTGGACCGTTGTCGCAGACGCAACAGTGGGAGTGGCAGGTGTACTCGGTGACGTTGAGGCCGTTGCTGTCGGTGCAACGGAGGGAGATGGCGCAGACGACGTGCAGGCCCCTACCAAGAGGGCCACTGAAGTCAGGATAAACAGGAACGAATACTTTATCATAACTCACCTTTATAGATTCTTTGCTTCATTAAGTATAACGTTGCGAAAGACTAGTGGTTAGATCCAAAAGTATTAAAATCATTGGGATTGTGGGGAGTCTTCCCTGCCGCGCGGACGGCACCAAGAAACCAGGATAGCTACAACCAGGGCCAGGGTATGTTGTGATGAGGGTTCAGGTCGGGGAAAACGGGGCTGTCCAGGAGCAACTGACCTCGTTTCTCCAAGGCGTCGACTTCCTCATCGGAGAGATGTGCCTTTAACTCTTTTGTGTTGCCGTCCTTTGAAGACAAGCTGGAAAGAAAGGACTCTAGGTCTTCCAGCAAGTCCTCAGGTATAGGCTCGCCACAGAAGTCCCAGATAACGGTGCGCATCTTGAAGTCGGGGTGAAAGGCCAGGCCGTGGTCTATAGTCCATATCCGGCCGTCTCGATCCATGAGGCAGTGTCCAGCCTTGCGGTCGGCGTTGTTCACCAAGCAGTCGAAGAGGGCTATACGACGGAACTCATCTACATGACTCTCGTAAAGAGTAAAGTAGTTGGCATCT
This sequence comes from Dehalococcoidia bacterium, assembly GCA_965249025.1. Classification (GTDB taxonomy): domain Bacteria; phylum Chloroflexota; class Dehalococcoidia; order Lucifugimonadales; family CAYTFF01. The sequence continues at coordinate 2,571,301 of OZ252215.1, read as the reverse complement.
GGCATAGGGTCTATGTAGAGTTGGACCGAGCCTATGCCATGTGGCCCTTCTCTCACAACCGTAGGCGGCACCAAAGGCCAGCCCAGCTCCCGACTTGCCAGGTATGTGGCGTACTCCCGCTTGTAGAGGCTTCCTCTCGGGAAGTCCCATAGGGGCCTCTCTCCAGCGCGAGGTTTGTAAATGGCTTGACAGGAGCTTCCTGCATCTCCCTCAAGATTTATAAGGAAGGTGTAGTTGGAGCCCGTTGGCAACAGTGTCACGGAACGAACCTCTCCCCGTTGTAAGAGCGACAACAGAAGCTCCCTGGGAATGCCCTCAACGTGGCTGCTGTCACCTTTATACCCTGACTCTCGGCTTTTAGACTTGCGAGAGGCCAACCCACACCTCCGAGGAATCTTTAGACCGTCTACAGCTCTTGGACATCCTGATGATGCCCGTTAGAGCGGGGACAGACGTGGCCTTCAGGGTCTATTGGCCCACCACATAGAGAGCAAAGTGGCCTACCGGCTGCGCAGACCTCAAATGCCTCTTCCACCAGACCTTCTGCCTGGGCGCGAGTAATCCAGGCCCTTAGCACCGCTGGGCTCTCTTCACCCTCTTCGACCAGATCGATGTCGTGGGCTTCGATGATCACCTTGCCTGTGATCGTGTCCTCCCCAAGAGCAATCTTGCCGACCTGGAACTCTAGGGCCTTCCTGGGAGTGTCCTCAGGCTGCAGGACGATTGCTTCCTCATGAGGATCTTCTCTCCCCGCTGATGTCAGGACTAGCTGCCTGATTGCCACGGCTAGCTGGAATAGCTGTTGCTTCTCCAGCCACATGACGGCTGAGTTGCTCCCACATTCGGCGAGAATGCGAAAGGTCCTGTGCCCAGCCTCTCCTAGAGCCTCGGCATTAAGCCTAGAGACGTATTTGAACTCGTTACGAGGTTCAGCCATAATACACAACTCTTACCATCTTAACATATGCTCACGGGCACGAGGGAAGGCTAGCTATATCTACGCTAATAGGAGCGCCATGGATTAGGTCCTTATATATCTTGCCCATGTTAGTTAGAGAGGCCCCCGCGTTAGGCCCGTCGAAGAGAGTTATACCAGAGTACCCCGAGATGTTGATGTTGATGATGTCAGCATAGGTCACAAACTGGAACCATCTCTCTATTTTGTAGGCATTGGCATTATTCTTGAACCAAGTCATGACATTCACTAAATAGTTAGCTACCTCCTGCTCGCAATACTTGCCGACGGGTTCAACGGGTTTGCCTGGATCAAAGGGATCGCTTGGCTTCCATCCCTCATAGCCCCAGTGGAGAGCGACCTCCGTGACCCAGATAGGCGTGTTTTTATACTCTGGTATGGCGTCCAGATAAGCCCGCATCCCTTGAAAGAAGGGCTGTCCCAACAGATAGGGATGGTTTCCACCAGCGATTTGATTTGTGACCACATTTGTGTTAACAGTGGGAGGATTATCCCAGTCTATGGGGTATATGTCTATGTTCCAAACGTCTACGGGTGGCTCCATCCCATACTTTGCCTTGTAGGCGGCACGGAACTGGTCCACCCAGTCTTTCCCCAAAGTGTAACCACCACAGCCAGTGCACTCGAACCACCAGTTGAGGATGCTGGGACTCATCACTTTGGCCGTGGGGTCGGCGGCCTTTATGTTGGTATAGAAATGATTAAAAACGTCGGCAAAGTCGGCTCCCGCTATGTTTGTGGGGCCCGTATTGGGCTCCCCTCCCACATACCAGTAAGAGCCGGGAGGAGCCGAGTTCACCATCGTGACAATCTCCCCAGCGGACATCGAAGGTGTGGAGCTATTGAGACTAACGTGCGGAACCTTTGTGTACCCTGAGGGGACGCTGGAGAGATCGTTACCAAAGTCTATGTACCACTTGACGTCCAAGCTATCGAGGAGGTACTGAGCCAAATCCTCTGATTTGGTGTGAAGAATTACGCCAAAGCGGGGGTCTGGGATGGGGGTTGGAGTGACGGTCGGCGTAGGTGGTGGTGAGGGGCTACCTCCACCACCACCTGAAATTGGAGTACGAGTGGGTGTAGACGTTGCAGTAGGAGATGGGGTGAACGTAGGTGCATGTGTCGGCGTGGGAAGAGGAGTAGCCGTAGGGGTCGAGGTTGGGATGGGAGTAAAGGTCGGAGTCGGCAGTGGCGTAGGCGTTGTTGTGTTAGCAGGCGTTGCGGAAGGCAGAGGGGTAGACGTAGCCGTTGGAGCAGGCGTAGGACTAAAGGTCGCGGTAGAGGTTGGCGTAGAAGTGGACGTCGCGCTGGGCGCGGGTATAGGCGTAGGAGTCGACGTAGGCGAGGGAGGCAGTTGAGCTGGCGTGGTTGTCACTGATGGGGAAGGACTCGGGATCTGTGTGGGCGTAGGCCCAGGCGACCCGAAACAGCCTGTGCTTACTAGGAGGACAATAACGGCTAAAATGACCCATTTGAACATCTCCCTGTGCGTCAGCATTGCCAAGGGTACTGCTAGCTCCTCACGCCGATATTTTCCCGAACTAAATCGGGATATATACGGGCCACCTTCTCTTTAACCACCGTTCTCAGCTTGTGAAGCTGCTCTTCGGTGGGGAGAAGCGTCTGCGACATCGGTTCAGGAGCCTTCAGGACGAACCCCGTGTTTCCTCGAACGTCTTCCAGGCTATACCCAGGATGAATCGACTCGACTCGCCAACCTAATGGTTCCCTCTCGAAAGAGAGGACGGCCATGGGCGTAATCAACTTGGTAGGGCCTCCAAGTCTGAATACGCTATCGGGGGTAACGCCCGCTCCGGTAACGAAATCCACACGCTCCACGAGAGTGCGCTGGGTGTGCTCGGTGCGGAACAGGACAGTCCTCCTGACCATATAGTAGAGCATTCCAGTGCCATAGGCCCCAGGCATGCGCACCCTGGGCGATTTGTAGTCGCCAATGACGTGTAGATTAAAGTTGCCCTCCTTGTCTATCTGTATCCCGCTGACAAAGAAGAGGTCTAGCTCCCCGCGCTGGGCCAGGAAGTGGAACTGGCTGGTGCCTCCAGAGAAGGGATAGTACTCCTCGCTGCCGAGTATGATGATGTCTGCGTGAGGGGCGTGGGTCTGCTCTGCCAGAATGCAGGATGCCGCTGGGATTGGGGAAAGGGCCCCCACTCCTACGGTCTCCCAGTCCCGCACCTCCCTGGACATGGTGACAATCATCAACTCTTGGGGGGTGTAAGAGGCCCTCTCGCGGGTCAAAGACGGCCTCCCGTTTTAGCGGCCAGCCCCACCAGGCCAAGGTATCCCTCATGGCCACTCACGCCAAACACGTACCTGCCTAAATATTCGGCGAAGGCGCTATCGCTTTGAGAGGCTTCTATGTAACGCTTAACGTGTTCCTGGTCTACATCGTAGGTTTGCCAGCAGCTAGCGGGATGAGCACCCAAGGAAACGTGAACGACGGCGTCCACATAGATAGCTGGTATAAAGGTGCCGTTATCTGGCCCGGGTGCGGTAAGCTCACCATCCACCAACTCTTCCACCGTCACGACCACCTTCCTCGACGCCTGAGCTACCAACAGGTCGTCTCGACGGGGAGGCGTCACGACGTTACCCATGCTATCCCCTTTCAGAGCGTGAAATACGGCGACATCTGGCCTGAGGGCAAGGGCCAGAACGATGTCCTCACCCCTATTGAAGGGGTTCTCCACCACCTTGAAGTCGTTCCTGTATCTGAGGAGATCCGTAGCCAGGAGGCCCCGCACCGGCACGAAGGGCACGCCCATAGCTGCGGCCTGAATCATGGAGTAGAGGACGCCGCAGGCGTTGTCCTTCATCTCGAGGCTCCCACTTTTCAAGTGGCGCTGGAAGTTTGGAGCGGGGCCAAAGGAACCCATGGAAATGCTACACGTCTCCACCGATGAAACGACACCGGAGCCTATCAAGATATCTATGTTCAGCCCACCTCCGGTGACGCCGACGACGCCTAATGCCTTCTTTCCAGAACGTATCAATTCCCTAAGAAAGGCCATAGGAGCGTCCTCCAGCACCGAGGTTGTCATGGCTAGCACGTCCCTGTCTTTCACCAGACTAACGGCCTCTTGCAAGGAGGCTACCTTATCTCTCACAATCTCTCACAACGAATCCTTGCTATCAGGATATACGAAATACTATCCCCTTAATGACCCAATTGTGTCAACCAGTTATTAACCCAGCTTGCTTCCTATGAGGCTTGGATTTCCCCGCAGTAAGTCCTTTGCTCCCAATGGATTGCGCCCTTCTAGTTGAAGGTGCATCAAAACTAAACCCCCGTCGCCTGTGGCCACTCCTAAACCACCTTTCGCCAGGGTAACTACAGCACCAGGTTCTGCCACCATAGATTCATCGGAGACCGACACTTCAAGCACCTTTAATCGTTTGCCTCGCCAGAAGGTGTAGGAGCCTGGCCAGGGGCAATAGGCGCGTACCTCACGCCACAAGGTGACAGCAGACTCGGTCCAGTCAATGAGGCCATCCTCCCTGGTCAGCAGGCGCGACACCGTGGCCTTAGCGTTATCTTGGGGCTTGGGTATGATTTCGCCCTTAGTCCAGAGGGGTAGGGTCTCAATCAAGAGGCGTGCCCCAATATGGAACAGCCGTTCCGTCAGGGTTTCGGCGTTTTCATTAGGAGCAATTAGCGTCTCCTCCTGAGCCAGGATAGGGCCTGTATCCATTCCCTCGTCCAGCAGCATCACGGTTACGCCCGTCTTCTCGCTTCCCTCCAGGATGGCTGAGGCCACAGGTGATGGGCCACGATACCGGGGTAATAGAGATGGATGCAGGTTGAGGCAGCCCAAAGACGGCAGGTCTAGAACCTTTTTAGGCAATATCTTGCCGTAGGCCGCCACCACTATGGCCTCCGGTGAAAGGGCTTCCAAATCGCGAATCGCTTCCTGAGCCTTTAGGTAGGCTGGCTGGTATAGCGGGAGGTTCCGAGTCAAAGCGAACTCTTTGACAGGCGAGACTCTTAGCCTCCTACCTCTGCCCGCGGGCTTGTCCGGCAGCGTATAGACTCCCGCAACCTGATGTCCCTGGTTCAGGAGCATCTCCAAAACTGGCACGACGAAGGATGACGTGCCAATGAATACCAACTTCATACTTGCGCCTCTTTGAGGAATTATATCACTGACCCACTCTTACCCATGACCCGTCTGGACCGGTGCAATTGACCCGTCTGGGGCGATGCAGATGACCCTCTGAGTTTACAAATTATTGTTCGACCAGATAGATGAAATTCCCAAAAAATTCGTGGGCTCACCTCTTGCATCGCCCAAATGATGGGCGTGCTAAGTTTAATGCGGCCTCCGACTTCCCACCTTTTTGGCCAGTTCATGGGAAGTAGGTTAACACCGCTGCTTACATCTTGGGAGATATGTGCGCTTGATTCCATCTGTTACGAGACTAGAGACTGCGTAAGTATATGATAGATCGAAAGGCAAGAGATATATGGGACGCTGCATTAGGCCAGCTTGAGCTTCGGGTAACACGTCCAAGCTTCGAGACCTGGCTCAAAGATACTCTAGGCGTCTCTTTTGTAGATGATGTTCTAACAGTAGGAACACCCAGCACCTTTGCCGCTGAGATGCTGGGAAACAGAATGTATTCCCTCATCTCTGAGTCGGTTGACAGAACGGTGAAGGGGAGCGTGGAGGTTCGGTTCAGAGTTCTACAACGTGGCCATTTTGCTGAGGACCTAATAGAGGGGGAGATTGGCGAGTTAAGCAATAGCGCTCCTCCTTATGACTCTCACTCCCGAGAGGGCTCGTCCTTCAAGGTAAATGGGAAGTTTACCTTTGAGAACTTCGTCGTGGGCAACTGCAACGCCTTAGCCCATGCGGCAGCGAGGGCCGTCGCCGAACAGCCTGGGACGGACTACAATCCCTTGTTCATCTACTCAGGAGTCGGCCTGGGAAAGACCCATCTACTTCATGCCATAGGCCAGCGAGCCCGTCTGAAAGGCCATTCTTTGATCTATACCAGCACAGAACAGTTCACTAACGAGTATATCATGGCCATTCGCAATAGAAACACGGACGATTTTCGAGAGAAGTATCGCAAGATAGATGTGCTGCTGTTGGACGACATACAGTTCATCATGGGCAAGGAGCAGACTCAGGAAGGCTTCTTTCACACCTTCAACGCTCTCCATATGGATAACAGACAGATCGTGGTCACTTCGGATAGACCGGCTAGGCTAATGAGCAATCTGACAGATAGGATTCGATCGCGCCTAGAAGGAGGGCTAGTAGTTGATATACAACCACCAGGCCTAGAAACCAGGCTAGCTATACTGAAATCGAAGGCCGAGAAGCAAAGAGTTCAAATTGCAGAGGATATCTTTATGCTGCTAGCGGAGGTAAGTCCTAGAAACATTCGAGAGCTAGAAGGTAATCTCAATAGGGTTGTAGCGTATTCTCAACTCACCCAAACTCCCATAACGATGGAGTTTGTCAAACATATCCTCGCAGATATCTTAGTCCAGCAGTCTTCAACTCCTATATCAGAGCAAGATGTCCTAGACACAGTGGCCGCCTATTTCAGCACTGACCCAAAGCTCATAGTCAGCCGGAGGCGAGATAAGAAGACCTCACTGGCGAGGCACATAACCATGTATCTTCTAAGGTTGGAGATGAATAAACAGTTTGCTGAGATAGGCAGAATAATGGGCGGAAAGGATCATACCACAGTTATTCACGCCTGTAATAAGATATCATCTCTAATAAACTCAGACTCAGGCTTCAGGAAGGATGTGCTGAAGATCAGGAGTCTTCTCCAAGATAAGACGAATGCTTAGGTTCTTTTCATCATACCCTGCTCTATCTCAACCCGTAGCATATCACTGTGGAAAGATTGTTAACTTCCTAGAAACGGAACATCTTGCCTAACTACTAACATTGAAAGCCATATTACTGCTTCCTTTATTTTATCCACTAGAGCACGCCTGTTTCCACAGTCATTTCACTAAGCAGTAGTGTTAGAATAGTCTCAACCACACATATCTAACCAAATTGATTTTCACCATAACTCACATACTTATGATGATAGATTCTTATTAGTTACACATACTTATGATAGATAGAGTTAACATTATAGTAAAAAGTGGTAATGGTAGTAATGGGTGCATAAGCTTCAGAAGGGAGAAGTTTGTGCCTAAGGGAGGTCCCGATGGTGGGGATGGTGGAGATGGCGGAAATGTTACGCTGAGGGTAGATCGTAACTTGAATACTTTACTGTCCTTTAGATATAAGAGTCGATATGTTGCAGGAGATGGGCAGCATGGAAAGGGTGGGAATAAGCATGGAAAAAGTGGTGGAGGTTTGGTTATATATGTTCCGATGGGCACAGAGGTCTGGGGAGATGTGGACAAGAAAAAGGTGCTATTGGCAGATCTAAGAGAGCTTGGTGATTTTAGTGTTGTTGCCAAAGGAGGTAGAGGGGGGCGTGGGAATACGAGGTTCGTATCGTCTACTAATCAGGTGCCATTGCTTGCAGAGGAGGGGGAAGAAGGTGAAGAGAGAGAGCTAACATTAGAATTGAAGTTATTGGCAGACGTAGGCCTGGTAGGTTTACCAAACGCTGGAAAGTCTACTCTTTTAGCATCGTCCTCAGCGGCGAAACCGAAGGTAGCTGAGTATCCATTTACCACACTGGAGCCTGTATTGGGGGTTGTAGAGGTCAGAGGTGAAAGCTTTGCAGCCGTAGATATTCCGGGTCTTATAGAGGGTGCCCATGAAGGTCGAGGTCTTGGCTTCCAATTCCTTCGGCATGTCGAGAGGACCAGGGTTTTGATCCATCTCATCGATGGCTCCTCCAAAAGCCCCCTCGATGACTTGGAGAAGATAAACGAAGAGATGACTTCCTTCAATGAGGCTCTTGCGAGACGTCCCCAGATTGTGGCGGTTAATAAAATAGACATGCTAGAAGTAAGGGATCGGATTTCTGACATAAAGAAGGAACTTGCGTCCTTGAAGAGTCCGATCGTGTTTATGTCCGCTGCCTCAAAAGAGGGGGTGGACAGCCTGTGGATAAAGGCGTTGGAACTGTTGAAGGCCACCGCAAAGGATGGAGTCGAGGCGGAACCTCAAAAGGTAGTTCCAGTCCTTAAGCCTAGGCCGAAGAGAGAGAGGGTTGAGGTGCTCAGGGAAGGGGATGTCTTTGTGGTAAACGCACCCAAAGCCGCCAGACTAGCGGCCATAGCCGACCTCGCTAATTGGAGTGCGAGGATTCAGCTTCATAAGAGGCTGGGAGACCTGGGAGTGCTGGATGCCCTTCAAGAAGCCGGCGTGCAGCCGGGGGATGTGGTGCGAATCGGAAAAGTAGAGATGGAGTGGGAATAGTTGAAGCTTGGCATCTTAGGAGGAACCTTCGATCCCATACACATAGGCCACCTCATCGTCGCTGAAGAGGCCAGGGAGCAATTGGGACTGAGCCACGTGTTATTCATACCGACGGGACAGCCATGGCTAAAGGAGGATATACGCATTTCACCCTCTTACCACAGGACGGCCATGGTAAGACTCGCCACCGAGTCCAACCCCAATTTCGAGATGTCCTCTATGGAAGTGGATAGACCAGGTGCTACCTACACACTGGATACATTGCGCGAGCTTTGCAAAGAGACCCCGGCATCTACGGAGATATTCTTTATCCTGGGCCTTGACTCTTATAACAGCCTCCAAAGGTGGCGGGAGCCTGAGAAGATTCTAGAGTTGTGTACCCTGGTCGTGGTCGCCCGGCCTGGCTTCCAGGATGTCGATCTGGAACTCGTGGAGTCTATAGCGCCAGGTATGTCCAGTAGGGTCGTTTCTCTGCGCGGCCCCCTGATAGGGGTCAGCGGCACCGACATAAGGCGGCGCATAGCCGAGGGCCGCTCTATACGCTATCGGGTTCCAAAAGCGGTGGAGGAGTACATATACCAACATAAGCTGTACACAAACAAAGAGAACTATGAGTGAGTTAGGCGAGAAGGTGCTTGAGGCCGCCAAGAGAACGGGCGCCCTCCTCTACGGAGACTTCACGTTGACGTCGGGGGCCAAGAGCAGCTACTACTTCGATGGGCGCATAATTAGCTTAGACTCAGAAGGTTCCTACTACGTAGCTAAGGCCCTCTTGCCCATCCTGAGAGAGTGCGGTGCTCAGGCGCTGGCTGGCCCCAGCGTCGGTGCCGACCCCATCGTGGGCGCTGTGGCCCTGCTGAGCCACATAGAAGGCCATCCACTGCGGGGACTCATGGTGAGGAAGGAGCCAAAGCAACATGGCACCAAGAAGTACATCGAAGGGAAAGTGGTTCCAGGCATGAAGGTGGCCGTGGTAGACGACACCTGCACGACGGCCAAGAGCCTCTTCCACGCCATCGAAGCGGTGGAGACTGGGGGCTGCCAGGTGGTAAAGGTTTTGGCTATTCTGGACCGCCGAGAAGGAGGCAGCGACGCCCTCCGCCAGCGTGGTTACGATTTCCAGGCGTTGCTGGAGGCAGACGAGGCGGGGAAAATACACGTCGTAAGATAATTTGACAGGTTAGCAGTTTTTTTGCAAAGATTGCAGTTATCTTCTAAGTCAGTCTAGAAATTGATAGAAGGAGGCTGCAAATGGCTACCATGGCATCGGTCTATACTATACAGGTCAACGCCAAGCCGGAGGATGCTTTTGCCTATGTATCTGACCTTACCAAGCATCCGGAGTGGTCCGGTACGCCTTTGAAGGTGGAGGCCGTCTCCGACGGCCCTGCTGCAGAAGGGAGCGAGTACCGCTCTGTGGGGCGTATGATTGGTAAGAACTTCACTAACGATATCAAGGTGGTGGAGTACAAGCCCTCCACGAGTTCACATTTACTCTGCAAGCCGGAGGCACCCTGGTAGAGCGGAAAGAGACTACAGAACTGTCAGCAATGATGAAGGTGATGTTCACCCTTGTCATCGGCCCGATGATAGGCCGTCCCATGCATAGGAGAGCTATGAAGGCCCTCAAGACGAAGCTGGAGGCGGGGACATCATAACTTTTCGACAAGCTTAGGACGAGCCACATCTTGCTCTATAGCTAACTACACTACTCCCCCGTCCACCCGTAAGGCGCGCGCTTGAGGGGGCGTTCAATGCGCTCCTTGGGCAGTTGGCGGTCTTTGGGGCCGTCGTAGTACTCCGGCTTCTGGAGGGATAGGTCCAGCGGCTGCACTATCTTGGAGCGGCTGGAGGCACGCCAGCCGGCTTCCCTGTTCTTCTCCTCCAGGGCGTGGGCTATGACGCTCACCGACCGGGTGATGGCGCACAAGGCCAGGCATTCGTCTGGCTCGAAGCCCATGTCCAACATGACGGCGGCGATAGCCCCCGCCACGTTCATGTAGATGGTACGGCCCCAGTACTTCTTGGTGGCCATCTCCACTGCCTTCACGAACTCCGCGTGCTCGCCAGCCACGTCCAGGTCATCGGCCAGTTCCAGTACTCTTGGAGAGCGTAGGTCTTTAAGGTGCTGGGGATGGTGCCAGCCGGGCAGCACCATCCTTTCGCCGAAGAGTCGGACGAAGGCGTCGTCCTTCTCCTTGCTTCTGATGCCGGCGCACAGGTAGTCGGCGGCCTCTTCGAGTGTCCAGCCGCGCTCCTTGCTGAGGGCGACGGCCTTCCGCCAGGTATCGGCGGCCTCGTGGGCGTCCACGTGGGTGAAGCCGATGCTGAGTACGCCGCCGGCCAGGGCGGGCATTATGTAGCCAGCGCCGGACATGACGAACCGGGCCGAGGCCGAAGAGGGCGACATGGCGTGCTCGGCGAAGATGACCATGATGGCGTCGACCATGTTGGCGACGTTTTCAGACGGAAGCTCCCCCCTCCAGACCAGGTGGAGCATCTCGGCGAAGCTGACGTTGCCCGCCAGCTCGTTGACGTCGTAGCCGCGGACGACTATGCGATCCAGCACCTTGTATGCTATAGCCGTCTGCCAGTGGAAGGGTTCTCTTTCGTTGGTTTCTTGGGACATGTTACTCTCCTTACGTAATCTTCCCACCCACCCGCCCTCGGGAGGTCCTTCTAGGGGCACATCCCCTAGAACTCCTGCCAGAAGAGGACACCCCTTCTGGACTTCCCAGTTTTCTTTGCATATAGGCAGGTGGAGTTTTTAACTAGAGGCGTTATTTTTCAAGTACACCCCTTTAGGGTCTACCTCTTGGCGCAAGACTCGTAGCTGTTCTGCAGTGGGCGGCTCGACGGTTTCCAAAGTGGTCGCTTTTTTGGGACTGAACCCGGTGTTCTCGTAGACCGTATCCTCCGCCACTCCGGGCATCAGCTTCTTAAGCTCCAGCTTACCGGTAGCGAGGTCGGCCTGCATGACGCATAAGTCGGTGACGACGATGATCTCCGGCTTCTCCGTCCTTAGCCCTGCCTTCCTGCGGCCGTCGGGGCCGTCAATGTAGCCTGGGCTGGTTATGTAGTCGCACTTGACCAGGAAGCGCCTCTTCTCATGGTTGACGACGATGAGGATCTTGTCGACGTTGGAGGCGATGCCGTTGGCGCCGCCGCTGCCTGGAAATCGCACCTTTGGGTTGGCGGGGTCGCCCAGGTAGGTGGAGTTGATGTTGCCGAATTGGTCGATCTGGGCGCCCCCCAGGAATCCGATGTCCACCAGGCCCCGCTGTAGCATGCTGCCCAGCACCTCTCGTGTGGTGCCCAGCTTGGCCGAGCCGACCATCATCGTGGGGTCGGTGACGGAAATGGGCACCGAGGTAAGGATGGGATCCATGGCCCCGCTCTCGATAAGCAGGTTGACGTCGGGAGCATGGGTCTTCTGGGCGAACATGGAGGCTATCATAGGCAGGCCGGTGCCGACGACCACGGTGTCGCCGTCGCCGACGTAGCGGCTGGCTTCGATGACCATGAGCTCTTCGCTGTTGTAGGTTGTGCTCATACGGGGGCTTTGGCCCTCAGCTATATTCCGGAGCGAATTGCTCCGGAGAATCTAATCTGTCTCTCTAGTTCTGGAACGACGCGATTTTCCCACTCTTCGCCTCTATCCGTCTCTGCAACGTTGCAAATACGGCCGCCTGAAGCCACTAGGGGAAGCAAAGTACAGCGTCCGACGATGCCATTGACTGGCGATTTCACTTCTTCTAGCACATCGTCGAACATATCCCGTACCTCTCCAACCACCTCGCCTTTCTGGACGTACTGGCCAGGCTTAACATGTATATGAGACATTCCTCCCCGATTTGAGAAAACGTTGTGGGGAGAAGTGTACTCCACTTGCATTTGAGGCATTTCAATCTCGCCCCGCATTGCGCCGACAGCCTTGCAGAAGTTGCGGATTCCACGTATAAGGATTGACGGGAAGGGTTCTAGGTTGCGCCATCCTTCACCTGCTTCAACGGCAGTTGTCAACGCACCACGGCTGTCCAGTAGCCATAGGATCCCTCCAGAAGGCAGGGGCTGATTCCTAATAAGCTCATTCCCTACATTTCGGCACAAGTCGAGGCGTTTTTCTAACCGGCTGGCAGATTCGCCAGGCATATTGGTCACCATAGTGAACGGGTAGTTTATGCTGTCAAGATGAGTGCCCCGAAGCTCAATAGCATAGTCGGCGTTCAAAGCAATGCTGTCCGCTAGCGCAGAGATAACTCTTCCAGTCATGTTTCCGTCTGGCTGCCCACTCTTAAGCCCTCCCACATTAATGTCTGCGGGCGTTGGAGCGTCTAAAGGGTAAAGCGTTGAACGGAAGACCCACGCGGGCACATTCTGTACAGGGACTAACACTAAGGTTCCAGATACCTCTTCAGGCTTGACCTGGGCGGCAAACCTTTTTACTGCATCGATGGCAACGGTCTCCTCGGCATGCGATCCTGCAGCTATGTAAACAGAGGGGCCTTCTCGTCTTCCGCGGACCACAATTGTCGGGATTGCAAGCTCAGCTCCGGAGATCAGCTCGCCAATGCTGACGAGGAAGCATTCCTTTGTTCCTGCTTTTGGAGTCTCTGTAACAAATTGTTGCGGCGTTACGTGTTTGGCGTTCATTCCTTTACCTCCGGTGTTGATATGGCTGCCCCATAGCGATGAGCAATATCTGAGCCTTTAGGGCTCCTTGTCATGTCACTTAGCATATCTGGGTTTTATCATATATGCCTTGGAGAGTGTAGCATCAAAGGCCTAGCTAAGAAAAGGGTTGAGGCGTACGGAGAGGCCAGGTTTGCAAAACGTAGGTAGAGGACTTTGATGGGGTAGGAATTTTTTTCATAGGCCGTATAATGCTAACATGTGCGCGAAGCGATGCAGGTTGATTTTTCTAGTACTTGGCATACTGGCACTGATGGCCTGCGGTGAATCTGAACTGCCGCCAAACCCTGCTTCTACCTTATCCGCTACTGTAGCTTCGTTACCTACGGTCACTCCAAGGATGAACATTTGGCTACCGACGCTGAAAACAAGCTGGCAGTGGCAACTCACCGATCCGCCGGTGGATCAGTTGTTTGATGTTGAGATGTACGATATCGACCTGTTTGACAACGATGTAACGACAGTGGCGGCGCTTCATGCGGAGGGTCGAAGGACGGTATGTTATATGAACGCGGGAGGGTGGGAGGATTGGCGCCCCGATGCAGCTCAGTTCCCTAAAGAGGTGATCGGGAGGCCTCTCGGTGATTGGCAGGGTGAAAGGTGGTTAGATATCAGGCGCTTGGATTTGTTAGGATCGATCATGGAGGCACGTATGGATATGTGCGAAGCCAAGGGCTTCGATGGGATTGAGCCTGATAACGTGGACGGGTTTCTCAACGATACGGGGTTTCCACTGTCTTACGAAGATCAGTTGAGATACAACATCTGGCTGGCTGAGATGGCACACCAGCGTGGGCTTTCAATTGGCCTCAAAAACGACATGGACCAAATTCCTGATCTGTTGTCTCACTTCGATTGGGCTCTGAACGAGCAGTGCTTTGAGTTTGACGAGTGTGAGACCCTGGTGCCATTCATAGAGGCAGGTAAAGCTGTCTTCAACGTGGAGTACGAATTGGAGACAGGTGAGTTCTGTACAAAAGCCAGAGCCCTAGATTTCAACTCGATGAAGAAGAACCTGAGCCTGGATGCCTGGCGGGAGCCGTGTGACTAGAGAGCATCTCCTTCATCTCTTTCTCTAGCTGGTCGAGTCTTTTGGAGCCTCCTGACTTTTCCAGGTACTGCTGGAAGGAGCGGCAGCTGTAGATGTGGTCTTGGAGGTAGCGTTTGTAGGCGTCGCCGCCTTCTCGGGCCGCCTGCTGGTACATGCGGATGTGGTCGGCGTCGTAGTTGTAGTAGCAAAAGGTATGAGTGGGGTAAGCTCCGTATGGAACCTCCACAACGGCGTCGATGAAATGGTACGGTATGGTTGTCCTGTCGGGGTTTTTGCGCGTCTCTTCCTGGGTTATCAGCTCCTCGCAGGTGACGATGGTGACCTTGGAGGCCCGCACCATCTCCGGCTCGTGGTTCTGGATGCCCTCGATGATGACATTGCCCGTCTCATCGGCCTTCTGAACGTGAATTATGGACACGTCGGGCGTAAGGGCTGGAAGTAGAAGCACCCGGTGTCTCCTATCCCAGGGGTTGGCCATCATGTGATACTTCTTGCCAGTCGAGGGTGCAGAATGATTGAGGAGATCGCTGCCCAGGAGAGACCTTACAGGGATGAACGGAATGCCCATCTCGCCAGCCAGGAAGCGGGAAGTCATGGACAGGTGGTCGTAGTCCTCCACCTCTATGCTGCCCTCCTCGACGGCCCTGCGAAAGCGAAAGGTCGCCCCGAAGCGTTCCAGATTGCCGGAGCCGCACTCGCAGCGCTTGACCAGGCCTGCGCCCACCAGCATGTCCATATGGATGGAGAGGTTACAGCCCACCAGGGTCAGGTCTTTCTTGCCCTGGCGTATCATCTCGTGGGTGATGGCGATGGGGCATCGGGAGATGTTCTGTCCGCCAACGCCAATCACCGCACCGTCGAAGATGAAGCGGTCGACGGCCTGGGGCAGGGACATGACCTTGCTCTTCTTGGAGACCTTAGACAAGGGCGTTATTATTCCTCTTATGTCTGCTTATTCTTTCCCACCCTACCCTGTGAGAAGCTGATCTTCAGGCGGGATTGTAGCATGGGAGTGTGAGGTGGGCAATGGGATTAGGTAGAACATAGTGCCCCCGTGCTATAATATTCTTCCCGCAAGGGGAACACCAGGCCGTGCCCAGAGTGAGGTGAATCCATGCACGCAGACCTGATATTTGTAAAAGGCCAGGTGGTCACCGTGAACTCGCAGAACCAGGTGGCGGAGGCGGTTGCTACCTTCGGGGAACGCATCCTGGCCGTTGGCAACACGGAAGATTTGCTAGGGTTGCGCGGCCCCAACACCAAGGTGATGTACGTGGGCGGGAGGGCCATCCTTCCTGGACTCATCGACTCCCACGCTCACATAGCGTCCCACGGCTTCAGGAAGACCGGTGTGGACTGCGGTTATCCGTTGGTGCGCTCCATAGAGGATATCAAGTCGAAAGTAAGGGAGGCCGCAAGGAATACTCCGCCGGGACAGTGGATAAAGGCGTGGGGATACAACGAGGACTATCTGGAGGAGCGGCGTCATCCCACTCGCACCGATCTAGACCAGGCGACGCCGGACCATCCCGTATATCTGGGGCGTGTGTGTTATCACATAGCCGTGTTAAACAGCAAGGCCCTGGGGCTGGCAGGGGTCACTGCGGACACCCCTGACCCACAGGGAGGACAGATAGGCCGCGACGAGAGCGGCCAGCTCAATGGCGTTCTCTTTGAGGTGGCGAGCCGCTTTGGCAAGCGCGCATCGCTGCCTTCACCCCAAGAGCTACGTCAGGCCCTCAAGGCGGGGGCCGACGACTTTGTGACCTATGGCATAACCTCCATCCACGACGCGGGCAGCTATGGCGGCGACCAGCTAAAGGCCCTAAGCGAGTTCAACGCATCGGGAACGCTCAAGCCCCGGGTGTACATGATTGCGTATACGGCGGTGCAGCAGAGGGAGCTTTTCGAGACCTTCGCCGATGCGGGGCTAACGACAGGATTCGGCAACGACCGGCTTCGCATTGGGCCTGTAAAGCGTGTCACCGACGGGGACGCAACCGCCTCCACGGCGGCCCTTCGTCGGCCTTACGAGGGCAAGCCGGATGACACCGGGTTCGTCTACTACAGCCAGGAGGAGATGGACGAGTTCTTCCTTCGAAGCCACAAAGCAGGGTTTCAACTGACGGCCCACGCCGCGGGAGACCGTGCTATAGATATGGTACTGAACGCCATCGAAAAGGCCCTTGCTGCCGAGCCGCACCCCGACCCTCGCCCCAGAATCGAGCACTGTGCTCTCCTTGACCCGGAGCTAATGCAGCGCATCAAGAAGCTGGGAGTCATACCCGTACCTCAGCCGGTCATGTTCTACGACTTTGGCGATGCCTTCTTGCGGGACTATGGGGTCCGTTGCCGATATATGTTTCCCTGTCGCTCCCTTATGGACATGGGGGTGCCCGTGGCGGCCAGCTCCGATGCCCCTGTAGCTACATTGAATCCATTTATGGGAATGTACGAGGCCGTGACTCGGAAGGCACGCAGTGGCCAGATGGTGGTGCTGGAGGAGCGCACGACGCTGGAACAGGCGATACGAATGTATACCATCAACGGCACCTACGCCAGCTTCGAGGAGGGCACCAAGGGGAGCTTGGAACCAGGCAAGCTGGCGGACCTGGTCGTTGTGTCTGGCCCCATACTTGGCATCGATCCAGAAGAGATCAGGGATATGAGGGCGGAGATGACGCTGGTGGGTGGTGAGATGGTACACGATAAGGGAGTCGTTACATTCCGGTAGGTCGTCGCAGACCCACCCTTCAGATAGTCAATTTGCGAGTTGCCTACATTAAACCCCATTGTGGTAAAACAATCCGCAAAAGTATTTCAAATAAATGCTCCTTGACAATCGAAGTCCACCGTGATATAAGCTATCATATATGTATAGAAGGGGGCCAAAATGGCAACAAAAGAATTGACTCAAATAGCCCCGTCTGAACTCCTCGGTCGCAGATATGACCTCGCAAAGGAACTGGGTCAGTATGAGGAGCTCGTGGAGGCCCTGAGGAAACAGAACAGGATTCACGCTAAAGGTTCTGAGATAAAGTGGCAGGGCCATGCTTTGGACAAAAATCTGAATCTGTCGATAAAGACGGCACCCATCATTGCTCCGGAACTGGGCTTCCCGGTCTATTCTATGGTGGTTTTTATGGGTGAGTTATCGCCAAATACGAGCCCGGGGGCTTATCACAAGCATGGTGAGGCAATCAAATACTATTTGAGCGGCCGGGCCGTGGAGATCGTTGGAGATGAAGAGTTTCAGGTAGAGGCGGGCGACTTCATCCTCATTCCTGCCAACGTCTGGCACGGGACCCAGAACCCCTATGACGAGCCTGTGCGTTTTCTGGCTATTGCCCAGCTACCTTCTGGAATCGAAATGCCGACCCCTTACGTCAGGGCGGAATAGAAGTTGGCCGTAACTCTCGCCCTAATTATCCTCCAGGGTCTCGCATTAGACTGGACTAAGCTGATATGTCGTGGTAGTATGCCTTTCAACGTAAGGGTTGCTCATGACACGCTCTTCGTGGGCTTTAATGCCTGATTGGTATATTCGGTGTTTATCAAAAGCTCTTATGTGAAGTGCAATTCCAGTCCTTATAAATCTTTGAAACGCCACATTAAGGTTAGTGGATATAAGGAGGGAACTATGTTGATGAATAGGCGATTAAAATTAGGTCTAGTAGTAGCTGCGCTGGCTGCGGCAGTGGTCATTTCTCTGGCTTGTGGATCGGACGAACCGACGCCCGTGCCTGCGCCACAGCCTACCGCAGCTCCAGTTCTTGTGCCTACCGCGGTGCCAGCCCCTACTGCAAGGCCTATTCCAGCAGCACCAACTCCGGTCTCCAAAGAAGGCCAGCCTGTTTACGGCGGCACACTGAGATTCGTCGGTCGTATGGGCGTAACGAAATTGGACCCTGCCCTTGTAATCCTGTCTGGCAGCTACGCACCCATGTACGCTATGTTCAATAACATAGTGAAGTTGATGCCGGACGGCACCCTAGGACCCGGCCTGGCAGAATCTTGGGAATCGTCAGCAGATGGAAAAACGATAACTCTACATCTACAGAAGGGTGTCAAGTTCCACGATGGTACTGACTTCAACGCTCAGGCAGTCAAAGCACATTTCGATCGAATCCTTGATCCAGACACCATCTCACCTAGGAGAAGCAACGTAGAACCCCACCTAGACAGTATGCAAGTGTTGGACTCTAATACTATCCAGATGCGTTTGAAGAGAGCATTTAGACCCTTCTTGGCTCAATTAACAGACCGCACTGGCTGGATACCATCACCAACGGCCCTCAAAGAGATGGGGGAAGATTTTGGAGCACATCCAATAGGCACAGGCCCATTTAAGTTTAGCACATGGATACCTGGTCGAGTGTTAAAACTAGTCCGAAACGATAATTACTGGGAAAAAGGCAAGCCCTACTTGGATGGCATCGAGCATCAAATAATGGATGTCCGTGAGGTTGGATTCGCTATGGTACGTACTAGCGAGTCCGATTTAGGCGAGGCCTTTCGCTGTCAAGATATTCCATTAGTGAAAGCCAACCCGAACTTGAAACTGTCTCCACCTCTAGCAGGCCGAGCTGTACTGCTCAATTTCAATGTAGGGGTACCTCCCTTTGACAACAAGGCGCTCCGCCAGGCAATAGCACACAGTATCGATAGGGAAACGGCGGTAGACGTAGCCTTCGCTGGCTGTGCCAGACCGGCCCACACCCTTATTCAATCTGGATGGGCACACAATCCTGATCTCAAACCCATTACTTATGACACTGAGAAAGCTAAGCAGAAGCTAGCAGAGGCTGGCTACCCTAATGGAATAACCATCCCACTGGCATGTCGCTCTTCGCAAGACGTCTTACTCCAATGTGAAATATATCAAGCAATGATGAGCAGGGTTGGAATCAATGCTGAAATCAACGTCATGCCAACTGGAGACCTGTTGGGCCCCGAAGGAGGTCTCCTGAGACTGGGGCTGGGACACCTCCGCTGGTCTCCCAGAGCCGACCCACATATTCTTCTAAACTGGCTGGCTCACAGCGAGAGTACCGCTTTCCCTTATAAAGCCTCCTATTCAAATCCGGAGATCAATAGGCTTTTGGATCAAGCGGGTAGCGAGTACGATGTGAGCAAAGCCAAAGAGCTATATGACCGTGTCCAAACCATCCTCGCCCTTGATGCGCCCTATGTCTTCATAGTGTGGAGGCAGGAATTCATCTCTATGAACAAGAGGGTCCAAAACTTCGCGTGGTCGCCAGATCAGCACACGAGACTACGCGACCTGTGGCTAGAGAAGTAGCCTGCAACCCTATACTGAGAAGGTTTGGAACACCAGAAGCGAATTGTAGTATATCGAAGATATACTTACCTTGGTGCTGTTTTCAGAATCACCCCGGAGGTTGACAGGTGAAGGGTGCTAAGTTTGTAGACGTCTCCGGAATCAGAACACGTTACTTTGAGGCGGGCAATGGGGATCCACTACTGCTGATAAATGGTGGGCAGTTTGGGTTTTACTCATGTGCATTGGACTGGGGGGGGAATTTCGATACCCTGGCCAAAGATTTTCACGTCTATGCAATAGATAAGATAGGTCAGGGACACACTGACAACCCAAAAGAGGATGCAGACTATGTCATGGGGACAACCGTCTGGCATGTCCGAGAATTCATGGAGCACCTAGGTATACAGTCGGCTCATCTAGCTGGGCACTCTAGGGGTGGTTACACAATCTGCCGGCTTGCCCTGGAGTACCCTGAGCTAGTTAAATGCCTCATCATAGTAGATAGCGGCACCCTCATGGATAAATCCAGGTCCTGGTATAACGAAGTTGCAGCTAAGTCTAGGGAATTTCAGGACAAGAAGGAGGCGATTAAGTACACCATCGCCGCCAACTCATATGGTACTGAGCATATCGCAGAAGAGTGGCTGCAAGACTTGCTAGAGATCGGCAATCTGCCTAAGTTCCAAGAAGCAATGGAAAAGTGGCCAAGTTTAGAATCTCGGTTCATAAGCGATCATGGTGAAAGGTTAGTGGAGATGCACGAGTGGATCAGAGGTGGTCGGCTCAAGTCACCCACCCTTCTGATCTGGGGATTCAATGATCCATCCTCGACTCTACAGGATATAGGAATTCCTCTGATGAACTTGATTTTCGAAAATGTGCCGGCAGCGCAAATGCACATTCTTAACAAGGCGGGGCACTATTGCTACAGAGAGCAGCCTGAGTCGTTTGTGGCAGCCGTGAGGGGCTTCATTGGCTCAAACCGTTGACCTACCAGCTTGCCCCTGCAATTGGTTCACATTAAAAGCTAGGGTGAACAGTTTGCAAAGGAGTGTACTGTGGTTGAGGAGAAATTTATTGAAGTCTCTGGGATCAACACCAGGTACCGAAAGGCTGGCCAGGGGGAACCCCTGGTCCTGGTTCATGGTGGCAACATGGGAAGAATTGGCTGCGCTTCCGACTGGCTACCCGTCTTTGACGGCCTCTCCCGCTCCTTCTCCGTATACGCGCTAGACAAAATCGGCCAAGGGTTCACAGACAACCCCAAGAGTGGCTCCGAGTACGTCATCGGTACTACTGTTTGGCATGTATATGAGTTCATGAAATCCATGGGCATCGAGAAGGCTCACGTGGCAGGCCATTCCAGGGGAGGATATGCGGTCTGCCGCTTAGCCCTCGAACACCCGGAAGCTGTCAAATCCGTCACCATTGTGGATAGCGGCACCCTAATGCACACATCAACTAGCTGGTACGACAAAATGGAGGCCAGGGCAGCCCAGATCACCGACCAACGTGAAAGTATCAAGTACCAGTTGGCTGCCAACTCTTTCAGTAACCGACATATCTCTGAAGAATGGCTCGATGAAGTCGTGAGTATCCAGCAGAAGCCAAAGTTCAAGAAGGCCATTGAGTGGGTTGCCGGTATCAAAGACAGTTTTATCGCCGACCTGACCGTCCGGCAAAAGGAGACCCATGAATGGATGAAAGCCGGACGTCTTAAGTCGCCTACTCTGATCATCTGGGGCTTCAACGATCCTTCAACCCCTGTCAACACCATAGGGCTGCATGCCATGAACCTGATATTCCCTAATGTTCCCACAACCCAGATGCATGTTCTGAATCAAGCGGGCCATTTCTGCTTCCGTGAGCAGCCTCACGCCTTCGTGGCAGCCGTCCACGGTTTTATCAAATCCTTGTAGCAGCCCAGAGATAGGGCCCTCGGCAGCACTAGGACGACTGTCAGCAGAACTAAGACCACAGATAACAAGACAGAGGTCTTTTTGTGCTATCATATCGCTATCTCACCACCTCAAACGCAGATAACGCACGATCTTAAATGAGAACCATGTACAAGATGAAGTTCGCCGTAGGCACTGGCCGCAACGAGAGGATCCATGAGATTGCTGGCATTGCGCAAGCTGCGGAGGATAGCGGGTTCTCCTACCTGACCATTCTGCTTTCACGCTTGGGTGTACAGCGACTCTAAAAAGCAAAAGGAGCAACCATGATACAGATCAAATACATAGAAGTTGCTGGGTTGACCACCAGGTATATAGAGGCCGGACAGGGGGAACCCATGCTTTTTGTCCACGGAGGACATTTTGGTATACCCAACAGCGCCAATGACTGGTGGCCTGTCATAGATAGATTAGCAAAGGATTTTCGAGTCCTGGCTATAGACAAGCCCGGGCAGGGTTACACCGACAACCCAGAGCGAGAGGAAGAGTACGTCATAGGCACTACCGTCAGCCACGCATACGGATTCCTGAATGCGCTTGGCATTCAGGAATCCCATCTAATTGGTCATTCCAGAGGAGGATACACAGTCTGCCGTCTGGCGCTTGAGAACCCTGAGGCAGTGTATACTGTGACCCTGGTAGACAGCGGTACCCTCATAATAAAACAAGTTGAAGGGGGTGCAGCTGGCAAAAACCAATGGTACCAGGACGTCGAGGACAGGGTAAGGGGTATCAAAGACCCTATGGAACGCTATCGAGAAAAGATGGCAGCCAATTCCTTTGGGCGAGCGCATATCTCCGACGAGTGGATAAAGGCGATGATCGATATGGACTCTCTTTCGGAGCGTCAAGAGGCTGCCAAGACCATGACGAGACTTCACTCTCAGTTCGTGGATGACCTCAGCATCAAAGTAGATGAAACTCATCAATGGATCAAGGATGGCAAACTCAAATGTCCAACCCTGGTCATATGGGCTTACAACGACCCCTCGGCCAAGCTTGTGCCAGGCGGGCTGGAGCTTATGGACTTCATTCTACCTAACGTACCCAGGTCGCAGATGCACATATTGAACCAGGCGGGACATTTTTGCTACAGGGAACAGCCGGACGCCTTCACTACGGTGGTAAAAGGCTTTATCGAATCTAGCCGTTAAACCTCAGTATAACTAAAGCTATCAGGAGCATACTACACTACATGGCGGACCTGGAACGAGTGACTTTGGCTCTATATAACAAATTTCAGCTGTACATAGCCTTTGCAAATTAGGACGTAAAGACCGTTGCTACCACCTTGTACAGCGTAATTGACAAGAAGGGAATGCTGCAGGAGATAGGAAGTAGGTTGATAACGCGTTTCCGAAGCTAGATATGACACAGGCATCGCTCCGTTCGAATCGTCAGCCAAGAATATAGGAGAGCTAGAAATGAAGTTTGGCATCGTGGTGCCCACTTGCCGTGAAGGGTTTTATGTTCCGACCCCTTTCGGCAAGCCTGAGCAATTTGTGCAGGCAGCGAGGCTGGCAGAGCAGCTAGGGTTTTTTTCCGTGTGGGCCAATGACCACCTTAACCCCACTGAAGACGCCAGAACTCGTTTTGGGCGGCCGCCCAATCTGTATGAGAGCCTCACCACACTATCTTGGATGGCTGGCGCAACGGAAAGGGTTAGGTTATGCACTGCGGCCCTGGTGGTGCCTCTCCGAGAGGTGGTTCTGCTAGCTAAGCAGGTCTCTACTTTGGATGTGCTCAGCGATGGCAGAGTGATGCTGGGAGTAGGTGTTGGGGTGTATCGGGATGAATTTGCTGCGGTCAGACCCAGGGAAAGAGACGTAAATAGGGGCATCATGCTTGAGGAGGCCATGGAGGCGCTGACTGCCCTGTTTACCCACAATGAGGTCACCTTCAGAGGCAGGTACTACAATTTTGAGGAGGTGGCTTTGAATCCCAAGCCGGCGCAAAGCCCCTTACCAATATATCTTTCTGGCAAGATGCCTGATGTACTGCATCGAGTGGCCCGGTGGGGGAACGGTTGGCTGCTTTCAGGGGCCTCGGAGCTTGGCATACGCGAGCGAATTGAGGCTCTGCAACCTCTGCTAGAGGAGAGAGGGAGGAAGGTTTCTGAAATTGACATGGCGACGACCTTGGGTTTGGGCATCGCGGCAACCAGTAGAGAGGCCATTGCACGGTTCCAAAGAGGTCTGTCTGGCAACCCTGATAAAGAGCAAAAAAGACACTATATCAAGACGCACAACTTGGTTGGCACCGCTTCTGACATAGCTAGCCAAATAGAGCTTTTGGGGAAGGAAGGGATAACCCACTGCATACTCCAGGAGTTTCAGGTGGACACCTTTGACGAGATGCTGGAACAGGTGCAGATGTTCGGCGAGGAGGTCCTGCCCTTGGTGAAGGACATGTAGCTAATTGGCCACAACTATCGAAATAGAGGAGGTAACATGAGATTCTTGTACTAACGCGCCCTAAACACATGGCCCCGCCAGAAATGGCGGTTGGTTTGATAGATGCTATGGGCCAATGGAGAAAAAAGTATTCAGGTAAAATTGAGCAGATTTGGGCAAATGCAGGGCAACCGGGAGGAGGAGGCATAGCCAATGTGGAATCTCTGGACGAACTTGACGCCGTCATGGCGGGATTTCCCTTTGGCCCCTTTTCGGATATTGATATCGTACCGATAGTTGACCTGGAAAGCTCCCTTCAGCGCACCAAGGATGCCCTCCAAGCGATGGCGCAATGTGGCGGCTAAAGGGCGTGACCTGATCTGCGACTCCTAGCGTAACCCGTTCAGGAATTGCCCTAGCGCCTGCCAGTAAGCATCGCCGCCGGTGATGTAGGTCTCGTTGTGGCCTCCGCCCGCTATTGTGTGGAAGGTCTTTGGCTCCGGCGCAGCCTCAAATAGCTCTCTGCCCTGATCATAGGGCACTATTTCGTCTTCCGGGCTGTGCAGAACCAACAGTGGTACGGAGGTTTTGCCAATTTTGGAGAGGGAGTCGTAGCGGGTCCGCAGGAAGGGGCCTACTGGCAGGAAGGGATAGGCCCGTTTGGCCATGGCCGGTATTGACACGAAGGGGGATTCCAAGATGAGGCCAGAGATCGCGTTTGGTTCTCTAGTGGCCAGCTCCACGGCCACGGCAGCGCCCAAGGATCGGCCGTACAGGACAAAGCTGTCTCCTTCTATAGCGGGGATGGTTTTGAGGTACGCCAGGGCAACTTGCGCATCGTTGTAAGTCCCTTGCTCCGAGGGTTTGCCCTCACTGCGTCCGTAGCCCCGATAGTCGAAGATGAATATGCTTATTCCCAGCTTATCGTGAATCAATTGGATGTTCTCCAGGCGGTGGCTGATGTTGCCGCCATTGCCGTGGGTCCAGAGCCAGGTGATGTCCTTTGAGCCAGGCACGAACCAACCGTGCAGGCGCTGCCCCTCAGAGGTAAAGAAGATGTCCTGGTACTCCAGACCCAGGTCTGAGGGTACACCCTCCAATTCGCTGCTTGGGAAGAAGATGAACTTGTCTTCTAGGGCCATAGTGCCAACTATGAATACGATTGTGATTATGACTGCTGCTGTGGCTAACTTTAGGATACGTCTTGCCATCTCCAGGTTCTATAGCCACACAAGTTAATGGCTATACAAACCGGGCGGAAGCCATGGCTCCTAGGGCTATGAATAGCGCCACAAAGGCGATACGGCTATAAAGCCTGAGCCTACCGGAAAGCCCTTGTATTTGCTGTATCTCTTCTTGGGTAGGGGGGCGCCCCTCCATGCTGTCTCCCATCGATATCATGCGCCTGGCGGAGGGTATCACGAATCCTAGACCCACTATGTACCCGGCCATTGCGGTCACGAAGCCGATTAGGATGGCCCAGCCCCAGCCGGTGTTGAAGAAACTGCTCAGGGATCCCGAGCGCAAATCGAATACCAGAATGATTCCAGCTATTATAGTTATAGTGGCGCTGGGCACTACTATGGGTACAAAGATAGACATGATGGCCTTCATCACAGGACGCTGCACCGCTGGCCCCAATGCCCTAAGCTTAGGCTCAAGGATCACGGTCATGAAGAAGGCGCTACCCACCCATATAACGCCGAATATTATATGCAATAATCTTAGGACTACGAAATCTAGACTCATGTTGCCTCCTTGAATATCAAGTCTAGCCCCGATATGCGTATCTATTTGGCTGGACAGTGTCTCTGAATTTAGGTTTATTTTTATAACAGTGACGCAGATCTGTCAACAAAAAGCCCCGCTTCCACAGCGGGGCTTGCCATTATGGGATGTCGCCAGGCCTTTTCATCGGCTGACAGCGTTATTGCGCTTTGTCTACCAGAAAGGTTGCAATGTAGTCTGAGAGATCTATGGGCTCTGTGCTCCTTGGCTTTGGGTCTAGCCGGATGAGCGTTATAGTATGCCCGTCGAAAATGACTGTCGCCTCCTCATTGTTGCTAGGAATTAGCGCCAACTCAAATTCTCCGAGGTCCCTTCCGTCTTTCGTCACGTTGACTATTGTTGTGGCCTTGCCTGCCCATATGCATACCACGTCAACAGGGCACCGCGAGTCTTCAGGTACATCGAGAAGTTTCAATACAATATCACCAGGCTTAACTGATACGGATTCGTTGAGCCCGATCTGGAACTGGCTCCCAAGAGACGCTTCGGAGTCTGTATCAGCCCCGACACAGGCTGCAAGAGCGAGGCCGATGAGTATGGCAAAAGTGGTTACTAAGAAGCTACTGTTTAATACTTTGAGAACCCACATTTGCTTAGCTCTCTCTCTGTGATAGGGGTCAAGCGATTCCTTGCCCTCATAGAGTTAGACGTTTTCGTTTGGGATTTTGTTCCATCTGGGTAATGGAGAGGGAGGCAAAGAAGAAGGGCCCTTCTCAGGAGGTAGATGGGGAGGATAGTCTTAAATGTCGAGGTTACGAACCTCTCGGGCGTAGGCCTGAATGAACTTCTTGCGAGGAGCTACCTCCTCGCCCATAAGCTCAGTGAAGGCTCGATCCGCTGCCGCGGCGTCCTCCATGGTGACCAGAAGCAGCGTACGCGTTTTGGGATCCATGGTGCTATCCCATAGCTGGTCTGGGTTCATCTCACCCAGACCTTTGTAGCGCTGAATGGATATTCCTCTTGTGTCCCCCGCCTTCTCTAGCGCGGAGATCAGCTCGTACCAAGGTATGTCGCTAGCCACAGGCTCGCCCTTCTTTAGGATGTCGTATGCTCCTGCATCCACTATCTCTTTGGTTCTTAGATACAGGTCGTGGCAGCGTTGACGAAGGGGATGCTCAAGAAGCTTCTGTGAGATGTTCCTTGGCTCGCCATCTATGTGGACAGTGAGCCACTGCTCACCGTTCTGGACATCAGCCTTGGATTCAACCTGGAATCCCTCCTCCCTAAGCAAGTCCACGTATTTCTGGATTGTAGGGACGCCAAAGCCGGGTAGCTGAAGGCTCTGGGCGTATTCCGGCCTTTTCTTTATGAGGACGGCTCCTATTTCTCGTGGTAGGCCTTGATGCGCTAGTTCATTCAGGGAGGAGGTAACGACCCTAAAGGCTTGAATGCGGTCGATGAGTATCTTACCGGAGAGGTTTACACTTCCATCCTTGGACACGACTTGAAGGTTGCTGAAGACCTCTTTGTCATACCATTGATCCTTCTCACGGTCTGAGAACTTCCAACTGGAGGATCTACCCTTGGACACCTTGTATAGGGGTGGTTGAGCTATGTACAGGTTGCCGCTAGTTATCAAGGGCTTCATAAACCTGTAGAGGAAGGTGAGCAGAAGAGTACGGATGTGGGAGCCGTCTATGTCGGCGTCGGTCATCAAGATGACACGATGGTATCGCAGTTTCTCGATGTTGAAATCAGGCTCGATGTTTGTCCCCACGGCGGTAATCATGGCCCTGATTTCGGTGTGGCCCAGGATCCTGTCGGGGCGAGCCTTCTCCACGTTAAGGATCTTGCCCTTGAGGGGAAGAATAGCTTGAAACTTGCGGTCTCGGCCCATCTTGGCGGAGCCCCCGGCCGATTCTCCCTCCACGATGAACAGCTCAGATAGCGAGGGATCCTTTTCCGAACAGTCGGCTAGCTTGCCTGGGAGAGAGCCCCCGTCCATGGCGTTCTTTCGTATGATAAGGTCTCGGGCCTTTCGGGCGGCCTCCCTAGCTCTCTGGGAGGTCATGCACTTTTCGATGATTCTTTGGGCCTCGTTGGGGTGGTCTTCCAGATAGATTGAGAGGGCCTCACCCACTACGCTTTCAACATGGCCCTTGATCTCTGGATTGCCGAGTTTTCCCTTTGTCTGACCCTCGAACTGGGGGTCGGTGAGCTTTACGCTAATGACGGCGGTGAGGCCTTCTCTAACATCTTCTCCTTGGAGGTTAGCCTGGTCGTCTTTCAGTAGCTTTTGCTTTCGAGCATAGTCGTTGAGAACCCTGGTAAGGGCGGCCCTAAAACCTGTGACGTGGGTGCCGCCGTCTACGGTGTTGATACAGTTGGCGAAGGCATAGACTGACTCTGTGAAGGTCTCGTTGTATTGGAGCGCTACCTCTACGATGGTGCCATCCACTTCTTTTTGGACGTAGATAGGGACCTTATGAAGAGCGTTGCGGCCGCGATTTAGGTTGCGGACGAAACTGGCGATGCCAGTATCGAAGAAGAAGGACCTCTCGTTTTGGGGCCACCGGTCGGAATGCCAATCGCTCTGGAACTTGATAAACAGACCCCTATTGAGGAAGGCCATCTCCTTAAAGCGCTGGGCTAGGATGTTGAAGTCGTACTCAAATTCGCCGAAGATTTTTGGGTCAGGTCGGAAAATTGTTCTAGTGCCCTTGCCATTGGGTTGGCCCTCTTCTACGGTCTCTTCTATCAGATCGGTGACGGGCTGCCCACACTGGAACTCCTGGTGGTAGATATGCCCGTTCCTTCGCACCTCTACGCGCATTTCTGACGAGAGGGCGTTCACCACGGAAGCTCCTACGCCGTGGAGACCTCCAGATACGGAATAGGCCTTGCCGCCAAACTTTCCTCCAGCGTGAAGGGTGGTCATTACGGTCTCAAGGGCGGATTTGCCAGTGGTAGGGTGCATGTCTACGGGTATTCCTCTTCCGTTGTCGGTGATCTGGACTCTGCCGTCTTCGAGGATGTGTACTTCCACGCGATCGCAGAAGCCGGCCATGGCTTCGTCGACGCCATTGTCTACGATCTCGTATATGAGGTGATGAAGACCGCGCAGGTCCGTGCTTCCAATGAACATGCCGGGACGCAGACGGACGGCCTCCATACCCTCTAGCACCCGAATGTCTTTGGCCGTATACTCAGTGTATGTTTCTTTCGGGTCCTTCTCTTCTATAACCATAACTTCCTTGCTCTACTTTTTATTACCTGATCAACAACTGGATGAGGGGTGGGACTCTCAGTAAACCGTATGACACAACCCCTCCACAGCTAGGTCGTGGAGGTCTTATTGGCGCAATAGGAATAGAAAATCTAACTGGACAGGGCTTGGCGAAAAGACAGCCGCTAGCCATACCGAGGGAACTTTTGTCATACGAGTCCCTTTAGATACTTCCACGTATCTATTTTATCAGATATTCAATACTTTATCAAGAATTAATGGTAGGGCAAAGGGTTTTTGGGGCATATTTTGAGGAAATTCTATGATACACAACAATATATGGTATCTGACGCGATTTCCTAAGGAATAAATTTTCAGGTGAGGTGGCTTGGGAAGAAGAGGTCTTCAAATAGATTCCTTCGCTGCCATGTTGGCGTCTGTCTAGCATAAAGTTCGTGTTAGGTTGCAATGCCAAAGAGACCACTTCGCTGTTTTCCTGCTGATAGGACCATTCGTTGAAGTTAGTTCTTGGCTCTGTGGCCACGGTGTTTTGTGTTAGATTCCATTAGACCCTTGAAATTGTGCCGATAGCTCGGTATATTCGCAGGAAGCTGAGATGTCTTCGCAGATGTGAAGGAGGGAACCTCTAGGAAAACTAGAGATATACGGCCTATGATGAGAAGTGCGTCGGAAACAATGACTTCGTCCGGCAGGGCCTGGGCAGAGATAGACCTGGGCAAGCTGGAGAGGAACTATTTGGCTCTCAAGGTCCATGTAGGTGGGAGCGTGGGCGTAGTGGGGGTAGTCAAGGCAAACGCCTATGGGCATGGCGACATTCCAGTAGCCAAAAGGCTGGAGGCCCTGGGCGTTTCTATACTAGCGACGGCCACGGTAGCAGAGGCCGCAACCCTTAGAGAGGCGGGCATTACCTTCCCTATCCTGGTGATGGGCGGGTGTCTCCCTGGCCAGGAGAGAGATGTGGTGAGGAATGATGTTTCCGCCGCCGCGTTTACGCTCCAGGCTTTGGAGGACCTGTCCAAGGAGGCTAGCGAGGCGGGAAAGACTATAAGGTACCACGTTAAAGTAGACTCGGGCATGGGACGTTTGGGCATAAAGGGGGATAACATCTTAGAGTTTCTTGGCGAAGCCAGTAAGCTCAAGGGGGTAGAACTTGAAGGTGTCTTTACCCATTTCGCATCAGCCGATGAGTCGGGAGAGGACGAATATACCGAAGCGCAGATGAATGAATTCAGAAGGGCGCTGGCCCAGGTAGAGGCTGCCGGCTATCGAGTTAGGTACAGACATGCGGCCAACAGCGCAGGCACCCTTTACCACCCCGAATCATGGCTAGACCTGGTGAGGCCGGGGATATCCTTGTATGGCATCAACCCCAGCGGAGACCGAGGCACCATCCCCTTGGAGCCGGTACTTTCGTTCATGGCCAGGACAATGTTCGTCAAAAAGGTGCCACCTGGCACTTCCATTGGCTATGGGCGGACCTTTGTCTCTCAGAAAGAGAGCGTTGTAGCAACGCTGGGGGTCGGTTACGCGGACGGACTGAACCGTCTGCTGTCCAACAAAGGGAAGGTCATTATCCATGGCCAATACGCCCCTATCGTAGGCAACATCAGCATGGACCTGACTACGGTGGACGTTACCGACGTTCCAGGCGTTCAGGTAGGAGATGAGGCTATCATAATCGGACGGAGGGGCGCTCTGGAGATTACAGCCTGGGACATTGCGCGGCTGATAGGAAGCATTCCCTACGAGGTTCTTACCAGCATAGGAGGACGTGTGACAAGAGTGTACGTAGGGTGAGATTTTCATGTCACCTCACTAAGGCTGGCGGAATATAGGCTGGAGAGCGTAACTGGATTGAGGAGCAAGCTATGACCGGGACGGCCGATGTAGTGGTTATAGGTGGCGGTATAGCAGGAGCGAGCATTGCCTATTACCTGACGGAGATGGGGATGAAGGATGTCCTGGTACTGGAGAGAGAGGGTTTGGCCAGCGGCGCCACCGGCGCTTCGGCAGCCCTGGTGCGGATGCATTACGCTAACCCTTGGGACGCATCCCTTGCTTTGAGAGTTGGGAGGTGTTCAAAGATTGGGGGGAGATAATAGGAGGCCAGTGTAGTTTCAGACGAACTGGCTTCCTGATGCTTGCAGGTCATGAGGAGGCCGACAAAGTTCGGGCCAACGTGAAGATGCTCCAGGAGTTGGGCGTCAAGACCGAAGCCCTCTCTGGAGAGGATGTAAAGATACTGCAACCCTTCATAAACGTGGAGGATGTGGGAGCAGCGGCTTACGAGCCTGAGGGTGGCTTCGCCGATGGCTCCGACACCGTCCATAGCCTCATCGAGGCGGCCAAACGGCGGGGTGTTACGGTGAGACAGGGGGTGCATGTTCAGGAGATAAGGGTTGAGGATGGGGTGGTTAAGGGGGTCACCCTAGAGGATGATGAGGTGGATGCGCCAGTGGTGGTGCTGGCGGCTGGGGCTTGGTCAAGGCGTCTGGATCTGACTGCCGGGGTTGAGATACCAATGATAGCGCGAAGCATCTTTGCCGGCGTGTTGCAGAGGCCTCTTGCCATCAGAGATCACATGGTGGTTATAGACAGGACAATAGACACGTATTTTCGCCCCGACACGGCCGATCTGACCCTTATTCGCCTGGGATTTATAAACTCCCAAGATCAAGAAGCTCAGGACCCAGAGGACGCCCCTACCGTCATAACACATGAGAGCATAGCTTTTTCGGTGGACAAGATAAGCCATCGGGTTCCGGCCATGTCCGATGCTGGTCTGAGACGCACCTGGATGGGGTTAGACGGCTTCACTCCCGATGGCCATTGCATTTTGGGAGCAGCGCCTGGGCTATGGGGTCTGTATATGGCCGTCGGATTCAAAGGAACGGCGCCGCCGTGCGGCACAGGCTTCAAGGTAGGCCCAGCAGTGGGCATGTGCATGGCGGAGCTGATAACCAAAGGAGAGGCAGAAACGGTAGATATTACCCCGTTCAGGATGAGCCGGTTCGAGGAAGGCAAACCTGTGCGCGGGCCCCACGAATATGGGAGCGCTGGGAGGTCGGGCAGGGGCTGGTTAGCGTAAGTTGAAGCCCCAAAGGTGAGCGCGGGGTCATAAGGGAGAAGGCTCTTCAAACACTTCGCTCAAGCATTGTCAAGCATTCTTAAGAAATGACGCCAGGCATATCGCTATTGCATTTTCCCTATAGATGTGATTGGATTAATTAACAGAATGGTTATCAACAAGCCTAAAGGACGGAGGAAGGACAATGCCACGTGCAGCCAATGATCGCCGTCAAAGTGAGATTGACCGTATGAAGAAAGAAGCTAGCGGAGAGTCACAAGGACACGCAAGGATTTATTGCCTCCTACAAGGACTTTTTGGAGAAATGGGGCTCCTACAAAAGAGCCAGGACTGGGACCAAAGGTAAGCATGTCGAGAGGTCAACTCGCTCTGTGTTCAAGACGTCATCATCAACATGACCTATGGCTATCAACAATCCCCCTCAAACTCCTCTCTACTATGCGGTTATGCGGTTGAAAAGAACCGCTACACTCGGCAAAATCTTATCCAAGAAATCCAGCAAACAACGGGCCGAAAACTCCTTGTGTATGTTAGCTCCTTTGACCATCCCGTAGGCTCGATCGACCAAAGCGATGTTCTTGGTTTTGGAGACTTATTACACGGCTTAATTAATGCGGACATTGACCTTTTACTACACACACCTGGTGGCGATATAGATGTTGCAGAAAAGCTTGTCTATATGTGTTGGAACCGAGCTGCGAGCTTCCGTGTAATTGTTCCCAACAGTGCCAAGAGCGCAGGTACGTTGATAACACTAGCAGCAAACAAGATTGCTATGAGTGATACCAGCGAACTTGGGCCGATAGACCCACAAATAAGGACCAATTCAGGCACTGGCGAGCCTATCATGCGACCAGCTACGTCATTCTTGGATGGGCTAGACGCCATCAAAGCCGAAGCTGCTGATAGTGGTGTGCTATCGCCTGCCTATTTCCCGCTTCTATCGCAGTTGGACCCTGCATTGATAGATTTCTGCCGCAAGGCAATAAAACGTTCAGAGCGGTTTGCGAGGAAGTGGTTGATTGCTCATCAGTGTGAAGGGAATCCGAAGAGGGCAACCAAAATCGCCCGTACTCTAGTCAATACAAAGCGTTACTTATCGCATGGAACTGTCATAGATTATCGGGAGGCTGTCTCCATAGGATTAGACGTTGAGTATTTCCAACCCACCGATGAAATATGGCAGGGGATTTGGCGATTATACTGCATGTATGAAATGGACATGCGTAATAGCACGTTAGTGAAAATATTTGAGAGCGAGCAAGTCTCAATACCTATGATAGGCTAACGAGACCATCTTACACATGCTGCTATCCTAGCGATCTCTTTACACTGCTCATCTGTTAACTTGCTGGCTCTAGTCTCGTCGCCTTTTTAACCACCTAGGCGACCAAGTGAAGGCAACATAGTCAGGCTTCTTGGTCTCTTTACGTCGCTCTCGCTCAGACTGAGTATCGTCTCCTTGTGTGTGGCCTCTTGGACAATACGATGGGCTGTGACGCTAAAGTCGTGGGGCTTTTTCTCTCGCTTCGGCATACCCTGATTTTCCCATGTCGCTCAAGCATAATCAAGCCCTAGCAGATTCAAACTGGTACACTACCCAAAATCCTTTGGACGGTCCGCTGTCGTAGTAGATATGGTATCCTGATGAGACGTGGAGATTCAATGTTGCGCTTGATTTCAGCTAATTTGGTGGTCGTGACCTTGCTGCTGGCGGTTGTCGCGTGCAATTCCGCTACTCCCACGCCACCTCCAACATCTACACCGCAACCTACGGCTACTCCTTTGCCGCCGACCCCCACGCCATCGCCAGAGCCGCCTCCTACTCCGGAAGGTACGGCTACCCCTGCCTTAGACCCGCTGTTTCACTACAGCGCCGGGTTTATCTTAATAGATCGCGGCGAATATGAGCAGGCCATCGCAAGGTTCAACCTGGTGAATAGGATCTACCCAGATTTTGTCGGCGGCTATTACGGGAGGGGAATGGCCTATTACCACCTTGACCGGCTGGACACGGCTGTTAGGGAGTTTAACGAGGCGCTGGAGAAGAACCCCAGCTTCAGCAACACTTACCATGGACTGGCCTTAGTCTCCAAAAAGAAAGGAGACCTGGAAGTAGCAAAGGGTCAACTTGATCAGGCTGTTGAGCTGGACAGCGGGAACGCAAAGGCCTACTTCCTGCGGGGCCAGGTCTTTCAAGAGATGGAGAGACGGGCCGAAGCGATATCCGACCTTGAAAAGGCCCTCTTCTTGTTTGATGAGTCCAACGATAAGAGGAAGGTTCAGGACCTCCTTGACCAGCTACAACAGTGACGAGTAGGCTCCTTCACCTCAAGAGTGCGTCGAGGCCTCTCTACGTGCGATGCTAACCTTGGCCTCCCTGAATCGTTATAATACTGTTCTCATCTCACCAAATAGAGGGATACTTAGTGGGCCTTGCCATTGTAGGTTACAATCAAAGCAGGTAAATCCCATGTTTGTGCCGTTGGAGGAGGTGTAATCGTATGTTTCGATGCAGAATAGGTCTGGTTTTATCTGTTGCGGTGTTGGCTGTCCTGGTTGCCGCGTGTACGGAGACAGCAACTCCGACGCCAGCCAGCACTCCTGCGCCGACAGCGACCGAGACCTCTACATCGGTGGTTACTTCTATACAGACATCGGTCCTTACCACGGTGGAGATCGCAAAGCTGCTGAGAACCTCAGTCGTTCATATTCAGACCGAGGTTGTGCAGTTGGATTTCTTCATGCAGCCAGTGCCACAGACTGGCGTGGGCACTGGCGTGATACTGGATGAGCAGGGCCACATCCTGACTAACAACCACGTGGTGGAGGGTGCCGAGAAGATTACCGTGGCTTTGGCCGACGAGAGAAGTTTTGAGGCTATGTTGGTGGGAAGTGATCTATTTACAGACCTGGCGGTTATTAAGATCGATGCCGGTAACTTGAGGCCTGCTAAGTTGGGAGACTCCTCCGAGTTGCAGGTCGGAGAAGACGTTGTGGCCATTGGCCATGCTCTTGACCTGCCCGGTGGGCCTACGGTAAGCAAGGGCGTAATAAGCGCCCTGGATCGGTCCATTCAGGAGGACGCCCAGACTACAATTGATGGCTTGATTCAGACCGATGCGGCGATCAATCCCGGCAACAGCGGCGGGCCCTTGGTGAACAACCGAGGGGAGGTCGTCGGGATTAACACAGCAATAATCCAACAGAGCCAGGGCATAGGTTTCGCCATTAACATAAACGATGCCAAGCTTGTTTTGAGACAGCTTTTAGATAATGGTTTCGTCGAGCGGGGCTTCTTGGGCATAGTACATCTGAATGTAACACCCGCGATTGCATCGAGCTTGGGTTTGCCTGTTGAATATGGTGTGGCCGTTAGCTCCGTATCTATGGGAACCCCAGCAGACCGCGCCGGGCTGAAAGCTGAGGACATTATTGTGAAGTTGGGGGATTCTGAGCTTAAGAACACCGCAGACCTGATACGGTTTCTGACCCTTCACCAGCCCGGAGAGACCATAGATATGGTCTATTACAGGGGAAGCGCCAAACGGGTCGGCAAGGTCACCCTGGGCTCCAGGCCACGGTGATGGTGTGAAAGAGGCCAGATTACTAACCTTAGGCTACTTCATGGACAAATGACTCTTGACGGGTGGCGTGGCATCTCTATCTAATTAGATTAGAGGGCCTTTTTGCGCGAACCACCCTTGATAGACGCCAATTCTAAGGAGTTCTTCCTATGCGGGCCATCACGGTTAGGAGCCAAGGCGGGCTTCAGCAGAAGATCACGACATCGAAGCACACGATAATTTCCGATGAGCCGTCGCCAACAGGCGACGGCGCTGGTCCCAGCCCCTACGAGTTGTTGCTGGCTTCGTTAGGCTCCTGAATCGCCATCACTTTTCGGCTGTACGCCGACAGGAAGGGGTGGCCTCTCAGGTCCACCACAATCGAGATGACCCATAACAAGGTTAAGGCGGACGACTGCCCTGAGTGTCCGGAGACGGGGGACAAGTCAGTGGACGTGATACGGTCTCACATAACGGTAGAGGGTCATCTGGACGAAGCCCAGAAACAGCGTCTCTTGGAAATCTCCAAACGATGCCCCGTTCGCCGTACGTTGGAGGGTGGCCCGACGATGGTAAACAAGCTAGAGGTAATTGTGCCGCAGAAAGGCTCGTAAGGTTCTTGGAGACTTAGCCCGTCAGATATTCCCCATCTTCCCAGGTTGGGTCTGCCTCTAGGTTTTCCCGTATCTTCAGAAACCACTGGTGCTGTTCAGGGTCGTCGGCGTTGGCGCGATAAGACTCGCGGTCGCTGAATATGGCCACACCTATCAGCTCGTTTGGGTTGTTGTCGGGCTTCATCAGGTAGCCGCCTATAGCTCCCTTGACCTTGCCCTTTCTTTCCTTGTCCCACTGCTCCATCAGGTCTACAATGGCCTGTCCTCTGCCTGCTTTGGGTCTCATGCGGAAGATGGTGCCGTACATGTCTACACTCCTTTTGGGGAGATTTCTTCTCAGGGTTCTAATGGTAGCTTTTTGGAATATTGGCGTCAATATGATGGCCCTGGACTCTTGGGAGATGAGGAGTCCTACTTAATTCTATTTTCCGAGGGACGACAGCAAGGGATGGCCGGCAGAAGTTGATCTTTACCGGCCCTTGATCCTGTCCATCAGCGACCTCGTCTTGAGCTTCTTGACGAAGCCTACCCAAGCCTTCTCCGCAGACGAAGAGCGCTTGAGGTCTTTGATCCGCTGGCTCATCAATTTCTCTACCTGCTCCGCCTCTCCCTTGTCCAGCCAGAAGCCGTGGTCGTTCTCACATACATCGATGGGTAGGTTGTAAGCGCGATAGTTGAAGATTTTCATGGTACTATCGCACTTGGGACAGGAGATATCGCCATCTCTGTCGGCGTACATCAGCATTCCCTTGCGGTCGTCCTCGGCGAAGGTCTTGTCCTCCATCTCGTCCAGCTCATGATAGTCCAGCCACATCCCCTGGCAATTGGGGCAGCGGTCTATCTCGATATCTTTATATTTAGTGACGTCCAGGGGGGCGTTACATCTTGGACAGTTCATTCCATACCTCCTCTTCGTTTCATATACGATTAGATGAATTACACGGTATTTCGATTAGAATAGCGATTTAGACTGGCCGGCGTCTACGTTGATGCAGGCCCCTGTTATCGTTCCAGCCCGCTCCGAGGCCAGGAAGGCCACTAGGTCGCCAACAGGCTCGGGCCAGCCGAATTTGCCCATGGGCAAATTCGGCCAGATGAAGTCCTGGACTACCTCAGGCGGGTTCTGCTTTTGGAAGCGGTCCCAGCTTCCACCGGGGAACTCGGTGGAGCCGGGGGCCACGCAGTTGGCCAGGACTCCGTCCTTGGCCAGGGCCTTGCTGAGGTGCTTGGTCATGGCTATCAGGGCGGCCTTGCCCGTCATGTAAGCGAAGCGTCCGCCGTACTCTCGGCCCCATATGGAGGCGATGTTGATGATGCGTCCCCACTTCTGCTCCCGCATGTGCGGCGTCACCAGATTGATGAGTCGGAAGGCCCCAAATACGTTCATATCGAAGGCATCTTGAAGCTGTTCTTCCGATGTCTCCCAGAACTCGCCGCCCTTGCCGCCGCCCACGTTGTTGACCAGGATGTCGACGGGGCCTAGCTGGGCGACGACTTCGCCATGGAGGTGTGCTACCGACTGGGGGTCGGTGATGTCAGCCTGGAAGCCAGCCACCTTACCGCCGATGTCTCTTAGCTTGGCCAGGGCCTTGTCGATGGTCTCCTGGGTGCGGCCGCAGATGGCAACCTTGGCCCCTTCACCAGCCAGGGAGATGGCGCACTGCCTTCCCAGACCCTTACTCCCGCCGGTTATAAGGGCTACCTTGTTTTTTAGTCCTAAGTCCATAAAGGGTCTCTCCTTATAGCAGCGGCTTTCAGTTTACACCCTTTCTGCTGGATTTCCCCCAAGTCTTCCCGAACTCTTTGCGGTCGACTACCTGGCCTGTTATGGTGGAGGCGTCCTGCTGGGCCAACCACAGCAGCGATGGCAATACTACCTCGGTAGGACCGGGATTGCCCAGTAAATTACCCCTGGCATCCCTTCGGGACATGGCGGAGATGACGCCTCCTGGCCAGTAGCTGTGGACGGCTATGTTGTACTCTTTTACTTCCTGGGCCAGGTTGATGGAGAATCGGTCGACAGCGGCTTTGGAAGAGGAATAGGCCAGATGATTTGGAATGGTCTTTTGCGCTTGACTGGAGGAGACATTTATGATGCATCCGCTGCGCTGTTTAATC
This sequence comes from Dehalococcoidia bacterium, assembly GCA_965249025.1. GTDB lineage: Bacteria > Chloroflexota > Dehalococcoidia > Lucifugimonadales > CAYTFF01. Next base: position 2,533,210 of record OZ252215.1, on the reverse strand, counting down.
ATTACTAGCAGCACGTATTTGCATCCGTAAAATACGCCGTGGACATTGAGGGCAAAGATGCCTTCCCACTCTTCGGGCGTGAAGTCGGCGATGCTGGTCCAATGGGTCACGCCTGCATTGTTAATCAACACGTCGATGTGGCCGTAGGTCTTAAGCGACGTTTGAATCAGAGATTGCACGTCGGCTGGCACTGTAACGTCGCATCTGACGGCCAGAGCAGTGCCGCCAGCCCGTTTTATTTCCTCCACCGTTTCCTCTATGGAACCGTGGCCTGTAGTAGTTCTGGCGGCGGCCACCACTAGCGCCCCCTCTTTGGCAAAGGCCACAGCCGCCACCCTGCCAATACCCTTACTTGCACCTGTTATGACAACTACTTTGCCATTTAAACTCATGTGGCATCCCTTCTAGCGGTAACTCCTTCTCCCCATGTGATGCCAAAGTCTTTACGTTCTATTAGCTGTCCTGTGAAAGTGGAAGCGTCCTGCTGAAGCATCCACAGGATTGGCGGAACGGCGGCTTCTGGAGGGTCTGCCGGGCGCGTTGTGGTGTCGATCATCTCGGTGTCCATTCTGCCTGGACAGTAGCTATTGACGGCGATATTGTACTGCTTTACATCTTGAGCCAGGTTGAGGCTGAACCTGTCCAGAGCAGCCTTGGAAGAAGAGTAGATTAGATTGTCTTCTTTGTGCCTTCGGGCCAGGGTGGAGGACACGTTGACCATGCTGCCTCTTCTCTGCTTAATCATGTAGAGCATGGCGTATTTGCAGCACAGGAATGGGCCGGTAGTGTTGGCCTGAATGGTGGCGTTCCAGTCCTCCACTTTCAGGTCGATGATGTTGCCGTATACGAGGATGCCAGCGTTGTTGACCAGGCCGTCTATGCGGCCAAAGCGATTGATTACTGTGTCCATCATGGCTTCCACCTGGTCTGGCACTCCAACGTCACACCGGACTGGTAAAACCTGGCCACCTAGGTTGGCGATCAGATTCGCCGTTTCCTGAGCAGATGTGGGCCCGTGCATTTTGCGGGCCGCAGCGACTACGACGGCCTCCTTTTTAGCCAGGGCCAGGGAAAGGGCCTTATCCAGGCCTCGGCTGGCTCCTGTGACGATGATAACCTTGCTCTTTAGGCTCATAGGTTTCCCCACGTTTTGCCAAAGTCCCTGCGATAGATCACCTGGCCGGTGAAGGAGGATGCGTCCTGCTGGGACAGCCAGAGGGCGGCTGGTATGACCATCTCTACAGGCTCAGGGAAGCCTCTTCTAGCCATATCAGTCTTGACGTATCCTGGGCCGAAGCTGTTCACCGCGATGTTGTACCGCTCTACGTCATGGGCCAAGTTCATGCTAAAGCGGTCCAGAGCCGCCTTGGAAGGTGAGTACGCCAGGTCATTGGGCGTATACCTACGTGCCATGCTGGAGGAGACGTTGATTATGTGGCCCTGCCGTCGTTCCATCATGGAGGGCAGGGCGTACTTGCATGCCAGAAAGACCCCCTTGAGATTGACGTCCATGGTTCTGTCCCAGTCCTCGACGGTCAAGGACAAAATATCCTTCCAGATGCCGACTCCGGCGTTGTTCACCAGGATGTCGATTCGTCCGAACCGTTGGATGGTAGTGTCGACCAGAGCTTGTACGTCCTCTGGGATGGACACGTCGCACTGGATGGCCAGGGCGTGGCCGCCGCCAGAAAGGCGACAGGCCCCGATTCTATAGATGAGACGGTACGGCAAATCGCCAGCAGCGGCGGCCACTATGGTGGCGCCCTCTTTAGCAAAAGCTAAACAGAGGGTTCTTCCGATGCCGCGGCTGGCCCCTGTTACAATGATGACCTTGTCTTTGAGCTTCATGAGAACAAGTATAGCTTTTGATGAACGGATAAGCCCTACCAGATAGTTCTAAGGGAGGTTTGAGACCTGAGAACACGGTCTTTTGTCACAAGAGGCGCGTCGAATAGGAGTGATTCGGCAGCGATTAATCTATCGTGCATCTCAGAGATCTTATCGAAATCTTGTAGACGTTCCAACTGGGGTCTGCCTAAGGGTGAAAAGTGTAGCCCTTCGGTGTCCTCAATCATATCTAGAAGTTCAGAGGGCAAAAGAGGGTGCCCCCTTTTCATTGTGAAAAAATATGTCTCAGCTACTACTATGGCTGGGACTAATATGACTGCGTTGCCGCTTGCTGCCAAGCGAAAGACTGCAACGGCCGCGGGGCTAAGTTTATTGGGCTCCCGTAGAAACCAGTAGAGAATATGTGTGTCCGCTACGTAGAGAGAGCGCTCCTCCATCTTATTCTTTTTCTTTCACATGCCACATTTTTTTGATTTCTTGAAAGTCCTCGTCGGTTAGCTCCGGTAGATCAGGGAAGGCACCCCGTAGAGACATGAGTGAACGTTTTTTCTTTCCACTTTCCTTTCCATTAGCAGGAGATATCTTTCCACAAACACGGCCGTGTTTGGTTATGACGAACTCTTTGCCAGACTCAACCTCGCGCATTATCTCGGTGAGCTTTTCTTTTAATTCTCTTATGCCGATTGTAGATACATGATTTGTCATGTGTGGCCTCTAATGATTGTATATGTAGCCACATTATACCGCTATTCTGTGTTCCTTTCAACTTCATTGTCAATTACCCTGGCTTAAAGGCGTCCCACTGCTCCCTAGCCAGCCGCTGGATGTCGTAGGCCGGCATCTCCATGGGATGGTCCCAGATACGACGACGCAGGATGATGATGGCTATGCGCCCTATCAGGTACAGGACGAGGAAGGGAACCAGCCCCAGCTTGGAGTACTGCTTGACGTGGTAGCACTCGTGGGCGACGAGTCCGAAGCGCTGAGCCTCGCTCCACTGGTCCAGGGGTGCTTTGGGCGTGAAGTGGATGGTCGTGCCGAAGGTGACGGCGTGCTGGCCGAATTTACCAAACAGCTTGCCCATCCACGTGCCGTGACGAAGCGATACCTTGTCTAAAGGCACGCCGTCTCCTAGCAAATGCCGAAGCCCCTCTAGATACTCGTCCGGTATTTTGTCTGTGGTTGACATAAGTCACGCTCGCTTGAGGTTCTTAACTCGTTGCGCAATCTGAGGCAGAGCCATCGCCGACGATTCTCTGAGCACCACGTGAGCGCTGTCGGAGAGGGGTGTCGGGCTGGGATTGATCTCGATGAGGGGCGCGCCTCTGGCCCTGACCTCCTCTGGGAAAGCTGCCGCGGGGTATACGGTAGCCGAAGTGCCGATGAGCATCATGCAGTCGCACTTGGCGGCCTGCTCCATACACATATTCAGCACGTCTGCTGGGATGGGCTCGCCGAACATCACGGTGTCGTTTTTGATGATTCCGTTGCACTGGGGGCAGTGGGGAGGCAGGTCGTCGACCTCGAACCCCTCCCGTGGCCTTCGATATCCGCACTCGATGCATCGGAGCTTGGTGCGGTTCCCGTGGATTTCCGCGACGCGCTTGCTGCCGGCAGCAAGGTGCAGGTTATCCACGTTCTGGGTGATGATGTACTTGAGGGCGCCGATCTCCTCTAGCTCTACAAGGGCGTAATGCCCTGTGTTGGGTTTGGCGGCGTCCAGGGCCTTCAGGAGTTCTATTCGGTGGGCTGGCTGGTCTGGGCTGAGCTGCTGTTCCCACCAGGCAGAGGGGCTTTGCGTGAATAGCTGATAGGAGTTCATGGGAGGCTCTCCGTACTTGGTCCACAGGCCGTCGGGGCCTCGGTATGTGGGTATGCCGCTCTCCGCCGACATGCCTGCACCCACAAGGGCAACGACGTAGCTGGAGCGCACCAGTAAGATGGCCGCCTCGTTAATGGCTTGTTGGGTGAGTTCGTTAAGCTCGTGGGTCATGGCGTGGGCCTCCTAACGTGATGTAGTCCTGACCCTAGCAACTAAGTCTAACTCCCCTGTGGGAGCAGCACAATGGGATTTTCCCACCCTACCCACCCCGAAGCGTGGCTTCGCTCAGGGTGAGGAGTATGGGTGACGATAGGTTCTCGGAATGACACATAGGTTGCACCCATTCTGTCATTCGCCCATCAAAGGGAGGGGGATGGGATTTTCGCATTCATCAGTGAGGAGCGTGTTATGTTAAGCTGAGATTTGGCTTTACTCGACGCGCTGTATGGTGACCTTGTAGGGGGCGTCCTGGGAGGTGTGGTCGGTGGTGGGTGAAATGACCAGGACGGCGTCCTCGATGCTGGAGCCGAAGCCCCGAATAACTATCGCTCCCCTTTGCTGGGTATCCAGCGTTACATGTCGCACTGGGTGTTCGGTCCCATTCTCTATGACCTGTACGATGTAGGTCTGAGGCAGCGTGTTGTCTATGCGCACAAATCCACGGGCCTCCCAGCCACCATCGGACTCGGCGTCATGGAAATAGTCCAGTTGTGATATGGAGATGTCATCTATGCACAGGCCAGGGCGGTTCACGGCGTCGTCGGTGATGTATTCGAAGCGCAGTAGGACATCCTTTCCGGCGTAAGGCGTAAGGTCGACGCTCTCCTGGGTCCAGCCGTCGCTTTTGCCTGTGAGGCCGTGTCCAAAGCTGTTGCCGATGGGGTTGGCCTGCGAGGTACTTTTCCCCTCTACGATGTCCCAGGTCTGGCCGCCGTCGGTGGAGACCTCGATGTAGCCATAGTCCCAGGACTTTTCAACATCGTACCACGTCCAGAATTGTAGGGTCGCCTGGCCCAGGTCTGAGAGGTCGAAGCTACGGGTCAGTGTTGAGTCTATGGCATCGCCGCGATTGCTCCACCAGCAGAAGTCGCCGCTGTATGGCTGCGTGGGCAGAACTTGCACCTGAGATGCCCCCTCAAAGGTCACACGAGCGTCGCCGTCGTCCAGGCGCAGGTTGATGTATTCGGCTCCAAATTGAGGTACGTGCCCCTCCATCTGGCGATAGTCGGTGATATACTTCCGCACCTGCGCCTGGACGATTCGGTCTGGATAGGAGTATGGCCCCTCCGGCGCATCCAAATAATTGGCCACGACCCAATCTCTGAAGACGTCTAAAAAGGTCTCTTCGTATCCCAGGTTAGCCAGGTAAGCGTTGACGCCGTCTATGCTGTCCTCTGGCTCCATCACGAGGCCTTTGAGGCTCTCGTATCCTCCATAGTGCTGAGCCAGATAGAAGAAGAACAGGCTGGCCCCGCCGTAATGGGGGGGCGTGGCCCGCGGGTCATCGGGCCATAGGGTAAGGGAGGCATTGGGGTTCTTTAGGTATCGGTCTATGAACGCAGCCTTGTAGCTAGCCCTGTCTGAGGCAACCTCTGATAGACCCTCATTTACCCAGCTCTCCTCGTTGGGGTCGGCGTTCCAGTGGACGGCGTGCTGAAACTCGTGAGCCAGTGTCCCAAGATAAGCAGTGGAACCTACCCTCATGTTCTTGCCGTCCATGTATATGATCTCTCCCTCGTTGCTCTTGGAGTGCACCTCTTTTGGATACTCGTCGGCGGAGCTGTAGTAGCCAGCCAGGCCGGGTATCTCCACGTGAAGGATAAGAAGGTGTGGGTCATTGTCCACACCTGGGACCCAGATATTCCCGAACAGGCCGGTCACGGAGGGATGGATGGAATCTTCAAAGATCTGGGACGCATCCCTCATGTCCCCGGTCGATATATCCAATCCATCCTCAACGTACCAGTAGGCGTGCTCGCTGACCACTTGAAGGGTAGCCATGGCAGTCCGTGTCTTGAGGCCAACCAGGTCTGTGATGGTGAACTGGCCACGGTGACCTTCCTGGTACGAGACAGGCTCTGGATTGACCACCCTTGGGATGGCCTGGGGCGACTTGAGACGCAGCCGCTGGGCTAGGGAGTACAGGTCACGGTCGGGAGGAGCGAGGATGGCACCAGGGGCTGGGGCCGGCGTGGGACTAGGTGAAGACATCGGCGCAACGGCGTCTGTTGGCACAGGTGTGGGAGTGGCTCTGGAACAGGCCGCCATCAACACCATAAGGGCTGGAAGAAGGACGGTAATCCAGACACGTTTCCTTGGCTTACGCTTTGAATGAGTGGTCACTGTATGAATAATAACATAGTGCTATAATGTAAGCTACGCAGAGGCGGAATTGACAGATTCACGCTAGTTTCTCTCTAATAGCGCCCGCACTATGACCTCGATGAGCGATTGGGCAGGGTCTGGCTCTTTCCCTGAGGAAGGGGCTTCTTATGGACCACACACTGAAGAGTGTGGCATGTGGAATGAAGGTTCCTCACTACGTTCAGGATGACAAAAAAGGCTGGCTCAATGAGACTGCAAGCTAAGGGTAATGAGATTAGGTTCGCTACTATTGTTTGACTGGGTAGGTCGGGACGGCAAGCTGATTATTTCCGCCCGAGGGGTGCGTACTTTTGCGCAAGGCTTTGTTGCCGTCCTGCTGGCCCTCTATCTGGACAAACTGGGGTTCAGCATAGTTCAGATCGGGGCGGTCCTCAGCGTCGGGGTCGCCGGATCTGCCTCCTCCGCATTCTTGGTGGGGCTGGCCTCGGAAAAGCTGGGAAGGCGCCGCCTGCTAATAGTCTTCGCATTGATTTCAGCGGCTACAGGGGTGTTTTTATTCTTTGTTAACAGCTTCATAGCCCTGTTATTCATTTCCTTTTTCGGCAATCTGGCAACAGGGTCTGAAGGCCCCATCCAGCCTCTAGAGCAGGCGATTCTTCCCGACACTGCCCCCAACGAAAAGCGGACAGACCTGTTCGCAATATATGGAATAGTAGCCAGAAGCGGCACTGCCCTGGGGGCGCTGGCGGCGGGAATACCGGCGATTCTACAGAGGGCCTCTGGCATGGACGAGCTCTACTCCTTCAAGGTGATGTTCCTGGCTTTTAGCGCATTTCAACTAATGGGCATTATGCTCTATGGGTCTCTCTCTCCGTCAGCAGAGGGCACCGTCGTTACCAAGAAGTGGATGAATCCTCTGCAATTGCCCTCTCGCCGCCTAATCTTTACCCTGACAGGGCTGTTCAGCGTGGACCATTTTGCGGGTTCGCTGGTCACTCAAAGTCTGGTGGCCTACTTCTTTGCCACCCGGTTCGGCATCGAGCTTAGCTCTTTGGCCTTCATCTTCTTCTTTTCAAATGTGTTGACTGCGGTCTCTCTGTGGCTAGCCGCCAAGATAGCAAACAGAATAGGGCTTCTCAACACCATGGTGTTTACTCATATCCCGTCCAGCGTGTTTTTGATAGCAATAACCTTCACGCCCGTTGGCTGGCTTGCGGTGCTCTTTTGGCAGCTTCGCTCTTTCTTGGCGCAGATTGACGTTCCCACGCGGGAGTCTTACACGATGGCCGTGGTAGGCCAGGAAGAGCGTGTGGCCATGGGCAGTATCAGCATAGTGGGACGCAGTGCTATGGGTTCAGCAGGCCCCCTCGGTGGCGACGGCTTTGTGGAACGCCCTGTCGTCGAGCGCCCCTTTCATAGCGGGCGGGGTCTTGAAGATTGCCTACGATATTTCTCTCTTCTTCATGTTTCGCAACGTAAAGCCTCCAGAAGAAGAAAAGAAGGTCCCAAAACCAGATGCCTCTGCGAAACTTTAATTTGAATCAAGCGCCGACAGCAAGGAAAGGACGAATACAAAAGCGCCTACAGTATGCCAGTCAAGGAGTTCAATTTACCTCGCCGTTTAGATAATAGCGGTATGGCATGGCATAGTTTGAGTGGTTTATCAGTAGTCCACCAGACCGATAGACCTATAAGAGATAGTCCCTTTCCTCAAACAAAGTCCACTGTCAGGACGTTAACCTCTGTAATCTGTGCAATAGCTCACGAACTGGGGGTTGATCTATGAAATCAAGCTCAGTAGCGGGGCTGTTGTAATTTGACAATATGGGCAGAGTTTGATACTACTGAGGCAGATGCTAACGCTAGATTTTGGTTTCACTATCTTTTTGTGTTCGTCTACCTTTTAGACGACTAAGTCCGTTGCCAGCCGGACGCGATCCCTGGTTTAAGCCTTCCGAGATTTATTAAGAATGGGTTGCTTTTGGTGAGCAACCGGCACTTATGCATTAGTTATATGTCAATGGAAGTCGCCTCTCACCAGGTCTCTTCTGCGATGGCAATGATACCTCTGCCTTGAAGCAGGTTTCAAGGCGAGCTTTGAAAACGATCCTAAAGCAACAGGGACAAAGAGCGAAGCAGTTCGTTGTTCCTATCATAGTCAAATGATTCTTTTTGCATATCAACCGAAGTAATCGGAGGATATATTGAAGTCGATGAGGGGAGTTATCCTTGCAGCCGGAGATGGTGGGCGTTTGCGTCCACTTACCTCGTACACTCCTAAAGCCATATTGGAAATTGGAGGCCGCCCCATAATCAGCTACACCTTAGAGGCGCTGGCCTCTGCTGGTATATTGGACATTTGCGTGGTGGTAGGCTATCTAGGAGAGGATGTCAAGCGGTTTCTTAAGAAGGATTATCCGCTTCTTACGTTTGTAACCAATGAGGATTATCAGATGGGGAATGCCTTATCCCTTTACGCGGCTCGGTTTTTTGTATCGGATGCGCCCTTTGTATTGTGTATGGGTGATCACCTAATAGATAGTGAGATTGTCCGACGCCTCTTGTACAACGGTGAAAGGAGTTGCACGCTCTGCGTAGACCATGAGGCCAGGTATTCCTCTCAGACTAACGACGCCACCAGGGTACTATTGGACGCATCGGGACGCATCGTGAACATAGGAAAGGATTTGGAGGTCTGGAACGCCATCGACACGGGCGTATTCAGGATGACAGGTGAGATGTTCCCTGTTATCGAGGGACTCATGGAGAGCCGTGGCCCGATGGTAAGCATATCAGACACTCTGAGGTTAATGGGCGAGGAGAGAAGGCCCTTTACAACCTGCGACGTAAGTGGCCTGTTCTGGGCAGATGTGGATACCTTGGATGACTACATCTCCGTCGACAGACTGCTCGAGGAGAAGGTCGATAGATATCGTATATGATGGATTCGTATCCCGCCACCTGAACCGCCGCATATCCCGGCCCATTGCGCGGGCCTTGGCTCGCACTCCTATCACGCCCAACCAGGTAACCATAGCCACCCTTGGCGTTTCAGTGGCCTCCTTCTTCGCCTTTCTATACGGGCACAACGTAATAGGCGCGCTGTTGGCTCAGGCATCTTCCGTGGTGGACGGGATAGATGGAGACCTGGCCCGGTTGAAGAAGATGACCTCTGTCTTTGGTGGCTTCCTAGACGCCATTGTGGACCGCTACTCCGACGCCCTTATCTATTTGGGCCTCACTCTGTGGGCCGCCGGAAACGGGGCTAGTTCCTATGTATGGATAGCGGGGTTCTGGGCGCTGGCGGGCACCTTCGCGGTCACCTATACTCGCGCCAGGATCCAAAATGCCCCAGCCAACCTTTTCGACAGAGGTATCACCTCGGCCGCTTCTCGCGATGTTCGCCTGTTTGTGCTGATGGTCGGCGCTTTGACCGGACAGGGGCTAGCCACACTAATCGTCCTTGCGTCCCTGACCAACGTAGTGGTGCTACTGCGGCTGATACAGATGAGGCGCGTGCTAAAGGAGGCCGACGACTTGGCGGAAACCCGTTGACCTTCAAGCAGCGACCCTGAGGATAGGTGGACGGAACACCCCCACAGCTGTGGTATCACAAGGCTTGGACCTCAAGGGCAGGAGCAAGCCTGTCCCTCTGTTAGTTGAACTGGCTCATGGCTATGTCAAGGCCGTCAGTCAGTATAGCAGCCACCGCTTGCCCAACTAGCGCAATCTGTTCATTGACTATCTCTCGCTCCTGACGCGAGAAGCCGCTTAGCACGTAATCTATCTGGTCTCCTCCATGAGGAGGGCGTCCGATACCGACCCTTATGCGGGGGAACTCAGTGGAGCCGAGGGTCTCTATGATGGACTTGAGGCCGTTGTGGCCGCCGGCAGACCCCTTAGGGCGTATCCTTAACCTGCCTTGGAGCATGTCCATGTCGTCGTAGATGACAAGGAGGAGATCAGTCCCAGCATGGAAGCGGTCAAGCAGGTATTTGACGGCCTGGCCGCTGCGGTTGACGTAGGTTCTGGGCTTGGCGAGAACCACAGGCTGGCCCCCTAACTCACCCTTTCCAATAGCGACGTAACGGCGGCGTTCTGAGAGGGGTATCGAGTGCTCTTTGGACAGCCAGTCGATACACATGAAGCCAAGATTATGGCGGCTATTAGTATATTTAGGTCCAGGATTTCCCATGCCTACAATTATGAGCTTGACGCTACTGTAAGGGTCGCCCGATTTACCAAAAAGACGTGATAATGCCTTAGTAAACAATTATTGCTCCGTTCATCGAGTACATAGGTCAAGCCTTACTAATAAGGCTCCTCAGAAAATTCAGCACCTCATTATCCAACACGTTGGCTAGGGTTGATAGATCGCTGACCTGAAGGATGTTAATAAACTTATCTAGCTGCTCCCTGCTTTTGTCGGCTAGAATTCGCCGCACCACCTTGGACCCCAGGCGGCGGTTGTACTCCTTCATGGCTCTCTCCAGGTCTGCGACGACACGCTCCACCTCCATCCTGGCAGGCAAATCATCTCCGAGGTGGAGCAGGCAAATGGCGCAATGGGGGACGTCCTTTAGAGAGATGTCCTTCTCAGACACCTGGCAAACCCTGAGAGCCTCGGCCAACGCCTTGAACCTGGGCGGTGCGTCCACGTCAACCGGCTCCCCTAGCTCCGGCACGGCGTTAAAGCGCTCCAGGGCCTCTGCCTGGGGATCCAATTTGTCCATGAGCCTACTGAGGGCAATGGCCTCTGATCTATAGCTCTCATGAAACTCCAGGTATGCGCTTCTATAGCGAGAGCGAAACCACTCAAAGGTGGCTGCGATCCCCTGCCAAAGACCAGGGTTCTCCGCAAGAGTGGTGAAATCCATCTGACCTAAAAGGGAGGCTCTGTCCAGGGCCAAATCCGACTGCGCAGTCCCTAGGGTTGTGTCGTCCAGGTAGGACTTAACTCGGACTATCTCAGTAGCTACCTTCGAGAATTGTGCCAGCTTACGATAGGTTTCAAAAGAGCGCCTCAGCCCTGTGGGGTTCTGGAACTCTTCCACCGCCGCGTAATAGAAGTCCAGATAGCTTGAGGCGTGGGATAGTGTTTCCAGGCTATCTATGGTTTGTGTAAAGTGGCTTTCGTCCTGTTCTAGGGAGCGACGAATAGTCTCTAGGCCGCTCTTGGTCTCAGCCAATTCGGTTCTCAAGGAGACCAGAGCCTCCAGCAGGCGCTCCTCCTGCGTCGCTATTTCACCTTTTTCTTGGCTTCTCTCAAAATCCGTAGCAATGCTCTTGGCGTATGGCAGTATCGTATTCCATGATGGGGATGCCTCTAATATCAGGGCCTCCATGCTGTCAGCCAGTGAAGGATCGTAGGTTATCTCTGGCACCATGTCCCACGTAATGGAGTCTCCCGGGAACGGCTCAGCCGATGCCGACATTACGGAGTGACCAGGCTTCAGCTCTACTATGGCACGGGCATGGCGAACGAAGGCGAGTATGCAGAGAACCGCTAGAGGCTCGGTGAGTCCGTAAGAATACACCAGGTTTTCCAAGACCTTCTGGATGTCTATGACGCCACCATAGACACTCACATCCTTGCGTATGATGTCCAAAGTCTGAGAGTCTTTGGGATTGAAGGTAATGGGGTCGTCTGGTTGGGTAAGGCCAAGGCCGGGGCCGAAGGTCAGCACAACCTCTTGCTGGCTCTCAGGGTCGCCTTGGAAGAGCCCCCTATAAAGAGACCTCAGATCCTCGGAGGTAATGCCCCGGGGGAAGCCTCCTGAGTTTATAGGTAATGTAGGGTACAGGCGTCCGAACATGGTCGAAGCGAGGCCATGAACCCCGTCTGAAGGGTCATCCCTTTGGAAGAGTCCTTGTTGACCAGTCGCTAGGCCGCTTTGAGTGTAAACCATTCCTGACGAGTAGGAACGTGCGTACCCTTTATGTATTTCCCGTTGCAGTGCCAGTTCTCTTTCTCTCATCGCTTTGCGCATCTGGTCAGGCTGGCCGCCTGTCATGTAGCGGAGCCTCGCCTCTCTTACAGAGCCGTACTCCTTATTCATCGTTCTTACGTAGTCGGTGGCATCTTGCCCGGGAACCACGACCGCTATGCGCCTATCCTTGAGGGCGCTCCTTGAGATTGGGTGGGACTCGGTGAGAAATACGATGCGAAAGTAGAGTCCTCTGGGCAGCCTGTTTCCTAGCTCATGACGCCACGATTTGGCTACCAGCACCTAACCCTCGTATTCCAGACCCTTGTAGTGCAGTCTCCACTGCTCAGGTTTATCTAACCGGTCGGGCTGGAACAGCCTTAGCCCTTTGGGGGGAATTGAATCCGTCATTCACCGTCTTTCTCGCTTGAGTAGCAGTCATTTGGCATGTTACTAGATGAACTAAAGATTGTTAAGGGCTTGCGCTATGTCTGCGATGATGTCCTGGCTGTTCTCTATTCCGCAGGAGAGCCGTATGAGGCCGTCACCTATCCCTGCTTCGGCACGCTGCTCGGCGGAAAGGGGACGGTGGGAGGTCTTGGCGGGGTGAGATAGGGTGGTCTGGGGCTCTCCGAAGCTGGGGGCAAATTTTATAAGCTCAACGGACTTAACGAACTTGGAGGCCGCTTCCAACCCACCCTTTAGATCGAAGGAGACCATGGAGCCGAAGCCGCCTCTCAGGGATCGCTTAGCCACCTGGTGACTGGCGTCGTTAGGAAGGCCAGGGTAGTGGATATGGGCTATCTTCTCATGGTCGGAAAGAAGGCGGACCACCTCGGCTGCATTGCGAGAGGACCTTTCCATTCTCAGCGGCAGAGTCTTGATGCCCCTGACGGTAAGCCAAGCGGCGAATGGGTCCAGGGTAGCGCCCCATACTTGGCACGTCCTGCGAACCTCAGATATGGTGTCCTGGTTAGACACAACTGCGCCCCCTGTAACGTCGGAGTGGCCGTTGAGATATTTGGTGACGCTGTGAACCACTACGTCGGCTCCCAACTCAAGGGGCCTTAGATGATAGGGCGTCGCCAGGGTGTTGTCCACTACCACCTTTGCGCCTTGAGCGTGGGCAAGCTCCGAGACGCGCTGGACGTCGGCCACCGTCAGTAACGGGTTGGAGATGGACTCCAAAAGGATAATCTTTGGGCCATTTTCTAGCGCCTTCCCGACGGAGTCCAGGTCGGCGATGTTCACAAAGTTGGAGGAGACGCCGAAGCGGGGCAGGTCTTCCCGCAGCATCTGAATAGTCCTGCCGTAGAGCTCGCTGGATGCGACTATACGATCTCCAGAGGAGAGCATCGACAGGAGGGTTATGCCTATGGCCGCCATCCCCGATGGGAATGCGACGGCATCCTCGCCGTCCTCCAGGAGTGCCATGGCCCGCTCCAGTATGGCGACGTTGGGGTTGGCGTCTCGGGAGTAGAAGTAGCCCTGGGAACTGCTTTCGTAGAGGTCGTCCACCATCTCCAGGCTGTCCACGGCAAAGACGGAGGCCTGATAAATGGGCGCCGCCAGGGGCCTGGTCATGGAGGGAATGTCTGCGCCGATGCTGGCGCAAATGGACTCAAAGTGTAGTTTCCTGTTCATTGGCGTCTCCTACGAGTGATAGCAAAGTAGATAAGGCAAACTGCCTCGTTATTCCGCGGACTGGCCGTTGCTGGACTCCTGACTCTTCAAGGGGCGTTCCCTGTAGTACAGTCCCCACTTCTGCATGAGGTCCTTAACACGGGTATCTTGAAGTTTGACCAGTTCTTTGAAGAACCCTGCTATGGCGTGGGCGTCCAGGTGTTCCTGAGCGCACACCCAGCTAGACTCGCTAGGTATGACGTACAGGAGGCCGTTCTGGTGGGTGCACTCCAGCTCAATCCTCTTTCCGCCGTTTCCCTCTTTTATGTTGATTCCAAAGGCCATATAAGCACCGTCCTTAAGTACAGTGTACTTGCACTCATGAAATTGTAATGCGATCTGCAATTAAAACCAAGTAGGCGTTGTTTTTCCCACCCCGGCCCGCCCCGAAGCCTTACTTCGAGGAACAAGAACTTGCAGCGACCTAATATGCCGATCCATGCCTATCGATAGCGAGGCCACGTCCCTCCTGTCCTGAGCCTGACGAAGGGTTCACCATGATCGGTATTTGTATTGAAAACTACCCCTTTATCACGCCGATAGGTCGCATGCGGGCGACGCGTCGGGAGAGGCTGTCGCCCTGGACTATCTGTGCCAGCATCTGGTCGTCAGCGAAGACGAGGCCGGAGACACGCATACCCTCTTTATAGTCGACGGGTAGCTCCCAGTGATACTCGTCTATTCGTCTGAGTACCTTCAGCCAGTAGGATGACATGGGGAAGCCCCCTTCTCGATGCGCTTTTAACTATACGGGGAGTAGCATCACTCAAAATATAGTGCATCCACAAGTAGCACGGAAGCGATGCGCTTTTACGACCCCGTATCCTTCAGGATGGGGCATCGATGGCTGTGTGCGGCGTATTGTGGCATAATCGTAAGGCAAATACGATAATCGGGAGAGAGTATGGTAGATATTAGAGCCTTTAGAGGACTCCGCTATAATCCGTCTGTGGGAGGCGACCTGACCAGGTTTATCAGCCCCCCTTACGACATCATATCGCCGGCCCAGCAGGCTGCCCTTCATCAGAAGAGTCCCCGCAACGCCGTTCGGTTGGAGCTAGCGGAGAGCCGCCCTGATGACAATGAGTCGGACAATCGCTACACTCGCGCCGCCGCCACGTTTCAAGAGTGGCTCAGAGAGGGTGTTCTTGTTCCGGAAGGCTCACAGGCTGTATATCTGATCGAAGAGGCGTATCAGATTGGGGACAAGTCCTGGGTCAGAAGTGGCTTTATGGTCTGCGTAAGGCTGGAGGAGTTCGGCGAAGGCTCCGTTTTTCCCCACGAATACACCACTCCTGGCCCGAAGAAGGACAGGCTGGCGCTTATGAAGGTGTGCAACGCCAACTTCAGCCCCTTATTGAGCCTCTTCTCCGACCCAGATGGCTCTGTGCAGGAGATTCTGAGGCGCGCCAAAGGCGAAAGGCCCCCCGACGCCTCCACGGAGCCTGTCGACAACGGCATGGCCTATAAGATGTGGGTGATAAGGGAACCGGACGTTCTGGCGCAGCTAAGGCTCTCCATGCAATCGAAGGCGGTGTACCTGGCCGACGGACACCACCGCTACGAGACCTCTCTGGAATACCGAGGCTATCTCAGGGACTCTGGCATGTTGACTTCGCCGGACCATGCGGCCAACTTCGTCATGATGAGCCTGATACCCATGGAGGACTCGGGGCTGTTGGTCATGCCCTACCACCGGCTAATAGGTGGCCTCTCTGAGGGGGAGATGGCGTCACTATGGAGTCGTATCGAGGATATGTTCGATGTAGAGGAGCAGTGGCTTCCGTCGTCGTCTCCGATGAGCATCGCAGAGGCGCTAGCGGTCAGGCTGAAGGAGATTGATAAAGATAGGATTGCGGTAGCGGCTTATACATCCAGCCCAGAACGCGGGGTCGTCCTACTGCTTAAGGACTCATATATGCCCAAGGTCGATACGCCCGCCCTGGAGCGGTGCGAGCCGCGATTTCTGAGCACGGGGGTGCTAAGACCAGCGATGGGAGAGGCCAGGGAAGGCGAAGCCGTATCCTTTGTCCACGACGGAGAAGAGGCGGTGGGGAGTGTCCAAAACGGCGAGTATCAAATGGCTTTGCTTCTGAGACATATGCCTATGGACCTCTTTGAGGAGGTGGTCACCAGGGGAGACAGGCTGCCGCCCAAGTCGACGTACTTTTATCCCAAGCTTCCTACGGGGCTGGTGTTCAACCACCTGGTAGGGGAGCTATCGAACTAAGACCAGCGACCTACCAACTCCAGCCCTCGGACAGAGAACTCCGAACGCTGTTCCCAGGGCCGCGCAGGCACTTCTGATTGGAAGGTGGCTTCGACATGCGCATCGGCGTCAGGAAGTCCTGGGGGTTGGAAGTCCCCTGTAGCCCGGCCGTCTATTTGCGCCTGCTGTTGCCCAGGGTACGTCAGGGTAATCTTTCCTTATATTCCTACTGTAGTGCGTCGTCGAGCTATATTCCATGGAGACCAGCGCCATCGAGGAAAGGGTACCCAGAAAGATAAGAGGCTTATACGGACAGCATGGCGTGTTAGCAGGCGCCACGAAAGCCGCATCAATCCTTCGTAGACCTGCACCTGCTGGGCTGGAGGTGCAGGATGCTGACTCTCCGGGGGAGGGAGATATTTCAGCCGACTGAGGATGTCCAAGTTCATGTTTGTGAAAAGAGGGAAGGTTCTTATTTGGAAAATGCGCCAAAAACGGCGAAAGCGGTTGGGACCACGTAAAGTACCTTCTCGTACAAGCGACATATGCTCCAACCACAAATAAGCACGGATCGGCTCATCCCCAGCGAGCCACTGCCCACCTGCAAGTGGTTCACCTGCGGGATCGGAAGCCCACACATGACCGTCGGTAAACTGGATACGCCATTCTTGGCCCATTCCCATTGGAATCACCTCCGTTCGGCTGTGATGCCGTATTGTAACGTCTCATCAATGCATATATTCTCAGTAACAACGCCCTATAGGGCGAGACTATGAAGGGAGATCTCTCACGTCGATCTGACGGCACACACGGCAGTGTAGTTAATCGAGCCAACCATAGCATTCCAATCTTACCGAGTCAAGCAACGTCTCGATTCCAGTCACTGGAACCCCTGAAGTCGGAGACGAGTCTGGTATCGGAAGTTCAAGGCGCTAAGTCTGGCGCTCGTCTACGTACGCGGGCAGGGCTAGATATAACCACGGGTCTTGTTGAAGGGGTATAAGCCGTTGCGGAGGAGGTAGCTCTACATGGTGCCTAGGGTCTGGCGTAGCTCCTGGATGGCCTGGCGGGTGCTCCGTGTACGCGTGCTGGGTCTCTCACCTATCGGCTCGTTCCGGATCTCCGGCACCGTCTTAACACAGATGAAGACGGGTCCTGGCTGGTCAAGGATCTCTTTGGAGCGGGAGGCGAACTCCTCTAGGTCGTCGAACTCGTAGGAGCTGGCATATCCAGCCTCTCGGGCAAGTCCTGCGAAGGAGACTTTGGACTGGCCAGGGATGGGCTGTCCACCGGTAAAGGCGTAGACCCCGTTCTCCAGGACGAAGTGGTACAGGTTCTTGGGGGCCTGTTCAGCTATGGTAACCAGGGAGCCCAGGTTCATCAGCAGGCTACCGTCACCATCGAAGACAATGACCTTAACCGAGGGCTGTGCTAGGGCTAGGCCCAGAGCGAAGGAGGATGCCTTTCCCATAGCGCCACTAACGGGGACGTCTCTCTGAGGCGTCTTGCTGACCTGGCGCCAGCCCCCGCTGCCGGTCATGGTGGGAACGACGATGGCGTCGCCACGGTGCTTGTCTACGACCTCCATGAGGGCTATCTGGTTAATCATCTAGCGCTCCTTGGGCTTTGCAGCATGTCCTGACTTGTCGTGAGCCTACCGGTTGAACCCGTGATATTCGTCACCAATGAGGACGGCCACCGGCTGGCTAGTTCGTTTGGCCTCCTCGAAGGCCAGGGAGATCCGCTCGGCGTCGCCGTCGTGCTCTATCAAATAGTAGTTGACTCCCCAGGCCCGCAAGATGGGTTCGGTGAAGCGGGCTGCCGAGTCTGGGGTCACCCCGTGGCGGGTCCAGCCACGGTAGCCGATGAGCATCACGATGGGTAGGTTCAGGTCCAGGGCCATTCCCCGAATGGAATCCCCCGACTCGAACATTCCGGTGCTCTGAATCAGCACCACAGGCTTCTTGCCGCCGGCGATGAGCCCGACGGCGATGGGGATGCTCTCTCCCTCTCGCGAGACGGGAATCAGGTGCAGGGAGGGCTCTTCCTCAAGCAGCCGATACATCCAATTAGTCTCGCTGTCGGGGAGTGAGACCACGTGGGTAACGCCGTTCTTCTTGAGTTCCTTGATAACAGCCTCTGGGTTGAGCAGCGCCTGCTGAGTCATCTCCCCTCCTCATATCGGTTCGGCGGCAGCTACCGCAAACATCGATATTCGATTCTCATAATCTTAGTCCTTCAACCTCATGTGTCAAGTCCCATTGTATCTGGGTTGTGGAGATCACTCCTAGACTGCAGTATAGGGCGTCTACAGAGCCACCACGCGCGCGCTGTATATGTGAGGTATGGCCCTGATCTCTTCCAGGACGCTGTCTGGCATGGGGTCGTCCAGGCCGACCATCATTACGGCGTTTCCGCGGGGTGCGAGACGGCCTACCTCCATGAAGCTGATGTTGATGTCGTTCTTGCCACTAATGGTTCCAACGGTGCCAATCATGCCTGGCCGGTCGTGGTGACGTATACAGAGAACGTAGCCACTGGAAGCTACTATGTCTAGCCAGTAGTCGTCTATGCGGATTATGTGGCTCTCTCCCCTGAAGGCAGTGCCACCAACGATGGTTGTCCCCTCGCTGGTGGTCAGCTCCACAGAGATCATGCCTCCATATCGGCTGTCCGTCTCACTCTTCTTGTGCTCGACCACCTTGAGGCCGCGCTGGCTGGCGATGAGGCTGGCGTTCACCAGGTTTATCCGCTCCTCTGTCACTGGCGCTAGCAGTCCAATCAGGGCGGCGGACTTGAGGACCACGGTGTCGTGCTCGGCGATGTCGCCCTCGTAGTGTATGTCTATGGAGCTGATCTGCCCCTCCGCTAGCTGGGTTGCCATCTTGCCGATGTATGTGGCCACCTGAATGTAAGGCATCAAGACCGGCCGTACCTCGGGCGGAATAAAGGGGGCGTTTACCGTATAGCGGGCCGGCTGCCCATTGAGCACGGCCAGCGCTTGTTCGGCGACCTCTATAGCCACGTCCCGCTGGGCTTCCGCGGTGGAAGCGCCCAGATGCGGCGTTGCAATGACCTTGGGGCTCTCGATGAGAGGATGCCTGTCCGGGGGTTCCTTGGTAAACACGTCTACAGCCGCTCCGGCGACTCTGCCTTCCTCTAGGGCCTTGTGCAAGGCATCCTCGTCGATTAGCCCTCCTCTGGCCACGTTGATAATCCGCACCGATGGCTTCACCTTGGCGAGCTGCTTCTCCCCGATGAGGTTTCGCGTGGCGTCGGTCAGGGGAACATGGAGGGTAATGAAGTCGGATCTCTCCAAAATGTCGTCCACGGATACCAGCTCGATGCCAAGGGTTCGGGCGTATTCGGGGGATATATAAGGGTCGTAGCCGAGAAGGCGTGTCTGGAAGTTGCGAAGCCTTCCTGCTACCTCAGATCCGACCTTGCCCAGGCCTATAATGCCGATGGTCTTGCCCCGCACCTCTACCCCTGTAAAGGCACTGCGTTTCCACTGGCCAGCCTTGAGGGACGCATTGGCCTGGGGCACGTTTCGAGCCAGGGCCAGCAGAAGGGCTACCGTGTGCTCCGCGGCGGCGATGGTGTTGCCCACCGGAGCGTTGACCACCGCTATGCCATTGCGAGTGGCGGCTTCCAGGTCTATGTTGTCGACGCCTACGCCAGCCCTGCCGATGACCTGTAGCTTATGGCCGGCCTCTATAATCTCCGCGGTGACCTTTGTCTGGCTCCGCACAATGAGGCCCTCGTAGTCGCCTATTATGGATATAAGATCCTCTGGTTTTAGTCCCGTCTTTACGTCTACCGTGGCTTCGTTCTTGAGAAGCTCGACGCCGTCCTTGTCTATAGCATCGGATACGAGTATGCGAAAAGCCATTATCTGCGCACGCCTGCCTTTGACGGGGTGAAGCCTACCTTTGGCAGGGTCTTTTCCAGGGCGTCTAGGAGATCTCTAATTTCCTCCTCTGAACAGTAGCCCAGGTGTCCTATACGGAAGATCTTTCCGGACAGGTCCTGCTGTCCTCCCGCAATCACTACGTTGTGATCTTCCCGCAGAAGCTGCACTAGCTTCTTGCCGTCGACACCTTGCGGCACCTTGACGGCAGTGACGGTGTTGGATGCGACGCTTTCATCGGCAAAGAGGGACAGGCCCAGAGACTTGACGCCCTCCCTGGTCATCTGTCCAAGCCTTTCATGGTGCTTGAAGATGGAAACCATACCTTGAGAGAGCATCTTGTCCAGAGCCAGCTCAAGGCCGTACATCACGGACACCGCCGGGGTCCAGGGGGTCTGGCCGTTCTGATAATAGCTCCTGGCCTTGCCGATGTCGAAGTAGAAGCGGGGCATCTTGGCTCTGGCGTTGGCCTCCCAGGCCTTCAGGTTGAAGCTTATGAAGGCCAGCCCTGGGGGAATCATGAAGCCCTTTTGAGATCCGGTGACGACTACATCGCAGCCCCACCTGTCCACAGGCAGCGGTACGCAACCCACGCTGCTGATGGCGTCCACCAGCAAGAGCGCCTGGGACTCTTCACTGACCACCCTGGCGATGGCCTCTAAATCGTTGGTGACGCCGGTAGAGGTCTCGTTGTGAGTGACCATAACGGCCTTTACATCCGGGTTGGCCCTGAGAGCCTGACGTACCTGGTCTGGATCGGCGGTCCTGCCCCAGGGAGCCTCCAATTTAGTTACCTGAGCCCCGTAAGCCTCGCCGATCTGCCCGAAGCGGTTGCCGAAAACGCCAATGGTCACCAGCAGGGCTTTGTCTCCTGGCGATAGGGTGTTGACCACGGCGGCTTCCATGGCGCCAGTTCCCGATGCGGTAAGAATATAGAGGTCGTTGTCGGTCTCGAAGACCTGTTTCAGGTTCTTTGTAGCCTTAAAGAGAATCGCTTCAAACTCAGGGCCTCTGTGGTTGATCATTGGCTTGGCCGAGCCTTGCAATATGTCGTCAGGACAAGGTGTGGGGCCCGGAATTCTCAGGTTTACCATGAGTCCTCCTATTCGAGATTAGGTTAGTATTCTGCCTTTTTGATGCGGGGCCTCTTTTTCCCATTCTGGTGCGCTACATCGGCATCTAAAAGGACTGATCCTCTACGACTTTCAGCACCGAAAGCCCCGTAGGAAGCTCCTTGCGATGTCAATGGGAACGGGCATGAATTCATCGGCATTCGTCCGTCAGCATAACAACATGAAGTTTACATTAAATGGCTGGCTGGTAAAAGGGGGGTCTAGTTAGGGAATGTAATGCCGTCAGGTATAGATAGCGCCCTGGTAGGAGGAAGGAGTCAGGGTCTTCCTCGCCAAGAGTCGTGTGGGGCCGTTCTCGGGTGACTGCGGTTCTCACGGGCTCTCAAGTCCGTGCAATAAGACGGCGAACAGGCACCGCGAAGACCTCGTAGCTGCGCAAGAAGCCAACAAATATTATCACTATGCCCGCCAGTTCCAGGAGGTAGAGGGTTTGAGGCATCCCCAGGCGAGAGAATGTTCCTCTCAGGGCAGGCAGAATAGCGCCTATCGCTATGAGTGTGTTTGAGATTACCCTGTGTGGGAAGATGTGTTGTCGCCAGAAGACCCAGGCGCTGTATGCTGCGCCCCCAACCAGAGCTATGGTGCCAAAGATGTTGAAGAAGGGCGTTAGCAATCTCACGCTAGTGGGAAAGGCAATGCCCCAGAGCACCTCTCCTTCAACCAATTTGGATAGGTCCACTGGAACGCTAAGTACACGAATCAGGGCATAGAGGGAAACAATCAGAAGCAGCCCCATGACACCGTGGGCAATTCGGCGCGGTGCCAAGAGATACAGGCTGCCCATACCCAGGTAGGCGGCCACGTAGATGGCCCCGAACAGGTACCATCCCCTGTAAAAGGCAGCCTTTAGACCTATGTATCCAACCAAGAACTCACTCAGAGTAGCTGCGAAATACATGAGGAGACCAATTCCCCAGACCAACTGGTAGGGGCGCCGCCGAGCCATGTACTGGCCCAGCATCAGAAGAGCGAAAACCAGGCTGAAGATGCTAGATAGCAATGGGACGACCGTGTCCATGTCTTGCCCCCGTGATGTATGTTGCTACAACGACATATAGCGTAACTTTTATCGGTTGCGGGAAGGAGGCGTTTATAGTAGTGGTTTCTACCTTAACCGACGACCCGTCTCACCCGCTCCATTACTACAGCCATCGATGCTATACCCAGGGTGACTCGCAGTCAAGCTCTGTGGACTATCGGCGAACATGGAAATAAAGGGATGAAGAATCGAGCCGTGAAGGGGTGGCTTAAGGAGCTGTCCTGTCTAGGCTTATCTTTCTGGGTTGGCGTCTGAGTTAACTATCCTTACGAATTTGCGCCTGCCAATCTTGATGACCGAACCGCTGGCAACATCGTGACGGCCTATCGCCCACGTAAATTGCATAGCCCTTGCCTTCTATGAGTTCAGTCGTTACCTTTGGGATGCGATGGAGGGTTGGGAGAGGCGATCTCCTTTAAGAAGTCACCTGGAGTGACGACTCTTGTAGGCAAACCCGCCGAGCCAACGACTGGGGTTAGCAGGTGACGTCGGTCTAAGGTCATCAGGTAGGCTGCGCCACACTCCAGAGCAGCCGCTAACACATGAGCATCCTTTTCCGTAGTCAAATGGACGCACTCATTCAGACGCCTCTGAGAGGGAGGTGGTATCATTTTAGGGTTTAGGGCGGCCAACTGCTTGTAAAATCTCACGAGTTCTGGCTCCCCAAATTTCTTAACGATGTTCACTCGAACTTCCAGCAGAACCCTGGCAGTGAGAGCGGCGCGAAACATACGCCCACTGCACACCTCAATCGCCAAGGCCGACCCTCCAGATGGCGATCGGGATGCGGCTACCAGAACGCTGGCGTCAAGAAAGACAAGCCTGCGCCGCAGCGACACCTATAGCACCCTGCGTCCTAGAAGGTCACGGACCCGTCTGGCCGTCTCTTCGTCCAGCTCGTCCTCCTCCAGGAAACGGATGACGTCTTCGTCGGAATAGCGTCTCAGGGTCTCCTGGTCTTGTTGCAAGGGGGCTATTTCTAGGTGGTCATCCACTAAGGAGACGCTAAGAAGAGTCTCTTCCCTTATTCCTAGGACATTCCGAAACTCTCTAGGAATAGTTATTTGCCCTTTGGCCAGAGCTTTGATCACTTTTCGTCTTGGTTTGACCTGTGCCATTACGGAAACTCCGATTAACCAACATTCCGCATTTATGACTCTATTAAATCATAGAAGTGTGCGCAAATCAATGAAAGGGCCATGTATAGGTGACCTTTTTTATGCTTAGCTATGCTGAAGCGGGTGGGCGTGGTGAGACGTTTTTCTTCCCTCCCAACCCGCCTCGCAGCGTTGTTACTACTAGCAAGAGGCACTAGTCTGAGTTAACTATCCTCACGAATTTGCGCCTGCCAATCTTGATGACCGAACCGCTGACAGAGGCTATATGAGGGGAGTCCTCCGTTGCTTTCTGACCGTTCACCTCTACGGCGTTTTGATTGATGAGCCGTTTGGCCTCAGCCCTGCTAGGAACTAAACACTCATTAAACCGATAGCCATAGAGGCTAGAGTAGCTGATGAATCTGTTGACCTTGCTAGCTTTCATGTGAGCCTGGCCTGATGCGGTAAGAATATACAGGTCGTTGTCGGTCTCGAAGACGTGCCTCAGGTCCTTGGTAGTCTTGAGGAGAATCGCTTCAAACTCAGGGCCTCTGTGGTTGATCATGGGCTTGGCCGAGCCTTGCAATATGTCGTTAGGACAAGGTGTGGGGCCCGGAATTCGTAGGTTCTGCTGAGGTATCTGCACAATTGCCTCCTACAATTCAGATTTTAGCGTTAACTTGGGATCAATCTCAATCTTAGCAGGTTTTGCCGGTGACAATATAATAGGCATCTGGCCTTTCCTTACAATCCGGCAAAGGAAAGGTAGGGGGGGAAGGTGTATCAACATGGAAGGTGGCTAACCATCGCAGGTGTCGAGGCGGACAAAGAACATTGGTTTTGGGCTCGCATCTTTTCCAATACTTCAGTCTTATTCTCATGGCGTCTTGGCTATAGTCTGCCTCCTCGCCTGCCTGGCCCGTGAACCAGTTACCAAAGCTAAATTGACGACTCCAGTTGGGGGCTAGTACTTCGCCCAAGGCTGCAAAATAAGTAAACTGGCGGGCTTGCAACCACGGATCTGGCGAAGAATAATCCTGATATGCTTGAAGCACAACTTGGGTCAAAGCATGTTTCTCTCCATACATCGTTAGGCGGGTTGATGCTTGAACCATACTATCTGGAAGACGACGAGCAGGGACTTCATAAGTCACAACGGGTTGCATTCTAGGCAACCGCTGCTCCATTATGCTATAGAGGTATTCCCCTGAGTATGGGTTCAGTTCGTATGTTTCTGAGACAAGCGCGAAGTTTAGTAATGGGCCTTTATCAGAAGGTGAAGTAAGAGGATGAATCCGCGAAACCTCTCTGCGGAATTGTGACAAAAATTCCTCACGTGGTATCCTTAGGTTAACCGATGTATCTTGAGGATACTGCCTAACGCATCTGGTGTTAGGATAGTCGGGGCTGTACCACCATTGCCCGTCTCGGAGAAGCCATCTATCGGGATTTTGAAATGATTCGTAACCTTTGAGCTTCAGATGGACATATCCAACTTCGCCCATTGTCTCCACTTTTGCAACACTCACATCCACTAACGACTTGGGTTTATTCTGAAGAAAATGGCTTTGAAAGTCGACTAGGTCTTGAGTCCCACACGCCTCAATTAACACAGGCGCAAAAGTGGTGTAAGCTTTTAGCCAGTCATTTCTGGAAATATATGAGGCCCATCCCTCGGCTCTCTTTTGAAGCTCTGAATCGCCCCCCTTTCCTCCCGATGCACATGCCAAGGTGGCCATTGCGACCCAAATCACAAATCCTCGTGATAACAAAGAAATGATACGCAAGAGTCAAGACTCCACTTTCACCACTTTGACGAAGCGTCTCTTGCCAATTCGAATGACGCTTCCATACTGAAGATCAATCGGTCCCTCTGTCACTTCCTTATCGTCAATCCGCACAGCGCCTTGAGCAATGAGCCTTTTAGCTTCCCCACGGCTCTTTGCTAGTTCCAGAATATGTAACAGGGAAACCATGCCGACCGAAAAAAGCTGCGGCCTTGCCAATGGAGACACCCCTGGTTCTTGAAATATTGCCAGAGAGGCAAAGTCGTTGAGTAGCGCAGTCTTCTCCTTTTTGAGCCCCTGTTCATCATACCACCAAATCCTCACTCTCCCGCCGTCAGGGGGTAGCCCGCGGAAGAAGACCTCACGTACATTCTCCGGAACCTCCCCTCGCTGCACCACACGCTCGAAGTGGGCCTCGGCCTGCCGCCCGGCCTCGGCATCGTGGAACTGGGATACAATCTCCCTGGCGAGACGCTTCTTTACATCCATGGGGTTCACGGATTGGGACTCCAGCGCAGAGGCTATCTCCTTTAGATCTTCATCGGGTGTGTCTGTAAGGAGCGTCAGGTAGTCCATGATCAGGTCGTCGGGGACGGACATGAGCTTCCCGTACATATCGTTGGGCGGCTCCTCGATGGCTATGTAGTTGTCCAGACTCTTGCTCATCTTCTGGACGCCATCGGTGCCGGGAATGATGGGGACAAGGAAGCACTGCTGGGGTCTCTGTCCCATCATGGCCTGAAGCTCGCGGCCTACCAGCAGGTTGAACTTCTGGTCCGTGCCTCCAAACTCCACGTCCGATTCTATAACGATGGAATCGTAGGCTTGCAACAGGGGGTAGAGGAGTTCCGTTAGCGCAATGGGACGCTGGGCCTTGAATCGCTTGGCAAAGTCCTCTCGAGCTAGGAACTGGGCCACGGTGAAGCGCCCAGTGAGATTGAGGACGTCGCTCAAGGTGAACTTGCCGAACCATTCGCTCTGCCACACCGTCTTGGAGCGCTCCTTGTCCACGATCTTGAAGAACTGGCGCAGATACGTCTCGGCGTTGGCGTTCACCTGCTCCTGGCTCAACATGGGACGTGTGACCGTCTGGCCGCTGGGGTCGCCAATCATGGCCGTCCAGTCGCCCACAATGAGGATGACCTGGTGGCCTAGGTCCTGTAGTTGTCGCAGCTTACGTAGCCCCACAGCATGTCCCAGGTGTATGTCTGGGCTGCTGGGGTCAAAGCCCATTTTAAGCCTAAGGGGCCTGCCTTCCTCAAGGAGCGCTATAAACTCCTTCTCCACTATTATCTCGGCTACGCCCCTTTTGGTGATCCTGTGAAGTTCTCTTTGGTCCATTGCCGTATCTTCCCGACGCTAAGGGCCCGAAGATTCGAAGGGCCTTTGCGATTCGAGGATCTCCCTGGCCTGTTCCACATCTCTGGCCATTTGAGCCTTGAGGTCTTCTACGGTATCGAAGCGCAGCTCATCCCTAAGTCGCTGGAGGAACTCCAGACTCGTCTCTTTGCCGTAAAGATTTCCCTGGAAGTCCATCAGAAAGGCTTCCACCGTCCTGGCATTTACGCCAAAGGTGGGGCGAATACCTATGCTGGTAGCAGACATAAAGCGGCCCCCTTCCACGTTGGCCCAGGTGACATAGACTCCGTCCCCGGGCACAGCCATGTCCTCAGGTATCTCCAGGTTGGCGGTGGGGAAGCCTAACTCCTTGCCTTTACCATCGCCCCTGATGACCTTGCAGGACAATGAGAATGGGCGATCCAGCATTTTGGCGGCCAGGGCCACATCTCCTCTGGATATGCAGTCCCTGATGGCGGAACTGCTAATCATCTGGTCGCGGCTGCGCAAGGGTTCGACGACCCGCATGGAGAAGCCACTCTCTTGACCAATGGCAGCAAGGATTTTTGGTGTTCCCTCTCTCTGATAGCCCATAGCGAAGTTGGGGCCTACAACCATCCCCTTCATATGCAGGTGTTTCCGCAGCGCATCCACAAAGTCGCGCGCTCTTATGTTCGACATGCCTTCATCAAAGGTCAGAGGCACCACTATGTCCGTACCCGCCCCCTTGAACAGCAGAGTGCGCTGTTCCAGAGTGGTGATGCGCTTAACCTCCGATCCAGGCCGCAGCACAGTTCTGGGGTGGTTTACGAAGGTGAGGACACAGGACGAAGCGCCTAGACGTCTTGCCTCTTCTCGGAGGTGGCGGAGCAAGTGCATATGACCCTTGTGCACACCATCGAAGACGCCTATGGTAATGACGGTATCTCCCGAGGGGACGTAGCGGGCAAGCTCTTCGTAGAACCTCATGGACGGTCTAAACGGCCGGGGATTTCTTTGGTCATGTCGAACTGTGTTGTATGGGATGGTATCATGAGGGATAAGTAGCGTCAAACACAAAATTGTATCACGTCAGCTTCATAGATCCCTTAACATCTGACTAAGACATCGCTAGGATAAGGCGAGGCCCGTCTCCTCTTCCATCCAATGGCAACGCGTAAACGACAGGTCCTTTAGACATGGGCGAAAGGATAGCTCTTGAAAGCAATGCAGAACCTAATTAGCGAACTATCTTGACACACCTTCTTCTGGGTTGGACACCCCTGCTACTTTGGGTTGCCCTTGCATTTGGTCTATCTTCTCAAGGGTCTCCTCCGGGAGCAGAGATCGTCGGCTCCCAGGCGGGAGGCTACGGGGCCACACTCTTCCACTTTGTGGAGTATTTCGTAGGCGGTCTTCTGGTGTATGCAGCGCTGAGCTACGCAAGCCCCCTAGCTCATCTGTCCATCCGATATGTGGCTTCCCTTATTCTATCAGTAGCCATTGCAAGCGTGGACGAGACAATCCAGGCGTTCGTGCCTGGCAGAACGGCTTCGTTTTTCGACGTAGGAACAGATGCCCTTGGAGCCACATCTGCCCTGGCTTTTGCAGCCGTAGCCTCATGGCTTTACGGAAAGCTGCGCAGAGGCCGACTACCGACCGACGGGTAAAGTGACCGACTCTCTTGCCTTAGCGATGGCGTCAATCAGAGCCATAAGCCGCTGAAAGTTTTCAGGGGTCAGGGACTGGGCGCCGTCGGAGCGGGCCAGGTCAGGGTTAGGGTGCACCTCGATTATCAGGCCGTGGGCGCCTGCAGCAATGGACGCCGCAGCTATAGGGGACACCAGGTACCACTTGCCGGTTCCGTGGCTAGGGTCGGCTATGACAGGCAGGTGACTTACCTTGCGTATTACTGGTATGGCGTTTATGTCGAAAGTGTTGCGAGTATAGGTCTCAAAGGTTCGGACGCCCCTCTCGCACAGTATCACCTGTTTATTGCTCCCAGAGAGGATGTACTCCGACGCCAGAAGCCAGTCTTCGTAGGTGGCGGAGAGGCCACGCTTCAGCATAACGGGCTTGTTGACCTTGCCTACCTCGTCTAGCAGGTTGAAGTTTTGCATGTTTCGAGCACCTATCTGTAGAATGTCTGCGTACTCGGCCACGGTGTCCACATCTCTAATACTCAGCACCTCTGTGATTATTGGCAGCCCCGTCTCCTCCCGAGCCTTGGCCAGTATCTTCAGTCCCTCCACACCCATGCCTCTGAAGCTGTATGGCGAGGTTCTGGGCTTGAAGGCACCCCCTCGCAGGATCTTTGCTCCGGCCGCCTTCACTAGCCTGGCTGTGGTAAGCACTTGCTCCTCGCTCTCCACGGCGCAGGGGCCTGCCATCACCACGGGTTCGCTACCGCCGATGGTAACGCCTCCTACATTGACGATGGTGTCCTGAGGCTGGAATTCCCTGCTGGACAGCTTGTACGGCCGGGATATGCGAACAACCTCCCGCACGCCAGACATGACTTCTAGCTCGTCCTTCAATTCGGGGAATATTTGTCCCACAACACCTATAACGGTTCGCTCCATACCCTCGGACAAGTGTCCCTGAAGTCCTAGATTTTGCAAGTGTTTTTGTATCGCTTCAACGTCTTCGTTGGTGCTATTCACGTCCATTACGACGATCATTGGCTGTGCCTCCGCAATCATAAGATGAGCCTCCTAAACTGAAAAGGTAGTCGGTAGCATAGGGCCAGGTCCTAAACAGGGGAACCAGCTTTGCACCGCCCGACCAACCTTTGCGCCGCCTGGATTTATCGTGGAGCCTCATCATCAACTCTCTTCCACACCTTGGTTTCGCAGATTTTTGGCTCCTCTCAGGTAGACATGGACTATATCCTGGGGAGCCTTGTCTGTATTTACTAGCATAAGTATTCGAATGCAATTTGGCAAGCCGCCAGGCACCTGCATTTCATGACCGCACATCAAGGCCACGTTGTTCCAGCCCATTTTTCTCGCTGCCACGGCGGGGAACTCGGCATTGAGGTCGTGAGTGGTGGTGAATATAGTGGCGGCTACGTCGTCGGTCTCTATTTCGTTAGCCAGAACCATTTGCCGTATAAGCTCGCTGGTGGCCTCCAAGATGGCCTCTCTGGAGTTCTCGGCAGCAGTCGTAGCAGTCGTAGCGCCTCTTATTCCCCTAACGCGGCTCATATCGTCCTTCTTATCCCGGATTATCGTCCCTTCAACTGGCGCACAAATTCCATCGCAGCCTGCGCCTCCCTGCCCTTCTGAGCGTCGGCTATGGTGTCGATGAGGGCGCTTCCGACGACCACCCCATCGGCAATCTTCCCTATGGCTTCTACGTGTTCCCTATTTGACACCCCAAAGCCCACCATCATGGGGAGATCGGTATACTTGCGTACTCGGCTGACCAGTTGTGACAAATGCGTAGAGAATGCGGTTCGAGCGCCCGTCACACCTGTTACGCTGATGCAGTATACGAATCCTTTGGCCTCCGCGCAAGAAGCGGCTACACGAGATTCGGTGCTGGTAGGGGCAAGAAGCGGAATTATGTGAATGCCCTTGGGGTCGCAGACCTCCTTTAGGGGAGTCACCTCTTCAGTGGGCAGATCGGGAACGATGAGACCATCCAGGCTGGCGTCGGAGGCATCGGAGGCGAAGGCCTCCAGCCCGTAGCGAAAGAAGGGATTGTAGTACCCCATGAACACAATGGGCGTCTCAAGGCCTTCAGCCCTCAGCCGATGTAACATCTCTAGACAGACATGAAGGTTAACGCCGTGTTTAAGGGCCTGGGAGCTGGAGCGCTGGATGGTAGGGCCTTCGGCCAAGGGGTCGCTGAAAGGCACGCCCAGTTCTATCACATCGGCCCCAGCCTCGGCTATGCCCTTGGTTATCGCTATGCTGGTCTCCACATCTGGGAAGCCTGCGGTAACGTAAAGAATCAGAGCCTTTTTTCTGGACTTCCTAAGCTGTGACAGTTTTACGTCTATGCGATTGGGCATTTTCATCATCCCTTTACGGCATCGTATTTGAGGGAGTCTCGGCTAATTCTAGGCGAAATAGGCATCTTGTTAAGCATATCCCGCAAAGACCAGGGCCAACATGTTCTGTGCCCCATGGGCTGCCACGCAGGGCCAAATGGATCCGGTGCGCAGATAAAGCCAGGCCAGGAGCAGACCACTAACAAAAATTGGCAAGGCTACTGCCACCGAACCGTGGCTAACGCCAAATATCAAAGATGATCCGACTACCGCCCCGACCGCCCCAAATTTAGGGATCAGAGCGGTGAGAATGAATCCACGGAAAAATATCTCCTCGGCGAAAGGCCCCCAGAGGCCGACCGCTATTGCGTTGAAGAACCTGTATACACCCTCGCCGACCAGCGCGCTGGGGATCCCAGGGGGCTGCAAGTCCTTCCAGCCGGCGGCGCTTATTACTACGAAATACACAGTGTTGGAGAGCAAGCTGGCCATTAGGACGGCTATTGCCAGTCCATAACTGCCAGGGGCGCTCTTAGACCGAAGTCCCAGGCTAGGCCATCCCGACCTGTACTTGCCGATGGCTAAGATCAGCACCGCCAGAACCATCAGGCCCTCTATAAGGAATATCCCAGTGGAGGTGACAAGCGCTTGAGAACCGCCCCACTTGATGGCCTGGTCGAACATCAGAAACCTTAGTAGGACGGTGCCCGATCCGACTATAAGTATTCCCAGGACGATATCAACGAGTCCCCAGGGGACTGACGGCAGTCTAGTATTCATCAACTCTGACATATAACATACCACTTTGCGAGGCGGAATTCATTGGGGCACATGGAAATTGCATATTCCAGCGCCTGTAATGAGGGACTTCTCGGAATGACAAGGCAAATGACTCGCGGTGACCCTTCGATAAACCCAGGGTGAGCGGGTTGAGGGAAGTCTAGCTGGATAGCCAGAGGACATCGCCACACAGGTCATCCGGGTGGCTCTTGGAAGCGAAGACCTGATACTCAGACTTGGATGTCTTGATGTCGGTATCGTCGCCGTGCCCCGGGTAGACGATGGTATCGTCGGGCAAAGACAGCAGCTTAGTAGTGATACTTTGGACGACCTCTTTCAGATTCTCAGGTGTGCCGGTCTTGCCTGGGCCGCCGGGAAAGAGCGTGTCGCCTGTGAATAGAGACTTGCCATACAATAAACAGACAGAGCCTGGCGTGTGTCCCTGGGTATGGATAACCCTGACAGCCACCTTACCTGCTGTCACCTCATCGCCGTCCTTCAAGTCCAGCTCAGCCGCGATTGGCAGCGCATGGGCGTCGCCTTCATGGATGCCTACAGGCGCTCCCGTGGCCGACCGTATCTCGTCGAAGCCCATCAGATGGTCGAAGTGGTTGTGAGTTATGAGGATGGCCCTGACCTTGGTACCCTTGGCTGTCTCTAGCACCTTCTCCGGCTCCGCCGGCGTGTCTATTATGATGCTTTCGTTGGTCTGGTGGCAGATGACTACGTAGGCGTTGTTGCCGTAGGGGCCGCACTGTACTTTGTGGATAGTGGCGTCGCCGTCGCTGATTACCGATGCCATGTCTGGCTCCTTTCTATCTATCAAGAACCTGAACTCTAATGGATTATAATACAAGAAAGCAGAAGGCTGTTAGACCAGGTTATGAGTATTCATGTCTCTGATATAATTCCTCTTGTCCTCACTTTATCGATCTCTTCTTAGATATGAGGGCTTACAGCGATGCCGAGGACAAGGTTTTCAAGCGCTTCCACATAGAGGAGTTGACCGATACCCACCTGAAGGCGGTATGCTGGGGAGAGAAGGCAGAGCCTGAAAGGCATCGCTTCAAGACGGACATTAAGGGCATCACCTACCACATGCTTAAGGTAGAAGAAGGCAAACCATCCAGGGTGCACGTGGTGCTGGATATATAGGAGACAAGGATCAATCGATGCCAGACCAGAAGACAATAGAGCTGGTTGAGCGGCTTCGTAAGGAGATAAACCGCCACAACTATCTCTACTACGTGCTTAACCAGCCGGAGGTCAGCGACGCCGAGTACGACGAACTGATGAGGGAGCTACGCTCATTGGAGGAGGCCCACTCGGAGTTAGTGACGCCGGAGTCGCCGACTCAGCGGATGGGAGCAGCCCCCGCTGAAGGCTTCGTCGAGGTTAAGCATCCCGTTCCTTTGCTCAGCCTGGGCAACGCCTTCGATAGGGAGGAGTTGCAGGCCTGGCACCGCCGTGTAACCAACCTGCTTGGCCGTGACGACTTCGACATGATATGCGAGCTGAAGATAGATGGACTGGCGGTGGCCCTGACCTATGAGGACGGCGTTCTAGTCCGGGGCGCTACCCGTGGCGATGGCCTCTCCGGCGAGGACGTGACCCTAAACCTACGCACCATCAGAAGCATCCCCCTCTCGGTGCCCAAAGAGGCCCCCAGGCTCTTCGAGGTGCGGGGCGAGGTGTACCTGCCTCGCTCCGCCTTCGACAAGATCAACGAGGAGAGGGTAGCACAGGGTCTCCCACCCTACGCCAATCCCCGCAACACAGCCGCAGGTTCCCTCCGCCAGCTAGACCCTCGCGCCACGGCCCAGCGCCCCTTGGACATCTTTGTATACGCTTTGGGCTATGCGGATGGCCCCATGCCGGATAACCACTGGGAGACGCTGGAGTACTTTAAGAGCCTGAGCTTCAAGGTCAATCCCAATAATGCCTTCTGCCATTCTATAGACGAAGTAGCTGACTATTATAAGGCCTGGTTAGAGAAGAAAGAAGACCTGGACTACGGTGCAGACGGTGTGGTGGCGAAGGTCAATCGCTTCGACTTTCAGCAGGAGTTGGGATACGTGGGCAGGGAGCCTCGCTGGGCCATAGCATACAAGTTTCCCGCTATCCAGGTGATTACCAAGCTGAAGAGAATAGGTATCAACGTGGGGAGAACTGGCAGTCTTAACCCCTATGCAGAGTTGGAGCCTGTCGATGTGGGCGGAGCCATAGTCAAGATGGCCACTCTCCACAACGAGGACGACATCCTCCGCAAGGACATCCGTGAGGGCGACTGGGTAGTCCTCGAGCGAGCAGGGGAGGTCATCCCTCAGGTGCTCGCCCCCGTGGTCAGCCGTCGCACCGGCCAGGAGAAGCCTTTCAAAATGCCGACTACCTGTCCAGTGTGTGGCGGCCCCGTGGTCAGGCTGGAGGGAGAGGCGGCGTACCGCTGCACCAACACGGCATGCCCGGCTCAGTTCGCCAGGCTGGTCATGCACTTTGTGTCCAGGGCGGGCATGGATATAGAAGGCATAGGAGAGAAGCTGGTACTGGTCCTTATAGAGGCAGGGCTAGTGAAGGACCTGGCAGACGTCTACTATTTGAGAAAAGAAGACCTGCTAAACTTGGAGCGAATGGCGGACAAAGGCGCCGACAATATCCTGGCGGCGGTGGAGAAGAGCAAGGATCGACCTCTGTCGCGTCTCCTGGCAGCTATGGGCATACCTCATGTGGGGTCTGAGATGGCGGAGGTTTTGGTGCGGGAGTTCCATAGCATCGATGGCCTGGCCCAAGCTACTCGGGAGATGCTATTGGAGATCCCAACCGTTGGCCATAAGATAGCCGACAGCATTGTCGCCTATTTCACCAACAGGCCCAACCTGGAGATAATAGAAAAGCTCCGCCACGCTGGCGTGCAAATGGAAGAAGAGGCTCCAATTGAAGAGGGACCCAAGCCTCTGGCCGGCCTTCAGTTCATCGTCACCGGCAGGCTTGAGGGCTTCTCAAGGTCGGAGGCGGAGGCCGCTATCAAGGAGCGCGGAGGCTCGGTCAGCAGCAGCGTCAGCCGCAAGACCGATTACCTGGTCGCCGGCGAGGAGCCTGGCTCCAAGTTGGCCAACGCCCAGAAGCTGGGCAACAAAATCATCAACGAAGACGAGTTCAAGAAGCTGCTGGAGCATGGGCCGTAGCCTGACTATCCTAATTCTTCCCCATGGTTGGCTGGCCCCGGAGAGGAGATATGGGGCATTCACAGGCACCTCAGGTGGAGGGTTTGGATTTGTTCGGTCCAGGGGCAGCGTATGCAAGATAGTAAAGTGAATCTTACCAGTGATTACTGATAGAATTTCTACTCTTGTGTTTTTGTTACCCGGTAAATTACCCCAGTCTTGTCATCCGAGATATACAGCGCGCCATCGGAATCGAAGATGAGATCGACAGGTCGACCAAGTACAAGTCCTTCTAGTCTAAGCCAGCCAGTAATAAAATCTTCTTCTCCTACAATCTTATCTCCTTCAACTTTAAGTCGCACAACCTTATATCCAGTGAGTTCACTTCTGTTCGATGAGCCGTGATACGCCACTAGAAGGTCGCCCTGCCACTCTTCAGGAAACTGCGAGCTCTGAACAAATCGAAGTCCTAATGGCACAGAGTGTGCCTGGATGTCATGGGTGCTGGGTTTGGTTGTGCTACAAAGACTGGCATCCCCGTATTCAGGATCAGGTATATTTTGGCCATAACAATAGGGCCATCCGTAGTGATTCCCTTCCCGAACGATGTTGATTTCATCGGGCGGAAGATCATCGCCAAGAAGATCACGAGCATTTTCAGTGGCCCATATCTCTCCGGTTACAGGGTGCAATACAAAACCAACTGCGTTACGGATTCCCTCCGCAAAAACACGGCCATTCGATTCAGTGGAATCGAACTCTAGAATCACGGCACGGCGTTTGGATTGCTCCTCACACACATTGCAGGAAGAGCCAACTGAAACGTACATTTCTCCAGCAGGGTTGAATCCGATTGTGCGGGAGAGATGGCCAATTCCTGACGAAAGGTCTTCTACGATAACCTCCGGCTCACCCACATTACCATCGCTTAAATACGGATATCGCGAGATGCTATGTTCCTCCGCTACGTATAGATATCCGTTGTGAAATGCAATGCCATGTGGAAGATCGCTAAAACCTGTGAGCACAGCCCTCGCCTCATCTGCTTTACCGTCTTGATCGAGGTCTGGCAGCGCAAGAATCTTGCCCCCTGTACGGTCTCCGGAATAGAGCCCTCCGGCGCTTGGCATACTCACGAACAAAATTCCATCGGGAGAAAAGGCCATAAAACGTATAGGGCCTAAGGGATTTGGGGTAAAAAGTGATATACGGAAGCCATCCGGAAGGGTTAGCGGAAGGTTTGTTTCGTCAATTGCTCTAGGAGTTGGCGTTGGTTCTGGCTTCGGAGGGGGTGTCGGTGTGGGTATCTGGATTGGCGCTCGGGTGGGGGTGGGAGCGACAGTTGGTGTCGATGTTGGGGTTGGCATCGCGGTAGGTGCTAGCGTCGCATCCGGCTGGGCACAGACGGCTAATAGCAACGGGGTTAACACCAAAACATAGGGCCACCAAGCACTACGCAACATGGGCTAAGTGTAGTGACGGCAATATGATCTGGCAAGGGAACCCTTACGGCGGGCACCTCGCATGTGTCTCTAATTGATAGCGGTAACGGCTCCCAGCTTTGGGTTTCAGGATTCTGCTAGGCGAAGTTTTTCAGTACGTCCTCTGCAAACCACTGGGTCTGCTCCACCATCTCCTGATAGCTATCGACGGCGTGATATAAGAGGATGCAATGCTGTATGCCGCTCTCTTTGAGTTCGTTCACCTGATCAGCTATTTGCTCGGCTGTGCCTACAAGGTTCTGGTCTAGCAGGCGCTCGGCAGGCGAGCGTCCGCTAATTCCACTTTTTGCAGCCATCAAGTTCATCCTATCGGGTAGCATACTCTTGTAGAAACGCTTCTCCGCCTCCTCGTAGGTCTTCCCTATGCTGAATCCTCTGGATATGGCTATGTCCACGTCGGAGGCGTCTCTGCCGTATTCCTCAAGAAAAGGAATCAAAATTTCAACCCTTTCCTGGATAGATGTGGTATCCATACGGGACAGCAGGTAGCCAGTGCCGTACTTTGCCACCCTTCTGGGAGTGTCTGGGGTCTTGCCTGTTATGTAAAGTGGCAGGGGTTGCTGTACAGGTTTGGGATTTAGGGATATGTCGTGAAACTCGTAGTATTCGCCATTGAAACTGACCTCGTCCTGACTTAGAAGAAGATTCAGTGCCTCGATGCACTCCAGGAACATCCTGCCGCGATGGGCGTTGCGCTCCTTTTGTCTCACGGCCTCAAACTCGTCACGATGGCCTCCCAACCCAATCCCTAGCAGGAGCCGGCCCTCGCTGAGCACATCCAGGGTTGATAATTGCTTCGCCAGCGTTACTACCTCGCGGTATATTGGCACCAAGATGGCGGCGCCGAACTTGATCCTGCTTGTTGCTCCTGCCAGATATGCGAAGCTGGTTAGAATCTCATACCACGCGGGGGCGTCTTGGGAGTCGCCCATTCTATCCTTGGTAGGCGCTAGATGGTCAAGGCTCCAGGCGGAGTAGAAGCCAAGGGACTCGGCCTTCTTGGTCAACTCTGCGATCTCCCTTGGCTTGGCGAATGGAGAAGGGAGGTACACTCCCGCATGACAGACAGGGACACCGATTCCGAACTTCACTGAACCCTCCAACAGATTAGGCTTGCTAGCCGTTTTTTCTCAGTCCTTGAATAAGGGCAAGACCTCCTCGCCAAACATGTGCACCTCTTCCAGCATCTGCTCAAAGGTGGGGGCGGTTGGGTAGAAGGCTGCGCAGTGGGTCACTCCGGACTCTTTGAGCCTCTGCACCTGCTCGCCAATGTCGCTGGGCGTTCCTATGAGGTTCTGGTCCATGACGCGGTCTCTCGAAGGGGCTCCTCCGATTCCTTCCTGGCTAGCCAGCAAGTCCATTCTCTGAGGTAGCATGCTCTCCTGGAACTGCTTCACAGCCTGTTCGTGAGTCTGGGCTATGCTCAGACCCTTGGTTGAAACTATGTCCAACTTGGAAATGTCTCTTCCAGCCTCATCGAAGTAGGGTTTTAGGTCTTCTATCCTCTCCCTGACGGGGTTGGTCTGTGCTCTAGACAGTACCCACCCTGAGGCATATTTGGCCAGCCTTTTATATGTGGTAGGCGTCTTTCCCGCAATGTAAATCGGCAAGGGATTCTGCAACGGCTTAGGCTCCAGTGCGATATCCTTGAACTCGTAGTATTTGCCCTGGAAGCTGGCGCTTTCCTGGGTGAGAAGAGATGATACGGCTTCTAATGCCTCATCCAGTCGGTGGCCTCGATGGCTCCCCTTTTCACGAGGCTTTATTGCCTCGTACTCTTGTCTGAAGCCCACGCCTAATCCCATCAGAAGGCGACCCTCACTGAAGGCATCTACGGTAGCTAGCTGTTTGGCTACGAGGATGGGATCACGGTAGGGAAGTGTATAGCTCATAGGTCCCAATCTGATCTTGTCGGTGGCGGCAAAGAGGTAGGAGACAGTCAGCAGTATCTCATACCAGTTTGGATTGGTCTTGCTTACTATTTTTCTTTCCGGGGTCGTCGTTGTCAGGTCCAACCCCCAGGCCGAATAAAATCCCAGGGACTCCGCAGTCTGGACCAGCTTCACCATCTCCTTTGGGCCGGCGAAAGGAGAGGGCAGGTAGTGGCCTTCGTGAGCCGTAGGCAACGTTATTCCGAATCTCATGTCACTCCTAGCCTCGTCGCTTCTAGCAATCCATGACCATGGGTAACTGTGTAGCCGCTTAAGCTATTTGAAGCACCTTGAGGGTCAATGCTGGCGAGTCTACACCCGATTATACGCATCTGGCGGTTACTGTGTAAAGCATGGCCTCACCTGGATGGATTCCCCTTCCGGGCTTCTTCCGGCAGTATTATGACGGTGGTTCCGTTGAGTTTCTTGCTAGTATCCATTGGCGTATCCTGGCTTTGCACAAAAAAGCAAAAATCTCAGGAAGGTGACGTCCCGACTAGTCGGGAAGATACATACCGAGAGCCTATCCTTGAGCGCAGCGAAGGAGCGGGATAGGGTGGGAGAGCAGCGGTTGCCACTATGAATATCAGCAAACATTGACTTTATGTGCAAGGCGGGTGTATCCCTATCGCTGCGCTGGCACTTTGGCTTTCGCCTTCCCGCGGTTCAGCCTGTAACGCTGGTCGTTGGAGAGGATTCGCTTGCGTAAGCGAATATTCTTGGGCGTGACCTCTATCACCTCATCCCCCGCGATGAAGTCCATGGCCTCTTCTAGGCTCATGAGCCTGGGGGGCACGAGCCTGACTGCGATCTCGGATGTGGAGGCCCTCATATTTGTCTGAGCCTTCTCTTTGCAGACGTTCACCACGAGGTCTTTTTCGCGGGCATATACCCCTACGACCATGCCCTCGTAGACGGGCGTGGCAGGCTCTACAAAGGTCACTCCCCGTTGCTGAGCGTTGTGCAGGCCAAAGGTGAGCGCTATGCCAGTCTCGGCAGCAACTAGAGCTCCCGCCCGCGTGGACTTTACCTCTCCCCGCAGCGGTTCGTATCCAGTGAAGATGCTGTTCGCTACCCCATTGCCTCTGGTAGCCTTCAGCAAAAAGGTCTGGAATCCTATGAGTCCTCGGGTCGGTATATTGAATTCCAGGCGTACATGCCCATGACCATCGGTGCGCATATCCGTCATCTGCGCCAGCCGCGTGGCCAGGTTCTCCGTCAGCAATCCAATCGACTCTTCCCCCACATCCAGCGTAAGAAGCTCGTATGGTTCCATCCTTTGCCCGTCGACCGACTTGAAGATGGCCTCCGGCTTGGAAACCTGGAACTCATAGCCTTCCCGTCGCATCGTCTCGATGAGGATTGCCATGTGTAGCTCCCCTCGCCCTGAGACCAGAAAGACCTCTGGGCTGTCCGTGTCTTCTACACGCAGGCTTACGTTGGTCCTTAGCTCGGCCATAAGTCGATCTCGAAGCTGCCGTGACGTCACATACTGTCCATCGCGTCCTGCAAAGGGTGAGGTATTGACACCGAAGGTCATCTGTACCGTCGACTCGCCGATTTCTATACTGGGCAGCGCCTCCAGACGGTCTCCAGAGGCGATGGTGTCGCCGATGGCCACATCATCCAGGCCGGCCAGGGCGATTATCTCTCCCGCCCGCGCTTCAGCTACCTCACGCCGGAACAGTCCATCGAAGATGAAGACGCGGGTGACCTTGTGGAAGGCCGTTGGGTCGTCATGAGTCACGCGGGCCACCTGGCCTCCTATCGAGACCGTCCCCCGAGCGATGCGTCCTATTGCGATCTGGCCCAGGTGGCTATCGAAGGTAAGGGCTGCCACCAGAAGCTGGAATGCGCCCTCGGCATCGCCAGAAGGCGGCGGAATATGGTTCAGGATCGTTTCGAAGAGATAGGCCATACTTTTGGGCGAGTCATTAGGGTCGGCTATGGCATATCCGGCCCTTGCGTTGGTATAGAGAATGGGAAAGTCTAGCTGCTCGGCGTCGGTGGCCAGCTCCAGGAAGAGGTCCTGTACCATATTGGCCACCTCCAAGGGGCGGGCCATCGGCCGGTCAATCTTGTTGATGACCACTATAGGCTTGAGCCGCTGCTGGAAGGCGTGTCGCAGGACGAAGCGCGTCTGTGGCATGGGGCCGTCCACCGCGTCCACGACAAGCAAGCATCCATCCGCCATATTCAGGACTCGTTCCACCTCGCCGCTAAAGTCGGAGTGGCCTGGGGTATCGATGATGTTGATCTTGACGCCCTTGTAGGTGATCGCCGTATTCTTCGCCAGGATGGTGATGCCCTTTTCCCGCTCCAGCTCGTTGCTGTCCATGATGAGCGTGCCCACCTGCTGATTCTCTCGGAAAATATGGCTCTGCTTGAGCATGGCGTCCACAAGGGTGGTCTTGCCATGGTCTACGTGAGCGATGATAGCGATGTTCCTGATACTCTTGTCCACCAAATAATGCCTCTCATTAGAAAGCTGGCCCTTTTGGGCCAGCCGATTGAATACATTATAGCATATGGAAGCTGTAGCAGAGACTCAGGCGGAAAGATGTCGCAAGGACAGTAAGTATCAAGAGGACACTACTGAAAGCATCACTTAATACATAACTAGGAGTCGTGGTGGTCACGCCTGGGCCGCCAGGAGGCCTGAGGTAGTAACTGCCATCTAGTAGCAGCTTAGATGAACCTTCCACTACTGGCCATTCGGCAAATTCGCTCGGGGCAGCAGTAGCAAGCTTTTGATTGCGGGCTGAATTGCTGCTATCTGTGTTTAGCTTGCTCTAAGGGCAGGATTTACAAAAACGGGTAAATTCTTAACATCGCGCTAAATGGGCTAAATTGGGACAATAGGCTAGCCTCCTCAGGAGGCTAGCAGAATGGTAATTCAGGATACTTTAACTATCAGAACTCAAGGCTTGAGTAAATCTTACAATGACATCCATGCTCTGAAGGATCTCCATTTTTTGCCTTCTGGGACCTAACGGCACTGGCAAGACGACTACTATTCTCACTAACGACGTTGTCACAAATGTCCAGGAACGCTTCGTCAAGGGACCTCCCGTTCAATAATCGGATAGGATAGGGAACGTCTCTGCCATACAACGTAATCGACGGAGCTTTCCGCTGATCCTTGATTTGCCTTTCAATCCTAGGAAACTACTAATTCAACGTGGTTGAAGGACTAGAATGGAACCGGGGTGCCCGTGCGGTTTATAGGAATCAATCCATTTCGGGGTCAGTTGCGTATATGGGGTCAGTTGCGTATATTGGGTAAAAGATTGTGAATTTACAGGCGGGTTATAGGGAGATGCACGCTAAACACACTGCTGGGTGATACCACCGCTCCTAATGTTGGGCAAATGAGGCTTTCACCTGGATGGCTAAAGTGTGACGATAGCAATACTCCTTAAACCAGGCAGAATTTTGATCTGGGTAATATCGAATATTAGGGTTTTATCAAGAAAGGAGAAGTAATGAAATACTGGAAGTTCGTTATCGTTATCGTTTTCTCTGTAATCCTTTTGCTCCCTGCCACATCTTTGGCTCGTGTTCACAATGCCACTGGGAAAGTATCATTCTCGGATTCAGACGTCAGCTTCTCGTCCAATCTAAGCGACCAGCTGACCGTCTCCATAGAGAACATCTTTGCGTCTGAAGGTAAGAGCTATTACGCCTGGCTGAGCTCTGATGACCAGAGCTCCTTCCTGGCCCTCGGTGCGATAGAGTTAGACGGGTCGGGCGGAGGAACTCTCACCTACATCTCTCCGACGGGTGAGAACTTAATAGACAACTACAACGGCTTTTGGGTAGAGAGTACGGACGTCCTTTCAACACAACCGGACGCGGACAGTATTGTTATGAATGACGTCATACTTAACGGCTCCATGTCCCACATTCGCCACGTGATGAGCACGTGGGCTCCTGCTGCCGACGGCAAGGGCCTGGCTGTGAGCTCCCGGGAGCAGACCAATATCGCCCTGACCCATGCCAGACTGTCCGTAAACGCTACCAGCATGGACAATCTTCAGCTTCATGCCCACCACGTCATAAATATCATTGAGGGCTCATCGGGGGACAACTACGACGCGTCCTTCGGGGACCCAGGCGATGGCTTCGGTATCCTGAAGTACGCGGCCGATGCGGGCAAACACTCTGGTTTTTCCTCTGCGGCCGAGGGGGCTTCAGCCAACGTGGCGCTTCACTCGGTGCACGTCCAGGACACCAGTACCAACGTAGTAAATTGGGCCACACAGGCTCGAGACAAGGCACTGGAGTCCGTAGCCACCACGAACCAAGTAACCGCCATATTGGCAATGATCGAGGCTCGGAACTTACTGGACTGGGCTCTGAACGGTAAAGACGGAAGCACCGCCCCAGTCATCGACGGTGGCGGAGCCCAAACCGCCTACCAGCATGGCCAGCTGATGGCAGGGTATAGCCCAGTATTTAATAATGTTGCTCCTAGTGGCCTCCAGCCAGTGGAACCCCCAAGCGCCGTGGAGCTCCCCAGCACCGGGGACGTCAACTTAGGCGTAGCAGCGCAGTGGAGCCTAGTCGCCTCACTTATACTTATCTTCGCCGGCGTCCTAATTCTGAATCGAAAAAGGCTCCGACGGTCGTGAGGAGGCAGAGTGATGGGCTGCTGGCAAAGAGGAGACATCGAAATCCTCACCGTTGAAGAGGCCTACGAGTTAGGAAAATAGGCTTTCCACAAGCTGAACTTCTACGCGTTGGAGTCGACTCCAGAGAGTCTGTGAAGGACAGCTATATAAACAGAGAGGTTGACTTCAAATTGAGGTCAACCTCTCTTCTACTCAGGGAGAGTCGAACTTGCCCAGAATACCATATCTGGGAGTAATGGTGGTCACGGCCAACTAACTGCCTGCTAGGACTATTCCTCCTACTGCTTTGGCAGTCCAGGCCGTGACCAACGACCGTATCATTGGCACGTCAAGCTCAGCTGTCTGTGAACAACTTGGGTAGCGGGCCCGGAGGTGGTTGAGTCACGTCCAGACCGTGGAACTCCTTGACCTTTTCTGCGAACCATAAGTCCGTTTCGTCTTGGGAAGAGGCCAGCTTTCCCATGAACTCGTCGGCGCCTGGTCCTTCGTGGAGTGCTACCACTACAGTACCTGATGGTGTTTCTGCCAGCCATGCCCTATGCCTCGTGAGCCCGTGCCGCTTATTGAACTTCTCGAAGTCTGCCCTGCGAGGCCCCATCAGTTCCTCAGTCCATCGCTTCCACGCGTCGACTTTGCCTTCCAGGGTTGGTGCCACGATTAGTCCCATGTCAACATCCTTTATTTTTAGATCTTGTTAGAGCTCTATCAATGTAAGTCTCCGAAGCCGATGTAGTGGTGACTTACGCTAATTGCTCGGGTCCTCAACGATCCTGAGATAAGGCTTGACGGTCTGCCAACCAGCTGGGAAGAGTTCCTTCGCGGCTTCGTTATTTACTGACGGCAGGATGATCACGTCTTGACCTTTCTCCCAATTCGCAGGCGTGCCGACCTTGTGCTTGGCCGTCAGTTGGCAGGAGTCGAGTACGCGAAGTAGCTCATCGAAGTTGCGGCCTGAGCTCATAGGATAGGTTAGGCTCATCTTGATTTTCTTATCCGGGCCAACCAAGAAGACAGAACGGACCGTCTGGTTATCTGCCGCCGTCCTTCCTTCGGAGGAATCCCCATCCTCTGCGGGTAGCATGTCGTAAAGTTTGGCGATTTCAAGGTCCTCGTCTGCGATAATCGGGAAGTTAAGCTTGGTGCCGGCGAGTTCCTCGATGTCCTTGGTCCACTTAAGATGATCATCCACCTTATCCACGCTTAGGCCAATGACTTTGCACGAACGCCTTTCGAACTCGTCGTTGAGTTTTGCGACATAGCTAAGTTCAGTTGCGCAGACCGGAGTGAAGTCCTTCGGATGGGAGAATAGCATCGCCCATCCATCTCCCATCCAATCATGGAAACGGATACTCCCAGTGCTGGTGTTTGCAGTAAAATCGGGCGCTTGGTCGTTGATTCGTAGTGCCATATTTTGATTACTCCTTTGCTGAAAGTTTTGAATTAGGGTCGCCACTCCTCACAAGCGGCCAGTCTGTAGTATTAGATGCGGATCCTGATAAGAGTTGAAATGAGCATACGCTAATGATCGTGATGTGTATACCCTACTGACGAAAATATCTCCATGCTAGCCATTTGATCTTCTCTACGGAAGGATGACGAATCTTGAGCGCTGGCAAAGAGAAAACTGCATCTAAAGAGGTGGTCGTATTATAGTCATAGTCATAAATTCACTTTTGGGTCAAGTTTGCGACGTCGCAAATGCGTACTCTATTGATGAATGGATCGTATTTTGAGGAGGGAGTATGTGGAAGCGATTTGTGGGAAGATCGTTGCAGGAAGTATCATCGGAAGATCAGCAAACCCTGATACCGTACATAAGCCAGTACACTTTGTTTGAAGGGGTCAAAGACGAGGAACTAGGCTCTCTGGTTCCGGCATTAAGGGTAAAGAACTTTGAGAGCGAAGATATTGTCTGTCACTGCTCCGATGCGACTCATGATGCCCTGATCTTATTAAGGGGTGTGGTTGCCATGACGAAGAAAAGGGGTGCTGCACTGCATGTGATTCGG
Organism: Dehalococcoidia bacterium; assembly: GCA_965249025.1. Taxonomy (GTDB): domain Bacteria; phylum Chloroflexota; class Dehalococcoidia; order Lucifugimonadales; family CAYTFF01. The sequence continues at coordinate 2,489,099 of OZ252215.1, read as the reverse complement.
TTAGATAAGACGGGATCGGTATTTAACTTTGGCCCGTTGGTCGGTCTGATGCCAGAACCCACTGGGGCTAAGGCGTTGGAGGGAGTTGTGATTATTGCCGTGGATACCAGGATGGTCAGACAAATGCTCGACATGCAGCCCTCTATGGGATACGTTCTTGCCAGAGACTTGTGTCGACTGTCTCTGCTACAGGCTGATCATATGCTAGAACATTTCTTGGACTATATACCTCCGAGTAGCTAGGCTATACGTAAAGAGTGGATTGACAACTTCCTCAACCGCTCAGACTAGGGTATCTTTGTCTGGTATAAGCGGATTAAGATGGATGAATCGATTTCTTAGGTGGTGATTGCCTCTATCGCTCACGTGACCGGTCCGAAATTGCAGGCAGCACAGGTATCATCCACATCCACTGGAAGCGAAGCAATCCCTAGCCTACTAGATGACATTGCCGCGGAGAGAGGCAAACATTTATGTATCGAAGGCATGGCTCACTGCTTCGTCGATAGGCATCCCTCGCCGAAGGCGAAGCGATGCCGCATATGGGTCGGCGCCCAAGCCGGCTTGAGTTGCAGCCCGAGCTTCTTCAAACGCCAACTTTTCGTACTTAGTAAGGGCTTGATTCCCCGTGATGGCCAAACTCTCCGCAGATCCCAGCAAGCGAGCCGCTCTAGGGAACTCCCCCTGAGCGCGGGCGACGATGGCCAACCCTAAAAGGGAAAGAGCGACCCCGCGCTTGTGCCCGATCTCGTAGTACAGGGTCAGGCTATCGCGTAAGATGGCCGTCGCCCGAATGAGGTCGCCATGCAAGCTCACGAGTCTTCCCAATGAATAGAGGTGTTCGGATATAGCGCTCTTCACCCCTTCCTCTAGCGGCATATTGCGTCTCTCATCGAAGAGGTCAAGCGCCCAGTCCAGGTCTCCCAGGCTTCTCATGCCGAAGCGTAAGTTTGCGATCGCCCAGCTCATCGCTCCTCGTTCGCCCACCTGCTTGAACTGGTCTATGCTCTCCTGGTGGAGCGATAACGCTCGCTCGCGATCGCCTTGGAGCCAGGCAACGGTCCCCAGCCCGGCCAGCGACGCGGCGAGACAGGGGTAGTCCCCTAGCTCTGTGAAGAGGGGAAGGCTCTCTTCGTAGTGCGTCGCTGCCTTTATGTAATCGCCCTCGTCACGCTCCAAGCTTCCCAATGCTAGAAGTGTCCAGCCCCTGGTAGGGTTGTCTTGCTCGACGAACGATGCAAGGCTCTGCTCGAGGGAAGCGCGAGCCTCCTCGTAGTCGCCGCTCGACGCTTTAACCGCGTTGTGCTGATGGCGGTGCCAGAGCAGACTCCAGGGATCTTCGTTTTGCTGGTTGAGCGCCTCAGCCTCCTCTAATAGCAGTCCTGCTCGTTGCATGTCGCCCGGGAACCAAGGGGACATAGCCCGAAGGAAGGCTGCTCGTGCAATCCCACTACCGTCTCCTAATTCCCGATATAGCTTGAGGCTCTCCTCGGCCCGTTTCGAGGTCCGCTCGTAATCCAACTGCTGCACTGCGCCGAGACTCGCCGAAAGGAACGCTGGAGCTCTCGCCTCCGGAGGGGTATCGCCGCCAGCCGATATCGCACGTTCGGCCCAGTCGTTGCCCTCATTGACATGGCGATGCGCCATCCAGAAATACGGTAGGTCTCCCACCAGTTTCAGGGCAGTCTCAGCAGATCCCGACGCGATGGACCACTCCAATGCTGCCCGCATATTGTCGTGGTCGGTCTCGACGCTATCCAAGGCAGCCCCTGGGTTCTCGCCCCACAACAAGGGTTGCAGCTCGTGTATCCAGTTTGCGAAGTAGCTGGTGTGCCGTCTGCGTGTCTCCTCTACGATCCCGCTTTCCGCCAGCCGCTCTCCACCGTACTGACGTAGCGTCTCAAGGATGTAGTAACGTGCCGTGCCCCCAGGGCCCGGTGGGGCGGCCACGACGAGGGACTTGTCCACCAACTGCAAAAGGAGTTCGAGCACATTGCTTGGGTCGTCCTCTTCAGCGCCCACATGCTCAGCAGCCTCGATGGTGAATCCTCCACGAAAGACCGACAGCTTATTCAGCAAAAGAGCTTCAGCCTCGGAGAGCATCTGATAGCTCCAATCGATAGTGGCCTGCAGGGTCCGTTGCCGGGGAAGGGCTGTACGACTACCTCCTGTCAGCAGCCGAAATCGATCATCCAGCCTAACGGCGATCTGCTGCACGGGTAGACCCTTAACTCGGGACGCCGCTAGTTCTATGGCCAGGGGAATCCCATCCAGCCGGCGCGCGATCTGGGCAACCGATGTGGCATTCTCGCCAGTCAATGTAAACTTTGGTTCGACCGCCACCGCACGCTCAGTGAATAGCCGAACCGCATCATATTCGAGCAGTGCATCCGAATCTTCCTCTTTGATATCCGGAACGGTCAAGGAGCGGACGCGGTGGATCACCTCTCCCTGCACCCCCAGGGCTTCCCGACTGGTGGCGAGAGTACGTAGTTGCGGACAGATATTAAGAAGATCATGGGTGACCTGTGCCGAAGCCTCCAACAGATGCTCACAATTGTCAAGAATGATGAGGAGGGATTTGTCACGCAGGAAATCATTCAAGGCCCCTTCGGATACTCCGAGAGAAGAAGCGATCTCCTGCCGGAGAAGGCCCGGATCGACCACCGGGGCAAGCTCCACCAGCCAAGCGCCATCTGGGCAAGACTGAATACAGATTGATCCCAACTGAAGAGCCAGGCGTGTCTTCCCTACCCCTCCAATCCCGGTTAGCGTCAGCAACCTTGTCTCATCAAAGAGTCGGCAAACTTCCTGAATCTCATCTTCCCGCCCGATGAAGCTCGTGACCTGGATGGGAAGGTTACCCACCGGCTTGTCCAGGGATTTGAGAGTGGGGAAGTCCCTCTGCAAACCAGGGTGTACCAGCTGAAAGACGTTCTCTTGCTGTGCGATGTCGCGGAGCTGATGAAGCCCCATGTCCAGTAGATCGGCCTTCGCTGGGAGGTGATTCCTCGCAAGGTTTGTCGCTGTTTGAGATAGCAGCACTTGACCACCATGCCCAATGGACATCAGCCGTGCCGTAAGATTCAATGTCTGCCCGAAGTAATCCCCTTCATGTAGCTCGGCCTCTCCAGAGTGGATCCCCATCCTTACTCTGAGCTAGGGACCGTCTCCCCAGACGTCTTGGGCAAGGTTGAACTGAGCTTCCAAGGCAGCGCTCATTCCCTCGCTAGCAACGGAGAAAGCAGCACATACGCCGTCGCCAGTGTGCTTGAATACTGACCCGCCATGAGCGGCGACCGCTTGACGAAGGATCGAGTCGTGTATCGCTAGGGCTGCCCGCATGGCCTGCGGGTGTTCCTGCCATTGACGAGTGCTACCCTCGATATCCGTGAATAGGAAGGTGACTGTCCCCATCGGCAGTTGTTGTGTCAAGGTGATCCCTCCCCAGACTTCTCCAATCCAAGTGTCCCAGCGGACGGATTGCCTACTTACCGTAACTTTGGGGAATCTTACTACAAATTAGCCAAGTGCGCATGGCGGCCCAGGGCTTCGCCATATTGAACAGCAGACGCCATGCGCTCTGTGACTACAATGGTATGTTGGGCAAATGGACAGGCTACACTTCCAAGTCGCAAGGGGTTAACAAGGGGGGAATTGCTTTCCAAAAGGGCGCTAGTGGAAAATACTGGCCATGCACTGAAGCAGTCCTGCTTAATAGTGCCAGCTATTCCCCCTGGGTAGGTGTCGCAGAGTGATCGTTGGCCTTGTCCTCTAAGCTGTAGCCCCTCGAGAAGATGAACCACCCGACCAGGATGAGAAGACCCGCCAGGGGGCCAATGAGGCGTAAACCCAGGGGGTCTGCGGTGGTGGAACCAAAGACCTCCAAAACTCCGCCGAAGAGGAAGGTGCCCAGGGCAATGCCCACTTTCTGAGTTCCCTGCTCTACGCCATAGTAGATTCCCTCTCGTCGGTAGGTCGTTAGCGTCTCATCGTGGTCGATGACGTCTGCCATAATGGCCATGGGCAGTGCGAAGAGGGCTCCGGAAACCATCCCCAGGATAGTCACCGCTACTAGGACTTGGAGCGTAGGCGAGATGTCTGGCACAAAGCCAGCAAAGAACAACAACGGCATCAAGAGCCCACTCAGAAGGAGCCCACGCCGATAGACGACACTTTTCCCCAGGCGGGAGGCCATGTAAACTACTAGAGGCAGGGCCAGGATGCAGTTCCCACGAATGTTCCCATTACTATGGAGACCCAGACCTCTCCACGCTCCAGGACCTCTGAGACGAAGAATGGAACCACGATGATTAGCATTCCTAGCCCCACGCTTAGTAGCACGAAGCTAGGGAGGTAATAGCGGAAAGGGCGATTCCGCAGGGTCAGGCGTATCGCTTCTAGCATGCTGATGCGAATCGCCTTGTTGTCCCTAGGGGCCCAGCGCCATACCCCGGCGACGGCGGTGTAGCGTGTAGTCAGCGCTAGGGTTCCCAGAACGATCCCCATGACCACGATACCTGAGCGATCGATAAGTAGACCACTGGCTATAAGGCCCGCCACAGCACCTCCGAGTCCCATGATGACACGGAGGGCAGAAATGTTTACCCGCTCCGACGTATAAGGCGTTATTTCTGGAAGGAGGGCATCATAGGGACGACCGGAAATAGTGTGCCCCACGAAGAAAAGGCTCAAAGCGAACAAAACGTAGACTGCCGTACCCAATGTGTTAAGTCCAGAGGGCGGAGTCCAAAGCAAGGCGAACCCAATTGCCATCAACGGCGCGCCCCATAACAGGAAAGGGATGCGCCGCCCTAAACGCGACGTAGAGCGATCGCTCCAGTGACCAACCAATGGGTCCGTCGCCAGGTCAATGACGCGGCCTAGGAACAGAATGGTTGTGATAAGTCCCAAGGGGAGCAGGTTGGTAGAGCGACTGTAGAAGAAGGCTGCCCATAGCACCAGAGACAAGATTACAGACTGCGAGCCAAGGCTTCCCGACGCATATAGAAGGCGATCCATCAAGGGCAAGCGATATGTGGATGATCCGGAGGTTGCATTGTTAAAACGGTATCTTCTAAATGGTCTCAAGGCAATAGTCGCCCATACAGTTGTTCCAACAGCGAAGGTTGTCGGGGATTGCCATACACAAGGGGAAACTCTTCAGATGGCATTCGCAACCAACCTGAGCTTCCTGGTGGAAGGCGTCATCGAATTCTACAATGGTCAAGGCACAGTCGCAACAGTGCCGATGCCATTACCGGTTTGCGGCATATTGTTGGGCTAACGACCATTACTCAGTGTGGGCCACCTACATCGTGAACGGCGCTAGGCTCCGCACAAACCCCTCTTAACCCATCCTCGACACATGACCCTGTCTCTTCACCCTTTGTGGTATTCAAACAAATCTCTTATGCGTTGTTCAGTTTTGTTGTAGAATTGGTGAAGTTGAAGACAGGGTCTATTCACAGTCGATTCACCCGACGCGGCGTGGATGCGAAATCAAACGATAGGAGGGCTAGATAGAGATGAAATTTGGCTTTGGAGTACCTTGCTGTCGGGAAGGCATAACCCTTCCAGTTGATATGGTGACCACAGATGGAATGATCAAGCTTGCCCAAGCGGCCGACCAGATGGGATTCTATTCTATTTGGTTCGATGACTATCGCGCTCCGAGCCCAAGCATGAATTTGCCCTATTCACATGCGCCGAACTGGTACGAGCCCTTAATTACCATATCTTACCTTGCCAGCATCACAAAAAAGGTGCGCCTGGGAACCGGGGTCATGGTGCTGCCGTTACGAGACCCAGTCCTGTTAGCCAAACAGGTTGCTACCATGGATACCTTGAGTGGCGGAAGGCTATTTCTGGGAGTGGGGCTGGGGCTATATCGGGAAGAGTTTAAGAAGCTCAATCCGGAAAGACGCGGCGCTCATAGGGGCCATATTTTAGATGAGATGCTAGAGTCTCTGGAGATACTATTTAATCAGGATATGGCCAGCTTTGCAGGACAGTATTTTGCGTTTAGGGACATCGCGCTCTACCCCAAACCTGTTCAGAAGAAGATACCCCTCTACTTTGTATCCATGGTCGGCGATACGGAAGAAAACCTGAAGAGGCTCGTCCGGTGGGGCAGTGGCTTTCTTATCCGTCCCGCACTTGACCAGGTTCGCCAGAAGGCCGATGTCATACGACCGATGCTGGAAGAGGCGGGACGAGACCCCTCTGAGATAGAAGTGGTTGCCTATGGGGTAATGAGTCTGGCCAAGACTCGAGAGGAGGCGCTGGCCAGGTATAAACTAGGACCCTCCTCTCACCGGAGCAAGGGAATGAGCGACGACCAGATAGTAGCTACCCACTTTATCGGTACACCTTCGGAGATTGTTGAAAAAGTAGGCAGGCTCCAAGAGGCAGGCGTGACTCATTGTGTGGCCAATACATTCCCGGTAGACACCATCGAAGAGATGCTTGAGCAAGCTCAGATGTACGGTGAGGAGATTCTCCCTGCCTTCAGATGACATTGATTGAAGATCCGATTATTTGTTGTCTTACTAATTCAGCTTTGCCTACCCCCGTGTCCATTTGGTGATATTTTCGATAGTTCCATCACAGCACGCAGATCAAGACCTTTTGCCTCGTCCTATGCCTGCCAGTGCACCCAGCAACGCAACGAGAAGGGCCAATTTGAATGCGGTTAACCAGGAGACCTAGTTATCAAACCCTGTTCAACAGCGCCTGGAAAAAGGTCGGGAATTGTCCAGGCCCACAAAACCTTTATCAGCAGAAGAGCCAGAACCAGGATGCCAGCGAACAAGGCCAGAACAGTACCGCAACCAAGAGTGGCAATGCCAGGAACGACTAACCATACCTTCTTCAAAGGTTCTCCTTTCTCTCGATCGAAAGAGATATGCCTTCGTCCGCCGGTAGGACTCCTCGAACCTTACTAACGACTAACGAGACCTCGATTTCCAACAGCGGCGAGAGGCCTTTTTCAATGGCACGCCTCCCGCGCAGTAGTGACTGCTGAGAGAGGCATCTCTTGGGTATTCTAATACCGCCACCAACTCTTATTCAATTGTAATTGAGCCATTCGATGTGTGAATGCTTAGGTCAGCCTCGCCACCTCCAATGGTCCCTGCCAGGTGGTTCTTACCAGTCGAAGTTGCCAGAAGAGGCAGTTTGCTGGAGATGGTGCCGTTACTAGTTGTTGCGTCCAGTCTCACACTTGGGCTACCCTGCAGGGCAACCTTCACGCTGCCGTTGGGGGTTTCTATCTCGTTCCTGTTCCCAGCCGTTATCTCCTCGGAAAAGCTGATGCCCCCGTTAGATGTCTCCAGATATACGCTTCCAACCAGTCCACTTACATCAATCTCGCCGTTGCTGGTTCTGGCATCTACATGGCCCCTGGAGTTCTCCACGACTATTTTACCGTTAGAGGTACGTAGAGTTGCTGCTTCTTCCATTCCGTGCAGTTCTATCGCCCCATTGCTTGTTTGCAACTCCACCCTTGTGGAAGGCGGCGCAGTCACCTAAATGTCCGCTGCTGGGCTGCGGCCTATAGTAGTCCCCTTTTGTCTGGCCTCTACTCTTACCGTGTCGCCCTCTTGACTGATCTGATAATCTATCCTGTCGGCCTTCTTTAGAGTCGCCTGAACGCGAATGCTACTGCCGGAGCCTGAGTTCACAATAACGCGACCATTGAAGCTGTCGACTACTAACTTGGGCGATACACCGACTTGAAAGCTGTCGTCCCTCGTTTTAATAGGTTCGTCACTTGTGTCGATATTGATCTCGATATTGCCGCAGCCAACTCCTAGGAAAAGCACGGCTACTAGCAGAATGGCTGTGACCAGGCCTAAGGGAGCCCCTATCCAACGGCGCAAGACCCTCTTTAGGTCCCAAGCCTCAGACGGCAGATGATTCATAACGCGGTCATTAGTTGTCTCTCTGCTTAGCATCACTGCCTACCTCCTTGTCTATTTGGTGATATTTTCGATAGTTCCATCAGTGCAAGATCAGCCGCGTTCGCTGGAAGCGAGTCATGGCTACTACTAGCAATAGAAATGTGACGATCAGTAGACCAGCCAGCAGCAGGCTCAGTATGACAGTCCAGTTGGCCGCTTGTAGCGCGTCAAAGATGTTCCGGATTTGGCCTCGTCCGACGCCAAAGGCAACGGCACCGACGATCTGAAGGACGATGAGTGGGGAGAAAAGCACCATGGCTAGTGTCTGCGCCGCCGCCTGAACGGTAATTGCTCTCAGCGAGATGATGACACCCAGTCCCCCTCCGATCAGTGGAAGCAGCAGGCCAAGCCCGATAATGGCCAGAAGCAAAGCTGGATCCTCAGACCCGGGGGATGCTCGACTTTGCCATCAAGCTTACCCGTGAGCCATCCTCCATGCAGGAAGGGGATGTCCAACATCTTCGGAGCCTAGGGCTCAGCGATGAGCAAATACTTTCAGTTGTTTTGATAGCGTGCACATTCAACTTCATGACGCGTCTGGCCGACGGGCTCGGTGTGGAGTTCGAAGCAGAGCGCCAGAAGCAAATCGAACGGTGGCTGGTAGGTCCTGCTAGAGCGCAGAAGTGGCTCATCAGGGCTAGAGAAGAGTAGGTCCCATTGGCAATCTGGGCCAGGGTCAAAGCGCCCAATAGGGCCAGTACGATCACCTCTTGGTTGCTATTCGCAGAGTACGGCTTTATCTAGCTTGAGCCACTTGACTCAGGGTGGATTGTAGTGAGACTTGCTACGATGGTCACCGGCTTGCGCAAAAAAGCAAAAATCTCAGGAAGGCGATGGAAACCTGGGTTTCCGCCCGGGGGTCTGGGGGGGCACCCCCAAACGAACCGAGGGTGGAGAGGGTGGGATAATCGAGGTCTGTTGTTCCAAAATTGGCAACAATAAGACTTTATGTGCAAAGCAGATGGTCACTCCTGACGGATGTCGTGAGACAGGCCAAGAGAGCATTGGCGCTTGAAAGGGTAGACGCGGGGCAGGCCCTGCTTTAGCTGGCTGTAGCCACTGCTACTTGAAGCATCTTTTCATCAATGGGTGGCTACTCTGAGTTGAACAGCTCATTCAGGTCCTCACCCTCCACTGTTTCATTGGTAATTAGATACCTGGCAATTTGCACCAGTTTTGCCTTATTGGCGGTAAGGGTCTCCTTGGCCGTCTTATATGCGTTCTCTATGAGTTTACGCACTGCATTGTCAATCTCGCCCGCGATTCCTTCACCATAGTCTCGTTGTTCGGAAATCTCTCTACCGAGGAAGACCATCTCTTCTCGCTTACCGTAGACCCTTAATCCTAAACCCTCAAGGCCTTTGGATTCTCTAATGTACACCTTAATCCCTTTGGCCTGTGGATCTATCTTCTCGTCTCGGAGAAGTTCCACGATGCTGGTGTCTTCCTCTTTGCGGGACCTGTATACCTTTCCGTCCTTCAATTTCACAAGCAGATCGCTGCCGTAGACCTCAAAGTGTTCGACGTTGCCTTCTCTTGCTTCCTCCAGGACTGCGCTGATAGGCATCTCCTCATAGTCAACCCTATCGCTCATGCCATAGCGCATTATCATGGTTCGGGCAACCCGGGTGGCCTGCTCCAGGTCGTTGCTGGCGCCGGTGGTAACCTCATTGAAGATAAGCTCCTCAGCGACACGCCCGCCTAGAGATGTGGCAAGGCTGTCTTGGAATTGCCGTTTGGTTTGAAGGTAGCGGTCCTCAGTTGGTAGGAAGCGTGTATAGCCTCCCATGCCACCGCGGGCCACTATGGATATCTTGTGAACGGGGTCAGCGTGGGTCAGCTTATGGGCCACCAGGGCGTGACCAGCCTCGTGGTACGCTGTCAGAGCCTTCTCCCTTTCACTTATGAGCCTACTCCGTCTCTCTGGCCCAGCAATGACCCTATCCACCGCTTCACCAAACTCATCCATGGTGATGGTCTTCTTGCTACGGCGCGCCGCCAAAATGGCGGACTCGTTTACTAGGTTTGCTAGGTCGGCGCCGCTGAAACCATGGGTGGTCTTGGCCACCGTCTCTAGGTCAACGTCTTCCGCAATGGGTTTGCCTTTACTATGAACCTCTAATATTTGGCGCCGACCCTGTATATCAGGATTGTCCAGGACGACTCTTCTGTCGAATCGGCCCGGCCTAAGGAGGGCGGGGTCCAGAATATCGGGCCGGTTGGTTGCGGCTATGACGATGACATGGGTGGCAGTGTCGAAGCCATCCATCTCCACTAATATCTGATTGAGGGTCTGTTCCCTTTCATCATGACCGCCACCCAGTCCAGCGCCTCTGTGTCGCCCCACGGCGTCAATCTCATCTACAAAGACAATGCATGGAGCGTTGCGCTTGGCCTGGTCAAACAGGTCTCTGACACGGGAGGCTCCCACTCCCACGAACATCTCCACAAACTCGCTACCACTGATGGAGAAGAAGGGCACCCCAGCTTCGCCAGCGACGGCCCGAGCCAGAAGTGTCTTGCCCGTTCCTGGGGGGCCGACAAGGAGCATTCCCCTGGGTGTGCGAGCGCCCAAAGCCTCAAAGCGCTCTGGGTATCGCAGGAATTCCACCACCTCTTGGAGTTCTGCCTTAGCTTCCTCAACCCCAGCCACATCGGCGAAGCTAACAGCAGGCCTGTTACCCGTAAACATGCGTGCCTTGCTCCGCCCGAAGCTTAATGTCTGATTACTGCTGCCCTGAGCTTGGCGCATCATGAATAGCAGGATGGCGCCGAAGAAGATGATGGGCAAGAAATTGATTAGGATTCCAAATACGCCGCCGAAGCCGCCAGAGGCGCTGACCTTAATTCTGATATTGCTGGTGTCGGAGACACCGCCCCTCTGCAGGATTTCATAGATGCTGACTCCCGCCTCTTTTCGAGACTTGAGGACCTTCCCATCCGAGGTTTTGATAGTGAGGTTCTCGCCATTCACCTCTATCTCGGAGAGAGTGTTACTCTTTGCTCTGCTGATTACGTCGCTGATAGGGACTTCGGTAGAGTCGCTGCCTGTGTTGAAAAATGCAAAAAATATAGCAACGACTGCCACAATTATTAACAGATATATTAAGCTGTTCCGCATCCAGCGCGAACCCATCCTTGCCTCAACTCCTAACCTGATATGTGGGCTTGTATGAGATTATCTTATCCTATACAAGGGGAAAAATCAAAAGCATGTATTGGCCTTCCTTGTATAAGACATCAATGCTGACCCCATCACCCTTGTAGCTACAGTTCTTCAGATTGCGCATAATTGTTTAGCTTGACATAGCATCATAGGGAACGCTATCATCGGAGTACAAGCATTTGGGTATGATTATACGATGCTTGATTAATAGAAAGGTTGGTGAACTACTTGTTGGAAACGCTCATCCTCGTACTAGCCGTCCTAGCGGTTTTAGGGGGGGGGTCAGGGGCTGGGTACTTTCTCCATCAGTACATCAGCAGCAAGCGATACCAAGCAGCAAAGACTGAAGCTTCTCGCATACTGGAAGACGCTGACAAGCAGAAGAAGGGCATAGTACTTGAGGCCAAGGAAGAGGCCTTTAAGATACGCTCCTCTGGTGAGGCTGATCTCAAAGAGCGGCGTTCTGAGCTAAACAGGTTAGAACATCGTCTAGCCAATAGGGAAGAGCAACAGGAGCGTCGCAGCGAAAACCTGGAACGTCGAGAACGGAGTCTATCTGCAAAGGAGAAGGAAGCGGAGGGTCTTCACACCGAATTTGAGCAGATGAAAGCCAAGGAGATGCAGCTCCTAGAGCAAATCTCCGGCATGTCTGCAAACGACGCAAAAGACCTTCTAATACGTCGCGCCGAGGAGGAGATTCAACATGAGGTTGCTCGCCGCTACCGAGATTTCGAGGAGCAGGCGAAAGCGGAGGCCGACGAAAAGGCCAGGAAGATCATTGCGCTGGCCATACATCGTCTAGCTGTTGATGTAGTATCGGAGTCCACAGTCACTGTTGTCCCTATCCCTAGCGACGACATGAAGGGTCGCATTATTGGCCGTGAGGGACGAAACATTCGGGCCATAGAGGCCGCCACAGGTGTTGACCTTATCGTAGACGACACCCCTGAGGCGGTAACCATTTCTTGCTTTGATCCTATCCGAAGGGAGATAGCACGGGTAGCCCTCAATAAGCTTATCCTGGACGGTCGGATCCATCCCGCTCGCATAGAGGAGATGGTGGAAAAGGCCACCAAGGAAGTGGAAGAAACTATTTGGAAGGAAGGTGAAAGGGCCGTCTTTGAGGTCGGAGTAAGGGGCCTCAACCCAGAGGTAATAAAGCTTCTAGGCAGATTAAAATACCGTTATAGCTATGGGGAGAACGTACTGCAACACAGTATGGAGGTCTCCCTCTTGGCAGGTATGCTAGCTGCCGAGGCAGGCGCTAACACTGACGTGGCAAAGGCCGGGGGCCTCCTCCACGACATCGGCAAGGCTCTTACCCACGAGGTGGAAGGCCCTCATGCCGAGATAGGAGCTGACATCGCAGAGAAGTACGGAGTGCCGCCGGCGATCCTCAGTGCCATCATGGAACACCACGACACGGAGATGAGTTCCGTGGAGGCATTCCTGGTGTCGGCTGCAGATGCTATCAGCGCCGCCAGGCCAGGGGCCAGGAGGGACTCCTTAGAGCAGTACGTCAAGCGCCTGGAGGCTCTGGAAAGTGTTGCCAACTCCTTCGATGGCGTCGAAAGGTGCTTTGCCATACAGGCAGGTAGAGAGGTACGCATATTGGTGAAGCCAGACAACGTAGATGACGTGGCCGCATCTAAGATGGCCAGAGACATCGTTAAGAAAATTGAGGATAGCCTGACTTATCCTGGTCAGATCAAGGTGACCGTTATCAGGGAAACCAGGGTAACTGAGTACGCCAGATAGAGGAAATCAAAGGGTTTATCCAGTAGGGCCCCATTGGCGGGCCCTACTATATCTCTAGCGCACAACCCGTAATGTCTCCGAAAGACATGGTAACTTGCGAATCCTAATGATAGGCGACATCGTCGGCAGACCTTGCAGAAGAGCCGTTGCGTCCATTCTTCCCAAGCTGCGACAAGAGCTTGATATAGATTTAGCAATTGCCAATGAAGAGAATGCAGGGGGAGGTTTCGGCATTACCCCCGAAACGACACAGGAGCTAATCCAAAGCGGCCTGTGCAATTCAATAGCGTTCGAGGAGAAGTAGACGACGATAGTGGCAAGTCCCTTAGCCTGGAACGTGTGGACAGGAACATAGACCAGACATGATCCTTGTAGACCTACACCTACATACTACCCGCTCCGATGGCAGGTTGACTCCCACGGAGTTGGTACAGCTTACCGCTAAGCGCGGCCTACAGGTCATAGCCATCACTGACCACGACTCGACGGAAGGGTTAGAAGAGGCTATTAAAGCGGCCAAAGAGTTCTCACCGCTTAGGATAATACCAGGAATAGAGTTGAGCACAGACATCCCAGGCAATGAAGTACACTTGTTGGGCTACTTTATCGACTATCACAACGCCGAATTTCAGCGTACATTGATAAAGTTTAGGGAGGGACGTCAGGAGAGAGGCAGGAGAATGGTGGAGAAGCTGGACGCTTTGGGAATCCATATATCATGGGAGAGGGTGAAGGAGCTGTCGGGTGGGGGAGCTATCGGGCGACCACATATAGCGCGAGCTATGGTGGAGAAGGGATACATACAGCTACCTCAGGAAGCCTTTGATCGCTATATTGGCCGTAACGGGCCAGCCTATGCGGAGAGAGAGAAGCACACGCCAGTAGAAGCGGTTCAGATGGTGCTAGAAGTGGGTGGGCTGCCCGTATTGGCCCATCCGATAGAGGTTGGCGAACGAGAAGGGATTCTGCCCGGGCTTAAAGAGGCCGGCTTAGTGGGCATGGAGGTGCACTACGGCTACTATACCCAGGAGCAGGTGCAGTATCTACTGGGACTAACCAAGAAATGGGACCTGATACCATGTGGTGGCAGCGACTATCACGCCCTGGGTACGCCAGGGGAGCCAGAGCCCGGGCAGGTGGGACCGCCCATAGAGTCGGCGGAAGCCTTGTTTGGGCTGGCGTCCAAAAGTAGACAAAGTGCAGGGTAGATGGCCTATATCATGTAGCGCCCCTTCCTATGATCACCTGATCACCCTTGACGGTCACCGACAATATAGCTGCACACGGCCTTGCACAAAAAGTCCCGAAAATATAGGAGGGTGCAGTCCCGACCCGTCGGGATGCCGAGGGTCTGGGGTGTACCCCCAAATACAATTCGAGGGTGGGACAGGGTGAGATAGCAGCGTTTGCTACCACAAATATCCGGAAAAGCCCGACTTTATGTGCAAAGCTGCTGCACACCTTACTTGATTGCTCGTGGTTCGACCCCGACAAGTCGAAGAGCAGGCTCCGACTTGCCTGGTAACGAAAAATCCTTGGTATGCCTACCCTGCATCCGCTCATACTGAGCCTGTCGAAGTATAAGCCTGCAGGCCCTGACGTGTCGGGATCAGGCTATTTAGTTTAAGACCAACGTAGTTGACGGCATAGGATGAGACGTCGTCTCGTCACACAAGCCCAGTCCTAAGCGGTACAATATCCTTTAGGGTGGGCTTTTCTCCAGTTCGACCTTTACACATAGGATATAATCTATATCGCTGCAAGAGCACTCCTCATTAGTATCCATCTCTTTGCATAGAACATCGGAGACGCATATTGAGCGGTCAAGAGATAACTGAAACAGTAATGGCTGTATTGGCGGCGTACCTCTGGGGCGCTTTGCCCACCACATATCTAGTTGCTCGACTCGTCAAGGGCATAGACCTACGTCAGTACGGGAGCGGCAACGTGGGCGCGTCCAATCTGTCGGCCCTCTCGGGAAAGATGATAGGAATAAGCGCTGGAGTCTTCGATAGCTTGGCAAAGGGAACGCTTCCCGTTGTTCTGGCTAGGCTTTTGAACTTGGATGTGGGGGTTCAGATAGGCATTGGTCTGGCAGCGGTGGCGGGACACAACTGGTCGCCCTATATAAAATTTACAGGGGGGCGTGGGGTTGCCACGACCATAGGTGTTCTTATGGCCTTTCTCATGTGGAGGGAGCTAATAGTTATTGGAGTGCTGTTGGGAGTTGTTGGCTGGATGATACTTCAAGATACTGGCTTCTGGACCTTTGTCTCCTTACTGTTTTTGTCTCCCTTGACATACCTGTTTCAGGTAATGGTCGACGGAACGTCGCCAGAGTTGGTATACCTATCGCTAGGTCTGATGGCGCTGGTGCTACTAAAAAGGCTCACTTCAAACTGGGTGCGTCCTCTGCCAGGCCATCCTTTGCCCCAGATTCTAATGTATCGACTGATATACGACCGGGATGTGCCGCGCAAAGCGGTGTGGGTGCAGAGGAAGCAGACTTAGTTAAGGAGGAAACCTACGGAAGATCAGATCAACGTGTGCCCTAGGCACCCGGATACGGAAACCAACCTGGCCTGCGGCAAGTGTGGCATATTGGTTTGCCCCAAGTGCATGGTACATACGCCCGTAGGCGTGCGGTGTCAAGAGTGCGCTCAACTGAAAAGGCTCCCCCTGTTTGAAGTGTCACACTCTGAATTATTCAAGGCATCTTTGGTCGGACTGGGAATCGGAGGGGCGTTAGGCATTTTATTCGGTCTACTCAGCTTCGTCATTCTGAGTATCCCATTCCTTCCCTGGATAGCATTAGTTGGCATAGGCTATGCTATTGGTGAAGGCGTGAGCCTGGCGACCAATAGAAAGAGGGCACGGCCCCTGCAAGTCATAGCAATAGCGAGTGTAGTGGTCAGCTTCATTATCATAGCTATGTTTACCCCTCAACTTAACAACGATTTAATAGGTCTGCTATCTCTGGCTGCATCGGTGTACGTAGCCTATACACGTGTCAGATAGCACATGCGGAGAGGTGCGAGCTAATGTCAGTTGATTTCTTTGGTATTATGTGATACTTTCCAAGCGCCTTCAAACATAGCATCAAATATTGATAGGGGGAATATCATGGACATCGAACAGATGAAGAAGACGGCCCATCGTTTCCACATCGACATCATTCAAGACCAGAAGCTGGAAGTGGCGGACGAGATTCTGGACATTAATTGTCCTATCCGAAGCCCGTTAAGTCCGCCCAATGAGCAGATAAAAGGCCCAGAGAAAGCCAAGAACATGGCCATCGGCGATGCCAAGGCCTTTCCCACCGGGCTCTTCTTCCATCATGATGACGCCATCGCAGAGGGCAACTGGGTCTCTATACGGTGGGATGCCAAGGGCATGAACACTGGTCCCCTGGGCACCATTCCTCCCGCCAATAAGGAAGTCACCTTCAGCGGCGTAGACATCTATAGGTTCAATGAAGAGGGCAAGATCGCAGAGGTCTGGGTGTACTACGACGTATTAAACATACTCAAGCAGGTCGGCGCAGAGGTTAAGATGCCTGGGTCCTAAGGGGTCCAAGACAGCCTAAATATATCGACGTTTCAGGGGCCAGCCAAGTCTTTGATAAGTGATAGACCTGGTTTTATCCGTTGTACTTGGCTTCCTTCTATCCCTACAAAGCTGGTCTACACCCTCCGTTGACAATGGAGGAGGGTCTACCTACAATCAAAGAGATGCCACTTACTGAGCGGGCGTAGCTCAGCTGGTAGAGCGCAACCTTCCCAAGGTTAATATCACTCCCCCTAGCTTGTGTTACACCCTCTTGATCCCGATTAGTGTTACACCCTCTTGATCCCGATTAGTGTTACACCCTCTTGATCCTGATTAGTGTTACACCCTCCCGATCCCGATTAGTGTTACACCAAACAAAAGAGCGCCCGCCCGCCCGCATATACACGGACATTTTCGTTTCAACTAACCTGCGTCGGATATTGACACCGAGAGTGTTACACCCTTAGCCTTGTGGCAACGCAGGGAGGTTTCAGGAAGGACACACGTTGCTTTCCTGCGCTGTTCGCTTGAAACCTCCCCTATGGAGGTTAAGAGTGGTTAAGAAGAACGGACGCATCCCGACAAGCCTAGGCCCCCGATCAATCCGCACTCGCCCCCTTCCCGATCCGAGATGTAAGCTCTGCCATGGCGGGTCTGATCCGATCCCCTTGATGTGCTGGCAATGCACATTCCTATACCACACCCACTATGAAGCTATCGCCCTGGTGCCGATCCTACGCTTAACGATGATCAATTGCCCGATCCCTGAGTGTCGGGCCGAGAATGTGTTTATGCGAGTGCCGCCGCCCGATCTCCTGGTCAACGGCAACACCGACGCCGATCAACCAAAGTCGATATGGTGGGGGTGAGACATGGCACTCTATAGATCGGTGCGATGCCCAAAGTGCAAAGAGGTGAAGGTTACCCGCTACCCCACTTTTCGGCATTGCGGCAAGTCCTGGAACACTGAGAAACACGGAATTCAGGCCCAGGAGCAACGCAAAGCAAGGACTTCAAAGCCCAGGGGCCAGTACAACACTTTGGAGGTCTCATGGTAAGCCGCAAGAGAGAGCCGAGAATCTTTGACGACCTGGGCGACGACCCGACGCCCGACGCCGATCCCCCGCCCGACGATCCGCCGCCCGACGACGACCCGCCATATGTTCCGCCTCAGAGCGACGGCGGCTGGAATCCTGAGACGGCCCTAGAATGGGGGAAGCTACTTGATAAGGGCCTTGCCGCCCTTAGAGATCGGGGAATGACAGACAACCTAATCCACCTGATAAGCTCGGTCAAGAAGATTGCCAAGGGTGAGGAAATAGATACACGAACAGCGACGCCTACATATGAATCCCAGGCCCCGCCTGAGACGCACACTAACGGCGCATCAAATAATCACGGGGAGGAAATACCAATGAAGCAAGCTTTCGACATGGATAAGCTGGCCAAAGAACTAACGGGGGCGCTGGATATCTTAGTCCTGGTCAAAGGAAAGCATCTGATCGAAGAGCTACCACAGATGTTCAAGGACAATGAGGTCGTCGTATTGAAGCAACTAAAGGAATTGCTGGCGAAGTGCGCCGTTTGGGTGCCCGACGACGGCCAGGCGGCGGCGAAATGAAGATAGCGGCAAACCTGGATAGCAAGGGATCGGTAGCCATAGGTTTGAGGGGGTCGGGTAAGACTAATTTTGCGCGGTTCCTGGCGGGCCTTGACCCTGATTCTGTCTTGGTCTACGACCCTTTGAAGGAATTCACGGAGTTCGACACTATACAGCCCAAAGTCGGGCAATTCCCCCGGGCGGCGGAAGAGTTCGCCAACCACCTAACCAAGATTGATATTAAGAATGTAGACAAGCATCCATATCGCTTGCTGGTCATAGACGAGGCCCACAGGGTAGCCCCTGGCGGCGGCAAGTCATTGCACCCCTTCATCCACGACATGAACGCCGTACATCGACACTGGCCCCTGGCTATCCTCTGGATTGTGCGTCGCCCGACTGAGCTTCACCCTGAGATCGTCAACCTGTCGGATCACATGTTTATCTGGCGGCTACCAGGCGCAAGAGACGCCGTTTGGCTAGAGGACACGGCGAAGGGACTCTCTGAGGACGTGCGAAGCCTCGATGAGTTCCACTTCGTTTACGTCAACCAGCACCGCAATTTCTGGCAAATGTCGCCAGTGGCGGATCAGTCCAGGACCTCTTGACACCGCTAGTGTTACACCCTTACCCTGGCGATTAGCAGGGGGGCGAGAGGCCATACATCGCCTACCCTGCTTTGTTCTCTCACCCCCTTGTAAATCAATACTTGGAGGGTGCAGAAATGCGAACTCGGTTCTATCTATTCAAGCTGGTAATCTCAATCTTAGTGATGGCTGTTATGGCCTGGGTTTGGCGTGCCTATGGCAACGCCCGTTTATGGGCGCATGGCATGGCCCCGATCCAAGGGGGTGAAGCTAAAGCGGTATCCATTGACCCGACGCCCAGCATGTCCCGCTTCAAGCGGAATTTCGGTGCTCTGTGGCGTGGTGGATTGGGCGGCGCTGGAACAGGTCTTGCTATGGCCATACTCGGTGCTCCGCTCGGTTCGCTGGCTGGTGGGCTTGTCGTTGCTTCTGTAATCGGGGGCGATGAAGGCGTGATCCTGGCAACACTGGCAGGCAAGGAGGCCGTAGAATTGCTATTCATCGGCGGCGGGGCGGAAGCGGCCCCTGCTGCTTCATAGATCACATCGCGACAATCAACCTTTAACTTTTCAAATGGAGGTCTCACAAAATGTTACGCAATTTTAGACTAGGTGGACTAGGCGGGGGCCTGGTATCTACCATCCGTCGGCCCGCCGTCGGAGCGAAGCCCGCCACATCGGAATTCAGGCGGGAAATCCTCACAGCGGGAACGGGGATCACCTTCCGAGCGGCTTCGTATGTTGCTGGCCAGATGAACCTTGCCACGTATTACACGGTGCCCGCACAAGAGGAATCAACTTTCGGGTGGGGATCGGACGCCTTCCCCGACAACCAGGGCTACATCTATTTGCAGTATCAGACCGTAGCCCCCGCCGCCATCGACGGCGTGATTCAATTCCTGCTAGAGGACGCCCACGGCGTCGCCATAGCAGGGGGCCTGGTACTGGAAAAACACTCTACGACCTTGGACGGCTCGGTTACTGACAGGCGGCTTAAAGTGCCTTTGCCCAAGTATGGGCTATGGGCTTCTGAGGACTCCCGCCTGTCGATCAGGATCGACCCTTCCGCAACGGCGACTTCGACCCTGGCGGATTCGACCCTGGGAGTGCCCTTCACGTCTCGCCGCCCATCTTAGCGACGAAAAGCGATCAATCGCTGGCCGGGCGAAGAAAAGAATAACGTCGTATTTACGGAGGTCTGAAATTGGAATATGTACTAACGAAAGACTACGGCCCCGCCGAAACGTCGGCATGTAACACTTGCGGCGGGCCTACTCATAGAGGCCAATGGCGGGAAGATGGGGAGAAGGTGATCCGTGACTTTTGTCCCAGGTGTTACAAGGAACGCCAGGCCGAAAGAAAAGAGGCCGCAAAAGAGGCCGCAAAGGGGGAGTAAATGGGCCTTTTAACTGATGTCCTGGGGAGCACTCGGAAGCTTCCCAGGCGGCAAAGAATAGCAATTGAGGGAAGCCCGCCCTTTGCCTTTACCAATGCGTCCATCGCCGCATCGGGGGTGTGGGTGATCAACATCCTTGAGAACACGGCGTACCTCACCCAGATGGCCAAGTACACCCCGATGGACTTCTTGGAAGTGGTCAACGATTCGATGCTCGACATCGAGATAACGTTGAACGACGTTATGACTTACCGAATCCTGAATCAGGCATCCCGCATTATCCAGGATCGGCCCTTCACTTCCCTGTCAATCACCAACCTGTCAACGACGGCGATAGCCGCCGACTTGTTACACCTGATCATCGAGCGCAAGCCCGTTGATGAAGATGTGCAACTTCGGCGGGTGCTCCGAAGGGGGGCCTAATGGACGGCAAAATGGTTGCCCTGGCCCTGGCTGGCCTGGGGGTTGGCTATGTTCTGACGCAAAAGACTGAGGGCATTCCGACGCCCTCAGTCGGCGGTAGCCAGACGATCATAGAGCGGGTGCAAGAGATCGTCCGAGTAGTCCCGCAACAAGTGGCGTCCGCTCAACCCAATATCAACTTCAATCCAATTATCGATCTCCCCGCTATCAATCTCACCCAGGTCACACCCCCCGCCGCATCGGGCGACGCTGGCGGCATCCCTGGCCCTGAGAAGATCATCCCCGACTTGCCCGACCTGCCCGACCTGGTCGAGAAGGTGATCGGGAAGATAAAGGGTGTAACAACGTCCGTCCCTACTGAGGGCGACGACTTCGCTATATTCGGCCCTACAAAGCCAGTGGAGGCCGTAGGGGGCATCTTTTCCAAGGTCTCCGACAGGGTACAAGAGATCATCAATATCAATCCACTGGGAACCTTCTCGGAAGAGACCAGGGCGTTATTGAACAACCTCACCCCTGAAAACATGGGGTTCGGGCGGACGTATGGGAACGTCGCAGAGAAGGTCAGGGAGGTTGTAACAGGTCTGGAAGTAGGGGGAGGTCTAGGAGATGTGCGCGATGTGGCAAAGGGAGTCAAGAAGGCCATTGACGTACTGACGCCGAATAGATTTGCCCAGATCGGCCCTCTCCGCATTCCTATTTGGCTTGAACCCTTTAATCTCCCCGATTGGATGTTGAGGTAAGCTATGACAACTAGCATGCAATCTCTGGTACGCAGTCACAGTGGCCTAGAGGGTATGACCCCCGACAATCACCACCTGTCCGATAACTGGATATGGGGGCCTGGCTCAGACGGCGATGTGACCATATCCTCAGATACGACCCTTACTAGGGACATGTACTACAACGACCTCATCGTCGATGCTGGAAAGAAGCTGTATACGGGCGGCTACAGGATATTTGTCAGAGGCACTTTCACCCTGAATGGGGAGATAAGGAACCTAGCTACTAGTGCAGGCGGTGCAGGCGCAGGAGCTACAGGCGGTAGTGCGGGTGCAGGCGCTCCGAGCGGTAGTCTGCCAGGCGGCGTTAATGGAATAGCAGGGACCCCTGGGGGAACAAGTTTCGGGAGCCCTAGCGCAAGCCCAGGTGCGAGAGAGGCCGCTGGCGGCAATGGTGGCGATGGGGGCAACGGCGGCAACGGTTCCTCTGGCACAGGCGGCAGTGGTGGCGATGGGATGTCCGCCACTAACCAGTCCCTAAACCGATATTGGCTGCGATCTCTCCCTGGCTGTTTCAGTGGACGTAGAGGAAGCGCCGCAATTTCCCCGGGCGGGGGCGGAGGCGGCGGCGGAGGTGGAGGTGGAGACACAGTGAACGCAGGTGGAGGCGGAGGTGGCGGAGGTGGGGGAGGTGGCTATATCCTCATTGTGGCCCATACCTTGGCTGGCGCTGGTGTCCTGAGTGTAGGCGGGGCGAATGGTGGAAATGGAGCGTCAGGCGTGGCGGGGAACTCAGGCGGAGGCGGAGGCGGCGGCAAAGGCGCTGGCGGGGTAATCATCCTCGTATCGGCATCTCTGTCCAATCCTTACACACCCTTGGTTGGTGGCGGTTCCAATGGTACAGGCGGTGCAGGCGTCGGATCGGGAACGGCAGGGGCTAACGGCGAAAACGGCGAAAACGGCGTTCTAATAACGATTCTGGGAGGGTAGGTCATGGAAAGAAGATTCGCCAGGGTTCCAAGAGGCACCGTAGACAGCCATAAAGCCGCCCTGATCGCAGACGGCATCGGGGAAATAGAGGAGATCGACGTTCCCCTGGACACGCCCCCTGAGATCGTGGTGGAAGAGGTGCTACCCCCAGCGTACCCCGTTCAAGAGCAATGGGATGAGGCAAAGACCGTCGAAGAGAAGCTATCGATCATAGCCCGCTTGCTCTTATTGGAGAGTCCATTGTGAACGTTGTAGAGGTCTGGGTAGCAGTCATGGCGACCATGACTCTGGCAACAGGCGGCTTCGTCCTCCGAAAGCTGGGGAATCTAGAGGCGACCATTAAGGCACACTTGAAGTGGCACGACAAAGAGGGTTGATGAGATGGTAATGGCTGGGATCATCGCTGCCCTGAATAGTCCGACTGGTAAGAAGGTCGTGGCCACCGCCGCAGTAGCGGCCACAGAGCGCATCCTTGAAGAGCGGCGCAAGGCCAAGGCCCAGAACAAGAAGCGTAAGAAGGGCAAAAAGAAACGATCCTCAGTAACAAGGGGGAAGAGATGATGAACCGAATTAGGCCCCAGGTGCTCATAGCAATTGTGGCCCTGGCTGGCATAGCTGTCCTGTCGATGCTAACGGGACATGCGGAGGTGGCTGTAGGGGCTTGCATCACAGGCATTGTGGGCATCACAGGAGACCTTTTGACACCAGACACCAAATAGGGCGGGAGGGTTTTGTTTGGGAATTATATACTTGACTAGCCGCTACCAAAGAGAAACCCCCTGAGTCTGATTCCTCCCAGGGGGTTTCTTGATGCTTACGAAAAGGCGCTTAAATGGAGCTGCAGACTTAACTGGATTTCGTACTACTGTAGCCTCCCAATTCTGAATAGCTTTGTCCCACATCTCCCGCAAGCCCCCTTGACGGCGGGCCGTCCGTTCTTCATAGTCACCTCTTCTGGCGACTGGATTGTTCGCTTCGTTTTGCACTTAAAGCATTGAGCTTCCATTAGACAATGACTCCTTGTCTTTTCAAAATACGGCTGACCTTCATCGGATAGACGTTATAGCCCTCCTTTCCGAGCACATCCGCAACTTTGCGAGTGCTTTTTAGAATGTTGTACCGAGTGACTACCAGGTCAGCAAGTGCTCTATCTCCCTCTAGCTGGGCGTGAGCGTCGCTGGCCTCTCTGGTGTTGGGATGTGTTTCTCCGCAAGCCCTGCACATGATATGGGCGGGTCGCTCGGTTGTGTCTTTTGGCCTTTCGATCCCCAGGCGGTCAAGGATGTGGAAGGGAATCTCATCTCTATGCTTGCGGCATGCTTCCCCCAGGCCCAGGTCCTGCAAGTCGTTCTGTAGTTCCCCCGATCCGTAATCCGCCACGTAAAGGCCGAAGGCTTTCATAGTGGCATCATCTAGGGGTGTAACACTTTCAATCTCCTGGCCAGCTTCAGATTCGAGGGTATCACTCCCTGCCTGTGGGGTGTTACACCCCTGCTCTGGCTCGGTCTGTGCGGGTTCTGGCCATTTCATTGGCAGGGTTCCCATTGAATCCCTGCGCTCTTGAAACCAAAAGTGCATCTCATTGGCTAGAGTGCCATAGGAGCGGCAGAGCTTTATACTCGCTTCCTTCTTTAGCCACTCTCCGAGATCGTCCCATTCGGGAGCGGTAAAGGACGGATGGATCGTGATTTCCTCTGTTTTTGGATACCCCTCCGCCCTGAGAGCGACGGCGTCCAGTACATCCCTGGGCGTGGTTCGCTTCGGATGGTTAGAGGCAAGAACTGTAGCGGCTATGAGGCTCATTTAGGCACCTCGAATACAACGATTGCGGATGGAAATGGTGCGCTTTGTTTATACTCATCGAATTTCAGTCTGCCTTTGATAAAACGAATCTCTGATGCCTGCATAACGTAATCATGCCACCATAGCGTATCCGTCCTTGATGGAATCAACATAACGACCAATTTACTAATCTGGGATTCCTGATATGCCTTCCTGACCCATTTACCTATTTCTCTTCCATAGGGTGGATTAACAAAATTGCGCTGCCCCCATTCAATTTCTAGGCCGTTAAATGTGGGGTTCTGTGGACACGGGTCAAAGTCAAAATGGAATTCCCGATCAAGTAGGTCGTATGTCTCTTTCGGCGTATTCCAGTCGAGGCGTTGGCTTGAAAACATTACGTTAGTGTTCATGCCTTCACCTCCGACGGAATCCCTTCATTTTGCGGATCTCGAGATGACGCTTTCTTGGATTCTGCCCGGGCGTAGTCTGATTGGTTTTCGTCGTCGTCTGGCTCGATAAAGTCAAAGATAGTCGCCTGTCGGTCTAGGTTAATGGGCTGGCCTAGCTCTTTAGATACCTTGTCCGCTAGGTGCTCGATCACGATATTTGGCGTCTTGCCATAGACCCGCTCGACCATTGCGACGCTATTCCCTGCTAGCTTGGCGGCAACGTCTACGCCGTACTTATCCCGCACTCGCTGGATGTAGGTATGCCGCAGCATGTAGGGGCCGTTGCTTTGCTTGTTGACTCCCGCCTCTTGGAAGTGTCGGCGGAATATCTGAGTGAGAGTGTCATGCCTCATTATTCCGCCGTCTTTTGCTGGAAACAGATAGCCCTCTTTCGTTTCGGCTGTCGGAGACGTGGTGAGGATAAGTTGCATGACATCGGCGGTGATAGCTACGTAATAGCTAGGCTTTTTCTTTTTGTCCACTGTGTTGAATCCCTTGAAATTCTCCCGCTTCAACATGTCCCAGGTAAGCTTACGAATCATCCAAGGGCGGATGCCCGTTTGCTGAGCTATCACGAATAGGCAGTAATGATGCGGGATTCTCTTGGCGGCGTTCAACACGTCCTCTAGCTCCTGGGGGGTGAGAACGTCTGGCTGTTTCGTGTCCGCCGCTGGCGTAATGCCCTTGAAGCTAGGGAGCGTGGCCCCTACGTGTCGCCAGTCGTCGTCTGTCTGTAACCAGGTCTGGAAGGTTCTAACCCTGGCGAAGGCGGCTGCCCTGGTAGTTCCCGAAAGGCCCCGCTTCTGCAATAGCTTGTCGAAGGCCCTCAAATGGGATTGTCTGTAGGGGGTGACTTCCACCGCCAGGGCAAAGACGGATAGCCACTTTTCGGCTAGCTTTACAGTGGCCTTTTCCAGATTGCCGTTGCCGACCTGCCGCCAGCGTTCCTCTAGGAAAGCGGCGACCAGGTCGGCGGTCTTGTAGGTTTTAGCGGCTAGCGGGGTCGGTGATCCACTTTGCTCCACATTCTGGACATCTATACGTCCCGTTGGGACGTGTAAGTTGGGAGCGGGGGGTTGGGTGGATGGGCGGGGCGGGGGGTTGGGTGGATGGGCGGGGCGGGGTGCTGGGATGGGCAGGCGTGCCCGCCTGTGCGACGCTTCGACGCCCTTTCTTCCGCCTGGGCTTGTAGTTTTGCATCATGTAGTCCCAGGTGATCCGCTCATCGATGAGCGTCTTATCGCCTGGGAATACTGGCCGGAGTAGGACTGGAATCTTTCCCGCCTTGGCCCAGGTTGACAAAACCTGGTGAGTGATCCCCGTTTGCGGCGCATAGCGTCGGGCGAATTCCCCCTGGCCCATTGGGTTGCCTTCTGGCGGGATGCCCAAGGCCCGCTCTTCGGCGGCGGCTTCGGCTACCTGGCTGGCTCTGTTACGGGTGTTGTTACGGTCTTTCGCTTCGCTGACCTTCATGGCGGCTTCTAGGCATACCAACTTGGCTGGCCGTCCTGATCGGGATTTAGCGGTGGCGACGATTTCCAGGAGTCCCGCATCGATCCACCGCCTAACCTGAACCCCCGCCTTACCAATCCGCCGCCCGATCTCTTCCATCGGCAAAGCCCGACACTTTTCAAGAGTGGAGCACATGGTGTATAATCCTCCCTGCATAATGAACTGTAACAAAAATATACATCACGCAAAAAAGACTTGTCAACCCCTTGGCCGCAATTGCGATATCTGTAACAGATATAAATAATGGGCGCAATTGCGGGAGGCCGTAGGTCTCAAGATGCCTTTGAAGATGTTGGTTTATAGCTCTGAGCGGGCGTAGCTCAGCTGGTAGAGCGCAACCTTCCCAAGGTTGATGTCGAGGGTTCGAGTCCCTTCGCCCGCTCCAATCCACCAGAGGCACAGACAATTAAACATATAGTGATTCAACAACTTATCCACAGAGAGGATTTGGCAGATGAAAGTTTTTTGGAGGGAACGTAGAGCAGGCCTCTCCCTGGTTCTTGCTGACGAAGGCGGAGAGGAGCAGGAGGTCGGCGCCGTTAGACAAACGCCCCGTGGGTTCGATGCCTTCGCCAAGACTTTTACCTACGACCCTGGACGTGCTCAGAAAGGAATCCCCTCTTTAGAAGAGGCCAAAGCATTCGTTGAGTCCTTCCAGCCATGGGAGATGTTCGGCGGCGAGCCGGGACTTGAGGTGGAGCAGGCGGTGCACCCTATACCTGAAGTACCTGAAGCATAGGCCCTACCCGACCTGTCGGGACGCAGGGGGTCTGGGGGTGCCCCCCCCCCCAGATACGTTTTGAGAGCCTGTCCTTGAGCGCAGCGAAGGAGCGGGATAGGGTGGGAGAGCAGTGCTTACCACTATGAATATCGGCAAACATTGACTTTATGTGCAAGGCTGGCCCTACCCCAAGAGAGAGCTTCCACAGCAACAGAGGATGCCACAGCTCTCTCACGACGCCTCATATCTCAAAAAGAGGGCGAGAAGGTTACCAGTTTATGTCTTACTAGGTTCTATGCCCAAGCTTCGTACAAGACGCCAACCAGCAAGCCATATATATTAGATGAAGCATTAAGAAACCCATTGTGGTCATTCTTGGGTAGTTCTTGACGAAGAATCCAGGCGCATCCAGATCCCCGCTCTTCATCAAAGGGTGCATAGAGCCCATCATGCCCATGCCCACTAACATCCAGTGGAAAAGCCCGAAGAGGATTCCCCAGCCTGCCAGACCGGACTGAAGGCCAATGGCCTGGTAGATTCCGGTGTGTATGAAGGCAAACATGATACCCATTGCCACGTGCATCATGGTGCCTATCAGATAAGCAGGCCATTTGTTGCGGGTTATCATGGTGCCAAGTATGTACAGCAAATTCATGGTCATCTGCTTGGGCATCATGGCAATACCCATATATAACAGCACCGTCATCACCGCTGTGGCTACTAACCCCGCCCCGATTGCTGCTCCAGCACTGTAGTCCATTCTTACTTACCCCCTTTTGCGTGTTCCCCAATAGTATTTGATGCAATTTAGCAAGCATGGGATTCCATTACAGCCTAGTATTGTTTCCCCATTAGGTAGTCGCCTCAACCTACTGTCAACCGTGTATCCGCGGTTATCTCCTTATTTTTTGGCAAGGCGCTTCCTTGTAGGTGCCTTCAAACAATTCTCCGCAGATGAGTCTGTATCAAGACGTGCTGCAAATCTAGATTAATCGTACCAACAAAGACGAGGCGGCTTAAGTATGCCGCCTCGTCTTTAAAGTCGGAGAGCCAAGCTGGGCTGCTATTGAAGTTGTCGGTAGACCTCGTCGGGAAGTATATGTCGGGCTATCCGACAACTTCAATAGCAGTATTACTTTGCCAAGACGCCTGGAGTTGGCAAATCGCTTGGCCTTTCCTGTACCTGTCCACTTAGGGAATTTCTAGCTTGATTGCCACCGAAGGCCTGAGCAAAGTCCCGGGCGAACTGCTCGATGGAGATAGGAGGGTGTCCTGTAATCTGCTCCACGTCCTTAGTTGCGCGGTTGGCGCCATTCTCGCTGAAGTTCTTGAACAACTCCACGTAGGCGTCAGCAACCCACTCCGGCATACCCATACCCATCATGAACTCCTTGGCGGCCTCTGGTGGAACGTTTACGTACTTGACCTCTTTGTCCAGGGCCTTTGAGAATCCCGCTGCCACATCGTGGAAAGACACTGAAGCTGGGCCTGTAAGAGTATACTCTCTTCCCACGTGTTGGCCGTCGCTGGTGAGGACACTTACGTGACACTCGATTATATCCCGGACATCGATCATCCCGAGCCTACCATCCTTGAGTGGCAAATAAATCATGCTATCAGAGGCCACCGTCTGGGCCGCCATCATGATGTTCTGCATAAAGAAGGTAGGTCTCAGGATGGTGTACGGAATCCCCGATTCCTTGAGTTCTTGATCGGATTGGGCATGTATCTTGCCCAGCCTCGCTTTTTCTACAGGCTCTGGAACAAAGGCCGATTGCCTGACCACGTGAGAAACACCCGCCCTCTTGGCGGCGGCGATGCCGTTGCTGGTCTGCTGAACCGCATTCGGATTTGGGCTGGTCAGGAGTAGCACCTTGCTAATGCCATCGAAGGCAGGACCTAGGGTCTCTGGTTTCTCGAAGTCGCCGACAACCACTTCTACCCCCTGATCTCTTAATGACTGCGCCTTGGACTCGTCTCGAACCAGGGCGCGAATGTCCCCACCAGCGCTAAGGAGCGCTGGAATGACCCCCGATGCAATGTTGCCTGTTGCCCCTGTGATCAGAACCTTGTCCGTGCTTGTCATATCTAAACCTCCTTATGGTGATATGATTTCACAACTATTGATTGCTTTATCAATAGTTGACTATGCAATAATATATTAAGTTATTCGTCTTGTCAATAGTTGACACAGCAATTAGTCTAAGATATTCTAAGAACGTGAGTATAGAGAGCGATTTTTCTAAATGGTCCGTATGGCGGATCTTTCTGACCACTCAGTCGAGAGTCATCAAAGCCCTTGAGAAAGAGCTTTTGGAGGCCATGGATACTCCTCTCACTTGGTATGACGTCCTCATACACCTGTGCGAGGCCCATAATGGGCGGTTGAGAATGCAGGCGCTGGCGGATTCGGTCATACTGAGCAGGAGTGGTATTACTCGTCTTGTCGACCGGATGGAAAAGGCGGGGCTTGTGCATCGGGAACCATCCAAGGAGGACCGACGGGGCTATTACGCCGTAATCACCAAGGAGGGACGCGAGGTCTTTGAGCGAATGGAACGTGTCCATCTAAAGGATATCCAGGAGCACTTCACCCGCCACCTGAGCAACGGCGACGTTGAAGCTCTGCGCACGGCCCTAATAAAGGTGCTCAGGGCTAACACGACTGTAGAAGACAACAGTGAGTAAGCCTCAGCAGCGTTCCGATGGTGAACTTTTGAGGACTTTCGGCCCTGTACGATGAGATTCCCTCAAGTCTAGCATTAGAGTGAGGATGCGCGTACAAGCGCACCATTGTTACGGGGTGGTGAAGTGGGCGCACGAAAAAGGAAGCGCCGTTCCACTGAGGGGCGGCCTTCCCAGATTCGCTCAAGGAAAGGCAAGTCACAGGCAACCAGGTACGCTGTTTACATAGGCGGAGTGGTTATCCTTGCGCTGCTCGGAGTTGCGGCATTTCTCCTGATCTCGCCAGGAAGCCCCTCTCTGAACGAGAGTGGCGAGACCCAGGTTACGATGGCGCTTCCTTCATACGTTCGCGCTTCTCCCTGGCTCGTGCAGGAAGCCTACCTCTTTGCCCTTGAACGCCCCGATGTTCTCCATTACATCCCCTGCTTCTGCGGCTGCGAGTCTGGGGGTCACACTAGCAATTTGGACTGCTTCATTTCTGGCGCGGATTCTCAAGGTAGCGTTGCCTTCGACAATCACGGCTATGGCTGAGGACTGTGTGTGGCTATAGCGCGTGACGCTAAGCAGCTAACCCAGGAAGGTCAGACGATGGCCCAGGTCAGGCGGTCCATCGACGGTAAATACGGCTCCATCTCTCCTGGCACCAACACGCCAATGCCGTAGTCATAATAACTACCCCTGTGTAATAAGTCTTACCCTTGTCACCCGGCTTCTGAGTGCCTATTATCATTGCCCTTCAAACAGCAAGGTATCTGGGTGGTATCCAGACCAGCCGTACCACTCGGTGACGAAGGAGGGCAGGAACTGCAGGGACTCTCCCTCCAGTGGGCCTGAGACGGCTCTTCCCAAGGAGTTCCACACCGTTCCCGTCTCCCTATCTCGCAGTTCAAAGCCCGTGGTCGTCGGATTGTAAAACTCCAAAACTCGGCTTCCTACCAGCCGAGAATAGGCCAGCCCAGTCTGCGTTTGGCCATCGTAAATCACCACCAGCGGCTGCCCCTCCAGCACGTCGTTCGCCACTCCGTTCAGCCTGCTGAGGTCCTCAAAGGCATATCCCTTAAACTGTCCATCCACCTCCACGCCGACCACCAGGATGTTGGCTGGCAAACGATTGTCCCCGAACTGAGCCTCACGAGGGTTAAACACGCCGATACGCACCGGACGATAGCGGTCCTGGAACGGGGTATCAGGTGATAAGACCTTTGTGTCCGGATGCGAGGCCTTCCACTCACCCCAGGTCATCTGCGGGATTGGGACCATCTCAAGACGCTGGCTGCTGAGTGTGCCCCGAACGGCCTTTCCATCCAGGTGAGTCCACACTGTGCTCGTCTCCCTATCAACCATCGTGAGGACGCCTTTTAGGAGACCGAAGACCTCAAAGGTGAGGGCCTGGCCATCGACGATGGGATCGAAACCGACCCCAGAGCTGCATTTGATTCAGTAGGTTATAAGAATGGGCCGCTCTGCCACCGCATCGTTGACGATGTGATGGTAAGTGAGCATCCGGATAGGATACGCTCGCGCCTCGCCCTGCCATTCCAAGCCCAGAACAAGGTCGTCGTCAGGGAGATAGGTCGCCTCTGTGGCAGTCAAGAAGGCTGGCCTGTCGAGGGGCACGAAGGGCGTCCGACGGGAGTAGCTAAGGTCCTCAGCGGTTACGGTCGGGCTTGGCGAAGGAACGGACGAATCGGTGGGCTGTCGAGTCGCCGTCGCTTGAGGTTGGACACAGGCCATGAGGAAGAGCGACCCAAAGACGGTCGCCCAAATATAGGGCCGAGAAATATGGTTCTTCATATACACATTATATTCCCACGACTAGCAATGTAACACCGTGGCTTCACAATCAATTCCACGAAGCCTTGGAGCACATGAGGTTTGCGAGTAGTACAATTGCGGCGTAGTAGAGCCAAACCCCTCTACACATAATACCTATACTGGAGGTACTTCGTCGTCGCTATCCTCCCCCATGCCTTATACAATGTGGGAGCGCTTGTTTATGAGCTGCGCCATAGAGAGGGAGCATGTAGGATGGGAGAGATAGAGTAACGATAGAGTAAATGCAGTAAATCGCCTCAAAATAGTGTGATAGATATGTCCAAAAACCAAAATGCAAGTGTTAAAGAGTGGATACAGACTTATATAAAGACCTTTCGTGAGGCTGCTTCTAAACTGAGCGCTGAAGAAAGAAAGAGAATCAGCAACCTTGAGGATTTCTCTGAGCCGTGCCAGGTGCACTTATTTCGGTTCTATGTCGATCCTGACATAGACTATTCTTTGTTAATTTGCACAAGGCTGAAAAACATACCAGATGGATTAGTTGAAATCATAGGTCCAATGCATCCTTCAGAGTCAAACATAACTTTTGTTGATGTTCTAAAGTGGGAAAGATGGAACGAAGAAATAGAAGATCCAAGATTTCTTATGAATGATGATAGATCAGCCAGGCGAACGGTTGCTAACCAACTAGCACAAGCTAAACGAACTTTAGATCAGCACGTCCTGCGTTCCATGTATTCGAAAAACCCTGTACCCTCCATGATACCCAGAAAAACATGATTCCAGGTGGATTCGTTTGGGACGTTTATGGGGATATCGAGAAATTGAACCCAAAAGAGCTTGTGCAGAAATCTATAGAAAATGCCCAGAGACCGCTACCAGAACCAGTACTCCACAAAAAAGAGCCACCTCAGACACGTATTTCAGGGTTTGGCACATACATATATCCCTTCGCATGGATAGGTGAAATGCCAGTGCAGACGCCTCTAGATATTGCACTAGGTAATATACCTAGGGAATTCATATTTCCTACAAAAGCTTTTGATGTGCAATATAAAGGAAGAAAGATTATTGTAAACAAGGACGGGTACATCGGAGTTGAAGCGACCTCTGAGGCTCAGGCTGCCGAGTTCTTAAATGAAATCTTTGGGGTGTTGTGGTTAATAGGAATAGAAGCATATGCTGTCCGCGAGTTTGAACTTGGACAGATTTCAATTGAACCGTCCAAAGTAACAATTGGAGGAACAACACATAGCTTTGTTTCACTTAGATCTGCACCTGCTTTTGGAGACTCTTATTCGGATTTGAGGTATCTGTCATACACTAGACAAAAGATAAAAGAAGAAGTGTTGATGGAATCTATCTCAATTGCTGAGAACATAAGCGCCGATCCATTTAACAAAAGTGCCCTTTTATTTCTTCTTGAAGCACAAACACATCTTTCGTCATCAGAATATCGTCAGTGTTTTGTATCTGCTTGGCTAGTAATCGAGTCCTGGTTACAACAAGAATGGGAAAGGATACTCGATTCTAAAGGAGTTTCTAAAACCCGCAAACAAAGATTGTTGGACTCTACGACGTGGACAGCTGAGGTAAAATCTGAAACTCTCAATCTAATGGCTTCAATTGAGACTACTGAACTACAGAACCTGTCAAAAATGAGGAAGATTAGAAACAGGGTAGTCCATGACGGATATAATCCGTCTCAAAAGGAAGGTCAGGAAATTCTAAATTTAGCTCTTAGATTGTTTGGACGGGTATTCAAAGAACAATTTGGTGAACGGA
Organism: Dehalococcoidia bacterium; assembly: GCA_965249025.1. Classification (GTDB taxonomy): domain Bacteria; phylum Chloroflexota; class Dehalococcoidia; order Lucifugimonadales; family CAYTFF01. The sequence goes on along the minus strand of OZ252215.1, from coordinate 2,456,232 downwards.
TCACTGGTATTGACAGCTTACCAACACATTCAGAAAGTTAGCCGTTCCTCTGGAATGGGATCATTCTCCTCCCATAATTTTTTGACTACCATTTCGTCTGTAGCCCTCTACTTCATCCCATCGCATCCCAAATTGCCGTGAGCGACGTATACGTATAAAATAGCTACGTTATGGAAGCCGTCACGGAACTTTCAAAGATAGCCAATGGCCGTCGCGCCTTGTCTACAGTCCGCAAGTACGCCATCGCCTGGGCGCCAGTCCTTATATTGGTGCTGGCTCTGGGCCTACGTCTTTACGGCATTGACTGGGACCAGCGAGGCCTCTTCCACCCCGACGAGCGGGCCATCCTGATGAACTCGGAGCGAATTTCTCCTCCCCCTTTAAACGATCTGGGGGTGCTTCTTGACGCCGAGGAGAGCCCCTGGAACCCAAATTGGTTCCCTTACGGGAGCCTCCCCCTTTACCTGATCAAGGGTGTTCAGCTAGTGTCGGAGCCCATACACCGGATGGACCTCTTCGACCTGAGGATACCGGGTAGGGTCATCTCGGCTCTGGCGGACTCTCTGACAGTGCTGATGGTCTTCATCCTGGGAAGTCGGTTTTATGGGCGCAACACAGGGTTGCTGGCGGCGGGCCTGGCGGCCCTGGCCGTCATACACATACAGCTCAGCCACTTCTTCGTCGTGGACACACTACTGGCCCTGTTCACCGTCGCTTCCATATTCTTTACTATCAGGGTAGCTCAGGAAGGAAGGCGGCGGGACTCCATACTGGCGGGAGTGTTCATTGGGCTGGGCCTGGCTATAAAGATTAGCCTTGGCCCCATAGTTCTCATATTCCTGCTGGCCCATGCTCTCCATGTGTTCTCCAAGGATAGCGAGCGGTACCATTATGTAAAGGCGACCAGGGCCAGGCTTGCTTTGGCTTTCGACGGTATCGCCTTTGGGGGGATTGCGGCCTTTGCCGTCTTCTTTATAGCCCAACCATACGCTCTGCTGGACTGGCCCGTAGTGAACCTCAACGAAAGCGGCCTCGGTGGCATCGTGAATGCGCTAAAGGCCGTAGCTACCTCCTCGGCCCAGGGTATCGACGGCAATCGCTTCATACGTGACATCGCCGAGCAGTCGGCCATGGTGCGCCGATCCATAGACCTTCCCTACACCCGTCAGTACGTGGATACGCCTGCCTACTGGTACCATATCAGGCAGTTGAGCGTATGGGGATTGGGGCTGCCTCTGGGCATCGTCGCCTGGTTGTCGCTGCCCTATGGCATACTCAGAGCATCGGTGCGGCGACGGAAGGTAGACATCATCATCATGTCCTGGGTGCTCCTTTACTTCCTCCTCGTGGGATCCTTCGATGTCAAGTTTATGCGATACCTTCTGCCTATAACGCCCTTCATGATACTGATGGGTTCCCACATGGTGCTCAGCGCAGCGAATCGCTTACGCAGGGCCGGCCCAAAGGCGGCGGTCCTTGCCTCGGCGGCCCTGGTGGCGCTGATAGGGTTCACCGCCTTCTATGCCCTCTCCTACGAGACTATCTATACGCGGCCCCACCCTGCGCAAGGGGCTTCGGAGTGGATACGCAGCAACGTTCCACAGGGCACAGTCATCCTCAAAGAGCACTGGGAGGAGGGCCTGCCCAACCTGTACGAGTACAAGGTGAAGGAGCTACCCATGTACGAGGAGGATACTCCTCATAAGACCGAACAGGTGAGCCAGCTCCTGGCCGAGGCAGACTACCTTGCCTTCTACAGCCATCGCCTCTACGCGACCATACCTAGACTGCCTGAGCGCTACCCCACAAGCAGCGCATACTACAGGCTCCTCTTCTCAGGCGATTTGGGATATAAGCTGGTAGAGTTCGAGACCTCGTATCCGAGCCTATTGGGGGTCTCCTTCGTGGACGATACCTTCAACAGGCCGGACCTGCCGGCCCCGGCGGGGCTGGCCTCCTTTAAGCCCTCTGCCCTCGCAATACCTATGGGCTTCGCCGATGAAAGCTTTACGGTCTACGACCATCCCAAGGTGATGGTTTTCGAAAACGTTGAACACCTGTCAGCCGAGGAGATCCAGGTCAAGTTATTGCTTGCCGGAGCCGAAAGCAATCCAAGTGGCGTTAGCGGTGCAGGTGGTGGGACAGATGGAGGCGACACAAATGAGCTGGGACTGGTCTACTCAGAAAGCGACGCCCAGATCCAGCAGCAGGGCGGTACCTGGACTCAAATAGTAGAGGTGGACGGCTGGACCAACAGGTTCCCAATAGTTTCGTGGCTACTGCTGGTAGAGGGAATATCTATTCTGGCGCTCCCACTGACCCTGTTTATCTTCAGGCCTCTGCCAGACAGGGGATACCTGTTCTCCAAGATACTGGCTGTACTGCTAACCTCCTATCTAGTGTGGCTCATGGCCAGCATGAAATGGGCAGCCTTCTCTCGCGCGTCCATTACATGTGCCCTGGTGATGCTTTTCATCGCTTCGCTAGTGGTCATGGCTTTCCGGGGCCGTGACATTGTGGATTTCATAAAGAGCAAATGGCGTCTTATTGCCGTAGCTGAGGCGCTGTTTTTGGTGGCCTTCCTTGCCTTTATGCTCATAAGAATGGCCAACCCCGACCTGTGGCACCCCTTCCGAGGCGGCGAGAAGCCCATGGACTTCGCCTACCTCAATGCTGTCCTCAGGTCTACCTATATGCCACCCTACGACCCCTGGTTTGCCGGAGGCTTCATCAACTACTACTACATGGGGCAGTTCATGGTGGCTACCCTGATAAAGGCGACGGGCATAGAGCCAGCGATTGCTTACAACCTGGCTATTCCTCTGTTCTTCGCCATGACCGTCGGAGGGGCATATACCATAGTTTACAATCTGGCGGAGGCCACGCGACGTAAGCTAAGCGGTACAGGATTCAGTTGGACCCCAGTGGCGGCAGGAATAGCGGCGGCCCTCTTTGTGACGGTGCTTGGCAACCTGGACGGTGCCGCTCAGGCTGCTCAGGGGCTGTGGCGGGTCGCCATATTAGACCAGCCCTTTGGGACATTCGACTTCTGGCGAAGCACCAGGCTGATGCCGCCTGACCCACCAGGGTTCGAGATCAACGAGTTTCCCTTTTTCACCTTTCTCTTTGGCGATCTTCACGCTCACCTGATGGCTCTACCTATCACCCTACTGGTGGTGGGCTTGGGAGCCGCCTTTGTCATGAGGAAGGACATCCCTCTGAAAGGCGCTGGTCGATTCCTGCAGGGAGTGGCTCAGCTCGTTATCCTCGCCTTAGCTGTCGGCTCTCTCAGGACTATAAATACCTGGGACTATCCAACCTACATGATTGTGGCCGCCGCCTCGATAGCACTGACGGAATACATGAGAAACGGGGGACTCAGCCTTGCGGTGCTGGTAAGGACGGCCGTTAAGGTAGGCATAATATACGGCTTGTCGCAGGTGCTGTTCTTGCCCTTCCTGCAAAACTACGAGACCTTCTACAGCGGGCTGACGCCCACTACTGTGCGCACCGCCTTGTGGCAATTCCTGGCCATCAATGGCCTCTTTATTTTCATCGTAACGTCTTTCCTTCTGTACGAGGGCCGCCACTGGCTCAGGCGTCTCCTTAGACGTCAGGCAACAGAGTCTCATCAGGAGGACGCCGAAGGCCCTGTGCTTGCTGCGAAGAGAGTTCTCAGAGCCAAGAGAGGTGTGATAGCTCTGGTAACTACCGTGGCAGGCATGGCATTGTTGGCCTACGTAGGCAACGCCTTAGGAAAGGCCCTATTTGATGTAGACGCCGTGGCCCTTATGAAGGAGTTCGTTGTATCCCCCGCTCAACCCATAAGATCGGTGCCCTACGACACCGTCATCTTTATGGGACTGCTCATCATATTGGCGGTCGCCTCCGGGCTCGGGTGGCTCAATAAATGGGGCCCGGAGTCCGCCTATAAGGTATTTGTGGTGATGCTGTTGGTGGTGGCGCTGTTACTGGCCTTCGGTGTTGACTTCGCCCGGGTGGAGGGAGACATAGACCGGATGAACACCGTTTTCAAATTTTATCTCCAGGTCTGGGTTCTCTTGGCACTGGTCTCCGCCTACTTCTTATGGCGTATGTACTACGGAAGCAGAGGCTTCGCCCGACGGATAGGTCTTGGCAAAGGAGTTTGGCTGAGTGTCCTTGCTCTGCTCATTCTGGGAGCCTCTGTGTATCCAGTATTGGGGACCCAGGTGCGACTGAGGGACCGATTCAAGACGCTGCCTCTTACCTTGGATGGAACGGCCTACATTAGGGCCACCATATACCATGATCGCGAAGGCCCCATAGACTTAGGGGCCGACTACGATGCTCTGCGATGGCTTCAACTGAATGTTAGTGGCTCTCCAACCATACTGGAGGGGTCGACACCTATGTACCGATGGGGAGGCCGTGTGTCCATCTACACAGGCTTGCCTAGCGTCATCGGCTGGCAGTGGCACCAGACCCAGCAGCGCTTAGACTATCAGTGGGCCGTGGACAGTCGCATCGCCGACGTGAACCGCATATATTCGACCGGCTCACCGAAAGAGGCCATGAGGCTGTTGGAAAAGTACGGCGTGAAGTATGTATACGTGGGGGATGTGGAGCGTCTGTATTATCCAGAGGAGGGCTTGGAAAAGTTTAAAACCATGAACGGCATAGAGCTGGAGCAGGTCTATCAAAATGGCAACGTGACGATATACCAGGTGAGACCGGGGTAACCACTCTTGCTACTGATATTTCTTCCCTTCACCGGCCTTGCACAAAAATTCCTGAAATAAAGGAAGGTGTAGTCCCGACCTGTCGGGACGCCTGGGGTCTGTCCCGACTAGTCGGGAAGATACGAACCGAGAGCCTGTCCTTGAGCGCAGAGAAGGAGTGGAGAGGGTGGGATAGTCGAGGTCTGTTGTTCCTAAAATTGGCAAAACCAAGACTTTTTGTGCAAAGCCCCTTCACCCTTGTATCTTAAGGGCCTCGCATGAGGGCCTGTCGAAAGACAAGAAAGTGGCTCTGTTTACATGTACTTACCAGGCCTCTTCAGCTAGCACACACCGCCCGCAGTCGCCGACATCCACGGTGCTGGCGTATTTGACTTGGCTCCCGCTGTGTTGTAGCTCCTACCAAGCCATGTTATCATTGGGATAAATGGATAAAGGGCGGGCTCGGTGATATGATGCCTCTGCTGACAGCTACTGAAACAATATCCATCATCAGGGATATTGTCATCATCCTGTTTACGGGGGTGCTGTTTCTATTCACCCTTGCGCTTGCCTTGTTCGGCTTCCTGATGTATCGCAAAGTCTCGCCTTTAATAGACACAGCGAAAAAGGCCGCTAAGAACGCAGAGGATATATCCACAAACATCTCGCAGAAGCTGGTTAAACCGATGGTTTCTCGCTCTATTTTCGCTCTTGGGGCAGGTCAGATTTTGTCCTTTATCCTTGGCATCTCCAGGAAGAAGGGAGGAGGTAAGAAGAATGGCTAGTGGATCAGGCTTTAGTACAGGGTTCCTTCTAGGTGGCCTAGTAGGTATGGTCGTAGGCATGCTTTTGGCTCCTAAGACCGGCGAAGAGATGCGCGCCGAACTGAGGGAGCGAAGCGAGGAGTGGATGGAATGGGCTGAGGAGCTGGCGGCCAATGCTCAACAGCGCTTCCAAGGCGCTTCTCAAGGACCGCAAGAGACCCACGACACATATGACGATGAGCCAGAAGAGGAAAGCATTCCCTTTGGCCAGGCAGAAGGCTCCCAGAACGGAGAAAAACCGGGACGGGGCAGGGGAAAGGCCCAGCCCTAGCTGTACCTTGGATAAGACCCGAAGACCTTGAACATGGAGGCCATGTTCTTCAGGCTTTCAAGGGCCTCGCTGACCAGCGTGTCCTCTCTGTGGCCTTCCAGGTCTATGAGAAAAATGTAGCGCCCAAGGTCTTGCTTCGTGGGTCTGGACTCCACTTTAGTGAGGTTGATATTTCGGCGAGCAAACTCCCCCATAACTTCGTAAAGGAGGCCAGCTCTGTCTTGGTCAAAGGAGAAACAGAGAGACGTCCTGTCACATCCTGTTGGAGAGTGATCTTCCCCCGCTATAACCACGAATCTGGTCAGATTGTTGGGGCTGTCCTGTATAGGGCGGGCTAAGACTTTTGCGCCGTAAAGCTCTGCAGACCTATAGTTTGCGATAGCCGCCGCTGGAGCGCTGCTCTGAAGCATCTCCTGAACCGCTGCTGCGGTGCTCAGGGCCGCCACTACCTGAGCCTTTGGGAAGCATCTCTCCAGGAAGCGTCGGCACTGAGCCAACGCCTGAGGATGCGAGTAAATGGCCTTTATCTGGTCTACCTCGGGTTCGTCTTTGCCTAGCAGACAGTGCTCTATAGGTAGGACCATCTCCCTGCGTATACGAAGATTCGCTTCTCTGATCAGCATGTCCAGAGTATCTGTGACAGACCCCTCTAAGCTGTTCTCTATGGGTACCACACCCTCATCGGCCATGCCAGTGGATACCGCTTCCGCCACCGCTGGAATTGAAGTAAAGGGTATCCGCTGAGCCTCTGAGTCGTAGGACAGTAAGGCCTCTTCGGTAAAGGTGCCTGCGGGGCCCAGATAAGCTAATCTCTTGACCATTGTTAGCCGCCCTCGGTCAAAGTTTCCCAAAGAGTGACGTCATCCTGCATATTAGTGACGACGATCATCTCGTCGTTGGCAGAGATAATAGTGTCCTCGTTGGGGACCTGAGCATCGCCCCTTTCGGATATTATCAGGGACACGAGGGTTCCATCGGGCAACGCCAAATCCTTCAGGGCTTTCCCAACGACGGCAGCTTCAGGAGGAATCCTGATCTCAACCAATGCCCTGTTGGTACCCGATATGGGCATCAAGTGCACCAGTGGGTGAGCTGGTAGCTCCTCTTCTATGTGTGAAAGGATCAAATCCGTGCTACTGACGGTCACATCCACATCCAGAAGCTTGAAGAGGGTAGCATTTGCGGGATTGTTGATAAGGGACACGGTCTTGAGTACGTTAAAGCGGTGTTTGGCTAATTGGCAGGCCACCAAATTGTCCTCATCGTTGCCAGTGACAGCTATTAACATATCAGCCCTAGATATGCCGGTCTCGGCCAAGACTCCAACTTCACAACCATCGCCGACCACCGTTATGCTACCCAACTCCTCTTCTACGACTTCGCACCTGCTGGCTACTCGGTCTATAGCAACAACCTCGTGCTCTCCGGCTATAAGCGCTCTGGCCAAGGATGCCCCTATCTTACCGCAGCCTACTATTACGACGTACATATCTACCCTTCCCTGTGTATGGTCTCTAACATCATCTCAGATATGAAATTGGTGGGGCTGACAACGGTAAGGCCAAGCTGACTGTACATCTCTTGCCTCCCGGGATCGTTTAAGAGACATATTACCTTGGACACCTGGAAGATGTGTTTCGCAATCTGAGAGACAAATGCGTTCTGGGTGTCCCTAGGGGAAAGAGCTACAAAGATGTCTGCCTTCTCTATCTCTGCCTTCCTCAAGTGGTGTTCCAGCAAAGCATCCCCTATCACGGGCACAATCAGCCCCTGATCTACCAAATCGGAAGGGAGTCTTCGGAAGTTTTCAGGGTTAGGGTCCAGAATGTGGACAGTGTGGCCCTCTCTTGCCAGGGCAGAGGATATTATCGCACCCACACGTCCGCATCCCATAATGAGCGCTTGCATTCTAATTAAGTGTCCATAGGCAATGTATATTATGCCTCATATAATCGGCTTTGAATTGATAGTGTGCGCAATCCTCAATATCTCACGCCGCAGGTTACCACAAGTTTGGCAATCCTGTCCCAGTTCCACGGAGATTACTGCTAATGGCTGTTGTGGTTGTTATTCTGTTCCATTGCGCCGCGCCACATAATGACGCTGCACGGCGCATTCTTTAGGATATAAGGCACCGCCTCTCCCAGGCTGAAGGATCCGTACTTCATCTTGTACAGGGTTCCCATTACTATCGTCTCAGCCTCTCTTTCCATTGCCTCTTGTACCACGGCGGGCCCTACCTCCCGAGCTTGAAGTAGCTCGGCCTCAATCTCACAGTGCTGATCTTTTGTGATCTCTTCTATACGCTTCAAGATTTCCTCACCCGTGGCAGTGGCATCGGTCACCTCAGCATCTACAGGCAGCTCCCGTTCTACTTGTATTACATAGAGAACAAGAACCTTACCCTTGCAGGCCCTGGCCAGATCACAGGCCAGTTTTACCGCCTCTTCGTCGGACCTGTCCCCTTTGACTGGGACTAGATAGGTTGAACTCATTCCTCTTCTACTCCGAAGCCTCCTGTGGTTATGATTTTACTGAGACACTATCACATACTTTACGTTTGTCACTAGGCATTGAATCGGTCTACAAATTCATCTTTCCCTGCCAAAACTAACACATCCCCTTCGCGAAGCTTGTCGTCTGTATCAGGGCTGAGGGTCACGTTGTTTCCCCTCTTGAGAGCCAGGATAGCTAGTCCGTACTTATCTCTAGCCTCCGCAAGGCCCGTCTCCTTCAGTGACATGTTGACAAACCGCTCTGGCACGGTAATGCGGCTGATGCCAAAGTCGGGTATTATCTCCATGTACGCCTCCACAGCTGGCCGGAAGAGGTTATGAGCGAGCCTGGTCCCTGTTTCCTCCTCGGGCCTAATCACCAGGTTGGCTCCTATCCGTTCCAAGGTCTCGCCGTGGAGCTTGTTATTGGCACGAGCTACTATGAAATTAACGCCCATCGTCTTGAACAGCACCGTAGCCATGATGCTGGACTGTATGCTGGAACCAATGGCTACAACGGCTGCATCGAAGTTCTTTACCGCAAGTTCTTCAAGGACGTTCTCATCGGTGGCATCAGCCGTTACAGCATAGGTCACATTGCCCATTATGTCCTGGACCCTTTTTTCATTGTTGTCTATGGCCATTACGTCATGGCCTATCTGATAGAGGCCTGTCGCTAGGCTTGACCCGAATCTCCCCAGTCCCGCTATGATTATCTGTTTCTTCATGTCCCCCTCTGATAAATCAACCTATTGTAACTCTTTCCTGGGCGTAACGATAGGCATCCTTCCTCTCACTCCTGGCCATCATCAAGGCAAGGGTGAGGGGGCCTATCCTACCTATGAACATGGTTATCGCTAATATTAACTGACCCCAGGTGGACAGGAGCCCAATTTTGCCGGTGGTCATGCCTACTGTACCGAAGGCCGAGACGCTTTCGAATAGCAGCTCCACAAAAGGAATTTCAGGCTCGGAAAAGGCCATGAGAAAAGCGACCAAGAACACAAATGCCGCTGCCAAGGCTCCTATTAACAACGCACGGTGTACCTGGCTAAATGGTATCTCACGGCCAAAGGCGTTGGTGTTTTCCTTTCCTCTCATCGTCGCCAGAAGGGTCACAAGGATGATGGCGAAGGTGTTGACCTTGATCCCACCGGCCGTCGAGGCCGAGGCACCCCCAATAAACATCAGGCCGATGATAAAGAAGTCTGTGTGCTGCCTCATAGTGCCGAAGCCAATCGTCACAAAGCCCGCAGTCCTTCCGCTTACGGAAAGGAAGAAGGCGTTCATTGCTTTGTGGCCAAAGGCAATGGGACCTAGGGTATCTGGATTGGTATATTCGGCGAGGAATATCACTAAAGTCCCCAATACCAAGAGGAACCCTACTACCACCAGCACTAGCTTTGTATTTAGGGTAAAAAGACGGAACCTCCTGTACCTGAACACGTCTGCCAGAACCACGTAGCTAATAGACCCCAATATGATGAGTATAGCAAAAAGCCCCAGAACCGCAGCGTCCTTTTGAAACACTCCCAAGCTATTTGACTGGGGCAGGATGGTAAACCCGGCGTTGTTAAAGGCGGATACCGAGTGAAAAACGGCCTGCCAGGCTGCTTCCATAGGGGGAAGGTCCTGGTAAAGGCGTAAATACAATGCGCCAAACCCGATTATCTGGATTGTCAGGGCCACTAGGACTATGTTCCTGGTGAGACGGACCAGACCGCCAATCCGACTTAGTCCCAGACTCTCCTTCATTAAAAGCCTATTTGCCAGGGTAATACGCTTGCCGATGACTATGAACAGGAAGGTGGCACCAGTCATGAATCCCAGCCCCCCGACGAATATCAGGGCAAGAATGATCCCCTGGCCTATTTGGCTCCAGTAGAGGGATGTGTCTTGAACGATCAGGCCAGTTACTGTCGCCGCAGAGGTTGCGGTAAAGAAGGCGTCCATGAATGGTGTGATCTGATTTTGGTTGTTGGAGAAGGGCAGCGAAAGAAGCAATGTACCTACGGCGATGAGAAGAGCGAAGCCGTAAGCCAAGATTATAGGGGAAGCCAGTGATTTAGGGCGCACCCTTTTAGGCTTCAGCCTGACCAGGATTGGTTTGATTTCTTCCCGACGCGGATGACGTATTACTACGTCTCCTCGTTTAGGTCTCCAAGGTCTTTGCATCTATTGTTCTCTGAAGGGGTACCTTCATCTGACAAATAAGTGAAATAGGTTCTCAATAATGAGAGAATGGAACTTGTTGGTTAAAGAAGAGGCAGAAGACACTAAAATCAGCAATTTCCTTCATACACACCGGCTGCGAAACAGCCTAGTGGCGATGATTGCCATGGCAGTTAACAAAAGGCAGGTCCTCTATATATAGGATTGGGCATATAATTTTCAAGTCTTTTCTCTTTGCGGAAGAGAATTCTAGTCCCCTGAGGCCAGGTTGTCAATCTTAAAACGCCTCCTTAAACGTAAACAGCAACCACCACGGCATCGTCGGGGTTACTGGGGTCGAAGAAGAGCATGGCGCAGGAGCGCCCCGCTATCATCTCGCCTGATGGTATGTTTCTGGCGACGGAAATGCCATCAAGCCATACGGACAGGCTTCCCGCCACCTGCACCGTCGCCTTGTACACACCGGAGTCGAAGCTCTTTACAGTCCCTTTACGTATTTCCACTTTTCCCTCGCTCTTTCGATCTTATTTTCTGCTGGCCTGCTCGTATCCTCATCGAGTGTCCTTACGCTAAATAGGGACTTAGGGATTACGCCGTATCTTGCCATAGCACGCTATACAGCCATTAGGCCAAGCCGGTGAACGTACCGAGCTCGCTGCTCCCTATCGTATTCGAGGGCAATAGAAGCGACCCGATGCTTGGTTGCGTTCATGCCAGCGTTAGGATCTGTGATTTCCAGCATATCGAATAGCTCCTGGCCACAGTTAGTAGGCACTACTATCTCACCGTTTCTGGTGGACAAAACCTCACTCCTCATGGCGGCGTTGCCTCGGTCCTGAGCCTTGGCTGTTGTATCCGCGTTCAGGTCATGGATTTGAAGCAAACGGTCGTGGACGTCTTCCACATCGCTCCAAGAAAAGACCTCCTCCAGTACACCGGCGCCATACACCTGGACTCTGTTGATTTCTTGAGCATAGGACAAATAGTGCCCCTCTAACAAGGCATGATCCGTCCCATAAGAATAGTCTGTAGCATCTGTGCTTTGTATATTCATTATGTAGGCGGTGGCTCCTCTAAAGATCAGGATATCCGATACCATATACATAAGGCGGCCTACCGCGCTGGTGCCACGCTCTTCCGGCTGTATAGTGAAGGCTGGCTTGTAGGTGCTGATGGCCTGGCTAGCGCTGACAACTTCCACCTCCAGACCTGCCCGGGCTATTACAAAGGTTACGATGTCCAGAACACTGGCTTCGCCAATGGCCCATGCGTATTGTCGTTTGGCCTTCCAGTTGCCCAAGAGGGACCACGCAGAGCGGGCGTAAAGAACAAACTTGGAGTTCCCATTCTTGGACACATATTCCCACCCTTCCACCCAGTAGGCCGGCCCAGTAGATGCCTCTTCTCCTGAAGGGGTCATGTAGCCGGGACTGACCTGCACTTCAGAACCCTTCCTCAAAGAGGCGTAAGCCCCTGAGCCTATTCCTCCATAGCGACCGTCGTCATTGCGCATGGTGATGACTACGTGACCGCCACTGGAATCCTCCTTCAATTTCAGAGATAAGACATCATCTGACAGGTCAATGGGGGAAGCGGATAGGGAGCCTCTCCAGACTCCGTTGGGTGTGGACAACCACAGGTAGCCACCGCCGTAGGCCAAGGCCACCCCATAGTCAGAAGAGAGGTCAAAGGGCACTGGCTCCCTCCATAGGTTCTGATCGAAGGTAGCGCTTGCCAGGGAATGGGACCAGTTGATTTGGGCATATGGGGTGACGCCGGTATACTTCTCTGTGAAGTACATACGGTACACGTCTGGCTTACCGACGAATGGAACGTGAAACTCCACAGAGGATCCATTGCTGGCGGACGTCAACTCCATGAGGGGAGACCAGGTGCCTGCCCCTTGAGACGAACCATCGCCATAGATACAGGTCCACACCTTGAAATCGTTATTGGAATCTTGGCCAGTGATGACTAGGTTCCAGTCGCCGTCGTAAACGCATGCCATACCGGTGATGCTTGATGCGCTGTTGCTCCAGGAGGCGGAATTGCTCCAAGAGCCCGTGCGCTCAATGACGTACACTAGGCCGGCGTCTGAAGCGTAGAAGAGGGCCACTACGCCATCGCTAGCGATCCCTGCCGCCAGCGCCTCGACGGCGTTAATCGCCGGGTTTATGACCGTTTGAGGACTGCCCCAGTTGGCCCCGTAGTCGGAGCTTTCCCGGAATCTGATTTGGGTATCGCTGCCCGCCTTGATGTAAAAAATCATCACCTTGGCACCGCTGCTGCACAGCACTATGTTCACGTTGGGAGATGCGTCGTTCAGGTATGTCCAGGAAGAGAAGTCGCTGGAAGGCCCCGGGTTAGTGATCCGCTGGATATAGAGGTACGTCGAGCTAGGATGAACGCGTGCTCGAACAAGAGAGCCGTCGCCAGCCATGACGGCAGCGTGGTGGGACTCTTGCTCGGAACCGGTATAGAGGCGAGTTAACTTGGGTCGCACTACCGAGGCCAACTTATCCAACACCGCTACTTTTACATAGGGTTGAGAGGATGGACTCTTCTGAGCGTCCAGCAGGGTCTGCGAAAGGGTTCTCAACCTACGGCCCCCAGTCGGTAGTCTGGCTAGGCAGTGGCGCAGCCGGCACGTAGAGCTGGCGAACCCGCACGGCGTTTCGGCGGCTGTGGCTGGCAAGACCCTTGAGGAAGGCCGACAGGAATTCCTGGCCCCATATCTGATAACGGCGCCAGACTTGCTCACCGCCTACGTTCACGCGATTTGAGGCGTAAGAAGCCCACTCCAGGGCGGCGTAGGCTGCGGCTCCGGTAGCCACCAGGTCTTCCAGGTGTGAAGGAATGGTGGAAGACGTAGCGTCCAGAGTGTGAGCTTTACCGTGATACACATCGACGCTCTCGCCACCGGTGGGAACGTTGCTCACCAGCAAGGTAAGGGTCTGCTCCCAAGTGCTAAATCGCACGTACACTGGCGGATACTTGCCTGTTGGATACTCCACTGCCTCCACACTTATCAGGTTGGTGAGGCCGGAAATATCCAAATCGCGACTGTCCGACGTAGTGGTGAGGCCTGCCTTGGCCTGCAGGGGGATAGAGACACTCAGCTCACGTACCCCTCGTTGGATGTGCCTGTCCAACACGTCGTCCGTCCAGCGATAGTTTGAGGCATCTTCATCATGAAGGTCTTTTCGTATTCTGGCGCGCATTGTTGGTAAGTCCATGGATTAAGACCTCCTTCTAACTTTTTTACTCCCACACGCCCAGCGGTGTGACAACTAGTGGCGCATCCCCCTGGCCTAGACAGGCGCCTTCCTGTGACTACTGCCTAGATCTATCTCTCCGGTATGCGCATCTATGGAAGCGTTCTTGCCCAGCAGGCGATACTTCCGCTCCAAATGTAACGTGATGTCCTTGACAGCTTGTTGGGCTACCTGAGCCCTAAGGAGTGCTCTCTGAGCATCCAGGCTGGCCCTGCGAAGCCGATACAAGTCCTGGGGCGACAATGCCGACTGGTCGAGCATCTTCGATTGCACAGCCTACATTCCTAAGATAGCGTCTATCTGGGAAACGAGATTGGCCTTAGCATCGGCCCAGTCGTCTTTCAGCTTCTGCTCCCTGGCGTCAAGCTGCGCTTGGGTAAACTCAACACCGTTGACATTCACCATCCCATCGAAGGAAGCTACGAGGTTTCGTATTGCCCGTTGTGACTCGGTGGCGCTGTCGTACACCTCGGTGAAGTACGCCTCCAAGCTTTTATACTGGTCTTTGCTTATGGTGAGAGCCATTGGTATGATTCTCCTTTCTGTCAGATTGTTAACTTGTCCCGATAGATCGGGACGATATAGCTGTGTGTTTGCTAGGTGAGGGCGGCGTATTTCCAGGCGCCTCCTATTCGGAAGTAGACCCGGTTGTTTGTGCTGTCCAGGGCCAGAAGCCCATCTTGTGCGTCGTTGAAATCGGCGTCGGCAAGCACACCGGCCTTAGACGGCACTTCGATACTCTGGTACTTCCCTCCTACCGTCTGCATCTTCAGGTTCTCGAAGACCTTGATGCCCGCCAAGCCCTGATTTGCTCCTGCATTCAGGGTAAGTCGCTCTATAATCCCCGTTCGCGGCGCATCGGCACTTCCAAGCTCAATCTCTCCTGGCCTGGTGGTATGGCCTGCGCTGAAGAGAAATACACGTGCCCCGGAGTTGGTCGCATTTCCAGAGTGCATGCCCAGAAATTCCGACGTGCCATCGGGCGAAACCGCCCATTTGAAGTCACTCAATTGCTGGCTATTCAGGTCCAGGACGCTACCCAGCACGGCGTTGAAAAGCTGAAAGGAGCTGAAGTCCAGATCGGCCCCGGCCTGGATGCGGTCGCTGGCGTTGAGTTTCCAGAGGTCCGCATAGCCGCCACCAGCCTTGAGCTGACGAAGGGCAATGGCGTTGTTCTTCTCGATCGACACGCCAGGCCCTGTGCCGGGCGTTATCTTTAGCCCCGGGTCGCCGTCGGCGGAGGCGTCCACCTCCCTGACCCAGCCCAGGCCGTCCAGGCCTCTCAACACGCTGAACTCCTCACCTGATAGTCTTAGTGTCATGGTTGTTCTCCTTGTATTGTTATTCCCGCCTTCTCCATGTCATTCTGAAGGAGCATAAGTGACCGAAGAATCCTTGGTATTGATTATCAGAATGGCGGACCGAGGATTCTTCCTCCGACAAGTCGGGGTCAGAATGACAGTACAAGCACTCAAGAAAGCACGTAGTCGGCGTCCAGGGTGAAGGACGTGCCAGAGAAGGCCGTCACCTTCAGGAAGATGGTGCACCCCTGAGCGTCCACGGCCAGGGCGTGCTGTCCAGTCGCGTCGAAGCGGCGTGTCGCCCCAGCGAACTACTTGGACTGCCGAGAATTCCAGAAGAGCGCCTGGACATCCAGGTATGTGAACCCTGTTCCACCGATGGTTATGTCGAACCGGCAACTTTTGTAGCCGGCGCAGTCTACCGCGCCGCTGGTGTCGCCGTGATCCGACGCGTCCACTACTGTGACGGCGCTCCGGTGTACCGTCGGAGCCGTCGGCTCGAAGACGGGTCCCTTTGGAAGGCCGTTTTCATCTAGTCTTACGTTTGTCATTTGGTAACTCCTTATTTATCCTTTCCCCCATCAAAGGGGGAAGGGACTTTCTCTCCCCCTTGACGGGGGAGAGTCAGAGAGGGGGTTCACCCCGCCTAGTCGCGGACGCCTGTGAGCTTGGCCAGCTTCAGGGAGTTGAAGACGGCCATGGCCACGTACCACTTGACTCGAATGCGACTTGCGTCCTTGGCCTCCAGGCTGCCGACGCGCTCCGCCTGCAGCCCGCCGGGGCTGGTGAGGCCGACGACGGCCCCTTCGCCCGACTGAAGGGCGTAGATGCTGGAGCAGTCGGTGCTGGACCCCACCGTTTGATCGTCTGCGATGTAGTCGTTGACGCCGATGGGTATGCCGTCGTAGAACTGCACCATCTGGCCGAACTGATTGCGGTCCGTCTCCAGCAGCCCTGAGCCTGTGGCCCACGACAGGGACGACAGCTTGCGTCGACTGCGGCGGCTCATCAGCAGCATGTGGGGCTTGCCGGCCTTGACCTTGTCGATGGCCTCGTCCAGCTTGTCCAGGGTCAGGGTAGCGCCGTTGGTGCCCATGGACACCGTCTGGCCGGAGACAGCCAGCTTGTCGATGCCATCGAATGACTTGGCGTAGACGGCAGTGTCGCCATTGACGAAGGTATCGTCGAACTTGGACTGGACGGCTTTGGCCTTGAGCTGGACGACAGCGGCCTCCAGGTCCTGGAGGTTCGACCGCGTCGCCTTGAGGAAGTTGTCGATGTCTGCGTCGCCGCCTAGGATCTTCAGGGTGGCCGTCTGCTGGGTGAAGGTGGGTGTGGACTCCGCCCAGGCATCGCCAACGTCGTAGAAGGCTGCGGTGGGGGCCACGTTCTCCTGGTTGTAGGTGAGGCCGTTGCCCACGATCTCGATGAAGGGCAGCGACTGGAGAATGGGGCTCTCGTTGATGATGGTCTCGATGACTCCTGTTAGCAGGATGTCGTTGGAAAGCTTTGCGGCTTCAGCTAGGGTTAGCGCCATTTCGATTGTCCTCCTTTAGAAAAGCTTTGTTTTTTAGGAATTTCTCAGGCTTCGTATTTGGAAAACTTGAGGGTTAGCTTTGGGCTGTTTGATCGTTTTTCCCTGCCTAGGCTATAGGAACAGGCTTGTCCCGCGGGTTGCTTGTGCGATGCATGCATTCCTCCCATAAACGTGAGATTAGGTGTTACGGGAGGAAGTATAGAACAGACGTTCGCTTATGGGGAAGGGGGAGGTGGCAGGAGGGGTGGAGGGGTGGAGGGGTGTGACCTGAGAATGAAGAAGGGCGCGAATAAAATTTGGACGCAATATCTAAACAAGACAAGAGTAGTTCAGCCCTGGTGGCTTGACACTACTAAGTACCATAATATAGTGGTATCACAGAAGTCTTGAAAGGAAGCATATATTAAATGCCCAACATCAAGGTATCTCAACAATTGATTAACAGGTTCTGGGAGTATTACAAGACAACCAAAAGTTACTCGGTGGCATGGAGACTAACATATGAATGGAGTTTAGCAGATGGAGCAGCTAGAGGTTTGGCAAACCCCGGCCAAGGCTGGAACTCCGCAAGCGGTACGGCGTTTGAAGAAATTAGCAAGGGCATCATCATTGAACAGGTGAAGAACAGTCGCTTGTCCTCACAGGTCTCTGTGGTACGCTGGGGCGATGCTCCACAATCTATTAGAGAAGGAATCTTATCAGAACTTGTCTGGCTAAAAGGACAAATTTCCCAGCCTGAGCGAGCTGAATCAAATGTAGATGTTATTGCCATGCTGAACGAAGAAGAGAAACCCGTCAGAGTTGTGAGTGTTTATAGCTATAAGTCGTCAACTGCGGAGAGGTATCAGCAGGACCTGTACTGGGCTGAAAAGCTCAAAGCAAGAAGTATTCATTTCTGCTTTGTTACCATTGAGGACAGTTTCGTAAGATACGCAACTAGCCTTAAGAAACCTCAATCAGCAACTAAGTCTGTGACTCTGTCACAAGCGTTGTATGATAAGATATACCTTCTGACTGAAGACCCTATCGCTCAAAACCCTTTGGTGTTTAGAAACATTGACTCTGTGTTGGGTGATCTTGATCTCTGGATTCAGGCTTATTAAAGAGAAGAGTGAAAATATGAACGGCCGTCTAGTTCATACGTGAGCGACGATTAGAAGAGGACTTACGTTTATATTGGGTCCATTTCACTACTCTGCTGTTATTGTGCTGCGATTCTACGAACCCGGCTTTCCTAACTAGTAGTAAATATTTGAAACCCCTAAGGAAAAAGTTGAACCTTAAAGCTCTATTATGCCAAATCCCTGTGTTAGAGATCTGACTTCTTCTGACTACGCAAACTATATCTACTGGTTCAAAATACTTGCATAATCGTTCGTAGACCTTAAAACCTACTGGGGTGAACTTCTTCTTAACCCACTGGTCGCCAATTAGCCAACCGAGAACTTTTCCAGGTTTGAGTATTCTGGCAGACTCTGCCATCACTTTTTCAAGTTGATTGTAGAACGTTTCATCTTCCGCAGATATATTACCAATGCAGTCTGGGTTCTCGTTGTATCTAATGTTGTCTCCGTAAGGTGAATCGATAAAGACAAGGTCAACAGAGTTATCGGGCAATGGAATATTCCTGGCATCGTTCTCTATGATGTCTGGCCTGGTAGATACGATGTCATAGCCTATTACTTCTCGCCCCTCCTCTTTACATACATCTATTGTAGTACCACTGCCACACATAGGATCCACGACTAAATCCCCAGGATTGGTATAGCGTTTGATGAGGTTATATATTATGAAAGCAGGGGTTACCCCTGCATATTTATTGTTACCCTTTGGTGTATCACCATAGCTTTGAGTCGGGTAATCCCAAAGGGTTGTAGTCTGTAGTGGAGGCTTTTTCTTAAGCTTAGCTTTGACAGAATTAATTCCTACCTCTTGCCTAAGCTTTTGAACTTCTTTGGCCTGTTCATCCAATAGAGAAGTCAACGCTTTAATGTCACTGTCAATACCAAGTAGATTTGCACTTTGCTGAGCTTGGGGAAATAAACTCTTAAGAGCTTCTGCCTCAAAATCTTCCAGTGGCTCATTTGACTTGATTCCTAGTTTTTGAAGAAATCGCTTCGCCTTTTCAATGCTCTTCACGCCATTAACTGGTTCAAATCTTACTTGGTAAGGGTACTTATCCCCCCAAACTTTAGAGTCGAGATTATATGAACCTTTAGTGGTCGCATGAAAGGGGCCAAACAATCGATCAGACTCTAAGTTGACCAGGAACAGGCTGTCTCCAGGCTCAAGCTCTAAGACGCCATCACCATAAATGTAGCTGGTGCCAAAGAGGTTATTCTCAAAACATTCTTTTTCGCTTTTGTCTGTACACGCGAAGAGGTAACCTTTAGTCATAGCAGATTAATCCTTCCTAGACGCGGATAACCCCAGTTAACTTTCACTTGATATCTTACTTTTTTGTCGCTCAGTGTTCAAGAACAATTCGTAGAGACAGCGAGTTCGCCCGCCGTCTCAGGCGACACGTGATAGAGGACTTTCGTCGGTGGAGGGAGTCGTTGGAGTACGAGAAGGCGCTGGACAGGCTGATGCGGGACCTGCCTTCGCAGGCCAAAGCTACGGCCTCGCCTGCCAAAGTCTTGTACGGCGGATAGGCAGGCGGAGGCATGGCGGAGAGGGAGAGGCCGTAGCCCCCGCTCTAGCTCTCTCCCATCTGCCTTTTCCAAGAGTGGTAGCAATATGCGTGCATGGTTCACCCTGCATGCCACCCGCCTCTTCCCCCCAACCCACACACGCCGCTAAAATATACCTATGCCGTACTCCACCTACGCCCTACATTCATGGTACGCTACCCAAAATCACCCTCGCCCTTACGTGTGCGGCAGCAGTACGGGTCCAGAGCCTGTCCTGAGCAACGCCGAAGGAGTGCACCCTGGGCGGTAGCAATGCGGGTGCAGGGGAAACCCTGTAAAATTCAATCAATCCCAGCACCCATAAACAGCCATACAGCATCCTACTCACAGGTCAGCATTAACTTAGGGGGCTTGCCATGAAAACCTACGACCTCATAGTAATCGGGTCCGGCTCAGGCCTGGAGATCTCCTCCGAGGCCATAGAGTTAGGCATGTCGGTCGCCGTCGTGGAGCACGGCCCCTTCGGCGGCACCTGCCTCAACCGGGGCTGCATACCCTCCAAGCTCCTCATCCACGTCGCCGACGTCATGGAGACCATCAAGACGGCGGACACCTTCGGCATCAAGGCCACCGTCCAGTCCATCGACTGGGATCACATCATGGCCCGGGCCGCCTCCGTGGACGAAGAGGCAGCGGAGATATTGGAGGGCAACCGGCAGCACCCCAACATCGATGTCTACACCGACACCGCCCGCTTCGTCGATGCCAAGATCCTGGAGATTGCGGGACAGCGCATCACCGCCGAGACCATCGTCATCGCCGCCGGCAGTCACCCCTACATTCCCGACATACCCGGCGTCAAGGACGTCCCCTACATCACCTCCGACGAGGCCCTGCGACTTCCCAAGCAACCCAAGAAGATGACCGTCGTCGGCGGTGGATACATCGCGGCGGAACTGGCCCACTTCTACGGCGCCATGGGCACAGAGGTCACCATCGTCCATCGCGGGCCGACTCTGGTGCGCCACGAGGATCACGCCATCTCACACCGATTCACCCAGGTCTACGGACGCAAGTTCAACCTCTTGCTCAACTGTCGGGTCGAACGCGCCCACCGCCAGGGAGACGAAATCGTCGTCGACGTTGCGATGAACGGTCACAAGGCCTCCGTATCTGGCGATGCGCTGCTTATGGCCACGGGCCGCATCCCCAACACCGACATCCTGGACGTCGCCAAGACGGGGGTGTAGGTCAACGAGGGCGGTTTCATCAAGACCGACCCCTATCTGGAGACCAACGTCCCTGGCGTCTGGGCATTGGGGGACATCGTAGGCGTCTACCTCCTCAAGCACAGCGCCAACCTGGAGGCCGCCTACGTTGCCAACAACATCTTCAACTCCCATCACAAGGTAGCGGCCGACTACAGCGCCATGCCCCACGCCATCTTCGCCTCGCCCCAGATAGGGGCCGTCGGCCTCACCGAGCACGAGGCCAAGGCCAAGAAGCTCCCCTACGTAACCGCCACCTACGACTACTACGACACCGCCTACGGCTCCTCCATCGAGGACAAGGACGGCTTCGCCAAGGTCATCGCCCACAAGGAGACTCAGGAGATCCTGGGTTGCCACATCATCGGCTCCCACGCCTCTATGCTGGTACAGGAGGTCGTCAACGCCATGCGGGCCCGCCTCCCAGTCGACGGCATCACCCAGTCCATCTACATACATCCCGCCCTGCCGGAAGTCGTCCAGCGCGCCTTCGGCAGCCTGCCCCTCTAGCACATCAAGCTCATGGTGAGCCATTTGCCCTGTCATTCCGAACCTTTCACTGCTCAGGATAGGCTCCGTGAGGAATGACAGCAAGGAAACGTCCAATATCCCCTCTGGGCGAGGGTGAGGTTAATACCTTCTTCCCCATTGATGGGGGAAGATTGAGATGGGGGTGAAACTTGACCTGACCCCCGAAAACTAGTCCAGAGATAAACTCGCACACTGGATATAGTAGAAAGGGGGGCAGATGCCTAGGAAGGGATATACACCGGAACAGATCATAGAGAAGCTGCGTGAGGTGGATGTACTGGTGCAGCAAGGGCAAGCTGTATGGGAGGTTGTCAGGAGGATAGGAGTGTCTGATCACACTTATTATGTATGGAGGAGGGAGTATGGCGGCATGGGTGTAGAGCAGGCCAAGAGGCTCAGGGAGTTGAAGAGGGAGAACGTTCGGCTGAAGAGGCTGGTGGCAGACCTGAGCTTGGACAAGGACATCCTTAAGGAGACACTTCGGGGAAACTCCTGAGCCCGCCTAGGAGACGGAAGCTGGTGGAGAGAGTATGTGAGCAGTTGGGAGTGTCTCAGAGGCGGGCGTGCCAGGTGATCACCCAGCCCAGAGCAACCCAGAGGTACTCTCAGGGCAGGGATCTAGATAAAGATGCGCTGGTCAGTAGGATAGTGGAGTTGGCCACTAGGTATGGTAGGTACGGTTATCTAACCTGGAGGTGATGGCCCTGTTCATAGAGCCTGGAAGTCCTTGGGAAAATGGTTACGTCGAGTCATTCAACGGGAAGCTGAGGGATGAGTTCCTAAATGGTGAATTGTTCAATACCCTTGCTGAAGCCCGGATACTCATTGAATGGTGGAGAAAAGAGTATAACCAGGTAAGGCCTCACAGTGCACTGGGATATCGACCGCCAACTCCACAAACTACCATGCCTGCAATGGCTTGAATGCGAGGTTTAACCTGGTACAATTACTGGGGGCAGGTCACCACTCCAACTCCCTGTCATTCCGACGAGGAATCTGTCGCATCGCCTCTTATGCCACATCTTTCAAGATGTGGTGTTAGATCCTCCATCGCTCCATATACCGCACATTTCAATGTGCGGTGCCCTACGCTCATGCTGAGCTTGTCGAAGTATGAGGCCCTTACCCACGCCTCCGTCCACTGTCACCCCGACGAGGAATCTGTCGCCCCGTTCTTGCTTGAAAGATTCCATCGACCCTAACCCTTGCCTTCCAACACCAACACTGCAAGAATAACCACAGTTGTGGTTTATGAAGTCTTAGACGTAACCTATACTTTCCTATCGGGGATGTCCTGAAGGGGTGGCCCCTTCTGGCAGGGGTCTTATGGGATGTGCCCCTAAAGACTCGTCTCGAGGGCGGGATGGTGAGCAGAACCGGCGTAATGAAGGAGAATCGACATCTATGAAAGCATGCGTCTTCCACGGGC
Source organism: Dehalococcoidia bacterium (assembly GCA_965249025.1). Taxonomy (GTDB): domain Bacteria; phylum Chloroflexota; class Dehalococcoidia; order Lucifugimonadales; family CAYTFF01. The sequence goes on along the minus strand of OZ252215.1, from coordinate 2,433,796 downwards.
CACGAGACCTAACCGTAGAGGAGTTGCCTGATCCCAAGCCGGGGCCTAAGGAGGTGCTCGTAAAAACGGGGGCCGCCTCCCTCTGCTACTCTGACATCCGAGTCTTCAAGGGCGAGAAGTCGGCCACACCAGGCGTTGTCCAGGGCCACGAGATCGCCGGCGCTGTCGTCGAGGTTGGCAATGACGTCACCAGCGTTGCCGTCGGAGATCGAGTCGCCATTTGCCCTATCATCGCCTGCGGAGGCTGCTACTTCTGCATACGAGGCCTCCGCAATCGCTGCCTCGACAGGTCCACCCTGGGCTACCAGGTGAATGGCGGCCTGGCGGAGTACGTCCTGGCTCCGCAACAGATCGTCGACCTGGGCCACGTTCTTAGAGTGCCCGATAGCCTCCCCTTCGACGTCGCCGCCATGATGGAGCCCTTCGCCTGCGCCCTCTATTCCCTCGAAGCCTGCAAGGTCTTCGCCGGCGGCTCCGTGGCCATCATCGGCGCTGGTCCTATGGGACTCACGCACCTGATGCTGGCCCGCGCCATGGGCGCCGCCACCATAATCGTCAGCGATATGATGGAGTCCCGCCTGGCCGTCGCTAGGAAAATGGGCGCCGACGTCACCGTCAATCCGCACACTGACGACCTGACCGCCGCTGTCAAAGACGCCACCCGAGGCATCGGCGCCGATGCCGTTATCGTCAGCGTCGGCAATATCCCCGCCATCGAGTCCGGCCTCCCGCTGGCTCGACCACAGGGCTACGTCAACATCTTCGGCGGCTGCCCCCCTGGCTCCGTCCTCTCCGTCGATCCCAACCTCATCCACTACAGCGAGCTCTTCGTCATGGGCACCCAGAACGCCAACCCAGAGCACTACGCCCGAGCCCTGGAGTTTCTCAGCGTCCTGCCCCAGGCGGGGCGCATGTTCACCCACCGATTCCGAATCGACGACGCCTCCAAGGCCTTCCAGGCCCGCCTCGACATGGATGGCCTCAAAGCCGTCATCGACTTCTAACCAACCTCGTTTCTGTCATTCTGAACGTAGTGAAGAATCCTTGGCACGCCTACCCAACCCCGCTCATGCTGAGCTTGTTTACCCCGATTTATCGGGGCCGAACCATCACCCTGAGCACAGTCGAAGGGTCGAGCGAGCGTAGACCCCTTCCCATTCGACGGGGGAAGATACAGATGGGGGTGTATTCATTCCCATTCCTCTTCGATGGGGCTTTACTCCATAGGAGCCTCTTGTTCCAAAAGTCTAGGGTGAAAGCCAAGGACTTTCCTTCTCTGGCTTGAGTTCCAGAATTGTGTTTTGCTCAACGCCAGGGAGAAACGCATACCGGATTGTCATTGGCCCCGCCTTTTTGAGTAGTAACCTGACAGAGCCATCCTCGAAAAACCGCACATTAATTGCCCGCCCATTGGAGCTAACCACAGAAATCGTTTGTCCTTTCCGTCTAGCCATCTCACACTCCGTTTATACCGAGCCTTAGGTTGTGATGCCACCATATTCATGGCGAAGCGCAGCTATCGCTTGCAGGGCCTGCCACTTGGCATCAATGACACCCTTGATGCGTTTGCTTGTGCGCCTCCGTTCCTCTTTATCGGAGAACACGGGAAGCTGGAGTTCTTTTCACCTATCTCCAATGTTCGGAAGGGTCGTGTCTATGAATACCTTCTGCGCTATTTGGTCTTGGGTGAACTGGTGCGATAAGAGATAGAGCAGGTAGTATGGGTCAACCCAGTAGTCGTTGTCAGGTCTCACGACTCTGAGCACAACGAACTCCCGTGTGAGCAGCACCTCATTGTCGTAGGGAGAGGCCATCGCTACCGTGCCGATTCGGTAACTACCACGGCGTACGAAGACGATGTCACCTGCTTGAAGCGTTACGCCGCTGCGTCCCTTGATGCGCTCATACACATGGCGTGGTAGCCCCGTAGTCGGATTGCGGTACAGCCTCCCAATTGACCACGTCAGAGACCCGAATGTACGGGATAGTCCCAATTCCCTTGTACTCCGAAGGTGGGGAACCGTGACCAGGTAAATGCACTATAATCCCTTCGTCGACCAGGCGTTGCAGAGAGAGCAGCGTTATGTCTGTAGGGTATTCAAGTTCCTCTTGTGCTCTCGGCCAATAGTACCGAGGAACGAAGATGTTATCCTTGATGTCGCTTGCCCTCACTACGAACGTGTAGCGGTTTGTGGCAGCATAGGGGTCGGCAAGCTCGTCTCTTATGATTTCAAGGTCGTCCCAGATTTCCTTTGTGGCCTGCTGTGAGGTAGGGTCAAGCCGATAAAGTGGCCGCCCCTCATGGTCATGGCCCATCTGCTCAGCTACCACCATGACGATGTGCTCTTGTTGTGGTCTGCCCTTCTGCAAGATCAGCAGGCATGTCTTAGCGTTGTTGTGAGGACGGAAGGTATTGTGGGGTAGGTCTACGACGGCTTTCACGTTGTTCCCGCGCAACATGAAGGCAAGGATATGCCGATAGCTGGCTGCATGGAAAAAGGTTTCGGGTAGTACGATGGCGAGGGTACCACCATCCTTCAACATTTGCAGGCACCGCTCAGCAAAGAGTATCTGAGGGTCGGTATCCCGCGCTTTCTCTGTCTGCTGCCAACGCCCATTCACTTCCCGCCACGTATGCCCCAGAGCAAACTTGGCTGCCTCTTGCTTCAGAACCTTGATTTTCGACCCGAACTGGGGATTCGTGAAGATAACATCGAACTGCCGGAAGTTCTCCCCCTGAGTGAAAAGCTCACGGGCACGGGGCTGAAATTCGGTTGGGGCATGAAGCGTGTTCTCCTGGACGATGCCCCCACGCCCGTCCCCTGCGATTGCCATGTATGCCTTGGCGATCTTGACTAGGTCTATCTCCTTGTCTATACCAAAGAAGCACCGCTGGGCGATGTTCTGCTTCTCTCGGTCTAACGTCGGGCTGTTGCGGTAACGCGGGTTCTGTTCCATAGCTCGCCAGACGTGTTCGAGTGCATAGATCAGGAAGCCACCGGAGCCACAGGCGGGGTCGCAGATACGTTGCCCTGGCTGCGGGTCAACCAGTTCCACTGCTGTTCTAACAACCTCTCTGGGAGTAAAGAACTCGCCCTTCTCTCCCAACAACTTCGACTCAGCAAAGACCTCGAAAGCGTCACCTACCACGTCTTTGTCAGTCCTCAGCAGGCTGTACCTCTCTAATTGCCCGACTACCCACGCTACCGATTTGGCGTCTAATGTAACTGTCTCACGCTCATCGAATACCCCAACCTCCACCAGTTCGCGCTTCACCTGCTCAAAGAGGCGCACAACGCGTTCTTTCACTTGCTTTGGGTCTTCTGTCAGGCTAACCCGAAACTCTGGCGGGCGATCCTGATTGAAACGCTCATCCCAGATCTTCGCAAAAATGAGCCGTATCATTTCGCTGCCAAGCTTCTCACGCCGGCTGATATTTGTATTGGAGTAGAGGGTCTTCAGGATGCGGTTGAAGATTGGCTTCAGGCTGTGGGCTTGGGCAGGCACTAGGTCGGCTTTCGACAGCCGCCCTATCTCCTCAACGGCCTCACCGCTTCGAGGAATATCAAAGATGTACTCTGTCTTCGGTTCTCCCGTAGCAGGGTCTCGATAGACGTGTTCAATGTCATCGCCCTTGGTCCAAACTCCCCAGACAGCCGAGGTTGCTGTAATATAGGACATCAACTGCCGAAGACCATCTGTTTTGTTTGGCCGTTTATTCTCTACAATACCAAGGATGTCCCTAAACTGATCGCGATGCAGCGGATCAGAGGTGCTATAGATGACGATGTCGGCTCGGTCACGGGCATTGCGTCGTGTAGTCCGTTCACCGCGCTGAATGGAAACTTCAATATCCATCTGAGCGGTGGCATAGCCATAATCCTCGTGGAGCGTGCGCTCATAGTTCTGGCGCACGCCCTCCTCTGGTTTCCGCATATCAACGGGCTTTCCAGTGGCGTAGTCGTAGCGCCAGCCCTCTCTCAGTGGACTCACCATCTTAGCTCGTCCCTTTCGCCTGGTTTCGACTTCGCTCTTTCCAATAGGGGCTTTGGCACGGCTGTTTGAACTTCTGACACACCTCACTCCCATTAGAAGTTACCTGGAATATATACTCCTAGTATTGACTTGTCAAAAGGAAAAATGTGTACTTTAAGTAAATACGTTTAAGGGGATTGTAGTCAGGGATGGTAGAGAACAACGTGGATTGAGCCTCTTATGGCCGCAGGTAACTGCACCTCTGAGCTTGCCTTACTTGTCCCGACCTGTCGGGGCCTCGCGGCCTTGGAGAGCCTGACCGCAATCGAAGCGGCAAGGGACTTGAAAATCTACCAGTCTCACGATATAACTATTACTTGGTATGCTGCTTCCAACCCAGTCCATCGCCAGAATCACAGCCCTGTCAGCCATGCTGGCAGTGGCCTTGCTCATGCTGGCCTGCTCCGGGACATCTTCCGTCAACCCGGCCTCGCCTGACTCGCCGCCGCAAACACCTGCGCCGTACCATGTGGCCGAATACGGCTCCACAATAGAGGTTCCTACCGAAAGCTGGACCTTTACCATAATAGAGATGGAGCCAGGCCAGCGAATGGAGGGCATTATCACAGTGAAAGAGCCAACCAAGGGGCAACTGCGACTCAAAACACAAGCCCCCGACCAGAACGATCCAGTAGACCTCGGACCTATCGATGCCTCCCGGACCTTTTCCCTGGCGGCAACCACAAGCGGCAACTACCGGGTATGGTTCGACAACACGTCGACTGGGTCAGAACCGAAAGTGGTGGAATTCAAGATAACCGTCTGGAGCGAATAAACGCCCTACACTATAACCGTGACCACCAACTCCACTCGCGCGCCTCAAATACCGTTCGTGGTGAGCTTGTCGAACCATGAACGGCACACCCCATGCCGCATACTTCAGTGTGCGGTGCAGCATCCGAACCAACCCTCCCCCGCCACCTCCCCCTCCCCCATAACCCGCAAACGCCCTACACTATAACCGTGATCACCAACTCCACTCGCGCGCCTCAAATACCGTTCGTGGTGAGCCAGTCGAACCATGAACGGCACACCCCATGCCCCACATTTCAATGTGTGGTGCAGCATCCGAACCAACCCTCCCCCGCCACCTCCCCCTCCCCCATAACCCGCACACGCCCTACACTATAACCGTGATCACCAACTCTACTCGCACGCCTCAAATACCGTTCGTGGTGAGCTTGTCGAACCATGAACGGCACACCCCATGCCCCACATTTCAATGTGTGGTGCCTTATTCTAGCGTCCGCCCTTGCCTGAGCGGCAGCATCATGGGTCCAGGGTGTACCCTGGCGGCAGCAGTATGGGTCCAGGGTCGCACCCTGGAAATTCAATCAAACATCGCCCTATCTAAAAGCCAGGAATCCAGCTACATCAGAAAGTGAAAATTGGAAAAACAAGGGGATTTCAGACCTACAATCAAACCTCCAGGTCTGCGTCGCTCTTTACGAGAAAGGTATTGCCTTGCCTCATCCAACCGCCTCCTTGAACCGCCGTATCGCCTCGATGTGCTCCCCCGGCGACTTGAGGCCAGCGTTCATCGTGTTCACCGACAGGTGGCTAGCCCCTAGGTCCCGCCATCTCTCCACAGTCTCCGCCCACTGCCCTTCCGGCGTGTTGTGCATGCTGAGCCTGCCCTCGATGCCCACCTCCGATGGGTCTCGTCCCTCCTCTCGGACGTAGGACCGCAGCTTCTCTACCCTCTCCCTGCCGGTCTCATCGGGCCGGTACTGCGGGAACCAGCCATCGCCCATCCGCGCTACCCGACGCAGCAACACGTCCGCCGTGCCTCCCATCCAGATGGGTATGGGCCGTTGCACAGGCAGAGGGTTAATGCCTGCTTCGTTGATCTTGTGCCACCTCCCATTGAAGGTCACCACATCCTGAGTCCATAAGGCGCGAAGAACGGCCACCTGCTCCTCTATCCGCTTCCCTCGATTGTGGAAGTCCTCGCCCAAACACTCGAACTCCACCTTATTCCACCCGACCCCCACCCCCAACCGAAGACGGCCGCCGCTCAGAACATCCACCTCCGCCGCCTGCTTGGCCACCAGGGCCGCCTGACGCTGTGGGAAGACCAGCACCCCCGTTACCAGCCCGATACGCCGACTTATAGCGGCCATATACCCCAGAAGAACAAAGACCTCGTGGAACATGCTCTCGTGTGTGTAGGGGCCACGCCAGCCCGGCCGATTGGTAAGGTCAGCGCCCAGGACGTGGTCGTAAACAAGGATGTGATCGTATCCCAACTCCTCGGCGGCCTCCGTGTATGATCTTACGGCTCCTGGGTCTGCCCCTATCTCCAACTGGGGGAATACTACTCCTATCTGCATGCGTTACCTCCGTAGAATTGACCTATAGACCCCGTACTGGGAATGTTACCATGCTATAATACTCCACTGTGGCACCTTTGAGCGGTAACCCTCCTGACAGCCCCAGGCCCTCTGTATCTCGGTATGCCCTTTTAACCGGCGCATTTCGTTACCCCGACTTCCGATTCCTCTGGACATCCCTGGCCTTTAACTCGATAGCGATGTGGATGGAGATGGTGGCCCTTGGCTGGCTGGTACTGGAGTTGACCGACTCTCCTTTTATGGTCGGTCTAGTCTCCGCAGCCCGGCTGGCTCCGTTCCTTCTGGTGGGCATACCCGCCGGGGCCATTGCTGACCGCGTTCGCCGACACATATTCCTCCGCTTCATCAGCGCCGCCACGACCTTGATAGCCCTGTTGATGGCTGCGCTAGTCCTTCTGGACATCGCCCAGGTATGGCAACTAATGGTGCTGGCCTTCTTAAGCGGGGGACTTCGAGCCACTAATCTTACAGTTCGCTCCAGCTATGTCTATGACCTGGTTGGTCCTAAGGAGGCCCTCAACGGTCTGGCCTTGACCTCATTAAGTCAAAGGCTGGGAGGAGTCTTGGGTGGCCTTGGAGCGGGGTTTCTTATAGATCTTAAGGGCACTGGAGCAGCTTACATAGCGATAGCCGCGGGCTATGTAGTAGCTACAATTATTCTGTTTCTTATGAAAGAGGTGGGGCAGTCGGCGCCCGTGAAGAGGCAATCCGTCACAGAAAATCTGCGCGGGGCATTTCACGCAATCCGCACCAACCGGGTTTTGGCCTTCCTTATGATACTCACGGCATCCACGGAAATCCTCGGATTCTCCCACCAGACGCTACTCCCTGTGTTTGCTCGGGACGTTTTTAGAATAGGGGCGAGCGGATTTGGCATAATGATGGCGGTCCGGGCAGGAGGAGGAATCCTGGGCAGCTTAGTCGTGGCCACCCTTGGAGATTTCCGTAAGAAGGGCTTGCTGTTGGTTGTTGCTGTTACCCTTTTTGGCCTTGGATTGATGAGTTTCTCTCATTCCGAGGTAGTGATAGTGGCCTTATTACTACTAGCGCTGGCCAACTTCGCCGCAGGAATGACAGGAGTGCTGGAGCAGGCCTTAATGCAGCAATCCGTTTCCAACGAGGAGCGTGGTCGTGCCATGGGCTCGATGACATTGAGCATAGGTTTAGCCCCTATAGGTCAAATTGAGATAGGGGCGGTCGCCAGCATCCTGGGCGCGCCCGTGGCTCTTCTCATGAACGGCGCCGCTCTTGCAGTGCTTGGGGTAGTGATAGCGGTGCGAGCGCCGTTCATACGAAAGCTGGAGTAACTCTATACGCAAACCAGGGTTGGTTATACATAAAAGAGTTTGCATATAGACGGAGTTCGGTTTATCCTTCAATACACCTGAGGAAGTGCTTCTTAGATCGAGGGTTTTATGGCTCTTAAACTGGGCATACATGCGGGGCAACAAGACTGCAGTTATGAGGACTTGCGCCGACTCTGGAGGCTGGCCGATAGCTCTGGGTTTCATTGGGTGTCTATATGGGACCACTTCTACGATAACCCCAGCATAGATGGTAAAGGCGACTGCTTCGAGGCGGTGTCAACCTTAGCTGCGCTGGCATCGGAGACATCGAAGGTGCGCATCGGGTGCCTGGTGTTCTCGGTAACCTACCGAAATCCGGCGGTCCTGGCTAAGGCCGCGGCTACTATAGACCATATTAGTAATGGCCGCCTGGAGCTGGGTCTGGGCGCTGGCTGGTACGAGCTGGAGCATACCGCATATGGAGTACCCTTCCCGCCAGTGAGGACACGACTGGACATGCTGGAAGAGGGAGTGCAAATAGTGACCTCCATGTTGGCTCAAGAGAGCACTACCTTTACGGGAAGGCACTTTCGGGTGGAGGATGCCTATTGCAACCCTAAGCCGATACAAAAGAGGCCGCGCATTTGGATCGGAGGCAAGGGTGAGAGGCGCACCCTAAGACTGGCCGCCCGCTATGCCGGTGGCTGGAACGCTCCTTACATATCGTCTCAGGAGTACAAACGCAAGATCCATGTGCTGGACCAGTGGTGCGACGTGGAAGGCCGCAATCCGACGGAGATAACTCGTAGCGTAAACGTGGGATTCTACATGGGGACGGACGCCACAGACGCCGCTAGAAAACGGCGTAGCTTCTACGAAACATGGGGAGCAAAAGCGGAGGAGCGGTCTGAGGGGATGCTCTTCGGCACCTCAAGCCAGGTCGTGGATAGGGTAGGAGTCTACGCCGGCGCCGGCGCTCAGGGACTTAACCTGGCAGTGCGAGCGCCCTTCGATTGGGAGGCCCTTCAGGCCTTTATCGAGGAGGTCTTGCCCGTTTTCCAGCAGGAGGTCAGATCTATTGATACGTCTTAGTTTAGCGCACTAGAAACTAGGGGGGTAAAATGGTCTCATCTGATGAGCTTTACGAAAAAGGATCGGAAGTACTAAATCGATTCAGGAGTGGCAGTCCAGTTAATCCGTCTCAAGGCCCCACCTCTTACGATATGGTTCCCGGCCTGCGACGGCTGGTGGCGGAGTGGGCCTTCGGAGGAACCTGGGCGCGGCCTGCTTTGGACATCAAGCATCGCAGCATGGCTACCGTGGCTGCCCTTACTGTGCTGGGCAGGGAGCCTCAGCTTCGGAACCATATACGCAACGCCTTGAGCATAGGAGTGACCAAAGAGCAGGTTGCGGAGGTAATTCTTCACGTGATGATTCACGGTGGCGCTCCCGCTACCCTTAACGCGCTCCGTGTAGCGGGGGAGGCCTTCAAAGAGAGGCCAGATTTGCCTTACGACCCAGAGCCGATCTCGCCGCCAAATTCAGCAGAGGAGCGCTACCAAAAGGCCACTGACATACGCAAGCAAGTATACGGTGAGGGTGGGACTAAGCCAGTGATCTCCCAAGATGAGGTATACGACATGGAGTACGCTCGCCAGACTATCGGATACATCTTTGGAGTGATGTGGAGCCGTGAAGCCCTCGACCTGAAGAGTCGTATCATATGTACGCTATCGGCGCTCACGGTTTTGGGAAGAGAGGCCCAGATACCCAGACACGTGCGGGCGGCACTGAACCTGGGACTAACTAAAAAGCAGATAATGGAGGTGTTGTCCCATCTGATGTTTTACGGGGGATGGGATGCCTCCATCAACGCTATGACCAAAGCCAACGACGTACTATACGGACGGGTCTAGTTAAAGTTAAGTCAGGTCTGCTTCCTGACTCACCAGTTCTTTAGAACTCGTATAAAGAGGGTTGAACGAAAATAGGCATTGGAATACCAACGTGCAAGGAAGGTATGAATGTACCGCCTGGATTTGCTGGGCCAGAGGAGATAGTGGCCCTTGCCAGGATGGTCGAGAAGCTGGGTTTCTACTCCGTCTGGGGAACCGATTTCACAACCCCCACTCCAAGCATGAGGATCAGGGATAGCGAGGCTCCCAACTTCTATGAGTTATTGATTACGCTGAGCTATGTTGCCGCATCTACGGAGCGCATCCGATTGGGCGCAGGGGCCGTGGTTCTTCCCCACAGGGATCCAGTGTTGTTGGCAAAGCAGGTGGCCACCCTGGACGTGTTCAGCGGCGGAGGCTTCCTCTTAGGGACCGGCATAGGCCATAATCGGGACGAGTTGGAGGCCATCAGACCCAAGGAGAGCAGGTGGCATCGAGGCAAGATGCTTCTGGAAAGCCTTGAGGCCCTGCACTTCCTCTTCACTCAAGATAACGTCAGCTTCAAGGGAGAGTATTACGAGTTTGAAGGTGTGTCGCTGAATCCCAAGCCAGCGCAAAGGCCATTTCCAATCTACATATCTGGGAAGAGTCCTGACGTCCCTAAAAGGATCGCTCGATGGGGTTCCGGATGGCTCTTGTCACGCATGCAGGAGAGGGGCGTTGGGGAAAGGATTGAGACTCTTCGCTCTGCTTTGAGGGAGGTTGGGCGGGATGTCTCAGAAATAGACTTGGCCATCACCAGGGGGGTGAGCATTGCGAAGACTCACGAAGAGGCCGTTAGGCGCTATGAGAAGAGTCGGCTGTCCGAACGAACGGTAGGCTCCACTATGGAGAGGGTGATGCAACAAAACCTCATCGGCACGCCGGAAGAGGTCGTCGAGCAGGCAGGTAAGCTAGAAGGGGACGGAATTAACCACCTCATAGCCCAGGACTTTGCAGTGAACACCTTCGAGGAACTGGTAGAGCAGATTCAGATGTTTGGTGGGGAGGTGTTACCTCATTTCGAGTCAGACAGGTGATTGAGAGGTAGCGTTGATCCCGTAGAGTTGAGGTTGATCCTGGTAGGGTGAGGCAAAGAGAGATGAAATTTAGCATTGCAATACCGACAGGCGAAGATGGGGTTTATGCGCCTCCCCACTTTGCGGGGCCAGAGGAGATGGTGCAAGTAGCCAAGATGGCGGAGAAGCTGGGGTTCGATGTTGTCTGGACCATAGATTTTACTACCCCCAGCCCTAGTATGGGAATAAAGGACAAGGGGCCGCCCAACTGGTACGAATCGTTAATGACTCTTGCCTACGTGGCTGCCAGGACGGAGCGCATCAAGCTAGGCACAGGTGTCCTGGTTCTGCCTAATCGTGAGCCTGTTTTGCTGGCCAAACAGATAGCAACCTTGGATGTGTTCAGTGGCGGTCGCGCCGTTTTGGGGGTGGGAGCCGGGAAGTATCGCGACGAATTTCAGATGTTGCATCCCAGGCTTCAGAAGGCCCATCGCGCCACTATGCTGGAGGAGGGCCTGGAGGCCCTAACCCGCCTTCTAACCCAGGAGAGGGCCAGCTTTGTCGGCCAATATTACGAGTTTCATGATGTATCGATTCACCCCAAACCAGTACAGAAGCCCTTTCCCATTGCTCTTGCTGGCATCCACTCAGATACGGCCCGCCGCGTGGCCCAATGGTGCACGGGGTGGATAATGTCCGTCTCTACATCTCTGGAAACCATACGAGATAGAATAGAGCGCCTAAAGCCGCTGCTCGAGAAGAGGGGTAGAGACATCTCGGAGATCGACCTGGGTGTGGTCGCAGTCCACAGCATTGCCAGGAGCCACGAAGAGGCGGTGGAGCGCTTCAAAAACACCCGAGTTGTCATGAGAAGCAGGGGGCAGGGCATAGACGAGTTCGTCGAGAGAAACCTGATAGGCACCCCTGAGGAGATTGCAAGGAAGGTCAGCAAGCTGAAAGAGGATGGCGCTACCCACATCGTAATTACTAATCACGCCAACAACACCTTCCAGGAGTTGGTTGACCAGGTTCAGATGCTTGGCGAAGAGGTACTTCCCCAGTTTAAGGAACGCTAGAACACAAGGGAGAACGTGACGTGAGTGAAGAGATATGCTACTTAGATGCCACCGACCTGGCTGAGAGGATACGTGCCAAGGCCCTATCTCCGGTAGAGGTGGCCAAGGCCCACTTGGAGAGGATTGAGAGGGTCAACCCAAAGATAAATGCCATAGTAACCCAGGTAGAAGGCGTCGTTGAGAGGGCCAAGGAGGCGGAAGAGGCCATTATGCGAGGCGAGTCCTGGGGACCTCTGCACGGAGTACCCTTTACCATCAAGGACTGTATAGACACGTCAGGGATACGAACGACACGCGGTTCTATGCTCTTTGAGCGCTTTGTTCCCAAGACCGACGCCACTGTGGTGATGCGTCTGAAGCAGGCAGGGGGGATACTACTGGGCAAGACCAATATGCCGGAGTTTGCGCTCTGGTGGGAGACGGACAACCTGGTGTTCGGGCGCACCAACAACCCCTGGGACGTTGAGCGGACGTCTGGAGGTTCCAGCGGGGGTGAGGGCGCCGCCATTGCCTCGGGACTCTCGCCTCTTGGCATGGGCAGTGACCTGGGCGGCTCTATACGTCAGCCAGCCAGCTACTGTAATATCGTTGGGATTAAGCCTACCCATGGCCGTGTACCCCTTACTGGCCACTGGCCAGAGGCCCTTCTGCGTACTATGCACGTGGGCCCACTGGCTCGGACGGTTCGCGATGTGGCCCTGGCTTTACGGATAATCTCCGGGCCAGACGCTATAGACCCATACGCCATGCCGGTGCCGATGCCGAAGATACCCAGTTCCGATGGATCTCTACCCAAGCTTCGCATAGGCTGGACAAGGGAAGAAGGGTTCACTCCTGTATCCGAGGACGTTCAAAAAGCCGTGGCCTCGGCGGCGGCTTGCCTGGAGGAGCTGGGGTGCATAGTGGAAGAAGCGCCGCTAGGTTTCTTGGAAGACAACGACCCTCAGGCCATTACCATGGCAGTATACACCGCCGAGAGCCGAGCCTATTTGGACAGGATAATAGCCGGACGAGACGACCATCTGCACGCTAACATGAAGCGTCGCATGCAGATGCCGATGCCCAGCTTCGAGTCTTACCTGGATGCCTTAGAAGGGTGGGAGGCCATACGCCAGGAAACAGCGAACCTCTTCAGAAAGTACGATGTCTTTCTTTGTCCGACGGTGCCCATCCCGCCGTACCCTCATGGACAGCGTGAGTTCGCCATCGGAGGAATGACGGCCCCATCTAGACACGCTCTTAGAGGAACGGTCCCATGGGATCTAACAGGCTCTCCTGCTATATCAGTCCCCTTTGGCTGGAGTTCCGATAACCTGCCAATAGGAGTGCAGCTTGTGGCGCGCCATTTTGACGAGACCACTTTGTTCCAAGTAGCGGCGGCCCTGGAAGCCAGTAATCAGGCTACGTCAAAGCGTCCGCCGTTATAAGGTGGTTAGCGAACAGTGCCTGATATATCCTTGGTACAAGTTGCGCTTTTGCAGCTTTTTGTTCTTGGGGCCAGCACTGCCGTTGGCATAACCTCCTTCGGCTTCGGGATGATAATGTCCCCCCTGTTCTTGCTGTTCATAGACCCGCGGCTGGTGGTGGAGTTGAACGTGGCGCTTTTCGCTTTCCTTATGGCCTCGGTGGCCTTCCAGTCGAGACATCACCTAGACAAAGGCATGGTGTTAGTTCTTACGTTAGCTGCTATGACCATGATGCCCTTGGGCATATTGGTCATAAACGCCCTGGACGACCAGAGCCTCCGTTTTTTTATCATCGGCACCGTTTTGTTGATGGTACTGGTGCCAATGACCAGGGTGCGTCATACCTTTAAGCGAGAGAAGTTGGCCGCCATACCTGTGGGAGCGGCGCTGGGCTTCCTGTACACTACCGTTGCTCTGGGCGGGCCACTGGTTGTCCTATTTGCCCTCAATCAGCGATGGGGTAAAGATAGGACACGGGCCAATTTGTCTGCGTTCTTTGCGGTATCGGGGATCATTGTCCTGCTCTTCCACAGCTTTACTGGCCTGTACGGCACCAGTGAACTCACAGCTACTGCACTTTTCCTGCCATCCCTGATTGTTGGTAGCCTCTTGGCATCACGACTTGTGAACCATGTCAACGAGCGTCTTTTTCGTATCGCGGTTCTGGTCGTTCTCTTCGGCGCCAGCTTAGGAATTCTTGGCAGGGAGCTATATCGGATATTTGAGTGAGTCCGATATATAGGAGCCGAGTCATATTGACAATGTAGGGGCTTGTCACTATCCTTCTGGCAAACTGAAGCCGTTTTTGCGCTTGCCTAGGAACGCCTTTTACTACAGAATCGTTGTGTGGCTACTTTATACTTGACTCGTATGAGGCCGGGAATGTATGCGGCTGTACAGTCGACAGAGGAGCGGATGGTGCAAATTAAGAACAAGCCAAGGCACGAAACAGTGAACTATCCTACCACGAACGAACAATGGCTGGAGGTTGATAGTAGCTATAGGCTCCAGGCTCGCCATACCTCTCGCTTCGTGCTGGATAGGGGCCAAGGCGCCCATCTTTGGGATGTAGAGGGCAGAGAGTTCATAGACTTCATGTCTGGACAGGTCTGTACCTCTTTAGGCCACAGCGATCCTGAGATGACCCAGGCCATCGTGGAGCAGGTTGGGCGGCTAATGCAAACTGGTATCCCCTTTACCACGCCTCAAGAGATTATGCTGGCCAAGAAGCTGGCCGAGATCTCTCCAGGCGACCTCCAGAAGTCCTTCTTTGCGTGCACCGGCTCTGAGTCTACGGAGATCGCCATTCGTATGGCCAAGTTTCACACAGGCCGTCAGGAGATAGTCGCCCTCACCCGAAGTTATCATGGGGCTACCTACGGTGCCTGGTCTATCACGGGAAGAGGAGGCAAGATCCGCAAGCCAGATTATGGAGTTGGCATGCCAGGGGTTACCTTTCTGCCAACACCATACCCCTACCGCTGTCACTTTTGCCGAGAGTCCCGAAAATGTGACCTGAGTTGCGTTAGATACTCAGAGGAGCTGCTAGATGAGACTACCTCTGGCCATCCGGCGGCAATAATCATAGAGCCGATCCTAAGCGCTGGCGGCATAATAGTGCCACCTAAAGAGTACTTTGAAGAGATACGGCGTATCTGCACCGAGCGCGGCGCCCTTATGATCGTCGACGAAGCGCAGACGGCCTTTGGAAGGACCGGGCGATGGTTTGCCATCGAGCATTTTGGCGTGGTTCCAGACATGGTGACCATATCCAAGAGCCTGGGAGGCAGTGTGCCCCTGAGCGCGGTAACCGTGACCAAATCGATTGCGGAGGATCTGGAGGCCAAAGGGTTCTCCCAGATATCCTCTCATGGAGGTGACCCCTTCCTCTGCGCTGTCGGGCTGGCGAACATCGAGATTATCGAAAGGCGAGGCCTGCTGGCCCGCGCGGAGAGCATAGGAAGCTATCTAAAAGAAGGACTGGAAGACCTGATGAATCGGTATGAAATTGTAGGAGACGTGCGGGGCATTGGCCTCATGTTGGGCATAGAAATAGTCAAAGACAAAGACACTAGAGGGGCAGCGCCAGACTTGGCCAATCTCATCACCTCCAGATCTATGGAGCAAGGACTCATTCTATTCGGAGGCCTAGGCAGCAACGTAATCCGCATTACCCCACCCCTTGTCTTGACTAACTCTGAGGTCGATCAGGCGCTGGAGATAATGGAAGAAGCCGTTCGGTTCGCATCGGAAGGAGGCCGTCTCTAGCTGATGTTGACCAGAGGCTCTATTTCCTTGTTCACAATGGAAGGTGATAAAGGCCAATGATGTTTTTACCTCTTGTATACCAGGGCATAGTAGTAGACACTTCGGAGATCATTTGGATCTCGGTGACCGCCTTACTGTCAATTGCCGCCATCTTAGTAGTGTGGCGTCTCGTTTACCGCTGGATTGGCACCCTTTCCAGAAAAATAGATCAGATAGTGCCAGGAGACCTTTCCGCACTCTCTGGGCCGATGTCTCGCTTGGTCGTGACCATCATCTCAGCAGCGATTCTCGGCGGAGCGGGACTTGCAATTGCTGACCAACTTGGGGTGGACGTTGGCGGTGCCGTCGATCTACTAGAAGGTTGGGGCCAGAGCATCTTGGACTGGGCAATGCCCCACCTCTTTCGCATCCTGTTGATTTTGGGGATAGCCTTCCTAGTCATAAGAGTTCTTCAGCGGCTTATACCTTCTGCTATTCGCAGATACTTGACGCAGAGGGTGAGCGGAGGGACAGAAGCAGAGGAAATAGACAAACGAGCCAATACCCTTAACAGCGTTATAAAGCAAGGAATCACTTGGATCATAGTAGTCACCACTCTTTTCGTGGTGTTATCAGAACTGGGGGTAAACATTACTCCCATACTGGCGGGGGCGGGGGTGGCTGGCATCGCCATCGGCCTGGGCGCTCAGAGTCTGGTAAGGGACATCTTGGCAGGCATATTCATACTGCTAGAAGACCAGTACAGAGTAGGGGATGTAGTCACTATTGCGGGAATAGGAGGTTTGGTCGAGGATATAAACCTTCGCCGCACGATTCTCAGAGATTTGAATTACACGATGCATGTCATACCTAACGGCGAGGTCAGAACAGCCAGCAACATGACTAAAGACAAGTCCAGGGTAAACATAAACATTTCCGTAGCCTATAAGGAGGACTTGGATAAGGTGATGGATCTACTGACCAAAGTGGGCAAGGATATGCTGGAGGACCCATATTTTGGCCCGCTGTTCATTGACCCGATCAAAGCGCTAAGGGTTGATAGCTTCGGTGACTCAGCTATCGAGATAAAGGTGTTAGGTGAGGTCAAGCCCATTCGGCAATGGGAAGTAGGTGGCGAATACCGCAAACGGGTGAAGAAAGCCTTCGATGAAGCCGGTATAGAGATACCGTTTCCCCATCGCACCCTGTACTGGGGCCAGAACGTTGAGACCATATTACGCAATATGCCAAATGATCGTACCAAAACAGCCACAGACAATTCGGACGTAGATATGCCCGATGCCCCGTGAGGGGGAAGCCAATGATGAGGTCTGAAATAATGTCAAATGCCTGGCTATTTAGAACGACTAAGTGTGCTGACATACCACCAAAGCGTAATTTGGTTAGCTGAGAGCACTTTGAAGACGGACATATCCCTAGATCACACATTGATAGCTGTCCACGATCTGAAAGGGGCCGCCAAGACCTTTTCGGAGATGTTGGGATTCACCCTTGCGCCAGAGGGATCACATCCTGGACGTGGGACACACAATCACAATATCGTATTCGAAAACGAGTACGTGGAACTAATAGCGATACACAATCCAGTAGAGCGAGAAGGATCTCCCCTCAAGGACTTCCTTGAGAAGCGCGAGGGGATCTATGCCTTGGCTCTGGGAGTGCCAGACATCAGGGATGTCGTGACTCATCTCCTTAGCCGAGAACTGGAAGCAGAGCAACCACGTCAAGGCTCCCTTTCCAGAGGCCCTGGTGAAATGACATATACGTGGAAGTCTGCATACGTCTCTCCCAAGGCAACGCCAGGAACCAGAACTCTTCTTGTGCAGCACGACTACCTATTAAGCGAGCGGTACAAGGACTTCTCTAGCCTCAAGATGCACCCCAATGGAGTAAAGGGAGTGCATCACGTCAGCATTGCGGTTAAAGACGGAGAGGCCTCGGCCCGGAAGTGGAGGCATCACTTTCATCTGGACGCCTCGCCTGGGGAAGAGATCATTGAAGGCGGCCTAAGACGAGTTAGACTCCAGCTTAGGAACTGTTATCTTGAATTCGTATCCCCAACTGTTGAAGGAGAAGTGTCACGTTTCATTAGCGAGCATGGCGAAGGGCCAATGACTTTCGCATTCGATGTAAGTGACCTTAATAAAGCTAGAAATCATCTACAAAGGAATGGAGTTCACCTGATGGAAACAGATGGGCGCTTGGGGGAAAAGGCTATCTATATGAATCCTAGGTATGCTCATGGCGCAGGCTTACAGTTCGTTCAATCCATCGCAAAGTGATTTGGCCAACACTTTACAGCGACGTTGAGCCTACTCATATTAGGCCGGCGTTCTTCAGGAATGACGCAAACATCTCCTTCATCTGAGCTTCGTATTGTGGAGCGTACTTGGTGAACTCCCGCTCGTTTCTGGCGGCCTCTTCCTCTGGATCAAAGTCTTCCCCCATTAGCTTGTAGTCCTCCCTAAGCTCTCTATTCCAAACCTTAAATTCCCCCAGGGTCAGTTGAGGCTCAAACTGGAACCCATAAGAATCCTTATATCTGAAGGCCATATTCATCTTGCGGTACGTCCCATCCCTGCGGAGCATGAAACCCTCGGCCAGCTTAACCACGCCATCGGGTATCGAGAAGCACTCGCCGTGCAGCGTCGGCACTAAAGGAATCGCTATCTTGCCAAACACAGGATCGACGGTGCCTACCTCTGTGATGTAAATCTTGCGAAGCCCGAATTGGTAACCCCCAGAAGGCTTAACTATCCCTCCCAGAACCTTGGCCATCATCTGTGCGCCAAGGCATATGCCAAAGATGGGAACATCGCCGTCTAGAGCCTTCTTAATATACTCCCGCTCATTTTTGAGGGACTGGTATTCATCATTGGCAGAAAAGGGGCCGCCTAGAATGATGAGTAGGTCGACTTTGCTTAGAGAAGGTGGGTTAAAACGGTCATAGTCAGGGGCCGACTGGAAAACCTTGACGAACTCAAGCTCGAATCCATGGTTAAGGAGAACACCCATAAAGTTTTCAGCCAAGGACTCGGGTGCTGCATGCTGCACCACTAGCGCCGTCTTATTACCCTGTATGGACATAGCCCTCTCCCATATGGTAGCAATTGGGCAATTTGAGCTAGGCTTTCCTCCGAGGCAAGTACCGTTTGGGAAACTTGGCCACTATTGAGTAAAGGACGTCCACCATGTTCGCCAGTCTGACCCTGGCCACCTGGGAACATAGCTGATATGCCATAAGTCTCTCTATGCGGTAATCTTTCTCTAGCCATAGCACTAGCTCGTGGAAGGCTATTCGAGCGGCATCCTCCATAGGACGGGCGCTACCTATGGTCATTATGTAATCTGACGACTCCACCCGTGGTGTGCCAATCCCTTGCCCCTTTATCAGGTCTATGGTTATTGTGCCCCTGGTGGGAATCTCGACTGCCACTCCGCAGACCTCGGCGTCGCCTTGAGCGGCATGGCCGTCCCCAAGATACAAGAGTGCGCCATCTACGTTGACTGGCAAGTAGACTGTATTGCCAGGACAGATATCGGCGGCGTCCATATTGCCTCCGTGAAAACCCGGAGAGAGGGATGAGATAGCCTCTATCTCAGGTGCCGTCCCTATGGTTCCATAAAAAGGCTCGTAGGGTATGGGCGGTATGTCTAGCTCTTCACTGAATGTGATCCCATCTTTGGCAATGGCATGAAGCAGTATACGCTGCTCCAGATCCGGATTGAGCGTTCTCGTGAAGACGGTGCCGCACAACCCACCGAACTGAGGAATAATGCAACTGACGCCGTAGTCTCTGGTGTTAACGATATTATGAATAGTTACGGCTATGGAATCACCCTTCTCAGCACCTCCTACGTAGATAGGACCGGTAAGTGGGTTGACGTAGGGGAGAGTGATGACCTCGGAGATGTCTACGTTGGGCGATTCGATCTTGTTCTCGAAGGCGTCAAGAGTCTCGACCATTACCCTTTCGCCGGGCTTCACTTGGGCTATTGGCTCCTTATAGGGACCTATGACGTAGGGTCTCTCGCCGGACTCGCTGTAGGTGATAGTTTGCATATATGCCTCCTTTATGCTAGGAAAGCTTGAACATGCTAGCACCGTATTTAGGCCTTTTCAAGGCAGGCTAGTGGCATGAAAAGCATACGTTAAAGTGGTCTTGCACAAAAAGGCCCGAAAATATAGGAGGGTGCAGTCCCGACTTGTTGGGACTACGATAAATATCCAGAAAAGCCCAACTATATGTGCAAAGCTCGTCAAATGAGGAACCTAATCAGCAAAGTTGCCAGTCCAAGAAGGAAGAAGAACCCTATGACATCTGTGAAGGTGGTCACGAAAATAGCTGAAGAGACGGCAGGGTCCAGCTTGAGACGTCTCAGCAACAAGGGGACACCTGCACCAGTCAGTCCAGCGATGACCATATTCCCTGCCATAGCCAGACCCACTATCAGGCCGAGAATACCGTTACCCTTCCATATCAGGGTGATAAGTCCAACTACTAGCCCCAGCAGCACACCATGTATAAGACCCACGAGTATCTCCCTAGTCAGTAGGTGGACGGCCCGCTGTCCCAAAAGCTGGCCGAGAGCTATACTGCGGACTACGAGGGTTAGTGTCTGGGTGCCTCCAATTCCTCCTTGACCTGCGATAATAGGCAGGAACGCAGCTAACACGGCCGCTTTAGCGATGGTTGATTCGAATAAGGCCACGACGCCAGCAGCCAGGAAGGCGGTGGCCAGGTTAATGTATAGCCACGGCAGCCTGGTACGAAGGGAGTAGGTGACGGGGCCTAGAAGGCGCTCCCCACCCATACCAGCCATTCGATACATATCTTCTGTAGCCTCTTCTTCTACGACATCCACAACGTCCTCAATAAGAATTACGCCAATAAGTTTGTGTTCTTCATCCACAACCGGCAGATAGTTGACATCGTATCGTTCTATCAGCCGTGCACATTCTTCCTGGTCCGTTTCAGCAGTGACGTATATGGTTTCTGGATCCATGATATCTTTGACCAGGGTCTTAGGTCGCGACAGCGCTAGAGTAGTCACCCCAAGGGTGCCTACGAGCTTCCCTTTATCATCCACAACAAAGACGGTGCTAACCCTTTCGGCTTTGGGGCCTATAATGCGTAAGCCATCGAGGGCAGTGGCCGCAGTTTCTTCTGCGCTCACAGCCAGATATTCAGGTGTCATCAGGCCGCCGGCACTATCATCTGAGTACCTCAGGAGAGGGATAACCCCCTTAGCGCCAAGCATTGACCTCAATGCTTCTGCAGACTGTTCAGTGGGGAGCTGCTTCAGGATATCCGCGGCCACTTCTGGCCTTACCTCATCCAGTACCCTGGGCAACTCCTCAGAAGATATCTGTTCCGTTACCTGAACCGCCTCCCCTGGTTCCAGATGTTCCAGTATCTCAGCAGTGTCTTCTGGAGGCAGTGTGGTCAAAAACTCCTGCTGGGGTTCAGGCGGCAGGTCTACCAACACCTTTCCTTTGTCCACAGAGTGAAGCTCGTTGAATAAAGCAAGGGCCTCTCTGTGGTCCTCTCCGGAGAGCAACTCCCGAATCCGATCTATGAGGAGGTTGGTGCGTTCCTCTATGGAGACGCTCGGTACGCTTTTCTCGTCTTCATGATGCCTGAGTTCTTCCATAACTCACCTTGCAAAGGGATGAATCTTGCCCTGAGAATATAGGAAGCCCCCAGCTAAGCATGGAACAGCGGAACTTTTGTCGAAACTGCAAAGCCCAATGAGAGGAAGCTTGCTATTCCCCTATAATAATAGTAGCAGTTAGAGAGGTGCTAGGTAAGAGGTTAATTTGGGGGGGTCAATTACTTTACGGTGTGGTTTCGCCACCCTTTATAGGTTACTAGGCGTTGTCTTACTCTCAAATGTGGCCAAAAACGGAGCAGGAACACGTCGCAACTCACTAACGTGGCAGATGGGCCTGATATGGGCTTGCCTTAATCACATTAGTCCAGATTACGTTAGCTACTTACGCTAGCGGCTTCCTCTAGCACAGGCACTATCTTGCTAACAATGTTTTCAAATTCCTGTAGCACATCTTTGTTGACCAACACAGTGGGCTTGGAGCTTTGTCTGTAATCGATACGCAACTCCACCTTGCCCAGGAAGGGCACTCCCATGTCCTGAGCCAGCACCTCTCCAGCACCGGTGCCAAAGACCTCGCCTGAGAAGTTCTCTACGACTCCCAAAATGTTGATGTTCATCTTCTTTATCATATTAATGGAGCGCTTAGCGTCCAGTACCGCCAAGTATTGTGGCGTTGTCACTGAGATAAAGCCGTCCACTGTGAGGACCTGCATTACGGTCAGAGGAGCGTCCGAAGTGCCAGGCGGCAGGTCTATGATTAGATAATCAAGCTCGCCCCACTCAGTCATCTCGAGAAACTGGTTAATGGCGTTGTGGACCATGGGGCCACGCCAAATGATGGCTTCGTCCTCCTTCTCCTGGAAGAAGGCCATAGACACTACTTTTACACCGTAAAGCTCAGGAGGAATTATGCGCCCGTTATCCATCTGGGGACGTTCTTGGAGATTCATCACTCTGGTAATGTTAGGACAGTCGATGTCTACATCCAGTATGCCAACCTTGTAGCCCTGCTGAGCCAGAGTCACCGCCAGGTTCACGGCTATGGTAGTCTTTCCAACGCCGCCTTTGCCGCTATATACTCCGACCTTGTGTTTGATACGGCCAAGGTTTTCAGAAACCTTTTTCTTTTGCTGCCAAGCCCGCTTGATGGACTCTAATCGCGCCTGCTCTTGGGGCGTAGGTTGGCGAGAACTCATGGGATAATCTCCTTAGAAAAGGCAAATCGATGTAGAAAATATACCTGGTGTTTATCTTAGATCCTAGTCAATGCCCAACAGCTTTTTGCCGTCCTCAGTTATCAGGTCCGGAGACCAGGGGGGGTCAAAGGTCATTTCAACTTCTACGTCCATGACACCCTCCATCTCGGCGATACGCCACTCGGCCTGCTGGGCAATCATCGGCCCCATACCACAGCCGGGGGCCGTGAGGGTCATCTGCACATAGACGGCACCCTCGTTTACATCGACGTTATACACCAGACCCAGGTCTACCACGTTTACTGGTATCTCAGGATCGTAAACGTCCTTCATTGCCTCGATGACGTCTTCACGGGTAACTTTGAGTGTATCAACCATAGCTCTTCCCTCAATAAATATTAGTCAGCCATTGGAGTAATTTAATTCTATCAATATCAGACTGCAAGTGTCAAATAAGAGTAAAGTTACATTTTTTGCATGTTTTCTGTCTTGATAGAGGTTGAAGCCGTATATGCCTTAGCTGGCTTTGCATAAAAAGTCCCGAAGCTATAGGAGGGTGTAGGGAACCTTGGTTCACATCGGGGGTCTGGGGGGGCACCCCCAGATACATTTTGAGAGCCTGTCCTTGAGCGCAGCGAAGGAGCGGGACAGGGTGGGATAGCAGCGCTTGACACTATGAATATCGGCAAACATTGACTTTATGTGCAAGGCTACTTTAGCCAGAGCTTAGTAACGTATTTGGTTTCACTTGACTGCACTGACGATGAGCCTCTCAGCATAGCTATTGCGGCAGACAATAGCGGCAAAAATGATGCTTCCCTGATTGACGATAAAGGCGTGGAGGTCTTGGACATTCATATATCTGACGCTGAGATCACCTATGTTGGTTTTTACCAGCCCTGCGCTGCCGCCCATGGTGTTCAGTGCCAATGACACGACTATGCCAGGGTAGCCTGGACGGGTCACATAGACCGCACCAACACCCGCCTCTCTAAAGAAGTCCTCATTGATGCTCTCAGGTATTTGTACGATTTTCTTATCTGAGTACACAGTAAAGGCCACGTCTTTGGCTTTTAACAGGCTAAAGGCCTTACTTACGTTGCCAAGGCCAATGTTTCCCTTTGTACCCAGAGCTTCTAGCGACAGACCGCTAATCCGTAGAAAGCCAGCTGCAATAGGCTGTGATGGCGGATTCTCTGGGAGCAGCTTAACAATCTCTGAGACATCTGGATACTTTTGCTCCAATGACGCTTTACGGTTACCCTCCAGAGCACTTCTCTGCGTACGTATATGTAGCCATTTAGGTCTACGTCGGGGAGGAGGGCCTCATTAAACCCCGGAGGAAGGAGCGGGTCTCCAGGCTCCACCCTTGGACTGCAGGCTATGGAGACAAGAAGACCGAGGGTCAGGATAATAAGGACAAACGAAGTAGCTTTATTCATGCTCTCTCTTTTCCCGCTGGGCACCCGCCTGAAAAGCAGATTGTATTCATAATAAATAACGGAATTTTGACAGTTGCGTTAGCAGTGTACGACTTTTCTTCCCGGCTTTTTATCCTACGATTGTACTATTAAGATACGGCATAGAGGATTGAGTGGCAAGGAGAAAATAGGTGGTGGAAGAGACGGATTAGCGCGAGGGTTGAAGAACAAAGGAAGTGCTGCCTTTCCCGTAAAGGCGGATGGGGATATCCCACTAGCGTGTAGTACAATTGTAATTCTTGAAAGGCGTCCCAGAATCGCTGACAACCGATAGATAAAGGGGGGTACCAAATGTGGTTTACAGAAGTTGCGACAGTAGCAGACCCTGGCCGAGACGAGCTTATCCAATTTGTTCAAAATATCGAGGACTTTCTGACCTTCGTGCTTGAAGAGAATGAATTAGGCTTTCTCTGGGAGGACGAACCGGAGCTGCGCGGCCTCGCCTGGGATACTTTCAATAATGACGTAAAGCCCAGTGCGGGACAATTACGCGAAGCCATTCCATCAATCTCGGATGAGCAGCTAAATTCACACGGCCTGATTGGCGGAGCTATGAGATTCAAGCTTAGGGTGGTTGATTCAATAGGACGCCTTTGGGGGAACGTGCGCGGGGCATTTTCAGTGGGTGACTGGCTGAAGCGAATGTTTGGGGCAATCGATGCAGCACTTGACTCGTTGATACAAGCCGCAGGAGGAGCGGGTGGTCTGTTAATGGAGTTTAAGAAATCGCTGGCTTCTCTGGCAAAAACCGCTTGAGAAACTTGGATTGCCGTAGCCTAATCGGTTGTTCCATTGGAGGGGCGTCGTGCCCTTAAACCATGCACAACATGGGAAGAGAACAGTATGTCTACACCGTCACCGACTGAAGTCGGTGGCATCTATGCCCCATACTATGGTCACTGAGAAAATAAATCGACATATGTTGTTCACGGTTCGACAAGTCCGACAAAATCGGACTCAGTATGAAACGAAATGGAATCGGAGCGTAGGGTGGTGGAGGATGGGATATAGCATCTCACTCCCATCCTAGCCTTCCCCCATCAAAGGGGGAAGGTATTTTCTCTCCCCCTCTCACGGGGGAGACCTGTCCTGAGCTTGTCGAAGGAGTCAGAGAGAGGGTCGTACCCAGCCTTTACCTGAGCGGCAGCCCCGCGGGTCCAGAGCACGTCCTGAGCCAAGTTTACCCTGAGCGCAGCCGAAGTATGAAGCGAGCTGTCCCGCCTCGCCTGTCATTCCCGCGCAGGCGGGAATCCACCGTCCCTTATCCTGTCATTCTGAGGAGCGCAGCGACGTGAGAATCTCTTGCTCCGCCATCCGCCCCTTCCCACCAACCAGCCTGCGCAGCTAAAATATACCTATGCCATACTCCATTTTTCCTAACCACGTCAAGACTGTAGAGAAGCCGCACCCTGAATGGTGCGGTAGTCTGAAACATCTCGTAGCACAATCGCCTGCCACCGACGGAAAAATCAATCAAATGGCCGCCTATTTGACCGCCCCAAAGACAGATATCAACCGAAAATATTTTTTGAAAAACATGGGATTTTCCAGCCTACAATCAAACGGAGGCGCAGACACGGTCGCATGTGTT
The DNA here is from genome assembly GCA_965249025.1 of Dehalococcoidia bacterium. Classification (GTDB taxonomy): domain Bacteria; phylum Chloroflexota; class Dehalococcoidia; order Lucifugimonadales; family CAYTFF01. Next base: position 2,408,474 of record OZ252215.1, on the reverse strand, counting down.
TGAAAGAGTCCCAAGCTACGATTCCGTCTCTGCCCGCCGTGGCTTCGTCGAAATCGTCCACCCCCATTTAGGCGGGACGCAAAGAGGGGCAAAAAGTCGTACCATCGCCCTTCGACAGGCTCAGGACAGAGAGGAGCCGCTTCACTCCTCAGCCATGACCTTGCGTAGGTCTATGATCTGGTCTCGCAGGAGAGCCGCCTTCTCGAATTCGAAGGTTTTGGCAGCCGCTTTCATCTGAGACTCCAAGTCCTTTATGAGGCGCAGCAGGTCATCTTTAGGCAGGTCTTGGCTCACGACATATGGAGTCCGCGTTTCTGCGATGGCCTTGACCCTCTCGGTAATGTCCTTGATGGCCTTGTGAATGCCCTGGGGTGTTATGCCCAGCTCTTTGTTGTGGGCCTCTTGAATCTCTCGACGGCGATTGGTCTCGTCGATGGCTCTTCCCATCGAATTAGTAGTAACATCGGCGTACATGATGACCGTGCCGTTGATGTGGCGCGATGCTCTTCCAATGGTCTGAACAAGGGAGGTGCTCGAGCGGAGGTATCCCTCTTTGTCGGCGTCCAGGATTGCGACTAAGCTGACCTCTGGCAGGTCAAGCCCCTCCCTCAAGAGGTTGATGCCTACAACGACGTCGTACACACCCAGACGCAGATCGCGGAGGACCTCGACGCGGGTGAGTGTCTCTTGTTCCGAATGCAGGTAGTGAGTCTTGACTCCCATCTCCCGCAGGTAGTCGGCCAACTCCTCGGCCATGCGTTTGGTAAGGGTAGTGACGAGGCAGCGTTCGCCCTTCTCTATTCGGTTGTGGATCTGCTCTAACAAGTCGTCGATCTGCCCCTTGGTGGGTTTGACCTCTACGATGGGGTCGACTAAACCCGTAGGTCGTATGATCTGTTCTACTATCTGTTGGCTGTGTTCATATTCGTAGGGACCGGGCGTGGCAGAGATGTAGATGACCTGATTCTCCCTCTCCTCGAACTCGCCGAAGTTAAGAGGGCGGTTGTCCATGGCCGAGGGCAGGCGAAAGCCGTAGTCGACCAGAGTCTGCTTGCGGGACATGTCCCCATGGTACATGCCACGGATCTGAGGCACGGCCATGTGAGACTCATCTATGAACAACAGATAATCGTCGGGAAAGTAGTCAAGAAGGGTCCATGGGGTGGAGCCGCATGAGACTGCCAGTCGACCATTTTGTAGATCGTGACGGCGACCCAGATGGCAGGAGTAGTTTTCCACGCCGGAGCAGTAGCCTGTCTCGCGCATCATCTCCAGGTCATACTTGGTTCGTTGCTCCAGGCGTTGTGCCTCCAGAAGGTTCCCTTTCTCCCTTAACCAGGGTACTCGCTCTTCCATCTCGTCTTCTATATCCTTGATGGCCATCTGCAGCTTTTCCTCAGAAGTTACGAAGTGTTTGGCGGGATATATCTCGATGTCTTGACGTTCTCCCAGAACCTCGCCAGTCAATGGGTCCAACTGCTGGATACGGTCCACTTCATCGCCCCAGAACTCGATGCGTACCGCCACCTCCTCATAGGCGGGCATTATTTCCAGGGTATCGCCCCGAATGCGGAACTTTCCACGAGACATGTCTATATCATTGCGCTCATACTGCATGTCCACCAAGTTACGGACCAGCTTATCGCGGTTGAGCCTTTCGCCCCTTTTTACGTAGGACACGAAGCTGTGGTACTCCTCTGGAGACCCCAGGCCATATATACAGGAGACCGAGGCAACTATGACTACGTCGCGACGCGTTAGCAGGGATCTGGTGGCGGCGTGCCGTAGCTTATCTATTTCGTCGTTAATGTCGGCGTCCTTCTCGATATAGGTATCGGTGCGGGGGACATAGGCTTCAGGCTGGTAGTAGTCGTAGTAGCTGACGAAGTACTCGACGGCATTTTCTGGGAAGAACTCGCTGAACTCCGTGTGGAGCTGAGCCGCCAATGTCTTGTTGGGAGCCATGACTAGTGTGGGACGCTGGACACTCTCGATGATGCTGGCCATGTTGAAGGTCTTGCCGCTGCCGGTAACGCCCAGCAGGGTCTGGTGGCGCAGGCCGCGCTCTACACCCTCTACCAGCTTGTCCACAGCCTGGGGCTGGTCTCCTGTTAGCTTGAAAGGCGAATGTATTTTGAAAGGAGGCATGTCAGGTTACCTACATCCAATAGGCTTCGACGGGCACCAGACGTTTTTCCACTGGGTCTACCGCTAGCAGGAAGGCTTCTAGGGTATGGGCACCGATTAGTGGAGGGGCATCCAAGGATCCAAACACGCACAGGATAGTCCTCTCATGACCCTCTAGCTCAGCTCTTACGGTCCCCAGAGAATACTCCTCTATTTGCCCATTTGCCAATCGTAAGCGTATTGTTTCCTCCCGGACGACGCCGAGGTCCTCTAAGATTTCCGCAGGGATGGTGGTGAACGTAGCACCTGTATCCACCAGGGCATCTAAGGGTTCCCTTCGATTCCCAACGGGAGAAAGCAGCGTGATGGTATGCGTAAATGTGCCCATAGCCCCTTCTTTGGCTTACTAGCAACTTCCAGTGTAAGACTAAGCTCTACATAATAATGATACCAAAAAGAATGGCTGGTTGTCCCAGCCAGCTACTGAGATGCAGCTAAGGTCTTTAGCAAGGCACTTGGGAAGTCTTGTACTCTGTGACCTAACTTTGCTCTGACGGCAGTTATGTCCCCTATATGATAGTAGATGTGGGCAACAAGTCTAGCTAGCCTATAGAATCCCGTTACCAGCTTCCCTTGTAGACCGGCTACGCTGCCAGTGTATATCTCGGCTTTGCCCAAATTCTTGTCGTTAGCTGTGAGTAAAAAGGTACGTAATTTCTCAATCATTTCGTTAACTGCCGTTTGAGTATGTTGCCAATCGATGTTCTCTCCTGCAGCACCTCGACTGAAGGCTGTGCTTCCAAGATATTCGTTTCTAGGTTGTTGCGCCAGTGCTACAGCTATCCACGAATCGAGATACTGTCCAATATGTCCTAATGTCCATGCTATCGGAGTGGTACTGTCCGCCTGTCTAGCGGCATCATCGTCGCTCAATCCCTGAAGGGACCTGTCTAGGTCATCCAGAGCGTCGAGTAGCAATGCGACCATCATATGAGGTTGATAGTGCATATCAGGTGCCTCCTCTAACCGTATTCACAGTATAATACGACCGATTCCTCGCCGTCCCGACAGGTCGATAAGCTCGGAATTACAAAGGCAGCGGCACTGTTACGGTACTATACAGGCCCGGGTGACCTCTGGCTCCCTGCCGAGCCATTCTGCCTTTTCAAAGGCTTCGTTGATGTCATCCAGTTTGAACGTGTGGGAGACGATGTTGTCAAAGGGAATCTTGTCTCTGTTCTTGACCATGAAGTCCAAGACCTTGGGTATTGCCCACGGCCTGTACATATTTGACCCGACGATGCGCTTGCCTCGTAGCAACCTGGAGGGATCGATGCTGACAGTCCGTCCGGGTATTATGTCGCCTATCTCCATAAAGATGCCGCCGGGACGTGTCATCTCGATGCCCTCTGGAACCAGGTCTGGAATTCCCACCAGGTCCATGACTATGTCCGCACCTCTGCCATCAGTGATCTCCTGGACCCTTCTTATGCGTGAGTCGGCGGTGTTGAACTCCTCTACGTTGACGGTGAAGTCGGCGCCGAACTGCTCCGCCAGATCCAGACGCTTCTCCAAACGGTCCATGACAATTACACGGTCGACTCCCATGTCCTTGGCAAGAGCGGTTGCGGCTATTCCCAGACCGCCAGCGCCCAGAATGACGGCGTACTCTCCTTCACTCGCGTCAGCCGTCATAAGACCGGTCAGGACGGTACTCCAGGCACAGTTTACAGACGTCAACACCTCATTGGACAGTTCATCTGGGACCTTGTAGACGTTATGTCGAGGCGGCAGGTAGAAGAAGTCGGCGTAGGCGCCTGAGAAGTAAGGCCAGTCGTCCGGCTTCCTGGATAAGCCCTGATTAGGACAGAAGTTGTACTCACCCCTGAGGCACACGTAGCATCGGTGGCACGGGAAGACCTGCATGGCGCAGATGCGGTCACCCTCTTTTAGAGGTTTGCCTAAAGAGTCTGTGGTAACGCCTTTGCCCAACTTGTGGACAATGCCGACCCACTCATGGCCGACGGTTCTTCCTCCTGGAGGTAGGCCTTGTGGCGACTGGTCGCCGCGCCAGTTATGCAAGTCGGAGCCGCATACGCCCGCCATAGCTATCTTGGCGACCAGGGCACCTGGCTCCGGGTCGGGAACCTCGTACTCGTCTATTTTCATCTTGCGGATCTCTTTTAGGATAACTAACCGGCCTTTCATGGAAGCCTCCTTTGGATAATCTGTTTGCCCCGACTGCTAGGCTCTAACTCTGGCTACCCAGACCATCTCGGTGCTCGACTCGTCGAAGGGAGAGCGGTCGAAGTCGCCGTAAAGCTCAAGAACCTCGAATCCACAAAGCTCCAGGAGGTGCTGCATCTCCCATCGATGTACGTAGCGTAGCTGGAAGTCGAGATACATCTTCTGCATCACGAGGCCTTTTTGGCCTAGCTCTTCAATGATGACTCTGGCGTTGATTATCTGGCTGAAGTTGTCGTAGCTGCTCTGGTGATATAGCACGAACCTTCGGCCGGAGGGGTCAGTGACGTCCCTGAAGTGATAAGGCAGATCGCCTTCCTGAACGAGCATGTCCAAATCCGGAACAAAGATGTTGAAGATGAGCCTGCCGTCGGGTTTCAAGTGACGTTTGATGTTTTGCAGGGTACGCATCTCGTCTTCGACGGTCAGCAGAGAGAGGAAACCTCGAAACGGTATTATGGCCAAGTTGAAGCGTTGGTTGAGGGAGAAGCCGCGCATGTCTCCATGAGTAAGGGTCAGCCTGCCTTTAGCCGTACTTAGCTTTGTCAGCTTGCCACGCGCTACATCCAGCATCGCCTCGGATGAGTCCAAACCTGTTATATCCATGCCTGCCTGGGCTATGGGAAGGGCGACTCGGCCGGTGCCGCTACCAAGCTCTAGAACGAGACCTCCTGCCTTTTGCGCCTCTTTTACGTAGAATGGAATATCAGAGGTTACGTAAGAGTAGACGAAGTCGTAAATGTCGGCCCAGGCATCAAATGGGTTCACTGAATTCCTTTCAAGAGCGCAATTCTCTGGCTTGTTGGATTATATATTATTTGGCAATTTGGCTGTAGAGGGGCACGTTATGGGTCATTCCGAGTGAGAGAAGAATCTCTCGTCACGAAAGATTCTTTCGTCGCCTTAGCGAGCTTCTCAGAAGGGCATAATGACGCTTGTTCATATGCAGCACTGCTACCCTAGCCGCTGGCGAGCCTTTGCAGGGCCAAGCGGATCCTCTCCTCCAGGGGCGTGTCGCCGTCTGAGGGCAGGCCGGATATAGCGTCTCGAACCTCAGCAAGACCGTAGCCAAGGGCTATGAGGGCGGCCGCGGTTTCATCGTCGGCGGGCGCGCCGGATAGGAGGGCCCACTCGTCTAGTTTGCCTTTAAGCTCCAACACAATGCGGCTGGCCGTCTTCTTGCCAAGGCCAGGTATCCTGCTCAATGCGTCGATATCGCCGGAGGCGATGGTTGCGGCCAGCGATTCGGGAGTGAAGAAGGAGAGGAGCTTCAAGGCCAGGCGAGGGCCCACACCCCTTATCCCTAGGAAAACCTCGAACATGCTACGGGCCTCGTTGGAAGAGAAACCATAGAGGTTCAGGGCATCTTCTCTGACCTGGAGATGGGTGAACAGGCGAACCTTTGTTCCTACGGGCCCTAACGTCTCTATAGTAGATGAAGGAACGTGCACCTTGAGGCTAACGCCGCCTACAGCCAGCGCTATCCAGTCCGGGCCTATTGCCTCTAATGTTCCCCTGAGCGAGCTGATCATCTGATCACGCCCTTTCTCCCGCATGCTCCAGCAGCGCTTGGGCATGGATGTGTCGCGTGTGACAGATGGCTACGGCTAGGGCGTCGGCGGCGTCGAGAGGTTCAGGCAGGGATTCCATTCCCAGGTGAATGCGTACCATTTCCTGAACCTGCTCCTTGGAGGCGCCACCAAAGCTGGTAATTGCCTGCTTGACTACGCGGGGCGAGTAGGTGGATACTTCCAGGCCGCCGCGGGCCGCCGCAATAAATGCCACTCCCTGAGCTTGGCCGATGGCCAGGGCGGTTTTGGGGTTCCTAGACACAAAGGGAGCCTCCACTGCCAAAGCAGAAGGATGCCAGCGCTCCATCACTTCCAGAAGCTGACTATAGATCTGGTGTAACCGTTCAGGCAGGGGCGATTTTTGGGGCGCGGTTAGAACGCCGCAGGAGACCAGGCTGACCTCGTCATCCTCGGTGTCTACGATGCCGTAGCCCATTTTCAAAGTGCCTGGATCCACCCCTAGAATACGCATGGGGATCTCCATCTTAAATTTAAGCTGCTCCTCCCCAGATTCTTCTCCCGACACGTCGGGATCAGAATGACAGGACAGGGCGGCTCTCTACCCTTGCTTAATGTGGTTTGGCGGTTTATTCTTCTTCCTGGTACTGTTCCAGGACCTCATCTGGGAAGTCTGCGTTGGAATAGACCTTCTGGACGTCGTCCAGGTCCTCTAGCCTGTCCAAGAGTCTTAGAGTCTGTTTCGCTGCGCTGACATCCAGGGGTGTAGTGGTCTTGGGAACCAGTGATAGCTCGGCGGAGGATATGTTCATATGGGTTTCATCCAAGGTCTTTCGAAGAGTTTCAAAATTAGCTGGACTGGAGTAGACCTCGAGAATGGAATCGTCGATGCTAAAGTCCTCAGCGCCTGAGTCTATGGCCACAAGGGCCAACTCCTCGGCCTTCTCTGTGGGCACTTCAATGGTTATCACGCCCTTCTGCTCGAATATCCAGGCGACGCAGCCAGCCTCCCCTAGGCTGCCGCCGTTCTTGGCGAAGGTGGAGCGCACCTCTGCGGCGGTGCGGTTGCGGTTGTCGGTGAGGGCCTGGAGCAGGATGGCGGCACCGCCCGGACCATAACCCTCATAGGCTACGTCTTCCAAGTTAGCTTGGCTATCGCCTTCGCCGGTGGCCTTCTTGATGGCACGCTGTATGGTGTCCAGGGGCATGTTGCTGTCCCTGGACTTCTGGATGGCGAGGCGCAGTCGAACGTTGCCGCCGCCCTCTCTGGCGGCCACCATTACCTCCCTGGTCAGCTTGGTGAAGAGCTTGCTCCTTTTGGGGTCGGCGGAGGCCTTCTGGTGCTTTACTTTAGACCATTTGGAGTGTCCTGCCATGATCGATCACCTGAAGAGAGTTACTTAGTTGCCTTAGCTGAATTTTACCACGAGCCGTCGAAGTAGGCTACCGCTTCCTTTCCAAGGGATACTATCTTATCTGGGTTTTGATAGTGCTCCTATGAGAGTTGCTTATTCTTTTATCCAGGGGGAGAGAGATTGCGTTACCGCTCCGTCCCGGGTTCTTCTCCCGCGACGAGTCGGGCGCTGAATGACATAAAAGGCGGGCGACAGATTCCTCGTCGTCCTGCAAGTCAAGACTCCTCGAAACGACATAGGGAAGGATGAGCGCGTTATGGATCAGTCCTTCCGCAGTCAGGTTAACGACGGAATGGATGGACTCAGGGCGACGTTTGGTATTGGGCCCTATTCCTCAAGTCGAAAGGGCGGATACTTATCTGTCATTAAGGAAGCATACGCCGCAACGCGATATACCCATCTGTTGCACCCGATCACAAATTTATAGATGTCCTTTGGATAGTTGCCGGTGAAGAGGTTAGCAATGGCGCCGAACAGCGCGAGCAAGCCAACCAGACCGCCACTTTCACCAAAGCCTCCCTGTAGAACTCCCACGACCATATAGTGGGGGTATGGCAAGGAGCCACCACTTAATCAGAACCAGGCCCTGGCTGAGGTTCTCTGGGTACTCTACCGATAGGTCGGCGGGGTAGTCCACCGACTTGAGGGTAAAGGGCGGATACTTGTCCGTTCCCAATGCCTGGTAGGAATAGAAACCAACCCTCCACGACCATCGGAGAACGCCCACATTGAATTCGAATAGGCCCTTCGGATACTTGCCGGTGAACAAAATGGCAAAGAAGGAAATTACCCAAGAGACCAGGAATCCGATCAATAGGAAGGCCAGCACTATTACATGGGGAATTACCAGGAGCCACTTGATCAAGAATAGCCAGCGGGACAACGGCTCATCCAGTTCTGCTTTGATGACAAGGGGATACGCTTCCTGCTGCTGAGCCACTTTGAGCCTCCTTTCGGTAACTAGTTACCGTACACCTTCTTAAAACTATAGCCAAACACGTCAATGAAGTTTGAGTGTATATGTTTGCAGGTCAAGGAATCTGGCCGAGCGTATTATATCACAAAACTTTCAGCCCCCAACTGCTTGATATCGTGCAGAGGCAGGAAGCGCGTGTCGCTCCTCCCCAGATTCTTTGGTTGCTTGGTCCCCTCAGAATGACCCTTCGACAAGCTCAGGGTGAGCGGTTTGGTAGGCTCATACTTCGACTTGAATCAGGACGAACGAGGTGCGCCACTCCAGATTCTGAGCGCAGCGAAGAATGACATAAGGACGGGGTTAGTTGCGGAAGTGGGGCATTATCTTGTCGCCTATCTCCCGCATCATGCCCTTTTTGTCGATGATGGTGTAGAGGGTCACGGAGACGGTCCTTATTCCTATCTCTTGGAGTTTGTATACCTGGTCACATATATCGTCGGGGGTGCCTGTGAGCATGAGGGCATCGATTATCCTCTGGGTTACGACCTTGCCATGGGGCGCGTCGGTGCGCTCGTGCTCGTAGTTGTCGTAGGCTTCGCTGACGACCCTAAACTCGTCTATGATCCCCGGCGAAGCGGTTTCGAGCCGTTCCTGGAGGTCAGCCAACTCGGGGCTCTGGCGCTGAAAGAGGGACCTGTACATGCCGGTGGCGTTGGTGGCAGTGTAGGACGCCACCTCACGGCGCGCCTCTTCTTTGGATTCGGCGACGTAGCACATGGTACGGGCCCAGACGTCGATCTTCGATAGGTCGCGGTTGGCTTTCAGGGCACCCTTTTCGATCTGTTCCAGCTTCCATTTCATGAGCTCCGGATGGATAGCCGTAACGATAACGCCGTCGGCCAGCTCGCCGGCCAGTTGCAGCGCCTTGGGGCCAGTGGCGGCCATGAATATCGGGATGGGACGACGCGCCCATTCCGAATGCATTTTAGCGCCCTGGAACTCGGCCTCTTCGCCCGACGTGTACTTGCGTAGGAACTCCACCGCTTCCCGGAACTCCTGCTGGGAGCGAGCCTTCATTCCCATTGTCCAGACGGAGCTCATCCCCGCGCCGATGCCGATAAATGCCCTGCCTCCTGATAGCTCGTCTATGGTGGCCGTTGCGTTGGCTATGACGGAGGGGTGTCGAGTGAAGGGGTTGGTGACGCCGTGGCCGATGCGTATTCTGTTCGTGTTCAGTGCGGCAATAGCCATCATGGAGTAGACATCCCGAGAGAGGTTCTGAGAGTCGATGAAGGTCAGGTGGGAGAACCCACTCTCCTCGGCTACCTTTGCGTGGCTGGCTATCTCATCGATTCGCAAGTTGCGGCCCATTCCTGTACCGAAGTCCATTTTCATTGTTTAGTTCTCCTTAGTACAGATGTCGCTATTCCGATTCCCCTCCCCGGACTCTTCTCCCGACACGTCGGGATCAGAATGACATAGGGAAGGAGGGGTGCCCTCACCCCCTCGATCCCGACCTATCGGTGGCAGGTGGATTAGCTAAGAAATCTTGGGATTACTTCTGCTCCTATTGCGCGTATCATACCTTTTTTGTCCAGTATTGAGGACATATTTGTGGTAATGACATTTACTCCCAGACGACCTATGGCATTTACCTTATCACATATATCGCCGGGACTTCCTACCATGTGATAGACGTCTATGAGGCACTGGGTAACGGCCTGGGCTGCAGGAGAGTTCGGCTGCTCGTGCATGTGAGGTTCATACACGTCGGCTACTTTACGGCAGTCGTCTAGGAGCCAGGGATATGCTCCCAATAGACGCTTTTTTAGCTCCTCCGTGCCTTTGTTACTTCCTTTGAACTGCGCGACTGTGCTCAGGGCGCTGTTAACGGCGTATCCAGAAGCCTCTCTTCTGGCCCCTTCCCTGGAGCGTGACACGTACATGACAGTCCTGGCCCAGATGTCCAGGTCTTTCAAGCTCCGGCCTGCTTTTTCTGCGCCCCTCTGAATTTGCTCCAGCTTCCACTGCATAGCAATGGGGTTGACGCCGAAGTTACTGGACAGTATGATGCCGTCTGCGATTTCTCCGGCTAGCTCCAGCAACCTGGGTCCACCGCCGCCAACATATATCTTGAGAGGGCGATTGATCCATTCAGAGCGCATCCTTGTGCCCTGGTATTCCGCTTCGTTTCCGGCTGTGAATTCTCGAATGAACCGTATCGTTTGTCTGAGCTGGTTGAGGGTTGCTGGTCTCTCACCTATGGCCGATGCGGCGCTTCCGCCTGCACCCAGGCCAACGAAGGCACGTCCTCCGGATAGCTTATCTATGGTGGCGATGGCGTTGGCCGTGACAGAGGGATGCCGGGTTATTGGTATCGTTACAGCCTGGCCCAGTTTGATCCTGCTGGTATTGACCGCAGCCACGGTGAGCATTACATAAACGTCTCTGGAGAAGTTCTGGGAGTCTAGGAATGTTAGGTAAGTAAACCCGCTATCCTCGGCGGCGCGGGCGATGCCAGGAATTTCCCATATCCGCTCGTTGCGTCCGGCTCCGACGGCGAAGTCTATCTTCATTGGTTAGTTCTCATAGGCTACGGCTTCGCATCCTAAACACTGGAGGGGGATGACAATCCCCCTCCAGTACACGTCGCCAAGGCTTAGCCCACAATGAGGCTATTATTCAATCCAGAGGTCTCTGTATCTCAGGTCAAGGTCTGGGGTTCGCGCGAAGTTCTGAACACTCTTGTTCAGAACGGTGAACTCCTCTGCCCAGACCAAGTATATGAAGGGGGCGTCCTGAGCTATTATAGTTTGAATATTGGCGTAGAGGCTTTTGGCCTTTGCGATGTCATACACCTGGGACGCCTCGTCGAGAAGACTGTCTACCCTTGAGTTGCTGTAGTTCCACTTGTTCTGGCCTCCCTCTGAGCCAAAGATGTTCACCAGGTTAAGGTGAGGATCGGCAGACGGCCTCCACCTGAAGATACCGTGATGAGTTGTGCCCTCAACGGCATTCTTCCAGGCTTCTCCAGGGGCTACCTGATTGATCTCTAGGTTGATACCGATCTCCTTCACCATGGCCTGGATCACTTCGACTTTCTCGATGTTCGAGGGATCGGGGTTGGTCCAGATGGGCATAGTCAACCCGTTAGCATACCCTGCATCCTTCATCTTCTGCTGGGCCTTGCCCAGGTCGAAGGTAAAGGGCATCAGGTTTGGATCATGTGCCCAGCCTATGCTAGTCATGGTGTAGGCCGGACGTCCTATACCACTATGAACAGTGTTCAGATAGGTTTGCCGGTCGATGGCGTAAGCGATGGCTTGAAGGACATCGTTATTGCTCCAGGGGTCCTGGTTGACCCTGCTCCAAAGAACGTGGGTCCTACCACCCTTCGCGCCGTCAACTTTGACGTTGGGTTCGTTCTTCAGTAGCTCCAGATCATCCTCACCGATGCCCTCGATGATATCGGTCTCGCCTGTGCGCACCATGGCGAGGCGGACAGTATCGTCGGATATGAACTTGAGAATAAACTTATCCAGAAAAGGTCTCCCCTTGTCCCAGTACTTGTCGTTGCGCTCCACGATCACCTGGTCGCCGACCCTCCAATCTACCCAATTGAAGGCGCCAGTGCCAACTGGGTTTCTACCAGATTCGCTCTGGCGGTCTGAATAGCCGTTGTACTTATCAACTGCAGTAGGGGAGAGTATAAAGCCAGGCAGCTCAGTCAGGAAACTTAAGAATGGGCGGAAGGGCTTCTTCAGATGATAGGTGACTGTGTTGCTGTCATTGACCTCTATTCTATCGACGCCGTCGAACCTAGAACGCACCCCTGAGCCTACCGATGGATCCATGATACGGTCCCCGTTCCACTTGACGGCCTCGGCGTTAAAGTCAGTGCCATCGCTGAATTTAACCCCTTTCACCAGGTGGAAGGTGACCTGCTTGCCGTCAGCAGAGATGTCCCACGATGCGGCTAGCTCAGGCAGTATCTCGCCCCCTGTTCCCAACCCGACGATGTTGTTGTAGACCATGAAACCCAGGGAGTTCATAGCTCCACCTGTGCCAAAACCAGGGTCCATGGAGAGGAGTTCGTCGGCGGTAGCAGCTTGGAGGGTGCCTCCATATTGAACACCTTCTGGAGCTGTAGACGGGGCTTCGTCGTCACCACAAGCCAGGCCCAGGGATAGCAGCGCTAATAGGGTTGCGCTAAGGATGCTGAACATTAAACGGCGTTTTTTCCTTACCATAGTTACCTCCAAATTTCTACTTTGCACTGTGCTAAAAGAAGCTAACGACATTATCTTTTTTTATCCCCTCCTTCTTTCCAACTTTCTGAAGAGGCTTTGGAGACCCTGTGGGTGTTGCCTCTATGGAATGCGTGCTTTTAAGGGCTATGTTTATGGATGCATCGTGGCCTCAGCTTGCCCTTGCTCTATTGGGTGGGGATTGAGCGTGTACGAACTCAATTAGGTCTGAGGTAGTAAGGATAGCGTCGAAGTAGTTGATGAAGCGATATAGGGCTGAGTCCTGGCAGAATTGATCATGGGCTGAGATGCAGTCAGTGGGCACTATTATCTTGTAGCCGCGGAAGAAGAAGCCAATGACGGCCTTGTCTACACAGACGTCGGAAGCGGTGCCGGTTATGACGACGTTGCGCTCCTGTCTGAGGCGATTCTTCTGGGCGGAGTCGTACTCGAAGTCGCCGAAATTCATATCTTTAAGCACCTGCTCCAGGTTCGTGCCGAACCACGGGTCGAAGGTGTCTTTCTTTGTGATAGGCTCACCTTCAATGGGATGAAGCTCATCGATTATCTCAGCGCCCCAGGTGTTGACTTTAAGGCCGTTGCTTCCGAAGGTAGCCCTTTGGTGCGGTGGGTCTAGATAACGAGGGTCGTCCTCAGGGTGCCAGGACTGGGTGTGCACTACGCGCATTCCAAGGTCTCTGGCTTGACTCAACAGGTCCCGAATTCGCGGTATGGTCGGCACAATCATGTCCCCGATGTAGACGCTTCCGCTGGGACGACTGAAGTCGTTTTGCATATCGATTATGACTAAGGCTGTCTTGCCGACTGGAAGCCTAACGTCAGAAGGGGACGGAATTACTGGGCGGTAGGACTTGGTAGCTACTGAGTCCATCGTAACTGCACCTCCCGACTTTGGGTCTGAGCTTAGACTGTCGCCAGGTAGTTTGTATTTACACGAGCTGACTAAAAACCCCGGTGGTCGGCCCACAATTAGGGCCAGTGATGAGTCCTATTTATGCGGGCGCAGGAAGCTCTCCAATCTATAGGCTGAACACTAGTAATAGCGATATGACAACTATTTTAGGCTTCACTTTTTATCACAGGGAAAGGTTTTTGTCAACCAGTAGACTAGCAAATTGACTCAAGTTGTACCAGTGTGACGCGTGTGGGGAAGATGCCTTACGAAATTCGTAACATGGTTAGAATTGCCTCTGGGACATGCGGGAAGACTTCTTTATATAGGGTCTAGCCTGGTGAGAGCAGCTCTTGGACACCCCGTCGCACGGAGACCGCTAGCAGTCTCTTACGATATTCCGAATGTCCGAAGGCGTCCGATAGAGATGGATTTACTTCCTCAGCTACCGCTGCCCCTATGTCACCCGCGCTTCTCATCGCCTCCTCTCTGGTGAGGCCATCCATCTGGGCCTCGGCGGCGTTGGCGCGAAGTGGGCGTGGCCCAGTGCCGCCGACGGCGAAGCGGGGGCTGGTGACCCCATCCTCATTCACGTTTAATGCTACGGCCACACCGGTTACCGCCAGGTCCATGTGACGGACGCGGTGCTTGATGTAGGTCGACTTCCCGTAGAAGGGCTTAAACCTTACCTCCGTAGCTATCTCATCGTCTTCGAGGGCGGTCTCGAAGTAGTCCAGGATGAAGTCGGCGATGGGTATCCACCTGTGGCCTCGGGCGCTAAGGGCATGAACTTCGGCGTCTAGGGCCAGCAATGCCTGAGGCGGATCGCTGCCCACCTCGGCGTGGCAGAGGTTGCCGACGACTGTCCCCATGTTTCGCACGTGGGGCGACGCCACCACTGAGCATACGTATGACAAGAGGGGGACCACACTGCTTACCTCTTCGCTTAGCTCTACTTGGCCGGAGGTGACCATTGCGCCTAAACGAACGTCGTCCTGCGAGATTGAAAGAGAGGCCAACTCTTTTATTTCTCCCAGGTAAATGAGCGTCTCAGGCATGACGAGGCCCTTTTGTAGAAGCACCGCCAGCGACTGGCCGCCAGCCAGAACACGGGCGTCCGCTCCCAGGCGGCTCTTCGTCTCTAGGGCTTCCTCTATGGTGCGGGGCGCTACTACTCTCATGGCCTGTATTGCTCCAGAGCATCCAGTGCCGCCGCCTTTATGCGAGAGTGACCACCGCAGCGACATATATTCCCCGTGAGGGCGTTGAAGACACGCCTCTCATTGGCTTCTTGTGATTCGGAGGCGTTTCGCACCGCAGCGACAGAGGACATTATCATACCTGGTATGCAGACGCCACATTGAGGAGCGTTGCGCGCGACGAAAGCTTCTCTCATAGCTTCGATGTCCGGCGCGGCGCTTTCAATGGTCTCGACGATTTTGCCGTTTAGCTGCACCGTCAAGATACAGCAGCTATGAACCGATACCCCATCCAGCAGTACGGTACATGCGCCGCAATAGCCTACCTGGCATCCCTCTTTGGTGCCCAGAAGCTTCATCTCATAGCGGAGGAAATTCAGCAGGGTAGTTCCTGAGGACGCGTCGGCCGTAACTGGATTTCCGTTTAATGTGAAGGAGACCTTTAAGCTGTTTGGCATCCATTCTCTCCTAGATCTAAAGGGTTAATGCCTATCAAACTGGTTCAGCCTCCATCTAGACCGTATCTTTATGGTCTTGGACTAAATAATGTGACATCGGTAGTAATAGTTTAGCCGCTCATCCTGAGCTAGTCGAAGGATAAGCGGTATATATCCACCGTTCGTGGTGAGTCCTTCGTCGGGCTTAGAACAGGCTTGTCGAACCACGAACAACATATGTGGACTTATTTTCTCAATGACCACGAGGATGCAGCCTCCTATGTTTTGCTCTTCTCATGCCACACTCTTTAGGGTGTGGCCGTTACGACATACCTGTTCCTTGATCCGAAACCAAAGGCACTTCAAATGTGTCGTTCCTACAACTTTCCCAAGCTCTTGAGCACTCGGCTAGGCGTTACCGGCACCTCACGTATGAACTGTCCGGTAGCGTCTGCCACGGCGGATGCGATGGCCGGGGCCACGGGAGGGGCTACGCTGGTGCCGACGCCTCTTGGAGGCGCTCCATCCGTCTCCACCAGCACAACATCTACCGGGAAGGACTCGCCGATTCCACCGACTGAGTACTCCATGAAGTTTCCGTTAGTCACCATGCCGTCTTCTACGTACAACTCTTCACGCAGCGCCAGGCCGGCGCCGTGATATACTCCGCCCTCCACCTGGATTTCGCATATGTCTGGGAGTATGACCTCACCCATGTCCTGGGCGGCTACATATTTGAGGACTTTGACTTCTCCAGTCTTGGTATCCACCTCTACTTCAGCGAAGTGTGCGGCATAGGTGGGAGCGGGGTCCATGTCAGGTGGGTGGAACTCGGACTCTATTTGAGGCAAGGGCCTGCCCCTTGATGTGCTGCACCACTGGGCCAGGCGTTGCAGACCGTCCAAGGTATTCAATGCGCTGGCGGGCAAAGGGACCTCTCCTGCCATCGCCTCCAGCATGGTCTTTAGTTCTTTACAGGCCTGACGTAGCGCTGTACCCGTGATATAGGTAACGCGATTGACGCCAGCCCCCATATAATCGAGGGGCGCTTCAAAGGTGTCTCCCATACGCATTTCAATGGCTTCCACAGGCAGATTCAGAGCCTTGGACGCCATGACTGTGAGGGTGGTCAGGGCACCCTGACCGTTGTCTGGAATGGAGGTCGTGACTTTTATTCGGCCGTCTTCCGTTAGCTGTACCCGAATGGCAGACCCTTCTCTCGTGACGTTTCCAACGCCTGTGTGATGCATGGAGATGGCCATCCCTTGGCCTATCGCCTTCTCGCCCCGACGGGTCGGCGGTTTATTGGGCGCCCATCCGAACTTCTCGGCGCCAAGACTAATGCAGCGCTCCAGTGGAGATGCGTCTACCACGGTTCCCCACAGGAGCTTATCGCCGGACTTGATGTGGTTCTTCTGCCTAAGTTCGATAGGGTCTATGCTCAGGGCCTTGGCAATCTTGTTCAGTTGTGTCTCTAAGGCAAAGGAGTTTTGCACACTGGCGACGCTTCGATATGACCCTGCGGGAAGGGTGTTGGTGCGCACCGCACGGCCTTCAAAATGGAGGTTAGGGACTTTGTACAGCCCCAGGAATTTGCTGGCTATGGATTCTATGACACGTCCGGCTAGTAAAGAGTACGCTCCTCCATTTATGACCACGTCGCCGGACATAGCAAGTATGCGGCCGTCCGATGCTACGCCGGTCTTAATGTGGAACCTGGACTCGTGTCGTGTGCGGCTAACCTGAAACATCTCTTCAGAGGTCAAGGCGATGCGCACCGGCCTGCCAGTCTTCATTGCCAAAAGGGCACACACAGGTTCCATGGAGTTGATCACGTTGTCGCGGGCTCCGTAGCTGGGACCTGCAGTGCAGACCACACGAATTTGGTTCTCTTTCATTCCGAGGAGAGCCGCCATCTCCTGAAGTATCTCGTAGGGGGAGTTCATTACGGTCCAGACGGTCAACAGGCCCTTCTCGACGGCGGCCACGGCACACAGCGGCTCTATGATGGCGTGGGCCTGACGGGGAGTTCTGTACGTATCCTCAAAGACAAAGTCCGCCTCTGCGAAGGCCCTGTCAATATCGCCCTTTTCGTAGGTCCACGGAGGCTGGAGCAGGTTTCCATGAGTGTCAAGCTGGGGAGCGTTGGGGGCCAGGGCCTGTTCCATAGTCAGCACGGGAGGCAGTTCCTCTATCTCTACATCGATGAGGTCGGCGGCTTCCTGAGCTGCTTCGAGAGTCTCTGCTGCTACTGCGACGATGCCCTCTCCCGCGAAATCCACTATCTCTGGGAAGACCCGAAAGCCCGTGGGCCAGTCGCTGCCTGGAGGGGTGCCTTTCTGGCCTGGAATGGGGCGCAATGTGGGAAAGCCAGGCTGGCTGCCGTTGACGTCCTTACCTGTGACAAACGCCACGACGCCAGGCACCTGGGCGGCGGCTTCTATGCCGACGGAGATGACTCGGCCTCTCGGTACGTGGCTGCGTACTACCTTGGCGTGGAGCATGCCGGGCATCTGAATGTCGGTGGAGTAGGCGGGGGCTCCACGTGCCCTATCGGGGGCGTCCAGACGTAGAATTCCTTCAACTGGCGGTGAATTGCTAGCATCCAGGTCCATACAAACCTGCCAATCCCAAACTAGGCCAGACCACTTTTAGCGGTCGCTGCGAGTTTATCTATGATATGGGTCCTTGTCAATTTTGACCATCAAGGATTGACACCCTGGTCACCCGATGCTACCTTCATAGCAATTTCGGTTCCGTCCGCTAAGTCGTATCGATTGATGCAAATTAGGACGACTGTGATACAAACAGGGGGCTTTTCATGAAGATGAACTTTGGTACAGGCATGGGGCGCAACTTGAGGATTGACGAGGTGGCTGAACATTCGAAGGTGGCGGAGGAGAGCGGATTCTCTCACCTGACGTTCATAGACTCTCAGAACCTGTCCAGGGACGTCTATTCTATGATGACGATAGCGGCGGTGAACACCAATAATATCAGAATAGGACATGGCGTCACCAATCCTTACACCCGTCGCCCCTCAGCTACAGCCAATGCCACCGCGACCATCGATGAGTTGTCGGGAGGACGCGCCTTCTTAGGCCTTGGGGTGGGCATGAGCGCCGTTGGCACTATGGAAACACGACGCAGCAGCATGGAAGAGCTTGGAGAAATGGTGACCTTCCTCAAGAAGTACACGGCGGGCGAGGAGGCAGAGTATCGGGGCGCCAAGATGCGCTCGGAGTGGAGCCGCAGAGGGCTTCCCGTGTACGTAGGTTCAGAGGGGCCTAGGTCTCTGCAGATAGTAGGCGAGCTAGCAGACGGTGCAATTACTACCGGGGTGCATCCGTCTATCGCCCAATGGAAGCTGGAGCAGTTGCAGAAGGGCGCACTCAAAGCAGGGCGAGACCCTGGAGAAGTTGACCTGTGGGTCCGAACTATGTGCTACGTGGCGGAGAGCAAAGAGGCGGCCCGGCGGGAGGTTCAGTCCTACGCGGCTACCAGCGCAACCGCCTTCTACTTCTCCATTTTGAGGTGGAATACCCCTGAAGTGGAACAGCTTACGGATAGACTTGACCCCGATGTGCTGGAGGACTTCAAAAAGGCGCATGCCGCATACGACTATTACGAGCATGAGAAGACGGACGCCCCTCACGGCAGGGTGGTGACCCAAAGTGTGATCGACCACCTGATGCTGACGGGGACTCCAGACGACATATGCGAGCAGATCTACAAGCTGCAACAGGTGGGGGTAAAGACCATATCGATGACTGTGTACACTATTATTAACAAGAAGGGGATGCTTAAAGAGATAGGAGATAAGATAATATCGCGGTTCCGTAATTAGGTGATGCCTAGTTTAGAAATTAAAGACGTCTATCCCCTCTCTAGCTCTCCCCCATAAAGGGGGCGAGGATATCCCTTCCCCCTCAATGGGGGAAGGCCAAGATGGGGGTGTAATGGGAGAACTCAATGGAAATAGCCAAGGACATCAAGGTTCAGGCACCGATAGACAAGGTGTGGCCCTTTATCACCGATATTCCATCGGTGACATCGTGCTTCCCAGGAGCGGAGATAATAGAGGCCGTATCAGATAGCGAATATAACGCCGTCATAAAAGTAAGAATTGGTCCCTTTTCCCCTCAATTTAAGGGGACGGTCACGATTGAGGAGAGGGACGATAGTAATCACCGCCTGGTGGTGAGGGCGAAGGGCGGGGACCGCAGGATGGGTAGCAACGTCTCCTCTGTGATAACGATCAGCTTGACCGCAGACTCGGCCGATAGCGCTATCATACACACGGTGACGGACGTGCAACTCACGGGCCGCCTCGCCCAGTTTGGGAAGGGCATCTTTGAGGGAGTGGCGAATCGTATGGTCGGCGCCTTTGCGGAGCGGTTGAACCAGCGCATTGCTCAATAAGTCTGGGTTTTAGACTTGGGGAGCGTGCTCTGCGTTCCTGCCCTCCTTCGACTGCGCTTGGCATGAGCGTGATAAGCTATGTACGCCCTCCCCAGATTCTTCGCGGAGTTTATACTGAGTGAAGCCGAAGTGTTTAGAATGACAGCATCACTTAAACCGACCTTGCACAAAAAGTCCCGAAAATATAGGAGAGTGTCCCGATTGATCGGGATCGGGACGCCAGGGGTCTGGGGGGCACCCCCAGATACAATTCGAGGGCGTGACAGGGTGGGATAGCAGCGTTTGCTACCACAAATATCCAGAAAAGCCCGACTTTATGTGCAAAGCTACTTAAACCGAGGAAATAGAAAATGGCTTACGATGAAGGGCTGGCACAGAGGATACGGGAAACACTAGAAGGCCGGCATAGCCTAGCGGAGAAGAGGATGTTCGGCGGGATAGGGTTCATGTTACAGGGCAATGTGTGTTGTGGCGTTATTAAAGACGACCTGATCGTGCGCATTGACCCCAATGACTACGAGGCGGCGCTTGCCAAGGCACACACCCGCCCTTTTGACTTTACGGGCAGGCCTATGAAGGGATGGGCGTTTATCGCTCCCCCGGGCTACCAGTCGGACGAGGCTCTGGAGGACTGGGTGGATAGGGATGTGAGGTTACGCGCTGTCGTTGCCGACGAAGTAGTCTAGGAAGGCTTACGCCGGCTCAAAATAAGGTATGGCGATGTCGTCGGTGGCCTTGACGAAGGTGACCTTCACAGGCATGTCGATCCTCACCGACTCCGGGTCGCAGTTGATGACGTTGCTGATTACTCTGACCCCCTCCTCTAGCTCAATCTGGGCCACCACGTAAGGGACCTCGTCCTCCCAACCTGGGGTGCGGTTCTGGTAGGCGACGGAATGCGCCCAAACGAAGCCTTTGCCGCTGGCCTCTACATCGGCCACGTCGGTGGACCAGCAGTGGCAACAGAAGGCCCTGTAGTGGGTCTGGTATTTATTGCAGTTGCGGCACTTCTGGAGCAGGAACTTGCCGTTTAAGGCGGCGTCCCAGAAGGGCTTTGTCTCCGCGCTTACAGTTGGCAGCGATTTCTTCCAAGTTGTTGGCATTATGGTCTCCTTAGACTTTACGATGCCACACGATTTATCGTGTGGTGTATTCTACATTTAGCGTCCAATATGTTTATCCCACCTATTCACCCTAGAACCCCTGGTCGGAAACCTAGGCTCCTGACATCTTCCTTAAAACATTAGTCGCGGGCCAGCAGCATAACAGAGGCGGAACGGCGGGAGGCCAGGCCCCCTTCGCCGCCTCCACCGACGGCGCTAGCGACGGCCAGCTTGCAGTCGGGCACCTGGCGTTCGTCGCACTCGCCTCTTAGTTGGCGGACGGCCTCGATCACCTGGAGCAGCCCCCTGGTGCCGGGCTGATTGGAGGAGAGGCCTCCTCCGTCGGTGTTGGTCGGCAGTGACCCTCCTGGGCTGATTGTACGTCCTCCATCCAGGAAAGGGCCGCCCTCCCCTATTTTGCAGAAGCCCAGGTTTTCCAGATGAAAGATGGGATGGAAGGACGTGGCGTCGTAGATCTGAACGGTGTCGATGTCGTCGTGGGTGACTCCGGCGGCAGCGAATGCCTTGGGCGAGGCTTCTCGAGTGCCCAACTCCAGCCAGTCGCCGTAGCCACCGTCGTTGTGGCTGAAGGCCTCCTCGTCCGATAGTATCCAGATGGGCTTCTTTTTTGCTCTTCGGGTTACCTCAGGAGAGGCCAGGACTATAGCCCCCCCTCCGTCGGAGATCATGCACACGTTCAAGAGGTGCAGAGGCGAGCAGATCATACGAGAGTTCAGCACGTCGTCCACCGTGATGGGATCTCTGTACTTAGCTTGGGGGTTCATGGTGGCCCACGTCCGCTGTGCTACCGCCACCTGGGCAAGATGCTCGTCGGTGGTGCCGTACAGGTGCATGTGCCGGTTGGTCGTCATGGCGAAGAAGGCCACGGTGGTGAGGCCGTACATGTCCTCGAAGCTCTCAGCGGTCGGGTTCAGCTCTGCTCGGCGGATGCTGGTTCCCGTAGTGCCGACGGCCACCCTTCGAGAGTGGGGCCTGATGGCGAAACCCACTACGATGCAGCTTGCGATGCCTGCCTCTATGGCCAGGGCGGCTCGCCGAATCTGGAACTGGAGGGATGCGCCCCCCACGTTGGTGGAGTCCACGAACTTCGGATGCAGGTTCAGGTAGTCTGTCAGCGAGTTGGCAGCGGGGTCTAATATGTCTCCGCCCTCTATCTCCGTGGTCTGGGTACAGAGGCCATCAACATCGTCGCGAGTAAGGCCCGCGTCATTGATGGCCCCGTTTACGCATTCGTAAAAGAACTGGAAGTCGCTCTTGTCGGGCACAAGCCGGGTTGGATGCTCATACGCCCCGACAATGGCTACTGTGCGTCCGCCTTTTGGCATATTGGTCTCCTTTCCTTAGTGCAGATGTGTTCTTCCCACCTCTCGGCCTCGGATGTTTGGAATCGGGGGGGGCACATCCCCAATCGATAGTTCGTCCTCGACGGGCAGGCTCCGAACCTCTGTCCCTGATTAGTCTGTGGATTCCTCATTTAATACGGATTGTAATTATATATCAAGACGGCCAACATTTACTGGCCTTTGTAATTAGGGTGCCGTTTCTCCAGGAAGGCATTTATGGCCTCTTTGTAGTCCTCGGTTCGAGTGAGCACGAACTGAGCGTTGTCTATGTCCCGCCGTAGCCTACTAAAGTCCAGTCCGCAGGCGCGGTTCATGGCCTCTTTGGTGGCCGCGAACATCTGCAGAGGGCCGTCGGCCAGGTCGGTGGCGAGCTCTAGGGCTCTGGGCATAAGCTGCTCGTAGGGGACGACCTCCTCCACCAGGCCAATACGGCTGGCCTCATCGGCGTCGATGAAGGGGTCTGCCATGGCGAGGAGCTTCGCCCTGCCGAGGCCGACTAGGATGGGCAGCAGGAAGCAGATGTCCGGCGAAGGCATCAGGGCCATCCTGCGGAAGCCTATCCTGAACCTGGCGCTCTCTGCGGCGATGCGTATGTCGCAGGCCAGGGCGGTAGAGATTCCCCCGACGACACAGGAGCCGTTGACGGCGGCTATGGTGGGTTTTCCCATCTCATACAGCGCCTCGAACTGCCGAGCGCCCAGGTCACGCAACTCTCGCCACTCGGATGGGGTCATCTCTCCCACCTTCGAGGTGAGCTTGCCCACGTCGTAGCCCGACATAAAGGCATCGCCTGTGCCAGTGACTATCACCGCCGACACCTCTGAGGAGTCCCTAAGCTCCTCAAAGGTCCTGGTGAGGTCCACTACCATATCCCAGGTCAAGGCATTCTTTCGCTCAGGCCGATGCACCTGGACAATGGCTACTTTCCCCTCCTGGCGGCGTATGATCTTGCCCTCTTCATTTGCTGCGCTCATGGCTGGTTCTCTCCCTCATCCCTTCGTGTATGCTCAGACATGCTCGAACTTTACCTTCTTCCTGTCGGAGAAGACTTTCCCCGCTCATGGTGAGCTTGTCGAATCCATGAGCGGGGCTGCACTGCCTCTCTGATTCCCCTTCGATAGTTCGGCAAGCTCACTACAGGCTTCACTCATTATCTTAGGTATTCTTCTGAAGCGTGGTTATCAGCGCCGCAAAACTCTCCAGACGTTGCATCTTGCCCCCTGACAGCAGGCGAAAGGTGATTTCGTCTGGCTCAAGCTCCAGGATGGACTTGAGACGCTGAAGGCAGTAGGACTGGTCGCCGGCGATGGCTGCGAAGTCGGCGAACTCGTCGGGTATAAGCTGGGACTCTGTACCTCTGGCCGAGAGGTATGTCCGGTAGTCGTGTTGCTCCTGAACCCGTTTAACCAAATCCTCATATTCATGGGGGATGTCTTTATCTGCGGAGGCCGCCAGTCCTGCGGCGAAGGGCTTCACGTCGTTCAGGGCGACCTGGCGGTCATCGTTCATGGACACTGTCAGCATGAGGTTGACCTTGACATCGCTGGGGTTTCTGTCTGCTGCTACCGCCCCTTCCTTGAGGGTATCCACCTTCTGGGCAAAAGTCTCCTTCTGGCAGGTGCCGGTGATAACTGCGCCGTCGGCCAACTCACCCGTGATACGAAGCATTCGTGGGCCGCTGGCGGCGACGTAGACGGGTACAGGCTTTAGGGCGCTGTTCACGCTGTAGCGAGCCTCGCCGGGGCCGGTGGCCTGTTCTCCTCCAAGAAGGGCACGAATTCGGATCAACTCCTCTCTGAACTCCGCAGCCCTTCCTACTTTGTATCCCAGGGGCCTCAATAAGGAAGGCCCCCCGCCGCCAAGGCCCAGGATTACTCGTCCTTCTGCCAGGTTGTCCAGGGAGCATATAGAGTTGACGATGACGCTGGGATGCCTGGTGACGGTATTGGAAACGCCTGGGGCCAAGACCAGTCGCTCCGTGCTGAGGGCTGCGACGGTCAGGGCTATGTAAGCGTCCTTGGTGCTTAGAGCGTTGTCCTGAACCCAGAGGGCGTGAAACCCGCTATCTTCCATCGTCTTGGCGATTTCCGCTACACGACGGAGTGGCTCCCTCGGCCCCACACCCAGCGCGATGCTGAACTTAGTCACAGGCCCTCCGTGTTATCCCAAGCCCTATTTACTGCAGCTGTCTTAACGTTTTCTTCCCACCCTGCGGCGTTGCCACGGAGGCAAACCATAGGGTTATCCTTTTGCAAACGCCTTTGTCATAGGATGATGCCCTTTCGCCTGAGGGCCTCTAAGGAGCTTTTATCGTATCCAATGCTTTGCAGAATTTCGTCTGTGTGCTCACCAAGTTTTGGAGGAGGGGCGTGGTCGCGAATTCCTAAGCCGCCTTGGCGAGACCAGGGGGATATTACGGCCCTGAATTCGCCGCCCTCTGGATGGGGAACATTTTCGATTATTGCGGTCGCCTCTACCTGGGGATGGAGTGGTTCGTCAAAGAGGTCTCCATAGTTCAGAAACGGTGCTCCTGCGGCTCCTACGTCCCAGATGACCTTCATCAGGTCTTCACTGGACCAGTTGACTAGAGCCGTTTCCATGACCGGCCTCATCTCCTGGGCGTCTTGACCTACGCCAACCATGCTGGCCCCGTGCTCAGCAATGAAGGGGTCTTTCAGAAGCTCGCCTAGTCCAACTGTCCGACAGAACTGGTGCCAGGGTTCCCGTCTATCTTCTTTGCGTCCGAAGAAGCCGAAGAGGATGGGCTTGTCCTTGGTCTTGTAACCCGTCTCAGGATTGCAATAGGGGTCCATGGCTCCTCCGGAGTAGTTGTCCGGGTCGGAGAAGTCGGCCATCCAGTAGGAGTAGAGGGAAAGGAGGGAGCCCAGAAGGGATACGCTGACCTGCTGGCCCTCTCCCGAAATCATGCGCCAATACAGGGCGGCGGTCACGCCTATGAAGGCCATGGAGGAGGCCGCACCCGATGCGATGTCCGCCGCTACTCGCACGGGGGGGTCTCCCAGCTTGCCAAGGAACCACATGCTTCCGGCGAGACCCTGAATCTCCAGCTCCGAGGCCGACAGGTCGGCGTAGGGGCCGGTATCTCCGTAGGGGGTGATGGAGCAGTGGATCAGTTGCGAATTAAGCCTTTGAAAGTCCTGGTAGGCGCATCTTAATTCCCGCGAGCGTCGAACTCCGAGGTCTTCGATTACTACGTCCGCTTTCCCCACAAGCTTTTGGAGAACGGCGTATCCCTCTGGCTCCTGGTAATTCAGAGCTAAGGAGCGCTTATCCCTGTTCAAGGCGAGGAAGTGGCTGCTGTGTCCCTTGAGTTGGGGACTCAGCCTCCTCAAGGGATCGCCGTCAACTGGCTCTATCTTGACCACGTCAGCGCCGGCGTCGGCTAGCTGAAGGCCGCACCAGGGGCCGGCCAGTCCGCCTGAAAGCTCAAGGACAAATGTCTTCTCTAGTACCGCCAATCTAACCTACCTTACTCTAATTATTGTCTTCAGTTGTAGCTCCGCTCGTCCTGAGCTTGCCTGCCCCTTCCTGTCCTCGCTCTTATATCTCCTATCTCTCCCCTTCTGAGAGAGGACTAAGGTGAGGAAAAACCTCCCATGCTACGCACTTCATAGTGCTGTGTTCTAGCCCCGCTCACCCTGAGCCAGTCGAATGGGTGAGGGCTTGTCCGTTCGTTCTGAGCCGTCACCTACATGTCATTCTGAGCTTGCCTGCCCCTTCCCGTCATTCCGAGAAACGCAGTGACGAGGAATCTGTCGTCCCATATGCCGCGCCCTTCAGGGTGCGGTGCCCTAGTCCCTCTCCCGGGTCTGTACACTCCCCAATCTATAGGGAGATGGCTCTTGGCATGCGGATGTGAGATCCGTTCCTGATTATTTTTGCGCTATTCTTTTAATTTCTTCCGTGTCCTGGCCTGGTTTATGAGTGCCCTCAAAGGGAGCTAGCTGAGTCCGTGAGAATTTCCAGGGGTGTCCGCCGTGGAGGAGATTGCCCCAGGGTGTGCCGACTCTGACGACCATGCTTCCTTCCTGGATGTGGGGGTCTCTCATGATGTCTTCCAGGTCGTAGACTGGGCCGCATGAGACTCCGTTGCGGCGCAGATGTTTGATCCACCACCAGGCGGGGGCCTCCAGGGTGCGGTCCTCTATGATGGCCGCAAGAGCGGAGCGGTTCTTCAACCTGAGCTCGTTGGAGGCGAAACGCTGGTCTGTGGGAAGTTTTTCCACGTCTAGCGCTTTACAAAGGGATTGCCAACTGTCTTCGTCGGTCGTGGTGATGTTAACGTACTTGCCATCCAGGCATTTGAAGCTCTGGGAGGGAGCATAGACGGCGCTGGCGCTGCCTATCGGCAGATCGGCGGCGGTAGAGGCGGCGAAGAACTCGGCTATCCTGGTGATCTGCAGGAAGATGGCGGTGGCGTAGTGCCAGACCTCGATGCGCCGTCCTATCCCGGTGCGATGGCGGACGATGAGGCCCAAGATGGCGGCCTGTACGATGGCAGCAGCGGTGTTCCAGTCCAGGTGTCCGATGGCTTTGAACAGCTCCCCCTGACCTCCCTCTTTGCCCTGTATGCTGGCGAACCCGGAAAGGGTCTGGATGTACTGATCGAGGGCGGGGGCCTTAGCGTACGGGCCTGAGCTTCCGAAGCCGGGGCTAGATATGTATATGATATTGGGATTTATCTTGGCCACATCCTGGTAACCGAGGCCCAGTCGGTCTACAACCCCTGGAAGCCGGTTTTCCACTAGGACATCCGCCCACTCTGCCAGCGATCTTGCGGTATTGAGGTCTTCTTCGCTTTTTAGGTTGAGAACGATGTTCTTCTTCTGGAGGTTGGCGTTAATGTAAGATGGCCCCATGCCTTTCATCATGGGGTCGACATCCATGAGGCCATCGCCGCCGGGGCTCTCGATGCGCACGACATCAGCTCCCAGAAACCCCAGGTATGCTGTGGCTCCGGGACCTACCGCGTACGCTCCGATGTCCAGGACTTTGACTTCTTTAAGGGGGCCAGGCATCACGGTTCCTTTCGTTAGGCCACTTCAAACAAAGCTCGGCTATCTAATTGCATACGTTTATGGAGGAGGTGCACATTACTTATCATTTTTCATCTTCATTGTCAACATCACATAGCGGGAGGCTGCCTTTCAATGGTTGCGCATCTCTACGTAATTTAAGCTAATTAAGCATGATATCGTCGTGTTGACAAGCATAACAGCGGAGCGTAGGATGAGCCTGCGTTGAAAGGGTGGAAGCATCCATGGGCCAAATCGCCATTAGCTGGAGTCGAGAGCGATCTCTTACTGACCCCCAAATCCTGGAGGCCGTTCGCCTGGCCGACCAGAAATGCTATGAAGCAACCTTCTTCGGCGAGGGTTGGGGAAGAGACGCCATGCTTATGCTGGCCTACTTCGCCCACCATACCCAGGGGATACGTCTGGGGCCGGCAGTTCTTAATGTATTCAGCCGCACCCCAACGCTGATAGCCCAGAGCATAGCCACCCTGGACATCCTGTCTGGGGGGCGCGCAATTCTGGGTCTTGGCCTCAGTAGTCCCATTGTAGTGGAGCAGTGGAACGGTGTGCCATACCAGTTGCCTATACAGCGCGTCAGAGAGTATGTGGATATAGTGCGCCTGGCCCTGTCTGGGGAGAGGGTGAACTACGACGGCCAAATCTTCAAACTCCAGCGTTTCTCCTTGGACATCAGGCCAGTCCAGGAACGCATACCGGTATATATTTCTGCCGATGGCCCAAAAATGCGCAGCCTGGCGGGCGAGATAGCCGACGGGTGGCATGGCGTCTACGTCTCCGCCGAGGAGTTGCCGAACCTGAGGAATCAGATGGAAGAGGGGCTGCGGAGGGCGGGGCGCTCCCCTGGACAGTGCGCTGTCACGTCTCATATACTCACGCTGGTGGATAAAGACACGGAGAAGGCGAGAGGATTGATGAGGGGTCATTTAGCCTATTACGTCGGGGGAATGGGGCCTTACTTTGCTCGACTGGTGACCGATATGGGGTTTGGTAAGGAGGCCCAGGCAATTCAGCAAGCCTGGAAAGCGGACAGGAAAAAGGCCGCAGACCTTGTTCCAGATGCTCTGGTGGACGCCGTGACGATTGTGGGAGACAAGGAGTGGTGTAAGTCGCGACTCCAGAAGTACAGGGACGCAGGGGCGGATTTGCCGGTGTTAGCCTTTCCCTACGGCTCGACGCTGGACATGATCTGCGAGACCATAGAGGCCTTGGCGCCTGGCGCCTGAGACAAAAGTCTCAAAAAGCATTAAGGGAACGAATGTGAGAGAAGATAGTTTATAATGGTTCATAGATTACCACCTCTTGCAACCTAGGTAATGTCAAAATGAATCAGCTAATTGAGGAAAAGCGCGGCGACATAGTCCGTCTCTGTAAAGAATTCCATGTGCGGCGAATAGAGATCTTCGGCTCGGCTACTGGAGAGCGCTTTGATCCAGGGGTCAGCGATCTGGACTTCCTAGTCGCCTTTGAGGACTTGGGGATTGGTGAATACGCAGATGCATACTTTGGTCTTCTGGAGGCCTTGCAGGAGCTATTCCGAAGGCCTGTCGATCTAATTGTGGCATCTGCCGTTAAAAACCCCTATTTTATTGAGGAAATAGAGAAAAGCAGGACGTTGTTGTATGCGGCCTGAGTCCAGAAAGTACCTGTATGACGTTAGCCGTGCCGCCGATTTGCTGGCTCGCTTTATAAAAGGTAAGACCTATGATGATTACTCATACGACGACATGTTGCGCTCCGCGGTAGAGCGACAATTCGAGATAATAGGAGAGGCTATGAGTCAGTTGGCTAGGGTTGATACGGATACCATTATCAGAATAAGGGAGTATCAGCGCATCATAGCCTTCCGCAATATACTAATACATGGCTATGCCCAAGTGGATGACCGAATCGTTTGGGACTTACTCCAGACCAAGCTTCCAACTCTCACTAGTCAGGTGAAGTCATTGCTTAGCGAAAAAAAAGATAATTAACCTGATGTGCAAGTTTTGGCAAGCTGAAAGTTTCAACGCTAACGGATGCGCTCCAAGAGGCAAGACGAATGAAACAGTCAAAGCACGCCTACGGCATGGCGCATGACATATTGACGAACTCAGACTACTTCCAGCACGCCGCTCCTGGTGAGCATGCCCTGCCTATCCTCGGTTCATCGGGACCGAACCACAAGCGGATAGCTTGTAAGAGAAGTGGTTCTTAGTTGGGGTCTTTGTTTATGCCCTGATGAATTGGGGCGACATGAGAATTGGTAGAAATGCCATATCCTTTAAGATGTGGTCGATGCTGAAGATATCTGAAAGGCTCTTCTACCATTCGTCAATGACTGTAATGACGGTAAGGAAAGCATCGATGGTCGAAGTTGCAGCGTTGCTAGCCATGTCTAGAGGTTAACAAGAGAACGTTATGATAATAGACACCCATTTGCACCATTACGAAAGAGGTTTCTTCTCAGGCAGATGGCTGGACTACGTGGCCTATAGCTGGGGCAATCGCAACCCCCCCTTCGACAGAGACCCAGCGATAGTGCGGCCCAAGATCGAAGAGGGGTTGGAGGACCCAGGCGGGGATCGACTTATCGAGCATATGGACGCAGCGGGCATAGACATGGGTGTCATCATGCCTCTGGACTGGGAGATAGGGTTCAAGGATCAGGCTGGCGTGTCCATCGAAAAAATGCACGAGATCTACGCCCAGGTGGCGGAGAAACACAAAGTGAGGCTCATCGCCTTTGCTGGCATCGATCCGCAGCGGGACAACGCCGTGGAGCTTTTCGAGTGGGCCATCCAGAAGCTGGACATGAAGGGCCTCAAGCTGTACCCGCCCACAGGGTTCTATCCCTATGACAAGAGGGTCTATCCTCTCTACGAGCGGTGTGAGGCATGGGGTCTTCCCGTGCTGATTCACTCTGGAGGGCCTGGAATAGCACTACTGCCATCTCGATTTGCAAATCCGATTTACCTTCAGGATGTCCAGGCCGATTTCCCCAAGATGAAGCTATGGATTGGGCACGCTGGGGAAAGGCTCTACGGCGAAGAGGCGGTAGGTGTAGCCGCCGTTGGGGTCAACACCTACCTGGAGCTGTCCTTCTGGCAGGAGGTGGCTTACAAGGAGGAGGAGCACTTCATAATGTGGCTGAACCACGCCCGCAACAAGGTCGGGGCGCACCGTATCATGTGGGGCAGCGACCACTTTGCCGGAACCCGCGTCCGAGGCCGTGACTCTCTACTCAAGTGGGTCCAGTGGTTTCATGAGCTGCCGGAGAGGGCAAAGAAGTACGGCATCACATTCACTCGGGAAGAGATGGAGCTTATCTGGGGGGGGAACGCCGCCCGATGCTTGGGGCTGGAGGAGACTGGCTCCTAGTGTCCTGTCCCTGAAATACACTCATGGATTGTCATTGCGAGGACTCCGGCTTGCCGGCGACGAAGCAATCTGGAGGAGGGGTGTACCCCGCAACGAGATTGCCACGCCCCGATGAAATCGAGGCTCGCAATGACATTAGCAACGAACTTTGGGGGCACCACACTAGAGTCAATTACTTTGAGGTTTTGCAATAGCATTTTGGAGGGACAGATGTACAAGAAGATAGACCATATGGTGATAGTGGTCAAAGACGTGCGACAAGCGGCCAAGGACTACGAGCGTCTGCTGGGGATACCGCCGAACTACCAGCCCAGGGAAGAGGAGGGGCAGGGCTACATTCAGTGCGGCTTTACTATTGGCGACACGATGGTAATCTTGGCCCAACCCGTCAGCAGCCAGTACCAGGCGGGGGTGGCTATGAAGCGAACTCTAGAGAGAGATGGCGAGGGTTTGCACAACCTGTCTTTCGCTGTGGGCAGCGTGGACCGGGAGATGGAGCGACTCAAAAGGGAAGGCGAGAAGGTAATTCCCAGCGCCCACAGTCACTCCTTCTTCTTCCATCCCAAGAAGATGCATGGGGTTCTCGTGCAGATAATGGAGTAGCTGGGAATTTGCTCAGCAAACCATTGCTCACTGCACATGAATTTATGTCTGCAATCCCGCTTTGCCCACTCTGTAGCGTCGCTACGAGTACTAAGGGAGTCAAATTTACATCGGAGGTGAGAAGTGTTCACAGGTTTCGACCACATAGACGTGGTGGTGAAGGACATCTATCAGGCCACCAAGGACTACGAGCGGATTCTAGGGGTCGCTCCAACGGAGGTTGCGGTGGAGCAGCCAGGGCAGGGCTATATGCAGAGCACCTTTCCATTGGGCGATTCAGGTTCCTTCATCTACCTGGTGCACCCAACCAGCGATAAGTATCAGGCAGGGGCGGCTATGAAGCTCTCCCTGGAACGCCGCGGAGAGGGCATCCACGTCGTTGCTCTGATTGCAGACAGCGTAGATAGGCTCATGGAGCACGTTAGGAATAGCGGTGAAGAGGTTATTCCCAGTGCCCACAGCCACTCCTTCTTTGTGCACCCCAGGCGGCTGAACGGGGTGCTGTACCAGTTCATGGGACACAGGTAGAGGTGGCTTTGCACAAAAAAGCAAAAATCGCAGGAAGGCGACGTCCCGACCCGTCGGGACGTCCGGGGGTCTGGGGGTGTCCCCCAGATACAATTCGAGAGCCTGTCCTTGAGCGCAGCGAAGGAGTGGGACAGGGTGAGATAGCAGCATTTGCTACCACAAATATCCAGAAAAGCCCGACTTTATGTGCAAAGCTGGTAGAGGTAAAGGATTCTCTGGCTTGAACTGGGGATCTTGAGTCAAATGGGAGTGCCTTGGCTTACTTAGGCCCTAGCGTGTCGAGGTTGCTTCAACTCATCGTCTTTTGGCTCCTGGTGCGCCAGGCCATGAGGGGGACGTGCTGCCAGTCTTCTCTGGTGTGGTAGAGATCGACGAGACCTACCTTGGGAGGAGCATGACGTAACAAGCGGCGGGTAGCCCCTGCCCAAGGCACGAACCAGGGCCCCTTTAGACAGCAAGCACAGCTAGCGTAGCTGCTCAAAGCCGTCTAGTTATCGGCTAAACTTACAATTGGACCCGAAAACAGACACCGAGGAAGGGCACACGGGGAGGAGATCAATGGATCTCAGGGAGAGGTCTACGGCTGCAAAGTCGCGAGGGGTGGATTACTAAGAGGACCCCTCTAGGATCTCAGGTAGGATCTCAGGAACGCACTGCTCGATCAACGCCTCCAGCTCCTCCCCACTTATGGTGTCTATCACGTCTTCGGTAAGAGGCATCACTGCTCCTTCGGTGGCCTCTACCTCAGGAATGGAGATGGCTTCTCCCGAGAGGAGTTGGAAGAAGTTGGAGCCTGTGCTCAGCACCAGCCTGTCCTCGCTCTTGAAGGAGCTAGAGTATGCTTCCAACCGCCGGATGAAGGTGAAGAAGTCCGGGTCCTGCTGAAGGGCCTGAGCAAAGATGGCGATGGCGGCGGCCTCACCCGCGCCCCTGACTTCCTTGGATACTCTGTCGGCACAGGCCAGCATGATGGTGACCTCCCGGTCCGTCTCCGAGGTTATCTGGTCCGATCTCAACTGCCCCAGGGCCCGGTGCCTGTCGGCCTCTACCTTTCGAGCGGACTCCATTCTGTCAAAGACAGCGTTTTCCACTTCGGAAGGCAGGTCAGCCCGCTTGGTCCTGACATCTATAATCCTGACCCCCAGACCGGCGCCATCCACCAGGGTCTGCACCGCATTCTTCACAATGTTCATAATTTGGTCCCGCTCTGCCGATATCATGACATCGTAGGGTCTGGTCGCAATCTGAGCACGTAGTTCTCCCAGAACCAGGGGTTCCAGGCGGCCACGCCCTCCGGCCACCGAACGAGCGGTTAGGAAGAAAGCCCGGGGGTCTACAATCTTCCATCGAGTGACCTGGTCCACCACGATCCGCTTCTCGTCCGAGGTGAGGTACTCCTGGGGCAGGGTGTCAAGGGTTACGATCCGCTTGTCAAGATAGGTCACCTGTTGCACAAAGGGCGTCTTTAAATGAAGCCCTGGGCCGCTCGACACCCGTTTGATGTCCCCAAACTGCTGCACCACAGCGTGGTTGGTCTCATCCACGGAGTAGAGCGTCTGGCTGGCGGCGATCCACACCACGACTAATACGACTGCAAAGGCTATCCCTATTGTTTTTAGCATCTCAAATTCCTACTGACTCTCATCCACACCCAATCCCAACGGCGGCGTCTCGTCCACACCCAATCCCGACACGTTAAGGAAGGGCAGGATGTCTATCTGAGCGTCTATGAGGGTCTTGTCCACAGTTGCCAGGACATCCTCCAGGGTCTCCAGGTACAGCCGCTCCCGGGTTACCTGGGGTGCACCACGGTACTCCTGAAGGAGGGCCAGAAATCGGTTCGCCTCACCTCTTGCCCGTTCTACCTGTTGCTGGTGGAAAGCCGCAGCAGACCGCACCGTGACCTGCACCTGGCCCAGGGCCCCGGGAAGCTGCTCTGCACGGTAGGCCTCAGCCTGGTTCTCCAGGCGCGTCTCGTCCTCCAGTGCCCGGGTTACCTCCTGGAAGGCGTCCTTCACCTCGTCAGGCGGGTCCATCACCTGGAGCTTGACCTCTGAAAGCACGATGCCTGTATTATAGTTGCCAAGCAACTCTTCCAGGAAGGCCCTCGTATCCTGCTCGACGACAGCGCGTTGCGTGATGCTCTGCACAAAACCCGTCCGGCCCACGATGCTCCGCAGGGCCACTTCGGCAGTGGTGTGAAGGATCTGCTCGGGGTTTGCCACGTTGTAGACAAAGGCCCGAGAATCTCCGACTCGATACTGAATGACCAGTTGGGCCTCCACGATGCTATTGTCCGTGGTCAGCATCAGCGCCTCAGCTAGCTCTCGCGTGGTCAGGCCGGTCTCGGTAGTCCGAAAACCTATCTCGGCAGTGCGTATCTGTTTCACGTTCACCTTCACCAGAGAGGTGATGGGAGAGGGGGGACGCCAACTGAGCCCGGGATTGGAAATCGCATAGTGCCTCCCGAAGAGACGCACAACACCTTCCTCGTCCGCGTTCACTATGTAGATGCCTGTGAGCAGCCACAGCACAACCACTACCACTGCTACCCCCCCGATCACCGCTCCTATTCCTCCTCCACCTAGCCGTTTAGCCACGCGGTTAATGGCCGAGCCGATATTCCGAAGGATCTCTTCTACCTGAAGCTCGGGCTGTTGTCCTCTTCGCGGCTGTTCAAACACGCTCTCGTCTCCGTATAAGCCTTCTTGCGGCTACTATTCCAGTTGCCGCACTCTAAAGGCTACCACATATAGCAGAAATAGCAATACCTGCTTGCCGCACTCTAAAGGCTACCACATATAGCAGAAATAGCAATACCTGCTTGCCGCACTCTAAAGGCTACCACATATAGCAGAAATAGCAATACCTGCTTGCCGCACTCTAAAGGCTACCACATATAGCAGAAATAGCAATACCTGCTTGCCGCACTCTAAAGGCTACCACATATAGCAGAAATAGCAACACCTGCTTGCCGCACTCTAAAGGCTACCACATATAGCAGAAATAGCAATACCTGCTTGCCGCACTCTAAAGGCTACCACATATAGCAGAAATAGCAATACCTGCAATGGTCTTGTAATCATGCTACCGCTTGTAGTTAGCCTTGATTCCCCATTTCGGCTGCCCCATGCCGATAGCAGGGCGCGAATGAGGTGGTCGTAACCTACTGGCGGCTTTTTAGAGAATTTCGGATATCGCCAGCTAACGTTGTGGTGGCGGGTCAAGGGATCGTGGGACTATCTTACGGGCAAAACTGCGGGAGGCAGGATGGAAAGGAAGGGCTTTGCTAGGAAATAGGAGTGGAGATCGCAGCAGCTAGAGCGTGGAGTCCGGATTGTGAGAATACTTTTCACAAATATGGAGCCCTGGGAAACTGGCAGCGCCACGGTAGTGGACGCGGTCAGCCTCCTAGTGACCAGAAGCCTGGTGACCGCCGACCGTGAATCTAGCTGATCGTTAGGGAATGTGAGAAGAGGTCAGCTAGAGGAGGCCCTCTGGGAGATCTACGGTCATGAGGCCCTTTTCCACGTTTACGTCCAACATAACGTTCTCAATAGCGGGGATGAGCACTTCTGTGGAGCCGTTGCGGACTACGTAGACGTCGTTGCTGCCTGTGCTGAGAATGTCCTTTATGGCTCCCAGGAATTGGCCATCCTTGGTCCAGACCTTCATGTCCAGGATCTGAAAGTGGTAGTACCGTCCTGGAGGGAGAGGCTCGACCTCCTCCTGCGACACGTAAAGATACTTGCCTCGGAGGGCCTCAGAGGCGTTGCGGGTGTCTGTGCCACGGAGCTTTACGACCATGTCGCCTTTGTGGGGTTGAGAAGCCTCAACGGCGACAGTCTGAGAGTCGAGAATAAGCTCGCTGCCTGAAGAAAACCGCTTGGGGAAGTCGGTAAGGGCTTGTATCTTGACGTGGCCGCGCACGCCCCATGGGCCCTTTATGATGCCTACGATAACCAGCCGATTATCCCTTTTGAGGTGTGAGCTGGGATCTGCGTCTCTACCTGTAGGATGTAGAGGAGGAGTGCGCATAAGCTATGAAGTAGGCAGGGGTTACACTATTTCCAAGATGGCTCTGGTCCCTTGCTTTACGGCCGCAACCCTGAGCAAGGCTCGGATGGCCTGGGCCACTCGACCATGTCGTCCGATGATCTTGCCTTTATCGTCTGCGGCCACTTCGAGTCGTAGAATGACCCGTCCTTCCTCGTTCTCCTCGGTAACCTTGACCTCATCCGGATAGCTAACTAGGGCTTTGGCTATGTATTCAACTAGCTCTTTCATCTTTGACTCGCTCCAGAGCACCCAGATTCTTCAGCATGTGGGCAACGGGTCTCGATGGTTGGGCCCCGTTGCGCAGCCATTTTAGAGCCTTTTCCTCGTCGATTACTATCGTAGGTGGGTCTGTCATAGGATTATAGTGACCGATCTGCTCAATAAAGGCTCCATCCCTTGGCGCTCTAGAGTCGGCCACCACTATTCTATAGCTGGGCTGCTTTTTTGCTCCTACCCTCTTTAATCTTATCCTTACGATGCCAAAACCTCCGTGTGAGACTACTTTGATGCTACCTAGGAGATTTTAGCTTGCTGCATACCCAATGTCAACTTGATGTTCTACAATGATTTACGGCGGGATGGTGCCTTTGGATTCACCAATCAGTTCTTACGTGATGCTATAATTGGACGTATCATTCTAAATACTAGAGGGCAGCCTTGAAGGTTACGATAAGGCTCTTTGCAGTCTACCGAGACAGGGCAGGCGTGTCGGTATTTGAACTGGAACTGCCGTCGAGCGCAACGGTGGAGCAGGCGTCCGAAGAGGTGCTTCGGCTCTATCCCCACATGGCCAGCGATCCCACCAGCTTGGTGGTAGCAGTAAACGAGGAGTACGTGGAGCACAGTCAAGTCCTCCATGAATCGGATGAAGTGGCCTTTATACCCCCAGTCAGTGGAGGTGTCTATGATAGAGATTACCGATAGACCTCTGGCCCCGGAAGAGATCACCCAGAAGGTGCGAAGGGATACCAACGGAGGTGTGGTCACATTCTTGGGAACCACACGTTTGTACAACGAGGGGCGCAAGGTCGAGTACCTGGAATACGAGGCCTACAGGCCCATGGCCGATAAGAAACTGGAGGAGATATCAGAAGAGATCAAGAAGAAATGGGGACTGGAGGACGTGGCCATATCTCACAGGCTGGGGCGATTGAAGATAGGGGAGATAAGCCTGGTGGTGGCCATCGCTTCGCCCCATCGGAAGAAGGCCTTCGAGGCCTGCCAGTACGCCGTGGACCGCATTAAGGAGATCGCTCCCATCTGGAAGAAGGAGGTCTTTGAAGGCGGCGAGGTCTGGATTGGGAGTCAGACGGGGGAGCCTTTTTCCGGGCGCTCCTTTGGTGAGGGGTGACACGGCGGGCTCCGCAGTGCAACTCTCTTCATGTTTAGACCATCGCTGAGGAGAAGGGGCGTGGAAATCACGACCCCACACTGAAGTATGGGACTTCGATGCCTCGTCGACGCTGAGGGATGAGAATCCTATTTTCATGGCAATGACACAAAGGTACATCGGTTGCAGGTAAAGACCAAACGTATATATGCTCCTCCTGATAATGACGATGGGTTTCGTCTACTCGTAATGAGGCGTTGGCCTAGAGGCATCCGAGAGGATGCCGTGGACGCCTGGGAGAGGGATCTGGGGCCGAGTCTGCCGCTGCTGAAGGATTTCAGAGCAGAGGGCATTTCGTGGGAGCAGTATAGGACAAGGTATTTTGGGGAGATGGAAGCGAAGCCAGAACTGATTGAGTGGGTGAGACAAAAGGCTAAGGAGGGCACCGTGACGATCCTGTGCGGATGTAAGGATGAAAACAGGTGCCACCGGAGATTGTTGAAAGGCTTGGTATTGAAGGGCAAGTAGGGAGTGGAGGTTCATCCCCCTTTGTGATTCCTTAGGCTTTAACTCAAGACAGTTCCCCACCATCAAGAGGGAGAGGGAGTATTGCGGGGAATTCGTACACTCTTTCTTGAAGAATCGTGAAAGAGACATCCTTGCTCCACTAATCGCCATTTGCTATAGTGGATGTAGCTTGGAGGGATCGCATAGTGGTCTAGTGCGGCCGCCTGCTAAGCGGTTTCCCTGGGAAACTGGGGACGTGGGTTCGAATCCCACTCCCTCCGCCAGCCACATCCTTCATCTTAGCTTTGAAACCGCTGCCTTTTGCCGATTTCATACCTGATCTAGCTACAACCAAGATTCTCATAGTTGCTCATAGATTATCTTGCAGTCTCATATAATCTCAACTATAATGTGGGGTGAAATGGGGGGTGAAATGGCCGAGAATCGCAAGGCTCGTTCGTTGACTGCGGCGCGAGTGAGAACGGAGAAGCGGCCTGGCCGATATCACGACGGTCAGGGGCTTTACCTTCAGGTGGACCCGTCCGGCGCTCGCAGGTGGCTTCAGCGTGTTGTGATACGCGGCAAGCGGACTGATCTCGGACTTGGCGGGTGGCCTCTTGTGTCCCTGAACGCTGCGCGTGAGAAGGCAATGGAGAACCGCAGAATCGCTCGTGTGGGCGGGGACCCTCGAACAGAGAAGCGAGACGTACCGACCTTCGCTGAGGCTGCCGCTGAGGTCATCAAGCTCAATCGCCCGACGTGGAAAAACGCAAAGCATGCGGCCCAGTGGAGTTCTACTCTCAGGACATACGTCTTTCCACATTTTGGCTCCAGACTAGTAACCGAGGTGTCGGGTTCGGATGTCATGAAGGCTCTAACCCTGATATGGACCGCCAAGCCAGAGACGGCGCGGAGAGTGCGCCAGCGCGTAAGCGCGGTGATGAAGTGGGCCATAGCCAATAACTACCGGCTGGATAATCCCGCTGGGGACGCTATTGAGGCCGTGCTTCCCAGGACTTCGCGGGCTCAGGCGCACCACAAGGCTCTACACTACACGGCAGTCCCCGCAGTGCTGAGGACTGTACGGGCCGCAAAAGTCACAGAATCCTCAAAACTGTGCCTGGAGTTCCAGGTGTTGACGGCAAGTAGACCAGGCGAGGCTCGAAATGCTCAGTGGTCGGAGGTAGATATAAGTGCCAGGACATGGACCATCCCATCCGAGCGTATGAAGGCCGACCGAGAGCACCGTGTTCCGCTATCCACGCAGACTATGGAGATACTGGCCGAGGCGAGGAGTCTCGACGATGGGAGTGATCTGGTATTCCCGTCGAGGCCGGGCAGACCACTGAGCGATATGACCCACCGCAAGCTGCTGAGAACGCTGGACATAGACTGTGTCCCGCACGGTTTTCGGTCGAGCTTTCGAGATTGGGCGGCTGAGAAGACAGACGCACCGCACGCGGTCATGGAGGCGGCGCTAGCACACGTAGTTGGGGACTCTACCGAAGCCGCGTACTTCCGCTCTGACCTGTTCGAGAGGCGGAGGACGCTCATGGATCAGTGGGCGGAGTACCTGGCTGAGAGCGAGTAGGTGTAAGCCTTGGGGGAAGATGCCGCCATCGAGGCCGCGTATCATGCGCCAGCGGGAGTTAGCGGTGCCAAGGACATTGCCGATTCTACAAACATCGGCATGACGGATATGAAACCATTATATTGGGGACTATATACATTGCTAGCCACTGAGCGTCGCTTGGATTCTGGCTCGCACATTTCCTAGGTCTGCCAATTCATGCTCCCAGATGCGTAGCGGCCTCCACCCCATTTCCAGCAGCTTAGTGTTGTTGGCATCATCGCGTGCCTTGTTCTTCCCGACTTTGCCGTCCCAATACTCCTGGGACGATGCTGGCCTGCGATAGCAGTTTGGGCATCCATGCCAGAAACAGCCGTCCGCGAACACAGCCACCCGCTCCGAGTCAAAGGCGAAATCTGGTCGGCCTG
Source organism: Dehalococcoidia bacterium (assembly GCA_965249025.1). Taxonomy (GTDB): domain Bacteria; phylum Chloroflexota; class Dehalococcoidia; order Lucifugimonadales; family CAYTFF01. The sequence goes on along the minus strand of OZ252215.1, from coordinate 2,369,119 downwards.
GAAGGTCTGAGGCATGAAGCCTGAATCCTCTAATCCCAGACCCAATAAGGCAGGAGCGCAGCTTCGCCTCAGTGGAACGGTTGCCCTTGGAGCGAACCGATGCCATGATGCCTGAGCGTGTCTGGACACTGACCTTATCCATGCAACCTTACCCAGCCCTCATTGAATCTCACAGACGCCAAAACATCATCCACTGCCACGATGGGCACATTTGGGACGATTGAGAATCGCCTTGCCGACCCAGGCACTGACCTGTGGACGGTAAACTGCCCCCCTGAGAATTGCCAAGTGAAATGCCGCCGTCCATCCGAGCGACTGAAGCCCTCTAAGTTCCGCCATTGATTCAATCGCCATTGGTAATCCGTAGGTATGAATTGCTGAGCCTCTTCCTCGAATATCACGAACTCTCTTGTCTCCATATTCCGCACTAGGACGACAATCCTCAACTCATTGTACTCATCTAGGGCTTCATTGATGCGAGCGTTCCATATCGCCAATACGGCTCTCCCTGTGGCATTCAAGTCTGCGCGTAGGTCGGATATGCCTAGAGAATAATCAGGGGAGTTGCGCCCAGAAATCAGACGCAAATTCGTCTGGTTGAATGGCCGAGTAGCCCCTACCGTTTTCACAGACCAAGCGCATCCATCCCATGAAACGTCAGCAACGCCAAGAGGCCGAGCCCTGTGGGTGCCGCCAATGGCATTGGCGAAGATAGTCCCGAAATCGTCACCTGTGATGTCCCCATGCCCTACCGCCAACCGGTGGACAAGCTGTCTAGCTACGGCAAAGAGCACCGCATCGGGGGGTTGGCCTAGAAGATAAGGGCCACTACGCCTCTGTGCGCTGCCCCGTAGCCTTATGGGTTCGTTCGAGGACATCTATCACTCCCTGTATGGCTGCTTGCACTAGAGGCACGGGAACAGCATTGCCAGCCTGTTTCCTGGCTTGCGAGTCGTTGGAGATAATCTCGAAGCTCTCAGGAAAGCCCTGCAACCGCAATAACTCTCTTGGAGTCAGGCGACGCTCTCCGTCTACCAATAAGTAATTGTGGGAAGCCCCAGCCCTTATAGCGCACGACCAGGAGTGACTAGAAACATTCCCTGCCTTGTTCTCATGCCAGATTGATGGAGAGAAATCGGCAACGTGAAACTCATGCCGTTTGCTGCGGATGCGCTCAGATACGAAATGCCTGGGGTCGGGGTCACTCTCCAATATCTCAGATAGGGATGCCATGGGCCGTTTCAGAGTGGGCCAAGGGAAGTCTTTGAATCCCGCTAGAGTGGCCACGATGATAGTGCGCTCCCGCTTCTGAGGCAGGCCAAAGTCCATAGCGTTTAGGACCCGGTGATCCACCGTATAACCCAACGCCTTTAGGTCGTCCAGGATGCGCTTTAGCACAGCGCCTTTGTGAGAGGTTGTCAGTTGTTTGACGTTCTCTAGTACGATGCCCTCGGGACGCTTGGCCCTGATAATCCGTGCCACTTCAAACCACAGTGTCCCTCTGGGATCGGCGAAGCCCTGCATGCTGCCGATGATGGAGAAGGGCTGACAAGGGAAGCCAGCGAACAGTAGGTCATGGTCTGGGATGTCCTCGGCCTTGATGCGAGTGATATCGCCTACAGGAGCCAAGTCGAAGTTGTGTTGGTAAACTGCCCGCACTTCATCGTCAATGTCGCAAGCGAACACTATTTCAAGGCCCAGGTTGGTTGCTGCCACATGGAAGCCACCTATCCCGCTAAATAAATCCAAGCATTTGAGAGCTTCGTCGCTGGACTCTTGGGCAACGGGAGGAGCCAAAACTGCGTCCACCATGTCGTTGAACCGCCCGTGGAGGCTCATCCAATCAATTCCTTGTATCGGAGTCTCCGCCCGGAGATTCCATCCACCGTGGCAATCATAGAGCCGAGCATTCCTGCCTTTGCAGTGTTCTGTCTATGGGAAAACTCGTTGACGTAGCGGTGAAGATGCTGGGAGCTCATCTGGTGGTATATCCCGATATAGCCACGTTTGAGCAACGCCCAGAAGGACTCAATGCCGTTGGTGTGCGCCTTGCCCCTGACGTACTCCCCAACGTTGTGAGCGACAGCGAGATGCTTGTAGCCTTGCATCCCCAGGTAACTCCTGTGCGAGTCGCTGTATATAGTGGAGCCACGCTTGACATTCTCCACTATGGCAGATTGTAGGTGTATTCTCCTCACTCCGTCAATCGGGAAAGCCCTGACCTGCCCCTCTCGCTGGCGCATGCCAAACACTGCCTGTTTCCCGATCGCTCCCCGGCCCTGAATTCTCTGCTCTCTTTGATGTTTGTGCATGTTCTCGGCTTTACCGCCTATGTAGGCTTCGTCAACTTCTATCTGCCCCCTAAACAGTCCGCCGCGATGTTTCATGGCTTCTCGTATGCGGTGATTCAGAAACCAAGCCGTCTTTTGGGTCACGCCGATTTCTTTCGCCATCTGGATGCTAGAGACGCCTTTCCGAGCCGTGTGGAGCATGAAGATTGCCAACAGCCACTTGTGGAGCGGGAGCTTGCTTTCGGCCAAGACTGTGCTAGTGCGGACGCTGAAATGCTTTCGGCAATCGCGGCATCGGTAAGGCATGGGTTTGCCGTCTGGGATAGCTGAGACGTTTCTCACTGAACCACAGTGCGGGCAGTAAGACTCTCTATTCCAGCGACGCTCTTCAAAGAAAGCCGTGGCCGACGCTTCGTCTGGGAACATCTTCAGAAACTCGTACAGGCTCATAGTCTCTGGCATTGCTTTGTTCATGCCACTCTCCATTTAGCCCTGCTTAATCTGTAGTCGGCAGGCTGACGTTACCTTGATAGTCACTTTCTGGGGAGAGCTGACTAAAGCCAACAACTTCCGTGGAATATGAACACGCCCAGAAACATCTATGCGACGGCCCTTGACCAAGTTCCCCGCAATCTCGACTTCGAACTCATTCACGCTTAGAATGGATGGCAGTTGCTTGTCATAGGAGACGAAAACATAGCCACGCCGCATCTCATGAGGAGTCAGTGAGCGAGTTACGCCCTCAGTCAACCTTCTTATTCCTTGACCTTTGCCCATGCCATGATTATAGCGCCTTTGTAGCGGCTAGTCAAGTATATAATTCCCATTATATTGGGTCATCTCGAAAGCCTTATAGTAGCGCATTCATCTTGACACTTCAGCCGCCTTCTCGACTGGCCGATCAGAGATAGGCGCAGCCTATCCCGCATGCGTCCCATCGGCGTCGTAGACGTACACCTTATTGTCGACGTTGTTCGTCACATAGAAGTAAGCTCCATCCCAGGCTATGCCCCGGGCGTAGATGTTGCCGGTGGCGAGGTCGAAGTCGCGGTCTGACTGGTAGTTCCCATCGGCGTCGTAGACGTACACCTTATTGTCGACGTTGTCCATCACATAGAAGTAAGCTCCATCCCAGGCTATGCCAAAGGCGTGGCTGTTGCCGGTGGCGAGGTCGAAGTCGCGGTCTGACTGGTGGTTCCCATCGGCGTCGTAGACGTACACCTTATTGTCGATGTAGTCCGTCACATAGAAGTAAGCTCCATCCCAGGCTATGCCAAAGGCGTGGCTGTTGCCGGTGGCGAGGTCGAAGTCGCGGTCTGACTGGTGGTTCCCATCGGCGTCGTAGACGTACACCTTATTGTCGTCGTAGTCCGTCACATAGAAGTAAGCTCCATCCCAGGCTATGCCCCGGACGGAGTAGGTGTTGCCGGTGGCGAGGTCGAAGTCGCGGTCTGACTGGTGGTTCCCATCGGCGTCGTAGACGTACACCTTATTGCGGAAGTAGTCCCCCAAGTAGAAGTAAGCTCCATCCCAGGCTATGCCAAAGGCGTTGGTGTTGCCGGTGGCGAGGTCGAAGTCGCGAGCGGCCCTTCGCCACGTCCCACTGACCTTGGTCCAAGAATGGGCTGCCTTCCATGTCCCCGCCACCTTCACCTTGGCGGCCGCCGTCTGCCATGCCCCCGCTGCCTTGACCTTGATCGGCATCGCTAGTACTCCAGCCACACGTCGCCGTCGCCACCGTCCGAGCTGGTGGGGGCCGAGTCGCTCACCGTAACCCGCCTATACCCCAACGAGGCCAGGACAGCAGGTGTGATCACCCCGGTGGCATCGGTCCCGTCCCCTGCATCCGTGGCTAGCCTGACAACCCCTAGCACCGTGGCGGAGGCATTGGGGGGCGACGTATTCAGTGGCTTCCAATGGGACTCGCCGCTGTCGGTAACCGGATCGACGTTGGTGGAGTCCTGGACGCTTACGTACAGCAGGGCATCGCCGCCCGTTACCAGCGCCGGATGCTCATATGAGATCGAGGAGTCCCACTCAAGCCCTGCGCCGTGGACGTTCACCTCGACTCCCAGGGCGGTCACTTCCCGGTGAAGCTCGTTGAAGTGCTCCCGCTTGGGCAGCGACCCGCCGGGCTGGGAGTGGCTGATGTCCCAGCCAATAGAGCGGTCTATCCCATCGTCCTCCGGGTCCTCAACGTCCCCTGTGGCTGCCCACTTACTGATTTTTAGTGCGTCCGGGTCTCTTGCCATGACTACTCACTCCTGAAGCTAATGTCGTCCCAATAAAGCACGTGCGGGTCCGAACGGTCGGTGACTCTCAAAGCCAGCCGAATGTCCTGACAAGCGGCGGAGATAGTCGTCGTGGCTTCGAGATATTCCCAGGAGTCATAGGCGGTCGGGTTCTCCGATCTCGTATTCTCCCATGTGGTGGCGCCCTCTGAATCCACCTCGCCGCACATTAGCTCTAGCTCCACATCGGAGAGGAGCAGGTCGCTCGCGGGGACGTAGACCCACGCCGAGAAGGTGATTTGGGTCATAGGCAGTAGATCGGCGTATGCGACGTTGAAGCCAATGAAGACGCTTGCCGAATCGGAAGCGCCCTGTGCAACCGTGATCTTCCAACTGTGGTTGCCGGAGTGGGCCTGCTCGTCGCTCCGTTCGTACTCGCTAACGTTGGTATGGCTAGAAGTATGGCCCGCTACGACCGGCGGCTCGTCTCCCTCACAGTCTCCACCGACCACGTACTCCCACACGACCCTAGACAGCTCGACACCCGCCGGAGAAGGCAACCCCCCAGCGATATCGAGCGCCTCCAGGAGGCTCCGGGAGTCGAGGCCCTGGTACGCTCCCTGGACCTCCGCCGTCATGTCGCCGCCGTCCCTATAGCTCACCCCAGGGAACACATGCCCCACCGCATCGCTAAGACGCTCCACCGTACCGTCCGCAAGCAGCGCCTCCGCCCGCATCATAAGCAGCTTCCGGTAGAACTCGTCTCCCACCGGCACCCTGGGCGACAACGCCTCAACCACCGTGGCGAACGGACCCTGGTCGAAGCCGACGCCACCTGAGCCGTGGAAACCAAAAGAGGCAAAGTTGGCGATGTCCGTCGCCGGGCGCGGAAGCATCAGCCGTTCCCCAATACAGTCCATCCAGAAACCTTCAGCGGTGTCAATGCGGAGGCGTTCCTCCATCTCCCCCAACGGCCTGACCAGGTGGTCGTCCATCACTCCTTGAAGCGCATCCACCAGGGCACGCATACGCGGAGCCTGTTGCCACTGCTGGACCAGCAGGCCAGCATTGGCGTGAACGTCGATCCTCTTGGCCAGGTCGCTCATGATGCCAACACCGTGATGGTGATGTCTTCGGGGATAACCGTCAGCCGCTCGGTCAACTCGATGTCGTCCTGACTGGTGACGGAGCCCTGGACCGTATCGACGGTATCCAGCCCCAGCTCGTCAGCCGTATCGCCAGTCACCGCGCCGGACACCACAATGGGGTTGCCGTCGGCATCCAGGGGAATGGTGATGACGAACCCTCCATCCACATAGGCCACCTCTACCTGGTCCAGGTCTGTCTCGGAGGCTCCCCGCAGCGCGCCCTTGACTACCGTGGCCACGTCGTCGTAGCTCGCCACGGCGCCGAAGTCCAGACCGGATGCAGTCGCACCGTGCAGCGTGATCGTGCCGCTCCTGATGGCATCCACACCGTTGACGATGGTTGCGGTGTCCAATCCCAACTCGTCGGCGTTGTCCCCGGTGAAAGCGGTACTTGCCGTGGTGGCTGCCCCATCGGAGTCCAGGGGCAACGTCACCACGAACGCCGCGCCGTCGTGGGTGACCTCCACATTGTCCAGGTCCGTGGAGCTGGTAGCCCGGAGCGCGGTCTGAAGCGTGGAAGCCACGTCGTCGAGGTCATTGTCGGAGGAGAAGTCGAGGCCGGTCACAGTCTGGCCCAGGAAGGTCACGGTACCGGCGGTGATGGCCTGGAGGGTCGCCAGAGTACTGTGATTCTCCCCGGTCAGCACGGTGGACCTACCGCGGAACGTATCCAGGGACGCCACCGTGCCTGTGCCTCTGAGCAACGTGCCAGCCTTGCGCCCGACACCGAGGTTCACGGTGTGTCCCGGCACCAACAGCACGTCGGCAAGGAGCCGCTGTGCTGTCAGGCGCTCCCCAAGGGCCAGCCCTATCACATGGTCTACCACCCGCATGACGATCCGGCTCGTGCCGTCCGAAGGAAAGCCTGCCATCAGCGTCAGGGCCAGCTTGACTTTGATTGGGACTGGAGTGACACGGGACAGTCGAATGGGCACGCTCCAGCCTCCGGCATGGGGCACGTCAACGCTGATCTCTCCGCTGGTGCCCGTTCCTACTGGCTTTGACCGGGCTATCGCCGCTGCGACAGCTTCGTCCGTGCCACCGTCTACAACCAGGCAGATCGAGTAAGCGCCAATGGTCTTGCCCTGCTCGGTCACCTCGGCGGCGGTGGCGTTCTCACGGATTAGTGCATCGGTTACACCCTCGACGCTAAGCACTGCGGCCAGTATCGCCTCAGCCGAGCCCCTGGCGTTCCTGGCCACGAGCCTTCCGTACCTGGCCCGGTACTCGTCGTCCGTCTCTCCTTCCAGGCGCGGGATACCCAAGAGAGACCCCAGATCGTCGAGTTGGACTCCCAGCGCCCTGCTGCGCGACATGCCGTTGCCCACCGTAACCAGCGCCTCGTCCGCCTCCGTCAGCGTCAAGGCCAGGGTTCCAACCAACTGGCCCGCTGGCGTCTCCGGGGCCAGATCAATGTCCTGGCCCAACGCAGACCGGAACGCCGCCTCCAGCGCGTCTATGTAGCCCTGGAGCGTCGTGGGCTCTATTCCCTGCGCCGTCACCCGTGCCATTACAACACCTCCGCGACCGTCACCTGGCCGTCGACCGTACTGACGCGGAGCTCCAGCGACAGTCTCCGGGTGAGGGGATCAAGGACGGCTCGAACGACAGCTACATCCGTAACGTCCTCTACGCCGAGCACTTCGGCGGCAATGAGCTGTGCGGCGAGTTCAGGACTACTGTTGTCAGCGAACAGGCCATCGAAGTACGGGATGCCCTGGTCCGAGTCAAGAAACCACTCGCTCAAGGTAAAGCGTAGATGCTGAATTACCCGCTGCCTGGTGGCTTCAAGGCCATCCACTACAGCGAATCCGTCAAGGAGATCGTCCACGGCTGAGATGGTGCGCATCACACTACGCTCCTCGGCGCTTCGCCGGTACCAGGCCGCCTGAACGTCACGTCCTGCGCCTCTATAGCGAGCGTCCCGGTCGTCTTGATGTGAATCCCGTCCGCCTCAATGGCGATATGGTGTTCCGGTTCGTCCGTACCAAACCCAGGAATGGCGATGGCGTCCTTCTCGCTGAAGAACCCGATTATGTCCGGGGCGGCCACGTCAAGCCTCTTCTTCCAATTTGCCAAACCCCGTTGGGAGTAGACCAGCAGCACAGAGTCCCCAGGCTCCAGAGGAAAGGTGAAGGCCGATCTGCCTCCCGACGGGAACAATACGGGGACGTTGTGGATGGCCTCTCGGTCGATCTCCTCTTTCTTAGTGGTCACCACCTTGAGCGCTCCCTTCACCACCGCCCGTCGGGTCTCCGCGTCGTAGGACTCCACTATCCCAGGCATACAGGTGTACAGGTCCTTGAGGGACTGGCGGATTGCAAAGCGAATGGACTGGGCCATGTTCGCGTAGTCGGTGTCTCGGTTCATGCTGGTCACGACACCACCCCCACCAGTGCAGGGGAATCGGTCTTCGCTCCCTCGATCTCCGTCACGAACTCCCCGCCCCAGTTGTCTCCCCTGTGGACAATGGTCTTGACACTGAACCAGCCATCCACGGCCTCGCTGCTGACTTCAACCAACTGGCTCAGCTCGATGGAGCCGTTCAGCGCCATCTTCGCCCCCAACCCTTCGTCCTCGGTGACGGACGGAGTGCCAATAAGCCCCGTCGCATGGCTGAGAAGGAACGTGCCTCGCTCCGGCTCGTCGTCCCTGTGGGTGAAGTGCATGGCCCCGCCTACCTGATAAGCGGTAACCTTGTGGGGTTCCAGGAGCTCCTTGAGCGCCGACTTCGCTGAGCCGTTGTAGATGAAACCTTCCTCAAGCTCCTCGTCGGGAACGGCGTGGTCAGATTCGATGCGTAGGCCCATAGCGTCCACTACCCGGCGCACAAGGTCACGCAGCCTGACAGGTCCCACGAGGCTGATGGAGACCAGTGCGCCGGTCGTCGCCGAGTCGGAACGGCCCAGCACGATGGTCGTCACGCGGTCTACCCCGGTGCGTTCATGGAGGACGCGCCGAGTCTCTCCCTCGAACAGCGGTTCAGCGTTTCTAATATCCCCGTACCCAGCCCTCACCCGGACGATCTGCCTCGGCTCCGCGATGTGGGAGGCGGACCGCTTGCCCAGGTTCCATATCTTCACTGTGGAGGGCGACGAGGACGACTGATCGTCTATGTGCAGGTCAAAGGTGATACGCAGCTCCTCGACGATGAGCACAGAGCGATTCTCGTTCTCGATCTCGACGCTTATCTGGCGTAGGTACTGCCTCATGCTCATACCGCCCACCTCACCTGCCCGACTTCGGACGGCGCAAGGTAGGCCAGCCCGTGGGTCTGCCCCCACGCCTCTCGGCCTATCGGCTCCCCATAGCGCTCCAAGGGAATGACCACCAGGTCCCCGACGAAGCCAGGAGCCTCAATCAACCTCCGGGCCGTCGTTACCTGACGCCCCAGCGCTATCGGCTCCTCTCCCCTGGTGTACAGCGACAGGTACCACGCTTCGGAGAGCGGCTGCCACCAGGCACGGAGGATGACCGGCTGGTTGCCCAGCGTCACCCGCATTCGCTGCCGTGGGTCCGTTGTCAGCGGTATCGCTTGCATCATCCGATCCTAAAGAATCTACCTACGGATTTAAAAACACCGGCTATCCGATCACCGATTGAGGGACCATCCTCTGAGTCCTCTGGCTCTTGCAGATCGTTGATCTCCCTAACCACAGGCCCTGCATGAAGAGGATGCAGCGAGGGTGCCTCGACCAAGCCCCCCTCAACCTCCTCCGACCTATCCTCGGCAGGGCCTATCCGCACTGGGGGAGGCCGCTGGCCCCGCTCCAGGGCGCGGAACTGCACCTCCTCAAGCTCCATCTCGAAGCGGAGCGCTCGTCCCGTGGTTCTATCAACCGGAGCCTTGAGCGACGTAATCAGCATCGACGGGTAGACGTCCAGCAGCGTGACCACCAGGAACGGCTCCCTCGATTCGATCAACCGGGTGAGCTGAAGCCACGCATCACTGCCGCGAGACGGGTTGCCCCGCCTCCCTTCAGGAGCCAGCAGGTCCGAGACCCAGCCCGCCAGCTTGAGTGTGCGCGGCTGTACAACCGCATGGTCCACGAGAGACCCGCCCGTCTCGACGGGATACGAGGTCTTGCTGATCCTGACGGCGTGCTCTTCAGAGATGAACCCGTCAGCGATGGAGGCAAGAGGCTGTGCGTACCTGGACAGGACGCTCGACAGCGCACGACTCCCGGGGAAGAGCACGAAACCTTGGCCCTGTAGGATATAGGTTGCCATCAGCGCTCCACCGGCCCGTCGTGGTCGTAGGCGATGTTCCGAATCTGGTCCTGGATCGCTTCGCCTAGCTCCTGGGCGATCCCCTTAGCGTCCGTCGCCTGGGTCTGTATCACGATGGGCTCATTTATGTTGATGTTTACCGTCCGGTTGGTCACCGAGGACCTGTACATCTGGCCGTAGCCAGGCGGCGCTTGCGGTAATGCGGAGGGACCGAGCTGGAACCCTTTGAGCATCTGAGCGAGGACCCTGGACGCCCCTACTGGCAGCACCATCTCACCGCCGTGGACCGTGGCCAGTAACGGTCTGCCCAACGGACCAGGGACGATGCCGCCGATCGCAAAGTTCGGGATGCCAGCGCGTAGTTTGCTAGCGACGCCGAGCAAGAAATCACCCAGAGGATTACCGAACGGTGCCTTGTCCAAGGCTCCCTTAATTGCCTCTACGAAGCTAGAAGCGGCGTCCAGTGCTTTATTCAGGCCGCTAATGACGGCGTTGATTACACCACGGAACGCTCCCCCGATCGCCGCGCCAACACCTTGCCAAATGCCAATGACAAAGTCCCGCAAGGCGGTGAATATACTCGTGCTCTGATCCTTGATCCACATGATCGCGTCCACAATATCGTCACGGAACTTGAAGATGAGACCTGCCGCGATGCCGAACGGGCCGAATAGGATGCCTACAAGCAGAGGCCAGTTGCCCTTTGCCCAGTTCCACACGCCCATCAGAGCGTCCACTATGTCGTCGCGGAATTTCCACACAAGCGCCCCCACAATGCCGAATGGTCCCAGAAGTATGCCCACCAGCAACGGCCAGTTGCCCTTGATCCAGTTCCAGGCAAACTTGAGGGCTCCCACGATCTGATGGCGGAACTTGAAGACCAGAATCCCTATGAGTGCTACAGCAATCCCGATAGGGCCTGTGATCGACGCCCACATGACCCTTGCTGTTGCGCCGGTGAGGAGCATCCCAATCCTGGTTGCCTTCAGGCTGAGCACGAATTGCGACTGCCAGATGGTTCCCGTCTTGAGGGCCACTATGAACCGCCACAGAGACGTCACGAGCCCGCCTACGGATGGACCAAGGCCGATAGTTGACGCGATCTGCATCGCCCCCATTCCCAGGACGACCGTCTGTATAGCTGAGGGCAGCTTGCCAAAGAGCTGGAGCAAAGGTGCAAGAACGTTGTTGTAGAGAGTCGATAGAGCGAGTCGGAGATTATTGGTTGCCCTATCAGCGTCGGCAACGCTCGAATTGGCGTAGATGTCAAATCCATTGTTTACCTTGCCAACCGAGTTGTTGATGTTCTCCAGGCTTTCGGCGTATGCGGCTGCGTTCAGAGAAGTTGCATCTAGAACGAAGCCCAGCGCCTCCGTGCTGCTAAACATCCTGCCCATCGCGACAACATCTCCATCAACAGCACCATGAAGACGTTGCAGCACATTGAAGAACCCATCCTCGCGAATGGCTTTATGCATGTTCTGGATACTGCCGTACACGCCATTGATAGACGTTTCGGCTTCTTTAGTTGGCTTCAGGAGGGCATTTAGCGCTTGATATACCCCGGTTATTGCCCGTGAGGCATTTCCGGTAATGCGCGTGTATCCAGCAACTGAGGCTCCCAATTCGTCGAAGGTAACACCAAGAGAAGCGCCAGGCGAAAGCAATTGTGTCATTGGCTCTGCTAGCGTTGACGCATCAAGATTACCCGATTCAACAATAGCCAAGATTTTGTCAACGGCGTCGCTGCCGCTAAGCGCCGCTTCACCGTAAGAATTTATCGCGCTCGCAGCAAGGAGACCAATAGGACGTGTCTCGCCTAGACCAGCAGCAGCGGCTTTGGCGGATTGATTGAGAATATCTAGCCCTGCCGCCCCTTTCTGTCCTCCTGATCGAATCGAGAACAGAGCGTCACCCAATTCCCTTAGTGGCTTATTTGTCTCCTTCGAAATACTTCTAGCTACACCTTTTAGTTCGTTGACCTTCTCTGCTGTGTCACCCAGTTGAGTCTGGAGATTGAGGAATGAGCGTTCTTCGGCTGCGCCAACCTTGAAAGCTCCAGCTCCGAGAGCGCCTATAACCACGGTGGCGGCCCTTGTGATCTTGCTGATATTCTGGCCCCAGGATGCGAATTGCCTCTGCGTATTCCCCGTGAAGTCTTTGACCTGCTGTTCCGCACGGCGCAATTCTCGGTTGCTGGTGTTGTATCTGATGATGGTTACCAGCTCATCTATTACTGTAGTTGCCATATCTAGTAATCTCCTGTGTTTGACGCTCTAATAGCGTCGATGTTTAGTTTGCTGGCGGAAAAATGGGCAGACATGTGAGCCGCTCTGAGTCGCTCAAAGGCGTCGGCGTTCCTGTAGGGATCGGCTTTCCAAAGCTCATACTCGCGCATCATGATTCTCAGCTTATCCATGATTCCATTGGCGGTTCTCTCGAAGCGCGGCACCGGCTCACCCTTGAACGAAAAGTGACGGTCCGGGTCCAAGTAGATGACGTCCAGCAAGTTGATCATGGTGTCGAAGTTGGACATCCATCCGGGACGAAGCTCTTTGAGGGGATCCATTGTCGCTGCTTCATTGACCACACTTGGGTCAAAGGCTGCCTCCCGGTATATGTCTTGGTCCGACAAGGCGAATTCTAGGAAATATGCCCACCTCTGGACTGACTGAAGGTAAACCTCTTGAGGCGTTAAGGTCAGGGTTGGCGTAGGTACAGACTCTCCGCACCCTACGGCGGCTGCAAGCCCAAGCGTGATGAGCGCAACGAATAATAGGACGACTCTCATGACTTCCCTCCTACTCGAACTCTTGCGGCCAGCTTGGCCAATTCCGGTGACTCTGGGTCAACAGACAGGCTCTCGAAGTCCAGAGAAGATTCCACCCATTCGAGGACGTGCGCCCAGGCTTTGTACGACTCGTCACTGATACCCTGCCTCGCCTCGACCTTCCTGACGCACCTCTGGGCGAAAGAGCACATGACCGCCCCAGCGCTGAGCTGGCCTTCGAGGTTGCTTCTATCTTTGCTGAGTCGCGCCAGCGCGCCGTAGTAGATCAGCCCGCCCAAATCTGCAAGCAGATCGCTGGGTATGCCTACATCGACCTTCTGTCCGTTGAGGTCGAGCTTGGCGGTCTTCTGCTTCTTCAACGTTCGTCCCCCATACTAGACGTGGATATTTATACCACCACGGTCTGTGAACACGGCATCCACCGCTTCTGCCGCTTCTTTCATCACCTTCTGGGCCTTGGCGATGTAGTCCGCCTCGGTCCAAGCCCCTGACGGTTGCGGCTTTTCAGGGATGATTCGGGAGGCCAGCTCCCAGGCGATATCCATCTTTCGCATCCTATAGTCCCACATAGTCATGGCTCTCTCCTTCATCTCGACTACTCCTAGTAGCTCTCCAGCTTGGCGGTCTTCTGCTTGGTCATGGGTGCGTCGTCTCCTCTTCAATCCACCAGGCTTGCACGTTCCCTCTGACAACTCCGACGATATTGCCTTCCCTTTTGAAGGTGTAGCCTTCCTGTTCAAGGGAGAGCGTATCGGCGTGGATGCGAATTGTGGGAGGCCAGTTTCCTCCCGCTGACGCCAACTGGATGCAATAGACGCGCATGGCCTCTTGTTCAATCGTGGGATTCATGCAAACATCCTCCTATCGCTGCTTGAGTCTTTGGCGGTCTTCTGTTTGGTCATGGTGTGCCTCCTCGTTACTTCCCAATGAGTTTCTCCAGGCCGGCCTGTCGCAGGCAGTCCTCTAGCCGTTCCTTGTTAGCAAGCGCCTTGTGCCATGTATCTAAGTGATCGCGGAGGTCGTTGGAAGAGACAGAGTTAGCAAGCGCCTTGTGCCATGTATCTAAGTGATCGCGGAGGTCGTTGGAAGAGACAGAGTTAGCAAGCGCCTTGTGCCATGTATCTAAGTGATCGCGGAGGTCGTTGGAAGAGACAGAGTTAGCAAGCGCCTTGTGCCATGTATCTAAGTGATCGCGGAGGTCGTTGGAAGAGACAGAGTTAGCAAGCGCCTTGTGCCATGTATCTAAGTGATCGCGGAGGTCGTTGGAAGAGACAGAGTTAGCAAGCGCCTTGTGCCATGTATCTAAGTGATCGCGGAGGTCGTTGGAAGAGACAGATGCGCAAGGAACGGCGCTATGTAAGCGGAAACGGAACTCGGCATCTGTTGCTTTAACCTCGGGCGGAACCCTTTGCAATTCACGGCCCAATAGCTCGAGGTCTGTACCTATCTTGTATAGCAATGACTTTAGCGTTGCTATGCGCCTCTCGTTCTCTTCATACTCGACGACGAGGGCTCCTATCGCGGCGTTTCTCACTTCCTCAGTCATTTCCAACCTTCCTTCAATACCCGTATGTGCTTGGTCATGGTGCGCCTCCTAAGATTTCTGCTCGCTTCCTGGTCCAGCGCCGCTACTCTTTGGCTTACGTCGAATAGGTGGCGGTGGCGGCGGTGGCCATTTGGGGATAGGTGGTGGGCCTTCATGCTCCTTGTGACATCCGAAGAGCTTCTTTAACCACTTCATTCCTGCTAGCCCTCCGTCTCCACAGCAGCGCCGTCCAGCTCGAACCGGAGACTGATATTCGAGTCTGGTCGATCAGACAGGTTCCGCATCATGAGAAGCAGTTCGTCGAGTTCCGTCCTGCGGCTATCCCGCTCATCCCAGCGGGCATAGCACAAAGGGCAAGCCAAGGGCAGCCGCCAATGGCGTCCATCGAATCGCTGCACGACTTCCCCCTGGCACTTGGAACACTGGAACCGGACACTCACCAGGTCCTCCAAGCTAAACACGATACGGGTTTCCTTGGTCATGGCTCCTCCTAACTTAGACACTAGAACCAGGTTCTCAATGTAGCTAGATGACCTCGTAGTACAGTCTATCAAACTCGAAGGTGAACGTCTTTTCAGCCGTCTCGTCCATGAGCGTTCCCATCGGAGCGCTGGTCATAACGCCGTGCATAAGCCTCAGAACATGGCCTAGCTTGGCATCCTCGACGGTGCCTTCCCAGTTCACGATTCCGCCACCGATTATCACCTTCATCTGCTGCTGGAAGAGGGCCAGCGATGGGGCGCCAGGTCTGAAAACAAGGCACACGGCTCCACCGTACTCGCCGGTGGCAGAAGCCGCCATATCCCCGGAGGCTCCCCTGCGGACAGTGGCAAGCTCAACAGTATCGGGAATATCGAGTGCGCTGAGTCCCAGCACTACGTGACCGTTTAGGGTAACGCTCAGGGTTTCTGCCGGGATTATCATATTGCTCCTCCTGCACTTTCTTCCTACCTATTCTTCTCCTTAGACTTTCGCTCCGCCTCCGCATAGGAACGATGCTCGTTCTCGATTCGGGCGACCAATATCTCATGCAAGTCCATCGCTTCATCCAGGCTCAAAGTGGCTTTCAAGTCCAGGTATTCAGCCAGCTCAGCGTCTATGAGAGCGCCGAAGAAGGGCTTTATTCCGAGGGGGCGGACGGGCTCGAAACCAGGGGAGCGTCTCTCAACCTGGAGACGAGGGCGTCTAAGGACGGCGTAAAATTTACGGCTGCACTCCGCACCAGCACTTCGTAGATAGCGATGGGCTCCAGGCCGTCGAAGGCCATCTCCTCGGCCCCAGCTAGCTGCTGGGGAGTGGGAACCCGCGTGTTGGAGAAAGCCACCTTCTCGAATAGCTTCTGACGCACCTGCCGTACAAACGCAGGGTCCAGCGACAACACGATCTTGAGGAAGGCTGCTATCGACCTGTCGTCCTCCTTCAACACTTCTGTGGGCAGGGACAGAGCCTGGGACTTGCCCAGCTCGTGCCTGATCGCCTCCAGGAGGTCGAAGGCTGCCATCGCCGGCAGCTTGGACACAGCAAATCGTGTGCCGCCGATCTCGAACTCGGTCTTTGTAAGATCGCTGCCTATTCCGTTAAGCGTTACCATCTAGTTTCCCCCTTGCGGCTCTAGCAGCGGCAAGTCTGCGAAGTTCACCTTGGTGAAGTTGGGGATGATCTGCTCGAACTCCCACGTGAAGGTGGGATTGCCCGCCTCACCCTTGCCCATCGTGTACCACAAAGGGCCAGAGACGAGGACGCCCCGACTGAGCGTAACGCTGGCGCCGGTCTTGCCGTGTATTACGCTACCGTCCCAGATCACTTCGGCCTTATCCACCAGAATCCGCGTCACCTGAATCATGAAGAACGGCACCGAGGGGGAGTTGGGCATCAGCTTGAGCGTTACCGGGCCGCCCTTGTCTCCTGTGCTGAATGCCGCCATCTTTCCGGTCGCGCCGCGCCGAACGCTGGCGAACTCGAATGCGTCCGGCAGTGTGAGGGCGTCCGTGTCCTCAGACCAGCCCTTTATGGTTTGCTCACCCTCCACGGCATGGCCGTTGAGAATAACCGTTACGTCTTGCAACGAGAAAAACATTGTTCTTCCTCCTATCCAGTAAATACCAGCCCGATGGTTACGTAGTGCATGGCTCCGCTGCCCTTCAACCATACCCGGATCGTCGGGCTCCTGCGAGCGTCACGGTCTATCTGTAGCTGATCTGCTATGGAGCCTATTGCCACCAGATACCCCGTTGGCAGGAAACCATCGAAGGCCGGGTTGTTCGAGGCCAGCCGTATGTCGTTGGCGACCGGCTCGGACACTCGGCCCGGAGCGATGCCGCCGTTCCTGCGGCCCGCCTCACACACCCGCTCGATGGCTGCCTCTATGCTGGCCAGTCCCTCGGCTGTCTGCGGCACCCTAGTTGGGTGTTGCCTGAGCAGGGTGTACACCTCGCTCTGCATAGCCTTGGTGATCCAGTCCAGCCAGTACCGCACGTCGATCCAGTCCCCGGCTTGCGTCCATCCCTCGGCGAAGATGGCATCCGGGCCGAAGCGGGTGTAGTACCCGACCCACTTCCGGTCCAGCTCCTTCTTCTGAGCAGTCGTTACGATGTCCGAGACGGTCCTAGGCAGGCTCTTGAACTTGGGGGTGATTAGTGTGTCCTCTCCATCGAAGTTCACGCTGGAGAGCCTCCCGGCCAGCGACAGAGCCTTGTTGTCCCTGGTTCTAGACCAGACCAGGAAGGTTCTCTCCTGCTCCAGGGCAGATAGCTGCGCCGCCAGGCTGGTGGATTCGTTAGGCGTCAGGACACCCTCGTCCACCACATCCAGCGCCAGCATATGAGTCTTAGCCTGTACCCATCGCGACAGGGCGAGTAGGTCTGAACCAAGTCTGATCCCCGAATCTACCGTCACGAAGTACCAGCCATCGTCCAGCCCGCTGATGGCGTCCATTGCGCCCTCGATGGTCTCGGCGGCTTGACCCTGGGCGATGCCGCCCCCCGATGCGCTATCCAGTCCAAGGGCCGAAGCTGCCTCCTGAGCGGAGTCCACCATGAAGGCGTTGATGGGATAGGGATCGTCAGTGTTGGGGTCGAATCCGAGCCGCACTCGGAAGAATCCCGCAGGGTCATATTCCACCGACGCGCTGCGCAAATCGGTCCTTGCTGCCGCCCTCACCGCTCTGAGGGAGGTCTGTAGCGTGCTAGCCACGTCGTCGTAAGAGGCAGCGCCGGTGAAGTCTACGGGGATGGAGGAGCCATGCCAGGTGAGGGAGCCTGCTCCTATACCGTCCACTCCGGCGGTGATATCTACCGTATCCAGGCCCAACTCGTCTGCTGTGTCGCCCGTAAAGGCTTCAGTAACCTCAGTGGCAGCGCCGCTGGAGTGCAGTGACAAGGCCACCACAAACCCTTCGTCGACGTAGGCCACCTCCACCTCAGCGAGGCTGGTGGCGGACGTTGCCCTGAGCGCCGCCTGGAGCGTGGAGGCCACGTCGTCGAGGTCCGTTACATCCGAGAAGTCCAGGCCGGTCAACGTCTGGCTCAGGAAGGTAACGGTCCCGGACACGATGGCGTCCACACCGTTGACGATGGTTGCGGTGTCCAAGCCCAGCTCGTCGGCGGTGTCCCCAGTAAACGCCGCGCTTGCAGTGGGCACAACCCCGGTACTGCTGTCCAAGGGGATTGTCACGACGAACACCCCGCCTTGATAGGCCACCTCAACGGAAGCCAGGGCCGTCACAGATGCAGCGCGGAGAGCATCCTGGAGCACGGAGGCCACGTCGTCGTAGTCCGTGACGGCGGAGAAGTCCAGACTGGAGAAGGTCTCATCCAGGAGCGTAACGCTGCCGGACACGATGGCGTCCACACCGTCCACTATGGTTGCAGTGTCGAGACCCAGCTCGTCGGACTCGCTCCCAGTAAACGCCGCGCTGACACTGGTTGCCGCCCCGTTGCTGTCCAGAGGCAGCGTCACGACGAACGCCGAGGCGGCGCTGTCGTAGGCGACTTCCACGTTGTCCAGGTCTGTGGAGCTGGTTGCCCTAAGCGCCGTCTGAAGCACGGAGGCCACATCGTCGTAGTCGGTCACGTCGGAGAAATCCAGGCCCGTCAAGGATTGGCTGAGGAACGTAACGCTGCCGGACACGATGGCGTCCACACCATTGACGATGGTTGCGGTGTCCAAGCCCAGCTCGTCGGACTCGCTCCCAGTAAACGCCGCGCTGACACTGGTTGCCGCCCCGTTGCTGTCCAGAGGCAGCGTCACGACGAACGCCGAGGCGGCGCTGTCGTAGGCGACTTCCACGTTGTCCAGGTCTGTGGAGCTGGTTGCCCTAAGCGCCGTCTGAAGCACGGAGGCCACATCGTCGTAGTCGGTCACGTCGGAGAAATCCAGGCCCGTCAAGGATTGGCTGAGGAACGTAACGCTGCCGGACACGATGGCGTCCACACCATTGACGATGGTTGCGGTGTCCAGGCCCAGCTCGTCGGCGTCATCGCCGGTGAAGGCGGCGCTTGCAGTGGGCACAACCCCGCTGCTGTCTAGAGGCAGAGTCACGACGAACGCCGAGGCGGCGCTGTCGTAGTCGACCTCTACGTTGTCCAGGTCTGTGGAGCTGGTGGCTCTGAGCGCGGTCTGAAGCGTGGAGGCCACACCGTCGAGGTCGGTGTCCGAGGAGAAATCTAGTCCGGTGACCGTCTGGCCCAGGAAGGTGACGGTCCCGCTGGTGATGCCCTGAAGCGTCGTCAGGGACGCCACCGTCCCCGCGCCGGTGACTATGGTGGCGCGTCCATGGAAGTTGACCAAATCAGCCACCGTCCCCGTGCCGGTCAGCACGGTGGCGCGTCCGTGGAAGTTGACCAGATCAGCCACCATCCCCGCGCCGGTTAGGACCGTGGCGCGTCCGTAGAAGTTGACCAAATCAGCCACCATCCCCGCGCCGGTCAGCACGGTGGCCCTACCGTGGAACGTATCCAGCGACGCCACAGTACCGCTGCCCCTGACCACGGTGGGGCTGCCTGTTATCTGCTCCAAAGCTCTGGGGCTGCCCCCGGTCAGCTTAGCCGACTCCCTCGTGTTGATCCAGCGGCCTATCACCAGGTTCCGGGGATAGGGAACCTGAGAGAAGTAGACCTGGGCGGCTTGGTAGGGACCGGAGCCCGGTGTGAACGTCCGAGCCACCTCGTCCATGCTGGCAAAGACCCCTACCCTGTCCGCACCGGCTTCTAGGGTGGGGTCGGTGGTGAGCAACAGCGATCTCCCGAACTCTCTACCCCCAGCGCCACGGGGCGTTATCTGCGCCTTTACCTCTACGATGTCCTGTATTCCAAGAGTCATTGTCTAAACCTCCACTGTAATGGTCTCGGTGCTACCACCTGCCCCGACCTCAATGGGAGCGGATTTCAGGCGGCCAACCGTCTTGTCGATCCTCTGCGTGTAGCCCACGTCGATGTCCAGCCCGGCTCGCTCCTCCCAGGCCCCAGACACCACGTCGTCGAGCTGCCGAACGTCCGATACACGCAACACCGTCAGATCGGCCTGTTGCGCCTGGCCCACCCCTTCAGGTGACCAGACCCACACCGACAGCCTCGTGGCGGCGTCGTGTGCTCCGGTGCGAAACCACTGAACCGAGTACCTCCCTCGAACCGTCGCCACCGTCGGAGCGTTCAGGTCGGTCTCGTCTGAAGCAAGGCTCATCACGGTTGCCGGTATCCCTTCGATGACCTGATGAATCAGCACCACCGTGGCGAACAGGTCGTTTGGTACTGCACCGCCTTGATTCCCTGGTCTAACCCTGCGAGACTCAAGACCGGACCCCGCTGCCACGATTCCTCGGATGCTGCGCTCAAGGCCCTGTGTCATCGGCTTGATCACTGGCCTTCCTCCCGGACGCCCAGGACATCCACGAAGCCCGGCCACTGCTCTACCTGGTTCACCCGGTAGCAGGTGCCCTTGTGCTCGATCACGTCACCCTCGGTGGCGTTGAGGCCGACCTTTACAGGCTTGACCTCTACGCCATCTATCCAGAACATCCTCGACTCCGAGAGCCTCGTGCCCTCCGGCAGCACGTCTCGCATCTTTGCGGCGTCGGGCGGTGCACTAACGACGGTGATATCGGTCCGGGTCTCTTGCCCCGGCACCCACTCCCCGTACTCGTTGTCCGTTCCCGGCTCCTGCCGGATCAACGTAGCTGGCTCAAGGAATCTCTGGTTGGCAAAGAGCTTTCTCACTGTTCCACTTCCCAATCGACGGAGTTGCGAAGGGTACCTGTGTCCAAGAGCGGGTTGCTGCTACCCTTACGCCTCACGGTCTCAGGTGCATTCGGCGGCTCCTTCAGAGCGGTGATGCTATCTCGAATCTTTCCTTGAACATGCGCCCCCACTCGGCCCGCAAGCTGCTCACCGACCACCATCTTCTTGGTGTCGAGGCCACCCTGGAGAATCCTGCCTACGCTGCGCTCAGACTCAGCCAAGGCGTTGCGGAAGAAGGGCCGTTCCGGGATGGTCTTCGTCCCAAACTCGTTCCAGGCTGCGACCGCAGCCACAGGGGTGCCATCCTCGTACCTGGCCGTCGAGAAGAATCCGACCTTGACGCCTGAGACGCCGCCCTTGCCAGCCTCCCGAAGCAGCCTTTGGAGCTTCTTGCCCCCACGCCGCTGAACCTTCACCGTCAGTTGGGCCATCGTTCAGCTCCTCTCGGCTTACCGCTCCAAAAACCCCTTAGCCTGGCCCATAATCCCTTGGGAGTCATCAGCCGATAGGCCAGCTCCAAGGCTGTCAGGGCTTCATCCTCAGTGGCGTAGCTGGTAACTGACATGGCCACGGCCAGGCCCTCGCTGTCCCTGACCAACCACCGATACCGATCCCGTTGTGACTTGCGTATTACGACTATCTGATCGCTCACAGTACCCCCAACATCTCCAGCAAGTTGGAGCCAATCACTTCGCCCAAAAGGACGAAGAGCACGACATCGCGCACCTTCAGACCCAAGGGCAGCTTCACTGATCTTTCCTCACCCGCATCTCCGTTCCCGGTCAGGCGGTGCGTGTGCAAGGCACCGCGTAGCTCATCCACCTTGTCGTCAATCGACTCGACCTTGCCCCGCAGCTCTCGGAGGTCCTGGGCTAACTGCTTGGTGAGCTCTAGGTAAGCGTTCGTGGACATTAGATTGGCACTCCCGTAGAGAGCTGCTTCAGAATGGCCTCCCGCTCCTTCCCGTAGTCGAGGTTCTGGGCGCTGTACGGACCCACGCTCTCCGACTGTAGCCCTGAGTATGGAAGGCCCAACTGGACCAGGCGGATGATGGCCATCTTCCGCTGCGCATCGTCGTCCACCGGAGTGAACTCCAACTCAACTCGCTCACCCCAACACCCGCGAGGATGGCTGCCGTCCGCCAGCCGTTGTAGCATCCTTCCGCCATACCAACTCCGATAGTCGTCGTCTGAGAGCACAACAGAGACGTTCCCGTCCGCCTCGGTCACCTTGGCTATCTCCTTGACCACCCTATGCGGAAACAGTCTGAAGCTCCCTCCTGGGTATACCTCTGTCACCGGCCCGTCGATCCTGTGGGGACCGTAGCGGCTGACCACCGCCTGGTCCGCATCGTCTATGAGCCTCTGAAGGTACTCATCGGCAGCCACGTTGGAGCCTAGGTGCTCCCTCACCTGATCCACCGAGACCAAGTACTGAGGTTCGGCCACCATCCCTAGGACCTCTCAGTGGAGCGTCTGCGGCCTCCACGCTGGGCGCGGTCCACGGCCTTCTCGGTAAAGTCTTCGGAGACTTCTTCAGCCACCTCGGCAGGGACTTCTATAGGCTCCGGCGTCGGCACAACCAGCTCCATCTTGCCGGGGTGGGCCTGACAGACATGATGGGCTACGGCGTGGGGCACGTCCCTGACCTCCCCAGGAGCCCATATGACGTACGCCTTCCGTGCGTAGTCGTAGTATCGGTGGGGACCCTCCGACTTGTTTCTAACCAGCGGCATCATTACCTCCTAGGTGTTCAGCGGCAGCAAGAGGAATACGATCTGCCTAGCTCACCCCTGTGATGTTGTACTGGAGGGCTACAGCGGTGTCCGAATCGTTGTCCATCCGGCCTTTAAAGGCCACTCTCATACTGGCCACAAGGACGGTCTGCCTCTTCTGGATGTCTCGCTCGCTCTCGATCATCAGCTCCCGCTTAAACCCCAGTCGGTACATGTTCCGGTTCACCGCAAGCACCCGGCCCGTATCGGCGCCGTTCCCTCCGGAGGTGACCTTCCCGTCGGTATCCGCCATAAGCATCTGCTCTGAGACGATGATGGGAATCCCCTCGATGTCCCCCAACTGGCCCGTGAGAAGGGTGGCGTTGGGTCCCAGCTTCTCTATCGTGCGGAAATTCTCGATGGACTGGGAACGGATGTAGGTGTTTATGTCCATGACAAAGGCGCACTCCGAGGGGCGGACGCCATACTTGCCCAGCTTGGCCCTGACCTCGTTGAACATGTCGTCCGAAACGGCAGCGCCATGGTCATTTCCCTGGTTGGTGCTGTCCACCAGGGGTATATGGATCAGCCCGTCGAAGACCAGGTAGTGGTCCAGGCCCGCGCTACCGGCCAGCGAATCCGCCGTGGCTCCGTCCGCGTTGATGTTGGTGCCGTCGTCGGAGATGTCTCCGTTGAGCGCCACATCGTCCAGGACCTCGGCTGCATTCCGTACCAAGGTCGCCCGTAGCTCCGGCAGTACCGCGATCACCGCGTCCTCGTCCAGGTCGTAGGACCACCCGATCATCGCCGCAAGCTCGGCGGACGTGAGGGTCTGCCTTCCCGTGCCCGGAGTGGACGAGCTGACCGCAAGATTGGACGTGCCCCTGTACCAGCTCACATCCCCAAAGTCATAGGGAATCCGGAACGGGTCCGTGGGCATCATGATGCTCCCAAAGAGGCTGACCACCGAGGTGGCCAGATGCACGTCCCGCCACATCTCGCTGGTCTCTCCGGTGAAGGTGAGCTCGTCGCCTGCGCCCGCTGTGCTCGCATCCAGGGCGCGTCCTATAGATTCGTACAGGTCCGCCCTCGCTCCCTCCAGGTTGCTCCGCCACTCGGCAGCCATTCGGGGGTCTATGGGTCTCCTTCCGTCAACCCCGCCGCGCTCGGCAATCCGCAGCACGGCGCGGGAGAGCATCAGGTCAAACTCGTCGAATCCCCGGTACTTGCCGGACAAAACTCTGGCCCCCTGGGTCGTGGACTCTGCCTGCCGAAGCAGGGCAGCCCGCTTGGAGGCCCGCATGGACTCGGTGAGCTGCGCCGAAAGGCGCTCCACCTCCTCCTTGAGAGGGCCATGCTCCTTGTCCTTGAACTCCTCGATGAAGCTGCGAACGGCGGCTACCGTCTCCTTCAACTGATCCTTCGTCTCTGTGGTCATTCTACTTCTCCTCTATGATCCGCCTGATGGCGGCAAGTTCTTCTCCTACGGCTACCAGTTCGCCGTCCTCTTGCTCGTCCGATTCGGGAGCATCCGGGGGTTCCTCCTCCGTCGTGGATATCTTGGCGGCAAGCTCCCGAAGCTCCTCCTCCAGCGCGTCTATGCGATTCAAGATTAGGTCCACAGGCCGCAGTTCGGCAGACATCTCTTGAATTAGCTGGTTGAAGACCTCCCGCTTGGGTCCAGGCCCTGGGTCCTCAGTCACCGGATCGGTCGGCGGTTCGGCCTCGTCTTCCTCCGGCTCCGGTTCAAGCCCACGGAATATCTCTTCGGGAAGATTCAGGGCGCGGGCCGCTGCCCTCACCGAGTCGGGATCGGCTGGTACGGGCACCAGGCTCCACTCCAGAAGCTCCGCTTCCTCTATGCGCAGCCGCTCCACTTTCCCCTCCTCGTTCCGCACCTCAACGACTTTGGTGGGCAGGTAACGAATCGAGGCACTCCGTATGAATCCGTTGTTCCAGCCGTTCTCCACACGGGCCGCAAACTCGTCTTCGGAGTTGAACTCGAAGTCGGCCTCGATCCGACCCTGATCGTCATGGCCGATCTTGAGGGTCTTGGCTATGGGGATTCCGCCATAGGAGTCGTGGGACCACAGAACGACCGGGTTCTTTCGGTAGTTCTTGAAGCTGACGCCGCGAAGATTCAGTTCGTCTCCGTTGCGGCTTACCTCGTTGGCGGCGATGACCATCCGGTGGGGGCTCCCGTCCTCCGCCTGACGCGCCTCCGTGACAACCATCACCCGGCGCTGCTCGGTGTAAGCTGTGCTAACCATCAACACCTCCTCTTGAACGCAAAAAGCCCCCAGAGGGGGCAGTCACGCTGCCTCTGGGGGCTATCTAGTAGCCTCGGGGGACGGTCTAGCCGTCTACACCGGCCTTTGCCGGTGGACCTGCGGAGTGACCCGCATCAATATCAACTGTAGACCGTCGCGGACTGTCTGTCAACTACACCGTTACCTGCCCATCTGGGCGGCAAGGCGGACAACCTCCTCTACGTAGGATTTTCTTGAGATGCCTCGGCGCTTTGACTCCGCGTTGATGGCGTCGGCCACATCTGCATCGAGGTGCAGATTGACTCGAACGGGGGGCCTATGACGGCCTGAGCGGACCAGCAGGATAGAGGTCAACGTGCTACCCTCCGGCACCTCTACGTCTTCCAGGGTGCTGGGCGCTGGAATGGGACGCCCACCTTCCTCCATGACCTCCATCCAGACAGGCATCGCATCTTGGGCGTCCTGAACAGCCTCTTCGATGGTGGAGCCCATACCATTGCATCCGGGCAAATCAGGGAACACGACGCCATAGGCACCCTTCTCCCCGTCTATTAGTGCTGGATATCTCATCTCTATACCTCCCAACCTGCGACTTTGGCAATGTCGCGGGCCACCCACGGTGAGACCATACGGTGCCGGGGAACCTTGATTGCCATCCTTATCTCGGCGTGCCAGTAGATATCGTGTCTGCGACCGTGGCGAGCCAAGTACCACCCTTCCCTTTTAAGTCTCTGCCGTATGCGCCGTGTGTTTGTCTCCATTACATGTTATATTATAACACTATAATGGGTCAGTTGTCAACACGCCTCACTCTTGTGCACTGAACAACCGCCACGTGGAACTTCCCGTTGCGCTTGGTCTTGATGACAATGGCATCCTCCACCCGTTCGGCCAGTATAGCTGTACCGCAGCAGCGGCAGTAGATCGGCTCTCTCACCGGCGTGGGTTGCAGGTGTGGCTCGACCACACTGTTGTTAGCCATCGGCTTCCTCGATGACCGGGATGGCGACACAGCGGCAGAGTATGTCCGATCCAGGGTGCCCCACACCGGGCGGAGAGTCCCAGCTTTGACGGGTGCCGTTGAGGGCAACGTGAGTAGCCCTGACGCGCTCGTCCTCTGCGGTCCGCCAGGTGTACTCCTGTATCCCTAGCTGGCGGTGCCTCGCATGGGTCAACTGACCAACGGCCTTGCTGGTCTGGTCTCTGGTGATCCGGCGCAGGTTGCTGCCCGATACCTTGAACTCTCGGTTCAGCGCCTTCGAGAGCGCCTGCTGGTCAAAGGGCTGCTGCGCGAACGTCTCGCTCACCCGCTGGGACAGCGCCCCGTGGAACCGTTCAGGAATCGTCCGAATGAGCGAGATGTTCTCCTGACGCCATGCCGACATCAGCGGCTCGATGGCCGAGTCCAAGAGCATAGGCCGTATGTCTATCCCAAGCGCCGTCCTGAAGGTCTGAATGAGTCTTCGCCTGTGGTAGCTCGACACCCTGGTAGAGTGGGCCGCCACCTCTTCATTGACGAAACCACCCGTGCGCCAGCGACGAAACACCCCGTCGATGATCTCCAAGGCCAACGACGCGGCTGAAGCCTCGGACAGGCCAGAGCGAAGCTGGGCCATGAGCGGAGCAAGGACAAGTCTTCGCAGAGTCCTGTCATACACCCGCTCGTCCAGCCGTCTGGGTCCTACTCCGTTGACCTTCCGTGCCATCGACTATTCCATCTCCTCAAGCTCGCCAAAGATCGGGTCTCCGCTCAGGATGACTCGGCCCTCCGGCTCGTCGATAATGCCCCCCTGAACCGCAACGTTCACCGCCTCGGCCCGCAGCTTGGCCGCCGTCGCCAGAGCGACCTCCCGGTTCGAGCGGTCGGTGAGCGACTCCTGCATCTCGGCGATCTCCTCAGTGTCGAACCGTAGTACCACGTCTCGGTAGGCCCTGGGCAGCATTGGGACGAACTGCTCCTGCATCTCTGAGGCCAGCAGGTCCCACTCCTGCGTTACCGTGTTGGCGTAGAAGTCCTTGATGGCCGCCTCACGATTGCTGAACGTGGGGTGCTGTGCGCCGGCGAACATCTCCTCCGGCACCCCTAAGCTGTCGGCAACCTGCTCCTTGGCAAGCTGGATGCCCTGGATGAACTCCATGTCCCGGTTGCTAAGGCCGAGGTTCTGGACGCTGCCCTGACCTGGAGCGATGATGGGGCGCTGTGCGTTCTCCATCCCGCTGTAACGGTCTGCCAACCGTTCCTGGAACAGCTCAATGTCGCCTGGCACCGGGCTTTCGAGGAAGAAGGCCAGACTGCTGACTAGGATGCCGTGCTTGAATAGCTGGCCGTTGAACTCCACCATGTCAAGCTGCATCTGCACCCAGCCACGCACCGCCTCCAGTGGAGACTGCCCCTTGAAGTGGTCCTGCGGGTTGAAGTAGCGGTCCCAGATCACCTCGTCGGGCAGCATGGCAAACCGCGAGCCGTGCGGGTCGTTTATGTATCCCTCTATCGTCCCGTCCTCGCCCACAACCACCTTCACCTTGTCGGGTCTGAGAGGCCATATCTCCCATGCCGCAGGGTCGGGGGAGCCGCCCTTGTTAATCCACCTAAACGATTGCCCCCACAGGCACAGATACGTCTCTACGGCACGCCACATGCGGCTACGGGTCCAGTCCTGATTCACCCGGTCAAGGAGCCCCTGCACAGGGTCGGCCTCACCCACCCACTCCAACTCATCGTCAGAGTCCAGGCGGTAGACCTTGAGCCGGGCGCGGGCAACGGCGTCAGACCTGAGCTTTATCGCCCTGTAGACCGGGACAGAGGTGCGGTAGTAGCCCTCCACGCCACCCGATTGTCTCTTGCCGAGGTTGTTCAGCCACTCCTCGATCTGCTTCGTGGCAAGCCCCACTCCACTGCTCACCTGGGACATGGCGGCGTAGGGTTCGTTGGCGCGCTGGACGCCGCCTCTGGGCCGTCTCCCCAGGCCCAACATGCCCCGCATCGCCAGCATCTGTCGTTCAAGTATCATCTCTCTGTTCCTCCCATACGCAGAAGCGCTGTGGCAACTTCGGGTTCCCGGAACCCGAAGTTGAATATCCACCTATACATAGAATCCGCCGATGCCTCCGGCCCTGCCCATGAACTGCGTGAGACAGCCGACGAAGGCGTCCACCTGGTCGTCATGGACTCCCTTGGGAAAGGCCGCGAGCTCCTCACGGAAAGCCTGAAGCCACGGGGCTCTCCTGGGGAGAGTCACCTTGCCGGCCTCAACGGTTCCGGTGACCCTGTTGGCCCGCAGCACCTTGTCCCCAATGGGCTTCACCGGCAGCACCGGCAGACGAGTCTCCCGCCGGAGGCTCTGCACCACCGACTGCCCGCTGGCCGCGTCCTCGATGAAGATAGCAGAGGGATTGTGCTCCTTGGCCTGAGCCTGCATAGCCCTTAGCAGGTCCGGGTACTCGACACGGTTTCGCCATACGTCCAACACCGCGTAGCCGTTGGGAGTCGTCGTCATGGTGCAGCAGACCGAGTAGTCGTTTTGTTGGCCAGTCTTGAAGGCCGTGTCCCAGAACTGGAACACCCGTTCTCCCTGCTCCACCTTTTCCTCGAAGACCCACCACTGGTCCCGGAAGACGCTGCCCCCCTGTCGGGACGGGCGCTGCTGGTAGAGCCCCGGCCATTCCTGGGGGCCGATGTCCACCCTGGCCGCTGCCAGGGCGGTGGCGTCGTAGCGTTCCGGCCATAGCGGAGCGTCTTCCTCTCGTCCCAGAGGGTCGCCGGGCTCGGCCAGTGCAGGGAGCCGTATGTGCTCCCATCGGTCGCTCGCTACCTCTCCCTCCAGGAACTCGTCGCTCAGCAGTCGGCCTATGAGGTCGTCTTCATGCCACCTAGTTGCGACGATGATGACGGAGCCCCCCGGCTCCAGCCTGGTGCGGGCTGTGGAGCGCCACCACTCCCACAGGTGGTTGCGCATCGTGATGCTGTCCGCCTCCTGCCGGTTCTTGATCGGGTCATCCAGAATCAGCAGGTCGAAGCCGTACCCCGTAAATGGGCCGCCGACGCCAGCGGTCATCATTCCGCCTCCCGCTGATAGCTGCCACTGCGAGGCCCTGTTCAGGTCGTCCCGAACACGAAGGCTCAAGAGCGCCTGGTTCTCTACCACCGAGTCCCTAGCCTTACGGCCCCAGGTTCCAGCGAAGTCGGCGGCGTAGCTGGCCA
Organism: Dehalococcoidia bacterium; assembly: GCA_965249025.1. GTDB lineage: Bacteria > Chloroflexota > Dehalococcoidia > Lucifugimonadales > CAYTFF01. Next base: position 2,340,464 of record OZ252215.1, on the reverse strand, counting down.
GGCCCACGTTCTTCCACGGCCAGTTGGCCAGAAACCATACCGGCGTCCAGTGGGACAGAAGCTCCGACTTCCCGTGCCTTGGAGGAAGGGACACAATGAGGCGCAGGGGTCTCCCGGCCAGGGACGACACCTTCCGCGAGATCAGGTCCAGGTGTGGAGTCCTGACCCATTGGCCCCTGGACCATCTAGCCGCTGTCGCCGCTGGGCTGGCTCTCCAGGCGTTGACTAAGAGCGTCCAGCGCGTCTCTCGTGTCAGGGTCGTTGAGAGCATCCAGTATCACCTTCATGTCTGTCTGTATCGGTCCGCCGTCCTTGCCGCTGTGCTCCAGCTTCTGCGGCGAGTCCAGCCCTAGCAGCTTGCACCGCCGGTCGATGCATTCCATCACCCCCCGGAGATATGCGGGGTTCCCCTGCTTGCCCTCGCGCCGTATAGCCGCTTGCTCAGTTACAGAACCGTCCCCATTGCCTCGACCCGATGTAGTGCGGGCCGAAGATTCGGTCGTGACCTGCTCTAGCGAGTCCTCCCACGCCTGCCAGTGAGTGCGTTCCAGCTCGTCCAGTTTCGCCAGCTCACGGGCCTTGTCCTCATCTAGGTTGCGGGACGTATCCTTCCGCCACCGGCGCTGTATCGCCTTCAGATCATAACCGACCATCTGGCGGGTCATATTAAGGCGCTCAGCTATAGCCTGCTGGGTCTTGCCCTGAAGGTACAGACTCGCAATCTCACGCCGGTCGTCTTCTATCTGAATGAGGGTGCGTTTCTTAGCCGACATGCAAACACCTTGAGGCAAACACTGGCTCCCAGCCACGGACTCGCGGCATAGCTACTCAACCGCCTTCCCGCTCGTGTACTGCTTGTCCCACGCAATTAAGGCCCGTCCTAGCAGCTCGGCAACCTGCGGGACTACGGCATTTCCGAGGGCTTTGATTCGGTCCAGTTCTCCGGGAATCCCATCATACTTTCCACGAATGTCACCATTTCTGAAGCTGAATAACTGGTTGCGATTAAGTAGTCGATAATGTGTATCTGATGCCCAGCCACCATGTAGCGCCATCCAACCCGTTCGGACGACCTCGAAATACGCTGCAAATGCACTGCATCTCCTGCGCACGGGGTAGGCAACAATCCATACTCGGTCCCGGACGTGTGGGGCGCCAACGTAGGCAGCCGGTATACAGTGCCATTCCGCATCGTACCGGACCTCGGCCAAGTCTTGGAGGACTTGCGCAAACCAGAGGCCACCTTCCCCAGCGAGAAGGTTCCGAACATTTTCCACGATCGCATACTGCGGTTGTATCTCGCCAATAAGCCGGTGGTACTCGGCCCAGAGTCCGGACCTTGCTGCTTCGATACCCTTACGCTTGCCCGACGTAGAGATGTCTTGGCAGGGGAAGCCCCCGCAGATGACTTCGACTTTGCCAATATCAGCCCCCTTGAGCATAGTTACGTCATTGTAGATTGGCACGTCTGGCCAATGCTGACGGAGGATTCCTTGACAGAACGGATCAATCTCGCAGAAAGCTACCGTTTCCATCCCCGCTCGTTCAAGCCCCAAACTGAATCCGCCGATACCGGAGAACAAGTCAAGAACCCGCCATCTATCCATCGGTGTACTCAGCCAAAATAGGCTCAATGCGCCGGATAATGTCTCGTCGATGCTGGCGTAGAACGCTGAATTGAATCATTACAAAGTCGCCGTCTTCGTCCGATACCGCTTCCTTATCGATATCCATCGGTTCATAGCCTTCAATATCCAGCGGCTCCAGTAGGCTATGCATGTCTGCCAGTAGCGCAGTCATAGCTTCGTTGGCCTTTGCCGCGAGACCATCCACCAGAGCCTTGAGCCGCTCCGTGTCAGGCTCAGCCATCGCAGCCAGGGGGTCGAGTGTGGCGAGGACCTCGTCTGCCTCGGACTCGTCCAGGTCCACTACCAATACGGGAATCTCGGCGTTTGGAGTCAGGCCGGTCCGCAGGTGCCCGTCGATGAGCATCAGGCCGCCGGGCGTTTCGCGGGCGATCACGGCATCAACATAGCCCACACGATCCAGCATGGTGCGCAGCGCGTCCCGCTGGGCCTGGGGATGCCGCCGCCAATTCTTCGGATGCGACAGCAGCTCCGACGCCTTGACCCGCCGAAGCTCCTTTACCCTATCTCTTAGCTGCATACCTTTGACTCCCCTACCTATCCAGTCTAATGCTCCATCTTCTGGGTATGAAAGGATTTCGTGTCACCGCTGGGTACAGCCCGTCGTTGGGTTCCAGGTATATGTGGTCCACTCGATCTTTGAGTAATCCGCCATGTTCCCTCCTTACTACCATATGTTGTGTCGGCACTAGTGTCAACTACAATTAGTAGTTGCTAACACATATCTATAGCAACTGCTAATCGTTGCATCCTGGTCCACTCCAGCACGGACTTTACTATGTGCTTCGTCTGTTCTTTCCGGCGGAGCCGAGGTCCGCAAACATCGGCATCACTACTGCTATGCCCCGGTATTCGTCGCTGATGGTGTCTATACGGGCTGGCTTGGTGGGATGCAGATGTATGATCCGAACAACCCGAGAATCGGCATTGAGCGCCTCGCAGAAGCGGGCGGCCCACTGGAGATACCAGGCGTTCAAGGCCGCCGGTTCTGCCTCGAATTCCGTCGGGATCAACTGCCGCCAGTTCGGGAAGGTACCCGGCTGTTCGGAGGCGGTCGCCGTCTGCCCCTTGTCGTTGGCAGCGACCAAAGTACGCTGCTCTCCGTCCCGCCTCACCTCCAGGGTCGCACGGCCCTTGACCAACGTCCCTCTCAGTACCTTGGAAATGGCCAGGACGTCGGTCTTATGGAACAGGGCCGGCCTCGCTAGAATATCTGAGACCTTGTCGTCGGCATCCCTAAGACCGGGCCTGTATTCGGCCACGCCGAGCCTGAAACCATCCGCCGCGACAAACCGCAGTCCTTGGGCGGTCTGCATCTGGACACAGTTGAACACCGGACGGGACCCCTCTGGAGCCGTAGCGTCAACAACCCGCTGGAGCACCGCGCCGAACCTCCGAGCCTCTTTACCACTGCTGAACGTAATGGTAGCCAAGGTCGGCTCAGGGTTCGGGATATCCGGGACCTGCGCCCACCACTCCGCCAAATCCACCTTTGTCTCCTTAACCTTCATTGCCGTTGCCATAGCTTTCCTCCTTCTGCGTGCCAGGGGTTGCGACCTGGCCTCCCGCATTACACCCCGCCAGAGCGGGGCCGCTCTGCGTACTGTGGCCCCACTTACTGCAGCCCTGTTATGGCCAGCCAGCGCTCGGCATTCTCCCGGCTCTGGAACCAGTCGCCGATCTGCTCGCCGGTGATCGTGTCCCGGATCATATAGTCGGTGCCCTCGCAGCCTGCTGCCTGTATCGCTATGATCTTGTATCTCGTGTGCCGTGCGTCCGCGCACTTCTGGCACCGTGCGCCTCTGTGATCTCGACTCCCACAGGCTGCGCAGCGCCCGCATGTCTGGCACCTATCCACTCGCAAGGTCATCATCTCCTCCTTCTCAGGCTGGCTCATCAGCGGCGGGAGCCTGTCCCCGCCGGACCCGCCGTAACGGGTTTCGCCTAGAAGCTGGGGTCTCGATACTCGTCGGCCATTCCAACCATGATGCCCGCACCACCACGTATGGTCTCGCCCTCGAACCGCCACTGCCCATTCTTTCGTAGGGTGACAGCCTTGCAACCCTCGACAATGAACCGTGTTGGTGACTTGACCTCGGTGATGGTGTAGACCACCCGGTCACTCCACATGCATACCGTGATGGGCATTCCAACCTCTGGCTCTGGGCTCGTGCTTGTCTCTAGCATCCGGTTTATCAGGTTTCCGTACAGTCTCATCTCTGCGCTCCTTCTATTTGTGTGTGTAGCGGGTTTCGCCTAGAAGCTGATGCGCTCTGGGCACTGGCCTATCGGATGAAACCCTTCGCAGTCGCAAGTAGGGTCGTCGTTCTCTATGGTTGCGTTAGCGGAATGGGCGTCTTCCATAACCTCAACGAATAGCTCACCAGCAGCGGCAAGTTTGGTACCACGGAGTTTCTTGAGCTTTATCTGCATCTCAACGATCTCTTGATTTTCCTCAAAGGTCAGGCTCGCCGCACGATCAAGGCGGCTTAGGGTATCGGCGGCTTCGTCAATCCATTCCGCCTGGGCCTTTAGCTGTTCCACTCTCTGAACTTTGTCTATCAACTCTTGCTTGGTCATCTTTGCGTCTCTCCTGTCTTTCTCTCCAGCTGGTTTCGCCTCTAGCGTCCATATCCGGGACTGAAGTTGCCAGGCATCACTCGCACATGCTTAGGCGTTCTCGGATTCCTCATCGCGTAAGCTGCGGCTCTCGCCATGTACCTCAAGCACTCGTAGCAACTGACCAGCGGGCCGTCTGTAGCCCAAAGATCACTACCACCCTCTACGATTGTGTGTCCGCACATCATCGTCTCTGCGTTGGTACCGAAGTGTGTCCTAGTCGTTGTCATCTCTGCGCTCCTCCTGTCTTTCTCTCTAGGCCCTAAAACAGGTCCGCTAGCTGCTCCTCCAGGGACCGCCCGTCGCCCACCGGGGCGGGCTCCTGGGGCTCTACCTGGGGCTGGGCCTCTTTGTAGAGCTCCACCGCCAGCATGTGCTTGCACCACCCCTTGTGGACCTCCGAGCGGTACTGGGCATCCCGGCAGGTGCACTCCCCGTTGACCAGGTAGTAGCCACCCTTGCAAGCCAGAACCACGTACTGGCCGTCCTTGCCCACCACCGGGGAAACATGCCCCTCTCCGACGATCTCCCTGGCCCTCTCCAGCCTCTTGCTCAGCTCCTCGATTTGGGTCACCGGCGATACGGTCGTCATGGTGGCTGCTCCTTTGTTGGTCTGGTTGGTTTCCATGTATTAATACTAGCATAGTACGCTGCCACTGTCAAGGGTTTTGAGCATGGAATGACTAGTAATTTAGCATATTGGTATGCTAATATAGGGGAATGAAAGATTATATCACCGCTACAGAGGCGGCAAGGGAACTGGGGATTAGTGTGTCAAGGGTGCATCGGCTCTGCTCGCAGAGCCGCATCGTCGGAGCGGAGAAGTTCGGGGTGAAGGTATGGATGATCCCGTCCCCGGTACGGCGAGTATATGCCTCACGTGGGCCGAAGATGGGAAGTTTGCCGGGCAGCCGCTAGGAAGCGCTCAGGGCCTATGGCGGCGACGGCCCGTTCTATTGGTGAAGTCGTCACAAGGCCATTACCTCTTGCTCCAAGCGCTTGGCTGCGAGATCGCAGTAGCGTTCTTCTATTTCGATTCCAATAGCACGACGGCCCAAGTCCTTCGCTGCCCGTAATGTGGTGCCAGAGCCCATGAATGGGTCAAATACGAGGGCACCTTCGTGACTTAGCACGCTTATCAGCTTGCGTTCCAATGCAACTGGCTTGGGAAGAGGGTGACCTGTTCCTTGTTCGTCGTCCGCGTTCCGTGGCGACTTTCCGTTATGTGGACGAGGAGAGCGTTGGGGATTATATGAAAGCCAGTCGGGTAAAACGCCCGACTTAGTGCCGAGACTATGGATTCCCCATACAAGAATCGGTTCCCAATGCGGCAGGATTGGGCTATTGCCAATCCTCACACCAGCTCCGTAGGGCTTGTGCCACGCTATAACCCAATCCCAATCGGTGATGTGCTTCATAGCGAAAAGAAGGTGATGTACAGCGACTACAGGGGCGGCGGACTTCACTAACGCCAGGGCTGGTAGGAACCAATCCCAATATCGAGCCCGCGAATCATCGTAGTTTGGGCCATAGCGCCGACCGACTCCATATGGTGGGTCGGTTAGTGTTAGGTCAGCACAAAGGCCAAGGCGAGGTATAAGTTCCCTGCAATCGCCATGGTAGATGGTAATCCCCGCGTGCTCGTAGTAAGGCTCAGGGCCTACGGCGGCGACGGCGCGCTCAATCGCGGAGGTCAACGGCGTCGCTCCATAGCAGCTTCGGCGTCGGCCTTATTCGGCGTCCCCATGCGTTTGCGGAGATCTGTCTCGCATGTACAGTTATCCCTAACTGGGCACCCACGTATGCTACACGTAGATAACCCGGAGCCGATCCTCGCCGACTCTATCAACATCACTAACATTAACGCTAGGGCTGCGATGAACACTATAAACAGGATTGTAACTTCCATGCCCATTTTACTTCTCCTCTCAGGCAATAGTGAATCTTCAGTTCAGGCCCTAGTGCTTGAATGGCACGTTCAATCGTGTACCTTCACTCGAATGGCTCAGGCAGCACATACACTCTAATGGCGTCCCATGGCGACGCATCACCTCGTGAAACGAGTCAGTAGGCCCACGCGCGCAACGGCACTCGGCGTAGGAATCCCCGCAGTCACCGCAGCAGTCCCACGTCTTCCGGTATTTGCGGCTAATAACCGGCATTAGTCTCGCCACGTATTCCCCTGCTTCTGACGAGGGCACGGTCGCTTACCCAGTATTTGTCGCAGTACCCCCAGTGGAACCGGAGCCGACCTATCCCTAAGAACCGGTGGTCGTCACAGGCATAGCAGTGCTTGCGATTCGGGCAGGCATAGGCTACTAGGTCGAACTGACTACACTCAAACATTTTGTTTGCCTCTCACTCTTAGGTTCCGCCAACTTACATGACGCGCCTACGGCGCTCTTGCTCAAGCGGTGGAGGTGGGGATGGCGGCTCTGGGTCGGTTTCCGGCAGAATGTGAAACGGCCCGCGCACCCCTGCATTGAACTCTTCGGCTGCCGTTAGAGCCATCAAGAGGCGCTCACGTGGGTCTCTGCCCTGCGTCGCGTATAGGACGCCTAGCGCAAAGTCCTCTCCGGTACCAGTAGCGGCAACACCATTAAGGGGTCTAGAGACCCCGTACCTTGGCCCTATGGCAAATAGATGGCCCCTGTACCCTAGTAGGAAGGAGCCATCGAACCACTCGAACTCGTCCCGCTTCCACGCTACACCCCCACTCTTGAGACAAGAGCGGATTGCATTGACAAAATCGACCGTGATCTGCTTGTCAATATCCTCATCCGGGTACATTCGAGGCGGGATCAGGCTGTGCCTGAGCAGGAGGCTTGCTCGCTCCGAACCAGCGGCACCAATGAGGAATGCGCCGTTCCTGAAGACCTTCTCGGTCGCGAGGATGGTCTGGTTTAGATAAGCAGACGACGTGGCCGCACTATCACCGCCCATGTACACCACCCCCTCATGGACCAAGCCGACTATGCAAGTCATTCCACGCCTCCCTCGTCGCCGCGATTAGTAGCCTCGTAGCTGCGGACCTTCAGCACCTCTGGATTGTCGTCAGGCAGCGGTCGCCTGGGCGTCGGAGGAATCGGCACGTTGTCAGGCCAAGCGGGAGGTCCCGCGCTGGCCGATTGCCGTTTCCGCTTGAACCATTCAAAGAGTCTCACATCAGCACCTCCATGATCTCGTCCCAATGTCTTGGCCGATACAGGTAATACTCGACGCCCGGACACGCTTCAAAGGCGTCTTTCCAGTCTTTCTGGTTCGGTAGCGCACGGCCTGTCCTGGGGCTGAATCGCCGCCTCGTATCCAACCGGCCCTTTTCGCTCTTGAGCTCCATGAAGATGACTCGCGGCGGTCGCACGAGCAGCAGGTCGAGAACACCTGGCTCAGACCGCTGGGGTAGCGTCATGTGGCTGACCATCCACCCGCGCATCCGGGCGGCCCGGACAACCTGGGCCTGGAACTCCGTCTCGGTTATGGCAGCGTCGATGACCGAGCGGCCTAGCATCCGCTAGCTCCTGCGCTCCGGCGGCATCCAGGACCAGCCCAAGAGCCGGAAGACCGTCTCCTCGTCAGGGCACTCGATCTCGGTACCCCCTTGGTCCGTCACGCCACCGTAGGCATGGCCCCGCATCCCCAGCTCGCGGAATCGGGACATCATGCGAACGTTGAACTCCTTCGGCCCGGTCCTCACCACGAGGCTCATACCCCAGTTCTTGATGGAGGAACTGAACACGTCCACCGGAATGCCGCTGGGCACGTGGACCAGGAGCTTGTTGTGCTCACCGTAGCTGTATCTCCCCGACTTGTTCGCCCTTTTCTTGAGAACCGACCCGTCCGCGACCAGCGCGTCGAGCTTCTTGTTTAGGAAGTACCAGTTCGTGACCGCTCCGCCGAACAGGTCAGCAGCGCTCGTGACCTTCGAGGCGCAAAGCAACTCGATGTCTTTGACGTGGGGCTTCTTGCGGCGGATGGACCCTGCCACAGCGATCCGCTCGCAGTGGGGAGCGAGCAGGCGCACGAGTTGATCCGCCACCTCTTTAGCTAACGCCAGGCCATTTCGGTCGTTCATCTTTCTCTCTCTTTTCCCTCGCCGTTTTCGGATTCCGTTCTTTAGGGGATATAGGTCATCCCCCCATCCCCTCCACCCAGACGACCACCCGTCTTAAATCTCTACTCGCTAAGCGCGAGTTCCCTCGTTCGCTGTACCTTTGAAGGGCCATCAACTATCCCTACTAACGGCGTTACTCACCGCCCTCATCCAGCCTCGCGGGTTGTCCGCAGCACCTTGTTTACACTCGCTATGTGCGTGCGATTGAGGGGCAGTTTTCACCCTCCCCCTAGACGGCGGCTCCCAAACAGGGAGCATGTAGGCGGTCTCGCCGGCTGGACTGAGAATCGGGAGGGCCGCCATTGACGTACTTGGCCTTGCGGTAACAGAAGCTATCTACCCTCCTTCAACGCCTGGTGATAGAACGTCGTTATGAAGTCCTCCAGGGATACAGGCATCAGGCAACCACCTCCCTTCGGGGAATCGCGGTCATATGAACTTCCCTGATAGCATCCGCCAGCGCCTCCACTCCGTGGCTCAGCATGTAGTCGTTCGCGTCCGTACCTGGCTCTTCGGGCATCCAGTAGGGAAGCCCTGTCTGTTGCGCGTGTTTCTGCCCTGCGGGTTCAGTGACCTCCAAAGCCCCGCATGAGGGACAGCGCCTGGACTCGTAGTCCCATTTGGCTCGGCACTCCTTCTTAGAACATCGCCACCAGTCGTGGTCGGCTATGACCATCGACCGCCGACTGGACAGTGCCACCTTCGGGATGTTCCCGGCGCTGAAGCAGACCCACACCTCTGAGTGGCGGTCTCGGTACAGTTGTCGGAGCGCAACTCTCACCGAAAGCGCCGTGGCATACCCCTCGCAGTAATAGCGCTCAGCCCCCCTGCCGATCTTGTAGACCGCCTCCGACGCCTTGCCCCCTGGGAGGAACTTCTTAGACCCATCGGGAGCGATCATCTGGACCGATTGGAGACGGTGATAGTCGCGGTAGTGACGCATCGGGATCAGCAAGTTGCCGGCCAGCACAAGGCCCCCCTGTTCAAGGAAGCCCTTGACTACCAGATAGGGGTGCGCACACGGCACGTCGGCATTCCTGTGGCCGTTACGGGGGCGAGGATCGACGTACTCGGCCTGCATGAGCATCCTTTCAGCCTTCGCCGCCGCGTCCGCCTCACGGCGCTTGCGCTTGGCTTCTTCACGTCCCATAGCTTCCATCCACAGCCGCCTCTCCTCGGCGCTTAGCTGATGCCTTGCCGGGGCTTCGCCTAACCAGCCATACTCCTTGGCCAGGTAGTAGAGCGAGGCAATCGTGATACCCCCGTTGGGCTTGACGGAGCGCCAGACGGCCCTGGCGTCGGCGGGCTTGTAACGCTCGGACCGTTGGGACCATGAGTCCCATAGAGCGAATCCTGCATCGCCCAACTCCGACTTGATGGCCATGCCCATCTGGACCCACGTGTCCCGATCGTCGGGGCTGATCGACCAGAGTGCGGCCTGAAGGGCGTTGGTCACAGCGCCATCCTTGCCTGCTCCTTGGGCGGCTGATGCCCCATGCAGTGGTCTCGGCCAAAGCCAATGGCTAGGGCGTGGCTCTCGCACATCCAGGCGTTGCAGGTGTTGCCCCAATGGTCGATCACATAGTCGCACTGGAGCGTCGGAGTCCTGCGGCAGCCAGCTTGATAGCATTGCGGGTCGCCCTGAGCGCAGACGATCATCCCGGTAGTCATGCGGCCCTTCCTGAGACGAGAAGCCCTACAAACACGGCCAATAACACCTGGGCTATTGCCCCCACGCCCAGACCTATCACGAACCCCTGGATGTCCCGGTACGCCTGGTCGTTGATCTCCTCATCCTCGGTTACCTCGTAGATAATGAAGCCAAAGAACAGCATCACTGCTGTCAGCCTTGCGCCCCATAGAACGCTTGCAGCTACATCTAAGGGCCAGAGGAAGATCAGCCAGCTAGTGACTAGGCCAACCGGAATATGGGCGACCTGCCGATCCAACATCCAGGGCGGCACACGGTGCCGTAGCTGGCCTGCCCGCCCGACGTATCTCTCATCTTTCGTAGCCATGAGCTGATCCCTCCACCTTCAAAGAACCTTTCCTACCTGCCTTCTATTCGCTCCAAGAACTCGTCGAAAGCCTTCTCACTCCATCCATTACCACCATGCAAAAGGCCCATCTCTCTATCAGTGAAATCTGACCGATGCGAGTACGGGCCACGTATTCGGCCCGCCCACTTCCGAATCCACCGAACAGTTGCGAAGGCCCTCGGATGCCGTGGTACTCCTGGCAAGCCTTCGGGATAGTCCATCGTGTTCCACCACCACCACTCCCAGTCTCCCCCGACCCAGCGCCATTCCAGGTGCCAGCAAACAAGCCAGCCCCAGTAGCGGACGTACGCTTTCGGATGTCTGAAGAATCGAAGGATAGTGCTCACAGCGCCTTCCCTCGTGCGTGCCGGTACTCCTCCATGTCGGGACACCAATCCCAGAGTCCCTGCCGTCCCCGTGCTGGTACCAATGGCTCCACTTTCTGAATATCCGTTAGCATCCAGAGCCAACGCCCCAACGAGAAGTCGCCAAACGAGTCGATCTTTATCTCCCGATGTTCAAGCGTGCTGATGCGGCTAGTCGCCAAGACGTACCTGTAATCGGGCTCCCAGCGGCGCAGACGTGGATTCTGCGTGACCTTGCGCACCTCAGCTAGCCGTGCCGTGCAAACAATGGCCCCTTGAGGAAAATGCCCCATGCCACATAATGCCTCAGTCTCTCTGGGCCCCAGCGGAACTCGCACGAAAGTCTTACCGGCATGTATGGCAATGCGTTCACCTACAACAGCGCGCGGAGGCGGCCAGTCGCGGGTTTCGATGGTCTTTAGCCCACAGGCGATCAGTGACGCCCACGGCTGCTTGATACTGAGTGCTTTCACAGCGCCTTCCCTCCGTGGCGGTATGGGCGGGTCCGGTTGTACTCCATCTTCGCCTCGATCGCGGCGTCCAGGTCGATGCCGTAGTGGGCGGCCATGCGTTCCACCCATAAGATGACATCGGCTAGTCGCTGATTCACGCCGCGTTCGTTGGAATGGAATTCCGTATCGGCGTAGGCTAGTTCAAACGCCTGACTCAACAGCCAATGCGCCTCGCCTGACCACTCCCCGAAAGACTCGCGCTTACTCCAGGCTCTATGCCCAGCAGTCAGTCGGTATCCTTGCAGGTCAATCCCATAACACTCTGCAATGTCCGCCACCCGGATCACCACGTCGGCTAGTTCGGAGGCGACGCCTTCGGGCTTCTCTCCCTGCGGGTGTTCATCCACGAATCCATCGCTATAGGTGTGGCTCCGCCAGTCCTTAAGCCCATGCTCCCGATACGCATCCAGAGCCCTGCTTAGAGCCGCATGGACCTCAGCGATCCAGTCGCCGAAGGTGCGCTCCTCGTCCCACCAGCCGTGGTCCTTGGCGATGGCGTGGGCCTCGCGTTGTAGGTCACGGATGTTCATGTTCATGCTCCCTGGCACGGGCATATCTCCATGCCATCGCCGTGGATACACCAGTCGTTGCCCCTGCAAATATCGTCGATGCAAACGACTATGACGCCACCGCCCCAGCAGTAGCATTCAACGTCTTCGTAGTAGTCAAAATCTCCGTCGTCTCCGTGGGCCTCGCGCTGTAGTGCAGCTAGGTTCATCAGATTGTGTTACCCCCTCGTGCAAAGTCCGGCAGGAAGTCGTTCTCTGGAGACCACAGGTGCAACACCTGTACCGGCCTGGGCCGCTTGCCAGCGATGTCGATATGGCGTTCCGACGGCAGGAATACCTGTATCGCTATCCTGTCACTGCCAATGGTCATCGCCTTCAGCAGCATGAGGTCGTCGTATGTTGGCATTGCCCGATCCCTGCGGCTTACCGAGGCGTGTATCCACCACCTGCCGTCCAACTCCAAGGACTCGGAGACGACGATCAGCAAGTGGCGATACCGAGCGCGGTAGCCGTCGCTCCCTCGCTCAACATCCCGTAGCCGGGGGTCTATGAACGAAGGGAAGCGTGTGGCAGTCGTCAGCCCAGGGCTAACCATCCCCATTCCTCCGTTCCCGCGAATGCTGGTACCGGATCAGGTTGTAGGTAACGCGCTTGATAACCCGCTCGTCCACGGGGCCTTCACAAGGGACTAGAGGCCGCCCCCACGATGGCCAGCCGCCGTACATGCCCTTGTAGTAGCCCCTGACCGACTGCTGCGCCGCTTCCACATCGCCTTTCCTGCGCTCCAGGACCAGCCTTGACAACTGCGACCAGACCCACGACTCGTCCTTCATCCACTCGGTGGGCTTGGCCTGACGAAACTCCCTCAGCGTGCCCTCCACCGTCACGGCCTCTGTTGTGCGCCTGGAGCGGATACGTCCACACGCGGGGCACATATCCATGCCAGGGAGCAACACAAGGCCGCAGCCGAAGCACGTCACGTCCGGGCGCTCTTCACGTGAGGTCTGCTTGGGGCGAGGTTTCTTGTCCTTGCCTGTGTGAAGGACGTTGACGCCATTCTCCCAAACGTCCAGAATCCGGTAGTACCAGTCCTCCATGTTCCTCACGTGGTCGAGGTACAGCGCATACTCCTTTCCCGGCGCATACCTCATGGCGCGTCCCATCTTCTGGATAACCTCGGTTAGAGAAGTCCTGTTCTTGCGCACGTCCACGACGCACATGACCGTTGGGTCATCGAAGCCCTTGATGAATTTGCAAACGCTCACGAGAACGTCGAACTTGTTCGCTGCGAAATCCTCAATCAGCCGAGTAGTCTCCTCTTCGGAGTCCCGATAGGTGGACTGGCGCGCATCCGCTCCAATGGCCTGAAACGCTGTGCAAAGCTCCTCGCCGTGGGCCACATCAGCGCTGAACACGAGGGTCTTAACCCAGCGCCCGAAGTGCTCACGGCACATTCGGTCCCACTCTTTCACCACGTCGCCTATGACGACTCGCCCTCGCTCCCGCACCGCGCGGGCCGTGTATTCGCCGTCGCTACCGAGAGCCGCCCCATCCATGTCTATCTCCGTCGTTGCCACGCCTGAGTAGATACGGAGAGGCGCAAGGTAGGGCTGCTCGGTCTGCGGGTTGACGTTGTTCAGCAGCCAGTCGGTGGTAACCACGTTGGTGACGTGGGAGTAGTAGTCACCAAGTCGTCTCGTGAGTGGGGTCGCCGTGAGGCCCAGGACGTGAATGTCGTCCTCTGCCGCCTGCTTCATCAGCTTTTCCCGACGGACATGACACTCATCGAAAACCACCAGATCAAGGCCGCGCTTGATAAGGTTGCGGGCCTCGGCGGTCTGAGCAGACCAGACCTGGACCTTCTCATCACCGCCCCTGGTGTTCTTGCGCCCCTGAGCGATACCGTGCGGGATTCCGTAGAGGCTCAGGCGATTGTGGGTCTGGCGAACCAGAGGGATGCTGTCCACGATGAACGCTACCCGCTTGCCCTTCTTCCGCGCTTCGTCCAGCAGGTAGATGGCACACTCCGTTTTGCCGCTGCCTGTTGGGGCACAGAGAATCTGCCGTTTGTGGCCGGCACGGGCCGCGCTACGGGTGTCTTCGATGCCCGCTGCCTGGTGCGGATATAGTTGCAGCCGCCCCCTGACCTGGGGTTCTGGTATGAGGGGAATGGTCTGGGATAGCGTCACTCTGGCTCCTCCACAAACTCGTCACGGTAGTCGTCATCCGGGTAGTCTTCGGCGGGAATGTCGAGGGCCGGGGCCGGCTGAGCGGAGTTCGCCTTCCAGCCGAGCCTCTCAGCTTGGCGCTTCCACCACCTGGCTAGACGGCGGGCGTCTTCCTTCTCCGTAACCAACAGGTCTACCCGCCCTTCGAGGGTGCGTATACGCGCCTGCTGCGCGTTGACTCGCTGGTAGTGGTCGATGTTGTACTCCGACCCCTGCTCCTCAAACCACTGGACACGGGTGCCCAGGTCCTCGGCTTCACGGTCTCTGTCCACCAGCTCGCGGTCTTTGAGCTGCAACTTCATCGACAACTCGTCTACCTGTGCCTGTAACCTCTCGACCTGAGTAGGGGGCTTCGGCTCGTCCGAATCATCCTGTTCCGGCGGGTTCAGCTTCCTCGCCTCCCGCTTGAGGGCGGTTCGGGTAAGGGGTTCTCCCTGCTCACGGGCCTTGTCAGAAGCCGCCGCAAACTGCTCGTCGGTGAGCTTGTCGTGGGCCTGGCGAATCTTGCGAACGGTGCTCTGAGGAATACCGTTCTCTGGGGGAACGGTATTCCCTCCGCGCCCTGGCGAGCGTTGCTCAGGTGGTATGGGTGGGTTCGCCTTAGCGATCTCCCGCTCAGCGGCGGCAACTAGGATCGAAGCCTCGGTCTGAATAGCACGACGCTTCAGCACTTCCGCCGCCGCCGCTATCGCTTGCGCCTTGTCGCGCACAATCAAGCGTTCGAAGTCGTTGCGTGCGTCTCGCAGAGCTACGTATGCCCGCTCGACGCCGATAATGAGTGCCTTGGACTCAGGGGAAGCCCGTTGCAATGCTGTAGAAGTCTCAGGTCCGCCAGTCATGACGCCCAGACCTTCTTGGAGTCGCGGGTAGCCAGCCAGAGGGCGAGCGCCGCCCGACAGGTCTTACTCGCAGCTTTCGGGTCTGCGACCATGCGGACCTCGTACTCTGCCTTCTCATCAGCCGTGCGGGGCAGGCGAACCGCATACGCTGCTACCACAGGCTCGCCGGTAATCGCTTCTATAGCGTCGGCGTACCCAGCCACCTGGTAGGCGTGCTCCGCATAGAGGCCCTTGGAGCGCTTCCAGTCGGCCACCACGAGCTCGCCAGCCTTGTTCCTGGCAACCAGGTCAACGGTGCCTGCGTAGTGGTGCTGTGGATGCCAGATGGAGACCTCGGACGCCACCAACTCAAGCTGATAGTCCCTGACGAAGGCCAGCCCTCCTTGAACCGCTGGCACCAGTGGGTCCGGGATGTCCGGCTCCCTTCCGTGCAGCAGCTCTGCTATGAGTTCATGGGCTGAAGTTCCGGCTTCCGCCGCTTCGTCACGCTCCTTCTCAGGAGACTGTTTGGCCGCTTCAATGATGCCGGCCACCCAGAGGTCGTAGTCCTCCTTCTTGACGAAGGGGCCAGCAGCGTATTCGCGCAACGCACTCCTCACGCTTTCTAGCGCCGTCTTCTTGGCCCATCCGACGAGCGGTCCCGACTTGTCAATGATCTTGAGCACCGTCGTCACGCTGGGCAGCAGGTCGTCGTAGCCCGTAACCCTGTACCAGTGCTGCCCATACCTGGGAGTCAACTCGACTTTCACGCCTCGGTACGCGGGCAGCAGGGGGAGGCCCTGGTTGGTTGTCGTAGTCGTCATGTTCGCGCTCCTTGTACTGCCGCGATGAGCTGGGGGTCGTCCTTATGCCGCGCCACGTCAGTGACGTTGCCGATCTCCTCGTTCGGATAGAGCTGGCGGGCAAGGTTCACCACGTCCTGGCTAGTCTTGCCATGCTTCCCGCTCGCCCATGCCATGAAATCGCCCATCGTGTTGAACTGTGTGGGGCTGCCGTTCGGCGCTCCACTCGCAGCTTGGGAGGCCGCAGGACTTCCATTGGACGCTGAGCTTGCAGCTTGTGGTGGGAGAGGCGGTGTAGGAGGGTTAGATGCCCCGGCCTGTGGAGACTGCGCCGACTGTGGCGGGCTGGACATATCCTCAAGGTCTTGCGTGAACAGGTTGCTCAGGCTGCCCACGCTCAGTGCCGCATCTGTGAGGCTGCGCTTCTTGGCCATCTTCAAGATCGTGTTGACCTGATCGGCGGGGTCCTCGTTCAGCACGCGGCCAATCGTCTGCGACTCGATGACGGAAGCCCCGTCGCCCCACTTCGCCCCACATCCACCGATCTTCCCGAAGCAGACCCAGCCGCCGCCGTACTCGACCTTGCCCTTGATGATGGCCTCGGCCCCGCACTCAGGGCACCGGCGCTTCGCGTCCCTGTAGCGGTACTTGCTCTCGTAGCTGTTGCACTCGCCTACGCCTTGGGAGATGATCTGGCCGGTCCTGATCGAGACGAGGGAGCACCTCACCTCGTACTGGAATAGACCCTTCTCCCAATCCGCCGTCTTGTCGGTGATCTCGTATGTGTCTGCCAGACCCAGCAACTTGGCGATCTTCTCGGCCCCAGGCTTGAGCAGGGTCGGCTTGCTGGTGCCGGGGATGGTGCCGTAGTCCGGCCCCTCCCTGAGTTCGCTATGGATCAGGGCACGAAACTCCTCGACCTGCTGGAGCGTTGCCTGCACGTGGCTTCGGCTCGGCAGCGCGAAGTCGTGATTCGATAGGGCTATGTCTGTCGTTGGTTCTACTGTCATATCTCTCTCCTCTTCAGTTGACCGATATAGAGACGTGGATTTCGTAGAGCTCCTCGCTCATACTCCCTAGCCCCCAAATCCGCTTGATAACCGGGATGCCTTTGATGATTCGACCTACCGTTACCACTGGCTCCGCCCTCCGGTGGGTCAGCTTGACCATGACAAAGGACCTCTTGGCACGGCGGGTATCTCTATCCATGCGTTTTCTCCTTGGTCCCCTTTTCGTGTTCTGCCCGCTCGTCACGTGATTCCCGATACAGAAAGACCGCCAGCATGTGCTTGCACCAGCCCTTGTGTAGCTCTCGCCTGAAGCGGGCGTCGGGGCAGTTGCACTGACCGTTGACGAGGTAGTGCTTGTCGTCCCCGGAGGCTACGTCATAGCACTCTGCATCCGCTGGGGACACCTGGCCCACCAGGGCACGGGCTTTCGCCAGCCGAGCGGCCAGAGCGTCTATCTGGGTGATAGGGGTGACAGCCATGACCTAGACCTGCCCCCTCGGACTTCTTGTGGCCGCGCAGTTCGTGCAGCAGTACGCCAATATCGGGCTGTCTTCGTAATCGGTATCCAGCAGGATTCGCCGGATCGGATACCAGCCGGGATGCCGACAGGCGGGATCGCCGCCGACCGGCTCCACAGGAGCTGTGTTCTCACGGTCCAGCCGCTCATACGCCCGGTACATGCCGCGCATCAGCACCTCGGTGACGGCGCTGCCGTTGGTCTGGCGGGTGTGCGCCCGGACCTGGTGGCCGTTCCGCGTGTGCGATCTGACTGCTGTGTAGCTCATCGACGTGCCTCCTCCGCTTGACCTGGACTTTCGGGAACGGTGTGTGGGCGGGAGGCTAGCCACTCGTCAATCTCGTCAGAGCGCCAGCCGGTGGCCCGCACGCCGATCCGCACAGAACGAGGAAACTCGCCGCTCGAGATCATTCGGTAGATCGTCGCCGGCGACAGCCCTACGCGGGCTCGCAACGCGGGGAGGCGGAGTATCTTCATCGCCCCCCCGTGGATGTAGCAGGCCGACGCCGGTACTCGTCGATGTCGATGCGGCGATGCTTGGCTGCTGCCTTTAGAGTCACTAGCTCGACGATCAGGGCAGCGACGAACGCATACTTATCGGCTTCGCTGAGTTCGTAGTAGTATTCGAGAAGGCGATCTACGGCATCGCTTGGCGACTCCGGGCCGTACACCTGAGCCAGGGTTTTGCCGATTTCCCTGGTATGTGATTGGAGGTTTGACATGGCTAATCGATTCCTTCTGACGCTTCCGACTGTTGGATCGCGTTCAACATCGCTCTCAGTTCTGCGCTCAATAGCCGAAGCTCGCCCGTAACCTGGTACAGGGTCCAAGAGTGAAGCAGTAGGCCCGCGCAAGTGACCAGAGCGCAAACTGCTATGAGGGCTGTCATCACCCGCCACCTCCATTCCCCACCGCCGGACGCCGGTACTCGTCGATGTCGATGCCGAACTCCCGGCACCACCAGTAGAGGGTTCCGTCTGAGATGCCTATGTCAGTAGCGACTAAGTAGGGAAGTCCCTTCTGGCCTCTGTGTGCCTCAAGAGTCGCCTTCAGCAAGTCTTCTATGGGCTTCCCATGTTGAAGCTCTAGTTTTTCTTGGAGCAGTGTTCTCGCCATTCAACACTCCTATACCTATACGCCTAGTTGCTTATACGCAGACTATACTGTAGGTATTTCACTTTGTCAAGTGGCTAGGCGTATAGTATAGGAGAATGCTAATGACACAGACCAGTAACAGCACAGAACTAGGCCGTCCCTTGTTGCCAACACGGTTGCGGGCAGCAAGGAGTAGCGTGGGTCTGACACAGCAAGCTGTGGCAGAGTCTATCGGTGTCGATCCCAACACTATTGCCAGATACGAAGCAGGTCGCATTAAGCCATCGGGTACGGCGTTATTTGCGCTAGCTCAGATCTACAGCAAGCCCGTGGAGTGGTTCTTCGGTGAGGAAGAAGAACCACAACAGCTATCGCCGTCTATGAATGACGAATCGCCAGAGCCCGCATCGGAGGCTGAGCCGCTGGGAGTAATTGCCTCCCTGAATAAAATGGGGCGGGCCTTCAGTGCCCGCTTTGACAGACTTGAGTCTGCTGTCCGGACAATGGCTATCGCTGAGTCGAGGGCCGAATATGACGCTGGCGGCGATATGCCAGCGGTCCGCCCGGTAGAGGTCGTCGAGGTGGCTGCTGCGGCTGGAGGTGGAGCGGAGGTTTACGACGAGACGGTGGTTGGACGCCTATGGTTCCGCGATGACTGGCTAGATCGCCAAGCCATTGACCCTGACCAGTGCAACGTAATCAGCGTGCGTGGCGAGTCAATGGAGCCTACGCTGCCCGACGGCTGCTCGATCCTGGTGGACCGTAAGCGCAGAGAGCCACAAGAAGGGCGAATCTACGTGATGCGGACCGACGACGGCCTGGTGGTCAAGCGCGTGGGCAGAGACGAAGAGGGCCGGTGGGAGATACGGAGCGACAATCAGGCCTGGCTACCGCTGTTTCTGAGCGAAGATACCGACATCATCGGCGAGGTGCGGTGGTACGGGGTGACGCTTTAGTTTAATGGGTGAAATGTGGGGTAACAGAATCGCAATGCTGCGGATTTAGCTACAAATATAGCTTGATTTCTAATCCCACTCCCTCCGCCAGCCAACCTTAGGGCGTTTACCGTCAGAGGAGGGCTAATCATGGCCAAAGCGTATAGGAACTGCCAAAGCTGTGATATGCCGCTGAAGAAGCCCGAAGTCCGAGGCTCCAATGCCGATGGAACCCCCAGCGGCATGTATTGCAGCAAGTGCTATGAGAGCGGAGAGTTCAAGCAACCGGACTGTACGGCTGAACAGATGCAGGAGTTCGTGAAGAACAAACTGAAGGAGATGAGATTCCCTGGATTTGTCGCCTGGTTCCTTACCAGACGCATTCCAAAGCTTGAACGTTGGAAAAACCCAGCGTGAGAGCAGCTAGTGGTACTGTCAGATAGAAAATCATCACTTAACATGAAATCCAACGCCCATACAGTTCAGGAATATATTGAAAGTCTGCTGCCAGAGCGACGGGAGGCGATATCAAAGGTCCGAGGAGTCATACTTAAAAACCTTCCTGCGGGTTATGAGGAAGGCATTCAGTATGGGATGATCGGCTATTATGTCCCGCTCGCGCGTTATCCAAGAACTTACAATAATCAACCTCTGGGGATTGCAGCACTAGCTTCGCAAAAGAGCTACATGAGCCTGTATCTGATGAGTGTGTACGGCAATAAAGAAACCGAGCGGTGGTTCCTGGAACGATATAGGGCGAGTGGCAAAAAGCTGGACATGGGCAAGTCTTGTGTGCGATTTAGAAGACTTGAAGATTTGCCACTTGACCTTGTGGGTAAGGTAATCGCACGTACATCCGTTGATGCCTTCATTGAGATTTACGAAGCTGCCCGCAATATAAAGCGCTCGTAGTGGGCTAACATAATACTGAATAACGGAGGAGCTTGTTCCTTGTTGAAATATCACGTCTGGACCATAGGCTGCCAGATGAACAAGGCGGACTCGGAGCGCCTCGAAAGCGCCCTGGGACAGATGGGGTTTGCCTCTACCGATACCCCCGACGATGCGAACGTCATCGTCCTCAATAGCTGTGTGGTAAGGCAGAAGTCTGAGGACAAGGTTGTGGGGATGCTCAATTCGTTGCGTTCATTGAAGCAGAACGGCTCTGAGCGAGTGGTGGCCCTCATGGGCTGCATGGTCGGCCCCAAAGCCGACGACCTGGTGCGAAGGTTCCCCCATGTAGATGTCTTCATGCGTCCCCAGCAGTACGAACCCCTCATTGACCTTTTGGGCGACAAGTACGGCATCGATACGGACGGATGCATAGGCTCTCTAACTGCCAAGCCACATATAGCTACCTTCATCCCCATCATTCATGGTTGCGACAAGTTTTGCACCTTCTGCATCATCCCCTACAGGCGTGGACGCCAGAAGAGCGTGCCTATCGAAGATGTCGTCCGAGAGGCGGAGCTTCTGGCTAGACGAGGCGTTAAGGAGGTGACTCTTCTGGGCCAGACGGTAGACGCCTACGGCTACGACCTGCCTTCGCAGGCCGTAGCTACGGCCTCGCCTGCCAAAGTCTTGTACGGCGGACAGGCAGGCGGAGACCTGCCTGGCAAGCCAGACCTGGCGGACCTGCTGGTCGCCGTAAATGAGGTGGAAGGGCTGGAGCGCATTCGTTTTCTGACCTCTCATCCCAGCGACATGAGCGACCGCATCATCGAGGCGGTGGCGGAGCTGGACAAGGTGTGTGAGCACATAAACCTGCCTTTCCAGGCTGGCGACGACGCTATCCTGGAAAGCATGCGCCGAGGATACACTAACCAGGACTATCGCTATCTCGTAGACAAGATGCGGGCCACTATTCCAGGTCTGTCCATCAGCACGGATGTGATCGTCGGTTTCTGCGGCGAGACGGAGGAGCAGTTCCAACACACCTACGAGCTTATTCGAGACATCAGGTTCGACAAGGTGCATGTGGCCGCCTACTCGCCCAGGGAGGGCACCATAGCCTGGCGCAAGCAGCCGGACGACGTCCCGCATCACGAAAAGAAGATGCGCTTGAGAGCCATCGAAGAACTCCAACAGTCGATCTCAGCAGAGATAAACGCCTGGTATTTGGGATCCATTGAAGAGGTGCTGGTCGACAGCGTGAAAAACGGCGTCGTCTCTGGCCGAAACAGAAACGACAAGCTGGTCTATCTCGACGACGGCAAAGAGCGTCTGGGGGAGATGGTTCACGTTAGAATAGATAAGACTGGTCCCTGGTCTCTTCAGGGCACTGTGGTATCATAAAGATGATAAAATAGTAATAAAGGTATATAATGCGCTCTGGGTGCTGGATAGGCATGCCGAGATCAGAATGACAGATTGGCGCTTATATAAAAGAAGGTGAATTAGAATGGTCTCTAAGCTAAAGGAGCCTGTGGTTCCCATAACCGAGTTGGAGCAGTCGGCCTTTTGCCAGACTGAAGAGGAGCTGGAGACCAAGCCGCTGGAGCAGGAGTTCACCGCGGAGATCAGGTGGCAACGGATTCCTGTTAAATACCTGAAGATGACGGCGGCAGAACTGGATGAGGGAATCACCGAGACAAAGGCCAGGCTAGGTAGAAGGTTGGTCATCCTGGGGCACCACTATCAGCGACAGGAGATCATCAGATTCGCTGATTTCCGAGGCGACTCCTTCAAGCTATCGCAGATGGCCTCCGCCCAGTCCGATGCCGAGTACATTGTGTTTTGCGGCGTCCATTTCATGGCGGAGACGGCAGACATCCTGAGCGCACCTCGACAGAAGGTCATCCTTCCCAACATCACAGCCGGGTGCTCCATGTCGGACATGGCCCCCACAGATGATGTCCTGGACTGCTGGGACGATCTGAGTGAGCTACTGGCCGGCCACGGTGGAGTGGTTCCTGTCACCTATATGAACTCCACCGCTGCCATAAAGGCCCTGTGCGGTCGCAACGGCGGAGCAGTGTGCACGTCGAGCAACGCCTCCGCCGTCTTTGGCTGGGCCTATGGGCAGGCTGAGCGTATCGTCTTCTTCCCCGACCAGCACTTGGGACGCAACACCGGCGTGACGAAGGGGATAAAACTCGATGAGATGGTGATATGGAACCCCTTCAAGCCTCTGGGGGGCAACACCAAAGAACAGCTACGCAACGCAAAGCTGATACTGTGGCAGGGGCACTGCTCGGTGCATACCCGGTTCACCGTCGAACAGATCGGGAGGGCCAGGGCGAAGCACAATGACATCAACGTGGTGGTGCATCCGGAGTGCACGATGGATGCGGTGCAGTCCGCCGACTACGTGGGCTCCACCGAGTATATAATCAAGGCGGTGACCAGCTCCCCCGCAGGCAGCAAGTGGGCCATCGGCACGGAGATAAGCCTGGTAAACCGCTTGGCCATTGAGAACCCGGACAAGACCGTCTTCTGCCTGGACTCTGTAGTATGCCCATGCTCCACCATGTACCGCATACACCCGGCCTATCTGCTATGGGTCCTGGACGAGCTTCTGGAAGGCCGTGTGGTCAACCAGATCACCGTGGACGAGGAGACACGACGCGACGCCAGGATAGCCCTGGAGCAAATGCTTTCGGTGGTGTAGCAGTCTCCGGCCACTTTCCCTTCCGAACAGACACCTACCCGTAGCCATCCACTTCAGTTCGAGTCCCGCCCGGAGATGGCCGGGTGGCTCGAAACTGAAATCATCTTACCTAGGAATGGACGGGGGCAGTTTCATCTGCCCCCGTCCATATCACCCATTAGGGCTGAAAACCTATCCTCTTCTGAACCTCTGGGTCCAAAGCCGATAGAGACCTCATCTCGCCATCTGTAAGCGGCAGATTTGCTTTAACCTTTAGGTAGGCGATCAACTGAATCCTGACCGCGCTGCGTGGCAGCACTTGTTGGCCAGCGAGCACAATCCCCTGCCATTGAGGCATGTCCCGACGCCAGTTTCTGTTGTCTGGGTGGGCCAGCGCAGCTTTAACTGCTTTCTTCCAGTCGGGGCCAAGAGCCCTCATAGCAGCCCCCACGAACTCGCCTATAGAGGAGATAACCCCGGAGTTCCAGTGGAGGTAATCTTGGCGCAATTGAGCGATATTTGTCTCGCCCCTTGCCACCTTGCCCCACTCAGGGAATTGCTCAGCAATGAACTCCCAAATGGCAGCAAGGAAATCCACATATACATCCTCGTTTTGGTTGGCTTCGTTCAACTTAGCTTCAACCAACTCTCCATCTGGAGCAGCTTTAATCATCGGCTCGGTAGCTTGATAAACGCCAGCTAGTGTAAAGACCTTATCAGGGCTCCTAGCTACGGAGATGTTCTCTAGGTCAACCCGTTCCTTGAATACAGAAACCTTATCGACCACCTTCTGCACCACCCGGTTTTCTATGTCCCTGCGGTTAAAGAAAACGTCTAGGCTCTTGCTGGTCTTCTTGACGGTTCTGTTAAGGTCTGAGAATAGTTGCTGGTTTGCCTGAATACTAATATACGGGAAGAGCACAACGGCAATGCTGTCGTTACGCAAGTCAGGCTTTTCATCGATGGCTTTTCGTATCGCTCCAAGGCGATGTTGGCCATCCACGACAATAAGTGGATCCTGCTGGTCCAGGGTTAGCATTCCCAACATCCACCCCGGGCTCCCTTCAGGAGCATTTTGGTCAGCAGGTTCCCATCTAGTTGGTTTAGTATCACCATTCTTGCCGTAGGAGCAGGTAAGTGCGCTAAAGCGATAGCTTTTTGGGTTATCAACCATATAATCAGCGATTTCGGCGTATCTTACTGGCTGCGCCCGCCGATTCTCACGAAGCTCAGTTGGTTGATTTGGGTCTGTGGGTTCTATATACTTAGGCACCTCGGCTAGAGTCAGGGTAATTATGAAGAAATCGACTCCACCGAGTCGCCCCTTAAGTGCCGGCACGCGCATTGTTTTGCGGGCGTCGGCAACAAAGTCTTTTAGTTGGTCTCTTAGTGTGCTATCACCTGTAGTCATTTTGGGTCTCCTTTATTTCTGGTATTTGTTGATTACATCGCGAAATCAAAAGGACTAATTCATTGAGCAAGTCCTCCTTTTTGGGCTTGGAACTCAAGCCTACCGCTAATTAGCGAGGTGCCGTGCCACAATCTGAATTGTCTGACGAAGCTGAAATCCCCATAGCCGAGCAGCAACGAATTGCACCGCCTGCATTAGGGAGAGGCTTTGGACCGCCTTCGTTGCATACGAGACAGGGCTATGTCTCAGCTCTTCGTGCCTTGTAAGTAAGCACGGGGCCAGCGGCCGCCATCCTCCAAGTTCAGGGTCGCCAGGCTTTTCGCCGGAAGCTAGAGGCACGAAAGTAGTACTTATTCGTCTCATGACATCCTCCTTATTGATGGACTATAAGTCACGTGGATATATTGCTATCAATAGGCAATATATCATGTGGCTAACGCTCTGTCAAGAGTCTCTAAAAGGTTTTTAATGAGATAGCTTGATTGTCTTGTTGGGTGGTATGATGTAAATTCTACAGCAGTTAGATATGCAGAAATACGACTACATCATCGTGGGCAGCGGCATCGCTGGGCTGTATACGGCTCTTCTGGCGCAGGAGCATGGATCCGTGCTCATCCTCACCAAGGGCAGCATCGACGACTGCAACACTCGCTACGCTCAAGGTGGGATTGCGGCTCCCATCGGTGAAGGTGACTCCCCTGAGCTTCATATGCAGGACACTCTCAAGGCTGGGGCCGGACTGTGCGATCCAGACACGGTAAGCATTTTGACTGACCAGGCTCCAGACCGGATCGCCGATTTAATACGTTTCGGCGTACCCTTCGACACCACTATGGGAGAGATAGCCCTTGCCACGGAGGGCGCTCATAGCGTGCCAAGGGTGCTCCATGCCGGAGGAGACGCAACTGGCAAGCATATCGAACTCACGCTAGCCGAGCTTGCCCGCAAGGCCAGCGTGACCGTATTGGAGAATGCCCTGGCTCTGCGTATCCTGGTGGAAGAGGGGACGGCCATAGGGATAGAGGCCCTGAGTACGAAGACGGGTGAGACACAAGAGTACGGAGGCCGATTCATAGTCCTGGCTACCGGCGGGGCTGGGCGGCTTTTCTTGCACACCACCAACTCGGAGGTGGCTACTGGAGATGGCGTCGCACTGGCATATAGAGCAGGGGTCAAGGTCACGGACATGGAGTTCTTCCAGTTCCATCCCACGGCTCTTCGCGTTGAGGGGGCGCCTCCCTTCCTCATTTCGGAAGCCGTACGCGGAGAGGGAGGAATACTGAAGAACGCCAGGGGCGAGGCGTTTATGCACAGGTATGATCCCCAAGGCGACTTAGCCGCCAGGGATGTGGTGGCAAGGGCCATTCTAGTGGAGATGCAAAGGGACGCCGACGATCACGTGTATCTGGATGCATCTCATCTACCGCCAGAGAGGGTGGCGGCCAGATTCCCCAGTATCTATCGCTTTTGCCTGGACTACGGACTGGAGATAACCAGGAAGCCGATACCTGTAGCGCCAGCAGCCCACTACATGATGGGCGGTGTGAAGACGGACTCCTGGGGTCGGACCAATGTCCACGGCCTGTACGTCTGCGGCGAGGCTGCTTCCCTGGGGGTTCATGGAGCAAACCGTTTGGCCAGCAACTCGCTACTTGAGACCCTGGTCTTTGGCAAGAGGGTAGTGGAGCATACCCTGGGTATTGGGGGGAACGATTCCCAAGAAGAGATCAAAGGCTCATCCCAGCAGGAGATGGTGATAGCGCTACCCGACAGGGCGTTGACCTGCGCTTCCATTCCACGTCTTACATTGGAAAATCTGCAGTCCTTGATGTGGGAGAAGGTGGGGCTGGTCCGTAATGGAATCCAACTCCTTGGAGCGGTACGTATTCTATGCATATGGAACCGCACAGCGCCGCAGAACAACGAGCGAGGCTTCCAGGAGCTGTCTAACCTGGTGCTTGTTGGGCTTATCGCGGCAGAGGCGGCCCTTATGCGTGAGGAGAGCAGAGGCGCCCACTATCGCACCGACTACACGGACACATCCCCTGATTGGGAGAAGCACATAGTGTTCTGGAAGGGGGCATAGTGCTAATAATCACGCCAGAATTGGAGTCTATTATAGACCGGGCGATAATGGAGGATCTCAGCATCGGGGATCCCACAACCGAGGTCCTTATCCCCGACGATCTGCTGGGCAAGGGATTGATAGTGGCTAAGGCTGAAGGGGTGCTGGCTGGGATCGATGTCGCGATGGCGGTGTTCAAGCGGATCGAGCCGAATATAAACACGCAAAAGCTTTTGGAGGACGGGTCTCGTCTAAATCCAGGGGATACTATCGCAGTCATTTCGGGCCCTGTTGGGGGCATCTTGAAGGCGGAGAGGACGGCTCTAAACTTCCTACAAAGGCTATGCGGCATCGCCACCGAGACCGCGCGATATGTGGAAGCGGTGAAGGGCCATGACGTTCGGGTGATAGACACTCGTAAGACCACGCCCGGGCTTCGGACCCTGGAGAAATACGCGGTCAGGATAGGGGGCGGGCATAACCACAGACGTAACCTGGGAGATGGGATTCTCATCAAAGATAACCATGTACAAGCCCTTCGATCCAGGGGTCTGAGCCTTAATGAGATTATCCGGAAGGCACGGTCTGAAGCATCTCATACTATCAAGATAGAGGTTGAGGTGGAGACCCTAGAAGAGGTTAAGGAGGCGTTGGAAGCGGGAGCGGAGTTGATACTCCTGGACAACATGAGTCTGGAGGATATGAAAAAGGCGACGGCGATAGCTCGCGGCAAGGCCGTCACAGAGGCATCTGGTGGCATCAATCTGGAAAGCGCACGAGCCGTAGCTGAAACTGGAGTAGACCTGATGTCTGTAGGGGCTCTCACCCACTCGGTAAAGGCTATGGATATCAGTTTGGACTTGCAGGTCTAAGGATCATAGCCTATACTTTTAGCCTTCTTGTACGTATTTCTGCGTTGGCTAGAAGTGGTACGACCAACATGGAGCATATCCAGTGGCAAGCTGGTTAAGAAGATATACATCACTTATTTGGTTGCCGACCCTTTTTCTGCTGGGTGGGGCGCTGGTGGCTTGTGGAGGTGGCGACGCTGACCAGGCCGAATCCAACACGGTGCCCACCGTCGTTGCGGAGGAGGCCACGTCCACTTCCGATAACCAGGCTTTTGCTACCGCCACGCCTGTATTGGGCGAAGACGCAGTGCAACCAGGGGGTCAAACGGGTGCGGTAGATAGAATAGCCTACGTAGGTGAGGACGATCAGATATACACCATCGATAGGGATGGTGGGAAGCAGCTGCAGATAACAAAGGAGGGGACATACTCCTGGCCGACGTGGTCGCCCGATGGCGGAAATCTGGCCATTTCCGGCATAGTGAGGTCATCGTCTGGAGCACCCCAGATAGGGCTCTTCTTGGCATCTGCTTCTGAGGAAGGAAAGCAGCTGATCTTCATGAACGATCCAGAGGTGCCTGCGCTAATAGCGTCAACCCTCCTTCACTACACTCTGTGGTCTCCCGATAGCCAGAGGCTGGCATTTATTGCACAGACAAGGGAGCTTGGTTTGACCCTCTTTGTAGACAACCCCCATGACGATTGGAATCCGACCCTAACACTGGGGGGAGCGCCTCTTTATATGTCCTGGGCACCTAACTCTGAGCAACTTATAGTGCACAGAGGCATTAACCACTTCTTGGTAGACGCAGGCACATACCCAGATGCAAATGAGTTATCTTTCGATTCGGGAGCTTACCGCGCACCTGCTTGGTCTCCTGACGGAGGCAAGGTTATTCTGGCGCGACAAGACATCAGTGGAAGAGACGTCCTGTCTTTCGCGGATGAGATGATAAGGAACCGACAGACAATTGGCGTGATAAATGGCTTTACCTCCTTCTTGTGGTCGCCAGTGGGTGACTTCGCTGCCGTAACTCAAACACCGAGTCAGGACCAATTCTTGTATAGGGGGATTATCCTTGTATCCGAGGAGGGAGACCTAGACAAGACTCTTACCACTAACGAACTCATGGCCTTCTTCTGGTCTCCCGATGGCAAGAAGATCATGTACGCAACTCCCCCAGATGATAGTGGGGCCATGAAATGGGTACTAATAGACGTTGCTACTGGAACGGAGTCGGAGCTGGTGGAGTTCATTCCCTCAGAGGAGTACTTCATCATGCTGGCCTTCTTTGACCAGTATGCCTACTCCCATTCCTTCTGGTCTCCAGACAGCAAGTCCTTCGTGTTTGTGGGCATTACAGAAGTGCCTGCCTTTTCTAGTCTATTTGAACAGCAGGAGTCCCAAGTATATGTCATGGATGTTGCAGGAGGCGAAGATGTGAAGGAGCTAGCCGACGCCACCTTTGCGGCCTGGTCTTTCAATTGATATTACTGCTAAAATGCATCCACGATAGTATGGTGGAGATATGGCGTCCAAGCTCAGGAAACGGCTGCTTCTTCTCTTGGCTTTTGTCGTATCCGTTACGTTGCTCCTGGCGTTAGCTTGGACGTTCATGGGCTTCTCATCTATATTGCCTTTTTCCTCCATATATAGCATCAGCCTGGATGTTGATCCGGTGGAGGCTCAGCGGCTTCGTACAAGAAAGCAAAAATCTCAGGAAGGCGACGGAAACCTGGGTTTCCGTCCGGGGGTCTGGGGGGTATCCCCAGATATATTTTGAGAGCCTGTCCTTGAGCGCAGCGAAGGAGCGGGACAGGGTGGGAGAGCGGCGCTTGCCACTACCGAATTTCTAACCTCGTCTTGGCCTCTCCCTGTCGGCGCTATCTATCATAATCGTGACTGGGCCGTCGTTATGTATCTCCACCAACATATGCTCCTGAAATTTCCCTGTAGCCACCTTTAGCCTACTATCACGGAAAACTTCGAGGGTCCGTTGGAACAGACTGTCCGCCTTCTGGGGGTCGGCTGCTTGAAGGAAGCTGGGTCGTCGCCCCTTTCTGGTGTCGGCGTATAGAGTGAACTGACTCACGACCAACAGACCGTCACCAGTTTCGAGGGCCGAGTGGTTGAACTTACCTTCCTGGTCTGGGAGTATACGCAGGTTCACAACCTTGTTCACTATATACTGGGCGTCCTCTTCGGAGTCGTCCTTGGCGATGCCAACAAAAACGACCAGCCCCGGACCGATTAGGCCCAACTGCTGGTCGTGAGCGCTTACACTAGCTTGAGTTACTCGTTGAACTAAGGCGCGCAATGATTAGTCAGCCTTCTTGGTTGGGGTCTTCGTCTCCTTCTTTGAGTCTGTCTTTTCAGCCTTAGGCGTCTTCTTATCTGCGGCCTTTGCTTCCACCTTCGTGTCCTTCAGGCCATCGCCCTTTCCGGCTCCATTCTCAGAAGAGGTGGCGGCGGACTTCTTCCCGTAGTCGTTGACGTACCAGCCGCTTCCCTTGAATATAACTGGAACCAGGCTTATCCTTCGCCTGGCACTGCTATCACAAAGGGGGCAAGCAGCCACTGGATCATCGTGGAAGCTTTGCCTCACCTCGAATCGATGGTGGCAACTCTCGCACTGATAATCGTATGTGGGCACTCGTATCTCCGTCTCTTTATAAATAGAAATTAGCAGTCGCCGAATTTAACTGCTAATTCTTAAAGTTAGCAACATATGTTTGGTTTGTCAAGGTGTTTCATAGGAGGAGGGAGGTGTAAAGGAGGATAAGATAAGGTTCTAGGCGTCTTCTCCTTCACCGTAACTATTTACGTTGGTATACGTCTTCTCTCTTGGCTACCCTGGTGATGACCACGGCGTTTGCTTGGGTTATCGTATACTTGATCCGGTAGTGGTATCCCGCTTTGATACGCCACTCTCCGTTCAACTTTTTGATGTAGTCACGGGAGTCGTTTGGCTGTGGATAGGGGTTTTCTTCAAGCCTCCTTAGGGCCTCCTCAAGGTGTTTCTTTACTGAATGTGAAGCTGATCAATATATTTCCTCAAACTGTTTATCGGAGCGGCGCTGGAACTGAAGGCTATATGCCAAGATGCTCTCTCACATGCTTAAGTGGAACATCCTCCTCTGTTGTCTCCTCCAAATCGGAGGAGGTAGCCAGGAAGCGATCCTCTACTTCCGTCATGTAATCGTTTGCCGCCTCACACAATAGGGAAAGGGTTTCAGGTGTAGACTTAACCTTTTCACTCAGTATGAGCTGTACAGATACCATTAGCATATAAGAGGCCACGGAGTATTTGTAAACCGAGTCAAATAGCTCTATGTCTTCCTTCGTGGGGTTCGGATACAGGCTCTTCTGGATCCAATCCAGAAAACCTTCTAGGCTGTCCATGGTGCCTATGAGACTTTCGGCGTTCTCCTTGCCAAGAACATTCTGGCGTTTATCTATGAAGGTGTGCAACTCACTGCGCCCGGCCTTGGAAAGCTCAAGAATAGCCTCGTTCGAAAGGCCGCTCGCTTGTAGAGACTCGACTATAGCTTGCAAAAGAGACTCGAACTTTGGCAGCAAGTCGTCCGCCAGGTACTCTAGACGCTTCCGGTCTCCAGCTTGGCATAGGGGCGATAATTGCTTAGCCAGAGAGTTAGCTAGAGAGATTAGTTGTCTCCTAGCCTCTTCTGGCAGAGATTGGAAGGTTTTACCGATCTCACCGTCGTCGATGAGCGGAAGTGGGTAGTCCAGTACGCTAACCATAGAACACTCCCAGTTCGGGATGCGTGCACAGCCCCGACAAATGAGAGTTTACCATGAGGAAGGTAAAGGCAGCAAATTGAACAACTTTAACATGGTGGAAATGCAACATACGACAAGACTTCTTACTACATGTCCGTTACCATTGACCCACCAAGCCTTTCCGCTTATATTAACCAGTGCGTCTAAAGCGAGCGCGCAAGCCCAAGATACTGGCCTTTGCTGCATTGGTAGGAGGTGAACACGTGGCGTTGCCACTCGACGGCCTGAGGGTCATCGATTCGACCACGATGATAGCCATGCCCTATGCCATGGCTCTGATGGCCGACATGGGAGCCGAGGTCATCAAGGTTGACAACCATACCGCTCCCCCTTTTCCAGCTTCAATACATCCCGACCTGAAGCCTGGGGAAAAGCACTGGGAGTGGGAGGGGGGTCATCAGACCCTTCAACGCAATAAGCTGGCAATCTCCCTGAATCTGAAGCTGCCCGAGGCGGTGGAGGTGTTCAAAGACCTGGTGAGGGTCAGCGACGTGGTGGTGGAGAACAACCGCCCCGGCTCTATGAAGCGGCTGGGCTTGGATTACGAGAGCCTTAAGAAGGTGAAGCCAGACATCATAGTGCTCTCCAACACCGGCTTTGGCCATTCCGGCCCTTGGAGGTCCTTTCCCGGCATTGGACGTATGATGGAGCTTACCTGCGGCCTGAGTCAGTTCACGGGATACCCGGACGAGGGTTCCCGCAGAGTGGGCTATGCCTTCTTCGACCCCCATGTGGGATGGATGGCCATATACGCCATCTTGGCGGCGCTGCTCTATCGGCATCGCACCGGCAAGGGCCAGTGGATCGACCTGTCCATGTACCAGATCGGCACCGCCACGATGGGCGACGCCATCCTGGACTCCATAGCTAACGGACGGAATGGCAAGCCAATGGGAAACAGGCATCCGTATCTCGCTCCCCACGGGGTGTATCCGTGTCGAGGAGAGGATGCCTGGATCGCCATCGCCATAGAGGGCGACGGTCAATGGCGAGCGTTATGTGAGGCTATGAGCAATCCCGTGTGGACACAAGACGAAAAATTCGCCGACAACTTCAACAGGTGGCAAAACCAGGACGAGCTCGACGGGTTAATAGGAGATTGGACTAAAGGGTACGATCACTATGAGCTGACGCATATCCTTCAAGGGAAGGCCATCTCCGCTGGGCCAGTGCTAAACAACAAGGAGCTGTTAACCGACCCTCATCTCAACGAGCGCGGGTTCTTTGAGAGAGTGTCGCATCCAAAGGAGTCGGGCCTTGGGGACAAACTATACGTAGGCAGGCCGTGGAAGATGTCCGGCACTCCATCCTCCATCCGAAGAACGGCCCCAGGCTTTGGAGAGCATAATGAATACCTGATAGGGGCCGTCTTAGGCAGAGGCCAGAGGAATCTGGATCGCCTGTATGAGATAGGGGCCATAGGGACGGAGCCTGTAGACAAGAAGCCCCGCGCCAACCCCCTTCCCTGGCAAAAGCAGTTGGAGTTGGGAGTAATAGCCGGCTACGACCCGGACTACAAAAAGGCGCTGGGCCTGGAATAAATGTAGTCACTATGAATAAGAATTACGGCGAAACGGAACCGAGCCAGAGGTCAAGACACTCTAATGAGGATATAAAGTCATGGATCCAGCGTTTGAGATGCTTAGGAATTGAATATAAACAGGCCTTTAAGCGAAGCCTCCCATTAACTCAAGAACTTGGTGAACTTTATGCG
The DNA here is from genome assembly GCA_965249025.1 of Dehalococcoidia bacterium. Lineage (GTDB taxonomy): Bacteria > Chloroflexota > Dehalococcoidia > Lucifugimonadales > CAYTFF01. The sequence continues at coordinate 2,307,825 of OZ252215.1, read as the reverse complement.
TGTGAAAACTTAGGCTTGAAGCGAGCTGTTGAGGGGCAGACTGGCTACGACGCAAAGGATGTCCAAGGTCGTCGTGTGCAAATAAAGTCCCGCGCTCCCCAAAAGCAGGGAGTGAAGAAAGTCGACGAAAATGGAACTGTAGGACGTTTTACAAATTTTGAATTTCACTACGCTGTTCTCGTCCTGCTCACTGACACCTATGAATTGGACGAGATATATCAACTTGATTATAAACGTCTGCAAGAACTCCAACCGCCCAACTCACGCCGTGGTATTCGAGTGAGGGACTTCAAAAACAACGGTAAATTGGTCCGTTCCGTTCAAGCAAATTAGCACGAACTCGTTGAACAGAATGGATAGCTTGGTGGAGAAAAGATGGCTGATACTGCCCTTGACGGCTTGCGAGTGATAGACCTTAGCTACGGCATTGCGGGGCCGATGTGTGCCAAGATGCTGGCCGATTATGGCGCAGACGTGGTCAAAGTAGAGACGCCTAAGGGCGGGGACGAATCGCGCCGAGCAGGCCCCTTTTTCGAGGACGACCCGCATCCAGAGAAGAGCCTCCTTTTCCTTTACCTCAACTGCAACAAGAGAGGCGTTACCCTGGACATCGAGACCCAGGGAGGGCGGAAGGTGCTCAGGGAGCTTGTCAAGGGCACCGACGTGCTGATAGAGAGCTATCCTCCTGGCTATTTAGACTCCCTTGGCCTTGGCTTCGGGGACATGGAGAAGATAAACCCTGGCTTGGTGATGACGTCCATCACCCCCTTTGGGCAGACGGGTCCCTACAGGGACTATCAGGGGAGTGACCTTGTATATTACGCGATGAGCGGAATTCAGTATGCCAGTGGGGCCCACGACAGAGAGCCATTGAAGCACGGCCATCCTCAGTCGCTGTACATGGCGGGAATATCGGCGGGTTACACGACGCTGGCGGCTATCTTTTCCAGGCTCTTCACCGGCCGGGGTCAGCAGATAGACCTATCCATCATGGAGGTCATGGCCTCCCATTACGTGGACACCACCATACGTTACAGCTACGCAGGACTCATTGAGAGACGCGCCCCAAAAGCGGAGGGCAACTCCTTCAAGGGGACTGGCTTTGATGGGATTGTGCCCGTTAAGGACGGCCACATAAGCCCCACGGTTCAGCGGGGACGGCAGCATGGCACCTTCTTCGAATATGCCACGTTCATAGGGGCACCTGAGATAGACGATCCCAGGTTCTCCGATAGGCAGACTCGGAGCCTCAACGCAAAGGCCCTGGACGAGGCGGTGCTGCCTGTGTTGAAACGGTGGAAGAAGATGGACTACTTCCAGGCCGCGGCGAAGGATGGCTGGATAGTGGGCCTGGTTCAGACCTCGGAGGAGCTAGCCAACTCTGCCCAGCTTCATGAGAGAGGGTACTACGTGGAGGTAGACCATCCCGTCATTGGCAGGATAAGGTTCCCTGGTGGCTATATTGGCTTCACGGAGACGCCTTGGTCGCTGCGAAGAGCCGCTCCTCTGCTGGGACAGCACAATGAGGAGGTCTTCTGCGGAGAGCTTGGGTACTCTAAAGAGGACCTGGTGCGGCTACGGGAACTGGGCGCTATATAGAGGTCTTGCTAGTATTGCTCGGTAGGGGTTGGTGGGGTTACATGCGGGTCCGCTCATCCTGAGCTTGCCTGCCCTCGGCTTGTCGGGGTCGAAGGAGAGCGGACTTATACCAACACCAAGCAGAATCGTCCCTCTTTGCAGATGACACATCTCTCCATTTTGTGGTAAAATAGTACCACTAATTCTGGTCTAATCGTCCTCAACGGGCACCGCACTACACTCACCAATTTAGTCACATCGAAGGCCATCGCTACTCAAGTAGTCCCATACTTTCGGTAGCCGACTCTTCAAAAGACGGCATGGACAGGAAGAAGGGAGAAGCATCATGCTCAAACTATTCCCGCCAGAAATGACTATGGCTTGTCTTTGACACACCTTCGCACGTAAACACGGTCTGAAGCCGTTCTTAGGTGGTCTGTGAAGGAGGTAGACTGTGCACACCAAAGAGAGTCTGAGTCGGTTTATACAGGATAATGCGGCTGACCTGCGAATCGTCGTAGTGTCCAATCGCGAGCCATACGTCCCGACATATACCGAAGACGGAATAAGCTGGGTAATGCCCCCTGGTGGCTTGACTTCGGCCCTCGATCCAGTGATGAGGGCAACTGGGGGAGTCTGGATTGCCCAAGGAAGCGAGGATCCAGAGGAAGAGATAGTCGGCAGGTATAACAAGATAGCCCTGCCCGCAGAAGACCCTCAATATTTCATGCGCCGGGTGTGGCTCTCCAAAGAGGAGAGAGACGGCTACTACTACGGATTCTCTAACAGATCTCTCTGGCCCCTATGTCACACAGTCTACGTGCGCCCTGAGTTTAACGAGGAGCACTGGAACACGTATAAGCAAGTGAACCAAAGATTTGCAGACTATGTGACAGAGGAAACCGAAGGAGAAAAGGCTCTTGTCTTTGTGCAGGACTATCACCTCGCTCTGCTGCCTCGACTCATCAAGGAGCGAGACCCCTATGTTCTAAGCGCCCAGTTTTGGCACATACCTTGGCCTCACTGGGAGGCGTTTCGGAGTTGTCCATGGGGAGAGGAGATACTGGATGGCCTACTAGGGAACGATCTGTTGGGATTTCACACAGGCCAGTATTGCGAAAATTTCATGTTTACGGTCGAAAAGATGGTCAACGCAACAGTGAGCATCGAACGCTCGGAAATAGTCGCAGATGGAGGCTTAACCAGGGTACTGCCCTTCCCTATCAGCGTCGATTTTGAACAGATCAATTTGGAAGCTCAACAGCAAGCCGTTGAAGATGAGATGGACCGCTTGAAACAGGAGTTAGGGCTGGACGGGAAGCTGGTGGGTATGGGACTGGACAGGCTTGACTACACCAAAGGCATACCGGAACGGCTGGATGCCATTGAGGATTTCTTCTTGAGATATCCTCAATACCTTGATAGGGTTGTATTCATACAGGTATCGTCTTCCAGTCGCATAGCCATCGACGAGTACCGGCAGCTCGCTGAGGAGGTGGGGGGAAAGGTAGATGAAATAAACAGTAGGTTTGGCTCCAATAGCTGGATGCCCATCATACAATTGGACAAGGACGCATCTCCCGTTACCATAATGGCTCTAAGAAGGCTGGCCCACTTCTGCATAGTGAGCTCCCTCCATGACGGCCTCAATCTGGTAGCCAAAGAGTACGTGGCGAGTCGCTTCGACGAAGACGGCAGCCTGATCCTTAGCCCTTTTGCAGGCGCAGCCCAAGAGCTTACCGACGCTATCATGGTGAACCCCTACGCCACGAAGGAATTTGCCGATACCATCAAACTCACCATAGAGATGCCAGAGGAGGAGCGTAGGTATCGCATGAGGCAAATGAGGCGGGTGGTTCAGGGTCACAACATCTACGACTGGGCAGTGGACATTATCTCTGAAATCATGAAGGTGGATTCACCCAGGTTAATTGAAGTATCTGCTCTCTGAATGGTCAAATGTACGCTCGAGGATAGCAGAGGCCAATCGCGTCCTCTTGATGTCCGACTTTGATGGCACTCTGGCTCCCATTGTCGCCAGGCCGGAGTTGTCTAAAGTGTCTGAGCGAACCAGGTCTCTTTTGGAATCCCTTGCCAAGAACCCCAAGTATTTCATAGCTATTGTCAGCGGGCGCAGCGTTGAATACCTAAAGTCCCAAATAGCACTTGAGGGAGTAACCTATGCTGGGAACCACGGGCTAGAGATAGTGGGTCCGGGCCATGAATTTGTGAACCAAATAGCCGAAGACTATAGGCCAGTCATAGACAGGATGAGCAGGGCCTTGGTTGAAGCCTTCCATGATTTTGATGGAGTGGTGGTAGAGCACAAGGGTCTCTCTTTGAGCGTCCATTACCGACAAGTGAAGCAGTCCAACGTAGGAAAGGTAAGGGCAATCTTCGATAGGGCGCTGGCAGACCTGTCGCTGGCTGACGAGGTGAAGATCACAGAGGGTAAGAAGGTCTTTGAGGTGAGACCCCCTGTAGAATGGGGGAAGGGGCAAGCTGTCTCATTATTGTTGGATACCTTCAGTAAATTAGACGGGGGGTCTCTGGTGTCCCTGTTCATCGGCGACGACGTGACAGATGAAGACGGGTTTATCGCATTAAATCGACGGGGAGGCGTCTCCATTTTCGTTGGAGATGCCGGAAGCCAAAGCTCGGCCCAATATTATCTGGAGTCCCCGAAAGAAGTCCAGGATTTCTTGGAACTGCTGACACGAATCAGCGACTAATCCCGCTAGGGCAGACATTGAACTCGATGGTCATTAAGCCCCTGCCCTCATCTCCGTGGGCTGAGAGCTACTAGCCAAAGCTGCGGTCAAGTTCCTGGCAGTATGAATAACGCCTATATGACTGAAGGCCTGGGGGAAGTTACCAAGGGCCTCTTTGGAGACAGGGTCTATCATCTCGGCAAAAAGGCCTAGATGGTTGGAGTATCCCAGGATCTCCTCAAAGGCCTCCCTGGCTTTGTCTACTTCGCCGCAAGTAATCAGGCCCCCAATGGCCCAGAAAGAGAGCATAATAAAGGCCCCCTCTTTACCCGTCAGCCCGTCATCTGCCTCTTCCACTTTATATCGATACATAAACGGTCCGTCAGATAGCTCCGCTATGGTATTGCGCAGGGTGCTCTGAATCCGCCAGTCATCTGGGGGCAGGAAATCAACCCAACTCAATATTAGATTGCTGGCGTCCATCACGTCGCTACCATAGCTCTGAACGAAGGACTTCCTTTTATCGTTCCAGCCTTTAGTAAGTACGTCTTTTTTGATAGTGTCCGCTACTTCGCGCCACCGTTCCAGGTCGCCGTCGTGCCCTGTCGCTTCGCCTATCTGTATTGCTCCGTCCAACGCTACCCAGCACATGACCTTGGAGCAGACGAAGTGGCGAGGCTTGCCCCGAACCTCCCAAATGCTTCGATCTGGAGTATTCCATACCCTGCACACCACATCTGCAAAGCTAGAAACCACATACCACATATCGTCGGAGATTTCCCCGCCGTATCTTCGGTAGACATTAAAGCTCAGGATCACCTCTCCGAATATGTCCAACTGAAGCTGAGAGCTGGCGCCGTTGCCGATGCGCACCGGCTTTGAGCCACGGTAGCCTTCAAGGTGGTTTAACTCCTCCTCTTGCAAACTCGAGTCAGGCGATATTCCGTACAGGGCTCTGGTGTCGTTGGTCTTCAAGCTCTCCGTGGCCTTCTCGAGGAGCCAATTTATGAAGCTTTTGGCCTCGTCAAAATGTCCGAGCCTATACAGGATTCCTACTGTGAAGGCGCTGTCCCTGAGCCAGGCGTATCGATAGTCCCAGTTTCGTTCACCGCCTATTACTTCAGGAAGAGAAGTTGTCGGTGCCGCCACGATGGCGCCGGACGGGGCGAAAATTAGAAGGTGAAGGACCAAAAAGGAGCGAACGACCTCATCTTGCCACAGCCCCTGGTAGTCGAGGTCGCTTACCTGCTGCTCCCACACCGACTTTGTGTTTTCAAAGCTGCCTCGCACATAGTCGTCCGAAACGGGTCTGGGCTTGGAGCGTCCGTAGGCCATGGCGAAGACGACCTCCTCGCCCTGTTTTAGGGTGAAATCGCCTACGGCTTCACCATCGCAGACCTCTAATGGCACGTCTGATGACAGGGTAATTATCTCTCCGCCTCCAGATGCTATTACACCGTCTGTACTCGCCACTATTGCTGTCTTGGCCCTCGCATAGTCGAATCTGGGCTGGAAGAGGCATCTGAGGGCAACTTTTCCCTGTCGGCAGGTCACGATACGGTGCACCTCATGAGGGCATATACTGAAGTGGCTGATATCGTCCAGGGGCATATAGTCGATGACAGAGGCCTCCCCAGTGTCCGTTGTGAAGGTGGTTTCCAGGACGTTGGTGTTGGACAGATAACGCTGGCTGGAGCGAAAGGGCCCAGAGGGAGAGACCTGAAACCTGCCCCCCTTCTTGTCGTCTAGTATAGCTGCAAAGACGCTGGGGGAGTCGAAAAACGGTAGGCAGCACCAGTCAATGGAGCCGTCTACTCCCACCAGGGCGGCGGAGTGCATATCTCCTATGAGGCCATAGTCGCTGATTTGTTTATAAGCCACGAGCCACCTCTGGCACGAAATGCCTTATATGAGTTGTGATGCACCCAAGTCAGCGTAAGGTACAGCAAGGGAAAAGGCAAGTTGAGTTGGATATCTACAAATAGGCAAAGGGTCGTCCGTGAACGCCCAAGGGCAGTAAGACTACCGTATCTCTACCTCGTAGGGAACGCCTTCTATGGTGATGCGGTATCGCTTGGGCCTGGTCCTTCCAAATGTCTTGACCAGATACACGTCGTCTTCAGATGTGATGACATGGCGTCTGCCATGATGCTCCACTATGATGACGCCCTGCTCCGCTTCGACAGGTCTTTCCGTTTTCTGAACTGCCGCCGGAGCAGGAGCCGCCTCAGTCGGCGGAGGGCTGGGTTCCGCAATAGGCTCGGAGATGGCATTGACCAGTCGTTCTTCCTGGTTTCGATAGAGGTCGTGGGCCTCTTCAATGCTGATTTCTTGGAATTTGACCTTGTCGCCGGGCTGCGCCTGGGCCATCTTGGGCACGTCCACGGAAACTATGGTGGCTATCTTGGTGTAGCCTCCTGTTGTCTGATGGTCTGCCATCATGATAATTGGCTGCTCATTGCCGGGGATCTGCACAGAGCCAAACATTATGCCGTCGGAAATTATATCCGCCTTTTCCCTGTGCCTGATGTTGGGTCCTTCCAATCTGATGCCCATCCTGTCCATCTGGGGGGTAACAATGAATTCCGATGAGAAGAATGTTTGGATGCCTTGCTCTGTAAACTGGTCGTCCTGGGGGCCAAGGACAACTCGAAGGGCAACGTCGCCTCCGTAAGACGGGATTAGGTCGCTAACCAATTGCCTGCCAATGTTGGGTTCCTCACTGGGCTGGCCGATTTCCAACACATCGCCCTGCTGGAGGGGGCGTCCTTGGTATCCGCCTATTTTGGAACGGAGATAGGTAGACTTTGACCCCATGACAGGGGAAATGTCTATGCCTCCCGCCACGCACAGGTAAGCTCGAAAGCCACTCTGAGGCCCTTGAAAGCTGATGGTGTCGCCCTTTGAGACGGACACGCCCTGCCACATCGGCAGCGGTGCGCTATTAAGGATAGCGCCCAGGTCTCCGCCGGTGACGGCTATGACGGCGTTCGCCAGGACCTTCAGCGTCGGCCCCATGAAGGTGGCCTCTAGGGAGGCTTCATTCTCTGGATTGCCTACCAACCTGTTGCCTACCCTTAGAGAGAAGTGGTCCATGGCTCCGGCCACGGGTACTCCTAGTCGCTGATAGCCTAAGCGGCCCAGGTCCTGGACCGTGGTAAGCATACCGGGCTGTGCTATTTCAAAGACTCTGACGCTCATCCCGCATACTCGGATATTTTGAACTCATATGTCCCGCTGGCAACCTGCTCTTCAATCTCCTTGGCCGTAGCGTCATCCACTGGGAGGAATCGCACGTAGTTTCCCGGCTCTAACAGGACGGGCTCTTCTCTGGCGGGGTCAAAGAGCTTAATTGGCGTGTAGCCTATAAGCTGCCAGCCACCGGGGCTCTCGATGGGGTAGACACCCGTCTGCTTCTCAGCGATACCGACAGATCCGGCTGGTATGCTTGTTCTCGGGGTCTTCAACCTTGGTGTGGCGATACGATCGTCCATGCCTCCGAGATAAGGAAACCCCGGCGTAAAGCCCAGCATATACACCAGGTAGGTTGCGTTTGAATGAATTTCTATAACCTCTTTGTGAGAGAGGCCTGAATGCTGGCAGACGAAGTCCAAATCGGGTCCATACTCCGCATCGTAGATCACGGGTATCTCAACTACTTTAGGCGAAGCAAGCTCGCTCTCAGTCATCCCCTCTAACAGGCTCGACAGGGTAAACTTCATTCCATTATATGAGTGGGACAGGGGGTCGTACATCACCAGGAGAGACCTATAGGTGGGAACCAGGTCTAGTATTCCCGTCAGCTTGGCATCCGTGATGGCTTGGGCCAGATCATGTACGCGTCGGTTTACGGTCGGGTCAATCACATTGCCAAATTCGACGACCAACCCCTGATCGCCGGCTGGCAGATAGCGCACCTGCTCTGTTGAAGAAGTGGACATGCCTATCCTATAAAAGAACCCATAGGTCTAACTTCCACGCCTGATTTTTCCAGCGCTTCCCGTATTGCCTTGGCCATCTCTACGGCCCCAGGCGTATCGCCGTGAATACAGATGGTATCAGGTTCGAACTCTACGATGGTTCCATCGATGGCCTTAACCTTGCCCTCGGTGACCATCATCACTGAGCGTTCTACCACTTCATTGACATCGTGGATTACCGAACCGGGGACGGACCTAGACACCAGGGTGCCATCGGGGTTGAAGGCCCGGTCTGCGAAGCACTCACGCGCTATTCGCGCCCCTACTTTCCTTGCCACCTCCTCAGCTTTGGAGCCGGCCAGCACGGCAAGTATCAGCTCTGGGTCCATCTCTAAGACGGCCTCAGCAATGGCGGTAGCCACTTTTGGGTCGTTGACTGCCGTGTTATAAAGGGCGCCGTGAGGCTTCACGTGTTGGAGTTTGCGGTCCTGGACAAAGGCCATGAGGGAGCCCGTCTGGTACTTGATGTAGTTCTTGATTTCCTCGGGGGTACAGTCCATTTTTCTACGTCCAAACCCCATCAGGTCTGGATAAGAAGGCTGTGACCCGACGGCGACGCCATGCCGCTTGGCCAGCTTTACGGTGTGGGCCATCCACATAGGGTCGCCGGCGTGGAATCCAGCGGCTACGTTGGCGGAGGTGATGTACTTGACGACCTCCTCATCGTAGCCCAGCTTATATGGGCCAAAGGACTCGCCCATGTCACAATTCAGGTCTATCAGCTTCCCGTGGTTTGCCATCGATAAGTCCTATGCCATACCTTCATCAGGAGCTTCTAAAGGCTAGTGCTCAGTTTCGCAAATCCGCGTACACAAGGTCCTAACCACCCCGCAAAGATATTCTACGGGGCCAACCCCGCTCACCCTGAGCCAATTGCCTGTCCTCGATCCATCGGGACCCTCGGCTTGTCGGGGTCGAACCATAACGCTCTTTTCCGCAACTAGGTACTAGGATGCCCCTCTTCTTCTTAGATATTCGCTTCGATTTTAACCGTGCCTGTGCCGCTGTCAAGGTCGCGCTCACACCAATACTAACAGAATCCTCACAAAACAACGTAGTTTAGCTTGCTACTAACTAATAAAAATGTGCTATTATGCTTTTGGCTCTTCGTACTTGTGGGTTGACAACTCTACGGAACGGTAGTATAAAGATGGCGCTATTGCGTTAATAATAAGATAGGATGCTTGCCCCGTCCTGATCTTAGCTCTGTTAGAACAGTGGGGCAGGTGAAGGTATTTTAAGCGTACGGAAATCCAGGAGGATGCTATGCTGAAACGCATTGAGGTTTCGAAGCCGTCATTGTCTATCTTGATCTTAGCTGGGCTTGCTGTTTTGCTCTTCTATGTAGTAAGCCAAGTCTCGGCGTAGTAAGCCAAGTCTCGGCGGCAACTACGGTAGGAACTCTAACCCCGACTGAGACGGACTACGATGTCGGCGAGACGATTGTATTTGATGTCGATATAGACGTAGACACCGACGTCACGGGCCAATTCGATATGGCATTCGACATAGCTGGCCCTCAGGTGGTAGCTGTCCAAAACGTTGCCTTCCAGGACGCCCTCCAGTCGTTTGATACCGACAGCACCTCCGGGGACAACCTTACTGTAGATGTGGACTACATACTTCCAGGAGAAAGCGTTCCGACAACCAGCGCATTTCCTAGTCTTCCCGCGGCTGGCTCAAAGGTCAAGCTTCACATAGAATGGACCCCAGAGGTGCTGCTTGACCCTGCTCCACCGCCATTGTCTGCAGGCAATCTGCAAACGCCTGAGTTGCAATTCTTCCTTACAGGCGGAGGTGGAGGCACACCCAAGTTCCCAGACGTCCAGTTCCAGTTTCCTGTATCCCTTTGTGCCTAACACAAATGGCACCCCCCTTGAGCTGGCGGACGCCGGGAGTAATCAGCTTCTTATCCTTCTGGACGGACATCGCCCGACAAGGTAGTGAAGGTTAATAAGACCGACGGCTCTAAGGTGTTCTCAGGTGGCTCACCCGTAGAGTTCTCTGTCGTTACAGACAAGGCTCAGGGCATTACGGTGGCCAACATAATTGGCAACCCCAAGCTGTTTGTCGTGGAAGATAGCTCCAGCGGTATATCGGTGTTTAACATGGCTGGTACAACTGCCTCAATCGATTCTTCCAATACGGCCGCCTTCGCAAATATCTTGAGCTTCAATAACCCGGGAGGCATTACGGCTGATGTCAGCGGCAACCTCCTGTACATAACTCAAAAGGTTCAGAACCAGGGAGACCCTATCAGCGTCGATGTCATTGATATAAGCGTAAGCGGCTCTCCTACCCCTGCGAGTTCCTTCGCCCTTGATTCCAATTTCGTCGGAGCCGCTGGATTTAGCAGCATCGCGTTCGATGCCGGCGCTGGTGAGTTGCTGGGCGGCACGTCAGACGCAAGCGGCGCCAAGGTAGCGACTATCGATGCTCTTAACGGGTTTATCGTGTTCAATACCCAAATATTCGGTGGCCCTCTTAATTTGACTGGGATGACTTTAGTGGGCAGTGATCTGTATCTTGCCGACACAGGAGGTATCTACCTCTCGGACAGGACGAAGGGCACGTCTAGCGGAAGGCCCCTTGGCCTTGCCGATAACAACAATAGCGATCTCTTTGTTCTGCTGGATGGCGGAGGCAGTGCAGATACGATACAGCGCTACCAGGCATCCTCAGGTAACGCTTTGGGCGCTGCCATTGTCCCTGGTGGAAGCTCTCCTAATGGCGACTCCCAAATTGAGTCTATTGCCTACTTTAATGGCTCCCTGTTCTATATAGACAATGCAGGCGGCGGACCTTTTGTGGTCAAGCTGGACCTCTCCACAGGAAATGAGGGCAACGAGTTGGGCCGCCAGTCCATGGGCACAGGTATCGAGATCGGCAGATTCACGCCATTCACGGATGGTTCGAACCCTACGGTGCTGCGGGCCTTTGGTAGGTTCTACGACCAGTTCTGGAATATAGACCCCGCGACCCTGTTGGTGACAGGTGCGCCTCAGCAGATCTTAGATGGCGGTGGCTTTGGTCATTGTCCTCCTTCTTGTGGAGGTAGCTTCCCTCTAGGCGGTACCGACTAGAGGGTACCGAGGCAGCTACGTCTGGAAGCCCGATCATTACCGCCAAGTTCAGCACCTACGCCATCTTTGAAGCGGGCGGCAACACCGTGGACACCAATGAATTTGTGCAGGGCGCGTAAATCCTTCAGACCCGGCACCCTTTAATATCACAGGTCTAACTTTGCTTGGGCCTACCGCGTGGATAGCTGACGCCGACAACCTGGGAATCTTTGCGGCCAGCAAACCTGGTGCGCCAGCGCCTGAGTTGACTATCAAAGGTAACTATACGGCTCAGGTAGCTGTGACCCTTAACCCCACCTTTACTCAGACCGCGGCCTTTGCCATTAATAAGGTTACGCCCACTATTTCTATAACCTCCCCGGTTGATGGGTCGGCTATAGTGGCCACGAACCTCGACTCAAACGGCGAGATCGACGTCACCGGCTCAGTCAATGACAAAACTATGGCGGGTAAGACGGTTACCATCGGCGTAGTGATTCCCGACCAGGAAATCTTCGCCAGCGCGGTTACTTCCGCAGACGCAAGCAGCAAGTGGAGCAGCACTGGCCTGTGGCATGTGTTTGACGTGACCACCTCAGGCAGCCCGATAGAGATATACCCGGCGGCGCCCGACAACGAGGTCTGGTGGTACGGCCAGGATCCGCCCCAGAACAACTACCAGACAGGTAACACCAACAACGGCGCTCTAGTGACAGTTGTGTCAGGAGACATACCCGTCTTGGATGCCAGCACCAAACTCTTCTTCTGGACCTGGTGGCATACCGAGTTTGGCGACTTCTTCGACAAGAAGCTGATTCAGGTTTCCAAGGACGGCGGAAGCACGTGGGAGAGCATAGCCCAGATAGTGGACCCTGGATTCGGCGGCTTCTTCCCCGGTGGACCTGGCCCAGGCTCTGGCCCAAGCTGCGGGCTCAACTGTAACTACGTTAATATTGCACCGGGTCCCTTCGCCAAGTTTGGTACTGGCGCAGCGGACAAGGGTTGGTCAAAAGTAGACATCAGCCTAAGTGACTTCGTAGGAGATACCCTAAAGGTCAGGTTCTTCTTCGACACAGGTGACCCCTTTGCCAATGAGGCTGAAGGCTGGTTCGTTGACGACGTGAAGGTAACAGGTCAGTCATCGTCGGGTAAGACTTCCACCATACAGTCGGACCTTAGCTTCACAGGAAAGTTCGCGCCCAACGAGGGCAAAAACACAATATCCGCTAGCTCTATCCGTGACGCGTACGAAACGACGAGCGTCAGCACTTCTGTTGACGTGTTCCTCGACAACACGGTGCCGGAGCTTACAGTGGACGCTGTGACAAGCCCGACCAGCACCAACTCTCAAACCTTAACAGGTACCATCAAGGATCCAACGGCGGACCAGTTGGAGATATTGCTCAGCAACGCCGATGTGACGCCCGCGGTAACCAATTTGAGCGTGGCTATTGACAAGAGCCCGTCCACCGATGGCACCTGGTCTCTTACAATCAACCTGTTTGAAGGTACCAACAACCTCTCAATTGAAGCTACCGACAAGGGAGGAAACAAGACGACCAAGACGGCTGCTATTCTCTTGGACACTCAAGGGCCTACGCTCACGATATTCAGCACCCAATATCCTGTAGGTGAGGTTTCCGCCAGACCCGGCGACCTGGCAGTATTCCAGGTCAAGGCTGACGACACCGCTTCAGGCGTGGCAAAGGTGGAGGTAGATCTACTGGGCACCCTGACCCAGTTCGTTGAGAGGTCCACCATTCCAGACTTCTTCCTGGACCAGTGGGGCGTAGACGCCACGGCGACGCACATCCTGCCGGTCAACATGCCAACCCTGTTGGCGACTGGCACGGCTACATTCAGTTTGACCGTCACCGACAATGGCGGCAACACCGATAGCACGAAGTCGGCGACGGCCACCATATTACCCAGTCTGACCAAATTCAACATCTACCTCCTTGAGGGCTGGAGCTTGGTCTCCTCGCCTCTCACATTAACCAATAACAACTGGTCAAACGCAATACCGGCACCAGACGGAGATGCCAATACCATTCTGGACGATGCGGTGACAATCGTCTGGTTCTACGACGCTGAGACAGCTAGTTGGAAGTTGTACCAACCAGGCGGCGCCAGCAATACCTTGACCAAGTTCCTGCCAGGCAGAGGCTACTGGATCAACGTGGACGGTGCCAAGCTAGGAACGGCATCGGAGGTGGCCCCAGGCGTATCGGTGAAACCGCCTGCCAAGCTGACGGTTGCAGGAACGTTCCTGCAACCGGGCGTCCAGGGCCTGCCGCCTATAACGGACGTATTCCAGGGGTGGAACCTGATAGGTTTCCACTCTGAGAACGATCAACTGGTATCTCAGGGACTACAGGCCGTTACCGTGGGGCCGTCGGGGCAAATTTGGGCCTCCCTGCTCCAGTTCGACAACATGGTGGAGTACAAAGGTTCGAGCACACCTGAAATCAGCTTGGGGTCCTTTAGCGGCCTAACTCTGGGGGGCACCATGAAGCCCGGCACCGGGTTCTGGATATTCATGCTGCAGGACGGCCAGATCGTACCCACTAACTAATCGCAGTATATAAGTCTAAAAAAAGGCCCAGCCCTCGATTGTGCAAAAAGGGGGCTGGGCGCCCGGGGCTGGGCGCCCCTTGAAAGGATCACATCTCACTAAACTGGTTTGCTATCCATTTGAAAAGGTGTTGACAACATTGCATCGGATGACGATAACCATACTCGTTAAGGGCTGTGATAGAAGGCTTGGAATAGGTGAGACCTAAATCTCGCGATAGATGAGAGTGTATGATGCTTAGAATCGCATTAGTATCTGTTATCGTGGTCGGAGTTGGAATAGCGTTAAGTGTTCCCTTTGGTAGGCCTATCTCCGCCGCGCCGGCACCGCCTCAACCAATTAGCGGTACGGTCACGATTGGCGGCTCTCCAGCTCCGGACGATATTATCGTCTACGCCAGGATCAATGGCGTTACCTACAAGTCTACTACCACTTCCGGTGGCAGCTACAACCTGGGCTTGGGCGACCCCGCCGACGATCCCGAGACCGACCCAATAGAGGTGGGATTCCCTGGCGATACCGTTTTGCTGTTTTTGAAACAGTCTGGGGTAGCCGATGCAGACGGCACCCAGGGGGGATCGATTTCCTGGAATGCAGGGGTTCCTACAACTGTAAACTTAACTGCGTCGTCTGTTCCCACTGCCACTCCCACGCCGACAATTACGCCCACACCGAAAATTACTCCTACGCCGACGAGCACGCCCACTGTTACGCCGACGCCAGGAACCCTGCCTGCTACGGCAACGGTTACAACCACTCCTTTACCTACATCTACTCCTAAACCTGCAGATACCTCTGTCCCAGCGCCAACGACACCTACACCGGTGCCTGTGCCAACGGTCACACCTACTCCCATTCCTGCCGACGTCATCATTGGAGGCCCCCCAGAGGAAGTAATAGAGATAATTGAGGAAGCCCCTGCTGATCAGGCGGCAGCGGTGATTGGCCAGGTGCCCACTGAGAAGGCCGTTGAGATCATTGAAGGTATCATAGCGGAAAAGGCAGCAGATATCATAGAAATAATTGAGGTTGAGAAGGCAGCCAAGATAATAGATAAGACAGACACGGTTAAAGCCGTTGACATAATTGAGAAGACAGACTCGGAAAAGGCGGCCAACGTGTTGGACAAGGCCAATACTGAGAAAGCGGCTGAGATAGTGGAAAAGGTGGAGACCCAGAAGGCTGCGGAAGTTATCGAGAAGGTAAAGTCAGCGAAGGCAGCTCAAATCATCGAGAAGGTGGAGACAAAGAAGGCGGCTGCCATCCTGGAACAGGTGCAAGCGTCTAAGGTGGCGGAGATCGTCACAGAGATGAGTGAGGAGAAGCTGACAGAGGTGCTGCCTGAGTTGACTACTGAAAAGCTCTTCGAGATACTTTTAGAGGTGCTCTTTGCGAAGCTGCCTAAAGTGTCAGCGGAGCAACTTGCTACAGAGACACCACCTCAAACTGACCCCGATGCGCCCCCGCCTGTGGCCGTTCAGGTGACTCCTACTCTGGCGGTCTATCAGATACCGGGGACCAATAAACTGGTGTGGGTCAAACTGGTAGGCAGCCCTGCACCTATTGAGGGCGTACTGGCCAAGTTTGCAGTGGACCTGACCGAAGTTAAGATCAACGTATCTGATATAGCCTTAGATGCGTCCGGGTTGCCGTCCTTGCCTACTAGACAAATCGTGAACTCTATGTTTGCAATAGATGTGGAGAATACCACGCCAGAGGATTTCTTGACGGGCCACATTACCTATTACGTCGGCAAGACGTGGCTAGCGGAGAATAATGTTCACAAATGGTCCATCCAGCTATTCAGACTGGACGAGACGAGTAACAAGTGGGTAGCCTTCCCAGGGAAGAGAGTTAGAGAAGACGACCAATCAGTCTTCTACACTACGTCTCTGCCTGGGCTCTCCACCTTTGCAGTTGCGGGAAGCACAGAGATTCTGGCTTCTACAACTGAGTTTAAAGACCTCGTGATAACGTCTCTCATAGCAGACTCAGGGCAGACCGTCTATATCCGAGTTACTGTGACCAATCGAGCAGATGAGGAGGCCACATTCCCTGTCAACCTTTGGCTAAACGCTCAGATCGAAGAAGTACGCACGGTCACTTTAGCTGCCAATGCAACTACCAATGTCCTGTTCAAGCAGACTAAACCAGACGGCGCGTATGATGTTCGTATCGACCGTCTCATCGGTAGCTTCTTGGTAGGGGAGCCGCTCGCTCCTACTCCGGCCCCTACTCCCACTGGTGTTCCAACACCCACAGCGGTGCCGCCGCCCACAGGAGACATTACGTCAGGCTCCAACATGCTGGTGCTTACATTGCTAGCGGCTTTGGTGTTGATAACTATGGGCAGCTATCTCTTGAGGCGTAGAAACACTATAGATCCCTAGGGCATCCCTAAACCTGAATTCTGAGACACTCTCATTCCTAGTTTAGGGATGCCAGGATTCACTGCTCATTTGCCAGTGGTATAATGTAATCTCTAACTTCCTGCTTGATTCCTCGTTCTTATTAATTACACTTGAACCGTCTGGGAATACAGACTTTTATCCGTGCCTTATTAGAAAATTAGCTGAGGAGAGCAATTGCGGTTATAAGCCATCGGCGGATGGGAATGCTCTTTGCACGCATGCAACTTTCAATATAGCCGTCCTCACATTTGAACAGATAGATATACGCTCGCGGTTCTTCAAGCTGTGGCATCTTTGAAGCCGGTTATTGCTTGATAGCGCAACTGAACATCTGGGCTATATGATGCGTGTGATGAGGCGGTCTTGGTGCTTTGCACAAAAAGGCCCGAAGTTATAGGAGGGTGCAGGGAACCTTGGTTCACGCTGGGGGTCTGGGGGTGCCCCTCAGATACATTTTGAGGGTGGGACAGGGTGGGATAGCAGCGCTTGACACTATGAATATCGGCAAACATTGACTTTATGTGCAAGGCTTGATCATAGGCCACCTTCTTGTCCTTGTCCTTTTGCCAATCCCAAGCGCCGATGTTAGAATAAACTAACTAACCCGATAGGCAAGTTTTGGCATAGCTGTGCAGCGTAACCCTCGTAGAAGCAAAGCACCTTTACGGGGTAAACATTTCAGCAACGGAGAGGCGAAGTAGAAGGAAAGTACAGGGAACCTGGGTTCCCTGTCGGGGGTTGGAGGGGGTGTCCCCCTCCCTTTAAAAGATTACGAGGGTAGGCGGGAAGTCCCGATACATCGGGAAAAGTAACCACTAAGGAAAATCCGCCCACGGGGTTAACTAATCTACATGTGCTTAAGCCTGCAATAGTCTCAAGGGAGTTAGAGCATGACGACGCCCGCAAAGCTGCGTGAACTCATGGCAAAGGATGAAATGATTCTAGCCCCCTTCACCTATGACGCCTTCACCGCCAAGATAGGCGAAAGCGTTGGGTTCCAGTGCATATACATGTCCGGGTTCGGGATATCCATGTCCAAGGGCCTCCCAGACGTGGGTCTTGTAACCCAAACGGAGATGGTGCAGAACGCCAAAGAAATAGCCAGCGCCGTCTCCGTGCCGGTCATAGCCGACGCCGATACAGGATACGGCAATCCAATCAATGCGTGGCGCACCGTGCGGGAGTACGAGATTGCAGGTATAGCAGGCATCCATATAGAAGACCAGGTCCACCCCAAGAAGTGTGGCTTCTTCGAAGGGAAGCAGGTGATCCCCTTGGAGGAGGGCGTACAAAAGCTTCGGGCCGCCCTAGACGCCAGAAGCGACCCGAATCTTGTCATCATCGCCCGCTGCGATGCTCTCGTCATCAACGGATGGGACGACACCATACACAGATGTAGGGCTTATGCAGAAGCCGGGGCCGACGCCGTTTTTGTGGACGGCATCAAGACTGTTGAAGACCTGCGGACCTACGCCAGAGAGTTAAAGGACATACCCAGGATGTACAACGGCGATCTCCTTCCAGCCGGCGAGATCGAGGAGATGGGCTACAAGATAATGATTCATAGGGGCCCTATGTTTGCCATCTACAGGTTCGTCAGGGACCTGATGCAGGAGTTGAAGGACACAGGCAAGATAGACCCTGAGCGAATTGGAGACAGCTTTGTGCTCCGTAAGGAGATCGCCAACCTTCTGGGATTGCCGAAGATCTACGAGATGGAGGAGCGTTACGCTACATAGAGATCGCAATCAATTTTCCATGGAAGTATAAACCATGATATGGGTCCAATCTGCGTTTCACCCTTCGACTAAGCTTAGGGTGAGCGTCCACCTTCCTGTCGTTCTGAGGAGTGCACCGACGAAGAACCCTTGGCTCGCCTTTTTAGCCCCGCTCATGGTGAGCCTGCCTGTCCTCGATCCATCGGGACCCTCGGCTTGTCGGGGTCGAACCATTGGATGGTGAGTCATTGACAGCAAATAACCAGATCACAGAGAACCTGGTGGACTACAGCCTCAGCCTGGAATATGAGGACATTTCTACTGAAGCTATAGACCGTGGAAAGCAGCTCTTCCTTGACTTTCTGGGAGTAGCCACTGGGGGCAGGTCTCTGTCGGAGTCCTTCTCGTCAATTCTGGAAGGCGTCGATGAGCTTGGGTCGGGAACAACCGGCAGGTGTGCCGTTCTGGGCGAGTCCCGCCTGTATCCGGCCCACTACGCCGCCCTGCTGAACGGCGCCATGGCCCACAGCATAGACTTTGATGACATCCACAGCGAGGCCCATATCCATCCTGCGGCTCCTCTCTTCCCAGCCCTGATGGCGGTGGCAGAGGAAAAGAAGGCAAGTGGAAGGGAATTCTTGACCGCTGCCATCGCCGGATACGATGTCATGTGCAAGCTGGGCAAGGCCCATGGGAACCTGATACACAAACGTCGCCTCCACCCTACTTCCACAACTGGCATCTTCGGGGTTACCATAGCAGCGGGCGCTCTTATGGGGCTGGACAGGAATAAGATATTGAACGCAGTGGCCCTAAACCTGAGTCAGACGGCGGGGTCTCAGCAATTCCTGGAGACAGGGGGTTGGAACAAGCCCGTACAGGTTGGCCTCACCGCCCACAACGCTATATACAGCCTAGTTTTCGCCAGGCGCGGGTTCCAAGGCTCTTCTATGCCTCTGGAGGGTAGCTTCGGATACTTCCCCACCTACGTCGTCGATGGCTATGACCTGGGCCTGGCTACTGCAGGGCTGGGCCAGGAGTTCGAGGTACTGCGAACAGCGGTGAAGCCGTATCCTTGCTGTCGGTACAGTCATACCACTATAGATGGCGTCATTGATGCTATGAATCGAAAAGGGCTAAAGGCAAAGGATATTCGGAAGATTGACATCAACCTATCGGGTACGGGGTACAGCATTGTGGCTGGAACCAGCGAGGTCAAGAGGAGGCCCAAGACCATAGTCGACGCCCAGTTCAGCGTGTTCTTCGCCGCTGCCATAGCTGTGCTAGAGGGCAACTACACATGGCAGAGCCACGACAGAATCCACGACCCGGAGGTCGCCGCCATAGCAGATAAGACGGAGGTATCGCCGTCAAAGGAGCTAGACGACTGGGCCAGCCGGGTCACCATAAGGACAAGGTCGGGCGATGAGCACACCGTCGAAACCTTTATTGCAAAGGGGGAGCCAGAGAAACCTCTCGGCTGGGCGGAATTGGAGGCGAAGTTCCATAGCCTGTGGAGAACAGGTTCTTTCCGAGGAGGAGCAGAGGAGGTAATTGGCCAGATTAAAGGACTAGAGAAGCTAAGCGACTTCGGCCAGTTCACGTCGCTACTGCGAGGGGGCAACTAGTCCGCTCACCCTGAGCTTGTCGAAGGGTCTTGCCTGTCCTCGTTCGCCATGTCATTCTTGAGCGAAGCGAAGAATCTGGGGACGTGACGGCCGGCCCAGGCCACATGTCACTCTCGCCCCCTTTATGGGGGAGAATTTAAGAGGGGGCGAACCCACCCCGCTCATCTTGAGCTTGTCGAATGGTCTTACCAGCCCTCGCTCGCTATGTCATTCTTGAGCGAAGCGAAGAATCCCTGCCCTCGGTTTATCGGGGTCGAATTGACGAAATGTTTAAGAAGGAAGAACTACAGCGAGGTCTAATATGAG
Organism: Dehalococcoidia bacterium; assembly: GCA_965249025.1. GTDB lineage: Bacteria > Chloroflexota > Dehalococcoidia > Lucifugimonadales > CAYTFF01. Next base: position 2,287,856 of record OZ252215.1, on the reverse strand, counting down.
GAAAGGTGCTGACAGCTACTACGATGTGGCAGTGGTGGGGGCCGGCAACGCCGCATTGACGGCGGCCCTTGCGGCCCATGAGGCTGGAGCAAGGGTCGTGGTGCTGGAAAAGGCCCCCTACGAGTTTAGGGGTGGCAATACCAGGTTTAGCGGCGGCCTCATGCGATTTGCCTACAGTGGCGTCGACGATGTAAAGGAGCTGATGCCAAACCTTACTGAGGATGACCTATCTCGACTGGACATGGGGACGTACTCCGTGCAGGATTTCTACGACTCGGTCATGCGCGTCACCAGCGGAGAGGCCGATCCAGCCCTGACTCGTATCTGCGCCGAACAGTCTCTGGACACCATGAAGTGGATGTCGAGCTATGGCATGGAGTGGGAGTTCACGTCCCTTTTCGCCTTCAGAGAAGAGCATATGACCAGGTTCACTCCCGGAAGCCTGTTGCAGGCCAAGGGAAAGGGGGTGGGACTCTCCGAAATGCTCTTCAACGCCGTGGAGCGGGAGAAGATCCCCGTCCTCTACGACACCAAGTTTCTCAAGCTGATCCAGGATGACACTGGCAGAATCTCTGGCTTGAGGATAAAAGATGCCAGTGCCATTCGCAACTTGCAGTGTGGTGCTGTCATCTTGGCCAGCGGAGGCTTTGAGGCCAACCCAGAGATGCGTGCCCGCTATCTGGGCGGCGTTTGGGATCGGGTAAAGGTCAGGGGCACTAAGTACGACACTGGGGAGGGTCTACAGGCGGCCTTGGAGATCGGCGCAAAGCCTGTGGGCCATTGGAGCGGTTGTCATGCTACACCCATCGACGCCAGCGCCCCTGCTGTGGGAGACCTGCACATGACCGACGAGACCAATCGCCTGTCCTACCTGTATGGCGTTATGGTCAACATTCATGGCAAACGCTTCGTAGATGAGGGTGAAGACTACGGCCAGTATACCTACGCCAAGACTGGGGCGGCAGTATTGGGCCAGCCACTGGGTCTGGCGCACCAGATCTTCGATCAGAAAGCGGTGGGACTTTTGGAGAAGCGGTACTCCACTGGCAAACCCGCGGTGGCGGACACCATAGAAGGACTGGCGCGGAAGATAGACGTAGACCCCAATGCGCTGAGGGCCACCATAGAGGAGTTCAATGCGGCGGTGCGGGACGGCAAATTCGATCCAGTAGTATTGGACGGCAAGGGCGCGCTGGGCATCGAGCCTCCCAAGTCCAACTGGGCCTTGACGATAGACACGCCACCCTACGTGGCGTACTCCGTGACCTGTGGCATCACCTTCACCTTTGGCGGGATAGAGGTCGACTCCAACGCCCAGGTGCTGGACACGGAGGACAACCCGATTCCCGGGCTGTACGCTACCGGTGAGATAACAGGCAAATTCTTCTACCACAACTACGCCGCCGGCAACGGCCTGATGAGGGGGGCCGTCTTCGGAAGGCTGGCTGGGGCCGCAGCGGCCGCCGAGAGTAAACGTAAGGCAGCCGCTAGGCTACGCTGAGCCTCCCAGACCAACCCCGCTCACCTTGAGCTTGTCGAAGGGTCTTGCCAGCCCTTGTTCGCTATGCCATTCTGAGCGTAGTGAAGAATCCTTGGTACGTGACGCGCCTATGCCACACGCTTCAGGGTGTGGTGGCCACATGTCACTCTCGCCCCCTTTATGGGGGAGAATTTAAGAGGGGGTGATCCTACCCCGCTCACCCGAAGCCTGTCGAAGGGTCTTACCAGCCCTCGTTCGCTATGTCATTCTTGAGTGCAGCGAAGGAGTGGGTGGGTAGGATAGCAGCGTTCTCTACCACAAATATCCAGAACAGCCGGCTTTATTGGCAAAGCTAAGGCGGATAATTCTGGAGTATAGTAGCCAACTGATCAGACTCTGAACTTTGGTTGACACTGAAAAGATTGGCACTTATGTTATGACTAGGCAAAGCCGCCGATTTCATGGCTTGGTCACTTTAGATAGCAACTGTGCGGCCACTTCAGGAGGTGGGGCATAGACAGGTACTATATTTCGCTAAGCCTTGTGCTACTACTGCTCGTTGGCCTCGCATGTACTCAGGCAGAGCCTGCTTCACCAACGATGCCTCCACCAACAACTGTTCCGACTGTATTAGCTCCTCCCACACCCCCACCAGCCGCTACATCCGAAGCGACGCCTGCTGATGCTGCAACGCCTATGCCAAGTCCACTCCCAACTCTCGCTCCGACCACCACGCGCACGCAGCAGCAGAAGCTGGAGGCCTCCGATGCCGCTGCCAACGACGCCTTTGGCTTTTCTGTAAGCGTCTCTGGAGACACGGCCATCGTCGGGGCACACATCGACGACACCACCGGGGGGTCCAACGCCGGCTCTGCGTACGTCTTTGTTCGCAGCGGCACCACATGGACGCAGCAGCAAAAGCTGGAGGCCGACGACGATGCAGCCAACGACTTATTCGGCACTTCTGTAAGCATCTCGGAAGACACGGCCATCGTGGGGGCAATCCTCAACGACACCACTGCAGGGGGGTCAGCTGCCGGCTCTGCATACGTCTTTGTTCGCGGCGGCACCACGTGGACCCAGCAGCAGAAGCTGGAGGCCAACGACGCCGCATCTGGCGACCAGTTTGGCATTTCTGTATCGATATCTCGAGACATGGCCATCGTGGGGGCACACCAAGACGTGACCATCGCCGGGGGGACAACGCCGGCTCTGCATACGTCTTTGTTCGCAGCGGCACCACGTGGACGCAGCAGCGGAAGCTGGAGGCCAACGATGCTGCGCGTGACAACCTATTGGCTTTTTTGTAAGCGTCTCTGGGGACACAGCCATCGTGGGGGCATACCAAGACGACACCGCCGCCGGGGACAACGCCGGCTCTGCGTACGTCTTCTCGTGGGTACCTGCAACGACACTTACACCAACGCCTAATCCGACCCCAACGCGCACGCCTATGCCTACACCAACGTCATCCAAAACTCCAACGCCGACTGAGCAGGGGATGGACACCATGTTCGGTAGGATTCGGTGTGGAAAGTAGGAAGTGCCGCGCCAATTCTCCTATTTCCCAATCAATCCAGATAAAGTTTCGGAGATCGAACCTATGGGACGGATGGCAGGTTCCCACGTGACACCTACCGATCACCTCTACATTACTCACGACCAATGGGGAGATGATAATGTTGACATTGATGTGGTTGCACCAGCGGACGGACGGCTCATTCACCTAGGACGCATGCCAGGGAGCTTTGGCAGAGAAGATTATTTCGTAACAATTGCTCACTCCTGTACCATGCTCACCATCTATATCCACGCTGGAGCCCTTGCCCCCAAGATCGTAAAAGTGGTTGGGACATTGGAGCCTGGGGAGAATTGGTATGGCGAGATCTCTCTGCTGGCGGGTGAGCCAGTGACGAAAGCGTCGAAGTGGACCCTCGACTACATGGTGGCCGACAGTAACACGATGCTCACTGGGTTCGTTGTACCCGAGCACTATCAAGATGAGTCATGGAAGGTCCATATTGTTGATCCCTTCGATTTTTACTTGGAACCTCTAAAAAGCATACTCCTATCCAAGAATCCCAGAACGGCTGAGCCGAGGGGAGGGAAAATCGACTACGATATAGATGGACGACTGGTGGGCAATTGGTTCTTGGAAGGTACTGAAGACTACAGTGGTGGAGATTTGAAAAGCCAAGGTGGAGAATATTGGAGAGGCCATCTTGCGTTCGCGTATGACTATATTGAGCCATCGCAAATTCGAATATCAGTTGGTGCAGACGTCGGTATACCAGCAGATGCCTGTAATGTATGTATGGGGGTTTACGGTATCCGCTCCAACAGCCCTAACCCTGCAGACATCGGCGTCGAGTCAGGATTGGTAAAACTCGAACTGGTCACCCGAATTATGGAACCGGATAACCCTGTTACATATAACCAAGAAGACGAGGTGCTAGCGGTTCTGCTCGTCCAGATGATTGAAGATCGAACAATCCGCTTTGAGGTATTCCCAAACAAGACCGGATCCCAAGTGAATTCATTCACGGAGAAAGCAACTACATACCATCGGTAACTGACGTTAAATCGGGGAATTCTGGAACGGATCTGTGTCTGAGGACGCTTCTTAGGCTAGTGAGAAAGACTCACAACAACGAGCTAAGTGTGACCCCTGCCTGACTAGCACCATCGCCGCCAGACATGGTTTCAGGGAGGGTTCCACTCTGGTTCTTTGGAAGCAATTAGCCTCTATTGCTAAGGTGGGTTGCTCCACATATAATTACGTAGCAGGTTAAGCAAGGATTCCTATTTCTAAGCGACATCAGAGAGGAGAGACTTGTGTTTGTCAGAATTTATGCCCACATAGCTGAAAAGGGAAAAGAGGAACAAGGGAAAGCCGATCTGGCAAAATTCTCGGAAGAGGTGGATCAGGCCCCAGAATCTGTAGCGTCTTATAAGATGGTGTCTTAAACGAATCCGGCCAACATCACAACAGTTACGATATGGAAAAGCAAAGAGGCCTGGCAAGGTTGGAACGACGCCAGAAAGGCAAAAGCTAACTCCGGAGGCGCTCCGACTCTCTGGGAAAGGGTCGAAGGGGACAACTTCGATACCTATTGAATCTTCACCAGCGCAGGCTTGAAGAGCCTGTGTTCACCGCTGTCCGCTTATCGCTTTACCTATGCAGATATCGGTTTAATATATCCGCCAGTTTGTAAAGGCTCTCGACATTTTTCTGTAGACCCCAGCATTATTGCTCGCCTTCGCACAACTGCAATACTAGGGGGCCAAGGATGGCAGTAGTCTATGAGCGATAAGCACTAGACGTAGCAACGCTGGCAGGCGGCTGGTGCTTCAACTGGCAAAGGTAGCCGTACCCTAGGAGGCAAATGGTACTGAGCAAAAAAAGAGGGAGGCAACAGTGCGAAAGATAGAGTTGGAACTAGATGGTGTCGCCGCCAAAGCGCGACTGCTCGATAATCGGGCACCCGAGACGTGTCAGGCGCTTTGGAGCATACTGCCTTTTGAAGACATAGTGGTTCACTCTCGCCGGTCGGGAGGTAGGCTTCATACCACTAACCACCCAGGTCTTTCTTTGAAAGAGAGGCAAATTCAGTCGACAGAAAACCCCTGCGCCTTCCAGGGTCCTGGAGACGTGATAGTCGTCCCCGCTACCAGCGAAATGACAATCTCCTATGCTGCGGGAGCCTATCATTGGATGGGCCAGCAACTGGTCGTAACTAAGGTCGCCGTCATAGAAGGGGACATGAGCCATTTCGCCAGGAAGATAGAACGTTTGCAGTGGGAGGGGGCCAAGAAACTGGTCATCCGGCGTGGGGCAGAGAGCGAGGCACCTGCAATGAGGGTCGCCGGGCCGGGCGCAAAAGTGCTGATCGAGTGTGAGGGCAGGAAATGGGTAGGCGAGCTTTTTGACGATAAGGCGCCTCGGCTCTGCGAAGCTATCCTGAAAGCTATGCCATTGGAAGGCCCAGTTACCAATATGCATAGCAGCGGTGAGATATTCCACCTCTGGGCAGAAGTCCCTACGACCTCAGAAGACCTCGCGACCAAGTTAGACAGAGCAGATGTGGACTATGACGATGCAATAATAGGTACCACAGGTATTACTTACTTCGATCCGCGAGACCTCCGGGGAACCAACCCCGGGGATATCATGTTCAATACGATGGAGGGCCTTCGGATCGTCAGCGGCGAAGCTGAGAGGGATCAGAGCCTGTCAGGGCCAGGCGCTAACCTGGGTAGGTTCGGTTCGACCCAGAAGGTGGGATGGATCATAGAGGGGGATCTGGGTGAGCTTCGTGCGTTGGCAGATCGAATCCAGCTGGAGGGCGCTAAAATCATGAAGGTCAGCAGGTTGTGACTACTTCGTATATAGTGCTCGGGCTAGGAATTCGCTATTGAGGCACCTCTATTGTCATCCTGAAGAAGTAGGACGAAAGCGTTAGTGCCAGAAATCGACTCTTCTTCAGAGAAACAAGCAGCAACACAGGCGGGTCTCTCCCGCCTGTTTCTTGCCTTCGAGGTGGTTCAGTTCCGCTGGTTCTGGTCGAGCATCTTCTTTTCCTCTATGTCCGTGAGCGTTCGCCTGCTTACCCAAGGATGGCTGGTGCTTGAGATTACGGACTCGCCATTCTGGGTTGGACTTGTTGCCGGACTGCAGGGGCTTGGGTTACTAGTCTTTGGTGCCTTCAGCGGCACAATCAGGAGGTCAGAGAAACCCTCAAACCAGGAGCTTCTTCACCCCAATCTCTCGGACCCAGAACTGTCCAAAACCGCTGACACCCAACAATCGTGGACTTCACCCAATTATCCGCTACTCTGGATCCAAGCGAAGTAGTCGAGATGCTTAACGGTGTGTTCACAAAGTTCGACCAACTGACAGAAAAACATGGACTGGAGCAAATCAAGACAATCGGGGATTCCTATATGGTGGCAGCGGGTGTCCCAGAGGCACGACCCGACCACGCAGAGGCCCTTGCGGAACTAGCACTGGAGATGATGGCTGCTGTGAGTAATCAGACATTCAATGGACATCGATTAGTGCTCCGCATCGGTATCAATTCAGGTCCAATCGTGGCCGGCGTAATTGGTACGCGCAAGTTCAGTTACGATCTATGGGGTGACACTGTCAATACGGCAAGCCGCATGGCAGAGTACGGGCTACCAGGAGAAATACAGGTTAGTGATACAACCAGGGAGAAAATCGACCACGGATTTCATATCGACGAACGAGAGCCGATAGAAATGAAAGGTAAAGGCCTCATGCAAGTGTATATTCTCAAAGGTCGTAAGCATCTCTCAGAAGCTATTAAGGAGATGGGAAAGGACAAATGAAAAGAGACGATTAAACAGTGACTAAAGAGTATCTAGAAGCGTTGTCTGAATTAATGAAGCGAGCAACCCCTCGCGGACTTGAGAATACGAAACTAGAAGTCAAACATTTCTTTAGCGGAGCTGCCGTTTACGCAGACGGAAAAATCTGCATAACATTAACCCCTGTTGGCTTCGCAATAAAACTGCCTGAAGAATCAAGAATTATCTTGATAGAACAAAGAGGTGCAAACCCACTTCAATATTTCCCCAAAGCGCCCATTAAGAAAGACTATGTTGTTTTACCAAAAACCATGTTAGATGACATGAAAATTTTACGACATTGGGTGAAAACTAGTATCGAATATGTAGTGGCACCGTGAGCGCCCGTCTAGGCAGTACGGATATACAGCCATAATGCGCTACACACGACACATTCCGCTAAGACGTGTTCCCCGCATAGGCAGGCCGTGACCACCAGCACCGCCAGATATTTATTCAGGGGGAGTTCCGCTTTCCTCCTGCCTTCCGCCCATATTCCAATACCTTCCCGTCCCTTATACTTAAACCGACACGTAATCTCATACGTCTCCTGAGCGTACCCAAAGGATAAACGGTAACGTGGAGGCTACCTGGCTTTGCACAAAATTCCCGAAATAAAGGAGAGTGCAGGGAACCTTGGTTCCCGCCGGGGGTCTGGGGGTGCCCCCCAGATACATTTTGAGGGCTGGACAAGGTGGGAGAGCAGCGCTTGCCACTATGAATATCGGCAAACATTGACTTTATGTGCAAGGCTGAAGCTACTCTGTGTTGGCGTTCACTGCCTTCCGCCCGTATTCCATTACCCTCCCGTCCCTTATACTTAAACCGACACGTAATCTCATACCTGTCCTGAGCGTGCCCGAAGGAGCTGTATCTTGCCTGAAAAAAACAATCAGACAATACCCTATCTGAAGACCACAAATCCAGCTATAGGAAGAAAAGAGTTTTTTAAAAACAAGGGATTTCAAGGAGCACAATCAAACCTAAACCTCGCTCGTGGTGAGCTTGTCGAACCATGAGCGGCCTTATCAGGCTCTGCCAACCGTTTTGCCTCTTATCAACCTGGCCAAATCGGCTACGTCTGGCAGCCCTTCTAGGCGGCTCACCGTCTCCACCATGCGATTTGCTCGTCTGCGGGTCGCTAGCTTCTCGGTGATGCGCAGGAACTTCTCCGTTACGTCGTCGAAGGACATAGGCTGTCTGAAGGATCCCTTGAAGTCCTCTACGTTTATGATCTCCCTTCCTCCATCCTTTATGTCGATGACGACCTCCGCGCCGCAGTCATACTGATATCGGTTGAACCTTTCGTCGGGTATTAGCTGCACCCTGGCTGCCAGTCTCCGTATCGCCGTGTCCCAGAGGGTGCTCTCGCTGTAGACCGTGGGGTCGGACATATCTCTGAGGAGGGCAACGGCCACGGTGAAGGGCATGCTGTACTGAGCGCCCAGGATGCTTTCGGGGGCCTGACTGGCAAAGCGGCCCTCGGTGAAGTGAGGATTGGCCGATACAGAAACCCTTGAAATAGCCTCAGTGTCAATGGAGAGGTCTTTTCTGAAGTCCTGGAGGCGTTGGACTATGGCCTGGGAGCTTAGGTGGCAGCCGTAGGGCTTGATAATGATGTCGCGGAGGAGCCAGCGTTTGCCGAGGTCGGCCAATAGCTTCTCTATCTCTGGTCTTGGCGAAAAGGCGTGAAAGTAGCCGTATCGCCCCTCCAATATGGTAGATGGCCCTGTGAATCCGCCGCGAGCCAGGAGGGCGCTCTCCAGGCCCATCTGGGAGGCCCTGCCCAGATGGAGGCGTTTGGTCATGGCCCCTTCCCAGGCGAACTCGATGAGGCCGCTGGAGTGGGAACCGGCTATGCCCAGGGCATTGAGCATCGTAGGTTCGTCGAGGTGAAGGAGCTTGCTGACGGCTGCTGCGGCGCCAAAGACGCCATTGACCGCCGGGTTGTGGAAGCCCCGCTCCGACTCCACGGCGTTGGTCTGGGCCTGGGCTATGCGGCAGTTGACCTCGTAACCCAGGGCCAGGGCGGTTATGAAAGACTTACCATCCAGGCGCTCTCGCTCTGCTATGGCCAGGGCAGCAGGAAAAACGGCGCCGCTGGGATGGGCGGCGTAGGCTATGTGCTCCATCTCGAAGGCTCCTATCATGGCCCCGTTGACCAGGGCGGCGTGGGACACGTCTGTCCTCCAGGGCTGATTGAATAGAGACGCCTCCCTCTTGCCGCCTGCCTGGCGCGCAAGGTCGGACACCATCCTGGACCAGGGCTGCACCGAGCCGACGAAGCCGGCGGCCAGGTTGTCCAGCACGTATACCCTTAGCCTGTCGACGACCTCGGTGGGCAGGTCGTGGTATTCGGTTCTTACTACGAAGCGGGCCAGCTCTCGCGTCTCGTTCATGTCTCCTCCAGCAGGGCAAGACCCTGCGGTCAGATATTAATAGTCGCATCAGGAGTTGGGGTGTTCATCCGCGTGTGGCGGCACGATTATGTGACAGCGTCCCTATTGTAGCAGGCGCAAGACGCCGAACTAAAGTTGACCATGTGGAGTCTGCGCCAATATAATGCCAGCCAGGAGAGATGCCCTAGTAAGAAGGAGAGACCATGCGCAAGATTGAGATCGATTTGGACGGAATGGTAGCGACCGCTAGGATGCTGGATGAAGAAGCGCCTGTTACCTGCCAGCGCCTGTGGGACAGGCTGCCCTACGAAGATAGGTTTACCCATTCCATATGGTCTGGCCTGATGATACATAGCAACAACCATCCCAGGTTGGATCTGGACATCAGCCGCTATCCATTGATAGAGAACCCCGTGGGCTTTATCGCCCCTGGGGACGTGGTGGTCTGGCCTCAGAACGGCATCGTAGCCATTGCCTATGGCTCAACGGAGTTTCGCTGGCTGACGGGGCCCTGGGTAGTCACCAAGGTAGCGACCATCGAGGGGGACATAGAGGAATTCGCACGGAAGGCAGGCCGCATGATGTGGGAGGGAGCCAGCGCGCTAGCGATTCGCCGGAGCGGGGGTAGGGAGGCGAAGGAGGAGTCTCGTGAGGAGGTCGCTGGCGGATGCAGGAAGGTAGAGATAGAGTTCGACAGGATGAAGTGGGTGGCGGAGCTTTACGATGACGAGACGCCCGAATATTGCAACGCTCTATGGGACTCTCTTCCCCTGGAGGGGCCAACAACCATCACCCACTCCAGCGGCGAGGTACTGCATTTCTGGGTTAGCATTCCCGTGTCTGCCGACGCCCCTAAGGAGACCCAGGCGATTGTTCCCGTTGAATACCGCGACAAAAAAGTGGGCGTAACCTCTGTGGCGTACGATACGAAGTCTATGAGGGGACAGCATCCTGGAGATATCGTATGGGGCTCCACGTGGAATGGCATACGTATCGTGTACGGTCAGGGGAGATTTGGCGGGCCGGGTGGTGGGGTCTCTGTGACGAACCGCCCCAAGCTGGGACGGATTATTCGAGGTGATTTGGAGGCCTTTGCCAGGAGCGTTGCTAAGATACCTTGGGAAGGTTCCAAACCTATGGTAATGAGGAGATACTTGGATTGACGGATATCCTCTATTTGATTACGCCAGAGCGAACCAAGCCTTCGAACTCCTTGTCGCTCAGGCCTAGCAGTTCTGTAAACACATAGCGGTTATGTTCTCCAAACGCCGGAGTGCCTCGCTCGATCCTTCCTGGGCTGCGAGACAAGCGAGCCGTCAGGCCAGTATGCTCCCGCCTGCCCCAATCCGAGTGAGACACCTCGACGATGAAATCGCGGTCCCTGAGGTGAATGTCCCTGTAGAGGTCTTCTCCAGTTTGAACGGCCCCCGCGGGGACACCAGACTCTTGAAGCAGTCTCATCGCCTGATGGGGCGTGTATTCCCGCGTCCACTGGGCAATCATCTCATCTAACTGAGCCTGGTTGTTAAGCCTGGCATCCTTGGTAGAGAATTTCTCCTCCCTTGTCCATTCGGGATGGCCCATGACCTCACAGAGGCGTAGCCACTCCTCTTCCGTATAGCAGGCGATGGCACACCATGTATCGTCGCCTTGGCAGGGGTAACACCCGTGGGGAGAGGCATTCATATCTCGGTTGCCCTCTGGCCCCCATGTTCGACCGCTGATGAAATGGTCCATAAAGGCCGTCTCCATAGTAGCCGCAACGGCTTCGGCCTGGGCTAGCTCAATGTACTGCCCCCTTCCGCTGATGTTGCGGTACTCAAGAGCCGCCATCAGAGCGACAGCGCCCGTTGCACCAGACACGAAATCAGGGTAGTGGACCTTGGATCGGGCTTTGAAAGAGGATTCTGGGTATCCCCATATATCGGCCATTCCTATGTAAGACATTATCTGAAGGCCATAAGCCAGGTAGTCGGCATGAGGGCCATCGTTGCCTAGCGCTGGCATGCTCATCATGATAATATCGGGCCTCATCTTTCTGAACTCGTCGTAGCCAAGCCCGCTACGCTCTATGACGCCTCTGCTGTAGTTCTCTATGACAATGTCGCTCACCTTGGCGAGCATCTTGATTAGCTCCACACCTTCAGGGGTCTTGAAGTCTACTGTCGCCCCCATCTTACTGCGGTTAAGCTCAGGGAACTGATAATTTCTACCTGTATTACGCCGCACCGCATCGAGAACATCCGCAGTCTCGATGCGAATTATCTCAGCGCCAAAGTCGCCCATGAGTCTGGTGGTGAGGGGGGCAGACCAGACTCGGCTGAAGTCTAATACCCGAACCCCGCTGAGAGGCAAATCGTTGCCCATGGCCTCTTGCTGGACTTTTGGCCTCTTCTGAGGCAGCTTCTTCGCCTCCTCCATGACCTGCGCCAGATGCTCTCCGAGCAAGGGGCTGGAACGCCTTAGCTTCCAGGGCGTCTCGCTGAGTCTGTAGGGGGCTCCTGGTAGCTTATGCTTGCCGATGCTTGGGTGCTGAGCATCGATGAAGAACTTGCGGGCCTGGGTATGAGGACTGGTGACGAAATCGGCTATCGTATGTATTGGGACCACCGCCAGGTGGTGTTTCAGTCCACCTTCTATAAGCTCTCTCTGAGTGAGTCCCATTGCAAACTCGGCCATGCCATCATCAATTACGTCGGCGTTGGAGACCCGCATGTCGATATCTTCCCAGATGGGGTCCCTGAGAAGTTCGTTGTTGGCCCACTGGGCGAAGGTCTTCCAATGGTTTACGAAGTAGACGGCCAGAGTCACCCTGCCATCTTTGCACTGGTAATGATTAGTGGAGGTCATAGGCGGAGCTAAGCCCGTGCGCCTTACGATGTCGGAAAAGGTGGCGTATCTGGTGATGGTGAAGAGGAGGCTGGCCACAACCTCCTGCAAAGACACGTCGACATGCTGTCCAAGCCCTGTTTCTCTTCTGTCATGGAGGGCAACCAGGGTGGCATAGGCAGCGTGAAGAGATGCCAGATGATAGGCCTGATAGCATGGGCTCATACAAGGAGGCTTTTCATCGTCCCCTTGGATGTACATCAGGCCCCCCATGGCCTGAGCGATAAGTTCGCCGCCGGCGTACCTGCTGTAGGGGCCGGTCTGCCCAAAGGGCGTTACAGAGGTGAAAACAAGAGCCGGGTTGATGGAAGAGAGATCACCGTAGCCGATGCCGAGGCTGCTCAAATAGCCAGGTTTAGAGGTCTCCACTAAGACGTCTGCCGTGGTTACCAGCTTTCGGAAGTCATCTCTATCCGACTGAGAATTCAGATCGAGGACGATGCTGCGTTTATTGGTGTTGAGGCCAAGAAAGTGGAGACCTCTCTCATGATGGGGAACATCGCCAACGAAGGGAGCCAAATAGCGAAGAGGATCGCCTTCTGGCGGCTCTATTTTGATAACATCGGCTCCCAGGTCTGCCAGCAATTTTGTACAGTATTGACCCGAATGGCCAGCCATGTCCAACACTCTCATATGTCCCAGAGCGGAAGCCTTGTTACCGAGATTTTGGTGTGATGTCTTGCCCATTGAGGTTTGTCCTCTGTGACGTCCACCATCTTAGAGATAAGAAAACGTTTTCATGTCTCGCTTGAAGCAGACGTGATAGGAGTTACTTTATTGAGGAATGTTTATGGCATCCTGACTTGTCGGGACTTTACCATGAACGGATAAGCCCTATACTAATTCAAAAGGGTCTTCATTGCGGGAAGAGAACTAGGTTACTTCACCTTCATTCTCTCCGCTAACGTCTGACCGCCTCTGGCCCAGTGTTCAGCAGGCGTTTCCGTAATTATCACCGTTGTTCCTTCGGCGGTGGTGTTGAGGGTTTCTACGACGACATCCGTTATACCCTTGATAAGGGCTTCCTTTTGCTCTTTGGACCTTCCTGGCAACATTTCTACCCTGACCAGCGGCATTCCAGGGCCTCCTAAACTTAAACTTGCGCCATGTCGAATGAGGCGCTCCGAACATTTTACCTGTAGAGGCCTTGGTTTTCCACACCATGTTCTGGGTTCTGTGATACTGCTAATCTACACGTTAGACTGGGTGTAGATAGCTTTACTTGAGATCTAGGCCCAAAGCTCTCAATTCCGCTGCTCCAAACAGGAACGCCGCCAAAGCAATTGGCCCCTGAAGCGGATTCAAGAGGCCAATGCTAGCTACAGATGGTCGTGATAATGCCTACTTTTACTTATTTTTAGCAGCTATTGTCTGGCCACCAATTCCCCAGTGCTCAGCGGTCGTCTCGGTGATAATGACGTGAACAGCCTCCGTAGAGGTCTTGGCAATGTTGACCATCGTCTCGGTCATGGCCTTGACCAGATCGTCCTTTTGCTGCTGAGACCTTCCTGGAAGCATTTCGATTCTAACTATTGGCATGTGAAACCTCCAATATAAATTTGCCGCTACCTGTGAGGATAACTAACGCTGCCCATTGTACTCAAACCAGGACGATTTTTCCATATCAGAAGAGTTTACGGGCCTAAGAGTTCCGCCGTGAGGAAGAGCTAGGCTTTAGGTTTAGCGTTTCCCAACAGCAACATGACCTCCTCCGCGAAGATCTGCATTTGTTCCGTCAGCTCGTTCAGGAGGCACTGCCTTATTACATTACAGCCAAAGTGGAAGGGTCTACCTTTTAAAATGCCTAATTACGCTGTCACCTATCTCTCGTAGGATACCCTTTTTGTCAGCCACAGTGTGGATTCCAGTAGATATATTAGTTATACCCAACTCACCAAGTCTAATTATTCGTTCGCCTATGTCATCAGCAGTGCCAACAAGATGGAAGAATCTGATTATCCTTTGGGTCACAAAGCTGGCATGAGGTGCGGAGGCGATCTGGTGAGCATATTCATCCCATGCCTCGTTGATAAGCCTAAACTCCTCAATTATGCCCGGTTCGGCACGCTCTAACCGCCTTGCCAACTCAGGAACCCCCTGATGTCCGCTAATCAGATACGAATAGATATGGCGAGATGCGGAGGCAGCATAGGAATACGCCTCTGTCACCGCTTCTTCTGGAGACTTGGTGACATAAACAAAAGTACGCAGGACGGTATCTATCTCTGATATATCTCGCCTAGCTTTCAAGGCTCCTTTCTCTATCTGCTCCAAATTCCACTTGATTATCACGGGATGAGTTGTCCCCGGGAATATTATTCCATCAGCCAACTCACCTGATAGTTGCAAGGACCTGGGCCCAGTTGAGGCTATGTAAATAGGCACAGATTTACGCACCCATTCCGAGTGCATCTTGGCGCCTTTATAGTTCGCTTCTTCACCCTTCATATACTTCCTGATGAACTGAACAGCCTCCTTGAACTCGTTCATAGTGCGGGGGTTCATACCCATGGTTGTGAGGGCACTTCCCCCAGCGCCAAATCCCAAAAAAACACGGCCTCCAGAGAGCTCATCAAGGGTGGCGGTAGCATTGGCCGTCACTGACGGATGCCTTGTGAAAGGAATGGTGACCCCCTGTCCCACCAGTATGCGATGAGTACTCGCCGCAGCGATAGTCATGGCAACATAAGTATCGCGAGAGAGATTTTGGGAATCTATGAAGGTCAAATGCGTAAACCGGCTATCCTCTGCTGTCTTAGAGATTCCCGCTATCTCATAAATCCTCTCGTTCCTACCCAAGCCCACGGTGAAACGCATCTTCATTTTCTGTACTCCACTTGCGGATTTATGGGCAGATGAAGGCTTCAGTATACTAGCCACACCAGCTTGGCAATGCGCTACTTCTCCAGCCAAAGCCCCCGAACTCTTATCTGATTGTCCTGTATAAAGACAAGGTTCTGGACTCGCTTCTGAACACCTGTGTAGTCAAGGGGCCACATGTAAACGGCACTGATAGCCGCGTCTGTTGTGCACTCTACGATCTGCTTGACATTTGGCTAGCTTTTTATGCCGTACACCACAGCAGACTCTTCGAGCAACCCGTCGACTTAGTGAGAGAACTAGTCGAATACCAGAGGCTCAGCTTAGTTCACTTTGGTCACATTGACCCTTACACAGGAGTCCAGGCCGCCCGATATGGGGCTTGTGTGCTCCATATCGATGGACACCAGGGCATTCCAGTGGACGCCTTTGCCTTTGGCTATTGGCCGGCCTTTCGCCCATCCGCCGAAGGCGCCGGGGATGCCGAGAACCTCGGGGTGAATGCCTTCAGTCAGCTTCACCGTTCCGGTTACGGAGCCTTCCTTGGACTCTAGCTGGATGGTATCGCCGCTCTTAATGCCCCGCTTTCTGGCTACTCGGGTGTTCATCAGTATATTATAGCCATAAGAGTGGCGTTCAGTTAATTCGTTGAGCCACGGAATTTGGGCCGAGTAGGTTCCATTTTGTATGGGTAGCCTGTAATTCACAGCATAGAAGTCCTGTCGAGGCTCCTTGGAGTAGGCTGGGCATGGCCTCCAGTTTAGGGTTGCCTCATAATCACTGGTGTCCCACTCGAGACCGATTTCATCGGCTACCCTTCTGACCTCCTTGCCGCCTCGCAGAATGTTCTCGAAGTAGATAGGGAAGCGCGGCTTAAGGGAAGGCCCTGGGTACCTCTCCACCACCGATCTCTTTACTTTATAAAAGCCGTGCTCTTTGAACCAGTCCAGCCCCATCTCAGGACCAAACATAGACTTGGCCTCTCGATCGTAAATCTCCTCAAGAGAGTACCTCTGCTTTGGGTCCAGCCTATACGGTTTTTTCAGGTTATATGTCAGGTTCATAAGACGGTATACCTCGTCCAGGAACCCCGCCCTATCGGCGACCTCCATCAGGACCTCCAGCCAGTCCCTGGCTTGCCCCATGGGTTTGACGACGGGTTGCCTGATACGCCAGAAGTAGTAATCGGTCAGGGTGTGTACGTCGTAGGTGCCTGGGTCAAAGTGAGCCTCTAGCTTCTCCAGGTAGTGTTGCTCTGGCAATACGACGTCGGCGAATTCCGCCTGCTCGTCCAGATGCAGTGCGAAATAGACTATGAACTTGAACTTCTTCATTGTCTCGGCTGAGGCCTTGGGGTTGGCGTTGTTCTGCATTAGGCTGCGGCGGCAGTATATGAGCATGTCGGGCGTATAAGGGAACTTGAACCGTTCTGGGTTTATTATATTCTGCTGTACCATGGCGGCCCTATTGGTGGATATTGGAAGTAGGTCGTTCAGTCCCAGAGTTTGAGGACGCTCTACCTCGAAGTCATAGTAGTCAGCGCCTTCACCTACGGCGGTGGGAGGAACGATCATGCCGTCAGAGGACATCCGCGGCCACCAGCTTTCCCCTGGCCCAACTAAGTTCAGCCCGACATGGCCACCCACTACGTAGAAGTTGCCCATTAGCATCTGTAGCACCTGGAGCGCCAAGACCTGGGCCATGCCGTACTTGTGCTGGCCCACTCCCTTGTAGGTGCTTATGGCCACTGGCCTATAGGGTATCTCGTGGCCCTCGACCTGAACGGTCTCGCCAATTCTGGCGGCCTTGCCGAACTCTCTGGCAATGCGGCGTATGGTCTCCGGAGGGATGGTAGTGATCTCGGACACCATTTCCGGGGTGTACTTTTTGACGTTCTCTTTGAAGATGCTAAAGGCTGGCTGGCACTGGACCCCGTCCACGTCATAGGTCCCGTCCAGTGCATAGTCCTTGACCTCGGCATCAAAGGGTTTGGGCATCTCGTCGATGATGTCCCAGACCAGGGGCTTGTCGCCGTCTTTGGCGTAATGGCCGTCTGGGCACACCAGATAGGGGCTATTGGTCCTCTTCTTGACGAAGTCCACGTCGTAGATTTCCAGTTCGTTGACTAGCACGTTGATGAGGCCCAGCAGCCATGCTCCGTCAGTCCCCGGACGAATGGGTATCCACTCATCTGCCTTGCCGGCGGCATTGGTCATGATGGGGTCTACCACCACGACCTTTAGGCCCCTTATGCGGGCGTCGGCCATCTTCTGGGCCTGAAGGTTGGCGGGCATGCCGGCCATAAACCCTGACTGGGTGCCCTGAAGGATGACGTAATTACAGTTTTCGATGTCGAACTCTGAGCTGAAGGTCCCGTTGGTGAGGTATATGGCATTGTGGAGAGAGTTGCCGCAATAGTATCCTGCCCATCCGGTGTTGGGTGTGCCGAAGGCGGGGCCCCAGATCCGTTGAAGCAGGTGGCCACCTGCTGAGTCGAAGGTGGCCAGTACCAGCTTTCTGGGATCGTCCTCCCGAACCTTCGCAAGTTTTTCCGCAATTAGGCCTATCGCCTCGTCCCATGAGATCTCCTGCCACTTGGGATCGACGCCGATGCCTTTTTCCTGATTGGTGCGCTTGAGAGGTTTGGTGAGTCTATTGGGATCGTACAGGCTCATCAGGCCAGAAAAGCCCTTGGCGCAGAGCTGTCCATTGCCATAGGGGCCGTTACGGTCTCCTTCTATCTTTATCGCCACCCCGTTGACCCTGTGCACCACGGCGGGGCAGTGGCTCAAGCACAGGTCGCAGAAAGTATGCAGCCAGGCATCGTCTTTAACTTCAGGCTTCTTCTGGGTTACCGTTGTCATGGTTAGCACCCCTTCTTGGAGGAGATTGTTCTTAGCCTCCAGCTATGGCGTAGATTCCAACTGTGAGAGATATCTCGTGGTCGCCCTCCAACTTGGTTTTCAGCCCATCTCTATCCCTGATGTTATTGCCATCTATAATTATCCTGGATAGCCTGCGAAGGCTTCCATCGGCCCGAAGGATGACCGACCTGAACTGCTCACCATATTTTTGGCCCAGTAGATTGACCAGGTCTTCTACACTCGTTCCCTTAGCTAGGGTAATCTGTTCCTCTTCTCGGCCAACGGTGTTTTTCAGCAGGCCAAAATACTGTACCTTTACATCGACGTTACTCATTTTTGCTAGATATTACGCAACTGCTCACCAGAGACAAACCGTGTAGCTTAAGTTTACAACTGAGAGCCGATGGTACGAAGTTACATATGTTGCGGTATTTTGTCAAGTTGTGTGGGGTTTCACAAGCAACTAACTGAGCGTGCAACGATTTGCATCTATCAATGTTCATGAGCGTATGTTTTTTACCAGCGGCATGACCTCTTCGGCGAAGACCTGAGCCTGATCCTCCAGCTCCTCAAGGGACTGGACTGCGTAATGCTGGATGGTGTAGTTGTCTATGCCAAGTTCGGCAAACCTGGCTACTTTCTGTGCCACCTCTTCTGGCGTGCCAATGGCGTTGTCCGCTATTACCTTATCTACCCTGTCTTCCTTGACGTGACTACCTATTTGGCTCCTTCTAAAGTTGGCGACAGCCTCCTCGTGAGTAGGTGCGATGTTCTGAACGATCACCACGCTCTTGTCGATATCGGACATATTGCGGCCCTGCTCCTCTAATGCCACGACAAGGGCATCCAGCCTCTCCGTTACAGGATGCGAAGAAGACAGCATACTCATCAGCTGGCCAGTTGCCCATCTGGCAACCCTGTTAGGGGTGTCTGTGGTCTCTCCTGCGATGTAGATGGACGGTGGATTCTGTATCGGCTTGGGATACAGCGAGACGTCCTTAAACCTGACGTACTCGCCCTGATAGGTAACGTTGTCCTGGGTGAGCAGCCTGTAGACGGATTCCATGATCTCACTGGCCAGGCGTCCTCTATGAACCTCGGACGAGCCTGCGTTGAAATGCTGATACTCGTCGCGGCGACCCAGTCCCCAACCCATTCCGAACCTGCCTCCGGTAATGACATCCAATGTGGCTGCCTGCTTGGCCAGGATTACTGGGTGCCTGAAAGGAAGGCAGATTACGCCGATGCATAGCCGAATGTTGCTGGTAACCGTTGCGCAGGCGGAAAGAGTGATTAGGGGGTCGTACCAGTTGGGCGGCGTATCATATGGTAGGTGCATTCCCTCGGTGACCATGATGTGGTCGTCGGCCCATACAGATTCGTAGCCTAACTTTTCGGCTTTCTGGACAAGGCCAATAATCTGAGAGGGAATAGCGAAGGGCGCTGGAAATGTAAGTCCCTCCCTGCATGTAGGGATTCCGATGCCGAATTTCATAAGTTGCACCTCTATTGAATTGTAGCAGACAAAAAATGAAGTCGGGCACCCCTTTCTCTAAGGGTGCCCGACTTCTTCATCTAACAATTAGCCGAATCACAATGCCAATATCTTACTGCTCAAGCCACAGCTCTTGCATCCTCAGAATCATGTCGGATGCGTATTCGAAGTTCTGAACCCTAGCAGTGGTCACGACGGCCGCATCCGGGTGAGCGATGAATATTCTTGATGCGTCCTCTACCGCGATCTTTTGAAGGGTTCTGTACAATGCAGCGGCCTTAGGAACATCGAATACGGTTGCGGCCTCTTCAATAAGCGCGTCCATTCCTGGTGTATTGGACTTGAGGAAGTTGGCCCAGCCTTTGCTGTGGTACTGCGCGCCAAAACGGCCGTGCACATCGCCACGAGGGGTGAACCAGAAGCTCTCCATGTGAACACGCCCCTCTGCCCTACCGATTTTAACATCAGCGTAAGGCACCAAGGTCATGTCTAATGTAATGCCAACGTCGGCCATCATGGCCTGCCAAATCTCACAGAAGGACTTTTCTGCCTCGCCGTCGCTTCGGCACCACATGGGGAGAGTAAGGCCGTTAGGAAACCCAGCTTCGGAAAGCAACTGCCTGGCCTTCTGGGGGTTGTAGTCCATTACCTGCTTCATCTCGTCGGGATCATAGGCCCACCACCCAATATTCTCAGGCCCGTAGGCTGGTGTTCCTCTCCCGTCGAAGACAACGTCAACGGCGGTTATACGGTCAACGGCGAAGCCGATGGCTTGGCGCACCTTTACATTCTGTAGAACTTCCCAGTTGGTGTCGATCTCTACGTAGTGGTGTCTTCCGCTGGCAAGGGCAACTACTTTTACGTCAAGGTTGCCTTCGACCTTTTTAAGCTCCCGCATGGCCCAGGGCGACAACTCCATCAGGTCGGCCTCGTTGGTACGGAGCATGGCCATCTTGACCTCGTTAGCAGCGCCAATGAAGTCCACCCCGTCCAGGTAGGGGAGTCCCTGTTTCCAGTAGCTTGGGTTTCTCTCCATTACTATTCGCTGGCCTGGCTCCCATCTCGCCAGCTTAAAGGGGCCTGTGCCCGTTGGGTTTTTGGCGTAGTCACCTGTCCTATCTGAATAGGAGTTATAGCTCTCTACCGCCGTGGGAGAGGACATCCATCCTCCCTGTAGAGTTAAAGACGCCAGCAGTGGTCTCCAGGGCTCGCTTAGGTTGAATCTAACAGTGTAGTCGTCTACCACATCTACGCTGGTGAGAGTCAAAAAGTCACCACGGCCTGTGGACTGCACCTCTGGATCCAGCAGTCTCTCCATGTTCCATTTGACGGCCTGCGCAGTGAAGAGGGTGCCATCCTGGAATCTTACTCCCTGCTCCAAGTTGAATGTAACCGTTTTGCCGTCGGCAGAGATCTGCCAGGACTTGGCCAGCCCGGGCTGAATGTTGCCAGTGGCGTCCAATGCAACCAGGTTATCGTATAAGAGGTAGTCTGTGTGGTACTCCCCGAAGGCCTTCCTGTAGACGGCATCCAAGCTCTCCATCTCAGCTAGAGGTCTGGCAGCGAATCTCAGTACCCCACCCACCTGTGGAGCGTCCATAGCCATTGGCACGGTGGGAGCGGCGGTGGGTGCAGGACGCGCTGTAGGCTGTGGCGCTGGGGTAGGAGCGTCCTCTCCGGCGCACGCGAGGGATACGGCAAGCGCGATGGCCAACACCCCTCCCAATATACCCAATCGCCAGTGGGTCGATTTCAACATCTTCATTCTTGCTCCTCCTTCAATCTTCATAGTGCTTACACGTCTGAGGTTGTTTAGAAGAGTTAGACAGGAAGTATCGGTTGGATTCTAAACAAAGGGAGCTCAGAATTTGCAACAATACTACGCACAGAACTGCTTTTTGTCAAGTATAATGTACTCAATCTGCGAAAACCAAACTAGGGTCGTCTGATACCTTCTTAGCGGATGATGGAGGCTTCTTAGTATGGGTTACACTGGCCTTGCACAAAAACTCCGATTTTACAGGAGAGTCCAGAGAACCTGGGGTCTCTGGCAGGGGTCTGTCCGATGATGCTTTGCTCATCGAGACTCTCGACGAAGTCGGAGGGGGTGCCCCCCAGATACAATTCGAGGGTGGGACATGGTGGGATAGCAGCGTTTGCTACCACAAATATCCAGAAAAGCCCGACTTTATTTGCAAAGCTAGTTACACTTATGAATTCCTTAGTTGCGGAAGTGAGTCATTATCTTATCGCCTATCTCCCGCATCATCCCCTTCTCATCAGCGATGCCAAAGAGCGTTAGAGAAACGGTCTTTACGCCCAGCTCTCCTATCTTCTGGATGCCTTCACATATGTCCTCAGGCCTTCCGGTCAACATAAAAAAATCGATCATGCGCTGGGACACCAGCTTAGCGTGGGGTGCGTCGGCAAGCTCCTGTTGATAGTGGTCGAAGTTGTCATGAACGCGTTTGATCTCGTCTATTAACCCTGGCTCCATTCTCTCGATGCGTTCGCCAATCTCGGCGCTATCGGGAGTGTTTCGCCCGAATATAGAGAGGTAGGCATCCCTGGCAGCAGTAGCAGTGTAAGAAGCGGTGCCGTATCTGGCAGCCTCCTTGGACTCAGCCGAGTAAACCAAAAATCGTATCCAGACATCTATCTCCGACGGGTCCCTGCCAGCTTTAAGGAGTCCCTTCTCTATCTGCTCCAGCTTCCACTTTACGAACTCAGGGTGAGCGCCTATAGTCATCACGCCGTCGGCCATCTCACCGGCCAACTGGAGGGACTTGGCTCCTGTGGAGGCCAAGTATACTGGAGCGGGGTTCATTCCACCGACTACCTCAGAGTGCATCTTAGAGCCTTTATATTCTGCCTCTTCTCCCCGCATGTACTTCTTGATGAATATGATGGCCTCTCGAAGGTCGCTTAGAGGCGCTGGCCTTAGCCCCATGGTGAGGGGGGCGTTGCCACCGGTGCCGAGGCCGACGAAGGCACGGCCGCCGGAGAGGTTATTGAGGGAGTTGGTGCCGTTGGCAATGATGGATGGGTGATAGGTGATGGGATTTGTAACGCCGTGTCCAATATGTATTCGATGGGTGTTCAGAGCGGCGATGGTCATCATAACGTAAACGTCGTTGTTGAGGTTCTGCTGATCCCCGAAGGTGATGTGGGAGAAACCGCTCTCCTCTGCTGCCCTGGCGTGAGAGGCTATCTCTTCTATCTTCTCGTTCCGTCCTATGCCGACAGTGAAGTTCATTTTCATTACTAGCCTCCTCAGTTCCGAAAGTGGATCATTATCTTGTCAGCTATCTCCCGCATCATACCCTTCTTGTCGATGATTGGGAACATGACGGCGGAGATGTTCTTGACGCCCAGTTCACCAAGCTTCTGGATACGCTCGCACACATCGTCAGGGGTGCCGGTGATGAGGCGGAAGTCTATCACCCTATCCGTTACGGCCTTAGCGTGGGTGGCGTCGGTCTTTTCGTGTTCGTACTCGTCCCAGACATCGTGAACCTGCTTGAACTCATCAATTATGCCAGGCA
Source organism: Dehalococcoidia bacterium (assembly GCA_965249025.1). Lineage (GTDB taxonomy): Bacteria > Chloroflexota > Dehalococcoidia > Lucifugimonadales > CAYTFF01. Next base: position 2,264,994 of record OZ252215.1, on the reverse strand, counting down.
GAGTCTTATCGAGACGCTGGCGCAGGTCGATGATATCCTGATCCTCTCCCTTGAGCATGGTATAGAGTCGCGTGACGTTGGCGGCGTAAGAGGCAGACTCGCGCCGTGCGGCCTCTCTAGATTCGGCGACGAAGACGAGGGTACGTACCCAGGTATCTATCGTAGATGGGTCGCGGCCAGCCTTGAGGGCACCCTTCTCTATCTGCTCCATAGACCACTTGACCAGTTCAGGGTGAGAGCCAGGAAAGACAACGCCATCTCCCAGCTCGCCGGCGATCTGGAGCGATTTGGGCCCAGCAGAGGCTACGTATATTGGGAAGGGATTCCGCACCCACTCTGAATGCATCCTGGCGCCCTTATATTCGACCTCTTCCCCCCGGGTGTACTTACGTATGAATTCTATAGTCTCCCGAAAGTCCTTCATGGGTTTAGCCTTTAAGCCCATGCTCCTGACGGCGTTGCCACCGGCGCCAATTCCCAGGAAGGCGCGGCCACCGGATAGCAGATTCACACTGGCTGTGGCGTTGGCTATGACCGAAGGATGGTACGTATATGGCTGGGTAACTCCATGACCGATCTGTATGCGACTGGTGCCCAATGCTGCCAGGGTCATCATTACGTAGACATCCAGATTTAGATTCTGCTGGTCCACAAAGGTGACGTGGGAGAAGCCGCACTCTTCGGCGGCGCGGGCGTGTTCTCCAATCTCGTTGATTCGCAGGTTACGGCCGATGCCCACACTGAATTCTAACTTCATATGCCTCTTCTCCTCTCTCTTAACTGGTTCTCAATACCCTGGTGCAACCTCGGGGCTTCAAAAACCGTTCCACCCTTGTCATTCTGAGGAGTCCCGACCTGTCGGGGCGACGAAGAATCCTTGGCACGTGATACACAAAGACAGTTGCTTCACGGAGTTTACCACGTAAAAGCACAGCTCTACGTGGTTTACACTGAGCGTAGCCGAAGTGTTCAGAATGACAGCAAAGTAGGGTCGTCTCTTCCCTATCTAGCTGTATCATTCATACCAGCCATCACTTAGGTCGCCCGCCAGTTGTAGAGATATAGTCCCATTTGCTTTGCTATTAGTTCTCCTATCCGAATCGATGACTAACCAAACCTATCGTATACGATTTCCCCGCCGACTACGGTCATCTTCACTTTAAGCTCTTTAAGCTCATTAGGAGACAAGCCAACAATGGGTCCAGATAGCACGGTCAAATCCGCTAGTTTTCCCGGCTCCAGACTGCCTTTAATGCTTTCCTCAAAGCTCGCGTAGGCTCCGTTGATAGTGTACATACTGATGGCCTGATCCAAAGTGACGCATTCTTCCGGTGCGACTATTTGTCCACTCCGGGTGACTCTTGTCATGGCCTCATACATACCGAGAATTGGATCCAGTGAAGCCACAGGACAGTCTGAGCTCGCCGCAACCCGAATCCCGTTCTCCATCAGGGAGCGACACGGAAAGATGTAATGGGTATGATCAGCATAATCTCTTAGAAAAGCGTCGCCGAAATCGTAGAAGAATATGGGCTGAGGAACAGGGACCACGTTCAATTCCTTGATTCTCCTTATTAACTCTTGGTCAAGGATCGCACAATGTTCTATTCTTGGCCGACAATCTAGCTTTGCCGCCTTTCCGATAGCGTTTTCTATTGCCTTTAGAGTCATATCGACAGCCCTGTCACCAGAAGCATGGGCGGTCAGCTGGAAGCCTGCTTGGTGGCTTCTGAGGAATAATTCGTTCAGTTCATCTTGCGAATAATAGAGGAACCCTGTGTCATCTGGTTTGCCCCGATATGAACGACTCATGCCCGCTGTGGCCGCAGTTGCGTCACCATCTACTATTCGCTTCACCGGTCCGAGGCGAAGCCTGGAGTCTCCAAATCCTGTAGATATACCGACATCTTCACAATATTCAGAGAATTCTTTATCTTCGGCAACGGACGCCACCATATAGTTGACTCGGAGCTTAAGTTCTCCGTTTCTCTTGAACTCAAGCAAAGCTCTAATTTGCTCTCGCCCCAAGCCCCAAGCGTCATGCACTGTCGTCACCCCATGTTCTAGGAAGTCTCGCATTGCAATCCTCAATGATTCGCGCAACTCGGCAGGAGTGGGTAGCGAAACCCGCCTGGCGACAAAGTTGGCTGTCTCGTACATGATTCCATTGGGCTCCCCATGCTCGTCTCGTCCAATTCGCCCGCCTTTGGGGTCGTGGGTGTCTCGCGTGATTCCCGCCAACTCAAGGGCCTTGTTATTCAGGACGGAAATGTGGAAGCAAATCCTGCCCAAAAACACTGGATGATCAGGTGCGGCCTCGTCCAAATCAAACTTGGTTGGATGCCGTCCTTCCTCCAGGTAGTTCTCGTTATACAACCAGCCTCTAACCCACTGGCCTTTCGGCGTGGACTCGGCTGCTTTGCGAATTCTTTCTCGAATGTCCTGTATCGATTTAACACTGGGATAGCTGCAGTTGACGCCCATGCGTTGGAACCCATGCGACACCAGATGGGCATGGGAGTCAATGAAGCCAGGTAGAACAGCCTGGCCGTTCAACTCAATAATTCTCGTATCGGGTCCCACCAACGAACCCAAATCATCTCTGCTTCCGACTGCAAGAATCTTGTCTCTAAACGTCGCCAAGGCCTCAGCGACCCGGCTGACACGGTCCACGGTCACTATCTGACCATCTACAAATAATAGATCTGCTACCAAAATCTTTCCTCTGCGGGGGACCCGTGCCCCTCTTATTTAGCGAGCCAAACGTCTCGCATACGATACACAAGATCGGGGTACTGCTGAAATCCACGAACCTTTCTGCTTGTGACCACATACTCGTTGCCGTGCAATAGCCATGCATATACCGAATCTTCGACCAAAAGACGCTCGATCTGACTGTAGACCGCACTGGCTTTGTCCCTATCGAAGAGCTGTCCAGCTTCTCCTATTAAACGATCAACTTCGGGATTATTATAGTGAATGGTCTGCGTACCAAATCCGCCGCTTTCGACGATGAGCTGCAGACGCCCGTTAGGGTCTCTCCTGGGATTCCAGAACCAGTGGAAGAACGGTACATCCTTTTCGCCGAACAATCGGGTCCAGAAATCGGGGGCCGTCATTACATCAACGTCCACGTCGATGCCCACGGCCTTGAGCTGAGCTTGAATGGCTTCACAGAAGTTTACGTCGAGCGCCTCAGAGCTGTTGCAGGTGTAAGCGAACGGGAGCTTAACGCCATTTGGGTAACCAGCCTCAGCAAGTTTCCCCTTTGCCCTTTGCGGGTTGTATTCGTACCCTGTCAGTTGTGGGTCATCTGCCCAGCCTGCAGCGAGAAGTTGATGAGCAGGGCGCGCTTTGCCGCCAAAGAATGACTCTATCAAGGCTTCTCTATCAAAAGCGTAGTTAATGGCCTGCCTTAGCGATTTGTTTGTGAAGGGAGCAACTGTTGGGTCCATGTTGACGCTATATGTCGCACCTGTTTCGCTGGCGTGCAAAGTGAGATTAGGATTTCCCTCCAGGAGGCTTACCTTGTCCACTCCTGACAGTCCGGTAAGCACGTACCAATCGGTTTGTCCCGTTCTAAGCATTGCAAGTACGTTTTCTACGGTTCCCGCATCTTGAAACATTATCTCATCAAGGTAAGGTTTGCCTTCTTCGAAGTAGCCTTCGAATCGTTGAAGTGTCAAATGGTTGTCAAGCTTTCACTCTTTGAATTTGAAGGGGCCTGTTCCTACTGGCCTTCTACCAAAGTCACCCGTACGCTCAGAATAAGAATTCTCGCGCTCGACGGCCGTCGGAGAAGCCATCCAGCCCGCCCTCTCAGCCAAGGAGGCCAAGACTGGGCGCCAAGGCTTTGATGAGAGGTGCAGCCTAAGGGAATGGCTGTCGAGAACTTCTACTCGTTCAATGGGATCCAGAAAAGAAGACTGGCTGGCCTGAACCTCGGGGTCTTTCACACGCTCTATGTTCCACATTGCCGCTTGGGCATCAAACGCGGAGCCATCGTGGAACTGCACCCCGCGTCGTATAGCAAAGGTGATAGTCAGTCCGTCAGAAGAAATTTCCCACGCCTCGGCTAAGTCTGGTCCTATAGTGCTGTCCGGCATCACTTGCACCAGATTGTTGTAGAGTAAGTAATTGGGGTCATATTCGCCGAAATTGACAGAGTAAACAGGATCCAGGGTCTTGACATTCGAAAGTTGGGGCAGCTCTCCAGCTCCCGCCCTGCGAAGAACGCCCCCACGGGTTGGAGCTTCGGTCGAAGTGGGAGTAGTAGCAGCTGGCCTGGCTGTAGTAGGAGTTGCACCTTCCTCCCCGCCTCCACAGGCCACCGATACGGAAAGAATGAGTATCGTAGGCACAGCTAGTAGCAATAAACTTTTCACTTTGCCTCGTTTGAGATTTCTCATGGGTTCCTCCTTAATCTACGTATTCACGACCTAACCATTGTTGACTGGCAGTACTGGGCATTACCTGAACTTATGTTCCAGTTGTTATCCTCTCTCAAGAACTTCATAAGCCTACACTTATCGGCACCCGCGCCTGTTGCCCCAATAACTATAGGGGCGGGCACCTAAGGAGTGGGAAGATGAAGAATCCAGATGGTAAACTGTTACATCTGTAACAAGCGTGTTTCGTGTGGACTTTCCGAAACCAGGTATCACGGTAACATCCATTTGTGCAGCTATTGTGGCATTCTAACCAAACAAGACATGCAGCTTACGAATTTCTGAAGTATACATAGCACTTTCGGCATAGTCTGTCAATACCATTATGTGTTGTGAGGAAATTCTCATAGGCCCAATAGAAATTGTTGTAGGATGGAAAAAATGGACATCAAAGTCGAATAAGATAAAGCGACGGAGGTGTCAGCATGAAACGGGTTCCCCAAGGAAGGTACACGAGAGAGTTACGCCAGGAAGCAGTGAGGCTGGTGGCAGAATAGAAGCTATCATTGCCAGAGGCAGGCCGGCGGCTGTCGTTGCCGCCATCGACATTAGGATACTGGGTGAAGGCATATAGGGCTGGCAAACTGGATGGTGTCGGCAAGACACACAGGCCCTTGTACATCCACGGAGAACTTTAAAGATTCCTTCATCCCGAGAATCGGGATGAAGAATGACATAGATGTCGCTCTCCTAGTTCCTGAAGTGGGGCATTATATTGTCGCCTATTTCCCTCATCATCCCCTTTTTGTCGATGACGGTGTACATGACACAGGAGACGGTCCTGATCCCGACTTCACCTATCCCTTCGATAGCCTCGCAGATGTCTTCTGGGGTTCCCGTCAGCATTGTCATGTCAATGATACGTTGGGTCACTAGCTTGGCGTGGGGGGCGTCGGTGGTTTCGTGCTGGTAGTGGTCGAATTTGTCATAAATCAGCTTGAACTCGTCTACTATACCAGACTCAATTCGCTCTAGGCGTTCCGCCAGGGCTGCGCTCTCCGGGGTGTTTCTGGAGAAGACCGATAAATAGGTATCTCTGGCGGCGCTGGCGGTATATGAGGCCGTCTCCCGCCGTGCGGCCTCTTTGGATTCGGCGACGTAGCAGAGGGTACGGGCCCAGACATCTATCTTGGAGGGGTCCCTGCCAGCCTTCAATGCTCCCTTCTCTATTTGCTCTAGTCGCCACTTCAGCAACTCCGGGTGAACGCCTATGACTATCACGCCGTCCGCTATCTCACCGGCCAATTGCAACGACCTGGGCCCAGAGGCTGCCATGTAGATGGGCACCGGCCTTCGAATCCATTCCGAGTGCATCTTACCGCCCTTGTATTGAGCCTCCTCCCCCGACATATATTTGCGGATGAACTCAATAGCCTTACGCAAGTCCTTCATGGGGCTGGGTTTCAGTCCCATGGTTAGGGGCGCATTGCCTCCGACCCCAATACCCAAGAAGGCCCTGCCGCCGGACATCTCATCGATGGAGGCGGTGGCGTTGGCGATAACCGACGGGTGATAGGTGAAGGGGTTGGTGACGCCCTGCCCTATATGTATACGCTTGGTGCTCATGGCGGCGACGGACATCATTGCGTAGATGTCCCGTGACAGGTTCTGCTGATCCACAAAGGTCACATTGGAGAAGCCGCTCTCCTCCGCTACCCTGCAGTGATCTGCTATGTCCCACATAGCGATATTGCGTCCTAGCCCTGTGCCAAATACCATCCTCATGACTGTGCTCCTTATTGCGAATGTCCAGAGTGGATGACTCTATCTGAAGTGGGGCAGCACCTCTTCTCCTATCATTTGCACCTGCTCGATCAGCTCGCTATGTGAGCCTGCGGCGAAACGCTGGAGGGCACAGTGCTTTAACCCCAACTCTTGCATTCTCCGTATCTTCTCTATTACCTCATCTACGGAGCCTATCAGGTTCATCTCTTGAGCATCCATGCCCCGCCTCTTGTAACGCTCCGATATGCGCGCCCTCTCCCATCGTTCAACGGCCTCATCATGTGTGCCTGCTACACTTATACTCGCTAGAGTCGTGATTTCTATCTCTTCCAGGCTTCGCTTATGCTTTTCTAGAAGGGGTTTGAGCGCCTCAATCTTTTCCTCCATATACTTTAGGCTGGGCCATACGAAGAATCCACTGCCCCAACGGGCGATTCTTTCTATGGTAGTTTCGCTCTCTCCCGATATGAATATAGGGAAGGGTTTCTGGATAGGTTTAGGAAACAGGGCCACGTTCTCAAAGTGGTAGTATTCGCCCTGATAGCTGGCCCAATCTTCATTGAAGAGGTGGTTTAGCGCCTCAAGGCTCTCATCCATCATCTTGCCTCGGTTGTTCTTAGCGGCGCTTGTGTTTATAGCCACCATCTCCTGTTTCAATGCGCCTAATCCCACGGCCATGATAAACCGGCCATCGCTGCAAACGTCCAGGGTGGAGGCTTGCTTCGCTACCCAGACAGGGTCTCGCCACGGCAGGCAAACTACCCCCGCTCCTAGCTTGATCTTGGAGGTAACGGCTGCAACGTATGCAAGGGAAACGAACAGCTCATAGAAGTTGGGGGGCTGGGGGTCTTTCTCAAACATTGCCTTTGTTGGAGTTATGTGTTCGTCTCCCCAAATGGAGTAATATCCCAGCTTCTCTGCCAATTGGGCGGTCTGGACCATCTCCTTGGGGCCTGAGAAACCCGATGGATAAGACAAGACCTCTCTACACGTATTTATGCCGACACCGAATCTCATCTATGCTCCTCGTTCCTAATATCATATTGCATCTGCACTCGCTACAAGGACGCCGCTCTCTGATACATCTCAGGAACAGAATTTGCTCGTGCCTGAGACTCTTCGTTTCGCTCAGGGTGGCACCAGAGGATTATTCTGCACTTGCTACCTAAAGTGTGGCACTATCTCCTCTCCAAACATTTGGACCTGTTCCTTCAATCCTTCATAGGTATTGGTCGCGAAGCGTTGGGGGGCGCAATGGTTAAGCCCCTCAGCCTCTAAGCGTTTAATTTTCTCCGTAATCTCTTCAGGTGTCCCAATAAAGTTGGCCTCTTCAACACTTTCAAGGGACTGTCCTTTGTATCGCTCAAATAGTCGGCTTCTCTGGAGACGTTCCACCGCCTCTTGATGGGTGTGCCCAATGCTTGCCGTGGGCAGAGTGGTAAGCTCTATTTCCGATATGTCTCTGCCTACCTCCTCCAGGTAGGGCTTGAGGCCCTCTACCCGGTTTCGGACCGACTCTATAGTGGGGTTCACAGCTACGTAGAACGCCCATTTGGCCATCCTGCGAAGGCTCTCCGGGGTGTCTCTGCTAAAGGCGGTAATATAGAATGGAAAGGGCTTTTGGTTAGGCTTTGGGTGAAGACTGAGGTCATCAAATTCGAAATACTCTCCATTAAAGCTGGCGTTGTCCTGGGTGAAGAGAAGGTTTAGTATTTCGATTTGCTCGTCCAGAAGCTTGCCCCTGTGGGCGTGGCGCATTCTGGGTTGAACGGCCTCGAACTCATCTCGGCTGCCGCCAATGCCCACGCCCAGGGTAATGCGTCCGTCGCTGAATACGTCTAGGGTAGCTATCTGTTTCGCTACCAGGACAGGGTCGCGCCAGATCATCACCAGGACGCCTATACCAAGCCTGACAGAATTGGTGGCAGCGGCCACATAGGATAGCGATAGGATCGTTTCATAAAAACTAGGAGGCTTTGGGTCTTTAGTGCGTAGGGCTTCGTTGGGGGCTATGTGGTCGTCGGCCCAGACGTAGTCTATTCCCAGCTTTTCCGCCAGTTGGGATAGCTCGACCATCTCCTCGGGCCCAGAGAAACTGGCTGGATAGTCGCGTCCTTCCCTACATGTAGGTATTCCAACTCCGAACTTCATTGCAACATGCTCCTTCATATGCGTGCTCGCCACCCTTCGATTGGCTTAGAGTGGCAGGGTGTAGGGTCACCCCCTCTTAGATTCTCCACCATTGAGGAGGAGAAATTTTTTTGGCAGGGCTCAAGGGTGAGCGGATAGGACTAGACTTAGACAAGGGCAATTCCTAGAGTCTTCTCATCCGCATTGTCTTGGTGCCCTCCCACTCGATCCGATCACATACGGCGCTCATCTCATCTAGGTCTCCCTCTATGATACGTCCCACCTTTTGGGTGGTTGACTGGCCAAGGCGTCCGGTCCCCCTACCCAGGAGGGGCGGGCCAAGCTGGCCAAACTGACCTTGACCGTGGACGATCAGGAATCCCTCATCTGCGCAGAAAAGGATGTCTCCTGTGTTGTGGCCACGCATCTCCCGTGGGTCGTAGAAGGCGACGGCGCTGGTGCCCATGAGCTTACCGTTGCTGTGTACTGACCACCTCTCTCTGCCAGTCTCTACCTCTTCGGGAAGGTTAGGGATACTTGCCCAGTAGTGGCATATCTCCCCGCTGCTGTGGTTGTTGGTGACTGGGCCGTCCAAAGGAAGGGCGTTAAGGATGGCCTTGCAGAGCTTTGGCGCCCTCTCATCGAAGAACTCAGCGACGAATTTCTTGCCGTCGAACTCTATTTCTATCTTGGCCCCGTTTCCAGCGGGTGTGGGTTTGGGAGGCTCATCCTCCAGGCCCCGCCTGATGACGAGCTTCTTGGCCCCTTCCCACTGGAGGCGGTCTATCTTGGAGGCGAAATTGCCCCATTCGCCTTCTATGACGCCTATCTTGGTCACAATCCAGGTCTCACCCATCCAGGCGAATCTGCTGGGGGCGTAGGAGATTGTGATCTCCTTGATCATGGGCATAACCACAATGTCTCCTGGCGCTTGCCATGAGCATGGATTTTCGATCATTGGATAGTTGCTGGCGTCCAAATCCAGCTTAGGGTGTTTGTTGGTGTGCATCCGCCCCCCAGACCAGCGAGCGTGGGTGACCATGTCCTCGTATGGCAGCACATCCCATACCGCCTGACAGGTCTTGGGTGCCTTGTGGTCAAGGAGACGCGCAGTGGCTTTTACGCCATCTAACTCCAACTCTAGCTTACGCATAGCTATTCCTCCATCACTGAATAATATGTTCTCTTGAGAATGGCCTCTATGCTAGCTGATGGTCATAAACATATCACAAAAGGGCAAGGCGCTGCTATAAGAGGAACGCCCGACCCGCATCCTATGCCGTAAGGACACCTACAGCTAAGGCATTACAGAGCCTTTTTGTTCTCGGCGATCTGATTGACGTGGACCAATATGTGGTTGGCTATGATTTCTACTAACTGTGGAATGTTAACAACCTTGCCATCGTTTCGAGTGCCCGTGCGGTCCAGTTTGTCAGGGGGCAGTTTAGCGATATCATCCAGGGTATCCTGATTAGTGTGTTTCAGCACCCTCAGAATTATTTCTCTTGTGTAACCCTTCCAGGCCGCTGGTAAGGTCAGTTTTGAGACGTTCTCTCCCTCTGAGCGGAAGAGCCTGGGATTATCTTCCTTGAGTATGAGTTTCACCTTGTTCATCCAGAACCACTGAAGCTCCACTATGTGGCCCAGGTTTTCGGATATTGCCCACTCCCCCTCCTTGGGCACTCCGTAGAAAACCTCATTGCTGACGCCAGCCAACTCCGCGTCGAGCTTCTTGTGTGCCTCCGACACCACGTTTACCATGCCTTGGATTGAATTTGCCATTCTTCACTCCTTTGTTAAGTTCGGATACTACGCAATATGTATAAGTCCAAGTACGATAGACCTATCGACGCCGCCTTGAGAAGAGCGCTGCTGAGATACGAGGCCACAAGAGGGCCAGAGCTAAGGCGGAGCCACCGATTATCAGAAGGGTCAGGGCCGTGCTCTCGATGCCCGACAAGAACTCCCGTGCAACCGTTGTAGCAATCTCACTAGCCTTGTTGGTGAACAGCATAGTTATCTCGTTTTCCTCTGCTGTGGCCATGCTAATCTCGTCCTGAATACGAGGCTCGGCCACAGACCTATAGGCCGGCCCTATGGCAGAATATACGATAGCCGACCCAATGGCCAGAAAGGCGGCGGGCCAGGCGATCCGACTGCTCCACTTTCGTCCTCCAAGGAAGCCGATGGCTATTAGGAGGACAGCAAGAACCACATATAAAATGGGGAGTAGGCTTCTGGCGATGCCCGCGTAGCGACGGCCCTGGTCTAGTTGATTGTCACCCTCGTCGTCGGTGATGTCATCAAGGAAGTCCCGGTCTGTATAAGTGAAGCCGTGGCGGATCCAATCCAGGACGCGATCTAGGGTCTCCTCGTCAATTTGGAAACCTTCCTGGCCGTTGTCCACATTGGCAAGGTCTTTTCTCAGGTCGCTGTCGGTGTAGACAAAGCCGTTGCGCGCGTAACCCAGGAACCTGTCCAGGGTCTCTTCATCATCAGTGCTCAAAGTATCTCGTAGGTCTGTGTCGGTAAAGGTGAGTGAAGAAGGAAAGAAAGAGCTGATTACATCTCCCACCTGCATTTCTACGTCTATGCCAAGCAACGACACCAGGCTGTCATAAGACAATGGCTCCAGGGCTAGACTCAGGTCGCAGCTACACAGTATCTCAAGCTGCCCCCTGGACAGAGACGGGCCAGGAATCCCTAGAGCTGTCTGTATTTGTTCAATGGAGAATCCCGGCGGGCTGCATATGGGTAAGTTACTTTGCAGCCCGGACTGGACCAATGAGGCGACCTGTTCGGTGCTGCACGTCGGCAGGCTCTCGTAGGTCTCTCTGAATTTCCTGTTCATCAGGTCCACTATGATGGGCGTAACCAGGTTGTTCATGTCTTCTACTGAAAGCTCCAGTTTGAAGCTCTCTGCATCTCCTGTCAGGTAAGGAGTAATCTCGTCGATGGCTCCATCCAACTGTGCCTGGAGCACTGCTGGAGGCACCTGCTCCAGTGCCGTTACCAGGTCATCAGAGGTAATCTCTAGCTGGACGTTCTGGACGATAGGTACGGTCAACGCTGCGCCGTCAGGTCCCAGCACCTGGTCTGAAAACAGAGTGGTCACACCCTCTTGAAATACCCTATCGTAAGCGCCTATATCACGGAGAAACCCTTTTACCGGGGCGTCGCTTCCGCCTAGAGCCGCTTGAATTCGGTCCTTTAACGGGATCTGGACGATGACGTCTTGTCCGTCGGTCGTTAGGTAATCCACTATATGGTCTATGTTGGCCTCGGTCTGCTCCTGAATCCATGAAGCGGGAAGAACGTTCTGCAGCAGGGAAGTGATTTGCTGTCCCGTAATGTCGATGCTGAAGGGGAGATCCCCGAAATCTCGTATCTGCTGGTCTATGTCGTCAACGAACTCCTGGCTGGACAGTACGTTGTAGGTGTTGGAGCGTATTAGCACACCCTTCAACGCTGGGGACAGGGATCTGATACGGTCTGATAGCTGAATGTTGATCTGGAAACTGTCTGTTGATCCAGTAATGTACGGAAGGGCCTGGCCTAATACGTGTTCCGTTTGCTCCTGCAGCCATTCAGGGGGCATTACCTCCCTCACTGCATCAACCACATCCTGTCCCTCTAATGTAACGCCAAAGGGTAAGCCTTCCGCCTGTTCAATATTCTCGTCTATCAGTAGGGGAAGGGCATCATCGTAGAAGAAGTTGAAGAAGTCAACTTTGCGTAGAATGTTCGTATGGAACTGCGGCTCAAGGAAAGTATCGTTGAGACGAAGGGTAAGGAGTACTACAGGGAGAAGCACTATGAAAACGATGCCAAAAAGTGCGGCAAAGACCCGTCTAATCCATATCATGCAATACCCTCTATTCGATCATTTCAGGATTGCTTGAACCGATGGTATAGTGACATCACCACATTACTTTGTCAACGAGGAAAACCAACCTGCATAATTGCATATAAGATAGGTCGATCATAGTTTGTTTTGAGGAGGGGAGTCAATGAAAGGCCTGGATATTCCGGCGATAAACACGGAGCAGATGGTCGAGGTGGATCGCCTTATGATGGAGGTCTACGGCATAGACCTGGTGCGTATGATGGAAAATGCGGGGCGCAACCTGGCACATCTGTCGAGGCGATTGTTAGGAGGGACGGCGCTAAACAAGCAAGTCGCCGTCGCTGCGGGAAAGGGCAACAACGGAGGGGGTGGCCTGGTGGCAGCAAGGCATCTCAGCAACTGGAGTGCCCAGGTTACAGTGGTCCTGACAGGGCCGAAGGAAGAGCACAAGCCAGTGCCTAGAGAGCAGTTGGATACCCTAGAGCATCTTCCAGTTGCAGTAGTGGAGACCTGGGATGAGGAGGATTCTGTCTTTGAGGATGCAGATCTTGCCATCGACGCCGTGATTGGTTACGGTTTGACCGGTTCGCCCCGGGGAGCAGCGGCACGTCTGATAGAGCTTATAAATACTTGCAAGGGCACAATATTGTCTCTGGACGCTCCTTCTGGCCTTGACACATCTAGCGGAGAGATGTTCAGCCCTGGGGTAAGAGTAATGGCTACCATGACCCTGGCGCTGCCTAAGACGGGTCTTCTGACGGGTAAAGCAAAGGAATCGGTGGGGGAGCTTTACCTGGCCGATATCAGCGTTCCGCCCAGCCTATATCGCCACCTGGGCCTTGAGGTGGCACATATATTCGCGGAGGATACGATCGTAAGTGTAGGATAGCCTTGGCTTTGCACAAAAATTCCCGAAATAAAGGAGGATGCAGTCCCGACCTGTCGGGACGCTGGGGGTCTGGGGGTGTCCCCCCAGATACGAATCGAGGGAGGAGAAGGTGGGATAATCAAGGTCCGTTGTTTCTAAAATTGGCAAAAACAAGACTTTTCGTGCAAAGCAGGATAGCCTTGGGAGATCACACAGTCCTTGATTAGCTCTATGTCTTGGACTCTTCCTTAGTGGCGTTCGATGAGGCCAGGTCAGAGGCACTTTCGGAGGATGAATCATCTCCCGAATCGGCATCCTTCTGGCCCTTCCTAAACTCACGAAGGCCTTTTCCTAAGGCTCCACCTACTTGCGGCAATTTCCCCACGCCAAAGATGATCATTATGATCACAAGGACTATGATCAACTCGGTGGGCCCAATATGAAACGGCATAGTCTACCTCCACCCTCAAAACTTACCACTGCAAGAGAATCACACTCACACTTTATTCTTTTAGTCGCTCTATTGCAAGCCTAAGTCATCAATGTCCTCGGGCTTTGCACAAGAAAGCAGAATTCTCAGGAAGGTGACGTCCCGACCCGTCGGGACGTCCTGGGGTCTGTCCCGGCTAGTCGGGAAGATACGAACCGAGAGCCTGCCTGTCCTCGGTTTATCGGGATCTTGAGCGCAGTGGAGGAGCGGAGAGTGTGGGATAATCGAGGTCTGTTGTTCCTAAATTAGGCAAAAACAAGACTTTTTGTGCAAAGCAAGTGTCCCCACATAGCAGGAAAGATGGGAAGGAGGGGTAGTCAGTTTCTACTCTTTGCCCCTGTACCAGGAGCCTCCTCTTCTGCCTCTCAGCATCCGGGTTGGCCTGGATGTCCGCAGCAGCTTTGTCGCAGCCACAACCGGAGAAAGCCGTTACGCAGAAGCAGGGACACCTTTGTCCAGAAGGGCATCGGTTGGGATAGGTTCGTTAGGTATTGGCGGATCGGTCTCATGGCTTCTGCTTCTCTCTGGCTAGCTGACTGGCCTTGATTCTGTGATATAATCCCCTCGGAAATTGGTATCGCCAACCAATGACTTGGGCGTTGTTGTTAAAGAAGGAGGTATGCCTGTATGACGACGGTTCAGCAGTCCAACCCCATCGACGAGCTAGAGAAGTCCTTTCAAGCGGCCATCGCCTACTACCAAGGACCTGGAACAACATCGACGGCCAGGGTTGGAGATTGGGGGCCTAAAGAGACTTTAGCTCACTTCATCTATTTCTGCAACAGGAACATCCAGGGCATGCAGGAGGCCACCAGGGGTGGAGGGCCTGTACCCATTTTTGAGTCGCCCTTTACCAACGTGGATGACTTGAGTGCCGCAAAAGTAGCCCAATATGCAGACAACTCTATGGCAGAGGTCATCGCAGCGGCGCGCCAGGCCCACGAGCGTATGATTCAGGAAGCGCGAGCCATGTCTGACCTGGACGTGCCGATAATTCTACGGCCAGACGGGGAGACGCAATCGGCGAGGGTACGTATAGAGAACACGAGCAGACACTGGCTGAATCACATCGATCAGCTAAAGAACGCTTAGGGACGCGAAGGATCTGCAGCCAGGTTACAGTGGCTTAAAAGCATGACGATAGACTCTATCGTCTACGACAACAGTGGATGTAACCTTGTCGTGGAGGGTCTGTCGATCTCTGTCCCAAAGTGCCCACAATAGGTCTAGAACGTAGACGACGCCACCCGTCAAAGAGCCAAGGACAAGGTTAAAGACGATGAACTTGACAAGATACTCGCGGACGAATGTAGGGCGCCACCCAGTAGAGGTGCCATCTGTCCTCATGGAGCGTATGCCCAGAAGCTGCTTTCCTGGGGTCTGGCCCCACTGAAGGGTGATGAGCCACCAGATCAGGTAACCTATAAAAAGAGTGAGAAATGGGAGGATAGCGTCTAGTATGTAGGCACCAAGACGCCGAAGTAAGCTTGCGTTGGCAATTCCATTGGGAGTTGAGAGTAACTGGGAGCACCACCTACAAAAAAGGTCCTCGCCTACATCAGAACGTCCACATGAGGGACAGGCCACACCGCTTTTAGCTCCTTGATCTGAAAGGTGGCGGGGCGCATCGTGCCTTGGTGCCTCCTCCTGGTGCGATTCTGTGCTCAAGGGCGTCCCGCAAGTGACACAGAATTTGGCATCTTCGGGGTTTGTATTGCCGCATGAAGAGCAGGCCTTGGTGGACATCGGTGGCCCTCCTAGGAGATACGGTAGGTGGTTATACTATAAACGGATGGGCCAAGTTTTAACAGTCGCAGCATCTTTTTTGAAATTGAATCACCCTTTTCCATTCGGCGAATAGGACTTTACTCATGAGCAATAATTGTGTAAGTTTTTCAGCGGTAAGGTGCACGTCAAAATATTTTGGAGGTAGTTAATGACCAGCAAGCCTGAGTACGATGTTGTAGTGGTAGGAGCGGGTAACGCCGGGCTAAACGCAGCGATGGCTGCCAACGAGAATGGAGCCAAGGTTCTAATCCTGGAAAAGGCGCCAGAATACCTCAGAGGGGGCAATACCTTTTTCACAGGTGGGGGCTTTCGCTTTACCTACAACGGTTTAGATGACCTACGCGGGCTGATGCCAGAGATGTCGGACGAAGAAGCTGCCTCGGTGGAAGTAGGCTCGTATCCACAGGACAAGTTTTATTCCGATATTATGCGCGTCACTGAAGGTCTGTCCGATCCTGAGCTGCTCCAGATACTGGTATCACAGTCGTACCCCACAATGGAGTGGATGCATAAGAACGGCGTGACCTTTGTCCTGATGTACAATCGACAGTCCTTCAAGATAGACAACATCCACAGGTTTTGGGGAGGTATGGTAGTGGAGTCCGTGGGCGCTGGCAAGGGCCTAATTGATGTCCTCTTTGAACTGGCGGGAAAGCGCAGAATGGACGTTCTTTACGAGACGGGGGCTACTAAACTCATAATAGACCAAAAAGGACGTATCGTCGGCGTCACGGTCAAAGGGACCGCAGGCTACAGGGATATTTCATGCGGGTCAGTAGTTCTCGGCAGCGGAGGATTCCAAGCTAATCAGGAGTGGCGCACTAGATACTTGGGGCCAGGTTGGGAGCTAGCAAAGGTTCGGGGAACCCGGTTTGACACGGGCGACGGCATAAAAATGGCCCTAGAGATTGGCGCTCAGCCCTACGGACACTGGAGCTCCTGCCACGCAGTGGCATGGGACCTCAACGCACCCCCCTTTGGCGATAGGGTGATTGCAGACCTGTTCCAGAAGCACTCCTATCCCTTGGGCCTCATCGTCAACGTAGAGGGAAATCGCTTCGTGGATGAGGGTGCCGACTTACGAAACTACACTTATGCCAAGTATGGACGGGAGATCCTATTCCAGCCTCAACGGGCCGCTTTCCAGATCTTCGATGAGAAGGTCAGGCACCTCCTTCGGGACGAGTACAACATACCCCAGGTGACCTCGTACAAGGCCAACACCATTGAGGAGCTGGCCAGGGGGCTTGATGTAGATCCGGAGGTTCTAGTCGAGACAGTTGAAGAGTACAACGATGCGGTGATGGAGGAAAAGGAGTTCAACCCTGCCGTTTTGGATGGTAAGGGCACCCAGGGAATCGATTTGCCAAAGTCCAACTGGGCTCAGAAGATGGATACTCCTCCCTACTATGGCTATGCGGTTACCTGTGGTATCACATTCACCTTCGGCGGATTGCGAATAGGCAATAACGCTCAGGTGCTGGACCTGTCGGACAACCCCATACCAGGCTTGTATGCGGGCGGAGAGCTGGTGGGGGGGCTGTTCTACTATAACTACGCCGGCGGCTCTGGTCTGACGGCGGGCGCAGTATTTGGAAGGCTGGCAGGATCCAGCGCTAGCAAAGAAGCGCTATCCAGGAAAGCCTAGGGCACAGTCTTTTAGAGTCTAAACAAAAAGCCCCGCTTTTGTCTGAGATCATATTGAGAGCGAGCGGGGCTGGTCTTGCACAAAAAAGCAAAAATCTCAGGAGGGCGACGTCCCGACCCGTCGGGACGTCCGGGGGTCTGGGGTGTCCCCCAGATACGAACCGAGGGTGGAGAGGGTGAGATAATCGAGGCCTGTTGTTCCTAAAATTGGCAAACCCAAGACTTTTTATGCAAAGCTAGTGGGGGCTTTTCAATTCGCTCGGCTCAGCGTAGACGATCAACTTCGTAGACCATCTGCGTGAGGGTGTAACCCTCTTTTCTCACCCGCAGGTCTATGTAGACTAGAATCATGCCTATTATGACTATTGGGAACAGTAGGATATTGACGACGGCGCTATATATGCTGGCTAGGTATGGAGAAATAAATGAGAAGATAATCCCGGGGATAGATGCTGTCACAGATAGGCCAAGGAGTAACAGAACAAAGACTATCCCGATGCCGAATATGCGCCACCAGCTACCCGCTACCAGTTGGCGACTTCTTCCCAGAGAGCCGATGATGTCTTTGCCTTCGAGCATTATAGCTGGTGTGTAGAAAAACAGGGCTACAAGAAGATAAAAGAATAGAGGTATGCCTATGATGACTATCATCAGCATACCAGCGCCTAACAGTATCAGCATAGAGAGCAAAAGTGTTAGTGCCAGTACCACTATCTTCCGCCATGCTCGGGTAATGGATTCTTCAAAGCGGACTTGGCGTCCTAATTGTTGCTGGGCTACCGCATGCACAGCAGCACCACCAGCCAACGCGTAGGTAAACAGGCTTGCGATGATAAGGAAAAAACCTATAGAAGCAAAGGCTCCTGTAAAGAGCGCCAACGATTGAAGATCGAACTCCCCTGAGATCGGATCAGGACCTGGAAATGGCTGTAAGAAGGACAACAATATACTAGGTATGGTTGCCACAATGGCGATGAGGATGAATTGACTAAACCCCTCTCTGTATACATGGAACGTCTCGCTTATCAGCTCACCCAGGTCTCTGGTCGGTATGTAGACGGACCCTGGGCCAGATGTAGGAGCGCCTTGAGGCTCCACTGTCCCTTCGAGCCGATACCCGCAATAGGCACAGAATCGAGCTTCGGCGGTATTTTCATTTCCGCAGGATGAACATCTCATAGTGGCGCTAACCCCAGTCCCATAACCCTTTCAATATAAGTGCCCCTTCCTTAAATTTCTAAGAGAAGGGGCACTCACTCGTTCTTAGCTGATGGATGAACCGTAGTCGTTTAGGATACTCCCAGCTCCTTCTCCAAGTCTCCGATGATGGCACTCATTTGCTTGACTACATGGTCTACTTCATCTTTGGTGATACACAGGGGCGGAGCCAGGCGGATTGTATCTTGGGCGATCATGAATATCCGATGCTTGTGCATCAGCTTCGTGATCCTCTTGCGTATCTGGGCCTCTTTAGGGAACCTGGCTCTCGTTTCTCTGTCCTTGACCAGTTCGATGCCGAAGAGCAGGCCCTTGGCATGCCTGATGTCACCGACTATTGGGTGCTCGTAGAGGGTCTGCAACTGCTGGTTCATGTACTCGCCCATGCGGTCCGAGTTCCCGACCAGGTCCTCCTTCTCGAAGATATCCAGGTTCGCCAAGGCGGCGGCGGCGGACACGGGATTGCCACCGAAGGTTATCAGGTGCCTGAAGGTCTCGCTCTCTCCGCCAATAAAGGTATCGGCGACCTTCTTGCTGGCGATGGCTGCGCCGATGGGGAGATATCCGCTGGTCAACGCCTTGGCCACCGTGATGATGTCAGGCTTTAGATTCCAGTGCTCCGCGGCGAACATCTTGCCTGTGCGACCGAAGCCCGTGATGACCTCGTCTAGAATGAGGAGGACGCCGTACTTGTCGCATATGGCGCGTATAGTGGGCCAGTAGTCTGGATGAGGCACTGCCATATCAGCGGCGGCGGATATAGGCTCGCCGATGAAGGCCGCGACCTGGTCGGCCCCCTCGGCTTCTATGGTACGTTCCACATCGTAGGCGCACTTGAGGTTACACTGTCCTTCGTCTTTACAATGGTGGCACCTGTAGTGATATGGCTGAGTCGTCTTGGGGGTGCCTAGAAGGACGGGACCGTAGTCCTCACTGTGGGCGGAGCTTCCACCGCCCAGGCTCATGCAGAAGTGGGTAGCGCCATGGTAAGAGCCAACCCTGCTGATGACCTTGAACCTCATTGGCTCGCCACGGTTCCTGTGATACTTCTTGGCCATCTTCGCTGCCGTCTCCACAGCCTCGGAGCCGCCACTCACCAGGAACACCCTCGACTCCTTGTTGGGGACTAGGCTGGCAACTTTAGAGGCTAGCCTGATGCTGTTGGGGCTGGTGGTTGCGGTGGGATGGTATGTCATGCCGGTGAGCATGGTCTCGTAGACGGCGTCGGCGATCTCCTTGCGTCCATAGCCGGCGGCCTTGACCCACAGGCCCGAGAGGGCGTCGAAATACTTGGTGCCGTCGCTCTGGGTGACCCAGCAGCCCTTAGCTTCTGTCATCACCTTGAGGGCGCCTGGCTCCTTCAGGTCGTTGACCTGTCGGTTGTGCATCCAGTAGTGGTCAAGGGCCTGCGTCCGCAACTCCTCTACCGCTTGTTCTGTAAGTCCCTTTAGCTTGGTTGTCATGGGTTAAGACCTCCTTAATATCCTCAGCGTGCCCTCGAGATCAGCACTACTGCTATTCAAACCTACACTTTGAAGGGTGTTCCTCTGTTGGACTAGAGAATGCCAGAGGCCCAGCTAACCTGGAAGAATAAACTAAGGTTAGCTAGACTACTCCCAACTCCTTCTCCAAGTCTCCGATGATGGAGTTCACCTGCTTCACCAGGTGGTCTACCTCGTCCTTGGTGACACACAGAGGCGGAGCCAGGGCTATCACTTCGTTTGCTATCATGAACACCTGGTGTTTACGCGTCAGTTTGGTCAGCCTCTTCCGAATATCAGCTTCCTTGGGGAACTTTTCCTTGGTCTGCCTGTTTTTGACCAACTCGATGCCGAAGAGCAGGCCCTTGGCATGCCTGATGTCACCGACTATTGGGTGCTCATAGAGGGTCTGCAACTGCTGGTTCATGTACTCGCCCATGCGGTCCGAGTTCCCGACCAGGTCTTCATTCTCGAAGATATCCAGGTTCGCCAAGGCGGCGGCGGCGGACACGGGGTTGCCACCGAAGGTTATCAGGTGTCGGAAGGTCTCGCTCTCTCCGCCAATAAAGGTATCGGCGACCTTCTTGCTGGCGATGGCTGCGCCGATGGGGAGATATCCGCTGGTCAACGCCTTGGCCACCGTGATGATGTCAGGCTTTAGATTCCAGTGCTCCGCGGCGAACATCTTGCCTGTGCGACCGAAGCCCGTGATGACCTCGTCTAGAATGAGGAGGACGCCGTACTTGTCGCATATGGCGCGTATAGTGGGCCAGTAGTCTGGATGAGGCACCGCAACACTGGCGGCGGCGGATATAGGCTCGCCGATGAAGGCCGCGACCTGGTCGGCCCCCTCGGCCTCTATGGTACGTTCCACATCGTAGGCGCACTTGAGGTTACACTGTCCTTCGTCTTTACAATGGTGGCACCTATAGTGATATGGCTGAGTCGTCTTGGGGGTGCCCAGTAGCATGGGGCCATAATCACCTGCATTAGCTACACTCCCTCCACCTAAGTTCATGCATAGGTGAGTAGCGCCATGGTAAGAGCCAACCCTGCTGATGACCTTGAACCTCATTGGCTCGCCACGGTTCCTGTGATACTTCTTGGCCATCTTCACCGCCGTCTCCACGGCCTCGGAGCCGCCACTCACCAGGAACACCCTCGACTCCTTGTCGGGGACTAGGCTGGCAACTTTAGAGGCTAGCCTGATGCTGTTGGGGCTGGTGGTTGCGGTGGGATGGTATGTCATGCCGGTGAGCATGGTCTCGTAGACGGCGTCGGCGATCTCCTTGCGTCCATAGCCGGCGGCCTTGACCCACAGGCCCGAGAGGGCGTCGAAATACTTGGTGCCGTCGCTCTGGGTGACCCAGCAGCCCTTAGCTTCTGTCATCACCTTGAGGGCGCCTGGCTCCTTCAGGTCGTTGACCTGTCGTGCGTGCATCCAGTAGTGGTCAAGGGCCTGCGTCCGCAGCTCTTCTACCTCTTGTTCGGTTAGTCCTTTTAGCTTGGTTGTCATAGTTCAAGACCTCCCTAAATACTAGAAACCTATCGGCGTGCCCCTCCCTCAACGGGCTGCGACCTTTGCGGTTCAACAACTGTGAAACAGGGAGCAGAGTCTTGGCTCGCTGCTTATTAGAATACCCATGTGATACTACATTCTAAAGCGATTGTCAATGAGCAAATCAGGCCGGTACTGCTCGGTAGGGGTTGATGAGATGACGTGTGTGTTCGCTCTCCTTCGACAGGCTCAGGACGAGCGGACACACACCAACACATACCAACCAGAAGCAAGCAGAACCATCGGGCCTGATGTCCGCCCAAGAGAGGGACCTATTTTTCATATGTCATTCCGAGGAGTCCCGACTCAGTCGGGACGACGTGGGAATCTGTCCACACGTTGCCGCTTTCATTATTTAAGGACTGGCACATTCCCAATAGGCCAATTAGAATGTGGTGAGGAAGAGAGGTGACTCGCAAACATGTCGACAGATAAGACAGACGCCGTGATAGTTGGAGGCGGAATCATCGGCAGCGCCGCAGGGTTCTTCCTCAGCAAGCTAGGGAAAAGGGTGATCATCATAGAGAGGGATGGGGTAGGGACTCACGCCTCGGGGTTTGCCTATGGTGCCCTTAGCCCCCTTGGCGGAGCAGGCATACCAGGCCCTATCCTTCCATTGGCCATAGAAGGCATGAAGCTGCACAAGTCCCTAAACGATAGCCTCAGAGAAGAGACTGGGATAGATACCGATTTCCACGAGAAGCCTACCCTGACTCTGGCCTTCGATGAAGAGGAGACACATCGTCTGCGAGGCAACTTTTCCTGGCAACAGGCCCAGCAAGGCTACAAGGTAGGATGGCTTGAACAGGAAGCTTTGAGGGAAATAGAACCCAGGGTCTCATCCTATGCCTTAGGAGGCGTCTACACAGAAGGAACGGCAGAGGTGGACTCCTACCGTTTAGTATTGGCGCTTACTCAGGCCGCTGAGAAACATGGAGCGGAGTACAGACACGGAAGAGTGGTGGGTCTAAGAAGAGATGGCAGCAAGGTAACGGGAGTGGTTACTGCGAACGGAGAGATACTCTGCGACGAGGTTCTGCTGGCCATGGGCCCCTGGGCCGGCATTGCCTCCCAGTGGTTGGCTATGGACATTCCCATAGGTCCTCTCAAGGGGCAGATTCTTAGGTTGCAAACCCAAGGTCCTGCTATGAAATGTACCATAGGATGGGCGGGGAATTACGCAACTACCAAGCCAGATGGCCTGCTGTGGGCCGGAACCACGGAGGAAGAGGTGGGATTTGATGAAACCTCGACTGTGGCAGCTCGCGACCAGATCTTGAGCGCATTGCTCAAAATGATGCCGGCTATGGAGGACGCTAGACTGGTGCAGCAGACGGCATGTCTTAGACCAGTTTCCTCGGACGGCCTTCTGCTGTTAGGAGGGGTTCCAGACTGGAATGGTGTATATATAGCCACGGGGGCTGGACGAAAGGGAATACTCCTCGGTCCCATTATGGCCCAAATCATAACGGATATGGTGATTAGGCGGGACGTCAACCTTCCCATAGAACCCTTCGGAATGGAACGGTTTTCCAGCGCAACGGGCTAGCCAGCCGGATATCTTCGATTAGCTTCGGATGTCCTATTCCATATACACCACCCCTGATGGAGCGTAGTGACTTAGTATCATTCTCCACCAGTCACGTTTCACAGCATTTTCATGATTACGATGCCAGCGTGCTCTTTTAGGCGTGCCCTCTCTGATACAGAGGTTTTCTTTAGCTACTTTCCACATATACGTTGAGAAGGTTTGCAAATCTCAAGGTCGTACAGATTGAGAGGAAAGAATCATTTGTTGACAGCGCCTGTCCGTCATTGTATCATCGCACCATCACACTTTGGGCATGAGCGACGAAATTCGTTATCGTCTGCTCTCTAAACATAGTAAGAGAGGTGCGAGTGAAATGGTAAGCTTTCTGAACCGATTTCGAAAGAGTAAAGTAAAAGAGGAGGCGGTAGATAAGAGTGGCGCCCCTTCAGGTATAGAGGCTGCCATCGCAATAGTGTTAACTCAGATAGCTGGTGATCTGTACAAAGTGCTGGATGCCAACGGCATGAGGGAATCGGCCTTTCATGTTAGAGATGCCCCTTATATCATTGACGATGCGGTGGCAAAGGAGTATATCGTCCAGATTTACTCTACTGGCGATCCGTGGATGGAAGATGTCCTTGTTGACGGAGCCAGCCAAAAGGACGACGAGTATCAGGCATGGTTCGCTCTGACCACCCTACGAGTGGCCGTAGGTAAGACAGATAGAAACTGGAAGGATCAGCTCGCTTCCAAAAAGGTCAATTACGCCGAGATCTCCAGTGTTGGCGTTAGCGACAACGGAGTGCTGACCATCGAGTCCACTGCTGGGAAAATTGAGGTGGCCTTTGCTCCCGACACAGACCAGGAAGTCCTGAGCGCACTTAAAGGATTTATAGAAGGGAGAGGCAAGCAATCTACCTAGCTTGTTATCGACGGGGCGTTGACCTCGTCCACACTGTTATGGTATCCTGAAAACACAGAGAACTGCCGGGAGCTTGGGTAAGCCAGGCTGAGAGGCCCCGACGCTTCGGGGCGACCGGTCTAACCTGATCTGGGTAATGCCAGCGGAGGGAAGCTATGGTGTAACAAAACACAAAAAGCCGCTAGCAACCAAGAGCGGCTTTCTCTTTTTATGAAGGGCTTGCTTTCGAAAGGAGGCGATAATCGTGAATGACCTTTTGGAAATAGCGGAGAAGAAGTTCAGGTCCAGGTTGATACTGGGCACAGGTAAATACCGCTCCAGTGAGGAGATGGTGTCTGCCGCCGAGGCCTCTGGCGCCGAGATGATCACCGTAGCCATCCGCAGGCTGAACCTGGACAACCCTAATGAAAAGACCATCTTGGACTACTTGGATTGGGATAAATACACCATACTTCCCAATACGGCGGGCTCAAAGACTGTGGAGGAGGTCGTCTTTACAGCACGGCTCACTAGGGAGGTTACTGGCTCCAACTGGGTGAAGCTGGAGGTGATCCCAGACCCCAAGTATCTGCTGCCCGATCCCATTGGCACCTACGAGGCAGCCAGTCAACTCCTGGATGAGGGTTTCGTGGTGCTGCCGTACATCCATGCGGACCCCATACTGGCCGACAAGCTGGAGAAGCTGGGATGTTCAACGGTAATGCCCCTGGGCTCTCCCATAGGCTCTGGACAGGGGATACTCACTTACGCCGAGATCAAGATAATCATCGACAGGGCGAGTGTGCCTGTGGTGGTGGACGCGGGACTTGGGGTGCCGTCGGAGGCTGCCCAGGCGATGGAGATGGGTGCCGACGCCGTTCTGGTCAACACCGCCATAGCCCAGGCCAAGGACTCTACCAAGATGGCCGAGGCCTTCAGACTGGGTGTCGAAGCTGGACGCAAGGCTTTCCTGGCAGGACGTATCCCCAGGGGAGAACATGCCTCTGCCAGTAGCCCCACCGAGGGAATAGCCCAGCCCATAAGCTCTCGAGGCTAAGCCGTATGGCAGAGATACCTCTACCTTGCCTGTGCCTGTTGACGGACCGAAAGAGATTCGGGGCCGGGTTGGTAGAGGAGGTGGTGCGGCAAGCGGTGGATGGCGGCGTCGGCATGGTGCAGCTCAGAGAGAGGGACTTGCCATCTGGGCAGCTTCTCGAACTGGCTAATAGACTCCGATCCATCACCATCGGTAAAGCGCTGCTAATTGTCAACGATCGGGTCGACGTGGCTCTAGCCAGCGACGCCGATGGTGTGCAGCTTGGTGAAGAGGCCATGTCAGTACCGGCGGTGCGCAGAGTCGCTGGCGAAAGGCTTCTCATAGGCAGGTCGATTCACGGCCTGGAAGGTGCCCTTCAGGCGGAACGCGATGGGGCCGATTTCCTGATAGCGGGCACTATATTCCCCAGCGCGTCCCATCCAGGTGGCCCGACGGCGGGGCTGGATCTCCTCAAACAACTTGGGAAAGACGTAGGCATTTCCTTCCTGGCCATCGGCGGCGTAACGGTTGAGAACGCTGCCTCGGTAATTCGGGCTGGCGCCTTTGGAGTCGCCGTGATAGGAGCGATTGGAGGGGCCGAAGACCCTGGGCAGGCTGCCCGAAAGCTGCGGGAGACGGTGGAGCGCGCCTGGTCGTCTAGAGTAGAGAGGTATATGAGCAGATAGCTATGATTCGGCTGACGATAAACGGAAAGAGGACGGAGCTGGCATCGCCTACAAGCCTTAAGGATTACCTGGAGTCTATAGGCGTGAACTTGCGGTTCATCGCCGTGGCCTACAACGGGGACATCCTCAAGAAGGGTCGATATTCTGACGTCACTCTGAAGGATGGTGATGAGGTAGAGATTGTGCGGCCAGTCGGCGGTGGGTGAGGCTGCCATCAGGGTGCGACCCTGGACCCGTATTGCTGCCGCCCTGGAAGATGACAAAAGACGGAGTGCGTCTTTCGGAAACTAGCCTCAGTCAATTACGTTGATGTCTTCGATGGAAGCTTGCTCCGGACACAGGTGGTACCCCCGTTAGGTCAAAGAAAAGATGGGTGAGGTGGATTGACTTAAGCGGTGATGGGCGTGAGTGATTTGACTCAAACACGTCCTTTAACCATCCTATGGGGTCACTTAGACTCAAGGTGTGTCCTGAACCAAGCGCCGAGGCCCTTTCGACGTGGGTGTTTACTCGCTTAAGTACAGTCTCGGAAGTGCCCAGAACGATGTATCCAACCATACCCCAGCTTGTGCTTTTGCTCCGTAATAGCCTCGGACGAACCGATTCATACCCTCCACTACATAAAGTCGGGCTAAATCATCTGGAGCCAAGCGCTTGCACTCAATGCTGAAGTAGGCGTCATCGGTAAGGAAGTCCCAGGAGACGGTCATGTCTATCTGGCGCGCACATGCAGGGTCTTCTATACCTCCCAGCATCGCCTCTGAAGGTTCCACATGTTGGTATCGGGGTACGAATGGCAGATTACGCTCCCGGCGAACTTCTTGCATACATTGATAAAGGCGAATAGTGAAGACGTTCTCATAATCGCCGAATCGGTCGAATCCTCCCGCCTGCCATCGCTGGAACCCGTCCACAACAAGCTGAAGGATTGCCCGCTCTATCTCGGAGAATATCTCGCGAGCTAGGGGAGATGTTAACCCAAGAGCGGAATTTTGCCATTCGGTGGTCATACAGTGCGTGCCGCCTCTCCGTTGCTATTCAGGGAGACGGTACGCAGCAGTTGGGCGATGGTTTCGTCTGCGTCATTGTAAGCGGCTGACCTGGTCCAGAACCGTCGCTCGGCAGGTTTCACCACATGAATAGCCTCAGACTCAAACACCTTCACATTACGCCGGAAATACAAACTCTGTGAATGCTGCTCAGTTGCCATCCGTTCCAGCTTCGCGAGGAGTTCATAAAGCTCTGGCTCGGAAGCCATGCGAGGTTGTCCATCATGAGTTGTGTTCGGTACAAGATGGAACGAGATTGCCCGATAGGGAGTATTGCCCGCATACACAGTCGACACAAGTGCTCGCTTGCCTCCCGTAGCTGCCTCAAATACCTCCACGTACGCTTCAGAGTAGCCCATCAGTTCCTCAGGCGAAGGCGCCGCGAACGCTTTCGACCGGATACCTCGATAATACATATCCATAGTGGTCGCCAAGGTATCCTGGATCACCTGGCGTTCACCAGTCTTTAGACCATAAACCTTATACACGAGGTCATCAAGCTGTGTACGCCAGTCCCAGCCGAGTGGGGACTCTTGGATGCGGTCAACAAGAGCCGCTATTTCATGTAAAAGACTCGTATCGCCGACAGGGATAGCGCATGGTAGGCTTTTATGTTCTGTTGATCGTATGATGTCGCGCTCTACGCCCCACGTGCTCGCAGTCAAGAACTGGTAGTAGCGAGCCAGTGAAGAGTTGGTGTAGGCACACGCAACTTTGAGATAGTCTCTGTCCTCGGGAGGACCTGCTATACCGAGGATCTCATTATTGAAAACCGCGTCACCGGGTAGAAAAACTGCGGCTATAACCCCACTCCGCAGCCCCCCGCGGCGAATTAAGGTATGTGGCTCCTTGTAGACCCGCCGGTCGCCAGGGCGATGAAAGATCTCGTTTCCGATCCTCTGGTTTGATCCTTCCGTGACCTGAAATGGTTCAACTGCACTGACACGTACGTATCGCATTTCCGCTAGTTCCGGAGCACGATAGGTGCTGCTTCCCTTAACTGTCACTCCTTCCCGGATTAGCCATCCTCGCTGTTGACCAACTTCCTCGAGCGAGGGAAAACGTTGTTGAAGGTCATTTATCAAAATAAGGTCACGCGGCGTTCCCCACAAGGCCACCTTCCAGATATGTGGTTTGCTAATGACTTGGTGGCGCGAAAAGCGTTTGACTTCGTCACCAAACACCACAACACCAGCCAAGCCTTCAGACAATGGCGACGGGTGAGGACTCATATATACCAAGTCATCACGTTCGATACCAGCAAGTGGGAGGGCCCGATAGAAGACTGCCACCATTGGGGCGACCGCCTCACGAAAGAGCGAGCGACGAAAGGCAGAAAAATCCACGAGTTGCGTCACGTTATGGGTCATGAAGAATTGCCGCCTGAATTCCTGGTTCGGGCCGCTTTGATTGAACAACACCCCCTTGGAGGGGGCCAGCAGGCAGACTCTGCCCCCATCAGCGAGTAATGTTGGTGCACGCCAGAGAAAAGCTTGCGCCGCCTGCTTATCCCCTATTGGCCGTTGGGTGCGGCGGATGTAATCAGGCGCCAGTTGAGTTAACTGGCCCTGCCATGGTGGATTGCCAACAATGAGGTCATAACGCCGGTTGTTAAACGCAGCTTCCGTGTCGAAAAAGTCGCTGACGAATAGACTCGTGTCTTTTAGCCTCGGAAAGCGTACCGTTTCCCATATGCTCTTCGGCTCAAGGAAATCTAGAAGTGCCAGGTAGCAACTGAACGCTGCCACCTGTATTGCATCCTCACTCAAATCCACTCCGTTGATAGATTCTATTAATAAATCGCGAAGTTCCTCATAGCTAAGGTTCTGGTTGCCACGAGTACGGCGACGACGCATCACCAATCGCCGATATGCTTCAACAAGAAAAATTCCTGAGCCGCACGCGGGGTCCAAAATCTTGATGTTCTGTGATTCACTTTCGAAAGGAAGCGTCTCATTCAGGACAAAATCGACAATCTCCAGTGGAGTGTAGTAGGCTGCCGTCTTCCGTCTGTCCTCATCCAGAAACGTTTCATAGATGGCGCTGATCAGCTCAATAGGAATGTATTTAAAGTCATACGCCCAGAAATACATCTGACCAGAGGCCATCTCTTCACCAGCCAGGAACCGACCAAGTAGTGCAACATGCCTAAGCTTTACCTGGTCTCGCTCCAGGCTACTGATAGGGAACAGGTCACCGTTGAAACGATGGGCCAACTCGTCAAAAAGTTGATAGGTCTCGTGCCAGGAGTTCTGAAGGAGGTCGCAGAATGCATGTCCACTAGAGAAATGTCTATAAAACTCTATGTCGATAACTTCGCGATGTTCTAGGTAGCGGACGAAGATTGACCTGCCTAGCAGACTGTTTGCCACCGATTGGGACAGACCATCATCAATCAGAAGTCTCCTCACCCGTTTCAGATTCTCAAGCAGGCGGTTATCGACTCGTTGCTGTCTGTCAAATAGCGCTTCTTGGATCTTAACAAATCGTCCCGACTCTATTTCACGGCGCCGGTACTCGGACAGCTCCTGCCGCAGCGCAAGGACATCCGTAATCTGTTGCATCGCCCGCTTAAGCGGGATAGGACTTTCGAACGTCAATTGGTCGGAGTCACGCTGGGGTGGGGCAAAGCAATTGTAGACTCGCACCTCGTGCGGCAGGACGGCGATCAGCAGGGGGGCGCGGTTATGATTCCACAGTGATTGATGGAAGCGTGTGAGATAGTCTTCATCGACAGACCGGAGTTCCTTGAAGTAGACAACTGGCACGTTGCCATGGAAGAAAGCAGCGTCGATCTGAAGCTTGTCCTGTATTTCCTGCCATACGTAGGCACGCCCTTCCCTGACATCTGTTGTATCGCCCGTTACAAGGCCTTCAGAGTCTAGATATTCAAGCTGAGCGAGAACATTTGACAATGCGGTCCCGATCATCGGTGCAGCCCCCGGACCCGATTACCGCCACAGCCTCATTGACCCTGCCCAGAGGAGATAAAGCCATCTGCTTCTCGATTTCGGCCAGCAAGTCAACCAAGAGAAAGCGCAAGACATATTGCCTTGCAAGAGGGTCTAGGATCTGTTCGTCAGACCTCCTAATCAGGATGCGCTCTCCATCCGTGACGACTTCAAGTTCAGTGAGGGGCGCAGGTTCATCGGCCATATCAGATAGATTTATGAGAGCCTGGCGGATTTTCTGGAGGGATAACCCCGCTTGGCGCAGACGACGGATGAGTTTGAGTTGCAGCACATCTAGCAAGGTGTAGAGCCGCCGACTGCCGCTACCCTGCGCGGAGCGTCCATGGGGATGCGCTACCGCAGAAATATCCAAATAGGCTAGTTGGCGCTGCGTCAACCCAACTAGCTTCTGCACTTCGCCCGATGCGAATATACCTGGCATATGAGCTGATAACTCCCCTATGATTGACCACATCTTGTTCTTCAAAGTACAAAATTTCGGACTTCGTGTCAAGTAGTCACACTACCCCAAAGCGAACAAAACTCAAAAGTGCATCGCCTTAAGGAGAGTAGAAAGAAGCACTTGGATAGCAAGCGTCACCCTATCCTACGCCACCTACGTCTCGCCCGTAACCCCCGTCGCGCCTTACAATGTAACCATAGTGGCCTGCTCGATAAATCCAAACAGCCCAGTTCTCAAAGGTGAGCCCTGGAAAAACAACCGAGAATTGCCCTATCTGTCGTCCCCGAAATCAGATAGGCCCAAAAATAAAAATGGAAAAACAACGCCTTGCAGCTTAAAAACAACCAAACTCCGAGACGATAAGGGTTATGTGGCTTTGGCGCGCTCTTGCTCTATGAGGATGCGGCGGAGGATCTTGCCGGAGGGTGACTTGGGTATCTGGTCAACGAACTCGACCTCGGCGATGCGCTTGTAGTTGGCAAGCTGGGAGCCAGCGAAGTCGATGATCTCTGCTGTGGTGGCCTGGCTCTTCAGCACCACGAAGGCCTTTGGCACCTCGCCAGCTTCGGTATCGGGCTTGCCTATGACGGCGGCATCGGCCACGGCGGGATGGTCCAGGAGGACGCCCTCCAGTTCGGCGGGGGCAATCTGGAAGCCCTTGAACTTTATCATCTCCTTCTTCCTATCCACTATATACACCCAGCCGTCCTTGTCCATGTAGGCGATGTCTCTGGTGTACAGCCAGCCGTCGCGGAGGGCCTCGGAGGTGGCCTGTGGGTCGTTCCAGTAGCCCTTCATCACCTGGGGGCCGCGGATCAGAAGCTCGCCCGTTTCTCCTGGGCCGAGCTGGTTTGCGCCAGTCTCTATGTCGACGATCATCTCCTCGGTGTCCGACACAACAGGCCCGATGCTGCCGGGCCGTTGAAGGTCGTGCTCCAGGTAGTCGCCGTTGGTTAGGGGCGATGTCTCGGTGAGGCCGTAGCCTTTGTTGCATGGGATGCCAGTGCGCTCCTTGAAGGCGGCCTGCATCTCGGCGGAGAGAGGGGCCGCGCCGGAGAGGGCGAATCGTACCGAGGACAGGTCGGCCTTGGCCACGGCGGGATGGTTGATGAAGGCCAGCACCACCGGCGGCACTATGTATAGCAGGGTCACCTTGTGCTTCTCTATCAGTCGAAGGGTCTCCTCCATGTCGAAGCGGGGCATCAGGACGATGGTGGCTCCCAGGGCTATCGGTGCGTTCATCAGCATGTTCATGCCGTAGATATGGTAGAGGGGCAGAAAGGTTAGGAACACGTCCTCTTCTTTGGGGGCGCTTTCTCCCCCGACGTTCATGAACTGGACGAGGTTGGATACCAGGTTGAAGTGGGAGAGCATGACCCCTTTGGGAAGTCCAGTGGTGCCGCTGGAGTAGGGCAGAGCGGCAAGGTCGTTCCTGGCGTCTATGGGTGCTGGATCATAATCTGGAGGGTGTCCCTCTAGCAACTCCTGAAAGGTGGCGATTCCGCTCTCTGGGGACTCGCCGATGGCGATGACGTGGTCTACCTTAACGCCGGCGTCGAGGGTCGTCTTGGCGGTGGTATAAAGCTGGGACTGGACTATGAGAGCCTTGGCCTCACAGTCGTGGAGCTGGTGGATCACCTCTCGCTCTCTATAGCTGGGATTGAGGGTGGTGACCACTCCTCCGGCCTTGGAGATACCATGGAAAGCGATGACGAACTCAAGGCAGTTGAATGTTAAGAGGGCCACGCGGTCGCCCTTCGCCACTCCCATGGACTGGAGGGCCCTGGCGAAGCGGCTGCTGGCCTCCTCCAGCTCTTTGAAGGTCATGGATCGGGCCCCGTCTATTACGGCGGTCTTATTGGGAAGTCTAGCGGCCGTCTGGGCTAGGTAGGCGTGCAGGGCGTGCTCTGGATATGGCTCCTGGCTAGGCCTCAATGGCGCAGTCATAGTGTAAGACCTCTATTACAGTCTGGATGTGAATCGGTTCGGCGGGCTTATTAGTTCGGTTATCATTTTGACGATGATGCCCTATTTTAGCAACAAAAGATGATATGTAAATATGTAGAGCGCCGCAATTAGGTTGCGCTATCGGTATGCAATTAAATATTGTGCACTTAGCCTCTCTGCGTTACACTGAATGTGCGAAAATCTATCGAGCGGAGATTCCGTATGCTTATGTAGGAGTCTTCTGCTAGACCGAGGGCAGGCGAGGCCAATATGTCCAGTATGAAGAGTGCCTTTGAGAGGGCTATGGAGAAGGCCGAACGTCTCGGCAGTGCCACGGAAGAAGAGAAGCTGGCGTGGAAGTGGGTCCCGGAAGGCGGCAAATTAGCGGGGGAGTTCTTAAGGGATAAGATTGACCTAGCATCTGCGTTGGAGAGGTTCGGGGGGGAGGAGAGAAGGTATGTTCTCCAAGGGGTGCGAGAGGCGCTGGCGGCCAATATATCGCTCCCAAAAACCGCTGCGATTAAGGAGAACGTAGATAAAGCAGTAGAGGGACTTAAACAGATACAGCAAGACGATAAGAATTTGGAGGAACTGGCTGGCCGGATTCAGTACGTCGTAACGCAGTACTTACAGTACGCGACGGAGCAGCAGGGTCAAGCCTACTCTCAGCTAAAGCAACAGATGGAAGACGTCCTTCGCCAGCAGGGTAGGGTGCCTCCAGACTCCGAGATCAATGTAGAGTCAATTCCAGAGTTTCAACAAGAGTGGATGCGTATCCTGGGTCAGATAGAGCAGCCGTACCAGGAGCATCTAGAGTCCTTCAAGAGGGAGATACTGAGTCTTAGATAGTATGGAACAGATGGGTGTACCGGAAGAGTGGATAATGGAGGTTATGGAGCGGACCCACATTGTGCGGCTACCCCGCTCTAAGCTGTCGACTTTTGGCGTAACGAATCTGCAGTATTACCTCGTAACAGAGCCTGCGTATCAGGGTGTCGTTAAGAGTGAGCCAGAGGGCGTAATCCGGGACGGGCGTGTGATAGCCGAGCGTCCGATTATCGTGACCCCTACTTACATGCTGAACCTTGAAGGCTTTGGAACCAACGCTCGTAGTTATATGCAACACCTTATGCAAAGGTACGGCCCCCAAAGTCCAGGGCTTCTTTATACTTATAAGAACGAGCCGAAGGATACGAGTATAGTAGGGGGAGACCCCATAGCTATTGCTCGTCGCATCAGTGACGACCTGAACCAGAAGGGCGACAACAACTCCTTGGTGATAGTTGGGGTAGACGCTCTCTGGGATGTCTCCCTTATTAAAGCCGTATATGAGGTCACCGCAGCATCCCTCACCGGCAATGTGGAAGAGCTAGACGCAATGGGCCTTTTGGACCCTGACCCCAATCTGGGCGTTCCCAGAGATGCGGTTCAAAGGATAGAAGCTCTGTTCAGGGACGTGGAACGCGGGGGATTCCCAGATCTCCTTAAAAGGGAATTAGACAGGTGGAGCCTGTTCGGTAGGTACGAGGACCGCTTTCTGTCCCTCTTTCAGCGCAGGAGACGATGAAGAAGCTATTCTAGCTTGCAACGTCATCCTCCCCCCGCCGTACAAGCAACCGCAACGGAGCTAAGGCACCGCCACGTCCTCGTAAACCACTATCTCCATATTAGCGAACAGAGGCGCCGATCCTTGTGGCCTTTTTGGGCGGTCTGGGTTCTTGGCCCATGTCTCGAGTTGCTCTTTGGTCTGCCACGAGGTGACTGTAGTTATCTTCATAGGGTCGTCCACAGCGATGAGAATGTCCCTGGATATGAACCCCTCTTGTTTCCTGGCCAGCACCGTGTTTGTCTTGAAGATGTCCATGGTCGCATTTTGCTGGCCTTCATTTAACCAATGAACGCTTATGGTTGTGAACATATAACTTTCCCTTCCTTTTGTTTATTTACCGGCCAATTTTGGCGCGGGTTCTTAAGCAACTGGAGTGTCTTGGTAAACTACGGATTCTACGCTGGCATAAGTTCCAGGAGGAGATTTGGGACGTTGAGGGTTTTTGGCCCACGCCTCTATGGCCTCTTTGGTCTCCCAGTTTGTCACCGTGGTGATTTTGTTACCGTCTTGGGGAGTTACCAGAATGTGGCGTGAGATAAAGCCTTTCTGCTTTCTGGCCAAGTGGGTGTTGTTGGTGAAGGTGTCTATAGCGGTGTCAAATTGGCTTTCATTGACGATGTGGACGCTGATGGTTGTGAACATGGCCCTCCTTAAATTCAGCTTATTGCGAGAGTTATTATCAACGTATGGAGGGCATAAGGCAAGTCTCTGCTTTTATCAAGGAAGGTTCACCACCTCTTGCATCTCCCCCATCTTAGAGGGAGAGAAGGTGGTTCGACCCCGACAAGCCGAGGGCAGGCAAGCTCACCACGAACGGGCTGATGTTGTAGGTGTTTCTTTCGTACCAGCGACTGGAAAGGACAGAAAAATTACCAAAGTGGAAGGATAGCTGAGCTAGTGGAATTCTATAAGGTCTGATGTAGTGAGGGTGACCGCAAAGTGGTTTGCAAACCGATAAAGAGCGGAGTCTTGTGCGAACTGGTTTTTAGTAGCTATGCAATCTACTGGCACTATGATCTGGTAGCCTCTGAAGAAGAAGCCTGTAACGGCCTTGTCCACGCAGACATCCGAGTTGGTGCCGGTGACTATGACGTTGCAGTTGTGCCTCATGCGGTTGCGCTGGGCGGAGCCGTGCTCAAAGGTGCCGAAGTTTAGCCTATTAAGCACATCGACTATGTCGGCTCCCCACGTATCCACTTTGCAGCCCTTGCTGCCGATGCTGGCCCTTGGATGGGGGTTCTCCATGAATCTTGGGTCGTCAGCAGGGTGCCAGGACTGGGTGTGGATCACTCTCATGCCTACGGACCTGGCCTTGTTCAGGAGGGCCTTGATCTTGGGTATTGTTGGCAGGATCATATCTCCGACGAAGAGGCTTCCGTCGGGACGACAGAAGTCGTTCTGCATATCTATGATGACTAGGGCCGTTTCGTTGATGGGAAGTTTAGCGGGAGATGGGGCTGGAATCTCAGGACGGTACCCAGCTTTGTTCATGGTATATCTTCGCTCCCTTTTAGAATCTGTAGGGCTACTGGATTAAGAGGGTGGCTGGGCCAATCGTTTTCGATTTTTGGGGTGAAACCAAGAAATAGTTGAGTAAGCGTCATTAATGCGGTCGATTTTGTCTTGAGAAAGTGTCTATTGACATCAACAATCGATAAGAATATTATCCTAGCGCAGAACACTTCATATTGAATCCCAAGAGATATACGGCTGTTTAGTTACGCGGTCTGGCGAGGGCGCCGCAGTTTTGGAATCCAACATATTTATTATTTCAAGGAGGCGAAATGATCGGGAAACTCGACTTTCACGTAGTGAATGAAGGGATGCTAGAGGGGGCAAAGAAGCAGGTTAGGGATAATACCAAAGTTGCCAAGTCAACGGGGTATGTCAATTCTCGGTACATGCTATTTTCAAAAGATGATCCCAATAACCTCATTACCGTAACCTTCTGGAACAAGAGGTCAGCTGCTGATCTCTACATCTCTAAGGTAAGAGAGTCCATTAAGACAAGGAACGAGGCGGATCCCTGGAAGTCCATAGAAGGGGATGAGTTCGAGGTCACTAAATTAGTGGAGAATGGGGCAGATGGCCCTATCGCGGTAGCGAAGGTAGACGACCATATCGTGGTCAAGGGCCTGGAGGAGCAATCCCAGGCCAAAATCGTAGTTAACACTACAGTAGCCAAGAACACAGGCGCGGTGATACATCGCTTTACAATGCAGTCATTGAAGAACCCTCAGCGGGTCTTGACGCTTACATTCTGGAATAAGGAAAGCGCAATAGATGAGTTCAAGGAAAGCGCAGTTGAAGCCAGCAAGCTCATTGGTGGGGACAGCCCCTGGTCTTCTATAGAAGGTGGCACCTACGACGTAGAGAAGCTAGTATAGCTCAAAAGAGCGAAGGGAGCTAAACCCCTTCGCCCTTTTAATGCTGTCTTCGTTTAATCGAAGCAAAATCCAGAACGGAGAGGATATATGAAATTTGGCGTAGGAATACCGACGTGCAGGCAGGGATTTGACGTTCCGCCAAACTTTGCGGGGCCCAAGGAGATAGTTGAGGTTTCCCAGTTGGCGGAGAAGTTGGGTTTGGACTTCATATGGGGGAGCGATTTTGCTACACCCATACCCGCAATGCGGGATAAGTTTGGCGCTAAGAACCTAAACTGGTATGAAATAGTGGTCTCCATGGCCTATATTGCTGCCTCAACCAAGCGTATTGGACTTGGGTTCGGGGTAATTATTCTCCCATTCCGAGATCCTGTAATGCTGGCCAAGGAGTTAGCCACCCTGGACCAGTTCAGTGATGGAAGGGTTATGTTCGGGGTTGGCCTTGGAGCCATCAGGCCAGAGTTTGAGATGCTGTACCCTCTTAAGACCAAGGCGAACCGAGGTGTCATGCTGGACGAGGGGCTTCAAGTTCTGAGGCTCCTATTCACGGAGACCGAGGCGACCTTTGAGGGCAAGTACTTTCCCATCAACAGCGTGGCCTTTCACCCCAAGCCTGTGCAGAACCCATTTCCCTTGTACGTCTCTGGAAGGGCAGAGGCAACGGCTAGCCGAGTCGCCAAGTATGGAGACGGCTGGGTTGTAGGGCCTTCGCCAATTGCCGAGATTAAGGGAAAGGTGGAGCAGCTAAAGTCGCTGGCAGAAGAGGAGAAGAGGGACTTTTCAAAGTTTGACATCATTTGTGACGGTGGCTTGAGTATCGGCAAGACCCATGAGGAGGCTTTGGAGCGTTACAAGAACAGCTTTGTGGGTACCAGGGCCATAGCTGCGGCTGGAGAGAAGCCCCTAGAAGAGGTTCTGCGCGCTCATTACGTCGGAACTCCTCAAGAGATAGCTGAGATGATAATGGAAAGAAAAAAAATAGGGGCGACTCATATAGTGGCCCAACATATAGCAGGAGATCAGTTTAGTCTGCTCAAGGAGCAGGTGCAGATGTTCGCAGAGGAGGTCATCCCCCTCTGTAAGTAAGACCAGGTATTGCTCTAGACGCTAGAAGAACACAATTGTGTGGCGAGGAGAATGCCGTACGCAGATTAAAGGGCGAAGCAACTTCATGTTGCTTCGCCCTTTTTGGTTGGAATTGCAGCCTGAAATCTCGAAGGGGGAACATTGTGAAATTCGGCGTGGGAATACCGACGTGCAGACAGGGATTCGACGTTCCGCCGGGCTTTGCGGGGCCCAAGGAGATAGTTGAGGTCTCCCAGTTGGCGGAGAAGTTGGGTGTGGACTTCGTATGGGGCAGCGATTTCGCATCGCCCATACCGGCGATGCGAGAGAGGCTTGGCGCGAAGAACCTCAACTGGTACGAGATAGTGGTCTCCATGGCCTATATTGCTGCCTCAACCAAGCGTATCGGACTTGGGTTCGGCGTGATTATCTTGCCATTCCGAGACCCGTTGATGCTGGCCAAGGAAATAGCCACTCTGGACGTGTTCAGCAATGGAAGGGTTATGTTCGGGGTTGGGCTTGGGGTCTTCAGGCCAGAGTTTGAGATGCTGTATCCCCTTAAGGCCAAGGCGAACAGAGGTGCCATGTTGGACGAAGGGCTTCAGGTTCTGCGGCTCCTATTCACGGAGACGGAGGCGACGTTTGAAGGCGAGTATTTCCCGATGAATAGCGTGGCCTTCCATCCCAAGCCTGTACAGAACCCGTTTCCCATATATGTCACTGGAATGGCCGCTCGAACGGCCAGCCGAGCCGCCAGGTATGGAAACGGCTGGGTCATTGATCCCAATCCCGTGGATGTTCTTAGGGAGGCCGTCGACAAGTTGAAGGGGGCGGCTGAGCAGGAGAAGCGAGACATTTCGGAATTTCACATAATCTGTTGCGGGGGGTTGAGTATCGCCAAGACCAGGGATGCGGCCTATGAGAGATTCGTGAAGAGCTTTGTGGGGGCCAGGTTTGCCAAGGACAAGACGAAGGAGGAAGTTCTGGCTACCCATTTCATAGGAACGCCCCAGGAGATCGCGAAGAGGATCAAGGAACGAGAGAAAGGGGGCGCCACTCATTTAGTAACCCAGTCCATCGCAGGCGACACATTCCAGGAGATGAAGGAGCAGGTGCAGATGTTTGCCGAAGAGGTCATTCCCTTGTGCAAGTAGAACGAATGAGTGACGTTGCTCGCGATTAGGTCATCTTGTCGATGAGCCTTCCGACCAGTGGGGACTTAGGCTCCCGATAAGATCGGGGCTCCTTCAGAATGACACTGGATGGTATTGCTCGGTAGGGGTTGGTGGGGTTACATGCGGTCTGCTCATCCTGAGCTTGTCGAAAGAGAGCGGACTTATACCAACACCAAGCAAGCAGAACCCACTGGGTAGAGTTATTGACATAAGGGCACGACTTCTTTTGCGAAAATCTGGACCTGCTCCTTCATCTCTGCGAATATGTCGACGGCGTAGTTGGTGGCTAAGCAATGGGTCATGCCTTCGCGGGCAAGCCTCATGATATGTTCAGCGATGTCTGATGGCGTGCCGATGAAGTTGTCGCTCAGCATGGCTTCGACGCTTCTGCCTTGGTAGCGTCTGCCAACCTGGCTTTTCCGAAACTTTTCTAGGGCGCTTTCTTTACTCCTGGCTATGCTGACGTAAGCGTGACCAGCAACGTCAATCTCTGAGATGTCTCTGTCTAAGCCGACTAAGGCGGCCTTCAATGCATCCACCCTTTGAGCTATGCGTCCTGGCGCGACTGGTGTTAGCAGGCCCGATCCCCATTTAGCGACTCTCTGGGGCAGGTTTGGACTGTTGCCTGAGAAGTAAATAGGTATTTGGTTCGCTGGTGTAGGATTGAGGATCACGTCATTGAACTCGACGTACTCACCTCGATGGCTGACCTTCTCGCCGCTAAGCAGGAGACTCAGTGCTTCAAGCTGCTCCTCAAATAGTCTGCCACGGTGTGCGGGCTTGTCCTTGGGTCTTATAAACTCGAACTCTTCTCGATTGCCGCCCAATCCAACGCCCAAGAGAAATCGTCCGTTGCTGAACTGGTCTAGGGTGGAGATCTGTTTAGCGAGGATAACCGTCTCGCGAAAGGGCAGCACTATGGTTCCCGCAGCCAGGGTGATGCGATTGGTTATGGCGGCGCAGTATGCCAGACTTATTAGCAGGTCGTACCAATTGGGAGGTTCCTTGTCTGGTATGTTCCTGCGTGGCGTAGGGGTAATCCAGTCGGTGCCCCAAACTGAGTCGAACCCCAGCTTCTCGGCCAACAAGGCAGTCTCGGCGATGTCATTGGCATCGGCGAAGGGGGCAGGGTAGAAGACGCCTTCTCTGCATGTTGGTATGCCAATGCCGAACTTCATAAACTAGCCTTGGTCTTTGCTAACTACGCTTTAGTAAACTAACGTAGCCACCACGGGTTTGCCCTCACCCTATTCCAACCTCCTTGGGCTACGTTCAGCATCCCGACAAGCCGAGGGTGGGCGTGGCGCTGCCACGAAGATCGCGAGCTTATATATTAGAAGAGTTTAGGCAGGTACCTGTAGAGACTCGTGAACTTCGATCTCGCAGCCTGCTGCCCACTCAAGGTGGGGATGTCCTTTGAGAAGAGCGAGTGCCGCTTCCATGTTGGCTGATTGCAATATTGAGTATCCGATGACGTTCTTGCCGCTTGGAGAAGTTCCTGAGTTAGTTATTTTCTGGCCGCCTAGTGGCGTTCCCATGTCCACTAGACCATCCCCGCATCTCTTAGCCCACGCCATCCATGGTTCCATATCCTCAGGAGTTGCATCCTTCATTTGTTCCACGGCCGACATCGGTGCGTGGTAGATTACGATATATTTTTTCATTCCTCACCTTTTTTCTGGAAATACGGACAATAATAAAGTGGCCGTATTATGCCATATGGAGAAGGTAAAGACAAGAAGAGTTGCTTGGTTCCAACAAGGCAGTTTCGGCGATGTCATTGGCATCGGCGAAGGGGGCAGGGTAGAAGACGCCCTCTCTGCATGTTGGGATGCCGATGCCAAATTTCATAGCAAGTAACTTACTAAGCCCTGGAGCTTATGCTGACTTAACTTGTGGAACGACCTCTTCTGCGAACCGCTGCATCTGCTCAAAACGCTCCCCCAACGTGTCCCCGGCTATGTGGAGGGCCAGATAGTGGGAGATGCCCAAGGCCTTGGTCTTAGCCATCTTTTCCACGACCTCCTCGGCGGTGCCGACCCAGTTGTTATCTATTGTCCTCTCCTGGTTACCCAGGTTCATGGCCTTGCTTCGGTTTCCAAGGTAGCTGTTCTTATAGCGTTCTACAGCCAGATCATGAGTCTTTGCGAGACAGAGATGAGATTCTGATACTATGTCTAGCTCGGATATGTCCCGTCCGTACTCTTCCAACGCAGGCTTTATGGCTTCCATTCTGTCCTCTGCATCTGAGTTTCTAATCATAAATCCTAGACTATGCTTAGCTATCCTTCTAAGGGCACCTTGGCTTCTTCCCGGAGTAAAGATAGGTAATGGGTTTTGAATAGGCTTTGGGTTCAGATTGACGTCGTTAAACTCGACGTACTCACCTTTGAAGCTGACCTTCCTCTGCTCATGGCTAAGAAGAAGAATCAATGCCTCAAGTCTCTCATCAAGCATTCTGCCTCGGTGGGCGCCTTTGTATTTAGGCATTATGGTCTCGAACTCCTCACGGTCTCCCAGGCCTATACCCAGGATGAAGCGGCCGCCGCTAAATTGATCGAGGGTGGCTATCTGCTTGGCCAAAATCACGGGGTCTCTCTGAGGAAGGACAATGACACCGCCAACCAGTTTGACCTTTGTGGTAACGGCTGCGGCGTAGGCCAGAGTTATCATAATTTCGTGCCAGTTGGGCTGCTGTTGGTTCGGCGCAAGTCTGGAGTGAGTGGGATTTATGAAATCTGTGCCCCATACGGCGTAGTAACCCAGTCTCTCAGCTAATTGTATCGTCTGGATGACCTCTTCGGGAGTAGCGAAGTTTACTGGAACAAAAACCCCTTCTCTGCAAGTCGGTATCTCTACATCGAACTTCAAATGCTATACCTCCGTTACTAAAGGCATTACCTGTTCAGCAAACATTTGCGTCTGCTCTGACATCTCGCTAAAGCTGTTGACAGCGAAGTGTTGCGCTATGCAATGGGTGACTCCCTCTCTGCGGAGTTGTTCAATCTGCTCGGCCACGTCTTCAGGCGTGCCAATAAGGTTTTGGGCCATGATGCCAGGAATACCAGGGCCTCCCATTCTAGACAGCAGGGCGCTTTCTTTGAAGCGTATAAGCGCCTGCTCGTAGGTACGAGCAATGCTTACTCCTCTGGTTGCCACAAGATCAATTTCTGACATATTGCGTCCATACTTCCTCAGCCAGGGCAGAAGCTTACTGATTCTTTCGGAGATAGGTTCCTTTTGAGTGCGGGACAAAAACCAACCCGTTCCCCATTTCGCTATTCTGCGAAGCGTGTCTGATGTTGTTCCTGCTATGTATAGAGGAAAGGGTTTCTGAAGGGGCTTGGGGTTCAAAGAGACTCCTCTGAACTCAACGAATTGGCTCTCAAAGTGAACATCGTCTTGAGTAATAAGAATGGACAGGGCTTCCATGATGTCCTGGAGCATCTTGCCGCGGTTGGCGGAACGTTCCCTGGGCTTGACCGCCTCAAACTCATCTCTGTAGGCACCTAGCCCTACGCCTAGCATAAACCGTCCATTGGAAAGTACGTCCAGCGTTGCCACCTGTTTGGCTAGAATCAACGGGTCTCTCTGGGGAACAGACATTGTACATGTACCCAGCCTGACCGTCTCTGTTTGAGCAGCAATGTAGGCTAATGTAGTCAACAGTTCGTAGAAGTTTGGTGCCCTGGTATCGGTAATCTCCATTGATGGAGTAGGAACCAGGAACTCATTTCCCCAGAGGGAGTAGAACCCCAAAGATTCCGCCATTCGTGCTAAGGAAGCTATGTCCTGGGCGGTGGCAAAGGAGCAGGGAAGATACACACCCTCGCAGGAAGTGGGCAGCAATAGTCCGAATTTCACTTCTTCACTTCAACATAGACAGAG
Source organism: Dehalococcoidia bacterium (assembly GCA_965249025.1). GTDB lineage: Bacteria > Chloroflexota > Dehalococcoidia > Lucifugimonadales > CAYTFF01. The sequence continues at coordinate 2,223,106 of OZ252215.1, read as the reverse complement.
TACACTATATCTTAGCTCACGCGGACTTGACTAGCGGCACCACCTCTTCGGCGAACCATTGCATCTGCTCTAGGCGTTCGCTCAGGGTATCGCCGGCTATGTGGAGAGCGAGAAAGTGGGAAATGCCCTCTGATTTGGTCTTTGCTATCTTCTCCGCAGCTTCCTCTGGGATCCCGATCCAGTTGTCTCCTACTAACTTCTCAATATTACCCGGCTCCATGGCTTTATTGCGGTGACCTACCCTGCTTTTCTTGTAGCGCTCTACGGCAGCATGGTGGGTCTTGGCAAGGCTTAGTTGGGCCTCGGAAACGATGTCCAATTGGGATAGGTCTCGGCCATACTCTTCCAACACTGGCTTCAGGGCTTCCAGTCTCTCCTTGGCGTCTGAGTTTCTAATCATGTATCCAAGGCTATGCTTAGCTACTCTTCGAAGAGCGCTGGGGTTTCTTCCTGGGACGTAGATTGGTAAGGGGTTTTGCACCGGTTTTGGATTGAGGTTTACACCATTGACCTCGACATATTCGCCTTTGTAGCTAACCTCGCCTTCGTCGTGGCTGAGAAGAAGCTGAAGCGCTTCCAGCTTCTCATCGAACATCCTGCCTCTGTGGGCCGTCATTTCTCTAGGCCGAATGGACTCGAACTCGTCTCTGAATCCGCCTATGCCAAGTCCCAGGAGGAGTCGTCCGTTGCTGAAGCGGTCCAGGGTCGCCGCCTGTTTGGCCAGGATTACCGGATCGCGATAGGTAAGTAGAACAACCCCTGTCCCAAGCAGGATGCGCTGGGTAACGGCGGCGGCGTAGGCCAGGGTGATGAGTATTTCGTACCAGTTGGGTGGTTGAGAGTCCGGTATGCCCATGCTTGGGACAGGATTTATGAAATCTGTGCCCCAGACTGCATCGTAGCCCAACTCCTCAGCGAACTGTATAGTCTGGACAATTCCTTTGGGCCCGGTAAAGGGGACGGGTACGAAGACTCCCTCCCTGCACGTGGGTATCTCTATATCAAACTTCATTCAACAGACCTCGCTTCTGTTTTCTGCTATAGATCGCACAATGCTGCCGAAGGCGTTTTACGATGGGAAGGCCGGTCGCTCAGATTTGCCAAGGGTCGATCACATCAGAATCGTGACATCGTACTCGTCGGTGTCAATGCTGGCCCAGGGTGTATCGCCGGTGGTTGCTTTGGCCATAGCCTTTTCTACCCACTTATCGAAGTGCTCTTTGTCGTTGATGATGGTTACGGTGGTTACCCTATTGGGAACGTTGCGAGAGACCATCAGGTAACGTGCGACCAGGAACCCCTCCTTTTTGGCGCTCTCTGTATTCTCCAATACCTGGGCCTTGGCCTCCTCCAATCTGCCCTCCTTGACCTTGTGGATGGTTACTTTAGCAATCATGATACCTCCATTAGAACTCGAAGATTTTTGACCAGATAAAAAAGAGGTGGTGACTCCCTTTAGCAATTAGGGATCCGCCCAGCTTCGCACATAGAGTTGGGTTTTTCTGGATATTTGGGGTAGCAAACGCTGCTGTCCCACCCTCGAATTGTATCTGGGGGGGCACCCCCAGACCCCAGGTGTCCCGACAGGTCGGGACTACACTTTCCTATATTTTGGGACTTTTTGTGCAAGGCTGGATCCGTCCATGCTTTGTAAGGCATTAGAAGGGGTCGGGGACTTGAACCCTCGACCCCTTCTAGAAAGCTCAGCTATCGCATGGCTGCAATTGGACTTACTGTTGTAGCCATACGTCGCGGAAGCGCAGGAGGGTATCTGGTTCCCATACCTAGTTCAGTTACCTAAATCTGTTTGAGCTAGAGCTATGGTTTCAGCTTCTTGAGTGGCCTAAATGGGCAGTCTGTATCGCCCTGCCTTCAAAACGCAGTATCGCTGGCAAAGTCCGCCTATCAGGATAGCAATGCCGGCTATCACCAGGAGGGTGCGTCCCAACGCCCCGCCAGGACTGGCCCAGTAGTCGATCATGACCAGGGCCAAGGGAAGTACAAATCCGACTAACAGAATACCCATCCAGAAGAAGATGCCTCCACCGAGGTTTATGAACCTGCGCATCGACTCCCTGATCGTCTTCTCCCTGGTGCGAGAGTCTATTATCAGTAGAGCAATAAGGACGGCGTTGCCGATGATGAAGCCCATGACGATCAGGTCAATGATGGGACTTGTGATTCCCCGAAAGGCCATGACTATCTCCGTAATGGCCGTGCCGCCCATGAGTGATGCGGCGGTGAAGATGATGGGAATTAGGGGCGTATTCCAGAAGGGGATGGAGTTCCATGTAGATATGACCATACCGGTGTACATGATGTATCCGATACCCAGGACCATAGCTATCATCACAATGGTCTTCCAGGCCACGGTACCTTCACGCCAGGGAAGGTTTTGCAGAGCAGAAATGGAGGGAAGTAGGGAAACGAAGACAAAAAGGACAAACATCGGAGGAATGATAGCGCCTCTGCTGATCCATGCGCTCTGGGGTCTTCTGATGGCGTTGAGGAATCTTAGGGGCCGTCCAAGATGTATCGTCAGAAAGAAGATGCCGGTGGCTGCGAAGAAGAGCTCTATCCACCCGGAGGTCGATGCGGTGAAGGAGGAGATGACGCCTGTGGAGAACAGTATCTTGGACATGAAGTAGGCGCCGGCCCCAGTGCCGCCGGCGAAGAGCGCTGTAGCGATCATACCGCCCCACACATGCTGGTCGCGATATCCCAGGGTTAATATCGGTGCGCGCGGGTCTCGGACGTGGGTCGAAAACATCTCGGTCTCTCCATTTGGTCAGCGCTAGCTTGCGTTTTTACGTGAGATAGAACAGCTTAGGCTTCGTGCCTAACTCCTCGTGGGGCAGGAAGTAGTCCCGGGTATTGAGGAGGTGGTTGATCTCGGTCTCTGGGTCGTCTAGGTCGCCGCACTTCAAGGCATCGGTGGGGCAAGTCTCGACACAGGCGGGGTCCATGCCCCTATCAAGACGGTGGTGGCAGAAGGTACATTTCTGAGCGGTTCCTTTACGACGCTTGATATCGTAAACCTGCTCTTCGTAGGGTGTAAGCTCTTTTCCGTAGTATCCCTCGCTGTGGAACCATAAGGAGTTGGCCTGATATGGACAGGCTATGATGCAGGCCTCACAGCCTATACACTGGTCATAGTCTATAACGACGATACCATCTCCACGCTGATGAGTGGCTCCGGTGGGGCAGGCCGTAGCGCAGGGGGCGTTTTCACAGTGGTTGCATCTTGTGGGGAGGAAGGGCCAGGAGGCTTTGAGTTCGTCGTCGTTCCTCTTATAGACCTTCATCCAGAAAATCTGGGGAGGAGTGCCGTTCTCCGTTTTGCAGGCTTCCACGCATCCGTAGCAGCCGATACAGCGTTTAAGGTCAACTGAGAAGCCCCAGCGTGTCATTTAGAACCCCTTTCTAACTACTGCGGAACTAGTTCCTAAGGTTACCAAAGCTTTTGAGAGCCGTCAATAGGCCGAATTGTCTGCTGCCATTCCTTACCTTCTGTATGCGGATCTTGACACAGGAGTCCAAGGCCGCCGACACCATGTCAATGCGCTCCTTTCTGTATGGAAGCATAGCATTGAGGTGGACGCCGTGTCCTATCTCTTGTTTCTCGTCCGGGGAGAGGACCTTAGACACGTTGCCAGGCGCTGAGACCACCCGAGGATGGACGTCCCGTGTGATCCTTACTTTGGCTGTGACCATTTTGCCATTAGCCGACTCTATCTCTACTGTGTCGCCGTCGCCGATGCCGTATCGCTCAGCAACAGAAGGATGTATTCCGACATTGAATATCTCACCCATGGACCAGGCCAGCTCCTGGAGGTGGGGATTCTTGATAGTGCTCGTGTTTAATGTAAGGAAGCCTACCTTTGGGCTGACCAGGTATAGTGGAAACTCGTCTCCTCCTTCCTGGGATGCCCAGCAGGGGCGGTAGTTGACCAGGGGTTCGTAGTCTGAGAGGTCTCCCCATTCGATTCCGGTTTCGTCCACTACGGCTCGGACGGCCTCGCCGCCCGTGAGCCAGTGCTCCAGATACAAGGGTATTCTTCCCGTGTGGAAGATCCTGGGGTAGCGGTGTTTCACCTCACGTTTTAGGGGAGAGGTAGCCCATCCATGATTCTTGTAATACTCCAGGCCGTGCTCATCTCCCGTCCAGGCCCTCATCCATCTGTCGCAGAACTCTTGATAAGAGTAGTGTTGTCCTGGTACCAGACGGTGGTCTGGCCCGAGTTCGACTAGTGCATTCAAAGCACTGTAGAAGTCGTCGGCAAAGTCTGCCCTGTGGGCCAACTCCCATAGGACTTGGGGCCAACTCCTGGCCTCTCCTATGGGTTGAATAACTGGCTGCTGGGTGGCGAAGACCCACTCCTTGTCCCCTGGGGAGGGAGCCGTGATAAAGCTTCTGTAAGGGTTATGGGCAAAAGGCGCCAGGCGCTCAAGATAATGGGTGTCCGGCAGAATGATGTCTGCAAACTCGCTGGTCTCTTCGTGTTGTTGGACGAAGCTGAGCTGGAAGGGGATTCGTTTAAGTATCTCCGCCGTGTGAACAGGGTCGCCGGCAGATTTCATGGGGTTGACCCGGGCGTGGATCCAGAACTCTACTTTGTATTCTATCTTGTACTTGTCCGGATGGTTGAGGGTAAGACCTCCCATTGTCCGCGAATAGGGGGCTACTGGAAACATGCCAGTAAGGTCGGGGTCGTCGGGATCAAACTCAACCTTCTTAACAGGGAGGGACTTCTTCATCACACCCAGGAATGGATTGGTGACGTTAAGAAGGCCGTCGGGGCCGGCTTTGGGTATACCCCAAGGGCCAGTGGCAGCCAGGTGGCAGTATCCCCCGGGCACATCGACGGCGCCTACGGTTATGTTAAGCATGGCAGCGGCCCAGCCCTGATGCAGTCCGTGCTGGTGCTGCCCAATGCCTCGATACCAGACTGCACAGGCCGGGCGCAGAGGCAGTTCCACTCCATCGACGACAGTTGTAGCGCCGATCCTGGCCGCTGTGCCGAATTCTCTGGCGATACGACGTATAGTAGAGGCGGGCACGGTCGTAATTTGGGAGGCGTATTCAGGTGTGTAGCTTTGCAGATGCGTCTTCAGCAGAGAGAAAGCCGTATTGACCCTTTCTCCGTTGACCTCGGTCTCTCCCTCCAGAACCATGTCGTTAGGATCTGTGTGATCGTAAGGTACGGGCATTTCCTTGGAGCGAGAGAGCACCAGGGGCTTATCCGCTTCTGGGTCGCGGGCATAGTGACCGTTTGGACGAATTAGGTAGGTAGCGTTAGTGTATTTGGCCAAGAATTCTTGGTCATAGATTCCCAACTCATTTATCAGGACGTTGACCACAGCTAAGCAAAAGGCCGAGTCAGTTCCAGGTAGTGTGGGAATCCACTCATCGGCCCTGGCCCCGGAACTGGTGCGGCAGGGGTCTAAAACCACCATCTTGAGACCCCTTTTGACGCGAGCTTCCGCTAGCTGCTGGGCTAAATGCATGGCGTGAGTTCCCGTTCCAGTCCCAAATCCACCTCCCAAGACCAGCATGTACTGGCAGCTTTCTACATCTGGGTGGTGGTCCTGAGAACCGTTCATCATGTAGGCAACGGGATGCACTCCGTTGCCGCAGAAGAGACCGGAGGACTGAGGTATGGTGGTGCCAGAGTCACCGCCAAAGGCCGTTATAAAGGGACTTAGTATTTCGGAGTTGGCGGTGTCGAAGCTGCTGCCGGAGAGGCCTCTGGGATTTCGTTGATGCAACGTTTTCAATTGGTTAGTGATGATCTCCAGAGCCTCTTCCCATGAGATCTCCTCCCACTTGGGGTCGACGCCTATGCCCTTGTCGGGATTGGTGCGCTTCAATGGCCTGGTTACTCTGCTGGGGCTGTAAAGGCCGGAGAGAGCCGATTTGCCCTTGGCGCACATCTTTCCGTGGTTGGGCGGAGCGCCTGGCAACCCCTCGATGGCCGTGGCTACGCCGTCCCTGACCAGGACCTGGATAGAGCAGTGATTGTAGCACATGGAGCAGACGGTAGGCACCCATTTCTCTTCGGAGGCAGGCCGCTTAGAAGAGTGGGCGCCATATCCTGGAATCCTATGTCGTTGAGAAGTTGTCATCATTATTGCCCCTTCTATCTATTAGCTACCATCTTTTTAGTTGGGCTACTTTAAGTATAGGTTAATGGTCAAGAGAGGCCGGCTCTTGGGACGGAAGACGCCTGCATCCTATGAAGCCGGTGAAGTTGGCCTCATGCTTGATGTTTGATATTTGTCTCTGACGTTACTTCTCCAGCCAGGCGTTGCCAAAATAGGGCTTGGTCACCGGGATGAGCGGCGTAAAGCCTTGGAGGCGTTTAGTCATGGTGAAATTATAGCTAGTCCTAGCAAGGAATATCAATGCGGCCTCTTCCGCCACAACGGTCTGAATGCGGTCATATATAGGCTTGGCCTTGGCTATGTCGTATGTCGTAGCGGCCTCTTCTATCAACCGATCAACTTCTGGATTAACATATATCCCCAGGTTGTAGAACCCTTTACTGTGGGCTACGAATGAATGAAGGACGTGAGGGTCTGCCCGGATACCCCAACTGACCGCACCGAATCCAGGTGAAGCTATGTAGCCCTGTTGCATGCTGAAATAAATCTGATAGTTCACCAATTTGATGTCTAGCTTTATACCAGCGTCGCCTGCCAGAGCCTGGGCTACTTCGCACGTTTGGGAATATAGGTTATTGGTGGCAGGACACCCAATTGGGACGGTGACACCTTGAGGATATCCCGCCTCAGACAGCTTCTGCTTTGCCTTGGCCAAATCGAAGACAATAGGTTTCAGATCCGGGTTATAGGCCCAGCCGCCAGATAGCAAGGTGTATCCAGTTGTACCCAGTCCACCAAGCACGTTCTTTACGATGATGTCCCTGTCCATAGCGTAGCTAATGGCTTGGCGTAGAGCCTTATTATCAAAAGGCGGAATCTTGGTGTTCAATGTTAAAAACAGGATTGAGCTACCCTCAAACGGTGTGACTTTTATGTCAGGATTTCGTTGCAGAATTGGCAAGTCATAACCTGAAACGTCAGTAGGAGCGATGTAGTCCGTTTCCCCTGTTCGCAGCATTGCAATTTTGACAGACGGTTCCAAGACTGACTGTATTAATATGCCATCTAGGTAAGGTTTGCCTTTCTGCCAATACTCTTTGTTCCGCGTCAGTGAGACACTTTCTCCCGGTATCCACTTATCGAATCGAAAAGGTCCCGTACCGACCGGATTTCTGCCATAGTTTCCCTCTCTTCCTCCCCCATATTTTTCCACCGCGGCTGGAGAGGCCACCATGCCTAAGCGTTCGCTTGCCAATAACGGCACAAAGGGACGGGAGGGATTGTGGAGTCGTATTTTGACAGTGTCTGCATTCACTGCCTCCACTGCCTCAAGATATGGCAGGAGTTCAGCCCTTCGCGGAGAGCTTTGGTCGAGATCCATCATACGGTCAAGGTTCCATTTAAAGGCATGAGCGTCAAAAGGGCTTCCATCATGGAACTTGACCCCGTTCTGAAGTCGCACCGTGATGGTCTTGCCATCGGCTGAGATTTCCCAGGATTGGCCTAATAGAGGCAATACTTTTGCAGCAGAATCGGTCTCGAATAGCCCTTCGTAGAGGTTGTACAGCACGGGCTGTGTAAAGGGCTGGCTGGTGAAAGCTGGATCCAGATTGTCCAGGTCTAAGGTTAACGCCAAGCGCAGGGTTCCGCCGTACTGAGGCTTTCCAATCGCTACGGGTGTAGGAATAGGAAGAGCGCTTTTGGGCGTAGGCCTAGCAGGTATGGGTGTAGGCGCTCCGGGCACGACCATTACAGTGGGCTGAGGCACCCCAACGGGAGCCACAGGAGCCGCTGGTTGCGCAGGCGGCACTGGTGTGGGCGTAGGCTCCGCCGAAGCGCAAGCCAGCCCCAGCAGGACTAGACCAATCAGCACTAAGATGGATACACTTCTTTTGCTAGTCATTTCACTCCTCCTTGGAGTTGAATCAGTTGGGCTAGTATAAGTATAGGTTAATGGTCAAGAGAGGCCAACCCTTGGGACGGAAGACGCCTGCGTCCTATGAAGTTGGCCTCATCTATGATGCGTTACTTGTTTATGCCTGTCTGGTTACTTTTCCAGCCAAAGGTCTCTCAAACGGACAAGGGTGTCTGGGACCCATTTGAAGTTCTGCACCCTACTATTGAGGCCTGCGTAAAGCGTCTCATTGAAAAGGGTTACATATGGAGCGTCATCAAACACCAGTTTCTGAGCTTTGATGTACAGAGAGGCCGCTTGGGCGACATCGTACTCTCCTGTCGCCTCTATAACAAGGCTTGAAGCCTCCTGGTTGCAGTATCCCACATGTACGAGGGCCGTTGTCCCTTCGCAGTGCAATACTTGGAATAGCACCCAGTCGGGGTCTGGCCGAGGATACCATATGCCGATGGCGAATTGGTTCTTCTTGGGGTCATCTGGAGCTACTCTCCAGTTAGGCCAGTAGTCCTGCGCGAGAACTGGCTTGATATTAGCTTCGATGTTGGCTTCGGACAACTGGGCCTGAATAATCTCGCAGAGTCTTGTCCATACATCGGTGACGTTGCAGTCCAGGTCTACTTGAGCGCCATTTGGATAACCTGCCTCAATGAGCTTCTCTTTGGCCTTTTGTATGTCATGGAGATAGGGCTGATAGCTGCGATCCTCATACCACGCAAGTCCTACAGTATAATCAGGCTGACCGTGCCCTTCCAGCCAGACATCCACTATTTCCTGTCTGTTTGTGGCGTAACCTACGGCCTGACGGAAGGCCTTGTTATCCCAAGGCTTTGCCCTGGTATCCATCTCTAGGGCATTCCAGCGCCCTGTTACGAGAGGCACTATCTTAACATTGGGGTTGCCCTCCACCAGGGACAGCTGAGACGGTGGCACTTCGTCCATCAAGTCTGTCTCTCCAGTGCGCAACATTGCCAACTGCACGGACTTGTCTACCACTGGTTGGAAGTCTATGGCGTCCAGATACGGTTTCCCTTCCTGCCAATAGTCCTCGTTCTTTGCTAGGGATACACTAACCCCTGGTACCCATTCTTTCAATATGAAGGGGCCAGTTCCTGTCGGGTTCCTCCCGAAGTCATCCCTGCCAAATTTCTCATAGGCATCGGGTGAAAACATCCGAATGTAGGCCAACCCCATATGACCTAGAAGGGGACGGAACGGTTTATTCAAGCGGAAGGTGACCGTGTAGCTATCAGTCGCTTCAACGCTAGCGATGACGGGGCCAAAAATACTTGCCTGGCTCCGTGTTGCCCCAAATTCGGGGTCTATCATGTGTTCCCACACCCACTTAACATCCTCGGCGGTGAAATCTGTACCATCGTGGAACTTGATCCCTTCATTAAGTTGAAAAGTCACAACCTTGCCGTCAGACGAGAAGTCCCAGGACTTGGCCAGGTTGGGGACCACATTGAAGTTTTCATCAACCTCCACCAAGTCGTCGTAAATTGCGAAAATAGGTATCTGCTCTCTATAGTCCACGTTGTGCATGGGATCGAGGGTCTTCATACTGAGGGGCATGGCCATACGCAAAGTACCTCCATACACCGGCTTCCCCTGAACCTGGGGCATTGCGGTGGGCGCACTGGCAGCGGTTGGCACTGGGGCAGCGGTTGGCACTGGGGCAGCAGTTGGCACTGGGGCGGCGGTTGGTGCCGCATCAGAACTGCAACCTAGAGAGGCGGCCACCAGTGTTACGAGACTCATTACCAGAAGTGTGATGGCTAATCCTTTTATTCTTCTCACTTTACCTTCCTCCTTCTGTAAGTCTTCTGTAAGTGTGAATTGTCGCCATTCGGTAAACTCTATCTGAAGCTCCTTCCGACTACCCAGTGCCTGTGTGGGCTAAGAATAAGAGGGAGCGCTGAGACGCTTATGAATATTGAAGTAGTATTAACACTCTCGCCACAACTTGTCAATACCTTTGTGTTTTGTGAAGTATATCACATCTCAAGGCTCAACAAGTCTTCCGTAGATAAGGTAGTGTGTGACGAAATTCGTAAGCACAATTAACAGGTCTTCTTGGGTGGCTAGAGGAGAGCGCCAGAGCAGCCCCGGGAAGACTGCATGGCTCACCTAAAGGCCGCTCCTCTGTATTCCGAGACTAGAAGGCGGTGGCGTTTTTGCCGCGAAGATGTGTGATGTGTTGCTATGTGAATGGGTCACAGCAAATGAGGTTATCGGATCCTGTTACCGCAGTCGATATATAAGGCGCCTAATCGGGCACCAAACCAGAAGGGGTGGGCTGCTGGCTTTTCTAGGCTTCTTCGGGCTGTCGCGAGGTTAGCTAGAGCCTATGTTATTCTGGATACCGCCTCGTTGACAGCCCGCTTGGCGTAGACGATGGTCGGGCGCACGCGGTATTCCTCCGAGGCGTGGATATCGCCCATGAGGTCTATGCTTACGCTGGCCCTTCTGGCGACCCTTCGGATGACGGAGTCGTCCAGCTTTTTGCTTTTGAGGATGCGATCGGGGCTGCGGGCTCGGCCCCGACAGGTCGAGGACAGGCAGGCAAGCTCACCACGAGCGGGCTTAATGGCTTTGATTGTGCTCCTTGGGTACTGGTGAAAGGCATCGGGCAAAGTTGGCGGGTATTGACATTGTAAGGTTCCTTCACTATCCTAAATCTTAAGGATTCCGTATTTACTCTAGGGCTTAGACGGCATTTACCTTGTGACTTATAATATACGTCGTGCGAGGCGTGTATTTCTCTGGATAAAGAGTTCGGCTATTTCCCCATTACACGTTTGATATACTCACCACAACTGTAGTCCTTAAGGGGGTAAGTAAGTGAAAGAACTGGAGTACGCTAGGCCACAGACCGTCCAGGAAGCAGTCTCCTTGTTAAAAGAGAAGGGGTCGGATGCACGTATGCTGGCGGGTGGAACGGACATGCTGGTTTTGCTTCGTGGGGCCCGGAGAGAGGCCAAATATTTGGTAGACGTTAAGGTGATCCCAGAGCTCAACGAGCTTTCCTATGATCCGCAAAAGGGGTTGACCCTGGGTGCGGCTCTGCCTGCCTATAGAATATATGAGGACGAAAGGATTTCAGACCTCTACCCTGCTCTAACTGATTCCGCTAGCCTAATAGGTGGGATACAGATACAGAGCAGGGCAAGCATAGGCGGGAATCTGTGTAATGCCGCCCCCAGCGCAGACGCTATTCCCGCTTTGATAGTGCATAGAGCTGTTTGTATAATCGCTGGCCCCAATGGTAACAGGGAACTGCCAGTGGAGGATTTTTGTACTGGCCCCGGGCAAACTGTATTAAAGGGCAACGAGTTCCTTGTTTCCCTACGATTGCCAACGCCACCCAAGAATTCTGGTTCGATGTATTTGCGATTCATACCAAGGAACGAGATGGACATAGCCGTCGCTGGTTCAGGGGTGTCCGTGGAGTTGAGCGATGACCACAAGAAGATTGTCTCCGCTGGGGTTTCCCTGTCGGCGGTGGCTCCTACGCCTCTCTTTGTGAAGGATGCGGGTGATTATCTAGCTGGCAAGGGGATATCCGATGAGGTCATTGCGGAGGCTGGAGAGATAGCAAAGAGGGCGGCTAAGCCTATAACGGATATGCGAGGAACCGTAGAGCAGAGAAAGCATCTGTGTGCGGTGTTGACCAGACGCGCTCTAAAAGGCGCTATTGATAGAGCTAAGGAGGCCAAGTAGATGCCTAAGAAGGTACGAGTACAGGCACGCATCAACGGTCAAGACCTTGATTTCCTTTGTGATCCCCGGCAGAGTCTACTGGAGGTTCTTAGGGATGTTCTGGGGATGACTGGCGCAAAAGAGGGGTGCAACGACGGCAACTGCGGCGCTTGTAATATAATCCTAAATGGTCGTTTGGTGGACTCTTGTCTGGTTCTCGGGGCCGAAGTGGACGGAGCAGAGCTTACCACCATCGAAGGAATCACTGGCACGGGCGGTCAGGCGCTCCATCCTGTGCAGCAGGCATTCTTAGAGGATGCGGCCTTCCAGTGCGGCATATGTACCCCTGGATTCATAGTCGCTGCCAAGACTTTGCTAGATAGGGAGCCTAACCCTTCGGAGCAGCGCATTCGGCACTGGTTAGCGGGTAACCTCTGCAGATGCACGGGTTACGATAAGATCATTCGAGCCGTACAAGACGCAGCCAAAACATCGGCAAAATGATTAAGGCTGGACTCTAAGTGACTATAAAAGAAAAAGACTATGTGCCGAACATGGTGCTCGCTCAGGGAGAGTACAGGGTAATAGGTACAAGGCCTCTCCGACACGATGGCTACGAGAGGGTGACGGGGAGGGCCAAGTATACCGCCGATGTACAGCTAACGGGCATGTTGTATGCCAAGGTGCTTCGCAGTCCTCATGCCCATGCCAATATCAAGTCGATAGACACCAGAAGGGCGGAGAAGCTTCCCGGCGTAAGGGCAGTTATAACCGCCAAGGACTTCGATTTTACCCGGGAGCAGATACGAGACCTGTCCGGTGGCAGCTTCAGTCCAGCCCAAAACGTGATAGCTTACGACAAGGTGTTTTACGTGGGGCACGCCGTTGCCGCGGTGGCCGCTGACGACGTTTACATTGCTGAAGAGGCCCTCTCTCTCATTGATGTGAATTATGAGGTCCTTCCCTTTGTCCTGGACGCCCGAAAGGGCATGCAAGAGGACGCCCCTGTACTCCACGGCCATCTGACCACTAACGATATGGGCAAGGACACAGCAGGGGTCAACAATTTGGCTGCCCACATGCGGCTTAGCAAGGGCGATGCGGAGAAGGGCTTCGAAGAGGCCGACGTTGTAGCTGAGATGGAGTTCACCACGTCTACGGTGCATCAGGGCTATATTGAGCCGCAAGTTTCCGTTGCGCTGTGGGACTACGATGGCCGTATCTATTTGTGGACCAGCACGCAAGGGAACCATAGGGCCAGAGACATAACCGCTCGGATTCTGAGGAAACCTCCTGCGAGTATTAAAGTAACGCCGTCGGAGATTGGTGGAGGGTTCGGAGGAAAGCTGTCTATCTATCTGGAACCTCTGGTAGCCCTGCTGTCGAAGAAGACGGGGCGACCTGTGAAGGGAGTGATGACCCGAAAAGAGGTCATCGAGGCTACAGGGCCTGCACCCTCCGCCCATATCAAGGTGAAGCTGGGAGCGACTCGGGACGGGAATATGACGGCGGGCCAGGCATATATGACCTACGAGCTTGGCGCCTTCCTAGGTGCCTCTGCCATGTCACGGGGGGCGATCATAGTCTTTGCTCCGTATGATATAGAAAATGTGATAGTCGATGGCTATGAGGTGGTGGTGAACAAGCCCAAGACCCAGGCTTACAGGGCTCCTGGGGCGGCTCAGGTAGCCTTCGCCTGCGAGCAGGTGGTGGATGAGTTGGCCGAGAAATTAGGTATGGACCCTCTGGAGTTCCGCTATAAGAACGCCGCCAAGGAGGGTACCAGGCGACATGACGGCATAGTGTATCCCCGTATAGGATACGAGGAGGTCCTGGAGGCGGCGAAGAGCCATCCCCACTGCAAAGCGTCTCTGGAGCGCAAGGGAACCGACGGGAAGCTGAGAGGCCGCGGCGTGGCGTCTGGGTTCTGGGTGAACGCAGGCGCTATGTCCAGCGCCAACGTCACCGTAAACTTTGACGGCTCGGTAACGATGGTCTCCGCCTCCGTGGATCTGGCTGGAAATAGGACAGCCCTTGCGATGCAGCTTGCGGAGTTCCTTGGCCTTTCGGTTCAGGACATCCACCCTGTCGTCGGAGATACCGACTCTGTGGGTAATTCAGCCTTCAGCGCTGGCAGTAGGACCATCTTTGCTACAGGCATTGCCGTGTATGAAGCAGCCCAGAAGCTGATTGGGGAGATGAAGGATAGATTAGCTTCGATATGGGACATCCCCGTTGACCAGGTCGAATTTCAGGACGGGGTATTCACATCCAAATCGGACTCGAAGCGTCGAATGACCTTCAAGGAGTTGGCGAAGGAGCTTGAGACTTCAGGTGGCACTATAACCACCTCTGCAAGCGTCGATCCTCTGGGCGTCGGAGCGGCCCTGGGAACGCATATCGTCGACGTGGAGGTGGACCCGGAGACGGGCAAAGTCGATATTCTGCGCTACACCGTAGTGCAGGACGTGGGCAAGGCCATCCACCCCAGCTACGTGGAGGGCCAGATGCAGGGCGGCGCCGTCCAGGGCATAGGCTGGGCACTCAACGAGGAGTACTACTACGACGATACGGGACGCATAGCCAACAGCAGCCTGTTGGACTACCGCATGCCGACGAGTCTTGACGTGCCGATGATAGACACGGTGATAGTGGAGGTGCCCAACCCTGGGCATCCGTATGGAGTGCGAGGTGTGGGCGAGAACAACATCATTGCGCCTCCAGGAGCCATAGCCAACGCCATCTACCATGCGATTGGCGTTAGGATGAACAGGCTTCCTATGAAGCCAGGGGCTATCCTGGAGGAGTTGTGGAAGAAGGGAAGATCTAACGGTAGTTAGATAGCTAGGCTGTGAGCCACAATAGCAAAGTCACTTATAGAAGGACTCCTATTCGGGTTGTAATCAATAACCCCAGGAGTCCTTCTCGTAATACAAGGCAAATAGACAGGCTGTGTATGACCGATCTCAGAATGAACGAATGTTGACAGAAAAAGGAGATAATGGAATAGTAGGTTCTGTGCAAAAGTCTGCAACTTTCCAGGGGGTTAAAGGGTTATGACTATAAAAGACTACGAGCCTAACATGGTTCTAGCGACTGGTGAATATAAAACTATTGGCACAAGGCCCATCCGACATGACGGCTATGAGAGGGTGACGGGGAGGGCGCGGTACGCTGGAGACATCCAACTGCCAGGGACTCTGTACGCTAAAGTCTTACGCAGTCCCCATGCCCATGCCAATATCAAGTCGATAGACGCCAGCAAGGCGGAGAAGCTTCCTGGCGTAAGGTCTGTTATTACCGCCAAGGACTTCGGCGTCTCGGACGAGGAGATGAAGAGGGTAGACAGCTATGAGACCTACGGCTCTCCTAATCAGAACATCCTGGCGTACCACAAGGTGTATTATGTGGGCCATCCTATAGCGGCAGTGGCCGCCGACGATCCGAACATAGCTGAGGAGGCCCTTTCCCTTATCGATGTGGAGTATGAGGTGCTTCCCTTTGTGCTAACGGCGCCGGAGGGAATGAAGGAGAGGGCGCCGTTGCTGCACGAGAATCTGATTGATGAAAAGACCGGTAAGGCCACCAACGTGGCCGGTCACATCCAGTATACGAAGGGCGACATAGAGAAGGGCTTCGAAGGGGCCGACGTGATAGTCGAGCGGGAGTTTACCACGGCTATGGTGCATCAGGGATACATCGAGCCTCACACCTCCACGGCCCTATGGGACAGGGACGGGCGTATCTACTTGTGGACCAGCACCCAGGGAAACTTCCCCGCCAGGGACCTTGTTGCGATGGCATTGGGGGTGCCGGCTACCCAGGTGAAGATCACGCCATCGGAGATTGGCGGAGGGTTCGGAGGAAAGCTGGCGATTTATCTGGAGCCTCTGGTAGCCCTGCTGTCGAAGAAGACGGGGCGACCTGTGAAAGGAGTGATGACCCGAAAGGAGGTCATCGAGGCTACAGGGCCTGCAGCAGGCTCTTATGTAAAGGTGAAGTTGGGAGCTACGAGGGACGGAAAGATGACGGCGGGCCAGTCCTACATGGCCTATGAGGTGGGGGCTTTTCCCGGCGCATCTGCCATGTCCCGCGGCGTGATCATGGTCTTTGCATCCTACGATTTGGAAAACGCTCTGGTAGACGGCTATGCAGTAGCGGTAAACAAGCCCAAGACCCAGGCGTACAGAGCACCTGGGTCGGCTCAGGTGACCTTCGCCACGGAGCAGGTGGTGGATGAGCTGGCCGAGAAGATAGGAATGGACCCTCTGGAGTTCCGCTACAAGAACGCCGCCCAAGAGGGCACCAGACGCCACGACGGTGTAGTGTATTCGAAGATAGGTTACAAGGAGGTCCTGGAGGCGGCGAAGACCCATCCTCACTACAAAGCGTCTCTGGAGCGCAAGGGAACCGACGGCAAGCTGAGAGGCCGCGGCGTGGCATCTGGCTTTTGGGTGAACGCAGGAGCCACGTCCAGTGCAACGCTGACCGTTCAGTACGATGGCTCTGTGGGGATGGTTACGGGGTCGGTAGACCTGGCCGGCAATAGGACGGCCCTGGCAATGCAGGCTGCGGAGGCACTAGGGTTGTCGGTGGAAGATGTCCATCCTGTGGTAGGGGATACGGATTCGGTGGGCTGGACCCATTATAGCGCTGGCAGTAGGACCATCTTTGCTACAGGCATTGCCGTGTATGAAGCAGCCCAGAAGCTGATTGGGGAGATGAAGGATAGATTAGCTTCGATATGGGACATCCCCGTTGACCAGGTCGAATTTCAGGACGGGGTATTCACATCCAAATCGGACTCGAAGCGTCGAATGACCTTCAAGGAGTTGGCGAAGGAGCTTGAGACTTCAGGTGGCACTATAACCACCTCTGCAAGCGTCGATCCTCTGGGCGTCGGAGCGGCCCTGGGAACGCATATCGTCGACGTGGAGGTGGACCCGGAGACGGGCAAAGTCGATATTCTGCGCTACACCGTAGTGCAGGACGTGGGCAAGGCCATCCACCCCAGCTACGTGGAGGGCCAGATGCAGGGCGGCGCCGTCCAGGGCATAGGCTGGGCACTCAACGAGGAGTACTACTACGACGATACGGGACGCATAGCCAACAGCAGCCTGTTGGACTACCGCATGCCGACGAGTCTTGACGTGCCGATGATAGACACGGTGATAGTGGAGGTGCCCAACCCTGGGCATCCGTATGGAGTGCGAGGTGTGGGCGAGAACAACATCATTGCGCCTCCAGGAGCCATAGCCAACGCCATCTACCATGCGATTGACGTTAGGATGAACAGGCTTCCTATGAAGCCAGGGGCTATCCTGGAGGAGTTGTGGAAGAAGGGAAGATCTAACGATAGTTAGGATGATATGGCTGTAGTCTGGATTCCCGCGACTCTGCAAACCCTCACTGGTGGCCAAAGCAAGGTTACCGTAGAGGGGGCAACTGTCCGGGACATCGTTAACAATCTTGACAAGGCTTATCCTGGCATCAAGGATAGGCTCATGCGAGGCAACCAGTTCAAGGCTGAGTTGAATGTCTACGTGGACGGCGCCGAGCTGGGGGGCAACCTGCTACAGCGTGTCGGCGAGAACAGCGAGGTCCACTTTCTACCAGCGATAGGTGGGGGGCAGAGTACCCTGTCTTAAGCCGTCACGCTCTTGTCATTCCGAGCGCAGCGAGGAATCTATCGCATCGCCTTCAGGCAACAGCGCATTGATAGATCCCTTGTCGTCCCGATACAATCGGGGCTCCTCGGAATGACAGAGGGGGGCCGAGAATTTTCTACAATTCCATCTCTTTGAGGTCTGGGGGGATGATAAGCCGAGGCTCCGTTAGTTTCTGGATGTCCTCTGCGGACCAGCCGGGGGCGGTCTCTTTGAGGATCAGGCCATTGGGCGTGACCTCTATCACGGCGATGTCGGTGACTATGAGGCTGACGCAACTCTTACCGGTAAGTGGATAGGAGCCCTCCTTAACTATCTTGGGAATGCCTTTTTTGTCGGTGTGCTCCATGGTAACGATGGTACGTTTGGCTCCCGCCGCTAGGTCCATAGCGCCTCCGACGTTGCCGACGCCCCTCTCTGGGAGCATCCAGTTAGCGAGGTCGCCCTTCTCCGACACCTGAAGAGCGCCTAGGACCGTTACATCTATGTAGCCGCCTCTTATCATGGCGAAGGCGTCGGCGGAGCTGAAGAAGGCCATGCCTGGCATTAGCTGAAGGAATTGGCCACCTGCGTTGATGAGGTCTATGTCCTCCTGACCAGGCTCCGCCATGGGGCCATAGTTGAGGACTCCGCTCTCGCTGTGATAGGCGACGGTGCGACCCTCGGGGACGAACTGGGAGCACAGCGTAGGGATGCCGATGCCCAGGTTGACGATGTCGCCGTCCTGGAACTCCTTGGCGACGCGCATGGCGATGACCTCTCTAGGGAGGCGTTCTTTCATAGTAGGGGCTCCTTACTGATTCTCATCGAAGGACCAGCGGGTGGCGGACGTGGGGAAGTCCTTCTCCCGCCAGGCAAAGGCCACTTTGGGTGGCAAGCGATACACCCTGGCTGCGGCGCTGCTCACGTCTGGCCGAATGTCGTACTTAACATCGTATGCGTCGGCAAAGCGATTGAGAAGCGCCTCATCAGCAACCTCCTCAACCCTGCCTTCCAGGATCACCACATCGTCGCCGCTTTCCAGGTGCACTGCGGCATACGAGTTGGCGGCAAGGTTACGTCCCTTTCTCGAAGCTGTGTCAGTTGAGAAGTAGAAGGCCTCCTCCAGCCAGAGGCCCCACACTGGCATAACGTGAGGCCGACCATCGGTGCGTGTGGTCGTCACCCAGTAATTGCGGGCCCCCGCTAGCTGGTCGCTTACAACGCTCTAGTCCAGCAGCCCTGCATGGCTTGTATCAATGCCATAGCCCGCAGGCATATGTGGGCGGCCGGCCCTTGGTTGCCCCGCCTTTCTCTGTTCAGTCACATATGCTCCTTATGAACGCAGTTCGAACTCTGGGATATCAGTTTCACCCTTCGACAGGCTCAGGGTGAGTGGTTTGTGAAGGTCGCTGCACTATGCGGTCGACGTAGATGCCAGGGGTGTGCACCATTTCTGGATCGATGGCGCCTGGCTCCACAATCTCATCCACCTCGGCTATTGTGATGTTGGCTGCCGTAGCCATAACGGCGTTGAAGTTGCGAGAGGTGCCCTTGTAGACCAGGTTACCGATAGCATCGGCCTTGAATGCCCAGACGAAGGCGAAGTCGGCCCTGAGAGCGCGCTCCAACAGGTATTCCCTGCCGTCGAAAACCTGCGTCTCCTTGCCCTCAGCCATGAGGGTCCCTACGCCAGTCGGGGTGTAGAAGGCTGGGATGCCGGCCCCGCCAGCCCTGATACGCTCTGCCAGGGTTCCCTGGGGCACCAGCTCAAGCTCTACCTTGCCCTCTCGGTATGCCTTCTCGAAGGCGTTGGGCTTTGACGGAGAAGGCGATACGGGAAAGGAGGCGATGACCTTGCGCACCTGGCCGCTTTCTATGAGGACGCTGTGGTCGATGGCCTGGACTCCTGGTGGCGTCCCGAAGCCGATGACGCTGGCGATGCCTGCGGTGTTGCTGACGATGGTGAGGTCCTTGGCCCCGTGGTCTCGCAGGGCGAGGATGAGGTAGCGGGGCATACCGCCGGGGCCGCCGAAGCCGTCCATCATGATAACGGCCCCGTCGGGCACGTCCTTTACCGCCTCGGCGAAGTTTCTGTAAACTTTATCTACAGCCATGTATAATAGATTCCCGTTAATGTCGTTAGCTATTGGATTATCATTCTAACGGGAAGGCGTTGCATTTCCCACCCTGTATTTTCTGGAGCAATGACAATCTAAGGATTCTTCAGTCACTATGTTCCTTCAGAATGACAGGAACATGGAGCGCTAGTTATTCAGATCTTGCGGCCGCCTGGGTTGAGGATTTCGCGGGCTATTATCATACGCTGCACCTCCGAGGGGCCTTCTCCGACTCGCCTTATTCGAGCCTCGCGATACCAGCGTTCCAGGGGCAGCTCCTTGCTGACGCCGTAGCCTCCGTGTATCTGAATGGAGCGGTCTACGGCGTGGCTCAGAACCTCGGAGGAGTAGAGCTTTGCTATGGCGGCGGCCTGTCGGTAGTCCTCCCCCGCATCGAATTTCCACGCTGCGTCCCAGACGAGCCAGCGGCAGGCGCGTATCTCCACTTCCGAGTCCACCAGCATCCACTGGATGGCCTGCCTGGTGGAAAGGGGAGCGCCGAAGGTCTCTCGTGTCTTCGAGTAGTCTACGGCCATACGATGGGCGGCTACAGCCACCCCTAAATTGGCGGTGGCGTAGGGTATTCGCAGTCGGGATAGGAGCTTGTTAGCCAGTATGTCCCAGCCTTTGTGGGGTTCACCCAGAACGTTGCGGTTGGGAACGCGGACGTTGTCGAAGAATATCTGGCCTGGATAGTAGGAACGCATGACAGGCATAGGCGTCACGCTGAATCCGGGCCAGGCGTTCTCAACAATGAAGCAGGTGATGCCTCTGGGCTTGTCTGGGTTCGTGCGGGCGAAGACGAAGCCCCAGTCACCCTGGAGGGAGCCTGTGATGAACATCTTGGTACCGTTCAGGATCCAGTCGTCACCGTCGCGGACGGCTTTGGTCTGGATGGCCCTGGCAGGGTCTGAGCCGCCGGTCGGCTCCGTTATGGCGTACCACCCACCGTCTCTTTCGCCTTTGACGGTGGGTAGGCCATAGGTCTGTACCAGGTGGTCTGAGCCCTGCCAGATGATGTCGGGGATAGGCGTGCCCATTGTGCCGTAGACGGGGAGATAGAGGCCCGCCCTGTGCTGTACGCGCTCCTCCTCGACGACTACCTGGGAGTAGACGTCCAGCCCGGCGCCGCCATATTCGACGGGCGACTCCATACACCAGAGGCCCATTTGCTGGGTCTTTGCGGCAAGGCGCTGGAAGTCTTCCTCAGGCAGGGCGATGGCGTCCGGGTCTATCTTTTGCTCTAATGGCAGGATTTCGTCACGAACGTAGTTGCTGACCAGGGATCGGAGCATCTTGTGCTCATCTGAGAGGTTATAGGCAGACGGCTGGCTCATTTGACGATTTCCTACCAAGAGTCTTTGTGAGGATGCTGACCGAGCCTAGTGTAGCAGAGCAGTAAATGTAACGCCACACGGCGTTGTTTTGGTTGGAGTTGCCTTTTAGTAGTTGTGTTGTACATCAGCCCCTTGACGTATTATCTCTGCATGCTAGGATAGTTTCATGGACGTAAAGAGATGGGTTCGTGGAACCTCTGAGCTATTGCGAGTCCCTCTCAGCAGGCCACACTTCTGGAGCCAGCTACTCCGTATTGACGGTAGAATGCTCCTTTTCGGATTCACGTTGGGCAGCATGGTGGTCGAGGCAACTGATAGACTTGAGAGACCTGGCCTTCCTATTGCCGTAGCTGAATGTTACCAAAGGAGGTATCTATGTTTAGGAGATTTGACCACTCTCCGGGGTGTAGTTGTCCTGCATGCCTCAGGATTCATAGGGTTGGCATGGGAGGAAGGCATGAGGGAAGCCTTAGAGCTAGATTCCTAAGCGTGCTTATTGCTTTACTGGTTATAGTGGTTATCATAGTTCTCGCCAATGTGCTGGGTGGCTGATGTCCCACGAGGAGATGGAGTAGCCTCTTCTACGATTTACCCCACATCTTCAGCAGCTCTTGGGATGTGGTGACCCAGGCCCAGCGCTGGATAAACTTCATAGAAGCCTGT
The DNA here is from genome assembly GCA_965249025.1 of Dehalococcoidia bacterium. Taxonomy (GTDB): domain Bacteria; phylum Chloroflexota; class Dehalococcoidia; order Lucifugimonadales; family CAYTFF01. Next base: position 2,201,622 of record OZ252215.1, on the reverse strand, counting down.
CGCCACTCTTCGCCAGACCTGGCTTTCATGCAGTCTTCAGGCGCTACTACATAGTAGCCTAGGTTGAACCCATGGGATATTGTGGGAACCATCCCTACCTCTATGCCGATTCCCGCCACTGCAAAGGTCTTTATCCCGTTGACACGAAGCATGGCGTCCAGACTGCTCCCTACGAAGGCGTCTATCCGATACTTGTTTACAAACCAGTCGCCTTCCTGGGGTTTTAATTCGTCTATTACCTGCCAGCCCCAGGTGCCTTCAACTACATGCAGAGGCTTATCGGGGTTCACTAGGCCCTGGTAGTTCCTGGCTATCTGAGGCTCGGTGACGTTTCGGTAGTCGCGGGCGTTGGTGTAGCGCACGTACACTACCTGTACGCCGGCTTTACGCGCCCCATTCACCAGCTTCACCAGGCTGTCCAGCATCTCCTCCATTCCATGAACCAGGGACGTTTGTCTCCTGCCAGGATACCGCCAGGAGCACAGAAGTCGTTCATTGTCTCATGGACCAGCAAGGCCGTATGCTTTGGGTCGGCTATCTCCTCAAGGCTCTCGAAGATCTGCTTCTTATTGAAAATTTTCAATCTAGGGGCTCCTTTTGAAAACATATTCCATAGGAAATTAAGACTAAATGTAAGGCTTCATCCCCTCTCTGACTCTCCCCTATCAAAGGGGAGAGCAAATCCTCTTCTCCCTCGATGGGGGAAGACTGAGATGGGGGTGAGGCGTACCTTTCATTAAATACTTAAACCAATCTATGCGGGCGTCTATGCTCCCCAAGCCTTCAGTATCTCCGATGACGGGTCCAAAAAAGCGTAGCGGCTTATGAACTTCTTGGCCAGGTCTGCCTTGGGGGGTCTCGTAGGCTCAATGCAGTCCTCCGGCGCCACGGCGAAGTAACCCAGGTTCTGGCCGTGGGCGACGGTTGGCACTATCCCCACCTCAGAGCCTATGCCCGCAATAACGAAGGTCTTGATGCAGTTGGAACGAAGGATCATATCTAGGTTGGTCTGGAGGAAACAGTCGACTCGCAGCTTCTTCATTACGATGTCGCCCTCTTTGGGTGCAACCTCCGGGATGTTCTCCCAGCCCCAGGTTCCCTCCACAACGGCCAAAGGCTTGTTAGGATCCATCATGCTGTCGTAGCGGTTGCGAATCATGGGTTCGCTGTAGTTGCTGTAGTCGGCATGATTTGTGTAGCGCATATAGATTATCTTCATGCCTCTTTTGCGAGCCGCTTCGATGAGCTTAAGAATAGGCGGAAGAATTTTGGAGATGTCGACGCGTATCCCTAACTTGTCGAAGGCACCGCCTTCAGAGACGAAGTCGTGAAGCAGCTCGTGGACGATAAGGGCCGTGTGTTTAGGGTCTACGATCTCTTCGAAGGTCTCCGGTATCTGGCGCTCCTTATACGTGATCATCTTGCCCTCCAACTTTTCTATTATGTCATTCTGAGGAGCGCAGCGACGAAGAATCTTCGATGCCTATCAATGGTGTGGCGCTACGCAGATTCTTCGCTGCGCTCAGAATGACACAAGAGTAACAACTAGGCACCCCAGATCTTCAGTATTTCCTCGGACGTGGTCATTGTAGCGTAGCGCCCGATGAACTTCTTGGCCGTCTCCTCGAAGGCTGGGCTGGTGGCATTGATGCAGTCCTCTGGGACAACAGGAAAGTAGCCCAGATTCTGGCCGTGGGCTACAGTGGGTACGATGCCTCGCTCCGCACCTACGCCTATTATAACGAAGGACCTGATGCCGTTGGAGCGAAGGATCATATCCAGATTGGTCTGTAAGAAACAGTCGACGCGCATCTTCTTGACGATGGCCTCATTCTCTTTAGGAGCGACTTCAGAAATATTCTGCCAGCCCCAGGTGCCCTCTACTACGGGCTGAACAATGTTATCGAATCCTCTGTTACGCTGGTAGGTCTTGAGTAACATTGGCTCGTTCAGGTTGCTCATGTCGGCGAAAGTGGTGAACCGGACGTATATGACCTTCACGCCGCTCTTCCTGGCGGCGTCCAGTAGCTTGACTGTAGGCGGCAAGGTCTTTGAGATGTCAATGCGCATATTCGTCTTGTCGAAGACGCCACCTTCTGAAACGAAGTCGTGAAGCAGCTCGTGGATTATGAAGGCACTATGGGATGGCTTCAGTATTTCTTCAAGGGTCTCAGGTATTTGTCGGCCTTGATATGTAATCATTCAACTCTCCAGATCAAGTATATTGCTAAAGTCCTCTTATTCATGTCATTCTGGTCCCGACGGGTTCGGGAGCCTTCATAGCATCTTTTTCTGTACCTTCCAAGGATTCTTCGCTTCGCTCAGAATGACACGTAGAAGCGGTTAGGTACCCCAGGCTTTGATTATCTCGGACGAGGTGGTCATGATGGACCAGTCGTTTAGCATTTTGATGGCCTCGTCGTACCACTTGATGTCGGTGGGATGAATGCAATCCTTCGGAGAAACGGCAAAGTAGCCGATGTTGACACCGTGGGTCACCGTCGGCACTTGCCCGGCCTCCGCGCCAAAGCCCACCATGATGAAGGTACGGATACCGTTGGATCGTAGTATCATGTCCAAGTTCGTCTGAAAGAAGGAGTCCGTCCTGAACTTGTTGACGACAATGTCGCCTTCTTGAGGTTTAATCTCGTCGATGACCTGATGTCCCCAGGAGCCTTCTAGTGTTGATACCTTGGTGTTGGGGTCCATTATCTTCTTGTAGGACCGCGAGATCATGGGGTCGCTCCAGGTGCGATAGTCCTTGTACTTGGTGAAGCGCACGTAGACGATGCGTGCATTTTTCTTCCTCGCGGCGTCCATGAGGTTGACTATAGGCGGAATAATGACCGAGACGTCGACGACCCCACCAGTGTTCTCAGTGCCAATACCGCCTGGTTTTAGGAAGTCGTTGAGCATCTCATGAACGACGACGGCGGTATGCTTGGGGTCGACTATCTCCTCAAGGGTCTCCGGGATCTGTCTGCCTTTGTAAGTTATCATCTGTCGCTCCCTGCCAGTGGCTTTAATGTGTAACCTGACTCAAACCTATATATATAGGGTTGCATGCGACGAGGCTTGTGAACTACGGGTGATTCTGAGCATATCCAAAGAGCCAGACTCTCCTAGTCCGAAGGCGACGTCACAAGCTCGTCTAGATTCGGGGCGATGCTAGCATTGGGGTGCGGGAATGTCAAGTTTTGCGTTTTCTCCACCCCATGCTTATGGCAATCAACAATATAACTGCATACCATTTTGATTGCTCATGGTTCGACAAGCTCACCAGGAGCGGTGAAAATATGGCCGCTCATCCTGAGCCAGTCGAAGGATGAGTAGCTAAACCATTACCACATATGTCACATTATTTAGTTTAACACCTGAAGGATTGGGTATGATTGCGCCATTTACACCGTGGGGTTTGCTGCGTTGACTTGCGTTTCGAGAGGGGGTATGTTTGTAGAATTGATACGCGGAACATCGGGGAGGCCAGTGTGAAGTTTGGCTTTCAACTGCCCACGTCCATTGAGGGGCTGTACATGAAGCCCTGCGCTGTTGGGCCAAAGGACCTGGTAGAGATTGCCAGGTTAGCTGAGAAGCTGGGATTCGACTCTCTGTGGGACAACGACCACATCACTCCCTGGAAGGCCAGGCGAGACGAGAACAGTGGCCAGTCTCTGAATTGGTACGAGGCTCTTATAAGTCTGGCCTACTGCGCCGCCGTTACCAATCGAATCAGGCTGGGCCTAGGCGTCATTGTGATGCCATTCAGGGACCCTGTGATCCTTGCCAAACAGGTGGCCACGTTGGATGTCTTCAGCGGTGGCCGCCTCCTCTTTGGCCTGGGTCTTGGGGGCTCTCGCGATGAGTTCGAGATGCTGCAGCCACGTCTTGCCAGGGCCAATCGCAGCGGAATGCTGGACGAGGGCCTAGAGGCGGTGACGCTGCTGTTAACCGGGTCGCAGGTCAGTTTTGAGGGTCGATACTATCGCTTCAGCAAGGTGGCGCTGAATCCCAGGCCTTTGCAGAATCCGCTTCCTATTTACATATCAGGGCGTGTGCCGTCTACCTTTGACCGAGTAGCCAAGTACGGGCTGGGCCTAATGACCATGGCAGCCTCTCCGGACACCTTGCGCAGCAGGGTGGAGGGCCTGCGCGAGGCAGCCGAAAAAGCGGGACGAGATCCGTTGGAGATAGACGTGGTCATCTCGGCGGTTTTGTGTATCGATTCGACTCATGAGCGGGCGGTGGAACGATTCAAGTCGTCCTTTTTGGGATGGCGTTTTGCGACGGGATACGAGGCGACTCAAGGGCACCACCTAATCGGGTCGCCTGAAGAGGTGGCCGAGAAGGTACATGAGCTTGGTAAGATAGGCATTACTCATATAGTGCCCCAGCACAATGCCGGCGACACAGTGCCACAGTTGAAGGAGCAGATGCACTTCCTGGGCGAAGAGGTTATACCTCTGTACAAACATGGATGAGGATCGGCGCAAAAACTAGCAATTACAATTCCACTGTAATTGACTCTTAATTGGTATAGCAAAATGTAGGTTGGGCTGAGGCTGAGAGCGCTCAATTTCTCCGTTGAGCAAACCTTTTTGCCATTAACAACGTTATATAGTTGTACGTACAGTGAGGAGAGTGCTAATAGGCGAAGTCATTGACAACCTCCCCAAGGCACCGATTCTGGGAGACCCTGTAAGCACCTGCAAGATCGAGAGTTGAGTCATGCGGCACAATAGATCCTTTTCGGCTGTTCCTCTGCCCCAACAGGTCGAGGAACCCAATTTGCCACCGTCTCGCAGAGAACTTCTGCGATGGCGCTTGGGTCGCCTTTTCATTTCCACCCGCTACCTCTTGCTTGTCGGCTTGGGCGTTCTCATCGGGCTTGGGTCGTTTCTGGTGTACGACAAGACCAAACCGACGCCTCAGCGATTGACGCAGGAGGACGTCAACGCTGCCGTCGAGCGAATTCTCGCATCCGCCACTCCTCAACCGTCCTATGCATCACAGGCGTTTGAAGTCATCCGTCCATCTCTGGTGCGAGTTCAAACACGCATTTTGACGCTGGAGGGTAAGGCCGATGGAGGACTAGGTACGGGCGTCATTATTGACGACAGCGGGGCAATTTTGACTAGCCTACACGTTGTCAACGGAGCTCAGGATGTGCGAGTTGTATTCTCGGACGGAAGCGAGTCGGATGCGTGGATTCTTGTGAGGCAGCCGGAAAACGATATTGCTGTACTTCGTGTGCGTGAAATCCCCGATGACCTTGTGCCAGCAACGCTGTCAGGCTCCGGCGCACTGCGTGTTGGCGATGAAATCGTCACAGTAGGAAACCCATTTGGAATCAGCAACTCACTATCGGCTGGAGTTGTCTCTGGCCTGGGGCGGAGCTACGAGTCGTCCAAGACTGGTCAGACGTTAACAAACCTGATTCAATTCGACGCGGCGGTTAACCCGGGGAATTCGGGAGGGCCGCTCCTTAATCGTTATGGGGAAGTGGTCGGCATTGTCACAGCGCTAGTGAACCCAGCCGACCAGGATGTTTTTATCGGCATTGGTTTTGCAGTACCGATTGAAACCGCGGCCGCTGCAGCGGGGCCGCCGCCGTATTGATTTCAAGATTCACATAGACACATAGAGATGTAAGCTGAAAAGTCTGAAATCGAATGATTAGGGAGGACAATTGACCGAGGAGATTCTAAAAAACCCTGAAGATGCCCCATTGATGGAGCAAATCCTATACGAAATCAAGAAGATAATAGTAGGGCAGGACCACTTACTAGAGCGGGTGCTTGTTGCTATCCTCTCGCAAGGCCATTTGCTGGTCGAAGGTGTGCCAGGCCTGGCGAAAACATTGACGATCAAAACCCTAGCGGAGACAATTCACGGCACTTTTAAGCGCATCCAGTTCACCCCAGACCTCGTACCCGCAGACCTGGTTGGTACACGCATATACAACCAAAAGACTGGCGAATTCAGTACGTCCCTGGGCCCCGTCTTTACCAATCTCCTTCTCGCCGATGAAATTAACCGCGCACCGGCCAAAGTACAAAGCGCGCTTCTGGAAATAATGCAGGAGCGACAGGTTACTATCGCAGGCCAAAAGTACGACGCCCACAGACCATTTCTTGTTATGGCAACACAAAACCCCATCGAGACGGAAGGCACGTACCCTCTGCCCGAGGCGCTGGTGGACCGCTTCATGATGAAAGTGGCTGTAGACTATCCGACCGAGAGCGATGAGTTCGTTATAGTGGAGCGAATGACGGGCACGTTGGCGGCGGTGAAAGCGGTAGTAACCACAGAGCAACTGATAGACCTCCAACGAGAAGCAGAAAAGGTATATGTTGATCCCTCGCTGATCCAGTATGCTGTGCGCCTGTCTACAGCAACACGGTATCCTGAGAAATTCGGAATCCCTGACGTTGAGAGGTATGTCATGTATGGCGCCAGCCCGCGTGCATCTATTAACCTTATTGTGACAGCGCGCTCTCTTGCTTTCATGCGTGGACGCGCCTATGTGGTGCCACAAGATGTTGAAGATTTGGCCCTAGACGTGATGAGGCATCGAGTTGTTCTTTCCTATAATGCGCTTTCCGAGGGCGTTACGAGCGATATAATTTTGCAGCGAGTTTTGGAGCACGTTCCAGCTCCAGCGGAGTCTCTTCAGGCTTATGCCAATGCCAGTACAGAATCCTGAGAGCATCTTGCAGCGCATCGACTGGACGGTAATCCGGCGCCTCGATGGTCTTCTGCAGGGCGATTACCGAACCCTGTTTCGAGGCTTCGGTATCGATCTGGCGGACCTACGAGAGTATCAATACAATGATGATATCCGTTACATTGATTGGAATGTCACCGCCCGTATGCAGACGCCATACGTCCGCCAGTATATGGAAGACCGTGAGGTCACCGCGTGGTTCTTACTGGACATAAGTCCGTCAGTAGATTTTGGTACTGTGCAAACACTCAAGCGCAACTTACTAATCGATTTTGTCACCATGTTGGCACGCTTGCTTACGCGGCACGGCAATCGGGTGGGTGCGATTCTGTACAGTGGCAAGATCGAGAGGATAATTCCGGCGCGGGGCGGCATAGCCCAAGTCCTGCGCCTCATAAACGATCTGTTGAATCAACCTCAACTTAGAAGGGCACCGCCCACAGATCTGGAGGAGCTCTTTGAAGTTGCAGTGCGAACAATTAGGCGACGGTCGCTACTTTTCATGATCTCCGATTTCATCAGTGCTCCTGGCTGGGATAGGCCTCTTGGTATGCTGGCCGAGAGGCATGAGGTTCTGGCCGTTCGGCTAGTCGATCCGCGTGAGATAGACTTGCCGGATGTCGGCCCCCTAATCATGGAGGACTCCGAAACGGGTGAGCAGCTTTACGTTGACACCCACGACAAGCACTTCAGAAGGCGATTTGTCGAGGCCGCCCTGCGACGTGAGCACGAGTTGAACGCCGTCTTTGGTCGCTTGGGGGTTGACCTGCTAACACTTTCTACGGAAGGTGACCTGGCGGAAGAGATCATACGATTTGCCATGCTACGCAAGCAGAGAAAGAGGACGCCTGCAGGTTTTGCCAAACCCGGTGCTCATGTTTTGTCGTTACAGGTGAACAAAACAGGTGGCTAATATGTGCAATAGGAGGATGGATGTCATTCCTTTGGATTGAAATGCTCTGGCTGCTGCTCCTGGTTCCTGTGCTTGTTATTGTCTATGTCCTGTTGCAGAGGCGCAGACAGAAATATGCGCTGAGATATGCTAGCCTTTCACTTGTTAAGGAAGCCCTGGGCCGTGGTCCTGGCATTCGTCGTCACATTCCGCCTGTGCTGTTTTTGATCGGTATTACTGCCATGCTCTTCGCTCTTGCGCGACCAGTGGCAACAATTACGTTGCCGTCGCAGCGAGGCACGGTAATCCTTGCAATGGATGTCTCAGGGAGTATGCAGGCAGATGACCTTGACCCAAGTCGGATGGAAGCTGCGAAATCCGCAGCGCGAGTGTTTGTAGAGCAACAACCGAAGAATGTTAAGATCGGCGTCGTGGCCTTCAGCAACTTCGCTGTGGTTGTCCAGGCGCCGACCACAGATCGCGAGGCAGTTCTTACGTCCATAAGCCTGCTCACGCCTCAGCGCGGAACCGCAATTGGATCTGGTATCATCACCTCTCTGAACGCGGCATCTGGAGGAGCTGGAGCAGTCACAGTACGCTCCCCATTTAGTCGATTCGCACCCCTGGAGCCGACACCCGAATCAACGCCGGTGCCAGCAGGGACCTATCTTTCTACGTCTGTAGTTTTGCTGAGTGACGGCGAGAGTAACGTCGGACCCAATCCGCTGGAAGTAGTTGAAGAGGCATCGATTCGCGGTGTGCGCATCTATACCGTTGGCGTGGGCAGTCCTGAAGGAACGGTTCTGAGGATTCGGGGACGGTCGGTTCGTGTGCGACTGGACGAGGGTACTCTCAGGCGTATCGCTGAGCGTACAGATGCCAGCTATTTCAAAGCAGACAGCGAAACCGACTTGCGCAACATCTATCAAGACTTGAGCACACGCCTAGTCGCTGAAGCGAAGGAGACTGAACTCACGGCTGGAGTTACTGGCCTAGCCGCTGTTTTCTTGCTCGTGGCTGGCACACTTTCGTTGCTATGGTTCAACAGGCTCCCATAGATGACGGAAGCCGTTGCGCCACTGAGCTAGCTAATGAGAGTATGGTCAGTCTCATCTCCTATGTGATTTCACATGCTCACCATGAGCAGGGTTGGGGTAGGCGTACCGAGGATTCTTCGCTTCGCTCAAGAATGACAGCCGGGTGGCGAGGAGTTGTGTAGTCAGGCTGATTCATTTCGCGACTTGTCAATCAGGCTAGTTGCGGAAATTGGGCATGATGGTGTCCGATATCAGCCTCATGAGCTGGTTCTTGTCCATCAGGGTATAGAGCATGGTGGAGATGTTGGAGACGCCCAACCTGCCCAACTCCTCCATGCGTTCGCAGATATCGCTGGGGGCGCCGGTCAGGTTGAAGAAGTCGACAGTCCTCTGGTTGACCACCTCGGCCCACGGGGTGCGGTCGCCCTGCTTCTGCCTGGAGGCGTAAAGCTCGTAGTCCCTTATGAGGGTCTCGGTGACGCCGGGGTCCGCTTTATCCAGGCGCTGGCGAAGCTCGGCTGTGGCGGGCGTTGGATGTTGCAGGGCGTGGTAGATGTATTCGAAGCCAGCCAGGAAGGGGCGGATCTCCTTCATGGCCTCTCCTTTAGATTTGGCTGGATAGACCACCGCTCGAGCACAGATGTCGATGTCAGATAGGCGACGACCGGCCTTTTGAGCGCCCTTTTCGATTAGCTCCAGCCTCCACTTGACGTGCTCTGGATGAATGCCGAGGAAAAGGATGCCGTCGGCAACCTCCCCAGCCATTTCGCAGGCCCTGGGGCCCTCCACCGCCAGGTAAACGGGCAGTGGCCTTCTGACCCACTCGGAGTGCATACGAGCGCCTTTCCACTCTGCTTCTTCGCCAGAGGTGTACCTTTTGATGAACCGCACCGCTTCCCTGAGAGTCTGGAGGCTGACTGGCTGCATGGCCTTGCCCCAGCGTCCTCCGGCTCCCAGGCCGACGTAGGCGCGACCTCCGGAAAGCTCGTCTACGGTGGCCGTGGCGTTGGCGATGACGGAGGGATGAAAGGTAAAGGGGTCGGTGACGCCCTGGCCTATGCGGATGCGATGGGTGTTCAATGCGGCGATGGTCATCATGACCTGGACGTCCCGATTGAAGGCGGGCATGTCGGGGAAGTTGATCTGGGAGTAGCCGCACTCCTCCGCGGTGCGGGCAAGCTGGGCTACCTGGTGGATGTTCGTTCCCTGTCCCAGGCCGACGCTGAAACGCATTTTCATGATGAGGCTCCGCCTTTTGTCTGGTGATGACTATAAAGGCTGAGGCATCAGAAGGCAAACGTATAACATAGGATTTACCCACTCTCCCGCTGTGCTTTGACCGGCTCACCATGAGCGGAAAATAAGCAGGCTTACCAAGGATTCTGATCCAGACAGGTCGGGATCAGAATGACATAAAAGGGTGACGGGCTCAACACGACCCTTCGACAGGCTCAGCGTGAGCGGGGGTTGGCCTAGAAGCCCTTGGCTGCGACGATGGCGGCCAGGTCGGCGGTGCGACAGGAGTAGCCCCACTCGTTGTCGTACCAGCCCAAGACCTTCACCATGTTTCCTGCCAGGACGATGGTGAACAAGGAATCGAAGATGCAGCTGTGGGGGTTGAACTTGACGTCCGAGCTGACGATGGGGTCTTCGGTATACTCCAAGATGCCCTTGAGAGGGCCTTCTGCAGCCTCTTTGTAGGCTGCGTTTACCTCCTCCACAGTCACGTCTCGCTCCAGGTTAGCCACCAGGTCGGTAGCGGAGCCGGTGGATGTGGGCACTCGGAACGCCACGCCATCGATCTTGCCCTGAAGCTCTGGCATGACGACGCCGACGGCCCTGGCTGCGCCGGTGGAGGTGGGTATGATGTTCATGGCGGCGGCCCTGGCGCGGCGCAGGTCACTGTGGACCTGGTCCAGTATCTTCTGGTCGTTGGTGTAGGAGTGGATGGTGGACATGAGGGCGTTCTTTATGCCGAACTTGTCGTGGAGGACCTTGACTAGGGGCGCAACGCAGTTGGTGGTGCAGGAGGCGTTGGATAGGATGTTATGCTTCTTGGTGTCGTACTTCTGGTCGTTGACTCCTATCACGACGGTCAGGTCTTCACCCTTGGCCGGGGCGGATATGATGATCTTCTTGGCCCCGCCTTCTAGGTGAGCGGCGGCCTTCTTGGCGTCTGTAAAGAGTCCCGTAGACTCGATGACTAGATCGACGCCTAGCTCTTCCCAGGGCAGTTTGGCCGGGTCTCGCTCCGCTAGCACCTGGACGGCCTTTCCGTCGATGGTTATGGCGTTGCCGTTGGCCTTGACTGTGCCTGGGTAGATGCCGTAGTTAGTGTCGTATTTGAAGAGGTGGGCGTTGGTCTCGGCGTCGGTGAGGTCGTTGACGGCGACCACGTCTAGCTTGTCTGGATGGCGCTCCATGGACGCCCTGAGCACCTGCCGTCCGATGCGCCCGAAGCCGTTGATTCCTACTCTAGTAGTCATGGTGTTCCTCCTTTGGAGTAAGTCAATTATACAAATTACAGATGCTCTATTTCCACCCTAGCCCGCCCTCGTAATGCTTTGGGGCACATCCCCAAACCCCTGCCCCGACTAGTCGGGGGACTCTCCCCTATCGGAGCTCCACCGAGGATACCTTGACTGCGAAGACCTCACCGAGAAACGGACATTAGTAGACTAGATGCTCATAGGCTCCGATGCCGGCGTATTTGGCGTTTTCTCCTAGCTCCTCCTCGATGCGGAGGAGGCGATTGTACTTGGCGACGCGCTCGCTGCGGGCTGGTGCGCCGGTCTTTATCTGGCCCGCGCCCGTGGCCACGGCCAGGTCTGCTATGGTGGTGTCCTCCGTCTCGCCGGAGCGATGACTTATTATAACGCCCCAGCCGGCATTTTGCGTCATGCGGACGGCCTCCAGGGTCTCGGTGAGGGTGCCTATCTGGTTGAGCTTGACAAGGACGGCGTTGGATGTCTTCTGTTCAATTCCCTTCTCGATGAGTCGGGTGTTGGTGGTGTAGAGGTCATCGCCAACTATCTGGACCTTGGCTCCGATCTTGTCCATCAGTATCTTCCAGCCATCCCAGTCGTCCTCGGACATGCCGTCCTCGATGCTGATTATGGGGTAGTCCGCGACCCAGCGGGCGTAGTATTGCGCCATCTCATTTGAACTCAGGGTAGCTCCCTCTCTTTCGAGGATGTACTGGCCATTTTTGTAAATCTCCGAGGCTGCGGGATCCAGGGCGATGTAGCAGTCCCTGCCTGGCCTGTATCCCGCCTTTTCAGTGGCGTCAAGGATTGCCTCGATGGCGTCCTTATTGGATGGCAATGAAGGGGCGAATCCACCTTCGTCGCCCACGTTTGTGTTAAGTCCCCTGTCTTTCAACACGTTCTTGAGGGACTGATATATCTCCGCTCCGGCTTGAACAGCCCTACGGAAGCTGGGCATGCCGGTGGGCGCTACCATAAACTCCTGGAAGTCGGTGGAGTTCTGGGCGTGCTTGCCTCCGTTGAGAATGTTGAACATGGGGGTAGGCAGCAGATTGGGAAAGTCGGCGCCCAGGTATCGAAATAGAGAGGTGTGCTTGCTCCTGGCGGCGGCGTGGGCCACGGCCAGGGATACGCCGAGGATGGCGTTAGCGCCCAGTTTCGACTTGTCCTGTGTGCCGTCGAGGTCGATGAGACGACGGTCTAGAGCCTCTTGCTCGAAGGGGGATATTCCGACGATGGCCGGGGCTATTTTGTCGTTGACGTTGGCGACTGTCCTGAGAACACCCTTACCCTGAAAGCGACTCTTGTCGCCGTCCCGAAGCTCGATGGCCTCGTGGCTTCCGGTGCTGGCTCCCGATGGGACTGCCGCTCTGCCCCAAGCGCCGTCGGATAGAACGACGTCCACCTCTACTGTAGGGGTTCCTCGAGAGTCGAGGATCTCTCTGGCTTTTACCTTAGCGATGGTGCTCATTTTTAGACCTCAAGAGCTTTGCACATAAATCCTCTTTTCGCCAATGCCAGGATTACAAACCTCTATTATCCCACCCTCTCCACCCTTGGGTCGTACCTGGTGGACACCCCCAGACCCCCGGCTGGAACCAAGGTTCCCTGCACCCTCCTTAAGAAATACAGATTTTTGTATAAGACTGACCTTAAGGCTGGGTCGAAGCGGTTTTGGATCTTGAGCGAGCGGCGGAAATGGCCTTTTCCACCGCGTCTGCAGGATCACTGGCCGTGATAATCGAATGGTCGTCCTGGCCGTCTTGGGATAGTTCCCACGTCTTGAGTCCTATGACCGGTATCCCATCGCCGAGGGCGTGGCCGATCTCTGACAGGGTGCCATAGGCTCCTCCGATAGCTATTGCGGCCCTCCCCGATTTGACGACAATGGCGTTGCGAGCGTAGCCCATGCCGGTGCAGATGGGGATATCCACCCATTGGTTGGCCTTATTGGGGTCGTCGCCGGGGAGGATGCCTATGGTGGTTCCTCCAGCCGACTTAGCGCCACGGCAAGCGGCCTCCATCACACCCCCCAGTCCTCCACACACGATAGGCACACCTCGCTTGCCAAGCTCTCTACCTACCCATTCTGCTAGGGCTAGTATCTCAGAGTTTGGTTTGCTTGCGCCTATAACGGATATTATCAAGGTCGCGTCCATACCTCGCTATTCGATGTAGAGGCACTATTATAGCATTCCACATGGATAGGTGAAAGCGCACCATGCGAGGGCGTTTAGTGACACCTCACCCTGAAGGTCTTTGCGTATTTAATATGACAATATGACTACAGAATTTTTCCTTGCGCTTCTTCGACCCCATGCCGATGGTCTTCAACTAAATAGTGCGACATTAGCTAGTGCCTTACCCTTCGACTGGCTCAGGGTGAGCGGCATATATTCTCCGTTCGTGGTGAGCTTGTCGAACCATGAACAACAGATGTCGATTTATTTTCTCAATGACCCAAACGATAGTGCATAGAGCCTTTGCATTAACGGCTCCAGTGCTTAAAGACTATCCACCACGTTCTGCTGCACTTCAAAGAGGTACTGAGTGCCCTTGTGGGCCATCTCCAACACGCCATCCATCATGGCTTTGGAGAAGGGGTGTTTCTCGGCGGCTCCCTGCACTTCCACGAATTCGTCGGCATCCGTCTTCACGATATTAAAGTCTGCCTCAGCGCGGAAGTCCTCCTCGTAGCAGAGGTCTAGAAGCAACCCGCCTTCCACTATGCCGACGCTGATAGCGGAGACGGCACTCCTTAGAGGAATGGAGGATAGCTGGCCGTTCCTCAGCATAGCCAAGAAGGCCTGATATAGTGCCACGTAGCTTCCAGTGATGGCCGCCGTCCTGGTGCCTCCGTCGGCCTGGATGACGTCGCAGTCCACCGTAAGGGTCTTTTCTCCCAATGCCTCCAGGTCTGTAGCGGCCCGTAAAGACCTGCCTATGAGACGCTGTATCTCCTGAGTGCGCCCCCTGGGTGTTCTGGTGGAGGACTCTCTGGGAGTGCGGGTCAAGGTAGACCGGGGCAACATATTGTACTCCGCGGTTATCCAGCCGCTGCCCCCGCCCCTCAAGAAAGGCGGCACCCTGTCTTCTACCGAGACGGCACACAGCACCCGAGTCTGCCCCACGTCTATGAGGACTGAGCCCTCGGCATAGGCCTGGTATCCTGGCGTTATCTTGACCTTTCGTGGCTCATCCGGCGCTCTGCCGTCTACTCTACTCAAAGGCATTCCCCCCAAGTTGTTGATAGGTGGTCGATAGCAACTATATTCAAATATGGTAGCGGCAAGAGTATAGCATAGACGGTAGTGGCTTACATGCTTGTGGCTAGCGGGAGCTTAGGGCTGTTGGTAATAACGACGGCAGGAAATTTTTAGAATGCAGTGCCATAGGACTTAACTACTTGGTTCCCAAACAATAACATCTTCATATTTGGTAGACTGCCCAGCGATTTCATCGCCAGTAAAGTAGCCTGTTATCACGGCAATGTCCCCTGCCTGACGCAGGTCGCTAAGATTCAACTTGGCTATGTATACATCATTGATGAAGAACCATGCTTCATCTCCAATGGCTACGATACTGAGTTTGTTGGCCTCACCGTTACCCAGTAAGATTTGCGAGGATCCTCCCTCTCCTAAATTCTTGGTGCTATCTACGCTCCCAAGACGGACACGGTGAAACCAAGTTCCATCGCTATGAATCCCCACAGCGTGAAATGTGTTGGACGACGAACGCCTGAACAAGAAGCCATAATCCCATGGACCATCTTGGCTTGGATATGGATTGGTGAAGCGAGCCTGAACAATCATATCGTCTGAAGTTATACTCATGCGTCTAGTTTTAATCGTTCCGGCTGAAGGGTCGTGAGCAAGCTCACCATTAGCAACTGTATGTGTAATGAGAGGCCTGACCGTTAGCCCTTTGAAAGATGTGATTGCTCCTGAAACGCCATCTCCATTGAAATAACCGCTTATCACGCTAACATTACCTGATTCTATCAAGCCGCTGACATCCAGTTTGGACACAAATGACCCATTAGTGAACATCCAGGCTTCGTTATCTACCACCGAGACCTGAATCTTATTGGTGCCAGTGGCATTAGTATTGATTGCACCGGAAGTTCCGGAATCTAGCACCTCGGAGGAGCTTACCTCCCCTAGACGCATAACGTGATACAATTTACCGTCACTTCTAATGATCACAGCGTGGAAGCTATTAGAGTTCAGTTCCCTGAATATGAATCCGTGATCCCAGCTACCAACAGAAGCTGAATAGGGATTCTCGAATGTTGCTTCAATGATTACGTTTGAGGAGAATGACCTCAAATCGAAGTCGTCAATGAACCCATCGTCGGGGTTGTGGATGATGGCACCGTCGATTGGGCCATATCCACTCGTGGTTTGGGTTGTGGGGGTCGCAGTAGGCAAAGTAACCAGGCCTTGAGATTTCAGGCCAGGCAGCACTTCGGCGATGGTACGCTGGGATACTGCGAATCCGAAACCTTCGATTGGTATTCCACTCGCAACTCCACGGACCACGAACGTATTGACACCTATGACTCCTCCTTCAATGGTGAGCAGCGGTCCTCCGCTGTTTCCTGGGTTGATGGGAGCGTCTGTTTGAATTAGCCAGCGAGATTGATCCGAATCGTAGTAGAAAGCTGAGATTATTCCTTTGGTTACGACGGCTGTATCAACGTCAAGGGGATAGCCCATAACCAACACCTCATCACCCTGGCTAACCGACTGGGCATCCCTAAACTGAAGGGCAGCAAACAGGACGCTCCCACAAGTTCGGATGACTGCTAGGTCTCTGATCGTGTCTACTCCGACAGCATCTCCTGTGATTGTCAATGAGTCAAAGAAGACAACTGATATTTGCGATGCCCCTTCGAGCACATGGTAGTTCGTCAGCACATAGGCGCATTGGCCGGATGGCTCCACTTCAAAAACCAATCCAGAGCCGCTACCCTGGTCGGTGATTATTTTTACTACTCCTGATCGCACCTTAGCAACTGTGCTTGCAATACTTGGAACAGGGGTCAGGGTAGGCGTTGCGGTTGGCGTTGGGGTAGGCACTGGAGTAGGTGTGGGTGTAGCTGTTGGTTCAGGCGTTGGAGTGAAGGTCGGCATAGGGGTCTCGGTGGCAGTTGGGATTGCTTCCAAAGTTGCTTGGAGGCCTGCAGCTATTGTAGCGTCAATATTTGGAGTGGCTGTTGGAGTATGGGTCGACGTTGGGACAGGCGTATATGTAGGTAGAGGCGTATACGTTGGAAGGGGTGTAAAGTCGGATAAGGCGTCGCGGTTAGGTCGACTGAGGGGGTTGAGGTTTGGTCGCATGCAGCAATGCCCAGCGCCACAAGAACGGCGACAATCAACAGCCTGGCAGCAGTTTTCGGCATGGCTACCTCTCATTATCTGAAGACATCACTAGGGGGCATGGCGAATTATAACATAAGCTAAAATAGATGCCTGGGCTTATTTACTTGTGGCTAGCCACAGCCTGCTCCCGTCTGTGGTGAACTGGAGTTGGCCTGGCCTTGCTATTGGCTTGCTATCTCTTTATCCTTGCTAACGTACCGATGAGCTGCTCAGTCTGTATTCTCATGGGCGGCACTCGACCTGCGACACCCACCGGCTAGGTTAGGTAAAGATAGGAGGACTCCAGTATGCGCGGCATCACAGCCATAGCCAATATCATGCGAATAGAAGGCACAGAGTTCCTGTTCTGCTATCCGGGTAATGCGCTGATCGAGGCCGCCGCTATCGCCGGAATCAAGCCAATCATGTCCAGGACCGAGCGGACAACGGTGAACATGGCTGATGGCTATGCCAGAGTGACCAATGGCCGTCGCCCGGGAGTCCTTGCGATTCAGGGCGGCCCTGGTGTTGAGAACGCCTTCGGGGGGATCGCCTTTGCGTATGCCGACTCGGTGCCTCTCCTGGTGCTGGCAGGCGGCACCGCCAGGTCTCGAACCGGCCAGCCCCCTGACTTCAGTGCGGTGGAGAACTATAGGGGCGTCACCAAGTGGGTAGCGCAGATCAACCAGGCCAACCGCATCCCCGAGATGATGCGCCGCGCATACACCCTCTTGAAGTCTGGTAGACCCGCCCCCGTCCTTCTGGAGATGCCCGCAGACGTCGAACAGGAAGAGTTGGACGGGGAGCATATCGACTACAGGCCTGTAAAGGCCGTCAGGAGCGCAGGCGACCCTAGCGATGTCACTGCCGCCATCAAAGCCCTTTTGGCCGCCAAAAGCCCTGTGATCTTCGCCGGCCAGGGAGTCCTTTGGGCCGAGGCGTCCGAGGAGCTACGGGAGTTCGCTGAGCTGGTGGAAGCGCCTGTTATGACTACTAACCTGGGCAAGAGCGCCTTTCCGGAGAATCATCCTCTGTCTCTAGGAGCAGGCGGAAAAACGTTGACCAAGATGGTGCGTCACTTCCTGGACAGGGCAGACCTGGTCTTTGGCATCGGAAGCAGCTTCACCACCAACCTGGCATCTACCGCCATTCCCCAGGGCAAGACGCTTGTCCAGTGCACCGTTGACGAGCGAGATCTAAACAAGGAGCACCAGTTGCACCATGCCATTATCGGGGATGCGCGCCTGGTCCTCCGGCAGCTCATCGAGGAGGTACGTAAGCAGGCGGGTCCGGAAGGTCGAAGGGGCACCAGCGCCGTCGCGGCGGATGTCAAGAGGGTCAAGGACGAGTGGCTGGAGGAGTGGATGCCCCTCCTTCAGTCGGATGAAGCGCCTATAAATCCCTACAGGGTTATATGGGACCTGATGCATACGGTAGACCGCAGTCAGACCATCGTGACGCACGACTCCGGCCACCCGCGGGACCAGACCATCCCCTTTTACGAGGCGGTCACTCCCCGCGGCTATCTGGGTTGGGGGAACTCCACGCAATTGGGGTCTTCGATGGGCCTCTCCCTGGGTGCCAAGCTGGGCGCACCCGAGAAGCTGGTTGTGAACATCATGGGCGACGCCGCTATTGGCATGGCAGGCATGGACATCGAGACGGGGGTGCGACTCCGGATTCCCATACTTACTATCGTCCTCAACAACCACGTCATGAGCGGCTATTCGAGTAACTACCCTGTTGCCCTCGAGCGCTTTGGTTTCTCGAAACTTTACGGTGAGTATGCTAACTTGGCCAAGGCGTTGGGCGCATACAGCGAGAGGGTTGAGGACCCAGGGCAGATCACACCTGCAATCCATCGCGCACAAGAGGCGATGGCCTCGGGACGTCCCGCCCTCCTGGAGATCATGACCAAGGAAGAAAACAGGCTTTCTCTCTACCCATCGTCCTAGACAGCCGTCGTCATCGCCTCCGAGTTTCGATAGGATTCTGTTCGTTTCAGGTTGTTCTTGCACCGCACACTGAAGTGTGGGGCATTTATGTCCACCATAAGCAAACAGGACCGAGATGAGATGGCTTAACTCCTATTTTCACCTGGAGTGAATCGAATCTCATGGTCGATATATCAAACAAGCGACGGGCCAAAATCATATTAACTTCATCTGCCTGCGGGTGATCAAAAGGCCCAAAGCTAGTGCCCACAGAGTAGTTAGCCCGGCAAATATGGCAAACAGAATCTGGGAGATCTGGGTAACGCCAGTGAAAGCCTGAGGAATAATTATGATGGCTGTTACCACCCCAAGAACGATGCTAACCCAGCCCAGCAACTTGGGATACACGGTGCCAAAGCCTATGCCGATGCTTAGAATAGCAAGGGCTGTCGAATACACGAGGACGGTCACAGTGAACAACGCTGTACCTGCCGCGTTGAGGGTCGCCGCGATGCTAAACGACGTGGCCTCTCCAAGTGTCCCTGAAACTGCTAGCCAGCTAGCAGCAGCCCCGGCTGTCGCCAAGCCAATAGCGGATGTGACAGTCCACATCGTCGTTCCCACAATGATTCCGTAGAACCTAACGCGTGCCCATGCGGCAGCCACCCCGAAGGACAACGAACGGTACACTCCAGCTAGCCCCGCCAGGAGAAGCCACATTCCAATGGCAATGCCTAGGTAAGCGACTTGCGTCAACGTTTCGTTTCCGCCGTAGTTGGTCAATACATCTCGCGTTACACTAGGGTCGCCCACACGTGGGAACAAGGCATTAAAAACTATCAACACAATTGCGCCAACGATGAGCGAGACCCCCGCAATCCTTTGAAGAACGTCTCCTTTAACTGCTTCCTCTTGCATAACGCCTCCTTTTATGGGACATTTCCCGTGTCAAGTCGACAGTACCTGAGGTGGATACTCTCACACGGTGTCCACAGCCTAGCCTCCGTCAATTCTCTTGTCAATACGTCTTAAATCCTTGGTATGTATGCGGTTCTCGGCATGAGGAGCAAATCTTCCGACACATATCGAGTGGCGTTCCGACGGCTTCTTGATGAGGGTAGCCGAATCTGTTGTCCTCTTGCTTCGCTACCAGAGCCGTTAGCTTATTCCTTGCCTGGCCTTAGCAGGCCTTCGGGTTATGAGAATCAACGGAATGCTTACCATCAGAGTCAGGGACAGTATCAAAAAGGCGGGGCGGTAGCTATTGGTTACGTCGAAAACCCAGCCTGCAAAGACCGGAGATGCCACGCCAAAGACGGTACTCATAGTCACTATGAGGCCCAAGATAGAGCCGAAGCTTTTTCGGCCAAAGTAGTCTGCCATCAGGGCAAAGGCCACGGGTATAGTGCCGCCATAGCCGAGGCCAAAGAATAGAACGTAGAGGATCAGATGCCAGGTGGCTGTGATGTTAGCGAATATGAGAATGCCTACAAGCTGAAAGCCATAGCTTACGGCTAAGATATATCGTTTGTTCACATAATCACCCAAGAAACCGCCTACAATTCGGCCTACCACGCTCACTAAGGCCACAAACATGACCACCAGCCCAGCGATATTCTCACCCGTTCCAAAGCTAATGAGCGCAGGTATTTGGTGGACCGAAATCGCCGAGAGAAGCATCCATCCAAGGCTTACAGTTATGCCCAATTGCCAAAATGTGCGAGAGATGCGAGAGAATGGAGGGCCTGTCTCACTGTGTATTCAACCTCATCGAGGGCTGAATTCTTTGGGGCAGATGGTTCAGCCTCGGGAGTGACTCGTGCTGAGTCGCCTCTTGAAAGCGCTTCCTGGGTGCTGTCATCAGGCTCCCTGCCATCGGGAAGATACCCATAATCCTCAGGACGGGAGCGCATGACGAGTGCGGTAGGTATTCCAACCACCCAAAACCCTATCCCGACCGCTACCAACGCGGTTCGCCACTCGTATATGGAGATGAGCCACACCAGTCCGGGTACTATAGTTCCGCCCAGCCCAGCAGATCCCGCCGACATGATGGCCAGGGCACGTCCTCTTTTGTCCTGGAACCAGACGCTGACTGTGGCGAAGGCCACGATGAACGTGCCCAACGACATGCCGACAGCGACGACGAAGATGGCAAGATAGAAGGTCCACAATGAGTTGATACGGCTGAGGAGGATGAACCCAGTGCCCGCGATGAGCACGCCCGTCAGCATCACCTTATGGGGGCCAAACTTGTCTATCAACAGACCTACCAGGGGCGCTGCCGCTCCTGTCTCAGTCCTCTGAATGGAAAAGGCCACCGATGTAAGGGCTCGGCTCCAACCGAACTCCTTAACTATGGGATTGAAGAAGGCACTAAAGCCGTGAGAAAAGACTCCAACGCTGTAGAATCCGCTGACGGTCGCCGCCAGGACTATCCACCAGCCATAAAATATCTTCTTTTTGGGCCTGGCTCCAGTAACTATCTTCCGCATACTACATACCAATCTCTAAACAACGGCAATTCAAGGAGGATCGACTTAGCAAATCTACTGGATTGTATGCGCTATCCAAGCTGTAGTAAAGCCATGTTAAAGGGCGCTGCCTCTGCTTTGGGAGGGTAGTTTCTATCTATCGGTTGTTAGCCAGAGCCTGGCGCCGTCGGTGGCGAACTGGATGGATTTAGAGCGTTGTAGTGGCGTAATAAAGTTGAAGCGTACTAGTAGTTTCAAGGTGGTATTCTAATTGGAGGGAGTTTGCTCTTTACAATCTGTTTTCTTGACTCTGAAGCGACTGCGTATAGAAGCTCCAAATTGCCTTTCTACTGCTGGAGTTACCTCCACGATGTAGTTCCATACTGTAGGGTGTCCACCGCCAGGTAGACAGTCGTTTGTAAAAAGTATCCGTCTAGCATCTCTGATATACGTCTGACTAGTACTCTCCTGCCAATTGGGGTGATGCCTTTCATATTTCGCAACCCATTGCAAGAACTGCTGGAATATTTTCCGCTTCGTTAGTTGTGCTTGCAGCACTGATTCTCCTTTGAAGTCAGGACACTGCCAACTTAACGCTTAAGTATAGAACCTAAGGACGATGCCGGCGCTGACAACCTTTATTATTCTTGTGTAGCAGTAGATTCTGTATATATAGCCTTAGCTCTTCCAAAGGGACTTCTTCAATGTTGCTTGGTTCGCTTAACCTTAACGAGGCAGTAATTGAACGTGCGATATTTAATAGCGGCGCATCAGGGTGTTCTATTTCCAGATGTTTTAT
The DNA here is from genome assembly GCA_965249025.1 of Dehalococcoidia bacterium. Lineage (GTDB taxonomy): Bacteria > Chloroflexota > Dehalococcoidia > Lucifugimonadales > CAYTFF01. The sequence continues at coordinate 2,179,913 of OZ252215.1, read as the reverse complement.
AACGCCATTCTCTTTCAGATTCAGGTCTATTGATATTTCACAAATTGGACAAGGAACTTCTTTGAAAGGACTATCTAGTTTTGTCACGGTGCCTCCAGATAAACATCAATGAAAGTATTATTAGGTTTTGGCTTCGCTTAGTGCGGGCTCAATTTCTTCGAACCAGATTCCAGCAAACTCTCCCCATCCCTCAACGAACTTGTACTGATAATTGACATCCAGAAAAGGGGACGGGTCACTTATGTTGTAAGTGGACATAAATGATGGATCGGGAACCATGCCGGTGTACCAGCAACTTCTGAGGAAATCTAACGCACTTGGTGTGAAAAGTTCCTTCACTCTCGGAGCTATCAAGGTGTCTATAAGAGATTCAATACCGTACTTGTTCAAGAGTTGACCAGTCACATGGGCATACGGTCCGTTTTCAAACTCAACCCCCTTTCCCCAAAGCCATCCATAGGTCTTTTTTTGGTTTCCACGCCCGAGTCTCCATAAGAATCTTCTTGAGTTTTTAAAATATCGTTCTAGTTTGCCTTTCTGGTTGGAATTCATTCTTCTGTATCCCTTATTTTGAGATGTCACGTATATGATGCAATTGAAAGGATATATTGTCAAGTATTTTGCAATGATTTCCTAAAAATCATTTTTCAATATGTGCATATAGCCTAGTGCCATTGGTGGTAAACTGGATATCGCCGGCGTCTCTGGTGATGAGGAGCAGGTCTTCTGAAACATATCTAAGAAGGATATCGACAGCCTCTTTGTGAGGGTGGCCGAATCGGTTGTCCTCACCCACCAGTATGACGGCTGCAACGGGCTCAACTGCCTCTAAGAATTCAGACGATGATGATGTCTTGCTGCCCTGGTGAGCTACCTTGAGGACGGTGCTGTCCAGGTTTTGGCCGCTGGATCGGATCAACCTCTCGGCCCGTTCATGGATGTCCCCAGTAAGCAGAAAGCTGATGTCTCCGTAGGTGAGTCGTAGCACGACGGAGCTATTATTCGCATCTGAGTCGGTGCTTTTCAAGAGGCGCTCTTGAGGCCACAGCACCTCTATCGTTACGCCACCTTTCAAGGCTACTATCTGTCCTTGCTGCGCCTGGACAATGGAAGCGCCCTCCTGCGCGATAAGACGTTGCCAGGCGGCGTAAGCTGGAGAGTCATACTCTACGTGGCGCTCCAGAACTCGATCCACTTTGTACCGTCGGAGTACCTCCAGCAGGCCGTTTACGTGGTCTTCGTGGGGGTGGGTGAGCACCACCAGGTCGAGGCTCCTGTCCCAGAAGGGCATTCTCTCTCCCAGCGCTCTGACGGCACCCATAGGATCAGGGCCGCCATCGATCAGAATCTGCTGTCCGCCAGGAGCCGATATAAAGATACTGTCGCCCTGTCCCACATCCAGGAATACGACCTTCAGCTTGTCGTTTGGTGCGGAAAAGGCTGCGATCCATATCAAGACTGCCGCAGCCAGGAGCGGCGCCAGCAAGAGCCAGGGCATATTTCGTCCAGGCCCAGGCAGCCGATGCCTCATTTTTGGAAGGTTCGTCAGCTTGAACCAGGTTGCACCTCGGCGATGGATTCCCAACACTAGAGCGAGGAGTACACCGTAATAGGCCCACACTAGGAGTGGGGCTACCCTACCTATTTCGATGGAGGCGGTGGGAACCTCGGAGAAGAGGCGGACGACGCCCGTCAGGTATGAGCCAAAGGCCCACGTTATCCACCCTAGGGGTTGTGCCAACAGAGGGCTGATCGCTCCAGACAGGGATGTCAATGCCCCCGAAACCAAGATGGCAGGGAGGGCTGGGAGTGTAGCCAAAGTGGCTGGGATTCCAACCAGGGATACGCGATGAAAGTAGAAGGCGATCAGAGGATAGGTAGCCACTGTGGCGGCCAGCGATATCGAGATTAGGTCCGAGGTCACGGAGAGACCTTGCTGTAACCGTCCTTCCGTTACAAATCTGTTTATCGCTCCCCTGAGCCACTCTCTTATTGGCTGGCCAAGGAGCGCTATGCCCGCCACGGCGGTGAAGCTAAGTTGGAAGGAGACGCTCCACAGGATGTTGGGATCCAGGCCTACCATTATGGCGGCGGTGATCCCCAGTGCGGGTAGAATGCTGCCTGGTCGCCCTAGATATCGCCCAGACAGATAGACGCTGGCTATGATGGCGGCTCGGGTTACCGAGGGAGACATACCGCTGATCAGGGCGTAAAGCCACACCATCAGAAAGGGCAGCAGCAGGTAGAGCCTGTGTCGCCTGCCAAGAAGGGCCTCACCAATGACCAGGGCAATTCCGAGGAGAATTGCGACATGAAGCCCGGATATCGCCAGCAGGTGTGATGTGCCAGTGGCATTGAACTCGTCCACCAGGTCTGGCGGGAGGTTCCTGCGAAGGCCCAGCAATAGGGCCTGGGATACGGATGCTTGAGGCTCTGGCACGCTCTTGCTCAGGGTATCCGAAAAACGTCGTCTGAGTGAGGATAGCCATTGATAGAAAAGTTGTCCTTGACCCTCGTCGAGCAGGGTTGCCTGCGGAAAGGCCATGACGGTGGAGACGCCCTGCCTAGCCAGATAGGCGGCGTAGTCGAAGTCCTCAAAGGAAGGAGGGGCCTCCAGCTTCCCTTCGAGAAGCAGAAGGTCACCATATCGGAAGAATGGTTTCTCGCGCTGTCGGGCAAGCTCTGAGGACTCGCGGAGCGTCACCAGCACGTCTCCCCGTACTTCCTCTGTGTCGCCACCTGACGTCACGGCGGTTACGGTCAAGCGAAGGCGTGTAGCGGAGCCAGCGGGTTGAGGGTCTGAGGAGACTATCCCACGAACTTTGACCTGTCCCTGGCTATGATAGGTTAGCAGTGGTGAATTGGAAGCAGCATCGAGCAGCCCATCAGCTCGCACAGCCCCTATCAACAAAACAATTAACATAAGGGCGGGCAGAAGAGGACGCCCTATGGTTCTGAGCAGGATGATGGATAGAAGGGCAGCTAGAAGGAACAGTCCCACGGCGGGCGATGGCAGGTCGAAGTTAGCTCCCCAAAAGATTCCAAAAATCCAGGCCACAGATATAAGTAGCAGGGTCATCGTCGATGCCTAGTCGGCTGTCACTAGGTCTCGGATAGCATCCAGAGTGCTAGGACCGATGCCAGAGACGTTGAGGAGGTCTTCGACGCTGAGGTAGGGACCGTTGGTCTCACGGAAGGTCACAATGGCCTGAGCCAGGGAGGGCCCTATCTTGGGCAGGGTGTCTAGCTGCTCCACAGTCGCAGTATTGATATCGATCTCGTTGCTACCCGATCCCTTTTGTATAGGGGTGAGAGATTCGCCTTTTCTGGGGATGTGCCACTGGTCTTCGTCGTGGATTTTGAGGGCAAGGTTGACCTGATCAAGGTCGGCGTTGTCGGAAGGGCCACCTGCGGCCTCTATAGCTTGGGCTACTCAGTCGCCCTCTTGAAGGGTATAGACTCCAGGATTCCTGACGGCGCCGCTCACGTACACTTGCAACTGAGGAAATGGAGTGGGACTGGGGAGGATGATTTCCATGGATGGGCCAGAGGAACGGTTTACAAGAAAAGCAGCGCCTCCAGACAAGGCAGCGATCAAGGCTATTAACAGGAAGATTTGGGACATGACCCTCATGAAGTAGGATGCCTCCAAAAGGTGACACAACTATAGGACTGCTCTGGGTTTATGTCAACCAAAGCTATTGTCTTTGCAAGGTAGGTTGGATTATAATGGCCTCACTTTTTATAGAGAAAGTGAGGCAGAGATGCCAAAAGATCTTGCCTTCTTTGGCGGGAAGGTGGTTCCACTGGAAGATGCCAAGGTTGGGGTTATGACCCATGCCTTGCATTATGGCACCGCTATCTTCGAAGGTATACGGGGCAACTGGAATGAAGAACAGTCCAAGCTCTTCATCTTTCGCCCCAGGGAGCATTACGAACGATTTCTCCAAGGGTGTCGTATCCTGAAAATAGACATACCTCATAGCGCAGACGATCTTTGCCGCATAACTGTGGGTCTGGTGGAGGAGTGCGGATATCAGCAAGACCTGTACATTCGGCCTCTGGCTTTCAAGAGCGCTCAAATGGTGGCGAACCTTAAGCTTCACGAATTGGAGAGCGACTTTGCGCTGATGATGACCCCCTTTGGTGCGTATCTGGATTTGCAGGGAGCGGCCCGCTGTTGCACCTCATCTTGGAGGAGGATGGAGGACACCATGATCCCTCCCAGGGTGAAGATAAGCGGCCTCTACGTAAACAGCATCTTGGCCAAGACCGAGGCTGTAATGGCAGGCTTTGACGAGGCTATTATGCTGAACCATGATGGTAACGTGTCGGAGGGCACTGGGGAGAACCTGTTCATGGTCGTCCAGGGGAGGCTTGTAACACCCCCTGCATGGGACAACATTCTTTTGGGGATAACTAGGGATACGATAGCCCATCTGGCGACTCAGGAGCTTGGCCTAGAGGTCGAGGAGCGGACTATCAGACGCAGTGAGCTATATTTAGCAGATGAGGTGTTTCTTGCAGGAACGGCGGCTCACTTGATACCTGTCGGTCATATAGACAACAGGCCTATCGGCGAGGGTGGCGTCGGTCCAGTGGCTCAGCAGCTATTGGAGCTTTACACAGATGTCATTGGAGGTAAGAACCCCAAATATGCCCACTGGTGTGTGGCTGCTTCTCCCAGTCTGGTGACCGCACAAAAATAGAGGTTAATTATGAGTTGGTTTGCTCTATTAGTGCTGTGCTATGCAGTAGGATCCTTTCCATCGGCCTATTTGGCAGGTCGGTTTGCTAGAGGGATTGACGTTCGCACTCTGGGGGATGGCAATCCAGGGACGGCCAACGCCTTTCGGGAGTTGGGCGTCAAGACGGGCCTTCTGGTGGGATTTATCGACATAGGCAAGGGAGCGTTTGTGGTGCTCCTTGCCCGCTGGATTACCGGCTCTGAAACTGCTGTTCTACTGGCCGGTCTAATAGCGGTGGCTGGACATAACTGGCCGGTTTTTCTCCATTTCAGGGGAGGGAGAGGCGCAGCTACGGCCCTAGGCGTTCTCCTAGTGTTGCTCCCTATACCTGCCATCCCGATGGCTATCACAGCCTTGATCTTCCTGTATCTGTCGAAGAATACGTCTGTGTACTTTGCATTTGTATTTGGGCCGATGGCCCTGGTCTCTTGGTTAACGGGGGCGCCTGCTTCTCACATAGGTTATTCACTGGCGCTGCCAGTATTGGTAGGTATATCTCATTTTCTGAGCGTACATAGGTCCACACCTAGCCTTGAAACTGGTGTGGAGAGGAACACCATATAGGTTCCGAAGGTTTGACTCGACTTTGTCAGAGTTTGCCAGAGACTATCTGATTTTCGTCTTCTTATTTGGGGTGGGGGCTATCCAAATAGCCGCCTCTCTAGGGCGTTTGAGGGGGCTTCTACTCTTTTACAACCCGAATGTCTCTCGTTTAGCCGGCGTGTCGATCATTCTGGCCGCCATTGTCTGGTTCTTTGTATCAGAGCCAAGGAACATTAACGACGTTTACGGTGGCCTTGACGGCAATGTCCAGACCAAGTTCTTCGCTATTGGCTCTTTCGCGGCCATAGTGGTGACCTTATTGGTTTCTTCCCTTCTTAACGCAGGGATGAGGGGCGGTATCGACCATGTCATTCAACTGAGGGGCTTGGAGGCGCTTAAGGAAAGCAACTACGTTGTTGCCCTGACCAGAAGTATCAGCTATTGGTGGAAGAGATGGCGTCAATAGATGCGACTATATTACTTTGGCTCAACGGTTGGGTAGGGACCCTCCCTGTTCTTGATAACATAGTGGACGTGGTGGTCAGCGATTACCTGGTTCCCGTGGCGTTATCTATGGCGTTGCTTGGCTTGTGGTTTGCGGGCAGGAACCCTGAGACAAGGGAGCGGTATCAAAGGGCCGTCTTTGTCGGCATGAGCGCCATTGGCATCTCTAACCTGTCGGTGTTTGTCATTAATCATATTTACTTCAGGCCTAGACCATTTACCCAGTACGAGGTTTCGCTGCTGTTTTACAGGCCCACCGACTCTTCCTTTCCCGCAAATCCTGCTGCTATAGCCTTTGGTGTTGCAATAGCGGTCTGGATGGTCAACAGGAGGTTCGGATGGGCTCTGATTGCCATTGCCTCCATATTCTCCATATCCAGAGTGTATGCGGGGGTGTTCTATCCATCGGATATAGTGGCGGGGGCGTTAATAGGAGGGATGGCGGCTTATCTTCTGTCGAAGGTTCGAGAGCTGATAGAGCCTCTTCCAACCCTGGTAATAAGACTGGGCCGAGCGCTCTCTCTGGCTTGAATGACTACCAAAAGCGCCACCAAGGTTTAGAGGATACGATGTCTGTGATAGGTTCAATCTCAACAACCTCGTTATTCAGTATGGCTTTGGGCGTATTTCCCACCATGTTCTGGGCTCTTTGACTCCCGACGATCCTAGCTGCTGCGGCTACTCCAGCAGAGAGAGTAGGATTGCGAAATCCGAAATAATGATGGGTGTCTGAAGCTATGATATGGACCAAGCCGCGCCTTAGAAGGGTTTCAGATGACTTCTTGGCCTCCCGTCCGAAGCTCCCTAATAGACTTCCCGCTGTTACTTGAGCTAATGCGCCTTCTTCCACCAGAGATTTAAGGATTAAAGGGTTCCTTTGAATCTCAGAATTTCTCTCCGGATGGGCTATGACGGGAGTTAGTCTCTGGAGTCGCAATTTGAATAATACTTCCTCGATATGGTTGGGATAGATTGTGAAGGGCAACTCGACCAGTATATATCGGGTAGCGTTAATGGGCAGGGCATTGCCATCGCTGACGTGTTGGGGTAGATTTGGATCCAGATGGTTTTCCATGCCCAGGAGAATCTCTAGCTGGACGTTCTTTGATTTCAACTCCTGTCTGAACTTCTCCACCAGATTCTTTACATAATCTATGGAGTGGTTCTGTGTAACGTCCTGGTTATGAGGCGTAGCTAAGATGGCTACGGTGCCGTTTTCCGCAGCTACTCGCGCCATGGCCACAGAGTCCTCTATATCGTTTGGGCCGTCATCCACACCTGGTAGTATATGGGTATGTAGGTCGTAGTAAGCCACCAATTATTTACGAATCTCCATGTTTATGTCCTCCACTGAATCTGCGTAGCAACAAGCCATCCCCCTGCTTTACTGAGCTAGAGGGCGCTAGTATGTTTTGCGCCTCAGTTATGAATAGATTTAGAGGCTACCCATAGTAAAGCGCGTGCATGATATTAGGTTATATAGCCGGAGAATAAGATGTAGGCTTTAGAAACGAGTTGAACTGGGAAGCAGTCAGTGGTTCAGAGTTGACTTTTGCCCGCTTCTCCTTCCACTCAGGGTCGTTCCGGAAGGCCTCCCACTTTTTCTCACGGTCTGCTGCATCCTCAAAGGCGAGCATGTAGACTATGGAGTTGTTGTTGTCGCCGACTATTGGCTTCCACGGTCCAAGGACCTGCATGCCAGCCTTCCTAAACAAAGGAACTGCCACCTTCATGACCTCGGTCAGAGATCCCATCTTGCCAGGGAGTGCTGTATATACTCTATATTCGTATAGCATTCTTTCCTCCGCTTCGTTTAATAACTTATGACTGAAAGCGACCTCAGCCGGTTAAACAGGAATCTCTTCCAGGATGGAGTTGTAAATTGCGTTGGTTATAGGGCCGCCCTTTCCGGCTTCAACTCCGATCTGTCTCCACTCGGGGTCGCTTCTGAAGGCCTCCCACACCTTCTCCAGGTGCGCCATATCGTTGAAGGCCAGTATATAGGTATATCGAGTGTTGGCCTCTCCTACCGACGGTGTCCAGCAGCCCACCACCTTTCCGCCGTGCTTCTCGAAAAAGGGCATGGCTTTTCCCATCAGGTCCACCAGCACTTGCATTTTGCCTGGCACTGCTTCGTACACACGATACTCGTAGATCATCAAGTACCTCCTAAAATAATTGGTTAATACTTAAGCTGAACGTTGATTTTGCGTTCTAGCGTCTCATTGCAGTGGCGAATAGGCTGACGGGTTCAGTAAGAAGTTGGTTATGCTGGCCTCAAAAGGCCCGCCTTCTCGTTCCTTGATTGCGCCAGCTATTTTTGCCACATCGGGGTCTGCTCGGAAATCGGCCCAGGCGCGTTTACGATCCTCCAGGTCTTTGAAAGCAAGGAGATAGACCACGTACTTGGTATCCTGGCCTATTTGCGGGTGAGCCTTCTCCATGCCCTGGCGAGTCAAGGGAACCCCAAGGTCTTGCTCTAAAGGCGTCTCCCAAATAGCCACTGGAATCACTCCGTGTCTTTCCGCGATGGGCTTCAGCTTCTCGAAAGCCTCGTGTACCGCCTCTATTTTGCCTGGAACGGGTTCATAGATACGCATCTCATAGAGCATGGTGAAACCTCCTGGAGGGATTAATGGGACGGCCAGACATATTCTGTACGAATCGACTCAAGGTGTCAATGTCCCAAGGAGATATTGTCAATTAATCGTGTGTGTCCGAAGTAGACGGCCAAGGATACCAAGGAAGGTCGGTCGATATTATCCAATTCCTGTAGGGTTTCGGCGTCGGCAACGCTTACGTAGTCGATGTTGGCTAGGGGTTCTTGGTCTATCATTCCAATAATTGCCTGACGCACCTCTTTGGCGTCACCGTTGCCCTCAGCATACATCTTCTGGGCCAGTTGAAGGGACCTGAACAGAATGGGGGCTGCTTGCCTTTCGGCGAGGCTCAGAGAGGTGTTTCTGCTGCCGCATGCCAAGCCATCGGGATCTCTGACGGTAGGAACCGCTACGATCTCCGCATCTAAGTTCAGGTCTGCGTTGAGGCGTTTGATGACGATGACCTGCTGGGCGTCCTTCTGGCCGAAGTATGTCCTGTCTGGACGGATTATGTTCAGTAGTTTGGTTACAATGGTGGCGACGCCGCGAAAGTGGCCGGGCCTGGATGCGCCCTCCAACCTGTGCGCTAGCGCTCCTACTTCTACCCAGGTATCGAAACCGTGAGGGTATATTTCTTCGGTGATGGGGGCAAACACTAGGTCGACGCCCTCCTCTTGTAGAAGGGCTAGATCCTCTTCTATAGGGCGGGGGTACTTCTTGATGTCCTCGCGAGGGCCGAACTGTGGGGGGTTAACGAATATTGTGACGACCACTGAACTGTTTTCTGCCTTGGCTTGTCTTAGCAGGGATACGTGGCCCCGGTGCAAGGCTCCCATGGTCGGCACGAGGCCCACGGGCGCGTGCAGGCGTTGACTCGCTTGCTTAAACTCTAGGACGGTTTTCAGAACTTCCATAGGAATTGTCCGATTCTCTAGCCCTTCTGTACCATTGCTGTGGGCTCTTCTGCCATCAGTCCTTTAAGAACCTCTTCGCTCATGGAGGGGCTCTCTTTTTCTGATGGGAATGCGCCTGTGTAGACGTCCTCGATATATCTGGTAACTGCCTCTTGGATGGACTCGGCCAGATTGGCGTACTGTCTGGTGTGCTTAGGGACGAAATCGGTGAAGAGGCCGAATACATCGTGGAACACTAGGACTTGGCCATCGCAGAACTTGCCCGCACCTATGCCTATAGTGGGAACTGTCATACGTTGAGTTATTAGCTTGGCCAGGGGAGTCGGAACGGACTCCAGAACGATGGCAAAGGCACCAGCTTCCTCCAGGGCTTTGGCATCCCTCATAAGCTGCGCGGCGGCCTTGACGGTCTTGCCCTGGACTCGGTATCCTCCAAGCTGATTCACAGATTGGGGGGTCAATCCTATGTGGGCCATTATTGGAATGCCTATACCTGTCAGACGTTTTACGGTGTCGGCGACCCGCTCTCCGCCTTCTAGCTTGACGGCCTGGGCACCCGCCTCCTTCAAGAAGCGAGCGGCGTTCTTCATGGCTTCCTCCGAGTTGACCTGGTAGCTCATGAAGGGCATGTCGCCGACAACTAACGCCTTCAAGGAGCCTCTCACCACCGCCTTGGTATGGTGGAGCATCTCTTCCATGGTGACCGGGACGGTGGAATCGTAGCCAAGGACAACCTGTCCCAGACTGTCACCCACCAACAGAATCGGTATGCCGGCTGCGTCCAGGATCTTGGCCGACGTGTAGTCATAGGCTGTAACCATGGGAATCTTCTGACCCCGTTTCTTCATTTCTTGGATGGTGCGAATAGTGATGCGCATGTCTACAATCCTTATTACATTTCTCAAGTAGTGGCTGCTGTCCAGCTTTACGCTGGCCTAAAGTCTGGCCTCCAGTAAGGTCTGAATTCTCTTGGCGGCAGACGTCCTTAAACTGCCTTTGTCTATTGCAATGGGTATCTGGGCAAGAGCCAGTTGGCAATAAGCTGGCAGGACCTCAGGCGCTCTTCTTTCCAATTCCTCTATGTGTTTCTCAATGATGCCGATGTCTCCCCTGGCAAGCGGGCCTGTTAGGGCATTGGGAATGCCTACCGATTCCAATCCCTTTACCGTGCCCTTCAATAGCGGGAGCATGGCGGTCAGCGCCTCGTGTCGGGAGAAGCCCAGCTTCTCCCAAAGGTCTGTGGCCAGCTTCAGCAGGGTTACGGTGAAACCTGACGTCATGACGGCGGATGTGTGGTACAGCAGCCGGTCACCAGGATTGAGGGAGATGTGTCGTCCTCCCAGGGCCAGCGCTGCTTCTTCAAGGAACGCTCTTAGAGGTTGTTCTGCCTCTATAGCGAAGGTGGCACCTGGTAGGCTGTTGATTGCGTCTTCTACCGACGAGAAGGTCTGCAAGGGATGAAAGGCTCCTACCACTGTTCCGCTTCTTCTTGCCTGCTCCATCTCGTCTAGTGCTAGAACTCCAGAGCAGTGGACCGCTCCCTGGCCCTTGCGCCACGAAAAGGCGCTCGCTATGCTTTTGATGGCGTCGTCTGGCGCTGTTATGAAGACTACTTTGGAGCGGTCGACGACTTCCTGGGCCGTTGAGTATGGGGTGCAGGCCTCTATCTGTGAGGCGAGTGACTGGGCTGACGTAAGGCTTTTGCTTGCCACGGCCTTGACCTGATAGCCCTTGCGGCTTAGGGCGATGGCCAGGCAGGTGGCTACCAGGCCTGCACCTATGAATCCGATATCGACTTTGCTGTCGAAGGGTTGCATTTACGCTAAGTCCTTAATGCTTGGGATGCCACCTAGTCCCTCGGCCCTCTGTACCGCATTTAGAATGGCCCTGCTGACACACATGGCGGCTGCGGCGCCGAGCCTGACCATGCCGACGTTTTCCTCTTGAAGTTGGCCTGTAGCCAGGGCGAAGATGCAATCGCCATCTCCCATGGTGTGTGCTGGCCTTATTGCGATGGCAAGCCCATCCTGGGCCGAAGTGGCTAGCTTGTTGACTTGCTCCTTGGTGAGCTTTGCGTTGGTGGCGACGACTCCTATCGTGGTGTTGATGGGTCCAGAGGGGGGCCTTCTTGAAAAGTCGGGGCTGGTTATGAGTTTCATGGTGTCGTGGTAGCCAACGCCATCCTCTCTACGAGGCCCAGCTATAACAGTACCCGTGTCTGGATCGACCACGCTGCCGATGGCGTTGACCGCCACCAGCGCGCCCACTATCAGCCCGCCGCCCAGGTCCATGCTTGACGTGCCTGCGCCCCCCTTGACGGCCCTATCGATACCCAGTGCCTTCCCGATGGTTGCCCCTGTGCCTGCCCCTACACTTCCTTTGGCTATAGGTCCAGATGTGGCTGCCAGGCAGGCCTGGTAGCCTTCTTCGGGGCCGGGCCTTATCTTGTGGGTGACCACGTTCAGGTCGAAGAGGATGGCCGCAGGAACGATAGGCACCTTAACTGGGCCGACCTTTACGCCGATGCCCTGCTCCTCTAAATAACGTACCACCCCCGCGGCGGCGTCCAAGCCGAAGGCGCTGCCACCACTCAATAGAATGGCGTGCACCTCGTTGTTGCGAGTCGTGGGCCTCAGAAGGTCTGTCTCTCTAGTGCCTGGTGCCGAACCCCGGACGTCGACGCCTCCCATAGCGCCATCTCTGCATAGTATTACGGTGCAGCCGGTTGCGGCGTCTTTGTTGGTAAAGTGTCCCACCAGGATTCCAGGCACGTCGGTGATGGCGTCGTTCATCTGCATCCCTTGGGTCGACAGGGGGATAAGAGGCGTCCCGACGAAAAGAATAAGCACCACCCCGCCCTTGGCAAGAAGGCGCTTTTGTTCGATCTGCTCTGGATGTGAGCCGTCAAGGTCTGCATGGAGATCCCTGCGGCTGCCATGAGGCAACCCTCTTTGTGCTGGCCTTCCCTCGCGGGATAGACCGCAGGTCAATTATATCATTGGGTGATTTGGTGTCAACGAAGGGATTTTGAGTTTGTGAAACTCCGTCGCTGCTCAAATACTTGAGCTATTTACAGATACTTTGGGTTCTCCCTATTGAAATGAAGGATTTCGTAACAGAAAGTTTGTGAAAAATAGCACAGCGGAAAAATCTATTGACAGACGAACGTAGTTAGGCTTATAATCCGAAACGTTCGGAGCTATGCTGCCTAGTGGCATGGTTCAAGGCTTATCATATTGATGGGCAGACGTAAAGTCCGACGAAAGGGAGGAGACTTATGGCCAGAAGAAAGAGAGGCAGCCTACTACTAGGCATGGTCTCGTTAACAATGATTGGGTTGTTTATAGTGTCGTTGGCATGCGCCTCAACTGAGCCTACACCTACACCGGTATCGCCAGTGGCACCAGCTCAGCCAGTGGCTCCTGTGGCTGCACCGCAGCCTACAGTAGCCCTGATACCAGGAGCGCCGACTCCTATACCAGCAAAAGCAACACCTACCAGGGTTTTGCCGACTGCTACACCTGTCGCGATGGCCAAACCTGCGTCCGGTGGGCTCTTGAGGTATGGCATCGGTGGCGCAGCCTTCAGTACTCTGGATCCTCACCACTCCATTGATCCTGACGAATACAGAGCTATGTATCAGATATTCAGCCAGATCGTCGAGCTTGGCTCAGATGGTGCTCTTGAACCTGAGCTTGCCAAGTCCTGGGATATCACTGCGGACGGCAAGACAATCACATTCCAATTTGAGTCTGGAGTCAAGTTCCACGACGGCACGGACTTTAACGCTCAGGCCGTTAAGTGGAACTTCGACCGTATGCTTGATCCTGATGAGATCTCTCCAAGAAGAGGAGAGTTTGCGGGTATAATTAGCTCAATATCGACCCCAAATAGCAACACACTGGTCTTCCAGTTGACCAAGGCCTTCCGCCCCTTCGTTGCGTTGCTGGCGGATCGTCCTGGATTCATCGTTTCTCCAACAGGAGTTCAGACGCTCGGGCAGGACTTCGGAGCTAAGCCTGTAGGTGCGGGGCCATTTATCCTGAGCGAGTGGAACCCTGGCGTTAGAGTGGTCCTAAAGAAGAACGAGAACTACTGGGAAGATGGCCTTCCTTACCTTGACGAAATACGAATGCCGATAATCCACGACTCCATCGTCAAGGTCGCCATGCTTCGCACCAATGAGCTTGAAATGATGCCAGGCACGGCTATCAGGGCTGAGGAAGTGCCCATTCTCAGGCGGAACTCCAGCTTGAAGGTCTTCGAGTTTCAGGGTGCAGGCACGGTGATGATGCACTTCAACGTCAACAAGGAGCCTTACACTAACAGGGCCTTGCGCCAGGCGATAGCATTTGCCATTGACCGTGATACCTTTGTAGATGTCCAGTTCCAGGGGCAGGCGGTCCCTGCTTACAATCTAATTGCCGCAGGATGGGCCTTCAGGTCAGAAGCAAGGTCTCAGGACTTCGACCTTAATATGGTCAAGACAAAGCTGGCCGAGGCTGGGTATACTGGCGAGAAGCTTCGTTTTGGATGCAGGACTACTACCTTCTATCTACAGCAGTGCGAGTTGGCCCACGTTATGATAAATGAGGCCGGTATCAACATGGAGTTGGAGCTAATGGAGCCTGGGTCCTACAACATCCCAGACCGCGGATACATGGGCACCCAGGGACTTGGGCTGGTCTACTGGTTCCACAGGGCAGACCCCCATACCCTCAACTTCTGGCTCTATCATAAGGACGGTTTTTCAGCCTTGCGAACGGGCTACAACAACCCACAGTTGAACCCGCTGATAGAGGAGGCCGCCACAGTATATGACTTTGCTGCGGCCGCCAAAGCCTATGATAAGATTCAGCAAATAGCTGGTGAAGACGTTCAGTTCCTCTATATAGTCTATCCCTCAGTCTTTGAGGTCATGAACAAGAAGGTAAACGGCTTCATCAGGCGTCCTGACAACTGGGGTCGTCTCAAGACTGTCTGGCTTGCCCAGTAGCCTAGGCTAGCTCTTGGTAGTAGAAGTGGCTTCTTCTCACTGAGGAGAAGCCACTTTATTTGAGGAGAGATCAATGAGGATTAGCATAGGAGTTCCCACAGGCGAGGAGGGTGCCTATTCACCGGTGCCTTTTGCCGGGCCGAAAGAGATAGTCCATGCCGCCCAACTATGTGAGAGCCTGGGATTTTACGCTGTGTGGGGCCTAGACTTTATCACCCCTGGACCCAGTATGGGGATAAAAGAGGGTGAGGTCCCGAACTGGTATGAGGTCTTGCTCTCTCTCGCCTACGTTGCTTCAGTCACCGAGCGTATCAAGCTGGGGACGGGTGTGTTGGTCCTCCCTCAACGGGAGCCTGTGCTACTGGCCAAGCAGGTTTCTACGTTGGATGTCCTTAGTGGCGGGCGAGCTCTATTGGGGGTGGGGGTTGGGAGCCATCGTGACGAGTTCGTCGCCATGTTTCCAAGGCTTAGGAATGTTAATCGGGCCGTGATGATGGAAGAGGGGCTTGAGTCGCTAAATCTATTGTTGTCCCAGAAAGAGGCCAGCTTTAAGGGAAGGTACTTGGAATTTCAAGGAGTGTCTCTCCATCCCAAACCCATCCAGAAGCCCTTTCCTATCTATCTTGCTGGAAATCACCCTGAGACCCTTCGTCGAGTGGCCCGATGGTGCACTGGATTCATCATATCCGTTTCCACCTCTTTAGAGACTGCGGGGGATCGAATAGAAAAGTTGAAGCCGCTGCTGGAGAAGGAGGGTAGAGACCACTCGGAAATAGATATGACGGTGATCGGCGTAATAAGCATAGCTAAATCCCATGAAGAGGCCGTTGAACGGTTCAAGAACACCAGGGTGGTAAAGCGGAGTTGGGGCCAGGATATAGAGGACTTTGCTAAAAGGAACCTCATAGGAACTCCCGATGAAATCATCGAGAAGATAGGTAAGTATAGAAATGAAGGCGCTACTCACATCTTGATGGCAAATCGCGCCAACAACACTTTTGAAGAGATGAAGGAACAGGTCCAGATGGTTGGCGAGGAGGTTCTCCCTGCCTTTAGGTAGGTGCAATCGACATATATTTACGAAGCTATGAAGCAGCGAGCAAATTGGCTAAGAGGCAGCGGTTTGTGACCTCCTCGTCACACATGCCTATCTAAGTATTCGGATCTCACGTACCTCAAGGGTTTGAGGGTCGTAGTCAATCCATACTCTGCCGTTCTGTAGGCTCCCTAGCTGTGCTGGCAGGACCTCTTTGTCTCCCATCATTATCTTGGTGGATCCGGTTATGTTAAGGCGTACCGGCGGCCCAAATTGAGTCCTCAGCGTAAGGGTATTGGACTCCGGTGCCGCTCTAAGTATTACACCGTTGGTCTCACCCAGGGCGGCTATTGCAGCCTCAAACATACGCCCAGACGACTCCCCCAGGGACTGCCTTATACGTAGTCTCATTCCTTGGGGGGCATGCTCAATAGCCATATTGAAGTCTACTTGATGGCGCTGCCAGTTCTTTTTGATGTAGTCTCTCAGTAGTCTGGTCTCTCTACCATTAGAGGCGGCTGGACGGTTGATTACTGCTGCGGTAGCCTTTTCCAGATGCCTGTTCAGCCGTTCTGCAACCTTCTCTGCCATATCCACGTCTCCCTGACTGATCAGCGTTGCCATCTCCTGATTCCGTGTGTCAGCGAGGTTGGCCTGGAAACGGGCTCTAGCGATCTCAGATCTAGGTATGGACAGTAGGAACTTTTCTTTGAGGGTCTTGACTACGTAGAGAGGCTCTCCAGGAACGCTGTCGCTGGCGGCGACCGTGGTTCCTGCTGCCCCTCCTAGCACGGCTAGCGTCACGGCAACGGCTAAAACGACGGGTCTGGCAAGGGTGGGTATCCATAGCCGGTTCCGTTTGGGCAGTCTGCCCTCCGCCATTTGTCGCGAAAGGCGATAGAGGACCCTGGCCTGAAATTCGGGACGGGGCTCCATCTGAGAGGTTGCCTCTCGTGTGGCCTGAGCTACCTGCAGCATGGACGCCAGCTCTTCTGCCTGCTCTGGATAGCTGTGAAGACAGTCCCTGATGGTCTCGCCACGGGACAGGCGGTCTAGACAATCGTTCAGTATGTCTTCAAAATTTCGTTTCATCCCTCTGTCCCAGGTATGACTCTGTACGATTCGTTAGGAAGAGTCTCCTTAGCGGTAGACGTCATCAAGCGTCTTAGCTTCAAAAGGCCTGCGTGTTGAAGAGCTTTTACGGCGTTCTCCTTCTTTCCCACTACTTTGGCTGTTTCCGCCAAAGAGAGGCCAGTGCCAAGGCGCAGGGTAATTACGTCCCTCTGCGCCTGAGTAAGGGACTTCATGGCTTCATTGACCTCGTCGATGGTAAGCCTCAATTCCACTTGATGGTCCAGGTTATAGTGAGACGGTTCTACGATATTCTCTAGTGGCTCTGTGGGCTGTCTTGACCTTTTCCTCAAGCGGTCCACGACTAGGTTATGGGCTATGCGGAAGAGCCAGGAGGAAAAGGGATGGCCCTTCCATCGGAACGACCCTATGGACTCCAGCACCTTCACAAAAACGTCCTCTGTCAGGTCCTCGGCATCGGCTACGTCCCCAACCTTGAATAAAATGTAGCGGTATATTCTGGGGAAGAACACCTGGTAGATGTCTTCGAAGGAGTCGGTGTCGCCGTTCTGCGCCCCTTTGACTAGCTCCTTAATGTCTACAATGTCTACTTCATCTTGCACGGGGACCTCATTGCTATCCAATTGGAGATGTCCTGCCTAATGTTGGCGGGCCTCTCCAATGTCTAGGGACACCGGAACTCTGTCCCTGTGCATTTACTATAACGTATTTAGGTTATGTTTGGTTAGTGGCCCCATCTGGACTTGTGAATCGTGTTAGAATATCGTTGATAGGTGACTAGCTATGGATGTCGTTCGGAAAGCGGTCGAAAAGGGAAAGATGGCCTACACCCTTAGGCCAATGGAGCATGCCGACATAAGGCAGGCCCAGGAGGTGGAGCGGGACGCCTTTCCTACCCTCTGGCCTACTACCCATTTTCGCAAGGAGCTTAGCAACCGGATTGCCAAGTATCTGGTCGCATATGAAAGGATCAATGCCCTTGGTAGTGACTCGGCGCTTCCAGTAACTACAGTCACCAACGATGATATTTCGATTGTGGGCAGATTGCTCGGCAAGGTTCGCGACATCTTTGGAGAGAATGGACGGCACGAACAGGGTAGCAATGGGGACAGGATAGTGGGAATCGTCGGGACGTGGCACATGGTCGACGAGGCTCATATCGCTACCATAGGAGTCAGGAGCGCCGACAGACGTAAGGGCATAGGTGAGTTACTCCTGATAGGCTGCATAGAGCAGGCTATAGCTCGTCGCTCCAAGGTGGTGACGCTGGAGGTCAGGGTGTCCAATAAGGAGGCCCAGGCCTTGTATTATAAATACGGGTTTCGAGAGGCAGGCCTTAGAAAGCGCTACTACAGCGACAACAATGAGGACGCCCTGATCATGACAACCAGCCCCATATTAGAGGAGTCCTATCGGGAGCGGTTTCGTAGCCTGGTAGAGGCCCACACCGCGAAGTGGGGCGAGAGTGAGCGGGCGCTCTCTTAACCCGCATACTGGGCGAGGCCTGTCTTAGCTTAACTGCCATTGCCCTTCCGCTTAACCACCTCAGGCCCAGCACACTTCTTGACGGCTGCCACAAGGGACGATATTATCGGCCTTGTCCAAGGGGATATATTCTTTGAGGGGTGATTTATGCCAGGTCATGGAAACTTGAGGCGGAATGACCGCGCAATGGAGGCCAAAGATTCCATTGCTCTCCTGGAGCGGGCCGAAGTTATAAGGGTTGGAACTGTAGACAACGAGGGTTGGCCTTATGTGGTGCCTCTTTCCTTCGTGTATCGTGGTGGCAGGGTCTACTTCCACCATACATCGGAAGCCAGCCACTTAAGCTCAAACCTCAAGGTCGACCCTCGTGTATGCATCGAGGTGGATGACCCCGGGCCTGTCTTTATAGACGGTGAAACAGGCTGTGACGTAAGCCGCGTTTTCTACAGTGTTATTGCCTTTGGAAAGGCTAGCCTTGTTACAGACACCAAGGAGAAGGAGGAGTTCTTCAACCGTCTTATGACTAAGTACGCTGATCCTAGCTGGAGCCTCTCTCCTGGCTACCCCAAGCTCGAGACAACGCACGTGTTTCAAGTCGACGTAGAAACGATTACTGGGAAGCGGTGACTCCAGAGAGCAATGTCGGAGGCCACATAAATCCAAGATGCAGGAAGTGGCTGTAAGTCTAGTGTTCATCTAGCTACGGGCACGCCGTCTCAACAGCCATTGGAGGTAACATCATGCCATCGATGAATCAGGGAGAGTTGGAAGAGTTCCTGCGACAGCCTCTCGTGGCTACCTTCATAACAATCAGGCGAGACGGAACGCCTCATGTGTCTCCGATGTGGTATGGGTACTACCAGGGCAGGTTCTACTGCTGGGTAAATGCTGACGCAGTAAAGACCCGCAATGTTCGCAGAGACGCACGGGTGGCTCTGTGCATCGCTACTCATGACGAGCCCTACAAATACGTCGTAGTGGAGGGAGCTTGCGAGATAGTTGAAGAGGGAGCCGCTGAAATAGGTCGTTCAATCAGTGCTCGCTACTATGGAACAGAGAGAGGTGAAGAGTTCGCACAGGGGATTATCGAGAAGGGTGAATCGGTGCTTCTTGCTGTGACACCAAGGAAAATGCTGACTGAGAACCAGGCCTGAGCTAACGGGTCATCAGATTCGAGGACAAAGTACTAGTAGGCGACTCTTGAATCTCCAGAGAGACAAAATAGACTTTGCGCATTCAAAGCGCCTACGGGGTATGCTAGTATCAATCGGATGGTTACTCGTAAGTCCATGGGCTGAAGGTCTGAAATGATAAATCACGTCCTAGCTTTAGCAGGGGGTGTCGGCGGGGCAAAGCTGGCACTTGGCCTCATGCATATCCTGCCTGCAAAGTCCCTCACCGTGGTGGTCAACACGGGCGACGACGAGAAGTTCCACGGCCTGCACGTGTCTCCCGACGTGGACACCGTAATGTACACATTAGCGGGTCTCTCCAATTTGGAAACAGGGTGGGGTCTGACGGGCGAGACCTTCAACGCCCTCGGGATGTTGAAAAGCTATGGGGCGTCTACTTGGTTCAACCTGGGCGATAAAGACCTGGCCACCCACATAGAGCGTACTAGGCTTCTCAGAGAAGGTCTCAGTTTGTCAGAGGTTACTCGTAGACTGTGCGACAAGCTAGGTGTGCAGGCCAATGTGGTCCCAATGTCTGACCAGCCGGTGCGCACTGTGGCCGAGACCGTTGAAGGAAACTTGGCCTTCCAGGACTACTTCGTGAAGCGTCAGTGTGAACCTGTCATCAGAGGGGTTCGGTTCGAGGGGGCGCAGCGGACGCGTATGTCGCCCGGTTTCCAGGCTACTCTGCAAACAGCCCAGGCTCTTGTGTTTTGCCCCTCCAATCCCGTGGTGAGTATTGGGCCTATTCTGGCTATCCCCGGCGCTAGAGAAGCCTTTCAGGATTTTCACGGCCCCCGCATCGCCGTTAGCCCAATAATCGGGGATCAGGCGCTAAAAGGCCCGGCCGCCAAGATGTTTCGGGAGCTTGGAGAGGAGGTAAGCTGTGTGGGAGTAGCCAGGCGACTGAAAGGCATCTGCGACGTGCTGGTAATAGATGTTCAAGACGCCCACCGTGTCGATGATGTCAGAGCAGTGGGGCTTGAGGCGGTTACGACAAACACTATAATGGAGACAGAAAAAGACAAAAAGGACTTGGCTCAGAGGGTGCTGCAGATAGCGGAGAAGAGGCTATCCAATTGAACGACGCT
Organism: Dehalococcoidia bacterium; assembly: GCA_965249025.1. GTDB lineage: Bacteria > Chloroflexota > Dehalococcoidia > Lucifugimonadales > CAYTFF01. Next base: position 2,159,732 of record OZ252215.1, on the reverse strand, counting down.
GGCAGGCTGGTGGCCGTTGTGCCTATGAAGCCCGCCCTGGAAGGCAAGACACGTCTTTCTAAGGTGTTGGATTCTGGGGATCGGGCGGCTTTGTGCCTTCTGCTGCTACAGCATGTCCTGGGAGCCATAAGGCAAAGCGCCTGTTCGCCTGAAATCTGGGTTATAGGTGGTGACGCCTCCGTCCGCAAGATAGCCGCCGAGGAATCGGCCATATGGCATGACGCCCGTGGTATCGGGCTTAACGAGGCGATACGCTATGCCGCCGATAAGGCATTCCAGGAGGGCGCTGCCGGTGTGCTAGTCTTGCCTGGCGATCTGGGGATTCTCAAGCCAGAAGATGTAGACGAGTTGGTTCGGCTCTCTTCAGGGCTGAAGCGATTTGTGCTGGCCTCCGCAGAGAGCGACGGCGGTACCAATGCGCTATTAGTGCCTCGCGGTATGCTGATGGGGCCATTCTTCGGGCCAAGTAGCTTCCGTAGGCACAGAGATACTACCCTTGAGGCTGGCTTCCCTGTGGAGGTTGCCGAGTTTCCCGGGCTGGGATTCGACCTGGATACTCCCGAAGACCTGGAGTATTACCGAAACGTTACCCCCGATTTAGACGTGACCCTGAGTTGCATGAAGGGCGAGTTAGCCAAATTAGCCCTCTCTGGACTTCACGGCATCAGGAGCGGCTCGCAATGACTACCAGCAGGTCGCTAAGACTTGGCCTTCTCATACCGACAAGGGGCATCTTGTTGAAGGGGCAGCCTGTTCTGGACCCTTCATTGCTCTTTTCTATGGCTCAGAGGGCTGAGGAGGCGGGACTGGACTCGGTATGGGTTGGTGACAGCCTGCTAGCCAAGCCTCGGCTGGAGCCCCTGTCCACCCTGGCGGCGTTGGCCATGCACACCGAGCGGGTGAAGCTGGGCACCGCCGTCCTTCTAGCGCCGTTAAGGCAGCCCGCCCAGTTGGCACAGATGGCCACCACCGTAGACGTTCTGTCAGGCGGGCGGTTGGTGCTAGGGGTAGGCGTGGGCGGCGTCTTTACCGAAGCGCAGAAACGGGAGTGGCTGGCCGTTGGCGTTTCTCCCCAGGAGCGCGGGGCCCGTATGACGGAGCTGATGCAAGTCTGTCGCCTTCTCTGGAAGGAGGAGGGGGTTAACTTCAAAGGCCGATTCTATACCGTAGAGAACGCTACCCTGGGTCTGAAACCCATTCGCGCCGAAGGCATCCCCATGATCTTAGCTTGTCACTACAACACTGGCGCCGAGGCCCAGTATCAGCGTGCCGCCCAGTATGCCGATGGTGTCATGGGCATATCAGACACGCCCCAGCAGTTCTCGAAAGTACTCAATCGGGTGCGGGCCTTGGCTGCGGAAGCGGGGCGTGACCCTGGGGCGTTGCGGTCCGCCTTCTATATGAGCGTTAACATCGACAACGACGCGGACGCCGCATTTGAGGATGCGGACGAGTTTATCCGCAGCTACTACGGCCAGAACTTCTGGGCCGACAAGTGGGGCCCCTTTGGCCCAGGCCAGGCGGTGGCGGAGCGTATCTTGGAGTACGCTCGGGCTGGAGTGGAGGAGATCATAGTGCGATTCGCCTCTATTGGGAGCCAAGAGGCCCAGTTGGACGCTTTCATTGGGGAAGTGCTTCCCCTGGTTCAAGAAACTTGAAGGTCATTCGAGAATGAGCCTGACAGCTTGGGAATGTTCGCACGACCTCCACCTGAAGGTAGAGACATCTATGCCCCATCCTTATGGTCATCAACAAAATAAACTAACGTTTTCTCTGTGTGAAGTAAACCACGTAAGGAGATTCTAAGTGGTAAAGGCACAAGGTGTTCTCTCCCACCCGCCCGCCCAAGAAGGTATTTTCTCAAAGGCACATCCCCTGAAACCCCTGCCCCTTCGACTACGCTCAAGGTAAACTCCGAGGGACACCCTCTCTGGCCTCTCCCAATTTGGCCGTCTGTATTTTGGAAATGTCGAGATAAATAATTTATAGCCATCAGGATGGAGTCGAAGTAACCTAAGTAAAAACCTTGAGCAGGTTAGAATAGCTCTCTACCAAGGGGTTGTTACTTCTGCAGATATGTTTATAATGGGCGGTGACAGAAACGAGCCTAATCATTGTGGATTCAAGTTTATTGGTAGCTAGTTGACTGGCGGAGGTGAATTGTGACTACAGGAGCTTACGTCACGGATGAGGTCAAGTCCTACATTGGTAATGAGGGGCCGGAACTGGTCTCAGAGCCTATCGACAGGTCTGAGATACGTCGTTTCATACAGGCCATCATGGACCCCGACCCTATCCACTGGGATGAGGAACACACCAAGAAGACCAGATACGGAGGTGTAGTGGCGCCTCCTCTCTTTGTCACCCACTGGTTTCGTACCCCAGCCGGTGCCCCAGACCCCCTCTCGGAGAACTTCAAAAAGGACCCGGATTTCGACGGCTTAGTGAGGGAGAAGGGTGGGCCGGAGATGCCACCATTGCCCTTCAAGCGCACCCTCAACGGCGGCAATGAGATCGAGTTTTTCAGGTATCCCAGGGTGGGTAAGCGTGTATCATCAAAGAGCAAAATCGTAGATATCTTCGAGAAGGAGGGGCGCTCCGGCAGACTGGTCTTCATAGTCACGGAGACCACTTTTAAGGGATATGAGACGGGCGACCTGATTCTGATCGCGCGACAGACCCTCATAAGGCGATAGAGGATAGATGGAGGAAGATGAAATGGCTGAGAAGCGGCAGCTTTACTATGAGGACGTAGAGGTCGGGGGCGATGTCACTCCCGTCGTCAAGGGGCCTATGACCACCTCCCATATCATGAGGTGGAGTTCTGCCATGGAGAACTGGCATCGCATCCACTACGACTACTACTTTGCTACTGAGCATGACGGACTGCCCAATGTGCTGGTGAACGGCAGTTGGAAGCAGCAGATAATGTGTCAACTGGTAAAGGACTGGGTTGGAGAGGAGGGCTGGATGTGGAAAATTAGCTTCCAGCATCGGGCAATGAACGTGCCGGGGGAGACCATTACCGTCTGGGGCAAGGTGACCGATAAATATGTCCAAGATGGCCTGGGTATAGTGGAGTGCGAGATCGGCATGAAGAACCAGGACGGCGTCGAGTCGTGTCCGGGCAAGACGACGGCTGTACTTCCTCTCAAAGGCGGTAAGAGGGTGCCGTACCCATTTGTCCCGCCGAAGAGCTAGAGTTTTCACCTATCTTGGAGATTTGGAGGAGATAGTATGAAGAGATGGCCAACCCTGCATTACAAGGAAGAGGGCATGCGGGAAGGCATGCAGATAGAGGACGCCAACATCTCTGTCGAGGACAAGGTTAGGCTCCTGGACGCCCTGTCAGAGACGGGTTTGAAGCATATCGTGGTGGGTTCTTTCGTAAGCCCTAAGTACACTCCACAGATGGCCCGCATAGACGAGATAGTTCAGAAATTTCATCCCAAGCCCGGCGTTATATATGCGGCCTTAGCTCTGAACGAAAAGGGCATAGAGCGGGCAAGCCAATACTCGCCGCCGCTTACCGTTGAGAGGGGCACTCCTCGCTTGTTCTGTCATATGTGCGATGTCTTCGTGAGGCGCAACACCAATCGCTCTCAGGAGCAGGAGATGGAGCCGTGGCCTCAGATTGTGGCCAAGGCCCAGGAGAGGGATGTCAAGGAGGCGGGCATAGCGATAAATGCCGCCTGGGGGTCCAATTTTGTGGGACGGTTCTCCCTGGAGCAGAGGATGGAGATGCTAGAACGCCAGCATAAGCTGTGGGACGAGGCTGGCATCAAGGTCACTCAGGTCTCTCTTGGAGACCCAATGAGCTGGTGTATGCCTCACGTTGTCGAGGAGCAGTTGGTGGCCATTAAAGAGAAGTGGCCTGAGATCAAGACCTTCAACTTGCATCTGCACAATGGCAGAGGCATGGCTATCGTCTCGGCTTACGCGGCCCTACGGACTCTGGAGCCTGATGACACCTTGGATCTGGACGGCACCATCGGCGGTATTGGCGGCTGCCCATACTGCGGCAACGGAAGGGCTACTGGCATGATGCCCACAGAGGACGCCATCCATATGTTCGAGGAGATGGGCATAGATACCGGCGTGGATGTGGACAAGCTTATCGACTGCGTCTGGATGCTGGAGGACATACTGGGCAGGCCCGCAACGGGTCACGTGTCCAAGGCAGGGCCCTTCCCTAGGACTCTGGACGAGTGGTACGATCCCAACGCCCCCTTCGTGGAGACCTTCGAGCAGGTCAAACACTTCAAGCTGGGGCCTTCGGTCTATGAAGGAGGCATCTATCCGTGGAGGGAGAAGATTCGCAGCCAACAGCGCCCCGACACCCTGGGGGACTAGCAGGGTTCACCCTGCACCCACGGTTTTGACCTCCTTGACATGTGCCTTGACCTTGGGCCATAAACGTGATACAGGTATGACCGACGGCGGAAGGAGGGCTGATAGAAACCACTGGCTCTGGCCACGCCGTTTCTGTCATTCTGAGAACCCCGACCTGTCGGGGGACGAAGAATCTTCGCAGCATATATAGGACGTCTATCGAAACTTTTCGCCTCAATGATCTGACACATCATATTTCCCACGGCTCTGACAGAAGATCTGTGGTTTGAAAGGATGGCTCAATATGCCAAAGATGACTGGAAAACAGGCCCTGGCGGAGATGCTTATAGCTGAAGGAGTTAAGTACGTTTTCGGCAATCCAGGCACCAGCGAGAGTCCATTGATGGATGTCTTGCAGGACTATCCCCAGTTGGAATACATCCTCGCGCTGCAGGAAGGCACCGCCGTCGGGATGGCGGACGGCTACGCCAGAGCTTCAGGGAGACCCGCCTTCGCAAACCTGCACATCGCTGGCGGCCTAGCCAACGGTGTAAGCGCCCTTTACAACGCGTACCAGGGAGGGACCCCCTTGGTGCTCACAGCAGGCCAGTCCGATACACGGGCCCTCATCAATGAGCCTTTTCTGTCGGGGGACCTGGTGCGGATGGTCCGCCAGTACACTAAGTGGAGCACCGAGCTACATCACGCCTCCGATGTGCCAATAGCAATCCGACGGGCCTTCAGAGAAGCCATGACGCCTCCAACAGGCCCCGTATTCCTCTCCCTGCCTTGGAACTCTCTGGATGAAGTCGCGGACGTTGAGATAGTTCCCTCTTCGCCTATCTATCCACACATCAGGCCCGACGCCCAAGCCCTTGGCAAAGCATCCCAGCTACTGTCCCAAGCGGAGTATCCGATCCTCGTAGTGGGCGATAGGGTGGCACACAGCGGCGCAGTCGAAGAGGCAGTAGGGATTGCGGAGCTTACCGGAGCGAAGGTCTTTACCATTGGACAGAGCGAGCTAACCTTCCCAACGAGCCACCCCCAGTTTGCGGGCGTTTTGAACGTGAACAGCCCCTCCGTTGCCAAACAGTTGGAGAAGGCGGACGTCCTGCTCATAGTGGGCTCCAATGTGTTCTCCCAGTTCCTTTACGTCCCAGAACCCTTCATTGGCAAGCGCACTAAGTTCATTCATATGGACAGCGATGCTCAGGAGATCGAGAAGATATACCCGACCCAGGTCGGAATCTTATCAGATCCCAAATCTGGCCTAGCAGAACTAGCAGAGGCCTTGGAGTCGGATATGTCGGGATCGGCAAGAGAGGCTGCCAAGTCCAGGGCGGTGTCCCTAGCCGAGGAGAGAAAGAAGGCCAAGGCGGCCTTCCAGGAAAGAGTGAAGCGCAATTGGGACAATGAACCGATCTCATTAGAGCGAATGATGACTGAACTGGCCGACGTCATGCCAGCAAATACCGTCCTGGCCGATGAGTCGGTAACCTCCAGGCCAACCTTCCTGGCTGCCAGGGACTTCGACGAGACGGGCACCTTCTTCAGAAACGCCGGTGGGGCCTTGGGATGGGGGATGCCTGGCGCCATTGGTGTTAAGTTGGCTATGCCAGACAGGCCTGTGCTGGCTCTTGTGGGGGACGGCGCCTCCATGTACACGCTACAGGCTCTCTGGACGGCCGCCAAGTACAACATACCAGTCACCTACGTGATATGTAACAACGGCATGTACAAGATCCTCAAGCTGAACATGGATATCTACTTGAAGCACATACTGAATCAGCCTGAGCGCGAGAGCAAATACATAGCTATGGACTTTGGGATGCGCCTGGAACTGGCCAAGATGGCGGAGGCTATGGGCGTCCACGGCGAGAGGGTGGAGAAGCCTTCGGACCTGCGTCCCGCCTTTGAACGCGCCTTCAGCCTGGGCAAGCCGGCCCTGGTGGACGTGGTTATTGATGGTAGGTGAAGTGATGGCTAGGGCGAAGATGTTGTGGATCAAAGCATGTGGAGATCGTATTATTATGGCAACCCTGAAAGGATAGCCATTGCCCTCTTGATAAGCTCCGGGTCCTCAGACAGTGACAGAACCGTCTTCATGTCCTTCTTGGCCAGCAACTCCTTGCCAATCAGCACATAAACGCTCCCTCGAATTAGATAGAGACTAGGATTGCTAGGCTCTATCTCTATGCCCTTGGAGAAATCATCCAGCGCCGAGTTCATCTCGTTGATGCGGTAGTAGGCGGTGCCCCTGGCGTAATAAGCCTCAACGAGTTGTGGGTCGACCTGTACGGCCATAGTGTAGTCCTGGATAGCTTCGTCTATGTTGCCTGTTGACTCATATATCCATCCCCTGTCCACATATGCCCGAGACAACATGGGGTCTTTTTCCAAAGCAACGTTGAAGTCCCACAAGGCCCGCTCCAAGTCGTTCTCCATTGCGTATATGAGGCCGCGATTGTGGTAGACTTTGGCAAGGTCTGGCGCCATCTCGATTACCTTATTGTATGCTTCCAGCGCTCCTTGCATGTCACCCATTCCTTGCAGTTCAACGCCCCTCTCAAAGGTTATCACCACCTCGTCTTTGGGGGGAGGACCGCCACAGGCGGAAACAAAAGTTAACAGGACCATTGCAAGGACGATGACTGCTACATATCTTATGCGTATCCCAGATAGGACTTGTTGAGCAGGCTTACTCATCAGAGGTTTGTGTCTCTCCCCAGATCGTTTGGTTTTCTATAGTTATCTTAATAACTGGGCTGTCCTCTATGCTCATCTCTCTGTATTGGGAATACTTTTCGCTGAGCAAGGTAACGGCTCTTTTTTGCTCAAGCCCCTCTTCAATTAACTGTGCTATGCCATTTACTATGACGAAGGCCAGTCGGCTCCAGTCCTCCGAATAGTCGTCTATCACAACGGACACCCGAGGATTCTCCAAGATGTTCCTGACTCTCTTCAACTTTCTCACATCTACTCGCTTGGGCTTCTTGTCCAAGGCCAAGAAGATGTGCTGTCCGTCATAGGCGTAGCAGATGGGAACTACGTGGGGTACGCCTTGCGAGCTGGCCGTTGCCAATCGTGCCACACGGTGCTTTCGAATGAACTCATGCGTCTTTGGGTTCGGTCCCAGCGTCAAGCCTTCCTACCTCTACCGATTTATTGAATCTTAACACATCCAGTCTGGATAGCTCAGGCCTTCATAAAAGAGGGGCCTTTTTGGGGCCCCTCTTTTATGCGTTAGAAGACAGCGTATACTCTACGACTCAGTGACGGTGACTGTCGCCTGCATTGAGGGGTGTATCGTGCAGAAGTATTTAAAAGTTCCTGCTTGATCAAATGTAAAGGAAAAAGACTGTCCTTGGGAAGGAGTGGAGCTGTCCCATATGTCAGTCGTATTACTTGGCTCGCCCGATGTTGTCGTATGGGGAACGCTGTCCTGTTGGGTCCAGGTAATCATCGTGCCCTTGGTAACGGTCAGGTTCTCCAATGTGAAATTCTGGATATCAGACATGACGGTCTGAGCACTGGGGGTTGATGTAGGCTCTGGCGTTGCTGTTGCCGTTGGGGCAGCCTCAGGAGCGCCCAAATTCGTCACGATGTTGCCGCAGGCAGTGTAGACACTGGCCTCTGGGCCCGACTTATGAAGGTTGATGGTAAAGTTGCTGTCTCGTAGCATCGTTAGCCGTGCCTCCACTAGGGTTGTGGACTTGCCATTCTCCACGCCAGTCAAAGGATAGATTACACTGCCCAGATTAGCGCAGCTTCCTGCATGGATGTGAATTGGCTGAGGATCATTTGTGGCATCACCAGGGCTAACGTTTATCATTACCTGGGTCTTATCACCCATAGCTATCAAAGTGGCAACGCCGCTCTGGCCGGAGCCGTTAAGCTCTGCAAGGGTTATGGAGATGGCATCAGCCAAGGGTATGTTGCCGCAAGCGGTGTAAACGCTGGCCTCTGGGCCCGACTTGTGAAGATTGATAGCCCTATTGCCGTTTTGTAGGCTTGCCAACGAGGCATCGATGATGGTTGAAGAGCGTCCATCGGCTAGGGCATTCAAGGGGATGTCTACCCCACCTAGGCTGTCGCAGTTGCCATTGTGGATGTGCATAGGCTGAGATACGTCTGCGGCTCCAGGTTCCACGCTCACCACCACCTCGGTTTTCTCGCCGCGTGGAATTAGGGTGGCGGTTCCATATTGGCCTGACTTGTTTAGTTCCAGCATCGTGACCACAACTACTTGGTCGGTGGTCTCGGGTCCGGGAGGGCCTTCAGGTCCTGGTGCCCCGGGAGGTCCTGAGGCTCCCACTGGTCCAGGAAGACCGGGAGGTCCTGAGGCTCCCACTGGTCCAGGAAGACCGGGAGGTCCTGAGGCTCCCACTGGTCCAGAAAGACCGGGAGGTCCTGAGGCTCCCACTGGTCCAGGAAGACCGGGAGGTCCTGAGGCTCCTGTTTGCCCCTGGTCACCAGTGCATGCCACAAGCGCTAAACCCACAATCAATAACGCCGTAACCACTAACAGGCCATAACGCCTGTTAGATACTCTTAATCTAGCACCTAAGAAGTTTGGCAGCAATGTATGGATAAGACCTATAATTCGTTTAGACATCCAACTCCTTTCTTATCTTAGCCGATGTTATATGTTACACAGGTCTACTAAACATGACTCTTTTGTATAGGAAACCTATGATGCGCGAGAGGGGAATGGGGGCTAAGCTCTGTTGTTACTACGGATAATCAGGGAGTTTGGATTTTGAAGGAGAGTATTGACTGGCCGTCTTATCAATGTCGTCGGTGTACCTAGCTACTGCAAGTGTAATTGCCTACCAAATGATGTTATGTTATACTATCAGTCAGCCGACGGCAGAAAGGGTTTTGTATGTCAGTTGGACTAGAAAGGTAGGTTAAATGGAGCAAGAGGAGAACGAGACTCAACTTGCCCCTGAACCAGTCAATATGAAATCGCTCTTGGAGGCGGGGGTTCACTTCGGCCATCAGACTCGACGCTGGCACCCACGAATGAAGACCTACATATTTGCTCAGCGTAATGGCATACACATTATTGATCTCCAACAAACCCTCGACCTGTTATCCAAGGCCCGCGAATTTGTCACAGACGTGGTTGCTGGCGGCCAAAACATCTTGATGGTGGGCACCAAGAAACAGGCTCAGGACGCTATTGAGAGCGAAGCCAAGAGGTCAGGGGCCTTTTATATCAGCCAGCGCTGGCTAGGTGGCATTCTCACCAACTTTTCTACTATTCAGTCCCGTATAGATTATATGGTTCACCTAGAAGAGCAACGGCTTAAGGGGGAGTTCAGCAAACTGCCCAAGAAAGAGGCGCTTAAGCTTGGGGAAAAGCTCGACAAGCTGGACAGATATCTGGGCGGAATCAAGGAGATGACCACCCTTCCTGGCGCTATGTTTGTGATTGATATTGGCAAGGAGGGCATCGCCGTCGCTGAGGCAAAGCGGGTTGGCATTCCTGTGGTGGCCCTGGTGGATACAGACTGTGATCCATCACCCGTGGACTTGCCCATCCCTGGGAATGATGATGCCATTCGTTCCATACGATTGGTGTGTAGTCAGATGGCCGATAGTGTCTTGGAGGGTCTTCATAGGCGCAAGGCGTTGGAAGAAGAGAACTTAGCTGAAGAGGTCATCGATGCCTCAGACGAAGTGGCTGTTTCCGCATCTGTCGAAGGAGTATAGGCACTTTAATGGCTGTAGATACGGCATCAATCAAGTCTCTGCGGGATGCAACTGGCGCAGGGATCATGGACTGCAAGAGGGCATTGGAAGAAGCTCAAGGCGACATTGAGAAGGCCCAGGAGATACTAAAACAAAAAGGAATCGCAATTGCCGCTAAGAAGGCACATAGAGAAACCAGCGAGGGTCTTATTGAGACCTATGTGCATAGCGGCAATCGAATTGGGTCTCTGGTAGAATTAAATTGCGAGACGGATTTTGTAGCTCGCACCCCTGAATTCAAAGATCTGGCCCATGATCTGGCCATGCAGATAGCCGCCATGGCGCCTCAGTACATTGGCGATGGTGACCTTCCAGACGATTTGAACGGCAATCCTCAAGAGGTTGTCCTATTGCAGCAACCATTCATCAAAGATCCCGTCAGGACCGTACAAGACCTTGTAAATGACGTTGTTGCCAGAGTGGGGGAAAACGTCAGGGTACGGAGGTTTTCTCGGTTCGTTTTGGGCGAATAGGACTGGAGGAGTAGGGCTATGGTCATGTCTAAGTATAGCCGTGCTCTGCTGAAGTTGAGTGGCGAAGCCCTCAAAGGGTCCCGCACCTTCGGCATAGACTCTGAATCCGTCAGGTATATGGCGCTACAGGTCAAAGAGGCGATGGCAACGGGCGTGCAAATGGGAGTGGTGGTAGGTGGCGGCAATATCTGGCGAGGCTCTGAGGCAGAGGCTGAGGGTATGGACAGGGCCACGGCTGACTATGCGGGAATGCTGGCTACTGTAATCAACGCGCTGGCTCTGCAGGACGCCCTGGAAAAGGTTGGGGTCATCACTCGAACCCAAACAGCTATGTCCATACAAGCGGTCGCTGAGCCATATATCAGACGTAGAGCCATTCGCCACCTGGAAAAGGGACGCGTAGTTATCTTTGCCGCCGGCACTGGGAATCCTTACATGACCACCGATACCGCTGCCGCATTAAGGTCCGTTGAGATTGGCGCAGAGGTGCTTCTTATGGGAAAGAATAACGTGGATGGCGTTTACGACTCCGATCCTAATAAGAATTCTGACGCTCGCAAGTTTGATTTCCTTACCTACCAGGACGCTTTGAGCCGGAGGCTAGAGGTTATAGACAGCACGGCTTTAGCCCTCTGTATGGAAAACACCTTGCCAATAGTGGTGTTCGACATCTTCGAGCCCAATAGCATTCAGCGAGTTCTCAGGGGGGAGTCGGTGGGTACGTTGGTGGCTGAAAAATCGGATAGCCTGTTGAACAAGGCTAAATCCTCGTAGGAGTCACGGACATGGCTACTGAAACCGTAGACGCAATCATAGGCGATACCAGGTCCAGGATGGAAAAGTCCCTAGAGGCCCTGAGGAAGGAGTTGGGTTCCGTCCGTACAGGTAGGGCCAACCCGAGTCTTGTTGAAAACCTCAAAGTGGATTACTACGGTGTGCCAACTCCTCTAAACCAGATGGCCTCGATATCCGTGCCAGATGCAAAACTCTTAGTGATCCAGCCCTGGGACAAACAGGGTCTGGTGCACATAGAAAAGAGCATCCTCAAATCGGACCTGGGCCTCACTCCAAACAACGATGGCAACGTTATAAGGATCAACATACCTTCTCTCAATGAGGAGAGGCGTAAGGATTTAGTGCGCCTCGTCAGGAAGAAGGCCGAGGATGGACGCATTGCGATAAGAAACATAAGACGCGACGGCCTTGAAAAATTGCGCGGCATGGAGAAAAATAAGATGCTGTCTCAGGATGCTAGAGATCTGGCCCAAGAGCAGCTTCAAAAAGTTACTGACTCGTTCATAGGAAAAGTGAATCAGCTCTTGGAGGAGAAGGAAGCAGAAGTTATGGAGGTCTGACCGTTAGCTGGCGGCGCTGTTGGGCCCCGGGGTTTGTAGTTAAATCTGGACCAATACTACACTCTTATGATAAAAACAGAGACCTACTCAGCTTCAAAGTCTGGGCTATCTATTCATCCTTTGCCTCTCCATGTTGCTATAATCATGGATGGCAATGGCCGCTGGGCGATGCAACGCGGTCTTCCTAGGCTTGCAGGTCATAAGGCAGGCACGGAAAACATACGGCGGATAATAAAGTCCTTTACCGAATATGGAGTTAGATATTTAACCATTTACGCCTTCTCCACTGAGAATTGGAGACGACCCGACGAAGAGGTCACGGGGCTCATGGGGCTCCTCCAAGATGTGATACATAGCGAGGTCCAGAGTCTTCATAAACAGGGGGTGCGGATACGACATCTCGGTCGTCTTGATCGGCTTCCTGAAGACCTTCGAGAGTCGATGTGCAGCGCAATTGAGCTAACTAGGAATAACAAAACCTTGAACTTGAATGTGGCCTTCGACTACGGTGGCCGCGCTGAAATATTAGAAGCGGTCAAGAGCATGTTGGCCCAAGGTATATCGCCCAGTCAAGTGACAGAAGACCTGTTCCAGCGATTCCTGTATTCGGCGGATATACCAGACCCGGACCTCATCGTGCGCACCGGTGGTGAAATGCGTATAAGCAACTTCCTTCTGTGGCAGTCCGCCTACAGCGAGTACTACTCCACCCCTAAGACATGGCCCGAATTTGACGAAGAAGAGGTAAGAAAGGCCCTTCTTGCCTACAGCCAGAGGCAGCGACGCTTCGGGAAAGTCGCCCACTAAGGACTTCCTCTGTCCAGGAAGCCCTGACTTCTCTAAATGTCCCCCATAATATATAGAATACTGACCGCAGTAGTCGGTCTTCCTGTGCTCATTTTAGCGATTCTTTTCGGCTTCCCCTGGCTGTCTATTTTGGTGGGCATTGTCGCTCTTATAGGCGTGCAAGAGGTAGCTGGGCTGGCCAGCCAGAGGGGCCTACGACCGTTTGTCTTATTGACCGTAGCCTGGGTGATGGGCTTCGTTGTCGCCGGGCACTTTATTGCCGATGGCTTGCTAACGCGGGCCTACCTCAGCTACACATTTGGCACTGGTCTGGCGGCCTCCTTGATATGGGCCACCCTCAACAGGCGAAGGCCTACCATTGTTCTGGACTGGAGCTACACCACAGTAGGGGCCATATATGTGGGCTGGTTTTTGTCCCACGCTCTTCTTCTTAGAGGATTGGCGCAAGGCTGGCAATGGGTCTTGATAATGCTCATTGGGACATTTGTTACAGACACCAGCGCCTTCTTTGTGGGAAAGGCCATAGGCAAGCATAGGATGATCCCTTCAATTAGTCCTGGCAAGACGTGGGAGGGAGCCGTAGGTGGCTTCATAGGGGCTGTTCTGGCTGTGCCCTTCATGTCGTGGGGCTTTGGGATTAGTATCGCAACTTGGCAGGCCGTTTTGCTGGGCGGTTTGATTGGGATATTTGCTCAGGTTGGCGACGTGGTTGAGTCCATCTTCAAGCGCCTCTCTGATGTCAAAGATTCCGGGCGCATTCTGCCTGGACATGGGGGTATCCTGGACCGCCTCGACAGCGTTGTTTTCAATATAGTGATAGTGTATTATTTCGCAGTATGGGTAACGTAGGAAAAGGCTTAGTTGTCCTAGGTTCCACGGGGTCCATTGGAACACAAACGATGGACATATTACGGGCCTTCCCGGACGAATTTCGAGTCGTGGGACTGGCAGCTCGAAACAACCTGGACTTGCTAGCACAGCAGGTGCAGGAATTCAAGCCTCAACTGGTTTCATGTCAAGGCAGCCAGGAAGAGGTTTCCTCCATTCTCTCCCCAGGCTGCGATGTGTGTTCCATGGAAGAGATGGTCCAGCACCCCGATGTCGACCTGGTGATGATGGCCACAGTGGGAGAAGCAGGTCTTGGCCCCACAATAGCTGCTCTAGAAAGGAGCAAGCAGGTGGCTCTGGCCAATAAAGAGGTGGTTGTGATGGCTGGGGATCTGGTGACTTCTCTCGCAACAAGGAAGGGCAAGGAGCTCTTACCTGTTGACAGTGAGCCTAGCGCCATCTGGCAATGCCTTAATGGCGAGGGTAAGGAGGTGTCTAGGCTGATAATAACGGCCTCTGGAGGTGCTTTTCGGGGGAGGTCTATTAGCGAGCTTGCTAGGGTGACACCTCAGGATGCCTTGAAGCACCCTACATGGACTATGGGCCAGAAGATAACCATAGACTCGGCCACGTTGATGAACAAGGCCTTCGAGGTCATCGAGTCCCACTGGCTGTTTGGAGTGCCCTGGGATAGAATAGAAGTTGTGGTACATCCTCAAAGCATCATCCACTCCATGGTCGAGTTCGACGATGGATCAGTTAAGGCTCAGTTGAGTCCGCCCGACATGCGCCTGCCGATCCAGTATTCCCTCTTCTATCCCAAGAGGGTGTTCAACCGGCAGATCGCCAGGTTCAATCCGGTGGAGGTAGGCACTCTCACCTTCGAGCCTTTGGACCACGAGCTCTTCCCTTGCTTCAGTCTGGCCTTGGAGACTGGTATGAAGGGTGGCACATGGCCTGCCGTGCTCAGCGCTGCCGACGAGGTGGCTGTAGAGTTGTTCCTGACTGGTAAGATCAGCTTTCTGGAGATAGAGCAGGTCATTAGAGAAGTATTGAAAGACCACAGTCCTATAGTGGGGCCATCCATTGACCAGATATTGGATGCGTCCAAGTGGGCTAGGGAGCGCGCAGGACGAGTGGTGGGGGTCTAGCTTTTGCTGTTAGCTATAGTTACCTTTGTTCCAATCATAGCTTTTCTCATATTTATTCACGAGTTGGGCCACTTTATCACTGCCAAGGCCTACGGCGTAAAGGTCTTGGAGTTTGGTTTCGGCTATCCGCCAAGACTGTTCGGCGTTAGGCGTGGCGAGACCTTGTACTCCATTAACCTCTTGCCCTTGGGCGGGTTTGTGAAAATGATGGGTGAGGAGGACCCCTCTCACCCTAGAAGTCTGGCGAGCAGAAGCATTTTCAAGCGGTTCGTGGTCATCTCTGCTGGGGCCTTCATGAACATTGTGTTGCCCATCGTCATCTTCTCGGCGCTGTTTATAGTGCCTCAGCAGACGGTAGTGGGCCTTGTGCAGATACAGGAAGTCGTCCCAGACTCTCCGGCGGAGGCGGCGGGCCTGCGCGCAGGGGATACGATTCTAAGAGTGGACGGCCACGCCATCAGGAATATCGCTGACCTGATTCTGAGGATCAACCTGAGATTGGGTGCCGAATCGGAGTGGGTGGTCAGGAAGGGAGGGGCGATTCCTCTTCAGGGAACCTCGCCGGAGTTTGCTTCTACGGAAGTAGTTCGCATTGTGCCCCGCTTCAATCAGCCTGAAGGACAAGGACCCACTGGAATTGTCATTGCCACCGTAGATGGCCACTTAGAAAGCGTCTCTTATCCTTTCTGGGATGCCATACCTCGGGGCGCCATCAAGGTAGTTGAGACCCTTGTTCTGACCAAGAACGAGATCTCAAGATGGATTACGGGGGCCTCTGCTCCTCAATTAGCTGGACCCGTTGGGATAGCCCAACTCACTGGGCAGGTAGCCCAGCCCCAGTTCGAGGGCGAAGCGGCCACCAGTAGAGTCGTACGGCTTCTAGAGTTGGGTGCCTTCCTTAGTATAAACCTCGCTATCATCAACATAATGCCTATTCCTATGCTGGACGGAGGCAGGCTTTTCTTCATAGCCATAGAGTGGGTGCGCAGAGGCAAGCGTATATCGCCTGAGAAGGAAGGGCTTGTGCACATGGTAGGGTTTGCGCTGTTGATAACTTTGATCATAATCATCAGCTACTTCGATATAGCACGCATAGTCAGGGGGGAGAGCCTATTTTAGGTAGGTGATACCTGGGAGACAAAGTGCGCCTGGGTTTATACGATGGCCACTTTCTTGCTAGGATATGCATCGGTGGACATACTAAGATATTGTTTTGTTTGTGGACATGTAGAGAAAATACCCCTCAGATCAGGAGGATAACATATGATTAGGCGAAGGATTTCCAAGCTAGTTCAAGTGGGGGACGTTACCATAGGCGGCGACGCCCCCATTACGGTTCAGTCCATGACCAAGACCGATACCAGAGATGTAGAGGCCACTGTTAACCAGATAAAGGGTCTGGAGGAAGTGGGATGTGAAGTCATAAGATGTGCGGTTCCTGATATGGAGGCGGCCAAGGCCCTGGCCGAGATCAAGAAGCGTGTCAACATTCCAGTCATTGCGGATATACATTTCCACTATCAGCTTGCCCTAGAGGCCCTCAATGCCGGCGTAGACTGCCTCCGTCTCAACCCAGGTAACATTCGAGATCGAGAGAAGGTGGAGCAGGTGGTACAGGAAGCCAAAGCTAGGCAGGTCCCCATCAGAATAGGGGTCAACTTTGGAAGCCTTCCGCCTGTAGGCGGCATTGGCATGACCCGTGGTATCTCTCGGCATACCGACGGCGTCAACAAGCTGCCAACCATAAATGAGGCGTCGCCGGGGGAGTATACGGTGGTAGACCATATGGTTCAGACCGCCCTCTGGGAGATTGGAATCCTTGAAGACCTGGACTTCGATCTAATCAAACTCTCCATGAAGGCTTTCGATATAGACACCACCGTTGAGGCCTATCGAAGGATTGCAGAGATGGTGCCCTATCCCCTTCACTTGGGCGTTACGGAGTCCGGCACCGTCAAGACCGGCAGCATTCGGAGCGCCATCGGCCTGGGAATGCTCCTCTATCAAGGAATTGGCGACACTATCAGGGTCTCTTTGAGTGGCGACTCCAGGGAAGAGGTAAAGACGGGCTATGAAATTCTCAAGGCCCTTGACCTGAGGAAGAAGGGCACAGTCCTGGTGGCGTGTCCAAGCTGCGGCAGGGCCGATGTTGATGTGATCAAGCTGTCCAATACCGTGGATGAGCTTTTGAAGGATGTCAAATCGAACATCAAGGTTGCTGTCATGGGTTGCGAGGTCAACGGCCCCGGTGAAGCCAAGGACGCCGACGTCGGCATAGCAGCCGGCGCGGGTCGTGCCGTGATATTTCGCAAGGGCCAGAAGGTTAGGATAGTCCAGGAGAGCGAGATGATCTCCGCCCTGATGGAAGAGGTCAGAAAGGCAAGCGAGGAAACAGAAAAAATTGCAGGACCAGTGTAAGGCGGCATTATCTACTACATTATGACTTCAAACAGCTTTAGCCGTCGATTGGCTTGCGTTTCACCCCCATCTTAGTCTTCCCCCGTCAAGGGGGAAGAGATAGTTAGAGAGGAGGTGGTGCAGAAAGAATAACAGACAACGCTCAATCAGGAGAACTTATGGACTTCGGCTTTACTCCAGAGCAAGAGGCTTTCAGACAAGAGATCCAGGATTTCATTAAGAAAGAGCTCACCCCAGATATGCTCAACGAGCCTGGAGAGGTCGCGGGAGTGAAGTATTCCAGGAGGTTCTCTCGCAAGCTGGGAGAGAAGGGTTGGATAGGTCTTGCCTGGCCCAAAGAGTACGGCGGCCAGGGACTGGGCCACATCGAGCAGATGATATATCTGGAAGAGATGATCATCAACGGCACTCCCATAGGCTACCACTACACCGCCGAAAGGCAGATGATTCCCAGCATAATCCTCTCAGGCACGGAGGAGCAGAAGAAGTGGTTCGTACCACGTGTGGCCAGGGGCGAGCTATCTATGTCTATAGGCTACAGCGAGCCGGAGACAGGCTCTGACCTGGCCTCTTTGCAGACGCGCGCAGTACCAGATGGCGACGACTACATCATCAACGGCTCCAAGATATGGAACGGCGCTCACAACACGGAGTGGATATGGCTGGCGGTCAGGACAAGCACTGAAGGCCCAAAGCACAAGGGCATCAGTGTGTTCCTGGTGGACTTGTGCTTGCCCGGCTTAAAGATAGAGCCCTTCGCCAATATGCCTGGGGAGAAGAGTTTCGACCTGGTGACCTTCGAGGACGTGCGAGTTCCCGCAAAGATGATGGTCGGAGAGGAGAACCAGGGCTGGTATGTGGTTATGGCTAACCTCGACTTTGAGCGCTCGGGAATAGAGCGGGTCGCCGTCAACTATCCCATCCTGCGGAGGTTTGTCGAATATCTGAAAGACACGCGAGTCAACGGCAAGACCCTGTGGGACGATCCGACGGTGCGACATCGGGTAGCGGAGATGTTCATCGAGGTGGATGTGGGCAGGCTTCTCTCGTATAAGATAGCCTGGATGCAGAGTCAGGGGATCGTGCCTAACAGAGAGGCAACCATATCCAAATTGTTTGGAGCAGAGACTACTCAACAGAACTCTCGAGGCATGATGGAAATCCTTGGCCTATACGGTCTGCTGGAAGAGGGAACCGAATACACCCCTCTCCACGGGGAAATACTCAAGTCGTGGTACACCAGCTTCGCCACCACGATAACAGGCGGCACCTCGGAGATACTGCGCAACATCATAGCTCTGAGAGGTCTGGGACTCCCGCGCGGAGAATAGCCGCATCATTCATAGGCAATTACCTAACCCGCTTAAGTGAGGGGGATGTTCAGAGGGGTACCCCTCTGATTATCGCGTTTCTGGGCGGGAAGAACATGTTAGTTTAATACAAATAGAGAACACAATTCTTATGCGCTATACAAAACTATTCGGTAAAACACTAAGAGAAGAGCCTGCTGAGGCCGAGACTATTAGCCACCGCCTGATGTTAAAGGCGGGCCTGATATACCAGGTGTCCTCGGGTGTGTACAGCTACATGCCCCTGGCCTGGCGCTCCCTCAGAAAGATAGAGCAGATCATCCGAGAGGAGATGGACGCCGCCGGTGGCCAGGAGCTACGGATGCCTGTCCTCCAACCTCGGGAGCTTTGGGACAGATCGGGACGGAGCGAGGCCTTTGGCCTCAATATGTTCAACCTGAGTGACCGCAGGGAGCGTCCCCTGGTCTTGGCGCCGACCCATGAAGAGGTCATTATCAGCATGGTCAGCGGCTTCGCCCAGAGCTATCGCGACCTGCCTCTGATCCTTTACCAGATTCAGACCAAGTTTAGGGACGAGGCCAGGCCTAGAGGCGGACTCATTCGCGTCCGAGAGTTCGATATGAAGGACGCTTACAGCTTCAACGAGTCTGGGGAGAGCCTAGACCAGAGTTACAGGGCCATGGTCACCGCATATAAGAACATCTACTCTCGTTGTGGCCTGGACGCAATCATGGTGGAGGCCGATAGCGGGACTATAGGAGGCAAGGACTCCCACGAGTTCATCCTGCTCGCCGAGAGCGGGGAGGATGTGATTGTTCGATGCCCCAAGTGTGACTATGCGGCCAACACGGAGAAGGCCCAGAGCGTAAAACCGCCACAGGACAATCCCGACTTGTCGGGACCTCCTCTAGAGGAGGTGCATACGCCAGGGGTTAAGACTATTCAAAAGCTGGCAGACTTTCTGGATGTGCCGAGAAACAAGACGCTCAAGGCCGTTTTCTACAATGCCGACGGAGAGATAGTCTTTGCCACCATCCGAGGCGATCTGGAGGTGAACGAGGTCAAGCTGAGGAACGCCCTTTATGCTTCGGATCTGCGGCTGGCCGCTTCTGAGGAGGTGGAGGCGGCTGGGCTGGTGGCTGGCTCGGCATCTCCAGTTGGGCTAAAGGGCATACGGAGGATCGCCGACGACTCTATCCAGCTAGGATCCAATTTCGTGATAGGGGCCAACCAGCCCGACTACCATCTACGCAACGCCAACTATCCACGCGACTTCGAGGTGGACGTCATCACAGACATCGCCCTAGCCGAAGCAGGTCAGGCGTGTGTCAAATGCGGAACGCCGCTAGAGGCGGTGCGAGGCATCGAGGTGGGCCACGTCTTCAAGCTGGGAACCAGGTACAGCGAGATATTCGAGGCATCCTTCCTGGGCCCAGACGGGGCGCTGAAACCCATACTGATGGGCTGCTACGGCATCGGCGTAGGCCGCCTTCTGGCCGGAGCTATCGAGAAGAGCCATGACGACAAGGGCATAATCTTCCCGCTCTCCATGGCCCCGTATCACGTAAACCTCTGCGCCCTGGGCCAGGACCCAGAGGTCATCGAGGCCGCCGACAGGTTTTACGACGACCTCACCAAGGCCGGCATAGAGGTCTTATACGACGACCGTGAGGAGTCGGCCGGCGTCAAGTTCAACGACGCAGACCTACTGGGACTGCCAGTCCGGGCCGTTATCAGCAAGCGTACCCTGAAGGAAGCCAGCGTAGAGCTGAAAAAGCGGGACGAGAAAGAGGCGCGTACCGTGCCTCTGAACGAAGCGTCTGAGACTGTCAAAGAGATACTGGGGATCGCTTCCTAATTCTCTCGCTAGCATTGGTATGAAAATGGGGCCCCCAGATGCTTCGTCGGCAGAAGGGTGTTGGATGCAGAGGACTTCAACCGACTCCTCAGCATGACAACCCCCGAGACGACATTTTCATACCTTAAGGGTGCCCAGGTGCATCTGGCCATGTCATTCTGAGGAGCGCAGCGAAGAAGAATCCTCGGCCCGCCATTTGTGGGCGGAAGGTTTAAAATCAGACCACTTGCATTTATATACTCCTTAGATATAATGGAAATCGTCGAAGGGCTACTGTAGCTGAGACGGGAAATTGCTCGCTTTGGGAAGAGGGGTCAGTAGGTCGAATCCTGTATGCGCCACCATGGTTTATGATGAGGAAGCTATGCTGACTGAATATATAAAAACAGCTCTCCGCCATGCGAAATATGAGATACTCTCTGACGATAAGCAGTACTACGGAGAGATTCCTGGGTTCGATGGCGTATACGCTCATGCAAAGACCCTTGAAGAGTGTAGGGAAGAGTTGCGGGAGGTGCTTGAAGAATGGGTGCTGTTCAGCGTCTCTAGGAACCTCTCTTTACCTACTGTGGATGAGATCAGCCTCACCATCCGGCCAGTTGCATAATGCCCAAGATTGGGCCGGTTAGCCGCCGAGACTTTCTTTCATATCTCCGGCAGCTTGGATTTGAAGGGCCCTTTTCTGGTGGTAAGCACCAGTTTGTTGTCCGTGGGCAAGTCAGAGTCCGGATTCCAAACCCCCATGAATCAGTCATTGGTGTGGAGTTCCTAGTGCGGGTATTGCGGCAGGCAGGGATAGAGCGCAGTGAATGGGAGCAGTTGTAGGACAAGAGCTCATATTGCGCCCTGGGCCGGGAAGCGCGAACCGCCCCCTAACCGAAGCGTCTGAGGTCGCTAAAGAGATGTTGGGGACCGCTTCCTAATTCCCGCTCATACTGAGCCTGCTTGCCCTGGGCTTGTCGGGGTCGGAGTATGGGAACCCTGTCATTCTGATCCCGACGTGCCGGGAGAAGAATCTGGGGCGGTGTAGTCAAACTCCCTTCCCACTCAGCGAGGGGGAAGATTGAGATGGGGGTGAAGCGCTAGGCCCCATTCAAAGCTCTCGCAGCTTAGCAACAATCACCTCTTTCACAGAGCCCACACTGTTTTGCACCTCATTATTCCAGAAGCGGAGCACTGTGGAACTCCTCTCCTCCTAATAAGCCTCTCTTTCCAGGTCACGATCCCTCTGAGAGTCGTGCTGCCCGCCATCTACCTCCACTACCAACCCCTTCTCAACGCAAACAAAGTCGACTACAAACTGCCCTATAGGATGCTGCCTGCGAAACTTGTGGCCTATCATCTGACGCATATGGAGATGTCTTCACAAAACACGCTCTGTCTCTGTAGGGCTACTTCTGAGACGTCTGGCTTTATTTCTGTTCATACTAATTATTGTACAGCCAACTCAAATAAGTGCACATGACCCCCATCTGTATCTTCCCCCTGCCAGGGGAAGAGCTGCGCAATCTCTTCCCTTTTCGCTGAGGGGTAAAGCTAGAACCTACCCTAGTGTAGTTGAAGTAGGAGGTGCCCCTGAGCTTAAATACATACCGAGGGTGGATCAGGGTAGGAATTAACACTTCTGACTTTCGGCACACCACCACACGATTTATCGTGTGGCATCATGAGCGATTAGATGTCGCATCTTTCAAGGTGCGATACAGACCGCCTCCGCCTTTATCCAAAGCGGCAGCAGACTGGAACTCACGATCCATAACCTATATCATCTAAACGTCTAGAACGCCCAGATGATGGAGTCGCCTGCCTATGCCAAGGACCAACTGGTACTCTGACCATCCAACCGCATGCACCTGTGCCTTTTGCGAGGAAAAACAGCACATTAAAGAAAGTCGCGGTTCAAAAATTGGCCGGAACGAGAAGTGCCCCTGTGGCAGCGGAAAGAAGTACAAGAAATGCCATGGTCAATGAGAGCATCAGACCGTAGAAAACGGTTTCGCGACCATCTGGCCGGAAACCAGTGCATCCAGCCCGCCACCGTCTTCGACGCCGTCTCTGGACGCATCGCGGACATCCTGGGGTTCGAAGTCGGCATGTTGCCCGGTTCAGTCGCCTCCGCCGCGACCCTGGCGGCGCCGGACCTGACTCTCATAACCTTGACAGAGTTAGCGGAACGCGCCCGACAGATAACCCGTGCCAGCAACCTGAGCCTTCTGGTCGATGCCGACCACGGCTACGGCAACGCCTTGAACGTCGCCAGGACTGTCGAGGAGCTAGAGGAGGCTGGCGTATCGGCGCTGACTATCGAGGATACTCTTCTTCCCATCTCATTCAGCCCGTCGCACAGTAGCAAGATCATCCCTGTGCAGGAGATGGAGGGCAAGCTTCGAGCCGCTCTCACGGCGCGGAGCGACCCTTCCCTGGTGGTCATTGGACGCACTGGCAGCCTCCAGCATGAGAGCCTGGAAATGGCCGTCACCAGGGTTCGCGCATACACCGAAGCGGGCGTCGACGCTATCTTTCTCACGGGCGTCAAATCCCGAGAACAGCTTGAGGCAGTCCACGCCGCGACTCCTCTGCCCCTGCTCTTGAGCTCATCGCCGCCTTCGGTGGACGACTTCAGTGTTCTTGCCTCGTTGGGCGTTCGAATCGCCCTCAAAGGCCACATCGTTTTTCATATGGCGGTCCAGGCTATCTATGATGCTCTGAAGCATCAAAAGGAAGGCAAATCGCTGGAGAGTCTGCGCGATAGGGCCGCATCCCCCGCGCTCATGCAACAACTCCTCAATCACGACAAGTACACCCGCAGACAAAAACAGTTCCTTGGCGAAGACTAAACCCCGCCGCCTTTTTTATGTCATTCTGAGGAGTCTCTCGCCAGCTTGCGCTTGTCATCCCAGTGTTTGACGCCATCTACCCTAGTGGATAGACTTGACGCGTCCCATGGCCATACTGGCCAACCGAGGAGGTAACCATGCCAGAGCAGCAGAACCGCGTCCAGTGGATATATTCCTCTCGAGATGCCGATGAGCTAGCGGAGCGCTACGACCAGTGGGCAACCGATTACGAAGAAGACCTGGCCCGTGATTTCGAATACAAGGGGCCAGAGCAGGCCGTAGAGGTCTTCTCCAAGTACGTCCCCACGGATGCTCGAGTGCTGGATGCTGGCGCAGGCACGGGCCAGGTGGGCGTTGGCCTAACACGACTCGGCTACAACAACCTGGAGGCCATGGATTTGTCCCGCGGCATGTTGGATGAGGCCCGCAAGAAGGGCGTCTATCAGGAATATCACCAAATGAAGATGGGCGACCCTCTAAGGTTCCCGTCCGATAGCTTCGAGGCCGTAATCTGCGTTGGCACTTTGACCCTGGGGCATGCGCCGGCCAGCGCTCTTGACGAGTTGGTGCGCATTACTCGACCCGGCGGCTACATCGTCTTCACGCTGCGGCCCGACGTTTATGAGACAAACGGCTTCAAGGAGAAACACGCTGCGCTAGAGGCCGCAGGGCGCTGGAAGCTGGTTGAGGTCACTGAGCCGATCCAGGCCCTTCCCAAAGGCGAGCCTGACATCTATCAACAGGTGTGGGTGTACCAGGTCAGCTAATGTCTACCAGCTTCTATCCGCTAGCATGAGTTGTACGACCCTACGCTATGGTGTCTTGACCTCTATTCCGCCAAATATGGCGAACCCCTTTATTGAAACTGACGGTTCAGTGAGAGACGCTGGTAAGGCTGTCCAGGCCCGTGATTACGTCGTGGAAGGTCTCGAAGGGAGAATGGGGCAAGCTGTTCTCCTGACAGTATTGCAAGAGCTTCTTCCTGGCGAAGACGTAGTCCACCTTCTTCGAAGCGCACAGATCGGACGTGCCATCACCTACCAAGACCACTTTATGGCCCGCATCCTGGAAGCGCTGGACATGGAAGCACTTGCACGTGCCAGAAAAATCGCAGGTAGGAGCGCCATGGTTATAACTGACTCTTAGCCTGTCGCCAGAGTCGAAGTCGGCTATTCCACAATTGCGTACGATGTGTCCAAGGCCATGCTTCTCCATGATGGGCTGTATATAAAAGTCCAGGCCGCCGGAGACTATCTCTATTGGAAAGTCTCGTTGTTCGCAATAGCCCACAAGCTCGTTGAGTCCGTCTCTGACTCTGGTCTCCTTGAGAACGAAGTCGGTGAGCTTATCCCTGTCAGGAGGAAGGCATTCGAATTCCTTTTCCACCGCCTCTCTGAAGCTTATGACCCCTTGGCTGCTCATGGAGATGTACTTCTTCCAATCGTCAACGGCAAACCTATCAAGGAGCGTTAAAGCCACGTTTCGCTCATCTATCGTGCCATCGAAATCCAATAAGACCGCAAACTTGTCCATCCATCCTCCTGGGATTGCAAAGTACATATAAATAGTAACAGGGAAGCTATTAGAGGGCAAACTTAATGGCGCTAATTGACCTTTCAACCTCCGCTATATATTCTTACTTTGCGCATCATTACGGAATATCCATTTCAGAACTACCAGGCATTACTTCCTAAGGTGGCATAGATATATGTATAGTAAGTTGGTAAGACTAAAGACACTGACCATTGTGGTGTTGGGCTTGGCTGTGTTGCTCATTTGGCCAACTACTGCGGCGGAAGCCGCCAAATCTTACGCTATCGATCCCGCCCAGAGCGACTGCGGTTCCTTGCAGGTGGAGATCCTAGGTAGGGAGCCGTCACCCTCCATTCTCCCTCGCGATGGAGGCCAGACCCTTATCGTCGCTCCCGACGGCAGCTTAGATGTGATAGTCAGGAATCCTCCAGCCAACGGCTTCTTAGAGATAAAGCTGACCGGAGTTCCTGAGGATGTCCTCCAGCGCAGGTTTAAATTCGAGGGTGCAGGGCCTGTGGAGCAGGCCTTCGATGTGCCGGTGAAGGACTACGCTGGGTGGGGTCACGGTGTCTATGAAGTAGATTTTGCTCTGCTGGATTCCTCCGAACGTCCGATATGCCAGACTACGGCTCGGGTTCGAATAGACGGCTTCGGGGGCGTTGTGGGCTATGCCAGCGCGGCCGCTACCGCTGTGGCTGGCATAGGGGTTGTAGCCAACATAATAGGCAACATCAAGTCTGGGCTGCTGCAAGCGCGGATCAAGGCCTCCGTTGCCCCCGCTGCGGCGAGGATCATGAAGAGAGGCACTGGCAGGTCGTACCTCTCTCCAAAGCCGTGGGCATATGCGTACCCTGGCCACAATGCCATGAGGGCTACGAATAAAAGTAGTGGTAATCTTCTCATAAGGTGGCACCTCCAACCAATCCTAGTCTCTGCCGATTCTATCTAGGCAGCACTTCCAAGGAACCAATGTCCACATCTTCCTCATCACCCTCATGGCCGTTTTCGTGGCTACTCTCTTTCTCCTCGGCTGAATGGAACTCTATATTGAACTTCCCAGTTGCATCGGCGACGAAGCTCATAGTGGCTGTGATTCCAGGCCCGACCTTCTCTGCCAGGTCGTATCCGTGCAGGTGGAAGGCGCCGTTTTCGTCAGACCTTATGTTAAGCGTCAACGTGTCTCCCTGTTTAACCTGGATTACGGCGGGGTCCAGGTTTAGTTTTCGATCCCTGATTTCCAAATCGAATTCTCTTTCCTCAGGCCACCCTCCTCCACCGCAGGCTGTAACAAGGGATATGGCGGCCAGGACGCCAAGGACGATGAGAATAAGTCTTGTCGATTTCATAGACATAGTGAGCCTCCTAGAGTGTATGGGTAAGCTCTGTGTTGGCCTGAGGCTACCTATTGATAACCCAGTGGCGGAATCAGGCCAAGCAGAGGATAAGAAGCGAGGCTTCTTATAAAGTGCGCTTGTGGGATGTTAGATGGAGGCTCTAGGAGGGGGCGTTGGTGGCGTGCTTATGGACTCTTTAACGGAGAACTGGTACTCCGATGGGGAATGCTCGCAAAGGTTGGCGGGAGAGGCAGGGGAGACCTAGGCGAATACCCCTACGCTGGCTATAGCTATACCGGTGACTGTGGAGTCTCCGCTGTAGTTGAGAGTTGGCACAGCAGAGAGATCCAGTGGAAGTGCTTCGTCGGGGAGAGGGTGGGTGTGAGGTTGCTGATGGAGGTCGTGAGAGTGCTCGACTATCTGTAAGGGGGTTAGGTGGGCGTGGCCGAACTGGCGCTCGGCGAAGTGGTGGTCGAATATAGGGCTTGCCATGGATAGCACTATGGCCGCTGCGATGACCTGCACTATGACCAAGAGATGGGCTCTTTTCAAGAAGACCTCGCTTAGAGTGAGACTCCCATGGCTGAGGCGACCGTGTCCATGTCCTTGTCGCCGCGACCACTGAGGCATACCAGGATTATCTGCTCTTTGGGGAGGGTCTTGGCTAACTCTGTGGCGTAGTAGATGGCGTGGGCCGATTCCAGAGCGGGAATGATGCCCTCTGTGTTGGATAGGAGGCTAAACCCTTCCAGCGCCTGATCGTCGGTGGCGGATGTATATGTGGCTCTGCCCGTATCTTTTAGGTGGCTGTGCTCTGGTCCCACTCCTGGATAGTCCAGCCCTGCCGATATGCTGTGGGTCTCCTTTACCAGGCCGTGCTCGTCCTGAAGTAAGTAAGACATGCTGCCATGGAGCACTCCCACCTGGCCGGCTACCAGTGTGGCGGCGTGTTTGCCGGTCTCCAGGCCGCTACCTTCGGACTCCACGCCAACCAGCTTTACGTCTTTATTGTTGATGAAGCCGTAGAAGAGGCCTATGCTGTTGCTGCCGCCGCCCACACAAGCCACGGCATAGTCGGGCAGTCGTCCCTCTACGTTGAGAAGCTGCTCCCGAGACTCTTTGCCTATGACCGACTGGAAGTCTCGCACCATCATGGGATAGGGGTGAGGCCCAACGACGCTGCCCAAGAGGTAGTAGGTGGTTTCCACGTTGGTGACCCAGTCGCGCATGCACTCGTTGATGGCGTCCTTCAGGGTGCGGCTCCCGGAGTCGACAGAACGCATCTCGGCTCCCAGAAGGCGCATACGGAATACGTTAAGCGACTGGCGACGTATGTCCTCTGCGCCCATGTAGACCACGCACTCCATGCCCAGCATAGCGCACACGGTGGCGGTGGCGACGCCGTGCTGTCCTGCCCCCGTCTCGGCGATGACACGACGCTTGCCCATGCGCTGCGCCAGAAGGCCCTGTCCCAGGGTGTTGTTTATCTTGTGGGCACCGGTGTGGGCCAGGTCCTCTCTTTTGAGGTAGATTCGAGCGCCTCCACAATGCTTCGTTAGATGTGAAGCGAAGTACATTGGCGTTGGACGGCCCGCATAGTTTCGGTAAAGGTCGTCTAACTGGGTCTGGAAGTCCCTGTCTTTTTTGATGGCGTAATATTCGCGCTCTAGCTCTTCCAGGGCGTACATGACCGTCTCCGGCACGAACCGGCCGCCAAATCGACCGTAGTGACCAGTGGTGTTGTCAGGTAAACTCTTGGCCTCTGTCATTAGGCTATCCTGCTTTTCTGTATACGTGGCTTCTTGCGGCCCTGGCCTCTATGGCCTGCTTCAACTCTTCCATATGGCGGACCATTAGTTTCTCGAAGGCTCTTTTGACGTACAGGTGTCCCACCAGTGGCCCCAGGATAGGGATTGACTTCCACTCGAACTCGCCTTCATGCGTCAACTCAGTACCGCCTTCCACTTCCTTCAGTATGAACCTTTCTTTGACATAGTCCAGAGGGCCTTTCAGATGGTAGAAGCCAATGCTCTCTGGCGGGTCGAGGGTCACCTGCTCCAAGGTTGTGTAAGTTCTGGATCCAGATTTGGTTCTGAACTCGACGATCATGCCGTTTCCATCCTGACAGATGACCTTGGCCGACTCTTCATTCTTCCCCTGAAGGCGTCCCTTACCGAAGGCGGTCATCATCTCGAAGACCATCTGACGTGGCGCATTCATTATCATGACGCAGTGGTGAGCTAGTTGAATTGGCTTTCTCATGTTAACCTCACGGCCCTAAGATTCATAGCCTTTCTTAGGTTGGATGTGGCTCACTCAGGAACGGTGTAGGGCACGTTTGCTTTCTTCCTTATTTGCCGTGTGTACGCCCCTTGCAAAGGCGGCGATCTTGTTCACATCTTTGACGCCGTCAGTCTCCACACCACTGGAGACATCTACACCCCACGGATGGACGGTGCGGATGGCGCTGGCTACGTTTTCTGGCGTAAGGCCGCCGGCCAGCATGAAGGAGAACCGCTTAGCCACCTCTGCGGCGATCTCCCAATCGAAGGTGCGCCCGGTGCCGCCCTTGGCCCCTTCTTCGTGCTTATCTAGCATGCATATATGGCCTCGGGACACAACCTGCTCCACCTGCGACGTTACCTGTTCTACCACTTCCTTCCTGGGCCCGCTGTCCTTCACCTTCAACTGCTTGAGTATTGGCTTTTCGATCTCTGCCCAATACTCTGGCGGTTCCACGCCGCATAGCTGAGCCATATCCAGCCCGCAGTAGCGCAGAATGCGGTTCACCTCGTCCGCCGATTGGTCGGCGAAGAGGCCCACCAGCTTAGGGTAGGCGGCGTCCCTTAGCTTACGGAACCTCTGGATGACCTCTCTGGCCTTATCCACGTCAAGCTGCCGTCTCACCCCCGGCACGAAGGCGAAGCCCAAGAAGTCGGCGCCTGCATTGGCGGCGACCAGTGCGTGGTCCAGTTCTTTCAGGCCGCATATTTTGAGTTTGGTCATGTTTATCTTTGGTTCCTTTTTTCCCTACCACAGCCTAATAGTCATTGAGAAAATATAGTAACGTTTTCTTTGATAAGGTAAAGGCATACGCCTTCTCTCCCACCCTTTCCCGCCCTGGACGTTTTATATTCTAGGGGACACCCCTAGAACCCCGACCCTTCGATCCTTCCTGATGGAAGGACTAAGGATAAACTCCGAGGGCTTCGCCCCCTCTGTACTTCCCCAAACTTTCTCTCTCTGCACTGTAAAGATGTCACAATAAATACTGCATGACCGTAAGGCTGTGGCATTTGCCACCATAACTGATGCCACACCATAAATGGCGTGGTTGAAATAATCCACTCACCCTTCGACAGGCTCAGGAAGAGCGGACGGTGTCAACTATTGCACTTTCGCTCCAACGTCCGTAAACTCTCGCACCTTCGCACCGACATCCTTCGCCTTCACCAGCGTCTCGCCTATCAGTACGGCGTTGACGCCCAGCTTCCTGAGGCGCTGCATGTCATCTCTGGTCTCGATACCGCTTTCGCTGACTATGATTTTGCCCTGGGGAATAAGGGGCGCCAGACGCTCCGTGACCTCAAGGGTGGTGTAGAAGGTACGCAGGTCACGGTTGTTGATGCCGATGACCTCGGCTTCTGCGTCCAGAGCCGTTTGAAGCTCGGCCTCGTCGTGCACCTCTACCAGACACTGTACCCACAGGCTCTGGGCGACTGCCAAAAGCTCCCTGAGTCTCTCTGGCTCCAGGGCCGCCACGATAAGTAATATAGCGTCGGCTCCGTAGGCTCTGGCCTCGTGCACCTGATACAGGTCGAAGATGAAGTCCTTGCGCAGCACAGGTACACCTTTGGATTGTAGAGCCTTTTTGATGGCGGCCAGATAGTCGATGCTGCCCAGGAAGTGCTTCGATTCGGTGAGAACGGAGACCAGGGCGGCGCCATTATCGGCGTAGGTGACCGCCGTTTGCACCGGGTCCAGGTCTGCGTTGAGGATGCCCTTAGAGGGCGACGCCTTCTTCACCTCGGCTATGAGGCTGAGTTCGTCACCCATGAGCGCGCCGCTGAGGTTGAGGGGAGCGGCTTGCTGAGCGATGCGTTCCTCAAGCTGGGAGAGAGGCATCTCCTTCTTGAGTCGCTCCACCTCTTGGCGCTTGTCTTCTAGTATCTTGTCTAGTATTGAGTTGGTGACCTTGTACATCAGCTTGTGCTCTGGCTGGTTCTTACCAGCGCTTCGAGTTTTGCCTTGGCTTCTCCGCTATCGATGGACTTGGCGGCCAGGGCTAGGCCATCATTGAGGTTCGTTACCTTGTCGGCGGCTATTAGGGCGGCGGCGGCGTTCAGCAGCACGACATCCCTGGCGGGGCCTCTTTGTCCGGACAGCACGTCCTTTAACATCGATGTGCTGGCATCTACGGAACCGCCTATTATGCCTACTCGCTCCGCACTCTGAATTCCCACGTCTTCTGGCGAGATGGTATAGGACTTTACAGTGCCGTCCTTCAACTCCCAGACCCGGGTAGGACCGCTGAGTGAGATCTCATCCAGTCCATCCTGGCCATGGACGACCAGAGCGTGCTTGGACCCCATGAGTCCCAGGACGCGGGCCATCTTCTCGCCGACGCTGGGGTCGGCTACGCCGATGACCTGGTGCTGGGCTCGGGCCGGATTGGTCAGTGGCCCCAGGATGTTGAAGACGGTTCGGATACCTATCTCCTTCCGAGGCCCAGCAGCGAATTTCATGGCGGGATGAAAGGCTGGAGCGAACATGAAGCCGATGTCTGCTTCTTGGAGGCATTTCTGGACTCCCTCAGGCGATAGGGCGATCTTGACGCCAAGGGCCTCAAGGACATCGGCGCTGCCACAGGCGCTGGAGGCGGCCCGATTGCCGTGCTTGGCCACTTTTACCCCGGCTCCCGCTACCACGAAGGTGGCGGTGGTGGATATGTTGAAGGTGCCAGAGGCGTCGCCGCCAGTGCCACAGGTGTCCACCAGCGGCTCGGCGACCTCTACCCGCAGCGCCTTGTCCCGCATCACCTCGGCCATGCCTGCGATCTCCTCCGCCGTCTCACCCTTGATGCGCAGTGCCGTCAGGAAGGCACCGATCTGGGCGGGCGTGGCCTCGCCACCCATGATCTCGTTCATGGCGGCAGAGGCCTCCTCCCGCGAGAGGTTTTGCCCTTTAACTAATGTATCTATAGCTTCACGTATCATTTACATCGTCTTATCTGTCATTCCGAATGAAGTGAGGAATCTGTCGTTCTTATGATTA
This sequence comes from Dehalococcoidia bacterium, assembly GCA_965249025.1. GTDB lineage: Bacteria > Chloroflexota > Dehalococcoidia > Lucifugimonadales > CAYTFF01. The sequence continues at coordinate 2,128,465 of OZ252215.1, read as the reverse complement.
TGTGACGATAGATTCCTCGTCCCATCGACTCAGTCGGGACTCCTCGGAATGACATTTGATTACACCGCTCGTGCTGAGCCTGCCTTGCCTGTCCCGACCTGTCGGGGCCCTCGGCTTGTCGGGGTCGAAGTACGAGCGGCCTTATGTCAGTGTTGCGCTGTTGCGCTCTGTCATTCTGATCCCGACGTGTCGGGAGAAGAATCCTTGGCACGTAAAGATATTCTACGTGCCTTGGACCGCCTTTTCATTGTGCATATCAAGGATTCTTCTCCCGACACGTCGGGATCAGAATGACAGAGCGCTACCCCTTCTCCTTCCTCCTCTCAGGTAACAACTCCTCGTTCAGCCTTTTCAGCCAATCTGGGATGCGAGTGTCCGCAATGCAATCACCATAATGGATATACGGCTTGATGTCCAGAACCGGACTGCCGTTGAGGGCGTCTAGGCCCTGAACCCTCAGTACGCTGCCCTTACGCTCCAGCAATCGTACCGTCCTTATGCCGATGGGGTTGGGGCGGTTGGGGGAGCGGGTGGCGAACAGCCCCACCTCTGGCAGCTCTTCGAAGCCCATAGGACGGTGTTTTCGCGCGGAGCGGTCCTCCGCCTGGTGCATCCAGAAGAGTACCCATATATGTGAGAACCCCTCGATGCCGTCCAGCGCCTCCATATACTGCGACCCCAGCGCCACCTCTGAGACGACATCCTCCCAGGTGACGGTGCGCCCGTTGTCGGTGATGTCGTTGTGTATAGTGCCTATGGGTGTGAGGTTCATTATGTCACCTCTCCAGCCAGTTCTTGAGGAGCTACTTTCCGTCGTGGGTCATGTTCACAAATTCCTATACACCTCTCGCCTGTGCCGCACCCTAAAAACACTGACAACGCGTTCTTTATCGTCTATCTGGTACAGGATGCGGTACTCGCCACTGCCCACCCGATACGCTCGCTCTCGTCCTCGGAGCATCTTACAGTCTTGAGGCCTGGGATTATCAGCCAAAGCTAGAATCTTCTCCAAGACCCGCCTGCGTATTTTGGGCGTCAGGCGAGCGATTTCTTTGTCGACGCTCCTACTGGTTTTTACTGAGTAGATCACTTTCGCCTAGCTCTTCAAGCAACTCAGCAATGGGCCTGGTAGGTTCATCTTTTGCCTGGTCAAAGGCTTCTATATCTTCCAGATCTTCCTGCTTGACAATCCAGTCCTTTAGCGCCTCTATGACCACCTCTCGAAGGGTCAACCCCTTCTCAATAGCCAGTATCTTTACGGCCTTGTGGAGAGCAGGGTTCCCCAAATCCACAGTAATCTTGCAAGTCTTCTCGGCAACCATATTCCACCTCCACGGCCATTATACCAGCTTTATGGCAATACAGCTTGCCATATAATTCACTTCAGCCGTCATTGCGAGACCCAACGAAGGAGGGCCGTGGCAATCTGGCGGTGGAGACCCAGCCCATCCAGATTGCTTCGTCGCCCCGATGGAATCGGGGCTCCTCGCAATGACGATTCATGAGCCCCATCCAACGGAACCCACCCTACCCCTCCAGCCAGTTGCGCAGCAGCGTCTTGCCGTCGGGGGTCATGATGGACTCCGGATGGAACTGGATGCCCTCTACGGGGTACTCCTTGTGGCGCAGGCCCATGATGATGCCGTTGTCGGTCCAGGCGGTGACCTCCAGAGAGTCGGGCACGCTGTCCTTCTGCACCGCCAGGGAGTGGTAGCGTATGGCCTCAAAGGGATTGGGCAATTTTGCAAAAACGCCCTTGCCGTCGTGGTGGATTAGCGACGTTTTGCCGTGCATTATCTCGTCGGCTCTCGCTATCTCCGCTCCATAAGCGTAGCCGACGCACTGGTGGCCCAGGCAGACGCCCAGCACGGGCTTGTCGGGGCCGAAGTGGCGTATGACGTCGTTGGAGATGCCGGTCCTGTCGGGAGCGCCCGGCCCTGGGGATATGACGATGCGCTCCGGGTTCAGGTCTGCGATTCCCTCCAGCCCTATCTGGTCGTTACGCACCACCCTGACCTCGGCGCCCAGCTCGCAGAGGTACTGGTACAGGTTATATGTAAAGCTGTCGTAGTTGTCTATTAGTAGAATCATCCCTCACCCCTGTGAGGCTGTTCGAAAACTCCTATGGGAAGCCTCTCCTCGGTCAAAGTATTCCATCATATAAATCAGCCCATTGTGGGTTCACACTCTCTATCAAACGTATCTTTCAGGCGCGGTACCATTTCTTCATCTGTTTCTCTCTTGTAATAGCCGAGACCATATCGCCGTGCAGTTCGAAATAGACCAGTGAATGTACGTTATACCTCTTTGTAAACCCTTCGACCAGATTGTTTTTGTGCTCCCAAATGCGCTTGGCTAAATTGCTAGTAGCTCCAATGTAGAGCGTACCATTGCGTTTGCTTGCCAGTATGTAGACGGCTGGTTGCTTTTTCATCCTGGCCTTCCTCTCCTGTCATTCCCGTGAAAACGGGAATCCACTCCCAATAAGTCCTTCTGGGCTCCCCGCCTTCGCGGGAGTGACGTTTACTAGGCCGACCTCCTTACCCCAGACCTGATCAGGGGCATCTTTGGACAGCCTCAAGTGAGGAACCTAGGTTTCCTATACCTTCCTAATCGCCCGCCTCTGCCTCATCAATTGCCCGCAGGAGGGCGCTGGCCTTGTCGAGGGTCTCCTGGTACTCGCTACGGGGATTGCTATCGGCGACGATGCCCCCACCCGCTTGGACGTAGGCCACGCTGTCATTGAAGACGATGGTGCGAATAGTTATGGCGGTGTCCATGTTCCCCGAAAGGCTAAAGTAGCCGACGGCCCCGGCATAGGGGCCACGCTTGTTCGGCTCCATCTCTGCGATTATCTCCATGGCCCGAATCTTGGGCGCACCGGTGACGGTGCCCGCAGGGAAGCAGGCCCGCAGGGCATCATAGGCCGTGTACTCCGACTTCAGTTTGCCGGTGACGTGGGACACCAGGTGCATCACGTGGGAGTAGCGCTCCACGTCCATAAGCTGTGTCACCTTCACGGTGCCTGGCTGGCTGACTCTGCCGATGTCGTTGCGGCCCAGGTCAACAAGCATGATGTGCTCGGCACGCTCCTTCTCATCGTTGCGCAGCTCGTTCTCCAGGAGATCGTCCTTTTCCTGGTCGTGGCTCCTGGGACGAGTGCCCGCGATGGGGTGAGTCGAGACAGCGCCGTCTTCTACCTGCACTAGAAGCTCTGGCGAGGCACCGATGATCTGAAAGTCGCCCATGTTCAGGTAGTACATGTAGGGAGACGGGTTGACTGTCCGAAGAGACCTGTAGATGTCGAATGGCGCTGCCCTGGTAGGCCGGGCCAGCCGCTGAGAGGGGACGGCCTGGATGATGTCGCCGGCGTAGATGTACTCCTTGGTCCTCTCTACGATGACCTCGTAGTCCTTTTGAGATATGTTTGAGGTGTATTGTTTGTTCGCTGCCGCTTTTTCAGTGGAGTGTCTACGCCGTCTTGTCAGAGGCTTCTCCAGCCTGTTCACCAGCTCCTCTATGCGAGCCACTGCCAGGTCGTAGGCCACCTCGACGTCGCCGTTGAGCTGAGCGTGGCTTACCACCTGTATCTTATGTCGAAGGTGGTCGAAGACTAGCAGGGTGGTGGTCATCATGAACACCGACTCAGGCAGGCCCAGTGGGTCGGTCTCCGGTGATGGCAGACGCTCAAAGTGCCCCACGGCCTCATAGCTCAGGTAGCCGACGGCACCCCCAATGAATCGAGGCAACCCTTTTACCGGCACAGGCTTGAAGCGGGACATTTCTTGCTCCACTAGTATCAGAGGGTCTACATAGCCGTCTTTCTGGCCGAGGCCAGTCTTAATGACGGAGTACGGCTCAGTGCCGATGAAGCTGTAGCGGGCCAGACGCTCGCCTCCCTCTACGCTTTCCAGGAGGAAGGAGTAGCTGTCGCGGGCGATCTTGAGGTACGCCGACACAGGCGTCTCCAGGTCGGCGTTGATCTCCCGATATATGGGCACCAGGTTCCCGCCCTGCTCCTGGGCCAGCTTCTTTACCTCTTCCAACGATGGATAGTACATAGTTTATTAACCGCTAAATTGTCATTCCGAGGAGTCCCTACTCCGTCGGGACGGCGTGGGAATCTGTCGCCACGTTGCCGCTTTTATTCATCTCTTTGTCAAAATCCTCAAGGCTTATGAACTCGGTTTCGTTCCTGACCGCTCGTCCTGAAGTCCTTTTCGGTCACTATGCTCCTTCAGAATGACATAACAAACGTTACACCACTGGCACCCTCTCCATGGCCTTGTCGATGGCCTCCTTGGGATAGGAGAAGTCCTCCAGCTTGCCGGCTAGGAAAGCATCGTAGGAGCTCATGTCGAAGTATCCGTGTCCGCACAGCAAGAATAGAATATTCTTGGCCTCGCCCGTCTCCTTGCATTTCAGCGCCTCCTCTATGGCTACGTGGACGGCGTGGGAAGGCTCAGGCGCAGGCACGATGGCCTGGGTCTGGGCAAACTGCACCGCCGACCGAAAGGCGGCGTTCTGGTGCACAGCGCGGGCCTCGATGATGCCTTCGTTAGCTAGCAGGCTGATGAGGGGCGCCATTCCATGATAGCGTAGGCCTCCCGCATGTATGGTGGGTGGGACAAAGGTGTGGCCCAAGGTGTGCATCTTGATCAGAGGCGTCAGGCCAATAGTGTCGCCGAAGTCGTAGACGAACTTGCCCCGGGTTATGGAGGGCGATGCCTCAGGCTCCACGGCGATGAACTGTAGCTTCTTGCCGTCCAGCTTGTCCTTTATGAAGGGAAATGAGATCCCTGCGAAGCTGCTGCCTCCGCCTACACAGCCGATGATCATGTCTGGGTAGGCGTCCAGCTTTTCAAGCTCTGCCTTGACCTCCTGTCCGATAACCGTCTGGTGGGTGAGGACGTGGTTCAGCACGCTGCCGAGAGAATACTTGGTGTCGTCATGGGTGGCGGCATCCTCAACTGCTTCGCTGATGGCGATGCCAAGGCTGCCTGGAGAGTCTGGGTCCTGCTCCAGGATCTGTTTGCCGGAGTTGGTGTCCTGGCTGGGGCTCGGCACGACCTTAGCGTTCCACACCTCCATGAGGGAGCGGCGATAGGGCTTCTGATGGTAGCTCACCTTGACCATGTATACCTTGCACTCTAGGCCCATGAAGTTGCACGCCATGGCTAGAGCGCTACCCCACTGGCCGGCGCCGGTCTCCGTAGTAAGGCGTTTGATACCCTCTTGCTTGTTGTAGTAGGCCTGGGCTACGGCGGTATTGGGCTTGTGGCTTCCCGCAGGGCTATTGCCTTCGTACTTGTAGAATATCTTGGCCGGAGTTCCCAGGGCCCTCTCCAGCCTGGTTGCGCGGTAGAGTGGTGTGGGCCTCCATAGCTTGTAGATTTCTAATACTTCGTCAGGTATTTCGATGTAGCGGTCTTGGCTGACCTCCTGTTTGATTAGCTCCATTGGGAAGATGGGCGCGAAGTCCTGGGGTCCCGCCGGCTGCTTGGTTCCCGGATGTAACGCCGGGTCAAGAGCCTTGGGAAGGTCGGCCTGGACATTGTACCAATGGGTGGGCAGCTCCTTTTCGGATAGTATTGTCTTGGTCTCCATGGGAACACCTCCTAAATATTTTGGCGCTGAAGATACGCTAAACAAAAAAACCCGTCCATCAAGGGACGGGATAATTCCGCGGTGCCACCCTTCTTCGTCCGTTCCCTTCTTGGTATGGGAAGGGGTCTGACATCTCTATAGGCATGGGCAACATAGAGTTCTCAATGCCTTGGGCTTTGATAACGGTGCCCTTTCCGGCTCAGGCTACTTGTCTTTCGACGTTCGCCCTGCGGCTCCCAGGTCCATTCAACCTCTGCGTAGGCACCGGCTCCCACCTTACCCGGCTCTCTGGGCCTCGTTGAGAAGCATACTAGTCCTGTTCATAGCCATTTTCTATTCCGATTTAGCCAAGTATAAAGTCGCCTGTCATAATATGTCAAGCACCAAGGACAATCATCAATTCATATGCCACATCCTTCAGGATGGGATGTCAAGTCCTCCTCCTGCTAGCCAACGCCTGATATCTTCTGCGTGGTTGGCCTTGTGCTTCGGACTCAACGGAGACGTCGCAGGGCCGTACTTGTAGTCCTCAGAAAAGCACTCTTCCTGAATTCCTCGCAACAGGTCCATGTATCGTTCGTGTACTTGAAGGAACTGGCTCTTTATGGCTTTCAGGGACAAATGTGCCTTTCTAGCTGCCTCCTCAACATTGAAGTCATCCACGTTATCGTATGGTTTTTCGTACTCCCTCTCTTGGGATACATCCTTGGCCCTCTTTATGCCTACTTCTTCCCATGTGACTATGTGGCCAATGAGGTCCTTGACCGACCAATCGCCAGCCACGCCGGACATCTCTAGTTTGTCCTCCGGAACGTCGTCAACGGCAAACTTGAAGGCCAGCCAATCTTCTTGGAGTCGGTCAAGCACCTTGGATTTTTCAGCGTTCACGGTCTCTCCCCTTAGAGAAGATTGTCTTAAAGGACATGTCAAAATAGGCAGAAGCGTTGTAAAGACTGGGCGCGCTGATTCAATTCCAGAATCATGAACTGGCCCGACCTCTCGTCAAGGGCCTCTTTCTAGTCACCGCTTAATGTTTTCTGCATGTCCAGCATAGTGTTTGTAGGATTCGACTGTGATTACTCTAGCAGATTCGGAATCTTTCGCAAAATGCTCCTCAGGCAGGTCTTCCAAAAACCTCAACAGCCTCTGGTGGGAATCAAGGGACTGTTGCTGTATGACGTCCAAGGACAGCTTGCTTTTCCTGTCCACCTCCTGGGCATTGAAATCGTCCAAATCACTGTACGGGCGTACCACCTCATGGCCTCCTACGATGGTTTGGACTCTATCGATGATGATCTCCTCCCAGGTGGCTATATGGCCTATGATGTCCTTCACCGACCATCCATCAGCGGCATCTGGCTCCTCCATCTTATCTTCTGGCACGCTGCTCAAGATGGACTGCAAAGCCAGCCACCCCTCTTTGATCTCGTTTAGCACGTTGGACTTTTGATTACCCATTGCATTGCCCCCTTTCTAAATCTTAACGTGTGTTATCTATGATGGGATCGAGTCACTAGGGCTGTGGTTTACAGGATGGCCTCTAACCCTAACCCTGGCTTTTTATGCCGACCAACTTGGCGTTGACCAGCAGGCGATAGTCATAGGTGAGCTTGGGGACACAGGCCACCAGAGTTATGGTCGTATCCTGCTCCTTATCGACGACGAGCTTGCTTTCGTGGACTACCTCTGTGGCATAAGCTTCATATAAGAAGGTATTATCTTCGTTCTCCAACATAATAAACACTCGGTTTCCTTCTCTTAGCAGTCCGGGTATCTTGGGCAGGTCCTTGAAGACATTGCCTTCGCCCCTGATGGGACTCTCCAGGTGGCCAAAGAACCAACCCCTTGCGTATTCCCCTGGGTTGCCCGTCTCTGGAATGTGGCCTACTGTGTTTTTGGGTGTCTCGTAGGCGCGACTGTCTCCCATGTCCAGGATCTCCAGCTCCTTGACGGTAGAGGCTACTTCGATGCTGGGTATCTGAATATTAAAAGCTTCTCCCAGGGTGTGCAGCTCTGCCGTTATTGTGGAGAGATCAACGGGTTCAAATCCTTCGGGGAGATTTGTCGGTGGCACCGGATCTGTGCCGGCCCAGAGGGGTTCGTTCCAGTACTTGGGGTTCAGGTAGATGCCGGGATAGACGGATAACAAGCTGGGGTCTATGTTGGACACCAGCTTTTGAGTGGGCTGGGAAGGCGTCGGCTTGTCAACAGGGGAAGGGTACACAAGCTGGTCTAGCTTGGATGTAGCTATAACACCATAGAGGTAATAGGATCCCACTAGGGCCATGGTGCCCCCCCCAAGGACTATCAGGGCAATGGCGACAAGCCGTCTCCAACCCCTATTTATCTTAGGTTCGCGGCTGTCGGAGATTGGGGCTTCTTTCATCGATTTCCCCTCTAGCAACACCTTCCCATGATGTACGTCAGCTATGGGCTGACTCAAGGCCCTGAACCCTCACTGCCTGCTATTCAGACCTGAATAGTGAGAGTATTGTTTCGTACTAAAGAATGCGAGCAAGTCACACAAACGGGGACTTTTCCTCAGCGATATGTCTCGTACGAAACGTGGCTTTGGGAAGGTGTCTGCTGGCTAGCGGCGTGCCTTATCGCATGCGCGGGGTGTGCATTGCTCCGCTAGTGATAGGCTCGTTGATGTAGACGTCGCCGTTGCGGATCTTTATGTTGAATCCACAGTCTGGGTTAGTGCATACCCAGGCTTTGTAATGAATAGGCGCACCTTGGCTACCGAAGTCTGACAAAGGCACTAGATCGCCGGTGGTACACTTTTGACACTTAGGGATAGAACTGTTCTCCACTGAAGCCTCCTCCCAGTCCAGATTGCAGTAAAGTCGGCGAAAGTATATCACCAGACTCTGACCTTTGGCAAGTTGCCTATGTGGTTTTGTGCGCACTTTGCTATGCAATTAACCCCGTGGGCGGGGTTTCCTTAGTGGTTACTTTAAGACAAATGCCTTCTTCCCACCCGCCCACCCTCGTAATCTTTTAATAGGGAGGGGGACACCCCCTCCAACCCCCGACAGTCCCGACAGGTCGGGACTGTACCATACCTCTACTCTACCCTTCCATCGCTGGAATGTTTACCCCGTAAAGGCGTTTTGCTTCTACGGGGTTACACTGTTCAGCTATGCCAAAACTTGCATATCGGGTTAATTAGGTAAGGGAATGTTTTATCACAAGGCCGCTGAAGCCAGCCTTGTGTAGACGGCCCCCGAAGGTGTCAGGGTACTTTTCATCAGGCTGAGGGAGCGGACCTCCATTGAGGCTTCTTCTGGACCTTGAGCCTCAGCAAAGGCCAGGCCAACCTGCTTTCGGTCTCTGAGAGTAGCGCGGTCTCTCATTCGAGCCAGGGTCAGATGAGGAGAAAACGGACGCTTCTCTCTTTGAAATCCCAGGTTCTGAAGGCCATCCTCAATCCCTTGCTGAAGAGGGGTTAGTTCGTCGATATCGCCATTTAGGCCGACCAATAGCACTCTAGGAGCGTCCAGTTTGGGGAAGCTCCCTAACTCACCCAAGCTCAGGGCAAATGGGTGGGACTGATTTGCGCAACTGGTGATAACGGCAACGATCTCATCGACTTGCGACTGTGGGATATCTCCCAGAAACTTGAGGGTAAGATGTATGGACTCAGGGTTCACCCACCGGATACCTCGAAGGTCAGCACTCTTCAGCCTTTCGATTAGCTGCGCCAGGGAGTGCTTCATATCAGAGGACAACTCTATGGCTATAAAGGCCCTGATCTTATCTTCCACTGCTCTTCAACCCTGCGCGCAACTCTCTGAGTTTGCGGTACCAACCTACCAGATCCTCCAGCGAATAGTTGGCATTGGCTGGACTGGGGTTGGGCACAACGAAGACCCTGGACTTACCGATGCTTAGTTCCTGGAGTCCTAGCTTTGGTCGTGCGGTGATCGACTCGACGTATTTCAAGTAATTGCGGTAGCCCGTAACGCCGTGGAAGCATACTATCTGCGGCTCATACATGAGGATTCTCTCTTTGAGGATAGGCGCCCACTTGCGATAATCAGCGGCTTTTAAGCTGGCGGCGCTGTTGCTTGGTCGCTTGACGACATCGGTGAAGCCTATGCCCTGTTCCAAGGCCTTGTAGTCGGTCTCAGGGCCAAGGGGTTCCGAGAGCAGGCCGGAGCGGTTGATGGCCTGCCAGAAGCGATTTCTGGGTGTGGCGAAGTAGTGTCCCACCTGAGCCGAGTACGCACCCGGGTTTATGCCGACAAAGACGATGTCCAATCCGCGTTTCAGGTAGTCGGGGAGGGTTCTCATCTCTGTCATATTAGATTGCCAACAAGGTCGTTAATCTCAATTTCTAGATTCTTAGTTGCCTCGATGAGTCGAGGTGACATGGGCTACTCCGCCCCAGATTCTTCCTGGCTGCCCTCCTCAGAATGACACACTAGAGGCCTAGCAAGCCGCAACGCCCATGTCATTCCGAGCACTTCGGAGACGCTCAGCGAGCGCTTCACCCCCATCTCAATCTTCCCCCATCGAAGGGGAAGAGGTTTCTTTTCAGCCCCAGATTCCTCGTCCTCGACTTGTCGGGGGCCTCGGGATGACATTCTAGAGGCCCAGCAGGCTAGCGGCGTTCCCTCCAAGGATGAGCTTTTTGTCTTCGTCTGGCAAAAGGGATTCTCTCACCTGGTTGATGAGGCGACCCTGTCTGAGAAGAGGATAATCGCTGGCTAGGAGTATCTTGGAGGGGCCTATGAGACCGGCTACTGTCGAGAATACCTGGGGCGAGTATAGAAAGGGTGAAGCCGCACTGTCGAAGTAGACGTTCTTCAAGGCTTGGGCCACCTCCGGCATAAGGGCATAGAAGGGCAGGCCGCCTCCCCAGTGGGCGCAGACGATGGTCACGTCTGGAAAGCTCTCTATGAAGCGACAGAGCACGTCTGGGGTAGTCTTACCTTTTCCCTGATAGAGGTGCCCGACTGGCTCTGAGGAGTGGGTGAGCATGATAAGGTTATAGTGCCGTGCTACCTCTATTATGGAAGCCATCGTTTTTTCGTCGTCCAGGTCGAAGTCCTGGGTATCGGGATGCAGCTCGCCGATGCCTCGCAGGCCAGCCCTGGCGCAGCGCTCGGCCTCTTTGACGGCCTCGCTACCCCATCGTGGGCTTACACTACAGAACCCCACGATGCGATTTGGGTACGTTCTCGTCGCCTCGATAATGTAATCATTGACCTCTCTGGCGAGGCCCTGGTCAGTCCACCCCATACCCATAGCTACTGAGACGTTTGCGCCTTCCTCGTCCATGGCTGCGATAAGCTCCTCGGCGGTGGCCATCTTGGCCTTTGGGTGGTTGAAAAGAGCGCCAAACGTCGCGTCCTTTTCCAGGTAGCGCTCCCGTTGGTCTCGGAGCCAGGACGGGAATATGTGGGTGTGGAAGTCGATAATCACAGTGTCGATTATAGCAGACCTCCCCTTGAACTGGGCGGTGGGAAAGCGTTGGTTCAGACTTATCTTGACAGTCCACATCTAAGCTGGGAACATAGGCTAGCAAGCACAAATCTTATCATCATATTGGGCATTCTTTGCATTACAGTACAATCACAATACAAAAGTCAGAACGCATAGGCACTGTGACCCTTGGGCGTCCCGATGTTCGCAACGTCATCGATGAGCAGATGGCCGCAGAGCTGCGGGACGTCTTTGCCCAGCTTGGCAGGGACGATGCTATCTGGGTGATTATCCTCGTTGGGTCGGGGAGTGCCTTTTGCGATGGTGCTGAAGCGGATGGCGTTTTAGATGGGCAAGCTATGGAGCGTCTGAAGGTCGCCAGCGCCATAGCCGATATACCCAAGCCGGTTATCGCCGCTATCAACGGTGATGCCATTGATCAGGGGCTGGAGTTGGCCCTGGCCTGCGACGTAAGAATCGCTGTTCAGGAGGCCAGGTTTGCCTTGACGCAGGTCAGGCGGGGTTGCCTGCCGTGGGACGGCGGCACCCAGCGTCTGCCAAAGGTAGTTGGACGGTCTTGGGGGACCTATATGCTGCTCACGTCCGCTTCTGTAGATGCCGAGCATGCCTTACAGATGGGTTTGGTAAATGAGATAGTGGAAAGCAGCCGAGTGCTGCCCAGGGCCAAAGAGATGGCCCTGATTATTGCCCAGCACGGCCCCATCGCGGCCCGTTACGCCAAAGAGGCGGTTCTGAAGGGCTCCGAGGTCACATTGGAGCAGGGCTTGAGGCTCGAGGCGGATATGTATTTTCTTCTTCATAGCACCGGGGACAGGGCTGAGGGCATACGCTCCTTCTTGGATAAGAGAAAGCCGGAATACAGTGGAGAGTGAAGGAACGGTCACATGGGACAGAAGTTGAAACTAGATTTGCACACCCACATCTGGGAGTCCACGGGCTTTATCGATCCTACGCCTGAGATAGCGGAGCGCGTCATAAGACAGGTCAAGGACATTGGCATAGACGGCATCGCCGTCACCGACCATCGTAATAAGGCTTATGGATTCGCTTTCAAGAGGGTGGTGGATGAGCATTTTCCAGGCGAGATTCTGGTTATCCCAGGTTGGGAGATAGAGGTTAAGATTGGCCCCGGATACAACGATGAGTATCAGGTGGCGGAGATGTTTCTACCCGAAGGGGGTATCTTCCGCTCCTATTGCCATCCCGGATATCCTACCCCAAAAATTGTCATCGATGGTGTCCAGGCCATCGAGATAGATAATCTGATGCACAACTGGCATATCGACAAGAAGAAGGTGAGGCAGGTGGCCCAGGCCCACAATCTCCTTCTAGTTAAAGTGAGCGATGCCCACCGAATTGAGGACGTAGGCACCAACTATACGGAATTGGATTTGGATGAGCTATACAGACGAGCGCTACCAGTCCTCTCGCCCTCTGGGAGAGAGCTAGAGTGAGGGTCAAACCGCTCATACTTCGACCCCGACAAGCCGAGTGTCCCGATAAATCGAGGACAGGCAAGGCAAGCTCAGCATGAGCGGAGCCACTGTTATGCGTAACCTGATGCAATAAGGAACGTAAATGCCAACCTTTGAGACCGTCCTATACCAGAAACAGGACACCATAGCTCATGTTGTTCTGAACCGGCCTGAGGTGATCAACGTCTACAACATGAAGATGCGGGATGATCTGTATCAGGTTTTGGAGGCAGTACGGGATGACTCCGATGTACGGGTTGTGATGATGAGTGGGGCGGGAGACAAAGGCTTCTGCGCAGGCGCAGACCTGACGGAGTTCGGAAGTGCTCCATCTCAGGCGATAGCTCGCCAGGTGCGATGGGAGCGGGATGTCTGGGGGCTGTTTCTGAGTATCAGGAAGCCTCTCATAGCCGCTCTCCATGGATACGTGCTAGGCTCCGGCGTGGAGATAGCCATGCTGTGCGACTTACGCATCGCCTCTAGTGACGCCGTCTTCGAGATGCCAGAGGTGGCTTTGGCCATGATACCCGCCGCTGGCGGCACCCAGACGTTGCCTAGCAACGTGGGGTTGCCTAGATCCTTGGAGATGCTCCTTACGAGCCGCCGAATAGATGCTGAGGAGGCGCATAGATGGGGTCTGGTACATCGGGTAGTGCCGAGGGAAGGGCTTATGATGGAGGCTGAGGACATCGCAAAAGAGTTGGCCTCCAGAGGAACTGAAGTATTAGCAGGGGTGAAGGAGGCTGTCCATAGGGGTATGGAACTGCCCTTGCGAGATGCGTTGGACTTAGAGAAGAGATTGTCTCTACGACTGACGCTTAGGTCTCAAAGTTAGTGAATCCATAGAAGGGATTGTATTGAGTCGTTCTGATCCCGACTGGTCGGTAGAAGGATCTATCGAATCGAAGGGTAACATCGGCCTGGTCGCTGAAGGAGTTGCCATTGCATACGTCTGAGTTCTTGGCCATATCTGCCGCCATCGTTCCAGACAGGACTGCCATCGTTTTCGAAGGCAAACACCTCACATACGCCACACTCCAAGACAGGGTTAATAGGCTGGCCAACGCTCTGGACGAGATGGGTGTGAGGCGGGGGGACAGGGTAGCCGCAATTCAGGTCAACTGCAACGAGCAAGTAGAGGCATACTTCGCCTGCGCCAAGCTGGATGTCGTGTATGTCCCACTGAACTTCCGCGCCAAGGCCGATGAGTTGGCCTACGCCCTAAACGATGCCGAGCCGCGTGTCTTGTTGGCAGGGAACCGTTACCTAGACCTAGTTCACGCAATAGAAGGCTCGTTGGGTTCGATAGGGCATTATGTTGCCTTGGAGGAGCCCGCCGCCGGTTGGAGATTCTATGATGACCTGATACATGCGGCGTCGGATGAGGAGCGTTTTCCAGTGGGGAGCGACGACGATTTGACCATCCTCATGTATACGGCGGGAACTACGGGCCAACCCAAGGGCGTCATGCTGACCCACGAGAATCTGTCGTCTTATATCTTGGGTAATGTGAACCCCGCCGATCCGGAGACGGAGGAGCGCAACATCCTGACGGTGCCCTTGTACCACATCGCTGGCGTGCAGGCGATGCTGTCGGGGGTCTACGGAGGGCGTACACTCATCGTGCAGCGCCAGTTCGATGCCCACGAGTGGATGGAGTTGGTGGAGCGAGAGAGGGCCGACCGCGCCATGATGGTGCCTACGATGCTGAAGCGTATCATAGACCATCCCGACTTTCACAAGCACGACCTGTCCAGCCTAAAGATAATAACCTACGGCGCTGCGCCCATGCCGGTGGAGGTCATCAAGGGGGCCTTGCAGAAGCTCCCCAACGCTCGGTTCATCAACGCCTTCGGACAGACGGAGACGGCGTCGACAATCACCATGCTGCCGCCGGAGGACCATCTGCTGAAAGGCTCCCCAGAAGAGGTGGAGAGGAAGCTGAGACGTCTGTCCTCCATAGGGAAGCCCCTGGACGATGTAGAGGTGCGCATAGTGGACGAGGATGGCAACGATGTTAAGAGCGGCGATGTGGGAGAGATAGTGGCTCGTGGCCCCAGGCTTATGAAGGGGTACTGGAGGCAGGACTCGGCGACGGCGGAGGTCATCAAGGACGGGTGGCTTCATACTGGAGACCTGGGTTACATGGACGAGGACGCCTACATCTACCTGGCGGGCCGTGCCAGGGATTTCATAAAACGCGGCGGTGAGATGATATCGCCGGAGGAGGTGGAGCAGGTACTGCACTCACATCCGGCCATCGAAGAGGCGGCCATCATCGGCGTCCCGGACGAGGAGTGGGGCGAACGGGTGCGGGCCATCGTGGCGCTGAAGGATGGAGCGTCCTGTACCGAAGAGGAGCTTATCGAGCACTGCCGCCAACGGCTGGCCAGCTTCAAGAAGCCTGAGTCGGTGGTCTTTGTGGATGAGTTGCCACGGAATCAGTTGGGCAAGGTGCTGAAGCGTGAGCTAAAGGAGCGGTGGGGAAAGGCGTAGCACAACGGAGATTCATCTTGGGCCCCTCGCCCTGAGCTCCGATTCGCCTAGCGATCGGACCTGTCGAAGAATGGCGGCCTTTTGATATCCAAAGTATGATATAATGTAGTCACAAAAGTGAGCACATTGGAGGACTGGTATGAAAGAGATGGGCGTGCGGGAACTAAAGGAACACACCAGCGAAGCACTACGTTACGTCCTGGAGAAGAAAGAGGCCGTGACCATAACCAGGAGAGGGAAAGTCATAGCCAAACTGGTGCCTATAGAAGATGAAAGCATATGGAAGGAGTCCAAAAAAGTATTGGAAGAAATGGACGAGTTGGCTAAAGAGATAGGTAAACACTGGCCGGCAGGTGTATCCGCTGCAGAAGCAGTGAAAGAGCAGAGACGAGAACTCTAAATTGTATGTGGTAGATGCCAGCGTGTGGGTGAGCTACCTCGTTTTGAGGACGTTTCTCATGAGCCTAGCATTCGATGGGTTGAACAAACTGTAGAGCACCGAATTCTCCTAACAGCACCAACAGTCCTTTTGGCAGAAGTCTCTGGAGCAGTTGCCAGACGCTCTGCCAGATCTGAGATTGGTCTGAAGGCTCTGAACCAACTTCGGAGGCTTAAAAGCCTAAAGCTAACCCGGATGGATGGTGGCCTAGCTGACTTGGCGGCTAAAGTCGCTGCCAACTTGCGCCTCCGCGGCGCCGACGCTTTCTACGTAGCCGCGGCCAGCCGTCTCGACATTCCCCTGGTTACATGGGACCAGGAGCAGATGGAGCGAGCAAGAGGCTTGGTGAACGTCATTACGCCTGAGGAAGCCCTGATTCACTAGGGGCCTTTGAAATCCTCTTCCCCTGCACCGAGGAGGAGGTCATTGAGCACTGCCGCCAGCGGCTGGCCAGCTTCAAGAAGCCTGAGTCGGTGATCTTTGTGGATGAGCTCCATAGGAACCAGTTGGGCAAGGTGCTGAGCGTGAGCTAAAGGGGCACCGGGGTGAGAGTTCCGTATGAATGATTGTGCTGACAATAGGGTATTTCGGGAAGCAAGTGTTTTTGATATTATGTTCTAATCAATCAAAAATGGAGAGCCGAATCATGAAAGAAGTAAACCAGGTCTTTTGCCATCATTGTGGCGGAATCAAAAAGATGATTGTTAGTGGAAGAGAGATTAACTGGAGAGAGGCGCTGACAAAGTACACAGTAGCGCCCGATGCGTGGTGTATTTGTTGAAGCGAGCCTCCTAAATTGGCGTGACTTCTTCTTTTCAGTAGTCTATACATCTACTGTATGGCGTAATGTCAACATCCGCTTTTTCCCAAATTATGTCGATAACAACGGTACTTTGATCTTTAAATAACATCTGTAATGCTTCTTTAGTAAGCTCAGGGCCTCGTGGATTAGTACCTATTTTGGGTGGCTTTACATACCCGGTTGGACCCAATGTGCTGAGTATCTTTTGTTGCACTTCAATGGGTATATAGAAAAGCCCTCCAGGGTGGGTGCCTCTTTTCAAAGCACGTTCACTTAGATTCCATTTTATCTGTACAAGAATGATGTCACTAAGTGGTTTATAGTTCTGCAAAAACTCTTGAACACTTGGCGTATCAACAGTCCAGTTGACCTTAACACCGCCATTGTTTGTTATAGTCTTTATAGAAATCGGCTCGCCAAATACATAAGCATCAACTTCAGCTTTTGTCGCAGGAACATCTCCTTGAGTATTTTCTTCGCCCAGTTGCCATATTAAAAGAGCTATTAAAATCTGCTCCCGTGTGTTTCCAACTTGCATACCAACTTTTCCACCGCGGCTATTTTCAATGTTTGCTATAGTGAAGAGATATGGAAGCTTGCGTCTGACCACTTTCCTTACATATTTGTTTTCAAAGAGATTCTTCAGTTGAATGTTCATGGTGTCGGTTCTCTTGTAACTTCAGGATTGCGAAAATCATGATGCAATTAAAGGAATTTGCAATACCTCTTTATCTATTGAAGCTAATCTTCTCTCAGCTAAACGACAGTACTCAGGTTCAATATCGTATCCTACGTATTCCCTAGCTGACTTCTTGGCTGCTAAAGCCGTTGCTCCGCTCCCAGCAAACGGGTCAAGCACCACTTCACCTTTGAATGTATAAAGTTGTATTAGCCTATAAGGCAATTCAACAGGGAACGGAGCAGGATGACCTACCTTTCTGGCTGACTCTGCCGAGAAGCTCCAGACGCTCTTTGTGTATTCCAAAAACTCATCCTTAGATATAGTAGAGAGCCGCTTATGTGGGTTCTTGCGAGTATAAGTGTCCTTGGAATAAATGAGAAGGTATTCGTGTATGTCTCTCAGAGTTGGATTAGCTGGTGATTTCCAAGTGCCCCAGGCTGTAGAGGGGCTAGCGCTTGAGGCTTTGTTCCATATGATCTCACCTCGCATCAGGAATCCTATGTCTTCCATATCTTCAATGATGTAACGGTGCACTGGTATGTATGGTTTTCTTCCCAGGTTGGCGATGTTGATACAAGCTCTTCCGCCAGGTACTAGAATTCTATGAGTCTCCTTGAATACTGTCCTAAGCATCTCTCTGTATTCGTCTAGCGACAGGTTTTCATCGTAGACCTTACCAACGTTGTACGGAGGCGAGGTCACCATTAGATGAACGCTATTGTCAGGTACCTCATCCATGGATTCACTACTTTTGCAGAAGATGTGGTTAATTACATCTTCTGGAATTGGGTTCTCTACGTATTCAACCTGACGCCCATTGTTTAGTCCCGCGTATAGCTTGCTGTTGTAGAAGCGCGAAGAGTCGTGACCAAATCGCCCAGGAGTGCCGAAGGCACTGGTAGTGGTGCCTCCCTTTCGGCGTCTGTGATTAACTGATTTCTTGTCGTTCATAGTTCTGGTTTATACCCGTGTGCTCATACCCCACCACGACCGCCTTTGCCTCCATTCCCGCGATACATGTGGCTCTCTGCCCAATACAGGTCTTTGGCTTCTAAGTAGCGTTCGATGCCGATTTGGGTGGCTGACTTCCTTGGAATTTTGTCTATCTTAGGCTTAAATCCAGATTTTTGCACTATTGAATAAAACAAGGGTAAAGTCCCGTTTTAGCCACCGGATTAGCTTTGAAGCAGCTTGAACAATGTCTTAACCTGTTCTGGTCCCAACAGACGCCGATGATTGTAGCGCCAGACATACTCAGCAAGATAGAGGGGCAGCCGTTCTCGGCGGACTCCCCCTTTGGCTGCCAGACGCCGCTTGAGATAACCCCAGAAGCCCTCCAAGCCGTTGACGTGGCTCCCTTGCCGATCGCTGAACGCCTGGCTGTGGTCCACAAGCCGGTGGACGTAGCCCCCCGCTGCGACGCCCGTGTAGCTGGTAAAGGTGTCCGAGCAGACGATGGAGCCACGTTGCACGCGTTGGTGCAGGAGCGGCAGCAGCGTCTTGGCTTCCACGTTAGGTACCACTTGCGCCCACACCAGGCCACCTCGACACAGGATCCCAAAGACAGCTTGCTTAGTGGTTCCACGGCCCCGCTTCGTGCCCTGAACACGCTTTGCCAGGCGCCTGTTGCGCCAGGAACCTCCCAGGTAGGTCTCGTCGACCTCCACCACGCCGGAGAAGACATGGGGAACGTCCCGGACCATGGCCTGGCGCACCACGATCAGGGCTCGCAGGACTCGCTTTCGCTCCAGGCGGGCCTCCTGGGCAATCACCTCGGCACTCTGCCCCAAGACGAACCAGCGCAACAGTCGCCGCCACTCCCCTGGCGACAACCGAAGCGGCAGCGCCCTGGGCACCCACTCGTAGTGGCAGGCTGCACAACGACTCTTACCTCGCCGAATGCTCCAGCTCTTGGCGTGTTGACATCGAGGGCACCCAATCTTCCGTCCCATGCCACCATTCTCTCACAGGTGGCTGTTTTGGGACTTTACCCTAAAACAATTCTTGGGCTTGTTTTAGTGATTTGAACACGCCTAAGACCTGACCATTTTGCAAAAGGTAATATTTACCATCTTGGGGCACATTATCTGAGTAGCGTTCAATGGCTAGATTGATGTCAGGAATATACTGGCGATACATATCTTTGGCCATCGCCAACCACCTCTTTTTTGTATAGGTTTACTCCCCTAAACTCTCATCCAGAATCTCAATGAGGTCTTTGGCTTGCTTCTTGCCTGTCAGCTCCTTGGCTCCGATGCCCTCCTCGAACATCTGGAGGCAGAAGGGGCAGGAGACTCCGACAACGTCTGTGTTGGTCTCCAGGAATTGCTCGGTGCGGATGTGGTTGATGCGACGTCCGCCCTCTTCCTCTACCCACATATGTCCGCCGCCAGCGCCGCAGCAGAAGCCCCGCTCTCTGCGTCGTTCCATCTCCTCCATCTTGAGGCCGGGGATGGCAGCGGCAATCTTGCGCGGCTCGTCGTAGATGCCGTTGTGGCGGCCCAGGTAGCAGGAGTCGTGGTATGTGATCGTGGTGTCGATGGTCTTTAGCGGCTTGATCTTGCCCTGTTCGATCAGCTCTGAGACGAACTGGCTGTAGTGCATCACCTCGTAGCTGCCGCCGAAGTGGGGGTATTCGTTCTTCAAGGTATTGAAGCAGTGGGGGCAGATGGTCAGTATCTTCTTTATGTTGTAGCGTTTGAAGGTCTCTATATTCTGCTGGGCCATGGTCTGGAAGAGGTACTCGTTGCCGATGCGCCTGGCGGGGTCTCCTGTGCATCCCTCTTCATCGCCCAGGACGGCGAAGTTGACGCCTGCTCGCTTCAGGACCGAGGCCATGGCTCGAGCTACGTTCTGGCTGCGCTCCTCCAGGGCCGGGGTGCAGCCCACCCAGAGGAGGATGTCGGCGTCGGGGTTCTCGGCTATGGTCTTGATGTCCCTGCCCTTCATCCAGTCGGTGCGTGTGAACTGAGTGCCGCGCCAGGGGTGGCCCCGCTGCTCCATGTTCATCAGGACATTCATGGCCGTTTCCGGCATCTGGGACTCCTCCATTACCTTGTAGCGGCGCATGTCCACGATCATATCGATGTGCTCAACCATGACGGGACACTCGGTTTCGCAGGCGCCGCAGGTCACGCAGTCCCAAATCATCTGCTCTGGGATGGCGTTGCCGATGACAGGCTCCGACTCCCCAGGCTTGCCCTCGGCCAAGGCGGGGCCAACCTTCTGCAGGTGCGCCTTCAGGTCCTCGGCGACATGCATGGGCGAGAGGACTTTTCCGCTGATGCTGGCGGGGCAGTTGTCGGTGCAGCGACCGCAGACTGCGCAGGCGTAGCCGTCCAACAGGGACTTCCAGGTGAACTGGTGGACGCGATTGGCTCCGAAGGACTCCGCCTGTTCGATGTTCTCGATGGGAAAGAGGGTACCCATGGGTGCCAGGGTCCTGAAGTATGCATTTACTGGAGCGCCCACCATGTGCATGTGTTTGGAGAAGGGAATGTACATGGAGAACCCAAGGATGACCACTAAGTGGAGCCACCAGAATAGCCCCTGGAGGCCGTTGGCCAGTCCCGCTCCCATGCCAGCGTCTGCCAGCGTCTCTCCGATGGCTTTGCCGATAGGCACCTCCGCCAGGGGACCCGTCCCGCCCGATGCCACGTAGGTGGACTCAATCATGAGCCAGAGCGCCATCAGCAGGGCTTCCAAGCCAATAACGAGGACTGTTTCACTGGAGCGGGTGAGGTCAAAAGAGAGGCGGTGTGGCTTCACCAGCCAGCGCCGCACCAGGGCCCAGCCTAAGACCACGAGGAGGACGGCAGCGTAGATATCCAAATAGGAGCCGAAAACCTCAAGGCCCTTGCTCGTCAGGATCGTCTTGGAGAAGTCTCGCCAACCGGAGTCGCCGAACTTCAAAAGGAGGTAGCCAAGGTTAAAGGAGAGGAATGACCAGAAGATCAACGCGTGGGCTATACCAGCCAGATCTTTGAGAGACACCCGTTGCAACACTCTACTTTGGCCCAACACGACAACGATTGCGCCTGCGAGACGTTTTAGCGGTTGATCGAATCGTTGTAATTTGCTCCCAAGAAGCACAAGGCGCACGACGCGTCTGTACAAGACGAATCCAGCGATGCCAAAGGCCAAGGCTGTTAGAACGTATACGCCTATCCATGTTGGAATCGCACCAAAGAGATTGTCTGGGGGTACCATCTGCTCCTCCTAAAATCGCTCAAACGGGGGATTTCCTGCACCGTGTGATAGTTTAACATAGGTATAAATAGGGTGCCAAGTTTCGCCATGTGTGGGCCCTGAGCACCGGACGGGGTTTTCGGTTTGTGTGTGGTGCGTAAGGAAATACAATGTCCAATGTAGAAAGGGCAGTTGTGGCCTTGTATCCTCATCATCGCATCGAAGTTATAGTTGATGTTTGGGCTTTCTACTTATCTTTTGCGATTCACATATTAGGTGAGGATGTTTGAAGGTGGGAAACCGCCACTTAACAAAACTAGTCTTACTTGTGCTGCTAATGATTTCGGTCAGTTGCAGCATACTATCACCAGCGTCGGACACTCAGTCGCTATCTACACGAGGAACCCCTAAACCAAAAGTCAGGATAGTCCGTAAGGCCTACGCTTCTGTGGTGATATCACCTAGAGCAGAGGAAGAAGGTTTAGCTAGGGTAGAGGTGATACCGAAAGAGATAGTGGTTCTGGCGGATCAACCTTTCTTTTTCTCAGCCAGGTCCTTTGACGCTAGTGGCGGGCTGTTGTTGAATACGGAGTATGTGTGGAGGATCGAGGATCCTTCTGTAGGCATCATTGATGGTGCGGGACGCTTCAGAGCTACTTCAACGCCGGGGCGGTACAATAATGCGGTAAGAGTAGAGGCCGTTCAGAGGATAAATGGCGTAGCTAATAAGCAGATAGCCTACGCCACTGTGACCGTTGCTGGCGAGACAAAAGTGGGACCCATTGTCAGGGTGGACGTCTTCCCTAGGGAGATTACCCTTACAACGGGCCAGCCATTTGTATTTTACGCCCTGAGCTACGATGCCTTTGGCAACCCTGTTCCTGTGGTTAGATACGAATGGGATGTCAGCAGTTCAAACATAGGCACTATCAATGACATTGGATTCTTCAGGGCGGCAGATGTTCCCGGCAAGCACGAGGATGTCATTAGGGTGAGGGCTCGTCAGACCATTGATGGTCGCGAAGTGCTCAAGGAGGCAGCTGTTACCGTTACTATAACATCTGCAGAAGAGGCCAGAAGATCAATACGGGTAGACGTATTGCCAAGAGAGGCCACCATTGTTCAGGGCAATTCCATGGTTTTCTTGGCGGTCGCCTATAGTGAGACGGGGAACCTTATACCCAGAACGCCCTACAGATGGAGTGTGCTAAATGGTGACGTTGGAGTCATAAATAATTTTGGCCTTTTCCGCGCTAACGGTGACCCAGGTGCATATAAGGATATCATACGTGTTGAGGCACTTGAAATAAACGAGGGCAACGAACGTCTGTTGAGTGTCCACTACGCTTCTGTGGAGATTATTCCGAAGGTGATACGGGATCGCGCAATAGAACAGGTTAATGTGTTTCCTCAAGAGATCGTGATTAATCCCAAAGAGCAGTTCAATTTTAGCGCTATTGCCTACGATTCATTTCATATACCCCTGGCGAATGTGCAGTTCCAGTGGATTATTGAGGACCCAGAGGTGGGGACTTTAAGCGAGAGGGGCTTGTTCAAAGCTAAGGTAGCGCCGGGGAGATATCCGAAGAGCGTAAAGGTGAAAGCCGTTCAGAAGCTGGCAGGCTTGGAGGTCGTGCGAATAGCGTATGCCGATGTCATAATCTCCGGCCCAGTAGATCGGGTTGAAGTGAACCCATTGGAGACCACTGTTGCGGCAGGCCGTGTGGTCGTCTTTTCTGCTAAAGCCTTCGATGAAAGCGGGACTTTAATCCCAGGGGTATCTTATAATTGGAGAGTATTAGATAGCAGAGTAGGGACAATCAATAATGCAGGGTTATTCTTAGCTGGTGAAGAGCCGGGAGAGTATGCTAGCGCTATTGAGGTTGAG
This sequence comes from Dehalococcoidia bacterium, assembly GCA_965249025.1. GTDB lineage: Bacteria > Chloroflexota > Dehalococcoidia > Lucifugimonadales > CAYTFF01. The sequence continues at coordinate 2,105,434 of OZ252215.1, read as the reverse complement.
GCGGTGCAGTTGTATCCCATACCAGACCAATAACGGCAAATCACCGCGGCATTATCTAATCCATCGAATTCCCCCTCGGGTAAACTCTTTCTATCTGTTCCTATTTCTGACATCATAGTGGCGTGTATAAGAGGTCTATCTACCTTTTTGGTCATCATGTTGTAGGGGCAGCGATATTTTTTGGAGCGCTGTCCTTGTACGTCTCTATTCTCGCTCCGACCTTCACCCAGAGGCATCTTGGTGTGGACGGCGGCGACTTGCTGGCGGCCGCCTTTAATTTGGGTGTGCCCCATCCCACTGGCTACCCGACTTATATCTTACTGGTTAAGTTTTTCTCACTGCTTGTGCCTGTAGGAGACTTCGCATTCCGAGCCAATCTTCTGTCGGCTGTGTTAGGCGCTGCCACCGCAGCTCTTTTGTATTACGTCACGCTGACAATTCTCAAGGCCACAAGCCCCACACGCGAAAGGCGGGAAGGTCTGCAGGTGGCGGTGGCCGCCCTCTCTGCCTTTGCTCTGGCAAGCTCGCCCCTCTTATGGTCCCAAAGCCTAATAGCGGAGGGGTACTCCTTAAATGCGCTTTTTGTGGTGTCGTTGATATTGCTGGCGCTCAGGATGTCATTGACATTTTCTAGTGGGCAAGGCGCTAATACATCGTTGCCCAGTCGCGCAAAATGGCTGGGCCTCTTTGGCCTCCTGCTGGGCCTGGGTATGGGAAACCATCTAACGATTCTGCTTCTGGCGCCTCCCCTGGTCTACTGGCTAGTGGCAACCCTGGGCTGGCGTAGATTGGCATCACCGTGGCCCATAGCAGGTCTGGTTGTTGGCCTATCCATCTATGTCTATCTGCCAATTAGTGCCTCTCAGACCCCCGTTATAAACTGGGGCGATGCAGACAGCTTAGAGGGGTTCATATGGTCAGTAACGGGGAAGATCTACCAGGGCAATCTTGCTTTGCCAGGGGCCGACTTGCTAAGCAGGATAGGCTCCGTAGTCAAACTGCTGATAGACCAATTCAACATTATCGGGCTCTTTTTAGGTCTTACAGGGGCTATGTATCTTAGAAGAAGGATTCCGCATCTGTTTGTAATGACAGTTGCCTTTATGCTGCTGGTAATGGCATACTCCGCCAGCTATGTGGCTAGAGATTCCCAGGTATATATGATTCCTGGAGCCATTGTGTTTGCCGTATGGATTGGGCTGGGGATCTATCTACTAAGTACGGAGGGGCGGTCGATGGTTGTGGAACGTTGGCCCGCTCTTGGAAGGGCACAGATTGTAGTGCCGTTGATAGCGGCGTTATTCATAATTTTGCCTGGCACAAACATTTCCCTAAATTACAGTTCTCAGAACCTGCGCGGGGATTACGATAGCTATAATCACTACAGCAAGCTCATCGACAGCCTTCCCTCTGGGGCTATTGTGATGGCGAACTCGGATGATGACGTTTTCGGGCTGTGGTATATGCGGTACGTGGATAGGCGGCGTGAAGATCTTCTAGTGATAGCGTCGCCTTTGCTTCAGTTCGATTGGTACTGGTGACCTGCCCCCAGTAATTGTACCAGGTTAAACCTCGCATTCAAGCCATTGCAGGCATGGTAGTTTGTGGAGTTGGCGGTCGATATCCCAGTGCACTGTGAGGCCTTACCTGGTTATACTCTTTTCTCCACCATTCAATGAGTATCCGGGCTTCAGCAAGGGTATTGAACAATTCACCATTTAGGAACTCATCCCTCAGCTTCCCGTTGAATGACTCGACGCAACCATTTTCCCAAGGACTTCCAGGCTTTATGAACAGAGCCTTCACCCCCAGGTTAGATAACCACCCTCTCACCGCTTTGGAGGTGAACTCCGGGCCATTATCAGAGCGGACGTGCTCCGGAACCCCTCTGAGCAGGAACAGCATGTAGAGCTGGTCCAGGACATCCTGTGATGTGATGCTCCGCTTCACCACCATGGCTAAACACTCCCTGGTGTACTCGTCCACGATCGCCAGGATACGGAAAGCCCTGCCATCTGCGGTCCTTGCCGCCACGAAGTCGTAGCTCCACACATGGTCTTTGCGCTCCGACCTAAGCCTTATACACGACCCATCGTTCAGCCATAACCGGCCTCTCTTGGGCTGTTTACCGGGTACTTTCAATCCCTCAATCCTCCATATACGTTCCACTCTCTTGTGGTTCACCCTCCACCCTTCGCTCTTCAATAGGGCTGTCACCCTACGATAACCGTACCTACCATACCTAGTGGCCAACTCCACTATCCTACTGACCAGCGCATCTTTATCTAGATCCCTGCCCTGAGAGTACCTCTGGGTTGGGTGATCACCTGGCACGCCCGCCTCTGAGACACTCCCAACTGCTCACATACTCTCTCCACCAGCTTCCGTCTCCTAGGCGGGCTCAGGAGTTTCCCCGAAGTGTCTCCTTAAGGATGTCCTTGTCCAAGCTCAGGTCTGCCACCAGCCTCTTCAGCCGAACGTTCTCCCTCTTCAACTCCCTGAGCCTCTTGGCCTGCTCTACACCCATGCCGCCATACTCCCTCCTCCATACATAATAAGTGTGATCAGACACTCCTATCCTCCTGACAGCCTCCCATACAGCTTGCCCTTGCTGCACCAGTACATCCACCTCACGCAGCTTCTCTATGATCTGTTCCGGTGTATATCCCTTCCTAGGCATCTGCCCCCCTTTCTACTATATCCAGTGTGCGAGTTTATCACTGGACTAGTTTTCGGGGGTCAGGTCAATAGGACGATTTACATAGGCTGTTTCCGGACCGCATCTTTGCCCAGTACCCGGTGGACTTTGGCGCGACCCTAGTCGCCGTGGCGGAACAAAACTTAGGACGCGTGCCTGTGTACACAACTTACGAAGACCTATTTCTTGAGCAAAGGTTCAGGCTGCAAAAAGAGGGGGACATATACAGGGTGGAATAGCCTTTCGTGGGCTTGCAAAAAGCGAAGCTGATACGAAAAGGGGTTGCTCATTCAGTTAGAAGGGTTCTTACCTCTGAGATGAAATCGGTTATCAGTTTCTTGAAGATTTCTGCGTCGTCTTTAGCCAGTTTGGAAAGCTTAATCATAGGCCAGCCTCTTACCCAGGTTTTTTGGTCGAATTCTATAGAAAGCTCGTCTCTTACTTTAGCTCTATATTTCTGAGCCATGTCTAGCCCAAGGCGATCGAATCTTCTATTCCACCCAATGTTGATTGAGGCGTTGCCTGTAGTGTACACAGAGAACAAGCTAAAGCGTTCGCTATCTACTGCAAGACGAGATGTAAAGGAGCCCCTCTCTTTACCCGTGCCCCATTCCCCTGGTCTACCTGTGACTTCATTCCCGAATTCAATCAGCTTTTCAGCTAGTGTTGTTTCTTTTTTTGAGACATTGCTGCCCAACGCAGCAAAGAAACGTTCTCTGTCCCACCGTGTCCCCTTTGATATTGGGACGGGAGTGCCTATGAGATGAGGTGCCAGGATATAGCCTGGATTATCATTATTGGCAAAGAGACGCACTTCGAGACCAAACACATCAAAAGTGGTGGCCTTATTCAAGAAAGTTATTACGGTTTTAAGCTCGGATGGTAGCTTATCGGCAGCTATTATTAGCCTTATCTTACCGCTATCAAGATTACTCTGTATGCGTTCTGTGAACTCCCTGTCAAAGGAAATTCTTAAACGACTTTGAGCCTCTGCCTCGTAACTGCTTCCCTTTGTGTTCCAAAATGTCTCCATTTCCTCGAAAAGCCTGTCGGAGTTCCACTCCAATTGAAGATGCGCAAGATATTCAATGCCCTGTGCCAGAACCTCTCGACGGATTTCCCTGTTGTCGATGAGCTTTACTTCTAAGACGGTCAGCATGGCTCTGTGATCTAAAAGGAGAATGTCCATAGCTCCCATTGTTACACTGGCTTGGTTCTTGACTACCATAAAGCGAGGGGGATCATCAGGATCGATGTCTTCGCTCGGAATGATTTCAGGGTGTTCCGTTAGGAATTTCTCTAAGGTCGCCTCGCCGAAGCTGTGAATTTCCTGATCGCGGTAAGAGCGCTCTGATAGAGCTTCTAATTGATTATTTGCAATTCGAAATAGTCTCATTACTAGCCCCTGTACTTGAATCCGCCTTCTATCCTGTCCTTGTTGAGTTTTCTGTTTAGATGGAGTCCTTCCAAGATCAACTCCATGGCCGATGCCTGAGAGGCCGGATTCTGGTCTTTGACAAGTCGTTTTACGCCAGCGGCCAGCGGTCCCAGATTATTCAGGTTCTTAACGTAATTGCTCGACGGCACGTCGGCTCCGGTCTCGAGGGTGGCCCCTTCGTCGAACAGTTGGACTAGTTCGACGAACCTACCTGGATTGAAGTAGCACCCAAAGACATTGACCACCGACTTCTTAATGAGGTCATCGACAATTTTTGGTTCCCTTCCGTCTTCTATGGTCTCCAGCTCAATCTTCCCTATTGTGGAGGCCAGTATGGCAGAGAGGTCGCTGACTCTGGGGACTGCCACCTCGCCGCACCGCAAGCCACGCTTGAAGGCGCTGCTCACTATGCTCTCATAGTTTGCGATAGACATCCTAACGCTGACTCCGGAGCTCTGGTTTATGTCGGAGCTACGTCGCGCCAGGAATGTGATCTCTGCTATGACCTCCTCCATAAATTGAGGAACCTTGACATTTTCAGAGGTGTCTGGGAATTTGGTGTATTCCTCATGCACGATCTCGATCTCGTCTTCTTGGGTCTTGGGATAGTGGGTGCGAATGTGTGCGCCGTAGCGGTCCTTGAGAGGCGTTATGATGCGGCCGCGGTTGGTATAATCTTCCGGATTCGCGCTGGCCACCAGGAAAATGTCTATAGGCAATCGGACTCGGTAGCCCTTTATCTGGACATCCCGCTCCTCCATTAGATTGAACAGGCCCACCTGAATGCGTTCGGAGAGGTCCGGTAGCTCATTGATGGCAAAGATGCCTCTGTTGGTGCGAGGTATAATGCCGTAGTGGATGGCCAGCTCGTCGGACAGATATCTGCCTTCAGCTATCTTGATGGGGTCTACATCCCCTATCAGGTCGCCCATAGACACATCGGGGGTGGCCAGCTTCTCGGCGTATCTGTTGTCCCTAGGCAGCCAGGCTATCTTTATGTCGTCGCCATCCTGCTCGATCTTGTCGTGGCAGGCTCGGCATATGGGGTTGAAGGGACTGTCGTTAATCTCGCAGCCCGCAATATAGGGCACCTCATCGTCTAGGAGGCTCACTAGCTGACGTATGATGCGCGACTTGGCCTGACCCCTCTCGCCTAGGAGTATCATGTCCTGGCCGGCGAGGATGGCGTTCTCTAACTGGGGTATTACAGTGTTATCGAAGCCTATGATGCCTGGGAAAAGCCTCTCGCCACTCTTTATATTGGCTATCAGGTTCTTCCGCAACTCCTCGCGGACGCTCAGGATCTTGTATCCGCTGCGGCGAAGGTCGCCGATAGTTCTGGCCCTCTTTTTTCCTGTTGCCATTGCAACCCCCTGTCTTATCCCAACCTATATAGACTAAACGGCTGTTACGTCTCTCATTGGAAATATCGCTCCCGTGCAGTTAGAGAAGGTGCCACTAATAAGAAGAGCGACGGGATATGAGAATCACTAAATCCTAGGGCTGCTAAGCCCTTCACTAGAGTTTAGTTTATCTATGATACTACCGCAAAAACCTGTGTCAACATGAATGAAAGTCTAATCTACAGTAAATAACTATGGCGTACCACTCCACCCCACCGCAAATGTCATTGCGAGGCCCAACGAAGGCTTCGCCTGCCGTAGGAAGGAGGGCCGTGGCAATCTGGCGCCAGGGACCCCACTCACCTCCAGATTGCTTCGTCATTCCTACTATATTGGTACTCCTCGCAATGACGATTCATAAGCCTGTTTCAAATATCCCGAACTGGCGCCAACGCTTAATAACCTACGAAGCGTGTTGTAGGAACGGTTCAACGCCCGCCCTGCCACATTGTGGATAGCCTTCGTAGGGCGTCTATCCTATCCCGGTCTCCTACCTTTGCCCGACGCAACGCCTCGTTGAGAAAATGGGCCGTGTAGTCGTAGGTCTCGCGGTTTACGGGGTATGGATGGCCCTCCTTGCCGCCGTGGGCGAAGCTGTACAGCGCGGGATCACGGTGGCTTGAGGGCACTCCATAGACTACCTCCGCCACTAGGCTTAGGGCACGAATGGCCTTTGGGCCGACGCCCCGTAGGGCTATGAGGCCCTCGAAGTCGGCTGGTTTGCTCTCATACGTGGCTCATACGTGGTCAGAAAGGTCTTAGCCAAGTTCTTGGGGTGTATGTCCTCTAGGGCGACGTGGTGATGGTGGGGCAGCTTCAACATTTTTAGCTTGTCGAGGTCAGCTACGATGCGCTCAGGCTTCTCCTGGACAGCAAGCTGAGCGATGGCGCCTCTCGCGTCGTCGCTTTCTTTCGCCACCAGGTTCAGTGTGGCCCCGCGTCCCTGCGAAGCGATGGCGGCATGGGGCTCGCCGACGAAGTCCTGAACGCTGTCCCCCAGCCAGTGGTAGCGGCGGGCGTAGCGGGTGGCTGCGTTCATCCCTTGCTGAACCACTGCCCAGGAGCCGTCGGAGGTCATGAAGAAGTTGTGGTGATAGATCTGGTAGCCGTCCTGCAGGGCGGTGGAGTCCACCTTGGCGGACATACGGCTGGCGTAGATGTGACTAGAGGTGTCCTTGCCCAGGTGCTGGCCTATAGCTTCCAGCTCCGAGGGGGTCTTTCGGGAAGTGCCTCCCTTGCCTCCGGCGATGAAGAGGCCCGACTCGTGCTCCAGGCCTCGCAGCCCCTCTTTCAGGGTGCCGCATACGGTTGTGGTGAGGCCGCTGCTGTGCCAGTCGAAGCCCAGCACGCATCCCAGGACCTGAAACCAGAAGGGGTTCGAGAGCCTGTGGAGCACCTCTTGCGGGCCGTAGTCCTCCACGATGGCCAGGGTTATGGCCCGACCCAGCTTGACCATGCGCTGGAAGAGCCACGGCGGGGCCTTGCCCCAGTGGAGGGGCAGATGCGCTACGCCTGTACGACCATTGGTTCTTTGCATACGTGGGAATCCTTTGTTAGGTTAGACAAGGGCATTGTAGGACAGAACACATGTTTTGGGAAGCCCTCCAACCCTTGACTTCCCAATGGATTGCTGATACCAAATAGTCGCCAAGCCTAGAGGGAGGAGATGAAGATGAAAAGAAGCGACGCAAAGTATGCAGACGCAGGGGGCATACGTACCAGGTACTTGGAGGCCGGCAGCGGAGAGCCACTGGTGCTGATCCACGGCGGCAGCTACGGATTTTACGCTACTGCTATGGACTGGGACACGGTCTTTGACGACTTCGCCAAGTCCTTCCATGTAATCGCCTTCGATAAGATAGGCCAGGGTTACACGGACAACCCCAAAACCGACTCGGACTACTACATCGCTTCTACCTTCCAGCACGCATACGATCTCGTGAAGGCCATTGGGCTGAAAGGCTTCCATGTGGCTGGGCATTCCAGGGGTGCCTATCCCGCGGCGCGCCTGGCTCTGGAGCACCCCGACCTGGTCAAAAGCCTGATAATCGTCGACAGCGGCACCCTGATGTGGACCCACAACACGTGGTACGGAGAAGTGGACAAGGAGGCTGCCAAGATAAGCGACTTGCGGGAGAGGCTCAAGTTCACCCTGTCGGCCAACTGCTACAGCAGTGAGCACGTGAAGGGGGAGTGGCTGGACGACGTTGTGGAGACGCACCAGCTTCCCAAATGTCGGGAGGCGCTGGCCAAGTACTCATCGATGTTCCAGGAGTTCGGAGACGATCTGGGCGTGTGGCAGAAGGAGTTCCATGCCATGGTAAGGGCTGGCGAGTTGAGGGTTCCCACCTTGATAACCTGGGGCTATAACGACCAGGCTGCGCCCCTAGAGACCGTAGGCCTACTCACTCTGGACCTTATTCTGCCCAACGTCGCGCGCTCCCAGATGCACATCCTCAACCGGGCGCGCCACTACTGCTACAGAGACCAGCCCAGGGAGTTTGTCCAGGTGGTGTCAGGGTTTGTGAAAGCGCTGTAGGTTCCTCGGTATCGGGAAGGTATCTAGGAGGACTTGCGTCTGTATATCTCCACCGCCGCGCCGGAGAGGACGGCGCCTTTGATGGGAGGGGACGGCTTCTTGATCCTGACTCGCACAGACTCTACGTCGAACCGATCCAGAACCTTCTGGGCGATGGCGTGGGCGACGCTCTCCAGCAGGTCGTGGCTGGGGCCTTCCACCACCTCTTTCACTACGCGGTAGATGTCGGTGTAGCTTACGGTGTCCTCTACATTGTCTGAGACGCCGGCGGCCTCAAGGTCTCGCTCCACCTCGATGTCCACCACAAAGCGCTGGCCCACCTCTTTCTCGGCCTGGCTTCTGCCGTGGTAGCCATATAGGAGGATGCCTTCCAGGATGATCTTGTCTTGCTGGCTCATTACGTTTACCCTTCGGCCTTTTCGGTTTTGGCGATGGCCACCGCCTGGGTGAGGAGGGCACGGGCGCGTCGGACCACAGGAACATCGATCATCTTGCCGTCCAAGGAGGTGGAGCCCCTGCCCGCGGCCTCGGCCTCCTCGAAGGCGGCTACTACTCGTCCAGCGTAGTCAATCTCTTCCTCTGATGGGGCGAACATGGCGTTGATATCCTCGACCTGGGAGGGATGGATGGCGAACTTGCCTCGGAAGCCTAATCGACGCGCCTCGTTTATGTCGCGTCTGTGGCCATCAGGGTCGCGGAAGTTGACATAAGGCGTATCCAGGGCTATGACCCTCGCCGCTCTGGCTGCCACCGCTATGACGCTGCGAGGATAGACTAGCTCCGTTCCCGCGTCGGTACGCTCTATCTCCATATCGTTGGTAAGGTCCTCCGCGCCGAAGGCTACGGCGACGACTCTGGGAGATGCGGCGCAGATTTCATAGGAGTTGACGATGGCCCTGGCCGTCTCTATCCATGGGATGAGCTTTACGTGGCCCGCGGGAAGGCCTGCCCTTTGCTCCAGCCGCCGTATGATGGAGACTATCTGGCCGACCTCCCAGGCGGAAGAGACCTTTCCAACGGTGACTCCTTCTATATGCGGGCCGACGATGGTAGCCAAGTCGTTCTCTAGCAGGCCCGTATCCAGGGCGTTGGGCCTTGGGAACAAAGTCTGTCCCGCCTTGGCCAGGTCGGGCAATGCAGACGCTATAATTTTTCTAGCCTTGGCCTTCTCAGAGATAGGCACCGAGTCCTCCATGTCGGGGACCAGGACATCGGCGGGGAAGCTGTGGGCCTTCCCCAGCATGTCTGGGCGGTTGCCTGGCACAAAAAGAAGACTCCTAAGAGCTTTCACCGCGACCTCCTCAGGAAGGATAAATTGATCTACATGCGCTAAGAAGTCACAGTATATCACGCTGGAATCAGCTAGGAGATAAGAAAGGCCACTGTCGTCTCAACAGCGTAAGGATCAGCGTGCTCTTCAAGGCAAGGATTCATGCTATGCTCTCTATCATTATGTGCCAAGCGCAGGCATTGGCAACAAGTTCGAGAGCATCAGTGAGAAAAGTAGCTTGAACGAGATGTCAGACTACAACCACAATGATGGTTTCTTATCAGGGTAATGGGATGGAATATGATAGTGGATTGACTGCAAAGAGGAAGATGCTGAAAAAGGCACTATACTAGTTTTCTTTATATTTTCCTTTGTAGACAGCCTTACTTGGTATAGTAAGGCGCTCGACAATGAGCTGACAGATATTCATACGATCTTGAAGATTCAAACAAAAGGGGCCAGAGTTATACATTTCTAAGGTTAGATGACCCCTATATCCAGCATGAACTGTAGGCGCGGTGATGTGAACTGACAATCCGAGGCGACCCAAGGAACTTTTTCCTTCCACTCTGGCCGCAATATGAGGTGCCAGTTCAATCTTTTCATAAGTCTTCCCGATAACAAATTGTTTTGGCTTCAACTCTAAAGGTTTTGTTGATAGATCATAGGGGCTCACTAAACCGAGTAAAAAATTCCATAACGTTGACATGGCTTGGATCGATAGTCACTCCTTCAACCCCACTGGCATCTTCGTCCGGTAATAACAATAAGTCCTGATGTAGCAACAAATCAATTGATGATGCAACTACTCTATCGACAGTTGGTAGTGGGGTTATGACTAGGTATCCTGCTCCAATTTCAGCCCATATCTCAATGTCTGATAGTGGCATTCCACTCCTTTTCGTATGTCATGTCACTATACGGGTTAAGGGAGCGTCTCCTTGCGAACTAATGCAATAGTTGACCCGGACGAGCCTGAAGGTAGTGCCACGAGCATATATTCTCCGGATTCATCGACAGCCAAAGCGTTAACAGTCATAGCTTCTTTGTCAACTGCGGTTGCAGGTACCACCGCAGTTGATGACGATCCGTTAGAGCGAAACGATATTGCTACTTCCTCACTTGGATATGGTCCGTCAACTGTTTTTTCGACTGGCAACTGAATGGGTTGTGGTTCTGAATACCATTGAGGTGGAGAGGGAGTCAACCGCTCACTCATGATTCTACCCCTTTCTTTTAGAACACTTAGTTCTGTTACACTATATATAGTGTCGTGTTGCGTGTAAGTGTCAATATTTGCCACTCATTTTGTCAATAGCTTTAAAAGTGACATTTAAGGCAATCTTTGGCCTATAGTATAGAACAGACGTTCTTTCCTGTCAATACTACCAGACGAATTATGAATCACGCTCGATTGACACTCTCTGGAGCCTGTGCTATAAATCCAACTACTTACTGTTCCCTTGGAGCTTAGGAAAGGTTGCTATGGTTCCCCGCATTCAAGTCATAGGCATTACTGGCATCCCGGAGATTAAAGAGGGCGACGATCTGGCGAGGCTCATCGTCTCGGCTGCCGATAACCAGGGGACGCCCCTGGAGACGGACGACGTGCTGGTGGTTACTCAAAAGATCGTTTCAAAGGCAGAGGGCAGGGTCGTCGACCTTGATACTGTGAAGCCATCGGCGTTGGCTGCCCGATTCGCCGAGGAGTACGACAAGGACCCAAGGCAGGTGGAGCTTGCGCTCAGAGAGAGCCGCCGCATAGTGAGGATGGACATGGGGAATATCATCACCGAGACCGAGCACGGATTCATATGTGCGGCGTCGGGCGTCGATGGCTCAAACATATCGGGAGAGAACAGGGCGAGTCTTCTTCCCAAAGACCCAGACAAGTCCGCTCGCCAAATTAGGGAAGGCGTAAAGAAGATGCTGGGGGCTCAGGTAGCTGTTATCGTCTCCGACACTTGGGGCCGTCCGTGGAGGGAGGGGGCGATAAACGTAGCTATCGGTGTGGACGGCATTAACCCGGTAAAAGACTACAAGGGAACTCTGGATGCCAGCGGCCATTTGCTGCGTGTCAGCACAATAGCCATAGCCGATGAGATTGCATCGGCCGGGGAACTGGTTACGGGGAAGGCGGACAACGTTCCAGTAACCCTCATCCGAGGTTATAGCTACGATACAAGCCCGGACGGGGTAAAGCCGCTATTAAGGGATCCCTCCGTGGATTTGTTTCGCTAGGAGGACCCTACTATAGAACATAGTAAGCGCCTCCTTCTGCGATTTGTGCGAAGGAGGCGCTTGTTTATTCAGAGCTTAAGTCTATGAAGGTTTAGTCGTCCAATATTAGTTGTTCACAGACATGCCGAGGAGACGCGCCTTATCGATCACGTCTCTCGTTGTTCCATCATCGCTCCAATAGGAGCCCTCGAAGGAATTTCTGAACTCTTTCCCAGCACCACAAAGGCGACAGGTCCCGTTGCTTACTGGTCCAGCCGGGCTGTCGATGATCCAGTGGTGTATGCATGTCTGATCGGTTAACGTTTCTCGATCCAGAACGGTCTCCTGTATGGATTTTTAATTTGTCACTCCTAGCTAAATACCTCCTCATTATTATGTGTATTTAAAAATCAGCCAGGGAATTTTACCAAGCCGTCAATAAATTGTCAAGTGGTTTTGGGAGTGATCGAAAAAATGATTATATAAAACATTTGACAATAATAAATGAATTGTTTTATACTTTAGCTATATTTGATGCATTTTATGAGGTGTAGGTTCTATGGAGGGCACAAGAGATAAAATCCTGGGTCTTCTCCAGAAGAGGGGGAGTGGCACTGTAGATGGTCTGTCTAAGTCTCTTGGCCTCACCTCCGCTACTGTAAGACGCCACCTAGATATTCTTCAGCGCGATCACCTCATCACCTACGAAGAGATACGTAAGAAGACCGGCCGTCCTGAATACTCCTTCTCATTGACAGAGGAAGGGCACGAGTTCCTCCCAAAGCACTATAACCGTCTACTTAGCTCACTGCTCAGGGAGCTAGGTCAGTTAAGTCCTAAAGAGACCCAGGGTAAGGGCGGCAAAGATGTGTTGAGGATCGCCTTTCAGCGTATGGCTCAGCAACTGATTGAGGATCGCCGAGCGGACATAGATGGTATGAGCTTGCAAGAGAGATTGGAGATCCTAAGAGGGGTTCTTGAGAGCCAAGGCTTTGTGCCTGAGGCGGAGTACATCAACGGTACGGTAACCATTAACCTTCTTAACTGTCCATTCAGGTACGTTGCCATGGGGAATCAGGCCGTTTGTCAATATGACGACAGCTTAATTTCTGGCATTCTACAGATACCAATCAAACAGGGAACCTGCATCCAAAAAGGCGATTACTGCTGCACATATTTGGCTAAGCTCAATGGTCCTAAGTTGGCTGAATCTCTGTCCTAAAGTCTTCGTAGGTTTGGCCTTTACGCTTCTTGTTTAACCTGGCGCTTCTAATTATTTCTGATACAGCTCTGTGAAGGGAAAGCCGTCCCGCAAAAGTGGCGGTTTTTCTATTTAGAGTGGCATGGTTATGCTATCAGAGTAGGGAGTATAATTCTTAAAAAGGAGAAGCCAATGAAAGAGAGCAACCGACCTCCCATTCGCGATCCTTGGGAGTATGCAAGAGAGTACTTCGATAATCAGGCTATTCTGGACGCCCATCAGCTTTATGCCAAGCATTGTCCGGAAGTCTTTGAGGGGTTTATGATCCTTCGTCAGGGGGCTTTTATGGAGCCTCCGTTTGGTGCGCTGCCCCCGAAGTACAAAGAGCTGATGTGTGTGGCCATAGAGGCTGCCATGGTTGTTTCATCGGAGGGGCACGCTCGCAAGGCGGTAAAGGATGGAGCGACTCTACATGAGCTAGCGGAAGTCCTATCCATTTGCATCATGCTGGGGGGGATGGTGACCTACATGCACTCGGGCCGAGGTGCCATGCGGGCAGCGGAGGAGGTAGGGACTCAATCTGGTGAGACCGCCGTTGATACGAAAAATCGACCTCCCATTCGCGATCCTTGGGAGTATGCACAAGACTACTTTGGAAGCCAATCCACCCTCGATGCTCACCGGCTTTATGCCAAGCATTGCCCGGAGGTCTTTGAGGGCTTTATGACCCTTCGCCAAGGGGCATATATGGAACCTCCCCATGGGGCGCTGCCGTTGAAGTACAAGGAGTTGGTATGTGTAGCGATAGAGGCTGCCAAAGTAGTGCCTTCGGAAGGACATGCAAGGAGGGCTATTGAGTACGGCGCAACTCTTCACGAACTAGCAGAGGTCTTGTCATTGTGCATAATGCTTGGCGGTATGGTAACTTATATGCATTCTGGCCGCCATGCTATGCAATCTGCAGAAGAAAAGGCTGAAGAGTTGGTCGGAAACGACTCTTAGGAGGGAAAATGAGACTACTGAGACTACAAGGTACGATGAGAAATAACAGGACTACCTTTGGAGTGCGTCTGCCCACCTCTGGACCGCTGGCTACGGTGGAAGCTGTGTTGAAGTCCGTGGAGGCTCTTGAATCTTTGGGGTACGATTCACTCTGGACGAACGACCACATTTCTTGGATTCCTGAAAGCTTGACCCACTTTTCGGCTGGGGCTATGGAGGCGGTTGCAGACCAAGACCCCAACTTCTTCGAAAGCCTTACAACGGCCTCCTTTATTTTGAGTCGGACCAAGAGGGTAAGGGTCGTCATATCCGCATTGGTGCTGCCGCTGAGGGATCCTCGTATTCTAGCAAGGCAGTTGGTCACCGTAGACGCTTTGTCTGGGGGTCGCCTTACACTGGCCATGGGTATGGGTGGTGTAAGCCACGACTTTGAGGTAATGCAGGTGCCATGGGAGGAGCGGGGTAAGATCGGCGATGAATACCTAACTGCCCTGGATGCGGCTTTAAAGGGCTCTCCGCTATCGGAGTATGAAGGGGAGAGGCTTAAGTTTAGCGGCGCTGGGTTTTATCCGAAACCTACGGGCTTGAAGAAATGGGTAGTTGGCTTTTCTCGAGCGGCCTTCCGACGCGCTGCCCAGTGGGCCGACGGCTGGATGGAGACGACAAAAAGCCCAGAGTTATTTGAGCAGCACCGTCTGGCCTTCTTTTCTGCCTTGACCAAAGTAGGACGCTCGGAGACGTCTGTTACGTGCGGTGGGCAGGTGTCCATAGCCCTTGCCGATTCCTACGAAGAAGGCGTGAAGGCGGTCAGTCGCACTTTAGCGCGAAGATTTGGCGCCGCAGAAGAGGGCCTTAAGGCTGCGGCTGTGGGCACTCCCCAACAGGCCGCTGAGCGTTTGCAGGAGTATATCGACGCGGGGGCAGACCACATAGGCCTGAAGCTTATTGTCCCTACTATGGAGCAGTACATAGAATTGGCAGAGCGCGTCGCCGCAGAAGTGATGCCGCTGTTAGAAGGAACCTCAGCTACTAAGAGGTTAGGTTAAAAGAGGGAGGTCGCCAAAATGGCTGTATGGGACGATGTTTTGACGGATCGTGATAAGAAGGTACTGGAGAATAGGGAGAAGAGAGACCGAAGGCTAAGAAGACGCGGCCTTGGCAATAGGCCAGCCCTTGTTGTCGTGGACGATATGCTGGACTTCTTGGGCGACGACCCGGAGGAAGATATTGTCGAGTCGGTACAGCGTTACCCCAAAAGTGCTGGGAACGAGGGATGGGAGGCCATTCGCCACACGCAGAGGGTGATAAAGGAGGCGCGAAGATACGGAGTGCCCATCATCTACACTACGGCTGGCCTGGAAGAGATGTCCTCAGGGGCAAGGCATGGAGACGCAATTTCCTTAGAGAAGGGCTTCAGGATAGTGGATGAGATAGCCCCGATGAAGGATGACATCGTGATATATAAGTCTGCGCCCAGCGCCTTTTTTGGCACGTCTCTCATACAGCATCTGAACAGCTTGAACGTAGATACCGTGCTGTGCTGCGGCTGCACCACTAGCGGCTGCGTTCGGGCCACTGTAATAGACGCCACATCCTATCGTTTCAAGGTGGGCCTCATCGAGGATTGCACCTTCGACAGGTTTCAGATCAGCCACAAGGTCAACCTCTTCGACATGCACGTGAAGTACGCGGACGTGGTTTCGTCAGGTGAAATCCTTGAGTATTTCAAGTCCCTGGCCCTAGCAAAGGCAGGGGGCGTTGCTTCGGAGGATTAGCAACGGGAGAGATGTGCGATGCTTCTGCTTAACAACAAGGATGTAGAGCAGCTTCTCGACATGAGGGCTTGTCTTGAGGCCTTGGAAGTCGGTTATCAGGATTTGGTGCGCAACGACGCCACCTATAGGCAGCGGTCCGCCGTAGTTCTTGCTTCTGCCCCCAGCGATCAGTTCCCAGACGCCTCCTTTCACTTCGGCAGCATGGAGGGGATTTCTCGTACTATGGGGACCTACGCCATGCGCATGAAGTCGGACATCGCTTACACCGAGAATGGCAGACGCAAGAAATACTGTATTGAGCCTGGGACGTATTGTGGGTTGGTTATGTTGTTCAGTGTCCAAAACGCAGAACCCCTGGCGATTATCCAGGATGGGTACATACAGCATATGCGTGTAGGGGCCTGCGCTGGTTTGGGAGTCAAATACCTGGCTCGTGAGGACGCTTCGGTAGTGGGAATAGTAGGCTCTGGGGGCATGGCTCGAGCCTATCTCAGGGCATTCGCTGAGGTTCGGTCGCTGAGCAGGGTTAAGGTATTTAGCACTACCCCTGCTAATAGAGAGGCTTACGCCAAGGAGATGAGAAAAGCGCTTGGCGTTCCAGTGGAACCTGTGGGAAGTCAGGAAGAGGCGATTAGGGGAGCTGATATTGTGGCCACGTGCACCGATTCTGCGGGTATCCTTGTGGACGATCCGTCTTTAATAGAGGATGGCATGCATCTTACCGACAACGCCGCCGTCGAATGGGGGGAGCGCATATTGGAAAGGTGCGATGTTAAAGTGCGCCTCGGCTGGGCATCCGTTCAGGTTCCGGACCGAGGAACCACCCGCATAGGCGGCGAGTTCGTCTATATCGCGGGCCAGCCAGAGGAGCTTGCTCAGTTACCAATGCCGAGGCCGGAGGAGCCACCTGGGGTAGGCTCTTGGCCGCTTTTAGCGGATCTACTGGCTGGACGTATTAAGGGGCGCACCAGCCCCGAGCAGGTTACCTTCTTCGACAATCACGGGAGCCAGGGACTTCAGTTCGCCGCTGTCGGAGGAAGGGTATACCAGTTAGCTAAGGAGCGTGGGTTGGGTAGAGAGATTCCCACCGATTGGTTTCTTCAAGATATTCGTGACTAATGGAATTGCAATCCTTGGCATGGGATTGACACTTCATAGGCGGGGGTGTATTCTTTTTTCCGTTGTTGGATTCTTTTCGACCATTGACCACCCTTTGTCATTTTAGTAAGGATTGGAGCCTCCAAACTGGGGTTAGAGGTCCTTAGCAACAGCGACTCTCCGACGAGTTACTCTCGGCGGTTAAATAGTAATCTCTTTGTAAGGAGGAGTTCTGATGAAAAGGAACAGGATCTCTAGTCTACGTATAGGTGTGCTTCTAATTGGATTGATTTTGCTGTTGATACTGGCTATGGCCTGTGCTTCGACGGAGCCAACACAGGTGCCTGTTGCTCCGCAGCAGCCTGCGCAGCCCGCAGCGCCAGTGGGAGTGCCTCAGCCTACGGTGGTTCTGATACCTGGGGCGCCGACGCCAATTCCAGCCAAGGCGACTCCAACCAGGGTGTTGCCCACTGCTACCCCGGTTCCAGCTAGCCAGATCAAGTATGGCGGTATTTTAAGGTATCCTGGTGTCAGCCGCTCATTCGACAACTTTGACCCTGCCTTCAGTGTTCAAACGGGTCCCAGAGAGATGATGCACGGCATCTTCAATCCCCTGGTGGAGCTGGCTCCGGATTCTACTGTGTTGCCAGAATTAGCAGAGTCCTGGGACATATCGAACGGTGGCAAGACCATCACTTTTAGTTTGGTCAAGAATGCCAAGTTCCACGATGGCACGAAACTGGATGCAAATGCAGTTAAGTGGAATTTCGACAGGTATTTAGATCCCGATGTGGGCTCCCCGCGTGCCTTGAATTTGGTCCCTCCATTGGAAAAGGTTGAGGTCGTTGACGACTACACGATCAGGTTCACGTTGGACCAGCCTAGCCGGGCCTTTATGTCCCTGCTAATCCAGCGCGAGGCCATGATTGCGTCGCCGACGGCTGTCCAGAATATGAACTCCTATGCGGACCACACCGGCGACTTTGGGGCGAACCCTGTGGGCTCTGGGCCCTACAAATTTGTGAGATGGCTAATCGGTCGGGAGGTCATGCTTGAGAAGAACCCGGACTATTGGGAAGAGGGGCTCCCGTATCTCGATGGGGTAAGGTTCAATATAACCGAGGATTTCTCCATCCAGTTCGCAATGCTGCGGACGGGTGAGATAGACATGATGAACGAGATGCGGACAGAGGACGCGGTCAGAGCGCGGTCGATCGAAGGCATTAACGTCGTTCAGAGAGCCGGCGTGAGGATCAGATGGGCGCTGTTTAAGACAAACGTACCGCCTTGGGACAATCTGGCCCTGAGAGAGGCATTTGCCTACGCTACAGATAGGCAAGTAGTTCTGGACGTCGTTTACAGTGGTTTTGGCCTGCCTGCGTACACTGCTATTGCTTCCGGATATGGCAAGTTCTGGGACTCAGAATCGAGGATGTTTGCCTATGACCCTGAGAAGGCCAAGCAAAAGCTGGTCGAGGCGGGCTATCCCAATGGGTTCGAGTATACTCAGAGGCATCGCACCAGGTCCTTTGAGATACCCTGGGCAGAGACCCTTCAGTCAATGTGGGCTGATGTAGGAATCAAGGCCAACTTGCAGCCTTATGTAAACAGGACCTACTACACGGACTGGGTGGGGGGCGAGTTTGATTCGCCGATGATAGCAGGCCTTAGCGCCAGGTCGGATGCCCACATAGACCTGACCTTGCGGTTCCGCTGTAGCAACAGGTACGTGATGGCTTTCTGCAACCCAGAGGTTGATCGGCTGCTGGACCAGGCCGCTGCCACCTATGACCAGACACAAGCGGCGGCGTTATATCACCAGATCTCGAGGCTGGTAATCAAGGATCTTCCAGGCGTACCGATAGTGGACGAAGCCGTCATGTGGGGACTACAGGACTATGTCCATGGCTTCAATACTTACTTGGACAAGCAGACCCGCGTCAAGTACATCTGGATGGACAAATAAGCCGCATGAATGAGATCGGACTACGTCCGATAACGAAGTGTTGTGTTGTAGAGAGGACGGGCTTTAGGTAAACTAGGCCCGTCCTCTTTTGCTTGTTTCAATCAGAGTGACGGAGTAATCAGATGACAGCCAAAGTCGTTACGCCAGAGGAGTTCAAAAAAGAGTCGGCTAAGCCCGGCGCCAAGGCTCGATACCTGGTGAAAGTTGGCGAACTGAGCACTGGCAGCGATCTATACATTCCAGTTTTGGTCGTCCGTGGGCGCAAAGACGGGCCTAGGGTCTTCATTGCCGCAGGCCAACAGGCTGACGAGACGGCCAGTGTAGACGCCGTCAAGCGGTTCGGGGCGCTGGTCAATCCCGAGGAGGTATCTGGCACTATAGTAGTGGCTCCGCTGCAAAACCCTCCGGCCTGGGCTTTTCGCACTCCTCTATACCCCCTGGACGCTCCTGCTATAGGTAATCCATTTTCCTTACCTAAGGGCGATCCTGACGGAATAATGACGGCTCGTGTTCTATACGCTCTGGTGGACAGTATTGCCCTCGATGCCGACTATGCGTTGGACGCTCACGCCACCCATCTCGATAGCGTGAACTATCCCTTCACCTTCGTCTTGGATACCGAGGGGGAAAGCGCCGAGGTCAAGAGGAAGCGGACTGAGCTAGCTAAGCAGGTGGGGTACGAGATCATATACGGCTGGCCATCTCAATCTGTGGGGGTCAACGGGATCTTGCAAAGCCGCGGCTGTCCCGTAGTAGCCATACAAACAGGGGAGGGCTGGCGAATCCAGGAGCCATACTCCGCTATTCTGCTCAGAGGAATAATGAATTTCTGTAAGGCTACTGGGTCCCTGCAGGGCGAGCCTGAGATGTCATCTTTACAGGTGGAGGTAAGTGATCGTTACGAGGTCAGGGTCAATCGAGGTGGTATGCTTCATATCAAGGTCAGGCCCGGCCAGTACGTGCGAAAAGGCCAGCTTGTTGGAGAGGTACGTGATATGTTTGACGACGTTATAGATAGCCTGAAGGCTCCGGTAAGCGGGATAGTGGTGCGTTGTAGCGTGCAGCCGATAGTTTCCACGGGCGGGCGTGTGTGTAACGTATTCGAGACTGATCGAGCCGAGGAGTGGGAGAATCGCGTGGTGCCAAGGCTGGAGCAATTGATATACTTTCCACCTACGGGGCGACTCTCACCATACTAGGGTATGACAGTTAAAAACCTTTGGTGCTAGTTTGGAAATTAGATGTCTGTGTGCGAACCAATGGAAATAATCATGTCATGCTGAGGAGTTGGTTGAACACGGCTGCTGTAAAATGCCTGTCGCCGACGAAGCATCTGGGGAGAGGTGAACTTTCCAGACATATAATATATTCCTCTGCCCTAGACACTTCGCTTCACTCAGGGTGAGCTAGTCTAACCATAGGGGCAGTGATACCGCTTATCCTTAGATAACATAAGAGTTGCTGAGGACTATTGCTACGTTTAGAGTGGCAAAAAATGTGGGGCGCGCGGAATCACAAAGTGAGACTCAGGGTGGGAGTTGGCGACAAATTGAGGAGATGACAGTTATGCTATTTGGAGTTCACCTTCCCAACTCGGGTCCATTTGCCAATCTTGAGTCCATTAGCGCAATAGCCACTGCCGCCGAAAGGCTGGGGTACGATGCCCTCCAGCCTCACGACCATGTGACGTGGGGTCTGGAGGATCGATATCACTTCTACGCCGGCTCCAGTGAGGCGGCGGATGCTCTTGAACGGCCCACCGACTTCTACGATTCTATGACTACAATGAGCTATCTGTCGGGCATCACGGAGCGCATAAAGCTCATACCATCGGCCATGTGTCTGGCGTGGCGGGACATCATGTTGATGTGTAGGCAGGTTCTTACCCTGCATCAGCTATCCAAGGGGAGGTTCGTTCTCAACGTGTGTGTCGGCAACGTCCGTAATGACTTCCGAGTAACGGGCACCCCGTGGGAGAAGCGAGGGAAGATTGCTGCCGAGAAGCTGCAGGTACTGCGAATGCTTATAGACGGTGACGGCCCTATGTCATTCGATGGTGAGCACGTTCAGGTAGAAGGCGCGGAGTTGAACCCGCGGCCCCGAGGTTTGCTACTATGGTACGCTGGCACTAGCGATGTGGCTATCAAACGCACTGCCCGCTATGCTGAGGGATGGTGGCCAGCGGGCAGTCCCGAGTACTTCCAAGCCAAGATACCGCAACTGCTGGATGAAGCGAAGAGTGTCGGACGGGGAGACGTCGAGTTTCAATTTGGCACCGAGGCCTTTACCTGCGTGGCTCCCACAGATAGTGAGGCGTGGACAATAGCCGAGAAGACGGTGGAGGCCCACTCTCAAAGCGAATGGATGCAGCGCCACGACTCTTCCGCTAGAAAAAGTCGTGCTAGGCTAGTGGGTTCTCCAGATACCGTGGCCGCCGGCATCCGTGAGTATGAGGAGGTAGGAGCTACCCGCCTCAACCTGTGCTTCATCGGCCATACCCTGGACGCCTTGCTGGAACAGATGGAGATTTTTGCGACCGAGGTCATGCCGCGTGTAGAATAGTAGCGCCATTGCAGCGATGGCGTAGCCTCTATTAGCATTATCTTGAGGGGAATTAGGATATGCGGTTCGGGGTAAACTTACCCAACTCAGGGCCCTTTACCTCTAGGGAGGCCATTCACAAGATGGCCGTTGCCGCCGAAGAGTTGGGTTACGACGTCGTTTCCATTCACGACCACATCAATTGGGGTATAGAGGACCGCTACCATTTCTACGTCGGCTCCAAAGAGGCGGCCGATGCACTGGAGCGGCCTACAGACTTCTACGATCCTATATCTACGCTAAGTTACCTCTGTGGCATCACGCACAAGATAACGCTTGTGCCGTCGGCCTTGTGTCTGGCTTGGAGGCCCACCTTGATACTCGCTAGACAGGCCCTAACCTTGCATCAGCTCTCTGAGGGTCGCTTCATTATCAACGTCTGTGTCGGCAATGTACACAAAGACTTCCAGGTGATGCAGACGCCCTGGGAAGAGCGTGGGCCGATAGCGGTGGAGAAGCTAAAGGCACTGCGCATGATCATAGACGAGCCCGGTACTCACTCTTTCGACGGAAAGCATGTCCGGTTCGAGGACGTGGAGATGGAGCCGAGGCCGACTGGCTTACCGATATGGTACTCTGGCACCAGTAACGTGGCTCTCAAGCGCGCCGCACGCTACGGCGAGGGCTGGTGGCCTACAGGAGTGCCCGACTACTTTACTGAGAAGACGCCTGAGCTATACCGTGAAGCGGAGCGTGTAGGACGAGGAGATGTGGTCTTCGAGGTCGGAACGGCCCTTCATGCCTACGTAGCGTCGACGGATGAGGAGGCGATGAATGCCGGTCGCGAGACCCTGGCGGCCCATGCGCAGAGCGAATGGATGAGCCGCCACGACGCCTCTGGATGGGATGCGGCGCACTTGGTGGGCTCCCTAGACAGCCTGGTCGCCAAGATACGAAGGTACGAGGAGGCCGGCGTCACCATGATCCGTCTTAGCCCAATTGGTATGTCGATAGATGAGCTTCTGGATCAGATGGAGAAGTTTGCGAGACAGGTGGCTTCCCGCGTCGCTTGATGGTTAATCAGGCTTTTGCTGTCGTGTTTTGCGCTACGGAGGTTGATCAAGATGCGCTACTGTGTAAGGCTCCCGAATTCAGGCCCCTTTACCTCGCAGGATGCCATTCACAAGGTGGCCACTGCAGCCGAGCGCCTGGGCTATTATGCGGTCTCTACCCATGACCACGTAAGTTGGGGCTTTGAGGAGAGATATCACAACTATTCGGCGTCCAGCGAGGCCGTGGACGCTACTGAGGACACTACCAACTTCTTCGAGGTCTTTACTACCCTTGGCTACCTGGCGGGAGTAACGTCGAGGGTTATGCTTATCCTGGACAGCATTTGCTTAGCCTGGCGTGATGTGATGCTGCTCGCTCGCCAAGCCCTTACCTTGCACCGACTTTCTAAAGGGCGCTTCGTTCTCTGTGTAGGCGCCGGCAACGTCCGCAGCGACTTTGAGGTAACGGGGACGCCTTATGAGGACAGCTTGCCTATATCCCTGGAGAAGCTGAAGGTGTTGCGTATGCTTATCGACCAGCCGGGCCCCATATCTTTTGAGGGCAAGCATGTGAGGTTCAAAGACGCCGAGTTGTCTCCGCGCCCAGATGGACTTCAAATATGGTACGCAGGTCTGGGAGAGGTGGCCGTCAAACGGGCAGCTCGCTACTGCGATGGCTGGATGCCAGTGGCGACGCCAGAGCGTATCAGAGACAAGCTTCCGGAGCTTCGTCAGATGGCAGAAAAGGTCGGAAGAGGTGAGGTGGATTTCGAGGTGGCTACCCTGTTACGCACTTGCGTAGCCTCCACGGACGAAGCGGCGTGGAAGATCGCTCGGAGGACTATAGAGGACAGAGCTAACCCTGTTAGAGGTGAGTGGCTTACTCATTACTCTACAGCTATACAGCAGATGGCCCGCAAGGCTCTGGTGGGTTCTGCCAAAACAGTAGCGGCCACGGTTCGAGAGTACGAAGAGGCCGGCGCTACTATCCTCCATTTGGGGTTTGTGGCCCACTCTGTGGATACTCTTCTGGAGCAGCTAGAGACATTTGTGAGGGAGGTTGCGCCTCTTGTGGAGTAACATGACTGACCGATTTATGTACCTTATGACTGGGTCCTGTCTCCGAAGTTCGCAGCAAATGTCATTGCGAGGCCCAACAAAGGAGGACCGTGGCAATCTGGCGGTAGGGGGTCACCCCTCCTCCAGATTACTTCGTCGGCTTCCGCCTTCTCGCAATGACGATTTATGAGCGTATTTAAGGGACACACACTAAGATGGGTTTGAAGGAGGTATGAGAATTGCAATACGGAGTGCGGTTGCCCAACTCTGGCCCCTTTGCGTCACAGGAAGGATTATACGAGACCATAAAGCTGGCCGAGAGGCTTGGCTACGACGCTGTCATGACTCACGACCATGTCAACTGGGGGTATGATGACCGTTACCACTTCTACTGTGGCTCCCGAGAGGCGGCCGACAATGCGGGAGTGCCTAATGACTTCTACGAGGTGATGACCACCCTTAGTTATGCGGCCGGCATCACCAGCCGAATTAGACTGATCCCAGATGCACTATGCCTGGGATGGCGGGACATCATGGTGTTCGCGCGACAGATACTGACCCTGCATCAGCTCTCCAAGGGGCGTTTTGTTTTGTGCGTGTGCATTGGGAACGTGCGTAAGGACTTCGAGGTGACTGGTATCCCCTGGGAGAAGCGCGGTCGGGTAGGCTTGGAGAAGCTAAAGGTGCTGCGAATGCTCATCGACCAGCCCAGCCCCATATCCTTTGAAGGCGAGTACGTCAAGTTCAAGGACGCCGAGATGAACCCCAGGCCAGTGGGACTGCCTTTGTGGTACGCTGGCGTCAGCGACATCGCCGTCAAGCGCGCTGCCCGGTATGCCGATGGTTGGATGCCCGCCGCCAGTCCGGACTACTTCCGGCGCAAGATACCCGAGCTCCTGGACGAAGCCAAGCGGGTTGGTAGAGGCGATACGAAGTTTGAATTCGTCACCAGTATGTACGTCAGCGTCGCCCGAACAGACGAGGAGGCATGGAGAATAGCACGCAAGAGCATAGAGGCCCATATGGGCGGAGAATGGACCACCCGCCACGATAAATCGACCCAGGTTATCAATCCCTTGGTAGGCTCCCCAGAGACCATAGCGTCCATCATCCGCGACTATGAGGATGCGGGCGTCAATCTATTTCGGCTTGGCTTTATAGACCACACCCTTCAGGCCGTCCATGAGCAGATCGAGATGTTCGCCAAGGAAGTAATGCCGCTAGCCAAAGGTTGATAGTTTCAAAGATTGGGACGCCGGGTTGCAGCTATGCCTCACCGTTCACGGTGTGGTTCAGACAAATACAATGAAAGGAATGATTCCATATGAGGTTCGGGTTAGGAATACCAAATTGCAGGGAGGGGCGAAGCGTCCCAGCCGGGTTCGCTGGGCCTAAGGAGATAGTTCAGGTCAGTAAAATGGCCGAAGGATTAGGCTTCGATGTGCTATGGGCCGACGACCACGTTAATGTCTCTCGGCAGACACGCGCGCTAGACCCCGTACCGGCTAACCTGTACGAAATACTCGTCACCATGTCCTACATCGCCGCAGTGACTGAGCGAGTACGTCTGGGTATTGGGGTTCTAGTGCTTCCTATGCGAGAGCCTGTAGTGGCAGCAAAGCAGGTAGCCACTTTGGACGTTTTCAGTGAGGGTCGCACCATACTTGGTCTAGGTATAGGGAATCGCGAGGAGTTCAATGCTATAGGCCCTCGTAATCGCAAGACGCACCGTGGAAGGATGCTGGATGAGGGGATACAGGCTCTGAGGCTTTTGTTTACGGAGGAGGAGGCTACCTTCAAGGGTGAGTACTATCAGATTGAGGGCATTGCCGCTAATCCCAAGCCTCTTCAAGACCCGTTTCCAATTTACATTGCCGGCACTGCTGCTGATACGCCGAAGCGCATTGCCAAGTGGGCCAACGGGTGTTTTGTCCCACGTGGGGTTGAAGCTCTACGCAAGCGAGTGGCTGATTTGCGGCCCCTGCTAGAGGAGGAGGGACGCGACTTTTCAGAGATAGACCTGACCAGCAGGACAATATTAAGCGTTGGCGAGACCCATCAGGAGGCTGTGGAGCGCCTGTTGAGGAGCCGCATAGCCGATCGTTTCAGTGATCAGGACGTTGAAAAGACGGTGGAGCAGAATCTGATAGGCACCCGCGCCGAAATCATGGAATCCATCGCCGATCTGCAAAAAGAGGGTATGACTCAGTGCGTGGTGCAGAACATCGCCGCCAGCACCTTCGACGAGATGGTGGAGCAGGTCCAGATTTTCGGTGAGGAGATCGTGCCCGCCTTCAAGCATTAACGTGACGACAGATTCCTCGTCGCTGCACTCCCCGGAATGACAGGGCGGCGGGTGACTAGCTCAAACCTAATCTAAGCTGTAAACACGGCTTCCCTAAGGGCTTTCAAGTTCTCTTCGGGGGCCTCTGGCGGAAAAGTGCATCCCGGGCCCACCATCCAGCCTTGATTGCCAAGCTCCGTTCTGGCCTTCTTCACCTCGGCTGCGACTTGGCCAGGTGTGCCGTTCACAAGGGTCGTTCTATGGCCCACGCCGCCTATAACGGCTTTGCCAGTGATCTCACGGCCCTCTTTGAGCCACACGTTGCTGGGGTCCTGGGTGTCCCAGTTGAAGGCATGGACGGGGTAGTCGGCTAGCGTACGCAGCATGTTGCTGCTCTGGCAGACATGCATGATGTTGAAGTCGGCATTGGCAAATGATTCCAAGAGCTTCAAGTCGTATGGGCGTCCGAACTCCGCATACTCTTGATCCGTCATTTTGTTGTAGGTGGCCCATCGGGTCGTTGCGTAGAACAGTCCCCACGCCCCTGCGTTCAGACTCTCCCTGGCGAAGTCTACAAAGGTCTCGGTAACTACCTCCAGGGCCTGATGCATCTTCTTCGGGTCATCTTTCAGGAAGGCCATCATTGCATCTTCGCTGCCTGCCAGGCGACCTGCTATGGACAGGGGCGTGAACACGGTCATCAAGAAGGGTAAGTCGCCCTTCAGTCCCTTGGCTATTTGTCGCAGGAGCTCCAAGTGCTCTCCCAAAATGCCCTTGCGAACATCCAACTTCTCAATCTTGTCCCAGTCCGATAGGCTCTTTATAGGCCAGTCTATCGTGTCGGGGCCCTTGTTGGGATCGGCGCTGTATTTGGACTTGACGCCCCAGTCTTCGACGAGGAAGCTGGCCCTGGGTTCACTTTCATGAAGTCCCAATCGAAGCGGCGCTGGAAGTCGAGAAGGGTTTCCGCCAGCCCCTCTATCGACGATTCTTTGTGATAGAAATGGCGCCACATGCTTATGGGAGGGCGGTCCACCTCCTTGCTCTGAATGGTAGCCATCACCCTCTCTTTCTTGGTCATCTGGTCAGGCATATTTGCTCCTTTCTGGACACAAGGGGATAATTACACCATCTTACATGATTAGACGGGCCATTGCTCCATCCTGTACGCTGCATCCCAAAACTGGTACTCGTATCGACTGCTGGTTAGAAAGGCATCCTCCATGCGACGTAGCTCTTGGCTTCCGCTTTCCTTGGCAAGACGGTCTAGCAGGTGTCTGAGGAAGTCTGCCAACTGGGCAAACTCTGAAGAGTTGTACATGTCTATCCACTTGGCGTAGTGGGGCTGCGAGGTAGGCGCACCGCCTGCGGCAAGGGTCTGGCTGATCTCGCAGTAGCCCCATTGGCATGGCAATATGGAGGCGGCTAGCTCGCCTAGACTTCCTGAAAAGGCGGTGCTGGTCAGGTGCCTGGTATACGCCATCGTTGTGGGGGATGGCAGGGTCTCCTCAAGCTCCTGTCGGCCAATGCCAATCTCTTGACAGAAGCTTCTGTGCAGTTCCATCTCGGTGCTCAGCGTTTCGTGGAGGAGGGTGGCGAACCAGCCCATGTCCTTTAGGCTCCTTGCCTTGGCGACGGCCATAGCCAGCACGCGGCAATACTCTATGAGAAATATGTAGTCCTGACGCATGTAGTAGGCGAATCTGTTCAGGGAAAGAGAGCCGTCGCCGATGCCTCGTACAAATGGATGCAGCTTTTCCTTATCCCAGATGGGGGATGCTTTTGAGCGAAGCTCATCGGAGAATCCCATATAATGCCTCCTTGATCTGGGTTAGTGGCTAACTCTACATGGCCAGGTTAACCACTCAGCGTAATACTATCCAGAATATTCTGAAACGCGACCTGACAGCTGCCGAAGATTTCTGTGGGGCATCCCGCTTCGACAAGATATGTATAGTCCCCCTTCACCGTCACCAGAAAGAGGGTTTGCCAGTCTGGATCGGGATGTTTCAGAATCCGCTGAACCGCAGGCATGTCATCTACAATTACCTGCTCTTTAGCTATCTCAACTCCGAAAGGAAAAAGGAACCCCTGAGAAGCGACGTCTGCCTCGGGCAGGTCCCACCTGGAGGGGTTTTTCACAGTCCAGACCTTGAATGCCGCCCGATGCTTTTGAGCGGTCAGTCCCAGCCCATCGATGCCAGGCTTTTGCAGGCTGAGGGGCGCTATCAAGGCCACTTGAAAGTCCAAATCGGCCACAACCCAGTCCCCTGGGAATGTGATCTGGAGCCTGTGCTTGAGACTCTCTAAGGTTCGCTGGGGTACTAGGTCTGCTGGGTAGGGCGCTTCAAATGCTTGCGCCAGTTTGACTAACCTCTCTCTAGCCGATAGCAGGTCTGTAGCTGGCTCGACACCTGTCAAAGTGACGCCTTGATTCAACTGAAAAGATGCCTGGTTGAACCACCGCTGACGCTGAAGAAGGGCATCTTGTAGCTCCTGATCAGCCGCTTTTACTTCCTCAGGAAGCGCTACCAGGGCAGAGGCATCATAGAGTGAGGCGATTCGCTGAGAATGTTCTTCTATCAGCGCTTTCATTTCCTCGATGTCCTTAGCTTGGCTGACTAAAGACCCCAGTCTCTCATACCAATATATTGCGTCCTCTAATATTGGCTGTATTACTGCCAGGTAGTTTTTTACCTCCTCTTTGATCTGCTCAGGCGACCTTGGAATGATCGTAATTGTAGGCGTTGGCCTGGGTGTAGTAGGCGGTGGAGGAAGTGTGCTGGCGGGGTTTATTCGCTGCGGCGTTGGGGTTGGTGAAGGGACTGTTGGAGTCGGTGTGGGGGTTAAAGTTACAAAAGCGGTAGGAGTTGGCGAAGGGGTAACAGTTTGAGTCGGCGTTGGAATGGTAGAAGCTGTTGCAGAGGGAATGGGCGTCGGTGAGACAGGCGTTGCGGAAGAAAAGGTAGGAGAAGGCTGGATAGGAGTTGGTGTGGCCGTAAGGCCACAGCCGACGGCAATGATAAGCGCAACAAGCCCCGACACCATTAACAGCCGGGGATATAGACTGCTGTTCAATCTGGACATTCTCACAGATTAAAGCATAGATGGAAGTCTTTAGAAAGACAACTTGTCTTGTGGGGCATCCAGATCCATCTTAAAAGCGGCATAACCCCCTGATAGTGAGACGTCTGTAATCTATTTATCTGCCACTGCGACGGCCTCCATCTCAATGAGGAGGTCAGGGTACGCCAGTGCCTTGACCACGACCAGGGTGCTGGCTGGAGGATCCTTCTCGATGTACTGGCTCTTTATGTCGCGAATCTTCTCCACGTCCTCAACGTTGACTACGTAGGTGTTGAGTTTGACAATTTTGTCCATGCCGGAGCCTATTCCGTTAAGAACGATCCGAAGGTTTTGATATACTTGATGTGTTTGGGCCACACAGTCGCCCTTTCCCACTACGTTCCCATCCTTGTCGATGGCGATTTGCCCTGTTATCCATACCAGGTCACCCACCTTAACGGCGTGGGAGTAGTGGGACACTGGCTTGTGTACCCCAGATGGATTTATGATAGTTCTTTTCATAGTCCTCCTTTTTGAAGCAGAAATTTCGTATGGCGTTGTGATCAACTGTATCACTGCGTGCTGGTTCAGATGTCACACAAACTATCAATCTGTTTCTAGTCGTAACTTGACCCAGAGATTTGGAAGGAGTATGTTTCCTGGGGTCAATGTTGCATCAAGTGGTTGAGAAGGCTAAGTTAGAGAACGCAACAGGGACTCTATCAGCTATCCAACTGTATCGAAAGAAAGGCCCCGTTGAATGGACGATGACAGGCCACAACCGCCTGAATCGAGTGAGCAAAAAGATGAGGTGCAATCCAAAGAGCAGTTACTCGGCTCTTCTATTACCGCCCATGACGGTAACTCTAAAGGAAATCTTGGTCGGGGACGCGGCTCCGCTTACGTAACGAGAAACCTTACAGAGGGAAGCATTCCCCGGACCGTCTGGTTTCTAGCCTGGCCCCAGATGGTGGAAAATGGGCTGTTCTGGGCCAGCCGTCTGGTGGACCTAATACTAGCAGGCGCCATCGGGTTTCAATCCATTGCCGGTGTAGGGGTGGCTCAAAACTATACCGAATTTGCCCAGATGTCCCGTCGTGGCCTGGACACCAGCATGTCCGCTATGATAGCCAGGGCTGTTGGGGCAAAGGACTACGCCTTAGCCAACCACGTCGCTCTTCAGGCCTTTACCCTCAGTGGTATCTTCTCAGTTTTGATGATGGTGGTGGGACTCCTTTTTTCGGAGCCTCTTCTGAGAGTCATAGGTATTACTGGAGGTGCTCTTAGTCAAGGCACCGATTACCTGCGAGTCCTGCTGATAGGCATGGGTACTATGGCATTCACTAGGATGTCTGGGGCGGCTCTTGGCACTTCCGGCGATGTGATGACTCCTATGAGGGCCACCATGGTGGCCAGGGTTATCCACATAGCGTTGGCTCCCTTCTTAGTATTTGGATGGTGGTGGTTTCCATCATGGGGCATACTAGGTGCGGCCGTAGCCAACATCGTTGCGCAGAGCATATCTGTTGTTATCAACTTTATCGCCTTGTTCGCTGGGACATCCCGTCTTCACCTTAACCTCAGGGCATACCGATTCGATTATAGATTATCGCGGCGTTTGGTGGTTGTAGGGATTCCGGCGGGAGTGACTGGCACGCTGCGTGCCGTGGCTAACCTGGTCATCTCGGCGGTGGTAGTTAGCTTTGGTGAAGCGCCGCTCGCCGCATACATCATAGCCCGTCGTGCGGAGGGTATGGTGCACCTGGTAACGGACGGTCTGGGAGCGGCCTCTGGGATATTGGTGGGGCAGAACCTTGGCGCTAGACAGCCAAAACGGGCTAGGAATACCGTCTTGTGGTCTGTCGGCTTTGTAACTTTGCTAATGGTATTAGTAGCTGGGTTTGTTCTAATTTTCCCTCAGCTTGTTGCTCTAGTTTTCTCTCGCGACCCTGAGCTTGTTGCTTCAACTTCTACGTGGCTTCGGATAATTGCACTCTCATACATCGCTCTCGGAATAGGACAGGTCCTGAACGAGTCATTGAACAGGGCAGGAGATACGGGAGCCGTGATGCTGGTGAACCTGATGCGATACTGGGCCATAGAGGTACCCCTGGCCTTCTTGCTGGCGTACGTAGCTGGCCTAGATCAGTGGGGAGTGGCCTGGGCCACCGTTGCGGCGGTATGGATCAGGTTCATGGTCTATATACCATATTTCCTTTGGGGCAGGTGGCTCCGCATAAAGCTGATTTAGGGGCCTTTCGAGAAGGACACAAGCCCCAGGGACCTCTAGAGACGCTTCAACCAGGCCTGTAAAAGGTGGTCTAGCTGTGAGGCGAGATTTGCATGAGCGCGCGCAAGGCCTCTGTTCACGCGAACCAGTCTAGCCGACGATGTCTGAGCTCTGTGCACTCCTCTCAGGATGGGGCCAAAGGGTGGCATTGCGCCTTCTCTGATGGGAGGCATATTGTGTAAGTCTTCCGCTAGATCCTCCACAAAGGCATCGATGCGAATGGCTATTATTTGCCAAAGTACAGAGAGTGCTAGGCTAAGAAGCAAAAGGCTGCGTGCCAGTGTGGCAACCCACTGGCGAATGTGCCCTGACAAAAGACCCATCTCTTATCCTGGCGTGAATATAGGAGGATACTGCATCAAAGACAAAACCTACCCTTTCCTCCATGCAGCATACCATAGCTAGACTAATAGGTCAGTCAATAATGCCTGCTAGCAAAGGAGCTCTATGTGAGCTTGCTCTAGGATTGTAGGATGTTAGGCTGCTAAAGCCATACTTGCCTTACTCTCCCTCAGCAAGTATTCGGAAGAACTCGTCAACGGTAACACTTACCTGCCGGACGAAGACGGTCCCAATGGAGATGAACCTTAGCGCAACAGCAGCTAAGCCCCACAGGACGGCAGCAGGTAGCTTAATCCAGGCGTTCCCGTTCGAGGCAGCCGATGGACTCAGACCCTCTTCGCTCTTTTCGCCCAGGCCTGTGATAAAGCCGTCCACACGTTCAGCAGCTATCCTCAAAAGCAATGTAAAAATCCTGGCGAGATTAATCGAGACCAGTGCTATATTCTTACCCAAGTCGCCTACTCGTTCAGCCCAAGTCATAATGACCTCCTTATTATGCTGTTTGCGGCATTAAACTGATATGAGATGGAGTTGATTAAGTGAGATAGGTTCCTGGTATCGTTGGAGACAAGAGCGCATCCTGGGCTTCATCAAAGGCGAGGACGGTCTGTCGCCTGCTAGGGCTAGACGGCGCATCGGCAAACAGAGCCACCACCTTGTTGGCGGTTAGCTGACTCTGTGTCCGTGGCATTTTCATTATCTGGCAGGCCGGGAGTTTCATTATAGCCCCCTTTTTCCAGTTGGGGTGGCGGCCACCCATGCCGATTTGCCTATTTACTTTATGTGTTTACCGCACTGACGTGCCTATCTTCCACACTGTATTCTTGAATTTGTCAAGGCTTTGTACTGGGTGGTTCCGCTCGGTAAATATGGACTGGGGCATAGGATTCAAAGTATGCTACCCCCAAATACAAATTGGAGGGTGGTCATGCACTGGACTGATAGAGGCTTCTGGAAAGTTCTTGGCGGTGGCTTGATGGGAGAGCTACGTTGGTATTGGGGGGGCGGTCACTGTAATATTCACGCTTTTCACAGCCAGTACAGCAATATTCTTCTTGGTTCCCAATGATGGAGCGCCTGAAGCTGCTGGGACTGTAGCGATTATAACCCTAATAGCGTTACTGGTATTGGTTTTCATACAGGCTCCGTATGTGGGGCAGTTAAACGAGACCAACAAAGTTAAAGACCAATTGTCTAATGAACATCAGTTACACGATGCAACAAAAGCTGCACTGAAGCCCTTCCTGGTATTGGAAGAGCAACAGGATGCCAATAAACCTGTGTACGTAAGGGTGTCCGTCACATCAATGGCCTTCAGAGAGTTTGAACACAACGATGTGCCTACTCTGTCAGTGGAGTTTTATATCGAAAACTATCTTAGACACGATATAGAGTTTGATAACCCAGAGAACGTTAATTGTGATGTTTTCAATGATGCACGAACTGGTAACGTGAACACAGCATCTTTGATTGTGGGATCGGACTACCGTAATCCCATTCCACGGCTAGCAGGCACAACCGTTTGGATGCATTTTCGTATTAGTGAGCCTACCCGTGATCACCTAGTCGAAAACATTGGTGAGGAACAAGGGTGGACATTCCGTCCAACTTGGATGTTTAGAAGAGTAGGAGAGACTAGAGGATTCCATCCCACTATTCGGAATCGAAAGTATATTGGCCTAGTTTCCACTAACTAGAATAATCTTTGAATGATACACTCTCAGCATTTTCGTTGGGGGTGTATCAATGCCGATACAAAGAATTGAATTCGAGTCAGATGATGAGAAGAGCAAAAAGGACTGGGAAGAATGGCAACTTTCTTGCCAGTAACCAAGAACTGGCTCCCCGATGCACCCCACACTACGAAAATGGGTTTGGGCCTGGTTCAAGTTCCCCCCATCAGTATCTCGGAGTCGGCTGCCGTCGACTAAGCTCTTGCGACGGAACCCAGTTGCTCTGGCCATGGAATGGCAGGAGCGACTCGACAAGGGCGAGGCATTAACCAGAGCTGACTTAGCCTACCATGACCTGACCCCCGAAAACTAGTCCAGAGATAAACTCGCACACTGGATATAGTAGAAAGGGGGGCAGATGCCTAGGAAGGGATATACACCGGAACAGATCATAGAGAAGCTGCGTGAGGTGGATGTACTGGTGCAGCAAGGGCAAGCTGTATGGGAGGCAGTGAGGAGGATAGGGGTGTCTGATCACACCTATTACGTGTGGAGGAAAGAGTATGGTGGGATGGGTGTGGAGCAGGCCAAGAGGCTAAGGGAGTTGGAGAAGGAGAACGTCCGGTTGAAGAGGCTGGTGGCAGACCTGAGCTTGGACAAGGACATCCTTAAGGAGGCTCTTCGGGGAAACTCCTGAGCCCGCCTAGGAGACGGAAGCTGGTGGAGAGAGTATGTGAGCAGTTGGGAGTGTCTCAGAGGCGGGCGTGCCAGGTGATCACCCAGCCCAGAGCAACCCAGAGGTATTCTCATGGCAGAGATATCGATAGTGATGCACTGGTCAGGAGGATAGTGGAGTTGGCCACTAGGTATGGCAGGTACGGTTATCGTAGGGTGACAGCCCTATTCTCCGTCGGAGTGAAACTACGGAACAGGAAGACCTTGGTGACAAGTTGTAACATACCTACCCTCCCCGAGTTTGGCCTCGGCAAACCCAACCCCAGCCGGGGACGGGTCTTGCTCATCGCTGTTTTCTTCCTGACATTGGCGCTTGCCATTGCATCACCTAGTACGGCACAGGCGCAGTCGCGGTGCGACGACAGCGTTGCCGTACCCGACCCTTCCGCCAATTCCGGCCTAATCGCCGATTGCGAAGCGTTGCTTGACGCCAAAGCAACTCTTGACACCGGCAATGTGTTGGACTGGAACGTCAACACGCCTATCACTGACTGGGAAGGCATCTCCGTCTCGCATGGCCGGGTCACTGGACTCACCGCCAATGGGAAAGGGCTTGCAGGTTCGATCCCGTCGGAGCTGGGCAACCTCACGGACCTGACGATTCTCAACCTCTCCGGCAATAAACTCGGCGGTGCCATACCTGCAGAGTTGGGCAACCTGACCAACCTGACGAGCCTCAACCTCGCCGACAACAAACTCACCGGTCCCATCCCCCCAGAGCTGGGCGACCTCACCGACCTGACGATCCTCTATCTTTCCAACAACAAGCTCACCGGCCCCGTCCCCGCTGAGTTGGGCAACCTGACCGCGTTGACCCGCCTCTATCTTCATAGCAACAAGCTCAGCGGCCCAACCCCAACTGAGCTGGGCGACCTCACCAACCTGACGAGCCTCTATCTTTCCAACAACAAGCTCACCGGCCCCGTCCCCGCTGAGTTGGGCAACCTGACCGCGTTGACCCGCCTCTATCTTCAGAGCAACAAGCTCAGCGGTCCCATCCCTGCAGAGCTGGGCGACCTCACCAACCTGACCCACCTCTATCTTCAGAGCAACAAGCTCAGCGGCCCCATCCCTGCAGAGCTGGGCGACCTCACCAACCTGACGATCCTCTATCTTTCCAACAACAAGCTCACCGGCCCCGTCCCCCCAGAGCTGGGCAACCTCACCGACCTGGCGCAGCTCTACCTCTCCGGCAACGAGCTGAGCGGCCCAACCCCAACTGAGCTGGGCGACCTCACCAACCTGACGATCCTCTATCTTTCCAACAACAAGCTCACCGGCCCCGTCCCCGCTGAGTTGGGCAACCTGACCGCGTTGACCCGCCTCTATCTTCATAGCAACAAGCTCAGCGGCCCAACCCCAACTGAGCTGGGCGACCTCACCAACCTGACGAGCCTCTATCTTTCCAACAACAAGCTCACCGGCCCCATCCCCGCCGAGCTGGGCAACCTCAGAGACCTGACCCACCTCTATCTTCAGAGCAACAAGCTCACCGGCCCCATCCCTGCAGAGTTGGGCAACCTCACGGACCTGACGATCTTCTACCTTCACGACAACCAACTCACCGGTCCCATCCCCCCAGAGCTGGGCGACCTCACCGACCTGACGATCCTCTACCTTCACGACAACCAACTCACCGGTCTCATCCCGCCCGAGCTGGGCGATCTGACCGCGTTGACCCACCTCTATCTTCAGAGCAACAAGCTCACCGGCCCCATCCCTGCAGAGTTGGGCAACCTCACGGACCTGACGATCTTCTACCTTCACGACAACCAACTCACCGGTCTCATCCCCCCAGAGTTGGGCAACCTCACCGACCTGGCGCAGCTCTACCTCTCCGGCAACGAGCTGAGCGGCCCAATCCCAACTGAACTGGGCAACCTCACCGACCTGGCAATCCTCTACCTTCACGACAACCAACTCACCGGCCCCATCCCCGCCGAGTTGGGCAACCTCACCAACCTGACGAGCCTCTATCTTTCCAACAACAAGCTCACCGGCCCCGTCCTCGCTGAGCTGGGCAACCTCACCGCATTGACGCTTCTCTATCTCAACGGCAACGAGCTCATCGGCCCCATCCCCGCCGAGTTGGGCAACCTCACCGACCTGACGAGCCTCAACCTCGCCGACAACCAACTCGCCGGTCTCATCCCCCCAGAGCTGGGCAACCTCACCAACCTGACGAGCCTCTATCTTTCCAACAACAAGCTCACCGGCCCCGTCCCCCCAGAGCTGGGCGACCTCACCGACCTGACGAGCCTCAACCTCGCCGACAACCAACTCACCGGTCTCATCCCCCCAGAGCTGGGCAACCTCACCGACCTATCGGTTCTCAATCTAGGCGGCAACAAACTCAGCGGCCCCATCCCACCAGAGTTGAGCAACCTCATCAAACTGTCGGTTCTCAATCTAGGCGGCAACAAACTCAGCGGCTCCATCCCCTCAGAGCTGGGTGACTTGAACGTCCTGACGGAGGTCTACCTCAACGGCAACGAACTCACAGGCCCCATCCCACCAGAGTTGAGCAACCTCATCAAACTGTCGGTTCTCAATCTCCATTGCAACACGTTGACGGGCGCTGTCCCACCTGAATTGGGTAACGCTGCCTTCCTCACTACACTGACCATCGGTGGAAACCACTTCACCGAACCCCTGCCGGCTCTTGGCGGAGTCACGGTTACCTCGACCGATGAAATGTGCGGCAGCGCATTCAACGCCAGTCCCACCTTCAGTGAAAGTGGTCCTGCTACCCGGATCGTTGTCGAGAACTGGAACACCAACCACGACATCGGAAACCCCGTCGAAGCGACCGATGCCGACAACGACTCACTCATCTATTCTCTCTTGGGGAATGACGCGGCATCCTTCGGAATCGACTCGTCGACCGGGCAGCTGAAGAAAAAGGCTGCACTGGACAGGGCGACGAAGGACTCCTATTCGGTGACCGTGAGGGCCGATGACTCCTACGGTGGTTCCGCCATCATTTCGGTCACCATCAGCGTTATCGCCTTACCCTCCGAGCCCATCATCGGCACGATCACAATAGGGAATGAAGAATTGACGGTGCCGTGGAGCGCGCCCACCAGAGACAGCGGCTCTGCGATCATCGCCTACGACCTGCGATACCGGCCCAGCGGAGGCGCGGAGTGGGAGTTAGTGGACGACGCCTGGACTCGAGGGACCGGAACGCCGCCTTTCAGATACAAGATGCGGTCGCTCACTAACGGTACTGTGTACGAGGTGCAGGTACGAGCGGTGAACGGTGTCGCGGAAGGCCCATGGTCCTCTACGGAGGCAGGGACGCCTGTTGCTGTGGCGGAACCAGCCGTGAACCCCAGGCCCCCGAAGACGGACAAAGGAGGGGCACAGCTTTCGGCCCTAGCAGTGGCGCTGATGGTTATTGGAGGGTTGGCGATCGGAGCAATTGCTGGAGGCATCGTAGTAGCTGGGGTATACCGTCGATGGGGCTGGACGAGCTTCTTATGGGGGGCCGACAGTCCCCCAGCAGTGATCGCCCGGGGCGTAGCCACGGCAGTGCGTTGGCTGAATAGTTCGCTCACATCCATAGCCCGCACCGTAGCTACAGCCGTGCGGACAGCGGTGCGATGGGCGTTGGATAGTGCGCTCACATCCATAGCTCACGACGTGGCAACCGTAGTCCGAGGTGTGGTTCGAATGGTGAGGCGAAACCACTAGAGGCACGATTGGCGTTAGGAGCCTTGAGCTGAATGGACGTGGCTCCCACGCCCTGCCGGTGTCCAGGACAGCCCCGTGCTGGCATGTAAGTCGGATAGTCAGTTCCCCTTGGGTCTGCTGCAATCCGTGGGGATTGCCTTGGAGCGGCACGGGGCACTCCCAGAGCAATGTGGCTCCCGGGATGCAGACACTTATGAGGTTACCCCCAGCCATGACGCTGGCGGGAGCACGCCTCGCCCGGGGTTCAAATCGCCACCGTCAGCTGAAGAGTTTGTAGTACGATACACGTGGGACCAACTGTGGCGAACAGAGTAGTGAACGCAGGTTCAGAGTATGACCACCTATACGCACCGGACGCCTCCACGGGAGAGCTGCTCTGGCGCTCTGTGACGCCCTAATCGAGCGATGTTGGGCTCTACCTGCTGACGGTGGTTGGTGGAGTCATGTACATTGGGTCAACCGATGGACACCTGTACACGCTGAAGGTCTCCATCCCGGAGTGAGAGTGGGGCCAGGAGACCCGCGGGGCGTTAGCCTGGTCGTATTGGGGCTGTTGGTTGCGATCACAGGGAAGAAGCAACCCTTCTCGTCGGCTGTCCATCGCTCAGGTCCACTGCCCACGAGTACCGAAGTTTTTGTTGTCGATTGAGAAATGAGTATGGTGTAGTAGACCGTTGCTTTTCCCGGCTTGACCTTGATCTCCTTGACGAAGGACTTGATGAAGGCCCTCGATTCGGTGATTTCGCTGGTCATCAGGAAGTCGCTCATGTCCTCGGCGAAGGCGGCGATGGTGTCCACGTTGTCCAGCACGGCCCGGCGCTCTGAGAGCAATGCCCTGGCCTCCTCTGCGGCGATCTCCAGCTTCTCCTGACGCTCCAGGTGCTCTCTGATGCGGGAGGTGGCGTCGGATATGTCGAGTTCCGAGTTCTCGATGACGTGCCACACCCGGTCCAAGCGCCGCCGCACCTCGATAAGCTCCGCTTCGATGGCTTCCAGCCTCTCCCGCTGCTCGGCGGCTACTCCGTCCATCTCTTCGTCCATCAGTCTAACCAGGTCTCGGATGTTGCTTTCAGTGAGGATGTTTGCGCGAATTTGGTCGATCATCAGCCTCTCAAAGCGCTTGGAGTTGAGGCGAGGCGTCTTGCAAGTTCCCTTGCCCTTCTTCAGCAGCGAGTGGCAGACGTAATAGCTGTACTTGCCGCTTTTGGCCTCAGCCGCAGTGAGCGCCTTTCCGCACTTCTCACATTTCACCAAGCCGCTGAGAAGATAGGGGCTGGATGCCCGCCGGGGGTTGACCCTGGCAGGGGCCTTGGAGCGAAGGGAGCGGGTGATGCGTCGGAACTCCTGCTTGGTGACTATTGCGGGGAATGCCTTCTCCACCCGCACCGGTGGCGCACCGTCCTTGGCATCGATACCCCAAACCAGCTTCCGCGGTTTCTAATAGACACAAAAAACTGCGGTACTCCTGGGTGGTTGATTTGGATGCAGCGAACGGAGACGGTCGCATATCCTAGCTGGTTTGGCGTCGCCAGCTCGTTGATCTGACGCCGAACGGCCTGATGACGGGTCCGAGTCTCAATACGTGGGCCTAATTGGACCGTAGGCAGTACCATCTTCGAGATGTGGCTGGGACTGTGAGTCTCCCAGGGTTAGCCCCTACCATCATGGCAGAACGGCATGATGGCGTTGCCGCCATGCCCAGGGGATAACTATCCACCGGACTTAGCGACCCTGCAAAAGGTCGAGGATAGCTCTGGCGCGACGCATGCGGTCGTGCCCAACATGTCCGACGGCGCCCAACGCCCGCAGCCAGTCGATGGCGCGCTGTGCCGTCGTGACAGCCACATCGAGCTTGTCTGGTATGCCACCACGAGTACTACGGTCCAGAGTTCACGTCCAAGCGGCTGGACCAGTGGGCGTACCTGAACGGTGTGGAGCTGGACTTCAGCCGTCCTGGCAAACCTACAGACAACGCTATGATCGAGGCCTTCAACGCCAGGCTGAGGAAGGAGTGCCTCAACGAAAGTTGGTTCTTGTCTTTGGAGGACGCACGGGAGAAGATAGAGAGTTGGCGCTGGCACTACAACGGCGAACGTCCCCACAGTGCCCTGGGGAACCTCGCCCCGGAGACTTTTGCCCTGGTGGCCACAGCAGGGGTTCAATGACCCACGAAACTAACATTACGACTGGTATAAAGAATGGGGCAAGACAATTGCACTGATAACACCAGCGGCTCATACTGAGTTTCTGGGACGTGCAACGCGGGTTACATTGGCGTTTGTAGAGTATCAACAGGAGTCGGCCGAAAGGTTGATGGCACAATGGGGCAGAAATCAATTAAGCCTTGGGGCAGCAATCGTTACGCTCTTCCTCTTAGCAAGTTGTGGAGGGACCAACAGGGTCGAGGCCGTCCCGCAAACAGAGGCACGGATAAGGATTCCCGCCAGGATCTCCCAGATCTCTGATCTCGAAGTCACGCTCTATAAAACATATGGTGGGGCCGCCGAAAGGCTTAGCCTTGCGGATTTTCATGGCGAACCTGTGGCCGTCATTTTTTGGGCAGGGCTCCGTCCAACCAGCAAAGTACAAATGCGTGAACTCCAGGCGGTTCACAGCCAGTCAAGTAGCATCAATATTCTGGGTGTGGATATTGGTCCATTTTTGGGCCTTGAATTCCGAGAGAATGGCGGGAGAGTTGCTTCGGAACTAGGTATCACATATCCCGTCGGTTCAGCGCTTGATGGTACCCTCATAATCGACTCTGGTATCGTCATAGTCCCGACCACGTTTTTCATGACGGCAGAGGGTGAGCTATTCCACAGGTGGGTAGGAAGGCTATCTCAACGAGGAATAGAAGGGTTAATTGAAGACATGGCTATAGCCTCTCAGAACGATAAGAGGGCATCGGCAGGAGGGTGAAATGAAGAAAGTTGTCGTAGTTGTCTCGGCTCTGCTAGTAATGGGACTGGTATTTGGGATGGTAGCAGGGGGGCTTGCTTTGGCCGGGAAATTTGGTGATGAGCCGCCTCCTGTTCCCTCTCGGGTAGAAGACACCGTATCGCACGCAGCGGACGTGCCGTCTCTCACCGAAAATGAGATTGCTACAGCCCGCTACATTCTTGGGAACGACTCTAAGATGCAGAGCCTAGTACCTGGGGGATACATCATCGAACGCATCGCTCCCTGGCTATCCAGCTCCAGGCAGGCAATAGGAGCCCTTATAGAAGTGTCTATTAGTCCTCCGGTCAACGTGGATGGCGAATGGCCTTTTGTCGACCATGATGGAGTGCAATCAAGCGATAGACCATACCAACAGACCAGTGCGCAGCTCGAAGTACGTGGCTTGCAACGAGCCTATGTCTTGATTGATCTTACCGAAGAAGAGTTGGTTTGAGGTGGACCCCAAAATTCGGACAGGTGGCTAAGAGAGAGTCCCGCTCCTAAAATAGGACGGAAACAAGGAGCAGGACATGAAGCAAACACGTAAGAAGCACAGCCCAGTCTTCAAGGCCAAAGTGGCTTTGGCCGCGCTCCAGGGGGAGCACACCATTGCAGAGCTGGCCAGCCGGTTTGAAGTCCACCCGAGCCAGATCCATGCCTGGAAGAAGGCCTTGACTCAGGGGGCGCCGCACCTCTTTGAAAATGGTGCTGGACGCCAGGAGAAGGACCAAGAGGTCCTCACTGCCCAGCTCTACCAACAGATTGGGCAGCTCAAGGTGGAACGGGATTTTTTGTCACGGAGCTTCGGGTTGTGAGCCGGTCCCAACGCCGGGCCATGATTGACCGAGAAGAACCGAAGCTGTCTCTGGTGCGCCAGTGCGCGTTGCTGGGTATCAGCCGCTCCTCGTTGTACTACCTGCCAACCGAGGCCGGCGCCGAGGACTTGGAGTTGATGGCCCTCATAGACCAACAGTACCTGAAGACACCTTTCTACGGCTCCAGAAGGATGACTGCCTGGCTCAGCAATCACGGACACCAGGTCAACCGCAAGCGGGTCCGCCGGCTGATGCAGCTGATAGGCCTGGAGGCCATCTACCGGCGTCCCAACACCAGCAAGCCAAACCCAGGGCATAAGGTCTATCCATACCTGCTCAGGGGGCTGGAGATCAACCGGGTCAACCAGGTGTGGGCCACCGACATCACCTACATACCCATGGCTCGGGGTTTCCTCTACTTGATGGCCATCATGGACTGGCACAGCCGCTACGTGCTGGCCTGGCGGCTGTCCAACACCCTGGAGGTAGACTTCTGTGTTGCGGCTCTGGAAGAGGCCTTGAGCAAGGGTCGGCCACAGATCTTCAACACCGACCAGGGCAGCCAGTTCACCAGCGAGGCCTTCACCAGCATGCTGCTGGCGCAAGGCGTTCAAGTGAGCATGGACGGCAGGGGCCGGTGCATGGACAACATCTTCGTGGAACGGCTGTGGCGCAGCATCAAGTACGAGCAGGTGTACCTGAAGGCATACCAAAATGGGACTGAGGCCAGAAAAGGGATTGGGGCTTATCTGGCCTTCTACAACCAAGAGCGGCCCCATCAAGCCCTGGGCTATCGGTCACCGGGTCAGGTGTTCCATGCAGTGAGCCCACAAAGGTGTTTACTGGAACATCCACAAGCCTTACCATCGGATGAAGGTTTACGAGACACCCCAGCGGTAGACTCTCTTATTTTAGCCTCACCGCTGTCTTGATGATGGGGTCCACTTGAGTTAGTATAGACCCCATTCAATATGACCAGATAATTGCACAGGAAGTTATTCCTCCGAAGACTCCTACGGGAGAGTGATCCGGATCACTTGGAGAAGGTATTCGATTCTCGACCTAATGTGGGTGGCGTCATGCGACTTCTAGCAGCCATCGTAGTTGGAGTGGTGGCCTTGACGTTAGCCGCCTGCGCTAGGTCCACACCAACGCCTACCAGCGACGTGGAGTGGGGTGGTGGGACAGGGACTCAGGTAGAGACGCCATCAAGCACACCAACAGCTATAGGTGAAGTGGGGTCGGACACTGGGACACCGACACAGGGAGAGACGCCATCAAGTACACCAACAGCTATAGGTGAAGTGGGGTCGGACACTGGGACACCGACACAGGGAGAGACGACAACTCCAACTCCAGCCCGTGCTCCAATAGTTGGACAATCTCAACCCGTCCTGGACCGTCAGGCTCGGGACGAACAGCGTCTAAGAGAGGTTATGGAAGAGTTTCCTCAAGGGTTGAAGACGTGGATAGACCAGGATACCATTATGTACTTGCTTATTCGCGATCCTCACGACCGTGAGGGGGAATTGGTCGCTGTAGGCCTAGACCTGCCAACCGGGGCAGTCAAGAACTATGAACTTGCAATAGACGATAATGGTCAGGCTGGCATTGCTCTATATTCGGAAAGAACGCCCGACTCTCCTGAAGGCAGAGCGGCTTCCCTGCGGCTAGAACAAGACCCGAGAATTGCAGAAGCAGCACTCCATCTTCTGACGACTGTCAAAAGGTGGTCTAAGAATTGATCCGTAGCCATTGCGAAGTAGTTCGTGCTTAGGGGAGCCAACACACGTTGGCCGGCCTTATTCCAAGGCAACAGCATGCGGCCTACAGGGCGACCACAAGCCGGAAAGCTTGTAATTGAGCCTGATGCTCCTATAGACGTCAAGCCACTTTCGCTTGGCTGGTTTGACGAAGGATGGCGAAGACCTCGCGAGCAACGTATCGCTTGAGGCATCGAATGACCTCAGCTTTGGTCATCCCTTGCCCGATACGGCGTCGCATGTAGTCCTTCGTCCGTTGGTCATAGCGAAGCCGGACCAACACCACTCGATGGAGTGCCGCGGTGGCTTGTCGGTCACCGCCACGGTTGAGCCGATGCCGGTTCGTCTTGCCGGAAGAAGCGGGAATCGGACTTACTCCGCAGAGGGCGGCGCAGGCTGCCTCGGACTTCAGGCGCTCGGGATTGTCGCCGGCTGTGACCACCAAGCTGGCAGCAGTATCGGCTCCAACTCCGGAAACTTCGACCAGGGCAGGTGCTGTCATCAACGTGAGTTGGTCCAGTTCTGACTCTAAGTCCTCGATCTCCAAGGTGAGATGTCGGTAACGCCTGGCCAAGGAGCGTAGGGCATGCTTGGCAGCCGTCATTGGGGTTACGAGGTCTCCGGGCCGGAATCCCACGCATCGTGTAATCAGAGTGCCTTTGGTGAGCCCTTCGAGGGTTTGCCGCAGCTCGGCGGGAGCTGTGATGATCAGCGCCTTCATTTGGTTGATGGCCTGAGTCCGGGCCTTGAGAGCCGAGTTCTTCGCGGTCTTCAGCATGCGGATCATCTCAACCTGGTCCACGCCAGATTTTGGAGCGGCATGGGCTACCCGGGCAAGCACAGCACGGGCAGCCGACTCGGCGTCCGTTGGGTCACTCTTCCCTATCCGCCGACGAGCCGACCGATCTGGCCGATTGACCTCAACTACGGCATGTCCACGGCTTGCCAGGAACCGAGCGAGCCCCGCGCCGTAGGACCCCGTGCCCTCGATCCCGAAGCCCTGTACGTCTCCATGTCCGCTGGCCCAGCGCTCGAGGCCGGCATACCCCCGGGTGCTAGTTGCTAATCGATGCTCACCCAAACGTACGCCGAGCTGATCGATCGCCACAGCCACATGTTCGTCTTTGTGGGTATCGACCCCAACAACCAGACGAGCGGTGGCGATGTCTCCAAGACTGATCACTGCTGTCACCTCGTTCTCGAGTAGGATGGTGCTCAACGGCCGGGTGAGCGGACAGGACTGCGATGGGGCCCAGAGCCAGGCTCCTATGAGGTCACTGCTCGCCTTGCCGAAGGCGCTTCGGGTACCACCTCGAATCGGGTCGACAGATCAGGCTGAAGGCATGATGCCAGTCTCAAAAAGGGTCAGGCCCGAGCCGAGGTGGCCCGGGATTCATCATCGCAGTCTCAGAAGGGCACTTGTAGACAGGTTTACTCTGACACGAGGGTCAGATGCAGGCGATGGAGTGGTGAGGGGTCGCCGTCAATTGCCTCAGCGCCAGGATGGCAGACCAGTACGGGGCTCGCGTTGAAGTCAATGAAGCAAGCGGTATAGCGATGAAGAGCACAATGAGCGCTATCGAGCAGCAGACTGCCATCAGCGACGCTATGGACAGGTGGCTCACGGGCATCCTGTGGCCTCGCAATCGGCGAAGGTACTGCCTCGCTATCCAGGCGGCGCAGAATGCCACGGATGTCGCTCCACCATAGATCAGGGTGAGGACTATGACGAACCCGATAGGCTCGGAGTCTGAAGAGAGTGGCCCATAGATGGCCGTCGCGACGGACAGGCTTGCCAGCACACCGATCGGAAAGAACCAGGCTTGCTTTAGCTGTGGCGATAGCCAACCTGCAACGACGGGGGACACTCCTAGCGG
The DNA here is from genome assembly GCA_965249025.1 of Dehalococcoidia bacterium. Classification (GTDB taxonomy): domain Bacteria; phylum Chloroflexota; class Dehalococcoidia; order Lucifugimonadales; family CAYTFF01. The sequence continues at coordinate 2,060,691 of OZ252215.1, read as the reverse complement.
GATTGCCGTGGCAAGGATGAGCAGCCAGGTGCTCGCGGTACTATCAAGCACCGTGAAGCCCAATGCGACACCCGCGCCTGTGATAGCGGCCAGTCCAGCCGTCACCACGGGGTGGCCTTTGGTGAGAGCCAACGTCACGAAGTCTCCCTCATAACGGTAACATCAGAGCAGGGTCGCCATAGGTCTGCTGCTACCGCGTCGTCTGATTCCGTGTATGGCCTAATCTCCAGCTCCATCATGTCCTTTCCCTTACACGTCCCTGGCATTGATGGTGTCTCCACCTAGATCGAGTCGAGCGTCTAGAGTGGTGGGCAGGGCCTCCAGGTCCGGGTTGCTTAGGACAGCCTCGATGGACTCTTCGCTCCCACCAACATAGGTGTCGAACAGGTCGATGTCCGTTGCTACACACCACGCCCTGTCCTCCGGCCACCAGATGCTCGGCGAATGCCCCCAGAAAGGCCCATCCCTTGTAATGAATGCCATGATGGCGTCGATAGGCCCGCGGAATAGCAGGTAGTCCCGCCCCGGAGCTCTCACCCGAGAACTAGCCTTGTAGAGGCGAGTGTCGATGTTCCCATAGCCTTCCCATAGGCAGAAGAAGCAGTTGCCGGGGGTTGAAGTGAAGCTCCTGAGCACCTCGACCAGGGTACGGCATTCCCGTTCCGGGATGGACCTGTGCTTCGGAAGAGAACCCCACGGCGGGTCCTTGTACATGTCGTGAGGGTCCTCACTCAGACCTGCGATACGTTCGAACTGCATCAGCGGATGGACAGTACGTCCCGTCCACGAGGCCACCGTAGACCACCGGACCGGCCTCTCCTCATCTCTATTCAGGTAGGCAGGGTGAAATATTCGGGCGTACGCCGCAAACCCATCGGGCAGTAAGGAACGCAGCGTCCCGAAGGCTGAGAAGCTCTCCTCCACCCAACGGGCCTCGGACACGTCCTCGGAGAACTCCAGACCATCGGGTGCCAGCTTCGTCTGACGGATGGGAATGCCCCCTCCAGTGGAGAGCATGGACATGCTGGACATGCGGCCTCGGTACCTCCGCAACGTCCAGTGCGAGATTAATCTGCGAATCCATGATTGTCGGATGTACTTCATCCTCATGTTGCCAATCGAGTCCTGGTACTGGCGTAGGCTGTCTCCGGTAGGGCCTACAGAGCCAACCTGAACCTCAATACGCTTCGCCTTGTTCCAGGATGGTGTGCCGCGCCGGAGGCTTGTCCTGTATCTGTAAGTCTGCTCGCGTTCCTGCTGGTGGTTCGCCAGGGTTTCAGGGTCCCTTTGGAGCACTACCATCGTCTTGAGTAGGCTGAGCAGCCGTACATGCGTGATGCCGATCGACGTAGCCAGGATCGAGTCACTGTCTCGCATGATGTGGGCCAGACCCACCGGTTCCGGCTCCCACCAGAAGGCCAGTTCCACGTCAGCTGGTGCTCCATCCACTTCGACAGTCAACCTTCGACGCTCGGCGCTGCTAATGCAGGCCAGGTTCCAGTCGCGGTGGATGTTGCCTCTGCGCTGATACTCTCGCCTCAACTCCTCCGAGCCGTGAGAAGTCACCAGGCTAAGGATGGCGAGTAACTCGCTGGAGAGACGGCTTTCGTTGGATACTCCGGTGGTGTCGGCATGCTGGCTCAATTCAATCGCCTGTTGAGCGCCCTTCGGCCCCGTTGCAAGATAGGTAAGTGTGACACGATCAACAGTGCGTCCATTCCCTTTGCTACTCCAGCCTATGCCCTCTAGGCGCAGTCCCAGGGGACTACCCTTGAGCCCATAGACCGGGAATGCAGCATGGGCCACCAGGCGGGGTAGGTCGATGAGGCCCTCTTCGTTCTCGTAGCGTGATTTGCGTGTCAGGAAGGCTACGAAGAGACGCCTCTCCTTCAGCCGGTACAGCAGCCGCTTGAGGATGTTGAAGGTGTCCTTGTGGGAGTACGTAACTGCTCTTCCTCCAACCGACTTCTCCCCACATGTGCGACAGAACATGTCACCTTTGAACCGCGCGTAGCCGAAGTGGCCTGCCGGGGAAGGGCCTTTCAATATCCGTCGTACCCGCAGCAGTAATCTCCTAAGCGGATGGACGTTATCGCGTCGCCACCGGCGCATTTGCTCCTGGAGCTTTTCGGGAACACGAGCCTGGTCACTTGCCACCTCATCCGTGCCCCGCCGTAGGGATGATTCGATTAGGTCACGTATGTCCTGGGGTGGACACACTATCCGGTCCGGATCTCCCCTCATTTCCAGCAAACCGCCGCATCTGCGGCAACGGGTTTTGCGCGCCTGAGCCTCCGCAAAGCCATCTGGTTGATTATCAGCCATAACTATCGCTCAATCGACCATCGTCCCTTGGGAAAATGACCACTTGCCCAACTCTCAATGGCAGGGAAGCCTGCTAAGCAGACGTTTCGGGCATAGGACTTTCGACTTGCCGGATGAACTGTGCGCCACGACATCCTGCCTGACCCGCAAGCAGGGATGCGCCGCATCCAAGGTACTCTACTTTCGTTTGGGGACCTCATACCACTCACACTCTCGGGTTCTGTGTCCCTCGGACGTGTCCAACCCTCGTTGACGGTCTACGGAGGCCATTAGTGCCCCCTTTCGCGCGACTGCACGAAATATTGAGCGGAGGCTATGCCGCACTAAAGTGTCTCCAGAAGGTGCATGTACGCCTCCTGCTGGGCGTCATGCCACCGGGCCAGGGGCTATCAGCCACGATCGGAACAAGCCATTTCAACAGGCTGAGGGCCTCCTGCCCGTCCATGGCCGACAGTACGGCCACGAGCTCGACTCCACCCAGAAAGCTCCGTACGACCTGATAACTCCGCCGTGGGCCTTGCCACGAGTCCATGACCGCTCGGCCCCAGAGCATCTATTGCAACAGCCTCCTTGGTGGTGTGATGGAACCATAGCTCCCGGTCTGGTTCGGGGTACTCCCACTGTTTGAGGCGGAACCCAATGCCGAGATGAGAAACATCCAGCACCAATGGCTCGAACGTGAAGCTGTCCGGCTCCGCAAAGTGAAGAATAGGCAGGTCTACAACCTGCCGGCTGTGCGATACCCTGTGTCCTGGCGATGAGGAGAAGAGCTTCTCACCACGTAAGGCGCTGTAGAACCTGTGTAAGAGACTAAGCCGCTTCATCTAGTGCACTCCGCCGCTAGCCGATGTCAAACCAACTGCTAACGCTCGTGCCGACTCCCCAACTGCCAGGGCACATAGCTGTATACTTGATGGCCTGGACCGCCTATTCTTCAATCTCATCCTTTTCGATTTCGATAATGGCCAACACAACGGCAGTACCGTCATCGTTTACGAATCACCCAAGGCGGCTCTTTCGCTGCCTTGCCTCCATTTGATAATGTTCCAAACCGCAAGCCCGACCAGAGCCAGCGCGACCCACCCATACCCTGTTGCCGTGTAGACCAATCCTTTGACGACAGATGCCCCCCAGTAGACCGGCGTTCCTATTGATGCCCCCAGATAGAGGAGGGAAAGTCCAAGTCCAAGCAAACTCCAGCGCCCCCTGTGGCGATCACTCCAGATGATCGCGGTCCCCGCAACGACTCCTATCAATCCGCTCGGATCGGGAATGGCAGCGAACCCAAAGTAGAGCACAGTGAGGGCGAACGAGAGACAAACAGCCACCAGCGACGCCATGGCCAGGTGGCTCATGGGCATCCTATGTCCCCGTAACCGGAGAAGATACTGCCTAGCTATCCAGCCCACACAGAATGCCACAGATGCCCCGCCACCATAGAATATGGTGAGGACGAAGATGAACCAGATGGGATGTGAATCTGAAGAGAGCGGCCCGTCGATAGCCCACGCGACTGAAAGGCCGAACAATATGCTGATGGGGAAGAGCGCAACATCTCTGAGCGATTGCGATAGCCAGCCCGCAAGAAGGGGGTACACGCCCACCGTGACTACCGCAACCAGACCAAGGTACCATGTGCTGGCGTTGTCAAACACCGTGAAGCTCGACGCGACACCCGCGCCCGCAATAGCGGCAAATCCAGCCGTCACCAAGAAATCCCCTTTGGGAAGAGCAATCGTCACGGCGTCTCCCTCCATAGTGGCATCCTCAGAGCAGGGCCGTCGCACGGCCTGACCTGCCCTACAGGAACGACCATTTCCGGTCCGTCGTTGGCGGGGCTGTTGACCAGGGAGGAGACTTCGTATGCCTCCATCTCGTCGGTGATGTAAGGTGTCAGGATTCCACCAAGGGCGGCGTAGTCCCGGGTATCGTGGTCCAGCCACAGGGACTCCAACTCCCTTGGCAGGATGACCGGCATCCGGTCGTGGATGGGACTGAGCAGCTCGTTGGCCGACGTGGTGATGATGGTACAGGAGTGGAGAACCTCGCCCTTCGGATCCCGCCACGCGTCCCACAGCCCAGCGAAGGCGAAGGGCTCACCCGACGCCATCACGATCCGCATGGGCCTCCTGCTGGAGCCTTTCCCCTGCCACTCGTAGAACCCGTCGGCGAGGACCAGGCACCGTCGTCTCTGTAACGCAGTGCGGAAGCTGGACCGCTCGGCCAGGGTCTCGGCGCGAGCGTTTATCATGCGGCTACCCACCGATGCGCTTTTGGCCCAGGAGGGTATCAGTCCCCACCGCATGTAGGAGCCCCGCCTTCTGCCGCCGTTAGTCACGGAGAGGGCCATCTGCGTGGGGGCGATGTTGTAGCGGGGAGCGTGGGTCAGTTCAGAGCCGTCGAAGTCGAACCGCTCTCGTAGCTCTCCAATGTCCGCTATCAGGCTGTATCTTCCGCACATCTGCGTTCAGTTGGGAAAGACGATTGCACGTCCCGATTCCACTAAATTAGCGGAGCAGAATCGCCGTTCCATTCCTTTCATTGTTCCTCTCAATTATCCCACTTCGGCGGCATCTCCGCCAAGAATGGACCTCGGTTGCACTTCCCAAATCCCTTCCTGTCTAATGCCAGTCGTGGGCGGCGGACATCGAGACCTTCGCGTCGATGCGCTCCACTCTCGACACGACTAGGTTGGTGGCGCCGTCCCACCGGGTGACCTCCCCCTTGGCAAGGATCACCTGGTTCCCCAGTGCCCTGCGGCACCGGGCAAAGACCCTAGGCCACAGGATGAGCTGCACGTCCCCCGTCTCGTCCTCTATGGTCACGAACACCGTGCCGTCCTGCCCCCTGGGATGCTGACGGGCCACGGGCCATCCCGCCACCAGCACACTCTCCCCATTGTCCATCTCTTCCACTGCTGCGGCGGGCAGCACATCGGCGCTTAGGGTGGGCCGCACGAACTCCATCACATGGCCCCTGGGGTAGATGCCCATGACCCGGTACTCTCCCACCATCCTCTCGTACTCGGTGAAGTCGGCAAGCTGCGGAACCCTGTCTGTTCCTGACGAAGGGAAGGCTCTCTGCCCGTTCCTGGAGGGACGGATGGGGAGCCCGGCATCCCAAAGGGCCTCTCGGCGGTTGGCTGTGATGCTGTCGAAGGCCCCAGCCATCACCAAGGACTGGACCCGCCTGGGGCTTGAGGCCAGTCCTCCGCACCAGGTCTCCCGCACCCTTGTAGAGACCATGCCGCTCCCGCTCCTCCACGATGAGCTTCCCCGCCCTCTCACCCACGTCCATGATGAACTGGACCACCTGCTCCTGCCAGACGATGATGCCGTAGCCCCGCTCTAAGGCCCGCTGCTCCAGAGGATGGTCGTACTCCCAGGGTGCCCCATGACGATACCGCTCCACGAACTGGCTCACCGAGCTTCCCTGGACTCCCACACCGGGGCGGATGAGGGCTACCTGGTAGGCCAGGTCCAGTAAGGAACGGGACTTGAGGCGCTGCCCCATCTTGAGCTGGGTGGGGGACTGGAGGAGGAAGACCCCCTTGGAGCGGCCCTGGTTTATCATGTCGTACACACCGGGATCCTCGGGGTCTATTCTGCTCAGGTCAGGTCGTCCGCCCTCCCTTCTCTCGATGAGGTCCAGGGCTTCTTCTAGCTGGTCCAGCACCGGTAGGGAGAGGAGGTCTATCTTGGCGAAGTTGGCGTCGGCCACGCTGTCCTTGTTCCAGTCCATGATGTAGCGCCCCTCGATCGCCCCCTCTCTGATGGGCACCATCCCGGAGATGGGGGACTCGCTGAGAATCATGCCCCCAACGTGCTGTCCCAGGCTCCTGGGAGCGTCCATGAGCTGAGGCGCTAGCTCGATCAGGTCCCGCCATCCCTGGGCATCCACCTTGCCCCTGAAGGCGGGAAGCTCCAGCATCTCCTCTTTGAGCTTTGCGCCGTCGTGGGAGTGAATCTGTTTGGACAGCAATCGCAGGTCGTCCCTGGGCAGTCCCAGAGCTTTGTCCAGGTCGGACGTAGGTACCAGTGAAGACGGCGCCTTCTGGCTGGCCTTCCTACGCTCACTGTCCGCCAGGGGCCTCGGCGGGGTGGAGCTGGTGGTCTCGGGCGCCCACCAGGGGCTCCGGGACGCTATCGCCACCGTCTTCGGAGGAGCCAGCTGGCAGCGGTGCCGCACCCACTTCATGACCAACCTGCTCACTCAGGTCCCCAGGAGCGCTCAGTCCTGGGTGGCCACCATGGTATGCACCATCTACCAGCAGCCGTCCCCTCAACAGGTCCACGCACAGCTCGAGCGGGTTCCCTCAGGTCGCCTCTCTACTGGACGAGGCCGGCCCCGACATCCTGGCCTTCTCCAGCTTCCCTGCCCTCCACTGGAGGAAGATCTGGTCTAACAACCCTCTGGAGCGTCTCAACAAGGAGATCAGACGCCGCACCGATGTGGTGGGCATCTCCCCTAACCGGCCAGCCGTGCGTCGCCTGGTTGGCGCCGTCCTGGCTGAGCAGCACGACGAATGGGCCGTCGGCCGTCGATATCTCACCCCCGCCATTCTGACCCTGAACGAAGCCCTTCCGGAGGCCGATCTCGAACTAATCCTGGTATATTGGGGACCCTTCAATTGTAGGACAGAAGACCATGCCATTTCATATGTCGACGCTTAGTCATTCTCCTTACCCGGCGGGCACTCTTGAGGTGCGCCCTTTCCTGGCCATTCGTAGACCACCTTCCGGCTTTCTAGGTTGTAAACGGTAACCTGACCATCCGGGTCCGCACCGCCCACGCTTATGGGGTTGGGACGTTGTGGGGCCTCTTGAGACGGGTTCGTCCGGCCTGGGTCATATGGCATGTAGTGCACTACCTCAGCTTGCCCGACGTCAACGATGATATCGGGTTGCGTAATGCCGGTCCACGTCGAAGAGAATTCAAGCGCTCGGGTTCCCTGGCAATTGTCACCGTCTAGCCACGGACCCGAGTATTCTACCGGCTGCTCCCAGGTAGCTATAAGATAAACTCCGGTGGTCAGGCCAACAGGCCTTCGGTAGAAATCAGAGGCAGTCCAGGCCTGAGGGCCTGCGATGCGGTCGACTACTCCCGACTGCTGGAGGATGTCAACTGCAGCTTGCTTATTGGCCTCGTCCAGTGACCCCTGGGTTTCCTGCGTAGCTACTGAATTGGGGGGTGATTCCACATCTGAGCATGCCGTCAGGAGGAGCAGGCAAACGGTTAGCAACCCGTAAAGGGAAGTATGCTTCACAGGAGAACCATCCGTCCGCAATGGGACCTACCAGGAACGCGTAACATCGAATCAGGCATCTTTGACCTCGTCGGCTATAGCCTTACTTGGGTTTCATATACTAAGACGTGCTTTCCTTAGCGAAAGTTCCTCAAGTGCGCCGGGTTACTCTCCAGTTATCCAATAGGCTTCCGGACGACCCTTATCGCTTCTGGTGCGATGCTTCACGTTTCCACTTGAGCATGTTCCATGTCCCTAGCGTCACTAATAAGGACAAGCCTGAACCTAAGGGTAAAGGTTCTTGATTTTGTCCAGTTTGGTGGACCGACATATTGAATAGCCCCTGATTTAAGGTGCCGACAAAGGTTCGAAGCGATATTGCTGGGCCATTATCTCGCCGCTTGTGGCATCCACCGTTGCAACGGCATAGCTATAGTGGAAGCTGTCGCCTGGGCCTTCAGACCTCGACTCGCCTTTAACCTGGATGACCCAGATCGGCATGCTGGGAGGATACACATCGGGATTGAACTGTGAATTGCCCTGTAGGAGCTCCTGTTCGAACCATCCTAGGGTCGTAAGGCAACTCACTGTGATGCGCTGGATTTCAACGGACGAGGTGCGAGGAGAGGATTCGCTCAAGGATGAAACGGCCACCTCCTCAGCTTCAGCTCTATTGATAAGCTCGCGACTTGATTCTTTCGAGTCGATACCCTCGCACTCCTCTTCAGTGGTTGACTAGCATCGCTGGGTGAAATTGAGCACTCCAAACGCTAATTTACGACATCAGCCATGAAACATACAGTTTGCGTCATCCCGGAGTATAATACTTGCGAAGGCACGGAGCTATCTGTGGAGTTCCGGATTTCAATGCAGGACACTAACATGCACAAACGGGAGTTCTCCGAACGCGTCCAAGGAGGGCGAGAATGCAACCATTTCGACTGACTAGCTTCTTTATACTCATCTTACTGCTGGGGACGGTCGTAGCAGCAGCCTGCACTAACGACGATAGGGCATCAACTGTCGCCGAAACACAACCCCCATCCGCCCCAACTCCGGATGTCGAAGCCATCGTTGAAACGGCCGTGCGAGAGGCATTGGGAGCGATACCTACCCCGACCCCTGCGCCCACGCCGGACATCGAGGCCATAGTCGAAACAGTCCTTCAACGGACAATGGATAGCCTGTCTGAGGGATTGCTCACCGTACTCGATGTTGAAACTGAGACTAGTGAGGATACGGAATTGCCTGCGGGGCCGACTTCAGTCGATGGGCCGCAGAGCCAGGTGGTCGAGGTCCAGGATGTGCCTGCGCTCGGGCCTGCAGCATTTCTATACAGCGGTGTTGATGGCTTCGGCGCACTGCCCATGGCACAGAGGGTCAGCGAGGCTGGAGGTCTCACCATTACAGCCAACGGCTCGGTGACGGTATCGGCGGACGAGGCCTACGTAGTCGTAATCCCCGAGCAGTTCTACGGCCCCACAGGCCCAGAAAAGCTATCCAGCGAGGACCGTGAAGATGTGGTACAGAATCTGATGGCCATCGGCATCGGCGAGGATGATGTCGAGTTCGCGTCCGGGCAGCAGTATGACCCGGAAACTATTTCGGTGGAAGTACAGATCGAAGACCTGCCGGAGATCGGTGACCTCATCCTCGATGCCGTGGAGGATGTGGTCAGACGCTCAGAGCGCAGTGGAGTTCATTTCAGCGTCTCGGGGGAGAATTGCGACCAGGCACTCGCGGCAGCCCGCCAAGAGGCGATTACCCAGGCCGAAGGAGACTCGCTCGATCTGGCCAAAGCGCTCGGTCTGATCCGAGGCGGAATCATAGCTGCGCTCGAAAGCCCGGCCAACAGCTTCGGCCCAGGACTCCCTAGCCTAGACAAGTGTGGCGGCGGACAGTTTCACCCTTACCAAACGCCGCTAATACCGTTCGACGCCGACCCCGAGGTCGAAGTATCACTACGGATGCGGATTACCTACGGCCCCGAGTCTGAACAAACCGGAGGTATCACGGCTACGGCTAATGGCTCAGTGATGTCAACAGCGGACGAGGCCTACATAGTCGTAATCCCCGAACAGTTCTACGGCCCCGGAGGCCCAGAAAAACTATCCGGTGAGGACCGCGACGATGTCGCGCAAAATCTGATGGACATAGGCATCGGCGAGGATGATATTCAGTTCGAGTCCGGGCAGCTGTATGGCCTGGAAACTATTTCGGTGGAAGTGCAGATGGAGGACCTGCCCGAGATCGGTGACCTTATCCTCGGTGCCGTGGAGGATGTGGTCAGACGCTCAGAGCGCAGTGGAGTTCGTTTTGGCCTGTCGGAGGAGAATTGTGACGAGGCACTCGGGCTGGCCCGCCTGGATGCGATTTCCCAGATCGATAGGAAGGCCGACGACCTGGTTGCGGCACTTGGTATGGTCCGTGGTGGAGTGGTAGGTGCGGTTGCGGACCCGTTCAGTGACTTCCGATACGGCCCCCGCAGTGCCGATAGGTGTGGAGGATTATCCCAGGACCCTTACGCTTTGCTGTCATTCGACGCTGAACCGAGCGTCGACGTCGTCGTACCTCTACAACTCACTTATGCTCCGCAGTCAGACGAGACCGGCGGTCTCGTGGCGGTGGCCAGCATCTCCCAGACAGTAACAGCCGACGAAGCCTACGTGGTTGTGATCCCACAACGCTTCTACGGTCCTAGGGGTCCAGAGCCGCTCTCTATGGAGGATCGTGCGGACGTAATAGACAAGCTCACAGAATTAGGGATCGCCAGCGGCGACATCGAGATCGTTTCGGGGCGTCAGCCCTACGAGCCGGTCCAGATATCCGTAGAAATAGCGGTCGCGGACCTGCCTGAGATCGGCGAACGTATCCTTGACTCGGTCGAAGAGGTGCTCAGGCGCTCCGAAAACAGCGGGGTACGTTTTGGCCTATCGGAAGAGAGCTGCAACGCAGGTCTGGCACTGGCCCGCCGGGATGCCGCCTCTCAGGCTGACAAGGACACAGCTGGTCTGGCTGAGGCAATTGGTGTGGTCCGTGGTGGCGTCGTGAGTGTTGCAGAGTATTCTCTCGGCGGCTTCAACTATGGCTCAACCAGCACGGCGACGTGCGATGGGCAGTTCCAAGACCCTAACGCGCTGCTGCCGTTCGACGCAGAGCCCAAAATCGAAGTAGCTGTACAGATACGGATTGGCTACGCTATCTCAAGGTAAGGCAGACTAACGCTAGACCTTGCGGGCGTCGAACAGAAGTGCGCGCCAGAAGGTCTTCAGCAAGCCTGCAAAACCGATGGGTGTGCCATCGCCCGCCACCACCACGGTGCCCCATTGTACGTTAGGAGCGTAGTCCGCGTGCAGCGCAAAGAGATGGTCCGGCGCGTTGAGACTGGGGCTGGCGTAGGTCTCGTTCACTACGAGTTCACCGCTGTCCTCGTCACGGCTCAGAGCAACACAGGCTCGCCATGCGCTACTGTCCCACTCTTCCTAGGTGCTACGACGAGGTCTCTAGCACCGAGGGTAAGCAGCGCCGCGCCGGTGCGAGGATCGAAGCGCTCAAGCTCAGCGGCGAAGACGCCCCGACTCGATACCGTCACCGACAACGAGGCGACCTCCTCCATGAGGTCAAGCACGGTGAGCACAGCGCCCCTTTCCTTTAGGTGGGGAATCTGGGCTCTCCCCACCCATCTACAAGGCGCCAGGTCTGTGATAGAGTGTCGTACGAGACGCTGGTGCTGAAGGAAGACGTGAGGTTAGACAAACGGCCACATCGTCAGCGAACCACTAATGATAAACACCTACCTACACCGATAGGGCGTACCTGAGGGTGGGCCATTAGAGAGATGAAGGAGGGTTGATATGCATAAGAGGTTCATGCTTTATGCCCTTGTGGTAGCGGTATTGACGTCAATAGCCATCACAGGAATCTTGTATGCCCAAGGCACTGGAGGCGACAAACACGAGGCCGACTTTGGTCGAGAAATCGATCCTCAGATTGCCAGACAAATGCCCCTGGCAGATGCGTCAAGTAAGATTCACAAGCTTTGGCAGGAAGCAAATCTCCAAGGCTTCACAGGTGTGAGGTTCGATAACGACAGGGGAGTAGTGATCCTCTACTGGAAGGGAGAAATCGATCCCAGGATGTCAGAACTCGTGACAACGTTGAATACTAGCGTCCCGGTGCAAGTGGTTGATCGACCCTATTCACTTAGGGAGCTTCAGGAGGAGGCAAAGCGGCTTGTCGAACTTAGTCCCGCCACATTGGGAGTGAACGTCGCTGAGGCAGGACCTCTTCCAGATTTCTCAGGATTAAGTGTCGGAGTCGAATCCGCTGACCAGCTTGCGGTTGCCCCAGATGTCATCGACAGCGATTTTCGGCTAGAATTCTCGGTTGCATCAGGCGTTGTACCATTAAATCACGTAAGTTTCGACCGGTGACATCTCACCCTTCTGGGGCGGTGCTGCGATTGATCATAGGACCAGTATCTGGGGCGAATACAACTACTGCACAACCGGATTCGCTGTGACAACGGCTTCAGATGAAGAAGGGATGCTTACAACCGCCCACTGCCAATATGATTGGGATTACTACACTCCTGATGGGGACCGTCTTGTGGGGACGCTTACCAACCCATTCCTGTGCACATACGACGCTGGCACTCTCAAGGGGAAGTCTTACGGGGGTAATATCTTCGTTGGGAGTTGGGACTCCTCGCATGGTAAGACAGTCTCAGGTCGATCCGGGACCGGATACGCTCCTCGCCGATCTGCTGAGGCTGCCGGATTCGACAGACCCGGTACGGTGGCTTCAGGACCACCGTTTGTCCCTTGCTGCTCGCCTCGTGCTGGAACATCTCCTACAGCGAGTAATCCCAATGGAAGATAGAGGCGGTCTCGTTTGTCTGAACAGTGCTGCCCTGTTTGATAAGTGGAATCGCGCTGCCGTGCGTTAGGCCGCCGCGGACTCGGCAGGCGCTCTGTCAAAGAACTGGTCCGGCGTCATTCCCCCAAGGCTCGAATGGGGCCGTCCGGCATTGTAAAACTCGAAGTACCGCCCGAGTCCAGTTCTGGCTTCCTGGACCGATTCGTAGGCTCTCAGGTACACCTCCTCGTACTTGACGCTCTTCCACAGCCGTTCGACGAACACATTATCCTTCCAGCTTCCCTTCCCGTCCATGCTGATCTGGATCCCATTGGCTTTCAGCAGGCCGGTGAAGGCGTCACTTGTGAACTGGCTTCCCTGATCTGTGTTGAATATCTCCGGCGCGCCGTGGCGTCCCAGGGATTCTTCGAGCGCCTCCACGCAGAAGTCTGTGTCCATTGTGACCGATACCCGCCAGGCCAGCACCTTGCAGCTATGCCAGTCCATCACTGCGGCTAGGTACACGAACCCCCTGGCCATCGGAATGTACGTGATATCCATTGCCCACACCTGGTTGGGCCTGCTCACCTCAAGCCCGCGCAGCAGGTACGGATACACCGTATGGCCGGGCCGTCGCCGGCTGGTGTTGGGCTTGCGGTACAGCGCCTCGATGCCCAGCCGCATCAGTGTGGCGATGTGTCTACGCCCGGAGGAGAGTCCCTCCTGGCGGAGCAGGCCTCGCATCATCCTACTGCCTGCAAACGGATACTCAAGGTGCAGCTCATCGATGCGGCGCATCAGCCCGAGACCGGCTTCGCCCACCGGCCGTGGCCGGTAGTAGATGCTCCCGCGGCTGATGCCCACTGCCTTTGCCTGGCGGGCGAGAGGCAGCTTGTGATCGCGGTCGATCATCGCCTTGCGCCCGGCAATCCCGCCTTCGTGAGCGCGGCCTCTAAAAAATCGTTCTCCAACGCAAGCTCACCGATCTTAGCGTGAAGGACCTTCATATCTACCGGCTTTTCAGCCTGCCCTGTCCCGGCGCCAAATAACTGCGCCGCACGATCCAGCAACTGGGTCTTCCATTGCGTGATCTGGTTCGGGTGCACATCGAACTGGCTTGCCAGCTCCGAAAGTGTCCGGTCGCCGCGCACTGCGGCAAGAGCCACCTTCGCCTTGAACTCTGCCGAGTGGTTACGGCGGGGTCGTCTGCTCATCTCTCGCTCCTGTCTCCGAGAGCACTATCATGCCCTCAATCAGGCGGCGATTCCACTTATCCCCCTGTTCAGATTTCCGGAGCCACTTCTGATCTCGTTGTCTCTGCAATAAACGGCTCCCCACTCCGTTCGATACGTCCGAGAGTCCACACCCGCTCAAACGGTCGTCTCCATGTAAAGGTACGGCAAATTGATATTCTTGAGCTTGGCTTTGCCCTTCACTTAAGGGTCCGATTCAGCCTTCCAAGGGGATGGTCCTCCGCGAAACAGCAGGGGATTATCCGGCAGTGGGAAGGCTTCAGAAGTATCAGAGACAATGCTGGCCACCACTACGTGGTGCAGGTTGCGTCCATGCACGTCTCCAACCAGATGTGGTGGTGGCATGGGGATCAAACACTCGTCTGTTGGCCCACGCTTGAACACACGCGAGGATTGACACTGGAGGCCCAACCGGCGTATCTGTCCCTGTACCGGCCCCCAAGCGAAGGGGGTTCCATTATACCGCTGCCGGGTCCCAGCCTGGGCGGAATAAGCTGTAGGGCCGTTATCGGCGAGTAGAACGATTCTGTGCGTAGGCCTGAAAGGAGGCGGGCGTAAAGAATGCCAGAGGGGATCCGAACTAAATTGCCGAGAGGGCGGGAATAATGGTCGTCGACGTGCTACGCCTGACGCGGGGAATGGTTCAAGCTCCGCAAGAGATGGATGCCCTGGATACTCCTCGGCATCATCGTGGTCATCGCCCAGCTCGCCCTGTGGAGCGCCTACCTCACCTACCGGAATACGGACATCGGTGAGGAGGTCAAGATCACGACCTTCGGTGCCTCGTGCACGGCTTGTTCATGAGGAGTTTCGTTCCCTTTGTCACGGGGTTGTTATTGGTGGCTTTTGTGTTTGTTAGCACAACCTTTAGTCCTATGCTTAACGAGGCGCCAACTGAATCCAGCCAGGCACGAAACCAGCATCCAGCGGCACCGCTGGGACATACTGAATCTCTTGACACGGAGGAGGTTTCACAATTGGATGTCAGGGTGGATAGGCCGATCTTTGACATCGACTACGATGACAGTTGGGTAGCAAGCGTTCCTGAGGTTATTGGAGGGTATAGGGTTCTTTACATTTCTACGCCCAAGAGCAGGGCCTGTAGCCCGTCTCCGGTGATAGACCTGCAGACGCCACAGGAGTCCTTGAGCGGATTCTTAGGAGACCCCCCTGATGTTCATGCTTTGATGCAGGCTCTCCCTGAGCTCCCTTCCAATGTAAGATTGAGCTTTGGTCCCTCTCCTATTGACAAAGAAGAGATGGCTGTGCGTGATCGAAGATGGAATGAGGCCAAGACAAGAACCGGCTGCATTCCGTGGGGCCAAGTACCCGACCTGTCAGATGGCACGAAGTGAACGTCAGGTCATTGAACTTGAGCCGGCCTATGGTGAACCCTACTACCAGAGAAGTGTTGCCCGTCGCCGAACTCGGTGACCACCGCCAACCGGTCGGGACTTCTGTCAAGTTTCTGTGAGTGCGAGACGAGTGTGTGAGAGATTGGTGTTCCGATTCCACCGACTACGGAGTGCCAGCAACAAACAAAGGGCCTCACATACGGTTGAGCAGAGGTGTTCAAAGGTCAGCAACCGGCGCCGGCCAGGTCCTCTTCTCGCACTTTCCTGGGAACTGATCTCCCACACCAATACAGGGCAGGTGGTCGTCACCAGGACGGCCACCTGCCCTTTCGCTCCTAACGGTGTTGGGCCTTGCAAAGCCCTTTCCCTTAGAACAGCCTGAGCGCCTCGGGCTGGGGCTGGCCTCCGTCCTCGGCGGTTGAAGCCTGCGCCGACCCCTGTTCACGCTGGTTTCTACGGCGAGCCGTGAAAGCGGGTCGCGTGTGGGCCTGATACTTGGGTTCGTCCTCCCACTTCGCTCTCGCCCTTTCGACTACCGCCAGGACCTCCTCTGCCAACCCGGACAGGTCCGGAGCGTCCACCGGTTCGATGTGCGGGTCCGACGAGGGCCGTTGCATCCCTATGGTGGCCCTGCCGTTCCTAATGGACACAACGACCTGAACATCGACTATACTCAGTATGCGCAGTGGTATGGCACCGCATACGGCTATTCGTACACATGCGACTTGACCGAGGGAGCCCTACCCATATTGTGGGAAGAGGTCTGTCGGGGTGGGAAGGTTGAACAACCTTAGACAATCTGAGCGGACCGAGTTGCGTTGACTAGATTCATCGCATACTTCGAGCAATTGACGCTCGTAGCCGGTGGAGCGCTAGCACTAGCCGTTAGCATAGGACTCTTAGTCTCCCTGCTAATCCGACCTACGGCGGAGATAAACTTCCTTAACATGGCGACGCTGGTGCTAGCGTCTGCCGGGGGCATCGGCCTGATTCTCGGCCATAATAGACTCAAGTGGCTGGTCACAGCGAGTCTCTGTCTTTTGTGCGCTGTGATCCCAACGGTTTTTGGGGCAGTTTTCTTGCTGTACACTGCTCCCCTCACATTAGTTGTAGCCGGGACGGGCTTGAAGGTCGTCCGCAACCTGGCCGGAATACATGCTCGCTGAATTGTTGTGGCTAGGTGCCAAATCCGGCACCTGAGTTCTCCAAAGCGGAAGTAGGCTCCCAGTTCCCGTCGGGCCTCGACGGCGTTGACGTAGGCTTTCAGGTAGACCTCCTCGTACTTCACTGTCCGCCACAACCGCTCCACGAAGATGTTGTCGGCGTACGGCCCCTTCCCGTCCATGCTGATCTTCACTCCGCGGTCCTGAAGGGCCTAGGTGAACTCCCGGCTGCTGAACTGACTGCCTTGGTCGGGGCTGAACACCTCGGGCCTGCCCTGGGCCAGCGCCTCAGTCAGGGCCTCGACGCAAAAGCCGGCTTCCAGAGTGTTGGACAATCGCCCGGCCATATCGTCTCTTTTGTGCGGGATAATGTGTACGGAGGTAAGTATGCGGCACATTGTGCCTTGCCGTCAACCCCCTCCCGGCCCGGACAATGTGTCCCTGACACGCGTACTTATCCGCCTATTCCAGACAACAAAAAGGGCCTGCATATATAGGCTTTGGAATGAGGCTTCAAAACACGGGAAGGCACCGACATGGAAGGAGAGAAGGGTCTGTTGCTCAGCAACTAGAGTCGCCCTATACTGGTTACTCTAGAGGCAGATTTACCGCTTGGCGGGATGCTGACCTCCGAGGGGCGTGAAGTGGACTTCTTGGTTTGGATAATCGTGGTCAACCTGTTGCCATTGGCAGCAGTATGGTGCCGTGCGCGTGTTGCCATCCCATGGTTGGGGCTGGCGACGGTGACCGTTGGAACCGTTCCAGCCTTCAGTTCGTCAAATACACTCGTAGGCGAGGGCACCATCGGCGTCGGGCTCGGCTGGCTCGCCACAACGCTCTATGGTCTCATCGGTTTGGTTCTCGTTGTTGGCTCTGTTCGGCTTCGACCCGTACCGTACGTTGCCCTCGGTGCCATCGCCGCAGGCTTCATCTTTATCGCTTCCTTCTACGCATACCTGCCACCTTTCGGCTCAGGTCTACCTGGCATGCTCATATTCGCCGCACCGGGCCTTGTGTTCGTCGTCTACGGGGTCGCCTTATGGCATAGACACGGCTTCTCCCCTTCCATGCGAACTCAGGGCTTGGGCATGAGTCTAGTTCTATCGTTGGGGATCGTCGTTGGTTTGGGAGCTATCGGCTTCTTCGCTTATCAAAGCGATCGAAACGATCGACCCTCTTGGGCAACGAGGCCGCTCGATTTGCCGCGTCTGGCGGCGGACTCTCCAGTAGTAGTCGAAGGCACCGTGGTTGAAGAGGACTCTGGGACCATCAAGTTGCAAAGGCCTAACGGGAGAACGATCGACAGGGTATACACGCTCTACCAGATAGAGGTGTCCCAGTTCTGGCGAGGACGGCTGGCTGAGACAGTTTCTGTAGCCATCCCGGACTTCAGTCCAGTAGAGCTCAAAACAGGCCAGTCGTACCTCTTTTTCTTCTTGCAGAGGGCCGACCAAGAGAAGTTCCCGGGCTATTGGTCGCTAAACGACCCAGAGCAAGTGTGGGTAGTCGGCGACAGCAACTTCGAAACCTACCCTGGCAAGACTCCCGAAAAAACAATCACGAGACAGGAGTTAACCGAAGTCCTAGCGGCGAATCCGAACAGCTAGATCCCGGAATCATTCCCCCTTCGCTCCAGCGATGTCTCGACGCCTGATGAGCCAGAGGGCCGCGCTGCCGAGCACGGCGATGTATGCCGCGAGGACAAAGAAAGCATGCAACTGGCCCGGCAACTCGCTGACCCTGACCAAACCGCCGGTCTGGGTGAAGACTCCGGCGTCAGCTATCCATGAGTTGCTCTGTACCTCGGTCTGGGCCATCCAGCCTGCAATGCTGGGTCCCACCTGCACAGACACGGTTACTGGATATTGAATGCGGCCTGGACGATGAGACTCAGTTGGGGCCTGCATATATGGATGCGCATGGGGGCCGCAGCTGCGCGGCCTCGCCAACGTGGCGGCCGAGTGGACCATGTTGGCCACCGCCTTCAACCTGCGCACTCTCTATCGGGTGTGGAGCTCCTCCCGCTCCTTCAGCCATACGTTTCACGGTCCGAAGCCTTGTCCTGTCTCGTGAACTGAGGCGATGACAACACTCCATCGTCTCGCATCAGACCTTCGCGTCAGAGTGAACCTGTCTACAATTGCCCTTCTGAGACAGGCTCTACTGCGAACTTTTCGCTGGGAAGTCCTTATATGAGGAGCCGCTCGGAAACACCGGCTTAGGCCACAGGAGCCTCCGGCCCGTCAGGGTTGGAGGCTCCTCCATCCCCGTTGTAGGCAGCTGCGCCGCGTCCCGCCAGGGGCGCGGGGACAGCCCCCTTTATTATCGCTGCTGTGCCCCCATTGGGGCCGTCTTCCTTCTCTCCGCTGACGACCTTGCGCGCTGGGGCCAGCTTAAGTGCGTCGGCCTACGGGGCGTTCCGGTAGCCGCAGCCGAGAGGACGCTCTTGCCATGACCAGACATGCCACTAGCAGGCTGCTGAAGAATGAATTTTGGCAGATGACGGCAGTTGATTGAGTGGGCAGTAACGGCGTTTAGATGAGACCGGAGTCAGAATTGATTCCCCTGCGGACGATTCCGAGAGGGGTCTACGGAGCTCAGAGGCCCCGTCACAGCATCTTGGGCGCACTCCGCCCTAGGCAGATCACACCGACTGAACGGCTCGTGTCATCTGACACGACAACAGGTTCGCCATTCGCATCAGGTTGCAGGCCGTAGCAACAAAGTGTCCGACCAGCCCGGTACACTGTGAGGGACGGCGTACCGTCCACTATGCCACCCATTAGGACTTACTAACCAACTTGTACAGGAAATAGGCCACCAGGCCGGTGAGTACCCCGGCAACGGCTCCAATGGCAAGTGAGACGAGAAATGAATAGTCGTCCTGCAGGTAATTCATCACGAGGGTGGTTACGACGGCGGTAGGTACGGCGATGACCAGACTAGTTTTCATGTCCACGGGTTTCTCACCTCATTTGGTAGGAGTCCAGTAGAATCCTCATGTCCACGCAGACTCGTCCACAGTCTCGAAGACCTCAAGGGCAGCATCGAAACTCTCTGCCTCATCTCGGCTCCATACGCCGAACAGGTCGTCTAACGAAGACCCTATCGCGTTCGGATTCCCCTTGCGGTCCGTTATACCGGCACCCTTCCTGAGCAGCCTCAACGCAGCTTGATTCAGAGAGATTCCCTCCTGCCTTGCGAGGCTATGCATAATGGTGCTCAGTTCGTCGTCGAATCCTCTGAGCGTAAGTTGGTTCATGTCGTGTTACCTCCTTGCGAGTCATCAATAGAGGCTCTACGAGTCAGTATATCCGTCACCCCATGCGTGGGTCAAGGCTCGTCGGTCAATTCTCAGGTGAACAGTTGCCACGTGAGCAAACCGCAGATGACGAGCAGCACGACGGCGGTCACGCGGAGCATGGTAAACAACTGCTTCGTCTCCTTGTGCGCGGCGGTCTCCTTCCGGTACGCCTCCTCAAGCTTCGCATACGCCTGTCTGCTGGCGGATACGGACTCTCTGGCCTCGTCCCGCTCCCTCTCCAACTCGGATGCTCCATGCTGCAACTCCGAGGCGCTTTGTTCCAACTCCCGCACGGTCCGCTTAAACTCTTCCTCCATGATGATGGCCCGGCGCAGCAGCTCCTCGTCGCTCAGATGCTCCGGCCCGTGCATCCGCACGAACACCCGGCGGCCCTCCCTGCGGACCTCGACATCTCTTCTCCCGATCATCCGGTCGAGGGTCGAGAGGGATACCTCCAGTTCCTCCGTCGCCTCCGCTTTCGGCACCCATCGGACAGGCTCATCCATCGCTGCCTCCTCCCTATAAGCTGACACGTCAGCGGTTGCAAAGTGCAAACAAGGTGTCTTTGGCGAGGCCACTTATTTTAGCATGGCGTCCCATTTTAGACCTTGACACGTCATGCGATACGTCAATCCCATTTCGTAGCTAAACCAGGGGTGCATGGGACGTGCATGACGGTCCAGAAGTTCCGAAAATCGCCCCGCCGACCCAACTTTGCAGCCCCCAACCGGCATGGAGGGCAGATAGCGCTGATACATCGCTATCTGCCCTCCTACAGGACGCATCCGGTGGTAGAGGGAGTCCCATCGGTAGGCCCGCAGGCCGCACAGCGCCAGTCTGGGGGACTCCTGCGCCCACAGTGGACGCCAGGACTTTCCAAGTATTCCTGTGCGTGACAGCACTGGAATGCACGACACGAGGATGGGCAGCGACATGGTGGCCAACTGGGACGCCGTGCGCACGTAGGTGTCCTCGACATTCTCGGTGTCCACGACAAAGAGCGTGGTGGGGAACGGAGGTTGGTCTTCCTCTGGTGCGGGTGACCAGTAGTAGCTCGCATAGGGATCCAGGCGGGCAAGGACTCCCCTGGGGTGACGGGCGCGAAGCTCGTGCTCAAGATAGAACGGCACATGAAGGCCACCGGCGATCAGGTGCCCCACGGCGTCGGGGGCGATGGCCGACTCCCCCCAGTTGTAGGCTCGGTCCGACCTGGCGGTGGGAACGGACCACTGGAGTTCGCTCGATGAATCTTCCCGGGTCTCTGTCATCAGCTGTGACAGGAACCACGTGATGCCATCGGCGTGCTTCGTCTGCCGCGCCCACGTCTCGATGCGGTGACCCACGTGTCGTCTCCGGCCCTGTTTGTCGGTGGTGAGGGCGGTGCTCCAGATGCCCCGCGTGGTCGGCAGCTCGGCGCGGTCCCGGTGGGTGACGTATCGTATGCCCTCAGATGACAGGGTGTAGCGAACGTCGCCTCGTTTGCCGTGACGCTCGATGAGGCCCCAGGTTTTCACGAGGTTGTGCATCATCTGGCTGACTCGTCCCTCGGAGACGCCGAGCCAGGTCGCCAGGTGCGCACGGGGGATCATCGGGTGATCGGTCACAAGGTCTAGGGCTCGCTTCTCCGAAGGTGTGAGACCGAAGGCCGGCGCAGCCTCCACCATCCGCTCAGGGCGGGGTATGGAGGCGCGTTTGCGCTCCGGCGACTCGGTGAAGCGTCTTCCGCCGGGACTGCCCTGGGAGCTGACGTGCTCCAGCGTGTGGTACGTGCTCCAGAACAACCCCGTGGTCTGATGCCAGACGCGAAGGTCCTGCCGTTCGAGCGCATAACTGGACTCCACGGCGATGTAGGAGTCCCTGAGATAGATGCGCTCGCAGAACCTACCCATAAGCCTCTGCTCCCAGATGCTCGGAACTAGGATCAGGATAGTGTCGGGGCGGCGCCGGTAGTCGTACTCCGCTATGGCCCGCAGCCGGTCGTAGAGGGAGCGCCGCCGCAGCGCCAGACCCTGGCGCACCACGCCAAAGCTGCGGCCGTCGTGGAGGGTGATGGTGGCGTCGAAGCGGTCCCTGCGGTGGAACTCCACGTGGGAACGAAGGCCGTCGGTGCCGGGGGACATGGTGGCGGCAAGACGGTAGACGGCGGCCACCGCGTCCATCCGGAGGATGAGCAGCGTCAGCCACTCCCTGGACACGGGGTAGGCGCGCACGAAGCCCGAGGGTGCCTCGAAGCCGAGGACCCAGGCGGCTTCACCGATGCCCTGGGCCGTCAGGTGGTATCTCTGGCTCGACGGCAGGTGGGCGGTGCCGTGGCTGACGCGCCCCACGATGCCGTCGGCCAGCAGGCCGGTCAGGGCACGGTGGACGGTCGTGTGAGGCTCGCCCAGGATGAGCGCCAGTTCCGCCGAATCGATAAACGGCATTCGGCTGAGGGAGTCGAGCAGTTGTCGGTCGCCACGAGCCATGTGTTGAGCGTAGCAAAATAGCTGCGCACTGCGCAGCCACCACGTGTCAGCCGCCAGTGCATCGGACACACCGATAGGCGGACGAAATTTCCCTTGAACCTGCGTCGGAAGTGACTTTGCTGCCGCTAGCCGCTTGCCAGTAGCAGGCCGACAGTGTTTTCCACTGCCATCCCTTCGTCCGATGTGCGCAGCCACGTCCGCAACTCGCGGCGGGCGATGGTCACGGTCAGATCATCGCCCCGCTGCTGGCGGAGGCCGTCGAGCTTCGCCTTCGCTCCGGCTGCCGCCGCTGCACCGACCTCGGCAATGGAGGCGTGCAATTCCTCCGCTGGGTCGAACTCCGGGATGGGCAGCTTCCACAGATGCTTATGCAAGTCGCGAGCCCCGAACTGGCCCTTGGACATCAACGGTCTCACGGCCTCTTGGAGTGCGTCGCTGTTGATGACGGCCAACAGGTAATTGGCTTCGTCGATGGTCCTGCACGGAATCCAGTACAACCTTTCGGTGACAAGTTCGGACGACCCTATGCGTGCGGCCGTTGGCTGCCCAGCAGTGGAGTAAATCACCCGAACAGGCCTGTCTCCCGCATCCCGCTGCCACTCCAATTGCGAAGACAGCTTGCCCATGTAATCGAGCTGACTGAGCAGGTTCAAGTTGTTGGCCAGGGCATTGTTGCCCTCCCACAGACGGCTGACCGTCTGCCAGCGCTCCCGCATCCGCCGTTCCAGCCCGCCGAGCCGGATGCCGCCGGTGCCGTCGTCGCCGGTGGGAATGGCGGCGTCGCCTCGTCTTAATGGCAGCAACGCCTTGAGCGGTTCCAGGGTGACATAGGGAGCGATGGTCTCGCCCAGATGCACGTCGAAGAGATGCCGCCTCTCCACCGTCTGGCCGGTGATGGCGGTCAGGTCCAAATCCTTCCAGGGAGCCTTGTCCAAGCCACCTCGCCGGGGGTTCACGGTGATGGTCGGCGCGGCCTGCACGATGGCTGTGTTCTCTGTTTCCCTGACGAAGAACAAGCATCGCGGGACGATGGTCGCTCCCTGCCTGGAGTAACCGCCGTAGGGAGATTCCCCCGCTGCTCCGGTGTCGGTGATGCTCGCCAACTCCCGCCGCACGTCATCGGCCCCAGCCCTTCCCCGCCACCGCTCCACCGCCCCGGCCAGCGGTTTACTTAAGACGTCTTGGGAGAGCTTGCGGGCAAAGGCCACCGAGGCGGGTATTGGGAAGAAGCTGTTGGGCTTGAGTTGTTCCAGGTCCCAGGCCGGTTTGAAGGTGAAGTCCACCGAGACGCTCGGCCCCGACTTGCGCGCCCGCCACTGACCGCTACGCCACTTGGAATACTGCCCGGCCTGAAGCGCACTGTGGGGCAGCACGAAACCGATGACGCCCCCATCCTTCAGGTACAGGTCGGCGCTGCGAGCGAAGAACAACCCAGCCACGTCCTGGTGGGTAGCGTAGCGTCCCCCAGCCCAGATGCCGTAAGCGTTCCGGCTCAGGTTCTGCAACTCGTCTCGTAGGATGTCGGCGGTTTGGTTGTAGTTGATCCAAGGCGGATTGCCGATCACCACGTCCACCTTGGAGCGTGACAACACCACGGGGCGCACCATATTCCGGGCGTAGTAGGCCCAGATATGGTTGCGTCCCCTGTCGTGGAGCCTCTGCATGGCGGCTATGGCGTGGCTAATGACTTGGCGCTCAGTGGGGTCGTTGATCTTATTGTCGTCCAGGGCCAGGAATGGGTCGTCTCCCCGCTCAATGGAGGCCGAAACCTCCCCCATCAGGGCGTCGAAGGTTTCCGCTCGTTCCACCAGGCTCACGGGAAAGACCAATTCGGTGTTCTCCTCATCCTCTACCTGGACTGTGATGTTGTGCTCGGCGAACATATCGCCGGTGCGAAAGCGCAGTTGGAGGGCGTCGCCCAGGTAGACGGGGATGGACAGGGACGCGTCGAACCCGGCGGCGCTGGCGGCGCTGGCGGCGTTGATGGCAGGACGGGCGGCCAACGTCCACGCGGCACGGGCGAGGTGCACAGCCACGGGGTGGACGTCGATGCCGGTCACTGCCTCCCGCAGCCGGTTGAGGACTTCCCCCGGGTTCCAGTTGGCTGCGTTGGCGGCGGCTATGAAGTGGGACACCGCCTCGGCCACGAAGGTGCCGGAGCCGCAGGCAGGGTCCAGCACGCGCTGGTTCAGCGGGTCGTCAACCAACTCCCGAATCATGGCGCGGGCCAGCCAGGCCGGGGTGTAGTACTCCCCCAACTGCCTCCGTTCATCAGGCGGGATGACCGACTCATAGAGCGTGGCCGCCGTGTCCGGCGGGGCCTCCGCCCAGTCGAACCGTGCCACGCGGCGGGCCAGGGTTTGCAGCAGCGGCTCGCCGCCGACCTCGTTGGGCCAGGCGAAGAAGTCAGACTCCAGCACCCCCTGCAACCCGGTGGCGCGGTGCAACTCCCGCCCCTGGAGCAGGTCGGCAGGGTCGCTCTCGGCCAGGCGACGGATGTCGATGCCGAAGGAGGCCTGCACAACCATGCCGATGACGGTGCTCAGGTAGGTGTGCCGGACGAACAGGTCGTCCATCTCCTCCGGGCCGACGCCGACCTTGGCCAGTCGCACTTGCGCCTCGGCGCTCATCCCCTCCGTGGTGTAGGCGATCTCGCCCAGGGCGGTGCGCAGCAGGTCGTACCACAACCGGCGCTTGATACGGATGGTTTCTTGTTCTGCGTTCTCTTGGTAGAGGGTCTTGAGAGCGGCGATGTCGCGCTGGTAGGAGGGGCTGTCCGGGCCGAAGTGCCCTTCGATTCCCTCTCTATCGGGACTTTCTCCCTCCAGCGATACCAGGGCCGAATCCCGCAGCCATTCGTAGAGGGCGATCCATTGGTCCGGCTCCTCCAGGGTGAAGGCGTAGGGGCGAGTCAACTGGATCTCGCCGGCTCCGGGCCAGCGCAGAAGCCACCGCTTGCCGTCGGTGAGGACGCCCATCCGGACCCGGCCCTGCTTCTCCGATTGAGCAAGGTAGTCGTCCAGTTGCTCGACGTACTGTGGGTTGGGCGCGCCGCCGGACGCCGTTCCGATGCGTCGCTTGAATTCGACGAATGTGTCCAGCGCGGTCAGGTCAACGGCTTGGCGGGAGCCGTCCGAGGGTGGGTTCTCCTCGACCATCTCCTCACTGCGGACCAGGCCGGTGAGGATGAGAAAGTCCCGCACCGCACTGGTGATGTTGGCCTCGGCCGCGCCGTCATTGTGCCGTCTTAGAATCTCAGCGGCGGCGTTGCGGTACTTGGGGTCGTCTATGTCGATGTGGGTTGCCAAAGTCGTCCCCAGGTTGCTTAGGTTTCCAAATGGCGAATAGCCAGGGCTACCCTTCCCCGACTGCTGGGATGGAACGTTCCCATTCCCCGACGCGGGCGGGGTCGAGCCGCTCAACGCCCTCCAGTCGGTCGAAGTCGGTGTCCGCCGAGATGATGCGACCTGCTCCCAGCCGCTGCATCACCGCCGCGTGAACCAGGTCCCGGGCACTGACGCCGGGATGGCTGTCCGCCAACTCCGACGCCGAAAGAACGTCTTCGGCATGGACGGGTTCGATCCGTCCGTTCATCGCCTCGGCGAAGGCCCGGAGAACCTCCTGGCCCAGCGCCCACCGCCCCGAAGCCAGGTAGCGGTGCATCAACTCCTGGAGTACCTCAGAGTCGGTTACGAACGGCTGCGGCTCCTCGGCCGCCATGCGGAGAATCCGAGCGCACGGCTCCTTGTAGGGATGGTCCCCACCGGCGGCGTAGATCGGAACGTTGGCGTCAATGAAGACCGCCGGGCTCATGGGCGGCCTCCAACTCGCGGGAGAGGGTGTCGGGGTCTGGCGGGTCTTCCACGTTCAACCCGATCAGCCGTTCAATCGCCTCCTTGCGGCGCGTGCGCAGGATGTCCTCATAGGCGCCGTCGATGAGGCGGCGCACAACATCGGAGAGCGCCTCTCCCTGCTCCTGGGCCAACTCCTCCAGTCGCCGCCGGTGTTCGACGTCCAGCCGTACGTCTAACCGATTCGTCATATAGCCCCTCTGTCCGGTGATATGCGTACGGAGCCTATTATCCGTCACCTCGGCCCCAAAGTCAATTCAGAGCGACTCTCGCCGAAGCACAGACGCCCTCAAAGATGCCGTTAATCGGTAGCGGGCTATCGGTGACAGCCTTCGCCGAGCACTCCACGCATTCAGCCCCCCCAACGTTCCCCGACCAATGCATCGGCTTCGCGTTGCACCTAGTCTTTCAACGCGCCGGTATTCATGCCCCGCAGGTACGCGCTGATTGCCCAGGCGACCGCCAGTATCCCCAGCGTAGCGCCGCCCCACAGCGGCTGCTCTATCGTCAGTGCGCCGAAGAATAGGCCGCCTATCACTGCCTCTACAATCATGGGGAGCGATAGGCGCACGAACGATTCCCTCGGCTTCAGGTACTTCGGCTTGCGCCTGAATTCAACATATGAGGGGCGCTCACTGCCGTACCTGCGGTAAGTGCTGATATTCAGCGTGGGTGCGGGCGCTCTTCTCCTTGTTGCAGGCCCGGCACAACGCTTGTAGATTCCCTATGGTGGCGTCACCTTGCCGTGCCAGCGGTGTCTTGTGGTCGATCTCGTAGTTGCCCCTCCGTACGGATATCGGAGTTGAGCAGTAGGCACATCTTCCCTTCTGTTGGGACAGGAGCTTATCCCGGACATCCGGCTTACTAGTTAGGTTACTGCGCTTCGTTGGTTGGATTCGCCGAGTCTTTGCACCAAGGGATATGACGAGGATGAGGGTGACATCCAGTATCTGGAGCAAGCTCCTCTTGGCCCATTGGCCGAAACCGTTCATCTTTCACCCCATCGTCTTCCTTCCCATCGGCACTATACTGGCTGCCTTGGGAACAGCATGGGCAGGCGCCGCGCTTACAGGTCCAAATGGAACCTCAGTGTAAAGGTTCTTGATTTTGTCCAGTTTGGTGGGCCTAAGTTGACGGTAGACAGAACCATCTTCGAGTTGCTTCTTGCCCTCTGAATCGTATCCCGATGGGAAGAATGCCACAATCAGTTCAAACAGGTCAGGTTGACAAGGACATGGTCGACTCTAGCTTGACGGTAGGCAGCGCCGGTTTCGAATCGGCGTTCAAATTGTGGGGGTACGCAGTCGAAGAAACGCCTGCGATCACCTGGAGGGAAATTGCTAATGCCGCCGGGAGTCCCCGTAGATGGGCCGCCCTACACGTCCTGACCACATCGATACCATCACCATACCCAGAATAGCTATGGCAACCGCACCTATGCTCATCGCGGCCTCGGAATTAGTGATGATGCCGCTGATGCATGTTGACCGTTCGCCACCCGTTATGGGTCCAACGCTAATGGTCCCTTGTTCTCCAACATTGGGGCGTGACTCCCACGTGGAGTGTCCGTCGGGGCCTTGAGTCAGCACCCAACAGCGAACCTCCGAGTCCTGGCTCTGCATCCACAACAGAGAGAAGAAGCCGAATCCCACAATCGCAGCGATCAACAGCCCTGCGACAGTGGCAGGTGCCACAGTCGCCAACGGGCGCCTCGCTACAGTCAGACTTCTGACGGCGGCGAACCAAATAGCGAATGTCGCAGGCAGAAAACTGAAAGCGATCAACGAGAAGGTTGAGAAGCTTCCGACTAACGATAGTAGACCCACACCCAGAAGCAATCCACAGCGTACACCAGGTTCTCGCAACCTAGAGGCAACGAGCGCCAGCACATACGGCGAGAGCAGGAGTAGAGCCCACGCTACATATCCCACACGTTGAGCGGCGACATTGGGTTCCTGTGACAAGAACCAGTAGAAGGCTAGCGAGATAGCGGGGATGAGGCCGGCTGCACTACCAATCACCGCCGCTCGAGTCCCGCGTTTCTGATTCTTCAATTCACTCATCTACAAGCCAGTCGGTCCGTCACTTTGACCTGTCCCCAATAGTCGTACCACAGGTTATGAGGCATTGATAGCCCTTGGGCAGAAGAAGCGGCCAGTACAAGCACTGCTAACCCAAGGATGCTGGGGATCAGGGATGACATGATCCTACTTCCACGATGCACTAGGCGCACGGTCTCCATTCGACATCCAAGGGCCAGGGTTTGAACTGGATGGTTCGGCCGCTTTCTGCCGTGAATACTGCCAGGTCGTCGTCGACCAGCTCCATGATGCCCTCACTATCGCCAGGAGCCCAATCCAGCGGCGGATTGCCGCTACCGTCGCTCAGCATGGGATCGGCCATCCAGAGTCGCCCATCAAAGCGAGCGTCGCGGATACCGCAGTGGACGTACAACGTGTATGGGTAGCCTGTCCCAATTTCTACACCTGGTCCCTGTGGCGGTCCCTCAAGGTGATCCTGCCCTGGCGTAGGCATTGGCGCGGGTGTCGGTGTTGCAGTGTGGGACGGGCTATCCGAAGTTGTGGGTATCTGCACTTGCAGCTCGTGGGTCTCCGTTACAAGCACCTCATCAGGTGGCCCCAAATCAGTCTGGCCCAACGTCAAGACACCACGCACTACGTAGGTACCAGGAGGAACGGGCTCTCCTCGGCTGTCCACCTGCTCCCACTCGCCAACCAATTCCAGCTTCTCTCCAGGTTCTAGGGTCTTGCCATCCCGTACGCTATTGGTGATATTGCCGCACATCCAGAACCAGACCCCTTCACCTCCAGGCGTCGTCACAACAAAATCATACGGGGACCTCCCGCCGAGAACAAAGGCCACCGGTTCATCGGTGGCGTTCTGTATAGTCAGTTTCATCCGCACTGTCTCTCCGTAGGTGACCCGAGATACTGCCTCCAGAGAGTAATCGAAGGCTCGAAGGGAAGCTTCCTCGAAAGATTTCCCGACCTCATGAGGCCATTGGCTAACGCCCTTGCATCCATCTTCGATCACAATGGTCTCGCGGGGGATATCGAGTGCCGTCAAGACTGCCTCCAATTCACCACGAGTCCCGCGCCGTGGATAAAGGCCGATGTCGATGCGGTTCTCCGTTTCGTTCAGGTCAGTCCAGGCAATACCTCTGATACCCCAGATCACGTCACCTAACCTCTCATACCACATGGCCAGCTCGCCTATGCTGTATTCCGCCTCAACCAGCGTCTGGGGCGGAGTCGTGGTGCTCCTGGCAGTCGGAACTGCCACAGCGGTCGACCTGGTCTCGCTCCACACGACTTCTGTGCCGTCCATAACACGCTTGCTGATCTTTGCCGGGCCAGAGGGGGCCGTCTCGCGAATCCCTCCCTCCCAACTGAAGGCTCCATGGTCGAGCGACACATTTCCTAGTTGCAGCACGCTCCCGTCCGAGAACTCGATGCTCAGCTCGACTCTCTCCCCTTCGTGAAAGCCCCCTCCGGAAATAGTGAACCGCTCACTGAGGGTTATCGGGTCTGGGAGTATCTCGAAGTGCTCGACCCTTGGCATGTACTCTTGGGCGCGCTCGAACCACTCCGTCAGCGCGGTCGACACCACCACGTCGTTACGGTGGAGCAACTGCCAATGGTCCGGCACGGGCAGGCAGTTCGTCTTCCTCTCTTCCGGTGTGAGTTCGCATCTCCTCACCTGGCGGACCGACCAGGTTGTGCCGTTACGGAACCTGACGTTCATGGTCAGGCTACGGACCGAAGCCCCGACGAGTTCCTCATCCATCTGCACGGCCGTTCCGTCCGCCATCGCACCGAGCAACCGGTCGATGATCGGCGCGTCAGCGTCCAGATCTCCCCACAGGGGGTCGTATTCCCCCGGGAACAGGAGTGGGGGTTGGCGTTCTTGGGACGCGTACACGACCTCTACGTCCGCAGCCTCGACAAGCGGCACCGGCAACGTGGGCTCGACCGTAGGTTGCGGCTCAGCGTCGTTGCATGCTGCTACGGCCAGCATCAGGAGAACTGCCAGTCCTCCAATGATAGTCCGGGTCGTCACCCCGAGCCGCCGTCCTAATCTCAGTTCCTTGCCGTGAAGCCTCATCGTACTAACCGTACCGCTTCCCTGGAGACTGCCGGTGGCACAGGAAGGACTCCCTGTCCTGCCGCGCCGTTCAACCGGCACATCTGATTGAGGATACGACTGGTAGACGTATCCGCCCAAGAGAAAGTTCCCGAGGTACGAACGAAACCGGACCGCTTTCCCACGGTGGCCCGCCCATACATCGCTGCGCTCGAGTGAGTCCCTACTTGATGGTACGTTTCAAACCAAGAAAACGTTCCCTCACAGGGGCGTTCCGGCGGGGTCGGCGCAGGTGGTGACCGGACTTAGCTGGCAACCTTCCTGTGACCTGCCCCCAGTAATTGTACCAGGTTAAACCTCGCATTCAAGCCATTGCAGGCATGGTAGTTTGTGGAGTTGGCGGTCGATATCCCAGTGCACTGTGAGGCCTTACCTGGTTATACTCTTTTCTCCACCATTCAATGAGTATCCGGGCTTCAGCAAGGGTATTGAACAATTCACCATTTAGGAACTCATCCCTCAGCTTCCCGTTGAATGACTCGACGTAACCATTTTCCCAAGGACTTCCAGGCTCTATGAACAGAGCCTTCACCTCCAGGTTAGATAACCACCCTCTCACCGCTTTGGAGGTGAACTCCGGGCCATTATCAGAGCGGACGTGCTCCGGAACCCCTCTGACCAGGAACAGCATGTAGAGCTGGTCCAGGACATCCTGTGATGTGATGCTCCGCTTCACCACCATGGCTAAACACTCCCTGGTGTACTCGTCCACGATCGCCAGGATACGGAAAGCCCTGCCATCTGCGGTCCTTGCCGCCACGAAGTCGTAGCTCCACACATGGTCTTTGCGCTCCGGCCTAAGCCTTATACACGACCCATCGTTCAGCCATAACCGGCCTCTCTTGGGCTGTTTACCGGGTACTTTCAATCCCTCAATCCTCCATATACGTTCCACTCTCTTGTGGTTCACCCTCCACCCTTCGCTCTTCAATAGGGCTGTCACCCTACGATAACCGTACCTGCCGTACCTGCTTGCCTTCCCCCGCGTGTTCCTCGCCTTCGACGCCGACGATGCGGGCCGCGAGGCCGCCGAGCGGCTTGAGAGCTTGCTTGGACGGCGGGCCGCCACGGTGCGCTTGCTTGAAGGGGTCACGGACGTGGCGGAGCTTGCCACGCAGCCCCAGGGCCGCGCCGCCTTCCTCCGCTTGCTTGCCAGGGCGGCCCGCATCGCTAGGTAGCACAGTCCCCCTTCCAGACGGGCTTCCCGCCCGCTCTGATGCCCACGCAGCCCCAGGGCCGCGCCGCCTTCCTCCGCTTGCTTGCCAGGGCGGCCCGCATCGCTAGGTAGCACAGTCCCCCTTCCACATCCACACAGCATTACCCAAGGAGGCGCTATGCCCAATGAATGACGGGGCTTGCCCCGCCTACGGGTTTCCCATAGGGGAACCCTGCACCGACTAGAGAAAGAGCAGTCAGCACATCACAGACATCACAAAGGAGAAGCACAATGACGAACGCAGCGACAAAGAACGGAAGCAACGGCGTCCACCCGGACGCTGCCATCACTCCGGAGCACGACCTGCTCTGGGACAGCCTGTCCCCAAGGGTGGTGAGCGAGCTGGAGAAGCCCCTCGACCCGAGCCTGGTGTCCCAGCGCAAGGGCCGGGCCGGGCGCACATACCAGTACATCGAGGGACACACCGTCATCGACCAGGCGAACCGGATCTTCGGTTTCGCGGGTTGGGGATATGAAGTGGTGGGCGACGTGACCCTGCGGGAGATCGAGCAGGTCGACCCCAAGACGGGCGAGATCAGCCGCATCCGCGCCTACAGCGCTCCCGTGCGGGTCACCGTTCCCGGCGCTCCGCCCCGCACGGACATCGGGTTCCACGCCGTGGCGGAGGAGACGGCGGAGGGTCACGACACGGCCTGCAAAGGGTCGGTTACCGACGGTCTCAAACGCGCCCTGCGCAGCTTCGGAGACCAGTTCGGGAATTGCCTCTACGGAGACCAGGCGGCCACCGGGCAACCGGCGAAGCAGGAAAGCGCAGCCGACTCCCTTGCTCCGTCGCTGCGGGCGACGCTGATCGACCTGGGGGCGATGCAGGGGTTCGACGAGAAGCAGGTGCGGGCTGCGGTCAAGGGCAAGACGGGCAAGGACCTTGAGGCGGTATCGGCATCGGAGCTGACGCCGCTGGTGCAAGGGGCGACCCGGAAGCTCCAGCAGACGCGGGAAGCAGAGGCGCCGGAAGCGGCATGAGCCCAACGCGCCATAGCGAGCCCACGTAACGGGGCTGTCTCCACACCGGGGCTGCCCCGGTTTCACTTGGCCAATTGAGCAACACATAGAAAGGAGACGACATGAAAGTGAACACTATGTATACCCCGTGGGGACCTCCCCAGGACGTCGTAGCGCTGGCCGAGGGCGTGGTGCGGATTGAAACGGCCAGTCACGGCGGACTGAAGCTGAGCCGGGAGCGGTGGGACTCCCTTCCCCCTGCCGTCCAAGAGACGCTGCTGACCCCGGCCTTCGCCGAAGAGGACTGTGAAGAGGTCATTGTCCAGACGCTGCTGGGCATCGGCGACAAGAGGGACCGGGAGTGTGCCCTCAAGGTCGCCAAATTCTTCGACCGCTACGCCCCAGCCCTTCCCTATCTCCTTGAGAAGGGGGAGGGGCCATGACCCCGGCGACACGGCCCAGGCCCCGGACCCTTCCCAGCAGCACGACCAAGCTCAAGACCGAGCATGGCAACTTGTACGTCACGGTGTCCCTGGACGAGGAGGGCGAGCCCTTCGAGGTCTTTGGCTCTATCGGCAAGGCGGGATCGTTCACCTCCGGGGTGACGGAGGCGGTCTGCCGCCTCGTCTCGCTGCACTTGCGGCGCGGTACTCCCTTGGACGAGATCATCGACCAGATGCAGGGGGTTAGCGAGATGCAGCCCTTCGGTGCGCCAAGAAGCGCGTAGATTGAGAGTACCAGGTATGGAACCCGGCCAGGAGTGGGCCGGTGGCTAGGGAAGCAGGCACGGGGGCCAGAGGCAGAACCGTGTCTGAAGCCTTCCCGACAATGTGGCGGCGGCCACCCTACTACGCCGCGCGCCGCTAGCCAGAGTGCCGTTACGGTCACGAAAGAAACTGCCGACTGAAGCGTCGAAGCATTAACCACCCGCTCACGGTAGGGCGAGGGTGGAGTCGTCGGACCCCTGTATCGAATGGGCAGGGGCGCTTACCACTAGCAGGAGTGCCGCACTCCACGACAACCGGTTGCTCCCCGATGACGAGCGAGGCAACGAGCCAAGCCAGGCGTAGAGGCAGGGCCTAAGACGGCATGACGACGCAATCTGCGTGAACTTGGGAACCACGTTCGGCTCCCCGGCAATGGAACTACTCCAAACGGCTTGCAAGCCACCGCGTGGATTCACCATGCACCCGTTAGGGTTTCCTAGCGAAAGTGCTTGTACAGGTACCCGCTTACGATGCCCACAAATAGGCCAACCACGGCTCCAACTATAAGGATGCTGAGGTAACTAGGGCTTGTCCTAAGGAGCATCGGGTGCAAATCCCGCGTAACCCACCACAGTCTGAGGTCGTGGTACCCGACCGCGATGAGTGGTCCGGCAATGACCCCAACGAGCACCGCGCCGAGAACCGGGTATTCCCTGAACCATCGGCGAACGGCAGTCATACAAGCATGGTGGCACACAGGAACTTGCAGGTCAACAAGGAGCCAAAGCCGGAGTAGGCCAGCCTGCGGCCAATGCCGGACGTGGGGCAGAGCCCTCGTAGTAGTCCGAGGTCGGGAAAGCCGGCCACATGGCGAAGGAGGGCAGTTAGACGAGTGCAGAACACAAGCGAACTACGCCAGAGGAGGGATGTATGAACCCAACGAAGATGGCAGAAAAGCAAAGGTTCTTGGCAAAGACGGCCAGTGAGCATCCAGACCACAGGTTCACCAACCTGTACGACCTGTTGCACTGGGACTGCTGGATGCACATATCGGCTGAAAGGGTACTGGCACGACCGGGTAGCCAGACCGACGGCGTGGACGGCCAAACGCGGCTTGCGTTCAAGGAGGACTACGAGCGTCAAATGAAGATGCTCATCGACCAACTGAAGCGCAAGACGTACAAGCCGCAACCCGTCCGGCGAGTCTACATACCAAAGCACGATGGCAAACAGCGCCCGCTGGGCATCCCCGCCCTGCGAGACCGCATCGTGCAGGAAGCACTTCGGGCCATCCTCGACCCGATTTACGAGTCGGATTTCCACCAACACTCTTACGGCTTCCGAAAAGGTCGTCGCACGATGGACGCCATCGGGAACCTGATGCCCCTGTTCTACGCCAACGCCAAATACTTCTACGTGATTGAAGGCGACCTCCAAAGCTACTTCGACACCGTCCATCACGGGACGCTCATGAAGCTGCTGCGGAGAAGGCTGAAGGATAGGGCGCTAATGGACTTGCTCTGGAAGTTCCTGAAATCGGGCGTAATGGAAGGGGGCCTCTTCGCTCGCACCGACTCCGGTGTGCCACAGGGAGGGGTTATCTCCCCGCTGCTAGCCAACGTCTACCTCAACGAGTTTGACCGGTGGGCAGCAGCACAGTGGGACCCAAACCCTAACGCTCGACAAAGGGGCCGAAAGGCGGGCCTCGGCAACCACAAGATGATGCGCTATGCGGACGACTTCGTGGTCGTCGGCAACGGCACCAAAGCGGAAGTCAAGGCCACGAAACAGGCGATACAGCAGTTTCTAGAGAACGAACTCCACCTGACGCTATCGGAAGAAGAGACGGTCATCACCCACATCAACGACGGATTCGACTTCCTGGGTTTCCATATCCAGCGCAAGAAGGTCAACGGTAAGTGGGCGGTGCATCTTCGACCGACGGCCAAGGCAAAGGAGAGAGTGATGCGGAAGCTCAAAGACCTGACTTCCAGGAACTGGACTTGGCTGGACGAGTACACCCGACTGACGACCCTGAACGCTATCGTGCGGGGTTGGGCCGAATACTATCGGTACACGAGCTTCGTACGAGACATCGAGGACATCACGCGCTTCGCATGGTTCCGCTACCTCTACTGGTTGCGGAAGAAGCACAAGGGAAGTCGCAAGGGACAACTCATGTGGGACAAGACCAGGAGGCTCCACGGCAGAACCCGTTGGCACGCAGAGGTGCGCGAAGGCGATAACAAGCTGGAAGCGTACCAATGGCTCCCAACCTCAAAGGAGCTTGCCCGGCAACGTTATCTGCGGAAGGGTTATGCGGAATACCCGCACCCCTACTTGTCAGGTACGGAGCTGTCAGCAAGTGCCCACCCCCAGGGAGAAGCCGGCCCAGACGAGCGTATCTACACGGCGACCATAAGGGCTAGCAACGGTAATCGCGGCGAACCCCTCGAAATCGTCGAAAGGAAACTCAGGGCAAAGGTTCGTGACGGCATGAAGTGTCAACAGTGTGGCACGCGGACAGGTTTGGATGTCCACCACACCAAGGGCATGAAGTCACACGCGCTCAGTAACCTGACAACGCTCTGCCGGACGTGCCATATAGCCACACACCGTTCAACCTAACTACAAACCGTCTAATGGAGAGCCGGATGCCGTGAAAGTGGCAAGCCCGGTTCGGTGGGAGGGATGGCGCAGACCAGCCGGAGTAATCCGGCCATCGGCGGCGCTGTCCCTACCCAATTCAGCCCGGAGCTCAGGACGGACTTCGAGCGCTCCGACGAGCGCCGCTGGATACAGCGGTACGGCTTCGAGGAGGTCACG
Organism: Dehalococcoidia bacterium; assembly: GCA_965249025.1. Taxonomy (GTDB): domain Bacteria; phylum Chloroflexota; class Dehalococcoidia; order Lucifugimonadales; family CAYTFF01. The sequence continues at coordinate 2,024,997 of OZ252215.1, read as the reverse complement.
GTCGGGAAGGACGACGACGACCCGGTGGAGGACGGGCGCAACAGCAGGCGGCGTAAGTTCCGCAAGGTGGTCAGGGAGCGGCCGGGCCTAGTTCCCTCCGCGCTCTTCCACATCATCGGGAACACCGTCTTCCTCAGACTGGCCGACGTTGCCTCCGGGCTGCCCGACTACGACGAACAGATCCTGCTGTCCTCGATGGACTCGGAGGAGGACGCGACGGGCTACTCCCAGCGCAGCGCCTACAACACCGTGCACGAGGAGCTGCGGCTGAAGCTGGCTGAGGCTCTCAAGGCTGGCTCGAAGCGGCTGCTGGCGACCTACCTGCAAACCCTGCTGGCGTACCCGGACGGCTGCACCAGGGGGGAGACGGTCTTCGACCCCCGGAGCGGGGACGTGATCGTGCAGGTCCCGCCGTTGTCGGAGGAGAAGCTCTACCCCAAGGAGAAGGCCCTGGTGGACCTGGTGGCCGCCGAGCGGATGGAGGGCCGCCGGGTGCTGGTCTACGCGACGCACACGGGCACACGGGACATCACCGAGAGGATGGAGGACATCCTCACCCGCCACGGGTTCCTGGTGGCGGTGATGAAGGCCGACGCGGTGGCCCCCGAACGGCGGGAGGCGTGGGTGGCCGACAAGGTGAAACAGGGAATAGACGTGATGATCTGCCATCCCAGGCTGGTGCAGACCGGCCTCGACCTCATCGACTTCCCGACCCTGTGCTGGTTCGAGACGGATTACAGCGTGTACGTCATGCGGCAGGCGTCGCGCCGGTCGTGGCGCATCGGGCAGACCCGCCCGGTGAAGGTGGTGTTCATGTCCTACCGGAACACCCTCCAGGCCGACGCGCTGAAGCTGGTGGCGAAGAAGCTGCAAAGCTCCCTCGCCGTCGAGGGCGAGCTGCCGGAGGACGGCCTGGTCGCCTACGGCGACGACGGGGACGACCTGATGATGGCGCTCGCCCGGAAGATCGTCAGCGGGGACGAGGACGACGCCGAGACGGTGGAGGATGTCTTCGCCCAGGCCAGGGACGCCGAGGCCGCTTCGGAAGAGTTCCTGGTGGACGACGGCTGGAAGGTCGTCGAGATAGAGCCGGAGGCCGTGTCGGTCAACGGCAAAGGCCACCACGACGCAAACGGCATCGGGCCGAGCGTCGAGCTGGTCCTGGGCAACGGGCACCACTCCAACGAGAACGGGAACGGCCATCACGACGAGGCCCCGGAGCCGCAGCAGTCGCTGTTCTCCTGGGCGGAGTTCATGGCCGAGGAGCCGGTCAAGCCCAAGGGCCGGGGCCGCAAGCCCCAGCCCACAACCGCCTCCCTGTTCGATTGGGCGCTCAGCCTGGAGCAGGAGCGGGCGGCGCGGGACGCTAGACCGCGAGATCACTTGCCAGCGTATATCCTTGACAGACTGGGAACTCCTGTGGCAGTATCGCACGTGGAGCCTTGAGAAGGGTAACTAGCGAGAGTGGGAACCTCACGCACGGAGTTCGAACACTCCAAAGGACGTTTCTAGGAGGCCAGTACGACTATCCAAATAGGCTGTCAGAAAAGGGGGCATTATGACTAGAAAAGGGACGGTTTTCGCAGTCATGGCTTTAGTGCTGGTGGCGGTCATTGGTACAACGGTAGTGATGGCCCAGAGCGCAGACGAACCACCTCCCAACACAAAGGTTGTCGATCTAGATCAGATCAAAGAGGACGTGGTCAGGGGGTTGTTCGACAGTGCCGGCAAAATGATAGACCCGAAGCGGCAGCTAGCCAAAATCGCAAGGGATCACGAGGGCGGATTCGGTGGATACTACTTCCACGAAACTGACAAAAGCATCGCCTACGTCTACATGCAGGACGTGACCGAGATGACGTCTGCGGAAACGGCCTTCCGCGCAGCATATAATGGTGATCGGGAGATTACACAGATAATCCCTGTCCAAGGTGACTACTCATTCGACCAGTTGGTCGAATGGTACCACATCCTAGACAGAGCTTTCTCCGAGAGTGGCATCCTCACAGGCACGGGCTCGATACGAGTGCTCGAAAATCGCATCCGGTTCGGACTGCGAGATGCAGATCAAATTGACGATGGGCTCCGGATAATTGAAAGACTCGAGATTCCAGAAGGGGCTGTTGTTCTTGTGGAAGACTACATAACCCTTCTCACGGACAAGGACAGCGTGAGGGCGAAGTGGCGCCCTCTTGTGGGCGGGATCCAACATGAAGAGGCTTGGGATGGATGGGGCCTTTGCACTATTGGCTTTGTTACGGAGCGAGACGACGTCGAGGGGATGGTTGTCGCCTCACACTGCACAAACGGCGACGGGGACATAGGTGGCCTTGACGATGCGGACGTCCATCAGCCGAACGACCCCCTATTCGGCAATAACATAGTCGCCGAAGAGACGATTGATCCGGAACTAACGAATCTCAGCCATAGTGACTGCTTGGATGGGTGGGAGTGCAGGTACTCAGACGCAGCTTTTGCTGAACTTGACAGCGATGAGAATCTCAACCTAGGTGAAATCGCTAAACCAGAGGACGTCGGCGAAACCGATGTTGATCCGGTCGGCACTACTTTCGACATCACTGCGGAAACAGCCAGCTTCAGTATAGGCGACGAGGTTTATTACATAGGCAGAACAGAGGGCTGGCAGACGGCAGAAATTATCGCAACCTGCGGCAATGCAGACATGGGGGGCGATGTGAGGATTATATGCGTCGGAAGAGCAAGAATGACCGGCGACAGTCCCGATCCGTCCGGCGGAGACAGCGGTGCGCCAGTCATAAAACCGGATTCGGGTAACAACGTGAAACTTTTGGGAACACTGTTCGGATCTTCCTACTCGAACCCGGACGAGTTCGTTTTCTCGAAGATCGGCAGCATATATATGGAACTGGGTCAGTCATCGACGTGGGATTCGTGCGTTGCCGGTTGCTAGCCTTAAACTGATAATGATAAGAGTACCGGAGAACCAGCCCACCAGACCGGGCGGTGCAGCCCTCTGTAACTAGGTCTGGCATTGATCCAGGCTATTGCTGCCTGGCTGAGTTAAACCAAAGTACGCCAACGCGTATACTTTGAGGGTCTGTTGTTTTCGTTCCTTACTGCTTGCTAAACAGCCAACCACTCGCCGTTCACCAGTATGAATGTGAGTCCGCTTGAGACGTGAACTTCGATCCGACCCATCGGCTTCCGGGTCTACTGTGTGTCACAGTCCCAAGCACATTTCGAAGATGGTACTGCCAACCGTCAGCTTATGTTAGGACCACTTCTTCCTCTCTCGGCATTTCCTGAGCGTAGGGAGACCCCCTTGGCTGTGCTGGTTTTCGTGTTGGCGGAATGCCCGGCGACACCGCCGGGACCGGTCTTGTCTCCCTAGGCGCGCGGGGGAGATGGAAGACACGCTGACGCTCCAGCGAGGAGACCACAGCATTGGACTAAGCTATGGCGCCTCAGTTTGAAAATGAACTGTGGCAGCTTCTAGCTTTAGTCGTGGTTGTCCTCGGTCCCCCTCCTGTGATGACGATAGTTGCAGGGGGAGTGACTGGCCTATTGGTTAGAGGGGCGAGCATCGGCCGCGGCCTCTTCATCGGGCTGGTGCTCGGCGGCATCGCGTCTGCGGCCGGATTCGGGGCGTTGGTGGCTGCCTTGGTGCTGTTCAATGGTTTTGCTGATGAGTGGGTGCCGTTCATGCTCCCGATAGTGGCGACCGGCGTGGTGTTTGCCGCTGCCGCTGCTCTTCTCACGTGGCGAATGAGGGAACGACCATCACTATCGTCACTATAAGCCCCTTCCTCCGTAGGTCGTTTGGCCTGAACTGCGGGGGAATGGCAGACGTACCCTGTTCCCCCAGCGGTGCTTATATTGAGACCACCCAGCGAAAAGTTCGCAGTACAGTACACTTTGGCCTACCAGCCCTCGTCTCCTCATCATCAGTCAGGTTAGAGCGCCCCCGACGCGTCGGGGAGGTCCCTAAATTCGATTCCGAGGCGGCTTACCGATGTTCACGATTTCTTGATCTAGTAGCATCTACCTATGTATTAGATGCGCCGTGATATAATGACAACATACGGCTATGGGAACGTTTACTATACACATCCAGGTGGGTAATTCAGAAAGGCGCCAATTCGTTGATGTCGAGGCGCTAGTAGACACTGGCGCCACCCATACCTTATTGATTGCCCCAGGACGTACTACGCCGTCTTGGCATAGAAGCCATAGAGCACGTCTCTTTTCAGTTAGCCGATAAGAGAGTTGTGGAATACGAAGTGGGGGAGGCACGTATCCGTCTGGACGGTCGGGAACGGACCGCTCTGGTTGTCTTTGGCCCTCCTGGGACGAAAGCTCTTTTGGGGGCTACCACCCTGGAAGTGTTCAACATGGCCGTAGATCCTGTTAGGCGTCGGCTTATGCCTGTCCCTGGCCTGCTGAAATAGACTGTACTTTTAGGACAGACCATGATAAGGAGTAGCAAACACTCAATGTGGGTGTTTTACTAGAACAAGGATTCCAGGGCGGCCCACCAGCCCTCGTCTCCTCATCATCAGTCAGGCTAGAGTACCCCGACACGTCTGGGAAGTCCCTGGTTTGATTCCAGGGCAAATGATCCATATACTCCTCACAGACACCCCTTTCTTCCTACGTCTCTAAAGCACTTTACGACTATTTGGCGCAAGTTACAGCCAACCTCTCCCATTTGTTGTGTTGCATTTGGGAAATTGCTACACTTTACCTATTGACATACCCTTCCAAAGGAGCGCAGCTTTAGTCCAACATGACCAAGCCAACGATCGCCCTAGTTCTAGTGGCTGTGGTAGTATTTTTCTCTGGATGTAACAGCGATAACATTACAATAATAGCTTCCGTAGCGGCCAACGCCGCCAGTCCGTTTAAGGAAATCGGCAGACAGTTTGAAGAGGAGACAGGAATAAAGGTCATCTTTAACTTTGCGTCCAGCGGACAGCTAGCGCAGCAGATAATCAGCGGGGCGCCGGTGGACTTCTTTGCGTCGGCTAACGCTGGATACGTGGAGGAGGTGGAGAAGGAAGGGATGGTGGCATCGGGCACAAAGGCTGCCTATGCACGAGGACAACTCACACTATGGACGCCCAAGGACAAGAAGTTTCAGCCCAAGAGAATCGAAGACCTGAGTAACCCTGAGGTGAAAAAGATAGCCATCGCGAACCCTGAACACGCTCCTTACGGAGTGGCTGCCAGGGAAGCCCTCAGAAACGCTGGTATTTGGGAGAAGGTACGGCCTAAGCTAGTGATGGGTGAAAACGTGAACCAGGCCATGCATTACGGGACCAGTGGAAACGTCGATGTTGTCATTGTGCCTCTGTCTCTGAGTCTTGATGAGGCAGAGAGAGGCCAGTATGTTCTGGTGCGTGATACGCCATACCCGCCTATTGAACAGACCTTAGCGATAATAAAAGGAGCCGCTCGTGAGAAGGAAGCGCGGCAGTTCGCGGACTTCGTGAGGGGACCAAAAGGAGCCGCAATCTTGAAGCAGTTCGGTTATGACGTGCCAGAATGAGGGCGCTGAAGGGTAATCAAACATGAACTGGCAAGCTTTAGTCTTATCTATCCAGGTAACGGGGGCAGCTACGGTCATCATTCTGGTAGTTGGGCTGGCACTGGCGCTGCTTTTAGCGCGGGCCAATTTTCTCGGAAAGACCCTTTTGGACACCCTAATCACTCTTCCCCTGGTGCTTCCGCCTAGCGTAGTTGGATACTATTTGCTGGTTACTCTGGGCAACTCCAACCCTATTGTCCGGTGGCTTGACTTGAATATCCTGTTCACCTGGCAGGCGGCGATAATTGCATCCGCGGTAGTAGGGTTACCGCTAATGGTGCAGTCGGCTCGGGCAGCTATTGCCAGCGTGGACACGACGCTGGAGAACGCAGCCCGTACTCTGGGATCCTCCGAGGTAGGCGTTTTTTTTAGAGTCACGCTGCCCCTAGCACGCAGAGGGGTCATAGCGGGGCTGGTATTGGGGTCTGCCCGAGCTCTGGGGGAGTTCGGGGCGACTCTGATGGTAGCCGGTAGTATCCCGGGACGCACTCAGACAATGCCACTTGCCATATATGACGCCGTCCAGAACCGCCAGTACGATGTGGTGAACCAGATGGTACTGCTAATGACAGCCCTCGCCTTTCTAAGTTTGTGGGCGGTGCGCAAATTCGAGTGGCCAGCACGTAATGTTACACTGGGTCAGCCTATGGAGAGTAGAGCGAGGGAGTGAGATGGCAGACGACCGCCTTGTGGTAGATATAGAAAAAAGGCTTGGGAGCTTCAACCTACAGGTGAATCTATCTGTAGGTAAAGAAGTCTTGGTGCTGTTCGGCCCTTCAGGAGCGGGCAAGACTCAGACGCTGAACGCCATCGCCGGTCTTATGACCCCAGACAAAGGTATGATCTCATTGAACAACAAGGTCTTCTTTCGCCGAGGTCAGAAGGAAGCTAGCACAAATGTACCTGCCAGGAACAGGAAGGTGGGATATGTGTTCCAAGACTATGCTCTATTCCCCCACTTTACCGCAGTAGAGAACGTAGCCTATCCGCTGCGCGGCCAGCGCAACGCACAAGAAGTAGCCATGTCTTTTCTGAAGCAGATGCGCCTTTCCCATGTGGCCGACCACTATCCAAATGAGCTATCTGGTGGGCAACAGCAAAGGGTAGCCATAGCGCGAGCTTTGGCAGCGGAGCCCAGCATACTGCTTCTAGACGAGCCTTTTTCCGCTTTGGACATATCCGTCAGGGAGCGTTTGCAAAAAGAGCTTCGCGACCTACAGTCACAGCTAGGACTAGTAGTGGTCTACGTGACCCATAATATGGAGGATGTCTTTGCCGTAGGGGATCGGTTGGCCGTAGTCCACGACGGGCGAGTGCAACAAGTAGGCTCCGTGGCCGAAGTCTTTCGCAACCCGGCCAGCGAGACCGTCCTCAAGGTTCTTGGGATTCGCAACGTTTTCCAGTGCCGCGCCATCGAAACCACACCTGACGGGACTCTTATGGACTGGGACGGCCTACAACTTGAGGCACCCCCATTGCCTACCAAACCAGGAGACCTAGTCACCTTATACATCTACCCCCAAGATGTCAAAATAGTGTACCCAGACCGTTCACTAACCAGGGCCGTAAGGCATAACCAGGTAATGGGGAAGGTGATGTCCCGACAGGCCAACGCCGACTCCAATACAATACGGGTTCGTCTGAGTAACGGCCACGATATAGACGTGAAATATCACACCCATTCATATATACCGCTCCCATTTTCGACGGGCCAGAATATCAGGCTATCGCTGCGTAAGGATGGGATTATTACCCTGAGAACCCCTGGATTCAAGGGACAAGATTCTGGCAAAGAGGAATCGGCGTCTATGATCCTCCATTGAGCTGTGCCTGGAACCTCAGCCTTGCACATAAAGTCAATGTTTGCCGATATTCATAGTGGCAAGCGCTGCTCTCCCACCCTCAAAATGTATCTGTGGGGGCACCACCGGGGCACCACCAGAAACCCCAGGTTCTCTAGACTCTCCTGCAAAAATGGAGTTTTTATGCAAGGCGTTGTGCACATAAAGACAAGTCGTCAGGGTGCTATGGGGCGTGTCCTCCTTTCAGATTTTCCTCTTCTTTCCCGAAAGAATACGCCCCCTTCTTTTTACACACTAAACAGTACACTACCGAATTTCCACAACATTTGACAGGAACTCGGCTGCGATGCTACGTTAAACGCACGATCAGTCGCGAAGGTTCGCCATACATACCCTTTTCGATTCCTTGCAGTGGCGGTCATGATGGTTTCCTATTGGCTAGGTCAAGGACGGACTGGTTAGGAAGTTCAAGGAGGAGTTCTGATGTCTACTGAAAAGCAGAGCGATCAAAGGCGCCCACTCCGCCAGGTTCAGCGTCTACTCGGCTGGGTTCAGCGCCTACTCCGCCGAGTTCAGCAACTACTCCCCTGAGGCCTGCGTCTACTCCGCCGTCGAGTTCAGCACCCACTCCGCCGGGCTTGGAGCAAAATCCCGATCACCGCGCAGATCGCACTAGTAGCGTCCTTAGCCGTAACCGTTACTGTGGGTACTTCATATGTTACTACTACTACTGTTACTAATAATTATAACCCTGTAAACGCCTACAGAGCGGGCAGCGGTCTGTCATTGGCTGGAAACGAGTTCAGTCTTAGTAGCCAGGACTGTGGATCCGTTAACCTGGTGAAGGAGCATCAGCGCAAAGGAGCGGGGAAGATGCTGGGCGTCGATCCCCGGACGGTCGGAGCGTGCCTGGGACGGGGAGCCCTGTCAAGGTGGGTGCGGACTGCGCTGGAAGGGCTGCTGCTGTCCAGGGAGAAGGCGGCGATGGCAGCCCTGGTCTTCACCCCGAAAACTGGTCCAGTCGAAGTGTTAGTTTTATGGGATGATCCCACATGTTGAAGGAGGATCATTCCATGAAGAAGTCCCTGTACACGGCGGAGCAGATAGCCTTCGCACTACGGCAGGCCGAGAGTGGCGCCCCGGTCCTGGAGGTCTGTCGGAAGATGGGGGGTGGCCGAGCAGACCTTCTACCGGTGGAAGAAGAAGTTCCTGGGGATGGGAGTGGCGGAGGTGAGGCGGCTCAAGGTCCTGGAGGAGGAGAACAGGAAGCTGAGGCAGTTGGTGGCGGACCTGAGTCTGGACAAGCAGATGCTCCAGGACGTGCTACGAAAAAAGCCCTAGAGCCTGCTCAGCTGAGGGACCACGCCTGGTATCTCCGGGTGGCCTATGGGGCCAGCGAGCGTCGAGCATGCGGGGTGCTCACCTTCAGGCGCTCCACCTGCAGATACCACAGCGTGGCGGATGATCAGGCAGCTCTAAGGATGAGGATCAGGGATCTGGCCCAGGCCCGGGTGAGCTATGGCTACAGACGAATCCACGTGCTGTTGAGACGGGAGGGATGGCAGGTGAACCACAAGAGGGTCTACAGACTCTACCGCCTGGAGGGTCTCCGCATGAGGCCCAAGAGGCCCAGGCGCCACGTATCCAGTCAAAGAAGGGAGGTCAGGCCCCAAGCATCTAGACCCGATGAGCGGTGGGCCATGGACTTCATGAGCGACGAGTTGTTCGATGGACGGCGGATCCGCATCTTGACGTTAGTGGACCACTTTACCCGTGAGAGTCTGGACATCGAGGTGGATGGCAGCATAGGAGGACAACGTGTGGCGGAGGTGTTGGCACGTTTGGCACTGCAAGGCAGGAAGCCACAGACTATAGCCATGGACAATGGCCCCGAGTTCACATCGAAGCGACTGGACCAGTGGGCGTACCTGAACGGCGTGGAGCTGGACTTCAGCCGTCCGGGCAAACCTACAGACAACGCTATGATCGAGGCCTTCAACGCCAGGCTGAGGGAGGAGTGCCTCAACGAGAGTTGGTTCTTGTCTTTGGAGGATGCACGGGAGAAAATAGAGGGGTGGCGTAGGCACTACAACGGCGAACGTCCCCACGGAGCCCTGGGGAACCTCGCCCCACAGGCCTTTGCCCTGGTGGCCACAGCAGGGGTGAAATGACCCACGAGACTAACATTACGACTGGTACTAAGAATGGGGCAAGACCAAAGCGCTATCAGTGTCTCATGATTTGTGGTACAACTATTGGGGGCAGGTCACCGATGCAAGCCAGGCCAGCGGAGACGAGAGCGGCCCACCGGAGGAGCTGAAGGTCGTCGTGTCCATCAAGGACGGCAGGGCCACCATCGGGGTGCAACGGCCATCGTCGGATCCGCACATCGAGTCGTTCGATGACCCGGACATACGCGGGGTGGCCGGGGAAGTACCGGCAGTGGTGGAACGGGCAAGGGCAAAGTGGGAGGACGCGCCCAAATACCCCGCCCACACGCGGCACGCTCCCTCGACCGGTCGTCGGCCCCGCCGTGCACAGGGGTCAGCGCAGACTTCAACCGCCGAGGGAGGGCCAGACCAACAGCAAACGGAGACACTGAGGCTGTTCTAGGAACCGGACCTTGGAAAGCAAAGTCCGGTGGGAAGTGACAGGGCAGGTGGTCGGCGTTTTGACGACCGCCTGCCCTTTTCCTTGTATGTAGGGCCTTTTTGCGTTTCGGTCTGTAACCTGAGGCATTAGAGAACGGGCACATCCTCTGCGACCGAATCCGAGCTAGGTACGTGCTTGAAGATCCGACTCAACCTCCCAAGCCTTTCCATAGATATGGGCCTTTTTTCGTTGTCAGAAAGGGCCGCTCGGGCGGCCTGGGAACGGCCTACGACATCGCGGGAGTTCTGCAAGTGGACGATCAGGTCAGGGGTAGTGCAGAACGAGGAGGCGTTTGTGAGCTAGGGAGGACGCTGTTAGGTTCACAGCAGAGCGGCCAAGGCAAGTGGCGGTGGCCGACGACTGACCCGGACGCCAACGGACCCATCACGGTGCCGACAAAGGTTCGAAGCGGTATAGCTGTCCCATTATTTCGCCGCTTCTTGCGTCAACGGTTGCGACGGCATAGCTATAGTGGAACGTCTCTCCTGGTCTCTCAGACCTTGAGCTGCCCGTTACGTGAATGACCCAGATCGGCATGTTGGGAGGAAACAGATCAGGATTGGACCGTGATAATCCCTATAGGAGATCCTGCTCGAACCATCTGAGCGTCGCAAGGCAACTAACGTCAATGCTTTGTATTTCGACGGCGGAAGTGGCGGGGGAAGACAAACTCAACGACGATACGGCTACTCTCTCAGCTTCACTTCTGTCGATTAATTCTGGAACTGCTGATTTCGGGTCGACCTTCTCGCAGTCTGCCTCAGATAGCGAGGAAGTTCCCCTTACACACGCGATATCCATGCTGCCTAACAAAGCAGTCATGGCTATGCCCACTATAATCTTTGAAGCCAGCTTCACTGTTTGCGGGCGGGCAGACTAGTGTCCGCATACCAAGAACGGACGTGCCAGGTCCCTCATCGCCTGTGTTCCTCATTGAAGGCCACAAGTTCGTGGAACGTAATCTCCCGTATGGTTCCATCCGGAGCGATCATGAAGTATGAAGGGGTTTCTTCCGTAGCGATCACACTACTAGGGAGAATGCCAAACGTGGTACCGTGCGGCCCGAATACCAAATACCCACCGTGAAGCAAGTAAGGGGCCTCAGGACCAGGATGGGATATTAGGCTGATACCCTCCTCAACTACTCCTGGCGTTTCATCGGCCATAATGTCGACGGAAAGGCTAGCCCTAGAGTCATTAGCATCGAGCCCTGCCACATTCATACCATACGTTGTTCTGCCGGCAGCAGGATTCCCAAGACTGGCAATACGCACAGCTGCCCTACCGTTCGTGGCAACCAAGCGATCAGCGGTGGAATCAGCGGCCAGCGTCCCATCTGTGACGCGCTTGGTTACAACACTCGGGCTCAGTCGGCCGCTGCCAGTAACTGCATTCGCTGAATACACAACGTGGATGCCGTTGTGACTTGCGAAGACATGATGCACGTGGATGGAAACTCCGTCGACATCCTTCTTCTGATCGAGTAGTTGCCACCCAGTGGATCCAGGATACCCAGCGAGGTTGGTCGGACTACCGAGTTGATCATCTGCAGGAAGTCGAAAGTACGCTATGCCCGCAGCCAATCCAAGCACAAAGAGCCCGAATGTGATGAGCAATGTCCGGCGTATCGTCGGGCTAACAGCTCCAGGCATCAATGCTTGTCTTATGCGCGACGAGTGTTGCATGGATTGTCGCTCCTTTTTCCTTTCTAAGTGCATTACTGCGGGTGGAGGCTATGGGTTGTTCCCATAGTTCTGGAAGTCGTTGTAACTCCTGACCTGCCCCCAGTGATTGTACCAGGTATTACCTCACAATTTAAGCCATTGTAGGGAGGAGAGCTACTTGGGGGGTCGCATGGGGGGTACATGAGGGGCCACATGGGGTTATCGGCCTCTACCGGGCGTGGGACGTTACTAACGGGTGGGATTGGTAATAGCCCCAACCCCATGGGTCTGCCTGTCAGGCAGTTGGCTCCGTGTACGTCACCCAACCAGGTTGGCGACTCCCTCAGATGCAGCAGCGGAGGCTAGGGCGGTGTCGAGGGTAGCCAGCTTGGCCTGGTGGCGTAGTGCGGTCTCAAGGTAGGCAGCGTCGTAGACGGTCATGTGGTGATTCCGTGCCAAGCTGAGGGTTTGCGCCTCATTGTGTGCACGGTCTATCTCGAACTGGAGTTCGCCAATGCGCTCCAGGAACCGTTCAGTTCCTTGCCGTTCGATCCGCCCGCTCCGCTCGGCACCGATCAACACATTCCGAATCCCGTACCAGAAGATCCTGGGGACGATGCCGGGCTCGCCGATGAGCTGCATCGCTACAGCATCGGCTGCCGCGCTTCCTTCTTCTTGGGGAAAACACCAAGCTGCCGCGACGGAGGCATCAATGACGATGGCCACTAGTGGCGACCCTCGCTGCGCATCCTCCTTATCTCTTCATGGGACACTCGCTGGCGCTGCTCTCGCTCTGCAAGCATCTGAGTCACAACAGCTTTGCGCTTTGCTTGTTCCTGCGTGAGCGCATCCTTAAGATCGGTTTCTCTTTTGGCAGTCATTCCCTGAGTCCTTTCGAGCGTCTTGACAGGTAGCGACCCTTCGATGTTGTCCAGTGTATTTTACACCAACGGGGCATCTCCAAGATAGCTGATACAGGGAACTCGAAGGGGCTTAGCGATCAGTGGTCCCTCAAGTAAAGACAGATGCCTCTTGGAGGGCGCTCTCGACACCACCGCCGAACGTAGGGGAATTAGTAACCTTGGTGTCGTGGTCGGACACGGGCTGACTACCTCGTCACTGCGCACTCCTCTTCACCTTCTGACGACCCCCTGATCATCCCGCCTTGCCGCCTGTCTGTTGAGCGCCTTATCGAGGATGGAGAAGGCTCCGTTAATTCCGTGGTCTTCCACCCTGGGGACGGGGGCCTCCTCCTGTTTCAGCAGGGCGTGGGCAACGAAGTCCGCCATCTGAAGCAGGCAGTCGTCCTTGGAGCTCCTGAAGGCCGGGCCTCCGATGACCTGCTCTATGGGGATGTTCTTGGTCTTCTCGCCGTCCTCCCAGAGGTCGTAGCGGCTGGGGACGTGGTTTCTGACCTTGAGCCGGCCGTAGAGCCGGGCGATCATCTCCTCCTTACCCTCGTCGAAGATGAGGAAGGCGTGCCTATTGGCTGAGGTGACCGAAGTGTTGATGCGGTTGAGGAGACGGTCAAGACTGGCCTGCTCGTACCTCCTGCTCTCCGGCTTGTGCAGGCAGACGTTGATGACCTCGATGCCTCCTATGCGACCGGCAGCATCTTCCAGGCGGCGCAGGCCCTCCAAGAAAACCTGGGCACCCTGCTCCACGGAGACCCTTTCGCTGTTCGTTCCGTTCTTCGCCAGCAGTCCCCTTCCGGCGAGCAGGTCGCAGGCGTGAAGCTCCCTGGACAGGGGGATGGCGTACCGCTCCCGCAGCTCCACACGCCATGCGTGGATGTCTTCAAAGAGTTGGTTCCAGCTTTCGCCATCCACTCCCAGGGCGGAGCGGACGTAGTAGCGGGGTCCTTCGGACTCGTCGATGTAGTACAGACGCATGTTTTTCTCTCCAGTCTGGTATTCGGTACTCAGCGGTTTTGGAAGGCGCAGACCGGCTCCCAGCCCTCGGGCGCGCGCCAGGCCGCTCCCAGCGGCCCCACCCTTTCCAGCAGGCGCCTGTGGGAGACCCACAGGCGCACCCGGAGTCTGGTTCGCGCCATCTCCTCCTGGGCCACGCGCAGGAAGTGGGTCTGAGTGAGGTCGTCATCGAAGACGACCAATACGGCGGGCTGAGCGCCGTGGTCGTCGGTGGGCCGGTGGGTGGAGTAGTAGCGCAGGTAGGGGGCGATCCTGGCCGCCATGGTCACGGGGCGTACCGCCCGGCGCTCCCACTCCAGGAAGAAGGGCCACGTCTCATTGGCCCGGCGGATTGCGCCGTAAGCGTCGGGGTGGACCGAGTGGAGCCGCTCTCCGTAGCGAAAATACCTGGAGGCCCGGCGGGGCGGGTCGATCTGCAACAGCTCCCAGCCCAGAGCGTGTGCCTGATGAGCCAGCGCTGTAACGAAGCTATGCACCGCTTCGGTGTGCTCGATGTTCCTGAGCAGCTGGCGGCTCCTGGCGCCGGAGATGTTGCGCCACTCGGATGGCCCCTCCGGGTCCAGTGAGTCGGCGCTCCAGCGCCTGCGGGCCAGGAGGGAGACTCCGGCTCCCAGAGCGGACGCCAGGACCTTCCCAGTACCCCTGTGTTGGACAGAACGGGTATGCAGGACACGAAGATTGGCAACGACATCCGGCTCATCCTGGGGGCGGTGCGCACGTAGGTGTCCTCGACCTCCTCTGTGTCCACGACGAACAGAGTGACGGGGAACGGCGGCTGGTCGTCTTTATGCTCGGGGGACCAGTAGTAGCTCGTGTAGGGTTCCAGGCGGGCGATGACTCCCCTGGGATGGCGAGCGCGGAGCTCGTACTCGAAGTAGAACGGTATCTCGAGGCCCTGTGCGACCATCTTCCCCACGGCGTCGGGAGCGATGGCCGACTGGCCCCAGTTGTAGGCCCGGTCGGACCTGGCAGTGGGGACGGACCACAGCAACTCACTGTCAGGGTCGGTCCTGGCCTCGGCCTCAAGCTTCGAGAGGAACCAGGTGATGCCGTCTGCGTGCTTCGTCTGCCGAGCCCACGTCTCGATGCGGTGGCCCATGTGACGTCTCCGGCCCTGACGGTCGATTGTCAGGGCCGTGCTCCAGATGTCCCGCGTGGTGGGAAGCTCGGCGCGGTCCCGGTGCGTAATGTAGCGAATACCCTCGGCGGACAGGGTGTAGCGAACGTCGCCTCGTTTGCCGTGACGCTCGATGAGGCCCCAGGTTTTCACGAGGTTGTGCATCATCTGGCTGACTCGTCCCTCGGAGACGCCGAGTCAGGTCGCCAGGTGCTCACTGGGAATCATCGGGTGGTCGGTGATGAGGTCGAGCGTCCGCTTCTCCGACGGGCTAACGCCGAAGGCCGGCGCAGCCTGCGCCATCCGCTCAGGGTTGGGTATGGAGGCGCGCTTCCTCTCAGGCGACTCGGTGCGCGGCCTTCCGCCGGGGCTGCCGTGGGAACTGACGGCCTCCAGCGTGAAGAACCTGCTGCAGATCACCCACGAGGTGCAACACCAGAGGCGAAGGTCCCGTCTTTCCAGCGCGTCCCTGGACTCCACGGCGACGAAGCATTCACGGAGGTTCCGTTCCTCGCAGAACCTCGTCGTCAGCCTCTGCTCCCAGATGCTGGGCGTCAGGATCAGGATGGTGTCGGGGCGGCGAGTGTAGTCGTATTCCGCTATGGCCCTCAGCCGGTCGTGGAGGGTGATGGTAGCGTCGAAGCGGCCCCTGCGATGGAACTCCACGTGGGACCGCAGCCCGTCGGTCCCGGGGGAGAGCGAGGCGGCGAGACGGTAGACGGAGGCCACGGCGTCCATCCTGCGGATGAGCAGCGCCAGCCACTCCCCGGACACGGGGTAGGCGCGCACGAAGTCCGAGGGCGTCTCGAAGCCGAGAATCCCGGCGGCTTCGCGGATGCCGTTGGCCGTCAGGTAGTATCTCTGGCTGGACGGTAGATGGGCGGTGCCGTGGCTCACCCTCCCGACGATGCCTTCAGCCAGCAGGTCGGTCAGCCGGCGGTGAATGGTCGCGTGGGCCTCGCCGAGAATGACCACCAACTCCGCCGAATCGACGAACGGCGTCCGGCTTAGGGCGTCGAGTAGCAGTCGGTCGGAGAGGGTCATCATGTCGAGTCTGACCAGCCCATGGGATGCGTAGGTATCTTGACGCTTCACATCGGTTTAGATATTGTTGTGTTACAACAATATGGAGCAGGTTAGGAAGTCAATGACGCTCGAAGACTATTGTACCGCCATCGAAGCCGCTTACCGACTTAACGTGCATCCTGAGACCGTTAAGCGCCTGTGCCGACAGGGCGACTTACCTGCTGAGAAGTTTCGAAACACTTGGCTTATCCGACGGGATGTCTTAGACATGTTCTCAACTACCTATGACCCTCGTCCTGGCGCGAAGCGCAGATTGCAATGATGAGGTCCGAGATGGCTCCAAACTCCAGTGACCAACAAGATAATGCCTCCGAAAACCAAACGAACCTGCCGGGTACCGATATGACCTCGGCCTATCGAATACGTGGCGCACCTGTCGTTCAGTACCGGGCAGGCACAGCAGACTGCTTGCACAGTGAGCCACTAACGTTCTTGGACTTCTTCGCAGGGGCTGGATTAGTCCGACTTGGCCTAGAGCCCTCGTGGTCATGCATGTGGGCGAATGATATCGACGAGAGGAAACAGGAAATATATGAGGCCCACTTTGGCTCAGGGGAGTTTGTGCTGGGCGACGTGGCAGGCATAACAACGAACTCACTGGCTGCGGGCGCTGATATGGCTTGGGCGTCGTTTCCGTGCCAAGACTTGTCTCTAGCAGGCTGGCGAAAGGGCATGAGAGCGGAGCGCAGCGGGACCTACTGGGAATTCTGGAGGTTGATGCGTGATTCACTTGACCGGGGGGAGCGGCCACCCCTAGTAGTCATTGAAAATGTCGTAGGGATGCTCTACGGGAGGGACTTTCCCATTCTGTGCGAGTCCCTTGCCGCTCTGGGCATGCAGTTTGGTCCCCTTGTGATTGACGCTCGCCAGTTCCTCCCTTAGTCTCGACCAAGAGTATTCATAGTCGCCGTGGACTCTCGGGTCGATTGTTCTCAGATGGTGACTGAAGAGGTTGACGAGGCTGTCCCATGGTTCACGAAGGCCGTTAGATCTGCCCACGAGAAGATACCAGCGGCGCTCAGAGAGTCCTGGCGGTGGTGGAAACTGCCGGAGCCTTCCTTCACCATCCCTTCGGTCAAGGACATGATGGAAGAGAATCCCACGAGCGTAGAGTGGCATGAGCCCAATGAGACCTCGCGCCTATTGGGAATGATGACGCCATTGAACCTGGAGAAGACTAATCTCGCCATCAAGCAGGGACCATCGGTCGGCTTCCTATACAAGAGAATACGAGCAGGGATTCAAAGGGCTGAGGTGAGATTCGATGGCGTCGCGGGATGCCTACGGACGCCTCAAGGCGGCTCAAGCCGTCAGATTGTCTTGGTCATCAACAACGGCCGCGTTAGGTCCCGGCTTCTTTCCCCGAGAGAGGCTGCCCGCCTAATGGGAGTGTCGGATTCCTTTTGGCTTCCGTCAAAGTATAACGACGCTTACCGAGCGATAGGCGATGGCGTGGCAGTCCCGGTGGTCCGATGGCTCTCTGATCGGCTCCTTGTCCATCTGGCGAGATTGTGTCGGGACTCCCAAGTTGATATACGCGCCAAGGACCATGGGACTCTTGGCCAGAGATGGTTATCCAACCGGGAGGCCATTGAGGCGGTCGTCCTGAAGCGAACGCGGGTGCCGACATGACCAATCAGCAGGCTTACGATGAGGGATTGAGTGCGCTTAGACGGTGGTTCGACAGTCACAGGTCTTCCCCCGGCGTGGAACCGAGGACGTACGTCATCTGCGCAGGTCTTGCTGTTCTAGAGCGGATGCGCAGCTCTTACCCCATGAGGAGGGACGACTATGTAACGCCTGGGAATCAGGTGCGAACAAGCGGGTCTCTCATCCAGTCGATACTTGAGCGGAATGGCGAGGTAAGGCGGTTCACGCGCGAAGGAGGGAGGACTACGAGAGCAACGGTCCCTGCGGCGGAAGGTCTTGTGGGAGAACTGAATGAGCTAGCAGTCCTGGCCCGTCTGTCAGACAAAGAACGAGGGCAACTCATCGATGACCTACAGGTCTGGCTTGTGGAGCGAGTCAGAGACTACCTCGACCAGCAAGCAATCGAGGTTGAATTGAATCTAAGCAAGCCATCACCGCAGATTGTAGCCGACATCCTAGAGGTCGCGGGCTCCAAGGCTGGTGCGGTCGCCCAGCACTTAGTCGGGGCCAAACTCGCGGTTCGATACCCCGATCTGGAGATAGAGAATTTCTCCTACACGACCGCCGATCAGCAGTTCGGGCGACCTGGCGACTTTGTGGTTGGCGACACGGCGTTTCACGTAACAGTTTCCCCGATGCCGCCTGTCTTGGACAAATGCGAAGCGAATCTCCGCAACGGCTATCGGTCCATGCTGTTGGTACTCGATTCGAGACTTCAAGCTGCTCGCCAGATGGCAGAAGCCATCGACGTGCAGGACAGAGTGGGTATCCTCACTGTCGAATCCTTCGTTGGTCAGAACATTGAGGAACTCGGTGAGTTTGGCAAAGGAGGACTGGCCAAGGGATTCAGGAAACTATTGGAAACGTACAACGAGCGTGTGGAGGAGGTCGAAACCGACAGATCTCTATTGATTAGACTCCCCGAAAACCTCTGAGGATTCTTTAAGTGACTGATCACGTAGACAGCCGCACACGAAGCCAGATCATGGCGAAGGTAAGATCACGGGACACGCGGCCCGAAATGGAGGTGCGCCGAGCACTGCACAGGGCGGGCTATCGCTTCAGACTCCACCGCTCAGATCTACCGGGGAAGCCTGACATGGTGTTCCCTCGATATCGCGTAGCCCTGTTTGTTCATGGTTGTTTCTGGCACCGCCACGGGTGCAAAAGAACTACGATGCCCTCAACCAACACAGAGTTCTGGTCGAAGAAATTCTGCCGCACTCTAGAAAGGGATCAAAGAGCCTTGAGAGAATTAGAAGAGGTCGGGTGGTCTACCATCGTTATCTGGGAATGCCAACTCCAAGCCGGCATCGGTCGCCTAATTGAGACCCTAAATGAAATTCCGCAGCCAACTGTAAACCGTCAGCGAAAATGGGACACCTGAGAGGGGTGGAAAACCCGAGAGTCTGAGAGTGGTGTGAGCTCCTGAAGCGAGGATAAAGTACCTCATGGAAGGAGCAGACCGTGTCCCAGTCACAAGAGAGCAAGGCAGATGCTGCCCAGCAGCGGAGCGAGGAGACCAGGTCTTTCGTCCGCACGGTGAAGGCGGCAACTCGACGTAGATACACCCCCGAAGAGAAGATCCGTGTCGTCCTGGAGGGCTTTCGCCGAGAGGTCACTGTCAGTCGACCCTGGCCTGGGTCATGGCCTTGAGGAAGTCGTCGGCATGGACGAAGGGGAAGATTTGTCCTGCTCTGATCGCGGCGTACACGAATGCCTGAGCGAGGAAGCTCTTGCCAACGCCGACAGGTCCGAAGCCGGTAATTCGACGAAGTTCATCTTCCGAAGTAGAATCCGATTATGGCGACTGCACACATGCCAGAACAGACGGCTCCAGCGCCGAGTACCTCGAGAATGATGGTGCTGCTGACCGCGTCTCTGTTGTTGTCTGCCTTCGTCGCATTCGCGTTGCCGAGGGTATCAGGGGTCTCCCTGGTCTCGCTCGCCGCGGTAGTCCCGCTTGCGACACTAGTATTGGCAGGGCGTCACTCGATGCGCCAACAGACCCTGACCGTACTGTCATGGGCCATGGGTGGAGCCGCAGTTACCTTTGTCCCCACTGTTGTCTATTCTGTCGTCGTGCTGACGCTGATTCAGGGCATGACCCCCATCGTCGAGGCCTCACTATGGGGGTCAACAAGTTGGTCCATAAGCCCTGACCTGCCGATAGCGTTGGCCATCGGGGCCGTCGCAGGTCTGAGGTGGCCTGACAGGCTGCTTATGCCCAGATATCGGTTCGAGACATCCTCCTGGCCGCTCCGAGTCCTGATAAACGTCGTGGCAATCGTTCTAGTCGAGTTTCTGGTCGGTCTGGTAGTCGTATTCCCCATCGTGTGGAGCATCAACTATTGGTCATATTGGGACCAGCCCCCGTTCAGCACGTTAACCGCAGCCGAGATCCCTGTCCTTGATATCCTCAAGCTGGCCGTTGTCGCGATAGTGCTAGTCATTGCAGCGAAGTCGCGTGGGATCGCGGTAGAGACGCAACGCGTCCTTCTCTGGGGAGTAATCGGGATGGTCATTTGGTTTGTAGCGGCAGTCATCCTTCAGGCAGTACTGTCTTGGGCGGCAATGAGCCTGACCCGAGATATAAGTGAGTATTATGCGTTTGGCCTCATACCAGTGACGCAAGGCTTGGTGGAAGGCCGCCCACAGAGCGTGGTCGTACTCTCGTGGATGGGTCTTACCATCGGGGTGTGGGCGGGGCTGGGATGGCCGGGGGGACTGATGGTGCCGCGCTGGTTGTCCGGAGACGCGCGGACATCTGGCGACGCCAAGAACCTGGCGGCTCTGGCGATCTACTTGGTCTGCGCCATGGTCGTCTTCTGGGTCGTGTCGTCTGTAGTGATGGTCCTCGCGGCAGTCGTCCTGGACTGGTGGTAGTGATGGGTCTTGGGCACCACGTGCTAAGGCCGGTCGAAGGGCCCCACCCCAGGATCTTCGCTGCGCTCTGGGCGACACGGTCGCATCTCCCTCGGTCCAGCTTCGTCTGCGATGAAAGGCTGGCGTAGTGAGCGGCTGGCCAGACACAGCTAGAGGAGTGCTCCTTCGCGCTAAGCTCACTGCTCGAAGACTGAGTCGGACGGTCTTCTAGAGCATTCCGGAGCTGCCTAGTAAGAAAAACGCATTAGATCATCAGAGGTTGCGGTAATTGAGGTTAATGGAGTTTTCTAACGAAAACTTCAGTACGAAGATTCTTTAGACGCAATTGCGACGGACTCAGGCTCAGGGGAATCACCGTCGATGGGTATAGCCAGCGTGATGTCCACGTTGTTGTCCCTGTCGATGACGACCTGCTCCACGATCATCTGAAGAATCTCCTTGCGCTGCTCGGGGGTCAACTCGTCCAGTCCCTGGCCGACGTTCCTCGCCCAGGCTAGGACAGCCTCCATCAGCCGCCGCTTCTCAGCTCCGCCCACCTCCTGAGCATGGTAATCGTCCAGCTTCGCCCTGGCGCTCTCAAGCCGCTCGGTGATGAACTTGCGCTGATGGTCGAGTTGGGCCTCGGTGATCTTCCCCGACATGAACAGCCTGATGGCGCGATCCTCTTCCATCTGGATGCTCCGCAGGTCTCGCTCGGCTTGGGCGATCTCCTCCTCCAATCCGCCGCCCTCTGGAGAATCGAGGGTGTCGATACCGGCGACGATCAGGTCGGGGTTCTGGATTACCCGCTTCACCTCGCTCCATATCGGCTCCTCCAATCGCTCAGCCCGGATGTAGGGACGCTCTCGGCAGCGCAGGCGCATACTCTGCATTCCGTTGCACATGTAGTATCGGTTGGGAGTGGGAAAGTCGTAGCGGTACTTCTTGCCGTTGCGAACGTTGGTGGTGCTCCGGGTGCATCTTGCATGGAAGTTGTGGCCGCACTCGCCGCATTTCAGAAGGTGCTGCAACAGGTAGAGCACATTCGTGTTCCTCTTGGCCTTCCTGCTCCGCTGCTTCTTCAGCGCCTGCGCCCGCTCCCAGGTCTCGTCGTCGATCACTTGCGGGACCGGGATCTCAATCCAGGTGTCCCTCGGCTGGTCGTAGATCTTCATTCCGTCCTCGGTGGAGATGTGGCGGTACCTGCCGTAGACCCAGGTACCCGCGTAGGTGGCATTACACAGGATGTGGTGCACGCGGGACTGAAGCCACAGCATCTTGCCGGTCTGGGTGGGGATTCCCTCGTCGGTCAGCCGCACGGCAATCGACGGGGACCCCATCCCCTCATGGACGTACATGTGAAAGATGCGGCGGACGACCTCCGCCTGCTCCTCAATCGCATCGGGCCTGCCGTCGTCCCCGATGCGGTATCCGTAGGGGAGGCCGCCGGTGGGCACCCGTCCCTGCTTGGCCGTCCCCCGCTTGCCCATAGTGGACCGCTCCCGGAAGTTGTCCAGCTCGATCTTGCCGATGGCCGCCATGAGTCCGAAGGTCTTCATGTCGATGGAGTCCATGACGGCTTCCAGCCGAATCTGGTGGGCCTCGACGACCTCCATGAGGGCGGCGGCGGGGTACATCCCTCGGCTGAGCCGGTCAGACTTCCAGCAGACGATGGTGTCAAAGCGCCCGCGTTTGGCGTCGGCCAGCATCCGGAGGAACTTGGGGCGCTTCTTGGACCAGCCCCTGCCCACCTCCTGGTAGCGGGCGGTAATAGTCATGCCCTTGGCCTCGCAGTAGGCTTCCATCTCGTTGGTCTGCTCGGAGAGGGAGGTCTTGTCGTCCTCAGCCTGGCTCTTGTCCGATACGCGGGCGTAGATGGCCGCCCTCTGTCCATTTGCCTGTCTCTGTGTCCTGGTTCTCGCCATGATTTCCTCCTTTATTCCTTCTCCTTGAACATCAAAAAGACCCGCCTCCTGTCGGGAGCGGGTCTGCGAGTAGTACAATCACATCGCATCACCTGCTTCGTTCAGGTGGAGCCACGGCCCGGGGTGTTTGCAGCATCGCTGGGCCAACCTCTACCCAGCATTTTACCGCGAATGCCGCGGCATGGTCAACGGGCTGTCCGCCCCGTCAGACGCCACAGTAACCCTCACACTCGTTGCCGAACCCGTCCGATTGCCCGTCCGTTCCCAACTCCGCCTCATCGGGGCTGACCGCCTGCGCGAGGGGCACCCGTCGTGGATGCAGGTAGGGTTCTTTGGCGAAGGCCAGCCTGCCCCGCATGTTGGAATCTATCTCCACCGCCTCGGCGAACAGCTCCGGCCATCTGCGCTTGGTCTCGACCCACCGCTGACGGGACTGGTAGGGACAGCCGACGCAGGCTGAACGCTCCAGTGGCCTGTCGTAGCGGGCCTGCCACCACGCAATGCATTGCTTCCTGGACATCCCAGCTTCGATGAGGGGGTAACGGTTCTGTATCCATCTATCGCGAGAGGGCCTCATGCGGATGGCCTCGTCGGTAGAGATGCCCAGCCACAGCTCGACGGCGGTGCCGGACGGAACACGTTGTCCTTTTGTGAGTCCCAGCAGCTCGCGTATCTTCCGCTGAATCGGCCTTATCTTGTAGTGCTCGGTACATTGGCGACGACCCATCCCGTCGCTCCCTCCGTCACGTCCCTTCAGATAAACGGGAAGGTCTACGAAGCTGTGGTTGCCGGAGTGGTTGGTGAGGGTATTGACGTCCTCGCGGAGACTCCCGCCCGTTGTCCACGACGTACACGGGGAAGCCGAGACGCTCGGCGAGCCAATCGAGGAGAGTGTAGAGACTGGGAGGCTCCCAGTGGGTGTCGGCGAAGATGGCGCAGTCGGGGATGGCGTCGAATGCTCCCTGGCTTGCCATGAGGGCCATGACCGAGGACTGGACGCCTCCGCCCAGGCTGATGACCGTCAGAGAGTGTGTGAAACGCATCAGCCCTCCTCCCCGCCGCCGTCCGGAGATGAGTCCGCACGAGGCGGGAGCTGCCTGTCCCTCACGGCGTACTTGACGAGCAGGGTGAAGAGGCGGCGCAGCCGGTCCTGGGCGTCGGGGCCGGGGTTGAAGTCGATGCTCACGACCCGCAGCTCACCGGGGTCTTTCCTGGCGCCTTTGGGTTTGTGCTGGTTCTTGGTCTCTTCCATATCGGTCTTTCAGTGACGCCGACGCTGACCATGTGGGCCGGTTGCACCGAGCCTGCGCTGCGTCTGTTGGTGTCGTTCGGTTCCTCGTTCATCTTTGTGAGCGAACGCCCGTTCTCCTTCAGTGTGGGAGACCGGAAAGTTGGGCGTAATCCCCTATAGGGGTGTTCACCGATGAACCCCCTTATAAGACCCTCCCAAGAGGGGGCCGTCTGTGATGTCATAGCCGTGTACAGAGATTTGAGTTTGTTCCAAAAAGGGAAGTCCCGAATTCTGAGGCCACTTCCCTTTCGCCTGTGTGAAAATTCCCTTTTTGGAAGCGGGGGAGGAAACAGATGAACGAGAAGTATTTAACCGGGGAAAAGAGCAGAAGCCTGGAGAGTCTGCGGCATCTGCGGTTGATGGCGCTGCTGCGGGAGCTGATACGTGACGAGGGCCGCATGGAAGCGGCGGAGATGCTGGGCGTCAACTACAAGACCCTGGCCAAGACCGTTGACACCGGCATCCTGTCGAGGCGTATGAGCCATGCGTTGGAGCGGCTGCTGCTGTCCGGGGGAGGCTCTGCTGTGGCCAAGCAACAGGAGCGTATCCAGGCGCTGGAGGCTCGGTCAGATGCGCTGGAGAAGGAGGTGCGGAGCGCCCACGCCGCTGGAGAGGTTGAGGTGAAGGCGTTGCGGGAGGAACACGCCGTAGCGATAGAAGAGGTGAGGCAGCGGCTGACGCAGGTGGACGCACGTCAGCGCGAAGCGGCTACAGCGCACGCGGCCACCATGACTGCGCCCAACTCAGAGAAGCAGCCCGTGACGACGGGTGTGACCCGGCGGCGGTATCCCGAGCTGGTGACCGTCGAGCCTGCTCTCGATGACGAGGCGGTCTTCGGTGCGGCGTGGCCGCTGATCGACGAGTGGCGCACGCTCAGAGCGAGTCATCCCATCGGGGGCAAGAGTCTGTCGTGGCTGGTGACGCACGAGCGTATCCTGGAGATGGAGCTGGCCATGCTGGAGAAGCACGGGCTGACCTTGCCCCCTGAGCCCATGCCGCTCACGGGGCACTGGAGGAGAAGGCAGCTATCCTGGCGCTGGACGGCGCTCTACGACACCCAGAGGGCGCGGGTCAAGCGGGAGTTGCTCAGGTGGGTGCGCCGGATCCTCACCGTGGGCCTGTGGCGGAAGTAGACGCTTTCAGGGTGGTGGTTAGGGTTTCGTGGAACTTTTGTCGAACTAGAGTGAACACTTTGGGCGGTGAGGCCCAAAAGGTATTGCCAACGAGGCGATGGGGCGTAATACTGAGATTGTTATCAGGCTTTTCCAGTGTTTCTTTGCCATAGAAACCTGGGGGTCCTTTCCCTGAGCCAGGGATGTACCAGAGGGATCGAGCCAGGCTCTCCCAACGGTCGCCCAAGAGGGATGCTTCCACAAAGGCCGGAGTGCGTCCTGCGTTTCGACCTTTCGATACGACGGTTGGAGTGCCCCATGCCCTCTGACCGTCCCCCCATGCCTGCGGCATAGCTCTTCAGACAGCTAGGCCGCAGCTTCGACACGCGCCGGTCTGCCATTTGCATCGCAGGCTGGCCGCTTCGCGTCACCGCAGCCTCCCCAAAGTCGATGCGCCATATAGACCCTGGCCGAGCTGTGCCCTTTTACACCCGCGTCTGTTCTGTGGCCACATCCTGGGACAGCCGCATCCCCGTCGTAGCAGCTCCCCAGAACTCGCGTTGCGACGAAGAGACCCTGGCCGAGCTGCGTCTTTTCCACCCTGGCCCCTCTGCGTTCGATGCGCGGACCAGGCCGGGGACAAGTCACGCTGCGTTCACGTGAGGCATCCCACCGTGGGCGGAGTGTGTCCAGTGCCAGTCAACCCAGTAGCGAAGAGCCGCGCCACGGATGCCGGTGCGGGCGATACAGAAGGAGGTGCGTATTGCACATCAAGGAACGGGTTCCACGGGTCCTGGCCGCCGTCGTCGGGACCGCAAGAGCCATGCGGCGGCGTAAGCGGAGGACGCTGGCGGCAGGTGTTGCGTTGCTTCTGGCATTGCCCCTGCTGACCGGCGTCGGAGTGCTGATGCTCCGGCGGTTCATGAGCACAAGGAACAGGAAACAGGCGATACAGCAGTTTCTAGAGAACGAACTCCACCTGACGCTATCGGAAGAAAAGACAGTCATCACCCACATCAACGACGGATTCGACTTCCTGGGTTTCCATATCCAGCGCAAGAAGGTCAACGGTAAGTGGGCGGTGCATCTTCGACCGACGGCCAAGGCAAAGGAGAGAGTGATGCGGAAGCTCAAAGACCTGACTTCCAGGAACTGGACTTGGCTGGACGAGTACACCCGACTGACGACCCTGAACGCTATCGTGCGGGGTTGGGCCGAATACTATCGGTACACGAGCTTCGTACGAGACATCGAGGACATCACGCGCTTCGCATGGTTCCGCTACCTCTACTGGTTGCGGAAGAAGCACAAGGGAAGTCGCAAGGGACAACTCATGTGGGACAAGACCAGGAGGCTCCACGGCAGAACCCGTTGGCACGCAGAGGTGCGCGAAGGCGATAACAAGCTGGAAGCGTACCAATGGCTCCCAACCTCAAAGGAGCTTGCCCGGCAACGTTATCTGCGGAAGGGTTATGCGGAATACCCGCACCCCTACTTGTCAGGTACGGAGCTGTCAGCAAGTGCCCACCCCCAGGGAGAAGCCGGCCCAGACGAGCGTATCTACACGGCGACCATAAGGGCTAGCAACGGTAATCGCGGCGAACCCCTCGAAATCGTCGAAAGGAAACTCAGGGCAAAGGTTCGTGACGGCATGAAGTGTCAACAGTGTGGCACGCGGACAGGTTTGGATGTCCACCACACCAAGGGCATGAAGTCACACGCGCTCAGTAACCTGACAACGCTCTGCCGGACGTGCCATATAGCCACACACCGTTCAACCTAACTACAAACCGTCTAATGGAGAGCCGGATGCCGTGAAAGTGGCAAGCCCGGTTCGGTGGGAGGGATGGCGCAGACCAGCCGGAGTAATCCGGCCATCGGCGGCGCTGTCCCTACTCTATCCAATCAATTGTCGGATGGGTCGAGCATATGGGTGCTCGGTTTAGGAGACGCTATCGCCCACATCCTGCGGGGCTTCCTAAAGGCCAGGCAGCAGAGAGAGGAGAAGCAGAGAGGAGAGAAAGAAGGAACCGAAGCTAAGGCAGCCGCATGAGCTGCACAGACAACCGAGCGTTGCGCAAAGGCGGGGCTGTCTCTACGGGGGCGGCTCCGCTCTTCATATTCAGGAGCAAAGGAGAAGTGACCATGAGCCAGAACGAAGACCTGACCAACGACCGGTCGGAGGTCTATTCACGCCCCTTGGCCTACTTCGACGGAGACGGGGCGCTGGTGGTGCGGGCATCGGCCGCAAGCGGCTGCCGCCGCGCCCTGTGGTACGCCGCCACGGAACATCAGCCCACAAACCCACCGACCGACGAGTTCCTGACCGTCATGGAGGCGGGGCAGGCCCTGGAGCAGGTGGTGCTGCGGGCGATGGAGCGGGCGAGCTGGGACGTGATCCCGGTGGACCCCAACAACCCCAGGGAGGTGACGGCCCAGATCACCCCCAACCTCCGCGTTACCGGCCACCCCGACGCCACCGCCGTCCTCCCCTTCTTCGGAGGGCCGGAGGTGATCGTCGAGGTCAAGACCAGGGGGCCGGAAGCCTACAAGCGTTGGCAGACCCTTGGCGCAGAGCGGAGTCACCCGGAGTCGGTGGCCCAGGCTGCCCTCTACACCTACGGGAAGTACGGCGAAGCCTGGGACGTGGTGATGGCCACGATGGACACCGGCAGCCGCCAGTGGGACACCGAAACGATTCCCGCCGAGCGGGTGGAGGACGCGATGGAAGCCGTCAGCTTCCGGCTCGGTGATTTGGCCGACCACTACGGTGCCCACGGACAGGACCCGGACGAGCTGCCGGAGCGGGACTTCCGCGCCGGTAGCTGGCAGTGCCGGACCTGCCCCTTCCTGAATACGTGCCAGCCCGGAGCAGCCGAGGAAAGAGGAGAAACAGACGAGTCACCGGACATAGAAGGAAGGGAGGTGAGCACCGAAGAGGTGCGGGCTGCGGTGCTGGCCTACCAGGCTGCCCAGGAGGCCCTGAAAGAGCCGGAACAGGCCAAGCGCCGGGCGCTGGACACCCTCAAGGCGTGGATGCGGCAGCGGGGGACGACCAAAGCAAGCGTCGAGGGAAGGGCGGTGAGCCTGGTGCAGACCCGCCGCTTCTCGGTCGACTACCGCAAGCTGAACGCGCTGCTGGACCCGGACACCCGAGCTGGCATCGTGACGGAGGCCGTCTCCCAGTACGTGCGGGTGAGCTAGACGCTTCCTGCTTGGGAGCGCCGGGCCGGAGCTACCTCCCCTCCAGGTGGTGGACCCGCTTCATCCCAGGAATCGCATCCCTACAGGAAAAGGAGGACACATGAGCAGATTCGCGCCCAAGACCCTGCGGCGGATGCCGCCCACAACGCGGGAGATCGCAAGGCTCGCAAACGAGCTTGCCTCGGTCCAGACCCGCCTCGCCAACCGCGTAGAGCGCCTCACGAGCATGGAGATGATGGCGGGCGCCTCCCAGAGGGTGTTCTGCAACAACGGAGCTCACGCCAACGTGGTGAACGCCGCGCTGCACTACGTCCAGGCCCTCGACGACCCCGAGATGCACGCCAGCGTCAGAAGGGAGGCGCTGAGCTGGCTCAGGAGCGCGGTAGCGCCCCTGGACTCCGACAACCTCTTCCCAGAGGCGGAGCCGGACACTCACGAGCCCGAAGACTCAGAGTTCAGCTAGACGCTCCGTAGCCGGAGCGCATGGACGGGGTTGCTGTCCCATAGGGGGCATCGCCCCCGCTGCTTTGCCAACCGAGTGCGGCAACGCCGCACTACTACACACACAAAGGAGAACTGAAATGGCACGCACAATCAACAAGGTAGAGCTACTCGGCAGGGTGGGAACCGACCCTGAGATGAAGTACACGCAAGGCGGCACCGCCGTCACCCAGCTCAGACTGGCCACCGACCGTCACCGCCAGGACGGGAGCGTCGAGGCGGATTGGCACTCAATTACCTGCTGGGCCAAGCTTGGCGAGGCTGGTGCGCCGCGTAACGCGGCATAGGATTCCCGATTCAGTCGGGAGGAATTCGGAGAAAGTTCTTGGGCCAACCGACCTACCTCGAAGCGAAAGCCTAGGGGGACAACAGCATGTCGGTAAAGCGGCTACAGTCCCAAAGCGTTGTAGGACTGGTTCCGCAAGGCCCGCACGATACGGTGAAAGCTTGATTGCCTGAACCCCAGTTCCCAGTTGGTGTTCTTGCCACCCGCCGGTAGAACGCTTGTAACCCGGCGCCGCTCATTGCACTGGTCTGATGAATGGAACAATGCAACTCCGATGAGTGGACGATGACCGATGCGGTTTATTCAAGGGAACGAACGGGGCACCTAAGTCGCGCTAGATACGTCCTATGTCGAAGACAAAGGGGAGCAAATTGCGGTTAATCAAACAGCGTGTCAAAGAACCAGAACCAGCCCCAGAAGATACCAAAGACGTTTCTCGCCAAAAAGAGGCCAGTGACAATCCCAATCCAACGCAGCAACGACCCAACCGGATGCCCTCGTGAGGACTTCGGGCGGCGAAGCCATCGCACTAGGCCAATGAGGCCGCCGAGCGCCATGCCGACGACCAAATCGCCTAGCAGGCTGACCCAAACCACTGATGTTGGTGTCGCTTCAACAACGTCCACGCTGTAACAGTAATCGCACGTCATCCCAAAGTCAATCGGAACGCGGGATGGCCTACGGGGGGAGACCCCTATGGTCACGGAGTCCTCGTAGTAGTCCGAGCCGGGGAAAGCCCGGCACATGGCGAAGGAGGACAGGTGGTTTCGACGGAATACAACAGAGAGGTATGCACAATGCAAGACGCCGAAACTGTATTGAACGTCATACGCGAACGCGGAGAACGAGGATTGCCGCTGGAAAACATCCATCGGCTGCTTTACAACCGGAACCTTTACCTGCGGGCCTACGGTCGCATCTACTCAAACCAGGGGGCTACGACCAAGGGAATCACCGCAGAGACCGTGGACGGCATGTCACTGGCGAAAATCGACCGCATCATCGACGAGCTTCGTTACGAGCGGTTCCGATGGACGCCAGTGCGACGGGTCAACATTCCCAAGTCTAACGGCCAGACCCGTCCCTTGGGCATACCGACGTGGACGGACAAGCTGCTGCAAGAGGTCATCCGGATGATTCTGGAAGCCTACTACGAGCCGCAGTTCTCCGACCGTTCCCACGGCTTCCGGTCCCGCCGGGGGTGCCACACCGCCTTGAGCAACGTGACCACCCACTGGACTGGTGTCCGCTGGTTCGTCGAGGGCGACATCAAAGGGTGCTTTGACAACATCGACCACGATGTCCTGTTGTCGGCGCTCTGCGAGAAGCTCCACGACAACCGATTCCTACGCCTGCTCAAGTACCTACTGAAGGCAGGCTACGTCGAGGGTTGGAAGTATGGCCGCACGCTGAGCGGTACCCCGCAAGGCGGAATAGTCAGCCCCATCCTCGCCAACGTTTACCTAGACCGGTTGGACAAATATGTCGAGAAAGTGTTGATACCAGCCCACACCCGAGGCTCAGACCGGAGAGACAACCGCGAGTACACACGTTTGCTGAACCAAGCAATCCGCCAGAGGAAACGGGGAAATCACGCCGAGGCACTGCAACTGCGCAAGCAAATGCAACAATTGCCGTCACGCGATCCCTACGACCCCGGCTACCGCAGGTTACGGTACGTACGCTACGCGGACGACTTCGTGCTGGGCTTCATCGGGCCAAAGGCCGAAGCCCAACAGGTAAAGAAGTCCCTGGAAACATTCCTGCGCGACTCACTCAAGCTGGAGCTATCCAGGGAGAAAACTCTCATAACCCACGCCACCAGCCAGGCGGCGAGGTTCCTCGGCTACGAACTCGTGAACCAACAGGCCAACGACCAGTTCGACCGCAATGGTCGGCGCAGGGTCAACGGCCAAATCGGATTGCGGGTTCCCGCCGACGTCATCGAGCAACATTGCCAAGCCTACATGCGCAAAGGCAAACCGGCACACCGCAGTTACCTACTCCACGATGAAGATTTCTCCATCGTGGCACAGTACCAGTCGGAGTTCCGGGGCGTCGTCAACTACTACCTTCTGGCCTACAACGTCTCCCATTTCGGGAAACTGAAAGGGGTCATGGAGATGTCGCTGGCACGGACCCTTGCGGCAAAGCACAAGTCCACCGCACGGAAGATGCAACGCCAGTACAAGAGCGTCGCGGAAACCGAGCACGGGCCGCGCGTCTGTCTCAAGGTCGTCAAGCAGCAGGACAACGGCAAACGCCCAAAGGTGACGCAGTTCGGTGGCATACCCCTGAAACGGCAACGGCAGGCAGTTCTAGTAGACCAACAGCCTCAGCGGTACAGGACTGACCGCAACGAGCTTGTCAAACGGCTTGAAGCGGACAAATGCGAGATGTGCGGCTCAACCGTGGATGTACAAGTCCACCACATCCGCGCGCTCCGCGACCTGAACGTGAAAGGTCAAGGTAAAAAGCCCAAGTGGGTACAACTCATGGCGGCGCGGAAACGCATAACCCTCGTGGTGTGCCGGACGTGTCACATGGACATCCACCACGGGCGAATCAATCCGCAGAAGCAGACATAAACCACTGGAGAGCCGGATGCGGTGAAAGCCGCACGTCCGGTTCGGAGGAGGGCCGACGGAAAAGTGCTCCGTTAACACGGGGTAACTCGCCGGCGGCCTATCCTACTCGGCGCATCCGCAGCCTACGCTGCGGGTTTCCAGCGGGTGCTCGTACTCACACCCCCGCACCTGACCCGGAAGTGGAAGCGGGAGGTGGAGCAGACGGTGCCCAAGGCCCGCGTCGCCATCGTCGCCTCCATCACCGACCTGGAGAAGCTGCGCCTCTCCACCGGCCCAGGCCTCCTCTTTGCCATCATGTCGAGGGAACGGGCGAAGCTCTCCTACCGCTGGCAGGCGGCGTACATCGAGAAGTGGGCCACATCCAGAGGCGGGCTCATCCGGGACGAAGAGACGGGGGAGCCCTTCCGGGTCCCCTGCTGCCCTATCTGCGCCAGCCAGATCGTGGACAAGGACGGTGTGCCCCTCACCGCCGAGGAGATGGGGCGCAAGCGCCGGACCTGCGCCGGGTGCGGCTCCGCCCTCTGGCAGGCCGACCCCAAGGGGCCGAAGCGATATCCACTCGCCGACTACATCAAGAAGCGGATGAAGGGGTTCTTCGAGCTCCTCGTAACAGACGAGGTGCACGAATACAAAGGAAGAGGCTCCGCCCAGGGCATCGCAGCGGGCGTCCTCGCCGACTCCTGCGGCCGCTCCCTCACCCTGACAGGAACCCTAACTGGAGGCTATTCGAGCACTTTGTTCCACCTGCTGTACCGGTTCAGCCCGGCCATCAGGACGGAGTTCGGGCGCTCCGAGGAGGGAAGGTGGATACAACGGTACGGCTTCGAGGAGCACACCATCGGCAAGGACGACGACGAGTCGGTGGAGGATGGACGGTTCAGCCGGCGCAGGCGCTACCGCAAGGTGGTGCGAGAACGGCCGGGGCTCGCCCCAGCCGCGTTGTTCCACCTGATCGGCAACTCGGTGTTCCTCCGGCTCTCCGACGTGGCGTCGGGGCTGCCCTCCTACGAGGAGCAGATTCTCCTCTCGTCGATGGACTCCGAGCCCGACAGCTACGGGTACACCCAGATGGGAGCCTACGGCACGCTGTACGACAAGCTGCGGGCCGCCCTCGCCGATGCGCTGGCCAAGGGGTCTAGGAAGCTCCTCTCCACCTACCTTCAATCGCTGCTGGCCTATCCCGACGGCTGCACACGGGGCGAGACCGTCTTCGACCCGGAGTCCCAGGACGTGCTGGTGGCGGTGCCGCCCCTGTCCGAGGAGAAGCTCTATCCAAAGGAGAAGGCCCTGCTGGACCTGGTGGCGGCGGAGAGGCTTGAGGGCCGGAGGGTGCTGGTCTACGTCACCCACACCGGCACCAGGGACGTGACGGAAAGGATGAGCGCCATCCTCGCAGGGCACGGGTTCCGGGTGGCGGTGATGAAGGCCGACGCCGTGGCCCCGGACCGCAGAGAGGCGTGGGTGGAGCAGAAGGTCAAGGAGGGCATCGACGTCCTCATCTGCCATCCCCGGTTGGTGCAGACCGGCCTCGACCTGATCGACTTCCCAAC
Organism: Dehalococcoidia bacterium; assembly: GCA_965249025.1. GTDB lineage: Bacteria > Chloroflexota > Dehalococcoidia > Lucifugimonadales > CAYTFF01. The sequence goes on along the minus strand of OZ252215.1, from coordinate 1,992,204 downwards.
GATTGTTTGGGCGGAAACGGATTACAGCGTCTACACCATGCGGCAGGCGTCGCGCCGGTCGTGGCGCATCGGTCAGACCCGGCCCGTCAAGGTCATCTTCATGGCCTACCGGGGCACCCTCCAGGCGGATGCCCTGAAATTGGTGGCCCAAAAGCTCCAAAGCTCCCTGGCGGTGGAGGGTGAGTTGCCCGAGGACGGACTGGCGGCCTACGGCGACGACGGCGACGACATCATGCTGGCGTTGGCAAGGAAGATCGTGAAGGGAGAGGAGGAAGAAGAAGAAGGAGAGTCGGTGGAGGTGGAACCGGAGACGGTCGAGGTGCATCGGAACGGCACCGGGATCGTCGTCGAGACTGCGGCGGCTAACGGTCATGCTGACGTGGTGGAAGAGACCCAGCAGTCGATGTTCTCCTGGGCCGAGTTCCTGGCCGAGGAGCCGGCGAAGCCGGCCAAAAGGAACGGGAAGCCGAAGCCCGCGACCCTCTCGATGTTCGAGTGGGCGCTGAGCCTGGAGGAGGAAAAGGAGGCTCAAACGGTGTCCTGAAGGGGGCGCCGCAACTGGCGACGAAGCGAAGCAGCAACGACTAACGAGGAGATGAACCGATGACACGCATATTCGTATACGACGACCGGGAGTTTCCCGACCCAGACCCCCAGATGAGCGTCGACCAGGTGAAAGCAACTTTGGCGGACTTCTACGGGGAGATCGCCAACGCCTCCGTCAAAGAGACGACCAGGGGGGAGGACACCATCTACGAGTTCCAGCGGCGCGTGGGCACCAAGGGGGCCTTCCCCAATACCTTGAACTAAGGAGGAAACCCAATGGACAACAAGACCTTTGCGAGTCTGCTGGCGGCTGTGCCGTCGGCGGACCTCAGACTCATCGAGCTTACGGCGGAGCTCACACGGCCCGACGGCTCCCTCGACCTGGAGGAGGCGGCCTCCCGGAGCGCCGAGCTGGAGCTGGCCTGCGCCCAGGCACAGGACTACGCGGCGGCAACGGGCCGCCTGGCCAAGGTGCTGCGGTGGCAGTTGCAGCCCCGCCGCGCCTGAGCGAACTTGCCGACCTGCTCCTGCGGCGTCCGCCGTCGCTGCGGGAGCTGGTCGCGCTGGTCGGCAATGCCGAAGACCACGCCTGGTTCGTGGGGCTGGTGCGCCGCCTCTTCCCCGATGAGGCCGAGGCGGCGCTCACAGCCCCCGACATACGACAGAGGGTGGAGGGGTTTGCACGACTCTGCGAGGAGCGCCACTTCCCCCTCTACTCTCCGTTCCTTGAATACTCCCTGACCGAGGAGGAGGAGCCTCCCTTCACCGTGCTCCGCAGGGGCATCCCCTTCGACCTGCAGGGCGTCGGCTACGAGGGCCTGCACGAGATGTGGGACGGATACCGCGAGGGGCTCTCGGCCCTGGCTCTGCTGGCCAAGCCCCCCGAATCCCTCTACACGGAGTCCGACGAGATCAGGGTGGCCTGGCTGGAGTCGGCCGCCGCCCACATCCCGCAGCACACGCTGCTCAGGATACCCGAAGGCGGCATACCCCAGGACGCCCTCACCGAAGCGGTCAAGGGGACCAGGTTCGAGGGGGTGGCTCAGGCCGCCTCCTGGGTCTGGGCCGAAACGGGCAACCTCTTTCTAGACAGCTGTTACGACGATGGAATGTACGACGGCTTCGCCGACCCCTGGGACGACGAAGTGATTGCTGAGGGCACCGAGGAGTGGCGAAGGGCCAGGGCCATCATGGACGCGGTGTACCAGCTGGCCGACTGGCTGGAGGACGACCTGCCCACCCACTTCGCCGAGATGCTGGACTTCATCCTGGAGCGCCTCGGCAACTCAAACCCAACTACGGAGGAAAACGACCATGAGTGATGACACCAACGTTACTGGATGGTCCCTGCCGGGCCAGATGGACGTGCCCAGGGACGAGCTCAAAGTACAGATGGAGGTCTACGAAGAGACGATACTCCTGCGCGGCTTCGAGGGCGGGGCCAACTGGGTCAGGACCGTCTCGGCGGACGCCATCGCCAACGCCTTCACCCAACACCTGGGGCTCTCCTCGGGGATTCTGCCCAAGGAAACGCTCTGGTGGAACCAGTGCGAGACCGGACAGGTAGTGGCCCTGTGGCGGCCGCCCAAGGTGTGGCCGGTGGCCCTGCAACGGGAGGCGTTCAAGCCGCCCGCACGGTTGCGAGTTCCCATGCCCGGCCTGGTCTTCGTCTGCTCGCCGGGCCGGGCGCCCTGGGTCTACGCCGCCAAGAGCCGGCCCACCGGAGCAGAGCAGCAGCTCTACCGGGCTCCGGCCTTCAACGTCTTTCAGGACGGGCGGGTCTGTCCCTGCAGCCACACGTTCCCCGAAGAGGTCGGGATGATACCCGACTCCTTCTTCCAGTCCTTCTTCTCGATGACGGGGGACACCCGGGACCGCTCCAAGAAACACCCCGACAACCTGCACGCACTATGGGAGGAGCTCGATGGAAAGAGGAAGTACCCGACTGAGGACCTGGTTCCCCAATGCACGGTGGCCCAGGCTATGGCGGTCTCCGAAGGGAGACGCCCCTACCGCTAACGCCGCATCAAGGCCGGTGGGATACCTGGTCAACCAACCGTCCGGCCTCACCGGAGCCCAAGGGGTCGGGTACGACTACCTGCTGGGCTCGGGCGGCCTCTACGTCCAGTCCCAAAACGCCAACCTGGTGGCGCGGGTCATGGTCGCCCCCGGCTCGGTGCGCGGGCTCGCTCCGGTGACGGAGAAGGTGCAACTCACCCACGGCCCCATCCCGGCGTGCCTGTTCGAGCTGGGGCTGAGCTGGTTTCAGGAGACGCCCGGCACCGAGCGATTCTTCGCGGTGCGATGGGACGGGGACGCCTACCGGGTGGTGGTGCCAGAACAGAAGGGGACCCCCACGTCCCTCACCTACCGGCCCCCTGCCGGTACGGTCGCCGAGTTCCACTCCCACGGACGAGGCCGCGCCTTCTTCTCGGCCACCGACGACCATGATGAGCAGGGCTTCAGAATCTACGGGGTCGTCGGAAAGCTGGACACTCCCTGGCCGGTGCTGAGGCTCCGTGTGGGGGTCTACGGACACTTCTCCCCGCTCTGCTGGCCGCAGGTGTTCGGCGGCCCAAACCCATGCCTGAACCACCACGAATCACAGATCAATCACACCAAGGAGGTAACCTGACCATGCCCTACTACCTGGATAACGAGTTTCTACAGAACAACCCCTGGATCACCGTGGTCGGCTGCGGCGGGACAGGGGGCTTCGTCGCCGAGGGTCTCTGCCGCCTCTTCCAGGGACGGGAGGCCACCATCGTCCTGGTCGACCACGACAGGGTGGAGCCCCACAACCTGCTGCGCCAGAACTTCCACCAGGAGGATGTGGGCAGCTTCAAAAGCCAGGCCCTCGCCGACCGGCTGGCCAGGGCCTACGGGCGTCCTGTCGGCTACTCGGTCTACGCCTTCCGCGAGGGCGATTCCGGTTCCTACGGCCACCGCCAGCCCGGTCTTCCCCGCTACGGCAACTGCCTGCTCATCGGCTGCACCGACAACGCCGCCGCACGCCGGGCGATGGCGGAGTGCCTGCGGGGCGGGCGACAGAAGTGGCTCATCGACGCGGGCAACGACACCAACTGGGGTCAGGTGCTCGTCGGAAATGTGGCCGACCCTTCGTTCCGGTATGAATCGGCCTTCGACGGCGAGACCTGCTACCTGCTGCCCGCGCCAACGCTCCAGCGGCCTGACCTGCTGACCACCGTGCCGGCGACCCCTCCGGACGTGGACTGCGCCGCGGCCCTCGACCTCACCGACCAGGACCCGACCATCAACCAGATGATGGCCTCCCTGGTGCTCATGGTGGTGCGCCGCATGGTGGCGGGCGCCTGCCCCTTCATGGGCCTCTACCTGGATATGGAGCAGGGCACGGTCTCGCCGACCTATGCCACCCCTGAGGCGGTGAAGCGGGTGATGAAGGCGAGCCGCCGAGGGCGGCGAAGGACGGTTTGACGCCCTGGCGGGAGGATAGCGTCCTCATAATCGGGGCTCACAACACAGCCAGAAAATAACAAGGAGAGAAACCATGCTTGACGAAAGAGGAAAGGCCATGACCGCCACAACCTGGCAGGACAACCACAGCGGATACCGCAGACACAAGCTCATGACCAAGGAGCTCGGAAACAAGATCCCCAAGATCGGAACCAACGAGGATGTCGACGACTACGACGACGTCCTCGCCCGCGCCAAGCTGTTTTGCCCCTACACCGGCTGGCGCTGGTATATCACCGAGTGGGACCCGGAGACCGGCACATGCTTCGGCCTCGTCGAAGGGTACGAGGTGGAACTCGGCTACTTTGACCTCACCGAGCTGGCGGAGTCAACCGTGCTCGGCAACGTTCCCGCCGTGGAGCGCGACCTGTACTGGGAGCCGAAGACCATCGGCGAGATCAGGAGAGGGTCGCGGTGAAAGTCGCAGCACAGCAAGACGCTCATGGACGCGACCAGAGGGGGAACGAAGAACCAACGAAAGGAGAGGAGAGATCATGCCTAACGAGAACGATACGGAAGCAACGCGGGAGGATGCCCTGAACGCCTACGAGAGTCTCTTCGGCGATACGTCAGCCGACCAGACTGTCACCGGTGCCAACGAAGAAGCCGACAAGAACGAGACCGAACAGGCCCAGCAAGATTCGGAGATCGGTGAGGACCTGAAGGTGGTCGTGTCGATCAAGGACGGCAGAGCCACCATTGGGGTGCAAAGGCCGTCTTCGGACCCGTACATCGAGTCGTTCGATGGCCCGGACCTATCCGGGCTGACGCAGGAAGTCACGGCAGTGATTGAAAGGGCGAGGGCCAGGTGGGATGAGGCACCGAAGCATCCTGCCTATGCGCGGCCCGCTCCCTCGACAAGACGTCGGCCCCCTCGTGACCAGGGGTCGGTGCAGGCTTCAGCCACCGAGGGAGGGGCGGCCCAAGACCAGCCCGAGTCCAGGCTGTTCTAAGCGCCTGGGTGGAGCTTTTCGCAGAACGGCCTGCAAAGTGGAAGGGACAGCGAGAGCGACCACGGTCGCGGTGGCTCTCGCCATTCCAGTGGACGCTGAGCTTGAAGCAGCAGAGATGAGGAGGAGTTGGTCGGCACAGGGCGCTGACTTGTGCAAAACAGGGGCAGCTATCGTCCTCAAACGGTAGCTGACCCTGCCTATCCATATGTGAGGTCTTTTTTTGTTGTCCATCAGAGTACGTGGTCGGCAGAAACGCTTCGGTCTATGACGAATAGGGAGCACGGGAAGAGACCAAATCGAGGTCCCCCTTCATGTGTCCGATGCCAACCACCGTTTCCTCAGCTGTCTGACGCTGCGGCTGGAAAAACCCAAGGAAAACTGTGGAAGGTGCCTCACCATTGCAAAATATACCGTGAATGACTATCATTGTACTCATGATGGACGCTACACTCCCCCGCCTCGTTGGGCCAAGCCTTCAGGACCGTCTCCGGGTCATGCCTGCGGTGGTGGTGACCGGAGCCCGTCAGACGGGGAAGAGCACCCTAGCCCAGGAGCTTATGCCGGGCGGACGGCGCTTCCTCTCCCTGGACGACCTCGACGTGGTAGATGCAGCCCGCCGCGACCCCGAGGCGCTCCTGGGGGGCAGCCAGCCGGTGACCCTCGATGAGGTGCAGCGAGAGCCGGACCTTCTGCATGCGGTGAAGCGGGCCATAGACCAGCAGCGCCAGCCGGGGAAGTTCCTCATCACCGGTTCGGCCAATCTGCTATTGATGCGACAGGTCTCCGAGCCCCTTGCTGGCCGGGCCAGCTATCTGACCCTCTGGCCGATGACCCGGCGAGAGCAGCTGGGTCTCGGACGTGGGGGCATCTGGGAGGAGCTGCTGAAGGCCCGCGACGAGGAATGGCTCGACCTGGTGGCTGCCCAACCTGACCAGCCGGAGGACTGGCGGGCGCTGGCGCTTCGCGGTGGCTTCCCGCTACCGGCCATCCACCTCAAGGCCGCTCAGGACAGGGCCGTCTGGTTTGACGGCTACGTGCGCACCTATCTGGAACGGGACCTCCAGGACCTCTCTTCCATCTCGGCATTGCCAGACTTTCGCAGGCTGATGCGGGCCGTCTGTCTCCGCATGGGCAACCTTGTCAACCAGGCGGAGCTTGGCCGTGACGTGGCGCTGCCTCAGCCGACGGTGAGCCGCTACCTCAACCTGCTGGAAACGTCGTATCTCCTCGTCCGGCTCCCCGCCTACGCGGTGAACCGCACCAAGCGGCTGATCAAATCTCCCAAACTCTACTGGGGCGACACCGGGGTGGCGTTGCATCTCACCCAGGAGGAGGAGCCCCGAGGGGCATATCTGGAGAACCTGGTGCTTCACGATCTGCTGGCCTGGCGGGACGCTCGGCTCGACCGGGCTGAGGTCCTCTACTGGCGCACGGCCATCGGCGAGGAAGTAGACTTCGTGATTGAGGCTGGGGATCGGCTGCTGCCCATCGAAGTCAAGGCGACGGAGCGGCCGCGTCTCCGAGATATAGCCCATCTGCGCACCTTCCGGGCCGAGTATGGCGATAGGGCCAGGGCAGGCCTGTTGCTCCACGCTGGCAATACCCTGGAATGGCTGGCACCGGATGTGCTTGCTGCGCCCTGGTGGAGGGTGCTATGAGGCGTCGTCTGGCGGGGATGGGGTTCAAAAGTCATCAGAGTTTTGGATATCGGCTCCCACAGAGGACCGCCAGCGTGGAGGCAGGTCTACTAGGGCCGGACCGGGTGGTAGCGATAAGCCCGCGCCATGGTTGGTTGGGTGGCCTGCTGCTCATGCTGAACGTGACGTTGATCTTTACCGGCACAACTGGCATGGAGCTGTACGGCTTCTACACACTGGAGCCAGTGGCAGCTCAACCCCTGCCGCTGGTGCTGTCCACTCTGTTGAATCTGGGCATGGTCTTCCGGCCTACTGTGCCAATGATCACATTCGCGAGAGTTAAAACCCCAGATAAGGTTCCGGGCCAGCGGACCGGTCTGTCCACGGAGGCGCTCTACACCCAGCCGAGGCCGAGTTGTTACGATCCTGCCGCCGACTCGCCATACATAACCAACTACCAGCTATGGAAGCTTGCGAAGTGTGCAAAGCTGACGGCCGACTTCCCAACTCAGCATAATAAATCCGAGTATACCGTAGCGGTGGACGGAGATATCGCGGTGATAGGAGCGTACAGGGACGACGACAACGGCGACGATTCCGGTACGGCTGGCGTGTTTATCAGGGGTTCGGAATTCGGTAGGTGGACCTTGGCGGCCAAGCTAACCGCATCCGATGCCGACGATCAGGACGTTATATGAGGGCAGTCCATATAACTACCTTTCCGCGGCTGACAATCATCGGCGCGCTTCTCGCCGCCGCGCTGCTGCTCGGCTCTCCTGCGCCGTCCGATGCCGCAGAGATCGTGCTGGTGAGCAACACCAGCCAAAGTGCCTACGGTGGGACACCCGTAGGCGCCTACGACCATGCTCAGGGGTTCACCACCGGCAAGAATACGCTGGGTTACGTCTTGACCAGTATCGAATTGCAGGTACACACGGCTCCAGCTAATGGAACCCTGACGGTTTCGGTGAGGGAGGCCGACGGGCAAGACCCCAGCGACACGGTCCTATATACCTTGACCAACCCGAGCAATCTAGGGACAGGACTCCGGAAGTTCACCGCCCCTGCCAACTCCAGTCTCAGCGCAGAAACCACCTACTTCGTGCACATGACTTTCGCTGTCGGGCTCAATCCAACTCAACCTCAATGGAACCTTACGGATCGCACCCAGGAAGATTCTGGCGCCTACGCAGGGTGGAGCATCGCCAATGAACGCCACTCGAGGGTCACGGGCTCGACCGGCAATTGGGGTAAGTCTAATAACGCTAGGATAAAAATCAAAGTCAAAGGGGAAAACCGCGCCCCGGCCGCCCCGGTAAACCTCTCGGCCACGGTGGGCAACGGCCAGGTTACGCTTTCCTGGGACGACCCCGGCAACGACACCATCACCAAATACCAGTACAGCACCAATGGCGGCACGAACTTCACCGACATCGCTGGCAGCAATGACACCACCTCTTCCTATACCGTGACCGGGCTGACCAACGGCACACAGTACACCTTGGCGGTGCGAGCGGTGAACGATGGCGGTGACGGCACGGCATCGACCGTGACCGCCATGCCGGAGACTGTACCGGACGCCCCGACGAGTTTGACGGCGACCGGCGCCGATACCTCGGTCACACTTGCCTGGACCGCTTCGGTTTCCGACGGCGGCAGCGCGATTACCATGCACCAGTATCGCCAAAAAGCGGGCACGGACAACTACGGCAACTGGACCGACATCCCCGAAAGTGCCCACGGAGGAAACAACGCCATAGGCCACACCGTGACCGGCCTGGACCGTGGCAAGACCTACACCTTCTTGGTTCGGGCTGTGAACTCAGTGGGCAACAGCATTGCCTCCGGCGAGGCCTCCGCCCCGACAGCGCCGGCAGCCCCGGCGAACCTCTCGGCAGCGCCGGGTGACGGCCAGGCTGCGCTTACCTGGGATGACCCCGCGAATACGACCATAACCAAGTATGAGTTATTGCAGCTCGCCGAGGAGAGTGAGCTGATCGCCTCCGACGCCGCTAAAAACGACCGGTTCGGCGTTTCGGTTGCGGTGGACGACGATACGGCCGTGGTCGGAGCGTTCCAGCCCGATTATGTGGACTCCGGTACTAACGTTAGCAGGCCCGGCGCGGCCTACGTCTACACCAAGGATTCCAACGGTGCGTGGAGCCAGCAGGCGAAGCTGACCGCCTCCGATGGCGCGGATGGTGACGAGTTCGGAATCTCCGTGGCGGTGGACGGCGATACCGTGGTGGTTGGGGCCCGTGGCAACGTCAGCAAAACGGGCGCAATCTATGTGTTCACCAAGCCTTCCGATGGCGACTGGACCTCCACCATTACCGAGACCAAGCTCACCGCTACAGGCGGCGCGGCGGACGACCTGTTCGGAGCTTCCGTGGCATTGTACGGTGAGAGCACCATCGTGATCGGAGCGCCAGGAGATCAAAACTCTGTTGGTGGCACAGACGTCAGCACCGGTTCGGCATACGTCTTTACGCGGAACAGTGAGACTGGTGAGTGGAGCCAGAATGCCAAGCTCACCGCTTCCAACGCCGGTGCGGACGATCTGTTCGGGAATTCAGTAGGGGTGGACGACGATACAATCGCAGTCGGGGCGTACGGTAAGGACGGCAACAGCCTCACCGATTCCGGTTTGGTCTACGTGTTCGTCAAGTCTGGGGGCGCCGCCTGGGCCACGACGACTGAAACCGTGCAGCTCAGGGCGTCCGACCGGGCCGCCAACGACAATTTCGGTCGCTCAGTCGCGGTGGACGGCAACACTATAGTCGTTGGCGCGTCCGGAGACCGGAACATGGTCGACGGGGCTGAGGCCAGCACCGGTTCGGCCTACGTATTCACCAGACCTGACAACGGCTGGACCAACAGTGCAGGCACCGAGACGGCCAAGCTCACCGCGTCAGACGGCGCCGATAGCGACCAGTTCGGTCGGTCCGTTGCAGTGGACGGCGACACCATCGTGGTCGGGGCCCACCAGAACGACGACGATGGCACGGACTCCGGTTCGATCTACGTATTCATCAAGCCCACGAACGGCTGGACCGACACTACTGGCACGGTCAAGCTCACCGCCTCCAACGCCGCGACGGGCGACCGGTTCGGAATCGCGCTGGCGCTGGACGGTGACACTGCATTGGTGGCTGCGCCCAGGAACGACGCCAATGATGACGACGACGACACCGGCAACGATGTTCTCGACGCCGGTTCTGCTTACGTGTTCGAAATCAAGGGCTGGACCGACGTCCCCGAAAATGACGCCAACAACAGGTTCCACGCGGTAACCGGCCTGACCAACGACATCACATACATGTTCGCAGTGCGTGCGGTGAACCCTTCCGGCGACGGCCCGGCATCAACTGTGACCGGCGTGCCCATGCCCGCGCCAGCTGCCCCCGTGATCCTATCGGCCAAGCCGGGCGACGGCCAGGTTGCGCTTACCTGGGACGACCCCGAAGACGACACAATCACGAAATATCAGTACAGCACCGACTACATCATCAACGGCGGCGGAAACGGCAACAACGGCGGCGGAAACGGCAACAACGGCGGCGCGACCTTCAGCGACATCCCAGGTAGCCAAGCGGACACCACTGCATACACCGTCACCGGCCTGGCCAACGGCACCACGCACACGTTGGCAGTGCGCGCGGTGAACGATTTCGGCAACGGCATGACATCAGCGGTGACTGCTCTGATGATACCGGCCGCCCCGAAGCTGTCTGCCGCGGCGGGTGATGGGCAGGTCGCGCTCTCCTGGGACGATCCGGGCAACGCCACAATTGAGAAGTACCAGCTATGGCGGCACGCCGAAATCGCAAAGCTGGTCGAAGGCGACGGCGCGGCGACGAACGACGTTTTCGGTAACGCCGTAGCCGTTGACGGCGACACGGCCGTGATCGGGGTGCCCGGGGACGTGAACAACGGTGTTCAGACTGGTGCGGCCTTCGTATTCACCAAGGGTACCGATGGTTGGAGCCGGAGGGCTAAGCTCATAGCTAAGGATCCTGAGGTGGGTGATCAGTTCGGATTTTCCGTAGCGTTGGACGGTGACACCATAGTGGTTGGCGTCCTTCAGGATGACCTCACCGCTGGGGAAGCCAGCGGAACCGCTGCCGCCGGTGCCGGTTCGGCATACGTGTTCAGCAATCCTACCGGAGGCTGGGTCAACTGGGACGGTCTGACGGATACTGCCAAGGACGGGTTAACGGCCAAACTGATCGCCGGCGACGCCGAAGCGGGCGACGAGTTCGGAAGATCCGTAGCGGTTGACGAATCCACCGGCACCATCGGGGTCGGGGCTTGGCGTGATGACAGCAACAAGGGTTCTGCCTACGTATTCACCAAGGATTCCACCGGGTGGAGCCAGGCTGCCAAGCTCACCGCCTCCGTCCCATTGGCGAACGACTACTTTGGCCGTTCCGTGGCACTGGACGGTGACACGGTACTGATTGGAGCGAGCGGGAGAGACAGCGGCAAGGGCGCGGCTTACGTGTTCGACAAGCCCGGCAACGGCTGGACCAACACAACTACGGCGGCCAATACTGTGACCAAGCTTGCCGCCTCCGACGGTGGGACCAACGACTTATTCGGTGTTTCCGTAGCGATAGACGGTAACACCGCCGTGATTGGGGCGGAACTGCAGGAATGGGTTTACGTATTCATCAAGGAATCCGAAGGATGGGTCGAAAAAGCCAAGCTCTCGTCCGACGACCCCGATCACGACGGCCGCGGCAACAACTTCGGAAATTCCGTAGCGGTGGACGGTGACATCGTCGTTGTCGGGGCGGACGGAGTCGACCAGAGTGACGCCGTCAACAATACCGGTGCGGCCTACGCATTCACCAAGCCCAGCACCGGCTGGGCCGACAGTAATGACGCGACCAGGCTGACCGGCTCCGATGCTGCGGCAAACGACAAGTTCGGGGGGGCCGTCGCAGTTGACGGTGGCACGGCAATGGTTGGGGCGGACAACGCCGCCGGGACCGACGATCTGGACAACAGCGTCTCGAACGCCGGCGCGGCCTACGTGTTCGACATCGAGGGTTGGGACGATATCTCCGATAGCGAATCGACAACCACGTCTCACACAGTGTCCGGCTTGACCAACTACCAGGAGTATTGGTTCCGAATTCGCGCGGTAAACGCCTCCGGCGCCGGCCCAGCCTCGAACAGCGCCAGCGCTACGCCCCGGATTGGGAAGCCAGGCAAGCCGATCGGGTTGGGAGCGGTGGCTGGCGACACCCGAGTGACGCTGAGCTGGGATAACCCCGGCAACTCGACGATAACCGGGTACGAGCTAGCGGAGGTGGTCCCGGAGGACTGGCTCACCGCCGCCGACTGGGCGGCGGGCGACCAGTTCGGAGTCTCCGTAGCGGTCGACGGCGATACCGCTGTGGTCGGGGCTTGGAAGGAAGACGGGGTTGACGGTGATGGTAACGATATCATTGAGGTCGGCGCGGCCTACGTATTTGTCAAGAATTCGAATGACGAATGGGACCGGAAAGCCAAGCTCACCGCCTCCGACGGAGCGAATGTCCCGGATATCGAGGGGGTTGACGAGGGCGACCGGTTCGGGTATGCCGTAGCGATCGACGGCGACACCATCGTGGTCGGCGCGTACCGGAACGACGACCACGGCGATGATTCAGGTGCGGCTTACGTATACATCAAGCCCGGCGGCGGCTGGGCCGACGCGACTGAGACGGTCAAGCTGACCGCTCCTGACCGGGTGACAGCCAGCGATGGGACCGACGACCTGTTCGGCCTTTCCGTCGCGGTGGACGGGGACACCGTGGTGGTTGGGGCGCCCTTCCAGAACTACGAGCGCGACGCGTCCCTGGGAGACCTGATATTCGTCGGTGCGGTCTATGTCTTTACCAAGCCCTCCACAGGCTGGACCGGCACAATTGCGTCGGCCAAGCTCACCACGCCCATCACTCCCGTCAACACCCGCCTACCGAACGATTTGTTCGGGTCTTCAGTGGCGGTGGACGGTGACACCATATTGATCGGGTCGTACCTGTCCGACGACAGCTTCAACCGCGATGGACACGGCCGGGCCTACATATACACCAAGCCGAACGGCGGCTGGGTCGACAGCAGTGATTACACTTCCAGGCTGACCGCCTCCGACGGCGCGCCGGGCGACTGGTTCGGGTATTCCGTCGCGCTGGACGGCGACACCGCGGTGATAGGAGCAAGGCTGCACAATGATTCCCGGCGCGGAGCCGGTTCCGGCGCGGCTTACGTATTCGTCAAGGAATCCGGAGCGTGGAGTGAGAAGGCCAAGCTCACCGCCTCCGACGGCTCGGTCGACGGCCAGTTCGGATTTTCGGTAGCGGTGGACGACAAGACCGTGGTGGTTGGGGCGTGGAAGGACGACGATCACGGTTCCGGGTCCGGTTCTGCTTACGTCTTCATCGAACCCGACATCGGCTGGGCCGCCAGTAATGAGACGCTCAAGCTCACCGCCCCTGACGGCGCGGCCAACGACCGGTTCGGAGTTTCCGTAGCGGTAGAAGGTAATCAGGCACTGGTTGGGGCATACAAGGACGACAACGTAGCTGTTGTGGATTCCGGTTCGGTCTATGTGCTCGGAATCCCGAGTTGGAGACCCATTACCGGAAGCGGAGAATCGACGGTTTCCCATATCGAGGACGAGCTGACCAATGGTGATGAGTACACGTTCCAAATCCGGGCGCTGAACCGAAGTGGCGCAGGCCCAGCCTCGGACGGAGCCAGCGCCACTCCGTTGGGGAAGCCGGTCGCGCCGAGCGGGCTGAACGCGGATGCGGGCGACGGCCAGGTGACGTTGAGCTGGACTGCGGCCACCGCTGACGCCACTATCGCCCCTATCACGAAGTACGAGTACAACACCGACGGCGGCACGACCTTCACGAGTATTCCCGACAGCGGGCCGAGCACCGACAATTACACGGTGCTCGGCCTGACCAACCTCACCACGTACACGTTTGCGGTGCGGGCGGTGAACGTAATCGGAGAGGGTCCTTCGGCCACAAAAGATGCCACGCCCGCAAGTGTGACACCGGCCGCGCCGAACCTCTCCGCAACCGCGGGCGACACCCAGGTGAAGCTGGAGTGGGTCGACCCCAACGACTCTTCGATCGATAAATACCAGTACAGCACCGACGGCGGCACTGGCTTCATCGACATCGACGCCGACGACATCGACTACAGCGTCGCGAACACCATCGGTTACACCGTTACCAGTCTGACCAACGACACCGAGTACACGTTCCATATCCGCGCGGTGGACAACCAGGCTCTTCAGCCATACGGCGATGCCTCGGACGTCACCGCGACACCGGCGGGTACGCTACCAGACTCGCCGTTGAATCTCGCGGCGGAGCCGGGCCACGAAGAGGTGCGTCTGAGTTGGGGCGACCCCGACGACGCTTCGATCGATAAATACCATTACAGCATCGACGGAGTCGCGAACTCAACCAACATCAGTGCCGACGCCACCACATACACCATTACCGGCCTCACCAACGGCACCACGTACACGTTCCAAATCTCGGCGGAGAACGCAACCGGCGTTGGCCCTGCCTCGGCGGCGATCGACGCCAAGCCTCTGCCGCCTCAACTAGTTCGCCCGGCCTTGGAGCCCCCGGAGGAGGGCAATGGTGAGGTGAAGCTGAAATGGGCTTACACACACGTTGAGACAAAAGAGACCATACTCAGATACGAGGTATTGCACCTCCTCAAGACCAGCAAGCTGGACGGCGTGGGGGGAGACAAGTTCGGGTATGCGGTGGCAGTGGACGGTGACACAGCGGTGATCGGGGCCTATCAGGACAATGGCAACGGCGCTGATTCCGGCGCGGCCTACGTCTTCACCAGGAATGACGGTGTGTGGGACGATGGGGTAAAGCTGACCGCCTCCGGTGGCGCGGCCTACGACAACTTCGGGATTTCCGTGGCGGTGGACGGTGATACTGTCGTGGTTGGGGCGCCTGGGAACGACGGCGCCGGCGCTGATTCCGGCTCGGTCTACGTATTCGTGAAGCCCACTGGGGCCTGGGCCACCAGTACTGAGACCGCCAAGCTCACGGCTTCCGACGGCGCGGCCCTCGACTACTTCGGGTATTCCGTGGCGGTGGACGGTGACACTGTCCTAGTAGGAGCGTACCAGGACGACGACGAGGAAAACGACTCAGAAGATTCTGGTTCGGCCTACATATTCACCAAACCCAACAGCAGTGGCGGCTGGGCCGACTGGGACCCCATGGCAGACACTGAGACGGCCAAGTTGACCACCTCAGACGGCGCCGATGACGACTGGTTCGGGGTTTCCGTAGCATTGGACGGCAAAACCGCTGTGATCGGGGCGTCCGGGGACGATGACAAAGGCATTGACTCGGGCTCGGTCTACGTGTTCGTGAAGCCCTCCGGTGCCTGGGCCGACGGGAATGAGACCGACAAGCTGACCGCCTCCGACGGCGAGGCGCAGGATAA
Source organism: Dehalococcoidia bacterium (assembly GCA_965249025.1). Lineage (GTDB taxonomy): Bacteria > Chloroflexota > Dehalococcoidia > Lucifugimonadales > CAYTFF01. The sequence continues at coordinate 1,977,083 of OZ252215.1, read as the reverse complement.
CTTCGGGTATTCCGTAGCGGTGGACGTTGATACCGTGGAGGTTAGTGGTGCCGAGGTGGAAGTTGCCACCGTCGTGGTGGGAGCGTATCAGCACGACCCCATTGACCCCCATTCAGACCCCGATTCACCTTTGTACCTTCTGGATGCCGGTGCGGCCTATGTCTTCACCAGAGATTCGGAAGGCGTGTGGGACGGTGGGGAAAAGCTGACTGCAGACGATGGCGATGCTCTCGACTACTTCGGGTATTCGGTGGCGGTGGACGTTGATACCGTGGTGGTTGGTGCGTACGGGGACGACGACAACGGCTCTGCTTCAGGTTCGGCTTACGTCTTCACCAGGGATTCCAACGGTGAGTGGAGCCAGAAGAAAAAGCTGACCGACGAAGACGGCGAGGCGGGCGATTGGTTCGGGTATTCCGTAGCGGTGGACACTGCCGCTCACACCGCCTTGGTGGGGGCCGGCTCGGCCCACGTGCTGGACATCCATGACTGGGAGTCCGTCCCCGGAATCGGAGGCCAACTTCCCACCGAGCACACGGTGGAAAACCTATTTAATGGCCGAGTATATGACTTCCAGGTCCGCGCGGTGAACCTCCGCAGCCCAGGGCCCCAGGCAGAAGGGGAAGCCATCCCTCAAGCCAACGGCCCGCCAGTGGCGGTGGATGACGCCTCCACGACTGCCGAGGACACGGCCATCGTCATTAGGGTGTTGGACAACGACTCGGACGTGGACGGTGACAGCCTCAGCGTCATCGAGGTGAGCACACCAAGCAACGGGAGCGTCGCGGTCACAGGCGCCGGGACCACCGTCACCTATACTCCTAATGCTAACTTCCACGGTTCCGACTTGTTCACCTACAAGGTGAGCGATGGGAACGGGGGTACGGACACCGCTACGGTCACCGTCATCGTCACTTCAGTTAACGACCCGCCTGTGGCGGTGAGTGACTCCACCACGACTGACGAAGACAGGGCCATCGTCATTAGGGTGTTGGACAACGACACGGACGCGGACGGGGGCGCCCTCAGCGTAACTGCGGTGAGCGTACCTAGCAATGGCCGCGCCGCGATCAGGAACGCCGGGGCCACCGTCACCTACACCCCCAACTCCAGCTTCCACGGGTCCGACTCCTTCACCTATACAGTGAGCGACGGGAACGGGGGTACGGACACCGGTACGGTCACCGTCACCGTCACTGCGGTGGACGACGAACCTGCCAACCGCTCGCCTAGGTTCAACGAGGGCCTCAACACCACCCGCACCGTCCCGGAGAACGCAGAAGTGGGCATGGCTGTGGGGGACCCAGTGAACGCCAGGGACTCGGATAGTGACCGGCTGGAGTACTGGCTGTGGGGAATGGATCGAGCCTCCTTCGACGTGGACCCTAGCACAGGGCAGCTCACCACCAAGACAGCGTTGGACTACGAGGTCAAGAACGAATACTCGGTGCGGGTGAGCGCCCGGGACCGCCGAGGGGGTGTCGGTGGGATCATAGTTACCATCAGCGTTGAGAACGTTGATGAGCCACCGGCACGTCCAGCAGCACCCGACCTCAAGGCCACCAGCCACTCTACCCTGGCAGTAAACTGGACGGCGCCCGATAACCAGGGACCGGAGATCACGGATTACGACTTGCAATACCGTGAAGCTGACGGGGAGTTCAAAGACGTCGGGTACGGCGGCACCGGCATATCCATGACCCTGAGCAATCTTAAGCCTGAGACCGGCTACGAGGTGCAGGTGCGGGCTATCAACGCCGAGGGAGTCAGCCCTTGGTCGGAATCAGGCAGAGGCGAAACTGAAGAAGCGCCGCCCCCACCTACTCCTACGCCTACACCCACGGCGGAGCCTACGCCTACACCCACGGCGGAGCCTACGCCTACACCCACGGCGGAGCCTACGCCTACACCCACGGCGGAGCCTACGCCTACACCCACGGCGGAGCCTACGCCTACACCCACGGCGGAGCCTACGCCTACACCCACGGCGGAGCCTACGCCTACACCCACGGCGGAGCCAGCGCCGTCCGAGGCGGACGGCGGGGACGAAGGATTCCCCTGGTGGGCTATCGTCGTGGTAGTGATTGGGGTAGTCGCTGGAGTCGTTCTCATAATTGTGGTGCGACGTAGCCGGAGATAGGAGAGGAAGCTACTGTCGCATCCGTCGGAGTGAAACTACGGAACAGGAAGACCTTGGTGACAAGTTGTAACATACCTACCCTCCCCGAGTTTGGCCTCGGCAAACCCAACCCCAGCCGGGGACGGGTCTTGCTCATCGCTGTTTTCTTCCTGACATTGGCGCTTGCCATTGCATCACCTAGTACGGCACAGGCGCAGTCGCGGTGCGACGACAGCGTTGCCGTACCCGACCCTTCCGCCAATTCCGGCCTAATCGCCGATTGCGAAGCGTTGCTTGACGCCAAAGCAACTCTTGACACCGGCAATGTGTTGGACTGGAACGTCAACACGCCTATCACTGACTGGGAAGGCATCTCCGTCTCGCATGGCCGGGTCACTGGACTCACCGCCAATGGGAAAGGGCTTGCAGGTTCGATCCCGTCGGAGCTGGGCAACCTCACGGACCTGACGATTCTCAACCTCTCCGGCAATAAACTCGGCGGTGCCATACCTGCAGAGTTGGGCAACCTGACCAACCTGACGAGCCTCAACCTCGCCGACAACAAACTCACCGGTCCCATCCCCCCAGAGCTGGGCGACCTCACCGACCTGACGATCCTCTATCTTTCCAACAACAAGCTCACCGGCCCCGTCCCCGCTGAGTTGGGCAACCTGACCGCGTTGACCCGCCTCTATCTTCATAGCAACAAGCTCAGCGGCCCAACCCCAACTGAGCTGGGCGACCTCACCAACCTGACGAGCCTCTATCTTTCCAACAACAAGCTCACCGGCCCCGTCCCCGCTGAGTTGGGCAACCTGACCGCGTTGACCCGCCTCTATCTTCAGAGCAACAAGCTCAGCGGTCCCATCCCTGCAGAGCTGGGCGACCTCACCAACCTGACCCACCTCTATCTTCAGAGCAACAAGCTCAGCGGCCCCATCCCTGCAGAGCTGGGCGACCTCACCAACCTGACGATCCTCTATCTTTCCAACAACAAGCTCACCGGCCCCGTCCCCCCAGAGCTGGGCAACCTCACCGACCTGGCGCAGCTCTACCTCTCCGGCAACGAGCTGAGCGGCCCAACCCCAACTGAGCTGGGCGACCTCACCAACCTGACGATCCTCTATCTTTCCAACAACAAGCTCACCGGCCCCGTCCCCGCTGAGTTGGGCAACCTGACCGCGTTGACCCGCCTCTATCTTCATAGCAACAAGCTCAGCGGCCCAACCCCAACTGAGCTGGGCGACCTCACCAACCTGACGAGCCTCTATCTTTCCAACAACAAGCTCACCGGCCCCATCCCCGCCGAGCTGGGCAACCTCAGAGACCTGACCCACCTCTATCTTCAGAGCAACAAGCTCACCGGCCCCATCCCTGCAGAGTTGGGCAACCTCACGGACCTGACGATCTTCTACCTTCACGACAACCAACTCACCGGTCCCATCCCCCCAGAGCTGGGCGACCTCACCGACCTGACGATCCTCTACCTTCACGACAACCAACTCACCGGTCTCATCCCGCCCGAGCTGGGCGATCTGACCGCGTTGACCCGCCTCTATTTCTATGGCAACGAGCTCACCGGCGAGATTCCGGCAGAGCTGGGTAACCTCACCGACCTGGCAATCCTCTACCTTCACGACAACCAACTCACCGGTCTCATCCCCCCAGAGTTGGGCAACCTCACCGACCTGGCGCAGCTCTACCTCTCCGGCAACGAGCTGAGCGGCCCAATCCCAACTGAACTGGGCAACCTCACCGACCTGGCAATCCTCTACCTTCACGACAACCAACTCACCGGCCCCATCCCCGCCGAGTTGGGCAACCTCACCAACCTGACGAGCCTCTATCTTTCCAACAACAAGCTCACCGGCCCCGTCCTCGCTGAGCTGGGCAACCTCACCGCATTGACGCTTCTCTATCTCAACGGCAACGAGCTCATCGGCCCCATCCCCGCCGAGTTGGGCAACCTCACCGACCTGACGAGCCTCAACCTCGCCGACAACCAACTCGCCGGTCTCATCCCCCCAGAGCTGGGCAACCTCACCAACCTGACGAGCCTCTATCTTTCCAACAACAAGCTCACCGGCCCCGTCCCCCCAGAGCTGGGCGACCTCACCGACCTGACGAGCCTCAACCTCGCCGACAACCAACTCACCGGTCTCATCCCCCCAGAGCTGGGCAACCTCACCGACCTGACGAGCCTCAACCTCGCCGACAACCAACTCACCGGTCTCATCCCCCCAGAGCTGGGCAACCTCACCGACCTATCGGTTCTCAATCTAGGCGGCAACAAACTCAGCGGCCCCATCCCACCAGAGTTGAGCAACCTCATCAAACTGTCGGTTCTCAATCTCCATTGCAACACGTTGACGGGCGCTGTCCCACCTGAATTGGGTAACGCTGCCTTCCTCACTACACTGACCATCGGTGGAAACCACTTCACCGAACCCCTGCCGGCTCTTGGCGGAGTCACGGTTACCTCGACCGATGAAATGTGCGGCAGCGCATTCAACGCCAGTCCCACCTTCAGTGAAAGTGGTCCTGCTACCCGGATCGTTGTCGAGAACTGGAACACCAACCACGACATCGGAAACCCCGTCGAAGCGACCGATGCCGACAACGACTCACTCATCTATTCTCTCTTGGGGAATGACGCGGCATCCTTCGGAATCGACTCGTCGACCGGGCAGCTGAAGAAAAAGGCTGCACTGGACAGGGCGACGAAGGACTCCTATTCGGTGACCGTGAGGGCCGATGACTCCTACGGTGGTTCCGCCATCATTTCGGTCACCATCAGCGTTATCGCCTTACCCTCCGAGCCCATCATCGGCACGATCACAATAGGGAATGAAGAATTGACGGTGCCGTGGAGCGCGCCCACCAGAGACAGCGGCTCTGCGATCATCGCCTACGACCTGCGATACCGGCCCAGCGGAGGCGCGGAGTGGGAGTTAGTGGACGACGCCTGGACTCGAGGGACCGGAACGCCGCCTTTCAGATACAAGATGCGGTCGCTCACTAACGGTACTGTGTACGAGGTGCAGGTACGAGCGGTGAACGGTGTCGCGGAAGGCCCATGGTCCTCTACGGAGGCAGGGACGCCTGTTGCTGTGGCGGAACCAGCCGTGAACCCCAGGCCCCCGGAGACGGACAAAGGAGGGGCACAGCTTTCGGCCCTAGCAGTGGCGCTGATGGTTATTGGAGGGTTGGCGATCGGAGCAATTGCTGGAGGCATCGTAGTAGCTGGGGTATACCGTCGATGGGGCTGGACGAGCTTCTTATGGGGGGCCGACAGTCCCCCAGCAGTGATCGCCCGGGGCGTAGCCACGGCAGTGCGTTGGCTGAATAGTTCGCTCACATCCATAGCCCGCACCGTAGCTACAGCCGTGCGGACAGCGGTGCGATGGGCGTTGGATAGTGCGCTCACATCCATAGCTCACGACGTGGCAACCGTAGTCCGAGGTGTGGTTCGAATGGTGAGGCGAAACCACTAGAGGCACGATTGGCGTTAGGAGCCTTGAGCTGAATGGACGTGGCTCCCACGCCCTGCCGGTGTCCAGGACAGCCCCGTGCTGGCATGTAAGTCGGATAGTCAGTTCCCCTTGGGTCTGCTGCAATCCGTGGGGATTGCCTTGGAGCGGCACGGGGCACTCCCAGAGCAATGTGGCTCCCGGGATGCAGACACTTATGAGGTTACCCCCAGCCATGACGCTGGCGGGAGCACGCCTCGCCCGGGGTTCAAATCGCCACCGTCAGCTGAAGAGTTTGTAGTACGATACACGTGGGACCAACTGTGGCGAACAGAGTAGTGAACGCAGGTTCAGAGTATGACCACCTATACGCACCGGACGCCTCCACGGGAGAGCTGCTCTGGCGCTCTGTGACGCCCTAATCGAGCGATGTTGGGCTCTACCTGCTGACGGTGGTTGGTGGAGTCATGTACATTGGGTCAACCGATGGACACCTGTACACGCTGAAGGTCTCCATCCCGGAGTGAGAGTGGGGCCAGGAGACCCGCGGGGCGTTAGCCTGGTCGTATTGGGGCTGTTGGTTGCGATCACAGGGAAGAAGCAACCCTTCTCGTCGGCTGTCCATCGCTCAGGTCCACTGCCCACGAGTACCGAAGTTTTTGTTGTCGATTGAGAAATGAGTATGGTGTAGTGGCTGCTCCATTGCTGATGGTGGGGGGATCTAAGTTCAAGAGATGTCAAAACCCACCCCAGCTAGGCAGGGCAGCAGCTTGCCTGGTCCACTCCGCCAACTGCTCCTCGTTGAGTTCGCCTTCGCAGATGTCGATCCAACGCGAGTCTTTGTCGTTGCCTGAGCTGGGTGGGACGGGTCGCAGCGACGTGCCATTGAGGAAGTTCACCTTTATGTAACGGGTGAAAACATGGTAACTCACGAACCAACCCTCGCCCTCGATGCCATACCATGGCGAGTTCCACCTCACAGCCTTGCGCACGCTGGGCACGATGAGGTCGTCAAGGCGGCGCCCGACATCGATTTTCCAACCGAAAACAACCTCGCGCAGCCCCGCCGCACCTGATCGAACTTGCCGACCAGCTCCTGCGGCGTCCGCCGTCGCTGCGGGAGCTGGTCGTGCTGGTCGGCAATGCCGAAGACCACGCCTGGTTTGTGGGTCTGGTGCGCCGCCTCTTCCCCGATGAGGCCGAGGCGGTGCTCACAGCCCCCGACGATACGGAGACCCAGCAGTCGCTGTCCTCCTAGCCTGAGTTCATGGCCGAGGAGCCAGTGAAGCCAGCCAAGATCAGTGGGAGGCCGAAGCACGCCACCCTCTCTATGTTTGAGTGGGCGCTCAGCTTAGAGCAGGAACGGGAGGAGGAGACAGTTAGTGCAGGGTGATAAGCAGTAGTCTACGGGCCAGCCATCGTCTGAGGACGGGGGCTGCCTCTGACTATCCATATATGAGCCTGTCTCAAAAGTCGGCGAGGATGCCAGAGTGTAGACTGTAGTCCAACACTAGGACAGGAGCGAATCAGATGCCGCTTCGAGATATGGACCGAGAGCAGATGTGGCTGTTGCCACCGTCTCTTGACGAGCTGTTGCCGTTGGATCATCCGGCGCGATCCGCAGGGAGTTCAAAACTCGATTCAAAAACCGTCAGTGGCTCTACGCTCCCCTCCTTCAAGTGGAACGTGTCTTCGATGCGAACCCCACCCACGCCCGGTACCGACAACACGGAGTGTCCAACCGTAAGGGTCATCCCGTTGCGGAGTTCAACGCGGGAGTCGGCAGGATGGATAGTTGGTCTAGGCATCTCCTCAAAGTCGAGACCGATGCTGTGGCTGATTCCAGAGACGTAGAACTCTCCGTAACCAGCTTCAGAAAAGACCGATTGGGCTGCGGCATCGATGTCCCGATTCCGTGCGCCTGGCTTGATTGCCTCTATACCAGCTGCCTGCGCTCTCCTATACGTGTCGAACATCTCCTGGTGCTTCGGGGTTGGGGGACCGACCACGAACGTGCGGGTAAGATTAGCGCAGTAGCCTTTGAAGCGGGGGACTACGTCGACTACGACCAGGTCGCCAGCGTGTATCTCCTTGTGGGTCGTCGAGCCGTGCAGCCATCCCGAGCGGACTCCGGAGTTGACGAAAACGGGTGTTGCGACTCCATTCCCGCCTGCCTTGCGCATGGCATATTCGATCTCGGCACCGACCTCGTTTTCGGTAATCCCCGCTTTGAGCCACTTAGATGCTGTCTCCATACCGACCGAGGCGATCTGCGCCGCCTTGCGCATCAACTCGACTTCAGACTCGTCCTTGATCATGCGGAGCTCATCCATGACCGGGGCGATATCAGCAACCTGCACCTTCGGGTTGGCACGCTGAAACAGATCGAGTAGGAAGGCGGGCGTGGAGAACCACATCTGTACGCCGATCTTCATCGACTCCTTCTCGACCGCCATCTGACGCATCACTCCGACCACGTCTTTGATCTGCTGACCAACCGTTCCGAAGACCCGTGCGTCTTCAATGCCAAGCGATTCTTTGACCTCGTCCTCCTCGCCGACAAAGGTAACGATCAAAGGAGGCCCCATCGCAGGAATGATGGCGCGGGGCTGAAAGCGGTCCTCGCCAAAGAAGTAAATGTAGTCATCATGGGTTAAGACTAGATAGGCGTCGAAACCCTGATCTTGCATACGCTGCTGTGCTCGGGAAAGGCGATTTTTGTTCAGCATTGCGTTCTCTCTTTTGTATTGTACAACAGCAAACTGGGGAGTGATGCCCCAGGGTCACGTCCCATAGAGTGGTGTAAGAGTACGTCAACCTGTTGATATCGTCTAGGCCGCTGCCTCTGCGAGTTCGGCTCTGGGTAGAGCTTCGTTGGAGGTGGTTACCTCCTGTGTCATGTATCGACGGCCGACGGCCCACTCGTCGTGCTGCTCAGCTAGGACGGCGCCGACCAGGCGACGGACAGCTGGGCGGTTAGGGAAGATGCCCACCACATCGGTGCGGCGCCGTATCTCCTTGTTGAGACGCTCCAGGGGGTTGTTGGACCAGATCTTCTTCCAGTGGACGACGGGGAAGCTGGAGAAGGCCAGGACGTCGGGTCCAGCCTCGTCCAGTCGAGAGGCGACCTGTGGGAACGGGTCCTGGAGCTGAGCAATCACCCGCTCGAGTTGGGCATGCACCTCCTGCGGAGACGGCTGCTGGTAGATGGTGCGGACCATGTTGGCCACCCAGGGCTGAGCGCTCCTGGGGACCTGAGTGAGCAGGTTGGTCATGAAGTGGGTGCGGCACCGCTGCCAGCTGGCTCCTCCGAAGACGGTGGCGATAGCGTCCCGGAGCCCCTGGTGGGCGTCCGAGACCACCAACTTCACTCCGCCGAGGCCTCTGGCCGACAGTGAGCGCAGGAAGGCCAGCCAGAATGCACCGTCTTCACTGGTACCCACGTCCATGCCGATGATCTCACGCCTGCCCTCGCTGTTGACCGCCGTCGCCACCACCACGCTGAGGTTGACTATCCTACCGGCCTCCCTGACCTTCTGGGTCAGTGCATCCAGCCACAGATAGGGGTAGGGTCCCCCATCTAGCGGCCGACCCAGGAAGCTCTCCACCACCCCGTCCAGCTCCTGGCAGATACGCGACACTTGGCTCTTTGAGATACCCTCGCACCCAAGAGCCTTGACCAGATCAATCCACTCGCCTCGTCGATACACCCTCCACATACGCCTGCTGGATCACCGCCAGCAGAGCTCGCTCACTGCGACGCCGTGGCTCCAATAGGCTTGGGAAGTAGCTCCCCTCCCTCAGCTTGGGTATCTGCAACTCCATTGTCCCTACGCGAGTGTCCCATGCTCGAGACCGGTACCCGTTGCGCTGGGTCACCCGCTCAGGGTTGCGTTCTCCATACCCAGCACCGGTCCTCAATGACACATCAGCCTCCATGATCTCCTCGACCAGCACTCTCAGTGCCTCTCGTAGAAAGTCCACGTCACCGTCGACTCCCCTCTTGCGCATTAGCTCAAGCAGGTCCATCCTTTCCTTGACCACCGTTGTCCTCCTTTCTCAGGCTCGTCTTTGCCCGCTAAGGATGACGTGGTGGTCTCTCTTCATCCAGACCCTCTACTCTTGTTACACCACTTCCTGGGACTCTACTGACCCGAATCGCCATAGAGCTCCGGCTGGCGTTTCCGCTGCGTCCAGATGCAACTGTACGAGGACTTCGGGGAGGAGACCTGGATACTCATCCAAGATCGACACCTACATGGCATTGCAGCTAGTTTCCTGTTGTCATTACTGTAACTTTGCAGGATAATATTCGTATATTGATGGGATCGCTGATAGACCACCAGAGGCCCAAACAGAGGGATTCTCCTACCCGGATAATCCTCATAGGGAGTCAGTGTCGAAGAGTTCCATTGTCAAACACTAGCTCTTGTCGGCCTGGGGTTCGATGGGGCCACCCCTAGAGGGCCGAATGTTACCTAGCAAATCCAGAGTGGTTCCAGGCTCAAAGGCGCTATGGTAGCCTGTAGCTTGCCCCTTCTGTAAGAAATACAGTTCGGCTAACGAGCGACCTCCCAGGTTCATAGCGCCACGACCCACTCAAAGGTTCTGTCTTCGGTAAGACTAGGGGTACCTGAAGGCATACCAAAATGGGACTGAGGCCAGAAAGGGGATTGGGGCTTATCTGGCCTTCTATAACCAAGAGCGGTCCCATCAAGCCCTGGGCTATCGGTCACCGGGTCAGGTGTTCCAAGCAGTGAGCCCACAAAGGTGTTTACTGGAACATCCACGAGCCCTACCATCGGATGAAGGTTTACGAGACACCCCAGCGGTAGACTCTCTTATTTTAGCCTCATCGCTGTCCTGATGATGGGGTCCACTTGAAACCGCAGGGGTGGAAGGGGCTTACAGCATTCGCCTTGCGTGGTGCTATATCGAGACCTCCCACCAAAAAGTTCGCAGTTCAGTACACGTAGGCCCACCAAACTGGACAAAATCAAGAACTTTCACCCTTAGGTTCAGCTTGGCGCTGTGAGTGGGAAACCTGATACAGAGTGCGAAGTCTGCTCTGCGTCAGCTTATTCCCACTTGAACAGTCGCGCGCTGGCAGCGACGCAGACCGCCGCTATCGCTCCGAGGTAGGCGAAGGAGACCCAGATGGGAGCGACGATAGTCGTCTCCACTTCCCAGGTCGCGCCCAGCCAGAGGAACGTGAGCAGATCGTAGGCGTGGGTCAGCGGCAGCCAGTTGCCCACCAGTTGGAGCGCGTAGGGGAAGGACTCCCTCGGGCCGAACGCGCCGCTCAGCACAAACATGGGCGCGAATACCAGAAGCCCCAGTCCCAACGCGGTTCGCGTACTGCGGATGCGGGCAGTGATGGCCGTCCCCAAAGCGGCAAACGCCATGTACGAAACGAATATCGCCAGCGCCACCATCGCCGGGTTGCCCGCAAAGCGTATGTCGAATATTAACCATCCAACAACCAGCATTAGAGCCAGAGACACCACGACGACCGCCGCGCCCACCGCCAGAGGCGCGACTATGAGCATGTAAGACGGCATGGGCGTAACCCTATAACGCCGGAATATCCCGTGCTGACGAAACTCCACCAGCGTCTGCGGCAACGCGACGATGCCGAAAGCTGCGGCGACCCAGGCGATGTTGCCAGCAAGCAGGACGTCCCTGACGTGAAACAGCTCCACGACGCCCGTGTCCCGGTCCACCGGAATCTCGATGTTGCCGACCGAGAATCCCAGAGCAAGGAAGACCGCCAGAGGTAGCATCACCGCCATGAACATGCCGACAGGCTCGCGCAATGCCAGAAGCGATTCGGTGTATATCAGCCTGCTAAGCGCTGTGGAGTTCATTCCCGCCCTCCTCACTGGTCTTCACTCCCGACGGCGAGGAAGTAGACATCGTCCATGTTGGTGGGCCGCACCTCAAGTACGCCGGGCGAAACACTCCTCAGGCTTAGAAAGTCAGAGACATCGCGCACCACATTGCCATCTCCATATACATAGAAACTTGTCTCCGTCATGCGGACATGGGCGACGCCTGGCAGCGCCGTCAAGTCGGCCTCCCCTAGGGTACCAACCGCCGCTCGCGGCAGGACGACGCGCACCGCCAACCCCGACTCCGCGATAAGGCGCTCAGGCGGCCCGGACGTTACAACTCTGCCCTTGTTCATCAGCAGGACCGTGTCGCAGTATTCGCGCGCCTCCTCCAGGTAATGCGTGGTCGCCACTATCGTCATGCCACGGGCGTTTTGCCGCCTAAGGTAGTCCCAGAATCGGAAGCGGGACTCCGGGTCGAGGCCGGTGGTGGGTTCGTCCAAGAACACTATTTCGGGGTCTCCCACGAGAGCGAGCGCTATGTTGACGCGCCGTTTTTGGCCGCCCGAAAGCGAGCCATACTGCTTAGAAAGAGTCCCATCGAGCCCCAACTCCTCGCTCAGCTCGGACAGGGGAATGGAAGTCCGGTAGAGCGCGGCGAACAGGCGTAGCGCCTCCCCCGCCTTCATGCGAGAGGGAATACCTATGTCCTGGAGTTGAACGCCTATCTTGTGAACGAACCTAGCGCGATCCGATAAGGGGCCCAGTCCGGCTACGAGGACCGAGCCGCCATCCGGCTGGCGCAGCCCTTCGAGGCACTCGATGGCTGTGGTCTTGCCGGCACCGTTGGGACCGATTATGCAGAACACACTCCCGCGCTCGACCTCGAAGCTCACGTCGTCCACGGCTACCACGCTGCCGTACAGCTTCCGCAGGGACGCCACCTGCACCGCGAGGGCATCAGAAGGTTCCATGCTCGTTTGCCTCTTGCATTTGAAATACAAACTACTTTGCAATATAGTATCCTGTGAACGTGGGCAGAGTCAAGCGCGTGGTTTCCATGCCGATGCTCACGCCACAACTCACATGACGACAAGGAGGCGAGCGATGAAAGAGTCAGACGGCGAAACGGGGGCGGGCACACCCGAAGAGAGCTGGCGCGACATCCACGAGACGATGGACAGGGCGCGGAGCTCCATGTACGTCGCCGGAACAGCGACGATAATGTTACTTTGGGCCGCGATAGCCGCGCTGGGAGTCGGCTCGCAGTACGCCATCCTGACACTGGCATCCGAATTCGCGGAGCGCAGCCCGTGGATTTTCGGCGTGCTGTGGGGCATCCTGATGGTGCCGGGTATGGTGGGAAGCGGGTTCATCGGACACCGCGCCGGTAGGAAGATCGCACCCGGCGACGCCGCTCGCAGCGCTGGCATTCGGGTGTTCCTCTACTGGCTCGCGGTGGTTGTAGCGATGTTCCTCATTCCGCTGGCAGCGGGAATGTGGAACGCGGAAGACGGGGACAACATACCGGGTGTCGCCATTGGCATAGTGTCCCTGGCATACATCCTGTTCGGCATCATGCACCGCCCGGTGTTGGCGGCGGTGGGCGTGGGATTCGCGGCAGCGTTCTACATTCCCAACTACCTTGTGGACGGCGACGAGGTTATGTTGATATCGGCGGCATTGATGGTGGTAGTGGTGGTCCTAGGTGCGTGGTGGATGCGCAAGAGCGGCGTCCATTGACCGACGAGGCCATTGTCCTCAACGAGACCATCCACCAGTCCACCCGGCTGCGAATAATGACCATACTGGTTTCCCAGCCTGATGCGGACCGGCTCGCCTACGGCTTCATCCAGAAGACGCTTGACCTAACCGGCGGAAACCTAACCACTCATCTACGCAAGCTCGAAGACGCCGATTACCTGGTCATCACCAAAGAGTTCCTGAATTCCAAGCCTCGGACATGGGTACAGGCGACGCCGACGGGGCGCCGCGCATTCGCAGAGTATCTCTCCAACCTGGAGAAGGCTCTAAACTGGCAGCCTCGTACATAGACCACCAAACTTGACAAAATCAAGATCTTTCACCTTGAGATTCGTTATGGAGGTGTAACCGGACCGTGCGTCTGGACCCACCCCGAGAGAACCCACAAGAAGCTCAATTCGGGCCGGAAGTAGGTACGACATGCCGAACCAGGGATGGGCGCCTTCCTAGACACCGATGCTGACATCTAACGACTGCCCATCAGGACTCTCCTTTGCTACTCTCAACACATGGCTCTCTCCGAACGACAAGTGCTGGACTCCCTCGGCCGGATGCCATTCGTCGATTCGGCGGAACTGGCACTTATCCTGGCGGATCCGCACGCGACCATCCACCGAGCCCTAGCCGGTCTGCTGGCCGACGGTATCGTGGGGAGGGTGAGTCACGGCACCGCTCATCTACCCTCGAGCCAGAGATACTACCTCACGGCCTGGGGTATCAGCGAGGCCCCCGAGATCCTTGGCTTCCAGACGCCCTCGGACTTCGTGCGTGCCTACCCTGTGTCCAGGGAGTGGCTGGCACTGTTGATACGCCGGATGGACGCGGTGGCTGCCGTCTACCCTCTCGCCTCATCACTCTCCCCAGGCGTAGACGGGCTCCGTTCGCACGTGGAGTTCCACCGCCGGGGCCGCTTCGACGCCACGATCACCCTCCACGACGGTCGCAGCTTCGGAGTGGTCCGCCAGGGTCTGGCTCTGCGTCGGCGATCACTCTACGACCGGCTGAGAGCCATAGCGGAGTACGACTACACGCGTTGCCCCGACGCCACCCTGATCCTGACGCCCAGCATCTGGGAGCAGAGGCTGACGACGAGGTTCTGCGTGGACCTGAATCTCAGCGATTGCTACGTCGGCGTTGAGTCGAGGGGTGCGCTGGAGAGTCGGGACAACCCCTTCTGGCAGCGAACCTCGTTCCTGTTCGGGGGCAGGTTCTGCTCACTGGAGACCGTGAGCTCCCATGGCAGCCCCGGCGGAGCGCCTCTGGCCGAGTCGCCGAGTCGCAAACGCGCCTCCATACCCCGTGCGGAGCGAATGGTGCAGGCAGCGCCTACCTCCGGGGTCAGTCCCTCGGAGAAGCGTGTGCTCGACCTCGTGACCGACCACCCGGTGATTACCCGGGAGCACCTTGCTCGCTGGCTTGGCGTCTCGGAGGGACGGGTCAGCCAGATGATGCACAGCCTCGTAGATATCTGGGGCCTGGTCGAGCGACGAGGAAAGCGCGGCGACACCCGCTACACCTTGTCATCCGAGGGCATACGCTACATTACCCACCGCGACCGAGCCCAACTCCCGACGACGCGGGGCATCTGGAGCACAGCCCTCACCACCGACCGTCAGGGCCGGAGACGGCACGTGGGCCACCGGATCGACACGTGGGCGCGGCAGACGAAACACGCAGATGGGATCACATGGTTCCTCTCGAAGCTTGAAGCCGAGGCCGGGACCGACCCTGACAGCGAGCTCCTGTGGTCCGTCCCCATCACCAGGTTCGACCGCGCCTACAACTGGGGCCAGTTGGCCATCGCCCCGGACGCCGTGGGACAGATGACCGCACAGGGCCTCGAGGTGCCGTTCTACCTAGAGTACGAGCTTCGCGCCCGTCACCCCGGGGAGTCATCGCCCGTCTGAGCCCCTATGAGAGCTACTACTGGTCGCCTGCACCGAAGGAAGACCAGCCTCCGTTCCCTACCACGCTGTTCGTCGTTGACACAGAGGAAGTCGAGGAGACCTATGTGACCACTGCGTCCCAGTTGGCCACCATGTCGCGCTGCCCATCCTGGTGTCGTGCAGGCCCGCGTTGTCCACCACAGGGATACTGGGGCGGTCCTGGCATCCACTCTGGGAACCGGAATCCCCGCGACTGACGCTGTCCGAGCTGAGCGCCTACCAGTGGGACTCACTCTACCACCGGATGCGTCAGAATCCTGTAGGGGGGAATAGATAGGGCCGATGCGTCCCCATCTCCCCGATATGCTGAATGGGAGCTGCAAGTTGGGACAACCGACGCGATCTCTGAGGTCTGTCGACGCCCAAACTGCTCTGATTTAGCTACGAACCGGGGTTGACGTGTCGCCTGACGTGTCATGGAGCGAATTGGGATGCTGCGCTAAAATACAGGGGCCGAAGAATTGTACTTTTGCAACCCATGACGAGGGCTGACGTGTCAGCCGATAGCGAAGAAAAAGCGATCGATGAGCCTGTCCGCTGGGTGACGAAAGCAGAGGCAGCGGAGGAGTTGGAGATATCCCTCTCGACCCTGGACCGGAAGATCAGGAAGGGAGACGTCGAGATTGTCAGGGAAGGCCGCCGAATCTACGTGCGGATGCAGGGGTCGGAGTATCTGAGCGACGAGGATCTGCTGCGCCGGGCCGTCGCCAGGGAGGATGAGCTTGAGCGGACCGTGCGGGAGTTGGAACGAAGCGCATCCGAGTTGAAGCTTAGAGCATCTGAGTTAGAGCGGGAGCGGAACGAGGCCAGGGAGTCCGCATCCGCCAGCATACGGCCTTACGAGGAGCTTGAGGAGGCGTACCGCAAAGAGATCGCCGAGCACAAGGAGACGAAGGAAGTGGTCATCGCAGTCCGCGTGACCGCCATCGTGCTGTTCATGCTGCTGGTCGCCAGCGTACTCGTGTGGTGGTTTGTGTTCACGTAGGAGGCCTGACCCCGCTTGACAAAGTGCAATTTCCAAAGCTGGCTCTGTCCGCCTATGCCGGATTTCTCCGATTGCACTTCTGCAACTTCCAAAGCTGCGACTGTCCTATAGGGGTGGAACGAGCACCGGAATCAAATTGCTCGCTCCGATGTAGCAGACAGCGCCATTCACCCCGATTTCAGCTATGGAATCGACCAACCTTCAACTTGCCGTCCCGAGCGATCTCCTGTACACGGGTAAGACACCGCCAGTGTTCCCTCAAATCTCGCGCCCCGTGAGGGAGGCTGTCAGCGAGCGTTTAGAGTACGGTTGACAGGAGCCCAGCCCATGTCGCACTATCTTGGTAAGACTCGATAACAAGAGGTGAATATGCCGCGAACGACCAAGACCATCACCTTCTCCTTGCCACCAGAGATGGCTAACCGGGTGGACGAGGTGATGAAGCAGCAGGGACGGTCCAGGAGCGAGTTTCTTCGAGAGGCGGTGCTCCGCTACATCGAGGAGTGCGAGTGGAGACAGCTGCTCCAGTACGGAGAGGAGCGGGCCAGGGAGAAAGGCATCGGCCCCGAGGACGTGGCTGGTCTGGTGGAAGAGTACCGGGCCAAGGTCAGTTCCTCCCGTACATGAGAGTCGTCCTAGACACCAACGTCATAGTCTCCGGTCTGAACTTCCCAGGCAACGAGCGCCTCATTCTCGAACTGGCTCTCAGGGGACGGTTCGAGTTGTGCCTGTCCCCCTTCATCTTGGAGGAGGTTGCCGGGGTACTTGGACGCAAGTTCGATTGGACCGAGGAACGCTCGTCCCAGGCTCTCAGGGCGCTGGGGGATGCGGCCACCATCGTCGAACCCCGCCGGCTTCCGGAGGTGATTGAGGGCGGCCACGCCGACAACCGCATCCTGGAGTGCGCTGTTGAGGCTTCCGCCGACTACCTGGTGACCGGCGATCGGCGGCATCTGTTGCCTCTTGAGGGGCATCAGGGCGCAAGAATCCTCAACGCTCCCCGCTTCCTGTCGTTCCTGGGAGAAGGATGACACCAGACTGTATGTGGCCTGCTTCGTTCGGTGATGAATTTGGCAAGGAGGTTTTTGATGTCGCGAAGGTCATCAAATCGCACCCCACATGACGAAGCTGTAGCAATCCTCGAGCAACTCGTGACAAAGAATCTGGGAGGCAATCTAGAAGCCACAGCAGCATGTAACCAGTGCAGCGAAAAGCTCACGATAAACCTCGTAGCGGGAGCTTCCAACGTCAGTCGAGAGAAGCTCGTGGGAACGGTGCGCCCCGACATCAGCCTGCTCGATGAGAATGGCGAGCCTGTCAGGTTCATAGAAGTCGTGGACAGTCATGCTCCCGAGGGGACCGTACATGAGCAGGCCCTGCAAGACGGCACTGAGGTAGTGGAAATCCATCTAAGGACCGAAAGGGAGTTCACAGGAAGAAGAAGGAACAAAGCCTTGGACGCGTCCCTGGTAGCCAAGGCGAGACTACAGGAACTCACCGCTGCACGGATCGTTCTAGATGCCCACAACCTCCTTTGCCGCAGACCCAAGTGCAGGAAGTGTGGCACACCGCTACCGCTGAGAACAGTAACGGTCAGTACAAAGGACTGCTGGAAATGCGGCCAGAACGTGAACGTCGCTACGGGAGACAAAGACGGTGAGAGCCTTGAGCAAGACTATTTCACCACGGACGAGATCGAATTCGCTCGAAAGAACGGTGTGACCCTTGAGCGAAGATTCAGTTCCACCGTTGGAGGAAAGTATCTGGCCAACGTCTGCACAGGGTGCGATCAAATCCAAGGAAACTGGTTCCTGTACATGGACCCGTTTCACGACCGGTTCAATCTACAAAAGGTGGAGCGGCAGGAATACGGACCCTGCGACCAGTGTGCCACCCGCTACTGTATGACTCATGGGGAGTACATGGACTATAGGGGCGGCAACCAATGCCCCGCATGCCTGGAAGAGGCGGAAAGAGTCATGTGCCCGAACAACCCGGACAGAGAATGCTCCTATCCCCAAAGATGCGAAGAGAACGGCTGCTACTTCGTTAACCGGGAACAACAAAGGCGAGACCAGCTAGAGCAAGCGGAACAGCAGCAACGGATAGACCAGGAGCGTCGAGAGCAACAACAACGAGAACGGGAAGAGCAGCACGAACAAGGGAAGTGCCAATGGGCAGAGCTGCAAGAGTGGTTCGACCAGCGTCGGGGGGCGAGTTGACATGCTCGACATTGACGGCCTCATGGCGAGCTTGGCGGACAGACGGAAGGTGTTTCATACAGAGGCAGACTTCCAGCACGCGCTGACAGCCGGTTCCTTGACAACGGCCCCTTGGGTGAGTCATGATACTGAGTAAGACTCCGTAATTACACAATGGAGGACAGCATGAAGAAGCACCTACAGCCGCTCACCCCGGCGGCCCTGTACGCCAGGGTATCCAGCAACCGCCAGGACGTGGACCTGTCCGTGTCCGCCCAGCTCAGGGCGCTCAAGGACTACGCCAAGGCCAACGGCTACTCCGTAGCCCGCGAGTACGTGGACGAGGCCGAGAGCGGACGCGTCGCCGACCGGCCCCAGTTCAGGGAGATGATCGAGGAGGGCAGCAAGCCCAACGCTCCGTTCCAGGTCATCTTGGTCTGGAAGTTTTCGCGGTTCACCCGCAAGCGAGAGCACGCCGTCGCCTTCAAATCCATGCTTCGCAGAAAGGGTGTCAGAGTGGTCTCCATCACCGAACACGCCGACGACTCCCCGACCGGCAAGCTCATGGAGGCCATCATCGAGAGCGTGGACGAATTCTACAGCGAGAATTTGGCGCAGGACGTTGTCCGGGGAATGAGGGAAGCCGCTTCGAGAGGCTTCTTCCTCGGCTCCAAGGCCCCCTTCGGCTACAAGCGCGTCAAGGCAAACGACGGAGCCAAGGAGCGTCCCACCCTGGAGGTTGACCCAGCCACCGCTCCCATAGTGAAGGAGATCTTCGAGAGTTCGCTAAGGGGCAACGGCCTCAAAGAGATATGCAAAGAGCTAAACGATAGGGGCATCACCAACAGGGGAAAGCGCTGGTACAAGGGAGGACTCCACTACCTGCTGACCAACGAAGCCTACACCGGAACCGCCGTCTGGGGCAGAATCAGCAAGGGAGAGAAGGCCCAGGACCCGGTGCGTGTTGAGGGAGCGTGGCCCGCCCTGGTATCCAGAGAGCTGTTCGTTGCCGTGCAGCAGGCCATGCGGGACCGTGCCCCCAAGGTGCAGAGACCCGCACGGGTGGGAAGCAAGTTCCTGCTGAGCGGACTGCTCAAGTGCGGCGTGTGCGGCAGGCCCTACTCCGGCCAGGGGGCCAAGAGTGGGCAGTACGGCTACTACATCTGCGGCACCCTGTTCAGGGAAGGCGCAGGGACATGCAGCGCCCGCTACCTGAACGCTTCCAGGGTGGAGGAGTTCGTCGTCCAGAAGATCAGGGAGCGGATTCTGACCGAGGAGACCATCGTGGAACTGGTGACGCTGGTGGCGGAAGATATCGACGCAATGGCCGGTGAACTGTCCGGCAGGCTGGAGGTCATCGAGGCCGAGCTAGGGGACGTGAGGAAGCGTCTTGAGCGGCTCTACGAGGCCCTTGAAACCAGCGAGCTGACCCTGGAGGTCCTGTCGCCCCGCATCTTCTCGCTGAGGCACCGCGAGGAGCAGCTAGAGGCTGCGAGAGAGGACGCCGCCACTCAGCTTGAGCAGCGGAGGGTGGAACTTCCCACCACCGAGGAGATCAAGGGGTACGTGGCGGACTTCCGGGAGTTCCTGCAAGAGGGGACGTTCCCCGAGCGCAAGGCCCTCATCCGCAACTTCGTAGAGAGCATCGAGGTGGTGGGAGACGAGGCCTCACTGACGTACACCATCCCCATGCCCAGCGATGGAGTGACCACGGAATCGGCCTCGGTTCTTGATTTCGTCCAGTCCGGTCCGCCAAGGAAGGCTCGAACCATCATGCGGTCCGACGTTGAGGTGGATTACCGGACATCGTGAAGAATGAGATGTTCTAGGGGCTCGACTGGAATCGGGTGTTACAGAGGCATGGAGCGTAGCGAGCACTAAGACCGACGGTATTGCCCTCACAGCGGTTGTATCGCTGGCCGTGACCTTCACTTGCCCAAGGCTCTAGCGCTATCCATCGCTAGCTACGCTCAACGCCCACGAGTACCGCATTTTCTGTTTCTATTGCCTCTCACCCATGAGCAATGGAGAGTGCCATACGTGCGCAATGCGGGAGGAAGGCTGTGCTGGGGCAGCAAGCTGGATGGTCATCAAGCCTCGCCCGGAGAGGATTATAAGTTCACGTCCGTCAGCAGCAGCCGCTCTCACGGGTGCGTTTTGCGGGACGATGGCGCGGTCCAGTGTTGGGGATGGCCATAAACGAGGGAGTTGGAGTCGCTCTGGTTGGACCATGACATCGACAACGGTATTCAAGTTCACCGTCCACGAGCACCGCAATCTTCTGTGTCGTTGTCCTCAACACCGGATACCGGGTGGGCGGCGACACCGAGCGGACACGATTACCAGCGCTACCCACGCCGTAGACGAACTGGTGTGCAACATGTCTTATGAGTTCCGCGTGAGCGCATACGCGGACGGCGATACCTACAAAGACGAGTAGGGTGGCGCAGAGGTATCCGCAACGACCGGAGTCTGAAGCTAAGCCTTAGAGAAGCGACTCTGCCTATTCAGGGGATTAGCCGCCAACTTCAGTTCCACCACTCCCAGCGGCATCCAAGTCCACCGCCCAAGAGTACCTCAGTTTTTGTCGTCGATTGAGAAATGGGTATGGTAGTCATTCGTTCCTAATTGTTAGCAGCCCGCGCCCCATCCCATTGCTTCCGCGAGCTATCAACGCTATGGTAGATTCTCCATTTGAGTTTAGCGTGACGGTCATCGAGGTAGTTGTTGGTGAATCACCAACAACGGCAAATGCGTGTTGTCCCACCGAGACGTCAGTATCTCCTTCAATGACTCTGGCTGACAGTTCAACGTCTGTCACGGGCCACCCGTTCGTTGAGAGCGATACCGGGAAAGTAAGAGGCTCGCCAACTGGGAACAATACATCAGGACAACTTACAACGCGAGGGCGGGCCTGTGGTCCCCCACGGAGACGGCTACGACGGCAGCGTGCAGCCCTCTGCCTCCGAGGTTCAGGGCGGACTCGTACTCGTTCGAGATCAGCGCCCTCGCTCCGGTGGGAGACGCGGTGGGCACTGTGTCGGCCTTCGACGTGAACGACGCCACGGTGACGTACTCGATCACGGCGGGGAACGAGGAACAATGACCTGACTGGCAGCATACCTGTGGAATTGGGCGACATGGACAGCCTGACCGATCTGTGGCTGCGCGACAACAGTCTGAGCGGCGGGATACCACAGGAGCTTGAAGACCTCAATCTGACGGCTCTGCACCTGTCTGGCAACTCGTTCTCAGGCTGCATCCCGTCGGGATTGCGGGATGTCGAGACCAACGACCTGAACCTCTTGGGGCTTGACTACTGCACATCGCCTGAGTCATAGTCGTCCCCGGCGCGGGCGACGTTCACATCCAGGGATAAGGTCGCCCTGGGGGCGGTGGTCGGGACGTCGCTAGCGAGAAGTCTCGGCGCTGTCACCTTCAGCAGCCTCCAGGCCCACCCCCCACGAGTACCGCAGTTTTTTGTGTCTATTAGAAACCGCGGAAGCTGGTTTGGGGTGTCGATGCCAAGGACGGTGCGCCACCGGTGCGGGTGGAGAAGGCATTCCCCGCAATAGTCACCAAGCAGGAGTTCCGACGCATCACCCGCTCCCTTCGCTCCAAGGCCCCTGCCAGGGTCAACCCCCGGCGGGCATCCAGCCCCTACCTCCTCAGCGGCTTGGTGAAATGTGAGAAGTGCGGAAAGGCGCTCACTGCGGCTGAGGCCAAAAGCGGCAAGTACAGCTACTACGTCTGCCACTCACTGCTGAAAAAGGGCAAGGGAACTTGCAAGACGCCTCGCCTCAACTCCAAGCGCTTTGAGAAGCTGATGATCGAGCAGATTCGCGCAAACATCCTCACTGAAAGCAACATCCGGGACCTGGTTAGACTGATGGACGAGGAGATGGACGGGGTGGCTGCTGAGCAGCGGGAGAGGCTGGAAAACATCGAAGCGGAGCTTATCGAGGTGCGGCGGCGCTTGGACCGGGTGTGGCACGTCATCGAGAACTCGGAACTCGACATATCCGACGCCACCTCCCGCATCAGAGAGCACAGGGAGCGTCAGGAGAAGCTGGAGATCGCCGCAGAGGAGGCCAGGGCATTGCTCTCAGAGCGCCGGGCCGTGCTGGACAACGTGGACACCATCGCCGCCTTCGCCGAGGACATGAGCGACTTCCTGATGACCAGCGAAATCACCGAATCGAGGGCCTTCATCAAGTCCTTCGTCAAGGAGATCAAGGTCAAGCCAGGAAAAGCAACGGTCTACTACACCATCCCCATTTCCCAATCGACGACAAAAACTTCGGTACTCGTGGGCAGTGGGATTGGACGTGCAGATCGGGAACGGTCGTATTTCCTAGCTGCTTCGGCGTGCAGACCAACGAGCTAGCGCTAAACGGCTTGGTTTGAATGGTTCGAGTCTCCGATCAGAAACCCTATCCCATCCGTCCAAGGGCGTGACTATCCTCTCGACGACATAGTATCCCAAGGAGAAGGAGATACTAGAGGCGAAGGATTGAGTGAGCGCTGCCAGAAGCACGCTCAGCGGGATCAAAGGGTCAGCCCGTAGCGCCTCGCCGAACATCCCAGCGGCGGCGGGCCACCTGCCAGAGTCGAAGAGTTCTCCTGCCTGGTCCAGAGGAATGACGGCGGTGGCGAAGCTGGAGATGTCATTCAAGACGGATGCGACAGTAGCTTCCTCTCCTATCTCCGGCTACGTCGCACCACAATTATGAGAACGACTCCAGCGACTACCCCAATCACTACCACGACAATAGCCCACCAGGGGAATCCTTCGTCCCCGCCGTCCGCCTCGGACGGCACTGGCTCCGCCGTGGGTGCAGGCGTAGGAGTAGGTGGGGGCGGCGCTTCTTCAGTCTCGCCTCTGCCTGATTCCGACCAAGGGCTGACTCCCTCGGCGTTGATAGCCCGCACCTGCACCTCGTAGCCGGTCTCAGGCTTAAGATCGCTCAGGGTCATGGATATGCCGGTGCCGCCGTACCCGACGTCTTTGAACTCCCCGTCAGCTTCACGGTATTGCAAGTCGTAATCCGTGATCTCCGGTCCCTGGTTATCGGGCGCCGTCCAGTTTACTGCCAGGGTAGAGTGGCTGGTGGCCTTGAGGTCGGGTGCTGCTGGACGTGCCGGTGGCTCATCAACGTTCTCAACGCTGATGGTAACTATGATCCCATCGACACCCCCCCGGCGGTCCCGGGCGCTCACCCGCACCGAGTATTCGTTCTTGACCTCGTAGTCCAACGCTGTCTTGGTGGTGAGCTGCCCTGTGCTAGGGTCCACGTCGAACGAGGCTCGATCCATTCCCCACAGCCAGTACTCCAGCCGGTCATTATCCGAGTCCCTGGCGTTCACTGGGTCCCCCACAGCCATGCCCACTTCTGCGTTCTCCGGGACGGTGCGGGTGGTGTTGAGGCCCTCGTTGAACCTAGGCGAGCGGTTGGCAGGTTCGTCGTCCACCGCAGTGACGGTGACGGTGACCGTACCGGTGTCCGTACCCCCGTTCCCGTCGCTCACTGTATAGGTGAAGGAGTCGGACCCGTGGAAGCTGGAGTTGGGGGTGTAGGTGACGGTGGTCGCGTTGCCTGTGATCGCGGCGGCGCCGTTGCTCGGTGTGCCCACTGCGATTACGCTGAGGCTGTCACCGTCCACGTCCGTGTCATTGTCCAACACCCTAATGACGATGGCCCTGTCTTCGTCAGTCGTGGTGGCGTCGTCCACCGCCGTTGGGGCGGTGTTGACGGGCGTCGCGGTCACGGGATCGCTGGCCTCGCTGGCGCCCACGGTGTTCCTCGCCCGAATCCAGAAGCCGTACTCTTCTTCATTGGTGAGGTCGTTTACCGTGTAGGAGGTTGCGTTGGTTGCGCCGGCCTCACTGTCGGGTATGGCGGTCCAGCCCGAGACGCCATATACGTAAGCCGAGCCGGAATCCGCGCCCTTGTCATCGTCAAAGTGGGCGCCCACCACCACCGTGTCCCCGTCGATTCCTACTGATGTCCCAAATTCGTCGTCTGCTGCCCCATCGGAAGCGGTCAGCTTGGCCGTTTCCGTGGCTGTGGCCCATCCCGTACCGGGTTTGGTGAACACATAGGCCGAGCCGGGATTTTCGCCTTTGTCATCGTCCTGGTAGGCTCCCACCACCACGGTATCTCCATCCACCGCTACCGAAATCCCAAACTTGTCTTCAGCCGCCGCGTCGGAGGCGGTCAGCTTGGCCGTCTCCGTGGCGTTGTCCCACACTCCGCTGGGCTTGGTGAACACGTAGGCGGCGCCAGAATACGAGACCGTGTTACCGTTACCGTCAACGTGATTGACCTGGTCGGCGCCCACAACCACCATGTCCCCATCCACTGCCACTGACCTCCCAAAGTAGTCGTCAGCGGCCCTATCGGAGACGGTTAGCTTGGCGACCTGGCTCCACACGCCCGCCTGCCTGGTGAACACGTAGGCCGCGCCGGAATTCGAGACCGTGTTGCCGTCACCGTTAACGTGATTGACCTGGTAAGCGCCCACTGCCATTGTGTCCTCGTCCAGCGCCACCGAATACCCAAAGTAGTCGTCAGCCGCCCCGTCGGATGCGGTCAGCTTGACCGTTTCCGTTGCATCGGCCCATACCGAGTCAGTGGCCTTGGTGAACACGTAGACCGCACCGGAATAGTCGCCCTTGTCATCGTCCCAGTAGGCGCCCACCACCACTGTGTCTCCGTCCACCGCTACCGAATATCCAAATAAGTCCAGATTGGCCCCGTCGGAGGCGGTCAGCTTGGCCGTTTCCGTGGCATCGGCCCATCCGGTGTTGGGTTTGGTGAACACGTAGGCCGACCCGGAACAGGAGACCCGGCCATCCGCCAATACAGCCCCCACTACCACCGTATCCCCGTCCACCGCTACCGACCGCCCTAACTGATTGCCGCCCTCCCCAGCGGAGGCCGTCAGCTTGGCGACCTGGCTCCAGGCTCCCGACTGCCGGAGCAACACATACGCCACGCCCTTGCTACTATCGTCTCCGTAGGCGCCCACCACCGCGGTGTCTCCGTTCACCGCCACCGAATACCCAAAGTAATCGCTAGCCGCCCCGTCGCCGGCGGTCAGCTTGGTGACCTGCTGCTCACTGAGATATTGGCGCCCGGTGATGGAGCTGTCGGACGGGTTGCCCCATCGCAGCGTAACCTGGGCGTTGCCGGCGTTGGCAGTAAACCCACCCGGCTTGGCGGGCACCTCAGCCACGTCGCTCAACTCGATGGTCACCACGATGGTGTCGTCGATGGTGGTGGTGCCGTCGGCGCCATCGGCGTCCTTTCCGTCGTGAACCGACACTGCGATGCTGTAGCTGGATTTGGCCTCGTAATCGAGGTTTGCGCCCGATGCAACCGTAATTTGCCCGTTGGCGTCGATGCTGAACGAATCTGCGTCGTCGGTCCCGGAGCTGGACAACGAGTAGGTCAGAGGATCGCCCTCGGGGTCGGTGGCCGCAACTGGCTCCCCTACCTTGGCGTCCTCTGCCGAGTTTTCCTCCGCCGACCGGCTGGTAGCGGTGCCGTCGGCGAAAGTTGGGGCCGCGTTCCCAGGCACGGCGTCCACGGCATCGCTGGCTGCACTGGTGCCCGCACTGTTCGTCGCCCGTATCCGGAAGTAGTATTTTGTGCCGTTGGTGAGGTCGGTGGTTACCGGGAAGGAGCTTGCGTTCGTCTTACCGGCAGCGCTGTTGGGTATGTCGGTCCAGTCCAAGTTCGACTCCGAGACCGAGTCCGACTTGGAGTATTCGTACTTGGTGATGCTGCTGTTGAATGGGTCGGTCCAGTTCAGCGTGACCTGCGAAAGCCCGGCGCTGGCAGTAAGCCCAGTCGGCTTGGCGGGCGGATCTGTCCCGGCCGTGACGGTGATGGTCACCGTGCCAGTAGCTGTATCGGTGCCGTCGGACAGGGTGTAGTCGAAACTGTCGGTGCCGCTGAAGCCGGCGTTGGGTGTGTACGTGACGGTGGTGTCCGACGCTTTACCTGCCATGCCGTTGCCGGGCGGGGTCACCGCGGTCACCGAAAGCGTGTCTCCCTCAACGTCGGTGTCGTTGGCCACCACCTTGATATCCACCGCCGTGTCCGTGCCGGTGGTGGCGGTGTCGTTTACCGCAGTGGGCGCATCGTTGACCGCTGTGACGGTGATGGTCACCGTGCCGGTAGCGGTGGCAGTCCCGTCGGACAGGGTGTAGACGAAGCTGTCGCTGCCGTTGTAGTTGGTGTCGGGGGTGTAGGTGAACGTGGTTGACGAGGGCGACGCCGTCGTGCCGTTGCTGGGCGAGGTGAACGAGGATATTGTGACAGTGTCTCCGGAGTCGGGGTCGGTGTTGTTGTTCACCACGGTGATGTCCACCGCCGTGTCTTCGTTAGTGGTGGGGGTGATGTCCATCGCCGTGGGCGGGTCGTTCACGGCCGTGATGGTAATGCTCACCGTGCCGGTAGCGGTGGCAGTCCCGTCGGACAGGGTGTAGTCGAAGCTGTCGGGGCCGTTGAGGTTGTCGGTGGGGGTATAGGTGACGGTGGTTGCGCTTCCCGACGCCAGAACCGCCGTGCCCTTGCTGGGCGTGGTCAACGCCGTCACCGAGAGGGTGTCTACGGGGTCGATGTCGGAGTCGTTGGCTGTCACAACGATAGTCACTACCTTGTCTTCATACATGGTGACTGGGTCGTCCACCGCCGTTGGGGCGGTGTTGACGGGCGTCGCGGTCACGGGATCGCTGGCCTCGCTGGTGCCCACGGTGTTCCTCGCCCGAATCCAGAAGCCGTACTCTTCTTCATTGGTGAGGTCGTTTACCGTGTAGGAGGTTGCGTTGGTTGCGCCGGCCTCGCTGTCGGGTATGGCGGTCCAGCCCGAGACGCCATATACGTAAGCCGAGCCGGAATCCGCGCCCTTGTCATCGTCCCAGTGGGCGCCCACCACCACCGTGCCCCCACCCGCCGCGATCGACCACCCAAACTGGTCGCCGCTGGCGCCGTCGGTGGCGGTAAGCTTGACCGTTTCCGTTGCATCGGCCCATACCGAGTCAGTGGCCTTGGTAAACACGTAGACCGACCCGGAATCGTTAACAGAGTCACTGGCATAATCCGTGTGAGCGCCAACCACTACAGTGTTGCCGTCCACTGCCACCGACCACCCAAACTGGTTTTTTTCAGCATCGGAGGTCGCCAACTCGGCCGTCCTCTCGGCATCTTCCCATCCACCACTGGGCTTGGTGAACACGTAGGCGCGGCCCTGACTGCCAGAGTAGGCGGAGGCCCCGACCACCACCGTGTCCCCGTCCACCGCCACCGCAGCGCCAAAAGTGCCGGCTAGGCCGGCGGCTCCGTCGTCGGTGGCCCCGGGGGTCAGCTTGGCCGTCTGGGTGGCATCGCCCCATCCCGCTGCGGGCTTGATGAACACGTAGGCGGAGCCGTAACCATCGTTGTTGGGGGCGCCCGCCACCACCGTGTCCCCGTCCACCGCCACAGATTTCCCAAACTCGTCGAAATCGTCCCCGTCGGAGGCCGTCAGCTTGGCCGTCTGCGTGGCATCGGTCCATACCGAGTCAGCGGCCTTGGTGAACACGTAGGCCGACCCGGATCCATCGTCCTCGCTGGCGCCCACCACCACCGTGTCCCCGTCCACTGCCACCGATTGTCCGAACCAGTCGCCTACCACCCCGTCGGAGGCCGTCAACTTGGCCGTCTCCGTGGCTGTGGCCCATCCCGTACCGGGCTTGGTGAACACGTAGGCCGAATCGTCATAGCGGGCACCCACCACCACCGTGTCCCCGTCCACGGCTACCGACCACGCCGCGCCCTTCTCGCTTTCGTCTTCGTACCAAAGATGTCACCAGCCTCCCCGTCGGAGCTAGCGTCCCCGTCGGAGGCGGTCAACTTGGCGACCTGGCTCCACGCTCCCGACGAATCCTTGGCCAACACGTACGCCGCGCCCTTCTCGCTTTCGTCTTCGTAGGCGCCCACCACCGAGGTGTCTCCGTCCACCGCCACTGAATGCCCGAATAGGTCGCCAGCCACCCCGTCGGAGGCGGTCAGCTTGGCGATCTGCGCCTGCAGATATTCGTACCCGGTGATGCTGGTGTCGGATGGGTCATTCCACCCCAGCGTGACCTGTGTGCTCTTGACGGTGACTGTAAGATCGCCGGGCTTGGAGGGCACAGTGCCCTGGGCCTTACCCACCTGCGGCACGGCTATCAATAACACTGCGACGGCTGCCATCGACAATAGCACCGCCGCTAGCAGTATCCATACGGAATTCCCGTGCTTGAACGCGCGTAGACTTTTCGTAAGGCCAACTATCTGCGTTGCGATGTCTGGTCCGCTCATTCGCATTTCGTCTTCACAATTCCCTTGGAACGCCAGTCCCTAAAGAACTCCAAACAATCTGAGGGCTGAATCAACCCCAAAAGATGCAGAAGACGGTCGGCTAATATTTCGGATGGTTCGACCATGCGGGAGTCTAGCCTTTCCGTTCAGTAGAATGTGGCAAATCCAGACTTACTCCACGACCGCTCCGCCTGACGCTCCTTTATCCTGTACGCCCAACGGCCGGAACTTCGATACAGGACAACATTGAAGCCGTTGCGGTTGATATAGGAATTGCCCTGCTGAGACTTCTTCCATTGGGCTTTCATCCACCTCGTTCGACGGTTGGCTATGGACTTGGCCTGTCTCTCGCGTTCTTGCGCCGCTTTATAGTCCTCTTCCATGTGTCCGGCGCACACCCTTCCTACCCCGAGCACAGCGCCGTAATCCGGGTGCCTCATGTAGTGGACGTACCGGATCGATTGGGTTTCACACATCTCGCATGTCCCGACGAGATCCTCAAGGTTCGTGAAGTCGCAGAATCGCCATCCCTTGTGCCGGACGTCTTGTTGCGACCACTTCCCGCGATCCATAGCCGGCCGCCACTGTGTTCTACTCTTCACGCGCCTTCATCTTTCGCCACGGCTTGCTGCGCCCGACTCGACCCAATCGGATTCAGTTCATCGACTGCTCGCACAGTCACCAGTCGTTTCCTGCTGACCAGCGAGATCACCGAGCCCCGTGCGTTCATCCGCTTCACCATCCCCATGCCGGAAGACAGTCCGATAGGAGGAGGAGACGCCGCAGAGGTGGCTCTCCACGGCCCAGTTCGCAGTTCAGTACACGTTGGTGGGCCTGACTTGACGAAATCAAGAACCGAGGCCGATTCCGACATCACACCGTCGCTCGGCATGGGGACCGTGTACGTCAGTGTGGCCTCGTCTCCAACCACCTCGATGCCCTCCACGAAGTTGCGGATGAGCGCCTTGCGCTCAGGGAACGTCCCTTCTTGCAAGAACTCCCGGAAGTCCGCCACGTACCCCTTGATCTCCTCGGTGGTGGGAAGTTCCACCCTCCGCTGCTCCAACTGAGTGGCGGCGTCGTCTCTCGCAGCCTCAAGCTGCTCCTCTCGGTGCCTCAGAGAGAAGATGCGAGGCGACAGGACCTCCAACGTCAGCTCGCTCGTCTCAAGGGCCTCGTAGAGCCTCTCAAGCCGCTTTCTCACGTCCCCTAGCTCGGCGTCGATGACCTCCAGCCTGCCGGCCAACTCACCGGCCATAGCGTCGATCTCCTCGGCCACCAACGTCACCAACTCAACGATGGTCTCCTCGGTCAGAATCCGCTCCCTGATCTTCTCGACGACGAACTCCTCCACCCTGGGAGCGTTCAGGTAGCGTGCGCTGCATGTCCCCGCGCCTTCCCTGAACAGTGTGCCGCAGATGTAGTAGGCGAACTGCCCGCTCTTGGCCCCCTGGCCGGAGTAGGGCCTGCCGCACACTCCACACTTCAGCAAACCGCTCAGCAGGAACCTGCTCCCCACTCTCGCGGGTCTTCGCACCTTCGGTGCCCGGTCCCGCATGGCCTGCTGCACGGCGTCGAACAGCTCCCTAGACACCAGGGCGGGCCACGCTCCCTCAACCCGTACCGGCTCTGGATCCTTGTCGCCCTTCGACGTTTTGCCCCAGACGGCAGTGCCGGTATATGCCTCGTTTCTCAGCATGTAGTGGAGCGTTCCCTTGTACCAGCGTTTACCACGGTTGGTGATCCCCCGGTCGTTCAGCTCCCTGCATATCTCCTTGAGGCCGTTGCCTCTGAGGGAGCTCTCGAATATCTCCTTCACTATCGGAGCAGTGGCAGGGTCAACCTTCAAAGTGGGACGCTCCTTCGCCCCGTCGCTGATTTTGACCCTCTTGTAGCCGAAGGGAGCCTTGGAGCCGAGGAAGAAGCCCCGTGATGCGGCCTCCCGCATCCCCCGAACGACTTCCTGCGCGAGATTCTCTGAGTAAAACTCGTCCACCGACTCGATGATGGCCTCCATGAGCTTCCCTGTGGGTGAGTCGTCGGCGTGCTCAGTGATGGAGACAACCCTCACACCCTTGCGCCGTAGCATGGACTTGAATGCCACGGCGTGTTCACGCTTTCTGGTAAAGCGGCTGAATTTCCAGACGAGGATGACCTCAAAGGGAGCCTTGGGCTGGCTGCCCTCCTCGATCATATCCCTGAACTGGGGCCTATCCGCCACGCGGCCGCTCTCGGCCTCGTCCACGTATTCGCGGGCCACGGAGTATCCGTTGGCTTTGGCGTAGTCCTTGAGCGCCCTGAGCTGGGCCGACACGGACAGGTCAACGTCCTGGCGGTTGCTGGACACCCTGGCGTAGAGCGCCGCCGGGGTGCATGGTTGATATTGTCGTTTCATGCTGTCGTCCTCCTTCTTGGTTCCGCCTGTTCCAGGGCGTTTCACGCCGAACATTAGCTACCGTCTACCATCGTTGGTGTCGTGGATCTGTCGTCCTCCCGCGGCGACATTCCTGCAGAACCTCATCAACGTATCGGTCACCATTGGCCTATCCTCCACTATCATCCCCTACTGACTCAGAGCAACTGTATCAGTTGGTAGGCTCATACCAACCCGATCCGAAGACAAGCCCGTCACGCTCCACTACCCAAGAGTGCTTTGTCCCTTCTTCACCCGTGACCGGATTCAAGTAGACATAGCTCACCCACATGCCTTCTTCCGTGGCGTCCGCCATGACGGCACCGAAGGCGTAGCCAGTAGAATCCACCCCGAGAGGGCCACGAATGCTATGACCTATGTTGTCGGAGGCGGTGGCGTGGGCGATGGTGACATCGCTCTCGTCGGTGATGAAGATGTACCACTCGCCGTCCACACTCTCCTTGGTGTTGTAGTAAGCAATGGTAGCGTCTCTACCCTCTTCGTCGTAGCGGTCAATGGCCTGCTGCACAAAAGCCTTTGTAAACGCTGGGGGATCGGACTTTGAAGGAGCTATTGAGTCGCTTCCCCCACAGGCGGCAGCCATGAAAACGGCAACGACTACCGAACCAATAAGCGATGCCGTTAGATTGTTGGTCTTCATCATAGAATTCCTCCTACATGTTCAAATAGCCGATCCAACCTGCTACCCGTCCACCAGCTCTATGCGGTCACCGTAACGGCGGAAGTCTGCGGCGTTGAACGTCAATAGCCTGCGCTCCCCATGCGCCAGCATGGTTGCGACGATGTTGGCGTCGTGAATCTGCCGTCCCCCCGCGGGAATCTCTCGACACAGCCCCACGAGCGATTCGGTCACCACGGGACCGTCCTCGAGTATCTCGAAGCTGCCTATCAGCCTGCTCACGTCATCCAGGGCATCCTCACGGGTGATGGCCACTGGCCAGGTCTGCGGTCGAGTGACGACGGCCAGGTACTCTCGTATCACCTGACGGCTGATCCTTAGCGGTTCAGGGTCTCGAAAAGCACGCTCTAGGCTCGCCCGAGCCGCGTCGTGGTCAGGCGCGCTGGGGACACGGGACTTCACCAGCACGTTGGTGTCTATGAACATGGCGGGACTAAACCCTCTCCTCGTAGAGGTCCTCACGTCTGAGGCTCAGACCTTCCGGCCACACCGCGGTGGGGTGGACGGGCCACGCCTCGTCGAGAGAAAGCCTGGGTATGGGCTTGGGGTGCGTTCGCCGGAACAGCAGCATCTCGCCATCCATATCGACCTCCGCCGTCTCCCAGCCGGCGACGCTCCAGGCAAGGGCGTGGCTGTGGCCATTGCCGCCTCTCTGATTTCCCCACCAGGGCCGGTGCAGCCGTGCGGACGGAGGCAGCTCGAATCCGATGACTGCCTCGACCTCGTTGAAGGAGGTCCTCCACTCCTGCACCTGAAGACTGCTCAGGTACGTGTACAGTCTCTGGTACTTGCCTCGGATCACCATTTCTCGGTACTTGTCCTTCTGGTCTACGGCCATGTCGTGCCTCCTTCGTCTCAGCTTGCCCTAGCCGGAGGGTAGACGTCCAGATACATTGTAGTGAGTTAGTGACTCCAGCGCAAGCGCCTGGGCAACGGCAACGGACCAGGTAGGACTCACGCGCACAGACCCCCCCTCAGAAGGCGCGAGATCCCAGGAGTCGCTGGCGGTGTCATACCCGTGTACAGGAGATCGCACGGGACACCAAGTCGCAGTTCGGGCGATTCCGTAGCTGAAATCGGGGTGAATGGGGCATCCTGCTAAAACGGAGCGAGCAATTTGATTCCGGTACTCGTTCCACCCCTACTGGACAGTCGCAGCTACGAAAGTGGACAAAATGGCAGTGGCGTTCGCGGGTGTGATTGGAACATGGGCTTTGGATTGCGCGATGGGGCATCGGCAGCTACGGATTGGGGACAATGGAACATCGACGCGTAAGAGACGCGGATGGCGTTGGAAGAACCGGAGGTCCGGGCTGGCAGGAACGTCGAAGGGCTGGCGACGGCGCCCCTATCTCAGCACAAACCACCACACGAGAACGCTGCCGACCAGCAGCACGAACAGCACGATGGCGATCACGCGGATCATGTTGAGCAGCTCCTTCGTCTCCTCGTGCTCGGCGGTCTCCTTACGGTACGCCTCCTCAAGCTCCTTATGCACCTGTCTGCTGGCTAACGCCGCTTCCCTGGCCACGTCTCGCTTTCGCTCCAACTCTGTGACTGTCCTATCCAACTCCCATACCGCCCGCTGAAGCTTGTCCTCCCGACCTAGGGACCGACACAGCAGTTCGTCGTCGCCCACGTACTCTAGCCCGTGCATACGCACATAGACCCGGCGCCCCTCCCTGACCACCTCGACCTCTCCACTCCTGATCCTCCGGTCGAGGGTGGACAGGGATATTTCCATCTCTCGCGCCCCTCCGCTTTCGTCACCCAGCGGACGTGCTCATCCATCTCTCTTTTCCTCGCTACGTCGCTAGCGCCTCCGCCTCCAGTTGAACAGACGCAGAACCCGGCCCTCGGACTCGGGCGCATTCGCCGCCTGGTCTCCAACGTCGTCTTCGGGTTGCCGAGCCGTCTCCAGGGCCTCCACGCGCCGGGTCAGACGCTCCACGAGCCTAGCCAGATCGTCCACGGCTTCAATCGCCAGCCTCATCCTCGCCTCCAACCGGTCCAGTGGCGTCGTTCTCTCCCATCCGGGGTCGTCCAGGTTGGCCATGAGTCGCTGCACGGCCAGGGTCATCCTGCCCGTCAGTCGCTCCCGGCGCAGGGCCAGCGCCACTGTCTTCCGGTTCACTCCCAGAAGGGCCGCCGTCCGGCGCTGTCCCTCCCGCTCAACGAGCCACTCCACAACCCACTTGAGGTCGGGCTGACTGTCGTCGGCCCGCGATGCTGGCCCGCCGTTGCTCTTTGGCTTCCCAGGAGTCATTTCCGTTTTCTACAGGGGGTGGCCCGCTTTTGCAATTTTATCCCTTTTTCGGTGGAACCAGCCCTTTACAGGTACTGCTAACAGATTTCGGTCAATACACTCCGAATGTGGCAAAAAGCGTTAGCTGACTGGCCCAGGATGTCCGCTCCTACCCATGCCCCAAAATCATGTCACGCACCCCGACATCGTTTCGCGCCAAAATCGATGGGCCAAACTGAATCGCAATCGTCGCCAACACGCCAAATCCTGTCCGCATCAACCCTCCGGCTCCCCCGGCCAGGCCCATCCGTAGCTGTTTGCTCGCTACATGCTGACACGTCAACGGTTTGCAAGAGTGCAAACAAGTCGTCGTAGGAGAGGCATCGTAGTTTAGCACAGCTTCCCAATCATTTGCATTTTCCAGCGCTGACCGGTCAACGGGTCTTTCGGCCCGTTACATAGCTAAAACAGAGGCAGATAGGGCGGTTTGCGGCACCGGCGGACCTCGAAAAGCACCCCGTCGAAGCAACTTTGCAGCCCCCAGCCAGCAGAACGGGCAGATAGGGACGCAGCGACCCTATCTATTCCCCCCCTACAGGAGGCATCCGGTGGTAGAGTGAGTCCCACTGGTAGGCGCTCAGCCCGGACAGCGCCAGTCGGGGGGACTCCGGCTCCCACAGTGGACGCCACGATCGGCCAAGTATCCCTGTGTTGGACAGAACGGGTACGCAGGACACGAGGATGGGCAGGGACATCCGGGTCATCCTCGCCGCTGTGCGCACGTAGGTTGCCTCGACATCCTCTATGTCCACGACGAAGAGGGTGGTGGGGAACGGGGGCTGGTCTTCGCCCGCCTCGGTGGACCAGTAGTAGCGCGTGTAGGGACTCAGGCGGGCAATGACTCCTTCGGGGTGACGGGCGCGAAGCTCGTACTCCAGGTAGAACGGTATCTCAAGGCCCTCCGCGACCATCTTCCCCACGGCGTCTGGGGCGATGGCCGACTGACCCCAGTTGTAGGCCAGGTCGGATCTCGCGGTTGGAACCGACCACAGCAGTTCGCTGTCAGGGTCGTCCCTGGCCTCGGCCTCCAGCTTCGAGAGGAACCACGTGATGCCGTCGGCGTGCTTCGTCTGCCTCGCCCACGTCTCGATGCGGTGGCCCACGTGACGCCTGCGGCCCAGTTTGTCGGTGCCGAGGGCTGTGCTCCATATGCCCTGCGTGGTTGGAAGCTGGGCACGGTCCCGGTGGGTGACGTAGCGTATGCCCTCGGCGGACAGGGTGTAGCGGGTGTCTCCCCGTTTGCCCCGGCGCTCGATCAGGCCCCATGTATCGACAAGGCTGCGCATCATCTGGCTGACGCGTCCCTCTGAAACGCCGAGCCAGCGAGCCAGGTGCTCACGGGGGATCATCGGGTGGTCAGTGATAAGGTTGAGCGTCTGCTTCTCCGATGGACTGATGCCGAAGGTCGGTGCAGACTGCACCATCCTCTCGGGACGGGGCATCGATGCCCGCTTCCGCTCCGACGACTGAGTGCGCAGCCTTCCGCCCGGGCTGGCGCGGGAGACCACGCCCTCCAGAGAGAAGAACCTGCTGCCGATCACCCACGAGGTGCAACACCAGAGGCGCAGGTCTCGCCTTTCGAGGGCGTCCCTGGACTCTACGGTAACGTAGCAGTCACGGAGATTTCGGTCCTCGCAGAACCTCGTCGTCAGCCTCTCCTCCCAGACGCTGGGCACAAGGACCAGAACGGTGTCGGGACGACGGGTGTAGTCGTACTCCGCTATGGCCCGCAGCCGGTCGTAGAGCGACCGGCGCCGTAGCGTCAAACCCTGGCGCACCACGCCGAAGCTGCGGCCGTCGTGGAGCGTGATGTTGGCGTCGAAGCGCCCCCTGCGGTAGAACTCCACGTTCGACCGTAGCCCGTCGATGCCTGGGGACATCGAGGCGGCGAGACGGTAGATGCTGGCCACCGCGTCCATCCGGCGGATGAGCAGCGCCAGCCACTCGCTGGACACAGGGTGGGCTCGCACGAAGTCCGAGGGGGTTGCAAAGCCGAGAATCGCGGCAGCCTCGCGAATGCCCTGGGCCGTCAGGTGGTATCTCTGGCTGGAAGGCAGTTGGGCGGTGCCGTGGCTCACGCGCCTGGCGATGCCGTCTTTCAACAAGCCGGTCAGGACTCGGTGGACCGTGGCGTGGGCCTCACCCAGGATGCCCGCCAGTTCCGCCGAATCGACGAACGGCGTCCGGCTGAGGGAGTCGAGCATCTGTCGGTCTGAGAGGGCCATGTGTCGAGCGTAGCAGAAGAGGGGCGCGCTGTGCATCCGTCACATGGCAGCGCCGGTGTGTGGGAAGGCAGTGGACGCCGTTCTCCTGGGCCGAGTTCATGGCCGAGGAGCCGGCGAAACACAAGGGCCGGGGCCGGAAGCCAAAGCCCACAGCCGCGTCCCTGTTCAAGTGGGCGCTCGCCCTTGAGCTGGATCGGGAGCGGAAGGCGGAGCCGGTCGGCGCGGGGCGCTAGGCCCACCCTGCACGTCCATGTGTGCGGCCCTTTTCTTTTGCCCATTTTCCGGTGGGGCATTGATTCCTCTTCTTCGTTCGCCCTCTTCTCCGTCAGATGGTCCATCTGGGGAAGCGGCAGGCATAGAAGCCAATAAGAGGAGACTCACTCTGGACCTGGCCCCCACCTTTCAACGTTGGCTGAAGGTCTGGCGGTCAAGGGCGTCAGCATGGGCCGGAGCGGTCAAACCGCCGTCGACCGGGAGGCCGACGAAGGGAGAGGCTGATACCCCGTTGCTCGGCAGCGCCATGCGCCATAGCCAACACGCGCTGGGAGCGCCTCCAAGGCGATATGGACGATATGCCGTCCGTCCCCGGCTGAGGGCGCGTGGCTTCAGCAGAAGGACAGGATGCCAATGTCAGTATCAGCGGCGCTCCTCATCTGGTCTTCCAGGCTGCTTGGCACGCACCCGCTCAAGTCGCTGTTCCATTCGAGCTCCAAGTCTCTCAGGTTGGAGAGGCTGCCCAGCTCCGCCGGTATCTCCCCTGGGCAAACCACGTGCAATCCCCGCAGAGTCGAGAGAAGTGGCACACCTGGGACTCAACAGTTGGCCCGTTGTTCGATATATAGGTGGCGCAACCCACCCGTTAGACACGGGAACTGATTGCCATGGATCTCAATCTCGACTTCCCGCTCAAGCATATTCCACACCTCGGAAGGTATCTCCCCGCTTAGCTGGTTTTCGTGTAGAGTCAGACTTTTCAGGTTATCGAGGTTACCCAACTCGGAAGGTATCTCCCCGCTTAGCTGGTTTTCGTGTAGAGTCAGCCTTTCCAGGGTATCGATGTTGCCCAACCCGGAAGGTATCGCCCCGCTCAACTGGTTCCCGCTGAGGTCCAGCGATTCCAGTCTATATAAGTTTCCCCACTCGGCCGGTATCTCCCCGCTTAGCTGGTTTCCGCGGAGGTCCAAGCGTATCAGGTTCGAGAGGTTGCCCAGCCACGGCGGTATTTCGCCGCTCAATTCGTTATCAATAAGGTGTAACTCCGATAATAATCTGATGTTGCCCAACTCTGGTGGTATCGGCCCGCCCAACTGGGTGCCATAGATGTATAGTTCATACAGCTGCTTGAGGTTGCCTAGTTCAGGCGGTATCCCCCCACTAAGCCCCTCACCACGGAGGCGGAGGTACTGAAGGCTGGCCAGGTTGCCCAGCTCCGGGGGAATCTTCCCGGTCAACCCGTTCCCCTCGATTGACAACCAAATCACGCGGCCGTTGTCGTCGGTTGTGACTCCATACCATTCGCCCAAGGGAGCGTCGGTCAGCCAGTTTCCGCTGTCCTCCCAGTTTGGTCCGTCCAGGGCATTGTAGAAGGTGACCAGGATTTCTCTGTCCATTGCAGGCGAGCCCGGTGCAGGCGCACGGACTCTGTCGGTCGCTTCGGGGGCAGGCGCCTCGGTGTCAGCATCTTCTCCAGGCACTGCATCCCCGCCACAGGCGGCGAGCAGGGCAACCAGAATCAGCGCAAGAGCGGCGAATCCCGCACGCAACATCCATGCAGAGCGTCCGGGGACGAGGTTGTTCATCACTTTGTCGCTCCTTTCAATAGTCATAGGCCCGGCTTCGCCAGCGCATCTATCGACCTGACGAACGCCAAGTGAATCTCTCCAATTGGACTGGCAAGCCACCTAATTATAGACGGCGCGTATATCATGCCCGTATCATTCAAGCTCTTTTTCTGTATCAGTATACCATGAGACCCGGCAGGGCCCGGCGCGTCTCGAATCAGGCTGCTGCAGGCGGCCTAGGGGCCGGTCAGGGCGGGAAGATGAACCAGTCCGAAGAGCGGGAGCGGGAGATAGCGGAGCTGCGGGACCGGCTGTCCCGGCTGACCGAGGCCAGCCTGCGCATCAACGAGAGCCTTGACTTCGACACGGTGTTGCAAGGCGTTCTGGACTCCGCCCGGTCGCTGACCGAAGCCCGCTCCAGCGTCATCACTCTCCTGGACGATTCGGGACGGATAGCGGACTTCCTCTCCTCCGGGATGACCGCCGAGGAGGCCGGGTTGCTCTGGGAGATGCCCGACGGGATGCGGCTATTCGAGTACCTGGGCAGCGCCCGGGAACCGCTGCGGCTCCGGGACCTGCTCGGCCACGTCAGGTCGCTGGGCCTTCCCGAGTTCCGCCCGCCAGTGGCGGTGGGATCCGTCGTGCCCTTTATGGCCGCGCCGGTCATTCACCGGGGCGAGCTTGCCGGACACCTCTACGTCGCGGAGAAGGAGGGGGGCCGGGGTTCCGTTTGCTTGCGGAGTACGTCGCTTGAAAGTCCCTATGACTATTGGGGGCGATACACCCAAAGCAAGCGGAACCCCCGATTCGTCTATAGACTCCAACTGAGGTCGAAGCCCGTCCTCAACCCACATGGCAAGCCCTCGCCCGACGGGTCGGGGTGAAGCCCTTAACTACACCGCCAGCTTGAACCGCAATTCGAAGGTTCTTGATTTCGTCAAGTCTGGTGGAGCTGAGGGGACTCGAACCCCTGACCCCCTCCGTGCAAGGGAGGTGCTCTCCCAACTGAGCTACAGCCCCACGAAACCAATCAGCGGCCAAATCTAATTATAGCCATCGTCTCACCAAAAACAAAGGGCTGGCTATATGCCAGCCCTCTAAACAACGGCACCTTAGCCCCTGCATAGTGGAAGGAAGAGTATTTCGAGTTTCTTTGTGAAGCGGTGGGCTTTCTAAGAGAAGCACCTCTGACCTCTGGGAGCTCCCCCCGACAGTTCGGGGTCCTGCTCAACCAGTGACTTACGGTAACTCCACCCACCGACCGACCTAGGATACTCCCCCGACAAGTCGGGGAATACTCCCTAGAAAGGAGGTGATCCAGCCGCACCTTCCGGTACAGCTACCTTGTTACGACTTCGTCCCAGTCACCAGCCCCGCTCTCGGCGCCTGCCTCCCCGAAGGGTTAGCTCAGCGACTTCAAGTGTTGCCGGCTTCCATGACGTGACGGGCGGTGTGTACAAGGCCCGGGAACGTATTCACCGCAGTATGCTGACCTGCGGTTACTAGCAGCTCCACGTTCATGCAGGCGAGTTGCAGCCTGCAATCCCAACTGGGGCCAGTTTTGATGGGATTAGCTCCGGATTGCTCCTTGGCGACCCTCTGTACTGGCCATTGTAGCGTGTGTGTGGCCCAGGGCGTAAGGGCCATGCTGACTTGACGTCATCCCCACCTTCCTCCCCTTTAGGGGCAGTCTCGCTAGAGAAAACAACTAGCGACAAGGGTTGCGCTCGTTGCGGGACTTAACCCAACACCTCACGGCACGAGCTGACGACAGCCATGCAGCACCTGTGAATCTGTCCCGAAGGAAGCCCCAGTTTCATGGGGTGTCAGACACATGTCAAGCCCTGGTAAGGTTCTTCGCTTTGCATCGAATTAAACCACACGCTCCGCTGCTTGTGCGGGCCCCCGTCAATTCCTTTGAGTTTTAGCCTTGCGGCCGTACTCCCCAGGCGGGACACTTATCGCGTTAACTTCGGCACGGAGGGGGTCGATACCCCCCATACCTAGTGTCCATCGTTTAAGGCGTGGACTACCCGGGTATCTAATCCGGTTTGCTCCCCACGCTTTCGTGCCTCAGCGTCAGGGACAGCCCAGAAGACCGCCTTCGCCACTGGTGTTCCTCCCGGTATCTACGCATTTCACCACTACTCCGGGAATTCCGTCTTCCTCTGCTGCCCTCAAGCCTGGCAGTTTCTCATGACCTCTCCCAGTTAAGCCGGCAGATTTCACACGAGACTTGCCGAGCCGCCTACGCACTCTTTACGCCCAGTAAATCCGGACAACGCTCGCCTCCTACGTATTACCGCGGCTGCTGGCACGTAGTTAGCCGAGGCTTATTCCTCGGGTACCGTCCTTACTCTTCCCCGAGAAAAGGGGTTTACGACCCGAAGGCCTTCTTCCCCCACGCGACGTCGCTGCGTCAGGCTATTCGCCCATTGCGCAAGATTCCCTGCTGCTGCCTCCCGTAGGAGTGGGGGCCGTGTCTCAGTCCCCCTCTGACCGATCATGCTCTCACACCGGTTACCCGTCTTCGGCTTGGTAGGCCTTTACCCCACCAACTACCTGATAGGACGCAAGCCCCTCCCAAAGCAGCCACCGGCAAGCCGGTGACCTTTTCCTCTGTGGGTCGCAGCCCACAGAGCGTACGGGGTATTAGCTACGATTTCTCGAAGTTATCCCCCTCTTCGGGGCAGGTCACTTACGTGTTACTCAGCCGTTCGCCACTATCTTGCACCAGCCGAAGCCGGTGCAGACCGTATGACTTGCATGCATTAAGCGCGCCGCCAGCGTTCGTCCTGAGCCAGGATCAAACTCTCCGAAAATTACTTTTCTTCCTTCCACTATGCAGTTGTTAAGGTGCTGTTAGAAAACTAATCTATGATAGCCTAACGAGCAATGCTTGTCAATGGTCTGTACTTGTCAGGGCTAGCTAAAGCCTATGAATGACGCCCGCCCACGAACACTAACGATTTATCATGATAGGGCCACCCCATTTACACTCGCATTGACATAATAGAGATAAAGGGCTGTACAGGAACGTCGGAGGCGATAGTAGCAGCGTCAAGAATTCGCTGTTAAGTCAGGCGTTGCGCCCATTAGGCGAAGTCATTGACCGCTCATGTTTACGGAGATAACATTGATTTTAAGCCTTAAACACAACAAAAAGGGGTTTTACCTTGGTAGCAATGCCCACTGACAACTTCGTGAAATTAAATGGCCTGCAATTCCACTACCGGGACTGGGGTGGGAAGGGCGTACCTCTGATTCTGCTCCATGGACTGGCCTCAAACGCCGTCTTCTGGGACCTGGCGGCGCCCTACTTATCGCGGCACTTCCGCACCTTTGCCCTAGACCAGCGGGGCCACGGCTCCAGTGCCAAGCCCGACGATGGTTACGATTTTCCTTCTGTATCTGCGGATGTGGAGGCCTTCACCCGTGCCCTTGGGCTGGAAAAGCCCATAGTGGCTGGGCATTCCTGGGGAGGTAACGTGGCGATCCAGGTTGCGGCAGACTACCCACAACTCCCATTTGGCATCGTCTGCATAGATGGCGGCATTATAGAGCCTTCCTCAGAACCTGGCGCTACATGGGAAGAGACGGCTCAGACCCTAGCTCCTCCGGACTTCGAGGCAATGAACCTCACGTGGGAACAGTTCTTGGAGCGGGCAAGAGACTGGGGTGCCGCCATCAACTGGGGAGATAAGATTCAGACCTTCCTCAAGGCCAACTTTGAAGTCAACGGCGATGGCAGAGTACGACCCAGGCTGACCAGAGAGCGGCATATGCGAATATTGAAAGAGATATGGAACCAGAGGGTCTCGGGCCTCTATCCTTCCGTATCCTGCTCAGTTCTTATCATGCCAGCCCGCAAAGCTCAATTGGATGCCTCTTCAAGGTTGCTATCCTTCAATCAGCATAAGGAGGCGGCTGTGGCCAAGGCCTCTCAGTCTCTAAAGCGGAGCCGTACCGTTTGGATGGAAGACTCTATCCACGATGTCCCTGTACAACGACCTAAGGAGGTGGCACAGGTCATAATACAGGCTCACAAAGAAGGTTTCTTTAGTGACTAAGACTCGTACCCAGCTTAGTAAATCAGCGTACGCAGGGCCTGACCCAATCCCGGCCTTGCACAAAAAGTCCCGAAAATATATAGGAGGGTGCAGGGAACCTTGGTTCCCTGTCGGGGGTTGGAGGGGGACACCCCCTCTATTTTAAAAGATTACGAGGGTGGGACAGGGTGGGATACCAGCGTTTGCTACCACAAATATCCAGAAAACCCCGACTTTATATGCAAAGCTACCTAACCCCGTAAAGATATTCTACGGGGCCAACTCCGCTCACCCTGAGCTTGCCTGCCCTCGGCTTGTCGGGGTCGAAGGGTGAACGGCTGATTACGACGCTCTCTTCTGAAACTAGGTATTAGTCTCTCAACTGCCAGAACTTGATACAGGAGGGAGGGATCTTATTAGTTCTTCCTTGCCGTGAGGCCGACGCTGTATCCTAGTCGCAAGGCCTTCTGGCTCCTCTCTTCGGTCGAGCCTTTGAATCGGCCTCTTATCGTCTGCTCCAGGGAGTTTTGAGAGACCACATCGGAGATGGACGCCAACGCTCCCAATGCCACGAGATTGCCTAGCAATTCCTCGCCGAATTCCTTCCTGGCTATGGAGGCGAATGGTACCATGAACACCGATAACGACTCACGAAGACTGACGTCCTCTTGGCTTAGATCGACAATAAGGATGCCATTGGAACGCATGTTGGAAGCGTAGGACTGGGCATCCTCTTTGGTGAAGGCGACTACTATATCTGGCTCAGTAGCCGCCGGAAAGTCGATCTCCTCATCTCCTATGATCACCTCCGACCGACTGGGGCCTGTCCTGGCATTGACGCTGTAGAAGCCTAGCTGGCTGACAAACTTGTCCTCGTAGAGGCCGGCGGCATCGGCCAGCACAGACCCAGCGAAAACCAGTCCCTGCCCCGCTAAGC
The DNA here is from genome assembly GCA_965249025.1 of Dehalococcoidia bacterium. Classification (GTDB taxonomy): domain Bacteria; phylum Chloroflexota; class Dehalococcoidia; order Lucifugimonadales; family CAYTFF01. The sequence goes on along the minus strand of OZ252215.1, from coordinate 1,934,005 downwards.
CTGCCAATACCACCTCAGTCCTTCTAGCCATTGTCACCTCCTTGGGCACGCCGTATCAAGCTCTCGTACTGTTCTGTGAATTCAGGGCGGTCTATCTCAAGGAGCAATCCTCGGGCAACTCTCCCCTTAGTGGCATCTGGGTTCGATTGGGCCTGTCGAGCCGATATAGTGGTCTTCTGCAGTTGACGATACATCTCCGTGGGCGTAGGAGTGTTGTTGTACCTGCCGAAATTAATCGGACACGGCGCCAGCACCTCGATAACTGAGAAGCCCTTATGTGCAATCCCACCTGCTATTAGGCGGATTAGCTCTTGAAGATGATAAACGGTGCCGCGAGCCACATAGGTGGCACCGGCGGCCATAGCAAGCTCGCACATGTCAAAGGCTGGCTCTATATGGCTGAAGGGAGATGTAGTGGTTATGCTGCCGGCTGGTGTCAGAGGTGAGTATTGTCTGCCCGTCATGCCATAGGTCTGGTTGGCCATTATGATGGCCGTTAGATCGATGTTACGCCGGGCCGCTTGTATGAAATGATTTCCGCCAATGGCGGCACAGTCCCCGTCCCCCATAGGCACGATAATCGTTAGCTCTGGGTTGGCCAGCTTCATGCCCGTAGCAGCAGGAATAGCCCTTCCATGCGTCCCGTGGAAGCCATCCAAGTTAAACAGGCCGTAGATCATTCCGGAGCAGCCTATGCCTGTAACAAGCACGACCTTGTCCAGGTCTAGCGCAAGCTGGTCTATGGCTCTTGCCATGGCTCCAGTGGCTGGCCCTAGTCCACAACCAGGGCACCAGGTGGTTGGTAGTGCTTTGGCTCGAAGATATTTGTCGACAAGTTCGTTATTATGCGCTACGGACGAGACCATAGACCTCCTCCAATTTCTCAAGGATTTGCTTAGGCGCTAGGAATTCCCCATCAAAGCGATTAGAGGAGAACACCTCGCTGGCCCCATCGCTAACCTCTCGCACCTTGCTTGCTATCTGCCCCATATTCATCTCCGCCACCAATAGCCGTCTGCAGTTTTGGGCCACCTGCGAGACTACCTTGTCTGGGAAAGGCCACAGGGTGATGAACCGAAGCAACCCTACCTTCCAGCCTCTTAAGCGGGCCTCCTTCACCGCCGCTAGAGATGAACGGGCCGCCGAACCGTAGGACACTATCACTACGTCCGAGTCATCAAGCCACATTTCATCGGTGAACATTAGCTCATCTAGATGGTTGTATATCTTGGAGTGTAGCCGCTCCACTAGCTTGCCTGACGCTATGTAGTTGGAGCCCGTAGCTGCCCCGCTCTCGTTGTGAGTGGAGGTGTTGGCATAAAAGCGATAGCCTTCGCCGTAGTGGGCCATGGGAGGAACCCCATCTGGCCCTGTCTCATAAGGCTTGTACTGGCCTGGGGGAGCGGTTGGACGCGGCCTGTCTACTATGGGCACCGAGTCCGGTAGCTCTACCTTCTCCCGCAAGCGGCCAATGATGGCGTCGGACAGGAGTATCACCGGGGTACGGAGCCGCTCAGATAGGTTCACCGCCTTTACAGTCAGGTCAAAACTCTCTCGGACTGACCAGGGGGTCAGGACCACAGCCGGGTGGTCGCCGTGAGTGCCTCATCCGGACATCATCACATCACCTTGGGCCGGCCGGGTCGCCAGACCGGTGCTGGGGCCGGTGCGCTGTACGTTGATCAAGAGACAGGGCACCTCCAGCATAATAGCCATTCCAAGATTCTCTTGCATCAAGCTGAAGCCTGGGCCTGAGGTGGCCGTCATCGCCTTTACACCGGCCAAAGAGGAGCCTACTACGGCCGCCATGCTCCCAAGCTCATCCTCCATCTGGATGAACTTGCCGCCTAATTCAGGCAGCCGTTTGGACAAGGACTCCGCTATCTCTGAGGAGGGAGTGATTGGGTAACCGGCAAAGAATCGCACCCCGCTCTTTAGAGCGCCTTCCACGCAAGCTCCATCACCTGAAAGTATGGCTTTTGTCATAGGCTCACCGCCTCCAGGTTGATGGCGAAGTCAGGGCAGATAAGCTCGCAGATCTGACACCCGTTGCAATTCTCTTCGTGCACTAAAACGGGTCTACCCAGGTCTGACTCGAATACACCTCTGTTGCAAAAATCTATACAGAGGTCGCACTCCTTGCAGCGTCTGGCGTCTATCTCAACCCTGAACCGCTTATTATTCCTGTGCTTGCTTACCATAGATGCTATTCAGTCTCCCTCTCTGGCTCGCTAAAGCCCGGCACTCCTTCCTCACAAACCATGGTACGTTGGTTCCGTTATTTCTGACAAACAAAGCCTTTTATTCAGGTTATGCTAACCCTTTATGAAGAGTGTCGCTAGGGTCGTTAGTCCTTTTTCTGGATTGCTGCGGGAGACCTTCGGCAGTAGTGAAAATCGAGGAAGTGGTTCTTGTTAAGGTGGACAGTAAGCGCATTGAGAGGCAAGCCATGCAAATTAGGAGAGATGTCGCTAATCAGAGGTTGATTAGCGCTTAAAAACGGGGGGAAGCCTTGACCTTTAGCTGGTCGCAGTTATGCCTGGGCGCCTAGCCCACTTTCGATGAACGACTTCTTAATTTCGTCAAGTTCTGGCGGCGAGACACGCAGCACCTCTATATCTGGAGCAAGCCGCACTTGATGTCCCTCCATGACGAGAAGTATACCAGTCTCATTTTCCTTCAGCGTTTCATTGATCTTCTCGGAGATATATTCATATCGCCTTATTGAAACCTCGTTGAAAAGGTCATAGACCGTGGCCGCCACCCTCTGGCTAAGAAGGCCAGCCGCTAGACACCTACTCCAATCCATAACCTCATCTAGAAGTTCTGTACTCTCTATTTGTTGCAGTTTTGCCCCCTTGTCTAGCTTAGGCTTCACTAGTTCGTAGCTTTCCTTGTTTATTTTTTCAAGGGCTTTGCCTTGATCTTTTTCTTTTGCCTCATCCAAAAACAGTTCGTGATATATTTTCTGTGCGCTCCCTAACTTCGATTCCAAATTTGCTACCTGGCTCTTGACCTGCTCCCAATACCTGTCAATCTTTTTACGCAATCCTGATTGGAGTTCTTTGGGAGTGAAGATTAGGGGTATGAGAAGCACCTTTCTTTTTCCCATGAACGCATCGACAGAAGGCTTTCCTAGGTTGCCGAGTTGTTGAGACATGGCTCCACTCCTCGCTATTGGATTGGACGTTGGCCTTGAGTTTATCATAGAGGCTATTCGTGTGCTATGTTCAGGCGAATGTAAGTGATTCTATCGCAGTAAATGAAGGAGTAATCTCACTCGGCCCCCTCTTTGAGAGACAAGAGGTTGTGCATACTTAGTCTTGCATGACATTGTGATATAATTAACACGCAGATACAAGGCTGTTGATGAAAAGGTGTGGATACTGAATTCAGCTTTGGGTTACAGGTTCATTGGCGCTCTTGCCGCCTTGGGTATTGGCGTGGCAGGCTATCTCACCTACTTGGAATTCAGCCAGGCGCAGTCGGCCTTTTGCTTATCTGGTTCATCCTGCGACATCGTTCGATCGAGTAGTTACGCTAAGATATTTGGTATTCCTGTCGCCTTGGTTGGCCTGGTGGGCTACACAGCGCTCCTCGCTCTGACCTTGGCTCCCTTCAACCGCACTACTAAGGCGTTGGTCATATTTCCAGGAGCTACGGTCGGCTTCGGCTTTTCCGTGTATCTAGTAAGCGTGCAGGTGTTCATATTAGGCGCTATATGCCCCTGGTGTATGGCCTCCTTTGGGCTGATAAGCGGCATCTTTTTGATTGAGGCGGTGCTAATGATTAGGATTAGAAGATTCTCATTAGGCAGACTCCCGGCCGTCTTCGCGCTTTCCTTGCTGGCTCTTGGATTGGTGGTCTTGCTGGCCGCTTGCTCTGGCAGCGATAAGGGAAGTGAAGGCTCCTACGAGGCTAAGTTGGCGCAGCACCTTACAGAAGTCGGAGCGGTGATGTATGGCGCATATTGGTGCCCTCACTGCGCCGATCAGAAGAAGTCCTTCGGCGACGCCTTCAAATACGTTCAGTACGTGGAATGCGATCCGGGTGGCCTCAAGGCTCAGCCAGCCCTATGTCAGAGCAAGGGAATAGCGGGCTATCCCACGTGGGAGATCAACGGCGCATTCTACGAAGGGAACATCCCGCTGGAAACCCTGGCGAGACTCTCTGGGTCATAGCCCCTAACCCAGGGCCTTCTCCAGTCCATTATCCCACGCATTAGATAGGTCGGCGACTGGAGCGCTAACTAGGCCTCCAAAAGAGAACTGGTCTCCTTCGACGATGCCCAGTTTCATCAAGGGCGTCCCTTCTTCTATAGCTATGGCCTCCAGTTGAGGCAACGCACCTGGTTCCAGAGAGGCCACGATTCGCGACTGGTCCTCACCGAAAAGGGCGGCATCCCATCGGTTCGGCAGATCTGAATCACCTTGAAAGCCAACGCTGCCTATTATGCACGACTCGGCTATGGCCACCGCAAGACCGCCGTCGGAGCAATCGTGGGCTGATTTCAGCAACCCCCTCTCGATAGCCAAGCGGCATACCCTCTGCACCTTTGTCTCCAGTTCCAGGTCTATCGAAGGCCTGCCCGCCACCTTGCCGTGCACCACTTCCAGATACTCGCTACCTGAAAGAGCAACGAGGTTACTGGTTAGACGGTCGGCTCCCAGCAGAACAACGACATCACCCTCATCCTTGAATCCAGAGACGCAGTAGTGCTCCATATCCTCTACGACGCCAAGCGCACCCACGACGGGTGTCGGATAAATAGGCTCTCCTCTAGACTCGTTGTATAGGCTTACGTTACCGCTTATTACGGGGACATCCAGCGCCTTGCACGCCTCCGCCATACCTTTGACAGCCTGCTCCAACTGATAGTAGACGTCCAGCCGCTCTGGATCGCCGAAATTTAGGCAGTCGGTCAGAGCCACAGGCAGCGCTCCTGTGCAAACCACGTTGCGACATGCCTCGGCTACTGCAATAGCACCTCCAACATATGGGTCCAGGTAGCAATAGCGCCCGTTGCCGTCGGTGGACACCGCGATTGCCTTGGTCGTACCCTTGATGCGAAGAAGAGCGGCGTCTCCACCAGGTGGTATCACCGTGTTGGTCTGCACCTGGTGATCGTACTGGCGAAACACCCATTCCTTGCTGGCTATGTTGGGGGACGCCAGCAACCGCAGAAGCACAGACCCTGGTCCCTCTGAGGGCAGGGGTAGTCCCTCGAAATCAAAGGATTGAAGCTCTTTCTGCCACGAGGGTTCTACCCCGTCGAGTCTATACTTGGGTGGATCGGTCAAAAGCTCCACTGGTAGCTCCGCAACCTGCTCTTGCCCGTCGAATATTCGCGCCACGCTATCCCCCGTAGTCCTACCTATGATGACGGGATGAAGGTCCCACTTCTTGAAGATGGCCTCTACGGCTTCTTGATGCCCATCCTTTACTATGATCAGCATTCGTTCCTGAGACTCGGAGAGCATTACCTCGTACGGCTTCATGCCCTCCTCTCGTCTGGTCACGTTGGATACGTCAATCTCCAGTCCGCTGCCGCTGCTGGAGGCCGACTCAATAGCAGCGCTTGTTAGTCCGGCGGCGCCCAGGTCCTGCATGCCCACTATATGGTCTGTCTGAGCCACCTCCAGGCAGGCCTCTATCAGCACCTTTTCTAAGAAGGGGTTCCCCACCTGTACAGTGGGCCTCAACTCCCGCTCCTCCTCGAAGGTTCGCGATGCGAGCCCTGACGCCCCATGAATGCCGTCTCGGCCCGTATCAGCGCCTACCAGCATCAGGAGATTGCCTGCTCCGCCCGCCTGTGACCTGACTATTTTGTCCTCTTCTACCAGCCCGACACACATGGCATTCACAAGGGGGTTGGCGGAGTAAGACGGCGAGAAGTATATCTCGCCGCCCACGTCTGGCACACCTATGCAGTTGCCATATCCCGATATGCCGCCCACGATGCCGTTGAACAGGTAGCGATTATTGGGCTCCGATAGCGGCCCGAATCGCAGAGAGTTGAGGAAGGCGATGGGCCTGGCCCCCATTGCAAAGATGTCCCTCACAATTCCTCCTACCCCAGTAGCGGCTCCCTGGTAAGGCTCCACCGCCGAGGGATGGTTGTGGGACTCTATCTTCATGACCACGGCCATGCCGTCGCCTATGTCCACAACGCCGGCGTTCTCCGTGCCTGGGCTGACAAGCAGCCTTGGACTCTGGCTGGGCAGCAGCTTCAGCAGGGGCTTGGAGTGCTTGTAGCCGCAGTGCTCGCTCCAGAGGGAGCCTAACATGCCAAGCTCGACGGGGTTAGGCTCCCTGCCGAGCTTCTCTACGATGGCTTCGTACTCCTTTTCGCTAAGGGCTACTTCGTCTAGGGCTTGTTTAGTTACTGTCATAGCCTGCTAATTGTAGCTTGTTTGGGTAATAGAGTGCTAGAGCCAGGGCAGGGTACGCCTTGCACCCACGCCTTTATAAAAATCCTCTCCCCCGTAGAAGTGGGAGAGGATTTTTTCTTCCCTCTCGATGGGGGAAGATTAAGATGGGGGTGAAGGGCAGCGCCAGGCAGTCAGGTCTCGCCAGAATAATCCCACGATGGCCCCACCCTCTAATGTTAGTTGGATACGAGAGCACATCCTTCGTGCTCCCCAGTGGGAACCGGGGTCCCCTGCACTTTCCTTTTGGCACGTGGGATAGACGGTGCAGGCATCTCTCTCTGGACTCTCCTAGGAGCGTTGACACTAATGTCACTCGCATGTATCTTTGAGGCGCTTCAGACTGGCTAGGAGTTGAAGGATTGAAGATACGTCCGTTTTTTGAAGTCCTCACGGTATTTACCCGGCTGGGGATGACGTCCTTTGGCGGGCCTGTCGCGCACCTGGACTCCTGGGCGGGCTGGCCGCATGGATTGGCTTCACACTGCCTTCGGCTATCCTCCTAATCCTCTTTGCATATGGAGTCGCCACCTTCGATACCTTGATCGACTCCGGCTGGCTTCAAGGGCTCAAAATCGTAGCCGTCTCCGTGGTCGCCCTGGCAGTATGAGGCATAGCCAAGAACCTGACCCCAGATCGGCCGCGAATTACCATGGCAGTCCTTGCAGCTGTAGCGATGCTCTTTTGGCAGACAAGCGTTGGCCAGATTGTGGTGATAGTGGTTGCTGGAATGGTGGGATGGGTCCTTCTTAGAGATGGCGAGTCTGCTTCCACTACGTCGCGCCTATTTCCGATCAGCCGCCGACTTGCCGTAGCCAGCCTGGCGCTATTCGTTGCTCTGCTCGTGGGCCTGCCTATTGCGGCTCAGTCAGTGACCAGCCAACCCTTGACCGTCTTCGACAGCTTCTACAGGTCGGGGTCGTTGGTCTTTGGTGGCGGCCATGTGGTGCTGCCTCTTCTCCAGAGAGAGGTGGTACCTTCCGGTTGGGTGACTAACGACCAGTTCATCGCAGGGTATGGGATGGCTCAGGCGGTGCCAGGCCCCCTTTTCAGCTTCTCCGCCTATCTAGGCACTACTCTAATGGGAACTCTCAACGGTTGGCCTGGGGGGTTGTTTGCTCTGGCAGCCATCTTTTCTATTGGTAACTGGCGCCCTTCCCTTTTGGGACCAACTCCGATCCCAGGTAGGCTTTCGAGGGGCCCTCAAGGGCATCAACGCCGCCGTGATTGGGCTTCTGCTGGCGGCCCTGTACAATCCCGTCTGGACCAGCGCAATCGAGCGTCCGGCAGATTTCGCTCTGGCCGTGGCTGCTTTTGGCCTCTTAGCCTTCTGGAAATGGCCTCCCTGGCTGGTCGTGCTGCTAGCGGCCCTGGCAGGGGCTGGCCTGAACCTTCTCTAAGTCACTGCACTGACGGTTATGATAGCGGCGCCTCCTATTATCAATAGGGTTCCTATTACCAATCTCAGGGAAATGTGCTCAAGGCGTTGCAAGAAGAAGTGGGTCAGCGTCAGCGTTATTATGGGATTGATAGCGATCATCGGTGATACGAGAACGACGGGACTCTTGCTCAGTGCAAACAACAGAAACAACACGGCAGACGTAGAGGTCAGTCCTGCCGCGGCCATGAAGAACCACGACTTCTTGGGTGTCCTCCTTACGTCGCCTATAGTGGTGCGATGAAACAGGATGAACAGGAAGGTCACGCCAAACATCAAGGTGAAGGCGCTGGTAACTATGGGCGGTGCGATGTTGATTACTATCCACTTCTCTAACACTTGGCTGCCACCATAAGCCGCCGAAGCGGAAACCGCTATGGGAATGCCTATGCGTGCTCTATATCGCTGAGCCAGGTTCAGGAGCATAGGCAACCTCATCGCTCCCTCGCTATCAATGCTATACCCAGGGTGATGCTCAAGGTTCCCAAAATAATGGGGACTGTCAGCCTCTCCCCTGTGATGGTGGTGGCAAACAGCGTGGCAAAGAGGGGTTGAGAGGCAAGAATAGCCGACGCCTTTGCCGCCCCTGATAGCTTCACGCTGGTGAAACTAAGGAATCGCCCCGTTACAAAATAGATGAATCCCGCCGATGCAAACCAGACAAAGGCAATAGCGCCAAGAGCAAAAACGTACTGATGGTCAAATGCCAGGGCAAGCAGCAGCATGGCAATGAATCCGGTGAATAAAGAGATGATCACTCCGCTGCTTGGCCGTAGGTGCAAAAGCCCAAGTCTGACAAAGACTGGCGTGGCCCCAAATCCCAGGGCCGCTACAAAGGCAAACAAAATTCCAGGCATGACGTATAGGTTATATCACTTCGATTAGGTATTACTTAGGGAGCCCCGATGAATTGGGGTCATTAGAGACTCGAAGATAAATCGTCCATCCCTTCCCCCTAACGCCTCTTCGCAGCACCGCTCTGGATGCGGCATCATACCCAGAACGTTTCCGTCTTTATTCACTATCCCCGCTATGTTGTTTGCGGACCCGTTGGGGTTGGCCTCTTCTGTGAGGTCCCCTTCGGCGGTGCTATAGCGAAAGACCACCTGGCCGTTGGATTCCAACTCTTCCAAGGTCTCTCTGTCTGCAAAATAGTTGCCCTCGCCGTGGGAAATAGGTATTCGCAGCACCTGCCCATTTTTGCATGTCGAACTGAATGGGGTAGAAGTGGTATCCACCCGCAAGTTCACCCACTGGCATCGAAATTGAAGGTGCCTATTTCTCATGAGGGCGCCAGGTAAAAGCCCAGCTTCACATAATATCTGGAACCCATTGCATATACCTAGCACAAGCTTGCCTTGCCCAGCAAAATCCTCTACGGCCCTCATGACGGGAGAAAACCTGGCGATGGCTCCCGTCCTTAGGTAATCTCCATATGAAAATCCTCCAGGAAGTATAACGCAATCGTAACCAGAGAGGTCTTCCTCATTATGCCAGACGTACTCAACAGGGTAACCAAAAACGTTCTTGAGAACGTGAAAACAGTCCCCGTCGCTCCAGGTCCCTGGAAAAACAATGACGCCAAATCTCATAATATTTTCCCAAAAATAAAAATCCCCCTGTTGCTAAGGGGGAGTATACATCACTATTACGTCACGGCAAAAGGGTTAGTTTCCTGCCATCTCCTCGAGGATCTGGGTGACCGCGGCGTTGACCTCTGAGCCGTCGGCTTTGCCCCTGACCTGAGGCATAATGCGACCCATAACCTTTCCTTTGTCTGATGGCCCATGGGCTCCCGTTTCTTCGATGGCCTTTCGAACCAGCTTTTCGATCTCCTCCTTGGGCATCTGTTCTGGCAGGTACTCTTTTAGTATTGCTAGCTCGGCCTCTTCCTTGGATACCAGATCAAGGCGGTTTCCCTTGCGGAACTCTACTATGCTCTCTTTATGTTGCTTGGCTTGTCTGGCAATTACGTCGATGACTTCCTCATCGGTGAGGGGATCCCTCTTTTCGATCTCTTGGTTATGAACAGCGGACCTGAGGTAGCTGAGAACCGAGCGACGCATCTTATCGCCCTTTCTCATGGCGTCCTTCATATCCTCAAAAAGCTTGTCTTGCAAAGTCATTGATTGCAGCGTCTGACACTCAATTCAAGGGTATCTATCTGCTGTTTCGAGCGCTCTTGCGCCTCTTAGCCGCTTCTTTCTTCTTTCGTTTGATACTCGGCTTTTCGAAATGCTCACGACGTCGCGCTTCGGAAAGTATACCATCCTGCTGTACACGCTTGTTGAAACGCTTCAGAAGGCTCTCGAAGGACTCTCCCTCGCTTAGGAGTACGTTGGACAAACCTACCGCCCCTTTCTACTTTATGGGATAGTTGGAGACAAGACCAACTATGCTAGATTATAACGATCACATAGGCAAGTGTCAACGAAATCAGAGCGCAAACCATCGTCTTGGTGCCTATCGACTCTAAATAGGGCCTTGAGAAACCTTCGACGTGGCGGAGAGGGTGGGATTCGAACCCACGGTCCCGGAAAACCGAGACACGCGCTTTCCAGGCGCGCCTATTCGTCCACTCTAGCACCTCTCCGGACCTTGTAGCAATAATTCAGTTCTTAATCCAACCCCAATGGGATACTACTTCGACGTGGCGGAGAGGGTGGGATTCGAACCCACGATCCCCATACAAGGAGATACCGCTTTTCGAGAGCGGCGCCTTCAACCACTCGGCCACCTCTCCCAGGATACGATTATATCATATTGAATAGGTCTAATGGGATGCAACAGGTAGCTGTTGTGAATACCGCAACAAAACGCGCTATATGCATCGAAACGCAACTGCTAATTTCATGTGCCTGTACAAACTTGACATGCATACAAGTATCATGTACTATGTAGCCAAAGTGGATGATCCTCCCCCAAAAAGCAACTTGGATAGATGGCCTGACGCCGTATCGATGATGATATCGGTGGCAGGTCGTTTTAGTCTAGAGAGCCATGGTTAGTTGGGCAGCCGTAGTTTTAGCGGCAGGCAAGGGACTTCGTATGAAGTCCACTTTACCCAAGCTCCTTCACCGCGTGTGCGGTAAGGAGATGGTATCCCTGGCTGTGGAGGCTGTGAAAAGGGCAGGCGCTCAGAAGACCTTTGTTGTAGTGCCTCCGGATTCTGCTGCCATACGCCATTCTTTGGGCTCCGGCGTCCAATATGTGGAACAGGACAAACCCCTTGGCACAGGGCACGCGCTCCTTCAAGCAACCTCCCTTCTTACCGATGTAGAAAACGTTCTTGTAACATACGGAGATGTCCCGTTAATTCGCCCAGAGACCCTAGCTCGGATGATGTCGCTACACTCCGAAAGCTCCTCCATGTTAACTCTTCTAACCGCTAGTGGATTCCCTACAAATGGCATGGGGCGGGTCGTTAGGGACTCCAGTGGCAAAATAACCGCGGTGGTGGAAGAGAAGGATGCAGACCCACATACCCGAAGCATCTCTGAGGTAAACAGCGGTATCTATTGCATGAGTTCTCCGTGGCTGCGTGAAAATCTCCCAACCCTTTCAATCTCTGACAGCGGTGAGACATATCTTACAGACCTGGTGTCAATTGCTGCCCACAATGGGTCAAGAGTAGATGGAACCCACCCGGATGACGAATGGGAGATACTGGGCATAAACGATCGAGTTCAACTGGCGCAAGCCGAGTCGGTGATGCGGCAGAGAATACGACAGCGCTGGATGCGCTGTGGGGTTACCTTAATAGAGCCGGAATCCACCTATATTGACGCAACGGCGGAACTGGGACAGGACACAGTTGTGCATCCCAATACCCATATCTTAGGCGACACCAAAATAGGAAAAGACTGTGCCGTTGGCCCCAACTCCATTGTTAGTGACTCGACGACGGGCGACAGATGTCGCATAGTCAGTTCCGTTTTAGAAGGGTCTAGGCTGGGGGCAGGGGTAAGCGTTGGCCCCTTCAGTCACATACGGGGTAGCAGCCAGATAGAGGACGATGTCCATGTAGGCAATTTCGCGGAGATAAAGAGCAGCCATCTTGGGCGCGGCACTAAGATGGGTCACTTTAGCTACATTGGAAATGCGGTTCTTGGCGCTAATGTGAATATCGGCGCAGGCACCGTTACCTGCAACTTCGATGGGCAACGAAAGCATCGAACACTTATAGGCGACAACGCATTTATTGGGTCTGACTCCATGCTTGTAGCCCCGGTGACTATAGGCGAAGGAGCGTCTACCGCTGCGGGAGCTGTGGTCACTAAGGATGTGCCCCCAAACTTCACAGCCATAGGTGTGCCTGCCAAGAATTCCCCTAAGCCTAAACAGAGTGATTGACAAACTCTTAAAATAACCTCTCTAAAAAGGTAACACTGGAGCTACGGAGGAATATTTCAATTGGATAGCGATGATTCTAATTTACGCCCCGGCACATTCTTAAGAAAGATATTTGGCCCTCTGCTGGATGGAGTAAAACCCATTCAGAGGAGCCTCTTCAAGAGCCACCGTTCCCGCATACCACCAGTCGATGACGCTGCCCAGGGAAACACTGAGCATCAACGTTTGTCCCCAGACTCCCTCCAGGGAATAGATGAACGGGAAGCCAAGATGATAAGGGCTATCCTTAAGATGGAGGATACCTTGGCCAGGGAGATCATGGTTCCTCGTGTGGACATACTGGCCGCTGAAGTTAACACATCGATCCCAGAGTTGGCCAAGCTAATGGTAGAGGGAGGGCATAGCAGGGTACCACTGTACACTGAGACCATAGATAACATATTTGGCATCGTCCATGCTCGAGATGTTCTTCGGCTCCTTGGCAACAACGGCCAGGCAAGCGATGTGAGGGCGGTCGCTCGTCAGGCTCTGTTCATACCAGAATCTAAGCGATTGGAAGATTTGTTACGCGAGTTTCAGGAACGACGTGTCACTATAGCCATCGTTGTTGATGAGTACGGTGGTGTGGCAGGGCTTGTTACTATGGAAGATCTGGTGGAGGAGATAGTTGGTGAGATAGAGGACGAGTTTGAAGAAGAGGAGCCAGAGGTACTTACTGTCAGCGGCGATGAGGCTATATTAGATGCGAGGATTAGCCTGGAGCATGTCAACGAACTCCTTTCTGTTAAGTTAGAGGGAGATGGCTTTGATACCCTCGGTGGTGTTGTCTATAAGCAATTGGGCAAGATTCCAATCCCAGGAGACAGACTTGAGCACAATGGCCTATCTATAGAAGTCCTTTCAACCATGGGCCGTCGAATTAAGAAAGTGCGCGTGGTGAAGAAAGCGGAGGACCACCAGGATACTGGCAAGAGCTAAGAGCCGCAAGGTGGTGAGAGCCTAGTGTGGCTGAACATGGAAACGAGCAAATCTAGAGGCCCCGGCACGCCGGGGCCTCTAGATTATTCTCAACCGATGTCTCATTCTGATCCAGCCGCTAGGCGACTTTAACAGTAAGCTGAATCAGAACCGTTTAGAGACGTTGTGCTACTTTGCCGCTTTTATTGTTATGATGGCGTTGGCTCTGGATCCCTTGTCACCCACGGCCAATGCTGTGTAAACGCCTGCCTTGATAGTATCAGGGATAGCACGGCTCTTGACTAGCGTGAAGGCACCCGATGAATTGGCTTCTCCACCGATGAGTGGGAAGTCACCTGTCTCCGTAGCGTTAAGGAGTTTTATTAGAACACCTTCTCCGGCCACGAAGCCGGCGCCATACACTGTTATTCCTGTAGCGCCTACTTCATACGTAGCGGATCCATGACAACATACCTGGAGGAATACCCCCGGGGCTGAGGTTGGCGCAGGGGAAGACTCCATCACCACTAAAGGCGTGCTGGCTTTGCTTCCAAACTCGCCAACCGCCGCAATGGTGTACACACCTGGCGCGACGTTGCTCGGATCGGCAGCTATCTTAGAGGCCGTTACTTCAAAGGCGCCTGAAGCATTAGATTCCGCAGCCGCGAAGATGGACTTGTTTTGTGCATCAATCAGCAAAGATATAGCCACGCCCTCAAAAGGCTCAAAGCCGGAGCCTTTTACTGTTATGCTGTCATTTTGGCCTATACTGCTGCTAGCTAATCTTACGTCTGCTGTCTGAGGCGGGGAAGCATCAGCTCCTGAAGGGCCCTGTGGGCCCTGAGGACCTTGTGGCCCTTGCGGGCCTTGAGGACCTTGCAATCCTGGCAGTCCTGAATTTCCAGGTAGTCCCGGCGGGCCTGGAGGACCTGAGCCCCCCGTGCATGCAGCTAGAACCGTCATCGCCGCAACTAAAGCGAAGAGGATAGCAAAGGTCGCTAACTTGCTGGAAAAAACGCGTTTCATATGACCCCCCTTTTACAATAGATAGGACAAAACCAACAATCAGCCAGAATACCCAATCTGTTAATTACCGTTTCTATTTCTGAAACCTGCCTAATCATATTCACGAGATTCAAGGATGTCAAGCCCCTTATCAAAGATTGAAAGGCTTTTTGCTCCTATCAGCTACTTTTACTATGCATGAAAAGCACATCTATCTTGAAAATTGGCCTTTCTTTTTCCTCATTGTGAGCCTTGTGTCGCTTCTGGAAGCGGGACATGGTAAAATTCTCCTCTGGATTCGGCAGGATTGAATTGAGAGTCAGCGAGGTTCTTGTTAATGGAGGACAACCTAACAGAGGTCATTACCCGTCTAGTATTTCAGCTAGCCATTATCCTTCTGGCGGCCAAAATTGGCGGAGAGGTCTGTGAGCGGTATCTAAAAATTCCACCGGTATTGGGAGAACTGACAGCAGGCATTATCATTGGCCCCTTTGCCCTGGGAGGAGTCGCATTTCCAATAGTCGGGGCGCTTTTTGCGGGAGTTCATGCCGCTGGAGTGGAGGGATCCTCATCGGTCATTCCTGTCTCTAGCGAACTCTGGGCCGTGGCTCAGATCGCAGCGGTGGTGCTCCTTTTTAGCGCAGGTCTAGAGACGGACCTTCGTCAGTTCCTCCGCTATGCGGGGCCCGCTTCGCTCATAGCTGTCGGAGGTGTAGTGCTACCCTTCATCCTGGGTGTATACGGGACCATTCTCTTTGGGTATGCGGAGAGCTTCGCAGATCCTAAGGCCCTGTTTGTTGGCACTATCCTTACAGCTACTTCCGTAGGGATAACCGCCAGAGTTCTTAGTGACCTTAAGCGTCTGGACTCCGCCGAAGGAGTAACTATTCTGGCTGCCGCTGTATTGGACGACGTCCTGGGCATCCTAGTTTTGACTGTGGTGGTTGGCATTAGCGACAGTGGCCATGTGTCGTTGGCTGAGGTCGCTAGGATTGGTGTTAAGGCTCTGGGGTTCTGGATCGCTCTTACTGGCATAGGAATACTGCTGTCCAGGTACATTTCCGTTGCCTTGGACGTATTCAGGGTGCCAGGGGCTGCGTTGGCTCTGGCATTGGCACTGGCCTTTTTTGCCGCTGGTTTGGCGGAGAGCTTTGGCCTGGCCATGATTATTGGCGCCTACTCAATAGGACTCGCCCTCTCTGGAACAGACTTAGCACGCCGATTAGAGGAGTCTCTGAGAGCTGTCTATTACGCCCTGGTCCCTATTTTCTTTGTGGTAATGGGCATGCTGGTGGACATTCCTGCTATGAGCGGTGTTCTTCTCTTCGGTGCGGCGATTACCGGGCTCGCGATATTTAGCAAAGTAGCAGGAGGGGGGATCCCGGCTCTAGCTACAGGATTTACCAGATGGGGTGCATGGCGTGTCGCGATCGGTATGTTGCCTAGAGGAGAGGTAGCCCTAATAATTGCTGGCGTGGGCTTGGCTAGGGGCGTAATTGGCCCAGAGATCTTCGGAGTCTCTATAATGATGACCATAGTTACCACTGTCATCGCTCCCATAGTCATAGTTCCAGCCTTTCGCAATAATAAAGAAGGAAGACATATTAAGCTAAAACAGGAGTAAGCTATGGAGTACAGTTTCGAAGTCACTCTGCAAGGCACTGCCAAAGACCTGTTTCATCAGGCCTTTGCTTCTCACCTAGAGACCCGTGGATACATCCAAACGGCCCTTGGCGGCGTCGGTCAGGAGATACTGGGTTTTCGGCGCGATGACCATCTGGTTAGCTTCAGCGTTTCCAGCGAAGGTCACTGGGAATACAAAGTAACGGTCCATTCCGAAACAGTCGCAGTAGATGACCTTGTCCTCGCCGTGCTCCAGGAGGCTGCGTCTATGCTCATCGAACCCTTCTGCAAGTCCCTAACAGGTCGAATGGAAACGTCATTTAGAGAGCCGGTTATCCGTGGCATCGATGATCTGTTGACCAAGGTCCGCCAGGGTAAAGGTTAGTGCGTGCTCCCTGTCACTTTTCACATTCATTGAATCAACCCTGGGAATGTAGCCTGAGGAGATATTTGAGGAGGGTTCGTAAGGAAGGAATTCGCTAAACCGTGGAAGTGGCTAAGGGATTTTGCGAATCAACTAAGGTATTCTTGCTACAGGACAATGCCCTTGATATATTTAACTATGCGTGCCCCTGTAGCTCAGTGGATAGAGCACTGGCCTCCGGAGCCAGGTGCCCGGGTTCGAGTCCCGGCAGGGGTACCAGACCTTACTGAAGACAGAACCGATCTTCGGAGAGCGATCTCGTCTGCATCCTTACCACCAATCGGGCTATCTTTCGGCATGGGGATTGTGTACCGGATCGTGGCGCTATCGGGACGGATGGCGATCTCCTTCACGAAGGACCTGATAAATGCCTTGGACTCTGTGATTGGGCTTTCAGTGAGAAATCGGCTCATGTCCTGAGCGAATATGGTGATCGTCTCCACGTCATCCAAGATGTGTCTACGTTCCGAGAGCAGGGAACGCACTTCTTCTGCTGCGACCTCCAGGCGTTCTTGACGCTCGCGGTGCTCTCTGATTCGGGGCGCAATGTCGTCTATGTCCAACTCGGTAGTCTCAACTGCGTGCCAAAGTCGGTCCAGTCGCCTGCGCACTTCCGCTAGTTCCCCCTGGATAGCTTCGTGCTGGTCTCGTTGTTCACGGGCCACACCATCCATCTCCTCGTCGACCATCTGAACAAGGTCACGGATGTTGCTTTCGGTAAGAATATTCTCCCGTATCTGATTGACAATTAGCTGCTCAAAGCGTTTGGCGTTCAGTCTGGGAGCGCTGCATGCTCCGCTGCCCCGCTTCGCGAGGGATTGGCAAATGTAGTAAGCATACTTGCCGCTCTTCGCTTCATGGCCTGTAAGTGCCTTCCCACATTCTGCGCACTTGACAAGTCCGCTAAGAAGATAGGAGCTGGAAATGCGCCTGGGGTTGACCTTGCTCGGCGCCCTGGATCGCATCATGGCAGCGATGCGTGTAAACTGGTCTCGTGAGACTATTGCTGGAAAGGTGTTCTCCACGCGAACCGGTTCCGATTTGTCTTTGGCATTGGTTCCCCAGACAAGAGTTCCTGTATAGACCTCGTTGGTGAGGACATAGTGGACCATGGTTTTCGACCAGAGCTTGCCGTTGGAGCTGGCGATGCCCTCGTCGTTCAGCATTTTGGTGATGTCCAGCACACTGCTTCCCGACTCCGCCATGCGGTACATGCGCTGGACCACCCGTGCTGTCATCGGGTCAGGTTCCAGTTTAGGGCGCTTCTTGGCGCCGTCCTGTACAGAGACTCTGGCGTACCCGTAGGGCACCGAGCTTGCGACCCAGAATCCTCGTGAAGCAGCCTCTCGCATGCCCCTGGTAACCTCCTGCGCCAAGATATCAGTTATCCAATCGACACAAAAAGTTTAGGTATACGTGGGGCGTGGGACTACGGACCACTTGACCGCTTAGCCGGTCTGTGGGGGCTCCGTGCAGTGTAGGACGTCACTGAGGCCCGTCACGTAAGTGCCCTTCTAGACGGAACCACCAAACTTGGTCTGAACCACGTGGTCGTCCTCATGTCTGAGAATGTCACACACGCTTTTGAGGTGCCTCGTAACAGCCTTCGTATTCCTGCATTTGTACTGAACGAGCAGTTGTTCGCAGAACTTGTTGAAGTTGTCGTCTGACACAGATCACGTCTCCATAGTTGCTGGTGTCATCACATCGCGAAGATGTTCTCGGCGAAACTGTCGGTAGGACGGTCTACGTTCACCTCTTGGTATCAGCCATCGATTCCGCGCGAGGTCGGCGATCTCATTGACGGTCTTGCAATCGAAGAGCGGTTCCTCATCTCCGCCGGCGAGAAACGCACATGCGTTGGTTGCAATCGGCATGGCGTACACTTCGCGCCTGATCCCATGCCTCAGAACCCCATTGGGGTTCAATCCAAGTGATTGCAGCCCTATCCTGGCAACACGGATACGCCAGTTGGGACCATCCCCAAATTGGTGTCCGTCGGCATACTTGTGCCCATCTTCTTGGAGGACCCTTCGCAATTGTGAGAATAGGTCATCTGTAATCTGAAAGTGCCCGTAGCCCGTAGTCGCACCTAGCTTTCGTAGCTCTACGACAGGTTTGTCTGTCTCGCTTTCTGCGTTCGGCATGAGTCTCAGCCTGTTGTACACCGATGAGCGCCCCAGAGCAGAGGTGACTGTGACAAGAGTCAACCGAGCCTGTTTGTGCTTTCCGCTGATGAGGCCCTCCCTTCTCCCGTAGCACTCCTGGAACTCGTGCCCCACCTCTTCGGAGGCTATGAGCGAGGCCACCAGCTTGCCCCCTAAGAGGTCGGCATAGGGGGGCACGGCGCCGACGACGTAAGCGTCCATCAAGTTGACGAGCCGCTCTCGCCGGTCCGCTTGGTTCCAGCCTATCCATTCGTCGCGGACCCGGAGGTTGAAGACCGGATCCCCCAAAGCGAATATCCCTATGAGTTTTCCATTGGCCCGGTCTTTGACAAGGTAGCGCAACCTTCGACCATACCCCTGAGACACGGGTACCGACCATAGGAGAGAGGCGAACCTGAAGAGGTCTCCAGTGCGAGCATCGGAACGCGCCTCGACCAGTTCAGGGCGGATATTCGCCGGATCCACCTCGTCGCCATTGGCGATCTCTTCCAGGAACAGGTCGATCTTGTCGCCCAACGCCCGACGAATGCGCTGCTGGGCAGCCTCCCTGTGAAACCGGTGCATCTGCCGGATAGCTTCCTTCGATAGCACACCGTGAGCGCGGCCACCGTTCAGGCCTATTGCTTCGAGGTGGCGTTAAATTTCGCTTCGCAGCAAATCGCGGTCAATGGGTGGTCGCGCAACGTCCGCACATTCCGGTACCGCTCCATTCCGATGACCATTAGAACCGACCCTTTCCAGGACGGCCTCTGTGCCAAGATCGATTGTTTCCGGCAACACCATTTACTTCGTCCAGTTCCTCAGCGTCGAGAGAATCGGAGCATATCGTTCGCCACCCAGAACGGCCTGCGCAGAAGGTCAAAGCTGGTGTAGACCCGAGGAAAGATACCTGTCTCTTCTCTTAGCTTCTCCAGTTCAGCAGGTATGGGGCGGGCCGAAAGGGGATGGAGAGGCCGAATTCCTATGTGGACATCTCTGGCTGCCCTGAATACTGCACCGAACTGTTCAGGGCAGTCGCTGGCGTCCACGATGGCCCAGGTGGATCGCAAATACTCTTCGACTCCAGTTGCCAGCATGACCTCGTCTTGCCTGCCTAAGCCGGGACGACGACCTTCCAAGAGGAACTCAAGCATTGCAATTGCGAGGTTGCGGTCCAGCAGGTTATGGATTTGCTGATTCCTGTACCCGAGGAGGCAGTTGTAGCAGGCTCCGCTGCAACTTACATTGGGACAGCTCCGTCCCATCCCCAGCGCGAGTTCTGTGATCTCCCTCAGGCTGTCCTGGATAGCTCGTGCGTAACCGGCTCCTCCGGGAACGTTGTCGTAGATGAACACCTCGCCCTGAACGCGGCCGAGAGGGTCTCGTGTCGGGCGAACGCCTACCTGCACTTCCTCGGGGCTCACCTGAAGATGCCTTGCCGCTGCTTCTGCCATAAGCGTCCCAAACGAGTACCACACCGCCCTACCGGATGGCTCCATCATGGGAGCGTCGAGGAAATCCGGCATATCGACGGCCAGCAGGACCACCTCGGAGTTGAACCGGTGCCCCAACACAACCCTGTTGTCGAACTCCTTCTTGTTTGGACAAGGCTGTCCTGCTCGCGGCCCTCGCCGGAATCCTCTGTGAGGGGGCACATGAGCCGGATAGGTGTGCTCACCGACGTTATCGGTGCCCAAATGCCTTCCGCAGGCGGGACACAGGACGAATCCGGGCCTTGCCCGATCTGGTCCCATGTTCCGCATGAAGAGATCGCCAACATGGACGGAAGAGTAGAGCCTGGGGGCAAATGACGGGTTGCTCCGTCCTCGAGTGACGGCGTTGGAGCCTACCAGGAGTTGAGCCGGAGGTGTAAACCCGGCTCGCTCCCGGCCAGACCTGTAGGTCTCTCTGCCACCATTCGGGAGAGCAGCATCCACAGTGAAACCGCGAGGTCTCAGGTATGGCATGGTGAGTACGTCATCACTACCGCACTCCGGGCACTCGGAACTTGACTCCGCTTCCACCCGAGTCAAAGTGACCGCGCGGCATCGCCTGCACTCGTTCAGCCTCTCCGTTGGCACATAGTCGGGGAGATGAGCAGAGGGGTCGTAGACTGCGGCGCTGCGATATATGAACGTCTCCGGGAATCGCCCAAGCATGACCTCCGCGCCAGGAGCGTATTCGGTCAGTGCGATCCGAAGGTCTCGCGAGATGCCGGAGTAGAAGTCCTGTGACTCGTACCGGTCTTCCTGTTCCTCGTCCTCTGGAATCGCCAGCTTGACGACATCTACAGGGAAGGCGTACTTGGGGAGCAGGCCAGCCAGCATCAATGATTCGAGCAAGTCATCGTTCGCGCCCGAACCACGAGCGACGTCCTCCACCTCGTCGGGCAATACCAGCAACCATTCTCCAATCCGGTCCTTCATCGATTCATCGACAACTGCGCCAGCTCGCTCAAGCAACTCGGCCCGGTTCTCGTTGATATACCTTTCCAGTTCCGTGTGCCCACCAGGAAGCGTTCCACGGTTCCCCATGCTCCAAAAAGGCCGACAGAGGCGCCCCTGCTCAACCATCCAGGAAAGAAGCCGCCGAGAATAAGTGAGCGCACGTGCCTTCGAGCAATCACTTCATTCTCCAGGTAGAGCACTGGCACCCGTGGAGGTTCAGACACGATCTCCTTTGGACGATGGAAGTAATACTGGTCGTGACTGCGGTCGAGAGCGTATGTGACCACGGTTGCCACCGCGCTGCCTCTGCGTCCGGCGCGGCCAGCTCGCTGCTGATAATTTGCAACCGTCGGGGGTACGTTGCGCAGACCCACACTCAACAGGCTGCCGATGTCGATGCCCATCTCCATCGTCGTGGTCACCGAGAGAATGTCGATCCGGTGGTCCTCACGATGCTCGGACTCCCGGAACAGATTCTGGAACCATCTCTCGATGTTTCGTGCCTCGTGCCTTTCGATTGCCGCCGTATGTTCCGCCGCTTGAAGTGGGTACGGATCAGGATGTCCCGATCCCGGCTTGGCGAATAAGGCCGACCTACGGAAGAAGTTCCGAATGGAGGTTGCCTCAACCTGCTCGGTTGCCTGGCCGCATCTGTAGCACACACCCAGCAGCACTTCTCCCATCACGTACCCGCAGGCACTGCACCGAAACACAGTGTCCTCAACGGGCCGTAGCTCGAACGAGTCGATGCGAATGCCGAAAGGCGTTTGGTCGTTGATTCTGCGGCCAGCCGGGACGAGAATCCGGAATCCCTTTAAGGCGTCCCACAAGGGCCAGCGCAGTTGATCCAACCAGCTGTCCACATCCTGTATTCGCCCTCCGGCCACAAGTCTGTGAGCTATTGCGCGAATGTATCTGCCCAGCTTCCTATGCGGCTGGAGGTTGTAGGGAACATTGTTTTGGCCTTGCCGGCTATTCGCAGGGAAGATGCGCTGCTTCTCATAGAGTTGCACTCTGTCGTTGGAGGGCCACTCCCAGGGTTTCTTGGGTTCGGGGGGCAACAGGATGTTCTCAGTCGCCAGAATCCGCGCGACAGTTCTCAAGAGCGACTTCGTCTCCTCCTTGCTCAGCGGGTCAAGCTGCCCAGTCTGCTCAGGCAGACCCATCCACCACGTTGCCAGACCTAGCGGCTCCAGTCCGAAGTCGCCCTGGGCAATTTCGCGTCTGGCAGAAATGTCGAAAGAAACTTCCGCTGCCTCGTAAACAGCACTGTGGTTGTCATCGAGTCTCTCGAAGGCGTCGGGAAAATGCCCGTCCGTTGGATTGATCTCCCGATCTATCTGAAGGTCAATCACCCCGCTCCGCAGCTCCTTGTAGGGAATCGGACGTGGAGCCGAAATGTATCCGTCGCCCCGCACTCGTCACAATCCGACTCGGTAACACTAGTCTCGCGCCCGATCTGGTAGACCGATTCCTCCCTGAGAACGCCAGACCCGCCGCATTTCCGGCATGTATGCAGGACCCTGTAGAGCAACTGGCGGAACACGTCGTACCGGTGGTCTCTCCTGAGATCTCCGGCGAGTTGGGCCGCGTCCTGTCGCGAGTCCGAGAAAACGAGGGCCTTGCGACCGGCACTTCCGTTGGGTCCAGCGATATTAGGCTGCACACGCAGCGTATCCTCCATCACTACGGAGATGGAACGAGGCCCTCTGGTTCTCAGAGGCTCGATTATCTCTCTGCCCCCATCCAATCTGCGGTAGTTCTGGCATCGGGGGCACTGCGTCGGAAATGGACTACCTTCGCTCCCGTTGGGTTCATCTTCGGTGGGGTTGACTCCGAATGAGGGCCTTGCGTGGGAGCCTTGGGGACTGCACGTGAGAGTCGTTTTGAACGAGCGGTGATGTGTGCTGTACCCATCATGGGGCTGCTCCACGCCGAATATCCGATAGTCGGTGAGGTCCTTGGGCTCGCCGCTGAAGTCGTCGCTCCAGGGCCACAGGCTGCCGACGCCGCTGTCAGGGATACCGCCCACGAAGAGCAGGCCGCATCTGCGGCATGAGAACAGCTCCAGGACCCGGGCGCCACAGCGTTCTGAACACCAGGGTCGAGGGTCCGTGTAGATCCTCCCTACCGGTCGCTCCCCACGATACTCTTCCGGTACCTCAGGGCAGTTTGGGTTGAGACACGCCCAAAGGCCGGGGAGACCTCTGAAGAATGCGTGTAACCGCATCGAGAGGACTGGCGGCGTGTCCGAGAGCGGCATAGGGCGGGCATAACTTCCTGCGGCGAGGAGTCCTGCCATTGCCCGCTCCTGAGCCTCTTGCTCAGCATTCGGCCAGCATTCTTGAGCAAGCTCAGAGAGCCTGGTGGCGTTCCGAGCCGTTCTCGCCCTGACCCACCGTAGGTCTTCGTTGTCGGACACGAGCTGGTACAGAGCTACCTAGGCATCTTCATCCTCGTTCGGTTCGGCGAGCCCCAAGGAGTGTGACAGCACTCGCATGCTCGGCCACGGATCACTGTGTGAGAATGTGTCGTGGAACTGTGCGAACGCCCTTAACGGCCGAGAGTCCGTGTCCCGTTCGTTAGGCTCCTCGTCGGACACTCCCGCGTGGACTAGAGTGAAGCTGTTCTGCGGCTCCCCGAATAGCTCCGACGTGAACGTAATTAGGTCACCCTCGGCGCTTTGCACGTTTGGAATCGACGCGCTGGTGGCAATGCCACGGAACTTGTTCGAGTCCGGCCGTATCCCCAGCTTCTCCTTCAGTCGGCGCACAAGGTGTGCCACCTCAGTGCCCTTAGCTCCGGTGTACGTGTGCGCCTCGTCCAGTACGAGGGTGACGACTCGATCATCCCCTCCCTCGAGCCAAGCCCGTGTCATGTCGAAGATAGGACTCTCAATCGGGCGGATGAGCATGTACTCAACCATTGAGTAGTTCGTGACGAGGATGTCCGGCGGAGCCCCCTGCATGTCCCACCGGCATAGCATCTCCTGCCCCCCTGTGGCGGGCCAGTTGCCGGTGCTGCGCAGCTGGCCGCCGAGGCTCCCCCATTCTTCCTCCAAGTGCCGCTTGTATTCCTGGAACTCCCGGCGCTTGGCGCTTTGTTCCTGTCCCCTGGTCGGCGGTGTCAAGCTGGTGTACATGCCGAAGTGGATCAGGTTCCCGTCGAGGTGTTGCCGTTGCCAGTCGGGCGACCCGTTCAACGACAGCACCCGGCGAAGCCTGGACATCTGGTCGTTCACCAACGCATTCATCGGGTATAGGATGATGGCGCGTACCGCTGCCGCCCTGGTCTCATGACGGCGCGAGTGGTGCCACGTACCGTCATCCGGGTTGAAGAACCCGTCAGACGGAGGAGCCTTGGGAGCAGACCATGTACGTGCCTCTTTCAGAATCCTTGCGAGAATCGGAAGGACGAACGCCTCGGTCTTGCCGGAGCCGGTCCCGGTAGCAACCAGCAAGTTCGGAGCATCCCCAAAACTCGCCAGGAGCGCTTCTTCCTGGTGGGTGTACAGGGGAAATCTGTCCACTGCAACGCCGTGCTCCACGAGCTTGGACAGACCTGGAGGGATGTCGCCCGGGTATTCCTGCTCTAGTTCCCGCAGCAGCCGGGCCGGAGCAAACGCGGGGGTCGCCTCAATGAAGGGGTCTTGAGCAATGACCCCGCGTTCTCGAAGGAGGGCTGACCGCTCAGCGAACACCAGCGGATGTGAAATCCTGTACTGCGATTCGATATAGCTTGCTATGGACTCTTTGAGATGGGCAGCAGCTTGGCTTGGTGTGAACTGCATCAATCGCCACCTGATGGAGAGTTAGTGGGTACTTGCCTTGTTCCCAACAGTTGCTCGACTGCCTCCTCCACGGCCTTGCCCTCCGTCGACTCGCGCAACCATTTCCGGAGCTCGCGGCGGGCTATGGTGACGCTTACCTCGCCCCGGTCTTGGCGCAACTGGGCCAGCTGCTTGGCCGCGCCTTGTGCCGCCGCTTCCCCAGCTTGGGAGACCTGGAGATGCAGCGGGTTGCCAGAGTCAAATTCTGGGATGGGGAGCTTCCACAGGTGTTTGTGCAGGTCACGGGCGCCAAATTGACCTTTTGGCATCAGTGGGGTTACGGCTTTGGACAGCCTATCGCTGTTGATGATTGCCATCAGGTAGTTGGCTTCTTGCATTCCTTTGCAAGTAATCCAATAGAGGGCATGGTCAATTACGGCTTCATTGTCGCTAACCAACGCTGCCGTAGGTATTCCGCTAATGCCTGTGTACACGACACGGAGTGGCCGATCTTCAGAATCTTGCAACCAGTCAAGCTGTGCCGATAGCTCTCGATGAAAGTCCAGCCTGCCTAGCAGGTTCAGTCTGTTGGCCTTCGCCTTGTTCTCCTCCCACAGGCGATTGACAGACTGCCAACGGCTCCGCATTCTCTGACTCAAACCGCCCAGACCGATGCCGCCAGGCCCATTGGCGTCAGTTGGTAATCCAGCAGCGCCTTTCTTGAATGGTAAGGCTGCCTTGAGTGGGTTGCGGACTGCGTATGGCACGACAGTTTCGCCAAGACAAACGTCGAATACGTGCCGGTGTTCGATAGTCAGGTCGGTGATGACAGTTAGGTCTAAGCTGCGCCACGGCTCCCTATCGTAGGCTCCCCTTCGTGGGTTTACTGTGATGGTCTGCCCGGCTTGGACGACGGCGGGGTTCTCAGTCTCTTCCACGAAGAACAGGCAGCGTGGGACCATTGTCGCTCCCTGTCGGCAGAAGCCCGCGTAGGGAGAATCGCCCTCAACCGAGGTGTCAGTAATTGAGACACGCGACCGGATAACGTCGGCCGCCCCCGCATTGCCAATCCACCGCTCCACTTCGCCAGCCAGAGGCACCGCCTTGCCGTCCTCTCCGCTGCGTCTGGCGAACACCACCGAGGCCGGAACGGGGAAGAAAGTGTTGGGTTCCAGTTGTTCAAGGTCCCAGGCCGACTTGTACCCGAAATCAACCGCCAGGACTCGGGCTGCAGCACGTTGTCTTCCTCTGCCGCTTGATTGAGATCGCCACTCACCGGCGCGCCACTTCGTGTATTGGCCCGTCTGCAAGGCACTGTGGGGCATCACCATGCCAATCACGCCGCCGTCCTTCAAGTACAGGTCGACGCTGCGGGCAAAGAACAGCCCAGCCACGTCTTGATGGGTGGCATACCGCCCTCCCGCCCAGATGCCGTAGATGCTCTTGCTTTGCCTCTCCAATTCCGTTCGCAGTGTGCTGACGGTCTGGTTGTAGTTGAGCCACGGTGGGTTGCCGACGATAACGTCCACCTTGCTGTGGGATAGGGCCACTGGCCGCACCAGATTGCGGGTGTAGTAGGCCCAGATGTGGTTGCGGCCCTCGGCGTGCAACCGCTGCATAGCGGAGATGGTCTCCCCCAGGGTATGTCGCTCTCCTGACTCTGTTATCTGGTTGTCATCGAGGGCCAAGGCGGGGTCGTCGCCCTTTTCAATGGCCTCTGCAATGTCGCTCATCAGTGCGTCGAAGGTCTCGGCCCGATCCACCAGACTCACGGGAAAGACCAACTCCGTGTTGTCCTCATCCTCTACCTGTACGGTGACGTTGTGTTCAGCGAACATGTCACCGGTACGAAATCGGAGTTGGAGCGCGTCTCCAAGGTAGACGGGAACGGTGACATTGGCTGCGAAGCCGTCCTCGACCGCAGCCTGAATCGCGGGCTGGGCTGCCAGCACCCACGCGGCCCTGGCAAGGTGCACCGCCACCGGGTGAACGTCGATGCCGGCAACCGAAAAACGCAGCCACTCCAACACCTCTTTGGAATCGAGGTCGGTAGCATTTGCGGCCTCTATGAAATGGTTGACCGCCTCGGCAACGAAGGTGCCGGAGCCGCAGGCCGGGTCGAGGACGTACTGCTCCAGGGGATCGGTCACCACCTCCCGCACGATGGCGCGCGCCAGCCAGTCCGGGGTGTAGTACTCCCCCAGCTGACGGCGCTCGTCGGGCGGTATGACAGTCTCGTAGAGTATGGACGCTACATCGTTGGGAGCCTCCTGCCACTTGAACCTGGCTATACGACGGGCAAGGGTCCTGAGCAGCGCCAACCCGCCCACCTCGGTGGCCCACGCGAAGAAGTCCGACTCCACGACCCCTTGAAGACCGGTCTTGCTTCGGAAGTCGCGTCCAAGTAGCAAGTCTGCCGGGTCGTTCTCCGCCAAACGCTTAATGTCGCCGCCGAAGGAGGCTTGGACGACCATGCCGATCACGGCACTCAGGTAGGTGTGTCGGACGAACAGGTCGTCCAGTTGATCGCTTGACCTGGCGATCTCACCCAGGGCCGCCGTGAGCAGGTTCTCCCACAGCTGTCTCTTGACTCTGATGGTGCTGGAGTCGGCGTGCTGGTCGTAGAGGGACTTGAGGGCCGCTATGTCCCGCTCATATGTTGGGGCCGTTGGGCCGAAGTGCTGTGCGATGGCGGAGCGGGACGGCTGCTTGTCTACCTCTGCGGAAAGAGCGTGGTCGCGGAGCCACTCAAAGAGGGTGATCCAGCGGTCCGCATCCTCCAGTGTGAAAGCGTAGGGTAGGACCGTCTTGACCGGACCGGCGTTGGGCCAGCGCAGCAGCCAGCGCCTCCCGTCGGTGAGGATGCCCATGCGCAAACGGCCCTGTTTCTCTGACTGCTCCAGGTAGTCGTCGAGTTGCTGGACGTACTCGGGATTGGGGTTGAAGCCTCCCGCAGTCCCGATCCTGCGCTTGAACTCTATGAAGGTGTCGAGGGCGGCGAGGTCCACGGCGCGGCGCGAGCCCTGTGCGGGCGGGTTCTCCTCAACGATCTCGTCGGGCATCACGAGCCCCGTGACGATGAGGAAATCGCGCACTGCGCTGGTGATACTCGCCTCGGGCTCGCCATTGTCGTGCCGCCGCAGAATCTCGGCGGCGGCCTGGGCGTACCGGGGGTCGTTGTAGTCTATCTGTCCGGCCACCTAAGCCCTCTTGATGATCTGAGTCTCCGTCTCATGGGAGAGCTCATGAGACGGCGCATAGCGCCCGTACCACTATTCCGGCACACTGTATCCTCCAAGCCAGCGCACGTTTCCAGCGCGGGCGCTCACCGCCCTATAGAACCTCTGGTCCGCGGTCCACAACTCGCAACCGACCTCCTCCGCGAGGGCCAAGTAGTGGGCGTCGTAGACCGCACCCTGCTGGAGTTCGCTTGCCAGCTCCAACGCTCTTGCGTGAAGCCCTGCCGTCTGATGCAGTTCGAGCCGTGAGCCAAGCAATTGTGCGATCATACGAGCACTGTTCTCGACGCTCAACTCGCCGCGCAACACCCGCCTGTGAAGGGCGTTGGCGACCTCGAACGGCATGAGGTTTGGGGCCACGCGCGTTACGTCCTGGGCAACCCAGGATTTAAGGACGGCGTGGGCTTTGTCAGAGTCCTCCTCTTCCACCAGCCACTTGACCGTCAGGCTCGCATCGACAACGACAAACTCGCTCATGCCCAGCCCTCCGTTTCGGCATCCCTGATCTCGCGGGCCTCCCGGATCAGGTCGGCGGAGCTCCCGGGTAGAGGCTTACCCCCGAATATCTCCTGCCGAAGCTCAGCGAACAGCTCATGGTCTGGCTTGTCAGACAACAGCCCGCCGAAGCCGTTCGCTTCGTCCTTCGTCAACTCCCGATCGATGGCAGCTTGGCAGTACCCACGCATGCTGACGCCCTTGAGCGCAGCGATGGCCTTCAGCCGACGCTGAAAGGCGGGATCCAAGTCCAGGGTGAGTCTCTTCTTCTTGGTTTCCATCGCTTGCCCTTCTCCTAGATGATTACCTGGCACGATCATATGGTAAACACGGAAAGATAGTCAATACACTACCGAAATCCGGGCAACAAAAAAAGACCCACATACATCGCCCGGTGAGGGAGCGGCCACCACCTGAAACGCATAAGGGGCCGCACATATGGGCCCACGGGGGAGGTCACTGCGAGTTGGTGACCTCTCCCGTGCTTTGTGGTCTAGCGTCCCGTGCCCACAGGTTCCGCCTCGCGTTCCTGATCTAGGGTGAGTGCCCACTCAAGCAAGGAGAGGGACGGGGCCTGGGCCTTACGGCTGCGGCCCTTCGGATTGACCGGCTCGTCGGCCATGAACTCCGCCCAGGACAACAGCGACTGCTGCGGCTCCGGGTCCTCGTCGTGGTGGCCGTTGGCGTCGTGGCTGTTGCCCAGTGCCAACTCGACGGTAGCCTGATGCCCCCGTATCCAGTACGGGGCGGGACGTTGGCTCCGTTGCCTCTGTATCCGCCTTCAGGCCGCAACCGACTCCCGTTGCGTCAACATACCGGAATAGCCCCTCTCAACCACGGGAGTCACCGACACCCAGGCCCGACCGTCATACCCCGCACGATAAGCAAAGTCCGCCTTCGCGCCCCAGGGCACACGACCGCCGATCCGAACGGTGCCGCCGCCGACCTTATGCCCTGGACCACCGGCACCCCGCACCACCACCCCGCGCCGCTCACCCTTCCGCCAGCCCAGCACCTTCACCTCGGCGGGCATCACCCGCTCCTCCGCCTTCGACCGTTGGAACAGGACCCCGTGCAGTCTCTTCAGAACCCCCGGCGACGGGTTAGACTTGCCGGACATGATCTGGGACAGATACGCGGAACTCAAATCGGCCCGCCGGGCAACCTCGTTCTGGCTGATGCCGTGAGCGTTCATCCGGTCCCACACGGCTTGGCGATCAACGCCCGCGCACTTCACAGGGGCAACCTTCGCCGGAGCCTCCAACGCCGACTCGACCCGCGCCTGGACCTTCACGCTCATGTTCCTGTAACCACGGGACACCTGCGTCATGTAGCCGGGAGTCACCCCCACACGTTCCGCCAGGTCCTGCATGCTCATGCCCAGAGCACGAGCACGCTCCCGGATGTAGCTACTCTCCCCGCTCACCACTCCCCCCCTGGCGGTAGACAACTCCCTGCCCGGGAACCTCTCCCAGCACCGACACCGCCCTTTCGCGCATCCTCGAAGTCCACGGCTTGCGCCCCGTGGCAACCCCCGAAAGGTGGCCCACCGACACGCCCATCTTCGCCCCCAGCTCCTTCATGGTGAGTCCGCGCCGCCTCGCCGCAGCCCGAAGCTCAGTTTCGCGGCGGTTCGGTTCTGCGCCGGTCAACCGCGGCGCAGCTATGCCTATGCTCCATCCTGGTCCCCTTGCCTCGGACCGTATCTCCAGAGCCTGCCCCGTACCCGATATGGGGTTTCCGTCACCGTCGAACCTCGCCGCAGGACGGGAGGAGACCTCCGCCCTGTAGATGCTTGTAGTCGCCATGTCGCTTCCTCCTGTTTCCCGTAAACGGAAAACGGAGCCGTCCCCCGAAGGAGACGACTCCGCTCGCTTCCAAGCTCTCGGTTGTCAGTAACCGCTCATGCGGCCAACTTCGCTTCCACCGCTTCCGCCGCCGCTCTCTGCTCCCTCGCCTTCAGGTGGGCCTTCAGGACGTGGGGACGTGGGCTGTCCCGTCCCCTACGGGAAGCCGTGTGCAGGGCATAAGCCCCGTCGCTAATTGGGCATAGCTCCTCCTTGGGTGTGGGGATGGGGAAGGCCGGATGGGAAGCCCGGAAGGGGGAGCGGGCTGGGGGAAGGGAAGCGGGCCGGAGGCCCGTGTGCGGGCTGCCACCGAGCGGAGCGAGCCGCCCGTGCAAGCAAGCGCAGGAAGGGGGCGACCTTCTCCACGCTCTGGGTGCCCAGGGCTGCAACGGCGAGAAGGCCCCACTGGGTCAAGGGCCAGCCAGTCGAAGAGGCCCTCGGCGACAACTGCCCAGGAGGGCGCAAGGCCAAGCCGCCCAAGTCCAAGCACTGGCTTGGGTACGGGCAGCGCCTGGAACCTCGGCGACCTCTCCGGGTCGATGGCCCGTCCCACAAGCCAACGGACGCGGCCGCAGGTCAAGTCCGGGACCACTACCATCCCCGCGAACCGCTCCGCACCCCGCTCGGTGAACAGGCCCGAAGCCTGCAACCTGTCGCCGCCGAATCCGTAGGCTTCAAGGTACTGGCGCAGCCCGTCCCCCGTGTCGAAGCCGACGCCCCTGGACGCCAGGTAGTACCTCTGGCTCGACGGCAGGTGGGCAGTCCCGTGACTCACTCGGCCGACCACGCCGGCGGCCAGCA
The DNA here is from genome assembly GCA_965249025.1 of Dehalococcoidia bacterium. Classification (GTDB taxonomy): domain Bacteria; phylum Chloroflexota; class Dehalococcoidia; order Lucifugimonadales; family CAYTFF01. The sequence goes on along the minus strand of OZ252215.1, from coordinate 1,903,032 downwards.
GGCCGGTTAGGGCGCGGTGGACGGTCGCGTGGGGCTCGCCCAGGATGCCCGCAAGTTCCGCCGAATCGACGAACGGCATCTGGCTGAGGGCGTCGAGAAGCTGTCGTTCGGTGAGAGCCATGCATCAATAGTAGCAACGTGCATATACGGTGCGCAGCCACTACATGTCAGCACCGGTGAATGGAAAGCGCCTTCTCTGGCTTCGGCGGGATCACCGACACTAGATCACGAGCTGGGCAGCCTTTGGCCGCGCCTTCCCGCCGTGCACCGACGGCTCGGCGCACCATTTGGCCGACAGGCTCCGAACTCCCTCGTACACATCCTCGTCGAAGCCCAGAAGATCGCAGACGATCCTGCGGTCCAGCAGCGCCCGGTTGGGATCGGCGTCGGCAAGATAGGCGGGCTTCAACTCCATGTCTCTCAGTTCGTTGAAGATGGCCTCAGAGGTGCGCTGCTGCTCGTCGCTGAGGGCGTGAAGGTCCAGGACGGGCAGTGATTCGACGGCACGTATAGTCGTTCTGCCTCGCCCGCTCTGCTGCCGGTTTGAGTGCCACCAGAACAGCAGCAGCCCCAGGGTGCTATTGCACCACAGCGTAAAGGCGTAGTCTAACTGGCCATTTTGGAACCGCACGTTTGGCCAAGCGACGCCACCAATGCTTTCTTGCTCAGTGAACGCGGCGGTCAACGGCTGCGAGTTGAACCTGAAATCGAGGTTGACGTGAGTTCGGCTGGCCGTAGCCCAAGCAGTGGCGGCTTTCTCCTCCATCCCCGACCTGACTCTGAGCTGAGAATCAGGTTCGCAGACCATCCGGGTTTCGTTCTTAGCATCGTGGTTCCACAGGGATGGATAAGTGGCGGTCGGGCTTGGAGCGGTCTTGTCGAAAGAGCCGCGAGGTCGTGAACCCGTAATGTCACGATGGACCATGCCCAGTTTGGCCAGCGTGTTCAACGGAGCCACTTTCAAGTCCAACACCGAGGGGCTGCCGGGAAGCCATAGCTTTGATTGGGCCAATGCGAAAGCTGTCTGAGCCAGCGACAAGTCGGACAGACGGACCGCACCCCATGATGCCCCGCCCGTCTGGACCGGGACGGTCATGCTTTCGCCGGCCAGCTCGTCACCGATCATTAAAGCGGTGCCGCCATAAGGCCCATCCTCAACCCGTCTCGCCTGTTCGAGATTGGAGACGTTCATTGCCAGCGAACCGGCATGGGCAAACCCTTGGGCACGGCGGCCCAGGGATATGAAGTGCCCTCGTCTTGTCCCTGTCGTTGCCTCGGTTTGCTTGAGCTTACGAGCTATGACCAGGCACTCGGCCATGCCAGTATCGGCTGAGAACGACAGGTGATCGTTGTCCGAAGCCGCGATGCTCAACACGGTAAGGTCGGTATAGTTCTTGGCCAACGTTTCCCTGAACCCCTGCCATGAAAGACCAGCGGCTGCCGACAGTGGCAATACCAGGGCAAGGACCCCACCGAACCTGAGCTTCTTGTGGGCCAGCGCAGCGAATGCTGAAGCGATTCCAGCGTTGCCGTGGTAGCAGGAGTCCTTCCCCAACTGGTTGATCCTGTGTCCCATCGCCGTCTGGTCTGCGGGCGTGGCGTCAAATGCGGCGAAGGCGGGGTTGGTGATATCCGCATGGGCACCTTCATGGTTGGTTGCCCTGGTGAAGGGTGGATTCATTATCACCAGGTCGAAGTTCGCGTCCGGGATGTCCACGTTGATCTGGGCAGCAGTCTCCTCTCCCACGCTGCCAGTGCGCAGAGCTGGGTCGCTGGTATTGAACAAGGTCAAGGCTGTGGAGGCTTGGAGCAACTCCAGGGAACCTATCTTCACCGTGCTGTCCTTCTGCTTTCCGTAGGGCATGGTGTAGAGACGGGACTGATTGAATCCCACGTTGGGCCGCATACCGGACAGGGTGGAGCCGGTGATGTGAATAGCCGAGGGCATGACGTCGCAGCCGTATAGGACATCCTCCATCATCATCGGATGCAGCGAAGTAGAGTCGCCCCCGGCGCGCTCGTGGTGGGAAGCAACCTGCTCGTACACTGCCGACAACAGGGCACCGGTGCCGCAGGCGAAATCCCCGATGCGCAGCCTACCGATGGCCTCGGCGTCGGACCAGTCCACAGAATCCATCTTGGCCACGGCGAGCCGGGCCAACAGCGCGGCCGAGGCTGGAAGCGTGTAGAAGGTAGCCAGATACTTCCGATCAGCGATAAGCCGTTGAAATATGCGGCCTGTCAGGTCGTGGGCGTTGTCGACGCCGGTGGCTTCAACTTCCTGGGCAGTCTCCAACAACTCCCGCAAGATGCTAGTGGCAGCGTCTCCGGGAAGCTGCTCCAAGATGTCCTTGGCTATGGCAAAGATGGGCCAGTAGTTGATCTTCAGGATATCTTCCCAGGCCGCCAGTACCTCACCCTGGGGGTCTGCAACATTGGGGCCGCACACCAGCCGCAGAGGTTTCACTCCCTCATGCATCCCCGCAATGCGCTGGTGGAAGACCATTGCGTTGGCGATGATGGCACAGGCCATGCGGCGGGTCTGAGGAACGTCGCTCATTCCCAACAACCGGGCGATGACAGGAGTGACATTGGGGCGGAGCTTGGCCATGTCCTCCAACAGGTTGGCGGCCTGCCCAATGCCTTGCTCGAGGGTATCGGCCGCCTGTTCCACGGCTTTCTGTGGTATGGATACCAGTCGTGCAAGGTCAGCCAGATCGGTTGCCGAACCCTCAAGCCATCCCGATTCAGGGAAGCGGCTGCCGTCTTGGTGCAGGACATAGTAGGAAAGACGGGATTCGGCGAGGACCTGGCGCAAGTCATAGGCGTCTTCGACGCTTCTGGGATAACGCAGGGCTATGGCAGCCTCGACGGTGCGGGGTTGTCCCTGCACGTGAAGCCCCAGCCTTTCGGAGGCGTCCTTTTCGACCTCAGAGGCCGGCGCATATTCGGCTTCGACGACTACTGGCGAGCGCCCCGGCGCGGCTATCAGCACATCGGCGTGGCGGCCCGGATGGTCGGTGAAGGTCTGGGTGTTCTCGGAGCGGACTTCACAGCCCGGCATCATGCCTCGCAGCATGTCGCCCAGTGCGTTGTTCGCGTTCGGCTCGGTCTGGCGTGGCATACTTACATTCAGGCAGTTAGCTTGCGGCCAACGCTGTTTCTCTCTCCTCTATGGGATTGATGGATTGCTGGATACGGCCGCGAATGTTTGGTCAAAGGTCTTGACCTCTCGGACTCCACGCCTTCGACAACTGGCTAGGTGGCAGAGGTCTCGGGCTTGTAACGCGGGATATTGCTCATGGAGTTGACGGGCCAGAGCCACGTCCGCCTCCTCCAGCGGCCAAACCTCAACTCCGGCGCTTGCTATCAAGTCCAGCGTTGCATCGAAGGTTTGCAGCCTTCCGATGGGCAAGTACGCATGGGCCAGTTCCTGCATGACCTCTGCTGAAGTGCACAGCGGTGTGCCACTTCGGTTAGCTTCGACGAAGAATCCTTGAGCATTTGTCTGGAGAACGTGGGGGCGTCCTACGGCGTACATGAAGACGTTGGTGTCGACGAAAATCACGTTCTGGCAACTCCTCGGCCGCGCGACTTGCTCATGACGCGCAAGTGTTCATCCCAGTCCGGCTCCGTCTCTGGGCCTTCCAGCGTAGCGCATGACCTGAAAAACTCCTCAACGTCCTCAGGTGACTGGAATAGCTTGACGATCTGGCGCTTTTCGAGGTGCTCGTGCGCAGCTTCACGCAGCCAGGCGCTGAGGGACATGCCCTCCTGCCGCGCCTGGTGAACAAAGCGGTCTCGGTCATTGTCCGCCATTACCAACTGCACTCTGGCCATATCGACCTCCAACCGGGCTAAGGTGAGTGTGTAATATCGTTACACATACTACCGACCGAAGTCAATGGCAAGATCCGTGCCCGACTGGAAGGTTGGTTGGGGACGTGGCCCCGGAGCACTACTGCTGCTGGAGGCCGAGCACCTACTATATGGCCAGCTTGAATCTCAAGCTGAAAGTTCTTGATTTTGTCAAGTCTGGTGGGCCTGCACGTACTGAATTGCGAACTTTTCGCTGGGAGGTCTCAATTTAGAAACGTCGGGGCCGGCCCATCCGCGAAATACCGAGGCTTCAAGGGCCACTACTAAGAAACTATCTCAAAACTGGCGGCCTCAAAGCTGGTGGCAAAGATCACCGTTGTGCGCAAGGATGACATCGCGTTACGTGTCACCCCGATCCTAACCTTCCCCCTTGATGGGGGAAGCGAGGTCGGCTTTGGAGCTACGTTCTCGTCCGACTCATGAGGCAGGAAGGTGAACGGCACGCCGAAAATGTTGACATACTCGGCGTCGAACATTTCGGTCTCCTTGTTTAACTCGCAGGACGTGCGCCTGAGACCTCGCCCGACCACCTTCTTTCACACAGCAGTTGGCTGGTGAACGCCCTGAGGCCCATGATGTGAGTCACGGTCTTGGCGTCCCACCCTTCCGAGAGCATTCCTACCGAAATCACGTTCTGTATCTGCTCGCCGGGCTGCCCCTTTCGCCCCACGGTATCGACCATCTTCCTCAGCTGCTCGGCCCTCTGGTCTGCCGTGAGCTTTGGGCTGGCCGCACCGTCGTCGGAATCATCTTCATCGTCTATACGGACCTCTGCTATGGGTTCCTCAGACTCCCCAGCCCGCTTCAGCACCCCTGAGTCGATGTGGAGTGTCCGTTCGGCATCGCAGAGTTCGTCTATGAGGATTCGCTTACGATCAAAGGCGTGCTTGACCCGGGCCGCCGTCTCAGTGCGGTTCGCGACGGTGATCATCACCGGCGGCGTCTTGTGCCCCATCTCCGCCCAGTCCTTGGCCGTCACCCTCCAGTCATAACCCAGCAGGTAATAGCCGTTGGCGATGAGATCGGGCAGCGGTTCGTCTGGCTTGGCCCGGCGGTTCAGGTCGTCTTTCACCTCCGGGTCGTTGTAGATGTCGTACAGGCGCGACTTGTACGTCTTGGCGTCGGGTAGCGCATCGTCCCGGACCACGACTCGCGGCGTCTTGACGAGACCGGACTCAATCGCGTCGTTCAGCCCGAAGTCGCTGACTATCCAGTCGAACAAGGCCTCTTCCGAGCTTCGCTTGCCGGACGGGGCGAAGGGTGTAGCCGAGAAGTCGTAGCAGGTGAGTATTCCTCTCGCTCGATGAATCCTGTCCAGGCCGCCCACCCACTTGGCGGCTTCCTCGATGTCAGCCTTCGCCACGCCCTTCACCTTGGACTCAGCGGGGACCCGCCAGGCATGGTGTGCCTCGTCGTTGATGACCAGGACGTTGCGGGCGGGAGCCATCTCGTCCAGCACGTCACGGACGTAGGCCTCATCACTTTTGGCGCCGCGCTTATCCACGCTCCGCTTCCTGCCTATCTGCTCGTCAGTCTCCCAGTTGAGGGCGTGCCAGTTGCGGCGATTTCCCACCACGTTCAAGTAAGTCCTACTTGATAGTACGTTTCAAACCAAGAAAACGTTGATTCGAACTGACGCTCCCTTGCACGACTCGTACGCTAATGCCTCCGCCGGGTATACGCTCGACACCCCAATCCTGCATGGGCCATAATTGCCAAGCGATGTGGAGCTAGCTACGCCCGGCGCCTCGCGCGGAACGCGAGCGTTAGAGCGCCGACCAGGCTGAGGACTACGAGCGCTCCACCTACAGGGATCCCGATGGAACGCCAGGGGTTCGTTTCTTCCGGGCTTTGGAGCTCGGTGGTGATCCTCGCTTGTGCATCTTCGTTAGGCTTGTCCTTGGGTAGTCGCCCGTCGCTCCGCACCTCCTGGTGGAGGACGACTCCGTCTCCCACCAGGGAAGTGAGGACGCTGTCGAAGGCGAATGCGGGCACCAGGAAACTCAGGAACGCCTCCTGGCCGTCCTGTTGGGTCGAGACCGTTACCACCTGACCCATCGTCCCGCCGGCTTGGTCGACCAGGTCGCGGATGCGCCTGACCGAACGCTCCACGTCGCGCACTTCGATCCGCAGGGACGCTGAGGGAGCGGAGGCCGTTGGGTCGGGAGGGAGCGCAAATGTCACCGTGATCGTCGCTAGCGCGACGCTACGTTCGATGAAGTCGAGCTGCCCTTGCAAGCGCTCGACGTTTGCCCGCACGCGCCCGAGTTCCCGCTCCACGGTGAGCACGTCGCTGACGGATACGGCCCGGTCGAGCAGCTTCAGCAGGCTCGCCTCAGCGCTCCGCTCGCTCCGAAGCTGGGCCGCGAGGTCGATGGCGTCACCCGTGACGTCGGTCTGACCAAGGCTCTGTCCGAGCACCTCGCCGAACGCCTCGATGCGGTCGATCGTGTGGTTGAACTGCTCGGCAGGCACGCGGATGGTGGCGGAGCCGCGTCCGGGCTGAGGGCCGTCTGTCGTGGAGACGTGCTCGATAAAGCCTCCAACCGACTCCACGAAGGAGCGGAGCTCGGTGATGGCCGTGCCGACGTCTTCTACCTCGACCGTCAGCGACGCCTGCGAGATGACCTGGCGCTCGCTATTGAAGACCGGGAAGTCCTGGCCGACGGCCGAGGGACGCGGGGCTGGCCCCCGCGTGTCCACGCCTCGATCCTCCCTAGGACCCGAGGCAATCTGCGGCGCTGCTGGCGTCGCAGTGGGCTGTGCCGGCACCGTGAGCGCGGTTAACGACTGCTCTTCCGTCAACGCCCAGAACAGGCTCGTGTCTGCTCCATCGTCAACATCTGAGGATTGGGAGAATCCAGCGCTGTCATCTGATCTGAAGGCGAGGCTGAATGAGTTCTCATCGCCGTCTCCTGCCGTCAGACCATCGGCGACCAGCACGATACCAGTGGCGCCGACGGCCAGCACGACGGTAGCGGCGGCGCCAACTGCTAGGGAGGCCCATCGCCGTTGCCACCAGGTGGAAGTTGTGGTGGATCCCTCCAGCCTCGGCTTGATGCGCACCCACAGGTCTACAGGGGCGGGCGCCTCACTCCCCGCCGCGTGGAGCGCCGTCCGCAGCCTGCGTTCGGTCTTCTCGTCTTGTTCGCTCATGTCTCATCCTCGCAGTCTGCCAGTATCTCTCGCAGGTGCTCAAGCGCCCTGCTCAAGCGCGATTTGACTGTTCCCTCACGGACGCCGAGGGCATCCGCCACTTCCCCCGTCGATAGGTCCGCGAAGTAGCGGAGAGCAACTACTCGCTGGTGACCGTCGGACAGCTGGCTGAGCGCTCGCCGAACCTCGTCCTTGTCGTCCACGTAGCCGAACTCTGGGTCCGTGCTGCCTTGATCAGCCTCGGGTAACGGTTCGACCGACAGCTGACGGCGAGCCTTCACGTTGAGCGCCTGGTTGACCGCGATGCGGACCAACCAAGGTTTCACGGGCTCGCCGAGACGGAACGTTGCTATGCCTTTCCAGGCTCGCACGAATGTCTCTTGGACGAGCTCTTCGCTGACCGCCCTGTCATGTGTCATGAGATAGAGCGTACCCATCAGCACGTCCCCGTAGTACTCCACTATCGGACGGAATGCCTCGCGGTCGCCGCTCTGGCAGCGCCGGACCGCATCCTGCTCGTTGATCACGTTCTCTCCTGGTCGCCAGCGGCCTTCATTAGGAATATACAGGCCATTGGGACGATAGGTTCCCTACACTGCTGTGGTGAGCGACAGTTGACGAGAGTGGTCTGCAAGAAAGACATGATGTTGTTCGCTAGCGGCTGGGCCATACCGCTAGCCCTTTACTACCGGACCTCACGTGACCTGTCTCCAGTGTTAGGTCCAGGAATTCCTAGAGCACGACCGGTGTTGTGCTGCCCATCTGTTCCGCGACTCCTCAGGCTTAAGCCCATAACACCCAGGATAGCCGTATTTCATGAAAGATAGCTATCTGCCCGGTAGATGTGTTTCAGGCAGTTTTTGCCTGTGCGCTGTGAGGATTTCAAAGCCGGGTAGACGAGAAGAGCATCAAGTGGGTGGCCGCAGGCGATAGTGTGCTAGGGCTGTCGAGGGAGGGCTTAGCGATTAGGAAGTGGGTATGAAGGATATGCCCGCCGAGTTGCTTTTGGTAAAAAGGCCCCCTGAGACTATGGCTGACTACACTAATGCTGGAGTAGCTACCATGGCCAACGTTGTTGAGACATTCAGAAAGTTATTACAGGCGATCGAACACGAGGTTTACCTCGCTACAAGCCCCATAAATATCTACAAAAACCTCGACGACCGCCAGCAATATCAACAGGTTCATCAGCGGTACCTGGATTCTTCAACCTAAGCCTCGAAGCCCATCGAAAGGCTTTTTAGCCGGAATTGATGAAGCTGGACCAGGAACGGGGTTATTGTGATGGCGTTTGGCTCATTCGAGTCCAGCAGGGCAATTCCGATGGCGTGGAGCTTGGCGGGCGCACCGTCGTCTACGCACATGATTGGTCAGGGCCCACCGTCTTAGCCGGAATTCCCCATATCAAGCTGCCTGGACCCAAGCACCTCACCATATTCGACGAGAGCCATTGTAGTATTACTCACGAATGCCGTCAAACTTCCCATCAAGCTCACAAAACCGTCCGGCGTCGTCGTGAACTGGCGTTCGATGGGCAGCGGAGGTGGCTTTCACTACATTTGCACCCCATTCGAACCCCTCCAGGCACGCACCTCGCCCTTGGTTGCCTCTCTTCACCTCTGATGACCTCAAGGATATTCGCTACCCTGGTGCTGGATAGAGCCTGGCGATACGCTCCAATACTTGCTGGAATACCTCCCGGGACACTGCCACCTCGGCAAGCTGAAACACCAACCTCCTGGCATGCCGCACCAGACGTCCACCCATCTTGATCAGCTTGGTCTGCACGCTTCGCAGTGACCAGTGTTTCACTGACTCTGGCAAAGTCAGCCTTCTCATGAAGTTGCCCAGGTTGTAGGCCAGTACAAACAACCACAGCCTCACCTGGTTAGCAACGAACCTGTGACACGAGAGCCGCGTCCAGTTCAGGGCGTATTTGCCTTCCTTGATCCACTGCTCGGCCGTGCCCCGCCCGTTGTAGAAGTGGGTTGCGCCTTCCGGCGGTAGGTTGAGGTTGGTGACGACGAACCCGACCCTTGGGAATAGCTCACCCTGGTGCCACTCCACCTTGGCCACCACGCGACGCGGCCGGTCCCAGCTCCCTGCATGGTACATAAAGTCGTGATACCGGACGACGGGCTTCTTAGGCGGCCTGCCCACGGGCCGCTTCAGTAGGTGCCGGATGTTTCGTTGTAATACCTCGTTGGCCGGAAGCCGCATAGCGAAGCCAATGTCCCTGGACTCCAGGTATTTGTACACCTCGGGCTTGGCAAAGGCAGCATCAGCTCGGAACAGGAGCCTCACCCCTCTCCCCTGGTAGCGCTCCACAACCGGCTCCAAGACCTCCCTCCAGCGATCAGCACTATGCACGTTGCCCGGTCGAAGCATTGTCCCTTCGCAATCTCCGAACTCGTTGAACAGGAAGAGCGGGTGATAGCATACAGACTCGAAGTGGCCGTTGTAGGTTGCTCCTTCCTGCTCCCCGTGTACCGGGCTCTCCGAGCTGTCCATGTCCAGGATCACTCGCCGATGAGGGGTCCGGGCCACCGCTCGTTCCACCCACTGAACATTCAGGCGCGCAAGTCCCTCCAAGTTCTCTTTTGGGGTCAGGGTCTCGGTCTCAAACCGGCTCATAGTGTTGGTGCGGGCCGCCTGCTTATCAGTACCTTGCCAACCGACGATGACTCGCATGGCCGGGTCCTGGGCAAGCCGTTCGGCGTCGTTGGTATCCTCGTAGCCAGCGAGACGACTGTAGACCGACTGCCTCAGCAAAGGCACTAAGTGGTGTTGCACATTGCGTCCTCTGCGGCTTTCCTGAAGGTGAGTGGTCGCTGTTTCCGTTAGCCCAAGGGCTTCATCAAGCTCACGGCATGCAAGGAGTCCAGCGTCTGAGGTGATGGTGGCACCGTGAAACTCCAGGCCGACTTTTGGGTCGAATTTCAGCTTGAGAGGAGCATTATCACCGTCACCCATAGGGTGCCTCCATAATGATTACGTTATTATAAAGAGAGAAACATCTATATGGGTGTATTATAGCTACTGTGCCCCGATATCACTCGAGAAGTTGCTGTTGAAGCCACATATTTGCCGCCTTTCTAATTTGGCCTTCAACCTAAATGGGAAATGTGGGTTAAGAGCAGAACATGAGTCCGGTACCCAGGATTCAACGGTGACCTTCAACCTTCGATTCTCTAGATGGACGACCATTCCCTTACTTAGTCACCTCTGCTTCTGAACTTGTCATCCGAAAGCAGTTTCAGCCCGTCCAGGATAGTGTACTGCTCGGAGGCGTCGGTTGAAGGGTGCTCGTTGGCCTCGTGAAGGCTCTTCACCGTTTGCTCCAGGATGGACGCCAGCCCTAGCATAGGAACCCCAGATAGTTGCCAGCGGCTCACTTTACGCATGCCCTCTCCATCGCCAGCGGTGTTCTACTGCAACTCCATCAGCAGGCTTAGTGTCGCAGTAAGGCCAAGCTCGCTATTGAAGGGATTTCCCTCGGGGTCCTCCGTGATGGTGGTCGCTACCACTCGTATGACGCTCACCGGCAGCCAAACGGTGGCCTGCCATACAGAGAGATCGGCGCGGGCAGGCAATGGTTCCTTTGAGATAGCTACGGTCGCATGAAGCCCAGCAATCTCCATTTGCTCGCCTTCCGGGGAATCGCTGGCACCACGGGGTCTTTCCAAAAACGACAAGAGCCTGGAGCCGTGTTCCGCCGTCCCGTAGACGAAGCGGACGGGCCAAATGCAAGCTGGCTCCGGTGGGCATGCGACAGCCTCGGTCAACGTCAGCGGAGGTAGCGCCGCTTCGCCTTGGGCCGGTGCACCGGTCTTCAACCCCAGCCAGAACACGGGGAAGTCCAAGGATCTTACGTAGTCCAGGTCCTCCTCCAGCGTGTCCGCCTTCGGAGCATCCCCTGTTTCACCGGACACCGCCGTTCTGGATGTGACCGGGTGGTCCCAGCCCTGGACCTGGAGCGTGTAGTCGTTCCCATAGCTCGTGTAGCTGTAATTCCCAGGGCTGTCCGGCGCGTGGTGCATGGGGGCACCGCTGAATGGGTTGATGGGCCAGACAAGTCTCAGGGCTTCCAGGGCATCCCCCACCGACTCCGGCGTCAGCGCATCTGGGTAGCGGCCGTGTTGCTCTTCGTAATACTGCAACGCCTCGTTGAGCGCGTGAAAGCCCCGCTGAGCTACCCCATCCAAGGCATCGGCCCGCCGGAAATCCATAACCTGGGTGGGCGCTTCTAGCTGCATGTTTTCGCCGTAGCCCCAGAACCCGACCACACCTTCGTCCGTGTTTGAAGAGCCTTGCCCGATAGCCATGCGTCGAACCAGGCCCGTCTCCTCGTCTATCCACAGCTGGACCCTCACCTCCTGTAGCTGCTGACTCATGTACTCACTTGCGTCCTGAGCAACGGGCATAACGCGCGCGTTCTCCACGAGGTCCGGGTCGGCGCCGTAAGCTGCCAAAGCTGCACGCAGTTCTTGCTTGGCCGATGCTTCCAGCGTGGTGATCCCCTGGACGATGACAGTGACTCGTACGTCCCATTCGCTTCGCGGCTGACCTGGACGGTCGGCACGTTCGGAGAAACTCCAGATGGTAAGGTCCTTTAAACGCCTCCCACTCGGCAGAGTCTTCCAGAGGGTACCCGAATACCTCGTAGCCCAGCCCCTCAAGCTTTTGGGCGTCGGCCCCTTCCGGGTAGGAAAGGCTCAAGATAGCCCGTACGTGAGGCTCCTGGGGAGGTGTCGTATCCACGAGGGCCTCTACGTCGAGGCCGGTAGACACGACCAGATAGGTGTGGCCGTCGATGGCCTCTTCCCCGACGATCTCCGGAGCGTCGGGGAAGCGCAGTGCGACCCGTGGGTCTGATATGACGCCAAAGAAGAGCCCAGAGCTGGAGTTGTCAGGCGGCGTTAGCCAACGTGTGCCGCTTTCCGAGGATAAGGCCGTCCCACGGGAGAGGAGGAGGAATGGAGGCCAATCGCCGCCCATGTCTTGAAGGAGAGTGAGGCCTGGAGCATAGGTGAACGTTGGCATGGGCCTCGAAGGTGCAAAGGCGAAACTGCCCCGGAAGCTCTGCTGGTCCATCATCTCTTGGGTATGAGCAAGAATCTCCGTAGCGTTGAGCGGAGCTTCACTAGGGGCGTCGGTGGCACTGGCGGGAAGCTCCGTTGAGGTGGGTGGAGGGACTCCCGGGTCGTCTGCTGTTCCACAGGCGGCTAAAACTGCTCCTAACGCGAGCATGACCATCACCATCAACAGTCTATTCACCAGAATGCTCCACTTCGCCCCAACGTTCCCTTACTCCGCGAGCAGTCCGCCGCAAGGATGAGCAGCCAGGTGCTCGTAGTACTAAGCACCGTGAAACCCGACGCGACACCCGCGCCCGCAATAGCGGCAAATCCAGCCGTCACCAAGAAATCCCCTTTGGGAAGAGCAATCGTCACGGCGTCTCCCTCCATAGTGGCATCCTCAGAGCAGGGCCGTCGCACGGCCTGACCTGCCCTACAGGAACGACCATTTCCGGTCCGTCGTTGGCAGGGCTGTTGACCAGGGAGGAGACTTCGTATGCCTCCATCTCGTCGGTGATGTAAGGTGTCAGGATTCCACCAAGGGCGGCGTAGTCCCGGGTATCGTGGTCCAGCCACAGGGACTCCAACTCCCTTGGCAGGATGACCGGCATCCGGTCGTGGATGGGACTGAGCAGCTCGTTGGCCGACGTGGTGATGATGGTACAGGAGTGGAGAACCTCGCCCTTCGGATCCCGCCACGCGTCCCACAGCCCAGCGAAGGCGAAGGGCTCACCCGACGCCATCACGATCCGCATGGGCCTCCTGCTGGAGCCTTTCCCCTGCCACTCGTAGAACCCGTCGGCGAGGACCAGGCACCGTCGTCTCTGTAACGCAGTGCGGAAGCTGGACCGCTCGGCCAGGGTCTCGGCGCGAGCGTTTATCATGCGGCTACCCACCGATGCGCTTTTGGCCCAGGAGGGTATCAGTCCCCACCGCATGTAGGAGCCCCGCCTTCTGCCGCCGTTAGTCACGGAGAGGGCCATCTGCGTGGGGGCGATGTTGTAGCGGGGAGCGTGGGTCAGTTCAGAGCCGTCGAAGTCGAACCGCTCTCGTAGCTCTCCAATGTCCGCTATCAGGCTGTATCTTCCGCACATCTGCGTTCAGTTGGGAAAGACGATTGCACGTCCCGATTCCACTAAATTAGCGGAGCAGAATCGCCGTTCCATTCCTTTCATTGTTCCTCTCAATTATCCCACTTCGGCGGCATCTCCGCCAAGAATGGACCTCGGTTGCACTTCCCAAATCCCTTCCTGTCTAATGCCAGTCGTGGGCGGCGGTAGTGGCGGCCCAGTTCCGAGGCGTAGCGCCGTCCCAACGTGGCGCCTTCGGCTTCCAACCATTTGGTGAACCGGGTGGAGGCGGTGGGCGGATCAGCCGACACCAGATGGCCCGCCATCAGTCCGTCGATTTCATCCCTGGTCAGCACCACATCCCGCACCAACCAACCCGCCATTCGGGCGGCCAGCAGCGCCACCGAAGGCCGTACGTGAATCAGCCGGGCTCGGCTGCCTACTCGGCGAGCTATGAGCTGTACCATCTCCTCAAACGTGAATGTTTCTGGACCCACGGCGTCTAACACGACATCTTCGCTTCCCGCCCCGGCATTCACGGCAAGTTGCGCCAGGTCGTCTACGAACACCGGCTGTATCGGATAGTCCCCAGACCCTACGATTGGGAACGCTGGAAACCGCCGCAGGAACCAGGCGATGTTGTTTATCAGCACATCCTCGGGGCTGAACAGCACCGTGGGTCTGAGGATGGCGTAGGACAACCCAGACTCGTGGATTGCCTTCTCCACCAGCGCCTTCCCCCGGAAGTAAGGAAGTGGCGAGTCTTCCGAGGGGTTGGTGATGCTGATATGGACGATGCGGCTAACACCGGCTTCGGCCGCCGCTCCTATCAGGATGCGGGAGTTCTGAACCGCAACGTCATGAGTAACCGTGCCTCGTGCGAAGCGAATCCAATAGGTGTTGTACAGAGTGGCGGCTCCCCGAAGATTTTCCACCAAACCGTTAAAGTCGCCGAAGTCCAGAGGTAGAGCCTCCACCCGATCACCGAAGGGGCTGTGGGAAGTAGGAGTACGGGTCAACGTCTTTACAGTTGCTCCCTGTTCCAGCAACCGCCGCGCGATGTACTTGCCACTGTAGCCAAAGGCCCCAGTGACGACCGAGAGACTAGATCGGCTCATTGCCTTCCTGACCTCCGAGATCAGCAATGGCTGCAACAAGGAGCGCGAGCGCAGCTGGCAAATAGAACACACCGATGGAGAATATCGCTACAAAACAGAATCCTAGAAGCACGACGGCGGGGCTCCAGAGGAGTATCTTGCGCATCGTCGTCTGTTGGAGCCGAAGACCCAACAAAGTGATGGCGGTCAACAGGATAGGCACTAGCAGCAACAAGATTACGTGCAGGTCATTCACTTCTATTGCCGTAGCGCTAGAGCGAATCACCTCCCCGCCAGGCTCACCAGGGAGTGTCGCCGTTACCGACGCACCCTTATAGGTGGGCCAGAACGCCAACCAGACCCCAGCGGCCCAGGCAAAGGCATGGGCGACCCATGCAGATACTGTCGCTACGCCGATAGACCTCAGATGTCCCTCCGTACCAAGCGCTACTACGTTTCGTGCACCCCACTCCCGGATATCACGAAGCGCCTGAGTTGAGATGGCTAAACCCCGGCGTGGTATAATCGAAACTTAGATGCCTCTCTATTCTAGTAGGGTTCGTCGGCTTTGACGACATTGCTGTAGTAATTGCATTCGTGAAGACGAAGAAACTTTGGTATGAGGCGGAGATTCACATACTCTGCAATTCTGGTAGTAGCGCTGCCGTTGATTGCCGCTGCGGGGTTCTTGTACGCCCGAGACACCGGTGGTTACGAATCGGCATCTGCTCACAAATCGATATCCCACGAGGCCGCTCCTCCAACAATAGACCCTAGGATCGTTAGGCAGATGCCTCTAGCAGACGCGTCGAGTCAAATCTACGAGCTTTGGCGGAGAGAAGGCTTGCAAGGCTTCACAGGGATGCGGCTTGACAATGACAAGGGGGAAGTAACCCTGTACTGGAAGGGACAGGTCCCTCACAGGATGGCCGCGCTTGTGCGAACGTTGCGGGCCAGCATCCCAGTTCGAGTAGTTGAAAGACCCTACTCACTCGTAGAGCTTCAGCGGGAAGCAAGGCGGCTTGTCGAACTTGATCTCTCCGGGGCAGGCGTCAATGTCACTGAGACAGGACCTCTTTCTGATTTCTCAGGAATAGGAGTCGGGATTGAACCCACAGCGCGGCTTGACCGGGCGCAACAGACCGACCGGGCGCGTCAGGTCATCGAGAGCGACTTCCCTCTCGAATTCACAGTTGCCCCAGCGCCGGAACCATTGATTTCTCCGAATCGTTAGCGGGGTTCCTATTTGTTTGGCCTCGTCCTGGCGATGTTGCCCGAAGGGACCGAGCGATAGCCCAATTCGAGCTATGGCCCGCCCTTTGCAACCCCCGCCGTTGCAACGGCGACCCCGGCGGCAGTGGCTGGCCCTTGGCCATGTCTTTTGCCGCCTGTCCAGTCTTGGCTAGCCTAATGAGACGACATCCGACACCTACCCGAGTAGCCGATAGTTCGTCCGAATACCGGATGGGTCATCTCAAAGTTGACACTGAAACTGGCTTCACTCTCTCCGGTTTCGGTGGTGCAGCCACCTCCAAAAGGTGAGACCCAGGTGGGGAACCCAATAATCAGCCCAAGAAAAGGTACCCTTAACACGTACTTCCGGATGTCATAGACCAAGCTTCCTACGTCGTCAACTCGCAAGTCCGACTCTACTCCCAGACCCCATCTCGTAGTTTCGATGATTCTATGGTCGCCTGAAAATACCATGTGAGAAGAGAACGTCACGTCCCTACGAAAGCCGTCGTTGCCGGAGAAGGTCCTGAGCCAATGCATCACGCCCGAACCATCGACTCGGCTGTGCACGGTGAATTCAACATCCTCTCCGCCGTGCGGGACCGGGGCACGGAACAGCATGTATGAGAGCAATGCTACTGGCCTGATTGCCGTCTTAACATTGATACTGTTCATGACCCCACTCAAAACCACCGTTGGTTCAGAGTAGTGCTTACGCACCGCCGTGTGTAGGTTGATAAAGTCGTCCCCCAATGCGCGGGCGATGGGAGAGTTGTTGGCGGGGCATCCCGTCATGCGTCGCGGCTTCCTCTCTTGGAACCCTCAGGGCATTCCTAGCCCAAGGCCAATGTCAGACTCTAACCTGAATCTCAAGGTGAAGGTTCTTGATTTTGTCCAGTTTGGTGGGGCTTCTGGTCTGTGAGAACTGCCTGTCGTTTCCGCTTCAACCGACATATCCGATTGAGGATACAATTGGTAGACGTATCCGCCCAAGAGAAAGTTCCCGAAGTACGAACGAAACCGGACCGCTTTCCCACGGCGGCCCCGCCCATACATCGCCGCGCTCTAGTGAGCCCCTACTTGATGGTACATTTCAAACCAAGAAAACGTTCCCTCACAGGGGAGATCCGGCGGGGTCGGTGCAGGAGTTGACTGGACGTAGTTGGCAACCTTCCTGCGGACCAGAGATTACATATCGATCTTCCAGGCTTGAGGGGATACGACGTTGCCATTGTTACTCATGCCGATAGGGCATCCTTATTTTAGCTAGGGGGAGCACGCAACGGATAGCGGTTGAGGGAACCTTGGGACGGGTTGGTCTTCGGTCATTCGATGCTCGTTGGCCCGTCCCTCCGATCCCGGTCGGGCAACCTATTGGCGACCGATGGAAATCCCCGAAGCCAATAGGTCAACTCGGACTCGGTGAATAGAAGCATCGACACCCCACCTTTTGACTCGTAGCGCACCTGTTCAGTGGTGAGCAGCCCACCGAGGCTCACATGGACGCCGTCCCAGTCTCCCGCCGCCGCTCCCCAATCCGGCACCAGCCATTCCGGGTCTGGAGGCCCGTCCTTCGTCCCCTTCGCAGGATAGCGGACGCACAGTCGGTTCCAATCCTCCGGCCCGTGAACTTCAAAGACCCTCATGGAGGGGGGTATTCGAAGTCTCCAGCATTGAAACGGAGGGGACCATAAGCTTAGGTCGCCAACCCGCCGGTCCAGTGCAACAAAAAGAGATGTGTCGCCATCGATTAGAGTGGATGTGTATTGGTATTGCCTCGACTGAGGTTTCTGGGCATATCGTTCCCAATGACTAGGTGGGGGTTTCGGACGTTGCCAGGTAGTAGTGTCCGGGGCCACTTTGTCGTGCGAAATCCAGGCCTGGTTGTTCAGATCGATGGGATCAAACCACCAGGCTATTGCCGGGTGTTCCAGCATTGTTCGAGCCAGGGGCATAAGCCATTCTCCATGTTTCAGGACCTTGACTACCGCTTCATCGTGGTCCGCCGCCCACCATTCCATTGCCTTAAGGGAGCCAGCTACCAGCCAGAGACTGTTTATGGGGATGGTCGCTGCCTCCGGGCTTAGCGTCGATGCTTCGATAGCAAGAAGGAACTGGCAGCCGATGGGGGATTTCGTGATTTGTTGGACCTTCGTGTCTACGTCAATCATGTGTTCATCTGTTGCGGCACTACCGTGGAATTCGACCGCCAGTACCGCTGAAAGGAAATCTCTATATAATTACTATCGAACATACACCAAGAACTCAGGGCCGCGTCTCTAACCGGAAATCTCCCCTACTGGAGTGGCACTCTGGGGGTGTCCGTTGTCCCTATAGGGCTTACTCGCTGTCCTGAGAGAGTCGGGCGACCTCGCCACGAATCCGTTCCTCGTTGACACCCATGCTCTTCAAAACCCCAGCGGCTATGCCATCGCCTTCACGTAATAGGCCAATAAGCAGGTGCTCCGTATCGATGTTGTTGTGGTCCGACCGACGAGATTCTTCCACCGCAAGTTCGATCACCTTCTTGACTCGATCCGTAAGGCGTATTTCACCCGATGTTGGCCGCTCACCCGGGCCTATTATGAACTCTACCTTCGACCTGACGGTGGTGAGTTCCACACCCAGGTTGTTCAGAACTTTGGCGGCTACGCTGTCTGATTCCCGCAACAATCCAAGCAGGATGTGTTCGGTCCCGATATAGTTATGGCGCAATACCTGGACTTCCTCTTGTGCGTGCGTTAGGACGCCAAGCGCATCCCTTGAGAACTTCTCGAAACGCCCATGGCTGCCCGTGGGACTCCCTCGGACACTCGGTTCAACCGATGAGTGTCGGGGTTGCGCAGACGGGAAGAGCCGCCAATGTCCCACCCCTCGTTTCCATTTGAAAATGTTCCATGTAGCCAGCGCCACAAGCACTAATGCCACCGGTCCATACCAATGCGCAGTTGTCAGGAAAACCGGCGGCGCGACAGATGCACCCAAGTAGAGCAAGGCCAACGCCAGCGCAACCAGGCCCCAACGACCCTTGTGCCGATCACTCCAGATGACCGCGGACCCCGCAGCGACCCCTATCAATCCAATTGGTGCCAGGATGGCAGACCAGTACGGCACTCGCGTTGAAGTCAATGAAGGAAGCGATACCGCGATGAAGAGCGCACTTAGGGCTATCGAGCAGCAAGCAGCTACCAACGCGCCTATGGTCAGGAGGCTTGCATTCGTTCTGCGGCCGCGTAATCGACCAAGCCATTGCCGCGTGATCCATCCGGCACAGAATGCCAGACTTGCTCCTCCGCCATAGATCAGGGTGAGGACGAAGATGAACGCAACGGGGTGGGAATCTAGAGAGAGGTTCCCATAGATGGCTGAGGCGACCAAGAGGCAGCCCAAGACGCTGATGGGGAACAGGGCAACATGCCTTAGCCCTGGAGATAGCCAGCCCGCAAGCAAGGGGGATACACCCAGTGCGATCGCAAGAAACGGGATCGCGAGCCAGACGCTGGCGTCATTCAGCACAGTAAAGGCGAAACTGAAGCCCGCCCCCGTAATTGCAGCGAGTCCAAGTGACGTTATGAAATGACCCTTGGTGAGATGTCTAATCACTCTCCCCCCAACAGGCGTCTTCTACGCTGGCATCCTATAGCTGAAATTGCCATTGTGCAGTTTCTACCGAAGAATGACTCACCGAGTCCCGGCTGTCAGTGCGGTTGTGACCGCAGGTTCATGCGTGGCTGTGAGCCTCGTCATACTCCTGTACGTGCTACTTAGTCTCAAATTGTACGACGTACACATCAGGTTAAGCAATATGCAGCAGCGCCACGGCCTCAACCATCGGTGGCTGCGGCCAGGAGGAGCGCAAGCGCAGAAGGCAGATAGAGAAGGCCGATGGACATCATCGCTACGAGACAGCGTCCTAAGAGAATCACAGCAGGTGTCCACACAAGTACCCTGCGGGGCACACGCCTGGCCCGTAGGAAATACATGGTATCAACACATGCCCTGTTAGAAAGATAGGCACTAGAAGCAACGGGACTACATACAGCCCGTTCTGTGCTACCAAACTGGAGCTAGAACCAGGCCATACCTGTGCGCCGCCAAGCCCGTAGAGGTCTGTTGCAGGAGCCGACGCGCCGCTGTATACGGGTCCGAATGCCAAGAATATGGTCGCAGTCCACGCAAAGGCATGGGCCGCCCATGCCGATACCCTAGCTACCCTAATGGCTCGCAAGGCACTGCTCTATTGACTGCGATTGCGCTTGGCGCACGGCTATGCCTCGACCCAGAGAGCTGGCCCGCAGAGTACACCAGGCGGGGTAGCATACAGGCAACTACATCCAGCCCGTCTTCAACCACGGGTCAGAGTCACCACCGGGATTCTGCGAGTGGTGCTGCGCTCGTACTCGGCGAACTGAGGATAGAGCGCCGCTTGGCGGCTGTACAGTTGGTCCCGCTCGTCGTCTTGGGCGAAGGTCGCGGTGACGGGGATAGTGTCGGTGCCGACCTCGATGCTGACCTCGGGATTTGCGACGAGGTTGTGATACCAGTCCGGACTGGTGGGCGCACCCGCCTTGGATGCGAACACGATCCATCGGTCACCATCGGGCAGGTACATGACGGAGTTGACCCTGGGCTGCCCGCTCTTGGCTCCCACGGTGTGAAGAAGGAGAAGGGGCGCACCCTCAAATCCTCCGCCGACCTTTCCGCCGTTGTTCCGGAACTCCTTGATAACTCCTCGATTCCAATCGTTCTGCGTTGTCATGACTCTCGTTGGGCAGCTAATTGGCACATCTAGCTATGATGAGCAACAAGCGAAGGAGGTTCCTACGTAGGCAGGGGGAGGCACTCGTGAACCTCAATTTCGCAGCCTTCAGCCCAGCCCAGATGAGGGTGTCCTTGGAGGAGAGATATCGCGCCGTCCATGTCCTCCGCCTGCAATAAGGAGTACCCCACGACGTTCTTGTCGCTGGGAGAGCTCCCCTCTTCGGTAACTGTCAGCCCACCACCCAGCGGCGATCCGATGTCCAAGAGACCCTCTCCGCACCTTTCAGCCCAGGTCATCCACGCCTCCAGCCCCTTCTTCATGTCCTCCGGTGTAGCATCCTTCATCTGTTCCGTCGCCGAGACCGGCGCGTAATAGACAAACTACGTACTTTGTCACTACTCTACCTCATGTCACTCTTTTTTTTCGGAGGTTCCCTTATTGAATAATAACACTGCCCCAATGCTAGGTGAACGACCCATTGTCAGGCTCGCATGCGGGACTCATTGGAACACAATGAATTCGCTCTACTGGGAGTCCATTTTCACTAGGCCATGTAGAGCGCGTCAATTCCTGGACATCTCCAGCGGACCGCCAGTCACGTAGGCAGGCCAAAGCTATGGCCGAGGAGGTGTGGGCAATGACTCACGCCCGGATGTTCCGGGCGAAAATTTAGACCGCCGCCAGGGCACGATGGAACGATTTCGCGGAAACGTGGACTATATGTATATAGAGACCGGTTTCTTTGGGTGAGGCTCCTATTGTGTGAAGAAGAGCTTATCCGTCGCTCGCAGGCGGGGGATTGGAGCGCCTTCGAGCTGTTAGTCGAACGGTATCGAACGGTGCTCACAAGGACGGCGTACCTGATGACACGGGACCGCGAGTCGGTTCAGGACGTCATGCAGGAGGCGCTTGTCCAGGTGTGGCGGGATCTGCCCTCCTACAGACCTATCGGCAGTTTCAAGTCCTGGATGCTGAAAATACTGGTAAACAAAGCCAGGAAGCACTACCGGAGGAAACAGGTGCCAACCGTGGCGTTGGAGTCAGCGGCAGAGGTTCCGGAGAACTCGGAGGGACTAGAGGAGACGATTGAGAGAGAGGAAGAGGCCCGCCGTTTGAGGCAGGCCCTGGAGCTGCTCACGGTAGACCATCGCCAGGCCCTGGTTCTGCGGTACTACAACGAGCTAAATGTGCCGGAGATTGCGAAAGTGCTGGGCTGCCGGGAAGGAACCGTGAAGTCCCGCCTGAGCCGGTCGCTCGGCCACCTCAGACAGATCCTCTCCAGCCACGAATCCTATGACAGGGCAGGTGATGCATGATGCACGAGGAACGACTGAAACGCTACTTCGAGCAGGAGAGCGTACAAGGCGACCTGTCTGCCCAGCAGTGGGAGGACGTGCTTCTCCACGTGAAGTCGCAGGATCAGAGACGCGGAATCTGGAGGTTCGTGGGGCTCCTTACGCCTCGCCGTCCTCTCCTTGCCTCAGCCGTCACCTTTGTCCTCCTGGTCGTGGCTGGGGGGACGTCCCTGTGGGTGACTGCACCCTGGGAGGGGCCGCCTCTTGATGGGCCTATTCCCGTTCGGGGACCGCGTTCTATGCCCGCACCCAGGGTTCTTGAAGACGTGTGGAAGGTCGACAAGAGTCTGATAACTCCCGGTGATCCGATCACCATTGCTCTAACGTTGAAGAACGTATGGGATAAGTCAATAGAGATTCGCGAACTCCCCTCGACGACGCCGTTGACCAATGTCGACAGGGCTGGCGACGAACTGGTTCTGTTGGAGTGGGAAGATGGCGAGGCAATTCCCCGTTCCATGGAACCCGGCGATGAGCTCACGCTCGTTGCCAACATGTCATCTGCTGTGAGCGCCGGGCTGCCGCCTGGAAGGTACGGTCTTCGAGTCCAGGTAGCCGTTGTCCACGCCCCAGGTAGTCCGGAGGCGGGCGAATCGAAGCTGGGCTTCGGCTGGGGCCGCTTTGTGGTCATTCCCCCGGAGGGAGCGCTGGACAGGACCGTGATAGTGGACCAGGTACGAGAGGCAAGCGGGACCAAGATAACTCTGGAAAAGATACATTTCACCCCGGAGGAATCGACCATCGTGGTATTGGCGCCACCCCCACCCGGCGAGTCGGCGGAGGCTCAGCCAATTACTGCACCCGCACCAACCGCCACCGTGATTCCACAACAGGGAACTCCCACGCCCACGGCAGTGCCATTGCCCGCCGGCTTCGACGTGGACGTAACCGACTTGGGGGCCCGATACCGGATAGACGGAGGCCCGTGGCGCCAGCTGAGGGGTCACGGATACCGCGTAACGGCGGAGGGTGTTCACCATAAATGGACGTTTGGCCCCGTGTCGGCAAATGCCGGTACGCTTGTACTCGCCATCGCGTCCGATGATCGCCCAGGAAGCGAGTGGTTATGGGAGTGGACCGTGGCGCTCCAAGTAAGTCAGTAAGGCTTGAAGGGGTGCAGCAGATCAACGAGAAGAGTCACAATTGGTCATATCGCAGATCCAAGGTCGTGGCAACGCAACGAAGGATGAGAGATCATAAAGAGGGAGAAGAAGGCAAGAGGCACCAGTCTAAGCGGAGCGGACCTTCCAAGAAAGACACGCCTTAGGGCGGGAGTTTCTACGGAACGATTCCGGCTCTAGCACCGTATATATCAGGTAGAGGCTGTCGTTGCAGACCAGAGCGCCTTCGGGTCGCTGTGTGTGAGCGAGCCCGGTCTTCGTGAGATGGCGATTCTCAAGATGTGGCATCAGCGACCGCAACAAAGATTGACCCATTGGGAAACCGCCTCGATAAGGGCGGACCCCTTGCTCGTTCGTCGTCTGTCCAATTGGAAATCGGAGCACAACCACTAGAGAAGAAAGATACCGGGAAGCGAGTCGGGAACCTTTTCCATCTCGGGAACGTCTTATTCACCAGAAGAGAAGGATTAACATGAGATCTCGCAAATTGCTCTATGCATACGGTTTTGCAGCCATCGCAATGGTGGCTCTGGTAACCTCCGCGGTATTTGTAGGGTTGAGCGGCGGTAACCCCACACCTCTTGAGAGTTCGGGTGCTCAGGTCGACGAGCGCGTTCACTTAGTAGAATCTGATTTCGCTCCTTCGCTTCCCGAATCAGAGGCGAAAGCACAGGCAATAGACTTCTTGAGAGGACCCTGGGGCATCGACGAGCCAACGAAGTTGCCCATCCAAGTGGCAACTGGAGCATTCACTGGTCTCCGCGAAGACACTAACACGCAGACTTCAAACTTAGGAGTATGGGTCGTGGTTTTCCATGATTTTCCTGCACTCGCTCGTGTTGCGCGCGGGGCGACATCCATTCCGACAGATCCCCGGGTAACTGTCATAGTCGACGACAACAGTGGGAACGTGATCTATTCCGCTCTATCATGGGCCCACGGCATCATGACGCCGATCCCCACGCGAACGGCAGTCCCTACCCGAACGCCGTTGCCGTCCGGTATTACAGTGGCTACGCCGATTCCCACAGGCGGCGGACAGCTTCATCCCCCGCAGTTGACAACAGTGGCACCGCAGCCCGCATCACCCGGTAGCCAGATAACCGTGACTGGGACGGGCGGATATATCAAGATCACAGGTGGGTACAGCGAAGGCTCGAGGCAATTCCACCTGTATTTCGACGAACAGTTGATTGGGACCATCTGGTGCATGATGAATGCATGCAGAGCGACAGCTCGAATCCCGGAAGATGCAACCCCTGGTGAACACAAGCTTTCCGCTGAGGGCGGCTCCTCAATAACCGTGACCGTCGAATAACGCCGCAATTACACGGTAACCTCCCTTATTGTGAAACCGCATCCGTGTCGATATGTTCTTTACGTCACAGCTAATTCGAAGGAAGGATGTGATCAGTTATGTTTAGCATCATGAGAAAGAATACCCCACTTCCAGTGCGATTGGTGGCCTCATTCGCTGTCGTCGCTGGCCTGATTGCGTTAGTGGTGACTCTCACAGTAGCCAGAGACGATGACCAGCCGCTGGCGACGGCGAATGCAGGCCAATCCAGTGCGCTATGGATTCCTTCACCCACAACGCTGCAAGACCTCGTCAATGTTTCCGACGCTATCGTCGTCGGTGAGATCGTTGGGTTAATGAAGCAGACTATAGAAGGCCCATTCGACGACTCTGGGGACACCGACAACCGAGATGATGTTCCGCCTCCGCGCCAATACCCATACTCCTACTTCGGAATCAGAATCAGCGACACTTTGCTCAATGACGGGTTTGTGGTTGATAATCCAGTGTTGAGGCTGAAGGGCCACGCGGGAGATGGAATAGACTCCAACCGAAGGATCCAGCTTCCACAGGCAGGCGAGTCTTTTGTTTTGTTCCTGAGTCGCAATCCTGACAATGAGAGCTATGGGGTGTATGGCCCGTGGGCCATCCTCAATACCGATGGGTCAACGGTTACGGCGTATGGTGCTGAATTGGAAGAACCTCAGTTCGCGCGGGGCGCAACTCCTGCACAACTAAAGCTTGATGTCGCTGAGGCGGTTGGCTCCCGGGTCGAGAAGAATCCCATGGACCTACTATTTCCAACCATCATCATTCAATCTCCAGCCGAATCAATACCGGCATCGACGCCGACGCCAAAGCCCCAGCCGACTGTGGACATGGGCGTGCCGCTTGCTGACCCGGTAGAAACAGGGAATGCCTACGACTTCAAGTTCGGGACTTTGCACTGTGGCGTTGAGAATATAGCGTTTGGGGGACAGTACTGGCGGGCCGAGAATGTGCCGGAGGAATGGAAGTACAACCCACCAGCTGGGTGGAACGAGACCGACGCGACGGGTAGGATCGAGTTGTTGACTGAGGACATAGCGGTGTTCACCTCGCAGAGCGGCAACGAGATCCGGTACGTCCGGCGTCCGGAGGGCGAGTTGGCTCCCTGCTATTGAGCAACCTGATTCGCTGACGCGCGGTCAACCATCCCAGCGGTACGAACGGATGGCCTACGACAGGAGTGATACTGTTGGCCAATTTGAAGAAAGGAGATGCCTTGGAAAGGAAGAGATTATGAAGAATCGATTGAATGTTTCCAAAGGGGTCATCGCGATCCTCCTAGTATTGTATCAGAGTCGGAGGGAGAACCCGAAGCTTATGATGGAGCGATCACAGTGGGATCGTCGACGGTGACTTACTACTCCAACGTCGTTGGCGCCAAGGTGCCGGAATTCATGCCTGGTCTCCCGCCGCTCATAGCCACGCCCGAGGCGTTGACTCCGCTATGCTTGCCGAAGTTGAGTCACTCAAGATGAGGATGTATGGCAAGTGCGGATCAACCGCCTCCATGGCGGTCCTGTTCGTGCTGACGCTTCTCTTGCCACTGTCCGCCTGCACCCAGCGAAGCCCGTCCTTCGACTACCCAAGCGACGCGCCGGTACTTCAGATCAACCTCACCGGGGGCATGGTCGCCTACCCGCACGCCGCGGCCTGGGTGCCGCTCGTGACCGTCTGGGGGAACGGACGGGTCGTGTTCGTGTCGCGGGAGGAGCGTTACGAGCCGGAGCGAGCGCTGATCCGGGAGACCCAGCTCAGCAAGTCAACGGTGCGGCGCCTGCTGGCCGAGGCGGACATATTGCACGAGCTGGACGACCACTACTTCGCCTTCGATATGACGGACGCTGGCACCACAACCTTCAGCATTCATTCGGCCGGCGGACGCAAGACCGTTAGCGTCTATGCGTTCAACCCGGAGCTCGACCCCGCCTTCCACGACCGCGAGCAGCACACGGAAGTCATGGACATGCTGCGAGCCTTCTACCGCACCGTGGTCGACGCGCTACCACGGGACGCGTTGGCCTTGCTTCCGCGAGAGGTATCCGTCATAGCGAGGCCGGGAGGCTCCGCCGAGGAGGCACAGCCTGAGTGGCCGGCGGAGCTGATCGCGCACCTGACCGGCGAGGCGGCCCAGCAGGCCACGGCGCTGCTCCCGCCCGGCCCCGTCGCGACCTTTCTGTTGGATTACATCCCACATCAGATCACGGTGATGCCGGTGCTTCCCATCCTATCTGCCCCCAGCGCGATTGGGCCGGAGAGCGGGCTTCCCCGGCACCCGGCGACCACCGCCTACCTCCTCTCTGACAGCCTGCCCTACCGCTTCGACGGCGTTGACCAGGCCGAAGTCGCCGCCTGGTATCGGAGCACCATGCCGAGCGAGGGCTGGCAGCTGGCAAAGGAGGAGGCTGGGCTCCAAGTCTGGGTGCGCGGGGACCGCGGCAGGTATCCCATCGCTCGGCTCCACTTCCGGCCGGACCGTTTCACTATCGAGCTCCTGACATTCCACGATGACTTTCCCCTGCATCCCGGCGGCGCTTGGAGGGAATGCGGCGAGCGGAGATGTCAGATCGTGTCGGGCCTCTCGCTCGACGAGGCAAGAAACTGGTTCGCCGAGTACCTGGGCTACCTCGGCTGGCGGGATGGCCCCTACTTGTTCCGCAAGGACCGAGAATCGGACGGAGGCCACGGCCTGCTGCTGACGTACGAGGAGGTTGAGGGTGGCATCGTGGTGGTGCCGGAGCGCACGGTCGACCAGCCGCCGGTCTGGCCATACTTTCCCACGCCCGCACCGCCCACACTCACGCCGCCAAAGGCTTCGCGTTGAGACTTGCCGCATGAGGTGGTCTCCCTAGGCCGTCGGTTCGGCCTCACCTTCTCACGCCGGCGCCTAAATCATCTCCACCAGCAACCACCAGTCGTGGCCGGGGGAGGGTGTAGGAGGATCACGAGTGATGCATGCTCATAGGTGAGCGTGGGGGTTGTGAACGAGTTCGCAGGCGGTACGGGCGACCGGGCGGCAACGACCGGTTGCAAGCCTGCTGTTCTTGCGAGGTGGGGATGTCTATACGCCCAAAGCTCAGGACTTGGACAAAGCACTCGAGGCCACCCACGCACGAGTAGACGCAGGCCAGGTCGTGGAAACGCTACCATCATCAGCATTCGACGACACCTCAGCGCGTCACCTCGGCCCATGAAACGGCGTAGATCTAGCAGGCCGTTGGTAGGTCTGAGCTAAAGCGCCAACCTGAACCTCAACGTGAAAGTTCTTGATTTTGTCCAGTTTGGTGGGCCTAAGGAGACTGTACTGCGAACTTTCCGGTGGGAGGTGTCACTGTAGGGCGCACGGTTCGCAGTACAGTCGTGGGAGGTAAACTCTTTTTGTTGACAGCGTGTTATACAAGCAATACATTTAACACGGTCGCATTCGTCGTGACAAGATGGAACGAGGTGTCTCAGTGGTTTCTCAACGTAGCTGCGTCGGCACGACCAACATCCGCGGTGTCGATCAAAATCTTTGGCGGTGGCTCAAGGCCCAGGCCGCACTTGAAGGAAAGACAATTGGTCAGAAGCTCAATGAGATTCTCGCGAGCTACAGGCACCAGTCGGAGTCGTCTAGAGGGATGCAGTCTCCGTGGTGAACGCGACACAATGAGCAGATTCCAAGGCAATGCCTATCCCACGCTAGGACGCTGGCCATGAGGTTTGTCGACCTCTTTGCTGGTCTTGGTGGATTCCGCCTAGCACTTGAGCGACTCGGACATGAGTGCGTCTTTGCCTCTGAGATAGATAGCGAACTCCAAGAGGTCTACAACCGTAACTTCCCCGAGGGACCTGCAATAGACGGAGACATTAGGCGATCAAAGGGCCGTGTGCCACCTCATGACATACTGTGCGCTGGGTTCCCTTGTCAACCGTTCTCCAAATCAGGCACTCAGGCCGGATTGAAGGACAAGACATCTGGGACACTCTTCCATGAGATTCTAGAGATACTACAGGCGCATAAGCCCTCGTATATGATCCTAGAAAATGCTGGGAACTTTGAGCGTCATGACGAAGGGCGAACGTGGCGCGTTGTCAAGACCAGCTTGGAAAGGCTCGGCTATGAGGTCAGAGGAACAGAGCATATGGCCAGTGGTGGTCAAGGGCTGCTCTCTCCGCACCATCTCGGCTTTCCTCACCACCGAGAGCGCTTCTTTGCAGTGGCCTCTCTTGCGGGTCTTCCAAAGCAGAGCTTCCCTCCAAGAAACCGAAGCTCGCTGACCTCAATCACAGACATCGTTCAGCAGAGAGACGAGCTATCCGAACCCGAATATAGGGAATCACTAATCGCAGACCAGCACCGCCGTTGCATTGATCACTGGAATACTTTCCTTAGTGCCCTGCCGGAGGAGAAAGTTACCTTGCCGTCATTTCCCATATGGGGGGACGAGTTTGATGCAACCTACTCCTATGACGAGACTACTCCTTGGGCTCAATTGCTCGCTGCGACAGTCGGCCTCGTGCACAGCAAAAATGGGAAGGTCTCTTCTAAGGAAGATTTCGATGCCCTACCGAGCTACGCACGGACAGAGGTCGTAGAGTTCCCAGACTGGAAAGTTCGGTTCATCAGGTCAAACCGAGATTGGTTTGCATCGATTCGCGGCAATCTTTCGCCAGAGTGGCTAAGCGGCCTTCGCACGTTCCCTCCGTCTCTCCGAAGCGTGACAGCCGACCAGGCATTCGCTTTAGAAGACTCGCCGAACGGGGTACAGGGGGCGAAGAACGCTGGACTGCTCTGTGTGGCCGTTCCCTCCGTAATGACGAACAACCTCTCGTTCGACCATGCAGCCATGCGCATCGAGTCGCTTGCCGACATGCCGTTGGAGGAGCTGCTGGAGGTGCTCTCGTGACCGACCGGATGATCATGTCGTCGAATAGAGAGATCACGTTCATGTATCGTGTCGGCGGCATCGCTGTGTACGAAGGGCACCTGCTTGTCGAGCACAACGTCAAGCACGACTTCTGTTTCGTCCCTGGTGGTCGCGTGGAATACGGTGAGAACGCTATCGAGGCGTTGACGAGGGAGGTCCGCGAAGAGCTTGGCGAGGAGGTGAGGGTCAGCCGCCTCGTTCTCGTCGCAGACAACCTGTTCAAGTTGGACAACGATCGGTTCCATGAGGTTGCCCTGTACTTCCTGGTCGAGTTCGCCCCCGGCTCAAAAATTCTTGACAGGGATGGTATTTTTGAAGGGAACGAGTCGGGAACCAAGTTCCAGTGGGTACCTCTGGATGAAGTGGAACAAGTCAGTCTCTTCCCAGCCTTTCTCCGAGAGCGTGTACGGGGGATTCCTCAAACTCCCGAATATGTCGTAGCCTCTGAGCTTGAATCCCCCTCCACAGATTCACTCCGGTCCGAGGTGGAAACATAAGGCTCGATGTACAGTTTTGTCTTCGACGAAATCAAGGTTTGTAGTACAGTCTTCTTAGACCCACCAAGCTATACAAAATCAAGAACTTTCATCCGGCAGACACAATAGCAACGGAAAACTCAGGTACTCCTGGGCGGTCGGTTTGGGTCCATTCAAGCTAGGTCGGATTATTGGCCAGCAGCGTGCCCCACAACAGCCTGGCGGAGAGTGTGGGCCGTAGGGAACACGGGCGTGGAACGCGAGCGAGCAAGCACACCGGGGCCAGCTAGGTCTGCCGGAGTTCAAGCTAGCGAGCCGGGATGGCTCGACTCCCTGTGATTGGTTCGATGCCTGTCGACTAGGCTAAGCCCTCGCAATCATCGAAGAGGGTAAATATGACCAAGGCCTTGCGGCACTTGTGGGTGTGAGCCTGGATTCCGCGCGAGCAGGCGACATAGGACTTTGCCAACTATTAGTGTTGAGGCCTTTTCAGTTGACTTACCAGCCATCCACTACGCTAGTTTGGCAAGGAGGAACTCAGCCCCAAGGAATATCATGAAAGAGGCGACAGGGGCGAGGAACGCAGTGAAGAACCGTCGGATAGAGGCAATATCGAAAGGCCAGACGGGAAAGGCCCTGGTTAAATCATAGAGGTCCTGTAGTGATTTGATCCTGTTGACGAGGTCAACACTAAGCAAGTCTCCAGACGGCGGAGCGTCCCGACTTTCCCCTTCAGCATTCAGAGCGCTGCGAGCGCCTATATACGCCTTGTCGAACTCTTCGGAAAGCAAGTCCAGCCGGTCCCTTTTGGCCCTTTCCATTGCCCTATGAGCCGGCCACAACGTAAGTAGGAACGCTAGCGGTGACAGCACTGCATACACGATCAGGCTCACCAAGAGCACAGGATCGCTAACTATCTCAGATATACCAGGGTCTCCCTCTGCCCTGGACACTATTGAGACGTAGGCCAACAAGATCAAAAGAAGTCCAATAACTGCGATAAACCACGTCATCCGTGTTGCAAACTCATGCAACGCCGAAAGTCCGCCACAACGATCGGGATGCCAAGGACGAAGCCGAACAATCTCTCCCGACCTGGATGTGAAAACTCGGAAAAGTCCCGTTATCGTCGCGATGTATCGAGCGACTATAGAGGTGATTAGGAACCAGACCAGCCAAATAGCTGGGATGGCTATCATGTAGAAGAGCCAGATATCCCTTCCAATCCGGGGAGTTCTCTCCCAGATGTTATTGAATCCTTGAATGATGAGAGCCACCGTTACTACGATGGCCAACAATGCCGGGACCAAATGCCAGCCGGCCGCCTTCATGAGGCCCTCAATCGAACGTTCACCGCTTCTCACAATGTTTCTAACGTCATCTCCGATGACACCGTCTCGATCCAGTGGTAGACGGGCGAACAGGGTGCCGCTACTCCGCATGATCCACGGATAAAAGGCCGCAAGCAATGGAACCGTGACGAATTGATAGACCACAACGGGCCAATGCCCAAACTGCCAACTCACGAAGTCGTCAAAACGAGCCCCACCCTGCCACAGGGCATATCCCAAGACAGCTCCCAAGTGTAGAAACGCGACAATGATGAATGCGAATACGACTGCGCCGAGGGACGATATACGGAGTCGCTGAACCAGAAACCTCGCCACAGGGTCCCGGACGTAGGAATCAAATTCGAGGGCATTGCCAGACTCTGGAGTCTCCGATTGCCTCCTCTGCAACATGCTTCTCAAGACCATCTATCTCACCCCCGCGGAATGTGAATCACCTTAAGGCGCCTGGGGTCGGACGTAAATAGTAGACACCAAACCTCTCATGCTGCTGGTAGTCCAGCATAGAATCTCTGTTCATAGGCCGCGGGTGACAGGAATCCCAGCCTGGCCTGGCGGCGCTGGCGGTTATAGAAGATCTCGATATATTCCGTGATCTCTCGAGCTGCTTCCTGCCTGCTTCCGTAATGACGGTGGTGGACCAACTCCTGCTTGAGTGTGCCCCAGAAGCTCTCCATAGGAGCATTATCAAAGCAGTTCCCCTTCCCGCTCATGGATGATCGCAGGCCAGAGTGCTCCAAAAGACGTCTGTACTCCTGGGAGCAATACTGAGAGCCTCGGTCAGAGTGATGCATCAGGCCTCTCGTGGGACGTTTGGCCCTCAGCGCCCGCAATAGAGACTGACTAACCAGGTTCTTGGTTATCCGCTCTCCCATGGCGTAGCCAACGATCTCTCCTGTGAACAGGTCTTTGTGGCCCGCCAGGTACAGCCAGCCCTCATCAGTGGCTACATCGGTGATGTCAGTGACCCATACGGTGTTCGGCCTGCAGACTTTGAACCGCTGGCCCAATAAGTTCTCCGCGACCGGCAGTCTATGCCTGGAGTCGGTGGTGGCCTTGAATCTCCTCTTCTGCTTGCAGCGTATGCCCAGCTTCTTCCGGATACGTTTGATACGGCAGATGCCCATCCGAACGCCATGCTCCGCCAGGTCGCGCTGTAACCGTTCAGGGCCATAGGTCTGCCTAGTCCGCTTGTGGGCTGCCCTGATCTCCAGCTCCAGGCGCACTTCCTCCTGTGCTCGCCTGGACGGTGGTCGATCCACCCAGGCGTAGTAGCCACTGGCCGATACGTTCAACAACCGGCCCAAGACACATTTGGGGTAGTCGAACCGCAGTTCTTTCATCATCGCGTACCGGGCAGCGACTCCCTGGCAAAGTACGCGGCTGCTTTTTTTAATATGTCCCGCTCCATCTTCACTTCCGCCAATTCCTTCTTCGTCCGGGCAAGATCCATCTCTACTTCGGTCAATGGCCTGTACGTCTTACCGACATCTCCCAGTTTGCCAGCCCTATATGCCTTCACCCAGTACCCTAATGTCGATGGCGGCAAGGACAACCGGCGGGCTGCTTCCTGCCGGAATTCCCTGGTGTACCTTCCTTGCGGGACCCCTTTCATTCTGACACCTCCGTCGCATTATCTTACTCCGACTTTGGTGTCCATTCTTTCCATCCTACCTCAGCCTGTTGCTTTGGTCTATACTGAGGAGCAGGTCTTTGGGCCACCTATAATGGGAGAGACTCACATTGGGCGCCTATTGCGAATAGTAGAATCTACAATGTCAACTCCAGAGAGAATATCGTCCACATTATTTTTGATAGGCGCCGCCATACTCTTGGTAGCATCCGTGGGCTGGGGTAATGTGCCGGCATCGCCGGCACATTATAGCATGGCCCTGGGAGTGCCCGGCGAAATAGTCACCGAACAACCATTGCTCCGGCTCCCACCCGAGGACTTGGAGAAGAATACCGGGATCCCGAAAGTGTTGTATTGCCAGAGTGAAAACCGTGAAGCAACCTATTTCACCTACGTTTACGTCTGGTCCTTCAGCGATTCACCCTTAGTCAGCCGGGCTCTAGGATACCCGGGCCATCGTTGGGACTATGAACCCATAATCGTAAGAGTCGATAAAGAGTCGCGGGCAAGAGCCTATATATATGATGCGGGACACTACCGCGCTCGATCGACCTCGAACGCTCATTTCGAAGTTGTATCCGGAACGCATGCATTCAAGCCGTCGCAGGAACCTGTAGGCGAGAAGCTCGGCAGCGGGCAGTTCGAACCTCTAACCTCAGACTCATTGAACATGATCAACTCACAACTGGAAAGGCTCCCTCGAATTCCTTTCAGGCCAGGTCTCAGCCTCTCCTGGGCCTGCAATGCTCCGTGGGAGGTGGAAAGGGTCGACGCCTTTTCAGGACCGACGGCCGTAGGCCGGATACCGCCTCAGGCAAATGTGCTCGGCGGCCTGGGTATTGGCATGATAGTGGCGGCTGTCAGCTGGCTTATCGTCCGGATGGTTCGTGACTATCGAACTTGGTACGGATCCCGGGTTGCGGTGTTCGGGCTATGCGGAGCTATCGTGGGTGGGATGGTCGGATATGAGATCGTCTTTGGAGTCACTGGCTCCGGTGTGCCTCGAAGTATAGCAGTGGTTCTGGGCGTTCTGGCAGGCACGGCCGCAGGGACTGGAGCTTCAGGTCTGGCAGGCGCGATTGCTAGAAGCGGGTTTCTCAGCTCCCTTGTTGCTGGAGCGATCAGTTCTTTGGCTGCCACTATATTGACGGCGGTCTGGTGAAGATCGACCGAACTGTACTGTTGGCGCCATTTCCAACTAGGTCTGTTCACATCTGAGACCAGGGCAGTCATTCAGATGCCGAGCAGGTATTCCGGCACTATTGTGCGGAGTGGGAGGACAATCAGACTCACTTGGAGTGGATTGAATCGCTGTGCTAGTATTCGCCTAGGTGTTTTGTACTCTGACAGTATCGGAGGGCAAGTTATGGCGTTTTCGTGCCAGAATTGCAGTCATTCAACGGGAAGCTGCGTGGTCTGGAGATGTCCCAGATGTAAGGGTCTGTACTGCAACTGTTGCATCAAGACTGGTTTCTTCTCAGGTCGATGCGCGTGCGGTGGCAAGATCAGATCAGGGGACGCTGTTCGAGGCTAGTTAGTTACTTACCAAGGACCTTGACCAGGCTCCCATTTATCACAGGGTATTTGGGGAATCGCAATCTTTCATTGCTCCGCCTGAGCCGGAGCCACCGTCGGTGGTGGGAGTGAAGGCCCCAGCGTGCGCTCCAAGAGCATCCTGAGTTCATCAAGATAAAGCAGCTGGCCCACATGTGTTGTCAATCAGCAAAAGTGGGACACTTTGAGACCCGAGAAGGTTATTGTTATGAGGAGTGTCGGGCGAGCTCCTTGAGGGTCCTGTTATAGCGTCTTCTCCGTTCGATCGTCTGGACCTGCACCTCCTTCCTCCGTTGTAGGATCTGCTCCCGCCTCCCGTTGAGCACGTCAGCAGGCGTGACGTTGCCCAGGGCCATGTGATAGCGCTTGTGGTTGTAGTAGCCCACAAAAGCGGCGATTGCCTCCTCGAGGTCGGACGGCACCTCGTAGGGGACCTGGTTAACGTCCTGCTTGATAGTCTGGTGATAGCGCTCCAGCTTGCCATTGGTCTGAGGGTGGAAGGGTGCTGCCAGGATGTGCCTGATGCCCACCAGGTGCAGGTCCCCAGGCTGGACCTCCGGGAAAGTCGACGACCCGGATCCTTCCCGTCCCACTTGTCCTAGCAGAACGATGGCGGAGCTCCCCGACCCGGGGTCCACCAGATACGAGGAGTGCGCGGTAAGGGCCTTCTATAAGTCGAACACAGGAGACCCGCTGTCTCCTGTGTTCGTCACAGGAAGCGGCACCGACGTCATACTGGTGGGAGCCCTGAAGAGGACACACAAAGGGGTGTCGAAGAGTTTGGAGCAGCGATGAAGCTGTTGATAGGTGTACCGGAACACGGTATAATCTTTCCATGATCCAGTCCTTTCGCCATCGAGGACTGAGGCGGCTCTATGAGCGAGGCGATCCCAGCAGGATAGGTGCCGACCAACTGGATCGGATTACTCTCGCCCTGGCGGACCTCGATGTCGCCAGCAAGCCGAGCGACCTTGATTTGCCGGGGTACAGACTGCATCCCCTCAGGGGTGACCGGAGAGGTTCGTGGAGCATTTCGATATCGGGCAACTGGCGGATCACCTTCCGATTCGAAGATGGCGACGTGTATGACGTTGATCTAGTCGACTATCACTAGCGAGAGGGAAAAGACGATGGCTATGAAGAATCCACCCCATCCGGGCCGAGGCATCAGGGAAAACTGCCTGGAGCCCCTTGGTCTAAGTGTCACCGAGGCAGCGGAGGTTCTGGACGTTGCCCGCCACACCCTTTCGCGGGTATTGAATGGCCACGCCGCAATCTCGCCCGACATGGCCATTCGCCTTGAAAAGGCTGGGTGGTCCAGCGCGGATTTCTGGCTGCGCAGGCAGACTTCCTACGACCTAGCGCAAGCGCGCAAGGGCGAAGACCTGATACGGGTCGAACGCTACCAGCCGCAGCCAACATCGTAGGAAGTTGAAGCCATCCGTCCCAGAGTACCACTAGTCAGGGGACGGACGGTATCGGTTCTCTGGGTACGCAGACGAAGCGATCAGCTGTTGAGCAAAGGCAGCAATAGAGAACGAAGACCCTAGGGCGTCATAGATTAACCCAGGTGATTCACTTTTGGCATGACAATCGCTAATCGCAAAGACCGCAGCCACGAAAGCATCATCAACGACACGCTGGCCCGGTTCCTTCGGGAACGGTGCAGTCTGTCCGCGGTCGCTGAGACGCTGCACGATGGCAGGCGTCCAGACATCATCGTCCGTCAACCCGAAGGCCCTGTGATTCTGGAAACCGAGCTTGAACCTGCCTTGACCGTGGAAGCGGACGCCCTCTCCCGACTTGGTATGGAGATAGACGGTCATAAGGTTCAGAACGTCTTCGCCGTCACGGTTCCTGTAGGGCTGCGCTCGACGGGCCAGCAGCACCTGTACGCGCGTATGGCAGGCGCGACGCTGGTGTGGCAGGAATGGCGCATAGACGGCACTTCCGGCCCCAAGCTCAGTGGGACTGCAATGGAACTCGGGAATGCTGTCGAGCGGACAAGCCCGCCAGCTGGCGACCTCGATGAAGCGGTTGACGCCCTTGACGAGGGGGCCAGGCGCGCCGGTTCCTGGCTCTACTCCTCCCCCGGTACGTTGGGCCGGGTCTCAAAGATCTTCGGCGCAGATCCCGGCGACGAAGCAGCTAACATGGCCGCGCTGGTCATTATCAACGCTATGGTCTTCCAAGAGAGGCTGGCCAGCAATGAGGTGGCATTCCAGCCGGTGAGTGTAGCGATGCGAGACGGACGCTTCTCACGCATGACGCTGCTGCAGGTATGGGAGCACATCCTTAGCATCGACTACTACCCCATATTCAGCATGGCTCGGGACGTAGTGCAGGAGCTTTCCGAAGTTGAAGCGGCGGAGGTACTGGGCGAGTGCGCCAGGACTGCCGCTGCGCTGCTGGGCATGGGAGCCGTTGGACGCCACGACCTGGCTGGGAGGATTTTCAACCGGCTGATTTCGGAGCGGAAGCTGCTGGCTGCCTTCTATACGAGCATCCCCGCGTCCACTCTCCTTGCGGGGCTGGCTCTGCACCCAGCCAGATGGTCCCACGTTGATTGGAGCAGCGCCGAGGGAATCTCCCAACTGCGCGTGGTTGACCCAGCCTGCGGGACAGGGACCCTGCTCATGGCTGCGTACCGGCAGATAGTCCAGAACCACTCGGCTGCGACTCCCGACTATTCCGATGACCCGTTTCTTCATCAGGCTCTGGTGGAGAGGGTCATTACCGGGGCTGACGTAGTGCAGGCTGCTATCCACCTGACCGCGGCAACTCTCGCGGCGATGTCTCCCTCGGTGAGATTCGAGCAGATGCAGCTCCACACCCTTCAATATGGCATGGACTCATCAGGCCACGCTCATTTCGGGTCTCTGGACTGGCTAGAGGCTCCCGAAACCCAATCTTTCTTCTCCACGACAGAAGAACAGATAGGGGCGGCAAGCGGTACCGGAGGCATCGTCCAGCGTCCGATGGCCGATCTAGTCATAAGTAATCCCCCGTACACTAGAAGTGGAAATGACGGAGGCAAGGACCGTTCTTCGTTGGCAAGCGTGTTCTCTTTACCGGCCGACAATGCGGACTCGCTGATATCTATGGTGGATCACATATCTAGCCTACTCCAAGGCACCCCAGCAAACAAGGTTGCCGGACACGCTTCATCATTTACTGTCCTGGCTGATCGTCTGGTAACTCCCGGAGGACGGATCGCACTGGTGTTGCCGGTAACAGCATTATTCGGCGAGTCTTGGCGTGAGGTCCGCCGGATGCTGTCCTCCAAGTATGAAATCGAGTTCGTGGTCTCATCCCACGACCCTGCGCTTCTATCGATGTCCTACGACACAGCCATAGCCGAGGCGCTGCTTGTCGCCCGTCGGCTTAGGGAGGGTGAGCACCCGTCCGGGCGTGGGAGATTCGTCAACCTCTGGCGTGCGCCTTACCAGGAGACGGACGCCTTGGCTCTGGTCCGGGCTGTGAACGCGGCGGCCTCAATGCCTCTGCTCCAGTCCGATGGGCCGCCGGTAGGGGGCAATCCGTTGATCATCGGTGGAGAGCAGTGGGGCGAGGTCGTGGACGGCCCTGTAGGAGAGGGACCTTGGACAGCTGCCCGGTGGAAGCGAGTCTTAACGGGTCAGTTCGCCGTAGCTGTCGAGCGGGGCGAGTTGTGGGCCGATGATGGAGTTCAGCTTGTCGGTCATTTCCCGGTCGCCGACATGGCCGAAATCTGCAACGTGGGACCAGAACATCGAAGCATTCGTGGCTCACATGGGGCCTTCGAGGCTTATCACGGATACAATGAGCAAGCCCAACTGCCTGCAATTTGGGGACAATCGGCGTCAGTTCATCAGAGTATGGTTGCGGAACCTAACGCTTGGCTTATCCCCAAGCCCGGCATTGACTATCAGCCAATTTGGTCGCAGGCAGGCGCGCTCCACTTTACAGGGGATGTTAGATACAACTCGCAGCGAATAATGACAACGTGCACTAACGTCCGAGCGCTGGGAGTGCGAGCATGGTTCACCCTGGTTGTGCAAGAGACTAACCCCATGGTCAGGTCTCGCCGAGAAATCGCTTTGGCTCTTTGGTGCAACTCCACTCTTGGAATGCTGCTACACGCTAATCACTCCAATAGGGCGCAAGCAGGTAGGGGTACAGGCAACAGGGCGATGCTGGAGGAACTCGTCGGACTTGACGTGCGGAAGCTCGAAGCTTGGCAACTCGACGAGGCCCTAGCAATCTGGCAAGACTTTAATGACCGGAAGTTCCTGTCCTTCCATCAGTGCGCAGTCGATCCCGTGCGTATCGAGTTGGATGAGCGCATAGTTAGAGACCTGCTGGGCCTCGGTGAAGACGCCGTGACATCAGTAGCCCGGCTGCGCCAGCTACTGGCCAGTGACCCGTCTATTCATGGCTCCAAGAGTCCGGAGTTGCCGATTTGAGGAAGTATCCGGTCTTGGAAGTGCGGGTGGTATTGGTTGCTGTTGATGGACGACTGCCAGTGCACTAGTGCGGTTTAGCTGAGCAGCCGCACTAAAAAGTGAAATAGGATAATGGTAATAGGGAGATGTCGGCACTTACTTAAGGAGGACATTCATGTCTGCAAATGCACCGTTCTTGGCGAGGTTCGTCAAGCGTCCCTCCAAAGAAGAGGCAAAGTCCAACTCGGGCAACGCAACTTCTGAGAAGGGAACCATCTCAACCAGGGTCAACCGCGAAACGACTGATGACCGCTGGTACTGTTCTTCTTGTGACGACCTCTTATGACCCGGCCCCCAGGTACGTCGGTTCGACTTTGGAGCGCCGTGGCATTCCTTCCTTCAGGCTGGACACCGATCAGTTTCCGTCAGGGGTCCGTGCGAGCTTCGATCCGCAGGAGGGCCTTACGATCTCTGATGGGACGCGGAGCATTTCAGATAAGGAGATCAAGTCCGTCTGGTATCGGCGCAACGTCGTTCCGAACCTACCTGACGACCTGGACCCGGGCACTCGGGAGTTCTGTAAACGAGAGGCGCGCACGCTCCTAGAAGGGACCCTGGCAGCATTGCCAACGCAATGCTGGTTAAGCTCTCCACAGGCCATCTGGCGCGCGGAACGGAAGCCCTATCAACTTGCGGTGGCTGCCCAGCTAGGCTTCACGTTGCCATACACAATCGTGACGAATGACCAAGCAGCCGTAAGGGAATTTGCCGAGGAACGCCGGCTCGTGGCCAAGCCTGTGAGTTCAGGCTACATTGCGGGTCCCGATGGGAATCAGGCGGTCTTCACCAGCGCCCTGGCCCCGGCTGATCTTGAAGACCTTGATGGATTGGTGCTCGCTCCAGTCACCTTTCAAGAGAACGTGGAGAAATCCTCGGACATCCGCTTGACGGTAGTGGGGGAGGAGGTCTTCGCTGCCGAAATCATGTCCGAGGACCGAGAGTCGAGCAAAGTGGATTGGCGGGCGACCGACGATCCTGACTTGGAGCATAGGACGCATGAGTTGCCCCCGGCACTCGCTCATCGCTGCCTACGTCTGGTATCTCGCCTAGGACTCATATTTGGGGCAATAGACTCCGCACTCAAGCCGGACGGGACCTACGTGTTCTTTGAAATCAATCCAAACGGCGAGTGGCTCTGGCTCGAAGATCAACTTGGATTGCCCATCTCAGACTCTATGATCGAATATCGGACTGGATATGGCCGCACCTTGCCGGGCATGCGAAGCCTGCTCCCAAAGACCAGGATCGCTTCAGTGCTAAACACGCTGGAAGCCTAGCCGACGTAATCAGTATCCTTCCATCTCGTCTAACCCAGGTGGAGGAACGTAATAAGTCCATGGAGTCCAAGCTCGTCGCCATGCTCACCTTGACTTCTGTACTCTCTACAGCAGTCGCAGCAAGCCTAGCTGCTGTTACGACACTGGGTACGGTCAAGGAGGACGCCAAGCTCTTCGCATGGGTCGCTGCATTCCTAGTCTTCTATGCGGCCGTGCAGATGGAAGGAGATGGGCTCGTCCGAAGTGACCACTATCGTCACCGTGTCGTCCTTCTTTACTCGAAGGACGGAGTCCCCTTGTGTCAACGACTGCTTTTGTACCTGCAACTCGAACCTGTGTTCCTTCAGTTCTCCTCCAGCACAGGCGGCGACGACCAGAGCGGTCACCACTGTCAGGGCTGTCGTAATCACTCTCGTGTTGATCAGTTTCATCACAGATGCTCCTGCCTTTAGAGTAAGAATCACCGTTTCTTGCGGCCTTGGGGTCTAGGCGACATGCGCTGTTTACCTTTCCTCAACGCCTTCCCAGCGAACCAAAGCAACAGGCCGATCAGAACGACTGCCGTGCCTATGACGGTCCAGCCAACCCCTGATTCACCTCGAACAAGAACCACCGGCATATCCAGCACCTCTTCACCGAGAGTGCTGGTCACCACCATCGTAAACACCCAGTCGCCCGGTTCCTCTGCGGGGACCGTCATCGTATAGGTTTGTGACCTGGCAATGTAGGTGCCGAGTACCGGGCCGGCCTGGATGCCGCTCTCCGACCCCCGGCCGGTCACCTTAATCGTGGCGTCACTCACAGGGAAATGACTAACAGCATCGAACACCACGACAGTCATGTGGACTGGGCCGACTATGGGAATCACCTCCACTTTAATGGTGTAGGGACCAACGGAACCAGAGAAGAGCTCTTCCGGTCTTATATGGGGGCCGTTGGCGCTAACCTCGGTCAGTGGAGCCAACGTTGCTACAATCACGCTTAACGAAAGCACCACCAACCGTGCGGATCTAGCTACAAGATGTTGCCAGTGTGCCGACATTCTCCCCTAAGCTCCAAGTTACGAGGGTTAAGAGACGATTATGACTCCAGGTTGGAGTGTTTCAAAGGAAGCTGGTGGGATGTTCTCAGCTAGACAGGGACTCAGGAGATCAGTCGTGGGGGTGGTCTCAACGGTGGAGGGCTGAAGGCATGGGGTCTCTTATGACATAGTGAGAGGATCAGCGCTACAACAGCGGGAATCACGAGAACAAAGGACACGGTAAGCAACCCGGGTATCAGTTCGAGGCCGCTAAACCCAGTAGCACCCTCTTTGCCTGGCGGCAGGAAGATGATACCATCTTCTGAGCCATTTATGGCCTCACCATGAATGTGCCCCATCTCATAAGAGTGAAGATGCTCAGAGGGGACGGCCCCATGATAGACATGATGGTGGAGGGGCACCCGCTCCACAAAATGATGGTCTAAGAACTGTCCCCAATAGGGGAGCAGCGCGGCTAGTGTGATAGCCAGAACGAGACTTATGCCGCCGATCCGTCGACGCGCTCTTAGGACGTACATCACTCAGTCAGTATATCAAGTATCTGGTTGGACAAACACAACTATTAGGACCGACCAAGATAGTGAGACCACTGCCAGCTTTGCCAGTTGGCTGCGCAAGGTGCAAAGCTTGCTCTTGAGAGAATCCTTTGTAGCCAGTGACGGTCAGCAAGGTAACTGACATAGTTCCCCTTTCGAGTTAAACCTACACCGCCACTATCGTCCGGCGCTCGATAGGTGTTTCCTGCTTAGGTAGGCTTTACCCTGGCGACCGGAGTCGGCAATGGCGCTAACGTCTACACTTCTCAACCCGGCAACTCCGGCTTATTGGAGCCATGAATGGACGGGTCGCTTGCCAGCAATGATCGCAACTTGGCAACGGCAGCTACAGAATCTTCGCCGAGACCAACCATGACAGATCACATTGAGGGCATTGCGCCGGTCCCATTTAGGGTCAGGCCCGAGCCGAGGGAGGCCCAGGTGAGATTATCTCAGTCCCATTTTCGCTGACGGTCTACACAGCCAGGGACCGATCCTGATATAATAGACAGCGGGTAAATCATTTTCCAGCGTGGCCTCCCATTATTAAGAGGGAGCAGGCCCTCCCTCCAAACGGTAGCGCATAGATGAGCAACGAAAACGCTTTCAGGTGGATTGTAAAGGATACCCTGGCGCTGCGCTCCGGCCTCGTTGCCAGCTCCATCGCCGCTGTCGTGGCCTCCCTCATCAACCTTCCGTTGCATGCCCCCACCGATGCCTTCTTCAACAGCGCCTCCGTAACAGTGGGTTCCTTAGCAACGGGGATCGGCGTCCCTCTCCTCTGGTCCAGTCTGCGGGATTTTCGCAGGCGTCATTTCGCCTTTGCCATCGCAATTATTGCAATCTTCTGCCTCGTTCTACTGACTTCCTTGGTTAGCGAAACCAACCTGGAGCGCTCCGTATCCTATATCGTCCCTCTTGCCGCCCTTGTGTTAGGACTGACAGGCATCTTTACCGTCCTTCTCCTGCCAACACCCTTTGCTAGGTCTTAGCGGTTAACTCTCATAGCCCTCCTCATAGCAGTGGGTCTTGGTATAGGGCTTGCTGGCCAAGGCGACCAGAAAAGCGGTAGGCTGGAATTGCCTCCCAGGGCCGCATCAACCATAACCCTGAATTTCTCTTTTCTGACGCAGCATCACTGGAGCGATAAGCATGAAGGTAGCTAGAAAGTGGGGTATTCCAGCCCTGCTAGGAGCCTCTCTACTATCCGCCGCACTCCTGTTGCCAATAGGCTGCGGAACCTCGGAAGACCCCCAGACGCTTCCCCAACCTACTCTCACGGCCACATCGCGGCCTGCGGGGACCCAGCCAGCCGCTTCCACTGCTCCCGGGCCGACGATTGTCCCCAAGGAAGAGACCGTTGCACCAACACCCACGCCCCCACAAGTCACCAGGCCAAGCGGAGCGGATCACTATCAGGGGATCCCCTTCGTAGTTTCTGAAGGTTCCGAGGCTACTTTCACCGTGGAAGAGCAGCTGGTAAGGCTGCCCTTGCCTAACGATGCCGTCATGAGGACCACTGCCCTCTCCGGAGAGGTCCAGCTCGATGGCAGACCTTCCGTAATCGAAATCGACTTGCAACAGCTTTCCAGCGACCAGGAGTTTAGAGACAGGTACGTCAGAACCCGCATGTTCGGCGAGCACCCTATCGGCATTTTCACCGTTTCTAACCTTGAGTCCATACCAGATGGCCTGGTCTCCGGAGAAGAAGTTAGCGGCCGGGTCACCGGCTCGCTCGATATTCGCGGGAATACCTATCCGCTAGAATTCGACGTTGAGGCGCGGGATGATGGTGAAGTCATGTATGTCGTAGGGCGTACCACCGTTACATGGCAGCAACTGGATATCCCTGTCCCCACGGCCCGCTCCGTGGCTAGCGTGGAAAACGAAATACGGGTCGAGGTCCTTCTGGCGCTAAAGCCGGCAAGCCAATAGCTCGGTCGAGGTACGAGGAAACAATGGATTTCGGGATGATCGCCAACGTAGTGCCGCCCGCCCGTTACCCTAACGTACAACGACCTTCACCTCTTGGAGCGCTCACGCAGAAGTCAGCTGATTTCTCCTTTCCCGAAGACACGGGGCCGATCCAGTCCCACCGTCTAAGGGTGCCGTAGCCTTATATCTGGGGGTTGCCGTTGCTCACTCCGATCCTGTCGCTACGACTAAGTTGCTGGGTCTGAGAAGCTCACAAGACCACGCACAATTCAAAGATGGTACTGTCTACCGTCAAGTTTGGTGGGCCGGACTTGACGAAATCAAGAACCGAGGCCGATTCGCTGGTTACGCCGTCGTTTGGCATGGGGACGGTGTACGTCAGGGTCGCCTCGTCTCCGACTACCTCGATGCCCTCCACGAAGTTGCGGATGAGCGCCTTGCACTCGGGGATCGTCCCCTCCTGCAAGAAGTCCCGGAAGTCCGCAACGTACCCCTTGATCTCCTCGGTGGTCGGTAGCTCAACCCTTCGCTGCTCCAACTGAGTTGCGGCGTCGTCACGCGCAGCCTCAAGCTGCTCCTCACGGTGCCTCAGAGACATGATGCGGGGCGACAGGACCTCTAGGGTCAGCTTGCTGGTCTCAATGGCCTCGTAGAGCCGCTCAAGACGCTTCCTCACGTCCCCCAGCTCGGCCTCGATGACCTCCAGCCTGCCGGACAGCTCACCGGCCATTGCGTCGATCTCTTCCGCCACCAGCGTCACCAGCTCCACGATGGTCTCCTCGGTGAGGATTCGCTCCCGTATCTTCTCAACAATGAAGTCCTCCACCCTGGGGGCGTTCAGGTAGCGGGCGCTGCACGTCCCCGCTCCCTCCCGGAACAATGTCCCGCAGACGTAGTAGGCGAACTGGCCTGTCACGTGCTGGAAGGCCTTTGGGTTTATGCCGATAGGACAAGTGCTTACCTTGAGGAAGCGGCTGCCATCGGTGAACATATCCCCTATGATATCGCCTGGCAACTCATAACATAGGCTGTCATGAAAGTTATTAACGTAACGGCGGGTGTGTAGGCCGACCAGATCGTAGCCTAGAAACATATTCAACAGTTGGCTGGCCCAAGGCAAGACCGTAAATATCTCCGACGGCGGGAACGGAGTATGTATAAAATGCCCTATCTTTCTTTCCCAACCCAGGCGTCTTAGCTCATGGCCTAGAGGTATGAGATGATAGTCATGGACCCAGATCAGATCCCCTTCCTTAAGCACACAGAAGAGGGCTTCGGCGTACTTACGATTGGTTTCAAGATATGCGCTGAAAGCATCGCGGCGGATATTAGTCTT
The DNA here is from genome assembly GCA_965249025.1 of Dehalococcoidia bacterium. GTDB lineage: Bacteria > Chloroflexota > Dehalococcoidia > Lucifugimonadales > CAYTFF01. Next base: position 1,858,407 of record OZ252215.1, on the reverse strand, counting down.
TGACGGAAAGCTGTGAAGCAGGGGCCAGAGGGTTCTGTTGCAGAACTCGTTATAGAATAGGTCGACATCTTCCTCGGATAGATCCATGGAAGCCAGTTGAATTTGACCCACCTTAGACAACTTTGGGGCACTCTTGGAATCACCCTCTTCTGTCTCACCACTCCACCCAAACCAAAGACCATCCGTCATTTCGAGAGCAGCCTGAAGTGCCGTCACCAGACCACCTACGGGAGCGGTTCTGCATTCTGCCTCGTTGGTAGGAAGTCTAAGCGATGGTAAGCGATTAGACACTATTACCAGGCGGCTTTCCACAGTCATGCTAGTCCCATTTGTAAGCTGACTCCCCGCGCCGATGGCGGCTATCAAGCGCCCCCTTCATTCTAGCTCCACTCATTTTCTAGTAAGGCTGTGCGTCATACCTCATGGCAGGCCAAACGTCTTGTAGAAGGACGCCTTGATGGCAAGGCAACGCCTAGCAAGAACAAAATACCCATCCGCCATGCAGCGGAATGCGCCTTGCTCCTCCTATGTAGATTTGCAATTATAATAGGTGAGTGAGTGCACTCTTAAACTTTATATGCCATATATGCTAAGATTAAAACTTAGATGAGGCGTCGTTACTTCAAGTGGAAGTGACATAGGTAGAACCCCTGACTCCATCAAATCTGGCTGCTGGCTTTGACACTAATGTCGACGCAATTATGTAAGAAGGGCTAAAGATAACTATGGACTCCATACGTTCAACCGCACTGCACGGAAATCAGATATCGACTGAGGGTCGGTCAAAATCCCGGAAAGCAGGTGGCGATGTACGACAAATGACCGGCGGACAAGCGCTCATTCACTGCGTCTATCGAGAGGGAGTTCGCGTGATCTTTGGCCTGCCGGGGGTCCAGATGTATCACGCCGTGAACCCGATACTCGATTTTCCCGATATGAGATTCGTAACGACGCGCCATGAGCAGGCCACCACTTATATGGCCGACGGCTACGCCAGAGCCAGCGGAAACGTGGGGACCGCCATGGTGGTTCCAGGGCCTGGACTTCAGAACGCCTCGGCAGGAATAACGAACGCATATGCCGCCTCGTCGCCAGTGCTGATTATCTCCGGTCAGATAAATAGAGACATGATAGGCAAGAACGTCGGAATGCTCCATGAGGTAAACGATCAGTTAGACATCGTAAGGCCAGTGACCAAGTGGCAAGCTAGGGTCCTCGAGGCTGGGAAGATATCGTCCGCCGTGCGAGAAGCCTTTTCCCAACTTCGGACAGGACGGCCACGACCAGTAGAGATAGAAATCCCTCCCGAAACGCTAGCTGAGGTAACCGAGGTAGAGCCCTACGACCCCGAGGAGGCTTCCCCGATTACCATGGACGACAGGGCAATAGAGAAGGCGGCGGAACTGCTCACCAAATCAAAGCAGCCTGTCATTTGGGCAGGGGGAGGCATACACTCCTCCGGAGCTTCTCAAGAGCTTTTACAGATAGCGGAATATCTTGCAATGCCCGTCATCACTACTGGAGAGGGCAAGGGAGCAATTTCGGACCGCCACCACCTCTCGTTAGGCGTAACGAGGGGCAGGTCTACAGGAGAAAGCAAAGACCCTCTCAGAGACTTCTTCTACACATGCGATGTGGTACTGGCGGTAGGCACGCGTTTCGCTAGCGCCCAGGCGAACAGGACCCAAAAGGTAATCCACATTGACATCGACCAGGAGGAGATAGGCCGAAATCACGGCAATACACTGGGGATTGCTGGAGACGCACGGGTCGCGCTAGCAGACCTCCTAGAAGCCCTCAAGTCTTTAGGGCCAGCCAGGCCCTTTATGAGAGACAAGTTCGAGTCTATGAGAGCGGAAAGATACAACAATCCAGCCAGACAGATAGAGCCCCAGGCCTCTTTTGTTAGAACAATAAGGGATAGTCTGCCTGAGGACGGTATTTTAGTACCCGATATGACCCAGGTTGGCTACTATGCTCGCACCCATTTCCACGTATATCACCCCAGAAGCTTCTTCACGTCTTCATATAACGGGAACCTGGGGTCAGCCTTCCCAACGGCTCTCGGAGCAAAGGTGGCGATGCCCAACAAGGCTGTGGTATCCATATCTGGAGACGGAGGGTTCCTCTTCAACTCCCAGGAACTGGCAACGTCCGTTCAATTTGGGATCAACGTGGTGGCCATAGTGTTCAACGACCAGGCCTATGGGAACGTGCTCAGGGACATGAAGTCCATATTCAACGGCAGGGCTTTGGGAGCCGAGCTTCGGAATCCTGACTTCGTGAAGCTGGCGGAGGCCTACGGCGTAGTGGGGATGAGGGTCAACGGCCCGGAAGAGCTAGGCGTTTCCTTGAGAAAGGCCATCGGCATGGACAAGCCAGTTCTGATAGAGGTGCCGGTAGGGCCTATGCCATCGCCGTTTTAGGGTGAGCTGGGTGGAGACATAATCGCACTCTTGAGCTTGGATACGACGACCAGGCAGAGAAGCTGGGACAGTTTCGGCACAATGCCAATTGACCACGATTAAGAAAATGACCGAGCGTATATCCAAATCTGAGGGTCAACATAAGCTACTTTATATAACAAATCTGGTGGAATGTTTGGATTGTTGAACTCGAAGCTAACCTTGTTTCTTTCGGGAACTACCCAAACACCGATCTCAACAGAGCTGGCGCCCTCTGAAAACAGGCCTTTATCAATCACGAAACATTCCCTTGGATTTCGATTGAACACCCGGAAATCGCCGCTGAGTGAATCAATCGGATAGATTGCAGTACAAATGCAAGAAGCCCGGCCCAGGTTACCGAGAGGCGCACGTATGGTACCATTGCCGAGAGGGGTTCCTGCTTCACCCTCAACCAGAGCCACTGGCAGTTCCTCTGCGGATGTCCCTGCGTTCTCTTCAAAACGAAAATGGGCTTTACCGCTCTGGTGCACAGAGTAGTGCGCCCCTAAATGTGGCGGGATGCAGTAGACATCGAAGCCACGACGCACAACTTTCAAAAGATAATACTGAGAGGAGCCATCCTTCATCACGATGAAGATCTCTATCGTAGCGGGAGTAGTCATGGAATCTGTCCAAACCCAGCGTGTGACAATTCTGTTCGCGAAGAATCAAGCCAGGTCCTCATACCTCGGTAATCCTTCCTCCTCAGAATACAATGAGACCAGCATCTCGCCATATGTAGCCAGGCGGAGTATATTTCAGGGCCACTGACCAATTCTTGTAGTTCCGGTTCAATCGCCTCGGAGGCATCTGGGTTGATGAACAACCTTTCAGCTTCATTGGAGTGCCTGAGAGTCCAGCACATTGCGATCCCAGCTAACGCCGTGCTTTGCGCATAAATTTTATTGATTATGGGAGGTTCCACGTCATATTCAGGGCCACCGACCCATGGGTGATGTTGCACATCACCATCGCTTGATACTGTTATCGAGCAAAACCTCAGCCACTTGGGATAGATATCTGATAGGGCCGTCATTTTTTGATCACCCATTGCGGCAGCCTCATCTATCCACTCATCAATGGCTTTTCGTGTTACAGGTTCCCCTGTATCCACGAAAAAAGTTATCGCGATGGCTCTAGCTACTTCAGGCAGGCTTCCCCCAATAGTTATTGCGACACGTATGGCATCTTGCGTAGCGGCAATAAGCGCTTCGTCAGTGATGACCTTCCTTCTTCTCAGCAACCCCCGTGCTTTCGGCCAGCCCCTTTCCTTTAGACGTGTCGTTATCCAAAGTAGAAAGAATTTCATGGCCTACTCCTTTGTTTGTTGGGCTCGCCGCTTGCACTCGTTTCACATATGCTTACAAGTGGAGCTAAGGAGACTCAAACACCTGCCTCATCTCAACCCAAAGGCCTTTTTGAACATCCCCGCTATCTTTGAGCCGTTTCTGTCTTGCACTTTTCTGATGCGCACCTTAACACAGGCATCGAAGGCCCCAGATAGCATATCCACTCGCTCGATACGGTAAGACAGGAAGCTGTTCAGGTGAACTCCCTGCCACTCCATCCCTCACTAGCACCTGCACCGAACAGGAATTGTAGCACATGGTGCATACCATCGGCACCTACCTCTCTTTGCCAGCAGAGCTTTGCGCAATATGCGCCCCTTTCCCTGCCATGCGCATCCTCTTTGGACTGGTAGACCTATCGGCTTGTTCGTGAGCAGTTACCATCATTCGTTGCCTCTAAAACCACAACAATCCGGGTATGGAGCAGCTGGCCTAGTGGCCTCCGCTGGGCGGAGCATCTAGTATGACCAGCTCCACCTCTATGGCCTCGCTATCTTGGCTAGGCAGACGCGCCACTTCCTCAGAATCGCTGCTCATCACCCTATTTGTGACATTGAGTCCATCTACGATTACGTTTACGCCGGCGGCCAAGTCGCCATTACCAAACACCAACTGTCTGAACTCCTTGCCATGCCTTTCCACCAGCCGCTCCAGCATTTGGAGGACGGTGCCACTCGGCTCTGCTTCCACGACCTCCTCCCTGCTGCCGACCCGTGTCCTGATACGACCTATGTACACTATGCTAATGCGCATTTCAAAATCTATCCCCCAGTCAATTAACCTCTCAAGACCGGTAAAACCTCTGCTTCAAGAGATGTGATGCGTGCCCATACATAGTATGGCAGGTTCGCTGGTAGAGAGTCAAAGAGTCCACCCAAATCTACCGACGACGATTGAACAGCGCACCTCAATAAAGTAGGGTATAGTGCTAAAACAGCCACCTGTAAGAGAATGGTGTCATCAGCCATCTCAACAAATACTGAGAGGACAAACCTTCATTGGATTCACACACTCTTCTTGACACTACCGGTAGCGGTTAAGAGAAAAAATCCATGAACTCTTCATCACGCGGACTTGACTATTGGGATGACCTCTTCCGCATAGATGTGCATCTGCTCCTCTAGCTCAGGTAGAGTATCGGCTGCAACATGAATCGGGACGCAGTGGGTGGCTCCCGCCATCTCAAAGCCGATGATGTACTCCGCCACTTCGGCGGGCGTGCCTAACAGGTTGTTCTCAGGGGGAAATGGGCTTCGGTACCACTCCTCCGGCCGTGGCAGGCCACCTTGGACGCTGTTATTGAACTGCTCAATGGCCTCTTTCCGTGATTTGGCCAGCCTCATGCCCCAGCTTATCGTTATGTCCAGCTCCGACATGCTCCGTCCCTCCTTCTCCATGGCTTCCTCTACTCCATGCCATAACTCCTTGAAGCTCTCCAGGCTAGGATAGGACACCAGCCACCCATGGGCGTACTTGGCTATTCTCTGAGGCGTAGACTCGCTATGGCCGGAGATATAGATAGGTATGGGGTTCTGGACGGGTCGAGGATACAAGGAGACATCTGTGAAGGCATAGTATTCGCCATCGAAGCTAGCCCTCGTCTGAGTCAGTAGCCTATTGACCGACTCCAGTCCCTCGTCCAGCATTCTGCCGCGATAGGCCTTGGCTTCTTTGGGTTTGATAGAAACGAACACCTCTCTGTCGCCACCCAACCCAAGCCCCAACAGTACACGCCCATTGCTGAAATGGTCTAATGTTATTATTTGCTTGGCCAGGATAACTGGTTCTCTAACGGGCATGACAATGAGTCCCAAGCCCAGCTTGATGCGTTCCGTCATCATAGCGACCGCCGCAAAGCTGGTAATTATCTCGTACCAGCTAGGTGGGGGGTTGAATTTCTCCAGGGTAGACTTGGGTGGGTTGATAAAGTCGTTGCCCCATATGGAATCGATGCCCAGGCGCTCACAATCCTGAGAAATCTTGATGATGTCCTTGGGGTTGACAATTCCGGTAAGGTTATCTCGAGCTTCCCGGCAGGTGGGAATGGGAAAGCCAAACTTCATAGCTTCTGCCCCGCTTCATAGTCACTCGCTGTTTCTATTGATCATAGACACCTCAATGCAACATCACCTCTCTAGCGACACAGTATAGGCGGTGAAAAGCTCCCGCGGCATCGCACCCAAGGTATCAAGCACATATAGTTTTGCAATTGAGACCACTGGCAACGGTTATTGGTTCGGTGAATCCCATATTGACACTACTTCATAATAGGCTATCAAATATCTAAGAGACTGAATAGGTACCACAAAAAGCCCTCATGTCACATAATTGAATCATAGATCTCACTGAATAAACAAAGAGCCAATGGCAATTGGAGAATTAGTTGACACTTACGTAAGTAAATGCTAATATTAACTTGTGGTTAACCAGGTGTTGCGTGCAATTTCCGAGCCTCGGCGTAGGGAAATTCTGCTCCGTCTCATACAAACAGATGAACTTTCTTCAGGAGCGATTGCCTCTTACTTCGATGTGACGCGCCCTGCGATTTCACAGCACCTGAGGGTCTTAATGGACTCAGGCCTAGTAGCGATGCGAAAGGATGGAACGCGTCACTTGTACAGGGCCAGGCCAGAAGGACTAGAAGAGTTAAGAAGTTTCCTGGAGCAGTTCTGGGACGAGGGGCTTCGCCGTTTGGCACAGGCCGCAGAAGCTGAAGAACGGAGGTTAGAGAGCAGTGACTCAGAGTGACAGCAACGCAGTAGAAAGGCAGGTGCGCATAGCTGCGCGCCAGGAGACCATTTTCCCCTTCTTCACTGACCCCAAAAAGATGGTGCAGTGGAAGGGCGTCGAGGCGGAGCTGGACCCTCGTCCTGGAGGAATCTATCGCTGCAACGTCACTGGCCGAGATATCGCACGTGGCGAGTATGTAGAGATAGTCCCTAATGAAAAAGTAGTGTTTACGTGGGGCTGGGAAGCTGAGGGAAACCCCGTACCCCCAGGCTCTAGTAAGGTGGAGATCACCCTTATTCCAGACGGCGACGGCACTATTGTACGGCTTAGACATTACGACTTGCCGGCTAGTGAGCAAGCCGGCCACACAGAGGGCTGGGAGCACTACTTGGCACGCCTTGCTATCGCAGGCGAAGGACGTGACCCTGGACCAGACCCTTGGATCAAAAACTAGGGTTAGGAGCAAGACGTAGCCTGTCGAATTTTTTCAAGCCGTTCGTCGTTTTATTGAGACCAAGATAGAACTCGAAGCCAAGACACGCTATCCAGATCAGATTAATCAGGGAGCAACGAAATAAGAACAGCGAAAGGAGAATTTCATCATGCCAAACCCTGTTGTCCACTGGGAGATATCCGCCAAAGATGCCAAAAAGGCACAAGACTTCTACGCCAATCTCTTTGGATGGCACGTAGATAGTAGCAATCCAATGAACTATGGCTTAGTTGATACCCACGGCGAGGGTGGTATCAATGGTGGTATACCACAGACTGACGAGAAACCAGGGGTAACCATATTTATCCAGGTCGACGACCTGCAAGCGTATCTGGACAAGGCAGAGAAACTGGGGGGCAAGGCGGTAATGCCTCCCACTGAAATACCAAACATGGTGACTCTGGCCATGTTCTCAGACCTCGATGGTAATGTGATAGGCCTAGTAAAGGAAATGTAAATTCCTATTTTAGCGTGGAGGGTCTTTACGGGTCTCTTAACCTAAGAAATCCACTCAAATGAGAGTTTTCTATATATAGCTACCGAAGGAGGCAAAATCCAAAGTTCATAGATTATCACGAAAGCCTGCCCCCTATGCCGCCAGAGGCTATAGACGAGATGCGGGCCAAAATGCAAGCAGGGGAGCAAAACCAGTTTGATGCCAAGGGTCTCAACATCTTCATGGGTACGGAAGGACAGGCCTATTGCCTATCCGAGGCCCCAAACGCCGAGGCAGTGATCAAGTCACATGAGGCTGCAGGTGTACCCCAAAGCAAAGAAAACATCGTAGAGGTGAACAGTCTAGTTTAGAGGTATAGTGACCAGAATTATCCAGGAGACCCGTAAATTTTCCTCGATGCTTTAAAGTATAAGGCCCTCCATGAAACGTCATGGAGGGCCTCAGCTATGTCATACCATCAAACCCGTTTGATGGCCAGGCTAGAGATATCCGCCTACCTCTCCACCTTGTTCAACAGGAGTTGAAGGACTTGCGGAAGAGCCGTTTTGGCGCTTTCTCTAAGACCCTCTGGCGTGAGGCTGCCGATGGGATGCTCGACAACAGCGAAGGGATAGTCTGGAACGCCCCTAAGCCGGTTCATAGCCTTGGCGCTGGTTATGAACGGCTCAGTGCATATGACTGCAGATGGGACTCCTCTCTGCTCCAGGGTTATGCCATCGTGCACACTGCACGAAGAGCAGGACCCTCAGTCGCCAGTTGCAGTGACGACCAGGTCGCATTCTCTGACCAGATCCTCGATCATCTCCTTGGGCGCCGGCCTGGAGGCGTTGACCTTGTTTCGGCGTACCACACCGGAGAACTGGTATCGCTCTGACAGCAGATCGTACACTGCCTCTAGAAGCTCCTCCGAGTTGCGCTTTCCATTGGCCAATAGCCCCAGTCGCTTGCCATCGAGGTCTCCAGGACGGTCAGCTACTATGCCCTCAGCGGATGCCGCCTCGGCTGTCGGGTCGAGGACCTCTAATGAACTTGTCGATACGACCATAATCACCTCCTGAAATATCCAGATTCCGATACCTAGCTAAGTCGAGCTATAAGTGTAACATTCATGGTTGTTTGCCGTTGGGAAAGCTTATCTCCTTTGTAACTGAACGGGAGTTAATCCCTTTACCCCATAGGCCGATTATAGACGAAAACCCTCCGGCAGTCCCTCCCCCCACTATCACAGTGATGGAGTCTGAGCTACGGCAAACGCTAAGGAGCTTACCAATGTCTGCCCCCAGATTGCCAGCCTCCTCCAAGTCTTTAATAGGGCGCTGGGCCTTTTTACACAGATACTCCTTGACCTGTGCTTTGCTCCACCCAGCAGCCTTGATGTGTCCTAAGTGTTGCGGAGACAAGACCACTACTACTTCACCCTGGCTGGGTTCCCAATCTTTAAGTAGGTCCGCAAAGCTTATGAGGACTGTCTCAGGGGTATTGCCGACGTGGTTACGCACCTGCCAAGGCGCTAGAGCGGCAAAGACGGTCACAGCACTGGCATCCTTCGACAGCCCCCTCTCGACGTGCAGGGGGTCCCAAGGGCTTACGTCTTCTGCCTCCGCGATGCATAAGCTGAATTTACCAGGATGGCCAAGGGTAGCCTTGTCCAACTCGCCAGGTATGGCTCCGGTCACGTTGCGTACAATGAGTCCCATGGCCCGTCCAATGGTGGCGTTGGCCCTGTTGCCCGGCCCGAAGAGGCTAATGCCAGAGTTCATTCCTAGCTCTTTTGCTACAGGCCCGTTAACCAACACCATGATAGCGGCTCCTGCGGTACTCACTGTTATGGCGTGCAGGTTAAAGGGCTCCTCGCAAATGGCCTCTACCGCCGTTACCACCACGGGAAAGTACTCCGGCCTGCATCCAGCCATGACGGCGTTGACAGCTGCCTTCTCCGCGGTTATAACCCGTCCTTTCACGGGTTCTACGCCCAGGACATCGGAGGGCTGCCTACCAGCGGCCTCTAAAGAGGCGTGAACCAATTCTTCCGTCGGCGGTATCACAGGCAGGCCGTCGGTCCAGCCTCGTTCGTAATAGAACTCGATGGCCTCATAAAGGCCGTCTACTTGGTATCGCTGTGAAGCGAGGGAGCCTTGAGGCATGGCCGTCTCCTTTCAACAAGGCTATAGGCTATTAGGATACAAGATAGGGCTATTTTATAGTTCCAATGGTTGCGTTACAAGAGGGCTGTTTTATAAGGCTGCTTAATTAGACCACCCCTAAAAGAGGTAGCATTCATGCCCTATGCTTCAGAACAGGGTATTTCTAGACAGTCTCTTCCTCTAAGCAGGTGGGGGGAGCACCTTTCTGGCCTGCCTTATCACCCCAAAGAGGATCAGGGCAACCGATAGGGCAACTATGCCTATAACGAAGGGTAACAGCCAGGGAAACCGCTCGCTCACAGGCGGCTTCTTCTCCACAAAATCCGAGTTGCTGAACTGCTGTCCTACCTGGACTCTAGGCAGGTCTTCCGTTTCCAAGTACGGAAACACCTGCTCTATATCGTAATTCGGTTTTCGGGCGTCTGAATTGCCGTAATAGACCGTGTAGGTCTTAGACGGGTCTGCCTCAAAGACGAGCCTTCGCTGAAAGCCCCAGACGTCTGTGCCTTTGATATCCAGGGGCGGGCTGTCCTGGTCATGGATAACCAGGCGGAGATTTCGGCTAGTGGTCTCGCGGTAGCTAAACTCAAGCCTATTCCCCACAAACTTGGAGGTGTTGTAACTGAAGATGTTGCTATTCGACACCGTTGTCCATCGCCCTCGGTCGTCGCTCTCCTCCAGGGTAATTTCTCTATAGAAATTGTCGTCACCAATCTCAAGAACCATTCGAGAGGTAGGAATACCAGGGGTACCCAAGTCCAGATCTACAATAGTCGCCTGCCTATCAGCGTCTACGTGTGCGCTCATATCTGGCCTGGGCCATCTGACCTCTTTAGCAGGCCTCTCCCTGACAAAGAAGACGGAGGCGGCAGCTACCTCCAGCGGCCCCTCGCCTTCATCGGCTATTTTCACTCTCAGGAAACGAGCAGTGCTGTCAGGGTATGCTACTCGTGTGTCACGGGCAGTAAAGCTTCGCTCCTCAACGGTGAAATCGTAGATCTTCTTGTCGACTACCTCGGCCCACATATCGCCGTCGTCGCTGGTCTCGACGGTGGCGGTTCGCCTGAAGTCGGAATCATCGATTGTTATTTCAATCTGGTTGTGGAGGATCCCCCTACGGCCAAGGTCGACAATAAAGGTGGTGTACTGGCCCACAATATAGCCCTGGTCTCTCATCTGCGCAGACAATGTCTGGCTCTGACGCTCGCTTCTGCTTACTTCGAGTTTGTAGGGAACCTCTGTGCCGTCGTCAGCGATTATCCGCAGGTCCGTCAGTGTAGACGAGGAGCCGGCGAATATCTCGACGTCAGGAAGTAGCTCGACAAACTCCTCCACGTTGATGGTAGAAGACAGAGTGATGGGCTTGTAGTAATGCCAGTCCTTCAAGGAGAAGTCCGCCAATACTCCCAATGGTGCTAAGAGCGAAGTGAGAAGGGCGGCGGCTAGCCCTAGCGACAATCTTGAGCGTTTACTTAGCAAGAATGAACCCCTTTATTTTGCTGCTGTACCGCTGATATAGATAGCCTCCTATCAGGAGAAGCGCTCCTAATCCCATAAAGGCGACTACTCTGTATATGCGCTCCAACGTAAAAACATCGTAAACGAAAACCTTGGCTATTGGAATAGTCAGGAGGGCCAAAGCTGCTATGCGTACTGGCTTTGATCCCTTGGCAATACCGACGACCATCAGTATCAAGGCGTAGACCGCCCAGAGGGCTGTCAGGGACAGATTCTGGGCGTTCCTTAGGCCCCTGCCGACGACGCCGAACCTGTCCGGGCGGCCCAAGTCGCTTATTCGGGCGTCGAAGTAGGCTATGACCTCCGCGGTCAAAATCCATAGCGTAAGCACGTTGGCAGCTACCAGGAAAATGCCATAGACCGATGACTTGCCCCTCTCCCATTCCATAAGGGCATCCTTATTGCGATTTACCATGTAAGCGGACAAGTACATGACCCCAATGCCGACCAGGAAAGCCAGAAATCGCTCGTTGACTATGGAGCGGAAGGTAGCTGCGTCCACCGGCGTATCGAAGAAGACCAGCCTTATGGCGGTAATGACAAAGATTGCGTAGCCAAAGTAGCGAATCCGAGGCATGCGCAGATGGAAGGATATCCACAGCAGGATGGCTCCCTCTGCAGCCCAGGCAATAGTGGTCCAGGCCTTGTCTCCTAACTGGACAGGGACGGCTATGGTGAGGAAAACTAGAGCAATTCCCAAGGCAAAGAAGCTAAGGGTGACGTTCTCTGTGCTGCGCTTAAGGGCAAGGTAAGCCAGGCCTCCATAAAAGAGAGACATGGCCAGCGAGAATCCGCCCATCCAGGGGCGGAAGTCGTTCCACAGGAGGCTGTAGCTTATGCCGAAGTAGGCGGCGGCGTTGAGCACCATAAGAAACTGGTCAAAATCACGAGGAGCCCTACGCCAAACTACATGGAAGAGGGTGGTAGCACCTACGAATATCAGGAATATAAGGGTAAGCCCCCCTTGAGTGGTAAGGAGGCTGGCATCGTCCCCAAACTCCGCGAACCATCCGCCATAGGCCGCGAGAGACCCAATGAGGGCCAGTAGGGTGAACCATCGCCAGTTGCGGAAGGTGGACAGAACGAGCACCCCTAGGTCCACACCTATAATATATGCCAGTAGCTGGATGTTCTGTCCTGTCCGTACCACTCCCCTAGCTTCCTGGTCAAAACCTCCCAGGATGAAGGGAGCGCTAAAGGCTCCGAGGATACCGATAATGGCCAGGCTCTTTGATTCATGTTGCAGGGACAGAGCCGCCGAGGCCACGCTGACCATCAGTAGCAAGGCCGTTGCTGAATAAATATCTATCAGGCTGTATATAGCAAAGGCGGCGAAGAAGGAGAGATAGAGTAAGGCTATACCACCACCCGTGATGGCCTGGGAGTACGCAGGGTACTTCTTCCACCAAAACTGGCCGGCTCCCAGCAACGCCAAACCTCCGACGATGCCTAGAACGATCCGTCCTGTGGGACCGATCCAGTCGTTGTCAAAGGCCAGCTTGAGGAAGAAGGCGACACCTATAATCAGGGCAAGGACGCCTATTCTGGCAAGCCAGTTGCCTCCTAGGATGCGCTCCCAGTCCCACTCCCTAATCCTACCGAGGATGTCCTCCCCTTCAGGTGGAGGCATACCTCCTTGAACACCAGGAGCAGGCCCTTCCAGGCGATGTGTGGCAGGAATAGATGCAGATTGACTGCGCTCTAATGCGACGATCCGTCTGTTCATTTGAGTGAGGTCATCGCGGAGGCGACGCAGCTCGCTGTGCAACGTCTGCAAGTCTATAGAGGCGACTTCGTCAGGCTCGGTGACTTCTCCCGTAACTTCTGAAGAGGACTCCTCTTGAGGAGGCGTCAAGGGTGTGCCGCAAGAGATGCAGAACTTATTGCCTTCTTCATTGACATTATGGCAATTTGGGCATTCCATATGAACCTCCTTCGTTAGCGTCGAACTACAACAACATAGGTGTTAGCTATTTTGTCGTGCCAGCCCTGCTTCCGCGGGTCCCAGACGATCCACAGAATACCTAAAAAGAAAGCAATTATGGAAATTAACTTCCCGATGGTCTCTCGAAGGGCGGCGCGTCCGATCCCTGGGTTCCGATTCCCACCAATCACCACCTTGATTCCCAAAGCCATCTTGCCTACAGTCTGTCCCCTCAAGCCAGTCAGCAAAACATAGTATATCCTCGGCCCAAATACCACAACTGGAAAGTTTAGGAAGATAACGACGCCTAAATTACCAAAAGAGCCGGATAGGTCGAAAAAGTCAAGACCGAGAACCAAAAGTTGGATCCCAATTTGAAAAATGAAAAATGACACAGCCAGAACAAATACGTCTATGGCCCAGGCCCCAAGTCGAATCCAAAAACCCGCATACCTTGTTTCCCCAGTTGCTACATCTGCAGTAGGTACAGACTGGCGAGCTTCCTCAGATCGAGGCTCAACTAATTGAGTGCCGCAGTTGTCACAGAATTGAGCCTCAGGAGGGTTTTCAACGCTACAGTTGGGGCATCTCATTTCACACACCTGCCATCCGATATTCGTAATAACGGCTAGATTAGCAGCGTCTTTCCTCAGTCACGCAAATCTCATGCTCCATTTGTTAGCATAGTTATACGTCTCTTCTCTAATTACGACGGACGCAACATACAATGAGTGATGTTCCCTGTCAACTGTTTTTGGGCATATGTAAGTACGGCTAATGTTGACACGTGCCTACTTCTTTGGTTACTCTTCCAATTGCAATAGTATAAGGCTCTAAGCCATTTGAATAGTATTAGCCGTACTATTTTATAACAGTTCATACCCATTTCAGCTAAAAGATGTCAGACATAAGATTCTGGATAGCCTTCAACCGCATCCCCAGGCTGGGGCCAGCCCGCTTCTCCAAAATGGAGCGTCACTTTGGCTCTATGGAGAAGGCGTGGCGCGCCCCTTCGTCTGAGTTCAAGGCGGCCGGCTTGGACCGAGCGACAGTAACAGCCATTCAGACGAAACGGCCATCCATCGACCCAGATGACGAGATGGAGCAAATGGAGAAGTTGAATGTTAGGGCTATCAACTGGAACGGCGATGAATATCCACCCAGGCTAAAAGAGATATACGACCCCCCTCCAGTGCTCTATGTTAGCGGCTCCATACTGCCTGAGGACGAGCGCTCCGTGGCGGTGGTAGGGACACGCAAGGCCACCGCATACGGAAGAGAGGTAACTTATAGGCTGGTCTCAGACCTGGCCCGCAATCAGATAACGATAGTCAGCGGGCTGGCTCGAGGAATCGACGGCATAGCCCACCGTGCGACTTTGGAAGGAGGAGGGAGAACCATTGCCGTCCTGGGAAGCGGTGTGAACGTGATATATCCCAGGGAGCACACCGACCTAGCCCAGCAAATATCAGAGAGGGGTGCTGTGATAAGCGAGTTCCCAATTGGCACCAGGCCCGACGCCAGGAACTTTCCCCGGCGCAACCGAATAATGAGCGGAATGACATTGGGCACTTTGGTAGTTGAGGCAGGAGAAGCAAGCGGAGCATTGTGGACCGTGAGACACGCTCTGGAGCAGGATAGGGAGGTATTTGCCCTACCTGGGAGCATATTCTCTCCCGCCAGCCGAGGGTCCAATAGAATCATACAGGAGGGGGCAAAGCTAGTTATAGACTATAATGATATATTAGAGGAGTTGAATCTTTCCGCAGTGGGGCAGCAGATGGAGATGAAGGCGCTCTTTCCCAAAGATGATACGGAGTCCCTTTTGTTACGCTACATAACATATGAACCCATCCATATTGATGATGTAATCAGAAATGCGGGCCTACCTATCGCCACCGCAAGCGGTGCCCTCGCGATGATGGAGGTCAAAGGACTGATAAGACAGGTGGGCGGCATGAATTATGTGAGGCTAAAGGAAACTGTAGCCGAATACGAAACACCAGCTTAGGACAAGTGACAAGTATGAGGAGAAGATGGCTAAAGACCTAGTAATAGTAGAATCCCCAGCTAAGGCCCGCACTATGGGTCGCTACCTGGGGAACAAATACGTTGTAAAGGCGTCCATGGGACACGTCAGAGACCTACCCAAAGGCGAGTTGGGAGTAGCAGTAGACGATGGCTTTGAACCCAGTTACGTCATCATGTCTGATAAGAAGAAGGTGGTCAAAGATCTAAAGGACGCTTCAAGGGAGGCGTCAGTCGTTTACCTCGCCACGGACCCAGATCGAGAGGGAGAGGCCATATCCTGGCATCTCATCAACGCCGCAGGGCTAAAGGGCAAGGAGGTCCATCGCGTGGCCTTTCACGAGATCACCCAAGAGGCCATACAGTCGGCTTTCAAACATCCCCGTGACATTGATATGCGCTTGGTGAACGCCCAGCAGGCCCGTCGCATTCTAGACAGGCTGGTGGGCTATCGCCTCAGCCCATTGCTGTGGGGCAAGGTGAGAAAAGGACTGTCCGCTGGAAGAGTGCAGTCTGTAGCACTGCGTCTGGTGGTAGACCGGGAGCGAGAGATTCAGGCCTTCGTGCCCCAAGAGTACTGGAGCATCATAGCGAATCTTGCTAAGCAAGAGGGCGCCAAGAGCAAACGCGCTACCTTCAAAGGGAAGCTCCATTCCCTCAAGGGGCAGAGGAAACGACTGTCCATCGAGAACGGTCAGCAGGCCAGATCCATCACCGCGGACCTGGATGGAGCCTCCTATACAGTCCTAGAGGTAGCTAAGAAGGAGACCCACACAAGGCCGGCTCCTCCCTTTATCACCAGCACACTACAGCAAGAGGCATCGCGCAAGCTAAGGTTCTCCTCTAGGAAGACGATGCAGGTAGCCCAACAACTGTACGAGGGGTTGCCAATAGGTAAAGAAGGGGAAGTTGGTCTCATCACATACATGCGCACCGACTCAACTAACGTGGCCGCATCTGCCTTAAGAGAAGCGAACTCCTACATTGTAAAGAAGTTCGGTGCAGAGTACGCACCCAAGTCGCCAAGGGTCTTTGCTAAGAAGGTGAAGGGCGCTCAGGAGGCCCACGAAGCCATCAGGCCCACCTCGATACAAAGGGAGCCTGAGATCGTCCGTCCATACTTGAACTGGGACCAACAGAAGCTGTACGAGCTGATATGGAAGCGTATGCTGGCCAGTCAAATGGCGGACGCCCTTTCCGACTCAACGAACGTAGATATAGAGGCAACCAACCAACAATCGGACACTCGCTACCTCTTCAAAGCCAAGGGTTCTGTCCTCAAGTTCGCTGGATTTCGTGTCCTGTACATCGAGAGCAAGGATGAAGAGCAAAAGAATGAGGAGGATGAGGAATCGAAGCTTCCAAAGCTCTCAAAGGGCGAACCATTGGACTGTCTTGGATTGAAATCTGACCAGAATTTCACCCAGCCGCCCCCTCGCTACACAGAGGCAGGCCTAATAAAGGCTCTCGAAGAGAAGGGAATCGGGAGGCCCAGCACCTACGCTCCAACAATATCCACCATTCAGGATCGGAGCTACGTAGAAAAAACCCGAGGCCAATTCATCCCAACAAAGCTAGGCACCGTCATCTGCGACCTGCTAATCACCCACTTCCCCAACGTAATGAACACGGATTTTACTGCCCAGATGGAGAAGGACCTGGACGATATAGCCCAGGGGGAGTTGGAGTGGGTTCCTATGTTGAAGAGGTTCTACAGCCCCTTCGAGAAGGCAGTTGCCACAGCTATGGAGAAGGCCGAGCGGGTGCCACGATCCGCAATAGATGAAGAGACAGAGGAAACGTGCGAGAAATGCGAACGCCCCATGGTCATCAAAACAGGACGGTTCGGTAAGTTCCTGTCATGTAGCGGCTTCCCAGAGTGCCGTAACTCAAAGCCGTTCCTGACTAAAACAGGCGTCGAATGCCCGAAGTGCGGAGGCGACCTGGTGGAGCGCAGACAAAGAGGCAAGGGCGGCAAGAGATTCTACGGGTGCTCTAACTATCCCAACTGCGACTTTGCCATCAATCAGAGACCCTTGCCCCAGCCCTGTCCTAGCTGTAGTGGCCTCCTAGTGGCCTACGGCAGAGGTCAAGGAAAGTGCACCGCATGTGATTACAAGGTCCCTCTACCTGAAGAAGAGTCCCTTGAGGTAGCAGTGTAGTCATGAACGAACAAGAGTGGGTCTCTACGCTGAATGAGTTCAAGACCTTCCTTAAGGTTGGGAAGGCCCTAGCTCCATTGACGATTCGCAATTATCTCACTGATCTTGGGCCATTTTACGAATATCTCAAAGAGACCGACGTTCCCAGCTTGGAGGAAGTGGACCGAATTTTCATACGCAGCTATCTGGCTTGGCTAATCAGGCTGGGATATGTCAGAAGCAGTGTGGTAAGGAAATTGAGCACTCTACGCACTCTATTTAGGTGGTTGGCTTGGCAGGACCTCTTGGCTGACGACCCGACGGTCCTAGTGTCGTCTCCAAAGATGGAACGTAGGCTACCGTCTCCTCTGTCAGTGTCTGACATGGAGCTTCTTCTGGAAGCGCCCGACACATCGACGCCCGTTGGAGTGCGGGACAAAGCAATCCTAGAGCTGGTCTATGGAGGCGGGCTCAGGGTAAGCGAAGTTGTAGGGTTGAATTTGGACGACATCAACCTGGCGAATCAAGAGTTGAGGGTGCTGGGTAAAGGCTCAAAAATGAGAATAGTGCTCTTTGGACTGGACGCAAAGCTGGCCATGGACACGTACCTCACTCAAGTGCGATTCCTATGGGCCAATAGGGCTAGCAAGGACGCCCTCATCCTCAGCCGTCGGGGATACAGGCTGAGCCAGCGAAGTGTGCAAATGAAAGTTAGATTCTACTCTGCCAAAGCAGGACTCATGTCGGGAGTGCATACACACACCCTGAGGCACTCCTTCGCCACCCATCTGTTGGACGGCGGCGCCGACCTGCGGGTAGTGCAGGAGCTACTCGGCCACTCATCACCAGCAACAACTCAAATATACACCCACGTGAGTCAGGCTCAGGCGCGACATGTTTATCTCTCGGCTCATCCGAGGGCCAGGGCGAGAAAAGAGAAGGAAAAGTTGGAGACAGGCCATGAAGATTCTCATAATTAACGGGCCAAACCTCAATACATTGGGCAGGCGCGAGCCATCCGTCTACGGGACGAAATCTTTAGAGGACATCGAAGGGGTCCTCAGGGAAAAGGCAAAGGACCTGGATGTGGAACTTGAGTTCTTCCAGTCAAACAGCGAGGGAGCGCTCATAGACTATCTACAGTCCAGCTCCTCACCAGCGGCTGGAATAGTCATTAACCCCGGTGCCCTAACGCACTACGGCCTGTCGCTGGCCGACACCCTAGCGGGCTCTCGACTTCCCGTGATAGAAGTGCACTTATCGAATATTTACAGTCGGGAGGAGTGGCGCAAGAAGTCCGTGGTGGCTCCTATAGCCGTCGGACAGATCAGCGGACTGGGCTGGCGTGGATATGTCTATGCGCTGGAGTTTTTGGCAGACCATCTGAAAAGGGGAGGACTTGTGTGAGCTTACGGCTGGATAAGCTGAGGGCCAGATTTCAAGGGATGGGGCTAGACGCCATCCTCATATCATCTCCAGAGAACAGGCGATATCTCTCTGGCTTCACCGGCTCCGCTGGATACCTTCTGATATCACAAAAAGAGGCCGTTCTATGTACCGACTTTCGCTACATAGAGCAAGCGGAAACGCAAGCGACGGAGTTTCAGATAGAGCGTATCAAGGGGACTGTGGAATGGCTCCCCAAGCTGTGCGTCAAGCTAGATGCCACTACGGTCGGCTTCGAGGGGTCTGATTTGACCGTCAATACGTACCAAAGCCTTGTGAATGCCATTAAAGATGCCGGAGGCAACGACCTATCGCTAAAGGCCACCAATGGTCTAGTGGAGAAGATAAGGGCTATCAAGGATGAAGAGGAGCTTCGGCTATTGACCAGGGCTGTAGAGATAGCTGATAAGGCCATCGACGAGATAACCCTTAGCATAGAGCCTGGGCAGACGGAGGCACAGGTTGCCTGGAAGCTAGAGAAGGCTATGCGAGACAAGGGGGCAGAGAGCCTGTCCTTTGATATTATCGTGGGGGCCGGTCCGAACGGAGCGTTGCCCCACCATAGGGCTGCTGACGTACCGATACAAGAAGGCCAGCCCGTGGTTATTGACATGGGAGCTAAATATAAAGGGTATTGTAGCGACCTAACTCGAACCATCTTCATAGGCGAGCCAGACGATACTTTTCGCAAAGTCTATGACCTAGTGCTAGGCGCTCAACTCATAGCCGAGGCCACTGTAGAGGCAGGCATGACCACGAGTGACGTTGATAAGCTAGCGAGAGATGTCATAACGGAGGCAGGCTTCGGGGAGAACTTCGGCCACGGCCTCGGTCACGGCGTAGGGTTAGCTATCCATGAATACCCTGGCATAGGCCCAAAATCGACAGCGGTAATGGAAAACGGGATGGTCTTCACCGTAGAGCCTGGGATATATATCTCTGGCTGGGGCGGTGTTAGAATCGAAGATGTGGCCGTGCTGGAGAATGGGCGCGCTCGCGTATTGAGCAAGGCTAGAAAGATTGGAAAGTTCACGTAAACTCAGTATTCCCTTCATATCAAAGCAACCAGGAGACTTAGATGACCCTAGGCTATAGCGACCTGAAGAAAGGCATAACCATAGAGATGGATGGTGTCCCCTACCTAGTAGTGGAGTACGAGCGTTCCAAGATGCAGCAACGGGCACCGGTGATGCGCATCAGGCTCAAGGACTTGAAGACAGGCAGGGTAATAGACAAGACCTATCAAGGCTACGACGTAAAGCTGACTTCGGCCTCAGTGGAACACCGCAGCGCCCAGTATATTTACGACGACGGCGATCTTTACTACTTCATGGACACAGAGAACTTTGAGCAGTTTCCATTATCTGGCGACCAGCTTGGAGATGCCCTTAAATATCTGGTGGAGGAGATGACCGTTGAGGTGCTTTTTTACCAAGAGAAGGCCATAGCAGTCGAGCTGCCTAACAAAATTGACTTGACAGTGACGGAAGCGCCTCCCGGGGTGAAGGGCGACACAGCTCAAGGTGGCACCATGCCCGTTACCCTTGAGACGGGGATAATCATACAGGTGCCCTTCTTCGTCAACAAAGGCGACAAAGTAAAGGTGGACACTCGTACGGGCGAATATTTGTCCAGAGCCTAATGTATGTCAATCTACTCTGTCTCGCAGATAACCAGATATCTTAAGGAGTCTTTGGAAAGGGACCCCCTGCTGCGAGACTTATGGATCAGCGGCGAGATATCTAATCTGTCCCGCTCCGGTTCCGGACACTATTATTTCACCCTCAAGGACGAATCAGGCGCCCTGCGTTGCGTCATGTTCAAACCTGCCCACGGAGGCGACCTGCTGTCCAAAGGGGCAGCGGTGCTTGCCCACGGTAGGATCTCTCTTTACGAAACTCGCGGCGACATGCAGTTCTACGTGGACATCGTACAGCCGGAGGGAGTCGGTGAGCTACACTTGCAGCTAGAGCAGCTGAAACTGAAGCTGGAGCAAGAGGGCCTCTTTGAACCCACTCGAAAGCGACATTTGCCCCAATTCCCAAAACGCATAGGCCTAGTTACATCACCCACCGGAGCCGTCCTCCACGATATACAGAACGTGCTAAAGAGGCGCTATCCCCTAGCAGAGCTGGTCCTAGCGCCCACTAATGTTCAGGGCGACGGCGCCGCAGAGGGAATCATAGAAGCCCTGGAGGTTCTTAACGACGAAGATGGCATCGACGTAATAATCGTGGCCAGGGGAGGCGGTTCCCTAGAGGACCTTATGGCTTTCAACGACGAGAGGGTGGCCCATACTATCTACAGAAGCAAGGTCCCCATTGTCAGTGGCATAGGTCACGAGACCGACGTTACCATAGCTGATCTTGTGTCCGATGTCCGCGCGCCTACGCCCTCCGCCGCTGCCGAGGTTGTGGTGCCAGATAAGTCGCAGCTATTCTCAGATGTCTTGTCTTGGGGAGAAGACCTGATTTCCAGCATGTCCAGGCAACTAATCCAGCATTACAGTGACCTGTATCAACTCTATCAAAGGCTACAAAACAACGCGCCTGACATAGCGGTAATGAGATTGCGAGTCGACGATCTTCTCAGAGCCTCCACGGCATACGCATCTCGATATCTGGGGGTGACCCAAGAGCGCCTGAATGGTCTGGAACTGCGCCTTTCGGCACTAAGCCCAACGGCAGTCCTGTCTAGAGGCTATGCCATAGTACAAAAAGGCGAACCAGGCGACGTTGTACACCATGTAATCCAGGTCGAGAAGAATGACCCCATAAAGGTTACCGTCAGCGACGGTAGCTTCGGAGCCAAGGTGACTTTTACTTCACCAAGACAGCAAGATGACAACTGAGAGCCAGTAAGCATCGAGAATCAGAGCGGGCACATCAAGGTTAAGTAACCTTGGCCGCTGGTTATAGTACATGTCAGCAGGTGATCTATGGTTCAGCAAAGAACACAGAAGCGTTTCCGGACCCCTGGCAATAGGGATGGTCTTGCCCAGGGAGACAATTTCTATAAAGAAGAAGTCCAGCTAGCCCTTCGCAACAGTGGAATGCCCTTGGAGGGGCTTCGCTACCCCATTACCCCTACTGGGATGCACTATTTGCTTACCCACTTCGATATTCCCTATGTAGACACCGTCACATGGAGACTGAAGGTTGGTGGGTTGGTCTCTAACCCCTTGACCCTGTCACTTGACGACATCAAGGAAAGGCCCATATCCACCCTAACCGTGACCATGGAGTGCGCAGGCAACGGCCGTGCACTTCTGATGCCACGGGCAGTAAGTCAGCCCTGGCTACTGGAGGCCATCGGCACCGTCGAATGGACGGGAACGCCTCTCAGAGAAATACTACACGACGCCGGGACAAAAGAGGATGCTGCTGAGGCGCTTTTCACAGGAATAGACAAGGGCATACAGGGAGAAGAGACACAGTATTACCAGCGCAGCCTCACCATAGAAGAGGCGACCCACCCAGACACACTCCTGGCCTACGAGATGAACGGCGCTCCCTTGCAGCCTCAGCACGGGTATCCGTTGCGCCTCATAGCGCCTGGCTGGTATGGCATGGCCAGTGTTAAATGGCTTGACCGCATCGAAGTCATACAGCAACCGTTTCAAGGCTACCAGGTGACTAAGACCTATCGTTACTCCCAATCGGCAGATGACCCAGGAGAGCCAGTGACGACCATCAAGGTGCGGGCGCTCATGATACCGCCCGGCATACCCGACTTCGTAACCCGCACTCGACTCGTCGAAGCCGGGCTGTTGACGCTAAGGGGAAGAGCCTGGGCTGGACTTCTTGAGGTGTCGCGGGTGGAGGTGAGCACCGATGGCGGCGCTACCTGGCCCGAGGCCCAGCTAGCGGAACCAGTCTCAACTTATGCGTGGCGAGGTTGGTCCTTCCAGTGGCAGGCTATTCCTGGCAAACATATACTAAGTGTGCGAGCCACAGACTCAGAAGGCAACACCCAGCCAATTGAACAGCCATGGAACTTCCAAGGAATGGGCAACAACATGGCGCAACGAGTAGAGGTAATAGTGGAATAGCTGACCTCATTTCGGTCAGTCAGTCAAAGGATGGCAAATTAGTGGCCAAGAACACCAAAGTGGAACCAAAGCCTGAAGACCTCTCTTTTGAGGAGGTCTTCAAACGCCTAGAGGAGACGGTGCAGAAGCTAGAGGAAGGCGGCCTGACCCTCGATGAGGCTACTCGCCTGTTTGAGGATGGAATGAAGCTGGCCCGCCTGTGCAATGAGTTTCTAAGCGCAACGGAGCTAAAGATGACCCGTCTTCAAACGGCCTTCGGCGAGCAGATGCGATTCATGGGCGAAGACGCATCCTCAGGCGGGTAGACTTGTTGAAAGCAGACTTCCATATCCACTCCAAGTTCTCCCCAGACAGCTCTATGTCGCCAGAAAGCCTAGTAGCCAAGTGCCTTAGAGTAGGACTCAA
Source organism: Dehalococcoidia bacterium (assembly GCA_965249025.1). Lineage (GTDB taxonomy): Bacteria > Chloroflexota > Dehalococcoidia > Lucifugimonadales > CAYTFF01. The sequence continues at coordinate 1,835,274 of OZ252215.1, read as the reverse complement.
CTGCATAGCCGTCACCGACCATAACACCATCCGAGGCGCAGTAGAGGTCAGCAAAATCGCTCCCTTTATGGTAATCATAGGTAGTGAGATAAAGTCGTCCCAGGGCGAAATCGTTGGGCTGTTTATTAAAGAAGACGTCCCCAGCGGACTCAGCACAGTAGAGACGGCCAAGCACATAAAGGAACAAGGGGGACTGGTCTCCATTCCCCACCCTTTCGACCGGTTCAGGCGAAACGTCATCACAAGGGAAGGGCTCCATTCTGTTCTGCCCTACATCGACATAATAGAGGGGTTCAACGCCAGAAACATCAGAGGGGAGGACAACCAGAAGGCCCAGGCCTTCGCTGGGGAGCACGGTCTTCTAACGCAGGGAGTTACGGACTCACACTCTATCCTAGAAGTGGGCTGGACTTACACAGAGATACCAGAATTCGACGGCACGGCTCAGGGGCTCAAAGAGGCCCTGGCTCAAGGTAAGATTGTAGGTCGGCCCAGCCACCCTCTGGTGCACACTATCTCTACGTACAACAAGATCAAGAAGCGCCTGCTCAGGCGCATCGGCGTTCGATAGGATACGCTATGCTTAGACTCGGTTGGTTCTCCACAGGGCGCGGCGAAGGCTCCAGGGGCCTCCTTAGCACAGTGCAGAGCAGCATCCAAAGGGGCGAGCTTAAGGCTCGCATCGAGTTCGTCTTCACCAATCGTGGGCCTGGAGAGGCCAAAGGCAGCGACCAGTTCATCCAACTGGTAAGAGGCTACGGTATGCCCCTTGTAGCTTTTTCGTCCTCCAGGTTTCGGAAGGAACGGGGAGGAGGCCCCTTTAGCCAACATCGAGCAGACTTCGACAGGCAGGCGCTACGATTGCTGGAATGTATGGATGTCGATATATGTGTCATGGCAGGATACATGCTAGTGGTAAGCCCAGAGATCTGCCACTTGTTTAACACCATTAACATTCATCCCGCATTGCCTGGCGGCCCCAAGGGGAAGTGGCAAAACGTAATCTGGGAACTTATAGAGACACGGGCCAAAGAGACTGGAGCAATGGTTCATCTTGTTACTGAGACGGTGGACGAGGGACCTCCCATCTCGTATTGCAGCTTTCCCATCACGGGTGGGCCATACAACGAGTTGTGGGATGAGATAGAAGGGAAGAAGATGGAACAAGTAAGGGCGGAGGAAGGTGAGGAAAACGCCCTTTTCAAGCTGATCCGCCAGGAGGGCATGAGACGTGAGCGGCCGCTTCTTCTGGAGACGCTAAAGGCGGTGGCAGAGGGACGAATCAAGGTTTCAAACGGTCAGGTGCTGGATAGAGGCATGCAGGCTATAATGCCTATTCTGTTAAACGGGGAGGTTGAGGGTCGTCTTGCCAGGCCCCTTCGCTAAGCCGACCTCTCCTCAACTACGGGCAGCTCTATGCTGTCCCCCGTCTCCGTAAGTAGTGTCGGCGACTTAAGGCCATGGATGACGTCGCCATCGATGATACACTTACTTACGTCTTTCAAAGAGGGCAACTCGTACATCACCCCCAAAAGGACGTCCTCGATTATGGCCCTCAAAGCTCTGGCCCCACTCTTTCTTTTTAGGGACTCTTCAGCGGCGGTTTCTAAGGCGTCCTGAGTAAACTCTAGCTTTACGTTGTCCAAGTCGAATAGGCTCTGGTATTGTTTCACGACGGCGTTTTTAGGCTCAGTGAGGACCCTCACCAAAGCGTCCTTATCCAGATGATCTAAAGTGGCCAGTATAGGCAACCTGCCCACAAACTCTGGAATAAAGCCGTACTGGAGAAGATCGTCAGAATTAACTAAATGATACGTGCTCTCCGATGGTTCAGTGCCATCTACACTCCTGAATTTGGCCTTGAACCCTATATTCCTTTGATCCTTGGACACACGGCGTTCTACTATCTCTTGCAAGCCGTCAAAGGTGCCGCCGCAGATAAAGAGGATATTGTCCGTCCTAATCTGGAGAAAATCCTGATGGGGATGCTTCCTACCACCCTGAGGAGGCACGTTGGCTACGCACCCCTCGATAATCTTTAGCAGGGCCTGCTGAACCCCTTCTCCTGAGACGTCCCGAGTGATAGAGGGGTTGTAGCTCTTCCTGGATATTTTATCTATCTCATCTATATATATGATACCTTGCTCAGCACGGGGAATATCCCCGTCCGCAGCCTGAATCAACCGAAGAAGGATGTTCTCCACATCCTCACCCACGTATCCGGCCTCAGTCAGGGAGGTGGCGTCAGCAATGGCGAAGGGCACATTGAGGAGCCTTGCTAGTGTCTGAGCGAAGAGGGTCTTACCACACCCTGTAGGACCTATAAGAAGTATGTTGCTCTTGGAAAGCTCTACCCCGTCTTCTCGAGGTGGATACCAAATACGTTTGTAGTGGTTATAGACGGCTACACTCAGAACCTTTTTAGCATTGTCCTGAGCCATTACATACTCGTTGAGCTTGCTGTATATCTCCTTGGGGGTAAGAAACTTGACCTGAGACGCATCTGCAGGCAGTGGGGCATCGTGGCTCTCTTCGCTGATTATACGCTGGCAGAGTACGACGCACTCATCACATATAAATACTCTACCTGGGCCGGCTATGAGCCGTTTTACTTGGCTCTGGGCCTTGCTACAGAAGGAGCACTGATACTGGCTTTTGTTAATGCGATTTGTTGGCATGTTGACTGTCGTCTGGGAGAAAGCCTACGTACTGTCTCACAGCCTTCCACTAATTGCTTTATTTTCCGTCACTGGGCTTGGTCAAGACCTCGTCTACCAGGCCGTATTCCAGGGCCTGTTCCGCACTCAGATAGTAATCACGGTCTATGTCTCTAGCAATCTTTTCGTATGCCTGGCTGGTGTTTTGAGAAAGTATATCACGTATCTTGTCTTGTAATCTCAGGATCTCCCTAGCCGCTATCTCAATATCGGCTGCCTGTCCCTGGGCTCCGCCCAAAGGCTGGTGCATGTGAATGGTAGAGTTAGGAAGGGCATAGCGCTTGCCCTTAGATCCTGAGCATAGCAACACCGTGGCCATGCTTGCAGCCATGCCGACGCATATAGTAGAGATATCCGGCCGCACTAGCTGAATGGTGTCGTAAATTGCCAGGCCAGAGCTGATAATGCCTCCAGGAGAGTTAATATAGAGGCTTATGTCCTTGTCTGGGTCCTCACGTTCCAGGTAAAGCAACTGGGCTATTATAAGACTAGCTACCTGGTCCGTGATTGGCGTGCCCAAGAATACTATGCGCTCCTTCAAAAGCAGGGAGAAAATATCAAATGCCCTCTCTCCCCTTGCCCCTGATTCTATAACCATAGGTATGATGTTCTCTGGTCTCTTATCCATACTACCCCCTAAGAGGATTCTCCTTTCTGCGCTTCAACGCCCTCTTCCGAATGCCTATCTTCCCCCGACTCCTCCCCTTCGGCCGCTCCGCCTTTGGTGATGACCGCCAACTTATCTATGACCTTCTCCGTCAGCAGCGACCCGCGGATGGACTCCTTGCCTCGCTCGGAGCCAAACAGTCGCCGCAACTGCTGAGAGTTCTGGCTGGAGCCAGCCGTCATCGACTCTACTCTTGATTCTACCTCTTCTTCTTCCACTTTGATATTCTCCAACTCCAAGAGCTTGGTCAGCACCCAGGAGCGCTGCAACCTCTTAACTGCATCCTCTCTAGATTCTTCCCTAAGCTGCTCCTCAGTCTTCCCGACGCTAGCTAGGTACTGCTCCATATCAATCTGCTGCCGCTCCAATGCCTCCTGGTTTTCTTGAACAATCTTGTCCATCTCACGCTCCACCAGCAGTGGAGGAAGCTCAAGCTGAGCTTGATTAACCAAGACATCTACAGCAGCCTCTCTATACTCTTGCTTGGCATGGAGATTAGCGTGTTCTTTCAAATTCTCACGCATCTTCTCTTGCAGGGTATTAAAGTCGTCATATCCTTCCCCCACGCTCTTGGCGAACTCGTCGTCGAGATCTGGCAGCTTCTGTTCCTTGATCTCTTTAGCGGTAACGACAAATTGACATTCCTTACTTGCTACATCCGGATTGGGGTAGTCTTCTGGTATAGTCAGAGTGAAGTCCTGTTCTAGCCCTTTGGACAGTCCCGCCAGCTTTTGCGAGAATCCAGGGAACGGCCGCTGATTATCCTCCTCAACTATGTAGACAACATCCTTTTCATCCAGGATTTGCTTGCCATCTATATGCCCATTGACATCAAGGGTGAGCATGTCACCCAACTGGACCTGCCGGTCGACGGGTTCCCAGGGAGCTATCTCCTTTCTGAGTTGCTCCAGGCTCCCCTGTACCTGCTCATCAGTTATCTCCGGTTCCTGGAAAGGCACGCGAAGTTCCCTATAATTGCCTAGGTCCACGTCTGGAACCAGAGGAACGGTCATCTTCAATTCTATTGTAGGGTCTAGCTTCTCAATCTCAACCTCTGGGGATGCGGCTGCCTTCAGTTCTTGCTGGTCAACAGCCCTAAGTGTCGTATCGGAGACCATATAATCTAAGGCGTCATTGAGAAGTGCTTCACGCCCAACGAATCTTTCGACGATAGCTCTTGGGGCCTTGCCCTTACGGAAGCCTGGAATGTTTACCTTCTGGACAACTCGCTTGTAGGCCCAGCTAAGATACCGCTCCACATCATCTGGCTCCAGTTCCACTTGGAGCACAGTTTGGCTCTGTACAGTATCTTCCTGAGTAACTTTCAAAAGGGGGTCTCCTAAAAGGAGGATGTAGGTTTAATTATAGCATGTGTATTGGGGTTGTGAAAGTATTTACAGTCGATAGACACTCAAGGCAGCAATGAGACCCAATTTCTCACCGACTCGCCCAATGTAGAGGGTTGCGCGATGCTCAGGGCACGCCTTCGGAGAAATCAGCAGAACACTAATAGCCTAGCGCGATAAGAGTTCACACTACGATATGGGTACACAAATCAGGCAACAGACCTAATCATCCACAACCTTAAGATGCAGTTCCTTGAGTTGAGCGTCGGTGACGGGAGAGGGGGCTTCAAAGAGCGGATCTATAGCGCTCTGGGTCTTGGGGAAAGCAATGACCTCCCTTATGTTCTCCTCGTCGCTCAATACCATGACAAGGCGATCTATTCCAGGAGCTATTCCTCCGTGGGGAGGAGCGCCGTACTCGAAGGCGTTAAGTAGATGGCCAAATCTTTCGGCGACTTGCTCTTTTGAGTAGCCCAACACAGCAAATATCCTTTCCTGCAACTCACGCTTGTGGACTCTGATGCTGCCGCTGGCTAGCTCCAAGCCGTTGACCACCAGGTCATAGCAATGGGCCCTTACCCTTCCTGGATCGGACTCAAGGTAGTCCAAGTCGCTGGCTCTGGGCATGGTGAAGGGATGATGACTGGGGTCCCATCGGCTCTCTTCTTCATTCCATTCGACGAGGGGGAAGTCTACTATGAAGGCGAAGGCCAGAAGGTCAGGGTTGGCAAGCTCAAGGCGCCGTCCTATCTCATTTCTAAGCTGGCTCAGAGCGACATTCACTATCTTGGGAGACCCAGCAACTATTAGGAGCAGGTCTCCAACCTGCGCGTTCAGACGTTTCGCCATAGCTTTTACATCATCCAAAGAGACGTGGCGCGCCAGGACCGACCTGACTTGCTCGCTGGTTAAGTCATTGATTGGCCTACTTTCGCCGTCCAGCGCCACTGTAACCAGTCCCTGGGCACCTCTCGCCTTGGCGAACTCGATGAGATCATCTAGCTGGCGACGGGAGTAGCCGGCGCATCCTGGAGCGCTAAACCCCCTGACGATTCCACCATCCGACACCACGGCTTCAAAAACGCCAACCCCTGAGCGCCCAGCTATGTCAGAGATGTCCGCCAGCTCAAGGTCGAAGCGGAGATCGGGCTTGTCGGTGCCATAACGATTCATGGCCTCGTCATAGTTCAAACGCGGGAAGGGCTTTAGGATCCGTTTGTGGGGCGTTATGTTCTCCACGATGGCAGCGTACAGCTCCTCCGTCAGGGCTAATATATCATCCTCCTCCACAAAGCTCATCTCCAAGTCTAACTGGGTATGCTCCGGCTGGCGGTCGGCCCGAAGATCCTCGTCTCGGAAGCAGCGAGCAATCTGAAAGTATTTTTCAATCCCGGCCACCATGAGAAGCTGCTTTAGCTGCTGTGGAGACTGGGGAAGGGCATAGAAGTGTCCCCCATACAGCCTGCTTGGAACCAGATAGTCTCTAGCGCCTTCCGGTGTGCTCTTGATCAGAATAGGCGTCTCTATCTCCAGGAAGTCCCTAGCATGCAGAAAGTCTCTTATAAACTTCACCACTCGGTGTCGAAGAATTAGATTATCGCGCATGCGGGGCTTGCGTAGGTCCAGGTAGCGGTACTTCAGTCGTAGGAGTTCGTCAACCTCGGACTCCTCGTTAATGTAAAATGGAGGCGTGTTAGATGGATTCAGAACCTGAGCATGACGGGCTGCTATCTCCACATCTCCAGTAGGTATACTGGGGTTTTCGGTCCCAGATGGACGGGCGGTTACGGTGCCTGTTACCTGAACCACCCACTCGTTGCGCAGGCTCTCTGCGACCTCGTGAGGCTCAGGAAAGGTCTCTGGGTTAAAGGTAACCTGTACTATTCCGCTTCGGTCCCTCAGGTCGATGAATATGAGGCCACCGTGGTCGCGACGGCGATGCACCCAACCCGCCAGGGTCACCTCTTTTCCGACATGGTCTTTACTCAGTTCCCCGCAGTTTGTGTCTTTAAGCACAGGCATCCCCTAAGGTGTTTTGGGCAAGATTATGGAGCAGATCATAAGGATATCAAATAAGAGCGTTGGGTGCCGTGAGCCAACCCACAAGGGAACCAAAATACCTGACGAGATCTTCGGCCCTTTATATCATATTAAGAGAATCGCGTCATTAAGCAGGGGCTGTCCAACCCTCTAGCCCCGCTTCTTGAACCAGTTCACTATCTCCCAGGCCCCGGGAAGAATCAGGACAGCCAAGAAAAGTTTAAGCAGATCACCAACTATGAAGGGGTATAGGCCTCCCACCAAGGTTTTGTCCACGGCGTTTCTCCCAGGAATCGCTTCGTAAAGGTTGAAGCCCAATGAAGCGTCCAGATTATGGGAAGCAATAACGTAACCTAACCAAGCAAGGCCAAAGACATAGACGAGGACATTCCCGCCCAGCATTGCCAGGTTTATTCGCCAGCCCCTATCCCAGCTCCTCTCAGCCAGCTTACCCACTAAAAACGCGGCAAATATGAACCCGACTATATAACCTCCGCTAGTCAGGTTCCACACCAATGCGGAAGACCCCTTCCACGGGAGAATGAAGTGGACCAATTCCCCCTGCAACGAGGCTCCCGACGGAGCGAAGACGGGAATGCCGATCAATCCCCAGATCATGTATAGAAACATGCTGGAGGCCCCTCGCCTACTACCAAGGACACCACCAGTTAGCAACACAGCAAAGGTCTGCCCTGTAATGGGAACTGTGGTGAAAGGTAGTCGGATGGCTATCTGGGCAAACAGCGCCGTAAATAATGAGAATCCAACTACCAAGACAACATCCCGTATCCATGGGATGCGAAGTATTCCTGAAGCGGGAACCGCTACGTCAGCTAAGGTCTGAGTACGGGCTTGCAACGCACACCTCCAAAACAAATTTAGCAACGAAAGCCGCAATTAGCCTCGCAAATAAAAGTTGGTCTGCTCTTGACTTTACTGTATGGCTACGCCGAAGTTTCGCTTCTTGACTTCAAGTTGGACGAATGTCTCCGTCCTATGCACTCCAGTTATTGTGCCTATCTTGGTCCTCAGAAACTTCCCAAGCTCTTCTGCAGAGGGTGTGGCCACTGCAGCAAAGATATCGTAGGCTCCAGTGGTGACCGCGACCCAATGGACAGGCGTCAGTTGGGCAATGCTGTCCGCAACCTGGTCTATCTTATCGGGGTCGACACGTATCCCAACGATTGCTTCCGAACCGTAGCCGACCTTGGCCGGATCAGGGATAGCTACCACATGAATAATTCCGTCTTCTACAAGGCGTTTCAGACGACGACGCACCGTTCCTTCGCTAACTCCCACCTGTCGTGCTATCTTAGCATTAGAAGCGCGTCCATTGGACTGCAAGATTGAGACGATTTTTCTATCTAGTTCGTCCATCTGTACCTCATCCACTGTACTAAAGTATCGAATGGAATATAGCAGGGTCTACGAATTCTGTCAATATCTCTCAACCTTGTGCTCATCATACTTCCTTCTATAGCGTATAAGGATAGTCTATATCAACCCAGAGTACCTTCCGCAATAGGTTCCCTTTAAGACCACAAGCCCGGTACGTGGCGCCAAGGCCAAAGCTTACCACATTGGACTACCTGGAACTAGAGTATATACTCGTCCAGTCGACACAAAGAGATTCGTAAGAATCACGTCAGAGTTCTGCCAAGCATACAACAAGCCAAGGTAACCGCTAAGAGTCTTGACAATTGGAAGTTAAGATTGTTAGTATTCAGCTTGGTTGGAATTTGTAAGAGCCGCATTGTTGTGCCCTAATAGGCATAAATAAAGGAGCGATTGTAGATCCCTCTTTCAAAAGACGCAATAAACGTAATAAAAGGAGAGATTACTGCACTAACGAGCGATGTCTCATGTCAATAAACCTGAGGAATGTTTTCCGCAGAACTGTTGTTCGCAACAAACCAACAAGAAAATCGGCCTGAAGAAAAGGAAGAGGTAGCGCTATGAAAGATACTAATTATAAGTGGAAAATCGTGACAGTAATTGCAGTCACCCTAGCCCTGCTTGCTTTGGTGATTCAGGATGGAGGGATTACCTCTGTATCGGCGAATAATGGAACGGTTTCGCCTGCGCCGACCATAGCAGGCAAGTTAGCCTCATGTTCGGTATTGCCCGATACAGCAAGCCTTCAGCCTGGCCAGACCCAGACCTTTACTTACACCGCCATGGATAAGAACAGTGCCGTCATCAGCGGCGTTGTAGTCACCTGGAGCATGTCTGGCATCAGTGGCGTCCTCAGCACTACCAGCGGCATCACTAATTCCAGCGGCCAAGCGACCACAGACTTCTTGGGAACTGTGCCGGGAGGAACGGTCACGGTAACGGCTACAGGAATGGACACCACCACAAATCAGACATGCAAACCGAGTAGTAACTCTGTGGTCACGGTCACACTTCCCACCCCCACTCCTACGGCCGTGCCTGGTCCAGCCGAGGTCACACCTACTCCAGCGGCCGCACCGGCCACAACGCCAGTGCCTCCTGAGGGTGCTACCCAGGCCTACGTTACGCCTCAGGAGAAGTCTACGGTGAGCACCCCAGACAGTAGTTCATCTGTAACGATTCCAGCAGGAGCGCTCAGCACGTCTGCATTCGTTACCGTTATGGCACAAAGCTCAGGCGATGTGCCTTCCCTTCCAGCAGGATTTGCTCTCGGAAGCAAGATAGTAGACATATCTTTCAAAGATGTGTCAGGCAACTCCATTACGATAGAAGCGAAGAGTCCTATCACAGTAACCCTGAACCTAGATAAGGCAGATGTCGATCAGGTATTAGCGGGAGGTCAAATAGCTATCCTGCGCTACGATACGATCCTTGGTCAATGGGTGGAGTTGAACACTACGGTAGATCTTGCCAATAGGACGGCTACTACTAAGGTCTCCAGATTCAGTAGCTTCGCCCTGACTCTAAAGGCCCAGCCTGGGGCAGTGCTACCAACCGCCACTCCTGAGGCTATTGCCACCGCCGCACCCACCCCAACAGCCAAGCCGCCTGACACTGGGGACGTGTCCCCTAGTTCCGGCCTACTAGCAATCCTAGCGCTAGCCGGTCTAATGGTAGCACTAGGTGGAGGCTACTTCCTGAGGCGGAGCAGATCGTAAACAATAGACACTAGGTAGAAATCAACAGTGCCCTCACAATTTGTGAGGGCACTGTTCTTTATATATCTTTCTATCATCCCCGTATGTAAAGCCAATATAGTAAGAGGCTCCTGTCTCCATTCACCCCACGATAGACTAACCTATGCAGCGAAACCAATACTACTGGTTCTGGCAGACAACGTCCACCAAGGCAGGGAGCCTCTGCTCTTTAACGACTTTCAGCGCCCTCTCTATAGCGGGGGCTATGTCTTTTGGAGACTCGATGGGGCCCTCTCCGTAAACTCCAAAGGACTGGGCGAGTTTGGCAAAGTTGACCTCCGGGTCTCTCAAGTGTATCCCAATGCCTCTTCTCTCAGGGTCCCTGTCCCGCGCAATGGCGGTGTTGTATTGGTGTGCTTCATCATTATAGTAGCTGCGGTTGTTATACGTGACTATCAAAAGAGGTATTCTGTGATGGGCCGCCGTCCACAGAGCACTGTTCGCGAATAGCATGTCACCATCACTCTGGAAGTTCACGCATATAGTACCTGTATCCTTAAGAGCAAGGGCCGCACCAATTGAAGCGCCCATGCCATATCCCAGTCCGCCACCAGCACTGGTACCAAGGTATTGGCCTGGCTTAGAAAAGTCCCATATGTTCCTTGGCCAGCTCCTCAGGCTTCCGTTTACCAATACCCAGTCTTCGCCCTTTATTTGGTCCCATACCTGCTTCGCCAGGTGCGAAAGGGCTATAGGCTTCTCCTTACTTGCCTCATTTGCCTTTGCCAGCCACTGCCGCCGCATGGCGTTGTGTTTTTCTTCTGCCCAGGCAAACCTCTTAGACATCTTTTCCTTGACAGATGATCCTGCCTTGGACAAGGCATTCCTGGCAGCCTCTACAAGCTGAGGCAAAGCGGCCGTGGTATCGGCCGGCATGAAGAGGTCCATCTGATGAAGGCGATTCAGGTCTGGTATCAGACTGGTAAACCGTTGCTCCCACAGCGAGATATGGGCTACCTTGATGTCAGAGTGTATAAGAGGAGTGTATTGCCCAGTTGCTATATCCTGAGAGTGAGTCGTCCCGTATAGGTCTCTCACGTCCAGTGCCAGTAACAGATCTGCCTGACCCAGGACCTCTGCTTCTGCCCCAGTCAGGTCCAGAGGGTGAGTCGATGGGAAGTTGTGCCTCCCTCCCTTATCTAGCACTGGCACAGAAAGAAGATCCGCCAGTTCAATCAACAACTTGTATCCCTTGGCAGTCCTTCCTACATAGTCAGCAACTATTACAGGGCTTTCAGCCTCAATCAGCCACTGGGCTAGCCGCTCAATGGATTCGGGATCGGCTGGTTGTGGAGATGGTGGAGGATAGCGCGTAATATCAGATATTGCCATAGGCTCTTCCAGCTTGGGCGCTTGGATGTCGGCATCGTAGCATATGTAAACTGGTCCCTGTGGCTCGGTAGTTGCAATCCTGTAACCCCTTATGAACGACTCAGGGACGCTGCCTATGGAGAAGGGCTGGTCGTCCCATTTTACAATGTCTCTGACAATGTTCCCCTGGACGAGGGCAGAGTGGTACCACTCTATGGGGCGACGGCGGATATGATCCATATATCCAGTCCCACCAAGCACGACGATGGGGACACGGTCGCACCAGGCGTTGAAAATGGCCATTGTCGCATGCTGAAGGCCCACCACGTTGTGACAAATAACGGCCATGGGCTTACCTTTGGCCTTGCCGTATCCGTGGGCTATGGCTACAGCGGTCTCCTCATGGGTGCAGGTGATGATCTCCGGCATCTTGTTGCCGCCGTAGTTTGCCAGAGAATCGTGAAGCCACCTGAAGCTAGCGCCGGGGTTGAAGGCCACATACTCAATGTCATAAGCCCTCATCATGTCTACAACGATGTCGGAGCCGTAGGCTGCGTTGGAAGGAATACCCTGAAAACGATCCTTAATGCTTGTCATAGATTTCTTTACCTCCTTACGACTGTCTAACTGTCTATGGGATCGAATGCCACTACGCAATGATCCAGCACACAAAGCGGTAATAACGTAATCACATCCTACGACAAAGTCAACTCAGACTCCACCTACATAGCCATCGAATGTTGACATCCATCCGATTGACCGCTAGGCTGCCTCTCAAGTTACCCTTAAAGGTGGTAACATTATCTGCTACAGGAAGGTCTACAAATTCATCAGGAGGCTGCCATGGATGGACATACTGCTTTAGGTCAAAGTCTGCCAAAGGTCGACGGCCTTGAACGTGTAACTGGTCAGGCGGTCTACGGAGCGGATGTGAGCCTTCCTGGCATGCTCCACGGCAAGATACTACGCTCGCCTCATCCCCACGCCAGAATAAAGCGAATCGACTTCTCCAAGGCGTTGCGTTTGCCTGGAGTGGCTGCAGTCGTCACTGCCGGAGATTTGAGGCATCCCGGTAAGGGCCAAGCAAAGTCGCCAGAAGTGTCCCATCCAGTGGTCTACGATCCAGGGCATGAAGAGGAGATGTCATCGGGAGAACGGCCTAGCTCCGCCAAGACGGTATTTGCCAGCAACAAGGTCCTGTGGGTGGGACAAGCTGTAGCTGCCGTGGCTGCCAACAGCCTATACACTGCTGAAGAAGCCCTTGAGCTCATCGAGGTGGACTATGAATTGCTTCCTGCGGTCACGTCTGTCGAGGAGGCAATGAAGCCCGATGCTCCCTTGCTACACCCTATGCTTTATACCCAGACCCTTGGAAAACAGCCCACTCAGCCAAGCAACGTAGCAACCTTGCTTGAAATGGATAGAGGCAACGTAGAGGATGGCTTCAAAAAGGCAGATGCAATAATCGAGGACACGTATCGCACCGCCATGGTGCATCAGGGCTATATTGAGCCAAGGGCAACCTTGGCAAAGCCAAACGCCGATGGCAAACTGGTGGTCTGGAGTAGCTCCCAGGGCACCTTTGGCATTCAAGCCCAGCTCTCGCAAATTCTGAAGATGCCTCACACTCATATAAAGGTAATCCCTACAGAGATCGGGGGAGGTTTTGGCTCCAAGACCCAAGGAATCCTTGAGCCAATAGCTGCGCTGCTAGCGCTAAAGACGGGCAAGCCAATCAAGATGGTAATGGCGCGACACGAGGAGTTTCAGGCAGGAAGGCCAGGAGCATCCTCGGTAATCCACCTTAAGATGGGGGCAACCAGAGATGGCAAGATAGTAGCCGCCGACATGACTGTCATCATGGACGGAGGGGCATTTCCGGGCGGCCCGGTAGCCGCGGCCACGACAGTTGGCCTAGGCCGCTATAACATACCAGACTTGCACATCCAAGGCTACGATGTGGTGACCAATAAGCCGCCTGTAGGCGCTTACAGGGCCCCTGGCGCACCACAGACCGCCTTTGCCGTCGAGTCCCACTTAGATAGGCTAGCTGAGAACCTTGGCATCGATCCCTTGGAGATTAGGCTAAAGAACGTATCTCAAGAGGGTGACGAGCTTCCCAACGGCGTTCCACTGCCACGGGTGGGCTTCCAAGAGACCCTGGAGGCCATTAAGGGTCATCCTGCTTGGACCCGTCCCATATCTGGCAAGCATCGAGGACGAGGCCTTGCCTGCGGTATGTGGATAGGAGGAAGACAGCCGACTAGCGCCACGCTGAAACTGAACTCGGACGGCACTCTCTCCCTTAACGTCGGCGTGGTGGACCTTACAGGCACTAGGACCGCCTTCACCCAGATGGTGGCCGAGGAGTTCGGCATTTCGCCAGAGGAGGTCATCGTCTTGGTGTTGGATACCCACTCAGCACCCTATGGCCCCACGGCAGCGGGCAGCAAGACCACCTACATCATGAGCGTGGCCATAAAAGACGCCTGTGACCAGTTGAAGGAGGAGATGCTAAAGCGAGGGGCAGAAGAGCTAGACTTACCCACGGAGCAAGTGGAATACGAGTCGGGGCGCGTTCAGAGCAAAGCAGACCAAGACCGCTCCGTCGGCCTCTCAGACTTAGGGCAGGCAAGCGTCACCGCTGGCGGAAATCCTATCATCAAGACCGGCAGGACGGGGTCGTTACCCCTGGCGCCTTCATTTGCTGCACATATCGTAGATGTGGAAGTGGACCCGGATACTGGAAAGGTTACCATCCTGAAATACACCGCCTTCCAGGACTGCGGGTTCGCCATTAACCCAATGCAAGTAGAGGGCCAGGTACAAGGCGGAGTAGCTCAGGGCATCGGCTGGGCTCTGAATGAAGCGTACGACTTCAAAGACGGCATTATGCAAAACCCCACATGGTTAGACTACCGGATGCCCACCGCATTGGACCTGCCGATGATAGAGGCCGAGCTCATCCAAGTGCCCAACCCTGCCAGTCCCTACGGAGTACGGGGCACCGGGGAAATAGGGATCGTGACTCCTATGGGCGCTATCGCAAACGCCATCGCCAGAGCCATAGGAGTACGTCTGACGGAGCTACCCATGAACCCTGAAAGGGTTCTCCTTGCCCTGACGCAAAAAGACTGATCGACTTCTTAGCTGATTATCGGCATAAGACCAGTTAGACAGCTTCTTGTCGAAACCCTAGTATGTCTATACACTAACGGCGTTGCGCAAGAATGGTAATACCCCTCCTGGAGGCTGCGCCAATACATACTGATCAAAGGAAACCTAAAGAATACTGAGCTTAAAGGGGGTAAGATGTGAAGTTTGGGATTGGGATTCACAACTGTAGAGAAGGCAAAGACTACCCCCAGGGCTTCGCCAGGCCCGAAGACATTCTCAATCTTGCAACCTTTGCAGACGAGGCTGGTTTCGACAGCATATGGGCCGACGACCACATAACGCCAGACGAGGCCCTTCGCACCCGTGATCCTCAACCACCTCAGTTCTTTGAACCATTCATCACCATTTCCCAGGTAGCCGCAGTCACCAAGAAGATTCGTATAGGCATTGGTGTCTTGGTTTTGATATGGCGAGACCCTGTATTTGCGGCAAAACAGTTGGCAACTCTGGACGTATTTAGCAAAGGTCGTATTGCGCTAGGAGTCGGGCTTGGAGGCAGCCGATTCGAGTTCGAGGCGGTCAACCCGAAATGGAAGAATGGACACAGAGGCAACATACTGAGCGAGCAAATAGAGGTAATGCGACTGTTGTTGACACAGGACAACGCCAAGTACAAAGGCGAGTACTACGAGATCGACAGTCTGTCCTTCTATCCAAAACCTGTTCAGCAGCCCCTTCCTATATATTTCACTGGAACGTCAAGTCAATCAATGTTGAGGGTAGCGAAGTGGGGCAACGGCCTTTTCTTGAAACCCAATGCTGAGGAAATAAGAAACGCAGTTGGGTCCCTCAAACCAGTGTTGGAAACCCACAACAGAGACTTATCAGAGATAGACATAGCCCTGTCGGTTACACTGACTGTAGCCAAGACCCATCAAGAAGCCGTAGACAGTCTTAACAGGAGCCGCGTCTCATATCGAAAGGACCACATAGTAGGGACGCCTTCTGAGGTCATCGAACAGGTGCAGAAATTAGGGGATGTCGGGATAAACCACTTTACGGCACAGAGGTTCGCCGCATCCAGCTATAGCGAACTGAAAGAGCAGGTCCAGATTTTAGCAGAAGAGGTTATGCCCGCCTTCAAATAATGCCAATCAACAAAGGAATGGAGGCTTCCCATGAGGATAAAGTTCGCCGTCGGCACCGGCCGTAACGAAAGGATTCACGAGATAGCGGGCATCGCAAGGACTGCTGAAGAGAGTGGCTTTTCCTACCTGACCTTCCTGGACTCCCAAAACGTGTCTCGCGACATCTACGCCATGCTTACCATCGCGGCGGTGAACACACACCGTATTCGCATTGGGCATGGCGTCACGGTACCAGTGACGCGCCACCCATCGGTCACGGCCAACGCCACAGCTACCTTGGATGAGCTGTCCGGAGGACGCGCCTTCGTGGGCCTGGGCGCCGGCTGGAGTGCCGTCTGGACTATGGGCATGAAGCCAAGCACACTGAAGGAAGTCAGAGAAACGGTAGAGTTCATCAAAAGGTACACCGCCGGAGATGAGGCCGAGTTCAAAGGAGCCAGGATGCACTCCGAGTGGATAAAGCGTCCTCTGAAGGTCTATATAGGCGGAGGCGGCCCACGTATGCTAGCGCTGGCGGGGGAGATCGCTGACGGAGTGATACTGTCCAGCAACTTCGGCGTTAACCCCATCGCCATGAAGTGGAAGCTGGAACACATACAGAGAGGCGCAGAGAAGGCGGGACGGGACCCCTCCGAGATTGATGTTTGGGCGCGGGCCATGATGTACGTTGCGGATACTACAGAGGAGGCACTAAAAGAGGTCTCAGGTTATGCCGTTAACAGTGCCCTGAGCACCATAATGCAGTTCAAACGCAACAACCCAGCCATAGAAGAGCTGCGAATACGAATGGTGAAGGCCTACCCATGGCTAATGGAAGACTGCCAGCGTGTATACGATGTTTACGAGCCATACATGCATGAGAGGTTTGACACGCCCGCAGCGAAGCGGGTGACCAAGCGACTCATCGATATTTACCACATGGCCGGAACCCCCGACGATATCGGTGAAAAGGTCGAAAAAATAGGGGAACTGGGTATCGAGACCATTGCCACCACCCTGTACACCATAGTTGACAAGAAGGGTATGATGAGAGCGGTAGGGGACAAGATTATGCCCCATTTCCGCAACTAGGGACATCCATCCTTTATTCAGGAGATGAATATGGCAGTCTGGGACAAGTTTCTCACGGAGCGAGACAAGCAACACCTGGAGATAAGTGGAGCCAAGAAGGAGCCTTTTGGCTTTGGGAACAGCCCCGCCGTGCTGGTCATCGACGACTACTACGGCGCTCTGGGAAACAAGCCAGAGCCTATTCTGGAGTCCATAAAGACGTGGCCCAGCAGCTGCGGCCTAGACGGATGGGAGGCCATATACAGGACACAGGAGTTGCTTAAGGCGGCCCGAGGGAACAGGATACCTGTGATCTGTTGTGCCAATATACCGGACTTTCCAAGTCCTTGGCCCTGGGGTTCCAAGCGCAAACGCCAGATTGAGCTTCCCCCGGAGCTTCACAAGATGAAGTATCAGACCGTGGACGAGGTAGCACCTCAGCCAGAAGAGCTCGTAATCCAAAAAGCGACACCCAGCGCCTTCTTCGGAACGCCGCTGATGTTGTACCTAACACATCAGGGTATCGATACGGTAATAGCCTGCGGCGAGACCACCAGCGGCTGCGTGAGAGCCACCGTCGTGGACGGGTGCTCCTACAGGCTGCGTATGGGCGTGGTGGAGGAATGCACCTTCGACCGCCATGAGGCCTCCCACGCCATCAATCTCTTCGATATGAATCAGAAGTACGCGGATGTGATTTCCCTGGCCGTAGCGACAGAGTACTTTGAAAAGGTCGCTGCAAATAAGGCTGAAAAAGTCACTGCTGGACCAGTCGGCAGATAGATAGCCCTTCTCCAATCAAATTAGACATTCCTTCCCACCCTCCTCCTTTGCGGGCGCCTGTTCTGGAATGTAGGGGCACCAGAATGGGAGCCTCAGCTATATCCAAGCATTGGCCTGAGCCACATCTAAGAAAGCTTGCACCGCACATCTCTTACGTTTTGAGGATATTCTTGACTCTGTGTCTAGATTTACTCCGTAGCTCAAGTAGCCTTGAAATCCAGGGGTATGAGCCATTGCTATAGAAATATGGTAGAATATCTCTGAGGTGGCCGATGACAGAGGTAAAGACAATACTAGGAAAAGGTGGCAGGGTCGTTATTCCCGCTCAGTATCGTAAGGCCTTGGGGATTAGACCTGGTGATGAGTTAATCCTCGTGCTGGAGGAAGGAGAGGTCCGACTGCTTACATTGGAGCGGGCAATTAAGCGTGCCCAGGCCCTGGTAAGATCCTACATACCAGAGGGGCGAAGCTTAACTAAAGAGTTGCTTCAAGAGCGCAGAGAGGAAGCCGCTAGTGCCTGACGTAGTATTAGACGCCTCGGCGCTGCTTGCCTTCCTTAACAACGAACCCGGAGCAGAGATTGTGATGGCATCGCTTCCTGAAGCAGCGATCAGCTCCATTAACCTATCCGAAGTGGTCTCGAAGCTATCTGACGCAGGGATGCCGGAGGAGGCAATCCGTACAGCACTGGAGGGGTTGCCGATGGAAGTTGTGCCTTTTGACGAGGCGCAGGCTTTCCAAGCAGGCGTGTTGCGCGCCTCGACTAAAGGCATGGGCTTATCCCTTGGCGATCGTGGCTGTTTAAGCCTGGCTAAGCGACTGGACGTGCCTGCGCTGACCACAGATAGGGCGTGGGAGCATCTCTCACCTCGCGCCAAAGTGAGGATGATCCGCTGACCAGGGCGTATTCTCCTTTGCTAGAGCCTTAGTCAAAATCTACTCACTGCCTTAAAAGTCAATCTAGAATCTTCTTTACATCGCCACGATGTGGAATCCCGTGTCCACCGGGATGATGGCACCGGTGACTGCGCTGGCGAGGTCGCTGCAAAGGTACAGGGCAGTCTTGGCCACCTCCACATGGGTGATGTTGCGCCGCAGGGGAGCGCGCTCTGCGTGGGCTTGCTTCATGGTAATGAAGCCAGGTATACCTCGCGCAGCCAGGGTGTCCAGAGGCCCAGCAGAGATGGCGTTTACCCGGATGTTCTTCTGGCCTAGCTCCCCAGCAAGCTGACGCACCTCGTGCTCCAGGGCGGCCTTGGCGGTGCCCATGACGTTGTAGCCGGGGAAATACCGTGTCGAGGCGTAGAAGGTCATGGTGAGTATGCTGCCCCCATTCGCCATTAGAGGCGCCGCCTCTCGCGCTATGGATATGAGGGAGTAGGCGCTGATGTCCAGAGCAAGGCGGAACCCCTCTCTGTCGGTATCCAGGAAGCTGCCACCCAGGTCGTCACGATTGGCGAAGGCGATGCTATGTATGAGGATGTCTATGGTGTCGAATCTCTCCTTGATTTGGGCAAAGGCCGCGACGACGTTCTCGTCTTTGCTTACGTCGCACTCGACAGCGAAGCCGTCAGACAGGGTTGCAGCCAGCTTGGAGACTGGCGACTGGAAACGCTCGTTTTGATAGGTGAGAACAATTGACGCCCCAGCCTCGTCCAGTATGCTGGCGATGTTCCAGGCAATGCTCCTGTGATTGGCGACGCCGAAGACTACGGCCTTTTTGCCCTTGAGGTCTATGGAGTACATATATGAATAACCTCCGAGGTTGATTGTTTAGGCGTAATCCCCTTGTTTTTCAAAAATCTTTATTTTGCCCTAGCTGGTAAATGAGATTTCATACGAGAGCATTCTTGATTGATTTTCTAGTCGTTGTGCCAAGTACATAAGCCATTATCATCGCATTTGTACTATATACCTGCATTGCATAGTTTGCCATTGACCCATCTTATTCGATCTTGAAGCGGTGTTTATGATGAAGCGTTAAGCGTATTCTTACCCGCCCATCCCCCCGTGATCTTGTCACAACTGGCTTTTCTTCTCGCCTGCCAACCATCTTCATCAAGTTCAGTGCGGGTGAAGGACACCTCCTATTTCCTTTAGTATCCCTGCAAGCTCACTACAGACTTCACCCGGAGTGAGCAGGGCAACCCCTCCCAGTATCCCCAGATTCTTCGTCACTTCGTTCCTCGGAATGACAGAGGTAACGCATCTCCTCATCTTACTCGGGATTCCAGTCGTCCAAGGCAAGGTGTGCTGATAAGATTTTATCCTTTTTGTATGCGTTTTACCAAGGCCCTGGTGACAGCGTCGGTACCTCCTAGGGGGCAGCCATCCTTACCGATAGCTATCCTACGGGATTTCAAGGCCTCCATGACCAGCAATTCTAGCTGATCAGCGGCGTCGCCCTCTCCCAAATAGCGTAGCATCATAGCGCCAGAAAGCACCTGAGAGAAAGGGTTGGCTACTCCCTTGCCTGCCATGGAGGGAGCAGACCCGTGAACCGGCTCGAAGTACGCCCCAGCGGACCCGTAGTTGCCTGAGGGGCATATACCAAGCCCCCCGATAGTAGCCCCCCCTAAGTCGCTAAGTAGGTCTCCCACAAAGTTCTCCATGACCAGCACATCGAACTGATCTGGCTGGGTAATCAAAGCGGCAGCGGCAGCGTCCGGATAAAGGTAATCCTTTGCGATATCAGGATGGTCCTTGGCCACTTCGTCGAATATGCCCTGAAAGAAGACGTGACTTTTAAGGACGTTGGTCTTAGCGACGCAAGTCACCCGGCGCGTCCCGTCTACCGGAGCGCCCTTCCTCTTCCGCGCTACATCGAAGGCGAATCGCACGATCCTTTCGACCCCCTGCCTGGTCATGAGCAACGTATCGGCAGCGGCATACCGATTGACCACCCCCAGGCCACGGGACGCGTAGAGGCCCTCTGTGTTCTCTCGCACGATGACGTAGTCGATGGAGCCAGGTTGGACCTTTATCGGGGTCTCTACGTTGGGATAGAGCTTGATGGGTCGGACGTTGGCGTAGAGGTCTAGGCCGTTGCGGAGGATACCCCCCAGCAGGCCAGCCTCGGTGCCATCGGGCTTACGCACGCTGGGTAGACCCGTTGGCCCCTTGAATATGGCGTCGGCCTTTTTGCAGGCCTCCAGGGTGTCGTCGGTCATGGGGGTGCCGCTTTTGAGGTAGCATGCGGCGCCGGCCTCCTGGCGGTCCAATTCCAGATGGAAGTCTCCCCTATGTTGCTCAAGGGCATGGAGGACAGCGAGGGCAGAGTCCGTTATTTCAGGGCCTATGCCGTCGCCTGGGATGAGGACAATGTTGTAAGTGCGCATAGATTATGTAACCTTATGTTTCTTGAAGGCCTCGCCCTTCGACAGGCTCAGGACGAGCGGGTAAAATTACTAAGATTTACCATTTTTCTCCACAATTGGAACAACAGGGGTCACCCCAGCCCTGTACAAATATGCGCCATTTTAACGTCATTTTTTCTTAAAGAAAGAACTTGTACAAGAGTTATTATTTCTGTAATCAGGTATTCCAGGATCATTTAAATCCAGCGGGGAAGTGCTTTACTACTTCAGGCCAGATATAAAGAAGGCCCATTTTTTCAAGATTGCTGCGTGCTGTATCCACAGTGCTTTTCCTTTTCCCAGAGTCTGGCGAACAGTTCAGCACTATCGTCTCGCATTTCCAGTCCTAGCCCTCCTCCGAGCATTGCAAGCACCAGCCTGTATACCAGTACACGCCCTACTCTCCTTTGAACCATCGGATCGTAGAAGCTACTCGCGGCATATGCTCGGTGAATGCCCTCTTGTGGTCTATACCAACCCACATTAGTGCCGCAAAGGCCATCAACATTCATTTCCATAGCTCGCTCAAAATTCATAGAAGCTAAGTTAAAATATTGCTTGTCTCCTGTGTTGTTATATAAGTAGAGTTCAGCATAGGCATAGTTGGCTATCAGGGCTCCGCAAGTGGTCATAAACTCTCTCCTATCAGCAAAAGCAAGCTCTAGGTTGAAAGTTACAAAATCATTTGGTATCCTCAACAATCGTCTCTCGGCAGCATCACGCAGCCATAGCGCTAACACATCCACAAATCCGCTGTCGTGCCCGACTCCTGATTGGATTAGCTTGGAGATTTGTTGGTAAGTTGAGCCTGCGATATGATCCAACTGATCTTGATAATCACCTGTAGACACTTTCATCGTATGAGAATAGGCTACTAATGTTGGGATGTGAAAGCCACGTACTCCCACTTCTTTATCATTGATTCCCTGGAACTCTTGTGATATATCTGGTAAGTACTTCTCCGCTTGGTGAAATAAACCGTGGGCAGTAGCATAGTTCTGGGCATAGAATTGAAGGCTGGCATGTTCAGACACTGCTGTAATCCAAAGAGGCACCCACAACCACCTACTCCTATCGGCGTCATGTACCAACGTCCACGCTTTGTTGGCTGCCTCTTGAGCATAAGCTGAGGCCTCGACCTTGAGCTGAGGCCCACCCCAACTAAGCCTTCGAGACTTGGCCAACAACTGCTCGTACTCCGAAATCTTGGACAAGGTTTCCTTTAGTGAGATACGCTCATGTAATTGGCTCTCCCACTCACGAAGGATTGGCAATATATTCTGTTGAGTCATTGCGAGTGCCATCCCACCCGGGGAGCCGCTAGCGGCAGCAGATACTCAGATACTAAGGATAGAATTTCCTTGGGCACAGCTGAGATTACCCGCAATAACCAAGAGGCAATACGCAAATGCCAGGTGTGGCTTGTATCGCCGACTACAATTCGCAGCAGCTCATCAACTGATTGATTTCTCTGGAATTCCATACCCTAATAACGCCTCGCGTCCTGACCTATGTCAAAACCGTATTAATTGTGCTATCGACTTGAAACGTAGTTCGGAACAAAAGCCATAAGTAGTAACTTTGCCATAGTTTCACACTATTCTTAAGCTACCTGAACTGCGGCATGACGTGTTCGGCGAAGAGGCGCATGGACTTCTTGACCTTGTCGTGTTCCAGGCTACCGACGGAGAAGGAGCAGTTGAGCTGGGTTATGCCTACCTCGTCTCGGTAGCGCTCTATCTGAGCAATGACCTTGTCGGGGGTGCCTGAGAGGGTACGCCCTTTGACGAAGTCGCCTAACGGTGGCTCTTCCTTTACAGAATCGGGACAGGCCACACCCTTTTCTATCTTCAGGGTTCCGCTGCGCAAGTGATTGGCCATACGGTATTGCCAGCGATGGTGTTCCGCGGCCTCAAGAGCCTCTTCGTCGGTCTCGGTAATATATATCTGGTTTTGCACCGAAAACTCCAAGTCGTTAACGTTGTGACCAGCTTTCTCAGCCGCCTCCCGATAGGCCTGGCCAACCGTCGCAAGCATCTCAAAGGGACGGCCGGCTCCAGAGGTAAATAGGTTGAAGCCGTGGGCGGCCGTGCTCTTGACGCTATCGGGGTTCTGGGCAGCGACCCATATCGGAGGGTGCGGCTTCTGGACTACTTTGGGATAAGTAACCAGCTCTGGAATTCTGTAGTAGCTGCCGCTATGGGAGAAGCTCTCACAGGAGAACGCATTCAGCAATATATCGACTGACTCCTCGTACATCAGACGACTCTCGTTTAGGTCGGTCCCGAAGGCATCGAACTCATGGATCTGATAGCCGCGGCCTATGCCTACCTCCAGGCGTCCTTCGGTAAGGACATCCACCATGGCTATGTCCTCGGCCAAGCGCACTGGATGCCACAGAGGCAACACCAATACAGCGGTGCCTATGCGTACCCTCTTAGTTACCTGGGCTGCCTTAACGGCCAGAAGCAGTGGATTAGGAGAGAAGCCGTAGTTGGAGAAGTGGTGCTCCGCCAGCCACACGGAGTCGAAGCCTAACTCCTCGGCATAGGCTATCTGATCCAAGGCTTTATCGTATATTGCCTTTGTAGACTCCATTGCAGGCGATTGAAGGAGAAAAAAGGCGCCAAATTTCATCACACACCCCTTTGGTCAAGTAGGTTAGGTGGATTGTAGAAGAGTTGGAGGAAGAGGGCAAGGTCTCGCACTGCAATCACCTTGTTTAGGCACAGGCAGTGAACTATGAGGCTAAGCCCTCACCTGACTAACGATTAGAAACGTGAATTTTCCCTTCTTATCCGGCCCGAAGCGTCGATTCGCGAGATGAGTTCTTCGACTAGGACTAGCTGTCAGAAAAACTCCCAAGGCTCAAAACGAAGGGGTGTTTGTTAGTTATGCAGGGGCCTAGCCTTACCGTCCTTGAGTTCATTGAGTAGCCGTCGCTCGTCTTCTACAACTTCTTCTTAGAGCTGTTCAGAACGCATGAGACAAGCCACTCTCAAGCAGATGCCCAGGAAGCCGTTTTCCACTTAGATCCTTCAGCGAAACGTTGGTTCGCGTTAGCCCACCGGCTGCTGGACAACCTGGTTCAGCAGAGCCGTTAACTCACGTACATCTCCCAGGGACTCCAGGCTCTTAATGGTGTCCAAAGCTTTCTTAGCGCCATCCTGTCCCAACGCAGGCAACGAAACGGTGTTGAACTTCGAAGTCAACTCACTCTCGCTCAAAAGGTTCTTGGGGTCTCCTTTAGGTATAGGCACATAAAGCTGATAGTTCTTGCCATCTGTGGTTTCTATGGAGACATGGGCAGGCCATCTATCCTTATCGAGAGAGGGATCGGGCTCCAGCACAATCTTCTCGGCCTCCCTGAGAATGGCAGAGTCCCTGAGCTTCTCGTCGGTCATGGTGTCCGGGCCATGGTGTCCGTAGGCCAGGACGGCCCCAAGAACAAATGGAAAGCTGTATTGGGCCTGCTCTATGGTAGCTGGCCTAGGGTTGTTCAAAGCAGCATGATGTTTCTTAAGGGACAATCTTATGCGCCTTATGCCTTCTCCGTTGAGAGATTTCTCTTTTATTAGCACCAGGGCGCCGTCAAGGGCCGCGTGGGTATACCGGCACGACGGATAGGCCTTGAAATAGTTGTTCACCAACTCAAAGGTAGAGCCAATGCTATCGACGCTGGTGCCTCTAGCACGCTCATCATCGAAGAAGGAGTTGGGGCCTGTGAAGCCATGTTTGGCCAAATAGGCGGCCTCTACACCGGTTATACCAGCCCAGCCGATGCACTCCTTGGCATTGTGACCCAGCACCTGAATCTGGTACGGCCGAGTGCTGGGTGTGTGAGCGGAGGCTATGTTGATGGCCTGGGCTATCCCTTCCACTCCGAGGCCAAGCACCTTAGCGGCACCTGCTGCGGCTCCGTAGGCGGCCCCAGTGCCGGTGCTGTGGTATGGCTCGCCTGTAGCAGGAAAGGCAACGGCGCCTCCAGACTCCTGGGCCACCATAGTCTCCATTGCCCTAATGGCAATTTCGTATCCGGTGACGACGCCCTCCAGGAATAGCTTGCCTGAGGCTCCGGTGGCTTCAGCAGCAGCCAGAACAGCAGGCACAATCACGGCCCCAGGGTGACCACCCAGGTTGTGGCCGTCGTCCATATCCAGGGCGCTGGCTGAAATACAGTTGGCGAAGGCAGCCTGGGGTGGAGAAACCCTCTTTTGGCTTCCGAAGAGGGTAACACCATCCTGATTGGGCCAAAGAGAAACCACATCTCGAGCTATGCGCGCAGCCCCGGTATCCAGGCCCCCCAGCATAACACCAAGGGTATCCATCACACAGAGCTTGGCATGTTTCACTACCTTTTGCGGAGTTGCCTCCAGGTTCAGAGATGCAACGAAAGCGGCTGCGCCTTTAGTGTCCACAATGGTCCTCCTCAAAGGGATAATTGGCTCTCAGCTTAACGGCTCTAATGTACTCCAGTTCCGTGCGGGTGGCAAGAAGCAACCAGGCGAGCGCTAGAGGCCACTCAACGGTCTCGTTTGGCTAGTGCGCCAAATGAGCGCCACGTTACTTGAAAAGGGGCATGACCTCTTCACCAAACCACTGGGTTTGTTCCATCATCTCCTTGAACTCGTTTACGGCAAAATAGAATATGACAAGGTGGTCGACACCATACTCTTTTATCCTATGCATCTGTTCGCCGATCTCCTGCGGCGTGCCTATAAGATTCTGGTCCAGCGCCCTATCCTCAGAGGGCCGTCCCTCTATCCCTGCCCTTGTCGCATAGACATCCATCTGCCGGGGGAGAATGCTGCTGTAGAAACGCTCCATAGCCTCTTCGTGCGTTTTCCCTATGCTGAGTCCTCTAGTAACGACTATATCGATATCGGATCGCTTCCGGCCCGCTTCCTCCAAATATGGAGGAAGCTCTTCGATCCTTTCCTGAACGGTTCGCTTTTGCATGCGGGACAGAAGCCAGCCAGCGCCATACCGAGCAACGCGCCTAGGAGTATCATCGGTCTTGCCAGAGATATAGATCGGAAGGGGGTTTTGTACTGGCTTTGGGTTTAGGAACACTCCTTGAAATTCGTAGTACTCCCCTTTGAAGCTGGCATCGTCCTGAGTTAGAAGCACGTCCAGAGCTTCCAGACTCTCCAGAAACATCCTGCCGCGGTGGGACTTACGTTGCCTTGGCATTATCGCCTCGAACTCTTCGCGGTAGTGCCCTAGGCCGACACCAAGGAGCAGTCTTCCCTTGCTAAATACGTCCAGGGTAGCCACCTGCTTGGCTAACAGGACGGGATCCCTGTGAAGCAGTACCATGGTAGCGGTGCCCAGTTTGATTGTTTTCGTTGCCGCCGCCAGATAGGACAGGCTGACCATCGCCTCATACCAGTTAGGGGGCTCTCCTGGTTCGGTGAGGCCGATATTAATAGGCGTCATCATGTCCAGCGCCCAGGCGGCGTAGAAGCCCAGCCGCTCTGCAAGCTGGGTTACCTGGACGATCTCTTCAGGCCCAACGAAGGATGTAGGCAGGTATGGCCCCTCATGAGACGTTGGCACTCCGATGCTAATCTTCATGACCATCTCCTCGCTAATTACGAAAATGAGGCATGATCTCGTCTCCTATGGTTCTCATCATGCCTTTCTTGTCGACCAGAGTGTACAGCACAGTTGAGATGTTATTCACTCCAACCTCACCCAACCTGGCTATTTGTTCACAGATATCTCCTGGCGGACCCGTTAGTAAAGACAGGTCGATGATTCGCTGCGACGCCAACCTGTTTTCAGGCGCATCCATCATCTCAAAGGTGTATGGATCGTAAGCCTCGTAAATAGTCTTTAGCTCGTCGACTATCCCTTCATGATGACGTTCCAGCATCTGATAGAGATAGCGACTGTTCGGGTTATCCTGCAGGAGTACGTGGTACATACCCCTAGCCTTGGTAATGGCGAATCCTGCCACCTCCCGCTGCGCCGCCTCCTTAGACTCGGCCACGAATATAAGCGTGAACGCCCAGATATCTATCTTGGAAGGGTCACGGCCTGCCTTAAGGGCCTCTTCACGTATAAGCCCCACTTTCCACTTCACAACCTCTGGAAGCATAGCGCCTCCAATGATGGCCCCATCTGCGACCTCGCCCGCTAACTGACATGAGCGGGGCCCGTTGCAGGCCATGTAGATAGGAAAGGGGCGACGTATCCATTTGGAGTGCATTCGCGTACTCTTAACCTCTGCCTCCTGTCCGTCGACATACGTTCTGATAAACTCAATGACCTCCCGAAGCTCGCTCAAAGGACGAGGCTTCATTTCCTTGCCAAAGGGCCCCCCTGTTCCGATGCCCAGGAACACCCGTCCGCCGGAAAGCTCGTTTATCGTTGCGGTGGCGTTGGCGGTCACAGAGGGATGGTACGTAATTGGATCGGTGACCCCCTGGCCAATCTGAATTCGGCTGGTGTTCATGGCCGCAATAGCCATCATTACATACATATCCCTAGAGACGTTAGGCTGGTCGACAAAGGCCAAGTGAGAGAAACCGCTCTGTTCAGCCACCTTGGCATGACCAGCAATCTCATCGATCCTCTCATTTCTGCCTAGCCCCACACTGAACTCTATGAACATGACATTGCCCCCTCTTGAGGTCTGGACGTCCCAACCTTATATCAGGAGAGTTTTTACATCAGGCGTTTACCAGCGCGTCACAGCACCAATAAAGTATGACGCTATTCTATTAGTCCGTGATATCTATGTCTACTTACGATAACGAGCTAATCTGGGCAGCATAACCGTTTACGTATACATTTGCATAAGAAGGAGGGCCACATCATAACTGGAGATGTGGCCCTCCTTTAGGCTTGGTCTATATTACTCTAAGCTACTTCTCCAGCCACAGGTCTCTGACTCTTATGATCTGGTCAATATAGAAGGCGTAGCCCTGGACGTTGTTACGCATAGCTACGTAGGTGAAGGGATAGACCTGGGTGATCTCGTGGCCGTCGCTCATGGCCTTCGCTACGATCTTGTCGTACAAGGATTTGGCCTTGGCCACATCATACTCGCGCCCTGCCTCATCAATCCAAGCGTCTACCTCTGAATCGCTGTAGTGGCCGGGATTACTGAAGCCCTTGCTGTGGAAGATTCTCTGGATGTTTATATGAGGGTCTGGACGTCCGGCGCGCCACGATCTAATCATAGGAATCTGACCTTGAACCCACGAACCCCAGTGTCCAGAAGCGGGTTTCGGATCGATTTGCGCCTTGATACCCAGGCCTGCTTGCTCCCATACGCTCTGGATGGCTTCGCAATGTAATAGGCTCGAAGCTGTGGAGGCGCAAGGGAACTTGAACTCGACTCCGTTAGCATAGCCGGCTAGGGTCAGTTCCTCTTTAGCTTTGGCGAGGTCAAACTTCAGAGGAGTTATATCCGAGTTGTACCACGTGCCACTGGCAGGCCCAATGGGCGAGTAGGCAGGTTCGGCGTTGCCCTCCCAGATAACATCCACAAGCGCCTGACGATCAAGAGCGAAGCCCAAGGCCCTGCGGAAGTGTTCATTATTGTAGGGCGCTCCAGCATTTACGGTGATGCCTATGATCTCGAAGCGGCCGCCGAAGGCTTTGGCTACCTTCAGATCAGCGTTACGCTGAGCAAGGGGAAGGTCCGTTATCCTTATCTGGTCCACTAGGTCAGCCTCGCCTGTCCGAACCATGGCGAACTTGACCGACAGGTCAGGGATTTCCGTCTCGGTCAACATATCCAATAAAGGCTCATCTGGATTCCAGTAGTCCTCGTTCTTAATGAGGACTACCTTGCGGTCAGGGAGCCACTCCTGAATCTTGAAGGGTCCTGTCCCCACAGGTGCCCTCTGGAAGCGGTCTTCATCCGCTTTAAGGGCGGTAGGAGAAAGGATGAAGCCTGGGCGCTCTGTTATCAAAGCCAGGAAGGGCCGATAGGGAGTCTTTAAGCGGAGCTTGACGGTGAAGTCGTCGACCTTGGTCACAGATTCCAGATCAGTAAGCTGGCTCCGCCTTAAGGATATCCTGTTCAAAGTGCCTGGGTCTTCGGTCTTGTAACGATCGAAGGTGAACTTGACCGCATCCGCGTTAAAGGGAGTGCCGTCGTGGAACTTCACACCCTGTCGGAGCTTGAAGGTGATATCTCTTCCATCTGAAGAGATATCCCATGACTCGGCCAGGTCTGGTGTGAGCTCAAGGCTAGACTCCAACTTTACCAAACTCTGATATATGCCGTTGAAGGGCACCAGGCTATAGTAGTCCTCAGAGTAGGTGGGGTCTAAGGTGTCGTTCAGCACTTCGCCTGCTAACCGTAGATGGCCTCCCTTTGTAGGGCCCGTCTTAACAATTGGCCTGGGTGTAGCCGTTGGCCCTGGGGCAGGTGCTGTAGTGGGGGCAGGCGCCGCCGTTGGCGCTGGGGCCGCCGTAGGAGCCGGCGCTGGCACTGGGGTCGCTTCCGCGCCACAGGCCAGAGAGACAACCAGCAGCAGTCCTAATGCTATACCAACAATCCACATCACTTTCTTGGTTCCATTGTCATAGGTCATGTGTTCCTCCTCCTTTTATCTACTTTTACTACGACCTATATCTTTGAATAGATTCAAACAAATGAGGTCGCATACCAAACAGGGGAGCTTTTGTTAGCTGTCCTCTCTTAATCCTCATTCCACCTGCAAAAGGGTAATGCGCATTACTAGAATATGTCAATATCTCTCCATAGTTATTTGATCTTGTGGAACTGAAATTATTTGACGATAAACGTAGCTTTGAGCTTTGCACGTAAAGCCGGGCTTTTCTGGATATTTGTGGTAGCAAACGCTGCTATCCCGCCCTATCCCACCCTCGAATTGTATCTGGGGGGCACCCCCAGACCCCCGGCGTCCCGACAGGTCGGGACTGCACTCTCCTTTAGTTCAGGAATTTTTGTGCAAGGCCGAAAAACGCTAACCAATAAGGTTGTGACCAATGGGAAATTACGCGCCATGGATTTACTTCTTCCCCTCTACGTCTTTAATGACTAAAGAAAGAGCCTCTTCGGTGGGCATAGATCCCAAGTCCTTTGGCCTGGAAGAGCCCTGCTCCCCTGAGGATCGGAGACGCACAGAGACGGAGTCCGATGAGGCCTCGCGGTCGCCAACGATCAGCATATATGGCACCTTCTTTAGCTGGGCGTCCCTAATCTTAGCCTGCATGCGTTCGCCCCGCTCATCCACGTCACAGCGAATCCCCGTTTCCCGAAAACGCGTCTGGACTTGGTGGGTGTATTCTATATGACGATCCGCTATAGGAATGATGGTGGTTTGGACAGGGGCTAGCCACACAGGAAAGGCGCCGCCATAGTGCTCGATGAGGACTCCCATAAAGCGCTCAATAGACCCTAGCATGGCTCTGTGGATCATCACCGGCCTTTGATAGCTGCCATCCCCGGCGACATACTCCAAGTCGAACCGCTCTGGCATCGAGAAGTCCAACTGTACGGTGCCTAGCTGCCACTCCCGGCCAAGGGCATCCGCCACAAAGAAGTCTATCTTGGGGCCATAGAAGGCTCCTTCTCCTTCCAATCGCTCATAAGGGGTCTCCATGGACATCAAGACTTTCTCCAGAGCAGCCTCCGCCTTGTCCCATATCTCTTCGGAGCCGACGCGGTTCTCAGGGCGCAGCGAGAGGTTGACACGCACGTCATCGAACAGAAAGAGCTCGTAGCTCTCCAAAGCCATGTTGACAAAGGACTCCACCTCCTGGTGTATCTGTTCGGGGGTGCAGAATATATGAGCATCGTCCTGCGAGAAGGTGCGTACTCTAGTCAGTCCGTGGGTGACGCCGGAGCGCTCGAACCGATGCAACCGCCCGAAGTCAGCGTAACGTAGAGGCAGCTCACGGTATGAATGAAGGGCAGCGGCGTACATTATAGCGTGGCCGGGACAGTTCATCGGCTTCACGCCAAACTCCCTATCGTCCACAGTAATGAAGTACATGTTGTCGCGATAGTGATCGTAGTGACCTGAACGCTTCCAAAGGTCGCTGGAGAAGATTTCAGGTGTGATGACCTCCTGATAGCCATACCGTTGATAAAGGCCACGGACGTAGTCCACGAGGAGGTTGTACACTATCGTCCCCTTGGGAAAAAAGAAGGGGCTGGCCGGGGCTATGGGGTCGAAGATAAAAAGCTCCATCTCCCTGCCCAGCTTGCGATGGTCTCGGCGCTGGGCCTCCTCCAATCGCTTGAGGTGCTCATCGAGAGCGTCTTGGGATTCGAAGGCGGTGCCGTAGATGCGTTGAAGCATGGGCTTATGTTCATCGCCACGCCAGTAGGCCCCAGCGATGGTAAGCAGCTTAAAGGCAGGTATCATGCCTGTGGACTCTACATGAGGGCCATGGCAAAGGTCATCGAAGTCCCCGTGACGATAGATGCTGATAGGCTCATCTGCTGGGATCTCATCGATAATCTCCAGCTTAAAGGGCTGGTCTGAAAAGTGCTGGCCAGCGTCATCCTTTGAGAGTTCGCTCCGTTCGAAATCCAGGTCTCGCTCAATGGTCTCTCTCATCCTCGCCTCAATGGTCTCCAAATCCTCTGGCGTGAATGGTCGGGAGACCTGGAAGTCGTAGTAGAATCCATCGTCTATAGGAGGGCCTATCCCCAGCTTGACGTCAGGGAAGAGACGCAAGACAGCGTCCGCCATGACGTGAGCGGCCGAGTGGCGAATGCGCTCCCTAAGAGCAGCCTTGTCCTTGCTTGTGTCCTCTTTGTCAGACATAACTAGATACACCTTCGCTAAGCACTAATGATATCAGTCAGATGCCCAGGATTTCTAGCAAAAAGAGCCTCCCGAACTCCAAAGCCGGGAGGCCTGGTATTCAACTTGAGCAACAAACGTATTACTAGATAGCTGCGGTTCCCAAGCCAAATTCCTTAAGATAGCAATCTGCCTTGTAGATTCTATCTCCCATTACGAGGCCAGTCAACCACAGAACTAGGGGATGATTCAGCGACACTCCATCCATACAAGATGGAGCAAGAGCGCTCCGCCGTCAAAGGAGGACCAAACTAAATAGCTTGGAGCTAATCCGGGAGATGTATATGCTTGAAGGCCTCGGCGTACTGAATATCGTGGCCGTGGGCGGCGTTCTGACGCCACTCGCGCATGCGCTGGCTTATCTCTTCCTCTGACCAGTTTATCTGAGATTTGTGCTGCATGAGGGCTTTAACGACCGTGTCCATGTGCTTGGCCACGTCAATCCATTTATCGGGGTTGGGATGCCCCATAATAAGCACCTCTTTCACCTTGTGCGGCTCAAATCCCTCCTTCAGAAGCTCGGGGAAGGTTAAGCGGTCGCGGGCAGTCGGGAATACGGCCGCCAGCGTTGCCTCTCCCGCGGCTACATGGTCTGGATGTCCAACGCGTGGCGAGGCATCGAGGTCGCGCATGGGATGAGGACAGATGAGGATATCTGGCTTGAAGCGTCGGATCTCCCTGGCGATGTCCCGTCTAAGCTCAAGAGTAGGCTGAAGCATACTGTCCGGGTAACCAAGAAAAGCGACATCCTTCAGGCCTAGAACCTTACCGGCGGCCTGCTGCTCCTCCTGGCGTATCTGCGATAGCTTCTCCGAGGTCATGTCGGGGTCGTCGCTGCCCTTGCTTCCGTCGGTGCAGAGGACGTAGACAACCTCCATGCCCTCGGAGCACCATCTTGCCACGGTGCCAGAGCACCCAAATTCAGCATCGTCGGCATGGGCAACGACGACCATACCACGTTTATACTCACCGCTTTGAGGCATAAAATCACTCCCATAGTCATTGGATTATCTCTGCTCAGAACCAAAATGGGATTATATCACTCTAAACGTGGAGGAAAAACCCTGACCGTATTATCTTCTCGCTTTTTTGCCCCATTCTATATGGAGTATAGCCGTGCACAAAAAGTGGTATTTTGGTCAATATTGTAACAACAGACCTCCACTATCCCACCCACCACACCCTCGAATCATATCTGGGGGATACCCCCAGACCCCCGCCAGAGAACCAGGGTTCTCTAGACTCTCCTTTAAGAACAGATTTTTTTGGCAAAGCCAAGGGGGTATCAAGATTCAACAAACAGCTCACCTTTTTGATTTCGCAGCTACAAAATGCCCGCTCTTGCTTCGACACGCCTGTCCTGAGCAAAGTCGAAGGGCTCAGCAAGAGCAGGCACGAATCGATTCGTCTAAGAAGCGTCCTTCAGGGCGGCCTCGATTTTTGCAGGGTTATATCCAACCACATTCTGGTCCCCTATGACAGTCAGGGGAGTAGTCCTATAACCTAGCCCCAGCAACGTTTCTCTGGCCTCCGGGTCCTCAGAAACGTTCCTCTCTATAAAGAGTATTCCCTTCCGTGAAAGATACACCTTCACCATATGGCAAGGGCCTCAGCCATGCGAAGTATAGACCGTTACATCCATTATAGACATCCTCGTTATTTGAACTCATCCCAAAATTCCTTTCCATCCACCGAATAAATTCGGGAGCATCGATGCCCCGTAATTCATTGCGGGGTGGAAGAACGATCTTCGGGATAGCTTTTTTTATTTTGCTTTTGATGATTTCTTTTTGGCTTTATGGTCTGCCTTGGACTCATAGTCCTCGAACAACCCCTGTCCGGGCTTCACGGCCTCGTCTATGGTCTGCTCGAACTCCTCTCCCTGCTCATATTTGCGAAGAAACTCTTCGCTCACGAAAAACATTCATATACAGAAGCCGTCCCGGGCTATATCCTCATGATGCCTGTCGCAGGGGCATATCTTCTTGCGATCCTCAACGGGGTCGCCGCTTAGAGGCATTCAGGGGCAATAGCGATAGCCAAACTTGACCTCATTTTCCGCCAGCCCCTCCTGCACCACCTCAACAACTTCTTGCTCAGGGAAGAACTTGTAAGGGCCTTTTTGGACATACTTCTCGGAGAAGCGCCTAGCGCGCTTAAGGGCCTCTTCCTGGGTCAACTGGCGCTTCATAGTGTCTCCACAGTTACTTAGATGACGATAGCGTTATATGGGTATAGCCTCAGCCGTCTGGAGTGGACCTTCCTGGGCCGAGTCGCATTCGAGTATGGGCTTTGCAGGGCATATTATAAAAAAGATTGGCCTGACTCCGCAACCTCTCGATGAGAGAGGGCAGGGCTTCCTTAACCTCAGTGAGTGTTTTGTCTTGGGAGACCTCAACGCTGAGCAGGGCCACAGTGCCACATGGGCATTTAGCGGAGAAGAAGAGCTTCTTGAACCCGGGATTAGCGGAAAGGTCTAGCTTAAAGCCCTTCAAAGGCGTAATGGCATCGTCGCCTGATAACGCCCGGACAAAGAGCGCCCGAAGTTGTTCCTCTATAGCCGTTCCTTTCTGGTTATCCACACTCTAAGTTTACCCTACATTGCAAACTTGATGGTTGAGGTTAAGTGTTTAATTAAATTAACCCCGTATAAGTGTCATTCTGAGCCCCGATGCAATCGGGGCGAACGAATCTCTCGTATCGATAGATTCCTCGTCGCTTCACTCACTCGGAATGACAAACGTAAACCCTCGACCTCGCCCTAAAGGACGAGGCATCTATGCCCCATCTTCAGCACGGGGTCGTGAATCCCAACGCCCGTATAAATGTCATTCTGAGCCCCGGTAGCATCAGGGCGAACGAATCTCTCGTATCGAAGGATTCCTCGCTCTCTTCGCTCACTCGGAATGACAGACTAAATACCCAATGGCCGTAAGGATGGGGTGTAGATGTCCCCTCCATTAGGATGGCGAACCAATTGAATTTACATGCCCATCTCCTAGAAAAGCGAACACCTTTTTCACCCTTAAGATCACTCTTTTGGGTGATGACGATGATTCCTATTCTATCTACGTTTAAGATTATTAAAGGCGCTTTATTTGAATCCAACCAAACAAAAGGCAAACCAAAAGCTAACCTTTAATGTGCAAAATTCTAATTGCAATGGATTATAACTATGATTATGGTTATGCTGGGATGGTGTGCTAGGTGGCTCTTCTTGCCATATTGTAACAACTTACATGTCCTATCTCCGCACACAGTCAAGGGCAACCATCCTCATAGCTATGTAGTGGAGGAAGTCAAATAACAGATGAATAATGGCGACTGCGCAGAGGAATCTCCGACACTCACCCCAGCGCGTTCACGAGGCTAAGCTGCTGGAATGAAAAGCTCCATAGACAAACTCCAAAAAGATGTTCCCCAAGAGAGCCCGGGGCTATTTCGCGCCTTATTTGAGCAGGCGCCAATAGGTATTGGCATCGCAGACATGGAGGGCAACTTCATAGAGTTCAACGACGCCAGGCTCAAGCCTGGCGAATACACCCGGGAAGATATTCTCAAGATCAAGAACGTAGCAAATCTGTACTTTGATCCTGAAGAAAGGGAAAAGGCCCTGGAAATCGCCTCAAAGCAGGGATTCCTAGACAACTTCGAGGTGCGATTCAAACGGAAAGACGGCACCCCATATTATACTCGAATGAGCCTGACCCGCATCACTTTCAAGGGCAACCCTTGCTGGCAAGCTGTGGTGGAAGACATCACCGAACAGAAGCAGGCCG
Source organism: Dehalococcoidia bacterium (assembly GCA_965249025.1). Lineage (GTDB taxonomy): Bacteria > Chloroflexota > Dehalococcoidia > Lucifugimonadales > CAYTFF01. Next base: position 1,800,006 of record OZ252215.1, on the reverse strand, counting down.
AGGAGGAGATCAAGCGTTTGGCCCTGGCCGTTTCCAATGTAGCTGATGGCGTCTGCATTTCCGCCATTGACGGGAATATTCAATACGTTAACGCAGCCGTGGAAAACATGCTTGAATACCTCCCAGGTGAGTTGGTGGGTATGCACGTATCCAAGTTGTACCCAGGTGGGGCCGACAACCCTGCGCTTCAGAAAATCATGGAAAGCCTGGGCTCTGACAGAGGATGGACTGGGGAGGTCAATCTCCAGAAAAAGGAGGGAGGCACGATATCCACTCTGGAATCGGCTACGCCCATGTATGGCGACGATGGAAGGACTATCGGCTACGTCTGCACTAGCACTGATATAACCGATATGAAAAGAACCGAACAAGATCTGCGGCTCCGAAAATTCGAACTGGAGCAGTTAGCCACTATCGCCCACATTCTAGCCGGAGAGGGCAACTTTGAAGAGAAGACCTCCCAGGTACTCCAAATGCTAGTCCAGGTTACTCAAAGTTACTCCGCAACCCTCCGGTTGGCTGATGAATCAGGCCAGGAGCTAAGTCTTGTGAGCGCGGAAGCATCCCGGCCCAAAGAGCACCGACCTCTTCCTGCCCTTTCCATATCCGAAACTTTGGCCGGCACCGTGTTCCAAATGGGGGAGTCCCTAGTAATAGGTGATTATGAGCGCTATCCGGGGGCTTTGCGCCACTTCATTGACAAAGGCTTCAGATCTGTGGTCATACTTCCCATCAAAGTTATAGGTGAGACCAAAGGAGTAGTTACCGTTAGCTCTGAACAAGTTAACCACTTTACTCCAGGGCAGGTCACCCTGCTGAAAGCCATTGTATACGAAATCGGCACCCCCCTTGAAAACGCAGAGCTTTTGGAATCTTTGAAGCATCGCACAAGAGAGTCGGAGGCCGTGTCCAGCATCGCCCAGATTCTGGCCCAACCCATAGACTTCGTTGAGAAAGTAGAACTTGTCATGAATGAGTTGGCACGGGCTACTGAGGCAGACTGGGCGCATCTTAGGGTAGCCGATGACGGCGGTCAAACCCTGCGCCTGGTGGCCTAGGGGGGGGGCCGAGAGTACGGGAGATAGACCATGCCGTTAAACTCGTCAAAGGAAGCCTTACCTTCTCTTCCTTTGAGACTGGGCAAGCAATAGTTGTGAACGACTACCCGAACCACCCTCAGGCTCTACCAAAACGGGGCGCGAAATCTATGGCTTGTATTCCAATCAAGGTAATGGGGCAGACACGAGGGATCGTTGTGGTTACCTCCATCGAACTCAATCACTTCACTGAGGCCCACGAGGGATTGCTGACGACCATCTGTGATGGGATAGGGATGCTTCTGGAAAACGCAGAGATGATGGAGTCAATTCAGTTACGCTCGGAGGAGCTAGCGAAGGCAAACCAGGAACTAAACCAAAGGATTACGGAGCTCACAGCTCTCAATAAGCTGTTTCAAAAACACCTGAATGAGCGTTTCACCATTGTAGATTCTTACAAGGAGCTTAGAGCTCGCCTGGAGGGACTCGCACGGGTGTTAGAAGAAATAACCTTCGAAACCAATTCCGACGTGCTATGGAATCGCTTCGTTGGCCTCCGAAAGGTTTTCAAGGATGTGGTCTCACGTGCCGATTCCCAGGTCTTGCCATACATAGAGCCCCAAACTATACCGGATTGAATAAATATAAACAATAGGTTTCCCGAAAGTAATTCCTCATGGCGATTGTCATCGGCGCCATGCACGAAGGATGAAAATACCCCGCCCCAGATGCTTCATTGTCCCGATAAATCGGGGCGAACGAATCTCTCGTAACGACAGATTCCTCGTCGTTTCATTCCTCGGAATGACAGCATAGATGCCTTGAGTACTCCAGAAGCTCAGTCGAACTGACTCAGGCCATTAGGCGCCTCTATCTCTATGAGCTGAATACGGCTGGCCTTGAGTGCGTTCTCCATTGCCCTTAGAAGTTGGTCCCTGCTCTCCACTCGTGTGGACTCTATGCCATAGGACTCCCCCAGCTTGACGAAGTCCGGGTTCACCAGGTCGCTGGCTATGTATCGATTGTCCATCCAGGCGGCCTGCCGCGTCTTCAAGGCTCCCCAGGCGTTGTCGTTGATGATGACCACTATGGGATGGATGCCGTACTGGACGGCTGTGCCAAGCTCCTGCATGTTGTACTGGAACCCTCCATCTCCAGATATGGACACCACGGGCACATCAGGCCTGGCTACCTTGGCCCCCAGAGCCGATGGCAAGCCGTAGCCCAGGCCAGCCCATCCAAAGGGGTTGAGATACGTCCCCGGCCTGTAACAGTCGAATGAGCGGTTTGCCCCGGATGCTGGGAGGGTGACGTCGAAGGTCATAATGGTCTCTTTGGGAAGCACCTCTCGCAGGGCCTCCCAGGTCTTGGCCTCGTTGGGCCACTGCTCGTGGGTGCTCTCTCTGGCCTTAGCCTTCCACTGTTGGGCCTCTTTCTCATAGGCGTCCCCTTTGTGGACGTCCTGCCCCTCAAGCCTCTCCAGAAGCTGCTGAAGAGCTACCCTGGGGTTGGCCTCTATAGCCACCTCGGCAGGATAGTTCTTGTCGAAGAAACTCCCATCCAGGTCTATATGCACCATATGGGTCGGCAGCTTGAGGCCAAGTCCCACTGTATCCCTATACAAAATGGTAGAGCCAACCACCACACACAGGTCGCAGGTCTCCAAGAGCTCCCACAGGGGGTTATTTCGCCACTGGCGGTTGCCCATGACAAAACCCACGGCCAAGGGATGGTCGTCGGGAATGTTGCCCTTGGCGCCGTCCAGTAGACCAACGGGGCACCCAAGCTGCTCCGCTAAGGCAACTAACTCCTCTGTTCCACCAGAAAAGGTCAGGTTGTCTCCCGCCAGCAATATGGGGCGCTTCGACTCCTTGATGAGGGCGACGGTTCTCTCTATTGCACCCTCCTCCGCGGGAGGTATCTCTACCTTTGGGGACAATCCTATCTCTACGTCTACAGTCGCCGTTAAGTCGTCTTTGGGTATGATGAGGCTGATGGGCCTGGGGCGATGGGTCTGGAATCGCCTCATGGCCCTGTCGAAGTAGTCCGGTATGGACTCCACATCTGGGATGAGAGCGCTCCACCCAGTGACGGTGTTGAACATTGCCACCTGATCTATGCCTTCGTGCCTGGCTCCCCTGCCTTGGCCTATCAGCGATTTCTCTATGTCTGTGGTCACCTGAAGCACAGGCGATGACGATGCGTAGGCCTCCCCCATGCAGTGCATGGAACCGGCGGCGCCAGGCCCAGAGCTAGTCATGATGACCCCAGGCTTGCGGCTCACTCTGGCGTAGCCATCGGCCATGAATCCCAGGGCCAGTTCCTGACGGCAGCCCAGCACGTTGATCCTGTCCTGGGCGTCGTAGAGGGCATCGTACAGGTCTATGGTGTGCGTGGATATGATCCCAAAGAGGGTGTCGACGTCATGGTTAATAAGGGACTGGACTACGACTTGGGAGCCTGTCATCCGAGCCACGGAAAACCTCCGATGAGTGTTGATATATGCAAATTTCTTCCCTTACCCTTTGGCCAAGCTCAGGGAGAGCGGGATTAAGAGTGCCAGAGGAAGGGTACCACTGTAGGATATCCTCTGTCGAGAGTATGCCAAAGTATCCAAATAATGGCCTTAACTGAAATTGACGCTTATATGTGGCCGTGCTATGATGCCTTAGATAGTCACATACGGGATTTGCGCTGTGTCGGAACTAGAACAACTAGCAACTCAGATATCTTCCTGTACCCTTTGTCCTCTGTCCAAGAGCAGAACAAGTACCGTTCCAGGAGAGGGTTCATCCAATCCTGAGATAATGTTCATTGGAGAGGCTCCTGGCTTTCATGAGGACCAGCAGGGACGCCCCTTTATAGGGCCCGCAGGCAAGCTCTTGGAGGAGCTTCTGGCCTCTATTGGCATCAAGAGGGAAGATGTCTATATAACCAACATGGTCAAGTGCAGGCCTCATAATAATCGAGACCCACTGCCAGGGGAGATAGACGCCTGCCGATCCTATTTAGACAGCCAGATTGAACTCCTGAAACCAAAAGTGATCATCACCTTGGGACGCTTCTCCCTAGCCAAGTTCTTCCCAAAAGACACCATAAGCAAGGCCAGAGGAAGGCCCAGAAAGTGGAACGGCATCACAGTCTTTCCAATTTATCATCCCGCTGCGGCCCTTCGCCAGGCCCGGCTCAAAGACATCCTTGAAAGCGACATAAGCAGGCTCCCTACCCTTCTAACGGAAGCAGCGGAGCAAGGTCCGGAGGAGGAGAATACGGATGCACAACAACTCAGCATGTTTTGAGGCAAGTTAGATGCCAAGGAAAACGTTAAAGGTAATTCCCCTGGGTGGATTGGGTGAGGTAGGCAGAAATATGATGGCCCTGGAGTGCGACGGGGACATCATAGTCATTGACGCTGGGGTGCTCTTCCCCGAAGAGGATATGCTGGGGATCGACTTCGTTATCCCAGACATTACATACCTCCTGCAGAATATCAACAGAGTCAAAGCCATACTGATTACCCACGGTCACGAAGACCATACAGGAGCGCTTCCCTACGTGCTCAACGAGTTGCATGTGCCCGTCTACGCTCCTAGGCTTGCCCACGGCCTCATATCCGTAAAGCTCAAAGAGCACCGTCAGCTAAAGGGAGCCAATCTCCACATTATTGAGCCTGGAAAGAAGATAAGGCTTGGCAAGTTCACTGTGGAGTTCTATCGGGTATCGCACAGCATACCCGACGCCATGGGCTTGGCCATTCAAACTCCGCTGGGTATGGTGGTTCATACAGGAGACTTCAAGATTGACCACACGCCGGTGGACGGATATACCGTGGACTATGTCCGCCTTGCCCAGCTTTCCTCGGAGGGGATATTCCTGCTCTTCTCGGATTCAACCTATGCGGAGCTTCCCGGTTATACACCGTCGGAAAGCGTAGTTGGAGAGACGTTGAAGCGTGTCATTGGAGAGGCTGAAGGACGTGTGATAGTAGCTACCTTCGCATCCCTTATATCTAGAATTCAACAGGTCATAAACGCCGCTGTGCTATACAATCGCAAGGTGGCCGTGGTGGGGCGTAGCATGGTCGACAACGTCATCTTGACGTTGAAGATGAACTACCTCTCCGCCCCAGAGGGAACGTTGGCGTCTATTGGCGAACTCAAACACCTGCCGAATAATCGCGTGGTCATAGTAACTACGGGAAGCCAGGGGGAGCCTACATCTGCCCTAGTGCGGATGGCCAAGCAAGAGCAACGCGACGTACAGATAGTTCCAGGAGACACCGTAATCGTGTCCGCATCCCCCATACCAGGGAATGAGACCACCGTATCCAGAACTATCGACAACCTATATCGCCTGGGGGCCAAGGTATTCTACCATAGGAATGAGTTGGTTCATGTTCACGGCCACGCCAGCCAGGAAGAGCTGAAGATGATGCTGAACCTTACAAGGCCCAAATTCTTCGTGCCCGTTCACGGAGAGTATCGTCACCTAGTGGCCCACGCAACTCTAGCTCAGTCTTTAGGTATACCTAAAGACCACACCTTTGTCCTTGAGAACGGCGATGTCTTAGGACTCACCGAAAGAGGGGGGAGTATAGTGGACAGCGTTCCAGGCGGCCATGTCTACGTAGACGGCCGTAGGGTATGGAACATGCGGACCGACATCCTAAAAGAGCGCAAGGCCATCGCCAAGGACGGAATCTTGCTGGTCGTACTGCCTCTGGACAAGACCACAAGAAGAGTTACAGGTCCACCAAAACTTATATCAAGAGGATTCGTTGACGCAGTAGATGCCAACGCTCTATATCCAAAGGCCTCCCAGGTGGTCTTTGAATCGCTAAAGAAGGACGGAAGATTCCCTGAACAAAGGGATCAACTTGATTCCAGAGTTAGAAATGCTCTGGTAAAATTCTTGTATCAGCAAACGGGAAGGTCTCCAATGATCATCCCAGTATGCGTCGATGTGTAGTATCAAGAATGGCCGAGATGATCTATGAAACCCAACCAAAGCAGCCTTAGCAGAATTCAAAGTTTCCAGGAGGTGGTGGGGGCAAGAAAGCCCTGGAGAAGGAGAGTCTTGCGCTTTTTGCTGACATCGTGGCGACGTAGACTCCTGATCCTAGCAGCTACAGTAACCCTCCTGGTGCTGCTGAGTGACCCTCTTTACCGCCTTTATATCACCATCAGAGACAGCGCCATTAGCAGCACGGGCCTTGGGCTGGTGCCCGTGAGCCTGTTTTTTGCCGTTACCCTTTGGATGGCCATCAAGAGGCGCAGCCTCCTTGTGAAGGGCTGGAATATTTTGATTGGAAGTGGGTTGTTCGTGGCGGCCTCACTTATGATCCTTGCCTACTGGCGAGGAAACCAGGGTATTCTTTATGACGTAACCCTTGGCGGCAATCTAGGATACGAACTCAGGGGAATAAGTCCTTACTACGGGGCCTTTCGGCTTGTGCCATTGATATTGGCGGGACTATTGATAACGTTCCCCAGAAGAACTCCCCTCGTGACAATGAAGACGGGCCGCCTACTGATCGCGGCAGCAAAACTATCAGTCGCCTACTCAGGCAGGGCGTTAACCTTCAGCAAATGGGCCTTCATCACGGGGTATACCTACATGGCTCTTGCTTTGTCCTACGTCCCAAGGACGCTAGGGCTACTTAAAGGAGTCAGCATTGCATACAGACTTCCCATCATAGCTTTAGCGAGGATAAAGAGCGTAGTGGTGAGAACACCCAAAGCCCCTGAGCCAGACACAGCACAGGATAGCAGCCCCGATAGTCTGGCTATTCCAATGTTGGATCTCGATAACAGCGACTATGCGGACGGGACCCCAGAAAGCGAACCCACCATAGACGAAAAGAAGAAGCGCTTAGACCCTCCGTCTGTATCTTCTACTGTTCATACAGTCAATGGGGAGAACCCTGAGGAACCCCCATTGCAGTCAGAATCCACCTCGTCTATGGGTACACCTGGGTTTGTGAAGGGATGGAAGATGCCTCCCATCGGTATGCTCTGGGAGATCGAAGAGTCCAGCGTATCTGAAGAAGACCAGAGGGTCACGGCAGCAACTATTGAACGTACCCTTGGCGACTATGGGATAGAGGTAAGGGTAAAACAGATCAAGCCTGGGCCCACGGTAACTATGTATGGCCTGGAGCCCGGATGGAACCGCCGATTCAAGGAGATTAGGGAAAAGGACGAGGCCGGACAGTTAAGGCTGGGCGAGGATGGCAGACCAATAGTGTCCAAGATAGAAAACAAGACTCGAGTTAAGGTAGGCAGCATAGTAGCCAGAGAAAAGGATTTAGCCCTGGCATTGGCTGCAACCAGTATCCGTATTGAGGCGCCTGTTCCTGGAGAATCGGTGGTGGGGATCGAGGTGCCAAACCCTAACCCCAGCATCGTTACCTTGCGGTCCGTGATGGAAGGTGACGCCTATAAGAAGCTTAAACCCAAGGCTCATCTACCCGTTGCTCTGGGCAAGGGCAGCGGAGGAGAGGTGGTCGTCACCGACCTTACTCGGATGCCTCACCTACTCATAGCAGGAGCGACCGGTAGTGGTAAGAGTGTCTGTATCAACTCCATCATATCCTGTCTCCTTATGGAGAAGTCGCCAGAAGAACTTCGGCTTCTATTGATAGACCCCAAGAGGGTGGAGCTGAATTTCTACAATGGAATTCCACACCTGCTAAAACCTACTGTTGTAGAGGCCGATGAGGCAGTCGACTTGCTCAAGGGCCTAATAAACGAGATGTTCAAGAGATACCGCGAGTTTGAGGAAGTCGGGGTCAGGAATATACAAGTTTACAACAAGAAATCCCCCGAGACGATGCCATACATAATAGTGGTGATAGACGAGTTGGCCGACCTGATGATGGCGTCTCAGTATGAAGTGGAAAGCTCCGTATGCCGTTTGGCTCAATTGGGCAGAGCCACCGGCATCCACCTGGTAGTAGCTACTCAGCGCCCCTCGGTCAACATTGTCACAGGCCTGATTAAGGCCAACTTCCCCAGCCGCATCAGCTTTGCGGTAGCATCTCAGGTAGACTCACGCACCATCTTAGACTCGGCCGGCGCAGAAAAATTGCTGGGAAGAGGAGATATGCTCTACCTACCTCTGGATGGACTAAAGCCAAAACGAACTCAAGGGGTGTTCATATCTGATCAGGAGATTGAAAGCCTAGTCAGATATTGGTCAACTCTCCAGGGCCCGCCAGTCCCAGAAATATCATTGGACATCGAAGAGGAGGAGGACGATGAAGATGAGTTTCCAAGGGACCAACTTCTGGACAAGGCCATCGAACTTGCCAATAGCCACACCAGACTCTCAACATCTCTTCTGCAACGCCGACTACGCATCGGCTATCCCAGAGCCGCCCGTCTCATGGAGCAGTTGGAGGAGGAGGGGGTAGTGATTCCCGGCGAACCAGGCAAGCCCAAGGATGTTACAACCAACTGGTCCTAAAAGATCGAACAGGCGAGGGAAGTGAACTACTATGGCTAGAAACCTAGCAAATCTCCTCAGCTATTTCTCCAGGCGAGAAGGTAGCAACCCCAAGGAACAAGGAGCCACTGAGGCAAGAGAGCGATGCTTAGCCTGCGATTCTTACATTGCAGATGAGGCCCTATATATCGAGTACCGAGTTTGCCCCAAATGCCGCTTCCACTACACTCTCACAGCAAGGGAGCGCATAGACCTGCTGGCAGATGAAGGCACCTTCAAAGAGACCAGCCGCTCTATAACCTCTCTGGATCCCCTGTCCTTTTCCAGTCGAATACCGTACAAAGAGCGCCTAACAAGGGATAGGCGCCGCACGGGTCTAACGGAAGCCGTGGTCACCGGGACGTGTAACATAGGTGGCATCCCTACAGTGCTCATAGCCATGGACTTCGGTTTCATGGGCGGTAGCATGGGTTCCGTGGTTGGAGAGAAGATTGCGCTGGCCCTAGAACTGGCAGCCAAGAAAAAGCTGCCTGTAGTCTCTGTGGTCACCAGTGGCGGCTCACGAATTCAAGAGGGCATCCTCTCTCTCATGCAGATGGCCAAGACCTCAATGGCAGTAAACCTGCTGGCGGACAAAGGCCTACCCTTTATATCAGTCCTGGCCAATCCCGCGACTGGGCAAATATACGCCAGTTTCGCCAGTCTAGCGGATGTCATCATAGCCGAACCCGGCACCTTGATAGGCCTAGCTCCCCTGAGAGTCATTGCAGAGTCCCATGATGAACCGCTGCCTCCAGACGCCCATACAGCCGAGTCCCACCTAAAGCATGGCCACCTGGACAGGATAACGGACAGGGAACACCTCAAAGACCTATTGGCTACGTTACTGGACCTAATGGGGCCTGCATACACTCTCACAGCCAAACAGAAGCGCCCTAGAGAGCGCATTGAGGTGCCTCGCTCCATAGCATGGAATTCGGTGCAGTTAGCCAGACACAAAAACAGACCGTCTGCCGTCGAGTTCATAGCTCGCATGTTCTCCAACTTCATTGAGCTACACGGCGATCGCATTCATAGTGACGATGAGTCCTTAATATGTGGGTTGGGACATCTTGGGGCGCAGTCGGTGGCCGTGGTGGGGCAAAATGGCCAGACCCTTCCAGGGGGGTTCCGAAAGGCGCAGAGGATTATGGAGTTGTCTGCCAAGTTCGGCCTGCCCCTCATAACTTTCGTGGATACCCCTGGACCCCTTGTGAGTCTTGAGTCGGAAGAGCAGGGCCTTGGGATTGCAATAGCTGCTACCATGGCGTCAATGGCAAACCTGTCTGTACCATCCATAGCGGTGATAGTAGGAGAGGGAGGAAGTGAAGGGGCCTTGGCCTTCGGCATCGCCGATAGGGTGTTGATGCTTGAAAACGCTATCTACTCATCCATAACGCCTGAGAGGGCCGCTTCCTTGATGTATAAGGATGAGACCAAGGCTCCGGAGATGGCCGAGTCCCTTAAACTCACCGCTGGCGACTGCAAGGAATTACACATAATAGACTCCATTGTTCCAGAACCTCAAAGAGGAGCGCACTCCAACCCCAACGAAGCAGCCCGCCATTTGAAACGGGCCCTCCTACACGAACTGGCCGAACTCCATGCGACCTCCATAAAACGTCTCGTGAAGCAGCGCTACAAGAGGTTCCGCAAGATGGGTGAGTACAGCACCCATTTCCGTTCGGCGATCACCAGCGAGGTAAGCCATCTGCAGTCCTACGTGGCCAAGGGCGTCAGGAGAATCAGGAAGAGAAGGGGTCAGGATGCAGAGAAGACTTTAGACCCCCCTTCGGGATCTGAAGAATAAGAGCCTGTCTTGCTCCAAAAGTGAGCCTATCCTAAAGACCTGCGATTGTAAGACGTATGGATTCCAAGTTAGACGCACAAGCAGCATCGGAGAAAATAGTACACATAACCACTTATGATTCCGACAACACGCCCGGAACTGTGGCAATGTGGTTCTATCCCATGAGCGGAAAGATCTATATGTCCACCGCAAGAGACTCGGTCAAGACAAAGCGGATAGCCCTCAATCCAAGGGTCGGTCTCCAGTTTCGCGATAGAAAAGCGCCCATTGTCGAGGGAAGAGCTAGTGTAGTTAGCGAGGAGAATATCATAAGGGGAGCCTCAGAGGGGCTTTTCAGCAAGTACGAAGGCGGCGGCGTCTGGTGGGACTCTCTAGAACACATGGTTAGGGGCTTCCTAAAGCATGACCCTAGCGTTTTGTTAGAAATTACGCTAGAAGATCCCTAATACTCGGCCTGTAAAGGCAACTACGGCTACTTCAGATCAAGCAATTTGGGCATGACGAAGTCCTCTATCGCCACCGCAAGACCATCTTCATAGACAGATGGGGCCACGTAATCGGCCATGGCCTTAAGCTCATCAACGCCATTACCCATGGCAATTCTCAGGCCGCACGCCTGGAGCAGAGAAATATCGTTATAGCTATCGCCTGCGGCTATCATTTGGCCAGGCTCAATACCAAGCAGCTCCGCATACCTCAGGACAGCTGCACCTTTGCTAACATCGGCGTGGGTGAAGTCAAGCATCGGCCTGCCGTTATCCGTCCGAATGATTTTCGCCACATTAACTCCGTTGCTGTTGCCGAACTGCCCAACAAGGCGTTCCACGTAGGTATCGGACATATCCCAAGCTGTGACTCTTGTTATACACCAGTCGGTAATCTCGTCTGACTTCGTGACACACCGGTCGCCATCGACGGCCATGAACGGTATTTCGTGAAGAGCAAGGGCGTCGACTACTTGCCTGGCATCCTCTTCCGCTATTGGGCACATCCAGGCCACTTCACCAGTAAAGGGGTGGAAGATTCTGGCACCACCTTCTGATATCTGCAGAGAGGAGAGGCCCATCTCCTTGGCAAACTCGGCCACCATCAGGTAGTCTCTGCTGGAAGCGAAGCTAACGACCATCTCCTGAGATACCCGCTTGATGGCTTTCTCTACCCTTGGTGAAATAGTCTCCGACTGGCCTATGGACGTGCCGTCTAGGTCTAAGAGAAGGGCCTTATACATAGGCCAGCTTTGCACAAAAAGTCGGATTTTCTGAGTATTTATGGTGGCAAACCACGTAGGGTCTCTTCACAGGACAAACGCTACTATCCCACCCTGTCCCGCCCTCGAAATGTATCTGGGGGAGCACCCCCAGACCCCCGGCAAGGAACCAAGGTTCCCTGCACTTTCCTATATTTTCAGGACTTTTTGTGCAAGACCTCATATGCTTTAGTGTATCGGATTGCCTGGCACTTCGAAAGGAGGCAGCATGTTTGGAACGACCACTTCAAGAATCACCGGCTTGTCAGCATTTAGCGCCTTCTTAAGAAGAGGCCCCATTTGCTTATAGTCGTCGGCCCTTAGTCCCACAGCGCCGAAGGACTCGGCCAGTTTCATGAAGTCTGGATTATGCAGGTCTGTGCCGATGTACCTGCCCTTGTATTGGTTCTTCTGGTCGTAGGCGGAGGCACCGAAAACGCCGTTATTGAAGACAATGGTCACCGTGTTGATGCCATGCTTAACGGCGGTAGACAACTCCTGGACATTGAACATGAACCCGCCGTCCCCACTAACTGCGACAACCTGCTTGTCGGGCCTGCCCACCTTAGCGCCCAAGCCTGTGGGAAAGGCAAATCCAAGGGTGCCGAAGTACCCAGAGGTAATATAGCTCCTGGGTAGTCTGGCTTCATAGGCTAATCGGTCCCAGTAGCCCACACACGTCATGCCGCTGATGAGAATAGCGTCATCTTTAAGCTCATGCCGAATAGTCTCGATGATCTCGATAGAGTCAGGCCCCAAGCTCTTTAACTCCTTCCTGATGGTGTCCTTGATGTCTTCAAACTCGGCCTTTCGCGATGGCTTAGGAGGCCATTTGGACTTCAATTCGTTAAGGAGAGAAGCCAGTGCGGCCTTGGCGTCAGCTACTATGCCAACGGTAGTTGACCAGACCTTTTCTATCTCTGAGGGGTCTATGTCTATATGCACCACCTTTTGGGACGAGCTGATCTTCATGGCCGTCAGCACAAACCGCGTTCCCACGCCAAGGATTACGTCCGCCTTTGGGATGACGTGCTTCATCGGCCCCAATCCGACAGACGCCCCGCCCATGCACAGATAGTGGTCTTCTGGCACGATTCCCTTTCCCTCCGGGGTGGTGACGATGGACGCTTGAAGAAATTCGGCCACCTCCAGCAGCTCCTTAGAGGCACCTGAAGTGATAGCGCCGCCTCCCGCCAAGATCATAGGACGTTCCGCTAACATGAGCGTCTGGGCCGCCTCGGCTATCTGCTTCGGGTCGGGAGGCTGGGAGACCGAGTACTCCTCAGCTTCGAAAAGCTCCGGGTTGCCAGTGGACGAAAGGATATCAGGTGGTACCTCTAACATGACGGGCCTTGGCCGGCCAGTCTTGAGTTGGCGCATTGCCTCATGGACAGCGACGGGTATATCCTCCACCTTCAAGACCTGCCGTCTCCACTTGGTGAGGTTGTTAACCACCTCTATCTGGTTGTCCACCTCATGGAGCATGCCCATCCTCTTGCCGAAGGCAGAGCTGGGTATCTGGCCTGAGATCAACAGCACGGGTGAAGAGCAGGCATAAGCAGTACCAAGCCCCGACAAGGCGTTCAGCATCCCTGGGCCTGGCACCACCATAGCCACCCCTGGCTTGCCGGTGGCCCTGGCGTAACCGTCGGCCATATAGGTGGTGGCCTGTTCGTGTCGAGGCACGATTACCCTTAACTCACGATGGTCGTAGAGGGCGTCAAAAACCCTCATCATCTGAATGCCTGGAAGGGCAAACAGCGTGTCAACCCCTTCAGCTATGATGGAGAGGATTAAGGCCTGGCCGCCTGTCATTGGTGCCATGATAGTTCCTCCTTAGGTGACTGATTGACGGGGAATGTGTCTAGTCTCTGTGCGGCTCTTAGTTTAACGTATCCGGCTTAATTTCGCTTATGGGGACGTGCTTTTTTATTGCCATATCGGCCTCTATTCCGCTCATGCTAAGCCATTCGTCTTTGCTCAGGACAGGCTTGTCCAAGTACGAGATCATATGGCTATTGTGTTTTCTCGACCCAATGCTTCAGCATGGGGCATCAATGCCACCGTCCCTTCGATTCACTCTGGGTGAGCGGGTGCTATAAGGCGGACGACAGATTCCCACGTCCTTCGACAGGCTCAGGATGAGCGGAAATGGAGGGACTCCTCGGAATGACAGTAAGCCCTCACCCTTCGACCCTGACAAGCCGAGGGTTCCGATAAATCGAGGACAGGCAAGGCAGGCTCAGGGTGGGCGTTTATTGGATGGTCGTTAGACTCTTATGGCCTGCACATCCATCATACGCCTCAAATCGTCCTCGGTGTAGCCCAATTCGAGTATGACCTCTCTGGTATGCTCGCCTAGGTTGGGAACATGGCGGCGATACGTAGGTGGCGTCTCATAGAGCTTCAGAGGGCTGGCCGGCATGCCGACCTCCTGACCGTTGGGCTGTTTTACTCTCAATATCATCTCCCTGTAGTTGACCTGAGGGTCATTCACCAGGGCTGCAATATTGTTTATAGGCGAGTTCGGCACACCGGCTTTTTCCAACAAGTCCAGCCATTCTGCCGTAGTCTTCTGAGGGAACATTTCCTCCAGGAGCTGGTTCAGTTCCTGCTTATGCTGGACGCGCAGGACATTGGTCTTAAATCTGGCGTCTTCCAGCAGATCCAGGCGGTCTGTGGCCTTGCAGAAACGCTGCCACAGACCATCGTTGCCAACCCCTAGAAGAAAGTAGCCGTCGCTAGAAGCGTAGGCCTGAAAGGGATGGACCGAGGGGTTAGAGGAACCAATCTTGTCGGGGACGGAGCCAGTGGCAAGGTAGCTAGTGGTGTAGAAGGTAGAGGATGCTACCTGGCCCTCCAGTAGAGAGGCCTCCAGGTACTGCCCCTTTCCAGTGCGCTCCCTGTGGAACAAGGAGGTGACTATACCGCTGTAGGCCATCCAGGCGCATATTAGATCCACTAGAGAATACCCCGCACGGACCGGAGGCCCGCCCGGTTCCCCAGTGATGCTCATGAGGCCACCATACGCTTGTACCATAGGATCATAGCCGGGCTTGTCTTTCAACGGCCCCGTGCGTCCGAAGCCAGAGATGGAGCAGTAGATTATCCTTGGATTTATTGCCTTGATGTCTTTGTAGCCTATGCCCATAGCGTCCATTGCGCCTGTGCGGAAGCTCTCGATCATTACGTCTGAAGTGGCGGCTAGCTTCTTCACCACCTCTATTGCCTCTGGCCTTTTGAGGTTCAAGGCGATGCTGCGTTTGTTGCGGTTGATGGCTAGAAAGTAGCAGGCCAGGCCATCCCAGAAGGGAGGCCACCCTCGCGTCTCATCGCCACGAGTGGGTTCTTCGATTTTGATGACGTCCGCTCCCATATCTGCAAGCTGCATAGTGCAAAAGGGACCAGCTAGGGTACGGGTCAAATCTAGGACTCTTATTCCTGCAAGGGCCTCTGGCATCTTCGATTTCCCTCCGTGTAAATTGGCATATCTATGACAATAATAAGCACCCGGCTTAGAGCAGATCCAGTGACAAACGTGTCGCGCTATTGGAAGTATATTGACGCTGTCTGCAACCTGTCAAACTCCGTTCCTGATCAGGGAAAGCCTGCTAGTCACCGAAACGAGACTCAAAATATGCAGCCACCCTCTCCACATACTCGTCAGGATGGTCCATAAAGGCATCGACATGGTCTACTTCCGGCACAAGCCATATCAGGCTCCCAGAGTTGGCAGCCTGATAGACCCGCCTGCCGTGTTCGACGGGGATTCGTGTGTCCGCTTCACCGTGGATCACTAGAATTGGGTACGACAGCCGTGAGACCGCCTTCTCAGGGGTCAGGGCACTTATGTTAATGCCATATATCGAGCGCGTTAGCAGCCTAGCGCCCGGTATGAACACAGGCGCTATCCACTCTGGGAAGACAGTCTTCCTAGCGGTCTCCTGGGCAATTAAGTCAGAGGCATTGGCGTAGGGGCTGTCGGCAACTAGGGCACCTATGGCAGGCTCTTCAGCCGCCGCTAGGATTCCCGTTCCCGCCCCCATAGAGAAGCCTATGAGTCCAATCCTATCAGACGGCACTCCGCGTCCACTAAGGTAATCGAAGGCCCCAAGGACGTCCTGCTGCTCGAAGTAGCCGCCGGAGATGCGGTCTCCATCGGAATCGCCGTGGGCGCGCAGGTCGAATAGGAGGGCACTGAACCCTCGTTCCGTGAGCTTCGCGGCCAGCTCCACCGCCTGGTCGCCGGAACGATTGCTGCTGATGCCATGAACAAAAATGATAGTGGGGCTTTTCTGACTCTCAGATATATACCATCCCCTCAAATTAGCGTCCCATTTTCTAGAAGGGAACTCCACGTCCTCGAAATTCAGACCGAAGGACGAAGGGTGGTCATCCTGGGGCTTCCTTTCTGCTTTGGTAACGCCGGAAGCAATCATGAAGGAGACGAGACCATAGGCTGCAACGCCCACGATGACCAGGGCTATTGCGCTCCATCGAATGATGCGTCTCATAGGACAATCCTTGGGATTAGTCGTCTATAACAGCTACTCCATGCATCTCGATGAGGGAACCGGGCTGACCCATGGACTTCGCCACGACTGTACTGCGCCCCGGCGGTGGTTCCGAGAAGAATTTCTTACGCACCTCCATGTTGGTGTCGTGGTCCTCCATGGTTGTGACATAGGTGGTCAGATAGACGACGTCCGCCGTCGTAGCGCCGCCAGCCTCCAGCGCCTTCAGCAGGCCGCGATAGGCTGCTTCCGCCTGGGACACGAAGTCTTTGGCCATCGGCTTGCCATCTGGCCCTAAACCAGTTTGTCCGCCGATGTATATGGTGTTTCCGACCTTAACGACGTTAGGCGCTGCGATTACCTTCTTAGCCATTGGACCCTCCTGAAAAGTATGCGATACCGACCCTTCCATTGGGGAACGATGGGACAAATATACCCTGATGGAGATTTATAATCAATCTCCACCTATTGTTAATCTCTGTCCACCTGAAAATGACGTTAGGCTACTCCAAGCGAGCATTACCATAGACCCGTTGCAGATGAGTAGTTAGCCCTGTGCGCGGGTTTTCCCTAGTAGTTACTTTTCCCGATGATGGTCATCAACAAAATAAACTGCCCTTTTCTCTGTGTGAGGTAAACCACGTAAGGAAATTCTACATGGTAAATGCACAAGGTGTTCTTTCCCACCCACCCACACCCAGGAAGGTATTTTCTCAGGGGCACATCCCCTGAAACTCCTGCCCCTTCGACTACGCTCAGGGTAAACTCCGAGGGAGACCCTCTCTGGACTCTCCCAATTTGGCCGTCTGTATTTTGGAAATGTCAAGATAAATAGTTTATGGCCATTATCGGGACACCCCCTCCAACCCCCGATCCCGACCAGTCGGGATACCTTCCTTCCACTCCGCCCCTGAAATGTCTACGATCTTCACATATGCCAAAACTTGCACACCGAGTTAGTTAGCCAATTACCGCTATGCCGTTGGCCTCGACTAAGTACTTCGGTTCGGCCAGCGCGGTGCATACTACAAGTGTAGCGGTAGGCTGCGGGTCCCGTGTCCAGAGTTTACGGCGAGCTGGGAGAATCTTCTCTCCATACTCTGCCCTGGTGATGTATGTGGTAATCTGCACCAGGTCTTCCAGCTCACCACCGGCGGCCTCAAGGATGTGCTTAATGTTTATCCACATTTGTGTCGCCTGGACCTCTGGATCGTCAGAGATATTGCCGTTCTCGTCTAATCCCACTACGCCGGCCACATAGACGATGTTGCCGATCTTGATAGCCTGGGAATATCCCCCTGACTTGTATACATTGGATGGAACGATGACTTCTCTGTCCATAAAAAGACCTCCTTACTGATTTTGATTTACTTAACCTTTAGTGCTAATGTGATGTGCTTGAAATGGGCTCACGATTGTCATTGCGAGAAGTCTGGACGACGAAGCAATCTGGTTGAGATGTACCCCTTCCGCCAGATTGCCACGGCCCTCCTTCGTTGGGCCTCGCAATGACATTTGAGAAAAACTTCAGAGACAAAAGACACCTCTCTGGACTCTCCCAATGTTCTCTTTCAATATAGGATATCAATTTTTGCACTAGCATTCATATGTCCCCCTCAATACGGTAGGTGCTGGTGACATTTGTATCTTTGCTCAAGGTGGCGGTTTACGGTAGGTGCTGGTGACATTTGTATCTTTGCTCAAGGTGGCGGTTATGGAGCAGTATTTGGTCTCGGACAGATGGATGGCCCTCTCTACCGCCGACTCTTTGAGACCCTTTCCCCTGACAACGTATTCCAGTTCAATCTCTTCGTATGGCCATGGGGCCTCAGGGTTCTGAGTACCTCTTATGTTAATCTCTATGGATGTGACGGCCTGGCGCTGCTTTTGGAGTATCCCAATTATGTCGATACCGCTACAGCCTGCAAGGCTAGCCATCAGCATTTCACCCGGCTTGAATCCTTCGAAGGGATCGCCAGCTTTGTCCGGGGCGTTCACAGTAACCGAGTTATAGGCGTCAAACCTCATACCGCCCTTCCACTGAAGCCTTACATCTGTAACAGGTCCATCGGGCATAGGCACCTCCTTGCTTGCAATCTTCCTCTTAATGGGAACCCGCTACTCGCAGGGCCACCACCCCTTGCACGGAGTCTTTAAGCGTTTTGCAGGCGATAAGGCATCCCCAAAAATGTCTCCGCTCTGATAATGTCCTTGATGGCTTTTTTGTCCCGCAAGGTTGCATATATGATTAGAACATAGGCTTTATCGGGACACTGTTCCGGACCCCGCATTGCCACGAAGACAAACCCGGGGTTAACTTGCTCAATGTGTTTGACGGTGCTCTGATGAGTTTCCAGCACTTGCTGCACTGTTTTGTTATATGGAAGCTCATTGCAATCAATGGCTACAAGCTCCTTCAGGAAGTCTCGGTTGTTACTGATGACCCATGAGCTTCCAATAACCAAGACTAGCAACACGAGTAGTGTTATAAGCGAGGCAGCGCGCCACTTCATCCTTAGCATACAGATACTATACACACACTTAAGTGATAAGGAACATACTAGCACAAATCCTCGGGTGTGCCGCAACCGTAACCTTTCATGGCAGTTTCAGAAACTTTAATCCACCACAGCAATGCCTTTGATCTCAATCAGCAGGTCTGGGTTCGCCAAAGCGTGTGCGACGATCACTGTGGAAGTGGGTTTATTGTTCTCGGGTAGGTATCTCTGACGGGCCTCACGGATCTTGGCGACATCGTCAGGGTTCACGATGTAAGTCGTCACGTCCACCAGGTCCTCTATCGTAGCCCCCGCAGCCTCCAAGACGTTCTTCATATTCTTCCACGCCTGCTCCGCCTGGGTTTTGACATCGCCCTTGCCTACTAAGTTGCCGTCTGGACCAAACGCCACCTGTCCCGCCACATATATAGTGTTGCCTGCCCTGACCGCATGGGAGTAAGCTGGGGGGTTGAATACGGTATCTGGGGTAAAATAGCTCTTAGGCATAACGCACCTCCTGATGAGTCTTGAAGTTGCGGGTTTTGGGGAATATGAAGATGGTATCACCAGAGGATACCAAAGGCCACACCTGGTATGTCCTTGACAGAATTCGTTGGGGTGGCAATGATACCATAGACCTAATTTCGATGTGCGTGTGAGTTAATGATGGAAGTTGGTAAGGTCCCGATGGGGGTGCTAAGCCGCCTCCTTGGCAAAGTACAGATCAAAGACAAACGGGTTATCTTAGGCCCCAGCATCGGAGAAGATGCAGCCCTCATCGACTTTGGCGACAGGCTGCTGGTAGCTAAGACAGACCCCATTACCTTTGCCACCGACCTGATTGGATGGTATGCGGTGCAGGTAAACGCCAACGACATAGCGGTCATGGGCGCTAGACCCCGCTGGTTCATGGCGACC
Source organism: Dehalococcoidia bacterium (assembly GCA_965249025.1). Taxonomy (GTDB): domain Bacteria; phylum Chloroflexota; class Dehalococcoidia; order Lucifugimonadales; family CAYTFF01. The sequence continues at coordinate 1,780,498 of OZ252215.1, read as the reverse complement.
CTTCTTCTGCCAGAAGGCGTTAGCGAGAAGGAAGTCGAGTCGATATTCGACCAGCTTCTTGAGGCATGCGAGGAACTGGATGTTACGCTGGTTGGCGGACACAGCGAGGTAACGTACCAGCTATCACGACCCATAATAGTAGGCGTCATGCTGGGAGAGGTAGACAAGGGGAAGCAGGTTATGACCTCTGGGGCACAGATTGGAGATGCCGTTGTGCTCACTAAGGGAATAGCCATTGAGGGCACCTCTCTACTAGCTAGAGAGGCCGAGGATACCCTGAGAAGCGCTGGACTGGATTCCACAACGATAGAGAGGGCCAAGGGCTTCTTGTTCGATCCTGGGATTAGTGTGGTGAAGGAGGCAGCGGCGGCCTGCCAAGCGGTTACGGTCCACTCCATGCATGACCCTACCGAAGGTGGCTTTGCCACGGGCCTCCTGGAGGTCGCTAGAGGGGCCAACGTAGGAATCACGGTGGAAGAGGAACAGATTTCGGTGCTGCCTGAATGTCAGGTCATATGTGAAGCATTGAAACTAGATCCATTGGGTCTACTGGGTTCCGGCTCCCTTATCATCACCTTGTCTCCCGAAGACGCTCCAAAGCTGATGTCCACCTTGAATGGGATAGGCGTACCCGCCGCCGAGATAGGCCGTATTACTCCATTGGAAGAGGGCCTCAAGCTACGGCGAAGGGGCACGCTAACTGACCTACCGATGTTTCCCAGAGATGAACTAGCCCGCTACCTTAGCTCCTGACGTGAGAACAACACACCCCAAGCCGGCGATGGCTTATTTGGGTTTGGCTATAGGGGTAATCGCCGTGTCCTTCGCCGCCGTATTCATACGACTGGCAGATGCCCCCTTCCTGGTTGTTTCCGCCTTCCGCATGAGCCTCGCCTCGCTAGTGGTAGTGCCGGCAGCCGTCGTCTATTAGAGAGACAGCTTTGCCCACATAACTAGGAAGGACCTGATGTTACTGGGCGGCTCGGCGGTGTGCCTTGCCCTCCACTTCGCCTTCTGGATCGCCTCCTTGAGCTACACGTCAGTGGCGAGCTCCGTAGTCCTGGTCACCAGCAGTCCCATCATGGTGGCACTTGTGTCCCACTTTCTGGTCAAAGAGAGGGTATCTCAAAACGTGGTCGCGGGAATAGGTCTAGCCTTTGTAGGAAGCCTGGTGTTGGGATGGGGCGACTTTCTAGCCCTCCTTGGGGCGGTGGCCGCTGCTGGCTACCTTCTTCTAGGCAGACGGGTCAGAAGTAGCCTGTCGGTGCTGCCGTATATATCCTTCGTATATGCGGGGGCCGCGGTGATTCTGCTTGTCGCCATGATAGCAGTCGGCGAGCCATTTACAGGATATTCAGCCAAGACCTACGTTATGCTGGCTCTGATCGCCCTGGTACCCCAGCTTCTGGGCCATCCGTCGTTGAACTGGGCTTTGGGGTACGTGAGCGCGACGCTACCGTCTCCGTGATGGTTGAGCCTATGGGAGCGACCTTGTTGGCGTGGTTTATCCTGGACGAGGCCCCCGGGACAACCAGCGTCCTGGGTGGGGTTTTCATCCTTGCAGGTGTCTACCTGGCGCTGAGGAGGCCAGTAAACCATTTTACCTGAGAATAGTTTCATTCCAAGAGCGCAACGATGAGGAATCTATCATTCCTTCATGCCACGCCATTTATGGTGTGGTGCAAATTACTCACATCCCCCATTCCGCTCACCCAGGCCGTCATTTCCTGCCATTCTGAGGAGCGCAGCGAAGAGGAATCCTCAGTATATCTCCCGCGAGAAAAAGAGGCTACTTTTGGATAAATTCTCTAGTCACGTTGAGAGTGGGAAAGATGAAGGTTATCTTGGCGGGCTGCTGGGTCTTGTTTACCAGCTCGTGCTTGATGCCCGTTGGGGCAATAAGCACATCGCCGGCTTGCAAAGTGGCGCGCTCGTCGCCCAAACGCCCCTCCAGGGTGCCCTCTGTGACAAGGATACCCTCTTCATGTCCGGGGTGAATGTGCAACGGTATGCTTCCGCCTGGCGCAATGGTGGCCTCTCCTACTGTGAGAGACTCGCCTCCCAGGTCTTTGTTAATATAGAACTTGCGAGCCACCTCAGGGCTAAGGTTGTCTTTAGGAAAGTCCGACTGTCTGATAATTGGCATGCGTCTCCTCCGAATTTATCTAGCTAGGCAGATTATAGGCTAGAAACGGAATGCGGGCAACGTTGAATCTTAGTATTGAGACACCTGGGTACAGGGCCGTCTTAGCAAGAGCTACCTACGGAGTGGTTCCTGGAGGATATACAAAATTGAAATGTGTGTGCGCTGCTAGAGTGGAAGCCTCTAGAATTAGCTATGTGAGCAATTAATGGAGGGTGAAATGGAAACGAAAACTTCAATGGATATTGCGCCAATCGTTGGTGCCTGGGAACTAGCCTCATTTGAGATTAGAAGAGAAAACGGCGAGGTGATCTATCCTTTTGGGGAAAACGCCAAGGGGTCCATCATATACACAAACACCAGCCGATTCTCTGCCCAGGTCATGCGAGCGGATCGACCACCTTTTGCATCTGAGGACCAGATGGCAGGTACGCCAGAGGAAGTCGACGCAAATTTCAAGGGTGTTATTTCCTATTATGGTACATACACCATAGATCAATCAGCCTGATTTGTGATTCACCACGTCGAAGGTTCCTTGTTTTCTAATTGGGAAGGGACTCAGCAGAAGCGATATTTTCAGCTATCTGGCACTACCTTGCGGATAAGCACCCCGCCAACCTTATGGGGCGGTGGGGGTGAAGTAGTCGCCATGCTCATTTGGGAACGAGTCTAGTGAGAATCCTGCACTGAAGCCTGCGCCAGTATTTGTGATCGATATAGGATCTAAGTCCTTTTGCTCACTCCTCCCGGAGGTGGTGAATTTGGGAGCCTTGATTAGACGACTCTTTGACGCCTTCTTGCCCAGATGAATTGCCACGCTACCCATTCCCACCTTCTTGTAGGAGACATCAGACCACCCAGCCTCTTCAATCATTTTCACTAGCTGATCAGCGCCAGAAAAGCCTTCCGCAGATTCCGGCAGATAGGTGTACGTTTCCCGATCGTCAGCCATTCTTGTTTCCTGAACCAGTAGAAAGGAAGGGTGCACAGATGCATAGGTCGAGAGCTTCCCACCGAGTGGTTTCTTGAGGATATTCTGGATAAAGATGGATGATAATGGTCTATTCAACTTGTCGAAAGAGCGTGAACCCTTCGCTCTCAAAGTCACTATCAAATGCTAGGGCTTTCTCAACCCCATATTGCCTCATGATGACAAAGCTGGCGCAATCTACCAGGCTGAGTCCTTGTCGTCGGCGTTCCTCTAGTAGCGTCACCGCATTGTCGTGGTCGTGGACTCCAACCCAGTGCACCTGAAAGGCATTGGCATCTCTAAGGAATCGTGTAGCAATTCTTAATCCCAGGCGTCGTTGAAGTAATGCTGCCGATTCTACCAGGACATAGCTGTGGGTTAGTATATCCACAGCTTCCTCAAGAGCGTGGCTAAAAAGTTCTACCGCCTTATGGTGATTGAGGTCTGCTTTGTCCGCTAGTGCGTATATCGCCGATGTATCCAGGAAAATCATCAAGCAAAGTCCTCTGTGAGAGCTTCATCGTGGCGTTCTGACACGGGAGCCAATTCGCTCTGCTTGCTCTCACCCGATCCAACGAACCCAAACTCTCTCAGGCTACGACGCTTCTCTGGTTTCACACCCAAATAGTCAACTAGGGCCTCACGTAATAATGCAGCCATCGAGACGCCTTGTTCAAAGGCTCTCCGGCGCAGTATTTCATACGTGGCTTCCTCCAATTGGATCTGCGTTCGCTTCATTATTTAACCTCCAACACTCTGTATTATACAGCATGTTATCATTACATCGCTACTTCTTCCCCACATGTATCGCCACACTGCCCATACCCAGCCTGCGATAGATTACGTTAGCCCAACCTGCCTCCTCCATAATTCTGGCCAGTAATCCTGCATCGGGAAAGCCTTCCGCAGATTCTGGAAGGTAGGTGTACGTTTCCCGATCGCCAACCAGGATGACCCCAAGCCAGGGGACGATGCGGCGAAAGTAGAAGCGGAAAAGCTTGGCGAAAAGCGAATTGCTCTGCATGGGTGTGATCTCCAGTATGGCCAACCTGCCGCCTGACTTGGTCACCCTGGCCATCTCTCTCAAGGCCCGCGGAACGTCTATGATGTTTCGCAGGCTAAAGCCCGACGTAACAGATACGAAGGTGTCATCGGGGAATGGGAGGTCAAGTGCGTCGCCCAGAAGGAAGGTAGTCTTGAGGTGCAAACCCTTGCGCTTAGCCTTAGCCTCAGCCACTGATAACATCTGTCCACTGAAATCCAAGCCCACCACATGAGTTGTGCTGGGCCTTCGAGCTAACTCCATTACGAATTCGCCAGTCCCCGTGGCCACGTCTAGAGCGAGCCCAGCCAGCCCAGAAACGGCCATCTGCGTAGCTATACGACGCCAGCGATAGTGCATACCGCCAGTTATGACGGTATTGACGAAGTCGTATCGGCGCGAAATTCGAGAGAACATTCTCTCCACATACTTCGCCCTTTCTTGACCTCTGAGATGCGCCAACTAAGACTCCTGAGACCATGTGCAAGTTGAGGTAATCGCTTGGGCTTGGAGTAGAAAGTAAGAGCTAGAAATCTGGTATCTCGCCTATTACGCCCCTTAAGGTAGCCACAAAGCTTCCCGATCCAGCGAACTTGATGCGCCAGACCCTCTCCTCACCCCTACCTGCATTACGTATATGAAGCTGATAGTAGCCCTCTTTACCTATGCCTCCAAAGATGACAACGGCTATGCCTACTATGACCGCCGGTATAGTGGTGAACCTTATTGCCCCAATGGCTTGCGCCGCCAACGCCGCTATAACTATGAGAGTGCCGGATATCATCAGATTATGGCGGGGGGTTCTCACCATCTCTATAGTTTCGAGACGATCGTAGGAAAGCTCATTAAACTCCACGCCACTGGGCTTTTCCCTATAACGAAGGATACGGCGAGAAGTGGCGTAGAATGGCTTGAACTCAGATAAGATCTCCTCTCCCTGCATCAACCTGTCGTATATTGTCATAGCAGCGTAACCCTTAGGACATTGAATGGGGTGACATTGCCAATGATACACCTTGGAGCGGACTCAATAAATACCTCGGCAGCTTTTTGTCCTAGTCCTTTGACCCCGACAGGAGGAATCAGTCCTGGGGGATCTCTAGCACCGCCGCTCCGCTGATGTCGCTATTCTTTAAGGCTATGAGGGCTTGGTTTGCCTTCTCCAGAGGGTATAGCTCCACCTCGGTATGTATTGGTATTTCGGCGGCTAGAGATAGAAGCTCTTTTACGTCTTGCCTGGTGCTGTTGGCGACACTGCGAAGGGTCCTTTCACCGTATATCAGGTCGTACTTCATCTCTGGGATGGGGGTCATATAGATGCCGGCCAGAGCCACGGTGCCGCCCTTGCGAATGTGACTGAGAGCAACGGGAACCAGCGGGCCCGTAGGGGCGAATATGATGGCGCTGTCAAGAGATTCCTGTTCGCCTTCTTCTGCCTGGCCTGCCCATACCGCCCCCAGGCGACGGGCCAGGTCCTGGTGCTCCCTGCTTCGGGTAAATACATACACCTCACATCCCCAGTGGACTGCCACCTGGATTACGACGTGGGCCGAGCCGCCGAACCCGTACATGCCAAGGGTCTGTCCCTTTTGTATCTCACTGAGCCGAAGAGAACGGTAGCCGATGACCCCCGCACACAACAATGGCGCCGCATCCGCATCCGGAAAGCCCTGGGGCAACGAATAGACGAAGCCCTCTGGCGCTACGACATACTGAGCGTATCCTCCGTCGACGCTATAGCCTGTGAATCTAGCGTTCTCACACAGGTTCTCCTTGCCGATCAGGCATGAGGAGCAAGTGCCGCAGGCTGAATATAGCCAGGACACGCCCACCCTGTCGCCCCTCTTTAACCTGGCCACGCCTTCTCCCAGCTTGTCGATGACGCCCACTATCTGGTGACCAGGTGTAATGGGCAGCTTTGGCAGGTTAAGCTCCCCCTCCACGATATGAAGGTCTGTGCGACAGATACCACAAGCCTTGACGCGAAGGCGTACCTCACCCGGGCCTGGTTCAGGGACAGGCACCTCAGTTATGGTAAGGGGAGACCTGTCAACTAGAAGAGGGGCTTTAAGAACTTGCGCTTTCATGGGACTTGACAAAAGTATTGTAGTCCAAGGGGCAAACGCGGAGCAAGCCTCAAACGTCTTTTAACGACGGTCTGACCACAAAAACTCCGATAGTGACCACAATAATATAAACTCCAACCATAGCCATCGCCAAAGGAGCACCTATCGCCTGGGCCAGTCCTCCGGCCGCTGTGTTGCCGATGAAGCCCATGCCCCAGGTGCCTATCAACATGCTCATAACCCGGCCGTGGTAATCGGGAGAGATCAAGGCCAGCAAGACGACGTTGGAAAGGGTCTCCGTTACGCCCCAGAAGAACCCTATTGACCCCAATGCCAGATAGGCCAGAGTGAAGGTCGGCGACTGGCTGAACAGTATCATGGAGACACCCCACAAGGCAAAACCGGCCAGGATAATGGTGCCCTTCTTCCGAATATTCCCAGTCATGGATATGATGACTACAGACACTACCGCTCCCGCACCGTTGGACAGCATAAGAGTACCCAAGTTCAGGACGGTTCCTCCTAACACGTCCCTGGCGAAGACGGGCAGCAGAGCTAGATATGCGCCTCCAAAGAGAGCGGTGAGAAGGGTCAGCACTACAAGAGCAAAGGCTTCTTTGTTCTTTCTGACTTCGCTTAACCCGTCCCATATCTCTCGATGAACAGCCCAACTCTTCTCTGGGTGGGGTGGTGGTTCTCCTCCATGGACAAACAGCATGGATATAGCAAAAGCCATGCTCCCGAAGGCATAAAAGGAAAAGGCGGCTCCCTCACCAAAATGTTGCACCAGAACTCCACCTATGAGAGGCCCCAATACCCTTGAGCCGTGGAATGAAGCTGCCCATAAGGCGACGGCGCTCGTCAAATCCTCACCAGGAACGAAGCGGGGCAGCAGGGCCTGGCGCGCTGGAGTACCCAAAGCAGCGAGGGTAATGGACAAAAGAACTATCGCAAAGATGTGCCATAGCTGAATCAGGTCTGTGAACACCAGAAGGGCGAGAGCAACCATCAGGAAGCTGGTCACTGTCCAGGTGAAGATGACCAGATGTCTACGATTGACCCTGTCGGTTACTGCCCCGCCTACCAGGGCAAAGAGAAGAAATGGGAGATTGCCGGCAGCCGCAATCAGACCTACCATCAATGGGGAGTCAGTCAACCGAAGGACAAGCCAGCCCTGGGCAAGTATCTGCATCCAGAAGCCGATGTAGGCCAGGGTGATGCCAAACCAAAAGGGCCTGTAGTCCTTATAGGCAAAGGCCCTGAAATATCTATGCCTGCCGGGCTGAGGTCCGGCTGCTCCAGGAGGCCTAATCATGAGAGAGAACCCTCTCTTGTTCTATTGAGAGAACAGGCTATACCTCTAGTGCTAGTAATGGCAAGAGATTTTCTTCAGGTAAGGGCTTCAACCGAACTCGGAGGGCAGCTTCACTGGTCAGCGCAGGAACACCACGGGTCTGCTCTTCTACAACGCACGGTACTATGATCCCACCACGCCTAAACCAACCCCCGCGGCCTGTATTGCAGCGCCTCCGCCAGATGGGCAACCCCCATGTCCTCGGCGCCGGCAAGGTCGGCAATGGTGCGGCCCACCTTGAGGATACTATGGAAGGCTCTGGCGGACAGGCTTAGCTGCTTCATGGCTGCCTGAAGAAGGCTCCTGGAAGAATCATCCATCTTGCAGTAGTTCCACACCTCCACTGGCCCCATCTCAGCATTGGTACGCAGGCTCGTTCCCTGGAACCTCTTCAACTGCACGGCTCGGGCGTGTTCCACACGCTTTTGCACCACATCCGACCTCTCCGCTGTTTCATCGTCCATTAGCTTCTCGTACTCGACACGAGGGACATCTACATATAGGTCCATCCTGTCCATCATAGGACCGCTTATTCGCCTCTGATATCGAGCCACCATACTTGGAGAGCAGGTGCATTCCTTATGTGGGTCTCCATAATATCCACACTGACACGGATTCATGGCCCCCACCAGGGTGAAGTTCGCGGGAAAGGTTATGGACCCCTGGGCGCGACTAATGGTCACCACCTTGTCTTCGATAGGCTGGCGGAGGGACTCCAGGGTGTTATGACCAAACTCCGTCAGCTCGTCCAGAAAGAGAACCCCTCTGTGACTAAGGGTGATCTCGCCTGGCCTGGGCCACCTACCGCCACCTACGAGACCCGCATTGGAGATGGTGTAGTGAGGCGCACGGAAAGGACGCTGCGTTATCAAAGGCATATCGGAGGGGACAAGGCCACTCACACTGTATATTTTAGTGACCTCCAGGGCCTCCTGGGGCGCTAGCCTGGGCAGAATAGTTGTGAGAGAGCGGGCCAGTAGGGTCTTCCCGCTGCCGGGAGGCCCGCTCATGATCAGGTTATGCCCCCCAGCAGCCGCCACCTCCACGGCGCGCTTGGCGTGCTCCTGACCCTTGATATGAGCAAGGTCGGGGCCTACGAACTGATCGGGGATTTTGGGCTGCTCCTCTTCCACGGGAACATAAGGTGCTAGCTCTGTCTCTCCTCTGAGACAACTTACCAGCTCCGCCAGACTAGATATGGGGAGGACCTGGATGCCGTCCACGAGGCTCGCCTTCTTAGCGTCGGAGGCAGGAAGAAACACCATTTCGAAACCTGCCTGCCTGGCATGGGCCACCATAGGAAGGATACCGTTAGTGTGTCTCACACCTCCGTCAAGGGACAGCTCCCCCAGGAAGATGGCCCTGGAGGCGTCATAGCTGACCTGCTCAGAGCTTTGCAGGATGCAAATGGCGATGGGAAGGTCGTAAGAGGGTCCAGCCTTTTTGAGGTCCGCGGGAGCCAGGTTCACCGTGATGCGGCGCATGGGGAACTCGCAGCCGGAATTGCGTATGGCAGCCCGAACTCGCTCCTTGGCCTCCTGGACAGCCGTGTCAGGCAGGCCAACGATAGTGAAAGCTGGGAGACCTGGAGATATGTCCACCTCGGCCTCGATGGTATGTCCGTCCAGGCCGACGATGGCACAGGTGAACACCTTGGCCAGCACAATTAGACCTCAGTCGTTTGAGTAGGCTGGCGCTATGATAAGGGGTAATGGTGAGCAAGTCAAAGCTAAAGTTGATATTTGGGGTTTTCATGGCGAGGTAAGATTGCCCTGAATCGACTTCTTGAAGTATTGTCTCAACAGCTATAAGGAATCGAAACAACTCCTTGGATTGGGACATGTTATAGTATGTTAGCCTATCTCTCATTAGCGAACTACCCATCCTGCATAGAGCGAAAGGAACACCTTAGAAATCACTGAAGCTTTGATTATTGGCGCAGTTCGGATTCTGGGATCACTCCCAGTTCTAAGATGGGCCTTTGTAGGTGCCATCATTGCTATCCTGGTCGATTTGTCAGATTTGTTCATGATGGGCATGTTGCCTGGTAATGGTCTTCCCAACTACCAGTCCTTTGACAAATGGGCAGACCTTGCTTACATGATCACTTTTCTTATAGTCGCCCTCAGATGGTCAGGAACAGGACGCAATGTCGCAATTGGGCTTTTTCTCTTCAGAATAATAGGTGTGATTACGTTTGAATTGTCTTCACTACGCCAGTTGTTATTGTTCTTTCCAAACGTATTTGAGTTTTGGATAGTATTTGTGGCTGGAACTAAGCACTTTAAACCTTCGTATCAAGTTACTCCTAAGCGTGTGGCTCTGTGGTTGCTACCAATGCTAGCACTCAAGGAGTTCCAAGAATATATTCTCCACTGGGGTCAGTGGCTCGACAAATACGTTGCAGTAGACTTGGTCGTGAGTTGGTGGAGATTATTAACAGGATGGTTCTAAAGCCGCGCGGCCTATGGTGCAATACCATAAGGGTCTTAAACATCGGCCCTTTCCATACCCTATAATCTACCACTTGGTAGCTTAGTTACACTATAGCGAATGCTCTAAGGAGAACCTTGCACCACAACGCTACGCTGGTATTTTCATGCGTCCTGCTTCTAGCAGGTCTGTTCTCTTCCTGGCTAACCTATCGAGTGCTCCAAGTGGAGGCAGGTCTGTCCTTCATTTCCGCATTGTTGGGCGCAATCGCTCTTCTTGTCGCTGGTATCCTCGACAGCGCTGTTTGTCATCGCGTCAAGGAGCGATTGACTAGGCTATTCAAAGACACCCGGTAGCGACTAGCTGTGATGGGTCTCACCCCTTGAGTCGCTTGGACTCTTTGATCATCGAGACGGCCTTCTCAATTCGTCTCGCCCGGGTCTCGGACTTCTTGGCCGACTCTATCCAGTCCACATACTCCTTCTTGTGAGAGTAGGACATCTTATCGAAGTTGGTCTGGACTTCGCCACCAGAAAGAGCGCTGGCAAGGTCTTCTGGCACATCCACAGTTCTCCGAGTCGTATCCAGCTCTAGCTCTACACAGACTGTATCACCGGGGCCGGCTTTGGCAACCCGTTGGATATCCTTATTGACCACAAGGAAGTGGCTGCCATCCCCATGAGGCATCAAGGAGCTTCTGAAAGGGGTGCCGTTTACGGTGCCTTTGACAGAGACCCTACCCTTGATGCCAAAGGTCTCCTGTACATTGAAGGGAACGTTCAAGAATGTCCACGCGCCTGGATCATCGGGGTGAATCAGAACAGCCTTGAACGCTAGACGCTCCATAAACAGACCCCTATGCAGGTAGATACTACGCCCTAGTAGGCGGATTTTCCCTCGGGGCAAAGATGGAGTCCTTGGGAAAGCTTGGAGGCTGCCGCCTTCCGACGAATGGTGAAAGAATGGCCCTTCCAGAGGTCACGCCAAGGGCAACAAGCCCCGCCAAGCCAAGGGAGGCCTTTCCCAAGAAGGTGCGCCTGGAGTAACGACGCTGGTCTTTTATATTTTCTTGATCACCCATTGAGTCCTCCAAGGGTGTTGTTTTTTTCATAAATGCAGGCGAATTTTTTGATCGGCGTTCGGCATTATAACCCCATATACAAGTTGATGCAACATAACCAACAATACCTTTGCTGAGGGTTCTTAGCCCTCTAAGGTCTTTCCTTCAAATAAGCGTAGAGAGAAAGTCAAACACTGTAAAACATAAACCTCTCGCTAGACTCTTGACACCAAGCAATGGTCATGATAGTTTTCACTACGTCTTTCTAAAAGACTACAGGTGATTTTTACCAAGGTCACCAGATCGCTGAAGGATTTGATATGACGCCAGACCCCTCGGCACTGACCAACATTGAGTGGACGGAGATGAGTAAAATACTCATCTCTCTTTGGGTATTCGTCGGAGCGGCGCTGAGCTTTGCAGCGGCACTCCTTACTGGTCACGTCATGATACCCTCTCTGGTCGAGTCCCACCATCTCCCCGAGCGAGTCCTCAAGCTGCGGCCTGCCTTCTATGCCACCGCCCTTGTATTCTTCGGCGGGGCCATGTACCTGATAACCAGGGCAACGGGGCTGGCAGAAGTCATTGGAACCTTCTACGAGCGGTGGTGGATTTAGGCTCAACGGAGATTTTGATAAGGCGATTTCGAGTTGATACAAAGAGTTCCACCTAAGACAGCACTAGCTATTTTGGGGCTATTTAGCCTGGCTTCATTTGTAGTTATTATATTCATCATCTACTTCGTTCTTCGAACCTGGTTCGGATTGCCTCCCAACGTCTTCGGGGCAGCGGAAGGTCCAGATCAACCTATAGCCTTCCCCCATACAACCCATGTGGAGCAACTGGGATTGGACTGCACCTTCTGCCATAGGACAGTAATCGAGGAGAAGTCTGCGGGCATTCCACCCGTAGAGCAGTGCATGTTCTGCCATAGGATAGTGGGAGAAGGGCTTCCTGAGGTGGAGAAGCTGAGGGACTTCTATAATTCCGGCCAGCCCATCGACTGGGTCCGAGTACATAGGCTACCTGACCACGTGCGCTTCGTCCACGAGGCCCATATAACCTTCTTTACCGAGAAAAATAACGTCCTCCCATCGCAGGTGTGTTCCACCTGTCATGGTGATGTGGCAAACATGACAAAAGTAAAGCAAGTTCGCGTCCTTAAGATGGGCGATTGCGTGGACTGCCATAGACAAAACAGCGCGCCTACGGACTGTACAACATGCCATTATTAAGGAGTGGAGAAGAGTAAGATGCCGTTAACCCGGCGAAAATTTCTAACGCTAATGGGCGGTTCTTCCGCCGCTGCCGTAATATTCCAGGCATGCGGCATCCCCGACAGGGAACTGCTTGTCCAGAGTTCGGTGCAGATGCCGGAGGACCTAGTTACGGGCATCGACAACTGGTATGCAACCCTCTGCCGCAACTGCCCCACCAACGAAGGGCTTATCGTTAGAGTAGTGGAAGGTAGAGCCAAGAAGGTGCAGGGTAACCCAGACTATCCTATCAACACCGGCAAACACAGTGTCAGGTGCGAGGCAACGCTGCAAGCCCTGTACAATCCTGACCGAATAAGTAGACCAAAACGTCGCGACAGGTCTACTGGCCGCTTCACAGACATCACATGGGACGAAGCCCTCAACATTCTCACGGAAAAGCTGATAGCACAGCAAGGCAACGCAGATACTGTGATGCTGGCCACTAATCCGCTACGGGGCCACCTGGCCATGGTGCTGGACAGATTCGTCAAGGCCTACGGCGGCCAATACATGGGATATGAGACATTAGAAGAGAATGTGTATCGCACTGCCATCAAGCAGGTCTTCAATCAAGACAGCCTTCCCGACATCGATATCGCCAACGCCAGCTACATCCTGTCCTTCGGGGCCGACTTCCTGGGAACGTGGCTCTCTCCTGTCAGGCACGGCAGGGGATACGGAGAGTTTCGTGAGGGCAAGACGAAGGAGCGCGGCAAGCTGGTGCACGTTGACCCCAGGTTCTCCATGACCTCAGCCAACGCCGACGAGTGGGTGTACGTCAAGCCAGGCACCGAAGGCGTCTTAGCCTTGAGTATCGCCCACGTCATTATCGCCGAAGGTTTAGGCAATAGAGAGGCTGCCAGAGCCATGACCGACGGCAAGATGGCCGCACACCTAAACGAGTTCTCACCAGAGCGGGCCGAGTCTATAACGGGAGTAGCAAAGGAACGCATCATAGAAATTGCAAAAGAGTTCTCAGAGCACAGTCCCAGCTTGGCCATCGGTGGAGGCTCCACAGAGGCATATACTAATGGCCTGTTCAATATGAAGGCCATCCTGGCCCTCAACTACCTTGTGGGCAGCGTCAACAGCAAGGGCGGAGTGATCTTTAATCCAGAACCTCCCTTGTCAGACATTCCTGCCAAGGCAAATACAGCCTCCTTCTCAGACTGGAAGGTCCTTGCGGACCGAATGAGAAGCGGGAGTCCGAAACCTGTGAACGTCCTCATATTCAGGGGCATCAATCCAGTATATGGGCTTCCCGAAGCCACAGGCTTCAAAGACGCATTAGGGCAGGTGCCTTTTGTAGTCAGCTTCTCCAGCTTTATGGATGAGACGGCAAGCTTGTCAGATCTGGTGCTGCCTGAGCACACGCCCCTGGAAAGCTGGGGCGATGATACCCCAGACCCAGGACCAGGCTACCAGGTCGTGGGATTCCAGCAGCCCATCGTCCGTCCCTTCTTCGAAAGTGAGGAGCGTCTTGGCTACGGCACAAGAGGCTTTGGAGATGTGTTGCTTAGCCTGGCTCAAGAACTGAAAATCCAACAAGCCCTGCCCTGGAACACGTTAAAAGACGTTCTGATGGATGGAGCCATGAAGCTTCACGCCACTGGCAAAGGCTCCGTCAAGGCAGCAACCTTCGCAGGGTTTTGGAACGGCGTGCTCCAAAGAGGCGGATGGTGGGACACGGGAGCTAAGTCTAGGGATAGAGCCCCCAAAGCCCCTCTCCTCCCTAACAGGGCCAGCCTTCCATCCTTCAAAGGCCCCACGGGAGGTGGCACATTCTACCTGATGCCCTTCTCATCGCTTTCCATAGCTGATGGAAGCGGGGCAAATCTGCCCTGGCTGCAGGCCACCCCCGACCCCATCACCACGGCAGTGTGGCAGACCTGGATAGAGATCAACAGCAAAGTAGCCAAGAAGATGGACATACGCGAAGGCGAGGTGGTGCAGGTGGAGTCTCCCAATGGCTCTATAACTGCCCTCGCCTATCCTCATCCTGCGGTATCTCCAGAGGTAGTCTGCATTCCCATTGGGCAGGGCCACACCAGCTATGGACAGTACGCCAAGAACAGAGGCTCCAACGTCTTGTCTGTGCTGGCTCCTGAGACGGAGCAGGAGACCGGCTCTCTTGCGTGGGCCTCCACCAGGGTAAGAATTAAGAAGACAGGACGTTGGATAAGGCTACCCAAGTTTGAGGGCTCTGTGCCCGCCTTCGAAGCCGAAGATGCAAGGGTAATAGAGATTACCAATCACAGCTAGTGGACAGCGGAGAATAACCTATGTCTGAACAGACTAAACATAAATGGGGAATGGTTGTCGATATAGATAAGTGCACGGGTTGCCAGGCATGTGTGGTATCCTGCCAGTCCGAGAATAACCTGCCCATTAACGAAGACAAACACTTTAACGAGAAGCGCGCCTTCGAGTGGATACGTATTGAACGATACTGGGAGGGCGAATTCCCTAACGTCAAAGCCCGCTTCATCCCTATACTTTGTCAACACTGCGAGAATGCGCCGTGCGAGCCCGTGTGCCCAGTTTATGCCACCTACCACAACAATGAGGGCATGAACGTACAGGTATATAACAGGTGCGTCGGCACTCGTTTTTGCGCCAACAACTGCCCTTACAACGTGAGGTTCTTCAACTATTGGGAGCCTGTGTGGCCTGAAAGGCTCCGCAATCAGCTAAACCCCGACGTCACCGTGAGAAGCAGGGGAATAATGGAAAAGTGCACCTTCTGCGTCCAGAGAGTACGTAGGGCGGGGCGTGTCGCAGTGCAGGAAGGACGCAGCGTAAGTGATGAGGACCTAAATCCCGATAGCGGCCTGTTTGCCCCCGCCTGTGTTAGAGCCTGCCCCACCAATGCCCTCGTCTTTGGCGACATAGGCGACCCTAATAGCATGGTCTCTAAATTAAAAGAGGAGGCCATGGGCCCTGAAGGAAGAGGCTATAAACTTCTGGCAAATCTCGGAACTGAACCCAACGTTGTCTATCTAAAGAAGGTTAATAAGGAAGCCAAGGTCAATGCAGCACACGAATAGCCAAAACGGTCATCAGCCAACCGTTGATGAAGTAACTTCGGAGGCTCTTCGACAGCACCGTGAGCTTACGCCTGGTTTCAAGAAGCTCTTGCTAGTGCTTGGAGCGGTGTTCCTGGTGGGGGTAGTAGCCTTTATCATCAAGGCAATAGATAGCTTTGACGACCGCTCCAAGTGGGGCTACTACGCGGCCACCTTCGCCTTCTTGTTCACCGCAGCCCAGTCTGCGCCGATGATGGCCATCGCCCCGAGATTAGTGAAAGCTTCTTGGAGCAAACCGATGGCTCGAGTGGCCGAGATGTTCGCTGTCGTGGGGTTGTTCAATCTGCTCCTATTTATTCCACTCCTATTCCTTCTCCCAAGCGGGAGGGGTCGATTCACTCTCTGGTTTGTCGATGGTTGGCACAAAGGATGGCCGCCCGGAGCGCCCCACATCTGGGTCCTATTAGCAATGATCGCCCTAGTCGTCTGTGGGCTAGCCCTGCTATATGTCTCCTCTATCCCTGATCTTGCCGCCGTCAGGGACCACTCTACCGGCCGCAGACGGAGTCTGTACTCCAAACTAGCCCGAAACTGGCGAGGAGGCAAGAACCAGTGGTTTACCCTGAATAGCCGCATAGGCATCTTGGGAGCCTTCTACTTCATGATGCTAATAACCGTACACACCTTGATCAGTCTGGACTTTTCCATGAGCTTGGTGCCTGGCTGGAAGGACGCTCTCTATCCGGCGTTCCATGCCTTGAACGGCCTCCAAGCCGCGATAGCTATTGTGCTGGTAGCAATGTTCCTGCTTCGCCAGTTTGGCGGACTCAAGGATCAACTGGGGGTGGACCAGTTCTGGGCCCCAGCCAAACTGCTGCTGGCCATTTCACTGCTATGGGCCTACTTCTGGTGGTCTAGCTTCTTCGTCTTCTGGTACGGACGCAGCCCAGCCGAGCAGAACGTCCTGAAATTCCTCATGTTCGAGTCCTACAGAACCCCATGGGTCTTGTCTTTTATTCTAACCTTTGTAGTGCCCCTGGTATTCCTCATCTGGAACCGAATCAGGAAAAGCATACTAGGGCCTACATTGGTGGGCGTATCCGTGTTAGTCGGGACATTCTTACATCGGGTCACTGGATATGTGTCAGCATTCTCCATAAAGGACGTATCTGCCCATGTCCTGGAAGAAGTCCCGCCAGCCGTCTTGCCCGGCGCGCTAGACGTGCTAGTGCTCATTGGAGCCATCTCAGGAGCGGCTCTTGTATACTTGCTTGGAACCAAGCTGTTCCCTGTCGTTTCCGTATGGCAGTTGAAGGAGTTCATGCTCTTCCGGAGACATCGGCAGTTTAAGAGGACAGAGGTCATGGTGTTGGCCAAGCCTGAGTAATAGTCAATGCTATTAACTAAAATGCCAGACAGAGAGGAAGGGCAATGCAAGAACGGGTAGTTGTTAGCCCGAAGGAAATCAATAGAGACCTCCTAAAGGGTGTCACAGAGACTCCCCTGTGGTTTTGGCTTGCGGTTGGCTTCTTGGGAATCCTAGTGCTAATTGGGGTAATCGCTTTTGGTTATATGGTCAATAAGGGGTTGGGCGTCACAGGGCTAAACCGTCCCGTTTACTGGGGGATCTTCCTAGTCAACTTTGTCTTCTGGGTTGGAATTAGCCACGCCGGAGTTATGATCTCCGCCATCTTGAGGCTAACGGCAGCCGAATGGAGACGCCCCGTTACCAGGGCCGCCGAGGTGCTGACCCTGTTCGCCTTGGCAACGGCAGGGCTGATGGTGGCAGCCATCCACGTCGGAAGGCCATGGCGAGCCGCCTACTGGCTCCTCCCATACGACCTTTCCAGAGGCATCTTTACCGACATACGGTCTCCTGCCATATGGGACCTCTCCGCAATCTCTACCTACCTGATCAGTTCCAGCCTGTTCGTTTTTGTCGCACTCATCCCAGATCTTGCTGTCGCTCGCGACAGGAGCACCGGATGGCGTTATGCTCTCTATTCGATGCTGTCCCTGGGCTTCCGCGGCAATCCAAGGCAGTGGAAACTGCAGGCGGTAGCGGGAATATTACTCTCTGCGCTCATCCTCCCCATATTCGTCTCGGTTCACAGCATAGTGTCTTGGGACTTCGCTTCCCAGATTTCCGTGTCTGGCTGGCATTCTACAATCTTTGCGCCTTACTTCGTTATCGGAGCAGTGCACTCAGGGGTCTCTGCCGTAGTCGTTGTTATGGCCCTCATGCGATGGCTATGGAAGTGGGACAAGTACATAAGACCAGAACACTTCGATGCGTTAGGAAAGCTGCTCATAGTAGTAGCTACTGCCTGGTTCTATTTCTTCGTAATGGAGTTCCTGTTTGGGCTATTCTCCCAGGAAGCGCCTGAGATAGCCTTGAGAGAAATGCAACTCTTCAAGTGGCCTTGGAGTATGCTGTTCATTGTATTCATCCTGACTGCCTATTTTATTCCCGTTCCAATGTGGCTTTTCACTAAGGTGCGCAGAAACATTGTCCTTATGTTCTGGACCGGCGTTCTCGTAAACATAGGCATGTGGCTAGAGCGATTCATTATCATAGTTCCAAGCATCGCGCGTAAGCAGTCTCTGACCTTTGTTTGGTCGACCTACCATCCCAGCATCATCGAAATACTGATAGTAATAGGAACCTTCGCTTTGGTGTCCCTGGGACTCCTCGCCTTTTCCAAACTTTTCCCGCTGATCCCTATTTTCGATATTAAAGAGGGTATGATAGTTGCAGATGAGATCCAGGTCGGACGCATAAAGGTTCCAGCAGTAATAAAAGAGTAAGAGGTATAAGACAATGGGCAAGAAAGACGTTCTGGGTATCTTCTCCGACGTTGATAAGCCTGCCAACGCCTTGGATGAATTGAGGAAGGCAGGCTTCAGCGAGCACCAATTTGATATACTTACGGACACGCCGTACCCAGAGGGAACCTTTGGCGAAAAACATACGGGCCACAAGCTCTTCCGATTCCCCCTAATAGGCGCGGCAGTCGGCCTTGCCGTAGGCATCCTATACTCTGCTGCCACCCAGTTGGCCTATCCCCTTGTGACTGGCGGTAAACCCATCCTGGCCCTCCCGCCAATGGTCATCATCGTCTACGAAGCCACAATGCTTAGCGCTATTCTCTTTACCGTGTTTGGCATCCTCTTCGAGTCGAGGCTTCCTAGACTGCTCATGGGAGCATACGATACGCGTATCACAGAAGGATACATCGGCATCCTGGTTTCATGCCCGGAGACTGATGTAGCTAAAGCCAGAGACGCTCTTCAAGCGGCTGGCGCTGAAGACATAAAAGAGGCATGAAGAACGACAAGCCCAACTTGAGATAGCCTTGAGGGACCTGCAATTGTCGAAACTGAAAGTTAGCCTATCTAGAACGTACCCTGTGGTGCTGCTAGCACTCACCGGCCTTCTCTTGGTGGGATGTTACACTCGCACAGGCCCATACAAGGTTGAAGTGTTCACAGAGATGCACTATAACCAGTCCTATCGATCTCAGGAGGGCCCGCGCCTCCTCTCCGCGGAAGGATCTGTCCCCATCTCGGGAGTAGGGGTGAAATACTCTCCAGAAGAGGCCAAAGAACTCTCCAATCCGTTACCCAAGAGCAACCAGGTCTTGGCAGAGGGCTCAGAGCTGTACAGGGTGAACTGTGCCATGTGCCACGGCGTGACGGGCAAGGGCGACGGCCCCGTAGGTGAATTCCTGACTAAATGGAAATATGGCAGACCCCCAAATCTCACTGCAGCTACCACCCAAAACCGCACGGATGGAGACATCTTCTCCATAATCAGCTTCACCCTCTTCGGCCGGTCTGGCATATCGCCTATGCCAGAATTCAGCAAGTTGCTGACTCAAGACGAGCGGTGGGCACTGGTGCATTACCTACGCACCCTGAGGAAATAGCGCTCCCCCACTCCTAGTATCTACCATTTTGGCGCGGGCGGACGATAAGGAGAGATGGCAACCAAAGAACACCTTTATCCCACAGATAGGGGCAGCTTGAACCGCTTCACTACTTCTGACTACGCCCCATTGCGATTGGCGCCCTTTATTCCCTTGTTACCGCAGCGCCAACACCGTGTAAACACGGGTGTTTGAACCGAAGGATCACCGGTAACAGTGATTACCAACGACCCTAGACTCTCTAACAGCCTCATACACTATAATGATTGTTAAGGCAATGAACGCACAGGCTAGACTACCGAAGAAAAGCATATGGCTACCGCTGATATTCCTGGCTATAGCGGCGCTGCCTATAATGGGTTGTCTCACAACCAGCGATTCTACATCGCAGGAAGAGCGGGCTGTACGCCTGGACAAGAGACTCATCTGCCCGGTGTGTCCAGGCGAAACCATCGACCAGTCTCAGGTAGAGATCGCCAAACAGATGCGTACTATAGTCAGAGAGAAGCTGGCCGAGGGAGCCTCTGACGAAGAGGTCCTCAACTTCTTCGTAGACAGGTACGGCGACTTTGTCCTGGCGCAACCTCCCAAGGAGGGGTTCAATCTAATAGCATGGATTGTACCTCCCCTTGTGCTTATTCTAGGAGGCGGCGCTCTATTCTTCATCGTTAGAGAGATGCGCAAAAGAAAACCGGAAGAGGCATTGCTAGCGGAGCACATTAGTGAAGAAGGGCTAGAACCTTACCTTTCGGAAGTGGATCAGGAGCTAAAAGCGCTTGATTACTCAATTGAACCAGAAAAGAGCGACTCTTGAGGTCCTGAACTTGAGATCTGGAATGGAAATGGAGCACTCTCATGTCTGAGCTAGGGTCCCTTTCACTATATATCGCGTTGGCCTTAACCGGCTACTCCGCGGTTGGCTCCTTATTAGGAAAGCGTCGGGAGTCGGAGGAGCTCATAGAGAGCTC
Organism: Dehalococcoidia bacterium; assembly: GCA_965249025.1. GTDB lineage: Bacteria > Chloroflexota > Dehalococcoidia > Lucifugimonadales > CAYTFF01. The sequence goes on along the minus strand of OZ252215.1, from coordinate 1,760,248 downwards.
ACGTCGAGCCGCCTATATGACCGTTCTTGCCTTATTAGTCGCCTCCATAAACCTGGTAGTCGCCTTTGTTACCCGAGACTTCGAGATACAGTACGTCTTTGAGCACAGCAGCAGGGCCATGGCGCCTGTCTACACCTGGGTAGCCTTTTATGCAGGCAACGAGGGTTCTTTGCTTTTCATAGCCCTCATGCTATCGGTAATGACTGCCCTGGCCTTGGTATTTAGCCCCACGAGCGTCCGCGCCATTCTACCCTACACCACGGCTGTACTAATGTTGATCCTAATATTCTTCCTGGCAGTGATCATCTTTCTAGCCAATCCCTTTGTCACCATGCCCTTTCTGCCACCGGACGGCCAGGGGATAAACCCGCTACTGACCCACCCAGGAATGTTTATCCACCCACCAATGCTGATGACGGGTCTGATAGCGGCGGCGGTGCCCTTCGCCTTCGCCATAGGATCGTTGATGTCTGCCAAAACAGGCGACGAATGGGTAGACGCAGGCAGAGTGTGGGGGATTATTTCCTGGGCTATCCTTGGCCTGGGGCTGCTCCTAGGAGCCTGGTGGGCCTATACCATTCTTGGCTGGGGCGGATATTGGGGTTGGGACCCCATAGAAAACGCAGGCCTAATGCCCTGGCTGGCCATGACCGCCTTCATCCATTCCATCATGGTTCAGAAGCGAAGAGGGATGTTCCGTATGTGGAACATCGTCCTGATAATAGTCGCCTTCGGGCTGGCACAGTTCGGCATGTTCCTCAATAGAGGCGGGCCAGTTGTATCAGTCCACTCCTTTGCTGCCTCTACACTGGGATGGACTTTCCTCGCATTCATGGGACTCACCATGCTGGCCGCCTTTGTCCTATTCTTCCTACGGTACGGCAATCTCAAGAGCGCCCAAAACTTGGAGTCGGCACTTTCCAGAGAGGTGGCCTTCCTGGTAAACAACGTCCTCCTTTTGGCCATAGCCTTTATCACCATGTGGGGAGCCATCTTCCCACTGATAACCCAAGTGTTTCGTAATCAGACCGTCTCTATTGGTGCACCCTTCTACAACCAGGTCAACGGCCCTCTCTTTATGAGCCTGATCTTCTTAATGGGCGTTGCGCCTCTGTTGCCCTGGCGTCGAGCGTCTCTGGCCAGCCTCCAACATGTGCTGCTTGTGCCTAGCAGCGTGGCACTTGCCATGATACTTGTGTTGTTCGCGGTTGGAGTCCACCAGCCCTTTCCCCTGGCCGCCTTTGGGCTGTGCGCCCTAGTAGCCACCTCTATCGCCAGGGAGTGGTACAGGGGCACGAGGTCTAGAAGCAAGCGTGGAGAGAATTTTGCCAGGGCTTTCCTAACTTTGATTGCGTCCAACAGGCCAAGGTACGGAGGCTACATAGCTCATCTTGCAATCGTCATGATAGCCCTGGGCGTAGTCGGCTCCTCTTTCTACGGTGCCCAAAGAGATGTCATACTAGCCCCTGGCGAGTCTGTGACAGTCGGGCAGTATGACATCCAGTTCATAAACTCCAGAACGGTTCAGAAGTCTGACCATGTCGAGAATATTGCCGATCTCAACATATCCAAAAACGGCGCCCCCTTAGGCACATTAACCGCCTGGAGAGGTTACTACCCCGATTTCAACATGTCTTCAACGAGAGCCGCAATACGTTCCACACCCCTAGATGACCTGTACATCATAAACAGCGAATCTCTGGGCAGCGGTAGTGTAGTTTTCCGCATACTGGTCAATCCACTACTCATGTGGATATGGCTTGCGGGTCCGGTGCTGCTTTTAGGTACTGTGGTAGCCCTTTGGCCACAGCGAAAATTGGTCAGAACCCACGTAAGGGTGGCGACTAAGCGTGAGTCGAGCCAACCAGTAGCGCCCGACACAAACATCGAAGCGGGAAGACGATAGAGGCAAGGAGAAGGTGATATGGCTATTTTGATAGGGCTGATTGTTGCAGTGATTAGCCTGATTGTAGTTGCCGCCCCCTTCTTCCGATCACGGTACAGAGGAAAAGGCCTCAGCAGCCAGCACTCTCCTGACGAGACCATGGCTATGCGAGAAAGAATCTACCAGGAGATTAGAACCCTCCAACTAGACTACCAGCTAGGCAACATGGAGGAGGCCGACTACCAATCGCTGATGAGGTCGTATCGACTTGAAGCAGCCGCTCTGATACGTCGACAGCGCCAGGGAGAACAGCAGGACCTCAGCAAGTTGTTGGAGGACGAGATACGAACCTTCCGAGAATCGGGTATCGAGTGGAGCGACTCCAACGTCTGCCCTGAGTGCGGTTACGTCGCCTCTTCTACCAGCGACGTTTGTCCAGCCTGCAAATCTCCGTTGGAAAACGGAAGCAGCCCAGGGAACCAACCATGACCACCCTCTTCAATAAACTGGGTCTGAGCTTAGCATTGGCAGCCTCGCTTCTCCTTGTTATGTCCCTGTTGGTATCCGCACAGCAATCCGCAATATTTTCCGGCAAGGTAGTCAACAGGACTGAGGGCGCAGCCTCGCCTGCGGGGCTTCGAGTGACATTGCGAACCCTGGATAGCGACGGAAACATCGAAGACAGGACGACAGAGATAAGCGAAGCAGGCCAGTTTCACTTCGAGGATGTGACAATCGCGGAAGACTATGCCTACGGGCTCTTCGCCGACTACCAGGAAGTAAGGTACAGTATGCAGATCGTCTCCGTGCCCCCGACCGCTCCTCTGGAACTGTCCATATATGAAGCGGGAGCCACCGGCGACGCCATCCTGTTCGACAATAACGTGATGATCATAGGTTGGGCAGACGTTGAGAATGGCGTAATTGGCGTCCTGGAGAGCGTGGCCATAGTCAATTCCAGCGACAGGTCTTTCGTGTCCAATGTTGGACAGACTGGCACTATGGATTTTCTCAGATTTTCACTCCCGCCTTCCTATCTCAACCTGGACGTCCAGTCCAACCTAGGAGGGGGACAAGTAGTACCGGTAGACAGGGGTTTTGGCCTGACCACGCCGATACCGCCAGGGCACCACGAGATCCTCTTCACCTATCTGATCGAGTATGAAGGATCTACCCTTAACTTTGCGAGGTCTTTTCCCTTCGGGGCCAACTCCTTTGAGGTAATGATACCGGAGGACTTGGCCACGCTGACAATCCCTGGCATGGAAGTGATTGACACCGCTGACATAGGTGGCACCAGGTTCTTCACTGTCCAAGAGCAAGATATACCCCGAGATACGAAATTCGAAATAACCATTCAAGAGCTGCCTCGGCCTAGCTTCCTCCAGAGCGTGCAGAGTACTCTAGGCGGCAGCGCCGCTGCTCTGATAGGCATTCCCACGTTTCTCGGTCTGGTTCTCGCTGGACTGCTGATATACGTAATGGTGTTGAGGCGATCCAGAGGGCCAATGCCTGTCATGGTCGCACCCGAGGGTGACAGGCAGGCTTTGATTGCGTCCATCGCAAGACTAGATGAACGATTCGAGAGAGGAGAAATAGAGGAAAAGGATTATGAGGAGAAGAGAACAGCCCTCAAGTCCAAACTACTGCGCCAAACGGAAGAGATAAGCGATAAAGATTCGTAAGCATCTTCGAGAGAGGACTGGCTGTAACCAATGACAAAGCGCAACTTGCTCCTGGCATCGATACTCATACCCGTAGCCGCCCTGGTGGCCCTCTTTGCCGTGGCGCTGGCTCGGTCCGGAGGCATTCCAGGAGGCCTCGTGGTCAACAGCCAATTCGGCGAGGTGTCCACCAAAGAGAAACCAGCGCCTGACTTCTCCCTCATCACGCTAGATGGGGAAGAGATACGGCTATCCGATATGAGGGGTAAGGTGGTGATGGTCGATTTTTGGTTCTCATGGTGCCCACCGTGCAGGGCTGAGGCGCCGGAGTTAGTTGAAGCCTACAAGAAATACCAGGGACCCGATGTTGAGTTCGTCGGAGTAGCCATTTGGGATGTCATAGGTCAGGTGGAAAGCTTCGTCAAACGCTATGGAGTCACCTATATCAACGGTCTGGACGAGAAGGGGAAAATAGCCATCGACTACGGCGTCACCGGGATACCAGAGAAATACTTTGTCGATAAGAACGGTAACATAGCAAAAAAGTTCGTCGGCCCAATTACAGTAGAGAAATTGGAGGGTGTGCTGGAAGAGCTACTAGCGCAGTAAGCCAGCTACGAAATATTACCAGCTAACGTCCCTCCATCGTGAAGTAGACTGGGCCTGTCCAGGCCTATTCGGAAGACTTCTCGTCCCTTTTGTAGACCCACACCCTGGAAGCCACCCCATACCCCACTGTAACCTTTTCTTCATTTACATGGAGGGTTATGACGCCTTTATATGGGGCCGCCTCCTCTACATAAAAGCCGGCTCCCGGCAGGAACCTGCACTTGACCAGGTATTCTAGCAGCTTCTGGTCCTCCTCTGGTATGCCGTGCACTATGTACTCTTTCCCTGGCTTAGCCTGATCCAGGGTTATCAGCTTCTGGCTAGGCGGCTCATAACCACTGCCTGGAATGGGGTGTCCAAAAGGACATGTGGTTGGATTTCCCAACCGCTCCACTACTTTTGCCTCCACATCGGGGGAGATGGCGTGTTCTAGTCGATGGGCCTCTATGTGAGCCTTGTACATCTCCAGGCCCAACAGGTCGGTAACCATACGCTCTGCCAGCCTGTGACGTCGCACTATGCCCTCCGCCAACTCTTCGCCCACAGCAGCTAGTCGAACCTCCTTGTTTTGCGTCATCTCTAGCAAGTCCTCGTTGGCCATACGTCGGATCATAGCGGCAACAGAAGGCAACGATGTCCCCAGACCTTCACTGACGGGCATCCTCCGCAACTCTTCCGCAAGCTGGGTAAGACTGGCTCGCCTGCCTTGTTCCTTCAAATTGTAGATAGCCAGCAAGTAGTTTTCCGCTACGGAAGTAAGTTTGTGCTCCTGTTCAGAGGTTTTTCGAGATTTGGCTACTCTCATAATCGACTCCGATAGATATTGGGTATGTAAGAGCGGTTTGAGAGTAGCACTAAGTGTGGGCACAGTCAATGCGTACTGAGTTTGCCTGCCGCATCTTATGGTACGTCAGCCCTCTAACAACCTTGCTATTGACAACAAGCTCTGTTCGCCCACATTAACTCAAGATGTTATAATCCCCCTGGCCTTGTCTTCGCATCGGCAGGCCTGTCCACACTCCGCAGTAGCTCAGTGGTAGAGTCCCGATACATCGGGACCTGCGGAGCCAGTGCGAGCAATCTTGAAAGCGGTGCGAGCAGCCCACCGCAAGCTATCCCTGTCAGCTTTGTAGATATTGGAAACCTCCCAGGCCGTGAATATGACCACGTACCGTGGCTATGCTGATGAAGACGGAGTCAGTGCTATAATTACGCCATGAGCCTCCGCCATGCAGGGCCAGTCCTGGCACTGATCACCGTGTTGGCGATTGCCAGTTGTACAGGGCCTGAGCCCACGCCAACACCTACGTCGGTGCCGACACCGACACGCACTCCTACATCCACATCGACGCCTAGCCCAGCACCCATGCCAACTCCGACAGCAACGACCACGCCAACACCGATGCCAAGCCCAACACCTACTTCAACTCCACCATCGTTCAAGGTAGAGGAAGGTACTATAAGGGCATATGCCAGGGATTTGGATATAGATTGGGGTACAATATCTGAATTTTGGATAGAGTCAGCAAGGTATGGGTCAGCATGGGATGATACTGTTTACAAAGAGGTAATATCTCAACAGTTTAATCTCTTAGTAACTAATAATACCAATATGGTTAATATTGTACCGTCAGAGGGCCAGCTGGAATTTTCATATGCAGATAAGGTAGTTGCATTCGCTGAATCTAACGACATGAAGATTCGATTTCATCCACTCATAATGGGAGCAGACTTAACAAGAGGGATAACGATTGGTGAAGATTGGCATCCAACTTCACCGTGGATACATAACGGAGACTTTAACAGAGAGGAAATGATTGCTATCCTGTATGACTACTTTGAAGCTGTGATGAACCGCTATGGCAATAGAATTCATGAATGGGTGGTGGTCAATGAACCGATCTGGTGGGGTTCAGAAGGGGGATTGAAGAATAGTGTCTGGAAAGACAGAATCGGTGAAGATTATATTGAACTAGCTTTCCGGAAGGCAAGAGAACTGGCGCCAAATGTGGTTTTGATATTGAACGAATTCGGTGTAGATTATGTAGGACAGAGGAAGTACAGTACACAAAGAGAAGAGGACTTTTACAATCTAGTTAAGGGATTAGTTGATAAGGGAGTACCGATTGATGCGGTAGGATTTGAATTCCATCTTAAAATACCAGAGCGTAGGTCAGTAACCGAACCTACCGTTGATAAGATCGTAGCCAACTTTGAACGCTATGGCGATTTGGGATTAGATGTTATGGTTACGGAATTGGATGTTGCGATTGAGGAACCAATAACCCAGGAGAAACTTGAGAGACAAGCAGAGGTCTATGCCATAGTTATGGAAGCGGTTCTCAAATCAGATTCTAGAAGTATCAGTGTTTGGGGGCAATCTGACAGATACTCGTGGATTACATACAGTAAATACCACTGGCCTAACCTTCCAGATCAGTTTCCTGGATATTCAGCTGCATGTATGTATGATGAAAACCATGAGCCTAAACCTGCATATTATGCAGTGTTGGAGGTTATGAGAAAATATCTACGGTAATCTTTAGCCTTATATATGCAACACATTGTCGAAACCAGTAGTTAACTGAGATGTGTTTTCTCCACAAAATATATGGCACTATGAAGAAAGGTGAAGATCGAAAGGGCGCACTTGGGGTCACAGGACGCCGGTTGCTAGCGCAGGTTTTGCAATACCTCCCGCCCCAGGAGGCGTAGGTTCTTCATGGCCAGGTCCTCGGCCATGTCGACCCATTGGAAGTTGATCACAGTATAGTTGAATCCCAGCGCTTCGTACCGCCGCAGCTCCCGCACACAGTCGTCTGGGTCGCCAACGATGAAACGGTTCTCAAGCAGAGCCTCAAAGGGTTTATCGAACCGGTCACCAGTAGGTAGAGCCTCGTCTTGGCCTTGCTTCAGGTACACCTGATACCTTTTCTCCAGGAAGGGGCGGCATTCCTCAATAGCCGCCTTCCTGGTCTCCGCTACGTAGACCTCTCTGGTAAGCACGATGTGCTCAGGAGGCGGAGCGTGAGCCTCTGCTAGTGCCTCCTTGTAGATGACCATCTGGTCCTGCAGCGTAGCGAAGACAGCGTGAGGATTCGCGTACCAGACATCGCCTAATCTGGCGGCCCTCCGCACAGCGGGATGGTTGTTTGCGGCGATCCAAATAGGAGGATAGGGTCGTTGTATCGGCCTCGCCGTTGGAACGAGCCCAGACAGTGAGAAGTATTTTCCGTGGAAAGTCACCGCATCTTCGGTCCACAGCTGCTTCATGATCTCCAGAGACTCCTCAAATCTCCCCACCCTGTCCCGCCTGTCTAAGCCAAAGGCGTGGAACTCCTCGTCTTCGTAACCCAGACCCACACCAAACATGAACCGCCCGTTGCAGATCGTATCCAGTGTAGCTATCTGTTCGGCGATCTCTACCGGATGGTGCAGAGAAAGCAGGAGAACACCTGTACCCAGGTACATGTCTCCAGCCTCTGCCGCGAGCCTGCCGAGCAGTGGAATGGGCTGTAGTGTCTGTAGAGGCCAGCTCAGGTAGTGCTGGCCAACATGTACGCAATCGAAACCATAATTTCGAGCTGTAGCTACCTGCTGCAACAGTGCATTCAGACGGTCAACCATAGAGGTTCTTGCCGTGTATTCAATACCCCCTAACGTGATCCCTACTTTCATGTTTACATCCATCCTTTTCGAGTCTTGGCCCGACAGTAGTTTGCATCGGGAAATGAAGCGAATTGTTGCGGGTACAGCGCAGTCCTATATTTCTAATCTCAAACGGAATACCAGGCCCGTCGAAGGTATCTTGCAGCGCCACCCACTATACCACATCGCTTCTGATGCATAGGGATTAACCGATTGGGCGTAGGTTCGAATCCTCAAGCCACATAGCTATTACTCCGTTTGCTTGCTATAGCTGTGAGATGCTATAATTTTCCGTAGCCCTAGCAGGGGCGTTTTGTCGACACTCCGCAGTAGCTCAGTGGTAGAGCGGTCGGCTGTTAACCGATTGGTCGTAGGTTCGAATCCTACCTGCGGAGCCATCCCCCCTGATACTAAGAAATTCCTTCGTAGCAGTTAACTCGCCGCCAGCGGGTATAGGGAACGTGTACTCGATACCGACCTGCTCTTTATCGAAGTCGATGCGCCTAATGAATGTACCAACATGCTTGTACTCCAGCGCCCCGGTGTGGTCAGGGCGATGTAGACCGAATGTATGGGTACGCCCTCCACCTGCTGGTCCTGCTCGGCTTGATTCGTACTTCCAATCTTCCTTCTTGATGAATGCGATGTCTACTCGCCAGATAATGACCGGCTTGCCGGTCTCTAACGTCTCAGTAGGGTCAACAAGATATCGCCATACGATATACCATCCTGGATGGTCGAAATGTGATTGCAGCGCCCACGGCCGCTTGCTCGCCTTACTTTCCAATGAGGCGTTGGGCGTCGGGTTCGGACCTGACCCTCTTCGGCATTGTAGATTGTCAGCGAAAATGGGACACCTGAGAGGGGTGGAAAACCCGAGAGTCTGAGAGTGGTGTGAGCTCCCGAAGCGAGGGTAAAGTACCTCATGAAAGGAGCAGAGCGTGTCCCAGTCATAAGAGAGCAAGGCAGATGCTGCCCAGCAGCGGAGCGAGGAGACCAGGTCTTTCGTCCGCACGGTGAAGGCGGCAACCCGACGTAGATACACCCCCGAAGAGAAGATCCGTGTCGTCCTGGAGGGCTTTAGCCGGGAGGTCACTGTCAATGACCTGTGCAGGCGAGAGGGGATCAAGCCCCACTCCTACTACGCCTGGACGAAGGAGTTCATGGAAGCTGGGAAGGAGAGGTTGACTCGGGACAGTGTGCGTGATGCGACCCGGCAAGAGATAGAGCAGCTCAAGCGGGAGAACAGTGAACTGAAGCAGCTGGTGGGTGAGTTGTCCCTGGAGTTGCACCGCTTCAAAAAACAGCTCTGCCGCCCCTACACGACAACGGCACCGTCGCATGAGCGTAGTGGAACAATCGAAGGTCGTGGCTGAGGTGGAGCGACATGGTAGAGGGAAGAACAGGCGACTCAGGGAGCTTGGCATTTCCAGGAGCACGTATTATTGGTGGAGGTGGAGGCACCGGCAGGGTAGTTGGGAGGGTACGGAAGGAACTGAGAGGCCCTGGAATCGCCTGCGTCCAGAAGAGGAGGCAGTAGTGCTGGCGGCAGCCCGTGTGATGCCGACGTGGCGAAGCCGGCAGTTGGCGGCTTCGCTCACCGACCACAGAGGCCTATCGGTCTCCGCCTCCACAGTCTATCGTATCCTGAGACGGGAGGGTCTGGTGAAACGGATCGAATACCAGTTGGCAGCGGGCAAAGAGTAGCAGCACAAGACCACAGGGCCCCACCAGCTGTGGGCCACCGATGCTTCCTACTTCCGTGTAGTGAGATGGGGCTACTACTACCTCGTGACGGTGATGGACGACTACTCCCGGTTCATCTTGGCCTGGAAGGTGCAACGGGACATGACGGCCGACTCCCTCATAGAGGTGGTCCAGCAAGCTGTTGACTCTACTGGTATGACTGATGTACCTCTGGAGGATCGGACCAAGCTCCTCTCAGATAATGGCTCAGGTTATGTATCGCGGGCCTTCCGCGAGTACATGCGGGTGGTGGGCATTCGCCACGTCCTGGCAGCACCCTATCACCCTCAGACCAACGGGAAGCTGGAGAGATATCACCGAACCCTGAAAGACGACATTAACCAGGTGCCATACGAGGTGGTGGAAGACCTGGAGGCGGCCATCCGGGACTTCGTCGAGTTCTACAACTACCGGAGATATCATCAGGCGCTCAGGGTTGTAACTCCGGCTGACGTGCTGGAAGGCCGTCTGGAGGCAATTCTAGCCCAGAGGAAGGAGGTACAGCGAGAGACTTTTGACCGGCGGAGGCGGTACAATCAGGAGGTCAGAGAAACCCTCAAACCAGGAGCTTCTTCACCCCAATCTCTCGGACCCAGAACTGTCCAAAACCGCTGACACCCAGCAAGGCGCACTGGCGCACCAGAGACAGCTTCGGTTCTTCTCGGTCAATCATGGCCCGGCGTTGGGACCGGCTCACAACCCGAAGCTCCGTGACAAAAAATCCCGTTCCACCTTGAGCTGCCCAATCTGTTGGTAGAGCTGGGCAGTGAGGACCTCTTAGTCCTTCTCCTGGCGTCCAGCACCATTTTCAAAGAGGTGCGGCACCCCCTGAGTCAAGGCCTTCTTCCAGGCATGGATCTGGCTCGGGTGGACTTCAAACCGGCTGGCCAGCTCTGCAATGGTGTGCTCCCCCTGGAGCGCGGCCAAAGCCACTTTGGTCTTGAAGACTGGGCTGTGCTTCTTACGTGTTTGCTTCATGTCCTGCTCCTTGTTTCCGTCCTATTTTAGGAGCGGGACTCTCTCTTAGCCACCTGTCCGAATTTTGGGGTCCACCTCAGCCGGTTATGGCTGAACGATGGGTCGTGTATAAGGCTTAGGCCGGAGCGCAAAGACCATGTGTGGAGCTACGACTTCGTGGCGGCAAGGACCGCAGATGGCAGGGCTTTCCGTATCCTGGCGATCGTGGACGAGTACACCAGGGAGTGTTTAGCCATGGTGGTGAAGCGGAGCATCACATCACAGGATGTCCTGGACCAGCTCTACATGCTGTTCCTGGTCAGAGGGGTTCGGGAGCACATACGCTCGGACAACGGCCCAGAGTTCACCTCCAAAGCGGTGAGGGAATGGCTATCTAACCTGGGGGTGATGGCCCTGTTCATAGAGCCGGGTAGTCCTTGGGAAAATGGTTACGTCGAGTCATTCAACGGGAAGCTGAGGGATGAGTTCCTAAATGGTGAATTGTTCAATACCCTTGCTGAAGCCCGGATACTCATTGAATGGTGGAGAAAAGAGTATAACCAGGTAAGGCCTCACAGTGCACTGGGATATCGACCGCCAGCTCCACAAACTACCATGCCTGCAATGGCCTTGTTCTCTCACAACATAAGGTACAGGGCCTGTAGAATGGGCCATGGCAAGAGTACCGATACGGACGATCATAGAAACATGGAAGGCATGTGGTCAGAACAGCTCGGAAGCAGCCCGTCAGTTGGGGATAGACCGCCGTACCGTCCAGCGCTGGGTGGACGACCGAGGGAAACAACCCTGGGGGTACGTACGCTGGCGGGGGGTGCAGCGCCGGTCCACCGCTCCCAAACGACCGAAGCAGGTGCTGTGGGGAGATGCGGCCGCCCGGGTACGGGGGTGGCGAGAAGCGACGGGCTTCTGTCGGGAGAAGCTGGTGGTGTTGGCGCAGGCGCAGGGGCTGGAGGTCTCGGCGTCGACCATTCATCGGTATTTGCAGCGGACGGGCTTGGTCCGTCCCAGCACCAAGCGACGGCGGCCCCGTTTTCAGAACGGCCAAGTCATGCGACCCCGTAACTGTCCGGGGCTGGGCTATCTCCAGATGGACGTGAAGTACGTCACGCCGGAACTCTCCGGGCTCCCGTACACCTGCTATCTCTATGCGGTCCTGGACATCTCCACCCGCTACAAGGTCGGGCTGGTCCTCCCCAAGCTGGATGAGGGCGGAGCACTCCTGGCCTTGTACCATGCTACCCAGCAGTTCCCCTTCCCGTTGCACTATGTCCAGACCAACAACGGCTTGGAGTTCCAGAAGCGCTTCCACGCGAAGTGTGCGGAGGTGGGACTAGAGCACTTCTACATCCACAAGAGTGCTCCCAATGAGAACGCAGTGGTAGAGCGGAGCTTTCGCACGGATGAAGAGGAGTTCTTATTCTGGCTGGAGGAAGCACCGCAAGACCACCTGGAGTTGAATGCGTGGTACCAGCGCTTCCTGGACACCTACAACTCCGTACGCCCTCATATGGGCATCAACATGCTTACTCCAAAGGAGGCTATCGCCCTGTACCATAAGTCCTGAGAGATTAAGAATGGCTTGAATGCGAGGTTTAGTCTGGTACAATTACTGGGGGCAGGTCAACCTGGGACCAGATGCACTTCGAGGGAGGACGGGCAGCTCCAGGACGCTACGTCGCACAGGTACAACTTGCCAACCTCGTGACCAACCCTTGGCTGGACTCAAGGCCGAAAGCCTATGACGTGATCTTGGAGTAGATGTCGTGGGGCGGAGGAGCAAGTTGCAGGAAGTAGGACTATGAGCATTCTGACATCTGTCGGCCTCTTGGGGATTGTTCTCTTATCAATGGTGGCATGCAATCAGGTTGATGGCCCGGAGTTGTTGGCTAATCCTCACTTCCCTCAGCTGCGTGAGGACGGAGATGTAATGGATGCTGATCTCGAGGGCGAACTGGTGTTAGAGAACGGCTGTCTTCGTTCCAAAAAAGTGGATGGCACTGACTACCTTCTCATCTGGCCAAAGAGGTTTAAGTTGACTGTTGATGGTCGGGATATTCGCATCAGCGACGATTCGGGTGCGTCACTATCTGTCGGAGCAGAGATCAGAATTGGTGGCGGTGAAGTCCCGCTGGCCCACGTCCAGACCTTGGTAGAGCAGCCGGTTCCGGATGATTGTCCTGGTCCGTATTGGGTTGTCGGAGAAGTCTCGATTCCTACTAGTGCTCAGGAATCTTCTGGTCCCGTCGCCCAAATCCAACAGCAGCCCACACCTACCTCTACGCTATCTCCGAGGCTACCCGGCTCGATCACACCGGTGCCGGCCTCTGAGAGGAATAGGTTGGACCTAGGCGATGGCGTAGTGGTCGCGTTCGTGGAGGGCCTGTCGCCGAAGTCTTCAGACAAGGCCGCCTACTTGACTCACGTCCCTTCAGGTTCTCAGATCGTGCTGGACCGCGATGGCCGGGTCATTGAGCGACACGGCGGCCGAGACAATGGACTTGACCGCCTGGACGCCGTGCTGGCGGATCAGGCCACCGTGGATCGAATCGTGGAGGGTCTCAAGAGCGAAGTGGAAGTTCGGCCTCGCCAGGTAGACATCCTCTGGACTGACTTCATCTGGTTTGGCGGTATCACCTACAGGGCCAAGGGCAGCTTGGCCGGACCCATAAACCTCGAGGAAGACCGTGTCCTGACTGTAGAAGACCTGGGCCCTGAGCTATATAGGTTCGCCTTCAGAGCCGCCGGATACGCCGGTTCTGGCTACCGTTCCCAGGACGGCGACGCTACTCTCCTTAGGCCCGGCACACCGGTGTACGCCGTCAAGGGGTACGATCCGGAGTTTCGACTGGCAACGCTGGGCGGCCGTTCGGTTAGAGTGTTCGAGGCAGATATGAATCCTGCGGCCAAGATTGGCGAGGACCTGCTGGACATTCGAGGGAAGGTTACGGCCATCGACATCAACAGTGAAGAGGACGCAAGAACGGTCGGCGGTTCTATAGACGAGGAACGGGCCGTCGAGCGCTTCGTCGAGATGGTGCTGGAGTCGCCGGTGGGCGATGTGAAACACGATCATGAGGGGCCGCGCTTCTTCCTGGCCTTCCACCTAGCCGACGGCACGTCGGTTGTGCGGGCTCTCTGGCTGGAGCCGGGTGAGCTTGCACGGGACATCATGACGGACCCCGCCGTGACGTTCTCCGTGTGGCGCGCCTTGGGTGAAGAGCACCGGCCCGTGTCGACCGACGGCGGGCCGAGAATCTCGGAACGGTTGGCCGCCAGGCTGGGATTGGCGTACCTGGGATTCGGCATGCCCGAGGTCTCAGTCACCGGAAGCCCCCACTCGCCCGTTGTCCGGCTGATGCGGAGAAGCGAGTTCCGGGCGATGCAAGGGTCCTCATCGACAATGGACTCCGACCCATTGGTCTGGGTGGTCGAGGCCCAAGGCTCCTGGCGCGACGCTGGCATCGTGCCCGAGGAAAAGCGGCAGGACCTGTCGGTGGGTCTGGTAGCCTTCGATGCCGACACCGGCCGACGGTATGGCGCCTCCCACGTGAACACCTCGCTGCTGGGAACGCCCGGTGGCTCTCAACCTTCAACACCACCACCCTCAAAACCTACGCCATCTCCCCCGCCGAACATACCAGAGCCTCGTTCATCCCAGGACACTGTGAGCAGCGAAGAGCGGGAGGAGGTCAAAGCACGGCGTGGACCACCACCATGGGGACCGCATACTGCGGGGTCCGTGATCCAAATCGCGGGCAAGCGGCCAGCAATTGGAGCCGGTCTTTCGCCTAATGGCCAATGAGTCCGCGTCCTTCGACTGGAGGGAAATGGCCCGATTCATTCTTGACGGTGACCCGGAAGCCATCCGCCAAAAGGTCGCCAGTGACTACTACCGCGCCCGTAGTCGGCAGGTTGGCGAAAAAGAAGAAAGCGAGTAGGCGCCACGACGAGTGGAGCCGGTTCGGCATCTGTACCTGCTGCCAGAGGGCATACACGAGAGACCCGAATCGCCATAGAGCTCCGGCTGGCGTTTCCGCTGCGTCCAGATGCAACTGTACGAGGACTTCGGGGAGGAGACCTGGATACTCATCCAAGATCGACACCTACATGGCATTGCAGCTAGTTTCCTATTGTCATTACTGTAACTTTGCAGGATAATGTTCGTATATTGATGGGATCGCTGATAGACCACCAGAGGCATAAACGGGGGGATTCTCCTTCCCGGATGATCCTCATAGGGAGTCAGTGTCGAAGAGCTCCATTGTCAAACACTAGCTCTTGTCGGCCTGGGGTTCGATTGGGCCACCCCTAGAGAGCGGAAGGTTACCTAGCAAATCCAGAGTGGTTCCAGGCTCGAAGGCGCTATGGTAGCCTGTAGCTCGCCCCTTCTGTAGGAAATGCAGTTCGGCTAACGAGCGACCTCCCAGGTTCATAGCGCCACGACCCACTCAAAGGTTCTGTCTTCGGTAAGACTAGGGGTACCACTTATTGCATCTGAGTGAGTTGTTGGCAAGCGATTCACCTTGGTTGGTTGGATTCAAGACCTTTCGGAGATTCTTCTAAAAGCCCCATATCTCTTATTAGACAGATTCCACACTCGATTGGCTTAAAGAGTAGCCTGGATACGGCCAACCCGCGCAAGTGCGGTGTCTGGACAGTCACGCGAAATCGATGAATTCTTGTTACAGCGTAGTGCCTGGAAATAACATATCCTAGATACTAAGCGACACCTGAGTACCACCCATTTGGCGTCGGCGCATTTGTGCTCTCCCTGAGTTTGTCTGAGGTAATTCCCCAATGGACTTCGATGTACAATACCCCTCAAACTTATTGACATATAACACCTGCGCCGCCACAATATGAGTAAGACTGACAATAGGCAATACATATTGTGGGTCAGGATGTGCTGAACGCAAGATAAGCTATGACTTCAGTCAAAAGGTCAGAAAAAAGGGACTCCCTTGGCTTGGGTATCCTTCGTGTAGTAGGACGGGATCGCTTCATCGAGTTTACCTTGGACAATAGCTTGCCTTTATCCGAAGTGGAAAGCGGGCTAAAGTCGTATCTGGACAAGTTCGGAGAGAAGTTTGCTGGCGGCGGAGTGACCCTCAACCTTGGTAATCGCGCTCTGAAAATCGAACACGTAAAGAGCCTAAAAGGCATTTTGGAAAACGAATATAGCCTGACCCTGGCGGGGATATTTTGTGGGGCAGATACATTAGGGGACCTGCTTTCAGACAAACCTATCGTTCAGGCGGATTCTTCTGACGATACAAAATCGGAGGCCAAACCAGATACTCGGACAAAGCCTGCAAAGGAGCCAGCGGCAAAGGGGGAGACTGTAGCTTCTCAGTGGCAGGAGACCCTCATGATAAAAGGCACCTGCCGTTCTGGCACCACTATTCACAACGCTGGGAACCTGGTCATTGTAGGAGACGTTAACCCTGGAGCGGAAATTAGCGCTACCAAAGACGTGCTTATTTTTGGCAGGTTAGCTGGCATGGCCCATGCTGGGGCCAACGGCTCTACCGAGTCGGTGATTGTATCTTTGAATTTTGAGGCTCCTCAGTTGAGGATAGGGCACTATATCAGGATGGACCCTCCGGTGAGGAGCAGAAACCGCTCTACTTGGACACCTGAAATGGCCGTTGTGAGGGACGGCGTTATCAAAGTAGAGCCCTTCGCCCCAAGATCATTGTGGAAGTGATAGGAGTAGTGTATGGATAAGAATGAAAGAGGCAAGGTTTATGTCATAACCTCTGGGAAAGGCGGTGTTGGAAAGACCACCACTGCCGCCAACCTCGGTGTCTCCTTGGCCCTCCGAGGCAATAGGGTGTTGGTGATAGACGCTGATATAGGCTTGAGGAACCTGGACGTGGTGATGGGCCTGGAAAACAGGGTCGTCTACGACCTCGTTCAAGCCATTGAGGGCGTGTGCCGGGTACAACAGGCCATGATCAGGGACAAGATCACCAGTAACCTGTACCTAATCCCGGCGGCCCAGACCCGAGACAAGAACGCCATCACGGGACAGCAAATGTATGACCTTTGCGAGGGCCTAAAGTCGGAGTTCGAGTATATACTGATCGATTCCCCAGCGGGAATAGAGCAGGGATTTCGAAACGCCCTGGCCCCCGCCGATAATGCTATCTTGGTGGCCACTCCTGAGATATCTGCCGTGCGGGATGCTGACAGGGTTATCGGGCTGGTTGAAGCGACGGGGCTTCCCACTCCGGAGTTGATCCTGAACCGCGTCAGGCCGGAGATGATTAGACATCTGGACATGATGTCTACGGAGGATATTCTTTCCCTTCTCTCGGTGCCATTGATTGGCATAGTGCCAGAAGACGATGCCATCATAATATCCAGCAATCGAGGAGTTCCAGCAGCCCACGATTCCAAACTTAAGTCTGGCCAGGCTTACCGGAGAATTGCGGCGCGTTTAGATGGAGAGGAGGTGCCCTTCCCTAATCTCACGGCGCCAGACGGCTTCTTAAGGAAGCTTAGAAGGCGGGTCGGACTAATGTGGGGGGTAGAAGCCAATGCTTGATCAGATATTAGACCTCATAGGTAGGGCAATTCGTCGCATCAGAGGCATACCCTCCAGCAGCACGTCGGCTAGGGAGCGCCTTAAGTTTGTCCTGGTGCAAGATCGTTCCTCCCTCCCCGCCAAGACCCTTGAGGCCATGAAAAACGACCTCGTAGAGGTTATATCCAAGTATGTGGCTATCGACAAGGAGTCTATAGAGTTTGAGATCAAACGCAGCGGTAGCTCAATAATGCTGGTTTCTAACATACCCCTTATGGGTGCCCAGAAACCCCCTTCTCAAGGGCGAAGCCGGCGAGCTCAGAAACGTAGGGCAGCCCGCCAGGCAAGGCTCGTCGAATAGCATCTATGCTTTTACTTTGGAAACGCTGCTTCAACAGCCACCCTTGAATCGTCATCACCTGGCTGCAGTTGAGAGACCTGGTCTCCTAGCTGCATAGCTATTGGCACGCCGTCACGGTAGAGGACTTTATTGGAAGGCAAAGATGGCACCTTCTGGCCAGGAGTAACAATTCCTACCAGATTAAGCGGATCGGCGCCGTTGATTGCTAATACACTGCCGTTCATCTTCTTACGACGCATAGCCCTCAGCCCCTCAACCGCTTCTGGAAGCGCGTACTGCTCTCCTGTGAACCCTGAGACGAACCGCCCTCCGCGTATCTCACCCCTGGCTTCCAGTCTGCGGTATACCTTGAGCAGATCTCGCCAGGGTGGCGGGCTGCTTTCCCTTAGAAGCAGGCGATGGAACACTACCCCGTATCTACGCAGCAGCTGTCTGGCTATCAGTTCCGTGCGCTCCTGGTCGTCGGAATCATCGGCAGGCGTCCTCTGTAGGAGCGACCATCGGCCAGAGGCCATTTTCTGGGACAGTGCCATGCGTTGACCAGCCTCCCTTCGACCCCGTCTATGGTGTGAGTATCTGTGCTTCGCTGGGGAGATCAATGCCCGCAGGCCGGTGAACCCGTCGCTGGTCACCAGGCCTGTAGCCACCAGCTCTCGTAAACCTTCCTCTATCTCCGTCGGGAGTTGTCTGGCATATTGCACTATCTCTTGGAAGAAGCAAGCGCCCTTCTGCTTTAGGCACTCCAAGACCTCTTGTGCTACTCCCCTAATGTCGGTTGCATTGACCTGGGGCCCAAGGGACAGATAGTTGCTAAGGTTCTCTCGAAAGACGAGGGATATAGGCGACGAGCGCGTCGCTCCACCTCTACGGCCGTCTCCATTAGTTGGCGGATACAGGCGGCCCCAGGCCACCTCTCCCGAAAGACACAGCTGGTCTAGCCAGTCAGGACGGTAGTAGGTGATGCGCGACGGCAATATATGCTCCTCCCAGGCTCCCAGAGGTATCTCAAAGCCCTCCAACAGCTCGAGGACGGCCACCAAACCCATTGGTCCATCCAGGCGATGCTCTGGATCAATATGGTGCCATGCCATCAGGAAACGAATGAAGTCCGCCGCCGACACTGGCTCTATCTCTTGCCGAAGCTTGTCCAGAGTGTAGCGGTGAATTCGGGCTAGCAGACGGCGGTCACACCATTCCGTCTCCGATTCTCCTGGGGTGAACTGTCCGCGGAGAACAAAGCCCTCTGCCTCAAGGGCAATGAGTCCAGTCATCGCGTCACGCTGGCTAACTCCTAGCGATTCTACAAGGCTAGAGACGGTCACAGGTCCCAACGCTTCCAGCCGGCCTCTCAGGGTCTCTCGCAGCGCATCCTCGCGGCTCCACTCCCTTTGGACTTTCTTTGGAATCTCAACAGGCGGTGTTGGTGATGCATCGGGATGGATGGCCTTCAGCATCGGTAACTTCTCACAGGCTATCCATAAAGCCTGTTTATCTTCTAGTGTCAGTCGTGTAGCTCGTTTCACCTCAATCAGTTTAGCGAAGTAGTCTTGCCAGGGTACGCCTTCCTCCTCAGTAAGGTATCCTGTCAACATCAAGGCGTCGTGTAGCTCATCTACGTTTTCCACATAAGGCCACGCCTGCTCCTTGACCCTGAGGATTGCTTCTGAGTCTAGTTGCCCCACGGCCTTCAGTGTATCTGCGTCCAAGGTACGGCGCATGTGAACAGCTTGAGTTCTTCGCTCTTCCAGCGGGGCATTGTCTAAAAAGGCGTAAGGCCTGGCCGTCAAGATTTCATGGGCAAATGGCGACGGTTCTGTAGTATCCCTAGCCACCAAATTCAGCTTACCTTCTGTCATGTCGCTGATCAGCTTGAGGAACCCATCCACATCCATGGCCTCATTGAGACAGTCGCCTACCGTCTCTCTCACCAGCGGGTGGTCTGGGACTTCTAAGTCCCCTACTACGTTTTCTGGGCACGCCAACACCGTCGGGAAGGCCGATGCCAACAGGTCTTCTGCCCTCATCCTTTGAAGAGGCATAGGCACCCTTCTGCCACCTAGTTGACGGAGGACAGCTAGAGCGCGGCTGGCGTTCCACCTCCACCTGGTTTGGAACATGGGAGCCGGCAGCATGGCTTGTACCAGCACATCCTTTGCGGTATTGGGGTTCAGGTAGCGAAATACGTCCTCTAAAGGAAAGCTGTGCTGCATTCCCAGGGAAAGTACGATGGCGTCGTCGGTGGCTGCGGCCTGAAGCTCGAAGTTGAAGGTGCGGCAAAACTTCTTGCGTAGCGCCAGTCCCCAGGCCTTGTTTATCCTGCTTCCAAAGGGCGAATGGACCACCAGTTGCATCCCGCCGCTTTCATCGAAGAATCGCTCTAAAACTACAGTGTGTTGGGTTGGGACGACCCCCAGAGCCTGCTTGCCGCCAGCGATGTATTCAACCAGCTGCTCTGCCGCCGCCTTATCTATTCCTGCCTCCTGGCAAACCCACTCGATGGCCTTTGGCAAGTCATCTAGTCGCCCCTCTATTTCATTTCTTAGCCACGACACCGCTGACGATAGCTCGTCGGTGCGAGGGGGAGCCTCTCCCAGCCAAAAGGGTATCGTCGGCGGCTGGCCGTGGGCATCTTCCACCCGCACCTTGCCTTGCTCTATCTTCAATATCTTCCAAGACGTGCTGCCCAGTTGGAATATGTTCCCAGGTATACTCTCTACGGCGAAGTCTTCGTTGACGTTGCCCACTATCACGTTTTGAGGCTCCAAGACCACATCGTAGTCGGCGGTATCTGGTATTGCTCCACCTGAGGTCACTGCCGCCAGCTTGGCACCTTTGCTGCCTCTGTACTGCTTACCCACCGCATCGTAGTGTAAGTAAGCGGCTCTGCGACCGTTCTTAGTCGAAAACCCGTCCGTTAACATCTGGCAGACTTCATCGAACTCTTCTCGAGTCAGATCGCGGTAGGGATAAGCACGACGGCACATCTGGAATAAGCTATCCTCGTCCCACTTCTCTATCGCCGTGGCTGCTACTATTTGCTGCGCCAGGATATCCAAGGGCTTTTCAGGCATAATAATGCGGTCTAGCTCCTTGTGTTTGACCCTGTATAGCAAAGCGGCGCACTCGACCAGGTCATCGCGAGTGAGGGGAAAGAGGCGGCCTTTGGGAGTGGCACCTAGGGTGTGGCCGGAACGACCCACACGTTGCAGCAAAGTGGTGATGGAGCGGGTAGACGCTAGCTGACATACCAGATCGACAGCGCCAATATCTATACCGAGCTCTAGGGAGGCCGTTGCAACCAGTGCTTTCAACTCTCCCCCCTTGAGCCGCTCTTCTGCCTTCAATCGACGTTCCTTGGACAGGCTCCCGTGGTGGGCTGCGATGTCGTCCTCCCCCAAGCGCTTTCCTAGGTGAAAGGCCACTCGCTCTGCTAGCCGTCGTGTATTCACGAAGACTAGGGTAGTACGCTTTTCGGATATAAGCTCGGCCAGACGGTCGTAGATCTCTTCCCACGTCTCATTGGAGCACACCGCCGATAAGGGCGTACCAGGGAGTTCCACTGCCAGGTCCATCTCACGTTTGTAGCCTTCATCTATAATCACGCAGCTGGTGTTCCCTGAATCATCCTTTCGATCTGCCCCCACCAGGAATCGGGCTATCTCATCGATGGGCTTCTGGGTGGCCGATAGTCCGATTCGCTGAGGCCTTCGCCCGCCGAAGCTACGGTCCGCGGAGGAGGGCCTTTCCTTGGTCAACGCCTCAAGCCGCTCTAACGTCAAAGCTAGATGGGACCCTCGTTTGCTGCCCGCCACCGAATGTATTTCATCAACGATGACCGTCTTTGTAGTCTTCAGCATTCCCCGGCCCTTTTCTGACGTCAGCAGGATGTACAATGACTCTGGGGTGATCACCAGGATGTGGGGAGGCTTGCGAGTCATGGCTTGCCTCTGAGAAGACGGAGTGTCGCCGGTTCGCACCAGCACTCGTACCTCTGGACTGTCCAAACTCATCTCATTAAGTACGGCTCTGATCTCTTCTAAAGGCTGATTCAGATTCTTCTGTACGTCGTTGCTCAGGGCTTTAAGAGGGGATACGTAGACCACTTGAGTCTGGTCTGTCAAAGTTCCGTCTATGCCCTGTCGCAAGAGGGAGTCCAGACACCAGAGAAAGGCGGCCAACGTCTTGCCGGAGCCAGTGGGGGCCGCGATCAGCGTGTCCTGCCCCGAGCGTATGGCTGGCCAGCCCTGTACTTGAGGCGGTGAAGGCGCATCGAAGTGCTCCCCGAACCAGCGTGCTATGGCCGGATGAAAGCCGTCCTTGGGAGGTCGAAGCACCTTAGGGCGGAGGCCCCTCAGCGCGTCTCTGGGCAACAGATGTTCTGACATAGTCCTACCAGTCTAACGGTTAGGGGGGGTAGGGGGCAAGGGTGGGGGTTTCAGGCAGTAGATTCGTAATCACCACATGAACTCAGGAACGACATTAAGATCAAATTAAACGGGAGGATGTGTAACATCCTCCCGTTTCGGTTGCCAAGACTACCCTATACACCAAGCTTCTTCTTCAACTCTTCACTATCCTGTAGCACCCTTTGGTCTCCCGCTGTGAGGGGAAGCCCCGCTAATTGCTTAAGATGAGCTTTTAGAACTGGCCGAACTAGGCTTCTAGGCAGCACTTGAGTCCCTGAGGTTATGATACCTTGCCATGACCGTGCATCGCGCTTCCACTCGTAATTAGTTGGATGCAGAATTGCAGTACGAACCACATCTTGCCAGTCTTTGCCCTTCTCACGCATAGACAGCGCCACAAAGTCCCCCACTGTCGAAACAACACCAGAATGCCAGTGTAGAAACTTAGAACGTACTGCCCTAATGTCTAACTCACCTTCCTCAACCTGACCCCACTCAGGGAATAAACTTGCGATAAACTCCCAGACTTCTGCGAGAAAGTCAACATACAGGCTTTCATTATCCTTATACTCACCCGAATCATCTTGTTTAGCAAGCTCATCCACTAGTAATCCAGCAACTGGAGCAGCTTGTATGATAGGTTTTGAAGCCTGATAAACACCTGCCAAGGTGAACATTTGGTTAGAGTTGATGGGAACAGATGCATCTTCTAGGTTTACTCTATCTTTAAATACAGACACTTTTTCGACGACCTGTTGGACTACTCTGTTATATGCATCTCTATGATCAAACAGAATATCAAGGCTTTTTGTAGTCTTTTTAGCGGTCCTGTTTAGGTCAGAGAACAGTTGCTGGCTATGTTTTAGACTTATGTAAGGGAACAACACTATGGTCATTGTTTCATCAGCAAGGCCTGGGTCCTCCTCAAAAGCTCTTAAGATAGCAGCAAACCTGTGCTGACCATCAACTATGATAAGCGGGTCCCTTTGATCTAGTTCTAATATCCCAATCCGTGCACTATCTCCACTGTCTCCGATAGGTTTCCAATCGAGTGGGCGGTCTGTGCCATTCTTGCCGTAAGTACAAGTCAAGGCACTGAACCTGTAGTCATCAGGATTCTTAATGATATAACTAGCGATCTCTGCATAGCGAGACGTCTTTGGTTTCCTATTCTCACGCTCTTTGGCTGGTAAGTTGTTGTCTGTCATGGTTAGATATCGCTTAGCGACTGAAAAGGGTAAGGTTATCACGAAGTAATCTACTCCGCCCATTTGGCCTTTAAAGGCAGGAACTTCCATTACGTAAGATACGTTTTGTAATCTATCGGCTAGCTGCTGGCTTAGAGTTGTCATTCTTTTACATCCTGAACTTTTTGATAATCTAAATGGCTAAGCACTTTATAGTTTGTTATTACAATTTATTCTTGACCACCTCCCAAATGCAGTTTTCAACTTGTTTATCTAAGCCGCTAAATTTTGAGATAACCTCCTGGTAAGAATTTCTATTGACCGTCGAAGTTTGAAATGGTTGAGCCCAAACGCAAGTAACTGCAAAGACTCCAACGAACCTAAAGCAAATGACCCTGCAACCTTGATATCGTCAAACTGATTGGCGCCTAACATCGACAAAGTAATAGGACGCCATCCACCGAGCTCGGGGTTTCCAATATTCTTCTCGTCAGAAATAAGGTCAAATCGGAGTTTCCCTGCCTTCATGTGACACCTCCTTAGTCGATGTACTAATATATTACATGCATAATATCTTGTTGTCAAATAGAGATTTACGTAAAGCATGGCTAGTCTACTTCTGATGTTAGAGTGGATTGATATTGATCTAGTATGTACCTTGTAAGCGGCGTCGGGTTGCAATATTATTGGCATCACATTGTTGCATATGTGGGTCAATGGACCAGAGAGGAGTAGCACATGAAGATGAAATTTGCGGTGGGCATGGGGCGCAACGAAAATATTTCCCAGATACCAGGGCTGGCCTGGGCGGCGGAAGAAAGCGGCTTCAGCTACGTCACCTTCGTCGACCAGCCACATATATCGCCCGACGCTCTGGTCTGCATGACTCTTGCGATAACGAACACGGAGAGGATACACGTTGCTCATGGGGTAACGGACCACTACACCTACCATCCCTCGGTAACGGCCAACGCCACGGCATGCCTTAACGAGTTATCGGGAGGAAGGGCCTTTGTGGGGATTGGTACTGGGCACGTTGGGGCAAAGGTGACGGGGGTACGACCCTTTCAAGAGCTTCGCAACGCCGTACTATTTATCAAGAAGTTCAGCGCCGGCGAGGAGGTGGAGTTCCAGGGGTTGAAGTGGCAGTCGGAGTGGTCCCGTAGGCCCCTGCGGGTGTATCTTGGTGGGACGGGACCGAAGCTCTGCCAGCTTGCCGGTGAGATTGCCGACGGAATAATGCTGACTAGCAACGCGGACCCCGTCCTCCTCAAGTGGCAGAAGGAGCAGGTGGAGCGAGGCGCAGAAAGGGCGGGACGCGATCCTTCTGAGGTCGACATTTGGGCAAGAGGGATGATGTATGTTACTGATTCCCTCGGAAGAGCCCGCCGCGAGGTGTCAGGATATGCAGTAAACGGTGCCAAGGTCCTAACACGGCTACTTAAACAAAAAGGCCCGGAGGTGGAAGACCTGCGCCAGCGCCTAGAGAAGGCACACCCAGGTCACATAGACGAGTGCAAACGGGTGTTTGACGTCTGGGAACCGGACCAGCACGAGAAGGTGGACACCCCAGCGGCCCGAGCCGTTAGCCAAGAAATCATAGATATCCAGCAAATGGTAGGCGCACCTGACGACATTGCCGAAAAGCTTGATAACATAGGAGAGCTAGGCATAAAGACCTTCGCTACGGTGACTTATACCATCTTCGACAAGGAGGGTATGGTGCGAGAGATAGGAGATAAGGTAATATCTCGATTCAGCAGCTAGAGGGTTTTCTCTCTCGCGACTCGCATAGGGGGCGCTTTACCTGATTTTGTAGACGAAGAACCGCCTGGTGATGTTGGGGTCCAGGTAAGGCATGGCCTGGAAGAAGTCGGTGACCTCCACCTGTCTCCACGCGCCCTGCTTTTCTAGCTCATCCATCTTTTGTCTGAAAGCAGATGTGGCGAAGGCATCTACCATTCTGCCATAGGCATCGGTGGTGGTATTTACCTCTTCTTCTATGCTGAAGATGCCGTATCCACCGGGTCTCGTGATCCTGATTAGCTCATCCAGAGAGCTTGTGGGCATGTGCACCGTCCTAAGCACGGTTGTCACGTTGAAGGAGGCGAAGTGGTCGTCTGGGAAGTCCATACGCTCTCCGATGGCCATCTGGCGCACCTCTTTGTACACGCCTTTTTTCTGGGCTGCCTTAAGCATGCCCTCTGAGATGTCTATGCCGACGATGTCCTTGTAGCCCAGGGGCCACAATAGTTCGCCTAGCTTGCCAGTGCCGGCGCCTGCGTCCAGGATGAGGCCGTCCTTCGGCTGGACGTATCGACAGGTCAGGGCAGCGCCTATTGGGATCATCTTGGACCCAGACTTGGCGGAGTCCCTATCGTACTCTTCAGCCCAATTATCGTAGCGCTTCGCCAACTCCCCTAGGTCGTCTGAGGCATGCACCCAGGAGAGTCTTTCTGAGTGTTCAGGGATGTTCATGTCACTTTTCCTCATAAAAGCAGATGTTCACTATTTTACAACTTTGGCCTATCTAGGCTTCTCCGCCGTAACTAGCTCTAAGTGAGTAGGCAACGCGATCATCTTGGTATCGCTGAAACCGGCGTCTAAGAGCCAGGATGCGACCTCTTCCCCTGATCGGTCTCCCGCCTCGGGGTCAAAGGCTATCAGCACGTAAAGGTCCATCAGGGTATCCATAAAGGCCCTGGACGGGCTGTCATCGACGCGCATGAAGTCCTGGACTATGACCAGCCCGCCGGGTTCAAGGACACCATAGGCCCTCTTGAACAGCCGTCGGCAGTCCTCTTCCGATTTGATGAGGACTACTCCGGAGATAAGGACCACATCGTATCCAGACACTAAGTTGTCCTCGAATATGTCGGCTTGTAATAGCTCTATCTGGTCTTGCAGGTTGTGTTCTTCCACCAGTGGTCTAGCTATTTCTAGAGGCTCTTTCTGGTCAACCACCACCGAATGGAGCTGAGGATTGGCACCGCAGAGGGCAATGCTGTAGCTTGCCGCTCCTCCTCCCATGTCTAGCATCTTGCGCCTGCCTCTCAGGTCTACGCTTTCAACCAAATAGTAGGCTTGCCCGGCGGCGGCCCGGTTGTGCTGACCCATAATATAGTTAGTCCAGTAAGTATGAGAGTCTACGTACCCCGTCTCGAAAGGGAGGGCTGTCTCACCACTCTTGACCAGCTCATCCAGCTTGCCCCACGACTCCCAGTGGTTCGTTATGTGCAGCACCAGGTCACCCACATACTCTTGGTTTCCCGGTACAAGGAACTTTGATGCCCTTGGAGAGCTTGTATATCTGTCGTCTTCACTCTCCAGGAGCCCCAGGGCGACGCAGGCCTCCAGAAACGCCTGTACAAACCTTGGGTTTCCCTCTATCCGATCGGATACCTCTTCGTATGTTAAACTGCTGTCTCCAAGAAGCGAGAAGATATCCAACTTTATAGCTGCACGCAGGATGGCGGAGTTCCAGAAACTCCGGCTCATCTCATTGACCTTCTCCGATCCTAGATCTATTCCTGGGCCTCTCTTAGTGGCCATATTGACACCTCCTGTCATCTGTTGTTTTTCTTACCCGATGTGCTCGAACGGCTTTGCCACGCATCGCCTCCACCGCATCGTTAGATACACATCAGATTTCAGGTGCTTATATAAATACCATCATTGGCTTGGTAAATCAACTCGCCGTCCAACATCGCTTGGGATAGTAGATAAATCTTTTGTAATGGCCGCTCTTTATATAGCGTTACATCCACTAGACGCCCTAAAACTTCTGGTTACGTTGCGCCAAATCAGGCTAGACGGTTAGAAATAGGCATCCACATAATTTCGTTGACACACAATGGGGCCTGGCATATAGTTGGAACGGTCACAGACGTTGCGCTCATAAGAGTTGAGCTTCAGTTAGACTTCTAAGTTGTGGGAAGGAGCATATGAAAATTCTCGTCTCGGGCTCCCTAGCCTACGACCGCATCATGGACTTTCCAGGAAACTTCGCCGACCACATAGTGGCGGAGAAGGCAAACGTAATCAACATCTCCTTTGCCGTCAATGGCATGGTGGAGAAGTTTGGAGGCACGGCGGGAAACATAGCCTATGCGCTGTCCCTTCTAGGAGAAAAACCTCTGATTCTGGCTACCATCGGCCAGGACTATGATAGGTATTTCAAGTGGTTGGAGAAGAACAGCATCTCCACCGAGAGCATATGCATAATCGAAGAAGAGTTCACCGCAGGTGCCTACATTACCACCGACCAGGCAGACAATCAGATCACAGTCTTCAATCCCGGCGCCATGAAGCAATCAACAGGCTTCGACTTCAACGGCGTAGACCCAAAAGAGGCCATTGCCATCATCTCTCCTGGCAATACCCAGGACATGGTAGGCTATGCCCGCTTGTGTAGAGAAAAGGGAATCTCCTACATCTTCGACCCCGGACAGCAGATTCCGGTGCTAGGTTCTGAGGACATTCTCAGCGGCATCAGGGGGGCTAAGTTGCTTATCGCCAACGACTATGAAATCGAGATGATCCTGCGGAAGACCAAACCTGCCATCGCTACCCTCCTGGATTTGACTGATGCCGTCATCACCACTAAAGGCGAGCACGGCTCCGTTATATCTACCAAAGACGGCGATATATCGGTGCCTGCTGCGACCCCAAAAGAGGTGGTTGATCCCACTGGTGCAGGGGATGCTTATAGGGCTGGCCTGATCAAAGGCTTATTGGGCGGTAAGGACCTGAAGACATGCGCTCAGATGGGCGCTGTGTGCGCGGCCTATGCCGTTGAGACCTACGGCACCCAGGAATACAGTTACACTATCTCCGAGTATTGGCTTCGGTACGAGGACAACTTCGGGAAGATTGCCGAATAATCACCCTTAGCTTTGTTGAGAAATATCCGATACGATGTGGGTTAAGGAGACATAGATGAAGCTGGACTTCAGTGTGGGCATGGGCAGAAACCTGAGGATAGACGAAGTGGCTGGTCACGCCAGGGTGGCTGAGGAGAGTGGATTCAAGCAGATGACCTTCGTGGATCAGCAGAACCTCTCCCGAGATGTCTACGCCATGATGACTATAGCGGCGCTGAACACCCATCGTATTCTTATTGGCCAAGGAGTCACCCAGCCTTACACCTATCACCCCTCCGTAATCGCCAACGCTACGGCCACCGTGGATGAGTTGTCGGGAGGCCGAGCCTTCCTGGGTATCGGCGCTGGTGGCAACGCCCTGCGTAGCATGGGCCAAAAAATGGGAACTATGAAAGCCTTCCGAGAATCAGTGGAGTTCATAAAAAAGTATATGTCCGGTGAAGAAGCCGAGTACCAGGGTGCTAAGATGCACTCGGAATGGGTTAGGAGGGCCGTTCCGATATACATGGCATCGGCTGGGGCGCGCTCTCTACAGCTTGCCGGCGAGCTGGCAGATGGAGTCATTTTCCTGGGCGCTCACCCAGCACTCATTAGGTGGAGCCTGGAGCAGATAGAAAAGGGCGCGCAAAAAGCCGGCAGGGACCCCTCCACAATAGACACGTGGCTCCGCACCCTGGTCTATGTTGCGGAGTCCAAGGAGGAGGCCCGTAGGGAGTGCGCTTCCTACGCAGGTTCCGCCGCCCAGCACTGGTACTGGTATTTACAAGGGAATCGACCCGAGGTCGCGGAAATCGGTGAGCGGATCGAACATGCTGAACCAGGGATCATTGACGAATTCAAGCGTGTATACCAGGCATGGAACGAGCATGAGCACGAAAAGACCGATGCTGCTCACGCCAAGGTAGTGACCCAAAGAGTCATCGACTTCTTCCATCTTACGGGCACACCAGATGATATATGTGAAAGAATAGACCAGATTGGGCGCTTGGGAGTTAAGACCATCTCCGCCACGGTTTTTACTGTCATCGACAAGAAGGGCATGATGCGAGAAATAGGCGACAGGATTATGCCTCACTTCCGCAACTAGGCAAAACTCCGCTCATACTGAGCTTGTCGAAGTAAGAGCGACTAGGAACAGGTCGGTAACAACAAACGGAGCTACATCTACAAATAGAGAGGGTTAGACATGAGACTGGACTTCAGTGTCGGCATGGGCAGAAACCTGAGGATAGACGAGGTGGCTAGTCACGCCAGGGTGGCCGAGGAGAGCGGCTTTAAACAGATGACCTTTGTGGATCAGCAGAACATTTCTCGAGATGTGTACGCCATGATGACCATAGCCGTCCTGAACACCCACCGAATCCTCATTGGTCAGGGTGTCACCCAGCCTTACACCTATCATCCCTCAGTAATCGCCAACGCAACCGCCACCGTGGATGAGCTGTCGGGAGGGCGCGTTTTTTTGGGTATTGGAGCTGGCGGCAACGCCCTGCGTAGCATGGGAGTCAGGCCCCGAAGCATAGAGGAGTACCGAGACGCCGTCCTGTTCATAAAGAAGTATATGACCGGCGAAGAAGCCGAGCACAATGGTGCTAAGATGCACTCCGAGTGGGTGCGCTGTCCTGTCCCCGTGTACATGGCTGCCTCTGGCCCACGCTCATTGCGGCTTGCAGGCGAAATAGCCGACGGCGCAATCTTTCTTGGCTCCAACGTGGAGTTCATCAAGTGGCAGAAAAGCTACGTGGAGCAGGGCGCTATCCAAGCCGGGCGAGACCCATCCAAATTGGATTACTGGGCGCGTACTCTCATATACGTGGCTCCCACCAAAGAAGCTGCCCGTAGAGAGGTAGCCTCCTACGCTGCCACCGCCGCCGCTAATCGGTACTGGTACTTGCAAAGGAGAACCCCAGGTATACAGGAGCTTGGCGAGATCATCGAGCGCGCTCAGCCAGGCCTCATTGACGAGTTCAAGAAGGTCAACGAAAACTGGAACGAGGATTACCACGAGTCTACCGACGCTCCTCATGCTAAGTTTGTCACACAGCGTATCATCGATTTCTTCCACCTTGTTGGCCCGCCTGAAGAGATAGGCGAGCGGATAAGCCAGCTGGGAGAGATTGGCATCACCAACATCTCCACCACGGTCTTCACTGTTATCGACAAGAAGGGTATGATGCGTGAAGTAGGCGACACCATTATGCCACACTTCCGTAACTAGGCTAAACTCCGCTCATACCGGGCCTTGCCTGCCTGTCCTCGATTCATCGGGACCCTCGATTTATCGGGGTCGAAGTAATAGCACTAAGAACAGGTCGGTAACAACAAACGTGTGTAGGAATTAGGAAAGGGTTAAGACATGCGGATGGACTTCAGTGTGGGGAGTAGATAGACACAAAGCGTGTATTGCGATTTCCGTAACCGACATCACACCTCAGCAAGAAACTAGAAGAGGCGTCTGTGAAGCGACTCACGATTCGCAAATATTCATAGACATTGACATTGGTTCCAGAATAGTGTATATAAGAGGCGTCTGACCTATCAGTAGATATAAGGGATCACCTCTCAACGCTGTACGGACCATCCCGCTCAAAGGCGTTTTTTGTAGAAAGGTAAGTTATCATGGGCCCTGCTGCATGGTGCCCTCTTTCCATTGATAGCCTTCCTATATCATCTCAGGCTTAGATCCAAACTGCTCTAGAGCACTGATTTCAAGGCAATTGAGGGCTAACTGTATTTGTAACAGCGATAAAGGTTAGCGTTGCAAGTTATTCTAGACAGAACGTTCCCATCCTCCTCCTTAGGTGCCCGCCCCTGGTTTGTAGGGGCTCAGGGGTGGGCGCTACAAAACCCGGGTTCATGAAACTGACGGAGGAGAAGGTGTGGGAGAAGCCTTTGTGACGAGATATCACCCTAGAAAGGAGCGAGATTATGAATAAGAGGTTAGGTATTAGGTCCAAAATATTGTTTGGATTAGTTGGTGTAGTGCTTGTGGCAGGTTTGGCGTGTGCATCTGCTGAACCGACAGCAACGCCTGTTCCACCTGCTCAACCTGCCCAACCTGTGGCTCCAGCTGGCGCTCCTCAGCCGACCGCTGCGCTAATCCCTGGGGCCCCGACACCGATTCCCGCCAAACCAACGGCTACCAGGGTTCTTCCTACGGCTACACCAGTTGAGTCTGGGAAAGCTAGATATGGAGGCAACTTAAAGTTCCTCGGGACTATATTCATGCAGGCGGCAGTCAGAAACCTGGACCCTGCCTTCAGTAATACATATGATGAGTTACACATGCTAATTGGTCTCTACAACAATATAGTCCAAGTGGGCCCCGGGTTCGAGATTCAGCCTGGCCTGGCCAAATCCTGGGATTTCTCAGCAGACGGCAAAACTATCACTTTCGATTTGAACCAGGGGGTCAAGTTCCAAGATGGCACTGAGCTAGACGCCCAGGCAGTCAAATGGAATATCGATAGGATTATGGATCCTGACATAGGGTCTGGCCAGCGGGGGCTGCTGGCCGCAGTTTCGTTGGTGGAAGTAACAGATAAGTACACCGTAATCTTCAAACTGTCCAAACCCTTCAGGCCGATCCTGGGTTCTCTCACTGACCAGGCCGGTATGATCGTATCCCCAACCGCCGCGCAGAAGTTTGGTGCGACTCGTGAGGGGGAACTAGGTTCGAACCCAGTTGGGACAGGAGCATTTAAGTTAGGCAGGTGGTTCCCTGATCAAGAGGTGGTCCTCGAGCGTAACGACAACTACTGGGAGGAGGGACTCCCGTATTTAGACAAAGTCACGCTGCAGGGAGTATCGGCTGATATCAAGTTTGCCATGCTCAGGACTGGCGAGACCGACATGACCGAGATACGTCCGGACGACTTCGCCACAGCCGAAAGGGAGCCTACAATAGTCGTCCATCAGATTATGTCGGGGCTGTACAACGCGATTATGTTCAACACGGAGTTAGTTCCGTGGGATAAGCTGAGTATGAGACAAGCCGTCGCCTACGCCATGGACCGTGAAACTATTTTACAAGTTGGCTTTAACGGGGCTGGTGTGGTCGGTTGTCATCAGGAAGGGGTTGGCTGGTCAGCAGACAGGGAATATTGTCCGTACCCCTTCAATCTTGAGAAAGCCAAGGCTAAAGTGGCTGAGTCAGGTTTTCCGGAGGGATATAAGGATAATAGGGATTTATGGTGTAGGGACACTCAGATTGTGCTGTGTGAGATATATCAGGCGATGCTGACCGAGGCTGGTATAGACTTGGAAATCAATCTGATTACCAGGGCGGACTGGTTTGCTCGAAGAGCCAACGGAGAGCTTGGAGTTATACTTGCCGGATGGGGACCCAAGGCCGACCCCGATGTTAGGTGGAGGATCATATGGAAGTGCGACGGCTGGGCCAATTACCAGAGATACTGCGATCCTGAAACTGACGAGCTCATTGAACGAGCAGCAGCAACCTATGATACGGCTAAAGCAAAAGAATTGTACAAGAAGATCATAAAGCGCACAGCAGATTCCGCAGCGATAGCCTACAATGTGTGGAATCTCAACTTCTTCGCTGTGACCTCCAGAGTCCACAACTACGTGCTCCAAGAAGACCGCATCCCCAGACTTCGGAAGATATGGTTGGAGCAATAATATCACTGATTTACGGCTCATTACATTGATGGGAGGGCTGCCAGGTGACAATCAATTCGTGTCTAGATACTACTGGCAGCGCCCTCATTCTGTACCATCGGAACACCAATATGTGGAGCTATCGGTATGAAGCTGGACTTCAGCGTGGGCATGGGAAGGAACATCAGAATAGACGAAGTGGCTAGCCACGCCAAAGTTGCGGAAGTGAGCGGCTTTAAGCAGATGACCTTTGTGGATCAGCAGAACCTGTCCCGCGACGTCTACTCTATGATGGCCGTCGCCGCCTTGAACACTCATCGTATCCAAATTGGGCATGGCGTGACGGTTCCTCTCATAAGGCATCCATCTGTTACCGCCAATGCGACGGCCACCGTTGACGAGCTTTCCGGAGGTCGCGCTTTTCTGGGCATAGGAATGGGCGGCAACGCCTTGCGCAGCATGAACATATCACAGCCTCCGCTCCGAGAGTTCAGCCAAGAGGTGGAGTTTATTAAGAAATACATGACGGGACAGGAGGCCGAGTTCAAAGGCGCAAGAATGCACTCGGAATGGGTGCGTCGACTTGTTCCGGTCTATATAGCCTCATCTCATGGCGTTCTGACCTGTCAGTTGGGCGGCGAGATTGGAGACGGCGTCATCATAGTGGATGCTCATCCAGAAATCGTCAAGTGGCGTTTGGAGCTAATCGAAAAGGGTGCCCTCAAAGCTGGAAAAGACCCCTCAAAAATAGACGTCTGGATACGCACCGAGATATTCATTGCCGATTCAAAGGAAGAGGCGCGCAGGGAGGCGGCCTCCTACGCCGCATCTGCCGCCAGGAACAGGTACTGGTATCTGCAGAAGAAGACGCCTCAAGCGGCTCAGCTAGGAGCGCTTATGGAGCAGGTCGAGCCGGGTATAATCGATGAGTTCAAGCGCATTTACGATGCTTGGGACGAGTATCAGCATGAGGCTGTAAATGCGCCCCATGCCAGATTGGCTACTCAACGCGTAATAGACTTCTTCCACCTTACGGGACCCACTGAGGACATCTGCGACAGAATTTATGATCTCGGCAAAATAGGAGTTAAGAACATCTCAACCACCGTCTTTACCATCATCGACAAGAAGGGTATGATGCGTGAGGTAGGCAATACCATTATGCCACACTTCCGTAACTAGGCTAAACTCCGCTGGTGGTGAGCCCTTCGCCTTTGCTCAGGACAGGCATGTCGAACCATGAACGGATACTTAGGTGAGAACCAAATAGCTAGCCCTACAAGATAGGAGTACCTTTAACCAAGGGGGTTTACGTTATGCGGATGAAATTCAGCGTTGGCATGGGTAGGGACGAGACCCTTGAGCAGATAGTAGACCAGGTGCAGGTGGCGGAAGAAAGCGGGTTCTCTCACGTTACCTTTGTGGATCAGCAGAACCTCTCCCGCGACGTCTACGCCATGATGACCGTTGCAGCCCTTAATACCTATCGCATCCAGGTTGGGCAGGGGGTCACCATTCCATTCACACGACATCCGTCGGTTACTGCCAACGCGACCGCCACCGTGGATGAGCTGTCTGGCGGACGAGTCTTCTTGGGTATTGGCTCCGGCGGAAATGCCATCAGGAGCATGGGGATGGAGGCTCGGCCAATGAAGGAATACAGGGAGGTCGTGGAGTTTATCAAGAAGTACATGACGGGGGAAGAGGCTGAGTACAAGGGAGCCAAAATGCACTCGGAGTGGGTACGGCGTCCCGTTCCGATATACATGGCTGCCATCGGTCCGGCGTCCTGCCGTCTTGCTGGAGAGCTGGCCGATGGAGTCATAATCGGCCCTGGGATACACCCAGAGCTGGTGAAGTGGCGCATTGAACACATTTACAGGGGATCGGAAAAGATAGGGCGCGATCCTTCTAAGATTGACATATGGGTCAGGACTTTGATGTACGTGGCCGACTCCAAGGAAATCGCCTTCCCAGCGGCGGCTTCTTATGGGGTGAGAGGCCCCTACTATCTGTTCAAGAGAAAAACCCAGGATACCGAAGCACTCTATGAGCGACTTGACGGCGCGATACCTGACCTGGATGGGCTGATCGAAGAGTTTAGGCGTGTCTTTTATGCTTACGACGAATATCAGCATGAGCGTATTGGCTCTCCCCACTCCCAGATGGTTACCCAAAGGATGGTTGACTTCGTTCATCTAACTGGCACTCGAGAGGAAATACGAGAACGCATCTACGAGTTAGGAACCCTTGGCGTCACCAATATCTCCACGGTGTTATTTACCATTCACGACAAAGGGGGTATGATGCGTGAAATATCCAATACCATCATGCCTCACTTCCGCAACTAAAAACCCCCGCTCATACTGAGCTTGTCGAAGTAAGAGCGGGCGACCTGGGACAAAAAAGGTCGGCCAGCCTTGACTGAGGTGTAGTTTTGGTAAGCTGGAGGCCATCGTGACTGATGTGTCAATAGAAACAACCCAAAGGAGAACCAGAGTCCCAGGCCAAGGGGCCCATAACTCAACACGCCCGGCCAAGGATGAGAAGTGGGTGCCCACCGTCTGCACCATGTGCTACAACGTCTGCTCCATCCAGGTTCTAGTTCGTGATGGCGTGGCCACTGCTATAGAGGGGTTGCCTGAAGCGCCCCCCAACTACGGCAGGATGTGCGCCAAAGGCAAAGCTGCTTTGGTGGGGCTCTATAGCCCAAGGCGAGTCACCAAGCCCCTGAGGCGTACCAATCCGGAAAAGGGTATCGACGTAGACCCCCGTTGGGAGGAGATTACCTGGGAGGAGGCCCTGGACACAGTAGCCCAAAGGATTAAGACCACTCTAGGACGCAACCGAGGCGTGTCCATTATGAGCTTTGACAACGCCCCTGCTCATACCTTTATAGCTGCCTTTCTCACTGCCTGTGGCGGCGGAGGGTATGCCAGCGCTGTGCCAAATGGCGTAAACCTCTTCTGTGGCAGGGCTGTTCATCCCGTCGCCTACATGGTCAATGGCTCTGCGGACAAACAGCCGGACTTCGCCCACTGCAAGTTTCTGCTCGTTTTCGGAGGTGGCTTCGGCACCGGTACGGGAACCCACGCCATGGCCTTCGCTAGAGAGCTCGCCGATGCCCGCGTCAAGCAAGGGCTAAAGATGATAGTGGTTGATCCTTGCAAGACCAGCTCCGGCGGCCGCTCAGACGAATGGATCCCCATTATCCCCGGCACAGATACCGCTCTCTGCCTGGCCATGGCCAACGTGTTGGTCAATGAGCTTGGGCTGTACGATAAGGACTTCCTCTGCAGCTACACCAATGCGCCCTATTTAATTCAGCCCAACGGCCATTACGCTCGCGATGAAGTTACTGGCAAGCCCCTTGTGCTCTCCATCTCAAAGGAAGGCCCCGTTCCGTACGACGACGCCGAGCCTGATGATATAGCCCTAGAAACCGAATGGGTCATAGGCGGGCAGAAGGTCCGCACCGCATTCTCCTTGCTTAAGGACAACCTGAAGCAGTACACTCCGGAATATGCCTCTCAAGTGACCACGATACCATCCGAGACCATACTGCGTATTGCCAGCGAGTTCGGCGCCGCTGCGAGCATTGGCGCTACGACCTCCATAGATGGTGTGGAGCTGCCTCTACGTCCCGCCTGTGCAGTGTGGTACAGGGGTCTTGGGCAGCATCAACATGGCCTTCGCAACGGCTGGGCTGCCGCCATGCTGAATATACTGGTCGGCTCTGTAGATGTCCCCGGGGCATACTGTGGTACGGAGACTACCGGGCCTTGGGGTCTGCCCTATGATGGTGAGGACGGCCTTCTGGTGGCAAGCAACCCCTGGAGTATGAGAAGTTCTATTCCTGTTAGACCGGCGAAGTTTGATCCTAAAGACCCCAGTCTAAGTGGCATGTTCCCTGTCACTATTGGCACCAGCGTCATGGGTGGCCTCACCTTTAGAGACCCAGAAAGGTTCAATGCAGACCCTAACATAGACGTATGGATATGTTCCCGTAGCAATCCTATGAAGTCCGCCGGCGACCCTCGTGATACAGCGGAGATCTTGAAGAAGATACCCTTCCAGGTCAGCTTCGTCCAGCACCACGAGGAGACCAGTCAATTTGCAGACATAGTCTTGCCAGATGCCCACTACCTGGAGAGGCTGGCACCATTCACCAGGGACTCCTATACCCGTTTTCAGCACTCTCCCAGCCCATACGATGCGGAATGGACATTCTCTCTGCAGCAACCTGTGGTGCAACCAATGGGGGAGGCCAGAAACTGGCTGGCAGTTCTCTGGGAACTGGCCGAGCGCGCTGGCATTGGCGACGACTTTTACGCTGCCCTAAACACCATCCTGATGTTCGGGCCAGAGCATAGACTTGAGCCTGGCAAGGGCCACACCTACCAGGAGTTCGCTGACAAGTGGATGCGGGCCTGGTGTGGAGAAGAGCACGGGCTAGCCTATTTTAAGGAACATGGGTGGGCCCCCGCCCCCGTTCAACGCGAGGTCAAACACCGCTATCCTCGGGTTTTTCACAAAGGACGTATCCCCTTATATCTGGAGCATTGGCTCACCGCTGGGGAGAGCATCAAAGAGGTCGTCGAAAGAGAGGAGATCCAGTGGGG
The DNA here is from genome assembly GCA_965249025.1 of Dehalococcoidia bacterium. Classification (GTDB taxonomy): domain Bacteria; phylum Chloroflexota; class Dehalococcoidia; order Lucifugimonadales; family CAYTFF01. Next base: position 1,723,110 of record OZ252215.1, on the reverse strand, counting down.
AGACCTATCAGACTACGAACCCCTCGTCAACTTCCGGCCGTGCTGGGCTTCCCAACAGGGGGGCGACGACTTTCCGCTATACCTCCAGAGCCCTAAGGTGGGCTTTCTCACCCTCAGCACTAGCACCATAAAGAACCCTCACCTCCAGGAGTTGTCCTGGGCTATGGGGGAGATATTCAACGCTGGAATACACCCCTCGGTGGCAGAGGCCTACGGTCTAAAAACGGGAGACATGGCTCAGATAGAGTCTGCCGATGGAGGCAAAGTTGCCATCCAAGTCCGTGTCACCCGAGATGTCCATCCCCTAGTTGTTTCCGCTCCCGGCAACGTGGCTAGGGTACTGTCTCCCGATGAGAAGGGTGAAGTTGGCCAGGGAGTGCACTTGAACAGCTTTCTGCCCTATCAGTTGGAGAGGGTAGATTTGGTCTCTGGGGCGTTGGACTCCTGCGTAAAGGTGCGTATCAGGAAGGTCAGTTCAAAGCCTTGACTTATTTCCATTCGTGTGCTAATAATCGTGTCGCACTCAGCGACTCCACATCATGCCTCTACGGCTTGCGTTAGTTTGGGCAGCGCCAATTCTTGGGAGTGCGGAAAACGTCTTCAACAATGGCTTGCGGAGAATCGTCGGACCGACTGTTCAATAAGCTGATTCAGCAATAATAAGACGATTTGAGGAGTACCGCAAGGGGACTTAAAAAGAGGAGTTTTATGAGAAAGAGTGATAGCAGAAGTCGACATTTAGGTCTAGGGATACTTATCGCAGCCCTCGCCTCGCTGCTGATTATATCTCTGGCCTGTAGCAGCGACGAGCCAACGCCTGTGCCTCAGGGCAAGAGTGGTGGAGTCATCAGGTTTCCCCTGACAATCTCAATAGACGCCCCAGATCCTGCCTTCTCCGTATTGACCGGTACCAGGGTGGTTATGCCAGCTATATATAGCTTTCTGGTTAAGCAGAACCCTGATGGCACCGTTGCCCCGGACCTGGCCGAGTCCTGGGAGATTTCATCAGATGGCAAAGTCATCACCTTCAATCTGAGGCAGGGCGCTAAGTTTCAGGATGGCACAGACTTCAATGCCCAAGCGGTGAAGTGGAACTACGACCGCTATCTTGACCCTGACCTGGGCTCTCCTCGTAAGAAGGAGCTATCTCCTCCTTTGGAAAGTGTAGAAGTTGTTAACAACGCTACTGTTCGTTTCAATCTGTCCAAACCGTTCCGCCCTTTGCTGGCGGCTCTGACTCTTCAGGCTGGCATGATAGCTTCGCCTACCGCGGTCCAGAAGTACAACTCTTATGACGATCGTCTGGGAGAGTACGGAAGGCGTCCCATCGGTGCTGGGCCCTTCAGGCTCGATGAATGGATTCCTGACACCAGATTCACCCTTCTCGCGCTATGAGGATTATTGGGATGGCGGTTTACCATATCTCGATGGTGTCGAGATGTCTATCATAGGAGACAAGAATATCCAGTTTGCCATGGTTCGCACCGGCGACGCTGATATAGTGCAACGGTTAGATGCTCCCATGGTGCCGATTGCTGAAGATGACCCCAATGTTGTGGTTGTAGCTCGCGAGGGCGTAAGCACCACATCCTTCTTTATCCGACTGGTACCCCCTTGGGACAACAAGGCCCTTAGACAGGCCATTGCTTATGCAGTCGATAGAGAGGCTATCGGAACATCTGTATTTGGTGGGAGGGGTCGACCTGCTCAGTCCATCGTTGGGCCTTCTCATGGCCAGTGGTTTGATTCTATGGTAAACGTGTATGACCGTAACTTTGATAAGGTCAATGAGAAGCTAGCCGAGGCAGGGTATTCCAGTGGATTCGAATTTAGCGCTCCGTGTCGCGTCAGCGGAGTGGACTCACAGTCTTGCGAAGTGGTCCAAGCCTCTCTTGCTGAGGCAGGGATAACGATGAACATCCAACCTTATGAGAATGTCACATATTTCGCCGACTTCGTTGGTGGAAAACACGATGGCCCTCTGACCAGCTTCTGGTCGGCTAGGCCTGACCCTGGCATCCTGCTTCGACTCCTGTACCACACCAACGGGAGCCAGAACAACTGGAGCTACAGCAACCCCAAGGTCGACCAACTTATTGAGCAGGCCGATGGTGTCTATGACGTAGCGGAGGCTAAGTGGATATATAACGAGATACAGACCATTGTCGCAGAGGATGCCCCCACGGTGTATCTCTGGTGGTGGAACGCCTTCTTTGGAGTGCGTAAAGAAGTCAGGAACTTTGATACCTACCTGGATGGCATACCTCGCTTCGGAGAACTCTGGCTGGATAAGTAGGCTGCCTTAAAGCAATGTAATGTAAGAACTGCAAGCAGAGGGAGCGCAAGGCGAATCCTTGCGTTCCCTCTTTGCTCATGGTTACGGATAGTGCTAAACTCAGTTGGCTGAGTTCCCCTGAATATGCAACAAGGAGATTAGAGATGGCGTGGTTTTTAGTCCAAACTAGGTACACCAGCGAAAGCATAGATGCCATGATAAAGAAGCCCCAGGACAGGGCCAAGATCATGAGCAAGGTGGTGGAGGACTCTGGAGGCAAGATTCATATGTTCTTCTATTCCCTGGGTTCAGAATGGGATGCATTGGCCATTGTGGAAGCGCCAAGCTACAATCGGTTAAGCGCCTTCCTAATGGTAGCTGCATCCACTGGCAAATATATCGGCTTTTCCAAGTTGACCCCTCTTCTCACTCCAGAAGAGGGCGTAGAGGCCATGAAGACAGCAAGCGATATGAAACAATACTATCGCTCTCCCACGGACACATAGGCTCCCCTGCTATCGACTGAACTAGTGATGCTGCATGGGGTTAAAGCCCATGTATGACCTGGGAGTGAGAGTGTCTAAGGAGCTTACTTGCTGCCTTCGAGTGAGATGGGCGAGAACGTGCTCTGTATACTTCCTTGCTGGTCTCTCAGGGATTGACTTGCCATAGGAATATAGTTACATTGGTAGGGCTTTACAAGAGTAACGCCAGTTGATGATTGTGTATGCCAGTTAAGGTTTATTTTCGTCACGCTAGGCTGTGATTTGGAGGTTTGATTCCATGGCCTATGAAGCCAATGCGGTTCTTGCAAACAAGACCTATAACGTGATTGGGACGCGCCCCAATCGCCCCGACGGAGTAGACAAGGTAACAGGGCGCGCCATATATAGCGCCGACTTCACGCTGCCGGATACCCTGCATGGAGCGATCCTACGCAGTCCCCATGCTCACGCCATCATCAAGTCTATCGATACCTCTAGGGCAGAGGCTCTGCCAGGCGTTCGCGCCGTTGTTATTGGCGCCGATATGCCCTTGACGTCAGACGAAATGATGGAAGTGGGTGAATTATCGGCTAGCCTGAAGTACCTCAGCCAGAACGTACTGGCCACGAACAAGGTCTATTACAAGGGCCACGCCGTAGCTGGGGTTGCCGCTAGCGACCAATATATCGCTGAGCAGGCTCTGGCTCTCATAGATGTGAAATATGAGCCTTTGCCTTTTGTTCTGACAGCGCCAGAAGCCATGAAAGAGGATGCCCCCATCCTACATGAGGGCATGACCACCAAGTTCTTCGACCAGGACACCGGAAAAGTCAGCAACGTAGCCAACATCCTCAAGTACACCCTGGGCGATACAGAGAAAGGCTTTGCCCAAGCCGACATCGTCATCGAGAGAGAGTTCAATACCAAGACCGTCCACCAGGGGTATATAGAGACCCACTCCACGACTGCTCTCTGGCGTAACGATGGCACGCTGACTATCTGGTTAAGCACCCAGGGGCCCTTCGACGTCCGAGGCAACATGGCCAAGATTCTGAATATTCCCGTTTCCATGATTCGGGTTGTTCCAACCGAGATAGGCGGAGGCTTTGGAGGCAAGATTTCAGCGTACGCCGAGCCTGTCGCCGCTATCCTATCCAAGAAGACCGGCTCCCCTGTCAAGATTACCTTGAATCGCATCGACATCTTTGAAGGCACAGGCCCCGCTCCCGGCTCCTACTTCAGGACAAGGATGGGAGTCACTAAGGACGGGAGGATAGTGGCCGCCCATGCATATATGGTGTACGAGGCAGGCGCTTTTCCCGGTGGTCCCATCGCCACCGCCGCCATGGGAGTGTTTGCTCCTTATCAGATTGACAATGTGGTCATCGAGGGTTATGACGTGGTGGTCAACAAACCCAAGTCCGCCGCCTACAGGGCGCCTGGTGCTCCTCATGCTGCCTTCGCCACCGAGACCGTGGTTTCGGAGCTGGCCGAAAAGCTGGGTCTAGACCCAATTGAATTTCGGCTGATGAACGCCGCAAAGGAGGGAGACCGCAGGGGAGATGGCATCGTCTGGTCTCGTATCGGATGTATCGAAGTCCTGGAATCGTCAAAGCAGCACGACCATTGGAATACCCCCCTCGTTGGCAAGAACCGTGGACGTGGCCTGGCGCTGGGTTTCTGGAAGAATGCGGGCGGCCCCTCTGCCTGCACTATCAACGTCAACTCCGATGGCTCCGCCAGCCTCATAGAGGGCAACCCGGACATCGGCGGGACCCGCGCCTCTATAGCGATGCAGGCCGCGGAAACCCTTGGCATACCTTACGGAGATGTGCATCCTCAGGTGGTGGACACCGATACCGTAGGCTACACCGCCGGCACTTATGGGAGCCGCACTACCTTTGCTACCGGTCTCGCCGCCGTGGAGGCGGCCAAAGACGTCATAAGAAAGATGAAGTCCAGAGCTGCCCTCATATGGGACGTGGCCGAAGACTCCATCGAGTTCGAGAACGGAGTCTTCAAAAGCAAGGCAGACCCTGAGTTAAGGATCACCTTCAAGGAGCTGGCTGGTCAGTTAGATAGCACAGGTGGCCCCATCACTGGGCAAGCTAACGTGAATCCTTCAGTTCTTCCAGGTGCCTTCTCCCTTCACATCGTAGACATTGAGGTGGATCCCGACACCGGCAAGGTCACAATCCTCCGCTACACCATCATTCAGGACGCAGGCAAGGCCGTCCACCCCTCCTACGTGGAGGGTCAGATGCAGGGAGGCGTCTCACAAGGTGTAGGCTGGGCGCTGAACGAGGAGTACGTCTACAACGATAAGGGAGTCATGCTGAACCCCAGCTTTCTGGACTATCGTATGCCCACAAGCCTTGACCTCCCCATGATCGATACTGTCATAGTAGAGGTAGCTAACCCAGACCATCCTTACGGCGTGCGCGGAACAGGAGAGGTTCCCATTGTGGCCCCAACCCCCGCCGTTGCGGACGCCATATATCATGCCATTGGAGTAAGGCTCTACAACCTCCCGATGAAGCCAGAGGTGATACTGGAGGCCATTCGCAGCAAGAAGCGGTAAGCTGAAGCTATCTTGGTTTTCTCTCCACCTCTACATAAACCGTTTCACGTCGGTGAGTCCACTGTAGAGACCTCGGTCCTCTATGCTTAAGGATGGAGCAAAATGCTCGGGTTCCTCTTCGCCATACTTTCAGCGGCTAGCTTTGGATTAAACGCCGTCAACATCCGACGAGGGACCCTCACGGGTTCCGCAGGACAAGCCATCTACGTCACCGTCATTCTGGGCACACCGCTATTCTTCATAACAGCCTTAGTCGCAGGACAGGTCTTTCAAATCTCGGACATCTCTCCTCGTGATTACCTGCTGTTCGCCTCCGCTGGTGTACTGCATTTTATTATCGGCCGCTACTTCAGCTATCGAGCCATAAACGCAATTGGGGCCAACCGCGCGGCTCCGTTGCAGTCTATGGCAATGGTAATTAGCGTTGTGCTGGCCATCGTTTTGCTGGGAGAGGAAATCACTATAGGTATAATCGCTGGAATAGTCATGATACTGGTAAGTCCGGCTATCATCTTTCAGAGGAAGAATCAAGCCGATCATAAAGGAGAGGTATCGCTTCAAGACCGGAGCTCCGACACTCCATCAACCCCTAGCGCGGTTTCTGGTAGCTCTGGCGCAGGGGGAACCTCGACTGTCAGTCTGCAAGGGGTTGGCTCTGGCATGGTGCTTCGCCAGGCAGAGGGTTACCTATTTGGCTTTCTAGCGGCCTCTGTCTGGGGCATAACCCCCATCATGATACGGGCCGCTCTCCTTGAGAGCAACCTTAGCCTCCTTGGGGGTCTGGTATCCTACGTTGCTGCCTTTGCTGTTCTGATGCTCTCTTTTGGACTTCCTGGTCGTTTGAGTGGCATACTGTCCATGGACAGGAGGGCCTTGAGATGGTTTTCTCAGGCCGCCGTCTCTGGCACCTCGGCTCAGATATTCTGGTACTTGGCCCTCGGCGTCATTCCAGTCACCATAGCGGCCCCTTTGCAGCGGACAACCGCCCTCTTTATCCTCTTCTTTTCCTTCCTGGTGAATCGGAGGATAGAGAGTTTTGGGATGCGTGTGATATTGGGAGTCGCCTTGTCCGTGGCTGGTTCTATAGCCTTAGCCTTCTAGGACACGGGCTTCGTCACAGAATCACCGAACATTGTCTGTGGCCCTATTGATCCGACTATTTCACTAGGTGGTGGGGTTATGTGCCGGCTTGAGGAGCGTTGCGGAATGGGCCAGGTGGGACCTCGAGCGCTCAGCTCAATGGCTATTCTTCGGAGAAGTGTGGCATTATCTCCTCTGCGAACCACTGGACCTGCTCCTCCAACTCCTGGAATGTGTCAATGGCGTGATTTGTGACTATGCAACTGGTTGCCCCATCGTCTATTAGCTTATGCACTTTCTCTATAACCTCGTCTGGTGTACCTACCAGGTTCCTCGAAGCGAACTGCTCTAGGTCCTGACCTCCCGTGCGTCGGTGGGCTATTCTGGTGTTTCGGTAGCGGCTCACCGCTGTCTCATGGTCTTTGGCGATACTTTGAACCGTCACGGCGGCAAAGTCTATCTCCGACAGGCTGCGTCCCTCCGCATCCAGCATGGAGCGTAGCCTATCGATTCTTTCGTTTATGCTCTCGCTGTTTGTGGCCACAGACATCAACCAGCCCGTACCCCATTTAGCTACTCGTCTGGCTACTCGCTCCGGGTTCTTGAGAGCGTTTCCTGAGATATATATGGGAAATGGATCCTGAATAGGAGTCGGATGCAGAGACACGTCATGGAATTCATAATAGGTGCCGCTATGGCTCACTCGTTCCCCGCTCAGAAGCAGCGCTACGGCTTCTAGCGCCTCGTCCATCATATCGCCGCGATGGGACTTTCCTTCTCTGGGTCTCAGCGACTCGAACTCGTGGCGCGTCGATCCTACCCCCACCCCAAATACGAAACGGCCTTCGCTAAAGCGGTCCAGAGTAGCCAACTGTTTTGCCAATAACACTGGCTCTCTAAGGGGCACAACTATGACTCCTGCGGCTAGCTTGATGTGATTCGTCACGGCCGCCATGTAGGCCAGGCTTATCAGGAGTTCATACCACATGGGAGGCTTCTCTTCTGCCTGATCCACTCTTCTGCTTTGACTGGGCACAATAAGATCGATACCCCAAATAGAGTCATATCCAAGACTCTCAGCGATCTGGGCAAACTTGACTATCTCTCTTGGTTCGGCAAACGGTACGTTGCCATAGACGCCTTCGTAGGAATTCGGTACAACTACCCCAAACTTCATTTGCGTCCTCCTTATGTCTCGGTGCGTGCCTAATCCATATCCTGGCGTTCCGGCGGCTGCTGAAGTAGCTGGATTATGGTTCAATGGGGGTCCTCAAAGGTGGCCACCCATCTTCCCCATTGTTCTTTCTCCAACTCTCGTAAGAAGCTCACACCCAGCGACTTATGGTCATAAACTATTTATCTTGACATTTCAAAAATACAGATGGCCAAATTGGGAGAGTCCAGAGAGGGACACCCTTTCTGACAGGGGTTTCAGGGGATGTGCCCCTGAGAAAATACCTCTTGGGCGGGTGGGTGGGAGAGAACACCTTGTGCATTTACCATGTAGAATTTCCTTACGTGGTTTACTTCACACAGAGAAAACATCAGTTTATTTTGTTGATGACCATAAGGCGCTGGGTTAGGCCATGAATTTCCTTTGTTCCCAAGTTTATCATGATGCGGTGAGGGTCTTTTGCCTGTCCGGTGACTGAGTTTTGCAGGCCAATGCCCAGGCGTATTTTACCCAACCGAAAGGACACAAAGTCGCCATACCTAGAGTGTGGCTCCAGGCCAAGGGTATCTTGGTAAAAGCGTAGTAGACGCTCCAGATTATTACTCCTACCACGTCTGTTATCATAACTCCGTATCATTGTATCCTAATACGTGACCTACCTCCTATCTCGTCTCCCTCTCCAGGCGAGACCGCATGATGCGCAGCGGAACGTTCTTAGGTGGAGAAAATGGTCGCTAATCATAGTGAAGGTAACTACTGTATATATCAGGAAGGGTAAAAGCAGTATCAGAGTATTCTTTACAAGCAGCCAGATGAGAATCCAAATCAAGTAGCTGGCCCAGAGAGTCGTCATCACCTGCCTGAAACGCTTTCGCGCATTCATGCCATCTATGTCCCAGGGCACATTCACCTGAAGACTTTTGCACCTTGGGCAGATTGCAGTATGCTTTTGTGGAATGGGTTGCATTAGTTCATCCTATAATTACTGTTTACTCAGAGACTCAGCGACCTTGGCAAGGTCGTCTGGGTAAGGGAGTAACAGCGGTAGGTCTACCTCGGCCCTCTCTGTGCTCTTCGATTCGTTCTCTACACGCGCCACCGCGCCTCTGTCCCCCCATCGGGTAGAATGAGTTCACCATCTCATCTTCACTGCATAGGGCCTCCTTCTCCTTGCCAGCGTGGCGAGTGGTCGTATCGTTGCTCATTTTAAGGCATAACGGGTTGTTTGTCCTGCCTACCTGGCTGTGGTAGATTGTCCTAGCGTGATGTTTTCAGCGATACGTTCTATTTACTACGGATGGTGGGTGGTCCTGGCGGGAAGTGTGACTATGGCCTTCATGGCCGGGCCGTACTTCCACGGTGCGGGGACCTTCATATCTGCCTTGGACGATGAGTTCGATTGGAGTCGCGCCGTACTGGCCGGAGCTTTTTCTCTCTCTCGTGTGGGGGCGAGCATCATTGGCCCCCTTGCGGGGTATCTTACAGACAGACTGCGTCCCGCAATGATGGTGCTCATTGGTTTCACGATTATGGCTTTTGGCTATGTGATACTCTCCCTGGTCAACAGCCCCACCGTCTTTTACCTCGCCTTATTGACCATAGCCATTGGGGCAGAGCTAGGCAGCTTCTTGCCTGCAGTCACTTCGGTAACCAACTGGTTTACCAGAAGAAGGTCTATGGCCATCGCTTTGACAATGGGGGGGGCCAGTGTTGGAGGGCTGTTCGTCGGGCCTTTGGCCTTGGGCATAAGCCACTTCGGCTGGAGCACCGTCAGCATTGGCATAGCGGTGGCTGTGCTTCTTTCTACATGGTTTCTTAGTCGCACCTTCAAGCGAGAGCCTACAGGAGAGGAGGCGCAACGACAAGTTGAAGCAGTGCCCGTATCTTCTGAACCCAAAAGGCAATGGCAGTCTCAGGCGGGCGGCGATTTTACTGCCGGGCAGGCATTTCGCACACGTACCTTCTGGATCCTCGCAGTCGCCCACGCCGCGGTGAACCTGTCCCTGGCCGCTGTGATAGTACATGGTGTGCCCCACCTTAGGGACATAGGCATGTCCCTGGGGGTAGCAGGCGCTGTGGTCACCATGTATACCGCCGCCTCTTTACCGGCTCAGCTAATTGGAGGATGGATGGGCGACTATGTGAACAAGCGCCTCTTATTGTGGTGTTTTCTGGTTGTCCAGGGGATAGGGGTTATCGTGTTCGCCTTTGCCACTACACTGCCACAGGTGTATCTCTTCGCCATCCTGTTCGGCATAGGTTTTGGAGGTCGCACACCTGTGCTCCATGCTCTGAGGGCCGATTACTTTGGTCGCAAGGCCTTTGCCAGCATAACCGGTATCTACGGTATTCCACTGAACATAGGTATGATCGTTGCGCCTCTTGCTTTGGGTCTCCTCTTCGATATCCAGCATACGTACCGCTACGGGATGCTGGCCTTGGGTATATCGGCTGTGGTTGGCGCATTCATGATTTTGGCCGCTACTCGACCTAGGTTGCCCAGCGCCCATTATTGAGCCGCCGGTTGTGCGTTCAATAAGTGGTAGATGGCCTCTTTTCGCAGTTCTACCGTTTCTTACTGACTAAAGAGACCGTTTAATAAAATCCTATTCTTCAGGATAGGGCATCGACGCCCCATGCTTATGGTCATGGAGAAAATAAGGCGACAATTTTCGATACGGCCACTCGACCTCACCCTAAAGGACAAGGCATCGATGCATCCGTTTTATGGGCATAAACTATTTATTGTGACGTGATCACAGTACAGATAGAGCAACTGGGGAAGTACAGAGGGGGCGAAGCCCTCTTTGTCGGGGTTCTAGGGGTGTCCCCTAGCATATAGCAACGTCTAGGGCGGGAAAGGGTGGGAGAGAAGGCGCTAAGCCTTTAGGACGTAAATCCGTTCGTCTTGTCCCATGATGCTGCGCTCATCGAGACTCTCGATAGCCCTGATACATCGGGGCGTATCGGAGAGCGTGTCGAAGGACGAGGTGCCAACTGTCGCCAATTCTTTTGTCCTCATAACAGTGCAACTAGGTACTACACTACGCCCAGTTCCTTCTCTAGGTCGCCGATAAGTGCATCCACGGTCTTTACTACGTGGTCTGCCTCATCTTTGGTGATGCATAGCGGCGGTGCCACTCGAATGGTATCTTTAGCAACAAGGAATATTTTATGCTTGTGCATTAGTCGAGTGATCCTCTTGCTTATTTCTGCCTCTTTGGGGAACCTCTCCCTTGTATCTTTGTCTTTTACCAGCTCGATCCCGATGAGGAGGCCCTCACCGTGCCTGATATCGCCCACGGTGGGATGCTCATAGAGGGTCTGAAACTGCTGATTCATATACTCGCCCATGCGGGCCGCGTTGCCGACGAGGTCCTCTTTCTCAAAGATTTCCAGGTTCGCTAAAGCGGCAGCGGCAGCTACGGGGTTACCACCGAAGGTTATCAGGTGCCGGAATGTCTCCTTTTCTCCTCCAACGAAAGTATCGGCGACCTCCTTGGAGGCGATGGCAGCGCCGATGGGCACGTAGCCACTCGTCAAGGCTTTGGCGACGGTCATGATATCGGGTTTGAGGCCCCAGTATTCGGACGCAAACATTTTGCCGGTTCTGCCGAAGCCTGTTATGACCTCGTCTACTATGAGAAGGACGCCATACTTGTCGCATATGGCTCTCAAAGTGGGCCAGTAATCTGGATGGGGAACTGCTACATCCGCTGCTGCGGATATGGGTTCTCCTATGAAGGCGGCGATCTGTTCCGGGCCTTCTGCCTCTATTGCCCGCTCAACATCATAGGCACACTTTAGATTGCACTGCCCTTCCTCTTTGCAGTGATGGCAACGATATTGATACGGCTGAGTCACGTTCACGGTACCCATAAGCAGCGGTCCGTAATCCTGGGGATGAGCTACGCTGCCGCTGCCTAGAGTCATGCACAGGTGAGTAGCGCCGTGGTAGGAGCCGATTCTGGAGATGACCTTGAAGCGCATAGGTTCGCCGCGGTTTTTGTGGTATTTCTTGGCCATCTTCACAGCGGTCTCTACGGCTTCTGAGCCACCACTTACCAGGAATATCCGTGATTCCTTGTCGGGTGAAAGGTTGGCCACTTTGGAGGCCAAACGTATGCTGTTGGGGCTGGCGGTGCCTGTAGGGTGGTAGGTCATGCCTGTGAGCATGGTCTCGTAGACGGCATCTGCGATCTCTTTTCTGCCGTAACCTGCTGCCTTGACCCAGAGTCCTGACCAGGCATCGAAGTAAACTGTGCCGTCGGCCTGGGTGACCCAGCAGCCCTTGCCTTCCGTCATTACCTTGAGGGCACCTGGCTCCTTTAGCTCATTGAGCTGTTGTGCGAGTGGCCAGTAGTGGCTGAGGGCTTCTTGACGTAACTCTTCGACATCTTGATGCGACAGACCCGTTAGCTTAGCTACCATGGTTCAAGCCTCCTGACAATTCTTGGGATGCCTCTATATGGAAGTATACGTTCTTAGTGTGGGTGTGACTGTGTCAACACCAGAATGGGACTCGACAATCCTCCACAGAGAAGAACATCCACGTGATACTACATTCTTATCTGATTGTAGACAAGTATAATTTTTATATCTACGATCACTCCAAGCTGTCAACATTCTCACATAAGGTTCGTTACTCACCCAAGCCTAGTCAGTTTTGTACTCTGCCGCTGCTTCCAACATCGAGTAAAGGGATTTATCTGTCTAAGCAACGCTCCTACATCCCTCACACCGACTCGACTTAGGTAACGATGGCGAAAGTTGCTGCTTATGTGCCAAGTCATCTAGTTTCTTCATGGCTGCGTCGGCCCTCTTGTAAAGACAGCCGGTATTGCTGATTAGGTGCCCCAGTTCTTCTATCGGGTCAGACGATAACCTGATGACAATTTCGTGTATGGCAAGGTCACTGCTCACCAAAGCAATACGATCATTCGGCAAGTACAGGTGGCCCTTTTCCTTTACTACCATTTGCCCTCCCCACTGTTTGGTTATAGGCATACCAATTGCCTCCCGAAACAAGTCCTCATAGATGCTCTCCAACAGATATGGGTGGACAGCTTCCTCATCATTTGCAATGGTATAGTTCCCTATTGGGAGTCCGGTCTGTTCCATCAATGCGGTCTTAACTGCATTGAATAAGCGACGCCTTGCCTGAAGTTCATCAACCGTCGCTTCTTTCCATTCCTCTACGGCTTTCCAAATGGGACTCTTCTCAAGATGTTGTTTCAAGAATTCCCAATCAGGGGTTCCCTTAGGTTCAATATTCACCGCAAGGCTTCCGTCCATACTCTCAAGCACTTCCCCTCCGTATATGGAAAGTCTCTTGTGTCCTAGTAACACCCACGTGCCTAACTCGTTGCCAGCATGAGTCAGAAGGTTTACTCCCCTTAATTTTTGAAGTACCGGAGTGAGTTGGCGATGGTGGGCTAACATTTCCGGAGGCAGCGGCATCAATTTCAGATTGCGGTTAGTAACGACAAGTTTGCCGAGAGCAAAAGCCGCCGCCAACGACTGTAACCCAAAGGCAAGATGGATGGAAGACAGGCCATAAAGCTTGATTTCTTGGGATAGCCGCCCTAAGGAGAATAGTATCCCTACAGCACCCAATGTACTAGCTACAGCAACGGCTATTGCCACCACCACCCATATGATGATCGACAACGCAAGCATGTTGCAACTCTAGCACAAACACGCCTTGATGTGACACACTTTTTACAGCTGTTACTTAATACAAAGAGGGTGCTCTAAAGGTAAAAGGCTGACCTCAAACCCTTGATATAAAAACGTGTGTTCTAGTACAAAGAACGCACCATGATTAGCCACGTGGAATTAGTACTTGATCTGCCGGAAGAATACGGGGACCGCGAGATTCCACAATCAACTACCCTCCAAGGGAAGATTGCTCTAGAAGTCCTTCCACTATTAACCTCACCGCTTCCTTTTGAGGATCAGTCAACGCATCGAGGTTCTGAGCTATCCTAATGGCTTCAGGGGATACCCTATTATCCTCCTGTTGTAGACCAGCCTCTTCATCACTAAGAAAGCCCCCGTAAGCCAAAAGCATTAAGGGTGAGACTCCTAATCCCCGTGCAATTTTAATTAACCTTTGGTGCAAGTTTTAAGTGTCTTGTTCCGGAAGTTCACCGCAAATGTCATTGCGAGGCCCAACGAAGGAGGGCCGTGGCAATCTGGTGGCGGGGGGCCAAGCCCCTCCAGATTGCTTCGTCGTCCCGATTTAATCGGGACGACGAAGCAATGACGATTCACAAGCGTATTTCAAGGACCCGGCAACAGCATCATTGGTTAATTAAAGTCTCTGCGTCCGCTTTGCCCCTGGTGATGATGTCATTCACAGTATTTTGAGTTAGACCTACAGATAGCGATAATTGGCGGCCACTCCGAAACCGCCGATCCCCACCTATCTGAGCCAAGAGCCATCTCGATAATCGGGTACTGTTCACGGTTTTAGATTATACCAATTCCCTCTAAATGTGGGAATTCACCACCAGTAAGTCTTGACAGTGAAAATATGAGAAATCATGTATGATACACAGCGAGTACTCCTCGTGTTTATAAAGAGGTGCGACATGTTTACACCTGTAGAAGGCAAGACCGTTGTTGTTACTGGAGCGAGCAAGGGGATCGGAAAGGGCATTGCCAGGGTGTTTGCATCAAAAGGCGCAAACGTTCTTGTAGTTGCTCGTAACGAGGCACCTGCGCGGCAGACGGCAGATGAAATCAAAGGTGCTGGGGGTGAAGCATCGATGTTCGCTGGCGACGTTAGCTCATGGGACGACATGCAGAAAATGGCTGAAGCCGCCACGCTGCGTTATGGTGGAATCGACATACTCTGCAGCAATGCGGGGATTTTTCCGTCCACGAAGCTAGCAGACATGTCCCCCGATGACTGGGACCACGTCCTTGGCATCAATGTTAAGGGGAGCTTCCTCGCAGTTAAGGCGTGCGTTCCGGAAATGTCGAAAAGTGAGTACGGCCGCATAATTCTCATATCGTCCATCACAGGGCCAATAACAGGCTATGCGGGCTGGGCGCACTACGGAGCGAGCAAAGCGGCACAATTGGGATTCATGCGTACAGCCGCTATCGAACTAGCAAAGAACAATATTACTGTAAACGCCGTGCTGCCTGGGAACATCATCACCGAAGGGTTGCAGGACATGGGAGAGGAGTATCTTAGAACCATGGCCAGCGCGATTCCGCTCAAGACACTGGGAACGGTGGAGGACATAGCTTATACTGCACTATTTCTGGCGACGAAGGAGGCCGGCTACATCACCGGTCAAACAATCGTCGTCGATGGGGGACAGACTCTGCCGGAGTCCCTAGAGGCTATGGAGGAAGCGTAGCGTCGCGTGATGCGCTTAACGCATTGCTCACATGTTGCGTGACGTTCGACACTCCCTACGGTCTTATCTGAACCTATGAATCGAAGAGCGGTGGTAGATGACGATGGAAGCCTTTGATTCTATCAGACCAGAGGAGCAGTTAGAACGAATCAAGGTTCTGGCGCGTAATGTGTTGCGTAAGTTTGGGTTACCACTGGATTCGGGTATCGAACTCGTAAACTATTCCGAAAACATCACCTACGAAGTGTTCAATCCGCATACTGGTGAACGATTCGCGCTGCGCGTGCATCGACCAGGATATCGAACGCTACAGAACATCGAATCAGAGCTGACCTGGATGATGGCGCTATCCCGCCAGGCAAGGGTTAGTACCCCGAAACCGGTGCCGGCACCGGACGGTAAGCTGATACAGACCGCCGGGGCACCGGGAGTACCCCAGGACCGCTACTGCGTACTGTTTCGGTGGTTAGATGGGAAATTCCCAGAAGAGAATGAACTCATAGAATCATTCGGTCTGCTTGGTAAGGTAACAGCTCGTTTGCACGCCCACGCACGATCATGGAAGCTTCCAGTCGGTTTCAAACGCCAGACATGGGACCTCGATCTCATGTTTGGGAAAAATCCGGTTTGGGGACCTTGGCAAAATGGCATTGGTCTGACTGGAAAGGATCAAAAACTGTTGGATCGTCTGGAGGCCACGTTGCGACGGAGGCTGAATCGCTTCGGGAGATCGCCCCAACGCTTTGGATTAATCCACGCAGATTTACGACTTGATAACCTCTTGATTGAGAATGGTGAGACACAAGTCATCGACTTTGACGATTGTGGTTTCGGTTGGTATCTCTACGATTTCGGTACAGCCGTCAGCTTTATCGAGCATCGGGCGGATATGGACGAATTGATTGCATTATGGGTGGATGGTTACCGCAGTGTTGGGTCCTTATCAAGAGAGGAAGAAGATGAGCTTCCGACCTTCATTATGATGCGGCGACTGCTGCTCACCGCATGGGTCGCATCGCATTCTGATACAAAGCTTGCCCAAGAACAGGGCATCGAATACACATATGGCACCTGCTCCCTCGCCGAGGATTATCTGACAAAATACGGATGATTATCGTAGGTTGGTACAACTGGTATAGCTGCCCCACGAAGGCACCAGTGCTCAGTTTCGCAAATCCGCGTACACAAGGTTCTATCCATCTCCGTAAAGGACGTAAAAGCGCAGATCTACGTCCTAAAGATATTCTACGGGGCCAACCCCGCTCACCCTGAGCTTGTCGAAGGGCGAGCCGCTCATGGTTCGACAAGCTCACCACGAGTGGCTGACTATGACGCTCTCTTCCGCAACTAAGCACTAGTTCTTCCAGCATTGCTTGAAAGCAGAGCCTGTTGTTGTGAGACATAGCTATCCAGCGACCAGCGCCATTATCTGGGCCATGTCGGCGACATCCTCCATCTGCCAGAGGCCCTTGATGAACTCTCCTATGTTCTTGTTAGAGAGCCGACTGGAAGCGTTGTGGTAGAACTTCTCTTCTAAGTAGCGGTCGCTGAATCCGGGTCTCTCCGGACTCGGCCTTCCCGATGTATACCTGTTCTCATGGGTAAAGGTGGTCCCTCGCGCCTTTATTTCAACCCTGGCAACCTGAGCCGTAGGGTCATCCAGCGCTGCCTTCTTATAGTTGGGATGTGAAGATACCGTTACCCTGTCCATGAAGTCTAGGATATTGGGGTCTTTCCTGGTCTCTGGCTTTAGCCACTCCCAGTTCAAGTCCAGTCGATATGCGGCTACCGCTAAGTCGTAGGGCACGCTGAACTGCGCTTGAACCTCGTTGTCTATGTTGCGGTCTTGCCACAGTGGCAGTTCGGCCGTTGGATCGAGCCACACGTTTACCTGTTCCATCTCTTCTGGCTTGAGGTCGTTGTCGTCGATGAGGGTGGTGAAGCAGTCCAGGGAGCTATGGGTGATCCCACAACAGGGGTAGCGTTTGTAGCGGACGTTCAGTATCTGCCACTCTTGCCCCAGGCCGTCGAACAGCGCCTCCGGACGCCAGCCCTGGGCACCGGAGTACCTCCAGAAGCCGTATTCGTCGTCCAGCAGCGTGATGTCCCCCGTGTAGCCTGCCTCTGCCAGCAGGGCAGCCGTCACGCCTCCAAGGGCGACCCATCCAGGTGAGCCATATTTGATCAGGGCGTTAGTCCCGGAGCGTTCCCACTGAGTGAAAGACTGCATCGGGGCGTTGTATCCGGCTGTCCCAAGGGCGCTGGACATTTGCTCCTTGTCTAGGCCGAGGACCTTGCCCGCGCCGGCTGTGCTGCCAAAGGCGTTGAAGCTGTAGCCGCTGACCATGGGGTGGTCGTTAGCGCCGGTTCCATTGCCGTTTTGCGGGTTGGGTTTCTTGTTTGAAAGGGCCATCGCCAGCCTATTGCTCACTTCGTGGCCCAGGACTATGGCCGCGATTAGATCCTCTCCCGAGCTAGACAGGCTCTCGCTCAGCGCTAGCGCCGACGGTATGACCCATGGGGTTATGTGCACTGCAGGCCGTAGTATCACGTCGAAGTCCAGGGCGTTTATAGTCTCGCCGTTGGCGAAGGCGGCATTGGCCGCTGAAACCTTATGAGACGTTCCAATGATGGACGACTCCGTCGGGCCGCCCAGCCGTTTGGCTACCTCCACAGAATAGCTCCCCTTTTCGCTGTCCAGGCCGGCCACAGCGCAGCCCACCGAGTCCAGGAACACACGTTTGGCCTCGTGAACCACCCTTGGAGGCAAGTCTTCAAATTTCGTTTCAACGACGAACTCTGCTAGGCGCTGGATTGTATATGTCATAGCTACACCTTCGATTCTACTAAGATGGGATTCTATGAGCCTGCCGCCCTTTACGCCGACCTAAGAAGTCCATTGCCTTTGGCCCTTTTCACCCTTTTAACGCGAACCTTTACGCAGGCGTCCAGTGCCCCCGATACCATATCGATCCTCTTCATGTCGTAGGACAGGAGGTCGTTCAGGTGGACACCTTGGCCCATGACCTCCTTCTCGTTGGGAGAGAGCACCTTTGACACGTTTCCAGGAGCCGAAACCACGCGGGGATGCACGTCCGGCGTAACCCTGGCCGCTACGGTTACCCTTTTCCCGCTGGCAGATTCTATCTCTATCGTGTCCCCGTTGAATATGTCAAGCTCCCTCGCGACTGTGGGATGAATGCCAGCGTTGAAGATCTCCCCCGTGGCCCAACTTATCTCCTGGAGGTGTGGATTCTTAATAGTGCTGGTGCTAAGAGTCAGGAACCCAACTTTTGGACTCTGGAGGTATAGAGGAAAATGCGCTCCGCCCTCTAGTGATGCCTGGCACGGGCGATGGTTGACCATTGGCTCATAGTCTGAGGTGTCTCCCCACTCAATCTTGTTCTCCTCTATCACCTTCCGCACGCTTTCTCCGCCTGTCAGCCAGTGCTCTAAGTAGAGAGGCACGCGCCCCTTGTGGAAGACACGGGGATAGCGATGCCTCACCTCTCGTTTAAGAGGCGCTGTCGCCCAGCCGTGCTCCTTGAAGTAGTCCAGGCCGTGTTCCTCTCCGCACCAGTCTCGCATCCATCGGTCGCAGAACTCTTCGTAGGTGAATTGTTCGCCACGCTCCAAACGATGCTCTGGTTGTAGATGGAGCGATGTGTTTAGGGCGGTGTAGAAGTCGTCGGCGAAGCCCGCCCTGTGAGCCAACTCCCACAGAACCTCTATCCAGTTACGCGCCTCTCCAGCAGGTGTGACCACAGGTTGCTGTGAGGAAAAGGCCCACTCCTCATCCGAAGGCCCTGGCGTGTCATGGAAAGCGCGATAGCTGTCCATAGAAAAGGGGGCCAATCGCTCCAGATAGTGCGTGTCGGGCAGTATTATATCGGCAAACTGGCTTGTCTCCTCGTGGTGCTGGACGAAGCTTAGCTGAAACGGGATCTTCTTCAATATCTCCGCCGTCTCTTCTGTGTTCCCAGCAGACTTCATTGGGTTGCCCCGAGAGTGGATCCAAACGTCCAACTGAGCCTTCATCTTGAACTTTTCAGGCATCCTCAACGTCAGGCCGCCCATAACGCTGGTCATTATGGTCACAGGGAACATGCCGGTAAGGCTAGGGTCCCCCGGGTCAAACTTCGCCTGCCTGGTGGGCAGCGCTGGTCTCCAACTTTGGGTGTGAGGATTGGTGGGTGTGATGAGGCCGTCCTGGCCGGCCGTTGGGATTCCCCAAGGGCCGTCGGATTCAGTGCCGCAGTATGCTCCTGGAACGTCTACAGCGCCTAGCATGATGTTGAGCATGGCAGCGGCCCAGCCGTTGTGAAGCCCGTGCTGATGCTGACCTAAGCCCCTATACCAAACAACGCACGCAGGACGCAATGGCAATCTTACCCTATCGATCTCCGTCGTGGCGCCAATCCGAGCTGCCGTGCCAAGCTCTCTGGCGATGCGTCGTATGGTGGCGGCAGGCACCGTGGTGATCTCGAATGCGAATTCAGGGGTGTACTTCCTCAGATGCTCTCTTAACAGGGAAAAGGCAGTCCTCACCCTCTCCCCACTAACGCTCGATTCACCTTCTAATGACATGTCGCTGGGATCTATCTGATCGTAGGCGACGGGAACCTCTTTTGACACTGAAAGGACCAGAGGCTTGTCGGTCTGAGGGTCTCTTGCGTAGTGGCCATTGGGACGTATCAGGTATGTGGCATTGGTGTAGGCGCTCAAGAACTCCCTATCGTAGATGTCCAATTCATTGACCAGAACGTTTACCATAGCTAGGCATAGGGCCGAGTCTGTCCCTGGGACAATGGGCAACCACTCGTCGGCCCGACCTCCGGAGCTAGTCTTACACGGGTCCACCACAACCATCTTCATGCCCTGTTGCACCCTGGCGTTGGCCAGGTTCCTGGCGAAAGCCATAGCGTGGGTTCCCGTCCCGGTTCCGAACCCTCCGCCGAAGATCAAGAGATACTTGCAGTACTTGAAGTCTGGCTGCTTGTCCGATGAACCGTTGACCATCAGCGCCACAGGGTGGACTCCTCGGCCGCAGAAGAGGTTCACCCCGCTAGGCACCGTGGCTGCGGCTTCTTTCCCACCTCCGCAGGCCGCCTCGAAGGCAGAGGTTATAGTGGAAGCGGTGGTCGAATCGAAGGTCTGGATGGAAAGCCCGCCAGGATTGCGCTCATGCACATCTTTCAACTTGGCGGTGATGATGTCTAGGGCCTCTTCCCAGGATATCTCCTCCCATTTGGGGTCAACTCCTATGCCTTTCTCTTGGTTGGTGCGCCTCAGCGGTTTGGTGACTCTGGTGGGGCTGTAAAGCCCAGACAGCGCAGCCTTGCCCTTGGCGCACATCTTTCCGTAGTTGTGGGGCGCTCCCGGAAGCCCTTCGATGGCCGTAGCCACGCCATCTCGCACCAGCACCTGGATAGCGCAGGAGTTGTAACACATTTTGCAGACCGTTGGTATCCAGCGCTCTTCTCGGGCTGGGCCTCTGGCGTTGTGGACACCTTCACCTGGCAACCTGGGCTTGCCTTGAGACGTGCGTCTTTGTTGCGGGTCTGCGAGCGTTACCACGATCTACCTCCTCAATGGAGCGTCCTAGTCTGGAATCAAGCCATCATCTATTTCCTATTATATTACTATATTTATTTAACCCGGTGTGCAAGTTATAGCATAACTGAACAGCGTGAACCCCGTAGAAGCAAACCGCCTTTACGGGGTAAATATTCCAGCGATGGATGGGTGGAGTAGAGGTAGGGTACAGTCCCAACCTGTCGGGGGTTGGAGGGGGTGTCCCCCTTCCTTTTAAAAGGTCGTAAGTATATGTCAACCATTGCCGACTTTGTGCAGTACTTCACCAAAAAGATGTTGCGAATTTCGCATACGATATAAAGGTCGATCACGCTCAGGGGGTAGCGCCTACAACAACGACGTGTATCGCCCGTGGGTATCACTTGTAGTGTAAAAGGATATCAGCGAACAAAAGCTGCGAAATAGCATGTTATGGTTAGCGCTTCCTGCTTCTATTGGGACGCGTGGGACGCGGCCAGACGCAGAGTTTTGGTCACCGCCTCTGTCCTCGACCTGACCTCTAGCTTATTCAGGATTTGCAGCACGTGGGTCTCAACGGTACGCACGCTGATGCCTAGTCGTGAAGCTATCTCCTTGTTTGTCAGACCCTCTATCATATGCTGGAGCACATCTCTCTCTCGTTGGCTGAGGCTCTCAAACAGGTCTCTTCTGATAGCCGTTGGGTGCAAATTTGCATAGCCCTGGTTGAGGACCTGTCTCACCTCGCCGCTCATCACCGTCAGGCCATGACCCGCTGCGCGTATGGCATGGCTCAGCGACTCTAGGTTCGTCTCGTCCAAATGCAGGTACCCCTTCAAGTTAGAGCGGAAGAATTCTAATATGACGGACGGGTAGCTGCGTTGCGCTATCACTATAACTGGAATCGACAGCCCCAGTTCGTTCCGTATGGTAGAGGCAAGCCGCAGCGGTTCGTAGTCGGGAGGCCGCGCCCCGCAAATTATCACGTCAGGGGACACCTCGCTAATCACTGGCAGGGCCGAGACCACATCCTCCGCTTCCCCCACTACTTGGATTCCCAGGGCGTCTTTCAGCAGGGTACTTAATGCCTGCCATCCCAGGTTAGAAGGCCCGACCACCAGTATCCTGGTGACACTGGGTGTAGACTCGATGAACTCAGGTACGGTGACCATCCTAAGTAGACGCTTTGGACGGGTAAGGGTCCTTTTGCGCTCCACCCCGCTTCCAAGATAAACGGCGTACTCTTCGGCGTCAGAAGCATGTTGTCCTTCTTGATCGCTGAGCAAGAACGGGCAGTAGCGAGCGGCATACTCGGCGCATGATGTGTGCATGGGCGGATATCGGAACCAGAAGTCACTAACCTCGGCGCCGACGACACCGAACCAGGCGCGGACATCTGACAGGATTGGCCGTCCGCATACCACACAGAGGCCCTGCGCTACCGCCCTCGATAGCCTCTCCGTGTCTAGGACGCCAAATTCCGGCGAATCCTTGCCCCGCTCCCAATGGAATACAAAGGGGACAGGAAGCTCCTCAAAGACCCTATCCGGTGTGAATGGCGGCTCTATTCGCTGGCGCATAGTGGTGAAGGTTATAAGTTATTGTTATGAAAATACTTGGCTAGATATTAAACCACTACGTAGAATTACGCAAGACTTTACGTAATATTGTCCGTTGTCTAGAGCCGTTGCAATTGCTATAACTAACTAAATGACTTTATATAAACATATAGAAAAAGTTAGGTCGCCATTAGTAATGTTAGTTGTATGACAGTAGGCGACACGAAAATCAATTTGGGTTTGCCTCACCTATTATTCCTAAAATCAAGCCCTTACAACCTACCTTGGAGGTGATACGGTGGTAATAGCAGATACTAAACGTGACTTGTCTTTAATGGCCCACCTCTTGCGTCGGGCCGCCTTTGGCGCTACCAGAGTTGAACTGGAGCAATACGTCTCGAAGGGTTACGACACCGTGTTAGAGGAGATGCTGAACCCTAGAGTTCAAATGCGTATGCCTGACGATCTCATACGCCGCTATCACGTCGACCAGTCGGAGCTTCGCATCTACGCGCCTGGCGGGGGAAACTGGTTATTCCGTATGATAACCACCTCGGATCCCCTTCGAGAGAAGGTGGCCCTCTTTTGGCATAGGGTCTTCGCTACTGGGGTTTCTAAGCTGACCCAGACCAAGGTTGTCTTGGATCAGGTCGAGATGTTCCGCCAGTACGGGATGGGCAGCTTCCGAGAACTGCTCCTGCAAATATCCAAGAACCCAGCCATGATCCTTTGGTTGGACAACCAGGATAATCACAAGGACTCCATAAACGAGAACTACGGTCGAGAGCTTTTGGAGCTCTTCTCCATGGGGGCCGGCAACTATACGGAGCATGATATCAAGGAGTCATCACGAGCTTTCACTGGCTGGACCATTGCCAACGCCGACTACATGGTCCTACGTATGCAAAGTGATGCAGCCTGGCCATACAACCGCATCGACTGGTATTTCGAGTACAGGCCAGAAGACCACGACGATGGCGAGAAGACTTTCCTGGGTGAGACAGGCCGCTTCAATGGAGAGGAAATCATAGACATCATATGCAAACAGCCTGCCACCGCTCGCTTTGTTTCCCGTATGCTCTACCACCACTTCGTCGCCGACGAGCCGCCAGTGCCACATTGGCCTCTTGTGCCGCCACGAGACCCTGAGGCCATACAGGTCCTCTCTGACGCCTACTTCGAGTCCAACTACAACATCGGACACATGCTTCGAGTCCTCTTTACCTCAGAGTTCTTCAAGTCAGAGGACGTGCGGCTTGCTAGGGTGAAGAGTCCAGTGGAGATGGTGGCGGGGGCATATCGCTTTACTGGAGGATTCCAGTACCCAGAGGCGGATGGCTTTAAGCCGGACGGCTCCGGCCCGGCTCTGGGACAAGAGCTCCTTAACCCCAACTTCTCTTACGAGTCATCGGGCGCATCCACTGCGATGGGACAGTATCTACTAAGTCCGCCCAGCGTGGAAGGCTGGTACGGTGGGGCCGACTGGATCAACACCGGGGCCATGGTGGAAAGGATCAACTTCGCCTCTAGAAGGTTTGGGGATACTGACAAACCTGGGCTTCGCTCCATTATCGATGCTGTGAAATCTAAGGCAGGTGGCAGGTCCATCTCGCCGGAAGCCCTTGTGGACACGTGCCTAGACCAGCTTTGCATGTTCGATGTCTCCGAGGCTACCCGTAAGGAGCTTATCGATTACGCCAGAAAGTGGGGAAACCTGGAGTTCAGCAATGGTTCCAAGGCTGCCGAGGCCGAGAAGAACACAGTAGCTATGTTACAGCTTATTGTGACCTCCAGGGAATATCAGTTTGCCTAACGACCTTCGTGAACTCTATTAGGAGATGACGCCGTGACTACGGAAACAGTTCGTAAAACCATACGGTTGAAATATAGCTACTCCATAGGGCAGGCCCTCTTCCAACGAGGGCGCGGCTACAGCACCCCTGTGGACCTTGCCTTCAGTAAAGAGGGCAAGATGTTCGTGGTGAGTCGCTCCATCGCCAGGCCGGAGCCAGACCAGGGCGGCATTAGGATAGGCATCTCCAATCCAGATTTCGAGGCCGAGTACTTTGGCGAGTTCGGCGGCTACGGCTATGGCGACGGCCAGTTCATCTGGCCCACCGCTCTGGCCTTCGACAACGACGACGTCCTGTACCTGGGCGACGAGCATTTGAACCGCATTACCCTGTTTGACACAGAAGGCAACTTCCTGGGCAAATGGGGCGCTCCTGGCGATGGCGATGGTCAGCTTAACGGCCCCTCAGGAATGGCCTTCGATGGAGAGGACAACCTTTACATCGTGGACAACCTCAACAACAGGGTTCAGAAATTCACCAAGGACGGTAAGTTCTTGGCCAAGTTCGGCTCCTTTGGCACTGGGGATAGCCAATTCTATTTGCCTTGGGGAATCACCCTGGACAGAGAAGGCAACGTCTATGTTGCTGACTGGCGAAATGACCGTATACAGAAATTCACCCCAGAGGGCCAGTTTCTGGCCAAGTTCGGCTCACCTGGGAACGGCGACGGCCAGTTCTACCGTCCGTCCAGCGTGGCCGTGGACTCGGAGGGCTATATCTACGTCGCCGATTGGGGCAACGAGCGGGTCCAAGTTCTTGGTTCCGACGGAGGCTTTCAGCAGAAGCTCCGGGGAGAGTCAGGCCTATCCAAGTGGGCAGAGGAGTATTTCGAGTCCAACGTTGACGAGGCGGAAGCTAGGGCCAGATCCAACTTGGAGCCTGACCTAGGAATTGAAGACCCCTGGGAGGAGTCGTCCTTCGTTGAGAAGCGCTTCTGGGGTCCGATTTCGGTCAAACTCGATACTCAGGAGAAGCTCTTCGTAACGGAGAGCAATCGCCATCGTATACAGGTCTATGAGAAAGAGCAATAGATTCCTGCTGTGGTTTGCCTAACGACATTCGTGAGCTCTATTAGGAGATGACGCCGTGACTACGGAAACAGTTCGTAAAGGCATGTGGTTGAAATATAGCTACTCCATAGGTATAGCGTTTGCCCAGCGGGGACGGGGTTTCAGTAGCCCTGTGGACCTTGCTTTTAGCAGAGAGGGTAAAATATTTGTGGTAAGCCGTCACCACAGCGGTACTACGGTTGGTTTGCGGATAGGTATCTGCAATCCAGATTTCGAGGCCGAGTACTTCGGCGAGTTCGGCGGCTACGGCTATGGCGACGGCCAGTTCATCTGGCCCACCGCTCTGGCCTTCGACAACGACGACGTCCTGTACCTGGGCGACGAGCATTTGAACCGCATTACCCTGTTTGACACAGAAGGCAACTTCCTGGGCAAATGGGGCGCTCCTGGCGATGGCGATGGTCAGCTTAACGGCCCCTCAGGAATGGCCTTCGATGGAGAGGACAACCTTTACATCGTGGACAACCTCAACAACAGGGTTCAGAAATTCACCAAGGACGGTAAGTTCTTGGCCAAGTTCGGCTCCTTTGGCACTGGGGATAGCCAATTCTATTTGCCTTGGGGAATCACCCTGGACAGAGAAGGCAACGTCTATGTTGCTGACTGGCGAAATGACCGTATACAGAAATTCACCCCAGAGGGCCAGTTTCTGGCCAAGTTCGGCTCACCTGGGAACGGCGACGGCCAGTTCTACCGTCCGTCCAGCGTGGCCGTGGACTCGGAGGGCTATATCTACGTCGCCGATTGGGGCAACGAGCGGGTCCAAGTTCTTGGTTCCGACGGAGGCTTTCAGCAGAAGCTCCGGGGAGAGTCAGGCCTATCCAAGTGGGCAGAGGAGTATTTCGAGTCCAACGTTGACGAGGCGGAAGCTAGGGCCAGATCCAACTTGGAGCCTGACCTAGGAATTGAAGACCCCTGGGAGGAGTCGTCCTTCGTTGAGAAGCGCTTCTGGGGTCCGATTTCGGTCAAACTCGATACTCAGGAGAAGCTCTTCGTAACGGAGAGCAATCGCCATCGTATACAGGTCTATGAGAAAGAGCAATAGATTCCTGTGACGGTTCGGTAAGGAAGAACAACTATAGAGACAAGAACCCGGTGACTGCATAAAACAGTGGAGAGAAAGGAGCAATGATGGCCTCTCAAAATAGACAAAGGAAACTGGTGGTCCTGCAGCTTACAGGAGGCAACGACTACCTCAACTGTATAGTACCGTATGACAATCCTTACTATCTAGACGGACGCCCCAGCATTCGCATTCCTCAGGACAGGGTCATCCCCTTGAACGATCAGCTTGGCCTACACCCATCTATGGGCCCCATGAAGGAGCTATATGACCAGGGCAAGATGGCTATAATACACGGCGTCGGTTATTCAAATCCCAGCCGATCCCACTTCCGTTCCATGGACATATGGCATACCTGTGAGCCGGAGAAGGTGGCGACAGAAGGGTGGCTTGGCCGTGCCCTCAAGGAGATAGACCCCAAGGGGGAAAACGTGGTTGGTGGAGTGAACTTCGGCGCTGTGCTTCCCCGTGCGCTGGCTTACCCCGGAGTCCCCATCGCCTCTGTAAGCGACCTGGAAAGCTACGGCCTTCTCACCTCTATGTCTGAAGCATCTCAGAGAGAGCAGGCCCTTGAGGTTTTCTCTCGAATGTATACACCCACCATAGGTAAGGACTGGGTCATCGACTACTTGGGGAAGACGGGCATCAACGCTCTTCGAGGCACCGACATCCTCAGGTCAGCCTTGGACAAGTATTCGTCAACCGTTGAGTACTCCTACACCCCCATCGCCAAGAACCTGAAGTCCATTGCCCAGGTCATGTTCGCCGACCTTGGCACGAGGGTCTTCTACACCCAGCATGGTAACTTCGACGCCCACACAGGTGAGCTTGCCCTCCAGGAGAGGCTATGGACAGAGCTTTCCAGGGCCGTCTACGACTTCTATGAAGACCTCAAAGAACACAACGCCGAGGAAGACATTATTCTATTCATGTTCTCGGAGTTTGGGCGCAGGGTTAAGGATAACGGAAGCGGTACCGACCACGGCCAGGCTGGTGTCGCCTTTGTGATCGGCGACCAGGTCAAGGGCGGCATGTACGGTGAGTACCCCTCGCTGCATCCGTCCGATCTGGTGGACGGTGACTTGAAGTTTAACGTGGACTTCCGCGGCGTCTACTCTCATATATTAGAGAATTGGTTGGAGCTAGATCCTGTGCCTATCGTGGAAGGGCAGTTTGAGCAACCCAACTTCCTACTTACCGCATAGCCATTCTGAGTTTAGCCGCTACCCCGGTCATTGGCGTAGCGGTTGAGTCTCTGATATGTCTTATTCTTTCAAGTCATCACCATTTGTCTGTCCGCTACAGAAAAATTAAGCATGTATGCGACGGCTATGAGGAGTCCTATTGATGCCCATCAGGATAGGGTTTAATGAGCAGAGGCGTCGTCTTCTTCAGCAAGAGTTGGCGCGTATCCTGGACAACCTTCCTCAGCTCGGTGTAGAGAAGGCTATTCTCGTTGGGCCAATGGCCGAAGGAGATGTGGATTCGTCCAGCAACATCGAACTCGTTATCGTTCAGGAAACCAACGCTCCTTTCGCAGCCAGGGCAAACTTCTTCTACAGTCACTTGGAGCCTAGAGTGGGGTTGCAGGCCTATGTTTACACACCTGAAGAGTTCGAGGAAATAGACGCTAGCGACAGCCCGATAAGTAGAGCGCTTCAACGTGGGACAGTGGTATATGACGGCTAGATCCAGCAAAGAGGGCTTGAGATGGTTGGCCCAAGCCCAGAGAGATCTGTCCGATGGCGAGTATTTGTCCGATGGCGCACGCTACAACACCGCCTGCTTTCTGGCGCAGCAGGCTGCCGAAAAGGCCGTAGTTGGTTACCTTTTTTACCGCGGTGCGGAGGACGTTTGGGGTCACTCTCTATCAGATCTGTGTGAGGACGCCGCCGTATTTGACCAGACCTTCCAAGTTCTTAGGTCCAGTGCCTCCCTCTTCGATAAGCATTTCTATATGACACGATATCCTCGGTTTCTGCCCGGTGGGATACCAGCAGACGCCTTCGACGAGAAGGAGGCGAAGCATGCTATCGGCCTGGCGAGGGAGGTGATAGCCTTCGTCAGGGATAGAGTAGAGGCCTCAGATGAGCCCGTAAAAGGTTAGATGGCATTACGCTGACCCATTGGAGTATATCCGTTTTATGTTATAAACAGGCGTACTGCTTCCGAATCCCGCCGCATTCCCTTTGTGAAAAATGCACAACATTGTAGGCTTGACATGCTATTCCGAATGTGGTATTAAATACACACTTAACTTTCTAGTGTGACTGGCTCATAACTAGGATGGTTAAGTGGCTATTCCAGCGCCTTCCCAAACAAGCGCTATATGTAAAAATCATATCAAGGGAGGAATTCTAATGGGTATAAGAAGGAAACGTTATCTTGGCCTTGGCATTTTAGGAGCAGTGGCAAGCGCTTTGCTTGTATTTGCTCTGGCCTGTGGAACTGAGGACGCGCCAACTCCAGCGCCAGCCCCCACAGCGGCTCCGGCGCCTACTGCTGCGCCAGCGCCCACGGCAGTGCCGGCTCCCACTGCGCGCCCTATACCCACTGCTGCTCCAACCGGGCCTAAATACGGTGGCACCCTGCGTTACGCTTCTGAAAACAAACCGGACACTTTGGATCCTCATCTCACAGCGGTAGCCGATATTTATGAGCCTGGCTTTGCCATATTCGCTAGACTTCTTGAGTTGAAGCCAGATGGTTCAGTTAAGCCATTGTTGGCCAAGTCTTGGGACGTCTCGCAAGATGGCAGGGTGGTCACCTTTCAACTGGAGCAGGGTGTCAAGTTCCACGACGGCACGCCATTTAATGCAGAGGCCGTTGCCTGGAACTTTAACCGTATCCTTGACCCGGATGTCCCCTCTCCGAGAAGGACAGAGATTGGAGAGTTCATTGACAAAGTCACGGCAGCCAGTGAGTACGCAGTGAGCTTCCATCTGCCCAGGCGTTTCCGAGCGTTGTTGCCCACATTGGCAACTGAACGGGCCGCCTTCATACAGTCTCCAGCCGCCGTCGCGAAATTCGGCCAGGACTCAGGCCGTAACCCGGTAGGCGCAGGTCCCTTTAAGTTTGTGGAGTGGGTCGTTGGAGACCGCATAGTCATGGAGAAAAATGAGGATTACTGGGAAGATGGCCTCCCCTATCTGGACAGTATCCTGATCAAATCCATCCCTGCCCCAGCGTTAAGGCTTGCAATGCTTCGTACTGGAGAGACCGACATTATCCAGAAAGGGCGAATGACGCCAGAGGAGGCCCCTCTAGTAGAAAATAACCCGGACCTCCAGTTGGTAAGAATAAATGGCATCGCCACTTACGGCATGCTCTTCAACCTGTCCAATCCCGTCTACAAAAACAAGGCGCTGCGCGAGGGTATGAATTACGCCTTCAATCGTGAAAACGTTGTTAAGGCTGCCTTTGCCGGTGCTGGGAGTCCAGCCTACACCATGGAGTCCCAGGGATGGGCACATTTCCCAGACATGGAGATTTTCAAATACGACCTGGCTAAGGCCAAAGCGAAATTGGAGGAGGCAGGATACAAGGGAGAGAAATTGCCCCTGGCGTGCTTGGCCACTACCAGAACTCTAGGGATATGTGAGACCTATCAGGCGGTATGGGCCGATGCGGGAATTAACATGGCCATTGAGGCAGTGCCAAGAGACCGTATGTGGGGACCCACGAACCACTCCTACCAGGACGTGGGGATGATGTCCACCTGGTACACCCACAGGTCCGATCCATATCTGAGGCTGTCGTGGATTTACTTCAGTGATGGCTGGTATAACCCACAGTCAGCCTATAACGATCCCGAAGTAGACAGACTGCTGCGAGAAGCACAAGATACCTATGACATAGCCAAAGCCACAGCGGCCTACCGCCAGGCCCAAAAGAGGGGCTCAGAGGCTGCGCTATGGGTATACGCCGTATGGGCCGATGGCTTCACTGGGATGCGAAAGGCCGTCAAGAACTACGTCCCAACCGCTACCATTGGCGACCGTCTGCATAAACTCTGGCTCGACGAATAGCATAAGTTCCATAGATATGCGGAGCGGAGTGCAACTCCGCTCCGCATATCCTGTTTATATACCTCGCGTCGACTAAATAGCTTGCCTATATGGCTCTTTCGTCCTATCGCTGACATGGAAGGAGCATTGACTAATGGGATTTGACATAGATAGAAGTCGGCGTCTCTTAAAGTACATCAAAGGCGCCCTGGACTTACCCCTAACAAAGGTAGCTACCCCCGCTGGTGGGGGCGCTGGTGTGGACAAAAATTGGTACCAGTTGCAACTCTTAAATCCCCCGGACTCTGACGATGTTATGGATGCCGCCACCGCTGAACACCGCTCCAAAGGCATGTACGATGTCTACTTCTGGTACCACCAGTTCGCCATCGTCCTTGGCGGCGAGATGGTCGCCCAGGACCTGGACACTGGCGAGGTCTATCGTGGACACGAAGGTGACCTCTTCTATTGGGCACCAGGCCTCTCTTTGAGATTGGGTGGCGAGTTTCGGGCCTTGGGTGTCAAGACCCCCATTCCCCTTAGATGGGTGAATACACCCCAGGGCAAAAAAGAGATGACCATGCACCTCCTGGACAACGAGATCCTCCTTGATGGCTCGCCTCCAGACGAGGTGCGTGAAGGCTTAGCCAGAAGAAGGGCTACTACAGCTACAGAACCCGTAAAACATATGAAGTTCATTCGGGACGCTCTTAAAACCACACCGGTAAAGGTGGACAACTCCGTCTCTGTGGGTAGCGACTGGCGGCAGGTGGTTCTGGTAGGTCCGATGGAGACCAATCTCACCGCTAGCGCCAGTATCGCTAATCACCGCTCCAAGGGCTACATCGAATGCGACCACAGATGGCATCAGGTAGCCGTGATATTGGATGGCGAGATGGAAGTGGAGAATCTGGACACTGGCGAGGTGTATCGTGCCCATAAGGGCGACATGTACTACTGGGCTCCTGGCCTCAGACACACCGTCGGTGGCGAGTTCCTCGTATACGCCGTCAAGACCCCAGAGCCTCTGCGCTGGCTAAGGGGTGGGGGCGGCAGCAAGAAGGAGGTCAATCTCCTCAGGTTAGGGGACGAGATCATCCATCCTCGCACGCCTCCTGATGAGATAATCAAAGAGCCGCTTCTCGAAGCATAGCTGACTCTATATCAATCTGGGGTAGCGTAGCAACGAAACATCTTCGCCCTTGTGCCACACCCTTCAGGGTGCGGCGCTCAAATCGCTCTCCTATCTTAATGGGAAAAGCTATGCCATCCTCGATTTGTCGGGACATGAGCGTAATCGAGGTCTGTTGTTCCTAAAATTGGCAGAAATAAGACTTTATGGGCAAAGCACCCTTTGCCCATGAAACGTGATATTATCCTCAACACGCCCTGGCTTCTTCTAATAGGGCTTCCTATAACATCACCAGTTGCTCAGGAGGTATTGCAATGAAGATGAATTTCTGTGTCGGTACGGGGGCAGAGCCTGATATAAGTCTTATAGCAGACATTGCCCGCGCCACCGAAGAGAGTGGCTTCGACTACATGACACTGGTGGACTCTCCCACCAAGACCTTGGATGTTCACCTCATGACGACCATTGCTGCTCAGAACACGAAACGCATCAGCATCGGCCAGGGTGTAGTGGATCCCATGACCTATCACCCTATGACTATCGCCAACCTCGCCGCCAGCTTCGATGCGCTTTCTGGAGGAAGGGCCTTCATAGGCATTGGCTCTGGCAACCCTATGTCCAAAGGCAGGCCCCAGGCCAAGTTGCAGGACATGAGAGATGCTATTGCTTTCATAAGAAGGTACATGATTGGAGAGGAGGCGGAATATAACGGCGCAAAGCTGCAGTCGCAATGGATAAAGACTCCAGTTCCCATCTACATGTCTGCCCACGGCCCCAGGGCCCTTGAGCTAGCGGGAGAGATTGCCGACGGCGTGATCTTCCTCTGTATTCACCCAGTTTACGTCAAGTGGCAACTGGAGCTGATTGCAAGAGGAGCCGAAAGGGCTGGCCGAGACCCCTCTACAGTCGACACTTGGGCCAGGTGTATGGTCTACGTGACACCCAACAAAGAGGACGCCCGAAGGGAGACCTCCGCCTACCCATCTAGCTACGCTGGCCTATGGAGAGTTCTGGTGCGCGACATACCGGAGGTTGAAGACCTTCGCCAGCGTATGGAAAAGGCTGAGCCGGGCCTAGTGGATGAGCTGATAAAAGACACCAAGGCCTTCGACAAAGCTCTGGACCGTAGACAGGGTGAGCGGCTGGACGCTCCCCACTCCAAGGTCGTCACTCGAAGACTTATCGACTTCTTCCACTTCTCTGGCAAAGAGGACGACATCATCGAGCAAGTGAACAACCTGGCGGGGTTAGGCGTAAAGACCATCTCCATGACCACCTACACCCTCGTCGATAAAATCGGTATGGTGAAGGAAGTCGGAGATAAGATCATCCCCCATTTTCAGAAATAATCCGAAAGTTGAAATAAACTTGGGAGACGATCATGCTAGACTTGCCAAGACCATGTGATTCTCTCAGTAGGTTAACTCTCGATACATGAAGCAGATGGTCGGCGTGGCGTAGTGGATGGTGAAAAGGCTATCCTCACAACGGCCTCCCAACTTTTAGCGCACATCTTGTAGCGTGCTTACTCATAAATCTTAAGGGGGCTTTCTATGATCAGTAATACCAAAGCACCTCATCGCAAACCTCAGATCAAATTCATGAAGGGCGCTTTGGCCACATCGCGCATAGAGGCCGCTGACACAGGGGGCATCTCTACCAGCGGTATTGCAAACTGGAGGCAGGTGGATCTGGTAAACACTACTGATACTGGTCTGGTTCTTGTTTCTGGCTTAGCCCAGCACATTGGGGGCGATTCCTACAATTCATACTTCTGGTATCACCAGTGCGCGTTGATAGTAGATGGCGAGATGATCACCCAGGACCTGGATACCGGAGGCGTCTACAAAGCTCACCCTGGCGACCTCTACTATTGGGCTCCAGGGCATCGCCATAGGACTAAGGGCGACTTCCGCGCCTTTTTTGTGAAGACTCCTGTGCCAATGCGCTGGGTCAGGGGCGAGGATGGCACAAAAAGGGGCGTGGAGGTTTTGGAGATGGACAACGAGATACTGTATCCTTCTTCACCGCCCGACGAAACCCGCAAGGATATAGTCGAACAATCAGAAGACGCAAGTCTGCAGCCCAAGATGAAGTTCATAAGGGACGCCGTCAACGCCTCCACTGTGGAGGTGAAGGACTCTGGGGATCTGGATATTGAGGGTATCAGGCGCATAGATGTGGTGGATCCCATAGATACTAACCTCGCTCTTTCAATTGCAATCGTCGAGCAGCCCTCGGGCCGTGCCTTCCGCCACCACTTTAGGCATCACGAAATCGCATTGCTACTTACTGGTGAGATGATCGCCTACGACCTGGATACAGGTGGCGTCTATAAGGCCCAGGAGGGAGACCTTTTCTACTGGGCGCCTGGCCTTAGACTGAAAACAGAAGGCCAGTGTCGGATATATTCCGTTAGGGTTCCTCCCCCAGTCAGATGGATAAAGACCGACCAGGGTATGATGGCTATGGATATGTTCCATTTGAAAGGGGAGTATTCATATCCAGCATCGCCGCCGGATGAAGTTAGAAAAGAGCCTATTGAATAGTTCAAGACATTGCATAGATAGAGGGAATCAAGATGCGGGCTGAAGGACGCTCGCTAAAGCGGTGGTCAGAAGACTCAGGGTGGCGTGGTAACGGCGGGTTCATTCCACCGCCTAGCCTCTCAACAAACCTATCGAATTACGGACACTGTTCCGATAAAATGTCAACCACAAATCTGATTCGCAAATCATTGAGGTAAACTTATTCCTGGAGGCCCTCCATTGAAATATGACGTAATCATCGTAGGTGCCGGGTCCGCCGGCGCTATCCTCGCCAACAGACTGTCCGAAGACACAAAGCGCTCCGTCCTCCTTCTGGAGGCTGGGCCTGACTACCCCGACCTGGAAAGCCTGCCGGAGGAGGTCAAGCACGGCTCTTATTCAAGGGAGTCAACCCCTTTCTTACGGAGTTCCACAGGTCACCCAATCACATTTATGGTCAGCAAGCACAACTGGCAATTCATCGCTAGGGCCACCGACAAGGCACCACCTATGCCCGTGCCAAGGGGCAAGGTCACCGGCGGATCCAGCGCCATCAACTACGCCGGCTACTGGCGCGGCGTCCCGGAGGACTTCGACGCATGGGCTTCTCTAGGCAACGACCAGTGGAGCTTTCAGAAGGTCTTGCCCTACTTCATAAAAATAGAGACAGATATGGACTTCAGGGGCGACTTCCACGGCGACAGTGGCCCCATCATGGTGCACCGAACCAAGCCGAAAGACTGGAACCAGGCTCAGCGAGCCTTCTACGATGCTTGTCGTACAATGGGATACCCAGACTGTCCAGACCACAACGACCCCAGCGCAACGGGCGTAGGGTCCTCCAGCTCCAACAACCCCAACAACATTCGCTACAGCACCGCCATCGGATACCTGAACCCGGCCAGGCATCGCCTCAACCTGACCATCAGGACCAATTGCATGGTGCGCCGCATCATATTCGAGGGAAAACGGGCTACTGGACTGGTCGTGGAAAGCGGCGGCGAGACCTTCACCGTGGAAGGAAGCGAGATAATCCTCAGCGGCGGCGCAGTTGGATCGCCCCATATTCTGATGCTCTCAGGCGTTGGCCCAGCCGATCAACTCGGTAGCCTGGGCATTTCTATGATTCACGATCTGCCTGGAGTGGGGCAGAACCTGAGAGACCACCCCAAGATATACTTGACCTGGCGCAACAAGGACGGCTTCGACTTCAGAAAGTCCGGAGGCGTCCTGCTTCGCTATACAGCCACAGGCTCGCACCTTAGAAACGATGTTTCTATCAGCATGACGCCAATCTCCACTCCGCGTATCTACCACCTGACCGCCGATGACCTAGTATCCCTCAATGAACAGCCTGTAGACCAGCTAGGCGTGGAGATGACGGTAGGTGTTATGCTGGCGGCCAGCTCCGGCCAGCTAAGGCTAGCCTCTCCCGACCCCCACGTTCAACCTGTTCTGGACTACAACTACTTCTCCGATCCCTTCGACCTTGAGCGAATGCGTGAAGGCGTCCGCTTGTGTCTTCAGCTTGCCGAGCATGACGACCTGAAACGCATCATTAAGGAGCGCGTCAACCCTACCGATGCAGACCTGGCCTCTGACCAGGCCCTCGACGACTGGATTGTGAGGGAGGTGGTCACCTATTCCCACATCTCCTGCACCTGCAAGATGGGGCCATCGTCAGACCCTATGGCGGTAGTTGACCAGCACGGCAGGGTGCATGGGCTGGAAGGCATTCGTGTTGTCGACGCATCCATCATGCCCGATTGCGTCCGCGCCCCCATCAATCCCACCGTCATGATGGTAGGCGAGCGCATCGCAGACCTGATTCTGGAGGGCAAATAACGGCCCTTCCTTTCCTTGCCGCTCCGAGGACGCAGTGACAGGCATCTTATGTCCGGAGTTGTTTTCAAGCTGTAAGGGGTTGTTTTTTCATTTTTAAAAACTTTGCCTATCTGATTTTCGGAGTTGTAGATAGGGCGATTATCAGTTGTTTTTTCCGTCGAAGTGCGAGGGGCTGATAATCGCTTTGAGGTGTTTGCATGGGATGTATTGGGTGATTCGGTCAAGTCTAGCACCTCTTTTGACGTGTTTTGTCGGGTGTTTTCCTTTACGATTTTATCAGGCTATTTGTGCAGGATTGAGGCAGTGCGAGAAGTGTTTTTCAGGACCGCCCCGACTGGTCGGGGCGGCATCGAGAAGATTGCGATGCGATTACAGTGTACTACGCGACGTGGGCAATGGACGAGGGGAAGGTGGCAGGTAGGGTTCACTCCTTCGGCAGGCTCTGCACCCACGCGCTGCTGCTTTGGGTGGAGTGGAAGGACTACAGCACCGCACATTGAAATGTGAGGCATCCCAGATGCCCCCGTCATTCCGAGGAACGCGGCGACGAGGAATCTATTGTTCCATGTACCACATCTTTCAACATGTTGTGCACACCTCCGCTCATGGTGAGGGATCAACGCCGCAGTGCTACAATACCCCCATGACCGCCGACCAAAAATGCAGCAAAGACTGGTGCGATTTGCCTGTATATTCGGCAGGCTTTTGCATCCTCCACCACCGGCACCCGGGCAAAGATCGATACTCCTTCCTGGACGCCCTGAAGCGCAAGCTGCAAGACGACGCTGCTAATAATGATGTCGATATAGTCCGGCTGGACGAAACGGTCTTCCCTGGCGACTTCTCCTGGAGCGACGTCTGGGACGACGAACCCTTTCCCAAACCTATCTTCTTCGCCGATGCCCTGTTCATTGGGAAGGCCGACTTCGGCGATGCCTATTTCACTCAGAGAGCCTACTTCGACCGTGCCCATTTCACCCAGCGGGTTTCCTTCGTCGGTGCCCAGTTCACTGGGGAGACTTACTTCGACCATGCCCATTTCACTGACTATGCCTCCTTCGTCGGTGCGCAGTTCACCGGCGAGGCATACTTCGCTAAAGCCCAATTCAGCCAGACGACCTCCTTCCTCAATGCCCATTTCATTGACTATGCCTACTTCGACGGTGCCAAGTTCACCTGCGAGGCCTACTTCCGTGGTGCCAAGTTCACCGGTGGGGCCAACTTCGACGGGACCCACTTCACAGGTGAGGTATCCTTCACAGACACCGTCTTTAGCAATGAGTATGCTACCGTCTTTGAATACGCCACTTTTAGCAGTTCCCTCCGTTTCCGCCGTGCAAAGTTCCCCTTCACCTACAACAATCCTCTCATAGATACGCTGGCCTTTTCCTGGTGGCTCCGCAACTACGGCGCAGGCTTCTCTCTAGGAAAAGGCCATGGACGCCTTATCTTTCGTGACGTCGTCCTCGATAAGCCAGAGGAGGTTTTCTTTGAGCGCGTCGACCTCTCTCGCACCTTATTCCTACGCACCAACGTCAGCCAGGTCAATTTCGTGGATGTCACATGGGCAAAAAGACCTGCGTTCAGAATCCTTCCGATACAGCAAAAAGAGCATAACGCGGTTTTCGACCACCTTGTGCTGGATTCACAAGGATCGGAAACGGAAAAGCGAGAGGATGCGCCAACCCACAAGCTGGTGGCGGAACTGTATCGTCAGTTAAGGATCAACTTGGAAGCAAGCAAGCAGGAGGTAGAAGCCACTCACTTCTACATTGGCCAGATGGATATGCGCTGCAGGGATAAGGACACCTTCCACTTACCGTACCGATTTCTTCTCTCGTTTTATCACGTCATCGCCATGTACGGGGAGAGCATCAGCATGTCCTTTATCATATATACTTCTGGCCCTTCCATTTGCCTTTGCCTATCTCATAGGCGGCTTTGAGTCCGGCGGCAAACTTGTCGACTATACTTGGTCACCGGCCTGGGATAACCTGGGTGATACCTTGCGGGACTTCTTCAGGGCGTTGGCATTGCCCCTGAGCGCAGGCGCTCTTCTCAAATCAGACCTTGAGTCTCCTTCTTGGTGGGTTCCTATAATCCAGTACTTCAACATGCTAGTGGACATCTTCTTACTCGGCATCACCCTCATTGCCCTCCGCCGCCAGTTCCGCCGCTGATTACTCCCTCTCCCCCATAAAGGGGGCGAGGAGGGTTGACTGTGGGGCAAGCCCTGCGATTCGTTTCTTCAAAAAAACTTTCGCGCAGATACAACATTTACCAAACGAATCCCCAGGCACCTTAAAAAGTGAGCTTCACAGAGGGGTGATGAATCCCTTTACCGCAGCGACAAACTGCTCCGGCTGCTCCCTGTAGCAGTAGTGGCCTGCCCTGTTCAGCACACGCATCTGCGACTGCGGCACATTCGGGAAGATCAGGTTCATCAGTTCAAACCCAACGGGGTCCAGCTTCGCCGAGGGGTCGTTGTAGCCCCACATAAGCAACGTCGGCATCTTCAGCCTGCCGGCCTTTATCCAGGCGTGAGTCTCCATCTGGCGCTCCGCTCGGTCCTGCTGGAATTGCGGCCTCAAGGCCTCCATCTTAGCCGCTGCCTCTTTGAACTTGGGCAACTCCTCAATCTCCACAGACGCATCCAGCCACTGCTCGGTCACGTGCTCGCTGCCAAAGGAGTTGGCCACCATTCTGTGCCGATTGGCCTCTCTCGGACTGCCTTTACTACGTGCCTCCTGCTCCATCTTCTCGTACCATGCAGGCGCGTTCCGAACCATGGTGGCACTATCCACTATGATGAGGCTCAGCACATCTTCGGGATGCTCTAGGGCCAGCCTGCACACGTTATAGCCGCCGTTTGAATGCCCTGCCAAGTGCGCCCTTCCGATATCCGCCGCTTGAATGAACCCATGCAGGTGATCTACCGTCGCCCCGATCACGTACTCCTCTTCCGACCTTGGGTTGTCGGTGAACCCCTGGCCCAGGCGATCAATTGCGTAAACATGGAGGTGTTCCGCTAGCTTGTCAAAGACCACGTCCCAGTCCTCCGCGCTGCTATAAGAGCCAAAGGTTCCGCCGTGTACCAGAATCAGCGGCTCTCCTTGGCCCGCCTCAAAGTACCTGGTTTTGATGCCTGCAACGTCTACGAACTTAGGGTTGTCTATGCTCATTCTCCTGGCGTGTTAACAATACTTGGTCGATTCGAGGTACTCCTATTTGCCTTCTATCTCAGATAAGATTAGCACTAGCGTCAATATACACATAGCTATTGATTTCCTATGTTACAATACCCTTATCACCCCCCAAACGAAGGAGAGGTTATGCCAGATTACAAGATTAGAGTTGGAAACGTAGAAATCATTTCTCTATCAGACGGTCCCTTTAAACCTCCCGCATCCAGCGTCTTCCTAAAGGTGACGGAGGAGCAGTGGAAGAAGTATCCCGGGTTCGTCGATTCCGATGGAATCCTGGCCACCAACCTGGGTGCCTTCGTCCTGCGGTCTGATGGCAACACTATCGTAATCGACACAGGCGCAGGCCCAGGACTTCCTGGCAAAATCCCTCAGGAGCTTAAGGACAAGGGCGTGGACATCAACGATGTCTCTTTAGTCGCACTCACTCACCTCCACAGCGACCACGTCGGATGGAACATAACGGCAGAAGGAGGCAAGCCCAGGCCCACATTTCCTAACGCCACTTACTGGGTCCCCAAAGGCGACTGGGACTACTTCAATAAACCTGAGATCTTTGTCAACTCTGGCCACATAAGGAGCCAGGTCCTCCCATTGCAAGATTTAGGGATACTGAAGCTAATCGAGGGTGAAACGTCTATCACAAGTGAGATCACCAGTATTTTCACCCCTGGCCACACCCCTGGCCACACTAGCTACGTCATAACCTCCCAGGGCCAAAAGGGGTACATTCTAGGCGATGTGGTCAACTTCCCCTTCCAGGTCCAGGAGACCGATTGGGAAATCTCCTTCGACAGCGACCACGCTCTGGCGCAAAAGACCAGGGAGGCCATGCTCGACAGGCTGGAGAAAGAGGGCGCTACGGTGGGGTGCGGACACTTCATGCCGCCTAGCTTCGGCAAGATCGTCCGCAGCGACTCCCGCCGCTACTGGCAGGGCCTCTGATTACTTCCCTTCTCTGATCAGGTCTGCCACTCTCTCCCCAATCATCATCACCGTGGCGTTGATAAAGGCTCTCACGCAGTCGGGCATTATCGAGGCGTCCACTACCCCGAGGCCCTCTACTCCGTGGACTCGCCCAAACTGGTCTACCACCGCCATAGAGTCCGACGCTGGCCCCATCTTGCATGTCCCGCACACGTGGGAGTAAGTGGTGGCCTCTCTTAGAAGCCACTGGTCGAGGGCGTTGTCCGTTGCAAGGTCTGCCTGGGTTGGATTTATGAGCGGCCCCGCGATGTCCTTGAAGGCGTTATGCTCTATCAGCCTCAGGCACAGGTCTACTGCGTCTCTCATGCGCTCCTTGTCAAAATGCTCGGCCAGGTAGTTGTAGTCCAGAGAAGGTTGAATCTTTGGATCAGCGGACTGCAACTTAAGCTCTCCGGAGCTCTTCGCCAGCGCCAAAGCTATCATCATCTGAATAGCCGAATTGTCAGGGCTGAAGCTATTGTCGTATATTGGCGGGTTAACTGATGACCCCATGGAAATCCACATATCGTTACGCAGGTCAGACATCGACGCCGTAAACCTCAACCCCAACTGAAACCTCGGCGCAGACTCGTCGACTTGGAAGCCCCCCTTGACTCTCCAGACAACGCTGACCCTTGGGTGGTCCCTAAGGTTTTGGCCTACCCCTGGCATGCCCTGTATTACGGGAACGCCAAATCTCTCTAGCTGGCTGGCAGGCCCTAGACCAGAAAGCATCAGCAGGTGGGGCGAGCCAATGGCTCCGGCGCTGAGGATTATCTCGCTTCCCTCCATCGTAAAGGTCTCGCCGCCGCTTTCGACCAAGACCCCTGTGGCTTGCCTCCCCTTGAACACGATTCGATGCGCTAAACAGTCGGGCCTAATGGTCAGATTCAGTCGGTGTCTGGCCTGGCTCAAGTGAGCAAGGGCTGTGCTGTTGCGAACGCCGTCTGCGACGTTCCTGGTGATTGGGCCAACGCCAGATGAGTCTGGTGCGTTGCAATCGGGACTATCGGGAAACCCAGCTTCACTACAGGCGTTATAGAAGGCTACATGCGTTGGAAGCCACTCCTTGCGGTTGTATCGCTGGATGGTTATTGGACCCTCTGACCCATGAAAGTCCCCTTGAAAGTCTGGGTCGGTCTCTAGCTTCCGAAAGTAGGGGAGCACCTTCTGAAAGCTCCATTCGTCAAGTCCTTGGGCTGCCCAGGAGTCGAAGTCCTCAGGAACTCCGCGTACAAAGGCTCCCCAGTTTATAGCGCTAGAGCCACCAGTGACCCTTCCTCTGGGCACAGGCATAGGCGGCGCCTTGTCGGTGGCCCTAGCGACGAATTGCCAGCTATGTCGACCGGTCAGCAGTTCCTGAGTGCCCGCTGAGCCGACATACTTGATCTCATCTGGCATCTGTTCTAATGCTGGATAGTCGGGGCCAGCTTCCAGAAGAAGCACCGACCGGTTAGCGTCTTCAGACAGCCTGGTGGCGAGGATGGCGCCGGCTGATCCTGCGCCTACTATGATCACGTCGTATTTCAATTGCACACTCCATTAACTAGGATGTGATAGCTGTAAACGAGATAAACAGGGATGATTAGGTACTATATCACCTTACTTATGCGTACATCAAACGCTCGCGTGACAAGGGCAGCGAGGCGTCTGAGACAGACGCTGAGTCATTGCTCTATGTCCGAGGTTTGACAACATACCCTATTAAGCTACAATTAGCCCCGATACGTCACGACCATAGTGTTATCCTTTGGTAAAGCTCTTTGGAGTCTAGCCTTGAACTGCCCTTGGTGCGGCCATCAGAACCGTCCAACAGCTAACTTCTGTGGCGATTGTAGTCGTCCGCTTAGAGATGACATTGTGTGTCCAGCCTGTTCTTCTCGAAACCCGAATAGTTACCGCTTCTGCGATGCTTGTGGGTCTCCATTAGTTGTAGTTGCCACACCAGGAACGACAGAGTTTCCAGAATCTGGTCTACTTACTAGAAAAGTGAACCTTCTGCTGAGCACTTTACAGCCTTTGGCCATAAGGCTGCCAGCTACATCGCGCATCCCGTTCCAGCAGGTTAAGCGCTATCTCTCCAACCCGCCTAGGCCCAGAGCAACGCTATTCGCTGGGGTGCTGATAGCCGCTCTGGGGCAGGCGGTGTTTGCTCTAGCAGGGCCTGGGCAAAGTGCCCCCGGATTCGGCATATTCGCTCTGGTTTTGGGAGTAATCCTCTTTGCTTGGGGGGCTTCCTCGACGCCTGCCAATGCCAAGGCAACGACTATTTACTCCAATATACCTTTGCCCTGGAGGGTGTTAAGAGGCAGGCTATCTCTGGTTCCACTGGGGATTGGCCTGTTGTTTCTACTGGTTCTGGTCCTCCGATTGCTTAACGGCTCCACCGCCGGCTCCGATCTGCAGCTTTGGCTTGTAGCCATAGCCGCCGTAGCCGTTTCACTCTTGCGCTATGTTAAGTTTCCAAGGATTGTCCAGCTTAGGCCTCTCAGCACAGACATACTCGTGGTCTTAGGCCTCATTGGAATCTTTCTTGTACTCAATGTTAGAGACTTGACCCACTGGTACTACTCTGGCATTGGCGACGAGTATGCCTTTTACGAGAACGCGGTTGGGGTTTTAGAGAACGGTATCAGCAGACCCTTCAGTCAGGCTGGCATCTACGGCTACGCTGTTATGAGCCACATTTATCAGGCGGCTGTTATGGCGCTCTTTGGCGATGACAACTTTGGCTGGAGGATGGCACAGACGATGAGTATTGTCATTGCCATTCCAGGGATCTACATAATTGGTGCGGCGCTAGGCGGCAGACGAGTAGCTATTCTCGCCACGGTGCTGTTCACCTTCAGCCACTATATGTTTGCCTACGCTCACACCGGATACAACAACGTGCATGCCGTTGCACCAGTAGTGTGGTCAGTGGCCTTTTACATTATCGGTGTCAAGAGAAGGTCTCCCATCCTGATGTTAGCGGCGGGTTTAGTTGGAGGATTAGGATTCTACACCAATTTCGCCGCAAGGGTGGCGTTCCCTATTCTCATTCTGTTCGCCTTGACACAGGCCAGGTGGAAGCGCCAGTTGTTAGACCTGTGGCCCGTCGCTCTGGGGTTTCTTGTTGCCGCAGTTCCAATTTTCGCCGCCAGTGGTGGAGATGTGATCTCCGTCATGCGTGAAAATACCCTAGTCGGTTACTCGAGAGAGGTCACGGGCCCTGTTGGCAGCAGACTTATGCAGAATCTTTCAATTAACCTCATAGCTTTTAACTCCAATCCATACAGCTTCCATTATGTAGCTGGTTCTCTCCTAGACCCCATAACCGCATTACTGGCAGTATTGGGCATCGGCCTATCTATACGCTATTTGCGATACGCTCCCTTCAGGCTTTTGATGATCTGGTTCCTAATAGCTGTATTGGGGACGGGGGTCCTTTCACCGTATCCCTATGTGGCTATTATGCGCCTCTTCTTTGTGCTTCCACCTTTGGTGTTATTGGCTTCATTTGCCGC
This sequence comes from Dehalococcoidia bacterium, assembly GCA_965249025.1. Taxonomy (GTDB): domain Bacteria; phylum Chloroflexota; class Dehalococcoidia; order Lucifugimonadales; family CAYTFF01. Next base: position 1,679,854 of record OZ252215.1, on the reverse strand, counting down.
TATCTATGTCTGGGATAAGATACCCATACCGTCTGAGCTTCTGCCGCGGCGGCGGGCAGAAATTGGCTTATTGGCTGTCCTCGCTGTCGGGGTCCTTGCTTTGAATATAAACCAGTTTTGGTTCGATACGCCAAAACAATTTCATCTCTCTCAGGAGGCAGTGGCTATATGGGCCTTTCGTTCTGAGGCATGTGGAAACGACCCTGACCGTACAGTTATCTTTGGAAGGGCTACTGCGCCAGCGCTCGAGCCGGCTCTTAAGTCCTATGATCCTGGGGGCAAAATCCCGCTCCTGGTTGACCATGAAGACATTGATTCGGGTAAGCCCTTTCCCATCGAGTCGGCGCGGTGCGTCATTTTCGTCAACCCAAAGGATGACGAGGAAAAACGGGTTATGGATGAGCTACAGCGCAGCCATCCTCAGGGGAAGTTGCTGACTTTCTCAGACCGCGCCAATAAAGGCTCGGTAGAGGTGTTTGTGATAGATGCAGGCTAGCGGCGCTTTGCCTAAGGCTATCTTACGATATGTTAGGAGCTACTTCTTCGTTGAACATCTCCATCTGTTCTAGTATCGAGTCCACTGTATGGCCTATGAAGTAAAAGTTCAGATAGGTGACACCCGCCGATTTGTATTCTCTGATCATTTCCGACACCTTGTCAGGAGTGCCCACAAATGCCTTGGTGGCCATGGCCTTTACGTAAGAATAGTAGTGGGCCTCCGACAGCCACTCGCCCTGGTGGTGCGCCTCTATGGTCTTGCGGCTTATGTCCCAAGCCTCCTTTTCGGTATGCGCCAGGCACAGGTGAGCGCCGGTCCCGAACTCAAATTCAGTGTCCCTGCGGCCTGCTCGTTCCGCCTCCCTAAGTACCTCAGGAATGTGACGTTTGAAGAACTCGGCGTTGGCCGCAGGCATCCAGCCCTCCCCAAAGCGAGCAGCCCGCTTTATAGCCAATTGGCCCGTACCCGCATACCATATGGGCATGCCAACGGGCCGTGGGGAAAACTCGGCTCCTTTGAGCGTAACGTGGTTCCCCTGAAAGGAGACAGGCCCCGACTGGTCTATCAGCATCCTTACTACCTTAATCTTGTCCAGAGCCAGCTTCTGGCGCTCTTCAAAGGGTGTGCCAGTTATCTCAAAATCTTTAATTACGTTTCCTGCACCTGCGCAAAAGACAAAGCGACCCTTGGAAAGCTGATGCAAAGTCAGCGCCTGCCGGGCCAGCAACGGTATCGAACGCCAGGACAGGGATATGGCATACGGTATCAACCTGACCCGGTGCGTGATGCTAGCTATGTAGCTTAGCATTGTCATAAGCTCGTAGAAGTACATCGGGCTCTCAGTAGCGTCCGTTGCTTCTACGGAGCCTGCATAGAAATGGTAGCGGTCCTCCAATCCCCAATTTACGTGGTCATGGGCTGTAACCGAGTCGAAACCAAGCCTGTCTGCTGCTGTGGAGATGGCGGTAATTGACTCCGGATTGGCAAATGGTCCGGCGTTGGGGAGATGTACACCAAATCGCATCGTTCCAGTCCTATTGAAACTTCAGTAAATCGCCACTCACTCAAGGGCGGGAAGAACTTCACTCCCCAAGATTTCTACCTGCTCCAGCATCTCATCTACAGAGTCCACCGCAAACGTTGAAGCTATGCAGTGGGTTACTCCCGCTTCTTGAAGCCTACCCACTCTGTCTACAATCTCTCTAGGTGTGCCGATAAAATGCCTCTCGAGGACCTGTTCCTCGCTCAATCCTTGGGTGCGACGAGACAAATGTGAGCGTCGATACCTCTCCAGGGCCTCTTTGCGAGTCCCTGCCAGGCTCATGACTCCATAGGAAGAGATATCTATCTGAGGTAGGCTGCGTCCAGCCTCGTGCAGGAGAGGCGACATGGCGTCGATAGTTTGCCTGATCTCTTCTGGATTTGTAGAGACAATGAGCCATCCGTCTCCCCATCTAGCAATTCGCCTCATAATTGCTTCACTCTTGCTTACGTGAAAGTAGATGGGAACCCTTTTCTGGACCGGCTTTGGATAAAACGTCACTTCGTCAAACTCGTAATACTGCCCTTTATAACTAGTCTGGTCTCTATACAGAAGCTGGTCCATAGCTTCCAGCATTTCGTCCATCATCTTTCCTCTGTTGGCGTCCCGTCTCCTTGGGTGTAACCTTTCGAACTCGTCTCGAAAGCCACCCAACCCTACTCCGAGGATGAGACGACCGTTGCTCAATACGTCTAGCGTAGCCACCTGTTTCGCCAACAACACTGGCTCTCTTAATGGAGCCACAATTACTCCTACGGCCAGTCGCACATTCTTTGCTATGTATGCCAAGTAAGATAGCGTCAATAGAGCTTCATGCCAGTTTGGTGGATCGCCTGGAGGCAGCTTCATTTTGGGGGAAGGGGCGGTGAAATCATCAGCGAAGATAGAATTAAATCTTAATCGGTCGGCGGCTTGGGCCATCTTAGCCATCCCTTCCGTCGTTGCAATGCCGATAGGCAAAGTGTAACCCTCACGGCAGTTAGGAATCCCTATACTGAACTTCATAGGCATGTCCCGTTTTTCTATCTCAACGTACTCAAACCGATTCAATAAACCCTTTGACCGCCTCCACGAAGGCGTTGGTCTGCTCCCTGAATCCGTAGTGCCCGGCGTCGTTGAGGATCACCATTTGAGACCTATCTACGTTGGGCAGGATCAAGTTCATACAGTCCAGTCCTGCGGGATCTAAGTTAGCCGAGGGATCGTTGTATCCCCAAATGACCAGCGTCGGGGTCTTCAGTCGGCCCTCCCTGATCCACTGTTGGGTCTTCTTCACTTGTTTGTCCATGTCGTCCATGAACTGCTGTTTGAGGCTTTTAGCCTTGGCCTCTGCCTCCTTGAACTCAGCCAACCCCGTTATCCTCAGGGTATCGTCCAGCCACTTGTCTGTGATGTGCGTATAGGAGTAGGAGTTGGTCTCCTTCATGAATCTTATTTTCTCTCTGGGATTGGTGATGCTAGCCGCCTTTCTATCTCGCTCTTCATACCAGCTCTGAGGAGATGTCGGCATCAATGTTCCGCTGTCCACGATAATCACCGAACGGACTACCTCCGGATGTTCCAAGGCCAGCCTGCAGACGGTATATCCGCCCCTGGAGTGCCCGGCCAGATGGGCCTTTTCAATACCAAGGGTTCGCAGAAACTCATAGGTGTGCCATACCGTTGTGTCTATCACATATTCCGAATCCTTTTTAGGGTTGTCCGAGTCGCCCTGGCCTATCTTGTCGAAGGCGTATAGGTGGAACGACTCGGCGAGTCGATCGAAGCTCGGCTCCCAGTCTAGTGCCGTTGACGGATAACCGAACTGGCCTCCATGGACCAGCACCAATGGCTCTCCGCTACCCGCCTCATGATACCTGGTTTTGAAGCCTGCCACGTCTGCAAACTTTGGATCCTTCAATACATTCTCCGTTGTGGATTTATGGAAATACCATATCACAAAGTACAAGTCTGACGCACCAGGCCCTAAAGAAGGAGGCCCAGCAAGCACTGGGCCTCCTTCTTTCCGCTATTTCAGTTAGAGTCGCCTACCGGTCAAGCCATAGGAAAGCGAGCCGAGGTACTCTGTCAGACACTGGCGCGAAGCCATTCACATCGCTGCGCATAGCAAAGAATACGTTCTGCCAAACGAGAGGAATCACTGGCCCTTCTTCGGCAACCAGAGTCAGGAGGTCTCGATATTTGCTCTTCGCTTCGGCAACGTCGTAGATAGTGGCGATCTCGTCCATCAGAGAGTCTGCCCTGGGGCTGTCGAATTTGAACACGTTGTTACCGTAGACGCCCTTGGTGTGGTACAGCCTGCGTAAGAGGATGTGAGGATCGGGCCTGGGAGAGAAGAAGGTCACCAGTGGACCGTCGTGCTGGCCCGACACGAAGTCACTCCAGTAAGTAGTAGTCTCATAGTGGTTGATGCTGATGTTAATCCCCACGTCTGCAAACATAGACTGAAGGATCTCTAGTTGTTGCTGGAAGTTTGCTCTTGTAGGGAAGTCAAAGGACAAGCCATTAGCATACCCTGCCTGGGCAAGCAGTTGTCTTGCTGCTTCCGGGTCGTACTCGTTGACTCTGAAGTCAGGGTCGAACCAGTCTCCAGTCGAAGGACCAAGTACAGAGTAGGCAGGCACCGCTGCTCCAGCGAAGGCCAGCTTTGCGAACGTGTCGCGGTCTATCGCCTTAGAAATGGCATTCCTTACCAACTTGTTGTCGAAAGGCGCCTGATTCAGCCGTAAGAAAACCATCCAGGTGCTGGTGCCCTCATGAACCACTGTTTTGACGTCTGGGTTTCTTTCAATTATGGGCCTATCATCTGGCCTCATCTCTTCCATTATGTCGATCTCGCCAGTGCGCAACATGGCGAACTGAATTTGCTTGTCGCCTATGATTGGCACCTTAACGCCGTCCAGATAGGGCAAGCCTTCTTCCCAGTAGTTCGGGTTCCGGCTCAAAACGAAACGTTGGTCAGGTAACCACTCGTCCAGTACAAATGGCCCGGTGCCTACTGGTCGTCTTCCAAAATCGCCGTTGCGGTCTGCGTAGGAGTTAGCCTTGTCTACTGCTGTCGGAGAGGCCATCTGGCCAGAACGAAGGGTCAGATTGGCCATGAAGGGTCGGAAGGCCACCTCAAGGTACATCTTGAGGGTATTGTCGTCTACAACCTCTACTCGTTCCAGAGGAGGAAGCTGGTTCTTCCTTGGAGAGCCTACCTTATCGTCCCTGAACCGGTCGTAGTTCCATTTTACGGCCTGGGCATTGAAGTCTGTCCCGTCGTGGAACTTGACGCCCTCTTGCAGATGGAATGTAATGACCTTGCCATCGCCGGAAATCTCCCATGACTTGGCCAGATCAGGAGATACGGTTTCTGTGGGGGTCTGTTTTACCAGACTGTTGAATACCAGCCACAGAATGCGCCGAGTTCCCGTCTGTACTGAATATGCTGGGTCGGGAGCGTCAATAGAGAAAGTTAATGGGAATGTGAGGGTTCCGCCGTGTTTCGGGCCCGTGTCAGGCGTCGGCAATGGCCTGGCAGTTGCTATTGGAGCAGGCATTGCCGTTGGAGCAGGCATTGCCGTTGGCGCAGGCGCCGCCGTTGGCGCGGGCCCTAGCACTGGCGTTGGTTCGTCTGCCCCGCAGGCCAAGGCTACGATGAGCAATGTGGCCATGGCCGCTATAACTGGGGCAAGAAAAATAGACCTACGTTTAGTTCTCAAGTATTGCATATATTCCTCCATCATTTTTCCGTGGGTGTCTTACTTAATCCCTAGCGCTGTTAGATACTACACGCTTCCTTTACTGCGCTATGCATGTCCGCTTAGATTCAAGTATACATTTATGTTAAATCAATGTAGGTAAAGGGGTGTGGACACTTCTGGACACGGGCGATAGTATATCCTATTGTGAGCAGAATTGCCAATCCTCTATCGTCCCTTATCCAGGCTAGCTAGTAGGCTACCCCTGCCCAATATCGGCTCTCCTATATCCAGGCGGGTCAGTATGTCCCAAAAGAAGGCTGCGTCACTGGATATCACTGGCTTTCTTAGATCGTACTCTAGTGGTTCCAGCACATCCATGGTTCGGACGGCGCCGCCAGAGATCACTACGCAGTCGGCCTCCGGAGCGTGGGAGGAGACCATTCTCGCAGCCTTGTAAGTATAGCTCATCGGGTACCAGAACTGGGTCTCTTCAATTGTATCCTGGGACTTGAAAAACCCTTGGGATACCCAGTTCTCCATAGCCAATACCTTTATTCCAGCGTCTTCAAGGAACCGAGCGTACCTGGTCGCCAGGTCGTCATTGTAGTAGGTGCAAGCCACAGCCACCGATTTATAGCCCTTATTCTTCAAGGCATTTATAACTGCTAGACCCATCATCACCACGGGCTTACCTGTGACCCTCTCCAACTTGGCGTGCAATTTCTGAGTGTAGGCCAACCCTCCTTCCTTAGCAAAAGAGAAGGGCGTTCCCGACTGGGCTATGATATCAACCCCTCCATCGCTCAGGGCCAAGGCACACTCTTCCAACTTATCGATGGCCTTGCTAATATATTCAGCGTTTACCCTGAAGTTGGGAACGTGGGGAATGGTCTGAAACGGAGCCAGTCCCTCTGGTGCGATTCGCAGCAGCTCTATATGACTCCTGTCCAAAACAGGCGTTGCAATAAACCCGATCTTGCCTCGCCAGCCAGGGTCTTCTGCCCACCGCTGTAACGACCGTCCCTCTCTTCTCTGCATGATTTGACTCCTTATTGACTACGCTTCAACTTCGTTCCGCTGTATCAAGGCCTGGTATTAGCTTGGTTTCCTGCCCAGGCTAGCCAAAAGGCTGCCCTTACCCTCGATAGGCTCGTGCATTCCCATTCGATTGAAGATGTCCCAAAAGAGGGCCTCATTGCTTGCGATCACTGGCTTCTGCAAGTCGTATTCCAGAGGCTGCGCGATATCCGTAGTACGAACGCCACCACCTGAGATAATTATGCAATCTGCATCTGGTGTATGAGACGCAACCAATTTGGTCGCCCTATACGTGTAGCTCATGGGATAGCGCCACTGATTGTCTACAACTGACTCCTGTGATTTAAAGAATCCTTGAGAAGTCCAGTTCTCCATTGCCAATACTCGGATACCAGCATCCTCAAGAAAACGAGTGTATTTTTCGGCTAGCTCATCGTCGTAGTAGGTACAGGCTACTGCCACGGACTTGTATCCCATAGCTCGTACGGCGTTGATCACGGACAGGCCCATCATAACCACGGGCAGGCCGGTCCTCTTTTCTAGCTTCTCATGGAGGTCTTGCGTGAATGCCAAGCCACCTTCTGATGCGAAGGAGAAGGGAGTGCCTATCTGGGCGATGATGTCAGATCCCACTTCGCTCAGAGCCATAGCGCATCCCTCTAGCTTTAAGACGGCCTTTGTAAGATGTTTCGCGCGTACCTTGAAGTTGTGCATATAAGGGAAGGTTTGACATATAGCAAATCCCTCCGGGGCAATCCTCAGAAAGTCCATAGAAACCGTATCGAAGAACGGAGTTCCAATGAATCCTATTCTTCCACGCCACCCAGGGTCCTCTAGCCATCGCTGTAGTGATCTTCCTTCCATAGCTATTGTGAGCCTCCTCTCTACGCATGGGCTTTTTCGGCCAATCTTGATTCACCTGTGTTCTAGTCCCAGAATTGGGCAACGCGGATTTTGGAAGAGTGTTGGGGTTTGGAGGCACAAAATTAGTGGCTTATGAGACGCTGTGGCACACTACAGGGGTGGCCCGTACACACCTACACTCAATACAACGTCTCGAAGCATATATCCGCCGATTAGTATAGCCACGCACGCAGCTATGATGACGGTTATCGCCCCTGTACCCGCGCCAATCACTCCAGCGACCGGAAGGAAAAGGACTATGGTGGGCACAACAAGACCAACCACCACTACCCCTACCCACCAGCTTATCCTCCGTTCGCCTCGCATCAGCCGCCGCACAGATTCCCGTGCTGGCAACAGGGCCGTTGCCATGCCCATTACGTATAAGGAGAGCATGAAGCCATTACCTACCAATAGGGCCAGAAGAAGTGGCCACAGCACGGTACCTATGGTCTCCAGGCCACTTGTTCCTTCAGCTATTAGAGCTATTATCGACAGGGCCGCCACCCCTCCAAGGAATGAGTAGCCGGTATACAGCATAGGCAGAAGGGGAGAGTTCCAGAAGGCGATGCTGTTCCAGGAGGACAACACAAGTCCGCTATAAACTATGAACGCCAGCGCGAAAACCATGACGCATATACGCAAGGCCGTTCCCGCTGCGGTGCCCTCGCTCCAAGGCAGACTATTGGCAATGGATGGTAGCATTACCACTATACGGAGGGCCATCAATAAAGTGACAATAGCTGCGCCGCGGCTAATCCAACTCCTGCGGATGTTTCTAAAAACGTTCCAGGCCCGCCAGCGTGCCCCTGGCCCTAAATGGCTGAACAGCACTGCTAGAGAGAATCCTGCCAGGAAGATACCAATCCATCCCCCCCATACGGCAGTCCTCTCGCTAATGATTCCCAAACCCCTGAGCACTAGCTCCACGAAGATCAAACCGCCGCTGGTTCCCGCCAAAAACAGATAAAAGGCGATACGCCAGTCCCACGCCCTCTGCGTCCAGTATCCCATGCGAAAGGGCCGGCTTTGACCGTGGAGCCCCCTATGAAACAGCAGCGAGTTCATTGACGAACCTCCTCAAGTGCCTTGTCATGCGCTCCTCTAAACTCGGAGCCGCCCTTTCCAGTCAGATAGAACAGGCTGGGCCTTGTGCCCAGTTCCGCTCTAGGCGCAAAGTGGTTTTTCTGTCGCAACTTCAGGTTTATGCGACTCTCTGGATCCTCCAGGTTCCCGTAGTCTAAGGCGTCCACTGGACATGCCTCCACGCAAGCCGGTGGTAGATCCTGGTCGATGCGGTGGTAATTGAAGTGGCACTTTTGGGCCGTCCCCTTCTTCATGCCACGACCTTGGCTGCGCTTTAATATTTCGTAAGAGGTAAGCCCTTCCTCGGAGTGGCTATTGGTGGGGGCCTTGAACGGGTTCTTGAACAGGTTGCGCTTGAGCTTTTCAAAGGCAGAAAGCTCCTCACCGTAGTATCCTTCGTCGCCGTCCCAGCGATATGGAACATCGTATGGGCAGGCTGTCAGGCAGGCCATCGATCCTATGCACACGTCGTTGTTCACATAGACGATACCGTCCTCCCTTTGAACGAAGGCCCCTGTGGGGCAGGCTGACACGCATGGCGGGTTAGCACAATGGTTGCATCGGACGGGCGCAAAGGCCCTGCCTGCCTCTTCCTCCGACTCCAGCACTCGCATCCAGAAGATGTTCAGGGGGGTGCCGTTCTCGGCCTTACAGGCTATGACGCAGCTCTGGCAACCTACGCATCTCTCCAGGTCTATAGTGAATCCCCAGCGTACCATCTGTTCCTCCATGTCAATCTGTTTTTGTATGGCTATGATAGTCTCTAAAAGTTGGGCGATGCCATGAACTGTCCACCAACGATAGGAGCAACAAGCATCACATCCAGCACCGGTGCCTCTGGTAGCAGAGCGTCGATGTTTTGAATCTCGTCAAGGCTCTCCCCGTTTAACGACACCATGAGCACAGGGTTCACAGTGTTCCCTTGGATCACAATGTACCGCTGGAACTCAGGATTGCTGGTCTTCTTCAATTCGTTTAGTAAGTCCCTAATGGTAGATCCCTGTGCCATTTCCACTAACTGCTCTTTTCTTCCGGCCAACGTTCTGACCGGTCCGAAGAAGCGCACCCTTACTTGTCCCATCGCATCACTTCCGTCTGTGCCCTAGCTTGGTAATCTTCACTCGAAGGCACTGGTCAAGGGCACCACCTACGAAGTCCAAGTGTTCATCGTCGAAGGTGAGCAGCGAGTTGAAGTGTATGCCCGTAGGCTCTTTGCCGCCCGTTGTGGCCCTGGCCCATCCCCCTGCCTCTCCTATCACCGTGGTGACCTCTGGGTGTATTCCAGTGGTCACCTTGACCCGACCCTGAGCCTTCTTACCACCGTCCGTCTCGACCTCCACCCAATCCCCGTTTGACAGTCCCTTCTTGCTGGCAGTGTCTCGGTTGATCAGTATCTCATCGTAACCCAGCTTGCCTCCTAATTCCCTGAGAAGAGGGTTGGCGCTGCTTGAACCCAGGCTTTGGTATGGAGTCCTGCTTGTAGTCATAAACAGGTCATAATCGGGACTCTTTGGATTATAAGCGGGGCATGGCTTCCATTCAGGGATCGGTATATAGTCGGAGGTGTCCCAGGGAATGTCCAGTTCCCTGGTCATGTTCTCTACCTGCTCTCCGGCGTCTATCATGTACTCGTGGTATATGTGGATTCGCGGCTTGGGGAAGGCGCCCGGATAGCGGTCTTCTACGTTCCGAGGCTGAATATCGACGCCATCCTCCATGTACCAGTCCAGACCCTTATCTTCTCCAAGGTTGTTCTTGAGATACCGGTCAAGGATCTCTTTGTACGTATACTTGTTGCCTGACTCAAGGGCCAGATCGCCCTTGAGGCCCCACATGAAGTTGCAAGTCTCATAGACGTCGTCCAGGAATCCCACCCTATCAGCCAGTTCAAGAAGCACCTCGTCATGGCTCACCATCCGGTCCCAAGGCGGGTCGAAGGGGGGCTTGTGCACCGGCTTGGAGCCGAAGAATACCCCTGGTTGGGAACCGGTGTAGTACTTGTAATGATCGCCTGGCTCCAGCTTCTCCAGGTAGTGGAGTGAGGGTATGACCACATCGGCGAACTCCGCCGTCTCGTCTATCTCATAGGCTATGGAGACGATGAAGGGAATCCTGCGTAAAAAGTCGACCATTAGCTCTCTTGGGCCCGAGGAAAATGCGATATTGGCTCGATGCTGTATGAGCATCTCAGGGATTACCGAGGCGTGGTACTTCTTGGGCTCCATGATGGCCTTGATGGCAAAGGGCCTGCTGTAGGTGGCCACCGGGAACAGCTCGAAGAGGTCTATGGACTGGGGAGGCGTCACCACCCGGGCGGGATAGGGGCTGGTTGGGTATGTTCTCTCCAATGTTCCTTGGCTTCTGCTCACCGCTAACATACCTTCTTCTGTGGCTCGCCACGACACTCGATTGAACCCAAGTAGCCCTCCTGGTACGTCCATGGCTCCTACGATGGTCTGCACCAGGTCTATGGCGTTGCCGTTAAGATAGGCGTGCTTGTGGGCGCTCAGGCCTCGGTACCATATGACGGATGCAGGACGATATGGAAGCTTTTTGCCGTCTATGGTGATGGTGGCGCCTATGCTGGCCGCCTCCCCAAACTCCTTGGCGATACGTCTGATGGTGGCTGCTGGTATGCTGGTTATTTCCGATACCCACTCAGGTGTATACTCCTTCAATCGGTCTGCTAGCGCCTGGAAAGAGGGCCTTGTCTCCTTGCCGCCGACCTTGTAGGTGCCGAACATGGCCAGGTCGTCAGACCCCTCATCGAAGGGCACGGCTGCTCCCTTTACGTTGTCCCATACTAATGGCTTGTTCGTCGCAGAGTCTCTAACGTAGCGGCCGTTATCGCCAACCAGGTAAGGCCCGTTGGTCGACCTGGCTAGAAACGAGGCGTCATATATGCCCAACTCGTGTATCAACACATAGCACAGGCTCAAGAGGAAGGCGACATCGGTGCCGGGTCGTATGGGTATCCACTCGTCTGCCATTGCGGCCCCATGGCTACATACAGGGTCCACTACCACTACCTTTATCGTTTCCCTGTTTTGTCCCACCTCTCGAGCTGCGTTCATAACGTCTTTGTGAACTACGCTGCCGTACTGGGCGCCTACGGAGAGAACGTACTTGGTCAGAGGCACATCTGGCACGGGGGTCATGGCCATGTGGTTTAGAAACGATATGGTATGGACTGAGTTGCCACAGAAGAACCCAGAAGAAAACGGCTCTACAATCGTGCCATAGGCTACCGACCACACCATGTCCAAGGGAGACCGCTCATCGAAGGTAACGTGCCATACAGTTCTGGGATCCTTCTCATGGATATCTTTTAGCCTGATGGCGACTATGTCCAGGGCCTCGTCCCAGGTTATCTCCTTCCACCTGGGGTCGATGCCTGGCCCCTTCTCCGGATTGGTGCGCATTAGAGGCTTCGTCACTCGATAGGGCGACTCCAAAGTAAAGAAGCCGGAGCGTCCCTTGGCGCAGGCCAGCCCTTTGCTGTATGGATTGTCATCGTCGCCGTCGAGGCGTACCACGACGCCATTCTCCACGGTGGCTATTATTCCGCAGTGGTTCACGCACATGCGGCACATGGTGCGTAGCTTCTTCACGCCTGCTTCAGTTGTTCTCTCTATTAGACTCTGTGTCATCTCGACCTTTCCTATTAGTTAGTCAAAGCCTAATCCACAAGCTAGCCAGTGTGCATCCTGTTACTTGGCCTGTGGTTTCACTTCCGTCTGTGCCCTAGCTTGGTGATCTTCACGCGAAGGCACTGGTCCAGAGACGACCCGACGAAGTCCAGATGGTCATCGTCGAAGGTGAGCAGCGAGTTGAAGTGTATGCCCGTAGGCTCTTTGCCACCCGTTGAGGCCCTGGCCCAACTCCCCGCTTCTCCCAGCACCGCAGTGACCTCCGGGTGTATTCCAGTGGTCACCTTGACCCGACCCTGAGCCCTCTTGCCTCCGTCCGTCTCGATCTCCACCCAATCCCCGTTTGACAGTCCCTTTTTGCTGGCGGCGTCCCGATGTATCAGTATCTCGTCGTAACCTAGCTTGCCTCCCAGCTCTCTGAGAAGCGGGTTGGTGCTGCTGGAGCCCAGGGTGTGGTATGGGACCTTCCCCGTAGTCATGAACAGGTCGTACTCTGAGCTTTTAGGGCTGTAGGCTGGACATGGCTTCCATTCGGGGATTGCAATATAGTCGGAGGTGTCCCAGGGTATGTCCAGCTCCCTGGTCATGTTCTCCACCTGCTCTCCGGCGTCTATCATGTACTCGTGGTACACGTGGATTCGCGGCTTGGGAAAGGCACCAGGGTAGCGGTCCTCCACGCTCCGAGGCTGAACATCGACGCCATCCTCCAAATACCAGTCCAGGCCCTTGTCCCCGCCCAGGTTGTTCTTAAGGTAGCGGTCTAATAGCTCCATGTATGTGTATTTCTTCTCTGGCTCCAGGGCCAGGTCGCCCTTGAGGCCCCACATGAAGTTGCACGTCTCGTAGACGTCGTCCAGGAAGCCAGCCCTCTCTGCCAGCTCCAGCCATACCTCATCGTGGCTCACCATCTGGTCCCAAGGCGGGTCGAAGGGGGGCTTGTGCACCGGCTTTGAGCCGTAGAATACCCCTGGCTGAGAACCGGTATGGTACTTGTGGTGGTCCCCTGGCTCCAGCTTCTCCAGGTAGTGGAGTGAGGGAATAATCACGTCTGCGAACTCCGCTGTCTCGTCTATCTCATAGGCTATGGAGACGATGAATGGTATCTTTCTAAGAAGCTCCGTCATCACCTCTTTTGGAGCCGACGTAAAGGCCATGTTAGACCGGTGCTGGATGAGCATCTCGGGGATTACCGAGGCGTGGTACTTCTTGGGCTCCATGATGGCCTTGACGGCGAAGGGCCTGCTGTAGGTGGCCACAGGGAACAGCTCGAAGAGGTCTATGGACTGGGGTGGCGTTACCACCCGGGCGGGATACGGGCTGGTTGGATACGTCCGCTCCAGCCTGCCAGGCCTCCTGACTACTGTTAGCAGACCGTCTTCTGTGCTCCTCCACTTCTCTCTGTTGTATCCAAGGAGGCCTCCCGGTACGTCCATGGCCCCCACGATGGTCTGCACCAGGTCTATGGCGTTGCCGTTAAGATATGCGTGCTTGTGGGCGCTCAGACCCCGGTACCATATCAGCGCCACTGGGCGGTAGGGAAGCTCCTTGCCGTCGATGGTGATGGTAGCGCCGATGCTGGCCGCCTCGCCGAACTCCTTGGCGATGCGCCTCACCGTGGCTGCTGGTATGCTGGTTATCTCCGATACCCACTCAGGGGTATACTCCTTCAATCGGTCTGCCAGCGCCTGGAAGGAGGGCCTCACTTCCTTGCCGCCGACCTTGTAGGTGCCGAACAGGGCCAGGTCGTCAGACCCCTTATCGAAGGGCACGGCTGCTCCCTTTACGTTGTCCCAGACCAGCGGTTTCTTAGTAGCGGAGTCCCGCGCGTAGCGACCGTCCTCTCTTACCAGGTAAGGCCCGTTGGTGGCCTTAGCGAGGAATGACGCATCGTATATGTCCAACTCATGGATTAGCACATAGCACAGGCTTAGCAGGAAGGCGGCGTCGGTGCCGGGTCGTATGGGTATCCACTCGTCGGCCATCGCTGCCCCGTGTCCGCATATCGGATCTACGGAGACTATCTTTATGGACTCTCGGTTGGTCCCGATGGCGTTGGCGGCGTTCATGGTGTCGTAATGGACCACGCTGCCATACTGGGCGCCCACGGATAGGATGTACTTGGTCAAAGGAACATCCGGCAAGGGTGACATGGCCATGTGATTCAGGAAGGACACAGGGTGCACAGCGCCTCCACAGAAGAAGCCCGCAGCGAAGGGCTCCACTACCGTGCCGTAGGCCACCGACCACACCATGTCCAGAGGAGACCTCTCATCAAAGGTGACGTGCCATAGAGTCCTGGGGTCTTTCTGCCGGATGCTCTTGAGCTTCGAGGCGACTACGTCCAGGGCCTCGTCCCAGGTTATCTCCTTCCACTCGGGGTAGATGCCTGGCCCTTTCTCCGGATTGGTTCGCATCAGTGGCTTCGTCACGCGGTAGGGCGACTCCAAAGTAAAGAAGCCGGAGCGCCCCTTGGCGCAGGCTAGCCCCTTGCTGTATGGATTGTCATCGTCGCCGTCGAGGCGCACCACGACGCCGTTCTCCACGGTGGCTATCAGTCCACATCGGTTCAGGCACATGCGGCACATGGTCCGTAGCTTCTTCACGCCGACTTCCGCGGTCTTGTTGGAGACTGCTCCTTGTACCATATGACTCCTCCATTCTGACAAGCTACGACTTGATACAGAGGTCAAGATTGCTGGAGGTCTGATTCAGACCCCTAGCAATGAGCAGGCGGCCTAAGGAAGGGTCTTTTGAGTAAAGCATCCCAATTATGAGGAGGATTTGCGTATAGAGGCTGAGATATCACCGTGTACCTCAGATGTTGACTAGGCATCCCTCTCAAGCAGCTTACGCTTGCGAACCGCTCACGAAGTGTCCAATCTAATCAATGACTTCCGTTAGCTACTCTATAGTCGATGTGCTTGAATTGTCAACACCCATAATCCAGTAGGCTTACTGGAGGATATAGCTGCGCTAATCCATCCTTACTCTGGGCGATTGTACGCTTTGCTGGTATAAACGATTTGCTTAATTAGAGGTGCGCCCACCTCTCCATGGGAAACAGCGAAGATACGGAGGGGCGTAGTCCCGGTGTTTTGGGTGCCGTGCCAGGTGAAAGCGGGAATAAATACCGTGTCCCCTGCTTTTATCTCGTAACGGTTGTCGCCGATGATCTCCACACCTTCTCCTTCAAGATAGTGCTTTACCGCTTCACCGTGGGTGTGATAAGCGCCCTCCTGGCTCCCTGGAGGTATTTCCAGTATAAAAGCGTGAAAGTTGTGGCTATCGAAGCCCTGCTCCGGCGCGACCAGGCTAGTGCTCCTAATGGGCTGCTTCATCTTGATGCCCTCCATGACAGGTTTGGTACGCCACACCTGCTCTTCTGAACGCACTATGTGCCTGCCTTGCGCCCTTCTTTTGTTCAACTCCACTTCCAGCCTACCAAACTCCAAGAGCATTTCAAAACGTTTATCGTAAAGCTCTCCGGCATCCATTTCATGGTAATCGCTCATTACATCCCTCCATATACAAATTTTGCAACGCTCTGAGGCGTCTTCTTTATATGGCGGCGGCTTTAGGAACCGCAAGTCTTAATATATTTGTTAACTTGTGTATATCAGAGACATTCTCCAAATCGTTTATCAAATTGACCAGCCTCTCTGCGGATTCGTCCCTTATTGAGATGCCGGCCAACTCCATGAACTTCGCTCTTAGCTCCGACTCAGTCATTGGCTCCTTAGGATCGCCTTTGGGAATCACCTTGCTAAACTCGTAGGTTCTGCCATATATGGTTTCTAGGGTAACTGCTCCCGACCACTCCTTTCCTTCCATCGATGGGTCATGTTCCATCATCACCTTTCTAGCTTGCTCCAAAATAGCCTCGTCGCTCAGACTCTCTTCCGTCATGGTCTCGATGCTGTGTCGGCCATAGGCGAGGACTGCGCCCAGCACGAAGGGAAAGCTGAACTGGGCCTGAACTATGTTCGTTGGCCTTACGCTGTTAAGGGCCAGATGTTGCTTGGGGCACCTTACTTTGACTCTGGACACATCCTGTGCTGTCAGGTCGTGTTTAGCCATCAGAGCCGCAGTAACATCTATGGCAGAATGGGTATACCTGCAAGAAGGATACGGCTTAAAGTAGCCACTCAATATCTCGTAGGTCTTACCTATCGTGTCTACGTTAGTAAACTTTCTCTGGTCGTCGAAAATAGTGCTGGGCCCGGTCAATCCGTGCTTCGCAAGCAGGGCGGCTTCTATGCCGCTCTTACCTGCCCAGCCTATGCTTTCCTTCTCCATAGGCCCCAGGGGATGTCCCTGCCTGGGCCTTGTCGATGGAGCAGTCGAGGCTGCAATTCCAAGGGCCTCCGTTGTTTGCCCCTGGTCTAATTGGAACAGCTTTGCAGCGGCTACTGCGGCTCCGTAGGCACCGCCTGTTCCGGTGCTGTGATACGGTTGTCCTGTGGAGAGAAGAGGCTCCGTGCCTGGGCCTCCCGAGTAGCCTGCCGTTAGGATGTCCAGCGCTCGTATGGCCACCTCATAACCGACCACCACAGCTTCCAGGAGCTCCTTCCCAGACGCTCCTGTTGCCTCGGCTGCCGCCAGGGCTGATGGGACTACCGGCGCACCGGGATGGCCTCCCAAGTCGTGGCCGTCGTCCATGTCCAGGATGCTGGCGGCGAAGCAGTTGGCAAAGGCCGCCTCGGATGCAGGCGCTTTGAATTCGCTTCCGAACACGCTGGCCGCCCCTGTCCCTCCCTTTAGCCTTACCACCTCTCTCACTATTCTGCTCGCTCTGGTATCCAGACCTGCCAGCATTACTCCCAGGGTATCCATCACACAGAGTTTGGCTCGCTTGACGACTCTCCGGGGGACTCCATTCAGGTCAAGCCCAGTTGTGAATGCCGCTACTCGATTTGTGCAACTGCGGTCTATGTCCATATTTGTCCTTCCTCGTGTTTGAGATCACAAGCCGAGCACTAGCTGGGAAACCGTAGACGCGCCTTCAATGTCTTTAGCAGGCTGTTGCTGGCATCTGCCTTTCTAATGCGAACCTTGGCACAGGCATCGAGGGCCGCCGATACCATATCTATCCGTTCCAGACGATAGTCCAAAAAACTATTCAAGTGGATGCCATTTCCTTCGGATTTCCCGTCACTTGACAGAACTCGACCAACATTGCCTGGCGCCGTAAGCACTCGTGGGTGGACATCCCATGTCAGACGTATGACAGCGATAGACGTTTTCCCATTCGGCGCCTCAACCTCAACTATGTCTCCCTCTTCGAGGCCTAGGTTTGCAGCCGTGTTGGGGTGCACGCCTAGGTTAAATATCTCGCCATTAGCCCAGGCGATGCCTTGGAGGTGCGGATTCTTCATGATGCTATTGCTGAGAGTAAGGAATCCAACTTTAGGGCTGACAAGGTATAGAGGGAACTCCTTTCCACCCTCTTCGGAGGCCCAACACGGCCTGTAGTTTACTAGTGGTTCGTAGTCCGAGAGGTCTCCCCACTGCATTCCAGTTTCTGCCAGCACATCACGGACACTTTCTCCGGCTGTGAGCCAATGTTCAATATATAAGGGAATGCGTCCTCTATGAAATACCCTTGGGTAGTCGTGTTGGATACCACGGCCGCCATGGGCCACAGCATACCCGCTCTCGCTATAGTAATCCAAGCCGCGGTTTTCGCCGGACCAGGAGCGCATCCAAACGTCTATGAAGTCTTTATATGTATATTCCTCTTCTCTCTTGAGCCGGTGCTGACCATCTAGCCCCAGCCCTGAGTTTAGCGCAGAATAGAAGTCTCCCTTCAGGCCCACCAGGTGCGCTATGTCCCAGATGACTTCTACCCATGACTTAGCCCCTCCTGGCGCAGATACGGTGGGTTGTTGTATGCCGAAAGTGGACTCGGAATCACCAGGCGCTGGAGAGTCATGGAAGCTATCAAATGGGTTTCGTGCAAAGGCTACCAACCGCTCAAGATAATGGGCATCGGGAAGTATAAGATCCGCGAACTGACTGGTTTCGTCAAGTTGCTGAACAAAACTTAGCTGGAAGGATATACGCTTCAGTATCTCAGCGGTCTGAGTAGGGTTGCCAGCAGTCTTCATGGGGTTCCCGCGGGCGTGGATCCAGAACTTGAGAGGATAGTCGATGCCGAACCTTTCCTGGTCTTGCAGTGTGAGTCCGCCAATGACGCTGGTTCCGTAGACCACAGGAAACATGCCCTCAAGGCTGGGATCGTTGGGGTCGAATCTCGCCGTCTTGGGGGGCACACCTCCGGTACCGTGCGTTCTACCTGTGGGTTTCAGCAGTCCATCAACCCCTTCGGTTGGCAGTCCCCATGGTCCCGCCGCTCCTGTATCGCAACAGCCGCCTGGAACACTTACAGCCCCGACGACCATATTGAGCATTGCAGCCGCCCAAGCGTGATGCATGCCGTGCTGGTGTTGCCCCAATCCCCGGTACCATATTGCACAGGCGGGCCGTAATGGGACTTCTGTGCCATCTATAGTTACTCTCGAGCCTATGCTTGCAGCATTTCCAAAGTCGCTTGCGATCCGTTGAATGGTACTTGCAGGTACCGTGGTTACTTTAGAGGCGTAATCGAGAGTGTACCTGCGAACGTGCTCTCTTAGAAGGCTGAATGCGGTGCGTCCCATCTGTGTCCCTACTTTCACCTCACCTTCCAACGCGATGTCGTCGTCGTCAACGGAATCGTAGGTCGCAAGGCTTCCTGAGGAGCGGGTAAGGACAAGGGGTTTTAGAGAGGCACTATCTCTCAAGTAGTGCCCATCGGCCCTAACGAGATAGGGAGCGTTGGTGTATCTGCAAAGGAACTCCCTGTCGTAAAGCTCTAGTTCGTTGATCAGCAAGTTAATAACCGCAAGGCACAAAGCAGCGTCTGTCCCAGGCAATATCGGAACCCACTCATCCGCCCTCGCCCCTGAACTGGTACGACAGGGGTCCACTACAACCATTTTCATTCCCCTTTCCACCCTCGCGTTTGCCAAGTCCCGAGCCATGTGAATGGCATGTGTTCCTGTACCAGTGCCAAATCCGCCGCCCAACACAAGAAGATACTTGCAGTAGTTCAGATCAGGTTGGCGATCCGCTGACCCGTTCATCATGTGGGAAGGAGGATGGACGGCGCGTCCACAAAAGAGGTACTGCGATGTAGGTACCGTCAAGCTCACCCGGCCACCGCCGCACGCAGTTAGAAACGCTTGTACAACCAGCGTCACACCACTGATATCAAAAGAAGTCACTGATACTCCGCCCGGGTATTGTTCCACCACGTCTCTCAGCGTGGTGACCACAATATCCATTGCCTCTTCCCACGATATCTCTTCCCATTTTGGGTCCACATCTAACCCCTTCTCGGGATTGGTGCGTCGTAGAGGCCTGGTCACCCTGTTTGGGTTGTGCAATTCAGATATAACGGACTTCCCCTTGGCGCACATCCTGCCATAGTTGGGAGGAGCACCAGGCAGACCTTCTATGGCCCTAGCCACACCATCTTGCACCAGCACTCGAATAGAGCACGAGTTGTAGCACATAGTGCATACCGTCGGCACCCAACGGCCCTGCAAGGGAGGGGCGTTGGGATTTCCAGCACCATTGTTAGGCATAGCTCCGCTCCTGTTGACGGACCCGCGTCTGATTAGCGAACCCAAATTTCATTGCGCCTCTCTGTCATCGTCTTTTAGCCCTGTGAGCCGACTCTGGTAAAAGACCAAAGGCTCTCCATCTTCAAGGTCAGCGCGTGTTCTATATTAGTGATATTCTGCTCCATTACAATCAGGCGGTAACGCTTCGTGCTTAACAGTTTCAGTCGTTCATATTTTTTCTATAGGACTCTTCTGCACCCTGTCAGGCGGAGAGCCAGGGTACAGGATTTCGTTTTCTATATTGAACAGGTTTAGCTCCTTTTTGCCTTCAGGGGTCTGTATCCATCTCAGGGGTTCAGGGGTCTTAGATGCCATCACCTGGAACTCGCCACCGACAGTATGGCGTAGGCCAGGAGGCCAGTAGAAGACATCCCCCTCGTGCCCTTTGAAGACTTCCCCTGTGTCCAAATCTTCAGTGACCATCTCGCCCCCTCTGACCAACACAATCTGGTTCCATCTATGATCGCACTCAACGAAACCCTTGGATGCATGGTTAGTGTAGCTGACCTTGAACATGAGGTCGCTGTCCACCGGGTTTACGTAGGCGATATTCCACCAGCTTGCGTCGACAGCCTTGCCAGGGTTGTCGACCTTGACCGGAGCTATACTCGTCGCCTCTTTCACAAACTTGATGCGGGGGTGTCGGGGGCTGCTCGCAAGCTTGGTCTCACTTTTCCCCTCGCGCAGGTGGTCTGGCGTGGCGCCTGCTGGGGATCGCCCTTCATCTTGGTTAAGTGGCTCCAGTCCCATCTTTCCCGAAGGCCTCCTGACCCATCGAGTTGTCATAGGCGTCTTGACGAAATAGCAGCGAAATTCGCCTCCCATTCTAGCTCTAAGCCCTGGCGCCCAGTAGAAGAGATCGCCCTCCTTGCCGTGATAAACGTTCCCCGTATCTAAATCTTGTATGGTCAACTTCCCACTGAGGATAAGGGTAATCTGGTGCCACCAGATATGAGGTTGCTAGATACTTTTCGTTGGGTGCTCCGCCAGGCCCGCGGCAACTAGCAAGTTAGTCTCTCCTGGGCTTAAGAAGTCCACCTGCTGCCATCTGTCGACACCAATGCTTTCGGGGTTATCGATTTCTAAAAGCGGAAGGCTGGTGGCGTTCTTAATGTGTTTTAGCCTTCCTTTAGCACCCTTCGGTTCTTGGTTCATTTTGCTAGACATGGTACTCATAGCCCTCCTCATCCATCTTTTAGCCCTGTGAACCGACTCTGGTAAAAGACCAAAGGCCCCTCATCTTCAAGGTCAGCGATATCTGCCTCTATAATTCTGGCCACGAAGATGGAGTGGTCTCCTGCTTCATGCTGGGCTTCCACATGGCAAATTATGTAAGCGTTGCACTCCTTCAATATAGGGACTCCGTCGGCGCTGAACATGTACTCAGGAGATATCTCGCCGCTCCGTTTCTCATGGTCCAGAGCAAAGTACTGAGCTATGTCCACCTGGTCTTGGTTTAGAAAGGACATGGAGAAGGATCCCCGTTCAATGATATTGCGATGGCTGTGGCGATTTTGGCTGACACATATTAGAGCCAAAGGTGGCTCTAGCGACACGGAACACACGGCGTTGGCCGTCATGCTGTGGATATCGCCTTTGGAGTCCAACGTGCTCACCAGGGTCACGCCGGTGGGAAACTTGCTCCATGCCTGCCGTAGCCTATTGCTATCTACCAATGGAAATCTCGCTCCTCATCGAGTGTGATTTGATATAGACTACGACTTTTTAGCCTGCTTGACAATTGTAGGCTAATAGATGTTTACGCTTGGAGGATATGCTGAACGGAACATTCGCTTTGCGAGCTTTTCATATGAGATACGTTAACAAAATAGGCGTCAGTTAATCTGAATGCCGTCTCAGGCAACTGCATGCCTCTAGTTTTCTGGCGAGTGGCATGGGAGAAGGAAGTTCGGGATGAGATTTACTTTTCTGTATCCAATACCCTCATTATCAAGTCTGCATCGTACCTTTGTATCCTGTGTCTGTATATCTCCCGAAAGGGGCCGTCTCTTTGGGGAAGTAGCGACAGGAGCTTCCCTTTGATGATATCCTCATATTAAGTAACTGAAGCGTCTACAGGAGGATTCGCCTGTCAGATGAATAAAAAACGGTCAGGGGAACTGCCTATCCCGCACATGACGGTAGGAGTTATGGGTTCTGCTGGGGGGACGTTGGACCCGCAGGTCTGCGATCGGCTGAGAAAGCTGGGTGCCGCCATAGCTCGGCGCGGATATGTCCTCATAACGGGAGCGTGTCCTGGCTTGCCTCACGAGGCCGTTCTGGGGGCAAAGTCGGCTGATGGATTCGTTGTTGGTATTTCGCCAGGCCTGAATCTGGAAGAGCACGTCACCAAGTACCGATCTCCAACCCGCGGATACGACGCTATCATCTATACCGGCAGCGGCCTTATGGGTCGGGAAATCGAAAACATCAGAAGCTGCGACGTAGTCATATTCGCAGGCGGGAGGTCTGGTACCCTGGGAGAGTTCGCCATAGCCTATGACGAAGCAAAGGTGATAGGAGTTTTGGAAGGCACAGGTGGCATTACGGACCACCTGGAGACCATTATTCAGATGGTCAATAAAAAGACCGAGTCTGTCGTTTGCTACCACTCAGACCCGGAGGAGTTGCTGGATCAGCTAGAGTGCCACTACTCGGAGCATATACTGCCTAAATACATCGAGATAATGGAGGGCCACAATCCAGACGGCGTCCCAGAAGATTAGGCGCATCGCTCATAGTGTGGCCCTCTTTAGGAAGCCGAGACCGTTATTCCTGCGGCGCCTGCAACTATCAGCAGACATCCCGCTATTAGTGGAAGAGTCACCTTTTCGATGCGTTGCAAGAATATGTGGCTTATGGTCAACGTAATAAGAGGGCTTATGTTCATGGCGGGGCCTACTACCACCACAGGACTGTGGCTCAAAGCCAGGAACAAAAAGGACAACCCCCAAGCGACGCCTATACCGGAAAAGGCCATAAAAAGCCAACCCCTCTTAGAGGCGCTCCTAATATCCCTTGCTGCGCTGCGATGAAAGATCAAGGTTACAAAGAGGGCCCCGAACATCAATGCGAAGGCGCTGGACACTATGGGTGGCGCAATCTCGTTCACTAGCTTACTTTCAAGGAACACGCTGAATCCGTAAATGGCGGTCGTCAAAATGCCCAGGAGCATCCCCATTTGCATTCGTCTTCTACGAGCGCCCTCCTCATTATTGCGTTGGGACAGGATCTGACGGCTCACTATCAGCACTAGGCCGGCGCTTATGCTCAGCGTTCCCAGTATTATGGAGACCGTCAGCGTTTCTGAGCCCAGGGTGATCGCAAAGAAGGAGCTGAAGAACGGCATAGAAGCCAATATGGCCGATTGTCTTGCTGCCCCAGTTATGGTTATGGTCGTTAGGTTGAGAAAGCGCCCCACGCCAAAGTGTAGTGATCCTATCAGGGCTAGCCATAGGAAGGCGGAAGCTGGGAGTGCTACCACCTGGCTCCAATAGATCGTTAGCGCTGGAATCATTACCAGAGAGAATGCGACAACCGATGCGATGATTGTCCCGCTGCTCGGCCGCATGTATTGGAGCCCCACCCGAGCACAAACTATGTTGGTCGCAAATCCTACTGTCGCTGCAAATGCCAATAATATGCCTAACATTTACTCATGTCCTTACTTCTGGCCTCCGTCTGAAAAAGCTGGGGCGGATATATCCATTTCGCCGAACGGTGAACATGCGATGCCTATTCTAGCACGAACCCATGAGCAAAGACTCAACTAGAGGAGTCTGGAAGCGACGCCACGAGTGGGATGAGAGGGAACAGCAGAAGCCGTGTAATAGAGTCCTATTCTGAAGCAGGTGGTCTAATTAAGCGGCGTCAACAATGTGAGGTTGACGTTGTTGCTAGTGGTGCTAAAATGTACCAACTTGGCTAACTCTATGGACATTGGGATGATAATTAGCCCATCCTTTGAGGACGGAGGTGCCTTTTATGAAGATTCGCATTGGCCTGGGGTTTGGGCAGTGGCCTTTCGCTGAGCGCCGCGCTAACATCTTCTTCGACCTCATCTCTCACTGTGATTCTCTGGGTATCGATTCTATATGGTTCAGCGATCGAATACTGGGAGATGGGAGCGTCCTGGAGCCGACCGTCGCCATGGCCGCCGTCGCTGGGCACAGCAGCTTCATGAAGCTGGGGACCAACGTACTCATCTTCCCACTGCGAAACCCCGTCTTGATGGCCAAGGAGCTGGCTACGTTGGACTTTCTCTCCAACGGACGCCTTCTACTGGTCGCTGGCTTGGGACGAGATGACGAAGCCGAGTACGAGGCCTGTGGCGTTACCAAGAGAGGTCGTGGCAAACGCACCGACGAGGTCATAACCGTTCTTCGGAAGCTGTGGGCGGAGGATGAGGTCACCTTTGAAGGCGAGTTCTATTGCTTGAATGGGATTACCGTTGAGCCTAAGCCTATACAGATACCTGGGCCTCCTGTTTGGATCGGGGGGAGGAGCGACGCCGCCTTGCGACGCACCGCGCGCCTAGGCGACGGCTGGCTGCCTTCTTATATCACACCTGAGGAGGCCACCGAAGGAATCGCCGCTATCAGGCGCTACGCTAAGGAGGCGCAACGAGATATTCCAGAAGACCACTACGGAGTCAACCTGCAATTCGCCATCGCCTCAAGCAAGGAGGAGGCGTTGCGCCTTTCCAAGCCCTTTCAAACCGCACGTCGTAACGACCTCTCTCAGGAGGAGTATGGCGCTTTTGGCACTGGCGAGGATTTAGTCAAGCGCCTCCGGGCCTACGTGGCAGGCGGGGTCACTAAGTTTGTCCTGAGGCCCGTTTGCCCACCCGGCCAGTGGTTCCACCAGATAGAGAAACTGGCCACTGAGGTCTTGCCTCCCCTTCAGACCCCATTCTCGGATGGAGAGATCAAGGAGCGGGCGGGACAAATCGCCCCTTGAATACTTGACATAAATAAGGAGGAACCACTATGTCCGATGCGATTAAAGATATCATCTCCAATTTCCAGCAGACAAAGAGCGGGGTGAAAGACAGCATCAAAGACCTGCCGCTGGAAGCTCTGAACTGGAACCCCGTGCCCGGTGAGGCCAACTCCATCTACGCTATCGTATCTCATATATGCGGCTCCGAACGGCAGTGGATCCAGCACACGATTGGCGGCAAGGACGTTCAGCGTGACAGGGATGCAGAGTTCACCGCAAAGGGCCAGACCGTAGAGGGGCTGTTAGAACTTCTGGACAGGACTCAAGAAATAACCTCAGGTGTCTTGTCTAAAGAGACCATAGAGAGCCTTAGAAGAACCGTTCAGCGATATCCAGACAGGCCAAAGACCACGGCTATCGCTTCAGTCGTAAACTGCCTCTGGCACGTCGCCGAGCACCTGGGCCATCTTCAACTTACCAGGCAGCTCTGGGAAGCCAAGTAACCAGGTGTGCGGGGGTTCCTTAGTAGTTACTTTTCCCGATGTATCGGGACTTCCCACCCGCGTAATCTTTATAAAAGGGCGGGGGACATCCCCTCCAACCCCTGACAGGGAACCTGGGTTCCCTGTACCTTCCTTCTACTCCACATCTCCGTCCTTCTACTCCACATCTCCGTCGCCGAAATGTTAACCCCGTAAAGGCGCTTTGCTTCTACGGGGTTTATGCTGTTCAGCTATGCCAAAACTTGCACATCGGGTTGTCCTACGGAGTAGCGGATCGGGTGGCAGAGATGGATTTGAGCCAACGCTTTGGTATGCTAGTGGGTCAAAAAGGAGGCTGATTATTGAACTGGGTCGTTTTTTATGAGATAGTTGTATTACCCTGTGTGTGTTTGAGTAACTTGAATGCTATCTGTGGTCAGGTCAAAGAACGGAGTTCCCATCCGTCTCACCGATGAGCGATGGATACATATAACGGAGGAACATAGCGAGCTAGCTGGGTTGCGTTTGGAAGTACTTGAAACAATTGCTCAGCCAGAAAGAATTGCTACTGGAGGGTTTGGAGAGTTGTTGGCAGTTCGCCAAATAGAACCCAGCAAATGGCTTGTTGCAATATATAGGGAATTATCGAATGATGGGTTTGTCATTACTGCGTTTATGACTCGAAGAGATAGCTTCTTAAACAGGAGAAGGCGGGTATGGCCTTAACCAATATTGAAGAATATGTGAAGCTGGTGTCGGTGGTAAAATCCTCCCCTGAGGGGTATCTCTGGTCGTCTTACGACGCCGAAGCTGACACTCTGTACATCAACTTCAAGAAGCCAAGTGTGGCCACGGACAGTGAAATAACGGCCAATGATATCATCATCCGTTATGAAGGTGATGATATCATTGGCCTCACCATTTTACACGCCAGCAAACGCTAGCGAATCTTTTGGGCCTTAACTATCTGGCATGGATAGTATGTTCGTTGGAGTTCCTCTTGATGTCTAAATACTATCTCTAATAGCGCATTGGTGATGTTGATGCCGCGCGGACTTTTGTCGACAAATGTGATGTATTGAATAGTGACCCGCTGGCCCTGCACCTGCCTCCTGTCTTCGACCTGTCGGGACTCTCGGGTTATCGGCATCCAAGGGCGAGGGGAAATAACATCTCTTAGCCAGCCTTCTCCCACATGTCTGGAGAGAGTTCTACGCCTAGCCAACTAGCCAAAGCTCCTTAGCGTGAGTTGATGCTCTTTGAGGGTCGACTCCTGTGATATACTTGGCACCGCTGATTCAATTGGACTGGGTTCACTGCGCATGAAGTCTTGATTTAATGCTGGGATTCTTTTTCGCCATCATATCTTCGGCCAGCTTTGGCCTCAACAATGCAGCCGTCCGGCGCGGAGTGCTCACTGGCTCCGTAATGCAGGGGTTGTATGTGACGGTAATCCTAGGTGTACCGCTCTTCTTAGTGGCTGCACTCGTTACAGGCCAACTTTTCGACGCAGCCGTACTACCCCTGCAGTCATATCTGCTCCTTATTGGGGCTGGAGTCATCCACTTCTATGGTGGCCGGTATTGCAACTATCGATCGATTGCTGCTATGGGGGCCAACCGGTCCGCCCCTATCAGGAATATGGCGATCCCCGTTAGCATAGTAATTGCTATCCTTTTCTTGAATGAGACCGTCACACCCTTTATGGTGCTCGGAATAATTCTCATAATGATCGGCCCAGCCATAATATTCGAGTTTCCAAATCGCAACGGAGACTCACGCAGCGGAAACCGATCTGGCAGTTCCTCACCTATTGGCCTGGAGATGGCACACGCGGTCGCAAATTCTGGTGCTGCTCAGCTTGGGGAGATGCCAGCCAAAGCGGTATCAACTCAGCTAGTCTTGCGACAGACGGAGGGCTACATATTCGGCAGCCTCACAGCTCTGGCCTATGGAATTACTCCTATTTTGATTCGTGTCGCTCTCAGGGACTCCAACCTGCCTATCATGGGAGCCCTAGTTTCGTACACATCGGCCTCGGTCTTTATGCTCTTCTTGCTGGTGATACCTGGCAGGGTCGAGGCGCTTCAAGGATTGAATAGAAAGGCGGCCAGGTGGTTCCTTCTGGCGACGGTCATGGTGTTCTTCGCCCAGTTGTTTCGATATGTCGCCTTGGGCTTGGCTCCGGTGACCGTAGTGGCACCTCTGCAACGCACCAGCGGCATCTTCGCGCTTGCCTTTGCCTATCTGATCAACAGAGAGGCGGAGAGCTTCAATGCGCGGGTCATCTTGGGCATAGTACTGGCCATCGTCGGTTCTGTGGCCCTGGCCTTTTAGTAGTCGATGGCAGGTGGTTCTGTATGATAGGGTGCCCTTAGCTTTGCACAAAAAGTGGTATTTTGGTCAATATTGTAACAACAGACCTCGACTATCCCACCCACCACACCCTCGAATCGTATCTGGGGGCATCCCCCAGGCCCCCGCCAGAGAACCAGGGTTCTCTAGACTCTCCTTTAAGAGCAGATTTTTTGTGCAAAGCCGATTGGCCTTATTGATTCCCTTGGCCTTCACTGAGACAATGTCATAATCTACCTGTTTCGGTGAGGAGGTGAGCCATTTCCAGCCCCATAGGTCCCGATGCAATATACAAGCTGAGGTCACACTCCGATCCTCAGCTGTCACCAGATGGGCGACTCCTGGCCTTCGTCCGTTCCTGGGCCGATTTACGTACACTGGAGAACCGCTCCCGAATCTTTCTGTCGACCTTATCCAAGGGCAGACATCAGGCCTTCACACAGGGTGCCAAGGACAGTAGCCCCAGGTTCTCTCCGGATGGCCGGAATCTGGGGTTCATCAGGCCCAACGATAAAAGAAAGCACCAGGTCTGGATAATTCCTCTCTCCGGCGGGGAGCCTCGGCAGCTTACGGAAGCCCATGAGGGTGTACTGGACTTCGCCTGGTCTCCCGACGGCCGTAAGATAGCCTACGTGTCTCTGGTAGATCCCGATGACCTATCTGAAACTATGGATGGCAAAGAGCAACCTCGGGTCAAGATCGTGAGGCGCATACGCTATAAAGATGACGTTCTGGGATGGCGAGGCGACTCTCATAGCCATATCTTCGTTATCCCCATTTGCGGTGGCGAGGCTCGCCAGCTTACCGACGGCGATTGTGATGACTTCTGTCCCACCTGGTCGCCTGACGGCGAACACATAGCCTTCATATCGGGGCGTGGTCCTGACATGGACATTCGGCTTTATACCGAGGCATACGTGACGTCGGCGGACGGGGGCCAGGTTCAGCGCAGGTCTGATGGCCTCTACAGCATCGGTGGCCTGGGCTGGTCTCCCGACGGAACTCGCCTGGTCGTCGCCGCCTCTGATGATCCCAGGGGTATGGCTTGGATACAAAGCTGGCTCTTTGTTCTGGAGCCGGACGAGACGCCTCGGCGCATCACCAACGACTCCATCAAGCCCGCCGCCAGCAACTTTCCTATCTTGCCTATCCCCTGGCCCATCATACGTTGGACAGAAGACGACAGGATACTGTTTCTTGGTGATGCCAGAGGCCAGTCCTACATATGCGAAACCTCAGCGACAGGTGGTGAAACGCATCGACTAACAGGCGGGGGTTACCAGGCTGCTAGCCTTTCTCTGGATGAAAGCGCCAACTTGGCTGTTATTGCTGGTACGCCCCCTAATTCTCCCTCAGAGCTTTACCTCCTTGACCTCGGTGCTGGAAAGACTAAAAGACTCACTCGCAGTTCTAGATACTTATCCAACCATCCTCCTGCCTTGATGGAGAAGTTTACGTTCACCAGAAAAGAGCGCGAAATAGAATGTCGCCTGTGGTTGCCACCAGACTTCGATCCGGAGCGCAGATACCCGCTGGTGCTTGATATCCACGGTGGCCCCAACTCCGCCTTCTACGATGCCTTCAACATTGTCCAGCAGACGCTGGCCACATCGGGTTACGCCGTCTTGGCCGTGAACCCCACAGGCTCTACGACCTACGGTAACGACTTCACCATGGCCGTTCTGGGAGACTGGTGTGGCCAGGACTACTATGAGTTGATGGAGGCTGTAGACCTGGTAAGCTCTCGTCCTTATATAGATGAGTCCCGTCTGGGTGTGTACGGATATAGCTACGGCGGATTTATGGCAAGCTGGATAGTGGGACATACCGACCGATTCAAGGCGGCGATAGTGGGCGCTCCGTGCATAGACCTGCCCAGCATGTACGGCACATCGGATATAGGCGTTAGCTTCGGCGAGCCTCAGTGGGGAGACTCTCACACAGCCCTTGTTGAACGCTCTCCCCTCACTTACGCCTCCAACGTAAACACGCCGGTCTTGCTGCTCCACGGCGAGGCAGACGCCCGTTGCCCAATCGAGCAATCGGAGCAGTTCTTCGTGGCTCTCAAACGTCAGGGAAAAGAGGTGGAGTTCGTTCGTTTTCCCGATAGCTCCCACGCTTTTCCAAGAAGCGGCCACCCCAAAATGCGGGAGGAATTCCTCAGACGTGTCCTGGACTGGTTCAACAGTTACCTATAGATAGGTGTCAGGCAAAAGACATTGGGACTAATATATTGATGATTATTGAGAAAATGAATCGACATGTATTGTTCGTGGTTCGATAAGACTGTCCTTGTAGCTTGCATTTGGGGCAAGACAACGAATGCTTAGCTGTCATTCTGAAGGAATCCGACAGATCGGGACGACTGAAGAATCCTTGGTACGTGATACACAAAGACAATTCAAGGATTCTTCACGGAGTTTACACTGAGCGTAGCCGAAGTGTTCAGAATGACAGAGGTGCAACGTCCTCTCATCCTGAACCGGACGACAGGCTCATCACGAGGGGGGTCGAGAACGAAATGGCTATTCGACCCCCGCCTTTAGGCGGGGATCGAAAAAACGCAATAATCATAAGTCCCTCATGGTTCGATCCCGATAAAATCGGGGCGTATCGGAGAGTTAGTCGAAAGATGAGCAGCTAAATCATTACTACCAATGTCACATTATTTGGTTTAAGACCATAAATATATTGACTAGAATAGTAGACAGGAGCGAAGCATGGTCGCCTCAATGATAAACGCCGACACCGTAATCCAGAATGCCAACATATTAACCATAGACCCTAACCGCCCTAGGGTACAGGCCCTTGCCATCGAGGACGGCAAGTTCGTCTACGTCGGCAGCAACGACGGCGCGGGCAACCGAATAGGCCCCGGCACAGAAGTCCTGGACCTCTTTGGTAAGACGGTGCTTCCAGGCTTCATCGACGCTCACATCCATGTCCTCAACAGCGGCATCCGCCACGTCATGGCCGCCGACTGTGATCTTCCCTCTGTCGCGGATATTCAGGCCGCCCTCAGACGGTGGGCCAAGAAAACACCTGTCGGCCAGTGGGTCCAGGGGTTCAAGTTCGACGATACCAAGACAGCAGAAAATCGCTTCCTCAACCGCCGTGACCTGGACGACGTAAGCACTGAGTACCCTATCATGGTGACTCACCGTGCAGGCCACGTCTACTTTCTCAACAGCAAGGCCCTTGAATTGGCCGGGTTCCACAGCGAGACGCCAGACCCTCCTGGCGGCCGCTTCGGTCGAGACGCCGGCACTGGGGAGCTTGACGGAGTCCTTTACGAGCGGGCCATCGAGCCGGTGCGCAAAAACCTGCTGCTGCCCGTAACCCCCGATGTGCGACGCGAGGGGCTGCGTCTCATCTGTAAGATGCTCAATCGCTCGGGCATCACCAGCGTCCACGACGCCAAGGTGTCCAGCGAAGAGCTTTATACGTACCAGGAAGGTAAGGATGCTGGCGAGCTCACCCTTCGGGTCTATGCCCTTATGCATCTCGATCACTTCCCGGCTTTGCGAGACGCCGGGCTCAAGACGTGTTTCGGCGATAACCTCCTCCGCCTGGGTGGCATCAAGATGCAGGCCGATGGCGCTGTCGCCGCTCGCACCGCATATCTGTCAGAGCCTTACATAGGCACCACAGAGGACTACGGTATTCTCACCATGACTCCGGAGGAGACAGAAGGCATGGTCATGGAGGCCCACAAGGCAGGGTTCCAGGTCTGTATCCACGCCAATGGCGACTTAGCTATAGACATGGTGCTCACAGCCTATGAGAAGGCCCAGGTCGCCTACCCTCGAAATGATCCTCGACACCGCATCGAGCACTGCACCCTGGTCAATCCAGACCTATTAAGGAGAATGAAAGCGCTGGGCAGCATCGCAACCCCCTTCTGCACTTACGTGTTCCACCATGGCGAGAAGATGCCCTTCTACGGTGAGGAACGCCTCCAGTGGATGTTCGCCCAGCGCTCCTTCATCGACTACGGCATCGTCTCCACCGGCGCCACCGACTACCCTCCCGGCCCCTTCGAGCCTCTCCTGGGTATCCAGAGCTGTGTCACAAGGACGGATAGTTCGGGTAAAGTTTGGGGGGCAAATCAGAGGATATCGGTGGAGGAGGCCCTACGAATATACACCGTTAACGGGGCCTACGCCTCTTTCGAGGAGCGCATCAAGGGTTCCATCGAGCCTGGCAAGCTGGCTGACCTGGTCGTCCTCGGCGCCGATCCTACCCAGGTCGATCCCAATGCCATCAAGGACATCCCCGTGGAACGCACTATCCTTGGAGGAGAGACCGTCTTTCAAGCCTAGCGGCTCTACGGCAATGACAATTCCGCGATCCGATGGTAAACTTAGGCCGTAGTCTCCGATAATGAATTGGAACTACGTTTCGAGGTAGGGTTGGGGCGGTGAATCATCGTAAGGACTGGCTAAGATTTAACTTGATACGGACTGCTCAACAGCTAACGGAATTATGGGAAAAGTAATCGCCATCGTCGGTACCAGATTCACCCACCTCCATAGCGCCAAATGGGAAAAGCGCATCTTTGCGTTTATTGATACCCTTCCTTCCGACACAGAGCTAGTCACCAACGGCGCTCCTGGCACCGACCTCACCGCGGTGGCGTACGCCCGCTCCAAGGGAATTAAAGTAACTATCCTTTTCCCCGATACGGATTACACCCACGATCACACCTTCTTTTTGCACACCAACGAGACGGTGGTCGGCATGGCAGATGAGGTGCACGCATTTTGGGACGGACAGAGCCCGGGCACCCACCACGCCATCGTCTTGGCAAAGGAAACAGACAAACCTGTCCACATCCACAACGTTCTCGACGAGGAGTGGGAAGCCCAGGTCTGAGTTAATTCCTGAAGCCGCAAAGTAAAAGGCCGCCTGTTAAGGCGACCTTTCGTTGTTCTAAGCTGGCAATCCTCATTTGTTGCGGCTTTGCCAGAGTTCCAACCATTGCTCACGTCCGATCGTGCACCCGACAAAACTTCTCAACTGTTGGTTGGTTAGCCGCATTTGCCGTGAGATCATGCCGAGTATTTGCCCGCTAATCTGGCCTGTAGGGTGTCAGCGCAATTGGACACTATTGAGGCCTAGAAAACCGAAGAGGTTGGGGGTGTGGTAGAGGCTCCTTCAGAGGGGTAGATTAACCCTAAGTGAAAGGAGTCATTGATGACCCAGGTAGAGGATCAGGCCAGTCAAGCTGAGGAGCGAAGCCAGGAGACACGAAGCTTCGTGCGTCAGGTCCGTGCAGCGACCCGCCGTAAGTATACCCCCGAAGAGAAGATCCGTGTCGTCCTGGAGGGCTTTAGCCGGGAGGTCACTGTCAATGACCTGTGCAGGCGAGAGGGGATCAAGCCCCACTCCTACTACGCCTGGACGAAGGAGTTCATGGAAGCTGGGAAGGAGAGGTTGACTCGGGACAGTGTGCGTGATGCGACCCGGCAAGAGATAGAGCAGCTCAAGCGGGAGAACAGTGAACTGAAGCAGCTGGTGGGTGAGTTGTCCCTGGAGTTGCACCGCTTCAAAAAACAGCTCTGCCGCCCCTACACGACAACGGCACCGTCGCATGAGCGTAGTGGAACAATCGAAGGTCGTGGCTGAGGTGGAGCGACATGGTAGAGGGAAGAACAGGCGACTCAGGGAGCTTGGCATTTCCAGGAGCACGTATTATTGGTGGAGGTGGAGGCACCGGCAGGGTAGTTGGGAGGGTACGGAAGGAACTGAGAGGCCCTGGAATCGCCTGCGTCCAGAAGAGGAGGCAGTAGTGCTGGCGGCAGCCCGTGTGATGCCGACGTGGCGAAGCCGGCAGTTGGCGGCTTCGCTCACCGACCACAGAGGCCTATCGGTCTCCGCCTCCACAGTCTATCGTATCCTGAGACGGGAGGGTCTGGTGAAACGGATCGAATACCAGTTGGCAGCGGGCAAAGAGTAGCAGCACAAGACCACAGGGCCCCACCAGCTGTGGGCCACCGATGCTTCCTACTTCCGTGTAGTGGGATGGGGCTACTACTACCTCGTGACGGTGATGGACGACTACTCCCGGTTCATCTTGGCCTGGAAGGTGCAACGGGACATGACGGCCGACTCCCTCATAGAGGTGGTCCAGCAAGCTGTTGACTCTACTGGTATGACTGATGTACCTCTGGAGGATCGGACCAAGCTCCTCTCAGATAATGGCTCAGGTTATGTATCGCGGGCCTTCCGCGAGTACATGCGGGTGGTGGGCATTCGCCACGTCCTGGCAGCACCCTATCACCCTCAGACCAACGGGAAGCTGGAGAGATATCACCGAACCCTGAAAGACGACATTAACCAGGTGCCATACGAGGTGGTGGAAGACCTGGAGGCGGCCATCCGGGACTTCGTCGAGTTCTACAACTACCGGAGATATCATCAGGCGCTCAGGGTTGTAACTCCGGCTGACGTGCTGGAAGGCCGTCTGGAGGCAATTCTAGCCCAGAGGAAGGAGGTACAGCGAGAGACTTTTGACCGGCGGAGGCGGTACAATCAGGAGGTCAGAGAAACCCTCAAACCAGGAGCTTCTTCACCCCAATCTCTCGGACCCAGAACTGTCCAAAACCGCTGACACCCAACAATAAAAGCCACAGATGCCGCAATGCGCTCCGAGTGGGGAACCTCTCGCATGAGTGCGTCAGACCTCATGTTTCGTCTTCTGAACGGCAAGCCAATGGATGTAAACGATAAGGTCGGAGACGTGACGGTCCGCAACGCAGGCGAGACCTTATTAGCACAGGAAAAGGCGGCAGCGATCCAACAAGCCTTCAAGGAATGGGTATGGCAAGATCCCGACCGAGCGGAACGCCTCGCAAAGATCTACAACAACACCTTCAACGGCACTCGCCCCAGAGTCTTTGACGGCTTACACCAGGAACTTCCTGGGGTCTCGCTGAAATGGCATAAGCAACTGCACCCGCACCAGAGAGACGCAATCTGGCGCGTTGTTCAGGACAGGACTGCCCTATTAGCCCACGAAGTGGGATTTGGTAAGACTGCCGTCATGGTCGGAGCAGGTATGGAGCTGAAGCGGCTAGGTCTCGCCAGAAAGAACCTCTTCGTAGTGCCAAAGGCTACCCATGGGCAATTCCTTAACCAGTTTTTGGACCTTTACCCTTATGCAAGGGTCTTATTCCCCACAGATGAAGACTTCTCCACAGAACATCGAGCTGAGTTTATATCCCGCGCTGTGACTGGCGAGTGGGACGCCGTTATCCTATCTGACACGCAGTTTAGGCGCATCCCAGTAAAGCCTGAAACACAGGTCGCTTTCCTGAAAGAAGAATTGGAGTCGATCCGTGAGGCGCTTGAAGCTGAAGGAGAGGAACGAGGAGCCCGGAGCAGGTCCCACAAGGAATTACAAAAGGTTTTACTGGCCACCGAAGCAAAATTACAAGAGACTCAAGCCAAAGTGGGGAAGATAGCCGACAATACGCTCTTTTTTGAAGATATGGGCGTTGACCAGTTGTTTGTTGACGAAGCCGATATGTTCAAAAACCTTGGCTTTATTACCAAGATGGGCAGGCTTAAGGGCTTACCGAATAGTAATTCTGACCGAGCCTGGGATATGTATCAGAAGGTTCGGTTTCTCCAGGACAAGGGAAGTCATAACGGAGTCGTCTTCGCCACAGGAACGCCAGTAGCAAACACGATCGCAGAAATGTACACCATGATGCGCTATCTACAACAGCCCATGCTAGAGGCCAAAGGGTTAAACCATTTTGACTCATGGGCCAAAACCTTTGGAGAAACTACTGAAACCATTGAGCAGAATGTCACAGGGAAGTATGTACTATCCCAGAGATTTGCCAAGTTCGCCAATGCACCTGAGTTGAGCAATCTCTGGCAGCAGGTGGCCGATATACGGGTTGCCGACGAGGTACCCGACATAGTCAAGCTACGTCCAAGGTTGGTAGATGACCAGGGGAAGGAGAAGCGTACTGTAGTAGCAGTGCCGCCAGACGACGCCCTGATTGATTATATGAAAAGTCTGGCGAAACGTGCTGAGAATCTTCCCAATGTAGACCCTGAAGAAGACAACATGCTCAAGATTGCCAATGACGCAAGAATGGCAGCTTTGGACATGAGGATGGTCGATGCAAAGGCACCGCTAAACCCAGACGGCAAGATTACAGTAGCGTCACGGAACATAGCCAGAATCTACCATGAGACCACCCCGGACAAGGGGGCGCAGCTCGTGTTCCTTGACATCGGTACGCCCAAGGCCAACGAGAAGACAGGGCTAGACGATGAGTCTGAAACCCTGGTAGAAGATGCCCACGTCCTTAGAAACGTGTACGCAATGATTAAGGACACGCTAGTTGCCGCAGGCGTCCCCTCAAATGAAATAGCCTTTGCCCACGATGCAAAGAACGATAACCAAAGGAAGCGTCTTTACCAAAAGGTCAACGACGGGGAGATCCGTATCCTGCTTGGCTCAACTGGCAAAATGGGTGCTGGCGTAAACGTACAGAAACGTGCTGCAGCATTGCACCACATGGATGCCCCCTGGCGACCTAGAGACATAGAACAGAGGGAAGGACGCCTTGTAAGGCAGGGGAATGAAGTATACGGACCTAAGAGGGATGCTGAAGGCCGTATAGTCGACCCTGGCCCTGGCGTTAGGATTTACAACTACGTTACAGAACGTAGCTTCGACGCCTATATGTGGCAGGCGGTAGAAGCTAAGGCCAAGGCGATCAAGGCCATAATGCGCCGTGAGAACCTGCGCCGTGAGATCGAAGACATTGACAGCTTGACCCTTGGTGCAGGAGAGGCGAAGGCACTGGCATCGGGCAATCCAGATGTGCTGAAGGCCGTTACTCTTAAGAACCAGGTTCTACGCATTGAAATGCTTAGAGCATCGCATATAGATGCCAGGGTAAGGTCTGCTACCCAAATAAAGAACCTTCCAAAACAGATCGAGGAGCTGACAAGCGACATAAGCGCCATAAATGAGGATGTATCCCTTATAAAACCCGATGACTCATTTAGCTTGTCAGTAGGGGGGAGTACCTACTCAGAGCGGCCCAAAGCAGCGGAAGCACTAAGACAAGCAATGGAGACGATACCCTTCGTAGATGACCCCACCAAGGCTCCAGAAATAGGTAAATACAAAGGTTTCACGATGCGGCTCCTAAAGATACCCGGAGCAGGCTATAAACTTCTACTCAGTAATCCGTCCACTGGCTACGTCCATGCAACAAATAGCATTCCGATTGAGGACTTGACAGCTGCAGGCGCAATGCAGAGAGTGGACAACCGCCTCAATAGCCTATCTAGCGTCTTAGAACAGAAGCGCCGTGATTTGCAAGACGCTAATAGCAATCTGGCAACTTACAGGCTACAGGCTGACTCTCCCTTTGAGCATGAGAACAAACTAACTGCCATGAAAGCGGAGCTGGATAGGCTTGAAGGGAAATTGCAAGGCAAAGATGTTTCAGACCAACCCGCCCACGAATTTGAAATGCTCTCAGAGGAACCACTAGATGGGGAAAAGCCCGCATTCAGGTTCACAATGCGGGGAGATGAGCCACATATAGAGCCGGAGTCGACTGCTGTCAAAGAGCAAGCCATAGCGAACCTAGAAGAGCCTGATAAAGAGCCTTGGCAGCTCCCTTATGAAGAATGGCGAGGTCACGAGTCAAGAATAATAGGAGAGGAACTGCCGCCTACTACTGAGAGCCAAGCTTTTCATAAAGAGCAAGTCCTGGAAGCTGTAGAAGACGATATGCCTGTGCCTGCCAAAGTGATAGCAGAATACAAAGACCTTGTGGACCCTACCGCTGAAAGCCTCTCTGGAGACAGCGTTTCCACGGAAACGGGCAAGACTGTGACCCACAATGTGCTGGCCGACTACCCCGACTTAGCCAAGGCCATAGCCCCAGTAGAGGCCACACAGCAAGTTGCCAAACCGAAAACACTAAGGCCTCAAAAACGTTCAACTTCTACAGAGTCATTAGGAAAGGGCGAGGTTCCCAAGATGGCCAAACGTAAAGGGCGCTTCGATATCAATAGAGATAGAGCTAAACAAGCCAAGATCGTTGTCCCAAGGCACCCAAAAACGAAAAAAGAACTGCGCCTGCAGAAGAGATGGGAGAGGACTCCGAACCGTCTTGATAAAGAGGGCGTGGATACCAAGATAGTCAAACGTAAAGGGCGCTTCGATATCAATAGAGATAGAGCTAAACAAGCCAAGATCGTTGTCCCAAGGCACCCAAAAACGAAAAAAGAACTGCGCCTGCAGAAGAGATGGGAGAGGACTCCGAACCGTCTTGATAAAGAGGGCGTGGATACCAAGATTGCCAAGCCCAGAATACGCCGTAGGAATCCCTTTGGTAGAATGAGGCTCTAGGTACCAGAATCCTCGACAAGTTCCAGAACCCTCTCGAAGAGGACCCTCGGGATCACGTAGAAGAGGATCACTAGGGGTAGGAAGATCACTAAAAGGGATACCCAGATACCCCACAGGATACGAGTGGCCGCCAGCCATGCGCTCTCTAGGACTCTCTTAACTATTGCCATATGAGCCTATACCCGTCTGGGTGGTCTGTGACCTCTATCCCATGAGGTGGCGTGTTAACAATGAGGTGTCCCTCAGAAAACAGTTGACTGCGATAGAGGACGCTTTAAGTATATCCCTCTCCATTGAAAGGAAGAGGGTTAGAACAGGTACGCAATGGCGCTTCCTAAGGCTAGCCCATGAGGGAGATGAACCATAGACACAGTCTATGGCTCATCAAGAGGAGTGAAGCATGATTACAGCAGCAGGAACAACAAAAAAGACTCTATCCAGGACTGGCAGCTTCCTTATACGTGAATCCCCTCTTACTCCCTGAGTGGTGGTACAGACACTTATCGAACTTCATATCCATAGCGCACCAGGGGCAAGCAGGCAGCAATGAGGCGAAATATTGCGTTACAGCATTGCCGTCGTGAGGCATCTTCTTCACAGGAATGGACCTTACCACGACAGGCTTTGAGATCACCACTATACCTGATTCTAATGTCTCACACGTCGCTTAGAAGGTCTCCCTGACTTTGGCGGATTTTCGAGTAGATCTAGAAGTTCGTGCTCATCAACATGGATCAGGCCGCCACCTCGAACGAATCCTTTCGTAGGAATCGTCGACGTAAGGTAGCCTCGCTTTACCCAATAGCTTGCGGTTTGATATACGATGTCATGCTTCTTGCATAACTCATATAATGGCTTTAGTTTTGGCTCCAATGCTGTAACCACTTCTCTAATTTGCTCCTGTGGCACTCCAACCGATTGCATGATAATTGCTAGACGCTTTGTAGTAACCACTATATCTCCTGTATTACCAAAATACATCTTGCGTATTAAGTTGTTGCTGGCGACCCGGACGGGACTCGAACCCGTGATCTCTGCCGTGACAGGGCAGTATGTTAAACCAACTACACCACCGGGCCGCGTATGATGCGGGTATTACAACCCATGTCTAATTTTACGGCCTAATAGCTACTCAGTCAACCAGAGTCTATGCCTATAATATGCGCCCGTAGACACGCAATCCACCAAATGATATCGTACGTTTGCTTGCTGTATGAACAGTGCTACAGCACTAGGCCCATTGGCTGTATCCGACAGGAGGTAGCGATGGAAGACACATATCCAACCATGAAGGCGGCGGCAGTACAGGCATCGTCGGTCTTCATGGATCGTGAGGCCACCGTAGACAAGGCTTGCAGGCTCATCCACGAGGCAGGGAGCAACGGCGCCGACCTCATCGTCTTTCCAGAACTGTGGGTCCCTGGATACTGCTACTGGTTCCGCCACTATAACGGTACACACCCGGTCTCCATAAGGCTTAACAGGGAGCTATTCAAAAACGCGGTAGAGATCCCCAGCACAGCTACCGACCGCCTATGCGAAGCGGCTCGTGCGGCCAATGCCTACGTGGTCATGGGCCTGAACGAGCGACGCCCAGGCAAAGTCCCAGGAACCCTGTACAACACCATGCTCTTCATAGACCGCAATGGAGCTATTATGGGCAAGCACCAGAAGCTCATCCCTACCTTCACTGAGAAGCTGCTCCATGCCATGGGCGACGGGTCTACCCTCCGCGTGTTCCAGGCCGATTTCGGTCCCATCGGCGGCCTTGCATGCGGAGAGAACGGCAACCCTCTCTTTCGATTTGCTCTGTATGCCCAGGGCGAGGTAGTCCACACCGCCGGCTGGCCCGATACGTTCAGCTCACTTCTATGGCACGATCAGATGCTGTTGCGCCTTCGTAACTACGCCTACGAGGGCAAACTCTACGTGGTGAGTGCCGCTGATGTGTTCACCGAGGAAATGATGAATGCAATGGAATTGGACATCGATTCTCGAGAGGACAGTGGTCCAGATGCTTCAGTGGGGCAGGCATCCTGTATAATTGGCCCAACCGGGGAATATCTGGCTGGGCCCGCAGGGAAGGGCGAGGCCATTATCTATGCTGACCTGAATATTGAAGACCTTATCGATGCCCGCTATCAGCAGGACTTTACTGGCCACTACAACAGGTTTGACGTCGTGTCTCTAAACTACAACGGAGCGCCGAACCTGCCTATCCATTTCGCTAAATCCGAGGAGGCAGAGACTCAGGATACACTAAGAGCGGAACCCTGATGCGATTTTAGGGTGAAGCTCACGGCTTCTAAGGTTGAAATGTTCAACCGACGCCGTGAAATCCAATTGTGACCTGGTCGCCTTCCAATATGACTGGTGTGATACGTTCGCCACCAGTGAAGCTTTCTAGCTCCTCCCACTTTTCAGGGTTCTTGTCCAGGTCAATCTCCATATACTCGACTCCGAGGTGCTTTAGCTCATCCTTGGCTGCTTCGGAGTATGTACACTTCGGATGTGTATAGATAACAACCGTGTCCGCCAAAATCTATCCTCCAATAGCAATTATCCGACTAAGCTTAAGAATTACTCTTTCATAATACACCATACACCTTTGTTACAAATCTTCGATGGGTGCAAGTGTATCTGCGTCGATGCTCGTGGTGGCTTCAGTTGCGTCGTATGCCCGGGCTAAACTTGTTGGTAAAGGAGACCCCATTCGAGGCGAGTCCTAATTGGCCGGTATCCTCGATTTACCGGGGTCGAGCCATAGCAGGCCTCTCGAGCTTTAGTATGTCTTGGGATAGTTTGAAATGACTTCCAGCGCTACATTTGCATCTTTTTATCGCCTGATAGATACGCCTCAGGCTCCTTCTCGAAGGCGCGTCTGCAGCCAGGGCCACAGAAGTAGTAATTTGTGCCCTTGTACTCGTAGCTGCCACCAGGCGGGTTCTTGGTGTCTACTTTCATATCGCACACCGGGTCTGTCGCCAGTTCTCCGCTTTTACCTTTGCTCAGAAACGGTAATCTCATAAATTACTCCCTTCGTTTCACTTACGCTAAGTCTTCCCTTATCTGCTCGAACTCTTCCTTGGTGATCTCGCCTCTGGCATAGCGCATCTTGGCTATCTCCAGCAGCGAACCCCTATCTTCGCTGCTTCTACTGGTGCTGGTAAACTTGTTGATGC
The DNA here is from genome assembly GCA_965249025.1 of Dehalococcoidia bacterium. Classification (GTDB taxonomy): domain Bacteria; phylum Chloroflexota; class Dehalococcoidia; order Lucifugimonadales; family CAYTFF01. The sequence goes on along the minus strand of OZ252215.1, from coordinate 1,638,924 downwards.
CCCATATAACCAGCCCAACGATAGTGCACCAGAACAGTAGCATCGATATCCAGCCTCCGACCATCCACCATCCAAATGTGCCATCGTGTGCCCACCACATCTTTTAGACCTCCTCTGTTTGATTTTCCTGTCAATGAATCCTAGGATTTGACCTTAAACCGCTTAAGCCTCAAGGAGTTGCTCACCACTGTAACCGAGCTTAGAGCCATGGCTGCTGCCGCTAGCACCGGGTTAAGGAAGCCGTACTCACCCAGGAAGGGCTGCAATGCTCCAGGCACAGTGCCCTGGCCGAACACGATGTATAGCACTCCCGCCGCCACTGGTATTAGTGCCGTGTTGTAGAAGAAGGCCCAGAACAGATTTTGCTTGATGGTGCGCATGGTGGCCTTGCTCAAAGCTATGCCGTTGACCACACCTTGCAGGTCGTCTTTCACCAGCGTGATATCCGACGCCTCCATGGCAATATCCGTGCCGCTCCCTAAAGCGATGCCGATGTCTGCCTGGGCCAGTGCTGGAGCGTCGTTGATGCCGTCCCCGACCATCGCCACCAGCTTGCCCTCGGCCTGTAAAGACTTGACCTGTTCAGCCTTGTCCTGGGGTAGCACCTCGGCGATGACCCTGTCTATGCCAAGCTCCCTGGCTATTGCCTGAGCCGTCCTCTGGTTATCTCCGGTGAGCATGACCACCTGAAGTCCCAGGTTTTGCAGCGCCTTCACCGCTATTTTCGACTCTGGCCTTAGAGTGTCGGCCACCGCTATGATGCCAGATATACGCCCATTAGTGGCCACAAACATGGGAGTCTTCCCTTGCTCCGAAAGCTCCGTTGCTTTCTCTTCCAGGCTGCGTCCTGAGCCTGCCTGCCCTCGATTTATCGGGGACGAAGGGCCATCTAAGGATAGACCCATTTGCTTCATCAGCGCCAGATTGCCCAATAGCACGCCCGTGCCGTTGACCTGGGCCTCTATTCCCAAGCCCGATAGGGTGTTGAATTCTTTGGCCTCTTCCAGCGCTAGCCCTTGCTCCTGGGCCGCCGTTACAATAGCCTCACCCAGCGGATGCTCCGATCCCCTCTCCGCCGAAGCCGCCAGCAGAAGCATCTCGCCTTCCTCCACCCCATTCGCCACTATGTCCGTCACCGATGGCCTGCCCACTGTCAATGTCCCTGTCTTGTCCAGCATCACAGCCTGTATCTTGTGGGCGCGCTCCAACGCCTCCGCGTTCCGAATCAAAATACCGTTCTGAGCGCCTTTGCCGGTTCCCACCATAATGGCCGTGGGCGTTGCTAGGCCCAAGGCGCATGGGCAGGCTATAATTAGCACCGCCACGAAGTTGAGCAAGGCAAAGGTTAGCGCTGGCTCAGGCCCCAGGAACATCCACAGTGCAAATGTCAGAGACGCTATGCCTATTACTGTCGGCACGAAGTAGGCCGATATCAGGTCCGCCAGACGCTGTATCGGAGCCTTGGAACCCTGGGCCTCCTCCACTAGGCGTACGATCTGCGCCAGCACCGTGTCCTTGCCGATACGAGTCGCCTTGAAGCGGAAGCTACCCGTCTTGTTCATCGTAGCTCCAAACACCTGGGCCCCCGCCGACTTCTCCACAGGGATGCTCTCCCCAGTGAGCATCGACTCGTCCACAAACGATGCGCCCTCTATGACTTCGCCGTCCACCGGCACCTTCTCCCCTGGCCTGACCACGACGACGTCTCCAATAGCCACTTGGGATATGAGTATGTCCATCTCCTGGCCGTCTCGTACTACACGAGCCGTCTTGGCCTGCAGGCCCATCAGTTTGCGAATGGCCTCTGACGTCTGGCCCTTGGCCCTGGCCTCTAGATATCTGCCCAGCAATATCAGGGCGATGATGATGGCAGCCGTATCGAAGTAGACCTTTGTTACCAGCCCCTTCGCCTCAAAGAAGCCTGGAAACACGGTGGCAGCGGCGCTGTAAAAGTATGCCACGCTGGTGCCCACCGCTATCAGCGTGTTCATGTTGGTAGTCTTGTGCTTCAGCGCCCCCCATGCGCCCCTGTAGAATTGCCACCCTGCCCAGAACTGCACTGGCGTCGCCAACGCCCACAGCACGTACCAGTTCTGCAGGAACGACGGCATCCACGGGAACCACTCCTTAAAGCTGCCTAGAAAGACCAGCGCTCCCAGCCCAGCCGATACGAAGAGCTTGTTTCTTAGCGCTCGGATCTCCTTGGTATGGGCCAGCCGCTCGCTGTCTTGCTTCGCAGAAACCTCGTCTGCGACGCCCTCCACACTGTATCCGGCGTCCTCCACCGTGCGGCGCAGCACGTCCAGTCCGATGGCGGCCCCAGCCGAAAACTCCACCGTCGCCTTCTCCGTAGCCAGGTTCACGCTGGCCGACTTCACGCCCTCCACGTCCTTCAACGCCTTCTCCACATGCGTCACACACGACGCGCACGTCATCCCGCCTATGTTGAGGGTCATTTTGCCACCTGCGACCCCATACCCAGCGTCCTCGATGGCGTAAACCAGCTTGCCCATATCCAGATCGGACTCCAACTCGATGGTTGCCTTCTCCGTTGCCAGGTTAACGTTGACCGACTTTACGCCCTCCACGTCTCGGAGCGCGTGCTCCACGTGCGTCACGCACGATGCGCACGTCATCCCCTCAATAGGCAGCGATATCTGCCTTTTTTCCTTTAGTTCTTTCGTAGTCTTCTTTTGAATACTCATACGAGTTACCTAACCTTTCCCCATTGGGAGTGCAGTCCCGACGAATCGGGATTGACAGGGAGTTTGAGGGATGTCCCGCTCAAGGCTATATTTTCGAGGGTGGAAAATTCTACCTCTTATCCGCCAGGTTGTACAGCTCCATAAGCTCGTCTAGCACATGCTTCTCATGGCCGTCCCTGATGCCCTCTACCACGTGCGTCTTCAGGTGGCTATCCAATATAATCGCCTCCACCTTCTCAATGGCGCGACGCACCGCATACGTCTGCTTCAGCACGTCCACACAGTACTTTTCATCCTCCACCATCCGTTTGATCCCCGCTAGGTGACCCTCTGCGTAGCTGAGCCTCCGCAGCGCCTCCTTCTTTACCTCTGGTAACATGGTTCCTACCTCATTCTCGCTTCGACTCTTGCTTATACCCATACCCCCTGGGTATGGGTTTGCCATAGAATAACATGCGCAGAGAAGTGTGTCAAGAGTAGAAATGAACTAAGGACTTGCTAGCCAGACGTTTTGATTTAGTGTGGTAGTATACTGAAAAAGAGATTAAGAAATGGATAGAGTATTTCTAAGCTATAGTAGCACGGATAGGGGATTCGTAGAGCAACTGGTTCGTGATCTTCGTGCCAACGGCGTTGAGCCTTGGTATGATCAGTGGGAAATGCTTCCAGGGGACTCTTTGATTCAGAAGATTGGCGGTGCAATTCTAGATAATCAGTATTTCTTGGTAGTTTTATCTCCTAACTCAGTAGATTGTGAGTGGGTTCAAAGAGAATTGGGAGTAGCTTTGAATCATGAGTTTCAGGAACGAGAAGTTAGGGTGATACCTGTGCTTTATCAGGACTGCAAAATGCCTCCGTTTTTGGGTGACAAGGTATATGCTGATTTCCGCCAGAACTATCGCCAAGGTTTGAGTCGTCTGCTTGGCGCTATTAATAGAAGAGTCACCTCCACTACTTTAGAAACTAGTGTCCCAACAAAACCGCCTAATTATCTTGTCTGGAACAATGTCGTTGGCGATAGCTTGAGGGATGAAAATATCGTTGGAACTAATTTGGTTGACTGATCATATTGACTTGGAGTTGTGGCGATGAATAGAGAAAATCAATCTGGCTCTAGGACAGATCTAGAATGGGTTTCTTGTCCCAGTTGCAGTACGACCTTTAGAGTGGCAGTGCCTTCACACTTTGAAAGACTGTACATAGTGGAAGACGAGGACGATATAGGTGAAGACTCCTACTATCAGCGTGTTTCTTGTGTAAATGACAATTGTGATATGGAATTCTACGTAGAGCTAATCACATAGGACATTGAAGGGAAGGTTGTGATTTGGCCTTCCCTAAAACTGGAAGACCCCTGATACTACGACGGAAGCCCACTCCCTAAGAAGTGTCTCCAACCAGGTCAGCGCCTCCGCTCCCGCGTAAGCAATGGCCGTCATCTTGATGACGCCCCCAATGCCATTTAGCAAGAAATACTTTCTCAGCGGATATCGTACTCCGCCGGCCATCAGGCTTGCCACGTCGCCTGGAAGAAACGGCAGCGTGGCCGCTGCCAGAATTATCAGGCCGCCATATCTCTGCATCAGCCAGTCCATGATCTTGAACCAGCGGCTCTTTCGAGCGCTGGCGGTGTTTATCGCCCCCGCCATATAAGCTGTAGACCCTCCAATGGCCCCCCCAACGCCTGCGGCAATGCCTATTAGCAGGGGGTTGAATTCTTGGGCCAATATGGCAATCACTATGCCACCCGGCGCAGGCAGAATGATCGTAGCGTTGCTGAGTCCGTTGATAAGGAAAGCCCCTAAGTATCCCCATTTACCGATCTCGAGGATGCTGTCCCGGAACACATAAATCGGTACGATGATAGCAATGCAGAATCCAATGGTGAGCTGCGCCTTGTAGCGCCAGTCGATGCCATCCGCCCGCTCAATAGCCCTGCTGAGGATGTTGCCTCTCTTTGGCTCCTGCTCCTCTTTGACCGGCTCTATCGATTCCGCTTCGATGTCTACTGGCGCAGCGACGCCAAACTCGGGCTCATCGATGTTTTCTGGCTGTTGTATGTTTGATGACACCCTTAGCCGACCCTTGATCTAAATATCTCTTATTGGCACGACACTGGCTAGATACTTATTGCATGATGACACCGAATTAGTTCTGTGACAAGGTCAATTCATGTGAAATCCATAAGCAAACTTTCACATGGGCCTAATCTCTATTGGATTTCGGTCCAGGCCCTACCTCTAGACGCACCCATTCAGCGAAGGCCATTGCCACCGCTGGCATAGGACACTTTCTCTCTTGACCTACATAGAGTGGCAGATTTAGTAGGGACAATTCTAGACTTACCGTGGAGATCCGCCTCGACCAGTCAGGCCCCAACGGCCATCCTCCATTATTCTTCAACCAGGGGTGCAAACTCATTCATGGGTATGGCGGTCATAGTCTCGTATCGTACATGGCCCCTTTTGGATTCCTTTACCATGAACTTTATTGCCGTCTTCTCATCGGGAAAATCCGCTATGGCAAGATAGTCATACTGTCCTAAAAGGGCATAGCTGGCTATCAATTTGCCCCCGGTCTCCTCTACCCTTTGCCTTGCGCGCGCATGGCGATTGGACAAATTTCCCAGCACCTGTAATCCTTGATCGGTTGACTTTCCAAGAGCAACGTAGATTGGCATAGTTCTCCTCCAGTAAATATTTGCGCTTCTCATTATATCTGAAGAAGGAGGCAATAGCCCGCGTCTGATAAATGGGGAGTGGCATTGGTATATGTAGAGGCGTTACAGTTGAGTTCGCGTGGGCATAAGCGTCGCTGTAGGCTGGACATTGGCTATAGATGTGACTGTGACGACAAGGGTCTGCGGGAAGTCCAGAGCTTCATTTTGCGCATCTTAGCTTGACACCGCGGTTTAGGATCGTTGGCAATTGGTAAGTGGTGGGCGGTACTGGATTCGAACCAGTGACCTCCGCGATGTCAACGCGACGCTCTAACCAGCTGAGCTAACCACCCACTACCAAAAGCTTATTACGCCCTGAGTACCAGGTCAAATCTGCTCTTGAATCTCCTCAGATCCCAGGGGTTTGCCTATGTGATCCGATCTATTAGGCTTCCGTCACCGTCGGCATCCTCGACGTTCCATGAGGGTGGTGCCTCCGTCGGCCCCGATAGCACCCCCGCGGAAGCGTACTTCAACTCATCCAGACCCAATCGCTTACGTCCTTCTTCCGAGAGGTCAAAGCGCGCCGGTATGAGCCGTCCTATAATGACATTCTCCTTGAGGCCCAGCAGGTTGTCCATCATGCCCTGGATGGAGGCGTTTGTAAGCACTCGGGCCGTCTCTTGGAAGGACGCCGCCGCCAGGAAACTGTCGGTGTTCAAAGAGGTCCTGGTGATGCCCAAAAGCACGGGGCTAGCGGTGGCCGGCTCTCCTCCTTCCGCTATGACCTTGGCGTTAGTCTCTTCATAGACTGCCCGGTCTATAAGCTCTCCGGGGAGCACTGCCGTATCGCCTGAGGTCTCAACTCGTACCTTGCGGAGCATCTGGCGTATTATCACCTCAATGTGCTTATCGTGGATGCTTACACCTTGAGAGCGGTAGACCCTTTGCACCTCTTCTATTAGATAGTTCTGGACCTCTTCGTGGCCTTGTATGGCAAGTATATCCTGGGGGTTCTTTGGGCCACTCGTCAAAGGCTGCCCTGCCGTTACCTCTTCGCCGTCCTCGACTATGATTTGAGCGGCCGCGGAGACAGTATATTCCCGTTGCTCTTCCTCAGTCCATACTACCGACACGGATTTGCCGTTGCGCTTTACCTGGCCTCCAATGCGAGCTGTTATCACTTCCAATGGCGCTAGCTCGGAGGAGCCTTGCTTCTCCTTCTTTTTGGACACGGTCTTTGGCAGCGCTATGGGAGTTCCAGGCGTAATCGTATCGCCATTGGCCACTTGCAGAGTGTAGCCCTTGGGAATGTCATAGTCATCGCTGTACTCTTCCTTGCTAGATACACTTAGTGCTCGGCCTTCCACACTTTCGGTTATCTCTACGACGCCGTCTATCTCGGACAAGATAGCTTGACCTTTGGGCACCCTGGCCTCAAAAAGCTCCTCAACTCTGGGTAGTCCACTAGTGATGTCTATCCCAGCTACCCCACCGGTGTGGAATGTGCGCATTGTAAGCTGCGTGCCAGGCTCTCCGATACTCTGTGCGGCTATGATTCCAACCGCCTCGCCCATCATAACATCGCGCCCAGTAGCCATACCACGTCCGTAGCACAACGAACACACCCCTCGCTCCGCTTCACACATCAGCGGCGACCGGATGTGAACGCTACTTATTCCCGCATCTATTATCTTCTTGACCACGTCTTCGTCGATTACCTCATTCCTCTTAACCAAGACCTCTCCAGTTTGAGGGTCTATCACGTCGCTGGCAGCCATGCGCCCCAGGATACGCTCAGAGAAGGGCGACATGAGGGTCTTTTCGGGCTTGTCTTCGATCCATATGCCTAACATCGTTTCACAGTCATCGGTAAGGACAATAACGTCTTGGGAGACGTCTATTAGGCGTCTCGTCAGGTAGCCGCTGTCCGCAGTCCTCAGGGCTGTGTCGGCTAATCCCTTTCTGGCTCCGTGGGTGGAGATGAAGTACTCTAGCACGCTGAGGCCTTCTCGGAAGCTGGCCTTGATAGGCAGGTCAATAATGCGGCCTTTGGGGTCTGACATGAGGCCCCTCATACCGGCCATCTGTTTTATCTGAGCGATGTTACCCTTGGCTCCAGAGGTGGCCATCAGATAGATACCGCCATAGTCTGGCAGGTGGGTTTCAATGAGAGTAGTCATCTGATCACTGGCCTCTGTCCAGATGTTGATAGCCGAGTTATACCGCTCTTCGTTCGTTATGAGGCCCCGTTGATATTGCTCCTCTAACTGCTTGATCTTTGCTTCGGCCTTGCTGATGATGGACTTTTTACCCTCGGGCACTTCAATGTCGTTAATTGCTATTGTGATGCCCGCCTTAGTGGCAAAATGGAACCCTATGTCCTTAATGGAATCCAGAATGGTTGCTGTCTTCTCGTTTCCTAAGGAACGGCTACATTCGGCTACCAGGTTCTTTAACGCTCCCTTGTCCATGATGTGGTTTCGGTAACCCATCTCAGGTGGCAACGCCTCGTTGAATATGATCCGCCCGATCGTGGTCTCTATCAGGTGCCCGTTGCTGGACTCCTGGGGCCTCACCTGAATACGAGCACGCAGGTTTATGACACCGGTATCATAGGCCAGGCGCGCATCACTAAAGCTGTTAAACCTCTTACCTTCGCCCTTGGCGCCTTCTTGAATCATTGTCATGTAGTAGCATCCCAGCACCATGTCTAAAGTGGGGGTGACTATAGGCTCGCCAGAGCTGGGTGAAAGCAGATTGTTAGTGCTGAGCATAATCCTATTGGCTTCCAACACCGCCTCCCTTGAGAGAGGCACATGGACAGCCATCTGGTCTCCATCGAAGTCAGCATTGAAGGCGGCGCATACTAGGGGGTGAAGCTGAATGGCGCTGCCCTCTACCAGTATTGGTTGGAAGGCTTGAATACCTAGCCGGTGTAGTGTAGGTGCTCGGTTCAAGAGCACAGGCCTGCCCTCAATTGCCTCCTCTAAGATGTCCCACACCTCAGGGTGTGCCCTCTCAACTATGCGCTTAGCGCTCTTTATATTGTGGGCAAAGCCCTTCATCACTAGGCGGTTCATCACAAAGGGTTTGAATAGCTCCAAGGCCATTCTCTTGGGTAGGCCGCACTGGTGCAGTGCCAGTTCGGGCCCTACCGTAATAACCGACCGACCGCTGTAGTCTACCCGCTTGCCCAGTAGGTTCTGTCTGAACCGCCCGTGCTTGCCCCTTAGCAGGTCTGACAGCGACTTGAGCTTGTGGTTGTGGCTGCCGGATATGGCCCTTCCTCGGCGTCCGTTGTCGATCAGGGCGTCGACCGCCTCTTGAAGCATGCGTTTCTCGTTCCGAACTATTATCTCCGGGGCCTGGAGCTCTATCAGGCGCTTCAGCCTGTTGTTGCGATTTATGACACGCCGATACAGGTCGTTTAGATCGCTGGTGGCGAACCTTCCTCCATCTAGCTGGACCATCGGCCTCAATTCTGGTGGCAGCACAGGAAGAATGGATATGGTCATCCACTCTGGTTTATTCTTGCTCTTGTGAATTGCATCTACAATTCTTAGTCTCTTAATAGCTTTCTTTCTCCGCTGCCCGGAGGTCTCGTGAATCTCCGCCTGAAGTTTCTCGCGGAGTTCGTTCAGGTCAATAGTGCGTAAGATGTCCAGGATCGCCTCAGCGCCCATTCCCGCTTTAAAGATATTTCTATGACGGTCTCGTAGCTGGCGATAGGGCCCCTCTGGAAGCAGTTGCATTACTCTGAGGTCTTCCAGGGCATCTATACGGGTCTGGAAGTCTTCTCGAACCTTCTCCAGTTCCTGGTCAAGCTTTTTTCGAATCTGTTGGATCTCTTTCGCCGCCACCTTTTCCTTTTCTTCTCGGGTCTTGTCATCCAAGGAGGCTGATTCTTCTTCGAGGCTGCTCTTAATCTGTGAGGCCTGTTTCTCGGTGGCCTCTTCTATAGCAGCTACTTCTTGATCAAGGGTGGCATTAAGCTCATCCAGGGCCTGTTTACGAGCCTCTTCGTCCACCTCGGTTACAAGGTACTGGGCAAAGTAAAGAACCCTCTCCAGGTTGCGCGGCGACAAGTCTATAAGTAGCCCTAGCCGACTGGGCGTGCCTTTGGAAAACCAGATATGGGCTACTGGAACGGCTAGGCTGATGTGCCCCATACGCTCCCGGCGGACCTTGGCACGGGCTACCTCTACGCCACACCTGTCGCAAATAACGCCTTTGTAGCGTATTTTCTTGTACTTACCGCAGTAGCATTCCCAGTCCTTGGTGGGGCCAAATATCCGCTCGCAAAAAAGGCCGTCCTTTTCCGGGCGCAATGTGCGATAGTTTATCGTCTCCGGCTTGGTTACCTCACCGTATGACCATATCTTGACCTGCTCTGGGGAAGCTAGTGATATTCTTATCGCGTTGAAGTCACCAGCGCTTTGAGGCATCTTTCACACTCCTGGGATGTACATCATTACGTTTCTTGTTTTCTGTCCTGGCGTTTGGCTCTTTGATAGCCAACTCTTAATCCGCCGATAGTATTTTATGAGTCGCCTGCCGCCTCTTGAGGTTTCGTGTCGTCAGGCTCTCTTTTCTCTTCTTCGGTAACCTCGGGAGAGACTTCCAAGGCAGCCTCATCCTGTCCGTTCATCAGGTCGGTAGCCGCCTCCTCTGCCGAGTTGCTCTCCGCCTCTCCCAATTGGGCCTCCGCCGGTACAACGGTCTCCTCTGCCGAGTTGCTCTCCGCCTCTCCCAATTGGGCCTCTGCCTGTATAACGGTCTCCTCTGCCGAGTTGCTCTCCGCCTCTCTCAATTGGGCCTCCGCCGGTATAGCGGCTTCCTCTGCCGAGTTGCTCTCCGCCTCTCCCAATTGGGCCTCCGCCGAGATAACGGTCTCCTCTGCCGCTCCGTTGCCACCGATCTCAAGGTCTTTACCGAAAAAGACCTCTTGGGCCTCCTCAGCTTCAGGTGGTTCCTGTAGAGCAACCTGCTCTGGGGACTCGTTAAGAAGCTCCATGGAGAGGCAAAGAGACTGCAGTTCCTTGATTAAGACGTGGAATGACTCTGGTACCCCTGGGTGGATGATGTTTTCTCCCTTCACTATCGCCTCATAGGTCTTAAGTCGGCCCACCACGTCGTCAGACTTAACGGTAAGCATCTCTTGAAGGTTGTAGGCTGCGCTGTACGCTTCCAGCGCCCATACCTCCATCTCTCCGAAACGCTGTCCTCCGAATTGGGCCTTACCTCCTAAGGGCTGCTGAGTGATCAGCGAGTACGGTCCAGTAGAACGGGCATGGATCTTGTCCTCCACTAGATGTATCAGCTTCATCATGTATATATTTCCAACCGTAACCGGCTGGTCAAAGGGCTCTCCCGTCCTGCCATCCCGCAGTATAGCTTTGCCAAAGGATGGCGCCACCATCTTACCCTCGCGGTTGAGTTGTAGAGCCTTCTTTTCTATCTCCTCAAACGACAGGGTAGAGGTGTCTACCCCTGCCTTTTCTTTTAGCCAAATCTCCATGCTGGCGGTTCTGGCCTTGCCTGGAGACTTCTCGTTGAAAATGGTGTTAACATCGTATCCTCGCTCGGCCAGCCACTCCTTGACACGATCCCAGTCCACTGGTGATGCGCCATCCAATGGCTTCCTATCGATGGCCCCTGACTCATCGAGGACCCAGGCTCTGGCTAAGGCATCCTCTATTAGCAAGTCCTTCGCCCCATCGAAAACAGGGGTCACCGCCCTGAAGTTCAATGCTTTAGCTGCCCATCCTAGGTGAGCCTCCAGTACCTGCCCCAAGTTCATTCTTGAGGGTACTCCAATAGGATTCAGGATAATGTCTATGTGGCTACCGTCTGGCAGGAAGGGCATGTCCTCTACGGGGAGTATCTTGGCGACGACGCCCTTGTTCCCATGGCGACCTGCCATTTTATCCCCTTCCGTTAGCTTCCGTGTTTGGGCTATCCATACTCTGACCAGCTTGTTGACCCCCGGAGAAAGCTCCGTTTTCTGCCCCCTTGTGACCACTCTAACGGATATCACCTTTCCCCTCTCGCCATGTGGGACCCGTAGGGACGTGTCCTTCACATCTCTGGCCTTTTCGCCAAAGATGGCTCGTAGGAGCTTTTCTTCCGCCGTAAGCTCCGTTTCTCCCTTCGGGGTGACCTTGCCGACTAGGATGTCTCCAGGTCCTACCTCGGCTCCCGCTCGTATGACGCCCTCCTCATCCAGATCTCGAAGGCTTTCCTCTCCCACGTTGGGGATGTCCCGTGTGATCTCTTCAGGCCCAAGCTTGGTATCTCTGGCCTCAACCTCATACTTCTCTATATGTATGGAGGTAAACTTATCGTCCTTTATGACATTCTCGCTGATGATAATGGCGTCCTCAAAGTTGTACCCCTCCCATGTCATGAAGGCAACCAAAACGTTTTGTCCTAGCGCCAAGTCAGCGTTGTCTGTAGAGGAGCTGTCGGCTAGGGGAGCACCCACCTTCACCTTGTCGCCCTTGTTGACTACAGGGCGCTGAGTGATACAAGTGCCCTGGTTGCTTCGCAGGAACTTTGCTAGTTTGTATTCGTGTTTTTTGCCATCTTCATCGGTAACCGTTACCTGATCTCCTGTTACGGATGTGACCTTCCCATCCACCGTGGAGAGGGTTACTTGTCCGCTGTCCCTGGCCACTCGGGTTTCCATTCCCGTACCCACTAGAGGTGCCTCAGGTCTCAGCAGCGGCACTGCCTGTCGTTGCATGTTAGAGCCCATAAGGGCACGGTTGGCATCGTCGTGCTCTAGGAACGGAATCAAAGACGTGGAAACACTGACGGTTTGCATAGGGGACACGTCCATAAACTCGACCCGTTCTGGCGGTTCTATGTAAAAGGTCTCTCCAAGGCGTGTCTCTATCAAGTCTGTGGCAAACTGGCTCTTGTTATCCAGAGGAGAGTTGGCCTGAGCTATGACGTGTCGCTCCTCCTCATCTGCGGGGAGATAGGTAATATCGTTGGGATCAGAGGAGACGAAGGGCTTAACATGAACTGTGAAATGCGGAAGGGAAGCAATAACCTCCCACTTTTTCTTAGTGATGACGCTCTTTGCCTTGGCTATCACCTCACCATCGGGAGTCGCAATCTCTTTTGTTACTGTCCTCCCCACCAGATCAGGAAAGGTGTTGGGCATTTCTTTAATTACCTTGCGGTAAGGCGTTTCGATGAAGCCATACTCGTTGGTGCGAGCATATGTGGATAGAGAACCCAGGAGTCCAATGTTAGGACCCTCGGGGGTCTCGATAGGACAAATGCGACCGTAATGAGAGTGGTGCACATCACGGACATCAAAACCGGCCCTCTCTCTGGACAGTCCGCCAGGCCCCAGCGCCGATAGACGTCGCTTATGAGTCAGCTCTGCCAAGGGGTTTGTCTGGTCCATGAACTGGGACAACTGAGAACCGCCGAAGAACTCCCGTACTGATGCCGCTACTGGCCGTATGTTAATTAGAGCAGCGGGCGTAGTAGTGGCGGGGTCTACTTGGGTTGCCATCCGCTCCTTTACCACTCGCTCCATTCGCAGAAGCCCTACCCTAAGCTGGTTCTGGATTAGTTCTCCTACTGCCCTAACTCGCCGATTCCCTAGATGGTCAATGTCGTCTGGGGTTGCCTCTCCGTTATTTATACGGATGATCATCTTTATGAGTAGGACTATATCTTCTGGCGTCAGGGTGCGTTCATTCTGCCGTTCGGTAATCTCAAATCGCCTGTTCAATTTGTAGCGACCTACCTTGCCCAAGTCGTAACGTCGAGGGTTAAAAAACAGACTTTGGAGAAGCCCCTTGGCGTTTTCTAAGTTTGGCGGTTCTCCTGGTCGCAGCCTTCGATAGAACTCCAAAAGAGCCTCATCTGTTCCACGGATCTGCGTGTCCTTTTCTGTTGTCGCTCTTATGTATTGATGGTCGGGGTTAGTGTCCACACCCTCAAAAAGGGAGAATATCTCCTCATCGTTGGAGTATCCCAAGGCCCTCAATAGGGTCGTCACTGGAATTTTGCGTTTGCGGTCTACCTTTACCGAGATGACGTCTTTGGGGGTGGTGTCAAACTCCATCCACGCTCCTCGGTAGGGGATCAGCTTGGCGTGGGCAAGGGCTCTCCCAGATATGGGCTCCGCGTCTGTAGTGAAGTAGGCTCCGGGCGAACGGACTAACTGGCTGACAACCACCCTCTCCGCCCCGTTGATAACAAAGGTGCCCGTGGATGTCATAAGGGGGATATCGCCCATGAAGAGTCTTTGCTCTTTGACCTCGCCAGTAGCTTTGACCAGAAGTTGCGTAGTGACTGATAGAGGTGCAGAATATGTGGTCTCCTTTATTCTGCACTCTTCCTCGGTGAAGTTAGGCTTCAGAAACTCGTGATCAGGAAATCTGAGTTCAAACCTCTCCCCAGCGAAATCCTCAATAGGATATATCTCATCTAGCAGATCCTTAATACCTTGGGTTTTGAGCCAGTGAAAAGAATCAAGCTGTATCTGAATTAGATTAGGAATTTCTAGGACTTGGGGGATCTTAGCATACGACTTCTTGGTAACGGGCATTCCATTCAAAGATTGAGAAGTCAAAGAGACCATACTATCTCACGCTCCTGAAGGTTGACAAATTTAGCTTAACTGCCTATGAGGTGGTGAAAACGACAAAAATAATCCGTGTTTGGAACACGACAACGGAGATAAATATTATTTGAGGACATACCGGGCCAGGTAGATATAGTACACCAGCCGTCAGGCATTGTCAACAGTAAAACTGCCCTTCCTGACGTAATTTAAGCGACCTATTCAGAATACCAACACGGGTATATATCAGCCAGTCCAATTCGGAGGCGAATACCTCTTTTTGTGACTCTATGACTATAGACTAATATATTTTCGCTACTAATGCAACTCTTCTTAGAAGTTGTTTACCCTACGCCGACACGCCTAGCTCTGATAAAATCCATTGTAAATCTACGTTGGCCTGCATAAGCTCTTGGAGCCTCCCTAACTTCAATGGGTGATCAAAGTTGGCCCCCTCCATAATGGCCTCCAACGCGCTGGCGGTGGACAAGGTGTCAGTTTGCACCACTATTATTGGCACCTCTTCCTCTTCGGCCTCGTATAATACATATTCCAGCGGCTCCTTCCCTCCGGTGGCCACCAGGCAGGAGGTGTGCGTCGCCAACGCCGACATCTGTATATCTGGCCTGTCACCCCTGGCGATCACCGCCTTATGGTCCCGGGTGCTGAAATAGTTGACCCCCCAATCCAGAATCCATCCGCCGATGAGGAAATGCTCCACCAGATAGTTCCCCATCTCCTCTTCCATCCTGCCGACGTATCGCCCGTGAAGGTGGTCTGCTAGCTGGTTCACGCTCAGCCCTAGCAGCCGTCTGTCTTCTGGCACCGCTCCCAAGACATGCAGGCCCTCGGACTCTAGGGAAGGCAGGAGAGATTGGCGCATTCGAGTTCCGGCATATCTGGTCCACCCGTTGATTACGACTCCTAGGAGACCTTTGCCAAAGAGGTCCTTTGCGGGTGACAAGTCCTTCGCTGTCAAGTCTGGTCTGTATCCCGTCACGACTATCGTCCTGGCGTTTACGGCGTTGGCGAACTCGCCCGATGCTTTGTCGTCCAGGCCACTTAGCCCCTCTACCAGCACCGCATCCAGCTCACTGGCCATCTTACCGACGGCCTGGGTTGCTGCGTCTCTTTTGCCCGTGCTTCCTAGCTTCCCCGACTTCACCGCAACGGAGTCCTTGCCAAGGAGCTTCTGGTAAGCTTCAACGTCAGCGCCCCTTCCATCATCCACCGATCCCTCTAGCTTAAACAGGCCTACCTTCTTACCCTTGTCGGAAAGGAATTTTGCCAGCGTGGCGCAGAAGGCAGTCTTGCCAGCTCCAGAGCTGTCGGAAGCTACGTACAGAACAGCCATAGGGTCTCCTTTTCAAGCTAGTCCGGGTAGACTGTTTAACGGTTTCATCGAAGAGCGCGCATAAGTCTCGGCCTTCAGGATGAGGTCTATTTTATGGTCTCATTTAGATTGCGTTGCCATTATAGCAAAAGCTGTGAAGCTATGCACAAAGCCCTCAGAATCCCGCATCCCACGTCGACTCGTTTCTCCTCTGACAGCGTCGGGTCAGAATGACACTACAAGTACTCGACCTCGCCCTAAAGGACGAGGCATAAATGCCCAATGCTTCAGCGTAGAGTCGTGAATTTCAACGCCCGCCAGACTGCTATTGCCATGAAAATAGGAGTTTCATGTCGCCCATGTGCCCTGTCTAGGGCTAGATAATCCCAAGAGACTTAAATTTTCCCGTTCGTGCTGAGGCTGTCGAAGCGCAAGGCCGTTACCATCGATTATGCCCTGGCCTCTGCCGCTTTCTGTTGGTATTGGCCACCATATATCTGACGCATAGACGCCCTGCCCAGGCTGCTCGCTATCACAATGAGGAACCCTACGGCCCCAGTGACGAGTATCAGAGATGCCGTCAGTGGTGTAACCGCAGCTAGCGTGCCGTTTATCAGGTTAAAAGTCGCCATAAACCCAAGGATATGCCAGCTATAGACGCTCATGATCCTGCCGCGGGTCGCATCGGGCGCCATAGTCTGGAGCATACCTTGGCTCAGGGTCATGAACCCCGCCTGAGACGCTCCCATCGCTGCTACCGACAGCACCGCCAGGCCAAGGTTGGGCGATAGACCCAGGGCAAAGGGAGATATGCTGCTGGCAACGGCCAGCGCCAGGAAGAGCCTGCCCTTTAAGCGCTCGCTTCTTATACCAGCCAGCCCCATGGCTGCCAGAAAGGCTGTTCCACCGTATGCCACCATCATATATCCGAAACCCGCCATAAATCCTGCCCCAGGAGCCATTCCCAGCTTGTCCCGCGACAACACAGGGAACAGAGACTCAAAGGACATAGTCAGCGCACAGTGAGCTACCACCAGTATCATCAGGGACAGCACCGTGGGGCTGCGATATATGTAGCTTAGACCTGCTACCATATTCCTGACGGTAGAGCCGACCCCTGCACCAGAGATCAACACGCCCCTGGACCTTGTGCGAATACTCAGCACCAGCACAAGCCCTATAGCATAAAGCCCAGCCGACACGAAGAACACCCAGTCCTCTCTGCCGGTGATCCACAGCGTCAGCAGAATCAGCAGAGGCCCCAGGAACCTAGACCCGTGTTGCGCCGCCTGAAACAGGGCCACGCCGTTGAATATTCGCTCCTTGGGCACGGTGTTGGCCAGCAGCGCCTGGGCTGCTGGCATCTGTATCGACCGAAAGGTGCCGTTGAAGACGGCCAGCAGCACCAGGTGCCACACCTGGATCGATCCTGTCACCACCAAAAACGCTAGCAGTATGGCGTGGATAAGGTTGAATGTGTAGGCCCACGCCAGCACGGTGCGACGGTCGAAGCGGTCCGCCAGATATCCCGCAAAGGGCGATATCACCACCGACGGTATCATGGCGGCGTAGGTGACCATGGCCGGCCAGAAGGCCGAGTCTGTCAGCGTCAGCGCCAGCGCCCCTCGTGCAACGATCAGCGCCCACGCCGACGACTGCGAGCACAGCGCTGCCGACCACAGCGTGCGGTACTCTCTATATCTGAGGGCAGGCAAAAACCTCCCGGCCAGCGCCTGCCATCTATCTCCTAACGTCGCCAAATACGTTCCTTTGTCAAAATCCCTTCCCCCTAGATGGCGGGCAGGGTGAACCCTGCACCCATATTGCTACCGCTCTTGGAAAAGGCAAATGGGGAAGACCTGTCCTGAGCCTGCCTTGAGCACTTCAGCTAGCACGGCACAGGCTGGCCGAGGGGTCTAAAGGTAAT
Source organism: Dehalococcoidia bacterium (assembly GCA_965249025.1). Lineage (GTDB taxonomy): Bacteria > Chloroflexota > Dehalococcoidia > Lucifugimonadales > CAYTFF01. Next base: position 1,621,707 of record OZ252215.1, on the reverse strand, counting down.
TCTCAGGGCCTTTGATTGTAGGGCCGAAAATGCCTTGTTTTTCAAAAGTTTCAGCATTTGTCTATCTGTTGTGGTGGCCGTTAGATAGGGTATTGTCTGATTGAAATTTTGCCCGATAAATCGGGGCACCCGTATTGCTGCCGCTAACGTAAAGGCAAATGTTGTTCTTCCCGCTCTAGCCCACCCAGAAATGTAAAAATTCAGGGGCATATCCCCTGAAACCCCTGGCGGGAACCTTGGTTCCCTGCACCTTCCTGTTGGTGTTGAATATGTGGATGTATTAGCAAAGTATAGCATAGGTGTATTTTAGCGTGGTTTGCGGCTTGTGGATAAGGGGCAGGCGTCACTCCCCTTACCCTGAACTCCGAAGGAATCGGAGTCTCGATAAAGGCGAACTTGCCCGCCTTTTCCTGTCATTCTGAACCCGCAAGTCGGGACGAGGAACCTGTCGCCATGCTTCCAGGATTATATCACTGGACGTTCCCTTCAGGATATTGAGAGTTCGCGCTTCTAAACATAGGTGTTTAGTGCGCCAGTACCGTTACACTCAGGACAAACAGTGGAGGATGGCTTTACCTTTTCTATAGAGCGAATCTGGTACATTTGGTCGTCGCCTACCCAAAAGGATGCCTTTGGCTCTAGCAGACCTACGTCGACTTCCTTGGGCTTTTCGCTATCCCAGTTTACTTCTTCTTCATTGTCAAAGTCTGAGGCATGAAGCGCAAAGCTGTGAAGAGCATCTGTCGGTGAGTGAGCTTCTTCAACTTCGCCAAAGTAGTGTGAATACTCCAGGTGATACCACTTGCCATAAATACGGTAGAAAGACATGATCCTGGCCTCCTGAGTTTTTGGGGACCTGGACCTTAAATCAAATATTAGCAGTCGTCAAGTGAAGGTTCTAGAGCAGAGATTTTAAAAAATCTTAGGAGAGATATCGCCATTCTTACTGCTTGATGCAGCTTCGGGCTGTCCTGTCAATGTCTCTGCTAGCTAAGTACTGTGGGCCTGGCACTATTAGAGGGAAGTAAATACTGGTGGTCTGGTAGAATAGGAACGGGAGGTGCTGAATAGTGAGCTTGAAATGGTGGAGCGTGATAATTGGCTCATTCGTCCTCTGGACCACCCTTATTGTCGTTGGCTTCTGGCAATCTGAGGAGCGACGAAATTTCCTGGAAAGCATACTCGCGGAGTGGATAGGGTTGCTTTTTGCTCTGGGTATAGTCGTATGGCTGATTGAAGGTCCTGTACTGACACGGGAGAGGAAACTTCGCAGAATCCTAGAGTACAAATGGAAGGTGTTTCAGAAAGCTTGGGAGATAGGTCATATGTTGGCGAGGGAGATGGCAGAATCCCTTGTCGATGCATTTGAGCCAAAGGTCGACCTTTATGGAGAAGAGCGAGGTAACTGGCAAAGATTCGAGCCTCTACTTCGGAAGGTATTTAAACATGCGAGAGATGTGCCTGACATGGGATTACCCTCACATCCTTCGCTTGAAAAGGGCGATGTCGACAAATTCTTCGAGTTATGTCGCAGCATGATAATGAGCATCAGAGAGGTAATTGATTCTGACCATGAGATGGAAGGCAATGTGTCTCTGCTGGCTAGTCACCTTCACCAGATCGAAGGGCATATTGAGAGGGCAGAGAGGTTAGGTCTGGTTCAGAACCAAGGAATGCGGTATGAGCTCATGGGCGAAATAGGAGGCCTCACCCTTGATGTCATCGAAGCAATCACACGGCTACCAGAGGGAAGCAAGCCGACGTGATGAGTATCAATACCTTGACCTGTTGAAGATCATGGAGCAGGACTTGATAATGCCCACCACAGCCATTAGCAGCGCGCCCCCCTACTACGTAATGCACTGCACCTCCATAGAGTTTGGTCCAGCCTTCGCTAGGCCGTAGCCTGCTTCGGCTAGGCGGAGGCCAGCATTCTATCAGACCCGCGGTCTTTTGTGAGGACCCTCTGCATGTCTAAATTACATCGGGACGCCATGAAGGGTGAAAATGCCGCCCCCAGATTGCCATGGCCCTCCTTCCTTCGGAGGGCGTAGCCTCCTACGGCAGGCGAAGTCTTCGTCGGGCCTCGCAATGACGATTGGAGTGAGGAGAATATCGTCCCAGATGCTTCGTCGGCGGAGAGTGGTTTACTGCAATATGGGTTCAACCGACTCCTCCTTCGGGGGGACGGAGTCCGCCCTTCGGCGGACAAAGTCCTCAGCATGACAGATTCTGCCGATCTCCCTTTATTCCATCCCACACCTGGTGCTACACTACCCTGGCCTGAATCACAATGAAAAAGCCGCTTAACATAACTCGTCCGATCGCCATCCTCTGGCTGTTTGTGTCTGCAGCCCTTATCCTCGCGGGCTGCGCCGACGCCACGCCTTCTTCAACGCCAACCATCTCTCCTGCAGCCAGCGCCTTCACCAAGGCGGTCATCAACGGCGCGACCTTCCAGCTAGAGGTGGCTGACGACGCCTCGTCCCGCTCCAAGGGGCTGAGCGGTCGGCAGGCTCTCCCAGAGGATGCGGCCATGCTCTTCGTCTACGAGTCGGAAGGCCATCACGGGTTCTGGATGAAAGACACCCGCATCCCTCTAGACCTCCTATTCATAGACAAGGATCTGAAGATTGTGGGCATCGAGACGATGCAGCCGGAGCCAGGGGTCTCCACCTCCAACCTGAAAAGCTACCTTCCTCCTGGGCCAGTCCTTTACGCCATCGAGATGAACGCAGAATTGTCAGCGAAGTTTGGCTTTAAGGTGGGCATGAGCGTAGAGCTCAGATAATCGAGAGTTGCCCTGTCATTCTTGAGGAGGAGTATGATGGGAAGAAGTTTTCGTTATGGTCTATTGCCCAATGGCCTGTCAGTTCTTGCCTAGTCAACACTTCCAATGACTTCTGTGTAACGGCATCCGCCTGCCTATTGTCTTATCGAGAAATCCACGCTCTGGACATCGACTTCAATGTCGTCGCATCAGTTCTTCCCAATGCCCTTCCCATGCTCTCAAATCTCCTGATGGATCGCCTTCGCTGTTTGGCAAACGCCTCCTGGAGTGAGCGGCCTCTGCTAGGCCAGTCGCTATTATAAGGCCGAGGCCTCCGGCAAAAAACGTGATAAACGCTCCAATCAGATACCACCCATTGTGTGTAGAGGTGCCATTTATAATAGCTACGGTGGCTATGCCGTAGAGCAAAACGCCAACCCCAAGTAATGCAGATCCTACCTTCTGTAGCAGGCCTACCCACCTCGACCGAAGAAGCGCCTCCTCACCCTCCTTTATTGGACTGTGACTTTGTCCTATCATGGCCCTCTCCTCCCTACAGCCTCGCTCGGCTAATCACGTCTGCTTGGTAGCCTCTAAAGTAATTACCCTTAGAGGTTACGCCGCAACTTCTTGACCTTCTTGCTCTTTCAAATCCAGCTCAAACTCAAATACGCTGCCCGACAGTGGGCATTGAATCTTAGCTAGATGACCGTTTTGACGTGAGCGTAGCATTTCTATGTATGGCCTAATCCCCTTAAGAATGGGACCACACATTGTTGGAGCGACCTTCTTACTTGACACGACCTTCGTGCAACGTTCTGTCCCTTGAGAAAAGCCAAGCCCAGACGCCTCCGGATGCCTTTGTGCCCTCTGCAAGAAGAGGCTGACGCCACTTCAATCCGTAGGCAGCCAGAAGGCCGATAATCCCTGGAAATGCGAAGGCGGCAGGGGCCAGAATCGGCGGGTCTCCAAGCCAGAGGCCAACGGAGAGAACCGATTCCCCCGCCGCGATTCTGGGCACCACATGAAAATAGGTTCCAATAAGTCCCACTACAATAGAGGCCACCATGACCACCCTGAGAGCTGCGACTGGCCCAGGTGTCAACTTGTAGGCTGCTGCCATGGCTGTAATCAAGCCAATGGGAGAGAAAAACACTGGGACTATAGCGAAAGAGAAGATGAGCTTTTGAACGAATAGCTGTAACCATATGTAATGTCCCAGATACGCTTCAATGAAGAAGATGACATAGGAGAAGGAGGCGAAAAGGATCAGCGCTTTTCGCCCCAGGGTGAAGGCACTTGGTTCGTCGATTATTGAGTCCGCCGATTCACCTATTCGCATCAATGCTGTTAAAAACCGAAGCATGGAAAACCCTCACAGTAGCTAGCGTTGAATTTCTGTCGTCCCCTGCGGCCCTATCCTCCTTCTGTATGTTCTGTATGTTGCTATGTTTTCTAGTACAGTCGGCTATATGGAGAGGATTACATATTCATCATAGCCTGGTGAAGGGAGATACGCATGACCTAATTAGGCTAGGTGACTACCATAAAAAGGGTGAATATACGTTAGACTTCCGGACTAGGCCAATATCTTAGGGCGGCCATCTAGCGATTGAAGGAGGGTGTCCTCTGTCTATTAATGAGATGGGTTGCGACGCTCGAGGGTGACAGGCTCTTCCTGGGGCTCCTCATTCAAGCGAAGGTACTCGAAATACTCTTGGTAGTGCTCCTCTTTAAGAAGTCGAAGTGGGATTTTTCCAGTGAAGATCGTTGAATTGAATGGAAAGACTTGAGGCGCAAGATGGGCGTGGTAAAGATGAACGATTAGTATCTATCCCACAGCCAAAATGGCCTCGTCACTATGAGCGGCCAGAGCGGCCGCGACGATGGCGGTGCTGGGGGACTCTAGCCCCAGAACGGGGAGTATCATAATAGTTCCAGATACCGCCATTATGGTGAGTCCCCAGAATACGGCCCAGTAGTCGAACTTCTCCATGTAAGTGAATCGTCCAGATCTGACTGGTTGAGGGTTCCGACCAAGGTAGTAGCCTATCATTTGGAAGAAGTCCCGAAAATCCTTAGGACTTGGTATCATATTCAGCCAGCGCCCCACCTTTAGACGAGGGACTCCATCTCGAAAATTCATCATTCCTGGGACAAGATAGATAAGGTGATACATCCCGCCTAGGACCATAACTCCTGCAGCTACTCTATGGATAATGCGCAGCGTCTCCATTCCACCTGCGACTGCTATGAAGCTGTCAAAAGGCGTAAAGGTGTAGAACTTTTGGGGAATACCAGTGACCGCCAGGATAATGAAACTGCCAAAAAGTAGCAGGTGTTGGACACGCTGCTGGGTATCAAAGCGAGGGATTTTCCGGTTGAGGAAAGCGCCATCGCTTTTCTGGGCTAGGATGGATTCCCTGCTGGTCTGTCCTCTTTTTTTCAGTTTGTTCCAGGCCCAATGTAGGAACTCCATTTCCACGTGAAGAATGCCAAAGGCCACCACACCGGCCGTGAGTATAAGAAGAAACGTTCCATAAAGTGCAGCCAAAAGAGCACGTTTTCCGCCTCAGTAGCTTCAGGCGTAAGGGCTGTCCCCGCCGGCGTCCTCCTTGCCTATTGCCCTGACGCCCCAAAGCCGGATAGCTGCCTTCCTGTGGTAACCGGTTACCAAAGTGCATTGGTCCAAGATCTCCTTCTTCTCCTTCCGCCCAGCACGCCGATAGCTCTCTCGGATCGCCTCCACATACTCCTTTACGCTGCCTCGTGTCATGTCACCTCCCAGTAACATTATTTCTGAGGCAACGACTACCCTTCGGCAACACTTTCTATTGACGCAATGCGGTGTATTGACAACTTCTATTGGTCAGTATTAAAGTATGCGCGACTCCAGATTGTTGCTTCTTTGAAGAGATCCAGTTTCAATTTGGAAATACCGGCCAGAGCGACATGTTCCTCAACAAGGGGGCATTCGAGGTGTGCGATGCACGGCGTCGTTACGGTCCACGGAGTAGGAGAGCACAAGCGCGGGGACTTCCTCGCCTCTGTAGTTAATGGACTTGCTGATGCGCTGGAGACGTCTCCGGACGAAGACGGAGCCCAGCCCGAGGTCCGTCGTCATATGGACGTCCGTTCTGATCCGGCAACGGCGACGCTGGAGATTGCTTCCCCGCAGGGAGAGGCGTCGGTATGGCGGTTCTGAGAGGCGCACTGGCAAGATGCTTTCCCTGCACCCCCCGCCAGAACAGTATATGCCTGGTTGCTCCGCCAGGCGTGGGACCAGGCACTCTCGGCTGCGAGTCTCCTCAGAGACCCGAGCAACCACGGACCATATCGGTCGGGCGACTCGGAATATTCACCGGGCATGCTCACGGCAACGATCTACTTTACCGAGTTGCTTGTTTCTACGTTGTTGCGTTTTGTATTCTGGATTGCCGTAATACCAACATTGATTTTCCTCGAATTTGTGTACTACGCCCGTCTCATTCCAGGACTCAACCCATTTGGCTGGCTCACCGCTCTGCAAAACTTGTTCCACAAAATCGATCCCTTCCTGAGTCAATCTCTCGGCGATGTCCAGCGATACATGGAACATGGAGCATGGGCGGCAAGTATCCGGGGTTCGGTCGAGCGTGCCGTTTTGGCCATGTATGAGGATCGAGATATAGACGACATCACCATTATTGCGCATTCCCTTGGGTGCGTTATTACGTACGATGCCTTGGCTGAAGGTGGCAGAGTAGCCAGCGAGGTCGCAAGGCTTCAGGCGGAAGGACTCCCTCCCAAGAAGATTACCTTTGTGACATTAGGAAGCGCGATCAATCAGTTTTTCAGGGGTGCTCAGAAGAGCACCATACCAACCATGAGAAGGTTTAGCCGACCGTTGGACCCGATATTGATTGGTGGCAATTCAATATCAGTGGACGAAGCCAAGCAGCGCTTCTTCTGGTTAGACATCGTTTCCCGATGGGATCCTGTGTCCATTGGCAAGAACCTTCTGCCGTAAGACTTGACCAGTTCAGGAAGCGCAAAGTAATCAATCTAGACAATCCGGTCAGGGACCATAGCTTTTACTTTGTCAATAAAGCCCCGGTGCTACCGCGGTTGGCTCGCGCAATTAACGGCGGCGACTACCCCTGGTCAGGCGCTGGCATAACGCCGATTAAACGCCGCGACCACATTTCGAAAGTGAATCTGTTAGCCATCCTACGGCTAGTTGCTGTTGCCCTTGTGATCTCTCACCTGGCATTGACTTTCGCTTGGTCCACCTATCATGACAAATCTGTTGGGTGGGTTGAGTCCGGGGTAGTTGGCTCTAGTCTGGGTCGCGAAGTCTACTGCCAAATCACAAACGGTACCCTGTACTCGCCAAAGTACAGCGTACCTCAATCAGACGTTGACGCTATGGATGCCGAGGCTTGTAAGAGCCTGACCAGTCCGCTGAAGGTTGACGCGAGTGGCCTCATTCTGGCGATCCCCTTTGTGTTGTGGGTTTATGAGTCGATCCGTCGGCGGCTTTTTGTCTCCATAAGTTAGCTAGACACCTCTGGGATATCCAATGTCAGTGTTATTGTGACATGACGTCATCATGTTTCGGTGACATGGCATTATGCAGTTACAACAGGCCAATAAGATGCTAGCAATCCTACCGCTACTAATCGGCCATGAGTTCAATTGCCATCGGCTTGCGAACATTGCGTGTTTTCGACCCCACGCTGAAGCATGGGGCATCGATGCCCCCACATTGAGGCTGGGGTGCAAGCCACCGCTCGCACTTCGACAAGCTCAGTATGAGAGGTGGTTACCAGGTGGGGCTACTCAGGTGCTTCCTCTTGCATGAGGCGCTGGGCATGCTCCATAAGGGTCTTGGCCCTCTCCGGGTTGGTCTTCTTGCTGTCCAGGTAGGCCTCCAGCGCCTCAATGGGCGTGATGCCCTTTCCCGACGTGTCGGGACCTAGCCGAGTCCGATGCTCCCGTTCCACATCCTTGGAAACCGACGCAACGTAGTGGGCGTCCTTTAGCGCTCGATGGATTTCGCTCTCTCTAAGGTGGGCCTCTAGCTCTCCAGGTATCTTTATCTGGACTCGAACAATCGCCCCTTCGATATCGCTGGCCTCAATTGCCTCGATCACCTTTCCTGTGGGGTCTTCATCGCCGTCCTTGACCGTCACGCTTATAGTAAGGAATGGTCTGGCGTCAACAGGCACGAATTGGAAACTCTCGACGCGGGTTCCAGCCATCTTGCCTGGGTTGATCTCGATGACGCAGAAGCCCTTGGTGTCCTTCTCCTCGCCGAAGTCGATGCGCTGTAAGCTGCCCGGGTAGACCGCCATGGGGTCGTGGCCTACCACCTGGTGCCTGTGTATATGTCCCAGGGCCGCGTAGTCGAAGACGGGTAGGGCCACGCTGCTGTAGAAAAGCACGTGGTCTCTCCCCAGCATCATGCTCTGCTCCGAGCTGGTCTTGGCCCTGTCTATGGAGACGTGGCCGGCCAGAATAGCGGGCACGGTAGGGTCGAGGGAGTCTGCCTCAATTCGTAGGGTCTCGGTGAGACGTTGTTGGATAGCCTCGTTGATCTGGTCTGGAGTCAGCCCGCGAACGTCGTCCCGCGCCAGAAAGGCCCCTCGACGTATCCAGGGCAGCGCCACGATCTGGACGGGCCCGTCCTTAGTCTCGATTCGATGTGCCGCCAGCCGGTCACCTACAAAGACGTTGGCCACATCAAGAGTGGGAAAGATGTCCAGAGCCGTGGCTCGTCCTATGGAGTGGGGTAGGTCGTGATTGCCTACCAGGAGGAACACCGGTATGCCAGCGCTGGCCAGCTTTGCGATGCGTTTCGCGAACTCCCGCTGGTGGGTCTGTGAAGGGTCGCGACTCTTATAGGCGTCTCCACTGAAGACCACCAGGTCTATGCCGTTTTCCAGGGCATAGTCGACCAACTCATCGTACGTCTGCAGAAAGTCCGACAACCGGGTCGACAGTCCTGTCTCAGGGTCCGTCTGCCCGTAGTTCTCCACGCCTATATGCAGGTCTGCAAAGTGAAGAATGCGCATGGTGTAAGGTTAAACGACACTTGCGCCTCTCGGCAAGCTCAAAGAGGCGGGGTCTCTCTATTCTGTCATCCTGAAGGAGTCCCGACCCGTCGGGACGACGAGGAATCTGGCGCTACCTGAAAGCAGCCCCTCAACTTGACACTCAAACCCTCGTTGCTTACCATTAACGTGTGCGAGCCGAGGTAGCTCAGTTGGTAGAGCACAGCACTGAAAATGCTGGTGTCGGCAGTTCGATTCTGCCCCTCGGCACCAGCTTCGCCAGAGCTGGCGAGAGTCAAGGTTGCGAGCGGAAGTGGCTCAGTGGTAGAGCATCTCCTTGCCAAGGAGAAGGTCGCGGGTTCGAATCCCGTCTTCCGCTCCATCATCTTTTTTGGGCCGAAGTGGCGAAATGGTAGACGCGGCGGTCTCAAAAACCGTTGCCCTTTACTGGGCGTGTCGGTTCGACTCCGACCTTCGGCACCACAAATTGCATCTGAAATCCAGTGAAACGCTGGCCCCTGTTTTTTGAACGTTGTTCAAAATGGCCACGAACTCTAATTCTTGAGGGTTTGGCAGGAAGCTTTAGAGAGGACGAGAGCAGGGAAAGAACAATTCAGGAGGCGAAGTCGGAAGAGTTGGGATCTCATAGAAAGAGAATGTAGGGGTGCACTGAACCCATGATGTCGAGCCTTAAAATGAACTTTCGCCTACAACTAGAGATTCCTTAATGGGGACGACCAATAGCAAATCTGCTAAAGAGTCTAACCCTCCCAAGACTCCACTAGGGAATAAAGCAAAGGGCAGTCACCTGGGAGCCCTGAGGCAACCACAGTTTCGGCTTTATCTTTTTGGCACAGCAGTTACTTATGTCGGATTTTGGGCTCAGGTAGTCGCCCAGGGCTGGCTCGTCCTTCGGCTTACCGAATCACCTCTTATGCTGGGAATCGTAATGTCCACGAACACCCTTCCCTTCCTCATCTTTGCATTGCCAGGAGGTGTTATTGCTGATCGGTTCGACAAGCGAAAAATCATCCTGGTAAGCCTCTTCACTACTGTTATTTTAACCACTTTGTTGGTGGTTTTGGCAGCCACTAACCTTGTCCAAGCCTGGCATGTAATAGTTATTGCTCTTTTAGTCAGTTCCCTCCACGCTTTTGACATTCCAGCAAGACAATCCATAATTCCAGCATTGGTGCCAAGCGATTCACTAGTGAGTGGCTTATCTTTAGCTAATGGGATGTTTAACGTTGGAAGAATCCTTGGGCCAGCTCTAGCGGGAGTCACAATCCACGGAGTAGGTGAGGCTGGCGCCTTTGGCCTCTTCACCATTGCTAACCTCACCTTCATAGTCATTTTCTCCTTCATTCACATTGATCAGCCAGCCAAGCAAATAACAAAAAGCTGGGCAATTCATAAGGATGTCCTAGAAGCACTGATTTATATAAGATCGCGCAAGAATGTCTTCCCTGTGGTCTTGTTAGCCGCCTTAGTGTATTTCTTCGTCAGTAGCCCAATGGCTTTGCTGCCTGACTTCGCACGTAACATTTTGGGACTCACTGCCATTGGACTGGGAAACCTAGCTTTGAGCCTTGGAATAGGTGCTTTGGCCTCTGCCATGATAATCGCCCTAACAGTAGACATACCGAGGAAAGGAACCTACGTTTTACTGAGCTCGTTCCTCATGGGAATATCCTTGCTATTTTTTAGCCGATCCACTAGTTTTGCACTCTCTTTCATGGCTTTGGGTACCTATGGGTTCTTTCATGCCTCTTTCAGCACCTTAACCATGAGCCTTCTTTTTCTACTAGTGCCAAGCTCTTTTCACGGCAGGGTTATGAGCCTCATGGTGTTTTGTTGGGGCTTTACAGCGTTTGGCAATATGGCTAGTGGAGCTATGGCAGAAGTGTTTGGAACTCCCAGCGCTCTAGCCGTTGGTGGGATCTACATCGCTGCATGCGCTTTGACTGTAACTCTCCTCAACCCATCCTTTAAGAAGATCTAGTGGTGTTGATCCTCTTCTTCTTACTTGTGGGGCCTGGAAAGTTGCTGCAAGGTTGCTGGTCTTAATATCAGGGTCTGAAATGACTGAGGCAGTCCCGAAGGTCGCCCACGTGTCGAAGTAGACGGTCAGAATCTTAGGGACGCTTGTAGAAGGGCAAGTAGTGTGCGGGGGACGGCCAGAATATTGGGCCTGCCGTCGGGTACTGCGTGGCGGAGATTAAAAGAGGCCGGAGCGTTGGACTGGGAGACTGGAAAGAACAATGCAGGAGGCGGAGTCGGAAGAGTTGGGATTTCATAAAAAGAGAATGTAGGGGCGCACTGAACCCTCGATACGCCATAGACCACCCAGTTGGATTAGCCTACAAATCCAGCTAGAGGTAGCTTACGTAATACAACTAGTAGGGGCGAACCCTAGTAAGCTAAACGGAGGAAGGCATAACAAGCTCTGGCCTAAGTCAGTGGCTTCTTTATTGAGTTGGGTAACAGGCAACTTTAATATGGGGAGTAACGCATAAGACGGTACTTAACTCTAGTCTTGGTTGTCCTCCTAGCTATCATTGCGGCTGCATGCGGTGACTCAGAGACGTCTCCGGCTGCGCCGATCTCCGTACCGACTCCTGATCAGCGTATCGACCAGATCCTCGAAGAAATAGAAACGCTGGCAGATAGGGTAGTCCAACTTGAGGAGCAAATTGCGACGGTTTCCGCTCCGACGTCTACCTCCGAAATCACCGAGAAACCTACCCCAACCCCTGAAGCAACACTGGAGCCCACCGCCACTCATGAGTCTATGATGGAAGAGCCCGCAACTCAGGAGGTGGCAATCATAGAGAATTTTGCTGCTACCCGATTTTTCCCCAGATGGATGGTGGTCCTCAAGGACATCCCAGTCACGCTGTATTTGACGAGACTGCATAGGGAGCATGTCAACGAGTTTACCATCGCCCCGTTCTACAGCTCTCCGCAGGTGATCCTACCGGGAGAGATTGGTGTTATGAAGTTCGTGCCTGACCAGGTTGGGGAATTCAAGATTCGCAATGTAGGCCACGACTTCGAGGCGGTCCTAGTGGTGGTAGAAACCATGGAAGAAGCAAAGAAGCGCATTGCAGAGAGGGGAATCCAGATGTACGCTCTCATTCACAGTATCGATGATTTTCGGATCTATCCTGACAATTTGGTGGTGCAGAATGACATCCCTATAACAATCCACAATATCAGTCTAATCGCAGAGCATAGCGTGTCCATTGAGCCTTTTTATTTGCCTGAAGGTAACAATATAAGGCCACGAGAGATCACTCGCATTGAATTCACCTCAGACGAAACAGGGGAGTTCACTGTTCGCCACGAGCTTCACGGGTTTACGGGCACTTTGGTTGTGGAGCAAGAATAGATAGCGGTAAGACGGACTATGTCGGCGATATCAGGTTGGCGGGTATGGCTTAGGCCTTGGTGTGTGGAGGTGGAGGGCAGCCCTGACAGCGCTGAAACAAGAAAGAGCCTCATTATCCGCATCCTTTTGGTAGTCGCCGAGATCTGCATTACTGGCTGAGTTCCACGACTACTGGTGTCACTATACGCAGTGGTAAGATGATGGGCGTGTTGGTTCGACTCCGACCTTCGGCACCACCTTCCAGTCCAAATCGCAATTATTGGCCTGTCGTCGGATATTTTAACGACTGCTTGGCTATTATTAACCCCATGATGTAATCTTCGCGAAAAGCGCGCGCATATTGCCGTTCCAAATCATTTGAAGGAGCTTATGAATAGACCTGCCAAACAGTTCTCGATAGTGGTGCTCGGTGGCATCAATATGGACCTCATAGGGATGGCTCCTAAGCTTCCTTCGTCGGGCGAGACGGTCGTTGGTGAGACCTTTTACACTGCGCCAGGCGGCAAGGGAGCTAATCAGGCCGTGGCCGCCGCTAGATTGGGGGCAAACGTTCGAATGGTGGGCAGAGTCGGGAAAGATACCTTTGGCCATACGCTGCTGGAAGACCTTCGTGGTTTTGGGGTAGACGTCCAGGGAGTGGCCGAAGACTCAGATAATGCCTCAGGCATCGCCATGATACTTCTCAACTCACAACGGCAGAACCATATAGTAGCCATTTATGGTGCCAACGCTGCGTGTGGCGATGCTCAGTTGGAGGCTACGAAGAAAGCTCTGATCGGTGCGGACGTTCTGCTTCTGCAACTGGAGATACCTGTTGATGTCTCCCTTGCAGCGGCTAAGTACGCCAGATCTAAAGGCGTTAGAGTAGTTTGGGACCCATCTCCCGCCCTTGACGTGCCTAAAGATGTCTATACATCGGTTGATGTCCTGACTCCCAACCAGATCGAAGCGACGTTCCTAACGGGTATAGAGGTCACCGATGCGGACTCTGCGCGGGCTGCGTCTGGGATTTTAAGGAGCAGTGGTGTGCCAGTGGTCGTGGTGAAACTTGGTGGGCAGGGTGTATATTACGATTCCGAAGGTGAAGGAGGTTTTGTTTCTGCCTATAGTGTGAAAGTGGTGGATACCGTCGCTGCTGGCGATGCCTTTGGGGCCGCCTTAGCGGTTGCGGTCTCAGATAGTAGGAGCTTGGCGGATGCAGTCCGTTATGGGGCTGCGGCCGGTGCATTGGCCGTCACGAAACCAGGTGCTCAAGAGGCGATGCCGACGCGCCACGAGGTGGATGCGCTCTTTGCTGGCCCCCCGCCTCGACACCACTCCCAATATCCCAACATCTCCTAACCAGAAGATATTTAAAGGGGATTTGTTAGTTGGCTAAGTCACTTCGGGAAAAGTGCCTTGCGAGAGACGAGTATAAGTGCGTGTTATGCGGCACAAGTGAGAAACTCCAGGCTCATCATATTGTGCATAGACAGCAGGGTGGCTTAGATGCGCTTTCAAATTTGGCAACGCTCTGTTCTCGGTGCCACTTTGCGCTGCATCTGCAAGGTCTTGGCTACCACTTCTACTCCGAAAATGAGTACAGGCAACTTCAATCCACTTACCTAAAAATAGAAAAGGTTTCAGAGAAACGGAAGGCGCTAAAAGAGGAATGGTATGGCCTTTGGAATGTGCCTTCTTATCATGGTCTTAAGCAAAATTTGGACAAAGAGCTAAAGCGCTTAACTAGTCAAGCGGAGACTTTGAGGAATGCTGCTCTGGACAGATATCGCTAATACAGTGATAACGCTCAAGTTTTTTAGCGCAAGTTCCTTTTGCGTTGCCCTTTACTGGGCGGGACGGTTCGACTCCGACCTTTGGCACTATTCGATAGTCCAGTCCCTTAGAAACACTCTATACCTCATGTTGTTTTGCTTTTTGTTCTTCCACGCTGCTCCTGTACTAGCGGGACTGCCAGGAGCAATACAGCCGTAATGCCCGCAAGGAGAAATACGCCCGTGTTCAGAGAATTGGTGGCGTCTCTGAGAAGACCCATGACAAAGGGGCCGCTGAAGCCGCCTATCTCTGCGGCGGCAAAGAAGATGCCTGCCGCCGCCCCTATGCGTCGATGCCCGATGCCTGGCGTCTCCATCAAGACGAGGGTTAATATGGGCATGAATGGGCCTCGAGCCATCGTGGAGATAAGCAGAACGCTTATTAGGGGCGCTCCGACAAAAAGGGTTAGAGATGCCGTTGTCCCGGCGCTTACAATGAGCAGGATTGCAATCACAAGCATACGATTCCCCTGCCGCGCCAGTTGAGGGATCGCCAAAAGCCCCAGAGCGCTGACGCCAGTGGCGGCGGCGGTCCACGATCCTGCCTGAGAGAGGGTCATTCCCCTTTCTTGCAGCAGAGTAGGCAGCCAAGCGCCCAAGCCGTGGTTCAACATGAAGGTGGCAGGGGCTAGCAGTAACATGATCTGAACGTTTCGAATGTGAAGCATCTCCCATAGCACAGACCTCGTCGATTGTTGGCTCGAGATAGTTCGCGTAGCTTGCTCTGAAACTCGGCTCGGGACCTCTTGGGCCAGAAGCCACCAGGCAATGGCCACCACCAGCACCACAGCCCCGAAAACAAAAGGTACGCCCCTCCATGAGCCGGTCAGTGGCATTATTACGGTAGTCGCCGTAGCCAAGGCAAGGGCAGTGCCACCTACTGGACCTGTGGTGTAAATACCCGCGGCAGTGCCTCGCTCGTTCCCCTCGAACCAGAGGGATACCACCTTGGGCGCGCCGATAGATATAATAGGCCCGCCTATCCCGAAAAGAGCAACCGAGGCTAAGAGGGTAAAGAAATCTATCGAGAAACCCCGTAACACTAGGGAGAGCCAGACCAGTATGATGGCAATGCCCAGAGAGCGACGTACGCCTAACCTGTCTACCAGTGCACCGAGAGGGGAAGCGGTTCCGATGTATACAAGCTGCCACGACCCCAGAATCAAACCCATCTGGGTATAGGATATCCCAAGGTCTTTAATAATAGGCCCTACAATCGGAGGAAGAGTTCCTACAGTAATGCCAAATGATGAGTACAGCAGCCAGACCAGGGCCAGCATTAGCCAGCGGCGGGGGCTTTTAGCGGGTATAAAATCTACAGACATTCCAAGAACTTCTGGGCATTTCTCTGCTTATTTGGAAGCGTTGTTCTTATGACGAGAGAACTGTACCCTTTCAGTATGCTGTTTGGCAAATTACGTGTTATCTGCTCTACTCAGCCTCGCTAACGCTTGCATCGCCCGATTATCGTGTCGAGCGCATTCCTACTTTCAACTGGGCACATCTAGCAATTTCGGCGCTGCTACTTTGAATCTCACCCTAATGGACTTAATGCGGTTCAACCCTCCAGGCCCGCTGTAGAGCACAGCAGCTACTACCGATGAGGAGTTTGGCCCTGAGCGCAGCAAAAGAAGTGAGGGCAACGTTATTCTATGTCATTGTGAGGAGCCTGACCTGTCGGGGTCCCGATAGATCGAGGACAAGCAGGCAGCCTTATACTTCGACAGGCTCAGTATGAGCGGATGCTTCGTTTCCAGACTGGTCGAGGCCCTCGGGTTATCGTGTTCGTAAGAGAATCAGTGCCTTTACGATGACTCTCGCCCTATTTAGGAATGGGAGCCAGCCACCGGCCAAGGTGGAACCGCCTGTAGAGTTTGAAGGGTAGATTCACGGCAGCCTGGTCAAGCAGCAGACGGGCCACGAGACTCCCTCGGAGCGGTCTTGAGGCCAGATAGGCAACAGCTCCGAAGCCAGGAACAAGAGCCAGAGACATTACCATTACTAGGGGGCTGTGGATGTTGGAGGTCTTACCCGCCGCTTTGGAGCTACGTAGCCGGCGGCTCTTGGCCCTGAGCCAAAAAACTGCTGTCCATAAAAAGCGCGCTAAACTTCGTAGTCCCGGAAGAGGAATGACAAGGGCGACGCTTATGCCAAGGTGAATACCCAAGTGGTGAAAGGCGTTTTTGGCTTCACCCGATGCAACCTGGGAACGCAGTTGCGCCGATTGCGGGGAAGACAGCCTGCCTTCGACCTCCCAGCGCTCGATACCACGGTTCAAGTAGTTCTCGGCGGCTCGGTCGGCGCCTTTCAGTTTGTGTGACAGGCGCTGGAAAAAGCCTTTCCAGTCGAGAAAGCGGTAGACACGGCTGATAATATGCCCCCAGACGCGGGGCTCGGAATCTTGCCACAAGCGAACCGCCTGTTCGCCTCGCTCCACGTCGTCCTTGAACTCGGCCAGCCCATCGGGTCCCAGGCTCGCTTCAAGGGCCGCCTCATTGGCTGCGATGTAGCTCCTCAACCGTTCGAAGTCCATGTCGTCGAATATGGGTATGTTTCCGC
This sequence comes from Dehalococcoidia bacterium, assembly GCA_965249025.1. Lineage (GTDB taxonomy): Bacteria > Chloroflexota > Dehalococcoidia > Lucifugimonadales > CAYTFF01. The sequence continues at coordinate 1,605,138 of OZ252215.1, read as the reverse complement.
GCCTCAGGGCCGACCGCCATTGTCCTGGTGCGGGGATTGGCGTAACAATGGCAGACTCCAGATCTATGATGATGGGGTCGCCGTTGGGCCTGCAGATCACATTGGTGTGGGCGTGAGGGTTGCGTGGGTTCACTTGCCATACAGAGAGGCCTGCCTCAGAGAAGGTCTCGACAACCTGTCCCAGGAACTCCTTGGTCTGCTGGTCGTTTTCAGCCTTTTCGCCTGGGATGAGTTCAGTGACGAAGGTGCACTCGCCGTGCATGCAATTCGACGCAGTCACATGGGCAACGAGGTCTTTCCCAAATCTATGGGTGGTCAGTGCACTGGCGATCTTCCTACGATACACCGCTGCCTGCAGAGCCGCGAAATTGTGATCGTAGGGGAACCTGGCCTGAAAGGCTAGCCAATAAAGCAGACGGACCACCCTGGGCGGGTTATATGTCTTGGTGGCCGTCCCGCTCTCTGGATCCAGCACGACGGTGCTTGCAATCGACCTTTCGATGCGGCAAGTTTCACACCCTATAGTGGCCAGGTCTACTGTTTGTTTAGGAGAGAAAAGCCACGTTATTCTCCGAAAGTAGAGAAAGAAGGGGATAAGCAAGAGAAGCCAGATGACTCCAAGTAGGTATCCCGCCGCTACGTCGCTGGGCCAGTGGGCCTGGAGATAGATGCGAGAGGCTCCGACAAACAAAATAAAGGCTACTATGATAGCTAGCAGGGGAACCAGGAGCTTCCTGTTCAACCTGTAGTAGACCGCCAAGAACCCCCACATGCCAAAGAACACCGTGGTGCCAAAAACGTGACCGCTGGGGAAGCTGGGCCCCGATGTCTCTTCCAAGGGCCTGGAACGTCCCACTACCTCTCCCACCGTATAGTCACCGAGAGAGGCGATGATGCCCACAATCCCCCCTATAACGACGAAGGCCACCGCCTCACGGGTCAGCCCCAGAAGCCACAGAAACGCTATTCCAGCTAATCCCAATACCAGGGCTGGGTAGTTGTTGGTAAGAAATGAGACAAGCTCAAAGAACCCCGTCAGTCCCGGGAAGTCCCAACCAGTTATCCAATCCAAAACCGTCCGGTCTTGGGAAGGAAATGGGTCGTTCTTAATGGCAACGGAGAGAAGCGCCAAGCCAATAGGGTAGCTAGCGCGCTAACCGAGGCCAACCAGAGCAGTACCCGCTGCTTGATCACCAGACGAATGAGATTGGCCTGCGTCGGTGCGGCCATTTTTCACCAAACCTTCCGCTCTTCTTTGCGAGTGCCTCATCTTGCTCCATCCTGGAGGCTCATCATATTAGATGTTGTAAGCGCACCAACTGATGTTAGAGAGACTTGTGTCTAGTTGCTTTGCACAAAAAGTCAATGGTTGCCGATATTCATAGTGACAAGCGTTGCTCTCCCACCCTGTCCCATCCTCAAAATGTATCTGGGGGACACCCCCAGACCCCCGGCGGGAACCTTGGTTCCCTGCACCCTCCTTTATTTCGGGAATTTTTGTGCAAGGCCGTGTCTAGTCAGGCGTAACGGAGTGTCACCATAGCATAGCAGTGATCTGCGCTGCTACCAAAGATCGCCCACCTGCATTTGTCTTTGGCTTCCCACCTGATGTAGAAGCCTGGGTGCAGGTTTCTCCTCTCTCTTTCGAGGTGACGTACTTGCCCTACTCAGCCTCGCTGACGCTTGCATCGCTCAGTTATCGTGTCGAACTCCTCCGTAGGGTATAATTTGCAGTGGTATGCCATATGGAATACATTGCTTAAATATCGTCGGGAGAAGACATGAAATATCAGGCGCTAGGTAAATCGGGGTTAAAGGTGTCACAGATAGGGTTCGGATGTGGCAACGTGGGAGGAGTCATGATAAGGGGCCAGTCTAGAGAGAGGGTCAGGGTAGTGGCCAGGGCTTTAGAGCTGGGTATAAACTACTTCGACACGGCCCCATCGTATGGCGATGGACTGTCTGAAAAGAATCTTGGACAGGCCCTAGAAGACCTTGGAGCAGAAGCGCATGTAGGAACCAAAGTCCGCGTGACAACCAGGGATGCGAAGAACGTAAAGGACGCCGTTGTTCGTTCGGTAGAGGAGAGCCTGAAGCGGCTGGATCGAGAATGCGTGGACTTGATACAGTTGCACAATCGAATTAGCTTGCAAGGTAGCATCGCTAAGGACTTACTGAGTGTGGGTGATGTGCTAGAGGAGGTAGTAGAGGCATTTCGGTCTCTCCAGGCACAGGGTAAGGTAAGGTTTTTTGGTATCACAGGTATGGGCGAGACTCAGGCTTTGCATGAGGCAATTGAATCGAGGGCGCTGCATTCAGTACAGACCGTCTATAACCTGTTGAACCCCAGCGCTGGAACGGAGGTACCACACGGATTCAGCGATCAAGACTTCGGGAGGATGATAGATCGAGCAGGACAGTATGGGGCCGGCATAATAGTCATACGGGCGCTGGCAGGAGGTGCCCTCACCGGCATGGCGGAGCGTCACCCATTGGCCTCGCCCGCCCCTGCGCCGATTGGCTCGGCTAGCAGCTATGCCGAAGATGTTCACAGGGCTGGGAGCTTTGGCTTCCTGGTAAAAGAGGGCTATGTAGAAGACCTAGCGGAAGCTGCGCTGCGTTTCGTTCTGAGTAAGCGAGGAGTCTCTACTCTATTGGTAGGTTACTCTAGCCTGGAGCAGCTAGAGCGCTCCGTTGAGTATGCCTCCAGGGGCCCGCTGCCTCCCCAGACACTCGCCCGCCTGCCAGATATCTGGGGGCAATTCGTAGGGAAATAGTACAGTGGCTTGACTTAAAATCCAGGTCAACTACAATTGGCCTGCAAAGGGGTCGGAGATCGAGGGTTCTGGTCGTAGTCCATGGACATCCTGCTGGGTCGCAGGGTCAGGACGTAACGCCCAGGCATTGGCCCATGGGCTTATAGTCTGACATGAGGTGCATGTGTTCACCGGAGAGCAGCCCGTTTCAGTAACCTGGGTGAAGTTTTATCGAGGAGGTTAACGCGATGATTCCTGTAAACCAAGAGGCTACAAATAAGAGTCCAATCAAGCTTGTCAGAGACGCGCTGAATGCTCCCCTGACTGATGTGGACGACACCAATGAGATAGGCGTGGACAAGTGGAGGCAAGTTGACTTGGTAAATGCCGTGGAGAGCGGCCTCATGGTCAATGTTGGCGTTGCCGAACACCCAACGACCAAAACATGGGACACCACGTTCTGGTGGCACGAGGCCGCTGGTCCTGGGTGGGGAGATGGTGGTCCATGACAGGGATACGGGGGCGCTGTATAGAGGACACGAGGGAGACCTCTTTTACTTTGGGCAGGGGCTTAGAGCCACTATAGGAGGGGCTTTTCGAAGCTACTTCGTAAGAACTCCCGTCCCTTGGCGGCTGGTACGGACACCCAGTGGTACGAAGGCGCTTGATCTCGCACACCTCGAAAACGAGCTGCTCCTGCCAGGTTCACCCGCTGACGAAGTCAGGAAAAACATACCTATCGAGATGAAGGGTAAGGAGTTTCCTGAGAAAGGGTTAATAAAGCTTGTGAAAGGGGCCACCAGCGTCTCCTTGGGCAAGGTAGACAGCCTGGGTGTCTCCTTGGACCCCAACTGGTGGCATGCTGGCCTGGTTGAAGGTGTGGAGAGTAACCTAGTCCTTTCAGTCGCCCTGGCCAGGCACGCGTCCAAGGAGATGAACTACGGCCATCTCCACAGATGGCATCAGATGATCCTGTTCCTCGACGGAGAGATGACCACAGAGGTCCTGGACACGGGGGAGGTGTATAGGGCCCGTAAAGGCGACTTCCTCTACTTTGCCCCAGGTCTCAAGCACCGAGTTGGTGGTGAATTCAGGGTGTTTGTTGCTCATACGCCAGTTCGCTGGAGGTACACCGAAACACCGGGTGGATATAGGGCGGTCAACTCTATGTTGGAGATGGAAGGCGAAGCATTCCATCCAGGCTCGCCACCGGAATACTCTTCAAAGATGCCCATTAAACAAGCGAGAGTCAGAAGCTCAAATCATGCCACTTGAGTGATCCTGACACGACTAAACGCAGCAAGAATTCCTTATTAGGAGACATGAGATGTCAGATATTGAGCTTATCAAGGTAGACCATTATGAGAGATGGCTACGATCAGAAGGCATTCCTATAAAAGGGGGACTCTTTGTTGAGGATGTGACTTCCATTGAGCTAGCCAAGTGGCCGCGAATGGGAGGGCAAGGGGCATTCATAAATTTTGACGCGTGTTCTGGGATTGTTAACTCATACGTATGTGCAATCCCGCCTGGGTCAAAGTTGATTAAACAAAAGCATCTGTTTGACGAGCTTGTCTTTATCCTCGATGGTCAGGGCTACACTACATTATGGGATGGAGGAGGCAGCGGGCAGACGGTTGAGTGGGGAAAGGGTAGCCTGTTTGCCCTTCCAATGAACTCTACGTATCAGCATTTCAACGAGAGTAACTCAAAAGAGGCTCGATACATCGCCGTTACTACAGCCCCTCTGATGATAAATCTATTCCGAAATCTGGAGTTTATTTTTGACAATCCTTTTGACTTCAAGGATCGATACTCGGGCCAGTCAGAATACTGGAGCGAGCAGGGGAAAGTGCTAGGATTTGTAGGCAAACAACCATTGCTACAGGTCAATTTTGTGCGAGACGTGCTGACCTCGGCAACATCTGAGGACTCTGGGCAAAGTCAGATGAGGTACGCTGACTATACAATGGCCGGTGGTGCGCTAGCTCCGTACTTGGCTGAGCTGCCTGTTGGTACATATCATAGGGCACACCGTCACGGACCTTCGGCCCACATTCTCTTTCTGACAGGGAAAGGATATACCTTATTTTGGAAGGAAGGCGAGGAAAAGACAAGAGTAGATTGGAAGCTAGGCAGCATGGTGGTACCACCAAATCAGATAATGCACCAGCACTTTAATACCAGTAGCGTTCCAGGGCGGAGCTTGCGTTTCACGATTGCTCCTAGAGCTTCAGCTCTCAAGACTATTGGCGACCTGATGTGGCCAACTACGGAAGCAGATCAGATAGAATTTGAAGATGAGGATCCTGAAATAAGGCGTATGTTTGAAGCGGAACTGGCCAAATCTGGGGTCAAGTCTACTATGTCCTCTTAGATTGAGCAGTTGGAGATGGAAGGCGAAGCCTTCTATCCAGGCTCGCCACCAGGGGAGACCAGTTAGTTTAAGTTACTGATATCGTTACAAACAACCCTATTCGTAAAAGACTCTTTAAGCGCTTCTGTGACGGATTTCACAATCTATAATGCTATTGACAAATATTCTTGAATGTAGTATATAACTTCTACCTATATGAGTATGTAAGCGAACATCATACCCCAGCACCCCACCAACCACCTTTGGGAAGGAAGCTTACTTAAATATCTACGAGGAGGTTTGAAATGGCCAGGAAAAGAAGTATACCCATTTTGGTGCTGATAAGTGTAATAACAGGACTTGTCCTGTTGGGGCTGGCCTGCGGGGCTGATGAAGCCCCCGCGCCTGCCCCCGCGCCGACGGCGGCTCCGGCACCTACAGCAGCGCCAGCCCCTACCGCTATGGCGGCGGCTACCGTCGCTCCCACCGCGCCAGTGGCTATGGAAAAGGGGGGACCTCAGTATGGAGGTATCCTTCGCTACGCCCATCGGCTGGATGCTGACACCTTTGACCCTCACTACAACACCACGGCATACAACTACAACGAAATGCATACCTTTTACGAGGCCTTAGTGAAACCAGACGAAGAGGGCAACTTTATTCCGTCCCTGGCTACAAGCTGGGAAATCGCCGGGGATGGCAAGGACATCATCTTCAACCTCAGAAAGGGCGTCAAGTTTAGCGACGGCACCGACTTCAATGCTGCGGCCGTTAAGTTCAACTATGACCGCATCTTGAACCGTGACAACATCTCTCCACAGAGAGGCTATCTGGTGCCACCATTGACTGAAGTTAAAGCCGTTGATGAGTACACCGTCAGATTCCAGGTGTCCAAACCATTCAGGCCCCTCATGGGAATTCTCATCGATCGGCCAGGCTGGATAGCCTCGCCGACAGCCATAGAGAAATTCGGGGACGACTTCGGAAGGAATCCGGTGTCTACTGGCCCTTACGAGTTCGTGGAGTGGCTGCCAGGGCAAAGGGTCATTTACAAAAAGAATGAGAACTATTGGGGCGAAGGCCTGCCCTATCTTGACGGAATCCTTTGGCTTGCCGTTCCCGATGTGACTATCCAGATTGCCATGGTTCGCACCGATGAGATAGACATGACCGACAGGGAGATAAGGACTGCCGACCTAGCCACGATACGACGGAACGCCAATCTAAAGATAAGCGAATTCAAGAGTGGCCGTATGTTCGGCCTTAATTTCAACTTTGGCGTACCTCCCTTTGATAACAAGGACCTTCGCCAGGCCGTGGCCTATGCCATAGACCGCGAGAGATTTATTGATGTAGTCCTGCTAGGCGCGGCAAGGCCGGCTTACGCTTTGAGGGGCAGTGGATGGGACTATGACCCCGACTTTAAGATTCTGGAGTACAATCCCCAAAAGTCAAAGGAGATGCTGGCAAAAGCTGGCTATGCCAATGGAATCAGTATCCCCTTTGCCAGCATGAGCTCCTTGAACGAGCTCTTCATGACCGAGACCTACCAGGCGATATTTGCGGAGGTGGGCATTAATCTAGAAGTCAAGCAGTTTCCTCCCAATCAGTTTTGGAGCCCCGAGGTGGGCAAGGGTGGCCTGGCTACAGTAGGGTTCGCCCGCACCTCCTGGTCTCCGAGAGCGGACCCTCATCTTCAGATGATCCTGGCGTACCACAGCACTGGTAAATGGGGCGGAATTGCCAACTACAAAAACCCCGAGGTAGACAGGCTCATCGACGAGGCCGTCTCCGTATACGATATAGCTGAAGCTAAAAAGATGTACGCAGAAATAAACAGGCTGGTTGGGCTGGATGTTCTTATGCCCGCCGTATACCACCCTACCCAGTTCATCGCCATGAACAATAGGGTGCAGAATTTCAAGTGGGTTCCGGACTCCCAGTTGCGACTCCAGTTCCTCTGGCTGAAGAAGTAGGCCCGTCGCATAGGTTCCTCGATTATTCACTAGAGCACAAGCCGATGGGGCCACCAAAGTGGCCCCATCGGCAACATCGTCTGGGCGCCACCTGACTCAGCAACGTGTATGGGAGGATATTCATGTCGCAAATGAAAGTTATTCATGATGCCCTAGACAGGAACCCGACGAGGGTGACTCAGGCTCCAAAGGAGTACATCGGGGATTCAGACTGGTACCACGCAGATATTGTAGTGGCTGCAGACAGCTATGGTGCTATGACCGTTGGGATTGCTGAGCATAGGTCGGATAATATGTTCCTCAGTGTTTGGAGACGCGATCAATCAGCCCTGATTTTGGAGGGAGAGATGAGACTGGAGGATATTGAAACTGGAGAAAGGTACGCGCTCAAAAAGGGAGACGTGGTGATGTGGAACAAAGGACTAAAGGCGATGATAGGCGGACATTTTAAGGCTTATGGCGTCGGTGCACCCGCCATCAGAAGATTCGAGGGGGACAAGTGCTTTTACATCTGGGAGTAGTTCATTTCTTGGCCATATAGCACTTATGTTTTCTCACCCTTATTGCCCAAAAACCTTTCGGCTACACGCATACGAACTTGGATAGTGAAACCCAATAGGAAAACCGAAATTGTTGATGAGCCTGGGCTTCTAGGGCAATTGTGTTTTATGAGCTACACCCCAGGGGAGGACTGATGAACAACGCTGAGTCCCCGACTGGCGAATCTATAACTGGAGCCGCTTACGGTTCTGACCTTGTCGTCGATTTGCTAAAACTCTATGGAATCGAATATGTCAGCCTCAATCCCGGCGCATCTTTTAGAGGCCTCCACGACTCCCTGGTTAACTACGGTGGTAACAAGCCGGAAATCATAGAATGTCCCCATGAGAAGGTGGCCGTTATGATGGCCCACGGCTATGCTCGTGCCGCTGGCAAGCCGATGGCTGCTATCCTTCACGACTTAGTTGGCCTTCTTCACGGTGCCATGGGCCTCTACTATGCCTTTGTAGATGAGGTGCCTGTCATTGTTCTAGGCGGCGCAGGTCCCATGGACACCCAGAGGCGTCGTCCTTACATAGATTGGATACATTCCGCCCAAAACCAGGGGGATTTGGTCAGGGATTATACAAAATGGGACGATCAACCTCGGAACGCAATTAACCTTGCGGACTCTTTCTCCAGAGCATATCGGGTGGCTATGACCGAGCCTGCCGGGCCAGTCTACATCGGGTTGGATGTCAATCTTCAGGAAGACCCGCTAACGGAGAAGGTATCGTTGCTTAACCTCCAAAGGTTAAACTCTCCCTCATCAATCTCCTGTAGCCCAGAGACAGTCGACCAGATTGCTCAGATGCTGCTGAAAGCCAAACGACCAGTCGTTCTGGCCGAAAGCCTGGGCAGACATCCGGAATCGGTAGCCTCTCTGATTAAGCTAGCGGAGGCTTTGGCACTCCCAGTTATAGATTTGGGAAGGCGATTCAATTTTCCTAATACCCATGACCTGGATCTAACGGGTTCCGATATTCTTCGGGAAGCCGACCTGGTTCTGGCCCTGGACGTCAAGGGTCTACACGCTGCGATAACTGAACCCGACGGCTCTGGCGTTTATAGATCGATAATTCCAAAGGGATGCAAAGTTATTGACATAGGCTTGAGGGATCTAAATATCAAGGCTTGGGCTCAAAACTTCGACAAACTTCCGCAAATGGACCTATCTGTCACGGCGGATACTTCGACAGTCTTGCCGCAACTTTTGTTGGCTTTGCAAGACATCGGTGTTAATGACAAGGAAGACAAGTTCAAGGATAGATTTCAGGCCATGAAGTCAAGGCATGACAGCCTTAGGCAACACTGGAATGAGCAGGCAAAAATAGGATGGAATGACCGACCGATCAGCACCGCTCGCCTAGCTTACGAGATATGGAATGTCGTAAAAGGAGAGGATTGGGTGTTAACTGGTAATCCTCTCAGCGGATGGCCTCGTCGCCTTTGGGATTGGACAAAGCCGTATCAATATCCTGGGGTTCCACTAGGCGCTGCAACGGAGCTAAGCCTTTCTCTAGGCGTCGCTTTGGCTTACAGAGGGTCTGACAAATTGGTTGTGGCCATTGAGCCGGACGGAGACCTCCTATACGACGCTTCCGCTCTCTGGATAGCTACCCATCACAATCTTCCAATGCTGATGGTCATGCATAACAATCGGGCCTACTACAACGACTGGGATCATCAGGAAGTCGTCGCCCGCCATCGCAAGCGCCCCGAAGAAAACGCATACCTCGGCATGGAGATCAACAACCCACCACCGGACTTTGCTCGCCTTGCCCAGTCCTTCGGCTGGTACGCAGAAGGTCCCATCGATGACCCAAATCAAGTTGGGCCTGCCCTAAAACGCGCCCTGAAAGTGATAAAAGAAAAAGGCCAGCCTGCTTTGATCGACACTGTCACTCAATTTCGTTAGCTAGGGCCGCAGACATCCAGGCCGTCAACTGCCTGCCAGATATCTGGAGGCAGTTTGTTGGTAAATAGTTCTAGATGGTAGCATTGAATTAAAGGAGAAGACCATCATGATGAAGGGATCCACTAAGCGAATTCCGTTAATTACAGACAAGCAGGACATTCCCGCCGAACATCATCCCATGTTCGACCAGGTCGTATCGGGATACGAGGGAAACCTGATGGGCCCGTATCGTGTCTTGATGCACAGCCCCGACTTGGCCAGTCGTGTAGCGCGCACGGCTTCATACGTGCGTTTTGAGACGGCTTTGCCGCAAGACGTCTATAAGCTGGTGGTGTTGACCGCCACTCGTGAGCTAGACTGCCAGTACGCCTGGACTGTCCATCAGCGCACCGCAGCCGAGGCAGGTGTGCGAGATGAGGCCGTGATCGCAATTCGGGACCGCAAGGCCCCGGAGGGCCTGACGGAGGACGAGGCCCTGGTGGTCACATACGTTCAGGAACTGTTGAGAAACAATAGGGTCTCCGAACCTACCTTTATGGCGGCACTGGAGAAATTCGGCGTCCAGAAGCTCGTCGATCTCACAGCTACAATCGGGCACTATGGCGTACTGGCTTGTGTGCTGAACGCCTTCGAAGTGGTGCCGGAGACGCCATTGCTTCCCGTCTGAGGGAGTTAAAGCGTTGCGTTAAGAACTGTTTGCCACCAACAAGGGTCGCACCGTGATTGATATATCTAGGTCAATGCCGGATGCGCAGCGTGAATCTGCATGGAGGATGCTTTGATGCTCTATAATGTTCACATGGAGCGAGTCTAGCATAACGGAGCGATAGCTTTGGCTGATCCCTTGCCTGTGTCCCCTAACGGTCCAGGAAGAAGTGTTAGTGGCTATGATTTTCAGAGAAGGGGCCACCATCATTTTCGCGCCGCCAGTAGAAGGGGCCTCCTCCTAAGCCTGGCTATCGTAGGCCTATTCCTTGTCGTGGAGGCCGTAGGCGGCTGGCTCACTAACAGCCTGGCCCTCTTGGCCGATGCAGGGCATCTCCTTACCGACGTCGGCACCATAGTGCTGGCCCTGCTCGCTATATGGGTGGGGTCGCGTCCAGCCTCCTTCGGAAGAACCTACGGGTACTATCGCGCCGAGATCTTTGCTGCCCTTATCAGTGGACTGACTCTGTGGCTTGTTGCCGGCTACATCTCCTTCGAAGCCTTCCGACGTATGCAGAGTCCTCCGGAGGTTAACAGCTTACCTATGGTGCTGATTGCCTCCGTCGGATTCGTAGCTCAGGCAGGCGCCGCATATGTGCTGCATCGGGCAAGTGGAGAGAGCCTTAATGTTAGGGCGGCCTTTGTGCATGTAATGACGGACGCCGTACAGTCGGTGGGGGTGGTCGTCGCAGGCCTCTTTATGCTGGTATTCCAGTGGTATATAGCAGACCCTATCATCAGCTTTATAATAGCCATTCTCATCGTTTGGAGTGGGGGTAAGGTTGCCTGGGACGCATCGAAGATACTAATGGAATCCAGTCCCATTGGGATAGATATGGACTTGCTGTGCCAACGGGTGGAACAAATAGAAGGGGTCACGGGCGTCCACGACATTCATGCCTGGACTATTACTACGGGATACAACGTCCTAAGCGCCCATGTAACAACCGTCTCCAACGCCGTGAAAGACTCGGAGAAGCTTTTACATCTCATAAGAGGCACCGTGGACCGGGAATTTGGAATATCCCACGTAACTATACAGCTTGAGGACTCCGCAGAGGGTTGTGAAGAGGGCCACCACGTTAGCCACCCGTGAGGATATGTGTCGCCACCACTTGGAAATAAGCCCTAAATAGGTGGTACCATCATTTGCAATGCCCGTGACGCTATTTGAGCATTCAACGAAACACACACGTATAAACCGTAAGCCCGATTACTCGAATGGTGCTAGTCTTAAGTGCTCTGTGTCCGAAGTTCGCCGCAAATGTCATTGCGAGGCCCAAGGAAGGAGGGCTGTGGCAATCTGGCGGTGAGGGGCCAAGCCCCTCCATATTGCTTCGTCGCCCCGATTACATTGGGACTCCTCGCAATGACGATTCATGAGCGTATCCTTCGCTCCCGCCTTCGGCTGCCAAAGCCTATGGCGGAGGCACCCCGCCCCTCGGGCTAGGATGACATTTTTCAAGGACCCTGCATTAGCACCAAAGGTTACTTAAATCGTATATTGTCCAGCCGAGTAAAGTCGTGAATGGAATCGATCCAGCGGATGGTGCCAGTTCTGGAGTGCATAACCAGAGATTGAGTCGTAGCTCCGTTTGCAAAGAAGCGAACCCCCTTTAACAGGTCGCCGCTGCTGGCCCCTGTAGCCGCAAAGAATACATCGTCCCCCCCTACCAGTTCCTGCGTAGTGTAGACTTTATTCAGGTCCAGGCCAGCGGCGTTAGTGGCTTCTCTCTCTTTATCGTCCCTAGGCCACGGCTTACACTGGATAGCGCCACCTACACACCGAATGGACGCCGCAGTGATGACCCCTTCCGGGGTGCCTCCGATTCCCATTAGCACATCCACACCTGTGTCTGGCAATACTGCGTGAATCCCTGCGGCCACGTCTCCGTCCGTAATAAGCTTTAGCCTTGCGCCTGCGGCCCTTACATCGGCCAGTAGCTGTTCGTGCCGAGGGCGATCCAGGGCCACCACGGTAATCTCACTCACCTTGCGGCCCAGGGCCTTGGCTATCCTTTTCAGGTTGTCCGCCACTGGAGCCTCGATGTCTATGACGTCCTTCGCTTCGGGGCCAACGGCTATCTTGTTCATGTAGTACACCTGGCGAGGAACATTCATCGTGCCTCTTCCAGATAGTGCAATGACGGCGATGGCTCCCGGGAGGCCTTTGGACAGAAGCGTGGTTCCATCTATGGGGTCTACGGCAATGTCAACTTTTGGCTCTGAGCCAGTGCCGATATGCTCCCCAATGTAAAGCATGGGGGCCTCGTCCTTCTCTCCCTCCCCAATCACCACCACGCCATCCATCTCTACAGACCCCAGGGTAAAGCGCATGGCGTCCACCGCTGCCTGGTCCACTAGCTCCTTGTCGCCCATACCCATGTGTTGGGCTGCACCCATGGCGGCGGCCTCGGTGACTCGCACCAGCTCCATAGCGACGTTTCGTTCGATAGGCTTGCGCGTCATTGTTGATATCATAGGAATCCTCCCATCTGTAGACATCGAGATGTTATCAGTTCGCCTTATCCAGCGCAACAAAGCATCGGCTGGTCGACCTGGTAGACGCTTTATTCCTCTCCGCATACTGCTCAGGACAAGGTGTCTCTCGCGTCGAAGCCATAATTGCGTCGGCTTACCCCCATGAGATATACTCGACTGGTACAGTGCTCTATAAGCAAGGTTTCTGCACCCATCAGGAGGGTTTTCCTACACTTTTACCTACCACGTGACTACCCCTCTTGGTAGGCTTGCGAGAAAGAAGGGCGCAAAAGACAGAGCTGAGACACTAACCAAAGAGGAACGAACACAGATAGCTAAGAAAGCTGCTGAGGATAGATGGAGACGTGCCAAAGAGGGCTAATAGTAGAGTAGTTTTTGGGAATGGTCAAACGCAATTGCTCTTACTTGGTCAAAGAAACCTTCCATCCCAAGAAGATTGGGCGACCCGTCTTCAAAATCTGGGCAAAAAGCGATTGGAACGGTTAACTCACGCCCAAGTACCTTCACATCAACAGCAAACTGATAACCATACGCTTGTTTACCATTAGCTATAGTTGCTGGCACTCGGTGTCCCAATGTTATGTCAGGGAATCCCAATGCACCTGCCAGAGCTTTGTCAAAAAAGGACGTATAGGCTCCAGTATCTAATATCGCTTGCACGGTAAAGCTATTACTATTGGGGTTTAAAACAACTGGCACCATGCAAACGTTAGCAGAGTAAGTGCTCCTGTTTCCGAACCACAAATAACTCATGCCACCACATAATCCCATTTATCAGCATCTGTGGGCACATAAGTAACAAACGCATCACGAATGTTTCGAGTCACCAGACTTTGATACACTTGGTCAAAAGAAGTGTCACTAGCAACAACAGATTGTTTCACAATCGCCACCCATAACCCACGGTAGTTTGTTAGTTTGTTGCGATTAGTTCTTAGCCACTCCATCTCTTCAAACCCTACTTCAACATCATTTTGTCCGTGCCACAGACCAGGAATCCCATCGAAAGGAGTATTAAAGGCAACCTTAATAGCAGTTTGACTATTAAGTATTGCAGCGGTTCTTGACTTAAGGGTTGTAGACAGTCTCGCGATGTGACGGACATATGCTGTTCCTCGCCGTCTTGTTACAACTGGCATTTTACTCCACATCCTCCTTAGAAATACCTAAGTCCCTGTAAACTGCATCTGGGATCTCGATCTTCCCCACTTTCTTAACGTAAGCCTTGACATTCTTCTGAATGAGCTTACCAAGTATGAGAGCGTGTTGCGGACTCATTCTTACCCTTGCAAGCGTTTTTGTGGGTGGGAGTTCTGCGTTTCGTGCATTTAAGACCCCCTGTAGCCCAAGCTCTAAGACAAATGTGTAAAGCCCACTTCCTATTCTTACCGAGTCGACATACATATCAGGTATCTCAGGCTCTTTCCCAAGAATGTCTTCCATCATATGACCCTCCAATTCGTTTACGCTCTTAAGTGTATCAAAGGACAACGGGGCTTGACAACTTCTTGCACGTTCAAGTATACGATAGTTAATATCAACAAGTTGAGTATCAAACGCTAACCCCAAGTCATTTCAACCCCCGTAGAAAGTAACTCAATCCGTGCTACTTGTTGAATGACTCGTGCAGCAAAGGGCGGCGTTGTTGAAGGCTCCCCTCGCCTGCTACTGACCTGTCGGCCTTTATCTCGCAAACGGCCGCACAAGGTCTTCTCTCAGTTTTACCCCTGCCAGCCGATAGTGCTTCGACTTCCAGGAAGCACGCACCGAAGCAATTAGCTCCCGAATTACTTCATCCCCCAACGCCTTGTCCAGCACCGCTATCGTCGGTGCCCAGAACCCAATCAATAGCCATAATTGCGTCGGCTTACCCCCATGAGATATACTCGACTGGTGCAGTGCTCTATAAGAACTACTAACATGCCAGGAAATCGATCGAAGTGATTGTTCCTCTAATTCAGAACGTAACTTTAAAGGGCGTGGCAGACTTTAGGCATATCAACATCTAGCGACATAGTTTGCAAGGAGGGAGCAATGAGTATTAAGGAACTTGAGACGACGGCTCAGGCTCTTGTTGCAAATGGAAGAGGGATTCTGGCGGCAGATGAAAGCACTGGCACCATAGAGAAACGATTGAACAGCGTCGGCGTTCCTTCCACAGAGGACAACCGACGGGCTTGGCGACAACTACTGTTCGCTGCACCTGGTATTGGCGACTACATCAGTGGCGTTATCATGTTTGATGAGACCATGCGTCAGAAGGCCGACGATGGTACTTTGCTTGTTGACGTCCTTAAAAGTAGTGGAGTCATTCCTGGCATCAAGGTAGACAAGGGGGCAAAGCCCCTGTCCGGCGCTCCGAACGAAACGGTGACCGAGGGGCTGGACGGGCTAAGAGATAGGCTGAACGAGTACAGGGAGATAGGAGCTCGCTTTACAAAGTGGCGAGGTATGTTCTCTATAGGAGGAGGCACTCCAACCCAGTACTGCCTCAACGTAAACGCCCACGCCCTGGCGCGATATGCCGCCCTCTCTCAGGAGGCTGGCCTGGTGCCAATAGTCGAGCCTGAAGTGCTGATGGACGGAGACCACAGTATCGAGAGATGTTTTGAGGTGACGGAGGCCGCTTTGACGGCGGTCTTTCGTGAGCTACGTGACCAGCGTGTCTCCTTGGAAGGGATGCTTCTAAAGCCCAACATGGTCCTGTCTGGCAAGGACGCTACAGATCGAGCAGACCCGGGCGAGGTCGCAGAGGCGACCATCCAGTGTTTTAAGCGGTGTGTGCCTTCGGCGGTGCCTGGCATCGTATTCCTCTCGGGCGGCCAGGGCGATGAAGAAGCTACTGTTAACTTGAACGCCATCAACAAGCGTGCAGGCAAACTGCCCTGGCAGATGAGCTTCTCCTACGGCAGAGGGCTCCAGGCGACTCCCCTTAGGGTGTGGGGCGGCAATCATGAAGGGATCAAGGACGCCCAGCAGGCTTTCCTGAAGCGTGCCAGTGGAACCAGCGCAGCCCGCGATGGCGTCTATGCGCCAAGGCCTTGAAAAGTAACGCAGCCGAGTGTAGGTGACGGCTTTCATGCAAAAGCTGCTGCTGGCTACAAGGAACCAGGGCAAGGCCAGGGAGCTTTCGGCCCTTTTGGAGGGCTGCCCCTTTGAGCTAACGACCCTGGCTGATGAAGGCATAGACCTGGAGGTGGAGGAGACGGGGTCTACCCTGGAGGAGAACGCCTCTCTTAAGGCTAGGACCTATATGGAGGCCAGTGGCCTGCCCTGCCTGGCCGACGATTCTGCCCTTGAGGTGGAAGCTCTGAACGGTGAGCCTGGTGTGATGTCCAAGCGTTATGGAGGCCTTGAAAGCGCTTCAGATGCGGCCCGAATTGCTTTTTTGCTGAAAAAGCTGCAAAATGTAAGCATAGAGTGCCGCTCGGCGCGATTCGTTTCCGTTGTTGCCGTAGCGTGGCCCGGTAATGAGGTAGACTTATACAGGGGCGAATGTTTCGGCGAAATAACGACACAGCCAAAGGGCCAGTCCGGCTTTGGCTATGACCCGGTCTTCTACATGCCTGAATTGGGCAAGACCATGGCTCAGCTCTCCTTCGAGGAGAAAAACAAGGTGAGTCACAGAGCCAGGGCAGCTCGAAAGGCCCTCAAAGGACTGAAGGACAGAGCGGTTCAGGGTTATCAAGGGACGTGATGGATCAATGACGGTTACCTTTGACAAATCGACTATCGTGAGGGACAAGTTCGGAAGGCCCATCAGAGACCTTCGCATCTCTGTCACCGACCGCTGCAACTTCAGGTGTCCCTATTGCATGCCCGCCGAGATCTATGGCGAAAGGTATCACTTTCTACCCAAGCCTGAGCTTTTGACCTTCGAGGAGATTGAAAGGCTGGCTCGTATCTTCGTTGAAGTGGGCGTGAAAAAGCTGCGCCTGACCGGTGGAGAACCCCTCCTGAGAAATGAGGTCGAGGACTTAGTGGCTCGACTTGCTCGGATCGAAGGTGTGGAAGACCTCACTCTCACCACCAATGGATACCTCTTGGCTAGGATGGCCCAGGCCCTCAAAGACGCCGGATTGCACCGCATCACAGTGAGCCTCGATAGCCTTGATGATGAGGTCTTCGCCAAGATGAACGGACGGGGCTACGGCACCAAAAGAGTCCTTGAAGGCATTGAAAAGGCGACAGAGGTGGGCCTCAGTCCAATTAAGGTAAACGCAGTGGTACAAAAAGGCGTAAACGACCATACCATCGTAGACCTGGCAAGATACTGTAAGGATAAGGGTTACATAGTCAGATTCATCGAGTTCATGGACGTGGGCAACCTCAATGGATGGAACATGGAGCAGGTGGTCCCGGCCCAGGAAATCGTCAGGATGATAGACGCTGAGATGCCTCTAGAGCCTGCGGAGCCTACCTACAAGGGGGAGGTTGCCAACAGGCACAGATACAGGGACGGCAGCGGCGAGATTGGGGTCATCGCCTCGGTCACCCAGCCCTTCTGCGCCGATTGCAACAGGGCAAGGCTCACCACCGAAGGCAAGCTGATGACATGCCTGTTCGCCAGCGGCGGCACCGACCTGAGAGGGCCCATGAGAAGCGGCGCTACCGATGAGGAGTTGCGCAATATCATCGTAGGTGTCTGGGGTCAGCGGACGGACCGCTACTCGGAGATACGCTCCTCTTTGACGGAGGACCAGCGAGTACGCGGACGCAAGGTGGAGATGTATCAGATAGGTGGCTAGCCTCTACCTCCGCCCGCCCTGTCCGATGATGCTTTGCTCATCGGACTCTCGATAGCCCTGGTAAACAGGGCGTATCGGAGAGCATGGTCGAATGAGTGAGGGTTTGTCCCTTCGTTCTGAGCCCCCCTCCACAGGTCATGCGAGAGTGGGCAACACCTTGGTGCCAAATAGCTCAATAGAGCTCATGATCTTATTTGGCGTTCTATATTCTCAAATACGATATTATTATGCGGCTGTCCGGCATCAGCTCAGCGATTTGTATCTGTGGTGCCGACGTGTTCGATCCTACGATCCAGACTATGTTATCAAAAATGTTGGTGTTGGAGAGGGGGCAGGGCTTGAAGGTTTGGGATTGGTGTCGAGGATATCTGTGCCAAACTTTATACTGTAAAAGCACCCTATATCTTATGAGGATGGTATGACCACAAGAATAACCATGCATAAGGCCAGAGAGGAAATGCTTGAACAGGCCAAGGCATTCATACATTCCACGACTAAAAAGGGCGCTCAAACCAGTGGTGTCGTCGGCAGGTGCTCGATGCAATCGAGGACGGACCCATTAGAATTCGTCAACGTAACCTTCTGGAAGTATAAGGAAATCCTGGATACGTTTCTCAGGACCAGGATGGCTGAGGCTACCAAACCAGATAGCCCGTGGGCCTGGATCGACGGCGGCGAATACGACGTTTCCATTATAAAACCGTTAACCGTTGAATCATGAATCATATGTAGGAGAGCAATTGCCTGCTCGGTCTCTCAGCTGTCAAAATTACAGGAGGTTATGCTAAATGCCCTCGTTTGACGTAGTTTCTAGGACAGACATAATGGAGGTAGATAACGCCATCAACGGAGTTCGACGCGAGATTAAACAGCGTTTTGATCTGGCGGGGACAAAGTGTGATATTGACCGCACTGACAATACCCTGACGCTGATCGCTGACGATTCAATGAAGCTGACCCAGTTAGAAGACTTGCTTCGCAAGTATCTTGTCCGTCGAAAAGTGGAACAAGGAGCACTGGAATTCAAACCTCCACAAAATGCAGGTGGGGGGACCATCAGGCAAACCATCTCTATAAGGCAAGGTATTGATGCCGAGCTAGGACGTAGAATAAACAAGGCAATACGAGGCACCAAGATCAGAGTCCAGGTGTCTATCCAGGGAAACGAGCTCAGAGTGTCTGCCAAGAAACGCGACGATTTGCAAGCGACAATAGCGTTCATAAAAGAGATGGACATTGAACAGCCATTGCAATACGTGAATTTCCGGGAATGAATCCAGCCCTACAAGTCCAGCATTACCATTTCTTACAACAGAGAAGGTTTCCTTACGAACATTGAGGGTTTCCTCGAAGTACAGCGCTTCTCGCCTCTGATGCATCAAGCTACATAACCGGCTTAGACCATCGTAGTGGACGGGGGATGAAGCATCTGGCAAAGGCAATTGGATGCTTGAAATCCTGGTATTTTCTATGTCCTTTGGCCGAAAGGAGCAGACATTTGTGACTCTGAAAACTATCGCGATACTAAGTCCCAGCGACATGGGACTCGTCTACTGATGGAACGCAGGCGCTCGCTGACTAGCATTTTGGCGTTGTGCGACCACGAGAACAGATCCAAGAAGAATTGAGTCCCCTTAGTGTAGACAAGTGGGTGTTCGATAGGCAATGCGAATGGCATTCGCGGGTGCGGTGAATGACATTGCAGGCTGTCTGGGAGCTTTCCAGCCTTTACGGTTTGTGATACCTTTGCAACCAACTCCTCAAGAAATCCTCGACTTCGTTGATCAAATCTGGCGTGGGTGGCGAGATGAATAATGCAGATCTGTGTTTCTCAGCGATAGGCGAACTCCAGCCGTTAATACAACGCGGTGAAATCTCATCGTTGGAGCTAACAAGTCATTCCTGGAGCGAGTCGATGCGCTGGATAGCCGTCTCTCCTCCTTTATTACGATAATGGAGAAGGAGGCCATTGCTGCTGCCAGGCAAGCTGATAGAGAGATATCCTTGGGTGAAGCCCGAGGCCCCCTGCATGGCATTCCCATGGCGGTCAAGGACCTTTTCTACACTCGTGGTACAAGGACAACCGGCGGTTCGAAAATTAAGCAGTGGGCCGAATTCATACCAGGCTACGATGCGACTGTAGTGTCCCGCTTGAGACAGGCGGGAGCCATAATTCTTGGCAAACTTAACATGCACGAGTTTGCCGCAGGCGGCACCGGTGAGAATCCCCACTATGGGTCAGCTCGCAATCCGTGGGACGCTTCCAGAATGACAGGGGGAGTCAAGCAGTGGTTCGGCCTCGGCAGTTGCCGCTGCTCAGTGCGTCGCTGCCCTGGGTTCAGACACAGGCGGCTCGATACGCATACCGGCTACGTTCTGCGGAATAGTAGGGCTCAAGCCTACCTTTGGGAGGGTGAGCTGTTATGGCGTGATTCCCCTGGCCTGGACTATGGACCACGTCGGGCCAATGACGAGGAGGGTAGAAGACGCAGCTATTATCATGAACGCTATCGCTGGGTACGACCCGAAGGATCTCAATTCAGCTAAGTTGGAGGTACCAGACTACACTTCAGAGCTTCGTAAAGGGATCTCCGACGTGAGGTTAGGCATTCCGCGTGAGTTCTTCTACGAGAGCTTGGATAGTCAAGTCGGAGAAGCGCTGGAAGAGGCTATTGTGGTCCTGAGCAAGTTGGTGTCTTCTATAGAGGATGTACCATTGCCACACATGGAACACACTCATCAGCTATGCGCCATCATATGGGGTGCCGAATCCTCTACCTATCATCAGAAACTGCTCAGAGAACACGCTTCAGAGCTGACTCCCGGCGTCAGGGAAGGTCTGGAAAATGGTAACTTCATAACTGGTCCGATGTACGTCAAGGCCCAGCAGGCCAGAACAGAGATCAGGGAGTCCTTCCTGAAATCCCTTAAGGAAGTGGATGTCTTGATAACCCCAACCTCGCCGGTGACTGCCCCAAAGGTTGGTCAGGCTACTGTTGTGATAGGAGAGAGCGAGGAGCCTTTAAGGAATCACTCCTCACGATTGACTCGTCCACTGAATCTGGCGGGACTGCCTGCCTGTACGGTGCCATGTGGCTTCACTAAGGATGGTCTACCAATGGGGCTACAGATCGTTGGTCGACCCTTTGACGAGTCAACGGTTTTAAGGGTTGCCTACGCTTACGAACAGGCTACGGAGTGGCATCTCAGGAGGCCTCCTATTTAGCTTTGGTGACACGGGATAGACTTCCGCCATTTCAAACGCATCCTTCCTATGCAGGAAGGCCCCTTTCCCCAATCACATCCTTCGGAGCACGGTGCTGACGTAGCTTCAGGGGTTGAAAAGCACACCAAAAGTGTTGCAATATATGTTCTCAAAGGGCCATCCCTCCGGTCATATTGTGGCCGCCAGAGAGGGACACACATAGCGCCAAGATCAGCACCAGGAGTCAGATCATGGCCTCAACACCAAATCCGCCTCCGACCAAGCGACCGAGACTCTCAGGCGGTATTCGGCGCTACCTGGCCACGGCAAGGAAGTTTAGTCGCAACGCCAGGTTGTTCCTGGGGTACTCCTTGATGTCTCAACTTGGGGCTGGTATCTGGTCTGTGATGTTCAACCTCTACCTACTCCGTCTGGGTTTCTCCACCAGCTTCGTAGGGTTGTTCATCATGGTAGACATGCTGTTCCATGGGATAGTGGCCTTCCCCGCTGGCCTCATCGCCGACAAAATAGGTAGGAGAAAGGCCTTCTTTATCGCCACGTGTATCAACCTGGTCGCCAGGGGGGCATTGCTATTCACTAGAGACCCTACCACACTTCTGGTACTGGCCGCCGTCTCCGGAGTCGGTGATGCCTTTCACGGCGTTGCTGGCCCACCCTTTATCATGGAGAACAGTGAGCCAGAAGAGCGTCCCCTTCTCTTTAGCCTCAACTCCATGTTCCTCATGGTATCTCGTTCAGTTGGCAGCGCATTGCCTTTGGTTTGGGCCGTTGCCATTGGTGTTCCCGACTTGAACATCGGGGCGGCTCGTTGGATACTGGTTGCTTCCCTTCCTCTTACCCTTGTGGCCTTAGCGCCTTTACGCTTCATGACAGAGAAGCGCGTGGAGTTGGTGGAGAGCTTTCGAGACCTGCTTGCTTTGAGGAATGTTGTCAATTTTGACAACATCGCCAAACTGACCTTTTGCAGTCTATTGGTGGGGTTGGGCTTTGGGCTGGCAACCCGATTCTTCAATGTCTTCTTCGACCTGTCCCTGGTGGCTAGCGATCGACAGATTTCGGCAATCTTTGCCGTCGGAGCTTTAGGAGGGGCGGGGACCATTCTCTTTTCCGGCGTATTTGTTCGGAAATGGGGCAAGGTGCGGAGTATACTTCTGACTCAGGTCGCGTCTGTGCCATTCCTTATGCTCATGGTATTTGTGCCGTTGGTGGTTCCTGGTCTACCGCTTGTGGTTGCCTTCTTTTTCCTTCGCGATGCCTTCTACAGCGTTTCAATGCCCATTCGCAATCAGCTCTCGATGGAGCTTACAGAGGCCAAGGGGAGAGGCACAATGGCAGGCATGATTCACATGTCTTTTGATCTGGGGGGCGCTTTTGGCGCTGGAGTGGCTGGGGCTCTTATTGGAGTAAGCGCGACGGGGGCTAGCCAGGGGATCGCCGTCAGCCAGTTTCTCCCAGCCTTTACTGTAGCTGCCATCTTAGTGTTATCGGCGGCAATCCTCTACTACGTCTTTTTCCAGGGTCGGGAGGCCCGGGGGAAGCGCTACCCTTTGGCTGCTCGGGAGGGAAGCTAGGGTTTGCTACACGTCTCTTAGCTAAGGTTGCCTTCCCAATAGTTCTCATTTCGATCAAGGATCAAGCGCTGGCCGAGTAGTCGTCCAATCTAGGCTTTCGGCATTTCCTCTTGGTACAACTCCATGCAGTGTGATCAACGTGAGATTCGACATGTTCATGAGATTACATGGAATGTCGGATTTCTACGGCAACATTGCGGGTGCTGAATAGGGGCTTGACAGTGGAAGAGGTGGCGGGGAAGTGGAAGCTGGAGCGAGAGTAGCAAGTTACTCGTCAAGACCACTTACATCCACGGCTTGCTGGTGAATCTGGTGGTGTGGTAGAAGGGGAGATATGTCCTATCAGCGCATGATGGAATTGGCGGCGCCAGTGGTGCCCATGCCCTGTATGTCTCCATGGCACTGCTGGCAAGTCGTCTCATACAGCCGCTCGCCCCTCTCTACTAGAGCAGACTCCGATGGCTCAGTGTTCGATGATGTACATGCTAGAAAAGCGGAGGCAAGGAGGACAGTCAACAGTGGTACGAGAAAGGGCATTCTGTAATATGATTTCATTCTTCCATAGTCAACGCACCAGAAGCGGCACACCAAATAGCCTACTGAGTATCGCCTTGGGGAGCGCTCTGCAACGTGATAACGGCTGCCAGATACCCAGCGCCGAAGCCATTGTCTATGTTGACCACACCCACTCCCGGGGCGCAGGTGTTCAGCATAGTCAGGAGCGGCGCTACCCCCTTGAAGCTGGCCCCATACCCCACGCTGGTGGGCACGCCTATCACAGGGGCGCTTACTAGTCCTCCTACCACACTGGGCAACACGCCATCCATACCAGCCACCGCCACAATCGCCCGCGCCGACTGCAGAGCAGGCAGCGAGTCCAGCAGGCGGTGTATCCCTGCCACTCCGACATCGTAGAGCCTGTCGACGCCACACCCCATGACCTCGGCGGTGACGGCAGCCTCTTCGGCGACTGGGATGTCTGCCGTCCCACCTGTGACTATCGTAACCCCATGCATTGTCTCCTTTGACTTCCTACGGTTTACTACAACGGCTCGGGCCTTGTCGTGGTAGACGGCGTCGGGGATCTCTTCCCTCAGCCCATCGAAAATCTCCTGGGCAACTCTGGTAATTAACAGGTTAT
The DNA here is from genome assembly GCA_965249025.1 of Dehalococcoidia bacterium. Taxonomy (GTDB): domain Bacteria; phylum Chloroflexota; class Dehalococcoidia; order Lucifugimonadales; family CAYTFF01. The sequence goes on along the minus strand of OZ252215.1, from coordinate 1,581,699 downwards.
CGGCGCCCTCAAGAAGAGACCTGGCTATCGCTATAATCTGCTCCTGGGACTTGCCTTCTCCAAAGATAACCTCCGGGAATCCCTTGCGGAGGCTCCGATGGTGGTCCACCTTAGCGAAGCCAAGGTCCGTGTACGGAAGGTTTCGTAAGCTGCTCAGTACTGCCTCTACGTCGACATCACCAGCCTTAAAGCGCTCCAAAAGATGCTTGATGTGTACGATGTCTATTTTGGCCCTCCACCTTTAATTAGTCCCATTATATGGGTTTTCGACTGCGGGTGAAACTATATGTTGAGGCATTTTACTAATATGGTCTATCTTGACATTGACTCCGACGATTAGGGCAATTATACTACGGTCAACATCAGAGGGGGTAGTGCAATGAAGCTGTCATGTCTTCAAGAAAACCTTAACAGGGGGTTGGCAATCGTTGGAAGGGCCGTAGCGACCCGGACAACGCTGCCCATAACCCAGAACGTCCTTTTAACCACAGACCAGTCGAGGCTAAAGCTCTCGGCCACCAATCTGGAGATAGCTATTAGCACCTGGATTGGTGCCCAGGTGGAAGAAGAAGGAGCTATCACAGTGCCGGCTCGGCTACTCACCGAGTTCGTCGCTTCACTGCCGAGTGAAAAGATAGACATCTCTCAAACCTCAAAGCCCTTGGGACTGCAGATGAAGTGCGCACGGTTCGATGCCCACGTCAACGGAACGGCGGCAGACGAGTTTCCTCCCATTCCCAGTATAGAGGATGGTGTTACCGTTAGCGTAGAACCCAGTGTTCTTCATGCGGCTATATCCCAAGTAGCCTTCGCCGCCGCGACTGAGGACTCACGACCGGTTCTCACAGGTATCAAGGTGGAACTGGAGGGCAGCAGCTTTACCATGGCCGCCGCCGACGGCTTTCGTCTGGCGGTTCTCAAGGGAGCCTTGATAGATAAAATAGCCGAAGACTCGGACTTCATTATTCCTGCTAGGACTCTGATAGAGCTGAATAGGCTAATAGGGGACCAGGAAGAACCTATAGAGATCACCATCTCCTCGTCCAAGAGCCAGGTCCTATTCAGGCTCAAGAGTGTAGAGATAGTCTCTCAGCTTGTGCAAGGCACCTTCCCCAACTACGCCCAGCTTATCCCTCAGAGCTACACCACCAGGGCGGTAGTGAGCCTCCAAGAATTCCTCAGAGCATCGAGGTCCGCCTCCATCTTCGCCAGGGACGGCAGCGGAATCATCAGGCTTCAAGTGACTCCCGGGGCCAACGGCTCAGGAGGAAGCATACAGATATCATCGCGGGCCGAGGAGGTGGGCGACAACCAGGGCGAGGTAGACGCTCAGGTGGAAGGGGAAGAGTCGAAGATAGCCTTCAACAGCAAGTATCTGCTGGATGTGCTATCTATATTGGGCGTAGGAGAGGTGGCCCTGGAGACTACCACGCCCTCAAGTCCAGGGGTCATCAAGCTGGTTGACTCCGACGCCTACATCCACGTCGTCATGCCAATGTTTGTGCAATGGTAGTTATAGCTACCAGCTTCGGGAAATCCGACGACTCCCTTGATTACAACCTGGTCGCGAGTAGCCTCAACCTTCACCCGAAACGCTGAGAATACAGCTCGCTTTCCATCGTGGTCTTCTTTGGCCATGCCGTTCTTGACCCTGTGGCAGAACACGGTAAGTTGGGCCTCAGCCTGTTCTAGATCGAACTGCTCGGCCTTCTGTTGCTCAAGCCGCCGTAGCTCGGCTTCGTAGCCCTCTCGTTGGCTCTTCAACGGACCACTGTGCGAGCGGATGTAGTCGTCGTCGATCTCGCCGTACATGTAGAGGGTGACCAGACGCCGCTCCTGGTCCCGGCAGTGCCGTATCTCTCGCCCTAGCCGGGCGATCTCTTCGTCAAGCCCGCCACCCATACCGGCTAGTTGCTGTCGCAGCTTGTCGAGCACCAGTTCGGGATTCTCCAGAACCTTCCGCACCTCGCTCCAAACAATGTCTTCCAGTGCATCGGCTGGGATGTATCGAGCTCGGCAGGTTGCTGGTCGAAGGGTCGTCGGCACGGTCGCTCGGCAGCGGTAGTATCGGTATCGGCGGTTTAGCTGGGCACCTACGACCGGGCTCCCGCATTCCCCGCAGACCACATATCCCGTCAGCAAGTATGGGCTGGAAGCTTTGCTTCTCCTGTTGCTGGGCTCCTTGAGTCTTTCTTGAACTAAGGTGAAGACGGCCTCCTCGATGATCGGCGGGGTGAACCCCTCGATCCGAATCCATTCTTCCTCTGGCAGAACCTTGACCGTCCTACCGCCACTCCGCGTCCTCCGTGTCCTGGTCTTGCCGTAATAGTCCAAGCTTATATATGACGAGTTGGTCAGCATCCGCTTCACGGTCAAGGGATGCCATGCGCTTCCGCTCTTGGTTGGGATGTCTTGGTCGTTGAGGCGTATTGCAATCTGGTAGAGGCTGATCCCCTGGCTCGCCCAAGCGAAGGCTTTCTTGACGGCCGCCGCTTCGGTGTGCAGGATCGTGCGTTGCTTGGTCGTAGGGTCGTACTGGTAACCGTATAGCCCTTTCCCGGTACCGACGGGCATACGTCCGTTCTCTGCCGTCGATACCTTCCAGCGCATGGTTCGCTCGGTGATGAACTCGCGCTTCTTCTCTCCCACGTAACCCAGGATGTAGCGGACGAGTTTGTCCTCCGCAGTGGTGTCCGATGGCCCTTGTACGAACAAGAGTTTGGCTCCAGCCTCTGCGAGCTCCTCAGTCATCACCATGAGGTGGAGCGGGTCCCGTGATAGCCGGTCTGGAGAGTGGACGATGACCGCCTTGACGACTTCAAGCCGTGCTAGACGGCGCACCTGGGTTAGGAGAAGCCTTTCCTGGTCAGCACCGGAGGCTTGCTCCCGGAAGATATGGGGCTGCTCGACTTGCAGCCCACGTTCTTCCGCCAGCGCTAGGCAGGCGGCTACCTGAGTGTCTAAGGAAGTCCCGTTTTCCTGTTGGGCCGTGCTGACTCTGGCGTAGATTGCGGCACTGTCAGTCATCAAGCGGCCTCTCACTCCTAGGGACACTCCGACATGGACCCAGTTGCAGTTGTCTGTTAGCTTTCGCGAGGTTCATAGCGCTCGATTGCCGCCCCGATTCGGTCCGCGTACTGGAAGAGGTCATCCACGTCGTCGATGGGCACCCGTTCCTCCTTGCCGTCGCTATCAAAGAGCCCTACGTACTTCTGTGGTCGATTAAAGTGCAGGCGGCATATGGGCTTCCACATACTGTCATCAAGTACGATGGCACAGTAGCTCTTCCGGTCCTGCATTCCTATCCGATGGATATCAATGCGACCTCGCAAGCTAGCCTTGATTGCGTAGAGCCCCTGCCACTCCTCCGCAGTGGTCACAATCTCATCCTGAGGACCCGCTTCGGCTTCTCCCTCGGCAGGTCCGCTGACCTGCTCTTGTGCAGGGACATCCTGGAGCGCGGATTCGAGTCTCCCGCGCACACTGTCCGCTATGAATTCATGACTGGCCCGCTTGAAAAGACGCTGGAACTGCTCTAGCCGTTGCTTGGTCTTGGTTCCGGAGTACACCTGCGACATGAGGTATCGCACGAACTCTTCGGACGGGTTTGCCCACTCATTGACTAGAAACTTCTTGATCTCTCTGAGGTACTTCAGGTCTTGGGCGGTGGCCAGCACCTCATCCAGGTCGAATGTCGCCTTCGCGAATTTCCGAAGCTCGTCTACTGGAATAGCGTCGGGGTTGAGCATGTCAACCTCAAGGAAGGGCCGATCATCCATGACGTTGCTCTTCTCAAGGTCTGAGTAGAAGCGATAGGTGGCCCCGTCAGTCACGACGCCGAGACGAGCATCGGTCGTGTGGAAGTATCTGGCCAGTTGTGCGGTTGGCTCCTTCCCCAAATCGACGCCATAAGCCTTGCACTCGATCAGGATGATGGGCTCGCCATCCTTCATGATGGCGTAGTCCACTTTCTCACCCTTCTTTGCACCCATGTCTGCGGTGAACTCTGGTACAACCTCAGTCGGCTCGAAGACGTTGTAACCAAGGACGTTCTGGATGAACGGCAGGACAAGTGCTGTCTTGGTGGCCTCCTCCGTCTCCACGTTGCTGAGCCGTTTGGAGATGCTTGTGGAGATTTCGCGAACGCGGTCTTCAAGGTCCATACCTTCGAGTGAAGTCATTGGAATATGTCTCTCCTTAAGCCCTGATTTCGCCTTCGACCACGCCAGCAGTCGTGCATAGATTCACCTGGGAGCTGGTCCCTCTCACACCGTCACCCCGTACCACCGCACCTCGCCGATGATCTCGGTCTCTGAGATTCACACCAGTCTCCCCTGCAGCCGCACCATATCTGGAGGTATGCCGAAGTAGGCTGCAACATTGCACCCCGGCCAATCGCCCTATAGGTTGGGGCTTCACAACAGTGCCGGTTCGTCCTACGTGTCACCGTGCATCAGGTAGTACCCCCCCATCCATGTCATCCCTTACAGATTTTCTCGACTGAACGGGCGATCACGTACGGGATAACGGCCATCGCGACGGCCATCGCGATGGCCGTTGTTTCTTGCACAGCGCTTTCGGCGCTCCCCAGCAAAACGATGCCTATGAACGCTCCGAATACTGTGCAGATGACGCATACGATCCACAATATCCGCATCAACATCTACGTCACTCTCCTAATGTGCAAATTGCTTCCCACCCCTAGTACGTCACTGCGGACCACCGCACCTCGCCGATGCAATTAGCTGAAGTTGAGGGGAGAACCTACCACGACCAGTCGTCCCACGACCAGTCGTCGTCGCGTCGGTGGCCTCTCTGCTTCGCACGCTTGGCGCTCCGTTCTTTGGAAACAGCCTCGAACTTCTTAAGGAGGATGGATTTAGCGGGCGGCTGTCCTTTGGCTTCCCTAGCTGACTTGAGACCTACAGACTGGTAGGCTCTCCTGAACTCACCATCAGTCATGGCACCCTTGCGCGTGTTACAGGGGCCACACAACATCTGGAGATTCTTCTCGCTGTCAGAGCCGTTACGGTTGACAGGAGTCTTGTGGTCGACGTGCATATCAGCAAGCGCGACTTTCCTGCCGCAGTACATACATCTTCCTCTTTGCCTTTTGTAGAGGCCTTCGTTGATGAGCTTAGAGATAGGCTTCCTATTACGCCTCGGTTGCTTCTCAATGAAAAAGTCTTCGAACAGCGTCATGATCTGGACCTCAGAACGTCCGCCCCATCCACCGCACCTCGCCTATGACCTCGGTGTCCCTGGCCCACGGCACAGGCTCCCAGTCCTCATTATCACTCTCGATCTGCCAGTTACCCTCAGCGTCCTTTCCGGCGCGTTTGACCACTAGGCCATCCTCGGTGCGTAGAACGAAGATGCGCCCAACGCGACGCCGCCTCCGGCCATGACTGAGGTCCACCAGGATCGAGCACCCGTGCGGCAGCGTAGGCTCCATCGACTCGCCACGCACGGTGATTACGTTGCACTGCTTGGGGTCTATGGCGTGGCGATCTAGCCAGTCATCGCGGAACCATAGGCGTCCAACCACGGTCTCGTCGTAAACCTCCGCTCCACCTCCAGCCGCAGCGGCTACCTCGACGACCTCTACCGGGTGGACCGTTGGCATATCGCCGCCAGCGTCGTACTTGGCCCTCGACGCACCGATAGCTTGAACGGGGGCCTGAGCGCGGATGTAGGTCTCAAGCCTGTCGAAGCGGGCACTGAACTCCTGACGAACCTGGTCCAGGGAGAGGATGCCGCTCGGTGACCCTGCTGTAGATGGAGAATCAGGCGCTTCGGCGTCCAGGTGCTCCGCGTGCGCTTGGGGCTCCTCCTGCCCCCCAAAGAACCATTCGACGGGCTTGCCGTAGATAGTGGCAAGCATGTTAAGGGCCAGCGTTGACGGGCGGACGCGGCCAGTCTCGTAGCCGGAGATCGTGTTTCGATACACGCCGGCCCGTTCTGCGACTTCCTCCTGAGTTAGATTCGCCTGCCTACGCGCCCGGCGTAGTCGCTCCGAGTTGATATTTATAGCGTGAATTGACATCTGACATTTACATTCTTGCACAGTAGGGTTGACACATGATACCATCTGAGATATCGTTTGTTATGAGATATGCTCGCTCAGATATCAGGGGATGCGGAACAGATGCTCAAGTCTTATACACAACAGAAGCTAGAAGCCCAACGTGGCGGCGATGTCCGAGAGATCGTGATCGACTCCCTACGTCAGCATCGGGGCCTCCGAAACATGGTGATGCTTGTCTCCGTGGACCTTGAGATCACCGATACCACGCTCTACCGCTGGTGCGAGGATCTGGACATCGACATCAACGAGTACCGGCGGCCAGCGGTAGAGGGGTAGGGGAGACCTAGCGTGGGAGTCTTACCTGAACCGAAGTGGGAGTTTCGTAACGGCATGTGGGTGAAGGCCATATGGAAGCCAGGACCGCCGATTAAGGAACAAGACGCCTTGTACCGGAAATGGTTCTGGGACGGCCAAGAAGAAACGACACAGGCCAACAGCCGGGAGTCTGCCGAAGAGAGGGCGGCGCAGGAGGCGCGGGTGGGGGTACTGGCGCAGGGGGAGGAGGAGTAGGGATGTCTGCGCTCATAGCCATCTGCGCCCTGGTGACCTGCGCGGGCCTACTGCTTCACTCTTGGACCCTGTACCAGGTTACGGGCGAGCTTCGGCTATTGAGCGCAGAACTGAGAGCGATGTTGAACGCGATCCAACGGTCGGAAGCGTCAGAAGGAATCGATGAGAATTTCTAGTGGTCGCCTTCATCTCCAGTGGGCTGCATTGGGGCCATCAACCTCTCGTTTTGTATGTGGGATAAGCACGTGGCTATTGGTCTTGGGTCGAGAGACAAGGGCAACTTTCAACGAAATGAAGCAGTCGGGGGCATCCGAATGAACCATGATAACGCCCTCCTTGGAGCTTGGCTTGAAATAGGCAACTCGCTGCCACTCACCGAGGGCTTCGTACTCTATGAAACGGCGGTTGTCTATGATTTGCCGGCACGCCAGGGTGAGATACCTGCGACGACGCCAATTCCTATGGATGGCAGCTACTGTTACGACCCACGCAGGCCGTCCGGGTGCCTCCGTCAGCTTGAATTCTATCCACGATGTCCCGGCCGTCGACCTACCGTATCTCACAGACGGCACGGGAAGGTTATACACAGCTGTATCGCGGTGTCTGAGGTACCCGAACACGGCCGTCACCAGAGCAGTCGCAATCACGCCAACGGCGGTCACGACCTCCCAGAAGCTGGGATCCATAAACCTTGCCTCCTGCTCATTCAGGGGGACGCGGGGCGGCTGTTTATGGCAGCCGCCCCGCACACCTTGATTCTATCAGTCAGCATCGACATGGACAAGCACCAGCGCCCGGCGGTTCGAGAGGAGGAAGCATGAGCGTTGTTGAAAAGCGGGCTCTGAATCTGGAAGAAGTACTTGGGCTCGTTAGCCTATCCAGCGCGACGGTCTACCGGATGATGTCACGAGGCGAGTTTCCCCGTCCTGTGCGGGTCGGTCGGCGGGCAACTAGGTGGCACTCCGATGAGGTGGAGGAGTGGCTGGCCTCCCGTCCGTACACCGCTCCAGAAAGCCCAGGGCGAACGAAGGAGGCGCGTCGATGAGCTACACGACGGTCAGATCGCACACGCGGAACGGCCACCAGGTTCGGTCACATACCCGACGGACCAACTGGAGCGCCGTAGCCGAGGTGCTGATGCGCGGCATGTACCGGGCGTATGAGCGGCTAGACCGTGAGAACACAGCTCCTGTGGAGCCGGTCGGCGGCGATCCCGCCTGTCGGCATCCCGGCTGGTATCCGATCCGGCGAATCCTGCTGGATACCGATTACGAAGACAGCCCAATACTCGCGTATTGCTGCACGAACTGCGCGGCCACAAGAAGTCCAGGGGAACAGGTCTAGGTCATGGCTGTCACCCCGATCACTCAGATAGATGCCTTGGCCGCTCGTTTAGCGAAAGCCCGCGCCCTGGCAGGCGAGGTATCCCCAGCAGGACCTAACGGCTATGAGTTGTCGTCAGCGGCTGGGACTCACCACGTGGTCGATGGACACTGCAACTGCCCCGACGCCCGCTTCAGGCGAGAGCTACACAAGGGCTGGTGCAAGCACATGCTGGCGGTCTTTCTGTATCGGGAATCACGTGACGAGCGGGCAGAACACGAAAAGGGGACCAAGGAGAAAACGCATGGATAGAGATACCCGCCGTGCCAAGAGGTCCTTTGTCATGGTCAAGCTGACCCACCGGAGGGCGGAGCCAGTGGTAACGGTAGGTCGAATCATCAACTGCATCCCGGTTATCAAGCGGATTTGGGGGCTAGGGAGTATGAGCGAGGAGCTCTACGAAATCCACGTCTCTATATCGGTCAACTGAAGAGGAGAGAGATATGACAGTAGAACCAACGACAGACATAGCCCTATCGAATCACGACTTCGCGCTGCCGAGCCGAAGCCACGTGCAGGCAACGCTCCAGCAGGTCGAGGAGTTTCGTGCCCTGATCCATAGCGAACTCAGGAAGGGGCCGGACTACGGCACCATCCCCGGCACCAGCAAGCCGACCCTGCTCAAGCCTGGGGCCGAGAAGATCGCCAAGTTGCTGGGTCTGGCAGACACATACGAGATCACCGACAAGACGGCGGATTGGGAGAAGGGTCTATTCCAGTACGAGGTGAGGTGCTCCCTCGTCTCGATCAGGACCGGCCAGATCATCTCCCAAGGCGTAGGCGAGTGCAACAGCTACGAGAGCAAATACCGCTACAGGGACGCGAAGCGCCGGTGCCCTGAGTGCGGGGTCGAGGCCATCATCAAGGGCAAGGTCGAGTACGGCGGCGGCTGGGTCTGCTTCGGGAAGATCGGTGGATGTGGGGCGAAGTGGGGCGACGGGGCTTCCGTCATCGAGTCGCAGACGATTGGCCGCGTGCTGAACGAGGACCCCGCCGATCAGGTCAACACGATCTTGAAGATGGCCAAGAAGCGCAGCCTCACAGATGCGGCACTGAGCGTGGGCAGCCTGAGCAACCTGTTCACGCAAGACCTTGAGGATATGCCCAGCCCGCCACAGTCGGCGCAGTCTCCACAGGCCGGGGCATCTAACCCTCCTACACCGCCTCTCCCACCACAAGCTGCAAGCTCAGCGTCCAATGGAAGTCCTGCGGCCTCCCAAGCTGCGAGTGGAGCGCCGAACGGCAGCCCCACACAGTTCAACACGATGGGCGATTTCATGGCATGGGCGAGCGGGAAGCATGGCAAGACTAGCCAGGACGTGGTGAACCTTGCCCGCCAGCTCTATCCGAACGAGGAGATCGGCAACGTCACTGACGTGGCGCGGCATAAGGACGACCCCCAGCTCATCGCGGCAGTACAAGGAGCGCGAACATGACGACTACGACAACCAACCAGGGCCTCCCCCTGCTGCCCGCGTACCGAGGCGTGAAAGTCGAGTTGACTCCCAGGTATGGGCAGCACTGGTACAGGGTTACGGGCTACGACGACCTGCTGCCCAGCGTGACGACGGTGCTCAAGATCATTGACAAGTCGGGACCGCTCGTCGGATGGGCCAAGAAGACGGCGCTAGAAAGCGTGAGGAGTGCGTTGCGCGAATACGCTGCTGGCCCCTTCGTCAAGAAGGAGGACTACGACCTCTGGGTGGCCGGCATCATTGAAGCGGCCAAACAGTCTCCTGAGAAGGAGCGTGACGAAGCGGCAGAGGCCGGAACTTCAGCCCATGAACTCATAGCAGAGCTGCTGCACGGAAGGGAGCCGGACATCCCGGACCCACTGATGCCAGCGGTTCAAGGAGGGCTGGCCTTCGTCAGGGACTATCAGCTTGAGTTGGTGGCGTCCGAGGTCTCCATCTGGCATCCACAGCACCACTACGCAGGCACCGTTGACCTGGTTGCCAGGAACAAGGCTGGCGAGCTCGTGGTGGCCGACTGGAAGCGCTCCAAGGGCCTCTATGCGGAGCACGCCTACCAGGTGGCTGGGTACGCCGACGCTATAGAAGCGATTACCGGCGAGCCTGTGGTAGCAGCGTATGCGGTCCGCCTGCCCCGCACGGCTGATGAGAAGGCAGAGTACGAGGTCCGCATGGTCGCAGACCCGAAAGCTGCGAGTGAGACCTGTCGGGCGGCGCTCGCCCTCTGGCTGGCTACCCGCGACTCCAAGAAGGTCTGGGCGTCATGACTGGCGGACCTGAGACTTCTACAGCATTGCAACGGGCTTCCCCTGAGTCCAAGGCACTCATTATCGGCGTCGAGCGGGCATACGTAGCTCTGCGAGACGCACGCAACGACTTCGAACGCTTGATTGTGCGCGACAAGGCGCAAGCGATAGCGGCGGCGGAAGTGCTGAAGCGTCGTGCTATTCAGACCGAGGCTTCGATCCTAGTTGCCTCTGCTGAACGGGAAATTATCAAGGCGAATCCCCCTCAGCAGGGACGGCGAACCGACCTTGAGGGGAACTTCGGGTTCCCGGAACCCGAAGTTCATGAGACTGGCGATGACTTCTACTTTCGGGAAGTAGAAGTTGATCAGAGGCTTGTTCAGAACATCCGAGCGGCCCATGACAAGCTCACCGACGAGCAGTTCGAGGCCGTGGCTGAGAAGGCCCGTGAGCAGGGAGAACCCCTTACCCGAACCGCCCTCAAGCGGGAGGCGAGGAAGCTTAACCCGCCGGAACAGGACGATTCGGACGAGCCGAAGCCCCCTACTCAGGTCGAGAGGTTACAGGCACAGGTAGACGAGTTGTCGATGAAGTTGCAGCTCAAAGACCGCGAGCTGGTGGACAGAGACCGTGAAGCCGAGGACCTGGGCACCCGTGTCCAGTGGTTTGAGGAGCAGGGGTCGGAGTACAACATCGACCACTACCAGCGAGTCAACGCGCAGCAGGCGCGTATACGCACCCTCGAAGGGCGGGTAGACCTGTTGGTTACGGAGAAGGAAGACGCCCGCCGTCTAGCCAGGTGGTGGAAGCGCCAAGCTGAGAGGCTCGGCTGGAAGGCGAACTCCGCTCAGCCGGCCCCGGCCCTCGACATTCCCGCCGAAGACTACCCGGATAACGACTACCGTGACGAGTTTGTGGAGGAGCCAGAGTGACGCTATCCCAGACCATTCCCCTCATACCAGAGCCACAGGTCAGGGGGCGGCTGCAACTCTACCCGCACCAGGCAGCGGGCTTTGAAGCCACGCGCCAAGCTGCCCGCGCTGGCCACAAGCGGCAGATTCTCTGCGCGCCAACAGGGTCTGGCAAGTGCCATCCGGCAGGCACACGGGTCCTAACGTGGGGTGGCTACGCCATGCGCGTCGAGGATGTGAGGCCCGGAACTGCGCTCATGGGGCCTGACAGTCAGCCGCGCTGGGTCGAGTCCGTCTCACGAGGTCGCGGTCCAATTGTCGAAGTCGTCCCAACCAAGGGCGAACCTTGGCGATGCAACGACGAGCATATCCTGGCTCTGATGAGGACCGGAGAGCCGGACGACCCGGTTAGACGGAAACGCAACCGCGACGGCGAGATCGTTGATGTCAGCGTCAAGGAGTGGATAGGTTGGTCAAAGTACCGCAAACACCTTCACAAGCTGTTTCGTGTGGGGGTCGAGTTCCCAGCGTCGTATCAGGAGTCGCTGCCAGTCGAGCCGTACTTGTTGGGTCTGCTGCTGGGAGACGGTTCTCTGACACGAGGAGTCACCTCAATCTGCAATCCCGACCCGGAGATAGTCGAGTACTGCCGGGAAGCGGCGAACGAATGGGGACTGAAGCTAACGAAGGATTCATCGCCCGATCGAGCCCCCTTCCTACACATTCAGTCAGGGCCAGGTAGGTGGCAAAACAAACCCGCTGACTCAAGCCCTCCGGGACCTCGATGTCCACGGCGACGGAGCACGCCTGAAGCACATCCCTGACCGGTACCAGATAGCGTCCCAGCAGGATCGACTGGAGCTACTGGCCGGTCTGTTGGACATCGATGGGCACATCAGCCGTGGCCATTTCGACTTCCTATCGGCCTCAGACGATTTGGCCCGCGAAACGGCGTTTGTTGCCAGAAGCCTTGGCTTAGCAGCCTACGTCAAGCCAAAGTGGGTGGTCTACCAGGGCGAGAAGCGGTGCTACTGGCGAGTCTCGATTTCAGGAGACGTGGACCGCATCCCGACTCGTGTCCCACGCAAGCAAGCCGCACCGCGCCGCCAGAAGAAGGACGTGCTCCGAACGGGGTTCAGTATTCGCTACGTCGGAGAGGACGACTACTACGGGTTCACGCTCTCAGGCGATGGGCGCTATCTACTGAGCGACTTCACGGTCACGCACAAAACGGAGTGTGCCATCTACCTGCTGGACGAAGCGCGGAAGAAGGGCAAGCGGGTAGCGTTCATCGTGGACAGCATCCCTCTGGTTCGCCAGACCCACAATCGCCTGAGCCTCTACGGAATCCCGCACGGTATCGCTCAGGGGCGCAAGAACACCAGGGGCGGTAATGAGAAGGTCCAGGTCTGGTCTGCTCAGACCGCCGAGGCCCGCAACCTTATCAAGAGCGGCCTTGATCTGGTGGTTTTCGATGAGTGTCATGTCCGTCGGGAAAAGCTGATGAAGCAGGCGGCAGAGGACGACATTCACGTTCTGGGCCTCACGGCGACCCCACTCACGAGACTACTTGGTGACTACTACTCTCACGTCACCAACGTGGTTACGACCGACTGGCTGCTGAACAACGTCAACCCGCAGACCGAGCAGCCCTACCTTGCGCCTCTCCGTATCTACTCAGGCGTGGCAACGACGGAGATAGACATGGATGGGGCGGCTCTCGGTAGCGACGGCGAATACACGGCCCGCGCGGTGCGGGAACGAGGGCGAGTCGTCATAGGCGACGTCGTGAAGGAATGGGACCGGATGTGCCGTGAGCACTTCGGGCGCTGGGTTAAGACCCTCGTGTTCAGCACTGATGTGGCCCACGGCGAGGAGCTTTGCACCGCGTTTCAGGCCATTGGAGCGGATGCGCGCCAGTCCACCTATCGGGACTCCGAAGAGGAGACTACTCGGCTGGTTGAGGATTTCGCAGCAAACAAGTTCGACGTTCTCGTGAGCGTTTGCAAATTCATCAAGGGCTTCGATGACCCAACGGTCATGTGCGTCGTGGACGTGCGCAAGAACAGGACTTCGCTGTCCGAGGTTATCCAGAAGATGGGACGTGCCATGAGGTATGCGCCGGGAAAGGAGTATGCGCTGTACCTCGACCACGTGAGGAACATGGAGGACTGGTACTACCGGATTCTGGACGTTTGGGAGAACGGCGTCAACGTCCTTCACACAGGCAAGGACAAGAAACCTCGCCCCAAGCAGACCTCACGTGAAGAGCGCCCGGACGTGACGTGCTTCGGCTGCGGCCTTGTGTTGCTCCCTGGGATGGATATGTGCCCCGCGTGTGGACGTATCCGCTCCAGGCGGACCACAGAGGCCGTGACGGTGGAGGGCACGCTGAGGGAGTTTCGCCAGGCCAAGCCCACCGAGTGGATGAAGGACGAGTCGTGGGTCTGGTCGCAGTTGTCAAGGCTGGCCCTGGAGCGCAGGAAAGGCGATGTGGAAGCGACGCAGCAGTCGGTCAGGGGCTACTACAAGGGCATGTACGGCGGCTGGCCATCGTGGGGGCGGCCTCTAGTCCCTTGTGAAGGCCCCGTGGACGAGCGGGTTATCAAGCGCGTTACCTACAACCTGATCCGGTACCAGCATTCGCGGGAACGGAGGAATGGGGATGGTTAGCCCTGGGCTGACGACTGCCACACGCTTCCCTTCGTTCATAGACCCCCGGCTACGGGATGTTGAGCGAGGGAGCGACGGCTACCGCGCTCGGTATCGCCACTTGCTGATCGTCGTCTCCGAGTCCTTGGAGTTGGACGGCAGGTGGTGGATACACGCCTCGGTAAGCCGCAGGGATCGGGCAATGCCAACATACGACGACCTCATGCTGCTGAAGGCGATGACCATTGGCAGTGACAGGATAGCGATACAGGTATTCCTGCCGTCGGAACGCCATATCGACATCGCTGGCAAGCGGCCCAGGCCGGTACAGGTGTTGCACCTGTGGTCTCCAGAGAACGACTTCCTGCCGGACTTTGCACGAGGGGGTAACACAATCTGATGAACCTAGCTGACCTACAGAAAGAGGCCCACGGAGACGACGGAGATTTTGACTACTACGAAGACGTTGAATGCTACTGCTGGGGCGGTGGCGTCATAGTCGTTTGCATCGACGATATTTGCAGGGGCAACGACTGGTGTATCCACGGCGATGGCATGGAGATATGCCCGTGCCAGGGAGCATGAACATGAACATCCGTGACCTACAACGCGAGGCCCACGCCATCGCCAAGGACCACGGCTGGTGGGACGAGGAGCGCACCTTCGGCGACTGGATCGCTGAGGTCCATGCGGCTCTAAGCAGGGCTCTGGATGCGTATCGGGAGCATGGGCTTAAGGACTGGCGGAGCCACACCTATAGCGATGGATTCGTGGATGAACACCCGCAGGGAGAGAAGCCCGAAGGCGTCGCCTCCGAACTAGCCGACGTGGTGATCCGGGTGGCGGACATTGCAGAGTGTTATGGGATTGACCTGCAAGGATACCGACTGACTGCTGGGCATAGAGCCTGGAGTAAGCGCGAGTCTTTCGGGGAGTGGTCAGGCGAGGCGCATTGGCTGTTGAGTCAGGCGTTTGAACTAGCCTACGCCGATACGGAATTCCATTCCAACGAACGCGGCGTGAATCAGCGACTAGCCGATGTCATCTTATGGGTGGAACGCATGGCCGCCCACTACGGCATCGACCTGGACGCCGCGATCGAGGCGAAGATGGAGTACAACCGGACCCGCCCATACCGCCACGGAGGGAAGGCGCTGTGACTGAACTAACCGTGCACTACTGGAACTTCGGCTGCGACCACAAGTCGGCGTGCGGCCTGTGGGAATACGTGGACGGCGAAAAGGTCAACCCGGTTGACGACTCTATCGGGAATGTGACTTGTAAAGATTGTCAGAGGGCCTATGCCCGGCATACGGCGCACGGCATCGACCCCTACGCTTCCAGGCCATCACTTGAGGAACTCCTCGATCGTGCCAATGAGCAGCGGCATGGAGGGAAGGCGCTGTGATTGCCCGAAAAGTAGCTATAGAACGACTTGAACATGCTCAGGATTGGCATACTGCTGACAGTCTAGGCATCAACTACTACCTGTTGAAATCTCTGGAGTGTGAGGGTGTTGTTGAGCGGGAATATCGTTCCGTTGATGGATATCAGTCGAAATGCCCAATCATCTTTAGCATAGAGTATTGGCGGTTGCGTCGATACCGCCACGGAGGGAAGGCGCTGTGAAAGCACTCAGTATCAAGCAGCCGTGGGCGTCACTGATCGCCTGTGGGCTAAAGACCATCGAAACCCGCGACTGGCCGCCTCCGCGCGCTGTTGTAGGTGAACGCATTGCCATACATGCCGGTAAGACTTTCGTGCGAGTTCCGCTGGGGCCCAGAGAGACTGAGGCATTATGTGGCATGGGGCATTTTCCTCAAGGGGCCATTGTTTGCACGGCACGGCTAGCTGAGGTGCGCAAGGTCACGCAGAATCCACGTCTGCGCCGCTGGGAGCCCGATTACAGGTACGTCTTGGCGACTAGCCGCATCAGCACGCTTGAACATCGGGAGATAAAGATCGACTCGTTTGGCGACTTCTCGTTGGGGCGTTGGCTCTGGATGCTAACGGATATTCAGAAAGTGGAGCCATTGGTACCAGCACGGGGACGGCAGGGACTCTGGGATTGGTGTCCCGACATGGAGGAGTACCGGCACGCACGAGGGAAGGCGCTCTAATGGCCAGGGTAGAGGGCGGGCTGGTCCATGTGTTGGCGTACTGCTCGGTATGCGAGTGGAACGCTGGGACCAAGAACGGCATGGGGTTGGCGGCTCAACACACTAACCGAACGGGCCACGAAACCAAGGTGGAGACGGGACATGGATACACGGTTCATCCCGACGGAGGGAAGGCACTGTGAGTACCATCCTTCGATTCTTCAGGCGTCCGAAAGCGTACGTCCGCTACTGGGGCTGGCTTGTTTGCTGGCACCTGGAATGGCGCTGGGTCGGGGGAGACTGGGAGTGGTGGTGGTGGAACACGATGGACTATCCCGAAGGCTTGCCAGGAGTACCACGGCATCCGAGGGCCTTCGCAACTGTTCGGTGGATTCGGAAGTGGGCGGGCCGAATACGTGGCCCGTACTCGCATCGGTCAGATTTCACTGATAGAGAGATGGGCCTTTTGCATGGTGGTAATGGATGGAGTGAGAAGGCTTTCGACGAGTTCTTGGAGCGAATAGAAGGCAGGTAGGAAAGGTTCTTTGAAGGTGGAGGGATCAGCTCATGGCTACGAAAGATGAGAGATACGTCGGGCGGGCAGGCCAGCTACGGCACCGTGTGCCGCCCTGGATGTTGGATCGGCAGGTCGCCCATATTCCGGTTGGCCTAGTCACTAGCTGGCTGATCTTCCTCTGGCCCTTAGATGTAGCTGCAAGCGTTCTATGGGGCGCAAGGCTGACAGCAGTGATGCTGTTCTTTGGCTTCATTATCTACGAGGTAACCGAGGATGAGGAGATCAACGACCAGGCGTACCGGGACATCCAGGGGTTCGTGATAGGTCTGGGCGTGGGGGCAATAGCCCAGGTGTTATTGGCCGTGTTTGTAGGGCTTCTCGTCTCAGGAAGGGCCGCATGACTACCGGGATGATCGTCTGCGCTCAGGGCGACCCGCAATGCTATCAAGCTGGCTGCCGCAGGACTCCGACGCTCCAGTGCGACTATGTGATCGACCATTGGGGCAACACCTGCAACGCCTGGATGTGCGAGAGCCACGCCCTAGCCATTGGCTTTGGCCGAGACCACTGCATGGGGCATCAGCCGCCCAAGGAGCAGGCAAGGATGGCGTTATGAAGCTCTACTACGAACACGCGGGCATCACGATCTACCACGGCGACTGCCGAGAGGTGCTGCTTGACCTAGACCTGACGGTGGTGGACTTGGTGCTGACTGACCCGCCGTATGGAATTGAGTATCAGTCCGCCAGGCGGACTGAGCCATTCCGCAAGCCCCCTTTGCACGGCGATGATGTGTTTCCTCGTTGGTTCTTTGACATGGTGCATGCACGAATAGGTCTACTGGTGTGGTGCCGGTGGGACGTATTAAGCCAACTACCCGAACCCAAGAGTTACATCGTCTGGGATAAGGGTAATCACTCAATGGGTGACCTAGACCATGAATACGGTCGGCAATGGGAAGGATGCGCTTTTTACCTAGGCTCTGAACACTGCTGGGCCAATGGCAGACCACAAGACATCTATCGGTGGCCCCGCATCCCTCCTAATGACCTTGTGCACCCGACTGAAAAGCCCGTGCCGTTGCTTAGACAATTCATTGTCGTTCACGGTGACTTCGGAGGGCCAATTCTCGACCCGTTTATGGGCAGCGGCACGACGCTGAGAGCAGCTAAAGACCTAGGCCGCAAGGCCATCGGCATCGAGATCGAGGAACGGTACTGCGAGATTGCCGCCACCCGGCTGTCGCAAGAGGTGTTGGGGTGACCGACACGTTGACGGCTGCCCTCTACTCAATTCCAGCCGACGATCGGGACACGTGGGTTCAGATGGGCATGGCCATCAAGTCGGAGTTGGGCGATGCAGGATTCGCTCTATGGGACTCATGGTCCCAACGGTCCGAGCGTTACAAGCCCGCCGACGCCAGGGCCGTCTGGCGCTCCGTCAAGCCCAACGGGGGTATCACGATTGCCTCGCTCTACTACCTGGCCAAGGAGTACGGCTGGTTCGGTGAAGCCCCGGCAAGGCATCAGCTAAGCGCCGAGGAGAGGCGGCTGTGGATGGAAGCTATGGGACGTGAAGAAGCCAAGCGCAAGCGCCGTGAGGCGGACGCGGCGGCGAAGGCTGAAAGGATGCTCATGCAGGCCGAGTACGTCGATCCTCGCCCCCGTAACGGCCACAGGAATGCCGACGTGCCGTGTGCGCACCCCTATCTGGTAGTCAAGGGCTTCCCTGAACAGGGGGGCCTTGTGCTGGCCGGCAACTTGCTGATCCCGATGCGTCACTACCGCGACTATCACCGTCTCCAATCGGTCCAGATGATCGCTCCCGATGGGTCTAAGAAGTTCCTCCCATGGGGCAAGGCGTCGGAGGCGGTCTACAAGATCGGCAGGGGGCTGAGCGCTATTACTGCGAGGGGTATGCCACGGCGCTTTCGGTGAGAGTTGCGCTCCGACAACTGTACCGAGACCGCCACTCAGAGGTGTGGGTCTGCTTCAGCGCCGGGAACATCCCGAAGGTGGCACTGTCCAGTCGGCGGTCGATGGTCATAGCCGACCACGACTGGTGGCGATGTTCTAAGAAGGAGTGCCGAGCCAAATGGGACTACGAGTCCAGGCGCTGTCCCTCATGCGGGGCTTTGGAGGTCACTGAACCCGCAGGGCAGAAACACGCGCAACAGACAGGGCTTCCCTACTGGATGCCCGAAGAGCCAGGTACGGACGCGAACGACTACATGCTGAGCCACGGAGTGGAGGCGCTGGCGGATGCTATCAGGGAAGTTCATATGACCGCGATTCCCCGAAGGGAGGTGGTTGCCTGATGCCTGTATCCCTGGAGGACTTCATAACGACGTTCTATCACCAGGCGTTGAAGGAGGGTAGATAGCTTCTGTTACCGCAAGGCCAAGTACGTCAATGGCGGCCCTCCCGATTCTCAGTCCAGCCGGCGAGACCGCCTACATGCTCCCTGTTTGGGAGCCGCCGTCTAGGGGGAGGGTGAAAACTGCCCCTCAATCGCACGCACATAGCGAGTGTAAACAAGGTGCTGCGGACAACCCGCGAGGCTGGATGAGGGCGGTGAGTAACGCCGTTAGTAGGGATAGTTGATGGCCCTTCAAAGGTACAGCGAACGAGGGAACTCGCGCTTAGCGAGTAGAGATTTAAGACGGGTGGTCGTCTGGGTGGAGGGGAGGGGGGATGAGGTATGTCCCCTAAAGAACGGAATCCGAAAACGGCGAGGGAAAAGAGAGAGAAAGATGAACGACCGAAATGGCCTGGCGTTAGCTAAAGAGGTGGCGGATCAACTCGTGCGCCTGCTCGCTCCCCACTGTGAGCGGATCGCGGTAGCAGGGTCCATCCGTCGCAAGCGGCCCCAGGTCAAAGACATCGAGTTGCTTTGCGCCTCGAAGGTCACGAGCGCCGCTGACCTGTTCGGCAGAGCGGTCACGAACTGGTACTTCCTAAACAAGAAGCTCGACGCGCTGGTCGCGGACGGGTCGGTTCTCAAGAAAAGGGCGAACAAGTCGGGGAGATACAGCTACGGTGAGCACAACAAGCTCCTGGTCCACGTGCCCAGCGGCATTCCGGTGGACGTGTTCAGTTCCTCCATCAAGAACTGGGGTATGAGCCTCGTGGTGAGGACCGGGCCGAAGGAGTTCAACGTTCGCATGATGTCCCGATTCCGCGAGCTGGGGATGCGGGGCCATGCCTACGGTGGCGTGACGGACCAAGGGGGTACCGAGATCGAGTGCCCTGACGAGGAGACGGTCTTCCGGCTCTTGGGCTGGTCCTGGATGCCGCCGGAGCGCAGGAGCTAGCGGATGCTAGGCCGCTCGGTCATCGACGCTGCCATAACCGAGACGGAGTTCCAGGCCCAGGTTGTCCGGGCCGCCCGGATGCGCGAGTGGATGGTCAGCCACATGACGCTACCCCAGCGGTCTGAGCCAGGTGTTCCCGACCTGCTGCTCGTGCGACCGCCGCGAGTCATCTTCATGGAGCTCAAGAGCGAAAAGGGCCGGTTGGATACGAGGCGGCGATTCAACCCCAGGACAGGCCGTGCGCTACCGAACCAGAAAGACTGGAAAGACGCCTTTGAAGCGTGTCCGGGCGTCGAGTATTACCTGTATCGGCCAAGACATTGGGACGAGATCATGGAGGTGCTGATGTGAGACTCTTTGAATGGTTCAAGTGGGGCTGGGAGTAACGTGAACACTTGGACGGCTTCCCTGGGGCAGTGATCTAGACGAGTAGTTCGGACCTACGTTTGCCCGTCATTCTCCGGCGGCGCTTCAACGGTCCGCATTCGGCCTGAGTAGCGGCTACCCCGCTTCTGCTTGGGAATCCTCTTTCGCCTCAGCAGCTCTCTGAGCGCCAAGGCGACAGGCTTTGCGTTGCTCGGATAGAACTTCCCACTACGCCAGGTCTGCACCGTAACCAGGTGTACCCCCAGCTCATCCGCGATGGCCGCGTCGGTCCACTTCTTCTCTCGTAGCTGTGCCAGAAGCTCTTGGATGTCGTTCATGGCTTCCACTATACAGCGTAGCACTACATCTGTCAATGGCTTTCAATTATGTCACACTCCTTGACATGGTGTCCACTATAGTGTACAATGAAGATGTGTTAAGGAGACGGCATCAGCGGACGTTAGAGCGGATACAGGCAACGCCAACGCCGTCGGATATCCGGTGGGCTGAGATTGAGGCTCTTATGGCGGCGTTAGGGGTTGAGACTGTGGAGCGTAGAGGATCGCGTGTACTGTTTCGGAAGGGCAATACGTCTATCGTAGTGCATCGACCACATCCACAACCGGAAGCGCCTAGAGTCTCTGTTCGCAGGATCGCCGCATTCATCGAGAGTATCAGGGAGGGTTAGACGTGCTGGAGTACAAAGGCTATGTGGCGGGCATCGAGTATGACGACTCAGTAGACGAGTTGTGTGCATCGGTGATAAACAGCGGTTCCTACTCTGTGGCTAACGCCTACGCGAGAGACGTTGACGGCCTGAAGCGCGAGTTTTCTCTGTCTATCGACATATATCTCGAATCGTGCGCGGAGCATGGCATCGAACCTGTTGCCCCGACGCCGGTTTCTGTTGCGGTCGAGGGATAGGGCATGACCGAGACCCATACGCGGTGGCAGCCGGAAGACTCCATCAAGACCCCGGACGATATTCGCGGTCTGCTCGAAGCTGCCGCAGACGAGGACCCAGGGGACGGCAGCCTGATTCGTGCCGCCCTCAACGCCATCGCCCGCTCGCAGAACATCAGTGGACTTGCTGAAAGCCTAGGGCTCAGTCGTTCTGGCCTCTATAAGGCACTATCAGAAGAAGGCAACCCGACCCTGGCCACTACTGCCAGGATCGCTCGTGCGTTTGGACTGCGGTTGCGTCTGGAACCCGTCGAGACGATAGCAGAAGAACCCGCACGCCGCGCGTTCTAAAAGCGGACTGATTCTGCTCCCCGACCTCTCCACCTCGCCCTAGCGGACGGCGCAGGCTGGCGTCGCCCGCTTACCCCTCTTGGCGATCCGCAGGGTCGCCCTTGGCTCCTCCTCAAACCAACCTGTCCTCCGCTAATGCCCCCGTGACCGTCGGACCGGACCACGCCCGCTTCGGGTAGTGGTCGGCGACGCGATTCGCAGACCTCACCACCCCAGCCAACCGGCCCGCTTGGACACCATCAGTGACGAATACCGGGGCATAGCCGTGGTGATGCCGATGTTTGTGGACCTTGGCTCCGCGATTAGCAGTTGCTATAGATATGTGTTAGCAACTACTAGTTGTGGTTGACACAAGTGACGACACAGCATATGGTGATAAGGAAGGGAAACGGCGGATTACTCCGGAGCACATCTGGATAGGCACGTCGGTTGAGGACCAGACCATCCGCGACGACTGCTTGAAGGCCGGTGCCCCCTACCTCCACAAGCAGGGCACCCACCGGTATCCGGGTCATGACCGAGAGCTGGACGGGCGTACCTGGGACCAGTACCCGGCGGTGACACGAAATCCTTTGGGAATTATATACTTGACTAGCCGCTACAAAGGCGCTATAATCATGGCATGGGCAAAGGTCAAGGAATAAGAAGGTTGACTGAGGGCGTAACTCGCTCACTGACTCCTCATGAGATGCGGCGTGGCTATGTTTTCGTCTCCTATGACAAGCAACTGCCATCCATTCTAAGCGTGAATGAGTTCGAAGTCGAGATTGCGGGGAACTTGGTCAAGGGCCGTCGCATAGATGTTTCTGGACGTGTTCATATTCCACGGAAGTTGTTGGCTTTAGTCAGCTCTCCCCAGAAAGTGACTATCAAGGTAACGTCAGCCTGCCGACTACAGATTAAGCAGGGCTAAATGGAGAGTGGCATGAACAAAGCAATGCCAGAGACTATGAGCCTGTACGAGTTTCTGAAGATGTTCCCAGACGAAGCGTCGGCCACGGCTTTCTTTGAAGAGCGTCGCTGGAATAGAGAGTCTTACTGCCCGCACTGTGGTTCAGTGAGAAACGTCTCAGCTATCCCAGACGGCAAACCCATGCCTTACCGATGCCGCGATTGCCGAAAGCATTTCAGCGTCCGCACTAGCACAGTCTTGGCCGAAAGCAAGCTCCCGCTCCACAAGTGGCTGTTGGCAATCTTCATGCTCCACACGGCTCGGAAAGGCGTCTCTAGCATCCAGATGGCGAAAGAAATCGGCGTGACCCAAAAGACGGCTTGGTTTCTGAATCACCGCATACGAGAAGCCATGAAACATCGCGGCGGACTGTTTAGGGGGCAGATAGAAGTTGACGAAGCCTACATAGGCGGTAAAGCCGAGAACATGCACAAACATCAAAGAGAGCAGAGAATTCAGGGCCGGGGAGCGATCGGGAAACAGGCAGTGTTTGGCATGCGCCAGCGAGAGGGGCAGGTCAGGGCTTTCCCGATTGACGGAGTGAGGAGAATACACCTACAATCTGCCATAGTGGAGAATGTCAAGCGTGGCTCCACTATATACAGCGACTCGCACAGGAGTTACCTGGGGATGCAAGGCTACAAGCATCTCGCTGTCGCTCACAACGTTGGGGAGTACGTCAGGGGCAAGGCGCACACCAACGGCATTGAGTCCTTCTGGGCGTTGCTCAAACGTGGCTATATCGGGATATACCACCAGATGAGCTCCCAGCATCTTCACCGCTACGTCAACGAGTTTTCCCATAGACAGAACACTGCAAAGGCAGGAATGCTCGGCTCTATGATTGCCACGGTGGATGGAATCTCCGGGCGGAGACTCCGATACAAGGAATTGATTGGATGAGCCTCCACGGGCGGTTCAACGACATGGTGGACGCAGTTTTGGCTCCTCCCGTTGCCCAAGAGTCCAGCGACGAAGCTCTCAAATGCTTGGATTTATTTAGCGGGATAGGTGGCTTCCATGTGGCAGCAACCAACCTGGGCCTTGAAATAGTGTTCGCTTGCGACATTGACGATGAAGTGCGGGCAGTTTACCAACACAACTTCGACTTGGCTCCTGTAGGCGATATCACTCGCATCAAGGCCGAGGACATCCCAGACCATGACCTACTGTTCGCTGGCTTCCCTTGTCAGCCCTTCTCCATCATCGGCAGCATGCAGGGCTTCGCCGATCCCAGAGGGACACTGTGGTTTGAAGTGGCACGGATTATCAGGGCCAAGCGTCCCGAGGGCATCGTACTAGAGAACGTCAAACAACTGACAACCTCTCACAAAGGCGCTGTGCTAAAGCGCATCCTGGACGACCTAAAGGCGTTGGGTTATACGGTGGATCACCGGGTCCTAAACGCTATGGACTTTGGCCTGCCTCAGAAGCGGGAGCGCACTATCATCGTGGCCACTCTAGCGGGATTCAAAGACTTCCCTTGGCCCACTCTGAAACGGCCCATGGCATCCCTATCTGAGATATTGGAGAGTGACCCCGACCCCAGGCATTTCGTATCTGAGCGCATCCGCAGCAAACGGCATGAGTTTCACGTTGCCGATTTCTCTCCATCAATCTGGCATGAGAACAAGGCAGGGAATGTTTCTAGTCACTCCTGGTCGTGCGCTATAAGGGCTGGGGCTTCCCACAATTACTTATTGGTAGACGGAGAGCGTCGCCTGACTCCAAGAGAGTTATTGCGGTTGCAGGGCTTTCCTGAGAGCTTCGAGATTATCTCCAACGACTCGCAAGCCAGGAAACAGGCTGGCAATGCTGTTCCCGTGCCTCTAGTGCAAGCAGCCATACAGGGAGTGATAGATGTCCTCGAACGAACCCATAAGGCTACGGGGCAGCGCACAGAGGCGTAGTGGCCCTTATCTTCTAGGCCAACCCCCCGATGCGGTGCTCTTTGCCGTAGCTAGACAGCTTGTCCACCGGTTGGCGGTAGGGCATGGGGACATCACAGGTGACGATTTCGGGACTATCTTCGCCAATGCCATTGGCGGCACCCACAGGGCTCGGCCTCTTGGCGTTGCTGACGTTTCATGGGATGGATGCGCTTGGTCTGTGAAAACGGTAGGGGCTACTCGGCCATTCAACCAGACGAATTTGCGTCTGATTTCTGGGCGCAACTCCCCTGATTATTCTCTAGGCATATCCGACCTACGCGCAGACTTGAATGCCACAGGGAGAGCCGTATTGGCGATATGGAACGCTCGCATCAATGAAGCCCTAGATGAGTACAATGAGTTGAGGATTGTCGTCCTAGTGCGGAATATGGAGACAAGAGAGTTCGTGATATTCGAGGAAGAGGCTCAGCAATTCATACCTACGGATTACCAATGGCGATTGAATCAATGGCGGAACTTAGAGGGCTTCAGTCGCTCGGATGGACGGCGGCATTTCACTTGGCAATTCTCAGGGGGGCAGTTTACCGTCCACAGGTCAGTGCCTGGGTCGGCAAGGCGATTCTCAATCGTCCCAAATGTGCCCATCGTGGCAGTGGATGATGTTTTGGCGTCTGTGAGATTCAATGAGGGCTGGGTAAGGTTGCATGGATAAGGTCAGTGTCCAGACACGCTCAGGCATCATGGCATCGGTTCGCTCCAAGGGCAACCGTTCCACTGAGGCGAAGCTGCGCTCCTGCCTTATTGGGTCTGGGATTAGAGGATTCAGGCTTCATGCCTCAGACCTTCCAGGCCGACCAGATTTCGCCTTTGACTCGGAGCGGGTGGCTGTGTTCGCGGACGGCTGTTTCTGGCATGGATGCCCAAACTGCTATCGCAGGCCAGCATCGTCCCAGGAGTATTGGGACGGCAAAGTCGGGAAGAACAAGGCACGCGATGATGCCAACAACACTAAGCTGCTGGAAATGGGGTGGAGGCCGCTACGCATCTGGGAGCATGAATTGGCAGACCTAGGAAATGTGCGAGCCAGAATCCAAGCGACGCTCAGTGGCTAGCAATGTATATAGTCCCCAATCCTTTCATACCCAGAAGATGGAGCATTAGACTGGATAGGTAGGGAGTCAAAGGTATGCAGCTAAGAGATAGGGTAAAGGAGCTTCGGCGGGTCAAGGCGTCGGAGCTGCTGTCGCATCCGAAGAACTGGCGGCGGCATCCCCAGGCCCAGCGGGACGCGCTGCGCACCATGCTGGATCGTGTGGGCTATGTTGATGCCGTGATCGCCCGCGAAACGCCCGGCGGCCTGATGCTCATCGACGGGCACCTGCGGACCGGCCTGACTCCAGACGCTGAGATTCCCGTATTGGTAGTGGACCTGGACGAGTCCGAGGCTGACGAGGTCCTCGCCACACTCGACCCCTTAGTGGCGATGGCCGAGACGGAGGCCGAGGCGCTCCAGGCGCTGGTGGACTCGCTGGCGGCACGTGCCGACGAGGGGATGACTGCGCTACTGGCAGACATGCATAGCCTGCTGGAGCCGCTGGATATTGAAGGCTATGAACCGATGGACATCGATAAGGAAGAGGTATCGGACGAAGACGGCGATGACTTCGTAATGATCCAATTCAGCGTCCTTCGTCAGTTCCGGCGGGATATCATCCGGCGCATTGAACCTATTTTGGCTGAGTACACCGATGGATAGATGGCGGGTTCTTGACTTGTTCTCCGGTATCGGCGGATTCAGTTTGGGGCTTGAACGAGCGGGGATGGAAACGGTAGCTTTCTGCGAGATTGATCCGTTCTGTCAAGGAATCCTCCGTCAGCATTGGCCAGACGTGCCAATCTACAATGACGTAACTATGCTCAAGGGGGCTGATATTGGCAAAGTCGAAGTCATCTGCGGGGGCTTCCCCTGCCAAGACATCTCTACGTCGGGCAAGCATAAGGGTATCGAAGCAGCAAGGTCCGGACTCTGGGCCGAGTACCACCGGCTTATTGGCGAGATACAACCGCAGTATGCGATCGTGGAAAATGTTCGGAACCTTCTCGCTGGGGAAGGTGGCCTCTGGTTTGCGCAAGTCCTCCAAGACTTGGCCGAGGTCCGGTACGATGCGGAATGGCACTGTATACCGGCTGCCTACGTTGGCGCCCCACACGTCCGGGACCGCGTATGGATTGTTGCCTACCCCTCTAGACGGCGAACATCTGCACTTGCGACGGCGGTCATCCAAGGCTCCGAAGAGGGGCGTCTGGCGATACCTAACGGCTGGGCATCAACTGAACCTTTCCGATATTCTGATCGCCAGGGGCTATTCTGCCTTGGAGATAGTGGAAACGATGGAGAATATGATGGGATTTCCAACGAACTGGACCGAATCAAAGCCCTTGGCAACGCAGTAGTCCCGCAGGTCGCTGAGCTGCTGGGAGGGGCATTGATTGAGTGGGACAAGCAGTACACGAGCGGGAAGGCGGTTTGCCTCTAGGGGTTTGCATGGCAGCTAATAAACGCACCCTCATTCAGATAGAAGACGACCGGCGTGAGATTGCGAGTCTGTACCTTCAGGGCAAGACCCAGCAGGCTATAGCTGAGCGCCTTAATATGACCCGCCAGATGGTCGGTTATGATCTGAAGGCGATACAGCGCCGGTGGCGGAAGGATACGTCCCGCAACCTAGATGAGGACAAGGCCCGTGAGCTGGCGAAACTGGACGAGCTGGAACGCACTCACTGGCAGGCGTGGGAGGACTCGCTAGAGCAGGTCACGACCGAATCTTCGGCCCGCACTACATCGGGTCGAGGCAATGGGGACGGTTCTGTAACTGAGCAAGCGGCTATACGGCGCGAGGGCAAGCAGGGGAACCCCGCATATCTCCGGGGGGTGATGGAATGCATCGACCGGCGGTGCAAGCTGCTAGGGCTGGACTCGCCGCAGAAGCTGGAGCACAGCGGCAAGGACGGCGGACCGATACAGACAGACATGAAGGTGATACTGGATGCTCTCAACGACCCTGACACGAGAGACGCGCTGGACGCTCTTAGTCAACGCCTGGAGAGCCAGCCCAGCGGCGACAGCGGCTAGATGGTCCAGGGGCCAATGGGTCAGGACTCCACACCTGGACCTGATCTCGCGGAAGGTGTCGTCCCTGGCCGGGAGACCCCTGCGCCTCATTGTGTCCCTTCCTCCAAGGCACGGGAAGTCGGAGCTTCTGTCCCACTGGACGCCGGTATGGTTTCTGGCCAACTGGCCGTGGAAGAACGTGGGCCTGGCCAGCTACGCCGCCGACTTCGCTGGAACCTGGGGCCGTAAGGCTAGGGACTCGGTGGTAGAGAACCAGGCGCTCTTGAGCCTTCGTGTTCGGGACGACCTGAACAGGGCCTCGCAGTGGCAGCTATCAGCGGGAGGCGGAATGATGACCGCTGGCGTCGGCGGCCCATTTACGGGGTACGGCTTCGACCTGCTGATTCTGGATGACCCGATCAAGAACCGGCAGGAGGCGGACAGCATCACGATGCGCAACCACCTGTGGGAGTGGTGGCGCTCCACAGCCCGCACCAGGCTGGAGCCGGGGGGCTCCGTCATCATCGTCGCAACTAGGTGGCATGAAGACGACCTCATAGGCCGACTGCTGAGCGACGAGTTCCTGGAGGGAGAGGTAGCGAGCGACCGATGGGAGCACATACGGCTCCCTGCACTGGCCGAGCCCGGCGACCCTCTGGGACGAGAGGAAGACGCTCCGCTATGGCCGGAACGCTACGACGCCACCGCCCTGGCAGCGGCCAGGGTGGACATCGGCCCCCAGGAATGGCCGGGGCTCTACCAGCAGCGCCCGTCCCGACAGGGGGGCAGCGTCTTCCGGGACCAGTGGTGGGTCTTCGAGGAAAAGGTGGAGCAGGGAGAACGGGTGTTCCAGTTCTGGGACACGGCCTTCAAGACTGGCCAACAAAACGACTACTCGGTCTGCTGCACCATGACGACGACTCCCAACGGCTACGCGGTGTTGGACGTATGGCGAAACCGTGTCGAGTACCCGGACCTGCTAAGGGCTATGCAGGCTCAGGCCAAGGAGCACAATCCCTCTGCTATCTTCATCGAGGACGCGGCCAGCGGGCAGTCGGTGGTGCAGAGCCTCCGGCGGGAGACTCGTCTGCCGGTGCTGCCGGTGAAGCCCATTGGGGACAAGGTGCTGCGGGCCAACAGGGTCACCGGAACCGTTGAGGCCGGCAAGGTGACTCTCCCCAGGAGAGCCCCGTGGCTTCAGGCTTTCCGTGAGGAGCTCGCGGCCTTTCCCAAGGGAGTCCATGACGACCAGGTGGACGCCTTCGTCGGCTGTCTCACGCAGTTCATGGGCAGGGCCGGAGGCATCGGCGGATTCTATGTATAGGTGGATATTCAACTTCGGGTTCCGGGAACCCGAAGTTGCCACAGCGCTTCTGCGTATGGGAGGAACAGAGAGATGATACTTGAACGACAGATGCTGGCGATGCGGGGCATGTTGGGCCTGGGGAGACGGCCCAGAGGCGGCGTCCAGCGCGCCAACGAACCCTACGCCGCCATGTCCCAGGTGAGCAGTGGAGTGGGGCTTGCCACGAAGCAGATCGAGGAGTGGCTGAACAACCTCGGCAAGAGACAATCGGGTGGCGTGGAGGGCTACTACCGCACCTCTGTCCCGGTCTACAGGGCGATAAAGCTCAGGTCTGACGCCGTTGCCCGCGCCCGGCTCAAGGTCTACCGCCTGGACTCTGACGATGAGTTGGAGTGGGTGGGTGAGGCCGACCCTGTGCAGGGGCTCCTTGACCGGGTGAATCAGGACTGGACCCGTAGCCGCATGTGGCGTGCCGTAGAGACGTATCTGTGCCTGTGGGGGCAATCGTTCAGGTGGATTAACAAGGGCGGCTCCCCCGACCCTGCGGCATGGGAGATATGGCCTCTCAGACCCGACAAGGTGAAGGTGGTTGTGGGGAAAGACGGCACTATCGCTGGCTACGTCCACGATCCGACGGGCTCCAAGTTCGCCATGCTGCCCGACGAGGTGATCTGGGACCGCTACTTCAACCCGCAGGACCACTTCAAGGGGCAGTCTCCACTGGAGGCGGTGCGTGGCTGGGTACAGATGCAGCTTGACATGCTGGAGTCCAACCACCAGCTCTTCAAGCACGGCATCCTGGCGAGCAACCTGGCCTTCTTCGTCAGCGAGATGACTACGCCGGCAGAAGTTGATCTGTTCCACGAGCGTCTGGCGGACCGCTACAGCGGGGTGGGCAATGCTCAGCGTCCCTTCGTTGTAAAGGCTCCGGCCAGTGTTCAGAACCTAGGGATATCGAACAGGGACATGGAGTTCATCCAGGGCATACAGCTAGCCAAGGAGCACGTGGCGGACATCCTCGGCGTGCCGGAGGAGCTGATGGCCGGAGCGCAGCACCCCACGTTCAGCAATCGTGAGGCGGCCATCAAGGACTTCTACGCCAACACGGTGACCCAGGAGTGGGACCTGCTGGCCTCAGAGATGCAGGAGCAGTTCGTCCCCATGCTGCCCAGGGCCTACCGGGATGTGATCCTGCGGTTCGACACCGAGGAGATCGCGGAGATGCAGGAGTCGCTCACCGACCGCTGGAACAGGGAGGTGGCCCAGGCGACGGCGGCCAAGCTGCGGGCCGAGGCGGTGAACGTCGCGGTTCAGGGCAATCTCATCGACGAGAACGAGGGACGCGTCATTCTGAGCGGGGACCCGATCTTTGGCGAGCTTGAGGAGATGGAATAGTCGATGGCACGGAAGGTCAACGGAGTAGGACCCAGACGGCTGGACGAGCGGGTGTATGACAGGACTCTGCGAAGACTTGTCCTTGCTCCGCTCATGGCCCAGCTTCGCTCTGGCCTGTCCGAGGCTTCAGCCGCGTCGTTGGCCTTGGAGATCATCGACGGGGTGTTTCGTCGCTGGCGCACGGGTGGTTTCGTCAATGAAGAGGTGGCGGCCCACTCTACCAGGGTGTCGAGCTACCACAGGCGAAGACTCATTCAGACCTTCAGGACGGCGCTTGGGATAGACATACGGCCTATGCTCTTGGACTCGGCCATCGAGCCGCTGATGTCGGCATGGCGTCAGGAGAACATCTCGCTCATTCGGACGATTCCTGAACGGTTCCACGGGGCGCTGTCCCAGCGGGTGAGCGAGACGTTCGCGCAGCAGCCCTTTGACCAGCAGGCGCTCTCGAAGGCGCTGAACCGAGAGTTCAAGGTATCGGGCAGCAACCTGCGCCGGATCACCAGAGACCAGACCAGCAAGGCCGTTGGTCAGTTGACCCATGCGAGGCACCGCCAGCTAGGGATACAGGAGTACACCTGGCGGACCGCAGAGGACGAGCGCGTCAGGGCTACTCACGTTGCCCTCAACGGCACCCGTCAAAGCTGGGACTCTCCGCCCGGTGTGGGGCACCCTGGATCGGACATACTCTGCCGCTGTGTCGCCATCCCGGTCATCGAGGAAGCCGATGGCTGAGCGGACGACAACCCTTCAAACGGACTTTAAGCCCCGATGCTGGCGATGCAACCGGGTGCTGGCGATACGGCTGTCGAGGCCATGGGAGATGCGTTGCAGGCGGTGCAAGGCCGCGAACGTACGCGAGGTGGGAGTCTCATTGCAGCAGGGACCCGATGGTAGGCTGTAAGCCGACGCCTGCCGCTTGACAAACTGTTCCATATATGAGACATTAGGAGTGTGATAGAGATAGTCAGGAGCGAGACGTTTAACCGGTGGCTGAGGGGCCTGAGTGACCGGCGGGCGGCGGCCAGAATCAGCCGGCGGTTGGGCCGGGTGGCAAACGGTCTCCTTGGGGATGTCCGGTCAGTCGGCGAGGGTGTCTCGGAGATGCGTATCCACTATGGCCCTGGCTATCGGCTCTATTACGTCCGCGAGGACGAGACTATCATCGTCCTGCTATGCGGCGGCGACAAGAGCAGCCAACGGCGAGATACCGAGCGGGCCAAACAGATGGCTAGGGCACGGAAAAGGGAGACCAAACAATGAAACAGGATAGACCGGAGACGTTCACCCCCTGGGATGCGGCGGACTACATTCAGACCGTGGAGGACGCGGCCTACCATCTGGAGGCGGCGTCAGAGGAAGACGGACAGGTTCTGCTTGACATGCTGGGCGACATCGCCCGGTCTGAGAGCATGAGCGCACTAGCACGTGAGGCGGGTATCGGCCGGGCCAGCATCTATCGCATCCTTACGGGTGATGGCAACCCCACATTGGACACACTGCTGAAGATCGCCCGCGCCCTGCGGCTGCGGCTGAAGGTGCAGCCAGTCGAAGCTCCAGGGCCATCACGGGCCGATGCGTACACATACCGCGTGGTCTGGTCCACCGAGGAGCCTGCCTACCTCGGCCTATGCGTGGAGTATCCCGAACTGTCATTCTTGGACTCCACGCCCGAGGGTGCCTTTGCCGGTATCCGGCGGCTGGTGAGTGAGCACGTTGGGAATGTGGCGCACACGCCCGCATTAGCCTCGGATAAGGGACTACGTACCCCTACGGCATAGCGAGAGTGACATGAGTCAGGATTCCTATAACAACCCAAGAAACCACCACATCGTCTGTGCCTGCACTAGCGATGAGCACACGCTGAGGTTGATGCATTTCGAGGCCGACCCTGAGAAAGGAGACGATTTCGATGAAGTCTACTGGTCCGTCTATCTGAATCCCTATCCCTGGTACAAGCGGCTGTGGGTCGCGCTGCGCTACTTCTTCGGCCATCGTTCTAAGTTTGGCTGCTGGGATAGTGGCCCGACGATGGATGCAGATGCGATTGAGCAGTTACGGGCATTTCTGGCAGATGTGGATACGAAGAGGCTGTGAATATTCATGATGCGCAACGTCCCCACACGGAGGCGGTCCTGCTGTGTATGGCATAGGCCAACTGCCCCATCATGTCGTGGGGGACTTGACATCACTCCCCATATGTAGTAGCCTTAACTCAAAGAGCGGCATAACGCTCTAGTACAACTGAATAGACATCGCGGCCCTTAGCGGTCCCGCACATCGCGGACCCTTGCGTCCCCGTGCATTCTAAATGTACGGGGCTTTTTGCGTTCAAGAGGAGGTGTTGATGGTTAGCACAGCTTACACCGAGCAGCGCCGGGTGATGGTTGTCACGGAGGCGCGTCAGGCGGAGGACGGGAGCCCCCACCGGATGGTCATCGCCGCCAACGAGGTAAGCCGCAACGGAGACGAACTGAATCTTCGCGGCGTCAGCTTCAAGAACTACCGAAAGAACCCGGTCGTTCTGTGGTCCCACGACTCCTATGGCGGAATCCCCATAGCCAAGACCCTCAAGATCGGCCATGACGATCAGGGTCGGATCGAGGCCGACTTCGAGTTCAACTCCGAAGACGAGTTTGCGGCCCGTGTGGAGAACGGCTGGAACAACGGATTCATACGGAGTGCCTCGATTCGTTACCTGCCCACCAAAGTCGTTGAGGTGCGGAACGAGGAGGGGAAAGTGGAGCGGCTGCGCATAGAGGAGGCGGAGCTTCTGGAGTGGAGCCTGGTGCCCGTACCAGCCGATCCCGACTCGGTGAGGGCAGCGGCCCGCGCCCTGAATCTTCCCGAAGAGATATTCCGTGGGCTTGAACCGGAGCCGGAGGACGACGAGGCCGAACCGCCGACCGATCCGGTGACTGAGGACCCAGGGCCTGGACCCAAGCGGGAGGTCTTCAACCAGCTAATTCAAGAGATGTCTGCCGAACTGCGGCCTGTGGACCTAATCTTGAATCGCATAGACGCGCTGGAGGAGGAGCTTCGGGAGCTTGCCGCCAAGATATCCACGACGGAGGAGGAACCCCCGGATGCTCCCGAATCGGACGAGCAAGAGGACGGCGAACTGGTAGCCGTAGGAGAAGAACTTGCCGCCATCAGGCGGATCATAGAGGAGAAGTAGAATGACCACAGAGACGAAGGATCAGTTGAAGGAGACGGTAGCCGCCGTTCGCAGCTTCATCGAGGAGTTCAAGGACAAGGAGCATGGCCCTCTCAAGGAGGTGGTGGAGCGCCTTTCGGCGCAGCTCACCGAGTCCATGCGGGCCTCCAAGCGGGCTGCCCTGCTTCGGCAGGCAGAGTCCACGACCCAGGGGGCCAGAGTTTTGTCCGGCAAGTACCGGGGATTCGACGAGTTTGACCTGATGCTCTCCCGCGCCGTGCTGCGGATTGCCGAGCGCGGCGGGGTTGACGGAAGGAGACCCATAGACCCCCGAATGGCTGCCGAGTGGCGGAGCAACCTGGAGGGAGCGAGGGCGGACCTGTACGAATCTATAGGACGCGCCCTGGATGCGAGCACAGCGGGCGCAGGCGACGAGCTCACCTTCACCGGAGAGACCAGCGAGATGTGGCGGGACGTGCATCTGGCCACCTCGGTGGTCAGCCTCTTTGGGAGCATCATGATGCCCACGGACCCGTTCCGGATTCCCTATGACTTTGGGGATGTGAGCTAGTACAGGGGCACGTCCAATCTTGCGGTCAGCTCGTCCACTCCGGGCACGGGAAGGCAGACCCTCACGTCCGCCGAGCTTGCGGCGATGATCGGGTGGTCCTACGACCTGGACGAGGACGCGGTGATCGCGGTACTGCCGGAGCTACGGGCGACCTTGGTACGGAATGCAGCCGAGGTCCTGGACGATGTGGCGCTCAACGGAGACATCTCCGACGACGGCACCAACATCAACGCGGACGGAGCCACGGCGGATTCGCTGGCCGGTAGCGCGGGCCTGGACCACTACCTGGTCTTCGACGGGCTGATCCATATACCCCTGGTGGACAGCACCAACCAGGGAAATGACCATGGCGCTGCCGTTTCGGACGACATGTTCAATGAGGCACGGGCCAAGCTGGGCAAGTATGGCGTTCGTCCCTCCGAGTGCGCCTTCGTCATGGACATCAACACCTATATCCGGGCTTTGTCCATCGAGAACTTCCGCACGGTAGAGAAGCTGGGACCCAACGCTACGCTGCTGACCGGCCAGCTAGGTGACATCGAGGGGATACCCATCATCGTCTCAGAGCAGATGCTTATGGCGGATACCGACGGGAAGGTCAGCTCAGGCGGCAATGTGGCGGACACGGGCCGGGTGCTTGCGGTGAACCGGAACATGTACCGACTGGGGTTCAAGCGGGAGCTGATGATCGAGAGCGAGCGAGACATCCAGAAGAGGCAGACCGTTCTTGTGGCCAGCATGAGGGTTGCCTTCGAGGGCCGGATGGACAACGCCTCGGACACCGCTGTAGCCCTCCAGTACAACATCACAGGGGTGAGCTAGAGGAGACGGAGGTAACGATGCCAGAGGTAAGGAACAGGTCTGGAGTTCCCCACCGATACTACGATTACGCGAGGAAGACGTACGTCATATGGGCTCCTGGGGAGGTCAGGGACGTGCCCCACTCCGTAGCTCAGCAGGTCTGTCAGGCCCACCCAGGCAAGATGGAGATGGTGCTGCCGACGCCGGAACCCGAGCCCGCAGAGGCTCCTGCGGACGTGCCTGAAGACTTTACCGAGAAGGCCGTGGACCGCGCCCAGCAGGGCGGACGGCGGCGCTCTACTAGGAGATCCTAGATGGCCAACAGCGAGGGGCCGGTGCTCTTGTCGGGACAGAAGCTTGTCACCACAGCGGGGACGGCGGAAGCCCTGGTAGCGAGCACCAAGCGAGTAAAGCGGGTGCAGATCGTCGCCCTCTCCTCCAACACCAAGCCGGTGTATGTGGGCGGGTCTGATGTGGCCTCTACGACCAACGGCGGTCTTACCGCCTCTGGCTCGATCAGCCTTGAAGCAGAGGGGTGGATGGACTTGAAGGACATCTACGTCGATGCCGATGTGGATGGTGAAGGAGTCGATTTCTATGGTGTCAGAGCCTAGCCCGACGGTGACCGTCACTGTTGGACCAGCGCGTCCGCGCTTGGTTACCGCCGATCAGGTGCGGGAGCACCTAGGCTCCAACGTGGCTGCCGATGAGTACCTTCAGAGGCTCATAGACGATGCGGACCAGGCGGTGGTCAGTCGCTACGGTCCCCACAGCATCGACGGACCAGCGACCGCGGTTCACGGAGGAGGGAGCTTCAGACTGTTCCCGCATCGGGCGGTCAAGGAGATAGCCAAGGTGACCGAGGCGGACGGGAACGTCTCTGTTGTGCTCTCAGACGACGACTATCGGAGTTGGTATGGCGGAAGGATGCTACAACGGCTGGCGGACGGCAGCCATCCTCGCGGGTGTTGGGGTGAGCGAGTTGAGTTGGAGTTCACTCCGGTGGACGACGATGCGCAGCGGAAGATGGCCATCATCCGCCTGGTCCAGTTGGGCCTTCCATACTCAGGGCTACAGTCGGAGAGCGTGGGTCCGTACAGCGCCCAGAACCTCGACTACGGGAAGGAGCGGGAGGCCATTCTGAAGCAGCTCTCTACGGGAGTGCCAATCTAATGTCCACGAACGCTTACCTAGAGCTCACCAAGCAGTTAGCCCAGGACCTCCGAGAGCTGCGGGACAAGGTCGAGTCGATTGACGACAAGGTGGATGAGCTACGCGGTGCCTTGCACACGCACCGCCTGACCGGGAACGGAGATGCGGGTGAGGAAAGATCAGTGAAGCTGCCCTTGGGTCTGAAGGTGCGCGATGTCGTGCTCTTCGTCCTTTTGGGCGAAGTGATTGGCTCCAACTTGCTGGAGATGTTGGGGGTACTGTGAGCGATCAGATAGTCGTAATACGCAAGTCACAACGGGATCGGTATCGGTGGTTGGTCAGGGACAGCGAGGGCCTGGCCGTGGCCATGTCAGTTACCAGCTACGCCACTGAGGATGAAGCCCTGACAGCCTTGGAGCTGGCCTATCGGCTGATGACTCCCAAGGGATTATGGGCCAGGCTAAGGGGTTTTTGGAGCGGTAAGCCGAGAGGAGCTGAACGATGGCCCAACTGACGGTGAAGGTTCAGCGGCGTGGGGGCAAGAAGCTCCAAAGGCTGCTTCGGGAGGCTGGCAAGGGCGGCGTCTCAGGCGTCAAGGTCGGATTCTTCTCGACGGCCAGGTACGAGGATGGCACCCCTGTGGCTGCGGTCGCAGCCTGGAACGAGTTTGGGACGAAGACCATCCCGGAACGATCCTTCTTCCGCAACGCCTTGGCTGAGTCTGAGCGCGGGGTCTCCAATATCCTCGCAAAAGGAATAGAAACCGAGAAGATGGTGGTTGATGAACAGCTCGCTGGACGGGCGGGCGCATGTTCAAGGAAAGATTCGAGATAGCATCACCGCTCTGAAGGAGCCGCCGAATGCACCTGAGACCGTGAGGCGTAAGGGTAGCAGCAACCCGCTCTTGGACACAGGTACCCTTCGCAACTCCGTCGATTGGGAAGTGGAACAGTGAGAAAGCTCTTTGCCAACCAGAGATTCCTTGAGCCAGCTACGTTGATCCGGCAGGAGCCGGGAACGGACAACGAGTACGGGGAGTGGGTGCCGGGGCAAGAGACCCGGACCGATATCACCGTCGTTAGTGCACCGCCCGACGCCGCAAAGATGCGAGACGTGCTGCCGGAGGGCACGAGGCTTTCTGAGTCCAGAATCTTCTGGATAGATGGCGTAGAGGTCAAGCCTGTAAAGGTCGGCCTCAACGCCACCGAGGGTGACGTGATCGAGCACAAGTTCACGCGCTACCGGGTGAATCAGATCGAGGAGTGGCCGGGCTTCGTTGAAGTCCTGGGTGTTCGGGAGGAAGGCCAGTGATCGCCCCGACTACACAGGAGGTGGAGAGGGCCGTGCGTGCACTGGTGGCCCAAGGGTCCGAGCTTGAGCCTCGCCGGGTTCGACCAGGGAATCAAGGAGGCATTGCGCCAGACGGTCTGTTCGCGTCGCTGGTGCTGATTCACCAGTCCATCGAGGGGATACCGGCAACCGTGATGAGCCTTGCTTCAGGCGAGGCAGACCTGAACGCTCCGACGGTGGCGACGGTTCGAGGGAGGTACTCCGTCCAGTGGTTCCGGGAAGGTGCCAGGGATGTAGCCAGGCGCTTCTCGGTGTGGGTCTGGTCACCGGAAGGGGCGGCCCAGGCGCAACAGGCCGATCTGACGGTGTTGCGTGTATCGGACGTTCGGCAGCTCGACGACGTGGTGTCTGGGGCCTGGGAGGAGCGAGCCGGGCTGGACATCGACGTGGGCTACACGCAGAGGATCGACAAGACGGTTGGCCGCCTGAAATCCGCTCCCATTGAGGTCGGGGCAGGTGGTAGCACCGAGACCATTACAGTGGAGGTTTAGACAATGACTCTTGGAATACAGGACATCGTAGAGGTAAAGGCGCAGATAACGCCCCGTGGCGCTGGGGGTAGAGAGTTCGGGAGATCGCTGTTGCTCACCACCGACCCCACCCTAGAAGCCGGTGCGGGCAGGGTAGGGGTCTTTGCCAGCATGGACGAGGTGGCTCGGACGTTCACACCGGGCTCCGGTCCCTACCAAGCCGCCCAGGTCTACTTCTCTCAGGTTCCCTATCCCCGGAACCTGGTGATAGGCCGCTGGATCAACACGAGGGAGTCGGCTAGGCTGACCGGGGGCAGCCCCAGAGCTTTGGAGCAGATAACAGGCAGCCCCACCGTGGTCAGGGGCAGCGGTACTGTGGCGTCGCTGGATACGTTCCACGGTAGGGCCACCGTGCTGATAGGGGGCAGCCCGGCGTCTTTAGAGACATTCCACGGACGCGCCACGGTCCTGACCGGCACGGGGACGGTTGCTGATCTGGTCAACTTCCATGGACGCGCCACGGTGCTGACCGGCGCGGGGACGGTGGCTGATTTGGTCAACTTCCATGGACGCGCCACCGTAGTCACCGGCGCGGGGACGGTGGCGTCCCTGACGACGCTTCAGGGCATCACCAGCGGGACCGTCACCTTCCTGGGCCAGACGGTCACCGGACTAGATTTCTCCTCGGACACCGACTACGACGATGTGGCCTCCACGCTTCAGACCGCGCTCAGAGCCACCAGCTCCACAGACCTGGACAACGTAGAGGTCGACTACGACAGCGCCGCCTCGGCGTTCGTCGTGACTCTGCCTCTAGACAGCAGCGGGGTTGTGCCCACTGCAAGCGCCGCCTTCACCGGCGATGACGCCGACGAGCTGGGCTTGGATACCGCAACCATCGTCAACGGAGTGGACGCCATCGTGTCCGGCAGCGTTACGTTCCTCAGCCAATCCTTGACGGGCCTGGATTTCTCCGACGTGACCGACTACGACGATGTGGCCTCCGTGCTTCAGACGGCGCTTAGGGCAACCAGCTCCACAGACCTGGACAACGTGGAAGTCGCCTACGACAGCGCCGCCTCGGCGTTCGTCGTGACTCTGCCTCTAGACAGCAACGGGGCGGCAACCAGTGTCAGCGCGGCGTTTACTGGGAGCGAGTCCGACGAGCTGGGTCTCGACACTGCAACCATAGTGGACGGTGTGGACGCCATCGTGTCCGGGAGCGTTACCTTCCTGAGCCAGACGTTGACCGGCCTGGATTTCTCCGACGTGACCGACTACGACGATGTGGCCTCCGTGCTTCAGACGGCGCTTAGGGCAACCAGCTCCACAGACCTGGACAACGTGGAAGTCGCCTACGACAGCGCCGCCTCGGCGTTCGTCGTGACTCTGCCTCTAGACAGCAGCGGGGTTGTGCCCACTGCAAGCGCCGCCTTCACCGGCGATGACGCCGACGAGCTGGGCCTGGACACCGCAACCATCGTCAATGGTGTGGACGCCATCGTGTCCGGCAGCGTTACGTTCCTCAGCCAATCCTTGACGGGCCTGGATTTCTCCGACGTGACCGACTACGACGATGTGGCCTCCGTGCTTCAGACGGCGCTTAGGGCAACCAGCTCCACAGACCTGGACAACGTGGAAGTCGCCTACGACAGCGCCGCCTCGGCGTTCGTCGTGACGCTGCCTCTGGACAGCAACGGGGCGGCAACCAGTGTCAGCGCGGCGTTTACTGGGAGCGAGTCCGACGAGCTGGGCTTGGACACCGCAACCATCGTCAATGGTGTGGACGCCATCGTGTCCGGCAGCGTTACGTTCCTCAGCCAATCCTTGACGGGCCTGGATTTCTCCGACGTGACCGACTACGACGATGTGGCCTCCGTGCTTCAGACGGCGCTTAGGGCAACCAGCTCCACAGACCTGGACA
Source organism: Dehalococcoidia bacterium (assembly GCA_965249025.1). Lineage (GTDB taxonomy): Bacteria > Chloroflexota > Dehalococcoidia > Lucifugimonadales > CAYTFF01. The sequence goes on along the minus strand of OZ252215.1, from coordinate 1,542,306 downwards.
ACGTGGAAGTCGCCTACGACAGCGCCGCCTCGGCGTTCGTCGTGACGCTGCCTCTGGACAGCAACGGGGCGGCAACCAGTGTCAGCGCGGCGTTTACTGGGAGCGAGTCCGACGAGCTGGGTCTCGACACTGCAACCATAGTGGACGGTGTGGACGCCATCGTGTCCGGCAGCGTTACGCTCCTGGATGAGACCTTCTCCAGTCTGGACTTCTCCGCCGTCACGGACTACGACGACGTGGCCTCCGTGCTCCAGGATGCTCTCCGCGCTGCATCTGTGACGGCCCTGGCTTCCGTTGAGGTGGCCTATCAAGGCGGGGTGTTCGTCGTGACAATCCCCTTGGACAGCAGTACCGGGGTTGTGCCCACTGCAAGCGCGGCGTTTACTGGGGACACCGCCGACGAGCTGGGCTTGGACACCGCAACCATCGTCAACGGTGTGGACGCCATCGTGTCCGGGACCGTTACCTTCCTGAGCCAGACGTTGACCGGCCTGGACTTCTCGGATGTAACGGACCTCGACGGCGTGGCCTCCACGCTCCAGGCGGCGCTCAGGGCAACGTCCGCCACCAGCCTCGCTGAGGTGGAGGTGGCCTACGTCGACGAAGGGTTTGTGGTGGCCTTGTCACTGCACTCCAGCGGCGCTGCCACTGAGGTTACTGAAGCCTTTACGGGCGACACAGCAGACGAGTTGGGCCTGGATACGGTAGATATCACCGCCGGAGTGGACGGTATAGGAGCAGGCTCCCTCACCTGGCATGGCTCCTCCATCCCCGTAGACTTCACCGGCGCTGCCTCTTACGACGACGTGGCTAGCACGCTACAGACCTCCCTCAGAGCGGTGAGGGCGGCAGCAAGGACCGATTTGCGCAGCGCGTCGGTGGAATATGACCCTGCGGGATTCTTCCGAGTGCGGCTCGGATTCGACCCCAACACTGACGATCCCTATCCCATCAACGCCTTCATGGTGGACTCCGCTCAGGAGGCAGCTTCGGCCCTTGGACTGGATAGCGCATCGGGGGGCGGCATCGCCCAGGGTCAAGCCGCCGAGACCATCGAGGGCGCAATGGACGCCATCAGCGGGCTGGACGATGGCTGGTACTTCGTGACGGTAGATTCGGGGATCAGACTTGGTTCAGACCTACTCGCCCTGTCGCGATGGGTACAGGCTAAGACTCATATGCTGGCGCTGGATGTGGTGGACGAGGGTGTCCTGACGCCTAACGAATCCACCAGCCTGGCGGCGCAGCTATCTGCCCTGGAGCAGGAGAGAACCTTCCTGGTCTGGTCTAGAACCAGGGACAACAAGGCTCTGTCGCTGGCCGGGAGGCTCTCCAGCGTGAACTTCGATGGAGAGGACACACTAATCACCCCCAAGTTCAAGAGCCTGCCTAGGACCGTCTCGGACATCGTAACGACTGCTCAGAAGAAGGAGCTGGACCGGAAGTGGGTCGGGTACTACACCCGCTTCGGCCCGGATGCCATCTTCGCCGAGGGATGGACGCAAGCCGGGGACTGGATCGACGTGCGGTACTGGCTGGACTGGATCACCAAGGCTATGCAGAGCGAGGTGTACACCCTGCTCAGGCAACACCCAACTAGGGTGCCGCAGACAGCCGAGGGACTGGCCAGCATAGAGGCAGCCATCGAGCGGGTGTGTGAGGCGGGCCGCAGGAACGGCGGCATCGCTCCGGGCCGAGTGTCCGAGCCGGTCGCCAACGACATACGGCTGGCCTCGAACAACCCGGCCTTCGATGGTTTCCTGCCAACGGGGTATCTGGTGGCAATAGGCTCCATAGCAGATCAGCTACAGATAGACCGTGACGCTCGCAGGAGCCCGACGATCCGGGTATGGTTGAAGGGCAGCGGAGCCATGCACTACGTAACCATCGGGCTGGTATTTACTGGATAGGAGGAAGAACAATGTTTTTCTCGTTGCAAGACGTAACGGTTATTCTCAACGGCCATGCCGTGGAGGGTGAGCAAACCATAAAGGGCTGGTCTGAGGACACGGACGCCCTCACACTGCCGGACGCATTCGAGTTCGCCAGCGTTCGGCGCGGCGCGACCGGAAAGATGGCGGCATTCAGCACAGGAGACAAGGGCGGCCCGGTGACGCTCAAGCTGATGCCCAACTCCCCCTCGGTGCCGTTCTTCATGATTCAGGTGACGCGGATTCTGGTGGATAAGGCCGAAGTGATCTGGGACGGTAGCGTAATACACGGCAAGACCGGCGCCAGCGTTACGCTCAGTCGGGGCGTCCTCGTCTCTGGCCCTTTGTGGTACACGATGGGCAAGGGTGAGGCGGGCAATCCCACCTTCACGTGGGAGTTCGAGCAGATCATCCCCAACTTCACCAAGGTGAACTTCGCAGACTTGCCGCTGCTAGAGCCGCAAGGGGGAAACTAGATGGTAACGCTTAACGGAATAGGCGGCGACCTTACAAAGACCGAGTTCGAGATCGGCGGCACACGATTTGCTGTGTCCAAGCTGCCGGCGATGGCAGCCTTCGACCTCCTGGAGGCGATCAGGCACGAGCTGGGCAAGTCCCAGGCTCTGTCCCTGCCCACAGAAGTGTTGAAGGAGGACGACAGGTCGATAGCAGCCTTCCTCAAGATCGTGTTGTCGCTGGACCCTGCGTTTGTACGGCAGGTGCGTCAGAAGCTATTCGAGAAGGTGGCTTTCTCCAACACGCGGGTTCCCACTCCCCAGCAGCTAGCTGGGGCCGAGGAGATGGCCTTCGACGGCCTGGAGCCCATCGCTATCTACGAAGTGCTGGTGCGGAGTGCAGCCGTAAATTTTACGCCGTCCTTAGACGCCCTCGTCTCCAGGTTGAGAGACGCTCCCCTGGTTTCGAGCCCGTCCGCCCCCTCGGAATAAAGCCCTTCTTCGGCGCTCTCATAGACGCTGAGCTGGCTGAATACCTGGACTTGAAAGCCACTTTGAGCCTGGATGAAGCGATGGACTTGCATGAGATATTGGTCGCCCGAATCGAGAACGAGCATCGTTCCTATGCGGAGGCGGAGCGAAAGTCTAAGGAGAAGAATAGGTAGGAAGAAAGTGCAGGAGGAGCAATATGATAATCCCGGCAGAAACCCTGAGCGTTACCCTAAACGGTCACGTAGTGCTGGGACTCAGCGCACTCGATATTCCCGATACTGTTGAGCTTGCCACTGTCCGCAGGGGAGCCTCCGGGGATATGGCGGCTTCTGCCACCGGCGAGTACGGTGGAGCCGTGTGCCTTGTTTTCAGACCTGGCGCCCCATCGCTGGCCCTCTTCCAGCAGCAGATGAAGGTGATAATCGGTGGCGGAATCGTGAACTGGGAAGGCACCGTCGAGGATGCCAAGCTAGGCCATGTTCTGAGGCTTATGCACGGCGTTATGACCAGCGCTCCGATGGGAACGCTCATGGACGAGACGGCTGAAAAGACGTTCACCTTCGAGTTTGATAGACTGTACTACGAGGTCATCTAGCTACATTGAGAACCTGGAGGTGGTGGACTGGGACGGGAGTGGCGTGCCCACGCCCACGCAGAGAAGAAGGTCAGGGAGAAGAAATGGGAGGGAACTATGAGTGCATGGGACTACAAGATACGGAAGCTGGAGATCGCTTGGGAACTGGCCTCGCGAATCATTCCTGAGGCACCACAGCCATCGGGAGTATGGACGGAAGCAGACTACATCGCCAGGGCTCAGAAAGTGATGAAGGAAGCAGCCGATGCGGTAGATGCCGTGTTCAAAGACAGCGGGGGTATTGGCATTAGCGTTTAGTTAGGAGGAGACATGACCAAGGAAACCCGTATCGTGTTTAGCCTGGAGGACCTGGTGAGTGTCCGATTCCAGTGTTCCAAGTGCCAGGGGGAAGTCGTGCAGCGATTCGATGGACGCCATTGGCGGCTGCCCACATCTTGCCCCTTGTGCTATGCCCGCTGGGATGAGCGGGATAGCCGCAGGACGGAACTCGACGAACTGCTTCTCATGATGCGGAACCTGTCTGATCGACCAGACTCGAATATCAGTCTCCGGTTCGAGCTGGACGGCGCTGCTGTGGAGACGGAGGGCTAGCAGGAATGAAGTGGTTAAAGAAGCTCTTCGGATGTCACAAGGAGCATGAAGGCCCACCACCTATCCCCAAATGGCCGCCACCGCCACCCCCTCGGCCAAAGCCAAAGAGTAGCGGTGCTGTAGAATCGGATAGCGAGTAACACAATTCTTAGGAGGTTCACTTAAGTAGTGAAGGGAGGTTGGAAATGACTGACGAAGAGCGAAACGCAGCCATAGGCTCCCTCGTCGTCGAGTACGAAGAGAACGAACGACTCATAGCGACGCAGAGGTCGATTCTCCATAGGGTCGGGGAAGACCTTACACATCTAGGCATCGCGCTGGGGGACTACCGGTCCGGCATTGAGGTGACAGAGTCTGATTTGACCGCTACCATCATTAGAGACAGACGTTCCGTCCCTTCCACATCCGTCTCCTTCGACAACATACGCGACCATATAGGTGCATGGCACAAGGCGCTTGCCAATAAGGAACGGCTAGAGGACTGCCTACGACAGGCTGGCCTTGAGAAGCTCATTGCGAAATAACGAGGAGGCACACCATGACCAAGCAGAAGACCATCCTAGACGAACTGATAGCCCTGCTCGTCTTCAGGGCCGACGCTGAGGCGTTCGATAGGGTCAGGAGGTATGAGCGTGCTCGCTAACTGTCACGTCCTCCACGTTCAGTCGCCAGTCAACGCCCAGCGCACGCGCTATGCGAAGCACCGTGGCGAAGGAGGGATTTCCGTCTGGGGACAGCGCCTTGTACAAACCCATGCGAGTTATGCTCGCCGCCTTGGCCAGTTGGGTCATGTTCTGAGCGCGGGCAATATCCCCCAGTGCCGCCCGAATGAGACTGCCATCCCCAGGGTCTTCCTCAATGCAGCCTTCCAGATAGTAGCGCGCGTCTTCTTCATTCTGGATGTCCTCCGCAGGGTCCCAAATCCTATCTCCCTTTGCCATCGTCTATTCCCTCTCTTTCGCCATCTCAATAGCACGCTCAATGTCCCGGTCTTGATTGCCCTTGTCGCCACCACACAGAAGGACGATCACTGCGTTGCCTTCGCGGATAAAGTAGAGGCGATACCCCGGCCTGTGGAAAAGTCTGGCCTCGAACACGCCGCTTCCGACCGGCTTCACGTCGCCCAAATTGCCACCAGCCATTCGGCGCATCCGGGCGCGGATGCGACCAGCGGCCCGCCTGTCTCTGAGGCCGTTGAGCCAGGCCCTGAAGGTGGCGGTCTGGACTATCGTGAGCATGACCTTATTGTATACTATGGTTTACACTCTGTCAAGGAAGAAGGCCCACAACTAATCTTAGGAGGCGCACCATGAGGAGGCAGATGAATCAGGAGAAAATAGCCTTCCGCAAGGCGTTGTTGAGCCGCGTCTGCCAACCCGGGCCACTGTCTCGGAAGTGGTCGGCTATGTCGGCATCAATACGTAACGTAACCTTCGCTTTGGTGGGGGCCTTCTGCTTGCCACGGGTACGCCGCCACTCGTGTACCAACTCAGGATCAACCGCAATGGCAGGCTGGGCTCTCTTGAACCACTCTGCGTCCTTCTCGAAGTCGTCCGGGTCCTCGGCGATCTGCCGTTGTATCTCAGCCTCTTCTTCCTCTGTGGGCCAGATGGTTCCAGGCTTAAGCTTTGGCATGGCCTCTCATCTCCTTTGGGCTCGCCTTGCGCAGGCTGATGATTCGGCGGGCATCTCCCCGCCTGGTGTAAACAACGAAGTGGAGACGTTGCCCAATGTATCCAATAGCCGTGTATCGCATCTCACCGTGCCTGGGGTCCGGTTGAATAAGCGCGGTATCCCACTCGAAGTCCTCGATGGCGGCGAAGCTGGGACGCCCCTTCGCAATGTTGGCCCGGTTCTTCGCTTCGTCCCACTCATATGACACAGCTATATTGTACAGACAATAAAGATATTTGTCAATACAATTCTTAGGAGGCACACCATGACTAAGCAGAAGACCGCCAAAGACTCAAGCAGCGATAGGAGGATGTTTGCATGAATCCCACGATTGAACAAGAGGCCATGCGCGTCTATTGCATCCAGTTGGCGCCAGCGGGAGGAAACTGGCCTCCCACAATTCGCATCCACGCCGATACGCTCTCCCTTGAACAGGAAGGCTACACCTTCAAAAGGGAAGGCAATATCGTCGGAGTTGTCAGAGGGAACGTGTAAGCCTGGTGGATTGAAGAGGAGACGACGCACCCATGACCAAGCAGAAGACCGTAATTGACCAGTTGCTTACCATGCTGGAATTCAGGGCCGACGCCCAGGCGCTCGATAGGGTTAAGCAGAGGCTCGAAGACTTCGACCTGAAGCTCCAGGCCGCTGCGCGTAGTATGCAGGTCGTCGAGGACGAAGAATAGGAGGTACACCATGAAGAGACACATCCAGGTAGCCATGCTGGGGCTTATCGTCCTGGTGGTGGGAGTGATAGCAGCGTGTGGTGGTGGCGGTAATACAATCACATCAGAAGATTATGGAAGTGCTTGGCCCTTTACGGTCAGCGAGGTTGAACTGCGTTGTGAAGATGACGTGGTCTGGGTGGAACACGATGGCAAACGGTATGCCCTGACTGGATACTCTGACACTTATTTGAGAAGTCGCTACCGCAACGTTCGCGCTCTGGACTGGATCTGGCGAGACAATCCGGCCACGGGAGCAAAAATCAACATATACCAAGTGAAATCCGATGGGCTAGCGATGTGCGGTTCTTGAATCGGGGAGTGAATTTTGGCAACCATTCTTGATACGCTCGTAGCTGAGATCGTTTTCAAGGGCGACACGAAGGCTCTTGATAACGTCAATCAACGACTCAAGCAGTTCTCGACCAATCTAAATGCTATGGGTCGCAAGTTCGGACTTGCGGGCGGGGCCATCACTGCATTTAGTGGCCTATCCCTCAAGAGCTTTGCCTGGTTTGATGATGCTCTGACCCAATCGCTGGCCATTATGGAGGACGTCTCGGATGCCATGCGTAAAGACATGGTGAAAGCGGCCAAAGACGTTGCCCTCACGACGCGTTTCAGTGCCAAGGACACCGCTGCGTCCTACTTTTTCCTGGCCTCGGCTGGCCTCGACGCCAAGCAGTCTATCGAAGCGTTGCCACTGGTAGCGCAATTCGCACAAGCGGGCATGTTCGACATGGCCCAAGCCACTGACTTGCTGACCGATGCTCAATCGGCCCTGGGCCTAACCGTCAAGGACGATGTGACTGTCAATATGCAGAACATGGTCCGTGTGTCGGATACGCTCGTCCAAGCGAACAGACAAGCGAATGCGACCGTCCAGCAGTTCTCGGAAGCGTTGACAAATAGGGCAGGTGCGGCGCTCCGGGACCTTGGCAAGGACGTGGAGGAAGGCGTTGCTGTACTGGCAGCCTACGCTGACCAAGGGGAAAAGGGGCAGCGGGCCGGTGAACAGCTCAATATCGTGCTACGCGACCTTCAAAAATCGGCTCTAGATAACCGGAGCGCCTTCGATCAAGCGGGCGTCACTGTGTTCGACGCAAGCGGCGAGATGGCCAATCTAGGCGAGATCATAGGCGATCTCGAAGACCACCTAGCCGGGCTGTCAGACGAACAGAGACGCGTCGCGCTTACCACCCTCGGTTTCCAGGAACGGTCCTTATCGTCGCTAGTTACCTTGATGGGAACCAGCGACGCTATACGGGAGTATGAGGCCGCACTGCGGAATGCAACCGGTACAACCCAGTTGGTTGCGGAAAAGCAACTACAATCGCTGGCTGCGAAGTTCGATCTGCTGAAAAGCCACGTTGAAGTCGCGATGATCAACATCGGCGGTGCGATAGCACCGCTTGTGGAAACCTTGTTCGGCCCGCTCAGTGCCACGCTGAGTTGGGTTAGTGGACTCTTTGAATCGAACAATCGGTTCGCGCGTATAGCAGCCCAAGGAGTCGCAATACTGGGCGGAGGCCTTGTGGTGTTATCAGGAGTTCTATTCGGGACGGCTTTGGCGGTCAGGGGCTATGCCTTTGCGCTGACCACCCTGAAAATCCCCCAAATGATTGCCACTCTCTGGAACTCCAACTTCATCCTGTCTCTGAGGCTTGCGGCAATCGCGGTGCGGAAATTTGCTGTGAGGTTGTGGACCAGCGGAACGGAAGCGTTTGGGAGATTCAAAACTGCTATACGCACCAATGTAATCCCGGCTCTAAGCCGATTCGCCGCGACCATCTGGGCATCGACCATCGGGGCGCTGAGAGCACTGGGCAGACGGCTGGCGATGGCGAGCCTGACGATGTTGCGCTTCGCAGGCCGTGCAATCGTCGCCGGCATCGCTGGCGTCGCGGCCTTCGCAGCCTCCATATGGACGGCCGCTGTTCCGGCCCTTGCTGCGTTTGCGGCTGGGGTTTGGGCGACGACGGTGGCCATGCTCGCCAATCCCGTCGGTCTGATAGTGCTGGCCATCGTGGCCCTGATCGCCGCTCTCGTGCTGCTGGTCAAGCATTGGGACACCGTGAAGAGAGTCGTTAGGGACTTCTTCGACCGTTTCGGCAACTACGCCCTGGCCGCGTTGGCAGTCGTCGCGCCGTTCATCGCCGTCCCGCTGTTGATCGCCAAGAACTGGAGCAGGATCGTCGAGATCGTCGGAGGCATCTGGTCTCGTGTCAACGACACCATGCGGGGCTGGATCGAGGCGATCATCGACTTTGTGCGCGAGCTGCCCGGCAGGGTGCTTGCCATCGTAAAGGACATCCCCGGAATGATCGCAGATGCCATAAGGGACGTGCCAGGTCTTGGGGCTGCACTTGAGGTATTCACGTGGATTGCAGGCAAGGTGGGCAAAGTGTTTACGGGGGCCGAAGGAGGGGTCGTTCCCGGACCGCTGGGTAGGCCCGGTGCCCGCCATTATCCACGGCGGCGAGATGGTGCTGCCCCAAGGGGCTTCCAGCGTCCTCGCTTAGATGCTCCAAGGGTTCCGGCTTGGCCCCGCCGCATTGCCGCAAGCGCCGCCTGGCTACGGCCAGATGTACAGGTCCTCGGTGACCAACTGGACGGTAAACATCAACATAAATGAGCCCATCGTGATACAGACCCAGGCGACGGACGCTAAGGGGATCGCCCAGGAGCTAGGCGAAGCGATCCAGGACCAGATTCGGAACGTCGCCTACGACCACGACGGGCCGGTGGAGCGCTGATGGCAACCTATATCCTACAGGGCCAAGGTTTCGTGCTCTTCCCCGGGAGTCGTGCGCTGTCGAGCGTCCTGTCCAGGTACGCACAGCCTCTTGCCTCCATCGCTGACGGGTTCATCTCTGAAGAGCACGCCGTCAGGATCAGCAAGACCTCGTATCCCGTCGAGACGGGCGGGTCGCTCGTGGACCACGCGGTTGTACAGCCGCGCACGCTGAAGCTGGCGGGCTGGGTCTCGGACCTGCTGGCTCCTGAAGGGAGGCGGGGCAACCCGTCTCGCGGCAGTGATGCGTGGCTTCAGCTCACCCGGTTGATCGAATCGAGGGAGCCGTTCCTGGTGGTCACGCTGCTGGACGTCTACCCGTCGATGCTGATTACGTCGCTCAAGGCTCCGGTTGATAGAACCACGGGACGAGCGCTCCGCTTCGAGATGGAGCTTGAGGAGGTGCAGTTCCGCGCCCTGGAGCGGGGCCAGCGGCCTCCCCCAGTGCGGATAGGCCCTGCCGAGGATAGGTCGGAGGAGGTTGATGGGGGCAGGGTCGAGGCGCCCTCGCTGCATCCTATTCATGCAGGGCCTGTGGTTAGGGAGATCAACGATCTGCAAGAGCCAGAGGACTCAGAGGATGGTCCCTCAATCGGTGATCGGATAGCCGGTGTTTTCAAATCCGTAGGTAGATTCTTTAGGATCGGCTAATGCAAGCGATACCGCTGACAACGGACCCACGGCAGCGAATGCGGGTGACGCTGGGCAATCAGCCGGTCATCCTCCGGGCCTGGTGGCAGCCGCTCTCCGAAGCGTGGTACCTGTCGCTGTACACCAGGGGAGAGGAGCCGATCGCGCTGGGGCGTCAGGTAACGACGGCCCGGAGGTTGATTGAGGCTCCTGGCTTCGTCGGGGACCTGGTGGTCATTCCCTTGGAGCGCTATGGGGAGCCGATAGGCCGAGAGGCGTGGGGGCAGACCCACGGGCTGGCCTACCTTGCGCCGTCCGAAGTCGGGCAGGTGAGGTGGGCGGTATGAGCATGAGGCAGTACCTACGGCAGATAAGCGTCGAGATCGAGAACGAGAATCGCTCTGTGCTCATCGTCGAGGAGCTGCGTATCACCTTTGACCTGCACATAGACGACCAATCGTCTTCGTCGCCCTCCACAGTGAAGATATGGAACCTGGGCAAGCGGTCCGCCTCCCACATCGCGGAGCCGAGGCAGATCGTCCGGGTGAGGGCTGGGTACGGGGATATTGCCAACTCAGAACCGCTGTTCGAGGGAGAGACTCGGCGCGTCCTCCATGAACGCACCGGGGTAGACCGCGTGACGACCATCGTGCTTGGCCGTTCCGACTCGGCGACGACCGGCGCACTGGTCTCCATCAGCCTCGTGGGACCTGTCAGGCTGCGTGACCTTGTGCGCCGGGTAGTGGACGCTATGGGCCTACGCATCGAATCTGACCACGCCGTTCCCGACGAGGAGCTTGAGGAAGGTTTCATCTACAACGGCTCAGCGAAGTCGGCGCTCAAGGAGCTCCTGGAACCCCACAAGGTTACCGCTTATCAGGTAGGCGGGGCCATGCACTTCACCCACAGGGACGACGAGCCGGAGCGAGGCACGTTCCTTCTCAGCCATGCGACGGGGCTTATTGGCACTCCGTCCGTCACCGAGGACGAAGGGTTGGGGGCGAAGATGGCGCTGAACGGCTCCATCGAGCTGAGCCAGTTGGTTGAAGTCAGCAGCGAGGCCGTGGATGGCTGGTTCAGTGTCAAGACCATTGTCCACAGGGGAGACAACTGGGGCGGGGAGTTCGTGACGGAGATCGAGGGAGCGAGGGCCGATCCTCCGATGCAGGCCGTGACCAGCGCATCTGCCGGGGCTTTGGTGGTGCAATGACGAGCATGAACTACACAATGTCTCCACTAGCGAACGGCTGTCACCTCAAGCCGGACCCCTTCGTATCGCTGGACCTGGTTGATCACCTCCAGCAGGTTGCGTGCCTGGGGATTGCCTGTGGGTCCGAACATGCGCATGAGGCTCTTGGGAGATTTCCCCGTCAGAGTGCCCAACTCCGTGAACCCGATTGTAGCGTTGACGTAATCTCTCAGTACCGACTTGCCGGTCTCAACGTCTCCGGCGAGAAGACATTCGACGGCAGCTTTGAGGAGCTCCGCCCTGAAGTCTGGATCGCGTCGGACCCGTTCTTGGACTGTCTCTTTGAAGTCTCGTGTCAATGCCATTGCTACGTACCCCCTCTAGCCTCTGCGGCTCCTATAATCGCGCCAGAGCTGCTGGGCAAGTTCGATGTCCCGACGCTGCCGCCGCTTGGTGCTACCTCCAAGAAGGATGATCAGAGTTTCGCCATCTCTTCCGAAGTAGACTCTATATCCAGGGCCCGTGTCTATGCGGTATTCGAGAATACCTCTGCCCACGCCCTTGACGTTGGAGAGGTTGCCAGCCTCCATTCGGGCAAGAGCTATCGTGACCCTGGTGGCAGCTCCTGCGTCAAGGCGGTTGAACCAACGAGCGAAGGCGCTGCGGCCTCTTTCGTCGAGGTACTCCCGAACCTCTATCATGTCGCAATGGTAACACATATGACACCTCATGGGTATAGGCCATGACCAGCATGAACCGAGACACCGACTACGCGAACATGGCCCAGTCCATTCGCTTTGCAATCCGCCAGTCCCTCAAGGACCTGTACACCTGTATGCCTGGGATAGTGGAGTCCTACGACGCGGAGACCCGACGGGCGGTGGTGAAGGGAGCGCTCAGGGTGGTGACCACTAAGAAAGAGGAGATCGAGCGAGAGGCCATCCACAACGTCCCCGTATTGTTCCCGTCGGGAGGCAGATCGGCCTTCACCTTTCCTCTGGAGCCTGGGGACGCTGTGCTGCTGGTCTACTCCCAACGGGGTTTGGCGAATTGGAAGAAGAGGCTTGACGTGGCCGCCCCGGACATAATCGGGTTCTTCAGCGAGAAGGACGCCATCGCCATTCCTGGGTTTGGTACGGACGAACCGGAACACCATATCGCCATTGAGGCGGACGGGATTCACATCAAGACGACCGGGACGCTCGCTATAGAGGCGCAGGACGTGACGTTCAGGCGGCCTGGTACCGGCGAAGCGCCGAGGAGCGTAGTGTGATGCGCACCATCTCAGCCGTGGACGATCTCCTTGACGGATTCGCTGTAGTGGATGGCCTTGAAGCCACCAGGCAGCGGGTAATTCAGCATCTACGCTTTACCTTGAGCGAGTGGTTTCTTGACTCGGACCAGGGCATCCCGTACTTCGATGGCCTGTTCGCTGACAACAGTAGTCCTGAACTCGCCGCACAGCTCATTGCCGCCGAAGTGCTCGGCGTAGAGGACGTTACGGATGTAGCTGTCGTTCGAGCCGTCCTTGATCCCCTCACCCGGAGACTGTCGCTGGAGCTCCGCGTTAGTACGGTCGACGGCCAGGTGACGGTCGCGGAGGTGTTGTAATGGCACGGGTGACGGCGCAGGGAATAGAGCCCACGACGCTCCAGGGCTACATAGACGCGCTGGAGGCGGCGTTCCGGTCTGCGTTGGGCCAGGACATTGATCTGGCCCCGGAGACGCCAGCGGGCCAGTTGGTTGGAACCCTGGCCTTGACGCTGACGGAGGCGGACGAGGCGCTGGTTACGGTGGGCAACGGCATGTCGCGCAGCAGGGCGCTGGGAGTCCAACTCGACGATCTGGGGTCTCTCTTGGGTATCCCGCGCCTGGAAGGAGAGACGGACGACGAGTACCGGGCCAGGTACGGAAGGCTCGTGGCCAGGAACGCCAGGGGCTCGGCTGAGGCGATACTGGCCGCAGTGCTTAGCGTCGAGGGTGTAACCGATGCACTAATCCGTGAGAACGCCACCGCCGCCGAGGTGACCGAGCAGGGCAAGACCATTGGCGCTTACTCGATCTGCCTGGTTGTAGACGGTGGCACGGACGAAGCTGTCGCAGCGGCGATAGCCCGGTCAAAGCCAGTAGGAACGGGCACCAGCGGAGAGATCAGCGTTGACGTGCCCCATGCCGGAGGCTGGAGCGTGCCCATTCGACTGTCCCGTGTCACTCCAGTCCCAATCAAAGTCAAGCTGGCCCTGACGCTGATGGCAGGCTTTCCTTCGGACGGCACGAGCCGGATCGTCATGCGGGTGGTAGACCATGTGATAGGGCTGGCCCTTGGGGAGCGCCTGACAGCACAGCGGCTCCTTGCCGACGTGCTGTTGGTGCCGGGACACACCGTGAACCTCGGTGTCGGGCGCAAGGCTGGCACGTTGCTCAGAGGCACAGGCACGGTGGCGTCCCTGGATACGTTCCGCGGTAGGTCCACCGTGCTGACCGGGGAGAATCACAGTACTCTGGCGACCCTCCAGGCCATCACCGCCGGTACCGTGACCTTCCTGGGCCAGACTGTGACCGGCCTCGACTTCTCCTCCGATAATGACCTCGACGACGTGGCTTCCACGCTTCAGACCGCGCTCCGGGCTACCAGCTCCACGGACCTGGACAATGTGGAGGTCACCCACGACGGCGCGGCGTTCGTGGTGACGTTGCCCCTGGACTCCGATGGGGCAGCCACCACGGCAAGTACCGCTTTCACAGGGGACAACGCCGACGAGTTGGGATTGGACACCGCAACCATCGTCAACGGTGCGGATGCCATCAGGAGCGGCACGATCACGCTGCACGGTGCGACTGCATCCGGTCTGGACTTCGGCGCCGTGGCGAGCTACGACGACGTGGCCACGGTAGTCAAGGGCGCGCTGCGGGGAGCCTCCGAGACAGACCTGGACCAGGTAGAGGTGGCCTATGTGGATGGAGGGTTCGTCATCACCATTCCCCTGGATGCCGACGGCAACCCCATTGTGGTGTCCGGCGCGGTGACTGGCGATACGGCTGACGAGCTGGGGCTGGATACCGTCGATACGGTCCAGGGCTCCGTCACCAGTCAGGACGACATCGAGTTGACCGAGCGGCTGACGGTTATCCCCGAAGACATCACCATCACGGTGTTGGCATCATGAGCGACCTGGCCAAGAGGATCGACGTTCACGCCACTGCTGGACCAGCAGGCCAGCAGTGGCAACAGGCTCCGCGTATGCGTGCCCTGGTGGATGCGCTTCAAGGAGTGATGGACGACCACCTGGTCAGGCCGTTGGGGGAGATGGAGGAACGCCTCCGCATTGACACCGCTGAAGGTTTCTGGATGGACTGTATTGGAGAACGGCTGATGCTTCCGCGTCCGGCGACGGACATCGCCAACTTTGCCTCTTTTGGTTTCCACGGCTCAGGTGGCGTCGGCTTCGACCAGGGTCCGTTCGCCACGGTGGTTGAGGCGTTGTCGCCCAGGGTGCCGGTGGGAGACGAGTTCTACCGGAAGCTGCTTATGATGCGGGCGGAGGCGCTGCTTGCGGACGGTACGGTGGAGCGTCTTAGCGATGCGGTGGGGCATGTGTTCCCTGGGGTGAGCTATAGGGACGGCGGCGACATGACGGCGGAGGTCCAGGGAGCGTACCAGGGCCTCGACTCCCGGAGCCTCCTGGAGGCACTCGATATCGCTGGGGGGTTGCCTTCTCCGGCGGGTGTCGAGCTGTCTAGGGTCGTGTGGGAGTACGTGGTCGGTGGAGACTGTGAGGGAGACGAGCCGCCGGTCGTGGCGGGCCATACTTCTAGCCATACCAACGTTAGCGAGTACGAACGGAGCGACGAGCAGGCCCACTCCGGCAACCACAGTTGGAAGATCACGGTTGCACAGGGCGCTTCCGATTCGGCAAGCGTCTTCATTGGCTTCAACGTCGCATACGCCGACCTACTGCCTATGACCCAAATCACCTTCTCGGCGTGGGTCTACGTCCCCGCGAGCGACCTGCTCCTCTCCGATGTGGAGCTAGAGCTAATGTGCGGCGAGGTGGATTCAGAGGGCGCCACCACATGGGAGAATACGAGATCGGAGAACCCGACCGCCTATGACTCCTGGGAATATCTCGAAGCCACGACGACTATCTCCGCCGCTTGTCAGGACATTCGGCTGGCTTTGAGAGTCACCGACCGTTCGGCCCCGCACGTGCTTTATTGGGACGACATTAGCTTCAGGAGTGAGTAGTCATGGCAAGAGACCCGGACGCACTAAAAATCAGTAAGTGGGCAGCCACAGGGGACGTTGAGGACCCGGAGGACGGTGGGATAGACCGCTCTATTGGCTGGGACATCAGCCACTCCCAGCCCGGCGGGTCGCTGCCCAAGCGGGAGCACTTCAACGAGCTTCACCGGGAAGTGACCGCCCTGGGAGTCGAGGTGAACGTCCACGGCGCAGGGCTTGAGTGGGACTCCTCGATCTCATACGAGCATCCGGCGCTGGTAACGGGCGGCGATGCCCTGCTGTACGTAAGCGTCCAGGACTCCACCAACGTCGATCCGGTTACCGACAGCGGCGAGTCCCATTGGAAGCCACTGAATACGTCGCCCCCCAATGCCTCCGCCACGGAGCGCGGGGTTGTCAGGCTAGCCACGGATGCAGGGGACGGGACCGATGCCACCGGGGTGATCACACCTGCTGTCCTGGCCTCGTTGGGGTATAGGCGGGTTACGGTGAGCGACTCGGCCCCCACCAGCTCGGACGGTGGCGACGGCGACGTGTGGCTGGAGTACTAGCGATGCCGATCAAGGTCAAGGCAGCGGGGGCATGGCAGACGGCGGCCGCCAAGGTGAAGGTGGCGGGGACATGGAAGGCAGCCCATTCTTGGACCAAGGTCAGTGGGACGTGGCGAAGGGCCGCTCGCGACTTCGACCTCGCCACCGGCAACACCTACCCCTTTGGCATAGCCTGGGATGGAGCTTACTTCTACGTGGTGGACGTCGTCGACGATAAGGTGTACGTCTACGACGCCGATGGGAACTACCAGTCAGACCGCGACTTCGACCTCGCCACCGGCAACACCTACCCCTGGGGCATAGCCTGGAATGGAGCTTACTTCTATGTGACGGACAACTTGTTCGATAAGGTGTACGTCTACGACGCCGATGGGAACTACCAGTCAGACCGCGACTTCGACCTCGCCACCGGCAACACCTACCCCTTTGGCATAGCCTGGGATGGAGCTTACTTCTACGTGTTGGACATCATCGACGATAAGGTGTACGTCTACGACGCCGATGGGACGCATGCGGGATAGGCTGCGCCTATCTCTGATCGGCCAGTCGAGAAGGCGGCTGAAGTGTCAAGATGAATGCGCTACTATAGGGCTTTCGAGATGACCCAATATAATGATTTCATATCCGTCATGCCGATGTTTGTGCAGTGGTAGCTAGCGGCTAGCCGAAAAAGCCATTAGGCGAGACCTCGCTTTGAGTAGCCCCCGCCCGCATATCCGAGTGGGGCGTGCTCTTGGAACCCCCTGCTGAGTCCTATGCGAACACGTCATAGTGAAAATAGTAGATAGTGCTTAAGCTTACCCCTGCGTGAGCTTTGTGCTACAATTTATTACCACAGATACAACCCTGAGGATAACGCTTTGCCCATATATGAATACAGGTGCCAGGACTGCTGTAGAATATCGTCCCAGTTTCTGCGCAGCTTCTCAGACACCCGGCCTCACTCCTGTTCCCACTGCAGCAGCGAGAATGTGGAGCGCATGATATCTAAGGTGGCCGTCATCAAGCCCTTTATGGAGGACTTCGACAAGCTGTCCTCCTTCGAGACGTTGAGCGACTTCGACGAAAACGACCCCAAGAGCGTGATGGAAATGACAAAACGCATACGAAAGGAGATGGGTGTGGACTTTGGCTCATCTTCGTCCGATCTCGAGACTATGATGGATGCCGGCGTGACACCCGCCGACCTGGCAGCCGACGAATAGCGTCCTTCGCTTGGTCTTCTACCAGGCGAAGACAAGCAACGACCTTAAGGGCGCAAGATGCCAATTTACGAGTACAAGTGCCGTACATGTGGCAAAAGGTCCACAGTCTTTGCCAGGTCCGTTTCCGCTCAGATAGAGGCGGTCTGTTCCTACTGCAACAGCAAAGATATGGAGAGGGCCATGTCGTCCTTTGCCTACCATCGCTCGGAGCAAAGCCGTAGCGAAGAGAACCGAGGCTCCTCGCCCTTCGGCGATAGCATGGACTACTACAAAGACCCCCAAAACGTCGGACGCCGCGTGGAGGAGACCTTCGAGAAGTATGGCATCGATGTGCCGGACTCGGTCAAGGAGACCATTGCGTCGGCTCGGGAGGGCGAGATGCCGAAAGACCTGGACTTATAGGAGAATCATGCATTCATATATAGAAGCTCAACTGAAGGCCATCGATGAGGGCCTTAGCCTTCTGGAAGCCTTCGTCACCACTCCTCTGGGACTCTACTCCGATATCCGCATGCTACGAGGTTCCTCCTCAATTCAGGATAGGAGCAAAGAGATAGACAGGGTCTCCTACAAAAACATCTCCAAGAGCCCCATGATCCTTGCCTTAGACGCTCTACGCGTAGTACAGCAGTCCATTAGAACCCTTGAGGACATGGATGGTATTGATTCTCCCTTGGAGGATGCCTGGAAGCAGCAGGCGCAGCGGGTTTTCTCCAGGATAGAACAGCGAGTCTCCGGTGAGATAAGGAAAGAGCGCAGCTCCAAGATAAAGGGGCTCTACGTAATTGTTGACTCGGAGCAGACCAGTGGAAGGCCAGTGATTCAGGTGACCGAGGCCGTCCTCAAGGGAGGCGCTTCTGTTGTGCAGCTAAGGAGCAAGGGCCAGGACAAAGGTGACGTCTTGCCACAGGCCCGGGAGATCCAAGTGTTGTGCGAGAAGCACAGCGCCGTCTTCATCGTAAACGATCACTCCGACTTGGCCTTGGCCTGTGGCTCTCATGGCCTTCACCTGGGGCAGCATGACCTCCCAATAGGGGAGGCCCGCCGAATACTCAGTCCGACGCAGATAGTCGGCACCTCTAACGCCCTTGTCCAGGAGGCCCTCGAGTCCCAGTCCAATGGCGCCGACTATATTGCCGTCGGCAGTATCTACCCTACCTCCACGAAAAGTAATACCCGCCCCGCTGGCATCGAGACTTTGCAAAGGGTCAAGAAGTCGACTACCGTTCCTGTGGTGGCAATTGGAGGAATAAACGAGACCAACGTAGAAGAGGTCGTGAGAGCCGGCGCCGACGCAGTCTGCGTAATCAGCGCCGTGACCCTGGCCAATGACCCGGAGGAAGCTGCCAAAAGGCTGCTCGATAAGATAGAGAAACAGTAGCCCTCAAACGCCGCTCATACTGAGCTTGTCGAAGTATGAGCCTGTGGCTTGCCCTGAGCCCAGCCGAAAGAGCGGAGAGGCATTTCCCAAAATTAGAAAGGGATGAAAATTGAGTCAAACAGCAAATCGTCAGATCGCAAGCAGCGTAAGAAAGACCTTAAACAACCTAGAATCGGAAGTTCGGAGTGCCTTCTCTCAGAAACAGGCTGCCAGAGAAGCGGCGCTGCCCCTGTCCCGAAAGATCATTCAGCACTCAGCCAACTCCATACGAGCCACCCATAGGGGCGAGTTTGATGTGGCGCGCAAGCTGTTGAGTGGAGCCAGGGGTCTTCTAAAGGAGGCAGAACAGGCCCTCCAGGGCCACCCCAACATCTACTTTGCGGGGTTTCTGGAGGATGCTCAGAAGGAGTATGCGGAGGCCTCTGCTACCCTGGCCTTTGCAGAGGGCAGTCCTTTGCCAGGCCCACAAGAGCTGAGTGTGGGGTACGCCCCATACCTCAATGGCCTCGGAGAGGCAGTAGGCGAGTTGAGGCGCTACATCCTCGATTCTCTGAGGCATGATGACACCTCCAGATGCGAGGACCTGCTTACGGTGATGGACGACGTCTACTCACTCCTGGTGACCATTGACTTTCCGGACGCTATTACCAGAGGGCTGCGTCGGACAACGGATATGGTGAGAGGCGTCCTGGAGCGTACTCGCGGCGACCTGACCCTGGCCCTGAGACAGCGGAGCCTGGAGCAGAAGCTGACGGCCTTCGAGACGAACCAGGAGGAATGAGGTGGCTATGCTGCTACACTTAACCTTCGCAGGTTTGTCGGTGCTCCAGGGTGGTAATGAAGTCATCCTTGCCCTAAAGAAGCAAAACTCTTCAACTGAAGCGAAAATACTGCGAATGAGCGCCCTATAATAAGATGTCCATACCCCGCCTTCTACCTTGACGCCGAGTCCGTTCTAGTATAAATTTGCACGTGGCAAATGTGACTTGTTAGAGGGCCTTCCCTTCTACTCCTATGGGGAGGCTATTTTTCGGAGGTATCCTTTTATGACGCCTATCTACATCTCCATCGTCGCAGGGGGCGTTGCCATGCTCTTCGCATTGGGCCTCGTCATCAACATACTGCGACAAGACCAAGGCAACGAGGCTATCAAGGAAATTGGCAAGGCCATCCAAGAGGGGGCTATCGCCTTCCTGAGCCGAGAATACAGGTTCCTTGCCTTCTTTGTGGTCGCGGTGTTTATCATTCTTGCGCTGTTAGTCGATTTCGATGTCACCGGCAAGGCAGGAACCAGCCGCTCGGTGCCGTCGACGGCCATATCCTACCTGGCCGGCGCTATCGGTTCTGCGCTGGCCGGATTTATCGGCATGAGCATCGCCATTAGGGCCAACACCAGAACCGTTGCCGGTGCAATGCACGGCCTGAATCGCGCCTTGAGGGTGGCTTTTAAGAGTGGCTCCGTCATGGGCATAACCGTGGTTGGCATCGGTATCCTTGGAATAGCGATACTCTGGTGGATATTCAAAGATCCCAACATCGTGGCTGGCTTCGGCTTCGGTGCTTCGTCCATAGCACTGTTCGCCCGCGTAGGCGGAGGCATCTTCACCAAGGCAGCCGACGTCGGCGCAGACATAGTAGGTAAGGTCGAGAAGGGCATCCCCGAGGACGATCCTCGCAATCCCGCCACTATCGCCGATAACGTGGGCGACAACGTCGGCGATGTAGCAGGTATGGGAGCCGACCTCTTCGAGTCCTATGTCGGTTCCATTATTGCCGCTCTGGCCCTGGCCGCCGTTGGCGCGGGCTTCTTTGCTCTGGGCGACATCAGCGATTCCACGGCCAATTTCAACCACGGCCTCTTCCTCCTACCTATGCTCATTGCTGGCATTGGCATATTCTCTTCCATATTGGGCACCTTTTTAGTCCGTAGCGGTGAGGAGGCCACCATGGGGCGCTTGCTATGGGCGCTTCGCATCGGGATCTTCTCCGCTAGCGGTCTGGTCCTTCTAGGTTCAGGACTAGCCATAGCGGCCCTGGGGTTGGACTTCAAGCTCTTCTGGGTCGTCGTGGTGGGACTTGTGGTTGGCCAGACCATAGGCACAGCTACGGAGTATTTCACCTCCTACGAATCCAGGCCTACCAAGTGGCTGTCCAAACAGGCCCAGACGGGTGCTGGCACGGTTATCATTGGAGGGTTTAGTCTTGGTATGCTGAGCACCTTGATACCCCTTGTCGCTGTTGTGGTTGGTATATGGCTAGCTAGCTGGCTGGCTGGTGTTTACGGCGTCGCATTGGCTGCTGTGGGGATGCTGTCTACCCTTGGAATTACCCTAGCCACCGACGCCTACGGCCCCGTAGCCGACAACGCTGGCGGCATCGCCGAGCAGGCCCACTTGGACCCCAAGGTGCGAGAGCGCACCGACGCTCTGGACTCTCTAGGTAATACAACCGCCGCCACTGGCAAAGGCTTCGCTATAGGGTCTGCTGTGCTTACCTCCCTTGCCCTGATGGCCGCCTACTCCCAGGCAGTGGGGATCAGCGTGTTTAACCTCCAGACTACGGATGTGCTACTGGGCCTCTTCATAGGGGCGCTGATGCCATTCCTGTTTTCGGCCCTTACCATGCAGGCCGTCGGGCGAGCAGCCTATAACATGGTGGAAGAGGTGAGACGACAGTTCAGAGAGATAAAGGGCCTCATGGAGGGTACCGCCAAACCCGACTACACCCGAGCCGTGGACATAAGCGCCAAGGGAGCCATTAGAGAGATGGTTCTTCCAGGGATTTTGGCAATCGTCGCTCCCTTGATTGTGGGATTTATTCTTGGGCCTCAGGCACTGGGCGGCTTGCTGATAGGCGCTATTGCCGCGGGCTTTCTGCTGGCAATCACAATGGCCAATGCCGGAGGCTCCTGGGACAACGCTAAGAAATATATCGAGTTGGGGAACTACGGCGGCAAGGGCTCCGATGCCCACAAGGCTGCCGTCGTTGGCGATACCGTCGGCGACCCCTTCAAGGACACCTCTGGGCCGTCCCTGAACATCCTCCTGAAGCTGATGTCAATAGTCGCCCTGGTCTTCGCTCCCCTCTTCCTATAACCGCCCCACCCCTTCTGTCATTCTTCTCCCAACTCGTCGGTCGAAGAATCTGGGGAGGCCCCTTGTTCTCACCCCCTTTAATGGGGGAGAGTCAGAGAGGGGGTGCTATCCTGCTCATACTGGGCCCACCCTGTCATTTCGAGGAGTCGTGGGTTGGGGGGGTGCCATGCTGAGGACTGCGTCCTTCGGTCGCCATAGGCTTGCCGCAGGCGAAGCCGCCATAGGCGGGACTCCGTCCCCGCTCCGTCGCTAAAGCTATGGCGACGTGCGACCGAAGGAGGAGTCGGTTAAACCCAACCGCTGCAAAATGCCTCTCGCCGACGAAGCATCTGGGCGACTCCATTTTCATCCACTTCGGTGCCCTGCCAAGGGCATGTATGATCCCGAGAACCCCACCTCGTTGGTAGAAGAATCTGGGGAGGCCCCTTATTCTCGCCCCATTCATGGGGGAGGGGCTGTTGGACACGGGGTACAAATCACACTCTGCCTCTATGTTAGGGAACGTCAGATAAAGTGAGCAGGTTGAACATAAAGGAAATTCTAGCCTCCTACAGGTAAAGCCTCTTTTTGAAGGGTCTTTCCCATCACACCTCATCCGGCGGACGTGACCTAATTCCCTGTCCCATTGGCGGCGTCTCGCTTGGAGCCCGCACCTGAGTCACCGCTAACGCCCCTATCATGAATATTGCGCCCAATACAACAAAGGTTGGCCTGTAACTTTCCGTAGCGTCGAATATCGCTCCGGCCATGACTGGCCCTATCAGGAAGGCGGCCATCTGCACCATGTGTATCAAGCCCAGTATGCTCCCGTAAGATTTGAGACCGAAGGACCTCTGGATCATCAGGGGCGCTAGCATGCCTATCCCAGCTTGAGATAAGCCATACACAGGAACAAAGAGCCAGATCAAGGACGATGCGGGCGACATCACGAGTATTGTCATCGACAGAGAGTGGACAGCCAGACAGAGGACAAGAATGTATCGGACGGGTAGCCTATCGGACAGGTAGCCGATAATCAGCTTGCCGAGTATACCGAAAATCGGAATCATGCTCAGAATTAGGACGGCTCGCCCTGCAGAAAACCCTTCGTTTTCCAGGTGAGGCACGAGTTGAGTTACTACGGTGCTGAAGGTAAACATGCCCGCCAGGAATCCCAGGGCAAGGGCATAGAAGTCGCGTGACCTGAGGGCCTGCTGTACCGTAAGGCCTCTCAACCCGCCTGCATGCCGGTCAAAGTCTCTCCTGTCCCATGGAGGCTCATTTGCAACATGCGATGACCTGGCCTGCGCTCTCGCTATGTGTTCGGGACTGTCTCTGACTACTAGGAAAACTATTGTCAATACTGAAACACCGATAATCCCGAAGACGGTATAAGTCCACTCCCAACTGGCTACACCAACCAGCAATCCCGCCAGCAGCGGCATAGTGAAGGCGCCGAAGTTATTGCCGATAGAGGTTAATCCGAGTACCCGGCCTGTGGACCTGTGAAACCACAGTGCCACCAACTTACCTGCAACCAGGGAAGTTGCTCCCGCAAAGCCTGCAAACATCAGGGCGTTCAGGGCATACCAGTGCCATAGCTCGGTCATGAAGGGTCTTAACAGAAACGAGGCCACCAACATACTTAGGGAGGCCATCATTATGGGCCGCACGCCGATGCGGTCCATAATGCGGCCCGCTATGGGCGCAATGAGGCCGGAAATGGCGGATAAGGAAAGAGCAACATTAATCTGGGTTCTTGTCCAACCAAACTCCGCTTCCAGAGGCTGAACGAAGACACCAAAGGACCACTGAGTGCCCCCGACCACAAAGGCGGTGGATAGAAAAGCAGCGGCTATCACCAGCCATCCGCGATATATGGCGCTGGGCTTGAGCCTCATTCTTGGAGATGCTTAATGTGCTGCTCCATAGCCACTGGTAGTATTAGCTTTATTCATTAATTCAGGCAAGTTCTCGGGATAAAGGAACCGCCTGCCTGCCAAGATGGCGGCTGCTGAATCTGGGCGTATGTTTACCCTGCCCTTGTCCAGTTGGCGACGGAATGAGTTCCACGCCCTGCGATTCTCTTCTGCTGCTTTGTCGGTCATGTCAGACATTAGTGGTTCCTAGCGGTTCTTCTGGCTGCGCGGCTCGACAGGCCCACCACGGATGGCAATACTATACTCCATCCTAGGAGAGGTGGAGACGGGGAAGGGTCTGTTGGAACGTCCCCACCCCCGAGCTAGCATCTCTTTTCCTACGCGCTGGGTCAAGAGGAATACACTGGTCAAGTTGGTATCCACGATCAGCCTGTACTCTTCCAAGGTGGCAGTCTCTGTCCACATGGCCGTACCTCAGACAACCCTGTTCCCTGTGTCCAACAGACCAGAGTCAGAGAGGGGGTGCTATTCCGCTCACCCCTAGCCCATTTGCCC
Source organism: Dehalococcoidia bacterium (assembly GCA_965249025.1). Classification (GTDB taxonomy): domain Bacteria; phylum Chloroflexota; class Dehalococcoidia; order Lucifugimonadales; family CAYTFF01. The sequence continues at coordinate 1,518,341 of OZ252215.1, read as the reverse complement.
TATCATTCCGAGAACCCTGACTTGTAGAGAGACGAGGAATCTATCGTACCGTTTACCCAACCACCACTCACCCTGGGCCAACCCCCTTCGTGCCACAGCTCTTATGGTGTGGTGGTATGCCTTCTCCCTTCCACAACCATCCAGGTGATAACCGAACCCATCGCTAACATAGAGGCAGACAGAATCAAGGCCACATTGTAGCTTGCCGTCAGATCAAAGAGCAGACCCGGAATAAAGGAGCCAGCGGCTGCCCCGAACTGATGAAACAGTGACATCACCCCAAAAACGCTGCCCACTCTGTGGTATCCGTAAACCCTTGCGCACAGTGTAGTCGTGGGAGCGATGGTAGCCACCGTCGTTATCCCATGAAGCATGCCGAAGATCAGCAGCAGGCTAGGACTATTCGCGAACAAAAGCAGCACCAGGCTACCGCCCCGCAATGCATACGTCAGGCTCAGCAGGGTTGTCAGGCGCATGGTGTCCGTTAGGTAGCCCGTGACCACTGCCCCTCCTAGAGTGGCTATGCTGCTAAGGGTAATGGCAAAAACTATGATTTCGGACGAGAATCCGCGTCCTTCCGATAGTGGAATGAAGTGTGTGTTGAATAGTCCGATATCTGTGAAACCGCAGACAAAATACGGGGCTATAATCATCCAGGTTACAAGAAGCCACATGACAGCTACCAGACTTTCTCTGGGTTTTGGACTGGCATCAAGCTGAGTTGCGCTATTGGACGCTGATTCCTGGACGGGTTCAACCGTTACACCATTCTTTTCATCGTCCGGCGATTTAGCAGCAGGTAGGTTGTCGCGATACAGGAACCAGAAGACAGGCGCTAGTAGCGCTAGATAGGCCAAGCCGAAGATTTGAAGGGAGGTTTGCCAGTCGAATGCTCTGATTAGATATATGCTCAACGGCACCAGCGCCATCTGGCCGACTGCTATACCACTGTTGCTGAATCCTAATGCCAGGCCTCGCCGATCGCTGAACCACTTCATCACCCCAGGAGACAACGTTACAGGAGAGGTGCCCGAGGACCCCAGAGAAACAATGACGCCGTAGAGGATGATCATATGCCAGAGGGAAGTTGCCAGTGATGAGGCCAACAAGCTGATGCCAGATAGAACAAAGCTGGTTACTACTACTTTCCGCGTGCCAAATCGGTCTGCCAGCTGGCCTCCCACCACCATACCCAAGCCGAAAACGATGAAGCTCAAAGAAGAGATGAAGCTTACCTCGCCACGGCTGGCCCCAAAGCTCTCCTCCCACGAGAGAACGTAAGCTCCAAAGGAAGCTCTCGTCCCCATAGAAGCGAACAACGCTAAAAACGACAGGGACGCAATTACCCAGCGATAGGAGATAGACGTCAATGCTGCCTCTAGTCAAGCGTTTCATGGTTAGATCGGCCACTAGATTACGCTGGACAGTTTAGACTGGCCTTGCATAAAAAGATAGGCCAAAAGGCGTGATATTGACTTGCTCTCTTTAACTCAGATGGGTCAAGAAAGGAGGTCTAACCCCTTACTACCCCAACCGCTCCCCCAACTCCTCCACCAATGCGTCAATCGGCATACGGTCCTGGACCATCGTGTCCCGATCTCGTATAGTGACTGCCTTGTCCTCCAGCGAGTCGAAGTCCACCGTGACACACAGTGGTGCTCCAGGATGGTGAGAACTGAGAAGCGTGGCGCCGTTTAGCTAACAAGCCGATACAAGGGGACAGAACCCTGAGGTTCCTTTTTCAGCGCGTCTTGAATGGCCTCAACAGTTTCTTCTGATAAAAGGATATCTCCACATCGGTCACATACCAGAGCTGGTATGTTCTCTACCACCACAGTTTTGCTAAAGCGGTTATAACTTTGGGAAATCCTCTTCTCTTTGTATTCTCCACCACATAGATCACATTTCATTGTCATCGGCCTCTTTTTGTTGGTGATGTCCAATACGGGAGCATTGGTTCATATGCAGTAATGACTATTAAGGGAGCTTTACCTTTCGTTACAACTACGTGAAGATTGCGTCCTTCCTTTGTTCTGCCATAAATTAGGCAACAAGAACCCCGACGGTGCTTAGGATAGTCCTCGATAATTGTACCACTAAGAATCGCCTCTCGTATTTCCTTGGGTGATATATCTTCGTCCAGCATCTCATTGTTTACGTGATTACTGAACAGAACTTTTCGTTGCCTTACCGACTCTTGGATTTGCTTCAGACCAAAGTCTAACGTCACCCCAGCCGCTCCCTCAATTCTTCTACTAACGCGTCAATCGGCACACGGTCCTGGGCCATCGTGTCCCGGTCTCGTATGGTGACCGCCTTGTCCTCCAGCGAGTCGAAATCCACCGTGACGCACAGTGGTGCCCCGGCCTCGTCCTGCCTGCGATACCGACGCCCGATGCTCTGGGTGTCGTCGTACTGCACCATCCAGCCGTGGCCACGGGTCAGTTCGTACACCTTCCTCGCCAGGGGCACCAGCCTCTCGTTGCGACTCAGCGGCAGCACCGCCACCTTCACCGGCGCCAGCGACCTGTCCAGCCTCATCACCACCCGCTTGTCCTCCTTGCCCTCCGTTGCCGTCGGTGCCATCTCCTCTGTGTAGGCGTCCAGCAGAAAGGCCAGCACCGACCTGTCCACGCCCCCCGACGGCTCGATGACGTAGGGATAATAATGGCCGTTCTCATCCTGGTCGAAGTATTTCAAGTCCTTCCCGCTGTGTTCAGCGTGGGCCCTCAAGTCGAAGTCCGTGCGATTGGCGATCCCCTCTAGCTCGTCCCACCCCCACGGAAACCGGTACTCGATGTCCGACGTCGCCTTGGCGTAGTGGGCCAGCTCCGCCTTGTCGTGTTCACGGATGCGCAGATTCTCCTTGCGAATACCCAGGCTCAGATACCACTGATACCGCTCTTCTATCCAGCGTTTGTACCACTCGTCGTCCGTCCCTGGCTTTACGAAGAACTCCATCTCCATCTGCTCGAACTCGCGAGTGCGGAAGATGAAATTTCCCACCGTTATCTCGTTTCGGAAGGCCTTGCCTATCTGGGCGATGCCGAAGGGCAGTTTCTTCCGCGTCGTCGTCTGCACGTTCTCGAAGTTTACGAAGATCCCCTGGGCCGTCTCCGGCCGCAGCCACACCTGGCTGGCGCTGTCCTCCACAGGCCCAACGTGCGTCTCGAACATGAGGTTGAACTGCCGTGGCTCTGTAAACTGACCTACTTCCTCACAGAAAGGGCAAGGGATCTTGCTTGTGTCGTTTAAGAACTCCTGGAATGGCCTCGGAGGTGAGACTTCAAAAATATCCATAGGTGGAATATCCTTCAACAGAACATTCCGCTTTTTTTGCAATTCTTCTTGAGTATATCCGGTCACATAGCCAATGTGGCCCTTGCCTTCGGTGGTCACTTCACGTACCATCACCTTGTCTGGCCTAAAGCGGTTTTGACACGCCTTGCACTCCACCAGCGGGTCCGTGAACCCCTCCGCGTGGCCGCTGGCTACCCAAACCTGCGGGTTCATCAGTATCGCAGCGTCCAGCCCCACCACATCGTCCCTGTCCCATACCATCGACCTCCACCACGCCTCCTTCACGTTCCGCTTCAACTCCACGCCCAGGGGGCCGTAGTCCCACGTGCTCCCCAGCCCGCCATAGATCTCGCTGCTCTGAAATATGAACCCCCTGCGCTTGCAGAGGGACATGATCGTATCCATGTTCACCTGTTTCAACTTATCGGAAGTCAACCTTCTACCTCTTTTCAATACATTGGTTTACTGACACAATCGTAAAAGTAACAACTCCATCGTGTAAAGTCAAAAGCGCTTTCTAAAAAGCCATATCCATTTACTGTCATTGCCCCGAAAATGCCAGTGGAGGTTGGGGGTTGTCATGCTGAGGACTTTGTCCGCCATGGGCGGGACTCCGTCCCCCGAAGGAGGAGTCGGTTGAAGTCCTCCTCATCCAGCATCCCTTCACCGACGAAGCATCTGGGCGACTCCATTTTCATACTTTATGGGTGCCCTAGCTTTACACATGAAGTCTTGGTTTGCCAATTTTAGGAACAACAGACCTCGATTATCCCACCCTCTCCACCCAGGTTCGCATCTGGGGGACACCCCCAGACCCCTGGACGGAAACCCAGGGTTCCGTCACCTTCCTGAGATTTTTGCTTTTTTGTGCAAGGCCGGGGTGCCCCGACAAATCGGGGCGACGAGGAATCTGTCGCCGCCTTCTTGCTGAGGCAGCATTCCCCATGCCACGCTTTTCAGTGCGTGGTCCACAGAGCTACCTCAGATTGGGCAGCATTCGCCCGAAGAAGGCGAACACATACGGCGCTAGGATTCCAGCCACTATGGGCAGCAGTAGGCTTACGGTGTATCGAGGCAGTGCAAAAGACGGCCCCAAGAGCGGCAACTCCCAGATCAACATCCTGTGGATGGGCAGTATCCCCCACGAGATAATATACGCTACCAGAGGTCCCACACCTGCGCCGCTTTTATATAGCGCTACCACCAGCGGGAAAGAAACGAAGGGCCCTGCAGGCGTTAGCGCTCCAGCTACCGTCGCTACCAATACGCCTGGTATGCCAGAGCCTTCTCCTATCAACCGGGCGATGACCTGTGGCGGCACAACCACCTGAATCAGCCCCGCCGCCATGAATCCCAGGATGATCTGAGGCGCAACGCCCTGCAGCATCTTGAAAGACTGCGAAAGCCCGCTATTTACCCCCGACCATCCATGAAAGCCCAGCGTCAAGATTCCAAGGATCAACACTAGGCCTGCCATTACAAAAAGCGTTACACTCATCCTGCGCCTGCCTCCGATAGCCTGTGGTCTCATTTCAATTCATCTATTCCCATCGCTACGATGCTCGGCACTGGGAGAGCTTGGCAAATTCTTATTCTCCCGTGTAGCGCCGTTCAATAAGCTATCACAGCTCTTTGACTCGGACAATCCTTCTTTAGGCGCCCCCATATTCGCCACGAGCCTCGAGAGTAGTTATAATGTCGTCGATAACTAACAGGAGCAGAGCATGATCCTTCGCGTAATAGTTGTGGGGCCTCTTCAGGAGAATACATACATTGTAGGTTCAGAAGATGCCGGCGAGTGCATCGTCATCGACCCCGGCGCCCAGGCCGATCGAATCCTTGCCGAGTTGGATACCCTTGGCCTCACTGCCAGGTACATTGTCAACACCCACGGCCACTTCGACCACACCGGAGCCATCGCCGCCGTCAAAGAGGCCACAGGAGCGTCCTACGGCATCCACCAGAACGACGAATACCTTTTAGAGGAATCCGAAGGCCCGGGCCAGGCCATGATACCCGACTTCCGCCAGCCTCCAAGGCCCGACTTCAACCTCCGCCACGGAGATACGTTGGGCATAGGCGATGTCAAGCTACAGGTCATCGACACGGCCGGGCACACGCCAGGCAGCCTTTGCTTCTATACCCCAGGATTTCTCTTCACCGGCGACACCCTCTTCCAGGGCAGCATCGGCCGCTACGACTTCCCCAAAAGCGACGGACGCCTGCTCATTGATAACATCAGGACCAGACTCGTTGTCCTCCCTGACGATACCCAGGTCTTCCCAGGCCACGGCCCTCAAAGCACCATCGGCGACGAAAAGCGCTGGAACCCCTTCCTGGTAAGCTGATACTCTAGCTCATAATCCTATCCCACAGCCATTGACGCCGTTGCCAACCATCGGTAACATGTCTACACCCTCAACCAGGAGACATCCCAACATGACATCCAGCAAACGCCTCCTAGCCGTATTCGCCCATCCCGACGACGAGACCTTCGGATCTGGCAGTACCCTTGCTCACTACGCCAGCCAGGGCGTCGATATATCCCTCGTCTGCGCTACACGAGGCGAGGTGGGTGAGATTGCCCCAGGCGTCGACGCCACCCGCGAGACCCTCGGCGCCGTCCGAGAGGGCGAACTTCGCGCCGCCCTGAACGTCCTTGGAGTCCAATCCCTTGCCATCCTGGGCTACCGCGACTCGGGCATGGCTCGCACCGACGATAACAAGAACCCAGCCGCCTTCATCAATGCTCCTGAGCCGGAGGTTCTCCAGCGTCTCGTTGACATAATGCGGACGTTTCGCCCTCATGTCGTCATCACCATGGACCTGAACGGCGGCTATGGACACCCCGACCACATCAGGGCTTCGGAGTTGACTACTCAGGCCTTCCACTCCGCAGGCGACCCCTCCTTCTCCTCTCCTAATTCCGTTCCGCCCTGGACATCTAGCAGGCTCTATTACCACACTTTTCCCCGGAGCATGCTGATGCAGTGGATGGAATACATGAAAGAGATCAACCCGGACAGCGACATGGTCGACATAGACCCCAACACCATGGGCCTGCCCGACGAAGAGATCACCACCATCGTCGATGTCTCTGCCCATATCGAGACCAGAATGCGTGCTATCGAACAGCACCGCTCCCAGGCGTCTCCTTTTACCGCCTTCCCTCAGGAGCTAACCGAACAGGTCCTCCGAAAAGACCACTTCCAGCGCGCCGGTCCAGGGAGGGGCGGCGGCCCCACCGAAACCGACCTCTTCTAGGGGACTTAACTGTTTACCCATGATTGCTCCATAGATAGGGGAGAGTCACAGAGGGGGTGAGCCTGAAAATCCCCTGTCTCTCTGGGAGAGGGTAACCCTCCGCTTATACTTCGACAGGCTCAGCATGAGCGGACCTGTCCTCGGTTTGTCGGTGTCGAACCCATGAACGGAGTTCCCCATCCTGTCATTGCCATGGAGATACCTGCGGGGGTTGGGGTTGTCATGCTGAGGACTTTGTCCGCCATAGGCGGGACTCCGTCCCCCGAAGGAGGAGTCGGTTAAATCCAGCAGCTGTAAAATGCCACTCGCCGACGAAGCATCTATCGCATCGCCCCTCCAATCCACCACTCACCTTGAGCGAAACGGATATCCTCGCCCCTAGATAGGGAGAGTCAGAGAGAGGGCGTCTCCCGCTCGCCCTGAGCAATGTCGAAGGGTCATACTGGGCCTGCCCTCGATCTATCGGGGTGGAAGTGTGATGCCATCCAGCGCTCTGGCAGCCTTCAGCCTTCGATGAGCCCAGAAATCGCTGAGTAGCCTGGAAACTTCGTGGCATCCACGCGCCACGGCGTTAAATCGTCCCAGTAGTAAGAAGGCATGTCCTCCTGTCCCCCTCTCAGCACTCTGATGAAATCGGTGATTGGAACATCGTAGAGGTCGCGAACAGTCAGATCGTCGGTCAGAATCACGAGGATGAGCCGGTCAAATAGGTTCGTGTTGAACTCCAGGAAGCTCCAGCGATTCTTTGGGTCATAGGACTTCGTCTCGACCAACACGACAGCTCCGTTAGGGAGCCGTAGGTCTGACCCCTTACGTCCAGAGTCCCGCCTTCTTTCAGCTTCATAGAGTTGCTCTACGTACCACTCGCCCAGCTCCGCAAACAGGTAACGGGAGCGGATTACCTCAGCGGCGCGAAGGGATTTGATCGCACGGGCGAGATTCTTGATCGACTCAGCAATGGTTTTCGTATCTACTGACAAGCGAGACCCTCAGTTTGCAACAGCATTTGAGGTCTATTCTAGCCTTTTGGGGAGAGGGCTGTCATCTGAGCACTTCAGCGGTCTACGAAGGTCACCGTCGGACACTACAGCGCCCTCGCCGTCATCCTCAACGCCTTCGAGGTAGGGCCGTAATTCTAAGATTCCAAATGTCTGGAAAGGGATCCAGGCCGGGAATTTAGCTTTTTCTCTCCAGAACAACGACAGGTATCTTTCGGGTTGTCTTCGTCTCATACTCAGCAAACTGCGGATATATGCTTGCCTGCTTGCCGTAAAGCCGGTCGCGCTCTTCACGGTTGGCAACTCCGGCTTTAGCTGTGAATGTTTCTTCCCTTACTTCGACTGTCACCGTGGGTTCAGCCAGGAGGTTATGGTACCAGGCGGGATTCTCCTGCGCGCCTGCCTTGGTGGCGAATATGACCTGGCGATCTCCATCAGGTAGGTACATCACCGGCGTCGTATGTGAGTTACCTGTCTTGGCACCCTTGGTCGTAATCAGCAGCAGGGGGGCGCCTTCAAAGAATCCACCCACCTTACCTCCGTTGTCTCGAAATTCTTTAATGGTCTCTTTGCTCATTTCTTTCCAGTCTGGCATTATCTCTCCTTCATTGTGATTGGATTGAAGCCCTATATGCTAATATATAGGTAGCTCGTTACTTTTAGTAATTATAGAATAACATGCCGAATTACTCTTGGCAAGCAGCTAATTTAGTATTAGTATTGATTCTGTCTATGGCTGCGAATGAAGATATGAGCTTTGAGCATATGTGTCCCCGGTACAAGTGGACAACAAACCTCCTTGGCAAAAGGTGGACGGGACTTATCCTGCGCGCACTGGTCGACAGACCTCGTCGGTTTGCCCAGATAGCCTCCTACATAGGAGACATAAGCGATCGCTTGCTCTCTGAACGTCTAAAGGAGTTAGAAGAGGTCGGGGTCATTGAGCGCAAAGTCCATACGGACCGCCCGGTTGCCGTGGAATATGCTTTGACGCCCAAAGGAGCCGATCTAAAGGGGATTGTTGAAGCGGTTCAAAAATGGGCGGACTCTTGGGTTGAGGTAGAGGAATCTCCCGCCCAGCCTGCCGCAGGCGGGTCCTGCTGAGGACTTTGTCCGCCGAAGGGAGGACTCCGTCCCCCGCTCCGTCGCTAAAGCTATGGAGCGTCGGCGACCGAAGGAGGAGTCTGTTAAACCCAACCGCTTTATAATGCCTCTCGCCGACGAAGCATCTGGGGTAGTGTGCCCTTCTCGCCCCCTTTATGGGGGAGAGTTAGAGAGGGGGTGTTTCTTCCCACCCCAACCCTTGACACATCAGCCGCCATCGGATAAAACTGCGATAGCTAATCGCACTTCAAGGTGCGTCGGAAAGACAACCTAGGGACACACTGAATCTCAAACCAAGCCACAAGGCAGTCAAAGACTACTACGATACCCTGAGCAATCTTGCCACCCTTGACACGTCTCATGAGGGCGCTGTTTCCCCTGCGTTTGCAGCCCTGCTGCGTCACTGCGCCCGCCAATTCGCTTGGACGCTGCTTGAGCAACACTCCGTCAAACGCAACGGCCACCCCATCCGCGTCGATGGCGCCGTTGTGGACGGCTTCAAGCTGGTTCATGGCTACTGGGAGGCCAAAGACAGCAGCGACGATCTGGACAAGGAAATCAAGAAGAAGTTCGCTGTCGGATACCCTAAGGACAACATTCTCTTTCAGGCTCCCAATCGAATAGTCATCTGGCAGGACTCCAGACAGGTCTTCGACGGAACTATCGCCCAGCCGGAACGTCTCATAGAGGCTTTGAAGACTTTCTTTGCTTATCAGCCGCCTGCCTATGAGCAGTTTGGACAAGCTGTCGAGGAGTTCAAACTCAAGGTCCCGGAATTGGCCGAAGGACTGATTCAACTCATCGAAAAGGAGCGTTCCAGCAATCAGCAATTCATTCAGGCCTTCGAAGATTTTTCAAATCTCTGCCGCCAGACCATCAACCCCAACATCTCCACTCAGGCCATAGAAGAGATGCTCATTCAGCACCTGCTAACGGAGCGTATCTTCCGCAAGGTGTTCAACAACCCCGACTTTGTGGAACGCAACGTTATCGCCCACGAAATCGAGAAGGTCATTCTGGCCTTGACCTCGCAGTCCTTCAGTCGCCACGAATTTCTGAAATCCCTCGACCGCTTCTATGGTGCCATTGAATCTACCGCCGCCACTATCGATGACTTCACCCAGAAGCAGAGCTTCTTGAACACTGTCTACGAGAAGTTCTTCCAGGGTTTCTCGGTCAAGGTGGCCGACACCCACGGCATCGTGTACACGCCACAGCCCATCGTGAGCTTCATGGTCAAATCGGTGGAGGAGATCCTCCACGAGGGATTTGGCCGCTCATTTTCGGATGAAGGCGTTCATACTATCGACCCCTTTGTGGGCACAGGCAGTTTCATGGTGCGGGTAATGCGGGAGATGCAGAAATCCAGACTGCCCTACAAGTACGCCAACGAGCTTCACTGCAACGAGGTCATGCTGTTGCCCTACTACATCGCCTCCATGAATATTGAACACGAATACTATGAACTCACAGGCTCTTACCAGCCCTTTGAGGGTATCTGCCTGGTGGATACATTCGAGCTGGCCGAAGGGAAGCAACTCCCGCTGTTCACTGAGGAAAACACGGCGCGGGTGGAACGCCAGAAAAGAGCACCAATCTTTGTCGTCATCGGGAACCCACCCTATAACGCCGGTCAGGTAAATGAGAATGACAACAACAAGAACCGCAAGTATAAAGAAATGGATAAACACGTTGCCAAGACCTATTCCAGGGACTCCACCGCTACCTTATTGAATCAATTAAGTGACCCATACGTAAAAGCAATCCGTTTTGCTTCCGATAGAGTAAACGATGAAGGGATTGTAGCCTTTGTAACTAATAACAGCTTTATCGAAGGGATAGCATTTGATGGAGTAAGAAGGCATCTAGAAGATGATTTTGACGCTATCTACATTCTGGACCTGGGCGGGAATGTAAGGAAGAACCCAAAACTATCAGGCACAACGCACAATGTATTCGGGATTCAGATTGGAGTAAGCATTAACCTCTTCATCAAACGGAAGACCGATGAACCCAGACAGGCAAGAATTTACTATGCCCGTCTGGACGAATTCTGGCGCAAGAAGGAAAAGTACGATTTCCTGGACGAGAAGACTTCTCTGGGCGGAATTGACTGGACAGAGATTACTCCTGACACAAAGCATACTTGGCTGACCGAAGGCATGAGACCCGAGTTCGAGTCCTCTTGTTAATGGGAGATAAGGCTAACAAAAGGTTGGCTAATGTTCAAGCTATCTTTACTTCGTTCAGCAATGGAGTCAAAAGCAATAATGACTCGTACGTATACAGCTTTGACAGTAAGTTACTACGAACAACTGCACTGAAAATGGTAGAGGCTTACCGTGAAGGACTTAATAGATGGAGACGCAAAGGACAGCCAAGCAATCTTGACGAGATTCTAGATATTAATGAAAAGGTTCTAAAGTGGATTAGGCATACAAAGAGAAGCTTATTGCGCAATGAAGGAGTAGAATTTGACAACACTCGGATTCGTAAGGCGCTGTATCGTCCATTCTGTGTGCAATTCTATTATTTTGAGCGTGTATTCAACGAGGATATTTATCAGCTCCCTCGTATATTCCCTACCAACCGGAGTGAAAACGAAAACCGTCTGATTTGTGCCCCCAGTCTAGGTGGACGGTCAAATTACTGGTGTCTCTGTGCGAGTCTTATTCCTAACGTGGCGCTGACCTCAATCGATGCCACGCAATGCTTTCCCTTCTACACTTACGGTGAGGACGGCAGAAACCGGCGAGAGAACATTACAGACTGGGCGCTGGAGGAGTTTCGGACCCACTACAAGGATGACGGCGTCTCCAAGTGGGACATCTTCCATTACGTCTATGGCCTGCTGCACCATCCACAATACAGGGAGAAGTATGCCGCCAACTTGAAAAGGGAGCTACCGCGCATACCCTTTGCGTCAGGTTTCCGCAGATTCGCCCAAGCGGGAGCCAGGTTGGCGGAGCTACACTCGGACTACGAGGAGCAGGCGGAATATCCTCTTCAGTGGCTGGAGAACAAGGACGTCCCGCTGAACTGGCGAGTGGAAAAGATGAAGCTCTCCAAAGACAAGACGCAGCTTGTCTACAATGATTTCCTGACTCTGGGTGGCATCCCAGCCGCTGCCTTCGAGTACCGCCTGGGCAACCGTTCAGCCCTTGAGTGGATAATTGACCAGTATCAGGTAAAAACGGATAAGCGGAGCGGCATTGTCAACGACCCCAACCGCTCGGACGACCCTGAGTACATCGTGCGTCTAATCGGCAAGGTAATTAGTTTAGAGACAGTAAAAATCGTGAAATCCCTCCCCTCATTGGAGTAGCGTGCTTCTGCACCTTAAGGTTCCCTCAACAGTTCTGACTGGCAACCTCGCGGGTCCAGAGTAGTACCCCTCTCCGCCACCTTCCCCTCCCCCATAACCCCCATCACGCCTTACAATAAAAGCGTATCCAGCATCTCAACGGGTGTGTCCAGAGAGGACAGAGCCATAGGAGTTTACCCTGAGCATAGTCGAAGGGGCAGGGAGAGCGAGGGATGTGCCCTCGCATCCCAAAACATACCGAGGGCGGGTCTTGGGTGGGAAATCATCGTCAGCATTACCAGAGCGGCAGTCCCGATCCATCGGAATGGGTGCAGGGAGTACCCTGCAAAAGTGCCCAAAAACGTGGTAAAGAAAAACAGGCGAAAAACTCGACAGAAATGACAGCAAACATGGCCGTAACCGTACTAAATAGGAGCAGTAATGTGGCAATCAAGTCAGGCAGCACACCTGTTCCGACGAGAAAAACAACCCGAAACTCTCCTATCTGACGTCCGTGAAATCAGATAGGCCCAAAAAATAAAAATGGAAAAACAACCCCTTGCAGCTTGAAAACAACCAAGACCGTTCAGACCACTATCCCAGGTGCCGTGCCCTTTAGGGTGCGGTGCCCTCAGCGACTGCCTACCCCTCCTGCGGCCCGAAGAGGTCATCCACGTCCTTCTCCATCTGAGCCTTCAGCTCCGATGCCTCCCGGAACCCGAACTCCTTATAGCTCTCCGCCGACCCGTACTCCCGCGTCTGCACCACTATCGGCATCGGCACCGAGTGCCCGAATATCAGTGCCTGTTGCTTGCTCTCCAGCCTCGCCAGAACCGCCTTCAACTCCCTCGCGCCGGCCTGCCCCATCAGCACCGCGTCCGTGTCCCGCTCGTTGTCTAGCAGGCACGTAATCCGAGTCCCCACCTGGCTCATGACCTCCTCGTCGATCCCGCTGGGCCTCTGGTCCACCACCAGCAGCGTTACGTTGTACTTCCGCATCTCCCTGGCTATGCTCCCGAAGATGGTCTGTCCCGCCAGGTGCGGCGAGAGGAACTTGTGGGCCTCCTCTATTGTGATCACCAGCGGCCGAGGCTCCTGCCCCTGCTCGCCCATCGCCGACTCACTCATATGCACATACCGCTCGTGTATCCGCCTGGTCAGCAGGTTCGCCACCAGCATGTACGCCGCCAGGTCGTTCCCGTACCGTCCAAACTCCAGCACCACGTGCATCCCCCGCTCCAGATACCGCAGTATGTTGCCCACGGCGTCGTGCCCCGACTTCTCATCGATGAACCCGAATCTCCTGAACCGTTCCAGTCTCCTTCTCAGCGACGATATCGTCCCCTCGTGCTCGCCTAGCTCCGACGCCAGCGAGTTCAGTTCCTCCCTCGACTCGATTGCCAGGAACGACGACAGCCACTTCCTAGACCCGAACTTCCTCACCAGCCGATAGGTCGCCTGGGCCGCGTTCTCCGTCAGGTTCAGCGTCTCCGACAGCATCTCGATGTCATCTGGCTCGATCTCGTCGTACCCGATGCGCACCACGTAGTCCGGCGACAGCCCCTTCCTCAGAGAACTCTCCTCGTCCAGGGAGAACACCGCCACCTTCGACGGAAAGAGCTGCTTCATTCCCTTCACCTCGGTGCCGCCTTCCCTGTATCCCTTCCAGCCGTACTCGCTATGCATGTCGAACACCAGGTTCGATGCCAGCCCGCTCTGCAGTATCCCCAGCAGCAGCAGCCGAGTGAGGAAAGTCTTGCCCGTGCCGCTCTTCCCGAAGACTCCATTGCTCCGCTTGACGAACTCTTCCAGGTTCAGGCAGACCTTGGTCTCCATGTCCAGCGGGTTGCCTATCCAGAAGTGGCGCTCGTCCTCCTTCCCGAAGACCAGCTCGATATCCCGCTCCGATGCCGTGTGCACCCGCGAGAAGTGGGCCGGAACGGTCTTGGCTGGCTGCGGCCCCTCCAGCATCGACATCGGGTCGCCGGAGATGGTTAGCATCGGCAGCACCTTGATGACCCCGTAGGCCGTAGTGCCCGACACCACCTCAGCGACAAACGGGTTCGACACATCCGGAGGGGCTAGCCTCATGTTGGGATCCGTCGACTCCAGACCGACCTCAGTCACTTGCCCGAAGAACCGCAGCCGCTCTCCCTGTATCGTGACGAAGGTGCCTACTTTCACGTCCTCCACAGACGTCGACGGATCCAGCTTCACCTCCATCCCCTGCGTCAGCGACCCAGAAACCACCATGCCCAGGGGCGCGCCCATCGTCTGCTCAAAGGAGTCACTGTTCATACCGCAAGCCCCCGTAGGATGGTGTTGAGTCGCTGCATCTGTCTACTTAGCAAAAACGCCAACTCCTTACCTGCCAGTACCAGGAACTCTCTGCCGTCCTCGTGGGCTTCGCTGGACTCCTTCAAGAACGCTGTTATCACCTGGTCAGATGCAGTTATCCTGGCGTCCAGCAGCAACGACAAGAAGTCCAGCGCCGACGTGAACTCCGCCATCTCTTGTGGCGAGCACTGATACACAAAGGAGTGAATTCTAGGCGGCACCGGCGGTAGACTTTGCCGGATGGACGTCCCGTTCTTGTAGCCTATGGCCAGTGCGTGCACATCGGTACGCAGCAACTGCGTAATCTGTGGATTGCTCTGATATACTGCCTCTTCTGTGGCCTCGTCTTCTCCCATTGCAATAGGCCTGCGTCCGGGGTCAATGCCCTGCGTTACAATGTCGTATACCACGCCATATACGGGGTCATCGCTGCCTGTGCGAATCAGAGATCCCAGTTTTGGCGCTTCGTATAATCGGTAGCACTGGGCCGTGAACTCCCCAGTCGACGCCTCTACCACCTCACCTACCCGCTGAGCCTGCTCTTGTGTCACATCCACCTCATTCGCTTGGATTTGCTCTTCGCCGATGCGTACACAGGCAATCGCTTCTTCCATAGGGTATTGTCTACCAGCTCCTGGAACCTCTGCCTGTCTCCCCCTGTCACCACTGCCTGCTCATGGGCCTCCATCAGAGCAACTGGGTATCCCTGTCCCTTACGGCACTGGTCAACGATGGCGGCATGGGTCAGTCCGAGAAGCTCCTCGTCCTGGGCCACCCATTCTGGAATCTCAACCCTGCCTATCTCATCTCCAACGTTCACATAGAAGAAGTGTACATGGTGCTGTCCGTAGTAGTCGTTTACTATCTTTGAAGTGCTTTTGAAAACATCGGACCGCTCCCCAGGAGACAGCCACTGTCGGAGAACATCCCTGTCCAATACGCCGGTCAGGCTATCACACGGCCTCTGCCCTGGCCTCTTGTTGTGGCAGTTAATCCCACAGTCGGCTCGCTCAAAGGTGCATGCCTTCATTCGCAAGGCGTTCATCAGTTCCGTGCTGCGGGGCAGACTAATGTAGCTCGCCAGCGCTAGCGACATCTTTTCGGCGATACTTTTGATTTCATCCAGTGCCGATATATAGCCGTCCTTTAGCAAGATGTCTCGGACGAAGTCTGGATATCCCTGACCTATGAGTCCCAGCATTATCAGCGAGCCGTCTATCAGAGCTAGCGTTGGCGTGTCTAGCGGCAACGCTCCAGCCAGTTGGGCCAGCGCCATTATCTCCTCAACCGTCCGCTTGAATCCCAGCACAGCCCCTTCAACTATCTGTTCCCTTGTAGCCGTTTCAGGGCTGCGGATGACCAGGTCTTCATCGTCGGCGTAAAGCCTGGGCCTGCTGAATAGCGTGGCGTCTGATTCTGAGCCGTAGGTAAACGTACAACCGCCGATGTTAATCAGGTAGCAGCGGGCCGCCGTGTGCCGATCCACGTCTATGTGCGACCCGTCTACGGCCAGCACGGAAAAGTCCGGCGGCAACGGCGGAGGCGTATAGTGTCCGCTTACGCTTCCTGATACCTCAGGCACCAGCCACGTCTCCTCGACCTTGCTCTGTTGACGCTTCTCTTCAATGAAGGAAGCCTCGACCACCGCGAGGGTTCTCGATGCCGTCTGCAACCGAGTCTCCCAGTCGCTACGACGCTCCCTGATACGAGTCGCCATCTCGCCTATCTGTGTCGCCGTTTTGTTCAGGTCTAGTGCCATTTATTTTTCCTATGCGTACTGTCCATGGTGAGCGTGTCAACTAGATATCCCTTCTCCCTTTTGAGAGAGCCCGTCCTGAGCGCAACGAAGGAATAAAGGTGAGCGTGTTCCCTGCGTATTCACCTCGACTCTATCTCAACACCCGCTCATCTCCTACCCGCCGTGTTATTCTACGCTGGTCCAGATGTTCCATCAAAGCCAGCGCGTACTTACGGCTTGTCTGAAACAGGTCCCGCACCTCCGCCACGGTTATCGTGCCGTTCTTTTTTGTATATTCCACTATTTTGGCAACAATCTCATCATATGCCCTGGCCGAGAATGTTATTGTATTGCTGACCTTGACTACCTTGCCTTCCTCTGCCAGGAGGTTGAGGATGTCGTCGTCCAAAGGTATATCCGTAGGGGGTGAATACGGGTTCGACTCCAGGGAGTTCAGGTAATCCTCTGCCGCTTGGCGTTGCCCTTCCACAAGCTGTGGTTGGTGATTGGGTAGCCGTACAAGTGACCCCTTATCTGATACCACTCCGGCTTCGACCAGACGCTTCAAGGCTTTGGGAAATTCTTGAGCCGACATCTGAAGCCGACTACGTAGCTCCTCCTTGGCCATACCCCTGCGTAGTGAGTGCTCACGGTGGTGTGCCTCTAACACCTTCTGCGTCTTTTTCTGGACGGAGTCCCAGCCTGAAGCGGTCAAGATGGTTGCGCCGTCTCCAAATTCCTCATCGCCCAATACGACCACCAGACCCTCGGAAGCCATGGCCTTTAATTCGCTACGGGCCTCTTCTACTTCAAGGTTAGCCCTGTTAACGAGGTTCTGAAAAGAAGAAGGCTCCGAGACCTCAATGGCTTTCAAGATGACGTCTCTATGTGAGCCTCTCGCCATGACCTCTAATCGTTCGATGGTAGGTGGATGGTTGCGTTTGTGGCGTTTGGGATGAGTATCTACCACATTGCCGCCGCCCAGGGTGGTCTCCGGTGATCGGATAACAAGACAGTCCCCCTTCACAATTGCCAGAGCATCATCTAGCTTGAGTTGCGCCCAGGCATACTCTCCAGGGGTGACTTTATCGCCCTCCAGCAACCGAACCCTGGCATTGGTTTCGCTGCTTCCGATGTGAAGGGTGACGTGGGAGTTGTGTTTCAAAGGACGAAGGGCGTCTGCAATGATCCTTAGGTGCACATCTATGGCGGTGGTGGGTCGGAGCCATCTGGGTATGGTCAATACCTCTCCTCTTCGTATCTCTTCGTGAGGGATGTTGGTCAGATTTACGGCGACGCGGCTCCCAGCAAGCGCTTCTTCCTCCTTTTTCTTGTGGGTCTGAAGCCCCCTGATACGGGTGTGTTTCCCGGATACCACAAGCTCCACTTCTTGCCCGACCTTGAGCTTGCCGTCTATCAGGGTTCCCGTTACAACCGTGCCGAAGCCGGAGATTACAAAGGAGCGATCGATGGGAAGACGAGGTCTTCCTAAGTCCTTCTTGGTTGGTGTGACCTTGAGAGATTCCTCTATAGTATGGATTAGCTCAGACAACCCTTTGCCTGTTGTAGCCGATACCGTTACGACAGGAGAGCTCTCTAGGGTAGTGCCTGTTAGGACCTCTTCAACATCTGCGACTACCAGGTCCAGCCAGTCGCCATCCACAAGATCGCTCTTGGTGACTACGGCAATGCCCTTTTTAATCTGAAGGAGGTCTAAAATAGCGAGGTGTTCCCTAGTTTGAGGCATAACCGATTCGTCCGCGGCTATGACAAGTAAGGCCAGGTCTATGCCGCCTACGCCGGCCAGCATGTTCTTGATGAAACGTTCGTGCCCGGGAACGTCTACTATGCTTACTTCATCGCCTGAAGGGAGCTTGAGCCATGCGAAGCCCAGGTCAATTGTAAGGCCGCGCTCCTTCTCTTCCTGGAGGCGGTCGGGGTCTATCCCTGTGAGGGCCTTAACCAGAGTAGACTTACCGTGGTCGACATGGCCCGCTGTGCCTATGACGTACATTGGGGTGCTCCAACAGTGCTCTGGAGTAGGGTAGCATAGCCCTATGGCGAAGGCAATTTAGAATGGGTCTCCCAGTTAAGTCTGGGGTGAGGCTACTTTATAAGCTGGGCTATCATGCGATTTTCTGTCTACAAATCTCTGGAACACCTCGTTGCCCATAAGGCGACCCCGGGGTGTTAGGCGCAACGCCCCTGATTCAACTGTTACCAGGCCCAAGGAGGTCAAGTCTTCTATGTCTGTCCTATATACCTCTTCTATCCTAACCCCGAAGCGTTCCTTGAACCTTTCCACGCTGACACCCTCATCCAGCCGCAGGCCCATCATCAACGTCTCAGCCACCTCGATGTCTGGGTTTAACGTTTCTACATCCTGGACAACTGGCACACGTCGAATGACCTCCTCCGTAAGCTCTGACGTCGTTAACCCAGACTTATCGTGTATGCTTCTCAACCGTTTGATATACTCTCTAGGAGACTTCAAGTTGTAGAAACGGCGCCCGTTTAGATAGGAATGAGCGCCAGGCCCTACACCAAGATAAGGCTGATTTCGCCAGTAGGTGAGGTTGTGCCTGCTCTCAAATCCTGGCATCGCCCAGTTGGAGATCTCGTAATGCCTAAAGCCAGCGTTGTCTAGCATCTCCTCCGCCAGAAGGTACATGTCCGCAGCCAGATCTTCATCGGGTTCTGGCATTTTTCCCGACTTTACCCAACTCTCCATGGGAGTATCACCCTCCAGGGTCAAGCAGTACAGAGACAGGTGGTTAGTCTCAAGGCTCAAGACACCTTCCAGGGTGCTCTTCCAATCTTCCATCTCCTGATGAGGCAGGCCAAACATAAGGTCTATACTTACGTTGCTGAACCCAGCATTGCGCGCCAGTCGATATGCTTCCAGGGCCTGCTCTGCTGAATGTCGTCGTCCAAGAACCTTCAGTAGATCGTTGCTCAGGGTCTGAAATCCGATGCTCAGCCTGTTTACTCCAGAATGTAAATACTGCCTCAAGCCTTCGAGATTGAAATCGCCAGGGTTGGCTTCGATAGTGACCTCAGCATCCTCTCTTACTCGAAAGAAGGAGCAGGCTGCCTCTAACATAGTGGTTATGTTGTCAGGAGGCAGGTAAGAGGGCGTGCCGCCCCCAAAGAAGATAGTCCCAATGTTGGGACGTTTAAGGAGCTTTCCCCACAGGTCTATTTCTCGAACCAGCGCCTCGTTGTATGGGGCCATGAGGTTTTCTATTTGGGCGTAGGTGTTGAAATCACAGTACGGGCACTTGGTCTCGCAGAAAGGTATATGCAAGTATAGTGAGATGTCTTCAGAAGGAGCCGTTCTTGATGCTGTGTCTTCCATGCCAATTCCTAGACGTTGAACAGGAAGTTTATCACGTCCCCATCCTTGACCTGGTAGGTCTTGCCTTCATGCCTCAGCAACCCCTGTTTTCTGGCCTTGGCTAAGCTACCGCAGTTCACCAGGTCGTCGAAGGAGATCACCTCTGCTCTGATAAAGCCTCGCTCTATGTCCGAATGTATTTTGCCAGCCGCTCTTACAGCGTCGGTTCCCTTCATAATGCTCCAGGCTTTAACTTCGTCCTCGCCAATGGTAAAGAAGGAGATCATACCGAGAACATCGTACGAAAGCCGCAACATACGCTTCAGTCCCGATTCGCCCAAGCCCATTGATTCTCGAAATTCCTTCTCCTCCGCTTCCTTCATTTGAGCCAGTTCCGATTCCAGCTTACCGCAGATGATAATTCCCCTGGCCCAGGAGTCAATTGCCCTTGATTCCAGCTCCCTTTCCAGATCACAGGCTTGAGCTAGCTTTCCTTCGTCTATATTAAGCGCCACAAGAAGGGGTTTGGCGGTAAGAAACTGGTAGTTCTGCAACATGATAGCCTCTTGAAGAGAGATTTCCTGTCCCCTTAATGGAATCTCCTTTTCAAGATTCCCCTTGATCCTTTCCAGGAACTCTTGCTCTCTGGAGATGCCGTCTCGTTCACTGGACTTCGCCGCCTTCAGTCCGTCTTCCAACCGGCTGAGGCGTCTTTCCAAGATCGCCAGGTCAGAGAAGGACAGTTCCATGTCCATGTTGGTCAAGTCACGATAGGGGTCTGTGCCGTCTTCTAGATGAGGAATTGAGGGGTCCTCAAAGGCGCGCACCACATGCAGTAAAGCCGCCGTCATTTGCAGTCGATTGAGGTACTCCCCTCCAATGCTTTCGGTCTTGCCCAGACCTTCAGGCGCACCTGGGATGTCGGTATAGATGACTTCAGCGGGAGTGTATTTAGCACCCTCATACATACTATAGAGGATGTCTAATCGCGAATCTGGAACCTTGACCACTCCTACGTTGGGTTTGCCCGATTGAGAGTAGGCGGCTACTTGGGCGTGTCCCCTAGTAAGGGCGTTGAATAAGGTTGTTTTTCCGCTTAATGGAAGCCCTATGACACCAATTTCCATCTTAATGACTCACTTAATGGCTTTAGCTGTTTCGATAGGTATATAGTACGACTGCGCTTATTGCGCAAAAGGAAGGAATCATGCGACTTCTTGCGATGTGAGCACTAGGAAGGCTTACTGTTCTTCGTCGTCAGCAAAACGGTATGCGGCCTCGACTACTTTGCCTTCGGCTTCCCGCTCCAATCTGTTCGCGTTCAGGTTGCTTTGCTTAAGATGTCTTGAACCCAAGACGATGAACAGGTACATAGCTACAATTACAACGGTCAAGTCGTCTAGTCGACCTAGGATTGGGATAAAGTCTGGGAACAGGTCAATAGGCGATGCTACATACAGGATTGCCAAGGCCGGTATGATTTTTATTCGATATGGGACGCGCGAATCAAAGAGCAATCGTAGCATTAGCCAAATGCTTAGCACCCAATGGTAGAATGGTAGTAAAATCCTCATAGTAAGCTGTTCCAGTGCAGCAACTCAATAGCCATTATAGAGCATTGAGCTTCGATAAGGAAACGTCACACTGTGATCCGTGTACTTTTTGGGGAAGACAACTTCTCCATAACGCAGGCACTAAATGATATAAGAAAAAGCCTTGGGTCCCCCGACCTGAGGGATGCTAATACCACCGTGTTGCAGGGGGTTGAGACTTCTCTTGAGCAGCTATCCGCGGCTTGCGACACGATTCCCTTTTTATCGGAGAAGCGTTTAGTGGTCATGGAGGGACTGCTTCACTCTGTAGAGCCTCGTCGCCGCCGTGGAAGGGGACAGCAGACCGCCTTTAAAGAGGAAAACTCGCGTATTGCACAGTGGAAGGGACTTGCGGATTACTTGAACGGAGTTCCCGACACAACAGAATTAGTGTTCCTGGAAGGAGCTTTAAGAAAAGACAATCCTCTTCTACGAAGACTTAGTCGAGTTGCTACTGTTATCGTTAAAGGGTTCCCACGCCTTGATAACGAGCCACTCCGGCAGTGGATAAGGGAATCAGTAGCTAAAAGAGGTTGCAATATGGACCCAAGGGCTGTCCGTTATCTTGCGGACATTGTGGGAGGCAATCTCTGGATTATGGATAGTGAGGTGGAGAAGCTTTGTTTGTATACAGTTGACAAAGAGATTCGAGAAGAGGATATAAGGGCAATTGTAGCTCCGGCCAGGGAAGCGAATATCTTTGCTGCCGTAGACGCTGTTATAGAGGGGAGGTCTGCATTAGCCGTAGACCTTCTCCATCGTCTGATGCAGTCTGGGGCGGCGGTGTCCTATATCCTGGTCATGCTGGCTAGGCAGCTTCGCCTGCTTATGCTTGCCAAAGAGATGAAAGCCCATAAGCTTCGCGAGGACGAGATTGGAAGAAGGTTAGGGATCAGCGCACCATTTGTGTTAAAGAAAACTCTAGAGCAGGAACGCAAATTTACTTTCCAACGACTGAGGCAAATACATGCCAGGCTCCTTGAAACGGACTTAGGTATCAAGAGGGGCCAAATTACTGAAGAGGTTGCCCTTGACCTTCTGATAGCTCAGTTATGCGATGAGCCTAAAGAAATAAGAGCTCGTATTAGCTATCGTTAGCGATATCCGTAACGGCGTTGTAGCATGCCACAAAGTGACCTGATTCTAGCTCCTCTAGTTTGGGCCTAGGGCTAAGGCGACAGGTCATTGTAGCCTTAGGGCAGCGAGGCAAAAACGGGCATTGGTCTGGAAGGTCTATCATTGATGGCGGAGAACCCTTCATAGCCAATAGGGGTTGGTCTGGTTTGTCAAGTCGGGGGAGTGATTGAAACAGTAACCACGTGTATGGGTGAGACGGGCGCTTAAATAGGGTTTTCGTGTCGGTTGATTCCACAATTGACCCTGCGTACATGACTGCTACGTCGTCAGCCATGCGTGCTATTACACCCATATCGTGGGTGATCAATATTACAGATGAGTTATACTTCTGTTGCACCTCCTTGAGATATTGGAGGACCTGCGCCTGTAGGGTCACGTCCAGATTGGAGGTAAGCTCGTCTGCGATGAGTATCTGAGGATTCAACGCTAGGGCCATAGCTATCATGACTCGTTGAGCCATGCCTCCGCTAAGCTCGAAGACGTATCGGTTGTACAAAGCCTGTACGTCGCCTAGCCCGACGCTATCAAAGAGTTTGCGCACAGATTCTTTAGCAGCATCTTTGCTCACAACTGAATGTGCTCGGAATATCTCTTCCATTTGAGAGCCTACAGTGAGCGCTGGGTTGAGAGACATTGTAGGATCTTGAAAAACGATAGAGATGTCGTTTCCTCGAATTTCTCGTAGTTTGTATCCCGGTAGTTCAAGAATGTTTGTGTCGTTAAAATAGACCTTGCCTTGGACGATGCGGCCAGGAGTAGGAACTAGATCCAGAATTGAGAGGGCAGTAACGCTCTTACCACAACCGCTTTCGCCCACTAGTCCAAGGATTTTACTCTGTCTGAGGACCAGGTTGACTCCGTTGACGGCACGGACTACCCCCTGTTTTGTGAAAAAGTAGGTGTGGAGGTTCTCAACTTTTAGCGCAATGTTGTTCATGTCCTTGCCGAATCACTCCAAACGACGGATGTCTTTCGCGCCTTAAGCATAACCGGACTAAACCTGCCCGCATGTAATTCCCTGACTAGGTCTACAATATCTCTAATTTGGGAATCGAACTTGGTGGCAAAGATGCCTATATCTTCCACTCTGTGGGCATCGCTTGCGCCAGTACCCCGTAAGGAGAGCCTGTCGGCGACCTCCTTTGAAAAGGTGTTTTCTATATCAGAGCCTCGCCCATTGAGTACCTCTACTCCGTGGGCTAAATCAAACACCTTCTCTTGGCAAGTACGGTCAATCAAAGAAAAATAAGAACCTTCCTCTTGTTCCATCCATTGTGCATATCTACGCCTGTAGGGATGGGCCACGATCATAGCTCCACCCTCATCATCTGTTAGCTCTTTTACCATATCTGCTTTGTGCATACCGAACACATAGCTACTCAGTCCATATACCAACAGGTGTCCTTCTTCGGTAGTAACTTCGCAGCCAGGGAGAATTAGGAAGTCGTGTTTGTTTGAGAGTTTTCTTATCGATTCCTCGTCCCAAAAAAAATCGTGGTCGGTCAGGCAAATGCCGTCAAGTCCTACCCGTTTCGATTCCTCTATTAGCTCTTCGATGCTTAGGAAGCTGTCATCAGAATTGGGATAAGTGTGAGTATGCAGGTCTATAAGCAATTATCTGCTCCATTTGAGGACGGTCACGCTGCAGGTGGCTGCCCTTCTTACATACTAGACTTCAGACTGATAATAGGTAGCTAAATCTTTTTTAGTTTTACATCGTCTATGGTCAAAGTCAAGGCGCTTCTTTGCCTGGCCTAATGGATGGGCGATTTATATGAATAACTGGGTACAGCATGATAGCGAGATAATTGCCGAATTAGCCGTCCTATTACTCCTCAAAAGTGCATGGGTTTTAACAGGGCAATAACTACTCATTGTTCGCGGACTTAGATTGTGTAAAATTTCACTTGCGTTTTGAATACTTACGATGCTATAGTGCAATACTAGGAAGTTAGTATATTTAGTTAAATAGACTATGCTAGACGACTATTTTAGGCAGTATGGACTGATCGTAATTCTTGCTGGCGGTGCAATAGTGGTAGCCAGCAGTATGCTTATGGTATCTTGGCTACTGTCCCGTATACGGATTCGCCCTCACAAACCCAGCGCCATCAAACTGAGTATATATGAGTGCGGAATGGAGACCATCTCTCCCCGCTGGAAGCAATTCAATCCCCGATACTATCTTTTCGCCCTGCTGTTTCTAGTCTTTGATGTGGAGACGATTTTCATCTATCCGTGGGCAATGCAGTTCGGGGTCTTGTCAGCAAGATTTGGCCTTGCTGTCCTGATGGAGATGTTTGTCTTTATTGGCATTCTAGTGGTGGCTTGGCTATATGCTTGGCGCAAACAAGCGCTGGAATGGAGATAGTATGCCAGATGAACTCACTACCGACGCTGTAGAAGAGCGTACCCCTCTTTACCAAACCACCTGGGAACTAGATATAAAAGAGGGGAGCGCTGTAAATGAGCTAAAGGCAACGCACACAGAGCCGTTTCCTGAGCTTGCGGTGGAAGTTCCCGAAGATATTAAGGGTAACATAGCGGTCACCTCAGTCGACGCTCTTTTGAACTGGGGAAGAAAATCTTCTATGTGGCCCCTTTCCTTTGGGCTAGCGTGTTGTGCCTTCGAAATGATGGCTAGCGCCATGTCTCGGTTTGATATATCACGCTTCGGCATGGAGGTATTTCGGGCCTCGCCCCGGCAGGCAGACCTCATGATAATTGCCGGCACGGTTACCTGGAAGATGGCCCCAGTGATCCAACGCCTTTATCAGCAAATGCCTGAGCCTAAGTGGGTCATATCGATGGGCGTCTGTGCAACCAGTGGAGGCCCCTACTATGAGTCCTACAGCGTGGTTCCTGGAGTGAATCACATCATTCCCGTGGATGTGTATGTGCCTGGCTGTCCACCTCGCCCTGACGCCCTCTTGTATGGAATAATGCAGCTTCATGAAAAGATAAAGCGCCATGCTAACTTTGAAAGGAAAGTGACAACCTGATCTTGACTACCTCTATATCAGGTGAGCGTCTCGCAGACTTAATAAATCGAAAGGTACCTGGTGCTGCAACCGAATGGACGGCATCTGATGTATGGGTTAGACCTGAGTCCTGGTATGAGGTCGCCCAGTTCTTAAAGGATACACCAGAGTTGGACTATGCTTACTTGAACTCGATTACCGGAGTGGACTATATAGAGTACTTTGAGGTGGTTTACCACCTCACTTCATTGAGGCATAACCACAGTGCGGTAGTAAAGGTCCGTTACTATGGAAGAGAGAATCCCACTGTTCCTACTGTGACCCCTATATGGAAAGGAGCAGATTTCCAAGAACGAGAAGTTTGGGACCTTATGGGAATACGGTTTGAGAACCATCACAACCTACGGCGAATATTGCTGTGGGAGGAATTTCCAGGGCACCCTTTAAGAAAAGATTATCTGAGGTAGGACTCACGCTCACTGCATTTCCAGATAAACGGCAGGTCAGCACCTGGGGCGAAGTTTTATGCCAATAAAATCTGAGCCGGTCACCATAAACGTAGGGCCTCAACATCCGAGCACACATGGTGTCTTCAGGATGCGTGTGACCTTTGATGGTGAGAAAGTTCTGGATATAGAACCTGTCTTCGGGTACCTTCATAGAGGCTCAGAAAAGCTCGCTGAGGAGCGAACTTACACCCAGGTGGTTACCCTTACGGATCGGTTGGACTACACGGCCAGTATGTCCAATAACCTAGCGTACGTGAGGGCGGTGGAAAAATTGGCTGATATTGAAGTCCCAGAGCGGGGGATGTACCTGAGGGTAATTGCGGCTGAGCTTCAACGGATCGCAAGTCACTTGATAGCGGTCGGGTTCTTTCTCCAAGAGCTGGGAGCATTTGTCACTCCATTAATGTACTGTTTTAGAGAGCGGGAGAGAATCCTCGATCTATTTGAGATGATGTGTGGAGCTAGGATCACCCTCAGCTACATGAGACCTGGCGGTGTGTTTCAAGACGTGCCTGACGACTTTTGGCCTGCCCTACGTAGGTTCCTGGACGAGATGCCTAATTACATAGACGAGTATGAGGGACTGATTTCGGAAAACGAAATAGTATTGGCCAGAACCAGGAACGTAGGCACACTGTCTCCAGAGGCAGTCATAAACGCCTCTGCAAGTGGACCAGTATTAAGAGGCAGCGGAGTCCAGTGGGACTGGCGCAAGGCCGACCCCTATGAGATATATGACAGGGTTAGATTTGAAGTCCCCATAGGTTCCGTTGGAGATAACTATGACAGATACTGGGTGCGCATCATGGAGATGCGACAGAGCTTGAAGATAGTGGAGCAATGTATACAGCAGATCGAGCTTGGCCCCGTCAAGGCTGATGTTCCACTCCTTGTTAGGCCGCCTATAGGTGACGCCTACGCAAGGGTAGAGGCTCCCAAGGGTGAGCTGGGCTTCTATCTAGTAAGTGATGGTACTATTTCGCCGTATCGCTTTAAGATTCGTTCTCCTTCGTTTATAAACCTGACTCTTTTACGTGACATACTAATAGGCTGGAACTTGGCAGACGTGGTCGTGTCCTTTGGAAGCATAGACGTAAATATGGGCGAGGTGGATCGATAGGTGGAACCTAGTACCTCTACCAGCTCACTTTATAGGAACATCTACTTCTGGTTTGATGGCTTCTTGCCAGAGTCGTTAGACTGGTTAGCCTACTCCCTAACGGGCTTAGTCATTGCTGTTGTTATCATTAACGTGTTTTTGGTCTTGGTCGCACTGTACACCTGGTTTGAGCGGCGAGCTCTCGCGCGTTTCCAGGTGAGAATTGGCCCTAATAGATGGGGGCCATTTGGTCTCCTCCAGCCTGTAGCTGATCTTGTCAAACTTCTTACCAAAGAGGACATAGTGCCCGTTGGAGCCGACAGATGGGTGTTCAACCTAGCTCCTATTGTGATGTTCATCCCTGGGGTTCTGGTGCTGGCGGTTATCCCTTTCGGCAAGAACTCTTTCATCGCTGACTTGAATGTAGGGATCCTCTTCATTATTGCTGTCACATCGGTGAACACATTGGGCGTTTTTATGGCTGGATGGGCCTCTGGAAATAAATATGCGTTGTTTGGCGCTATGAGAGGAGTAGCGCAACTCATAAGCTACGAAGTGCCTATGGCGCTCTCAATAGTAGGCATACTTCTATTGACGGGTTCATTGTCTCTGATTGATATCGTGGACAACCAGAGAATCCCCTTCTTGTTGGTGCAACCTCTGGGGTTTCTTGTATTTTTGATGGCTGCCTCCGCTGAGATGAGTCGGACTCCTTTTGACGTTGTGGAGGCGGAATCAGAGCTGGTGGCAGGCCATACGACAGAATACAGTGGAATGAAATTCGGCTTGATATTCCTGGCAGAGTTCGCGGCCCCTATATTGAACGGAGCCATTGTAGCCACTATATTCCTACAAGGATGGAGGGGTCCTGTTCTGCCGTCCCATCTGTGGTTTTTCCTGAAGACATTCATCGTTGTATTCTTGTTTTTATGGATAAGGGCCACATTCCCAAGGCTTAGAATAGATCAGATACTGTCTCTCGCATGGAAGGGGCTACTCCCCCTGGCTCTGGTAAATTTGTTTATCACAGCGGTCGAAGTACAGATTTGGCCAAGTCCTTCCATAGGACAACTATGGGTCATGGTGGCTATAAACTGGGCTATAATGCTGATCTCCGTAGCGCTTGCCGCCATGGTTCTTGGCCAAGAAAGACTAAGGAGAGTCAAGGCACTTCCATCCCCGTTGGCATTTTCCATTAAGGAGGGCGAGTAGATATGTATGGATTAGGCTTGTTTAAGGGACTTACCGTCACCATAAAGAATCTCATCAGGAAGCCCTTTACTGTTCAATACCCGGAAGAACGGCTTACTCAGCACCCTCGATTTAGGGGAGAAGAGTTCACCTGGTACGAGGAGCGATGTACTGGATGTGCTAGCTGTGCTAAATTCTGTCCTCTAGGTATCATACGCATCGTTACTCAACCTAGCGGCGAGCATAAACAAGAGGGTGAGGCCTATGCCATAGATGTGTTTGATATTGACATTGGGCGGTGTATGTTCTGCGGCCTTTGTGTGGAGGCATGCCCATATGATGCTCTCTTCATGGGAAGCGGCTTTGAAGAAGGGCAATTCAGAAGGGGGGATTTGGTAATCTCGGTGGATCGGCTGAGGAAAGCCCCCAAACTTCCCAGCACCTGGTTTAGACCTCAGCTTGAGGCTAAGAAGTACAATCCTCATACTACAGCCGCTCAGAAAACGTTGGGTGTGATAACTAAGCCTCGGCTGGAATCAGGGGAGTACGATCCACGTTCCGGTCAGGAGCTTTCTTGGGAAGAGGTAGGACGCTCTGAGGAGCCTAGCTCTGAACGACTGAAAGAGAAGTGGGTGGAGCGATGACCCAACCAGTAGAAGCATCTCTCTTTGCTGACATAGCATTTTGGGTAGTAGCATTTGTAGGCGTAGTATCGGCGGTGGCCGTGGTGCAGACGAGAGACATACTCAGGTCAGCTCTATTTCTCATCCTGTCCTTCCTGGCTGTAGCTGCCTTTTTTGTTTTGTTGCGCGCTGAGTTTCTGGCTGTGGTACAAGTCCTCATATATGTTGGCGCCGTTTCTGTACTGATTGTCTTTGCGATACTAATGACTAGGGATGTGCAGTGGGGGAATCCTTCCAACCAGTTGAAGTTGCCCTCCTTGGCGTTGGCGTTTCTTCTTCTGGGGGTTCTCTTCGTAGTCGTGGCGGGCACCCAGTGGATCACCCTATCGGAGCCGCCGTCGCCTGAGATTGACAATGTTTTCGCTAACTCAACTCCGTGGATAGGTAGGCTACTCATTAGGAACTTTGTGCTTCCCTTTGAAGCTGCGTCTTTACTCCTGTTGGCGGTTATAGTTGGAGCGCTGATGTTGGTGAAGGAAGAGTAGAGCAGGATATGACCTTAGAGAGGATACTTTTAGTAGCGGCCATTATTTTTTGCATCGGTCTTTATGGTGTCGTTACCAAGAAGAATGCAATTGCCGTGCTCATGTGCTTGGAGTTGATGTTCAACGCGGTAAACATCACGGCTGTAGCAATGTCCAGGTACATGGTGCCCGCTGCATTAGCTGCTAACCCAGGGTCTACCTCGGAAGATGCTCTCCAATTTCTCCTTACGGGCCAGATCTTTGCAGTATTCATAATCACCGTTGCGGCTGCGGAGGTGGCGCTGGGGTTGGCTATCATCATTGCCATTTATCGCAATAGAGAGACCTCCGATGTAACTGAGATTAATTTGATGAAGTATTGAGATTGTAATATCGTGCCTTGATTCTTCGGTTAAGGCTTTGAACTTTACATCGTAATGGAGTGTTGCATTCGTTTATAGGAGAGGATCTTGTGGGTTGATTTTAAGAAGGCTCCCAACTTGATGATCGCTGAAATGTGGAAGAGCATTTTGGAAGGCGAAGGCCTTCCTACTAAACTTGTTCCGGAGAGCGACATCACGGATTGGGGAGAGCGAGTCCCGTTTCGAATACTGGTGCCAAGGGGTAGGGAACACGTAGCAGAGGAAATATTGAGGAAGCTTTAGATGCCTGAATTTGCAGCCTGGGCCATATTCTTTTTGCCGCTGGCCTCATTTGTAATCATAGCTTTAATCATCAGGCCCTTTTTCAATCGGTACTCCAAAGTAGCAGGGTACACTACCGTCCTGACCATTTCAGGCTCTCTGGTTCTATCCTTGTGGGCTCTTAAGTCTACCACCGGCCATGAGGGGGCTATAGGTTGGCAACCACACTCTTGGATGACCATAGGTAACCTGGACATTAATCTGGGTATACTTATGGACTCCCTTACAGCCATCATGCTAGTGGTGGTCACCGCCATAAGCCTTATGGTGCAGATATACTCCCAGGGGTACATGCGCGGAGATAAAGGCTATGCCAGATACTTCGCCTTCATGTCCCTCTTCACTGCTTCCATGATCGGTCTGGTTCTGGCTCGCAACATGATTCAGCTTTTTGTCTTCTGGGAGCTTGTGGGGCTATGTTCGTACCTTCTCATAGGATTCTGGTACCACAGACCTTCTGCGGTAGCAGCTGCAAAGAAGGCATTTATCGTCACCCGATTGGGAGACTTTGGTCTTCTTTTAGCAATTCTATACCTGTTCTTCAATGTGGATAGCTTTGCGAGCCACGGACTCAACCCTCTTGAAATCCCAGATATTTACCATGCCGTAGTCCTTGGAGGCGTCATTGGTAGTGGCACTATAACATGGCTGGCAATCGGCGTCTTTGCCGGGGCAGTTGGGAAGTCGGCCCAGTTTCCTCTCCATACCTGGCTGCCCGATGCTATGGAAGGCCCTACGCCGGTCAGCGCTCTAATCCATTCCGCTACAATGGTCACTGCAGGGGTATTTTTGGTGGCCCGCCTTTTCCCAATTTTTGTCGCTTCTGATATAGCTATGAATACCGTAGCCATCATCGGTGGGGTTACTGCCATTTTTGCTGCCAGTATGGCCCTTGTCATGAACGATATCAAGCGTGTTATGGCTTACTCTACCATAAGCCAGCTAGGTTACATGATGCTGGCTTTAGGAGTTGGGGCCTATGGGGCTGCTATTTTCCATCTATTTACACACGCTTTCTTTAAAGCCCTCCTTTTCCTAGGTTCGGGGAGTGTGAATCACGCAAGCGGGACATTCAATATGCAGTTCATGGGCGGGCTGCGGAGGTATATGCCTTGGACCTACGTGACCTTCATGATCGCAGGGATTAGCCTGGCGGGCATATTTCCTCTGGCAGGTTTCTGGAGCAAAGATGAGATTCTGGCACAGGCCTGGGCTGGCGACTTTGCGGCAACGACAGGTGTTGCCCAGTTGGTCTTCTGGCTAGCTCTCATAGCCGTGTTCATGACGGCATTTTACATATTCCGTGTTATTTTCCTTACCTTTCACAGTGAATTCAAAGGTGGAATAGAGGCTGAAGAGGGGACGAATCAAGGTAGTTCCAGAGTTCACCTGGCCGAATCATCGGCGGTCATGGTAATGCCGATGATTCTGTTGGGAATAGCCTCTATAGTCATAGGTTTCATTGCAAACCCGCCAATCAACCTTGGCGTTATACCCATACACTGGATAAGCGAGTTTGTACCCTCTGGCATATTAAAGGTTCTCCCGACTAAATTGGCGGACCATTTTTTGCACCCCGAGTTTAATGTGGGTATTGCAGTGGTATCTAACATGGTAGCTTTAGCAGGAGTAGGTCTGGCATACGTAATGTACCAGTCCAAACAGCTATCACCTGAAGCGATGGGGCGTCGACTGAATAGAGCGTACACTATATTGTCCAGGAAGTATTACTTCGACGAGGCGTATGAGGATTATATAACGACCAGAGTTTTTTACAGGGCCTTTGCAGGCGCCTTGGACTGGGCGGATAGGGCTATAGTGGACAAGGTTGTGAATAACATTGGTTGGTTTGGCCGCAATACTGGAAGGGTTGTAGTAAGGGCCCAGACTGGCCAACTTCAGCTATATGCTATGGGAATACCCATAGGTATATTGGTGATCTTTGGAATTTACCTGATCTGGGGTTGAGGCAAGATGTCTAAACTCCAATCACAGCGCAGCACTGAGGAGAATCCATTTGTCGAGATGGCAAGAGAAGACTAGCTGGAGAGAAGATAGATGTTTCATGGCTGGCTAACGGCAGCAGTTTTCCTACCCGTCGCTGGGGCTATGATGATAGCGCTGCTGCCATTGGAAAGCAGAAGGGTTAAGTACGTGGCCGCTTCAGTATCGGCAGTGGAGCTGATACTGGCCATCATCGTATTTGCTCTATATGACAGCAGTCAGGCTGGTTTTCAATTAGTGGATCGGTTTGCCAATTGGGTGCCTGTAGAGTCATTCAGGATAGAGTATTTCCTTGGTGTGGATGGCTTAAGCGCTCCTATGATCCTCTTGACAGGTCTTTTGGGATTGACTGCCGTCTTCGCCTCCTGGAATATACAGCTTCGGCAAAAGGAGTACTTCATTTGGCTTTTGGTGATCCAAACTGCGGTTATGGGAGTGTTCGCCTCTCTGGACTTGATGCTCTTCTTCATATTTTGGGAGCTGGAACTTCTGCCCATGTACCTTCTTATCACCATATGGGGTAGTGGTCGAAAAGAGTATTCAGCTATGAAGTTCGTTATGTTCACCATCTTGGGTAGCGCCTTTATGCTGGTAGCCATACTCGTACTGTTTTTCTCTGTCGGCACCTTTGATATGACGGCTCTGCCGGCTGCTCTTGCCCACGCCCCTCAACTTCTCATGCCGGCGGGCGCTCTGTTTGCTTTCTTCTTTATAGCCTTTGCTATTAAGTTGCCTATTTGGCCCCTTCATACTTGGCTACCCGATGCTCACACAGACGCTCCTACAGCGGTAAGCGTTCTGTTGGCCGGGGTTCTCCTGAAGATGGGAGGATATGGGATGATTCGTCTTGCCGTTGGACTATTCCCTGGAAAAGCTTCTGAGTTTGCCTGGCTGCTTGCAACTCTGGCTACTATTAGCGTTCTGTATGGGGCTATAGTGACTCTAAGACAAACTGATCTGAAGAGGCTGATTGCTTTCAGCAGCGTCAGTCACATGGGTTATGTATTGCTTGGCATTTCATCCGTAGTGGGGGCGAAAGGCGCTGTTTCTGCCGTGGGATTGACAGGGGCATCTCTTCAGATGTTTGCTCATGGAATTATAACTGGATTGCTATTCCTTCTGGTAGGCATGATATATGACAAAGCGCATACTCGACACATCCCTGATTTAGGTGGCCTAGCTAGTCGTATGCCTTTAGTGACTACTGCTTTTCTTGTCGCTGGGCTGGCCTCTCTGGGTTTACCAGGTCTTAGCGGCTTCCCTGCAGAGTTGACGGTGTTCCTTGGAACCTTTTCTGTATGGAGTTGGGCTACGGCTCTTGCCGTATTTGGTATAGTTATAACGACTGGGTACATACTATGGACAATTCAGAGGACTCTGTTTGGCCCAGAGATATCTCGATTCTCTGGGGTACAGGATGCCAGTTTTGTGGAAGTAGTACCCATAGCAGTCCTGGTCATTCCGATTTTTGTCGTTGGAATCTATCCAGCAATAATAACCGATGCCTTGAATGTTGGCGTATCGCCGATAGTTGAGTCTCTTCAGCAATTTGCACGGGTGTCTTTACCATGACCGTTAGAGACCTGTATCTTTTATCTCCTGAGATAAGCCTTGCAGGCATAGGAATATCCTTAGTACTCTTGGGCCTGTTTATATCGCATCGCAATATAATTACTGCTCTATCTTTAATTGGACTGGCAATACCTTTGGGCTTCTCTATAGCTTTGTGGGTTGACCTTGGCAATCAGGACACCTCCCAGATGATGGGGGTCTTCAATACCCTCGCAGTAGATAGGTTTAGCCTCTTTTTTAAGTTCCTGTTCATAGGCGTAGTCGGCGTTGTCATCCTTGCCTCGAACGAATACATATCCAAGTTCGAGCGGGTCCGTACTGAGTACCTGGCTCTCATCTTATTCTCCACTACGGGTATGATGCTTCTAGCCTCTACGGTGGAGTTGATCTCCATATATATTTCTTTGGAGTTGACCGCTTTGCCTATGGTGGCCCTGGTGGCCATTTCCAGGGACGATCGCTCTGCCGAAGCTGGCATAAAGCTTCTGGTTCTAAGCGCTGTCAGCTCTGCCGTGCTGCTTTACGGGATGATTTTCATATTCGGATTTACTGGGACCACTTATTTAGCGGAGATTGCGGAAAGACTTGGGAGAATAGGCCTGTTTGCTGACGTTCCCTTTGGAAGTTATGCTGTTCTTTTAGGAGTGGTGTTAATGGTAGCAGGGGTTGGTTTCAAAATTGCTTCTGTGCCATTTCAGATGTGGGTCCCAGACGTCTACGAAGGCGCTCCTACGCCAATTACGGCATATCTTTCTGTAGCCAGTAAAGCTGCGGGCTTCGCTATTCTTCTTCGAATCTTTTACGTTGCCTTTCCGATGGACATGCTTAGCTCCCAGTGGTCTGCTATATTTGCGATCCTCAGCGTACTGTCCATGTCTGTCGGCAATTTGGTTGCCATAATACAAAGTAACATAAAGCGAATGCTGGCTTTTAGTACTGTGGCCCATGCTGGGTATCTGATGATTGGCTTGGCGGCTATTGCTCGCGCACCAGGGGATGCAACCATAGGCCCCACAGGCGTTCTCTTTTATTTGGGCGCTTATGCCGTTACCAATCTAGCAGCCTTTTTTGCCATTATTGCCATCTCTAACAAGATTGGCAGCGACTCCATCAGCGGCTACGCTGGCATGAGTAAACGGGCACCCATCTTGGCTCTGGTGCTTGCTCTTTCTATGCTCTCTCTTATTGGTGTGCCACCCACTGCTGGTTTTATGGCCAAGGTCTATATCTTTGGCGCTGCGATCAAGAGCGACCTTGCATGGCTTGCCTTGGTCGGGGTGATTAACAGTGTGCTCTCAGCATATTACTACTTACGAGTGGTCAGGGTGATGTATCTTTCACTTCCGCTATCGGAAGAGGCTGTTCCCTCTTCTGCCCCAATTAGGCTTGCAATCGCCGTCACTTCGGTTTCAGTAGCATTCTTAGGGATTATTCCCACGCCCCTTCTACGTTTGGCAGAGAGGGCCGCAGACATATTGTTGCCTAGAGCCTCTTCGTGACCTCTATTCGTTGACAGTTACAATACCCAATGCTAGACTCCCCTTTGCTACGAGGTATTTTAGGACATCTCTTACCGGTGGCAGTCGATTGTTTTCGGCGAAGATTATGGCCCGCTAATCGCGATAGATTATGGGGCAAGAGTTTAAGGGAAGTTCGTGAGTAGTCAAGAACAAGCTATTGGCCTGATCTATAGTCCTAGAATAGATGAGGCTAAGAAATTGGCTGGTGTTATTGTAGACACCCTTGGCCTTAGAAGACCATGGATAGCCTCTGCCTTGGAGTTAGACGCCTTCCATGAGCAGATGTCTCAAAGCTCTCTGGTTATTACATTAGGAGGAGATGGCACCATCCTTAGAGCTGCGCGGGTTGTGTCTCTCTATGAGGTTCCAATATTGGGCGTTAACCTGGGGCGGGTGGGATTCATCGCTGAAATCAGGGCGGACCAAGCCTTAGACAAGATACCTCACTACATAAACGGTGATTCCTGGGTAGAGGAACGCATTATGCTTACGGCCAGTGTATCCTCAGAGAACCGTGGGAATTCTACAAAAGAACTTGAGACTGTCCATGCCCTGAACGATATAGTGCTCGGCCGAGGCACTGTTTCCAATCTGATTGACATAGAAACCCGAATTGATGAAGCTTTGCTGGCCACTTATAGAGCCGATGCTCTAATCGTCGCCACGCCGACTGGCAGTACGGGATACGCTCTTTCCGCGGGGGGCGCCATTCTGCATCCGCAGGTGGGAGGCATCATCATTCAGCCGGTTGCCTCCCATTTGTGTATGAGTTCTTGCCTGGTGATCCCAGCAGAGGCTTCCATTGAGTTGATATTGAAGGGGCCTTACCAGGCTATACTTAGCATAGATGGCTATTTACAGTTCGACCTATCTCCTGGTGATAGAGTGTCAATCAAGAAAAGCCCACATTTAGCCCGGTTCCTACGGGGGCATCCCAAGAGTAATTATTATGCAAGTTTGACGAGGCGACTTGGAGTGGGTTTACCAAATGTGCCCGGAAATAGTAACTCGTGACGATGGATAACTTACCTGTGAAGCCAGAAGAAACTGTAGATAGTCATTCCGTATATAAGGGGCGGATTCTCAACCTAAGGGTAGATACGGTAAGACTTCCAGACGGGGGCGAGGCAAAACGGGAAATCGTAGAGCATAATGGCTCAGTAGTCATAGTGGCCTTGGACGATAAGGGCCAGGCGATACTTGTGCGACAGTTTAGAAAACCTACGGGAGAGTTCCTGCTGGAGGCTACCGCAGGTACCCTAGAGGATGGAGAGGACCCGGATGTTTGCGCTCGGCGTGAGCTTGAGGAGGAGACAGGTTATATAGCTGGTGATATGAGGCGTATTGGCAGCTTTTGGATAGCCCCCGGATTCTGCACCGAATACATGTATGCCTACGTCGCGACTGAACTGCGTCGTGGCACCGTGAACCAGGACGACGACGAAGATATAGAGGTAGTGAAGGTACCTTTGAACCAAGTATCTCGCATGATAGTGGATGGCGAGATAAGAGACGGCAAGAGTATTGCGGCTCTGTTGATGGCTCTTTACCTGTTTGATGACCAGTTGAATCTGTCTAACAAACGCCAGTGAAGAGGGCTTTATCCCTCTTCACTATGTACCTGTGATTCTTGCTCTTTACTAGCAACACCTTAGGCGGCGGTTTTGGAGCGCATCTTTTCTACAAGGCCTCGTACAGTTTCCACAGATGTTCTCAGTGCCTCCAGCTCTTCGGGGTGAAGTTCTATTTCTAGTATCCTTTCGACGCCGTGGGTGCCGAGCTTTGCAGGCACTCCTGCGAAAACCCCACTGATGCCGTATTCACCCTCTAGATAAACGGAGCAGGGTAGGATCTCTCTTCTATCGAAGAGGATGGCTTCCACCATTTGAGTTATTGCCGCTGAGGGAGCGTAGAATGCGCTTCCAGTCTGCAAAAGCCCAACTATTTCCTCACCTCCTGCTCGAGTTCGCTGAACAATTCTGTCTATTTGCTCCTTGTCCAACCGCTGCGTAATCGGCTGGCCAGCGACGTTTGTATAACCCACCAGCGGAACCATGCTGTCCCCATGCCCACCTAGTACGTAAGCCGCCACGTTGTGAACAGACACGTTCAACTCTCTTGATATGAAAGTTCGGAATCTCGCCGTGTCTAAAATGCCGGCCATACCCATAACTCTGTGTTTAGGAAATCCGCTCACCTCGAAAGCCAGTTGAGCCATGGCGTCGAGAGGATTTGTAACGACGATCAATATGCAGTGGGGGGAGTATTTGACGATTTGCTGGGTGACCTCGGTCATAATCTTCATGTTCTTGAATAGGAGATCGTCGCGACTCATTCCAGGTTTCCTGGGTAAGCCCGCAGTAATGACGACTATGTCCGATCCCGCCGTATCCTCGTAGTCATTGGTGCCTAGCACCAGGGCATCAGAGCCGATGATGGCTCCGGCCTCTAACATATCTAGTGCTTTTCCCTGAGGTAGCCCTGGCACTATGTCTACTAGCACTACGTCGGCATAGCCCTTGTCTGCCATGCGCTGGGCTGTAGTGGCCCCAACGTTTCCCGCTCCTACAACTGTTATCTTATTTAGCATCTGCCTCCCCCTTAGCAAACTGGCCATCCCTATCAAATTTGAACTAGTAGAGATCGCTCTACTCCTAGTTATGAGTTCGCTGTGATGGGCCTGTTATTTAGCAAACGCATAGTTTTCCCACCTGGTCTTTAGCTGGGAGTCGTTTAGGGTTACCATCACGTAGTCGCCTAACTCTTTACCGGTAGCACCGGTGTCGCGTCCAGTAAGCACGATCTTCTTTTCGTACTGCCCACAGATGTCTAGAGCCATTTGGAGCTTTTGGCCTAAAGTTTTGTATCCTATGTGCTCCAGTAGCATGGCTCCGGCACGAACCATTGAGCTGGGGTCCGCATACTTTGCGCGTCCTTCCCGTACCATCCTGGGCGCACTGCCATGAATGGCCTCAAACATGGAGTATTTCTTTCCGACGTTGGCGCTTCCTGCAGTGCCGACGCCACCTTGCATCTCCGCAGCCTCGTCAGTTAGTATGTCGCCGTACAGGTTGGGCAACACAATTACCTGAAAGTCCTTGCGCCTCTTTGGGTCAAGAAGCTTGGCGGTCATAATATCTATGTACCAGCCTTCCCATTTTATATCGGGATAATTCTCCGCCACCTTTCGCGCCGCATCCAGAAAGACGCCATCCGTGGTCTTTACGATGTTGGCCTTGGTCACTACAGTAACGCTGAGTTTACCATTGCTATTGGCATACTCAAAGGCGGCCTCTATAATGCGCTCTGAGCCAGGCCTAGAGAGCACTCTAAAGTCTACGGCCAGGTCGTCTGTCACCATTGTGCCATCGGGACCTACAGCGTATAGGTCCTCTGTGTTCTCGCGGAAGAACATCCAGTCTATGCCTTCTCTAGGGATTCGGACTGGTCGAATATTAGCGAAGAGGTCTAGCTCCTTACGCATGGCCACATTGGCGCTCTCTATATTAGGCCATTCGTCGCCACGCTCTGGAGTGGTGGTTGGGCCTTTCAACGTTACATGGCATTTCTTGATCTCTTCAAGAACATCATCAGGAATGGCTTTGAGGTGTTTGGCACGATTCTCAATGGTTAAGCCTTCAAGTACCCGGAAATCAATTTTGCCTTTAGCTATGTCCTCTTTAAGCAAGGTCTCTAAGACCCGCTGAGCTTCGGCGGCGATGAAGGGGCCGATGCCATCTCCTCCTAGAATACCGACGATTATCGGACTGACTTTCGAGAAGTCCGCCCACTCTTTGTCCGCCTTCACGAGCTCTATTCGCGCTAGCTGACGTTTGAGGAGCTTTTCGAAATGGTCCTTCGCTGCTTCAATAGCTTTCTGGTCTACCAATATGCTCTCCTTTCTTCTTGTACGCGTGTTTTATCCATATGCTATTAACTCTGGCACTAACAAAGGCTGTGAGTGATTGAAATTAATAATGTGTTGGGAATCGCAGATGAAGGGTTCTACAAAAAGGAGGTGAAAACGCCTTGGCTGACTTGCTGAACTGGGGTTTACCACGGGTTATGGCTCCTCCTAATCCATTGCAGACGACTTACATATCAATTATAGCAAGGATATCGCTTTTCGCAACCTTAGCCCCTGGCTGGCAAGGCAGCACCTTAACCACTCCATCTACAGGAGAAGGCAGGGCGTTCTCCATTTTCATAGCCTCAAGGATGACTACTGTATCACCGGATTTGACTTGCTGGCCTACCTCCACTTCGTATCTGATTACAATGCCTAGCATCGGAGCTTCTATGGCCTTTTGTCTTTCGCCTACTGTCAGGGAGCCTGCCGCAGTCTGTGGAGCCTGAGGTTCCGGTCGAGACGCAGGTTGAGGAGTAGCAGCCACTGGTTGAGATAGTGTCGGTTTCACTCTTGAAACAGAGGGTCTATTGGTTCCTCTGGCTGGATCTACCTCTACCTGATAGTGTTCATCTCCAATATAGACGTTAAAAAGCCTTGACCTGGGGCTCTTGGATGGTGGCGGTGGTGGTGTAAGAGACGGCTCTGGAGCGCTTTTTTCGGCAAGGAGCCCCGCCTTGGCCTTGGCGACAAGCTCTTGATCTTTCCTTGCTTCATCGAGAGTCTTTGGCCTCATCTCAGGTGGTATCGGCTCCAGACCATACTTCATGCGCAGGAACTTCATTCCAGTGGTGGGATAGAGAGCGTATGTGAGCACATCCCCGATGTCCTTGGCGATGTCCTTGGCGTCCTCCTTGGCCTGTTCTAGTTCAGGCTCTAAATAGTCCGCAGGTCTTCCAGTTATCGGCTCTTCACCTCTTGGGTAGCCCTTCAGGACCGCTTTTACCACCTCTGGGTCCATTGGCGCTGGAGGTTGGCCGTAGAGTCCGTAGGCGTAGTCTTTGACTTGGCCAGACACCATCTTATACCGTCCAAATAGGACATTGCTCACCGCCTGTGATCCGACGATTTGACTTGTTGGAGTGACCAATGGCGGATAGCCCAGCTCTTTTCTAGTAACGGGTAGGTCTTTAAGGACTTCGTCTAGCTTATCTAGGGCGTCTGCTTCCTTGAGTTGAGATATGAGGTTGCTCGTCATTCCACCAGGTATTTGGTGGCTCAAGACTTTGACATCTACTATGCCTGCCTTGTTGCTTTGAAGGAGGTGTGAATACTTTGGAGCAATTGACTCCAAATAGTCACCTAGCTCTATCAGCTTCTCTAGGTCGAGGTTTGTATCCCTCGGGCCTCCCCGAAGGGTGGTTATGAGAGGCTCTACGGCAGGTTGAGAGGTCCGTAAAGCGAATGGAGCTAGACAGGCATCGACTATATCAATCCCAGCCTCAATGGCCTTTAGAGCGGTCATGGCGGCCATCCCACTTGTGTAATGCATGTGAAGCTGTAATGGTATGCTCAGCTTGGCTTTAAGGGCCTTTACTAGCTCATAGGCGTCATAGGGAGCCAGAAGGCCAGCCATATCTTTGATGCACAGGCTGTCGGCTCCCATGCTCTCCATTATTAGCGCTTTGTTAACAAAGTAGTCCAGATTGAATATTGGACCATCCAAGTGTCCTTCTTCGGTTACCGAATAACAAATGACCGCCTGAAAATGCATCCCAGCTTTCTTGACAGCTTTACCCGCGGTCTCCAGGTTGCGTTCGTCGTTCAGAGCATCGAACACCCTGAATATATCCATGCCAGTCTCGGCAGCGTGTTCAACGAACGCTTCTACTACGTCATCTGGGTAGTTTCTGTAGCCCACCAGATTTTGACCTCTTAGCAGCATCTGAAAAGGGGTCCTCGGCATTAGCTTTTTCAGCCTTCTTAGTCGTTCCCAAGGATCCTCAGCAAGGAAACGAGTACATACGTCGAAGGTAGCTCCTCCCCATACCTCTACAGAGTGAAACCCAATGTCGTCTAATTCGGAGGCTATTGGCTCCATGTCCTCCGTGCGCATCCTGGTGGCTAACAGACTTTGGTGAGCGTCCCTGAAAGTCGTGTCTGTGATCTTTACAGGATTTGCAGAAGCTTTTTTAGATGGCATGTTCCTACTATGTCCTACCTGTTTCTAGAATCTGTTTAGCCATGGAGTGCCCCATCTATATTGTAGGGGGACGCCCATGCGTCTGAAGGCCGATCTCCACTTAGTCGATGCTGAAGACTCGCGAACGTGTCGGATTCTGCTCTCCTTTTCCAGATACGCCTCGATAGCTGCCATTGTTGCTGCTAGCTTCTCTTTTTCGAGATACGCCTCAATGGCGGCAAGCATTGCTGCAACCTTCTTTTCTTCATTCCCTTTGGTAGACATATTTCTTTAGAGATTTGGCGTTCAATATCGACCAGCGACCTACGATCAAAGTGGGATATTTCCGTGTTTCTTGGGAGGAAGGCTATCGCGCTTATTTTGAAGCATTTCCAATGCTCTGATAATCTTTGGCCTGGTCTCAGATGGGTCTATGATATCGTCAATATATCCTCTGCTAGCCGCGATGTACGGAGATGCGAACAGCTCTCGGAATTCTTGAGTCAGCTTTACTTTCGTATTTTCTGGATTGCTCGACTCCTCTATTGCACGCCTATGAATTACATTTACGGCGCCCTCAGGCCCCATTACTGCAATCTCAGCGTTGGGCCAGGCGTAGTTAATATCCCCACGGAGATGCTTGCTGCTCATGACTATATATGCGCCGCCATAGGCCTTCCGTATGATAACACTGACCTTAGGCACTGTTGCCTCGGCGTAGGCGTATATAAGCTTGGCCCCATTCTTTATTATACCGCCGTGCTCTTGCGCTACCCCAGGCAAGAACCCCGGTACGTCTATGAACGTTACCAGGGGTATGTTGAAGGCATCACAGAATCTAACGAACCGAGCCGCTTTGGTTGAAGCGTTGATGTCAAGAGCGCCTGATAGGTAAAGAGGCTGTTGGGCAACGACTCCTATGGGGCGTCCGCTGAAACGTGCAAAGCCCACTATTATGTTTTTAGCGTGTTCTTCATGTACCTCCATTATGTCGCCATCATCTACCACCCTAATCAATATTTCCTTCATGTCGTAGGGCTTCGAGACATCATCGGGAACTATGAACGCTAATTCCTCATCTATGCGTTCGTTGTGATCAAAGAATTCTACAGGCGTTGGGTCACTCATGTTATTTTGAGGAAGGAAGGTTAGAAGGCGGTTTACCTGTTCCAGGCACTCCTCCTCGCTATCGAAGGAGAAGTGGGCTACCCCGCTCTTCGTAACATTGGCCTCAGTTCCTCCCAACTCTTCGTGAGTAACCTCTTCCTGGGTAACCGCTTTGACCACATCAGGCCCCGTGATATACATCAGGGCCTTATCTTTGACCATGAACGTGAAATCTGTAAGGGCTGGAGAATACACCGCTCCACCCGCGGCTGGCCCCAATATAACCGTTATCTGTGGTATTACTCCGGATGCTATGGTGTTTCGTAGGAAGATATCACCATAGCCTGCCAGACT
Source organism: Dehalococcoidia bacterium (assembly GCA_965249025.1). GTDB lineage: Bacteria > Chloroflexota > Dehalococcoidia > Lucifugimonadales > CAYTFF01. The sequence continues at coordinate 1,476,013 of OZ252215.1, read as the reverse complement.
GTCGACGCCCTCTTGAATACGCGCTCCGCCAGAGTCGTTGAGACCTATAACAGGGGCCCCGTTTTTTAGGGCTAAGTCCATCACCTTACATATCTTCTCTCCTGCGATCTTAGATAGAGACCCTCCAAAGACCGTAAAGTCTTGGGCGTATACATATGTGAGCCTCTCATTGATGTAACCGTAACCGGTAACCACAGAGTCACCAAGTGGTCGGTCCTTTTCTGCCCCCAAATCTGTGCATCTGTGAGTGGCAAATGCATCTAACTCTTCAAAAGAGCCTTCATCTAAAAGAAGGGCAATCCTCTCACGTGCAGTGAGTTTGCCCTTCTTGTGTTGTGATTCTATTTTATTCTCGCCTCCACCCAACCTAGACTGTGCTCTTAGCTTTTGAAGGTGTTCTAGCTTTATCTGAGCTTTGCTCTCTATGGTCATCTCTCCGCCTAGATGTCGTGTTCAAGGACATATCTGAATTGCGATTTTATGCTAGCAGATTCTAACTATCAAAGCAAGGAAGCTCAAACCTAAGCTGCCTCGTCCTCATGCTACAATATGAAGTTGAGTTAAGGAGCATAGTGTTGGTCAAGGTCTCTGGCAGGGGAACAACAAACATCGGAGACACCGAGTTCATCTGGGGTAAACGTACTTATGTTATGGGAGTCATCAACGTTACCAATGACTCCTTCTCAGGCGATGGCCTGGGCTACAATGCCGATGCGGCTATAGAGAAAGCACTTCGGTTTCAGGAAGAAGGCGTGGACATAATAGATGTGGGTGGAGAGTCGACTCGTCCGTCGCATACCTATGGGCAGGAAGCTGCCACATCTGTAACCCCAGAGGAAGAATTGAGACGCGTGTTACCTGTGATAAGTCGCCTGAAGGGGCGCCTAAGGGTGCCAATAAGCATAGATACCTACAAGGCGTCGGTAGCGGAGAGAGCCTTGGATGTGGGGGCCTCTATGGTCAATGATGTGTGGGGTCTTCAAGCTGACCCTCAGATGGCTGAGGTGGTCGCTAGTAAAGGAGTTCCTGTGGTTCTTATGCATAATCAATCACACACTAAATATGACGATGTTGTCCCAAATGTCATAGCTGAACTTCGGTCCGGGACTCAAGCTGCTCTGAATACCGGAATCTCTTTGGAGAACATAATCGTGGATCCTGGCATGGGGTTTGGCAAGAACCCTCAACATAACTTAGAGATCCTTCGCCGACTAGACGAGTTTAAGGTGCTGGGCAGACCAATTCTGGTAGGCATGTCTCGCAAGTCAACCATAGGAGCCGTCCTTGGCCTTCCTGTCGATCAGCGGTTGGAGGGCACGGCGGCGACAGTGGCTTTGGCCATCGCCTATGGCGCCGATATAGTCCGCGTGCACGATGTTAGAGAGATGGTGAGAGTGGCACGTATGAGCGATGCTATAGTCCGCGGATGGAGCGGGAGTTGACCATGTCAGAGGCGTACCTTGGGCTGGGTTCTAATCTCGGAGACAGATTTGAAAACGTTAAAGGTATGTTGGCTGGTTTGGAGGAAGAGACCAAGCTGATTCAGCTTTCGTCTATCTATGAAACCATACCAGTGGGCTATCTGAATCAGCCCACGTTTCTCAATGCCGTCTGTTTGATTGAGACTGAGATGACGCCTGATAAGCTATTGTCGTGGATAAAGAAGATAGAAGCTGGCGTAGGCCCTGGAGCCACCTTCCGCAATGGGCCCAGATACGCAGACATAGATATTCTGCTGTTTGATAACTTAGTTCTTGAGACTCCTCGCCTGGCTATCCCACATCCCAGACTAGTAGAGCGTGCCTTTGTTCTGGTTCCGCTGGTGGAGATTGCTCCCGATCTACTTCATCCTGTGCTTAATCTTAAGATGTCGGAAGTGCTGGGCCGTATTGAAAGGCCTTGGGGAGTGAAGAAGCTGCCAGCACAGGTCTCTTCGGACTGAGTCTGCTTATCTATTCGCGGAGATCAGGAGGAAGAAGATTAGGTATTGAGTCCTCAATAGGGTATGACTCTTGACAACTTGCACAGTACAAGCTGCCCTCAATTACTCTCTCGTTCTCCTCCTTCTTTATAGAGAGGGTTAGGGGGCCCTTACATACGGGGCAAGCCAATATATCCAGCAGGTCTTTCTTCATGATTACTTCCCCTTAGGAACGCATATGACACCTTAGCATTTTGGCAAGTCACTTTACAAGTAGGTTAATGCCTTACTTGTTTACTCCTAGCTTCCTGCCAAGGCTTTTTCAACCATGAACCTAAGAATATCCGACAATAGGAATACTACAACCCCGAATATTACTATGACGTTGTAGCCTGATACTGCTCTTCCTACTTTTTGCCACAAAGAATGGGGCACAGGTGAGCCTAACGCCTGCGATGCCTGCGTTATCGGGATGCGCCTACGTCTAGAGAGAACCAGGTAAAACATCCACAAGGCTAAAGAAATCTTTACAGCAAGGGTAGTCACATAAAGGACGCCGATAAATTCCCCGGTGAGCCTATCGAAAGACATTATGGTACCGGTGACAACCAGGACCAGGATGCATGTGTCTACAAGGCTTTTGAACTCTTTGGCGATGGCTCGATTCGCTGATGCCCATGCTGAGCTTTCCCTCTTGGCCGCGGGGCGTAGCACAAGGAAGTAGAAGAGGCTACCACCAATCCAGGTTACCGCCGATATGTTATGGAGCCAACGTACTGCTAGAAGAAAGCCATCCGCTACGCTCATGGGCAACAGTGTAGCAGAAATTGCGCTGGAGGAGATGGTATCCCCTCTCGGAGACTCTTACAAAATTTCCTGGATTAATTCTTCTAGGCGCTTGGCGTCTAGTGCCCCAGTCCATTTTTTGGCAATTTCCTGGGCCTTGGTGATAAAAATGGTGGACGGGAAACCCGATACCCCGTAGTCGATAAATATCTGGCCGTCTTCGTCAGCGCCTACCGGATAGGTTACTCCCACCTCTTCTATGAAGTCCTTGCCATCTTGCAGGCCATCAACCCCTAGCAGTTGTACTCCTATGAATACCAAACCATCGGCTTTATGGTTCTGCCAGGCGTTTTCCAAATCTGGCATCTCTGCCCTGCATGGCGGACACGAGGGGAACCAAAAGTTGATAACAACTGGCTTGCCTCTGAAATCCGAGAGGTTGAACTCTTCGCCGCTATAGAGAGTCATGCGAATTTCAGGGGCTGCCTTCAGGTTGTTTTGCGTTTGAGTCGACGTTTCGTTGCTCTGGCCCGTGCAAGCCGCAAGCAAGAATGCCGCAAATGTTACACCTACCAGAAGCGAGGTGGAAAGTTTGACAAAACGTCTTATCTCTTTTTTGTTCTTCGCTTGGGCTCTTTTCACGATCACCTCTCCATTAACTTCATAATACGTGTCAACATGTACGTTGGGATTCATCTCTACATTATCTTTGATGAGCGCTTCTATTGGGCAGATGCCAAGAGGCGTAAAGAACTTATCCTTAAGATAGCGTAGGGGGCTGTCTTGACACAATAGATCCTTTATGAAAGTCTGGATACGAAGGGATTTATAGGGGAGGAGGCTATGGTTAAGAAGCATGGTCGTCTAGGCATACTTGTAGGCGGCGGGCCGGCCCCTGGAATTAACAGCGCCATCAGTTCCGCCACCATTGAAGCAAATAACTCCGGAGTTGAAGTTCTCGGTATATATGACGGTTTCGAGCATTTGGTGAAAGGTCGCGCAGATATGGTGAGGTCCCTGGAGATCTCAGATGTGTCGCGCATCCACACCCAGGGGGGATCCATGTTACGCACATCCCGCACAAATCCGACTCGAAAGAAGGAGCACCTTGAATGTGCAGTACAAACCCTCCAAAAGCTCGGAGTCGCGTACCTGGTTACCATAGGCGGCGATGATACCGCTTTTGGTGCTCGCGAGGTCTCTAGAGCCGCCAACGGTACTATTCGAGTTGCTCACGTTCCCAAGACCATAGACAACGATTTGCCGTTGCCTACAGGAATGCCTACCTTTGGTTTCGAGACAGCCAGACATGTTGGAACGGAGCTAGTCCTCAATCTTATGGAGGACTCTAGGACCACCAATCGCTGGTACTTTGTTGTGGTGATGGGCCGCAAGGCGGGACACTTGGCCTTGGGCATTGGCAAGTCGGCTGGGGCTACCCTGACCGTTATTCCAGAGGAGTTTTCCAAGGAGCGCATCAAACTGAGCGATGTGTCTAGGATATTGGATGGGTCTATACTCAAGCGACGCGCTATGGGTAGTAGGCATGGGGTAGCGGTCATTGCCGAGGGCATTGGGGAAAAGCTGGATCCAGAAGAGCTGGCCAAGGTGCCAGGTGTTGAAGTCCACTATGATCAATATGGGCATGTCAGTCTCGGGGAGATTCCCCTGGCAACCATTCTGAAGAGGGAAGTTCAAAGGAATTTCGCTGGGAGAGGCGACCAGGTCGCTATCACCGAGGCGTCTCTAGGGTATGAGCTACGAAGCGCTCCTCCTATACCCTTCGACATCGATTATACCCGCACTTTAGGTTTCGGAGCGACGAGGTTTCTCTTGTCAGACATCCTCGAAGAGCGCCTTCGCTTAGGTGGGTTGGTCTGCTTGGAAGGCGGCCATTTGAGAGTCATACCATTTGAGGACTTGGAAGACCCTGCCACGGGGCGCACACAGATTCGTTTGGTAGACGTTCGGTCGGAGGACTACAACGTGGCTCGCCAATACATGATACGCCTTGGCAAGAGGGATCTGGATGACGCCCAGATGCGTGCCAAGCTGGCGGAAGTCGCCAACTTGACGGAGGCGCAGTTTGCGCATGACTTTGCTCAGGTTGTCAGCACGACCTAAGTGGCTCTGCATTAGAAGGATAGATAGACAGACGTATACTAGCCTTTGCGATTATGGGCGTATCCTAAGGGGCTGGGAAGATGGTCGGGGTGGTCGGGATTGAACCGACGACCTCTTGCTCCCAAAGCAAGCGCGCTCCCGCTGCGCCACACCCCGCTATATAGATGATACGAACTCAGCGGCAACCTGGCAAGGGGAGGCGTTCCCTGAAATACCGTGGATGTATGTCTAATTCAACTTCTTCTTGAACTTCGGCATGATTTTACTGGCGAATATCTCCCACTGTTCTATGAGTTCCTCTATGGAATCGGCCGCTACGCCAGTAATCGCACAGTGCTTGAGCCCCGCTTCATCTAGTTCAGCTATTCTCTCTACGATGTCCTCCGGAGTGCCAATTAGGTTGCGGCTGAGCGTTTCGCTTGTATCTGTGCTGACGCCAGCCCTTCTTCCTGTAAAAGACGTTTGAAACCGTTCTAGTGCGTCCTCTTTTGTCTTAGCCAAGCTCAACGTGGTGCTGACCACTATATCGAATTCTGAAAGGCTACGTCCGCGCTCGTTTGCCGCGGCTTCAAGCTTGTCTATTTGCTCCCGAAGAGCTTCTCCTGTTGGGGAATGTACCATAAGGCCGGTCCCGAATTTCACGGTTCTTTCTATAGTATTTTTCGAGCGTCCTGAGATATAGATGGGGAAAGGCTTCTGCTTTGGCTTGGGCTTCAGAAGAACGTTGTCAAACTCGTAATATGTGCCTTTGTAGCTAGATACCTCCTCGTTCAGCAGCTTGTGTACTATTTCAATCTCTTCATCAAGCATTTTGCCTCGACTGGCGGCTGCCTGTTTTGGGAAGAGCATCTGAAACTCTTCGCGGTTGTTTCCCATTCCAACGCCGATGATTGCTCTGCCGCCGCTCAAGACGTCCAGAGTTGCTACCTGCTTTGCAAATAAGATAGGTTCTCGGAATGGCATGACCACAACGCCTGTAGCCACCCTGAGCTTCTCGGTTACAGCGGCGCAGTAGGTCAAAGTCGTTATGATTTCATAAAAATTAGGTATGGTGTCGTACAAGCTACGAATCCTGTTTGACGGGGTAATGTGATCGTTACCCCACGCGGCGTCAAAGCCAAGATTGTCTGCGGCCTTGGCTAATCTGACTATGTCCTCTGGCCTTATTGCGCCTGGGGCAATATCCATGCCTTCTCTGCATGTGGGAATGGAAATACCGAAATCCATGTTACCACTCCTAGTTTCAATAGCATTTTGCTAGCTCTTCCAAGCCTCTATTATCTCTTTAGTCGTAGTTATGGTGGCGCACCTGCGGAGCAGCTTCCACCCCTCCGCTTCGTCCGACTGGATGGCTGCCCCGGCCGCATCTTGAGGGATCACGGAGAAGAAGCCTATGTTGAAGGCGTGCCAGGCGGAAGTTAGTATGCCATTCGGGATGGATATGCCTATGTGGATAATCGTTTTGATTCCGCTAGACCGTAGTATAAGCTCAAGGTTCGTGCCAATGAAGGTGTCGTTTCTATGCTTCCTTATGATTCTCTCGTCCTTTTGCGGCTTAACCTCATCAACAATTTGCCAGCCCCAGGTATCTTCTACGACTGGATGCTTCGATGGGTCTAGAATATTCGGGTATCCTCGTCTTATCTGGGGAACGTTGTAGTTGCTGTAGTCCGCATAGTTTGTAAAGACGCTGTAGAGTACCCAGACTTTCTTTGCTCTGGCCTCGTTAAGAAAGTTGGCCATGGGCCTAAACAGCCGGGATGCGTCTTGAGCAACGCCTTGCTTTCGGAAGAGACCGTCTTTATGGAGGAAGTCGTTCTGCGAGTCCTGCACCAAGACCACGGTGTGTTCTGGCTTCACGATCTCTTCTAGACTTTCGGGTATCTGGCGGCCTTGAAACTCGATAATTATTACCTCCGGCATCTCTTAAGTTATATCCGTAAACAAGGAGCCATGTCTATGAAAGTATCAAACCCAGCTTCTGATTTCTGAAAGGGATGCCTAGCTGCAGGACAGCTATTACTTTAGCCTCATCCTAGCCATTCTGTGGCCAGTCTAATATCACCGAACCATTCTAGTCAACAAAAAATGGAAAGGCCTTTCTACCCAAATAGAGAAAAGCAAATCGGTCCATATCTACGAGTCCATTTCGTGAGTTTAGGGTGGTTTGATTGTCTGTTGCCCTCCTTCGCCCTGTGCTATAATTTGCCTGTGTAAGGGGTCTGGATCTCTTATGCAGCATAAGCAGTTTGACAACAATAAGCGCACTATATTATGAGCTGGAGATTCCATATGAAAATGAGGAATCGTGATGGCACCTGTTGATGAGTTAAAGATATTTACTGGAAATGCTCATCCCAAACTGGCGGAGGATGTTTGTGGCTACCTGGGTGTCACCCCAGGTCAATCCAAAGTGTTCAAGTTCACTAACGATAATACCTTCGTTCAAATACTAGAGAACATTAGACAGAGGGACGTGTTCATCATTCAGCCCATGTGTACCCCTGTGAACGACAACATTATGGAACTTCTTATTATGATAGATGCTGCCAAGCGAGCATCTGCAGGAAGGATAACGGCTGTAGTGCCTTATTATGGCTATGGGCGAACAGATAAGAAGGACCAGCCAAGGGTGCCCATCACCGCGCGTCTTATAGCTGACCTAATTACTGTTGCTGGAGCCAATAGGCTGCTGACTGTTGACCTTCATGCCGCTCAAATTCAGGGCTTCTTTAACATACCTGTGGACGAACTTACGGCATTACCCATTCAGGCTAGATACTTCTTAGATAAGGGCTTGAATAATTTAGTGGTCGTGGCAGTAGATATAGGTATAAGTAAGAGGGCCAGGGACATGGCGGCTAGACTAAAGGTCCCATTGGCTATAGTGGAAAAGCGTCGCATCGGAAATCAAGAGCAAGCTGAAAGCCTTAACGTCATAGGAGATGTTAAAGATAAGGTTGCTCTCACATTCGACGATGAAGTTGATACGGGCGGTTCCCTCTTGACTACGGTGAACGCGCTATTGGAACGGGGCGTAAAAGAGGTGTATAGCTGCGTAACTCATCCTGTACTGTCAGGAAACGCCGCGGAAAGACTTGTCAACAGTCCAATTAAGGAGTTGGTGGTAACGGACACTATCCCAGTGTCTCCTGATAAACGCCGCAACGGTAAGATATCTGTCCTCTCTGTATCCTCGCTCTTGGGTGAGGCCATTCACCGCATTCACGGTGGCCTCTCTGTTGGCGCCATGTTTGAGTAGAAATTATAAGGTTTCTGGCGGATATACCAGATAGTTGGTATCCTAAGAATATGGCAGCAGCAACTTTTCAGTTAACAAGGACGTAAGCCTAATGCTTAAACGTGTATCTAATCTCTTTGGCGGCTCCAATGAGAGAATTCTAAGCAAGTTCAAGTCCACTATTGACGAGATCAACGAATTAGAACCTGAGCTTAAAAGCCTCTCTGATGAGGAGCTTCGCGCCAAAACAGAGGAGTTCAAGTCGCGATTGAAGGAAGGTGAAAGCACTGACGACCTGCTTTCGGAGGCCTTTGCTGTAGTGAGGGAGGCGGCGACGAGAACTGTTGGCATGCGCCACTTCGATGTGCAGCTCATGGGGGGCATCGTTCTTTACCAGGGCAAGATTGCAGAAATGAAGACTGGTGAGGGCAAGACTCTAGCTGCCACCCTTCCGTTGTATCTCAATGCTCTTTTAGGTGGAGGCGCCCATCTCGTAACGGTCAACGATTATCTGGCTAAACGAGATATTCAGTGGATGGGAGCAGTGTACCATTTCTTAGGGCTTTCGGTAGGATGTCTCCAGCATGACGCTTCGTATCTCTTCGACCCAGAGGTGGAGTCGGAAGACTCTAGCGTCAAACACATGCGCTCAGCATTTCGCAGGGATGCCTATAAAGCCGATATAACCTACGGAACCAACAACGAGTTCGGATTTGACTACCTTCGTGACAACATGGCTAATGACCTCTCGAATAAGGTCCAAGGTGAGATTTATTACGCCATCGTCGACGAGGTCGATAACATTCTTATAGACGAGGCGCGTACCCCCCTGATTATTAGTGGTCCGGCTCAGGAGTCCGCCCAGCTCTATTTTGCCTTCGCCAAAATGGTCCCGAGGCTCTCCTCCGAGGAGGACTATACAGTCGACGAGAAGCATAAGGCCATATCTCTAACTGAATCCGGTGTAAACAAGATGGAGAAGTGGCTGAAGCTGGGTAACCTTTATGCACCAGAGAACTATTACTTGACCCATTACATAGAAAATGCCCTTAGGGCTGAGGTTATGTTCAACCGAGACAGGGATTACGTTGTCACCAACGGCGAGGTGATAATAGTAGATGAGTTCACCGGTCGGCTTATGACAGGCCGCCGCTACTCCGATGGCTTGCACCAGGCTATTGAGGCCAAAGAGGGGGTCAAGGTTCAGCGAGAGTCCATAACCTACGCTACTATCACTCTCCAGAACTACTTCCGCATGTATGAAAAGCTAGCGGGCATGACTGGCACAGCCGTCACGGAGGCAGAGGAGTTCTGGAAGATCTATAAACTGGATGTGGTCGTTATCCCCACTAACCAGCTTATGATTCGAGATGATAAGACTGATTTCATATATCAAACTGAAGATGTCAAATTCCATGCCATAGTAGATGAGATCGCTGAGTGCAATGAACGTGGCCAGCCAGTTCTGGTGGGCACTGTAGACATAGCCAAATCTGAGCGTATCAGTGAGGTGCTAAACAGACGCGGTATTAAGCATCAGGTGCTAAACGCCAAGCATCATGAGAAGGAGGCTATGATAATTGCCCAGGCAGGCAGACCAGGGGCTGTTACTGTAGCAACCAATATGGCTGGACGTGGCACCGACATTGTGCTAGGTGGTAATCCGGCAGGCTTGGATATAACGACCGAAGAATGGCAGGCAGACCATGACAAGGTCGTTTCTTTAGGAGGCCTCCACATAATAGGTTCAGAGCGCCATGAGGCCCGTCGCATCGATAACCAGTTGAGAGGCCGTTCAGGCCGCCAGGGAGACCAGGGTAGCTCTCGGTTCTACGTCTCCCTGGAAGATGACCTTATGCGCCGCTTCGGTGGCGAGAGAATTCAGAGCATAATGAACTGGGCGGGTATGGACAAGGAGACACCGTTAGAAAACCGCCTGGTCACGCGGTCTATCGAGGCCGCTCAGGTCAAGGTCGAGGCCTATCACTTTGAAATCCGCAAGCACCTGGTGGAGTTCGACGATGTCATCAACAAACACCGCGAAGTTATATATGCGGAGCGGGACAAGGTGCTAAGCGGCTCTGACTTGAAGGCAAACATGCAGTCCATGGTTAGCCAAGAGATTGAGGGACTGGTGTCTAATTACCTATCGGCTCGGGATAGTGAAAACTGGGAACTCGACGCCCTCATAAGTGAAGTCAATACTATCTTCCCGCTACCTCCAGGCATGGCTCGCCCAGATGACCTGGTGGCCATGGACAGAGAGGAAATTCTGGAGCGGCTTATACAACACATAGATGCAGTTTATAAGGAAAAAGAAGAGTTGATAGGAGAAGAAGAATTTCGCAATGTAGAGCGGGCTGTTATGCTCAGAACAATAGACGCCAACTGGGTTGAGCATTTGACCAGTATGGAAAATCTCCGCCAAGGCATAGGCCTTCACGCCTATGGACAACGCGACCCGCTGGTAATGTTCAAGCATGAAGGCTTTAAGATGTTTGAAAACCTTCTCGCCAAGATACAACGAGATGGAGCCAGGACAATATTTCGGATAGAGCTTAGACCTGAAGCTAGAACTGCTTCCAGGCAGGCTCCCGTTGTAGCCTCTAAGGCTACTGTCATGGCTGCTGCTAACACTGGCGACCACCAGTCTAGGGCTGCTGCCTCTCCTGGTGGCCACAAAGTAGGCCGTAACGACCCGTGCCCCTGCGGCAGCGGCAAGAAGTACAAGAAGTGCCACGGAGCCTAACGGAAGATCAACCATGTGCAGAAGTATAAAGATACTGAGGAGAGCCGAGAGTCAGGCTACCGATCAGGAGGTCTACGAGGCGGCCCTCCAGTTTGTACGCAAGATAAGCGGATACAGAAAGCCGTCCAAAAGAAATGAAGAGGCCTTCGAGACGGCAGTCGACGATATTGCTCAAGTGTCTCGCCGACTGCTGGATGCGCTAAAGCTCTGACGTCGAAGTGGAGCGACAGCGCTCAAGTAGCTGAATCTACAATTGCAATTCCAAGTGACTACATTTGTTAGAGATACACATTTGGAATTCTGCTTCCAGCTAAGACGCTGAAATGCCAATTCTCAGTTGTCACCCTTTCTTTTGACTACTATATTGTCCTCGTAATAGATGCTTCGTGAGGGATCCTTTCTCAGGTGAAAGCAGTCACGCTAAGGGTCACAACATGAACAACGGCCAGATAGCAGAGGTATTCGAAAACATAGCTCTTCTCCTGGAGTTCAAGAACGACGTCGTCTTCAAGATACGGGCCTATCAGAGGGCGGCCAGGACTATAGAGCGCCTTCCAATGGATCTTGAGGACTTGGTGGAAGAAGGCAAAAACCTTCGCGAAATACCTGGCATCGGAGAAGCCATAGCGGGCAAGATATACGAGCTGGTGAGCACCGGCCAACTCGAATTCTACGAAGGGCTTCAGGCAGAAGTGCCCAAGGGCATCCTCTCTCTGATGCGGGTACCAGGAATTGGCCCCAAGACGGCCGTCGTCTTCTACAAAGAGCTTAGCATCTCCACGGTAGAGGAGGTGGAAAAGGCTGCCCGAGTTGGCGTACTCGCATCCCTGCCACGCATGGGCCAAAAGGCTGTAGACAACATCCTGCGCCACATACAGTCCATGCGTACCAAGGACCAGCGCATGCCAATTGGTAAGGCAATGCCTATTGCTGAAAAGGTCATAGCCTCTCTTAATGAGGCATGTTCTAGCTTGACCTACATCAGCCCCGGCGGTAGCCTCCGTCGCTACGAGGAGACGGTAGGAGACATAGACCTGGTCTGCACAGCCGTCAACCCCAGGGAAGTCACCGACGCCCTAGTCAACCTGCCTCATGTAGCAGAAGTGTTGAGCCATGGGGATACCAAGGCATCAGTCTATCTGCAAGATGGCATTCAGGTAGACATTAGAGTGGTAGAAGAGGACAAGCTAGGGTCTCTCCTTCAGCACTTCACAGGTAGCAAAGATCACAATGTTCTTCTCAGAGACTACGCCTTAAAGATGGGACTATCCCTCAACGAATATGGGATAACAGATACCAAAACAGGTAGGATAGAGACCTTCGCAGATGAGGGGTCTTTCTATGCACGCCTTGGCCTTCAGTTCATACCGCCGGAGTTGAGGCAGGGCGATGTGGAGATAGCCCTAGCTGAGAAAAGTGATCTTCCTACCCTTGTTGCCCTAGAAGATATAAGAGGCGATATGCATGTGCACAGCGACTGGAGCGATGGCCGTGACCCTCTTGAGATGATGGCAGCGGCCCTCAAAGAGCGGGGATACGAATACGCAGCCTTCACTGACCACTCTATGGGTCGTGGAATAGCCAACGGCCTCAGCCAGGAGCGGCTGCGCAACCAAATCAAGCAGATACGAGAAATAGAACAGCGCACAGGAGGGATTCGGCTTTTATGCGGCACCGAGATGGATATACGCGCCGACGGCTCCCTTGACTATCCAGACTCGCTTTTGGCTGACCTGGATTGGGTCGTGGCCTCGGTCCACTCGGCTATGGGCCAGGAGTCCAGTAAGATGACGGAGCGTATTATCAAAGCCATGCGAAACCCTTATGTGAGCGTCATTGGACACCCCACTACTCGCCTCATTGGAGAAAGAGACCCAATAGACGTGGACATGGAGGCCCTTTTTAGGGCGGCGGTGGATACTGGGACGGCGATGGAGATCAACGCTTCTGTGGAGCGCTTGGATTTGAAGGACACTTATATTCGAAGGGCAAAGGAGCTTGGCGTTCCATTGGTAATAAGCACCGATGCCCATACAGCCGAGTATTTGGACAAGATGCGATTCGGTGTCGCTATGGCACGCCGGGGCTGGGGCGAAGCTCGCCACATCTTGAACACACGACCCCTGAAGTATGTCCTTGACTTTCTGGAACGAAAAAGGCAGTATCAGCGTAGGAGCCTTGCGGGGTATGGATAAGAGTGACCACAGCCTAATGGAGGACACTTGCACGAGGCCTAGTTCTCAGGCCATAGACTACCTTCAGCAGTCTTTGGAACAGGGAGAAACATGGTTTGTTGCTCTTTTGGAGGCCATGTCTTTATGGACGGCCTCAGAGGAGACTTATCGGGGTAGACGCTACTGTTACCTTATTGGCGGAGAGGCCTTTGACTGGCACACCCTAGCGAAACGACTCTTGGATGAGGTGGATGGCCTGATTCCTTCGAGGGCCAAGAGGTTGCTGCTAAAGAGAAGTGAGCTTCCCTATTATGTATCCGAATACTATTTCAAGCGACGTCTGGGGGCAGCCAAATATAGAGGCTACCTGAACTACTACTATGGAGTCGTTGTGGAGAGGGCTATCATTCAGTCTGCTGAAGATGAAGTTCGAAAAGCGCTCCTTGGAAAAGGCTACCGGGATTGTAAAGACGTGTCTGAGGATGCGTTCTTAAAGGTGTACCACACTTCTCGTGGCAAACTTCTGCATGATTTTAGTCAGGAGAAGGGCTATCCAGAAAAGAGAGAAATGAATGAGTTGGAGTCTAAAGAGTTCACCTACTGGCTTTTCAAGTACCGCCTGCACCGCTCCGATAAGGCCAAGCTAGCCAGTGATACGAAGAAGGGCTTAGAGCGATTACACAGGACGGGCACTGTTCAGCTTGTGAACGGGAACGCTCGTGCAAGATACGGTCACGATAAGGTGGTGGGGTAGACCACATTACCTTGTCATTCCGAGGAGTCCCGATCTTATCGGGACGACGTGGGAATCTATCACCCCATTCAAATTCTGCTTATGAGGAAGGGACGGGCAGCAAGGCAAAGGGCACAAAAGACTATCTTGGAGATGGTTGCTTGAATAGACGTAGCCCATGTTGTTGATACAATAGAATGCACTAATTGTGCGAGGTGGGAAGCAATGAAAGTAAAAGATAGGATTATCATTGATGCCAGAATTCAACATGGTAAGCCCGTCATTCGTGGGACACGAGTATCTGTCGCACGCATTATCGCTGAGCTCGCTGGTGGTATGACCAGGGAAGATGTCATGCGCGAGTATGAGATAAGCGCAGATGATGTTGACCTGCCCCCAGTAATTGTACCAGGTTAAACCTCGCATTCAAGCCATTGCAGGCATGATAGTTTGTGGAGTTGGCGGTCGATATCCCAGTGCACTGTGAGGCCTTACCTGGTTATACTCTTTTCTCCACCATTCAATGAGTATCCGGGCTTCAGCAAGAGTATTGAACAATTCACCATTTAGGAACTCATCCCTCAGCTTCCCGTTGAATGACTCGACGTAACCATTTTCCCAAGGACTTCCAGGCTCTATGAACAGAGCCTTCACCTCCAGGTTAGATAACCATTCCTCTCACCGCTTTGGAGGTGAACTCCGGGCCATTATCAGAGCGGACGTGCTCCGGAACCCCTCTGACCAGGAACAGCATGTAGAGCTGGTCCAGGACATCCTGTGATGTGATGCTCCGCTTCACCACCATGGCTAAACACTCCCTGGTGTACTCGTCCACGATCGCCAGGATACGGAAAGCCCTGCCATCTGCGGTCCTTGCCGCCACGAAGTCGTAGCTCCACACATGGTCTTTGCGCTCCGGCCTAAGCCTTATACACGACCCATCGTTCAGCCATAACCGGCCTCTCTTGGGCTGTTTACCGGGTACTTTCAATCCCTCAATCCTCCATATACGTTCCACTCTCTTGTGGTTCACCCTCCACCCTTCGCTCTTCAATAGGGCTGTCACCCTACGATAACCGTACCTACCATACCTAGTGGCCAACTCCACTATCCTACTGACCAGCGCATCTTTATCTAGATCCCTGCCCTGAGAGTACCTCTGGGTTGCTCTGGGCTGGGTGATCACCTGGCACGCCCGCCTCTGAGACACTCCCAACTGCTCACATACTCTCTCCACCAGCTTCCGTCTCCTAGGCGGGCTCAGGAGTTTCCCCGAAGAGCCTCCTTCAAGATGTCCTTGTCCAGACTCAGGTCTGCCACCAGCCTCTTCAACCGGACGTTCTCCTTCTCCAACTCCCTTAGCCTCTTGGCCTGCTCCACACCCATCCCACCATACTCTTTCCTCCACACGTAATAGGTGTGATCAGACACCCCTATCCTCCTCACTGCCTCCCATACAGCTTGCCCTTGCTGCACCAGTACATCCACCTCACGCAGCTTCTCTATGATCTGTTCCGGTGTATATCCATTCCTAGGCATCTGCCCCCCCTTTCTACTATATCCAGTGTGCGAGTTTATCTCTGGACTAGTTTTCGGGGGTCAGGTCAATGTTGCTGCCGCCCTGGCCTACGCTGCTGACCTGATGGACGCTGACGAATTTCATCCATTACCAGCGAGATAAGTCTAGCGGTGCGCTTTCTTGTTGATGAAGACTTGCCACGGTTAACTGACAATCTTCTGCAGCAATATGGGCACGAAGCAATAGATGTACGTGACATAGGACTTCGCGGAGCTTTTGACACTGATATTGCTGCCTATGCCCAAAAGCATGAGTTATGCCTGCTGAGCGGCGATGTCGGTTTTGCTGATATCCGTAATTATCCACCCGGAAAGTATTCTGGGATAGTCGTTTTGCGACTGCCAGCTAGAGCAACATCTACTACTATCCTGGCCCTATTAAAGAGTCTCCTTGCCCAAGTCGAGGTTGTTAATAAGCTTAATGGCAAACTTGCCATCGTTGAGAGTGGTCGTGTCAGGATTCGAAAAGGCTAACGCTACAGAACGCGTACTATTGATAAGAAATGGCCAATTCCAGAACTCCCCTTTCGGAAGAAGGGCCTGGAGCGATTACAAAGAGTCGAGGTGGGAATGCCCGTGAACGGGAGCGCCTCTGCCAGACATGATAAGGTGGTGGGGTAGGGGGCGCTGGCTTGAGGGGCTGGCGGTTCGAAGCCACTTAGGTGTGCCATACCCTACAGAAGCAAGAACTTTTGAGCTTGTCTTAAACCTCTCTACATGACTCCAGGCCCGAGGAGTTGTAGTTAACCGGCACCTTTGTTCACTGAATTCTCATTGCCGTAGAGATAAGGCCATCATTATCACGAATCTGAAGGTTGCCCTCCTGGTTGATGATCCAGTGGTCGCCGAAGCTTGATCCCTCCTTCTTGTCAAATCGTCGACCCAACGGCGACGGTTTTTCGACCAACTCTTCCTGCAGACTGCTTCCATCTTTGAATTTCCATTCCACGTACAGCGAGCCGTCTTTTTGGTAGATCGTGATCCGGCTGCCAGCGTAGGTAATTTCGTCCAGCCAACTTCCGATCACCTCACGGTTTGAAGGGGCCGGCTCGGCTGCAAGTGCTTGTTGCTCCTGTCCAGTCAAGCCCAGAATGCGCACGTCAAGCGTCGGATCAAAATGAGTGGTGGCCCAACCACCATCACCGACGGCCATGCCCGGAAGGTAATAGACAATGAAGGTACGATCGTACTGCAGCGAATCGTTCGCCTTCAACTCTAGGGCAATCGCTCGGAGTACATCTTCGGACACCTTCTTGTTCAAACGGACATCTAGGCTCCGTTTGATACCTGGAACAATGTTCGTGTCAATGACTGAATACGAGACATCAGCAGGAATGATCGGAGTTGCGGTTGATGTGGGTGTAGCTTCTTCTGCACAGGCAGTGAGAGCTAGCAGACAAAGAATGCTTACAGATAGAACCCTTCTCATAGTACCCTCCTCGGTTGCCCAAATGCGAGCACTCTGCGAATGATTATAAAAAGGCAAGGAAACTAACGCAAACGGGGCTGCACTATTTGTATCCCTTAACAGGCTCACCACGAACAGTATTAGATAAGCGAGCCGAGGCACGTAGAATATCTTTACCCCGTAAAGGCGCTTCGCTTCTTCGGGGTTTACGTGCCGAGGATTCTTCTCCCGACGTGTCGGGATCAGAATGACATGGGGGCGGGCGCTAGATTCCCACGTCCTTCGACAGGCTCTCCGATACGCCCTGATGTAGCAGGGCTATCGAGAGTCTCGATGGGCGAAGCACAATCGGACAGGATGAGCGGAATTGGATGGACTCCTCGGAATGACAGGAAAGGCGGGTGGATGCCCTCACCCTGACCCTCTCCCGAGGAGGGAGAGGGAATTTAGGAGGAGAGCTGCTGGAGGAGGTCATGGAGTTTCTGGCGGCGGTCTTCTATTGATGCCCTGCGCTCCCTTTCCTTCTCCACGACCTCCGCTGGGGCCTTTTCAAGGAAATCTGGGTTGCTTAGCCTGGCGTCCAGGCGGTGTATGTTGGCTTCGCAGTCGGACAACTCCTTTTCAAGACGCTGTTGCTCCTTGTTTAGGTCTACCACTCCTCCTAGAGGGAGCACGACAGAGGCTTTTCCTATGATAAGGGTCACGCTCCCCTCAGAAGGCGCTATATCACCGTTTTGCCCGATTTTAAGGGGTGACACTCGCGCCAGGGCCTTTATGGCTTCCGATTCCCCCTTCATCACCTCTATTTCCTCTGGGGCATTTAGGACTGCTTCTATGGTGCGGGAAGTCTCGATGCGAAACTCGGCCCTAAGGTTGCGAATAGATCGCACTACCCTCATTACCAGGTCTATTTGCTCTTCTGCCTCTTCGTCCACCAGAGACGGGTCAGAATCTGGGTATAGGGCCGTCATTATGGAATCAAACTGAGGCCCCTCTTTGGAGAGGCTGCCGACAAGTGTTTGCCATATCTCTTCCGTTATGAAGGGCATGAATGGATGCAGCAGAAGCAAGACCTTCTCGAGGACATTTGCCAGGACGGGAAGCGGTGAAAGCGAGTTGCCTGAGCGAATTCTAATCTTGGCCATTTCAATGTACCAGTCGCAGTATTCGCTCCATATGAACTCGTATAGCTCTCTTTGGGCCTCACCGAACTGATGGTCATCCATCAGCCTGTTGACCTTCTCAATAACTCTATTCAAGCGGCTCACAATCCAGCGGTCTTCCAGATGTTCTGTGCGAGCAATTGTCCTCCAACCCTCCAGGTTGTCGGCATTTCTAATATTGGTAATGACGAACCTGGAGGCGTTCCAGAGCTTGTTAGCGAAATTGCGACTTGACTCAAGTTTGCCTTCGCTAATGCGCATGTCGTTACCTGGGGTGTTGCCTGTGGTCAGGGCAAACCGTAACGCATCGGTACCGTATTTTTCGATGACTTCTAGTGGGTCCATTACGTTACCCCTGGTCTTGCTCATCTTCACACCTTGAACATCTCGAATAAGGCCGTGGAGATATACGGTGTGGAAGGGTATGTCTCCCATGTTCTCAATGCCCATCATTATCATACGAGCCACCCAGAAGAAGAGTATATCGTAGCCTGTTTCCATGACGCTTGTGGGATAGAAATACGCCAGGTCTTCTGTTTTATCAGGCCAGCCCAGGGTGGAGTGGGTCCATAGGCCAGAGCTGAACCAGGTGTCCAGGACGTCCGGGTCTTGGAAAAGCCCTGTATCCCCGCAGTTGGGACACTCCGTAGGCGGCTCAAGGCTAACTATTGGCTGCACGTCCATCTCTATGCTGGTGGATTCTATCCTCCTGTCGATCTCTTCAAGGGGCATGCCCTTTTCAAGAAACCCAAAGAGGGTATCCGTCTCTTTTGATGATTGTCCGCTAGAGACAGCTTCAAAATCTTGCTGGACACTCAGCACCAGCTTGATCTTCTCCCCGTCACATTTGGCGCAGTACCAGACGGGTATGCGGTGTCCCCACCAGAGCTGGCGGCTGATGCACCAGTCGTGGATGTTCTCCATCCAGTTCATGTAGACTTTGATGAAGCGTTCAGGGACTATTCTGATGCGACCGTTGGCCACGGCCTCTATGGCTGGCTTGGCTAGTGGCTCCATCTTCAAGAACCATTGCTTGCTAACTAGAGGCTCCACCGAGGTCTGGCATCTCTGACAATGGCCTACCGAATGCTGGTATGGCTCAATCTTTTCTAGAAGTCCCGTCTCCTTTAGCTCTTCGACTATCTTCCTTCTAGCTTCGAAGCGCTCCATTCCATTGTAGTGGCCGCCGTTCTCGTTTATAGTGCCGTCCAGGTTCATCACGTTGACCAATGGAAGGCTGTTGCACTGGCCGATTTCGAAGTCCACGGGGTCGTGGCCCGGCGTCACCTTCAGGGCACCTGTTCCGAACTCTAGGCTTACCGCTGCGTCGGCTATTATCGGGATGTGCCGCTTGAGCACTGGAAGAACTACGTTCTTGCCTACTAAATTCTTGTGGCGCTTGTCTTTAGGGTTCACCGCCACCGCGGTGTCTCCTAGAAGCGTCTCTGGGCGGGTTGTAGCCACTATTACTGATCCATCACCATCCACCAGTTTGTAGTGGATATAGTACAAGAACGACTCCGCCTCCTGGTGGACTACTTCTAATTCCGAGAGAGCCGTGGCGCAACGGGGACACCAGTTGATAATCCGCTCGCCTCTGTAGATAAGGCCCTTGTTGTATAGGTTCAAGAAGGTGGTTTGCACAGCTTTACTAGGGCCCTCATCAAGTGTGAACTTCTTACGAGACCAGTCTGCGGATACGCCAAGTCTCTTATGCTGCTCGTCGATGATGCTGCCGTACTTCTTTACCCACTCCCAGGCCCGCTGCAGGAACCTGTCGCGGCCCAGTTGATGTCTACTTAGGCCCTCTTGGGTTAGCATCCGCTCGACTACTACCTGGGTAGCGATGCCTGCATGATCGGCGCCGGGCAGCCATAGGGTTGGTTCGCCCTTCATTCGATGCCATCGAGCCATCAGGTCTTCCAGGGCTGCCGTTAAGGCGTGACCCATATGCAGCTCTCCAGTAACGTTGGGAGGAGGCATAATGATGGTAAAGGGCTTCTTTGAGGGGTCTACTTTGGGGGCAAAGAACCCCTTGTCTATCCAGAATTTGTATATAGGTCCTTCTACGGACTTTGGGTCATAGGCCTTGGGGATGTCCTTAAGGGCGCCTTTTTGCATTATGTAATCGCGTCTCCTAGAAAAAGGGGTTCAGAACACCTCTAAGCGAATTAAGGTGTGAGATTTATGTTAGCGGGACGTGTAAGTTAGGTCAATGAGGCTAGAGCCAGAGTTTCTTAATGATATGGCAGAAACACCGCTCAATCTGAACTTCGTCGAAGAAGGAACAGCTTAGTTATTACCTTGGCCCCCTAAAGGTTGTCTCTTGGGACGACTTCATGTCATGTTGCAGTTGCGCCTATGGGTAGATTACCATTAGGGAATGAATGCAGTAAATTTGACTCAATGCGGTGCGTGAGGCTTAAACCGTGCGCATATTACTCATAGCTGCGGCAGCGACCGTAATGCTTATATTTATTGGAGTGACTGCAACTTTAATTCTCATGCGCCTAAGAACTCAATCAATTAGTACAGTGGTCGCGACTCCGACGCCATCTTTAATCCAGACAATCACCGTACTTACCCAAGTTCCACCCAATACTCCAGTGCCCACCGCTGCGATAGCTCCAACGCCCATTCCCCCGATTCCAACACTAACGCCGACAGCGACCCCAACCCCTTTTGCACCGTCAAAGTTCCTGGACGAGCCCTGGCTCCCAGGCAGACGAGGAGACGATACAAAGAACTTATGGCAAGAACGGACGCCTACTCTAGCGGTCGACGCAGATGGATTGACCATCTATACAAGTGGTGGAGGAATTGTTTGCAGGTCAACTGACGACGGTGAGACATGGTGGGCAGGTAAGTCTTGTACAGCTATACAGGGGTCATGTGTTGGTAATATCAGACAGCTAGCAGCCTCACCTAAAGAATCCAAGACCATATATGCACTTGATGATGGTGGACGTATCTGGCAATCAACAGATGGCGGAGATATTTGGAATCTCATTGAGGCACCTCCTGGCACACGAACTATCGCAATATCCTCTGGTTATCTTTATGCTGGAGGTTATTCTCTTTTTAGGTCTGCGGATAAAGGGAACACTTGGCGAGAGATTAGCAAGCAAATAGGCTTCATTAACCTAATCCTGCCAGTGCCACACTTTCCCTCATACCTTTACGCTTACACCGCTGGCGGTTCGTCACAAGGGGGGCCTAACCCAGGAAGGTTTAAGGAAGGGTTATATTTCAGCAAAGATGGGGGCTTCCCCTGGGTTCCGATTCCAGATTCAAACTCATCTTGGCGTGTAACCGCTTTTGCAGTGGACTCACTTGACCCTCCGAACATTTACGTGGCTACTGCGGTGAATGGTCTGCTCAACACAAATGCGCTTGACCCACTTAATCCTGAAAATTGGAAGACTATTATTCAACTACCAGAAGGCGGAGTGTCGCTTCCAGAGGCGGGTACAATTTATTCACTCGCTATTCACCCATTGAATCCCAGGATTTTAGTCGTCGCGGACCCTGCTAGCAGGCTATTTGTGACTTTTAATGGCGGCGAATCGTGGATTCCATTACATCACGCAGGCCATATCATAGGTAACGTTATCTATGGAGGCCTACCTCTCTTGAACACATCTCCCCGTCCCGTGGCGGTAACATCTGGCCCCAATGGGGTGATCTGCATAGGTTCGGGTATGGGAGTATGGTGCCATACTATAGAGTCTTAAGAATGCCAAGTGACTCTTAGCGTTCGTACAGGTTTCTCTTCCCATTCTCCCGCCTCCGGACTTATTACAGAAAAATGCAGCATAGACTGCTGTGGGAGTTACCTGAGCAGCTTCACGACCCTATCTAATATGTGATGGGCCACATCACTCTTACTCATCAGGGACAGCTCTTCGGCGATGCCATCCCTGTCCAGGATCGTTACCTGGTTGGTATCCACGTTGAACCCGCTGCTCTCAGACGTTATGTCGTTGGCGACGAATAGATGAGCGCCCTTAGCTTGGAGCTTTTTGCGGGCGTTGGCTACAAGGTTTTCGCTCTCTGCGGCAAAACCTACTTTGACCAGGTTCCTGCCTGTAGCCTCGGCCAGAATATCAGGATTCTTGGTCAGCTCAACTGACCAAGTTGCTGCCTCCTTTTTCACCTTTTGACTGGCTTGGGATGCTGGCCGGTAATCGGCCACCGCTGCGGCCATTATCAACGCGTCTGCTTCTTTAACGGCATCAAATATTGCATTCCGCATTTCTAGGGCTGTCTCCACGTGCACCACCTGAACTCCCACTGGGTCTGCCAGCGATGTTGGGGCTGTCACTAGGATAACCTGGGAACCCCGGTCACGTGCCACCTCAGCTATGGCGTATCCCATCTTGCCGGAGGAGCGGTTCGTTATGACACGGACGGGGTCGATAGGTTCCCTGGTGCCACCTGCACTGACCACTATAGTACGCCCAGCCAGATCGCCATTTTGCCCTAAGACCTGGCGTACGTAGCCTATCAGTTCCGCCGTCTCCAACATTCGGCCTTTGCCTACCAGGCCGGAGGCTAGACGGCCAGAAGCGGGCCCGGCTATAGTAACGCCTCGGCTCCTGAGCCTTTGCAGGTTCTCCTGGGTAGCGGTGTTGTCGTACATGTGAGCATCCATTGCTGGAGCGACTACGATTGGCGCCTTGGTGGCTAGAATAGTGGTAGTCAGGGCATTGTCAGCCATGCCCCAGGCCATCTTTGCGATGGTGTTTGCCGTAGCCGGAGCCACCACTATGATATCCGCCCTCTCAGCCAGAGCCACGTGGTCTATGCTGATCTCAGATTGGGGCTCAAATAGATTGGTGACGACGGAACGGTGAGTGATGCTTGCGAATGTGATGGGAGACAGGAACTCTTGGGCGCTTTTGGTCAATACCACGTCTACGTGGGCACTAGCCTGGGTAAGCTTGCTGGCCAGGTCTACTGCTTTGTAGCATGCGATGCTTCCAGATACCCCAAGAACTATCTCTTTGCCGTCTAGTATATTTGGCATCTTTGGTCCCCTCCTTTCTCTTTAAGTAAAGGCCAATGCCTATTACGTGTCTTAAAACCTAGCTCTTGTTTACTATACCAAGGCATTCATCTGATGTATAAGGCGTAGCCCAATTAAGGTGAGGTCCTGGTTAACGTCGTCGAAGACTTTTGTCACCTTCTGGATAGTCCAGGCAAGTCCTCCGGTGGCTATCACTTTAGCGTCGGCCCCAAGCTCATGTTTGAATCTAGCTACCATACCTTCTACTAAGGAAGCGTAGCCCAGCATCAATCCCGACTGGATAGCGTGGACAGTGTTTTTCCCAATAGCATTGGGGGGTGGGATGAGTTCTACGCTTCTAAGAATGGAGGTGTTCTGCACAAGGGCGTCTGCGGCAACATTGATGCCAGGGGCTATGGCTCCACCTAAGTAGTCGCCGTTTTTCGTCACTGCGTCAAACACAGTGCCTGTGCCAAAATCGACGACGATAACAGGCCCACCATATAGGTGCAATGCAGCGGCCGCATCAACGATCCTGTCAGCGCCCACGTCCCGCGGGTTATCGTATAGGATGCGTATTCCAGTCTTGATTCCTGTTTTAACCACTAAAGGCTCTATATCGAAATAGGTTTTGCAAAGCTGCTGAAAAATAGGCGTCAATGGAGGAACTACGCTACACAGCGCCGCCTCCTTGATTTCGCTGGGCGACACGCCTTTTAAGGGCAGAAGATGATTCAGGAAGAGGCCATACTCATCGGTCAACCTTTGTGTATCGGTTGCCATCCGCCAGGTGGCTCTCAGCGATTCTCCTTGAAATACGCCTATAGCGATGTTGGTATTGCCTATGTCCAACGCAAGTAGCATACCTTACCTCTATAAGTTATAAGTTTACCTTCTAGCGATAGTGTTGCCGTTTCGTGTCCACCTGGACCGGAGGTGGTCGCTAGCGTCTAGGAGTTCCTGAAGCGTTTTGTAAGGAGACACGCTCAGCTTTGAGACTCCTAGCACCCGGGCAGCCCGAGCTGCCGCCCAAGGTCCAGGAAGAAATGAGCCAGGGCGTTTGGACCAAGCTTCATCTATTTTGTCGTCCCATTCCTGTGACATCGTGATGCCTTTTGAGTTTGTGATTTTATCTCCTTGAGCGGAGACTAATTCAACCGTGACATCATCTTGGGCCGTCTCTCTAATGACGTGCACTTTGTCGGAGGACTCCAGGAACTGGGTGAATGTCTTATATTCCAAGGTTCTGAAGTCAAAGCTTGGGTCTAGTCGAATCATGGTTTGGTGAAGTTTGGCTCCTCTTACTTGGCCCTCACGGTCAACCGAATTGTTGACTGCCCTGACCAAAAGGGCTTCCGTCTGTTTTCTAATTGTAGGCTGCTTAGTCTCGGTAGAAGGTTTCGGTGTATCGAGATATATATACCTGTCGCATGCGGTAATTAAAGTCCGAGACACCACCGCACTGCGCCCAGCCCCTATGACTGTCTTGCCAGCCGATCTGAGTTTGCTTGTCAATGGCACAAAATCGCTATCAGAAGACACTATTACGAATGTATCCACTGGTGAAGAGTAAAGTAGGTCCACAGCGTCAATGACCAGACGGATGTCGCTGGCATTCTTGCCGGAACTCGTTGAACGGAAAAGGTGAATAAGCTCCACTCCAAACTCAAGCAGTTGGTCTCTTTTGTCACTCTGGGAAGTCCAATCGGCGTAGGCCCTCTTCACAATTATTCGTCCTATATCGGAGATCTGGTCTAACAGCGATTGAATTGAACCTAAGCCCACATTCTCATAATCAATAAGAACTGCTATCTGAGCCTCTCCTGGTTCGCGTCTTGAATTTTGCCTTTCTATCATGCATCCCGCCTTTCTAACAAATGATGGTGATGAGGATCATTATTTTGACCTCATATGGCTCTCAAATTCTTAATAACTTTGGGTAACACTGGCAAGAGGTCACCTGCCACCATGCCTGTGTCTCCAAATTCTTTTCGTACATCCTCGCCCGCGGTACCATGGAGATAAACACCTAGACAAGTCGCCTCTATTGGAGCAAGGCCTTGGGCCAGCAGTCCAACGATGGCTCCTGCAAGGACGTCTCCTGTTCCCGCCGAGGCCAGGCCAGGATTGGCGAAAGGGCTGACCATAGTTCGGCCCTCAGGCGAGGCCACAACGGTGTAGGCGCCCTTGAGCACCACTACTTGATTCCACTTTTGGGCTGCTCCTTTCGCTTGCCCTATCCTGTCTCTTTCTATCCCGCCTATACTTTGACCCGTAAGGCGCGCCATCTCTCCTGGATGGGGTGTCAGTACGCCCTCTGCCTTCATATTCTCCCACCATTCAGGCCTCTTGGCTAGAATATTCAAGGCATCCGCATCTAGTATTGTTGGAGGGAGCGTATCCCCTGAACATATCGCCTTCTCTATGAATGCCCTCGTTGTCTGGGCTTGACCCAGCCCGCATCCCACAAGTAGGGCATCGTAGTCAGATATGCTCTCTCGAATCAGCGACATGGCCTCTGCCGAGACTGCTCCTGGCTCAGATTCAGGTAGTGGTATATAGGTCACCTCTGTGAGCTTTGCTGCCAAAGAGGGCTGAAGGCTCTGGGGCGTTGCCAGGGTTACCAGGCCAGCACCAACCCTGGTGGCTGCAGTGCATGCCAGATATGCGGCTCCAATGTAGTTTTTTGACCCAGCTACCACCAGCGCCTTGCCGAAGCTCCCTTTATGGGCTTGCAACTGTCTCTCTGGGAGGTTCCGTTTTGCCCATTGAGGCGTCATAAGCTCCAGGCCAATCTCTGCGTCTAGCCCGACTGGTATGCCTATGTCCACCACCTCAAGCCGGCCAACCTTCTCTGCCCCTGGGAAATAGAAGAGTCCCACCTTAGGATTGCCCAGCGTCACTGTGACATCCGAGGCAACGCACATGGGGTCGATAGCGCCTGTGTCGGCGTTCAGGCCTGTCGGCAGATCCAAGGCTAAAAGGCGTAATCTGGGATTGTTTTCACGCGCTCTAGCTAGACGTTGAAATACCTCTTTAATCACCCCTTCTAGAGGGCGTGCCCTTCCAGTCCCTAGCACGGCGTCAACGACCATTTGGGAGGAGGATAGGAGTTGCTCTAATCGGCTCAGGTTCGAGTCTTGGGCGGAGTCAATACTCTGGAAGCCTTGCTTCCTTGCCAGGTCAGGTTTGGGGTCTGACTCTTTCTTACGCCCACATAAGTAGATATGAACTGTGACCCCCCAAGCGTAAAGATGTCTGGCTGCCACCAGGCCGTCACCACCGTTGTTGCCTGGGCCTGCCAGAACCAAGACCCTGGAATTCGTCACCGAACCCAACTCATCCAATACCTTCTGGGCCACGGCCAGCCCTGCCTTTTCCATAAGGCTGTCCGTGGATACGCCTGCCTTCTCTGAGCGGGCCTCCAGGTCTTGCATCTGTTCAACGGTTACTATCTTCATTGATAAGCAATCCTACTGCGGAATCCATCTTCTCGTCGCTTCATCTGCGGTCTTCCGAACCATCTCCTTTCTCACCGACAACGAAAGCTATGGCGTAGTCACGCGAGTGGGATAAACTGACCGCTAATTGACGATATCCGTGTCTTTCTGCATAAGCTAACGCACGTCCATGAAGCTGAATCGTGGGTGCCCTACCCCGCATTCTCACCACCTCTACCTCCCTCCAGCCTACGCCTCGTATACCCGTGCCCAGTGCCTTCATCACAGCTTCCTTCGCCGCGAAACGAGCAGCCAATTGAGGAATGCGGCCACGGCAGTAGGCCTGTTCACCCTGGGTATATATTCGTTGAACAAATCTTTGGCCCCAGCGCTCCATTACTTTCTTAACGCGATCCAGTTCTATGATGTCCACACCAGTGGTTAGCAACTTTTCACCATCCACCTGACGATAGTTGGAAAGCTATTCTTCGTCTTTGCTATGGCAAGCATTCGCTGCTATTATATTGCTCGCATTGCATAAATGAAACCTCAGCCTTTTTTGTGAAGCAATACCTCCTGTGATATTATTGCGAAGCTCTAGGATCTTCCAACCAGCCGCTAGGAGGACTCAGTGGTGGCCCAGCTAATCAATGGAACCATAATGGCCCAGGAGATACGTAGCGAGATCGGCCGGAAAGTGGCGGAACTAAGGAGTCGGCACGAGGTGGTGCCTGGGCTTGCTGCTATATTGGTGGGAGATGACCCCGCTTCTGCCATATACGTGGGCCTTAAGGAGAAGGCATGCCAAGAGGCTGGCATCTATAGCGAAGTCTTTAGGCTTCAAGGAGACGCTTCTCAAGACGACTTGGTGTCTCTGATTCAGAGTCTCAACAGAGACTCAAGGTTTCATGGCATACTGGTCCAGTTACCTTTGCCTCTTCACATCTTATACAGGGACGTGGTGAGGGCTATAACTCCTGAGAAGGATATTGAGGGCTTGCATCCCCTGAACATGGGCAGGCTGGTCTTGGGAGATCCGATGTTCGTGCCTTGCGCCGCCGCGAGTATCCAGAGGATGATCCTTGCCAGCGGCCACGATCCCGAAGGCAAGCACGTGGTCATATGTGGAAGCAGCGTGAGTGTGGGAAGCCCCACGGCGATTATTCTCATGCAGGACAAACCTGGCGCCAATGCTACCGTCACCGTATGCCATGAAAAGACCGTCAACCTGGCTAGTCTGACGCGTCAGGCAGACATCTTGGTCTCTGCCGTCGGTATCCCAGGTCTGATTACTGCCGACATGGTCAAAGAGGGGGTGGTGGTGATTGACGTTGGTACCAACCGCATCAGCGACCCATCTAGAAAACGTGGATACCGTGTGGTCGGCGACGTCGACTTCGAGGCGGTAGCTCAGAAGGCGGCTGCCATTACTCCGGTGCCAGGCGGCGTTGGCCCCATGACTATAGCGATGCTGCTGTCCAACACCCTTAAAGCCGTCCAAATGGCGGTCGAG
Organism: Dehalococcoidia bacterium; assembly: GCA_965249025.1. Classification (GTDB taxonomy): domain Bacteria; phylum Chloroflexota; class Dehalococcoidia; order Lucifugimonadales; family CAYTFF01. Next base: position 1,448,175 of record OZ252215.1, on the reverse strand, counting down.
AAGACGGGCGCCTCGCTGCCGAAGGCAGAGCGAGTTTAGCTTTTAGCCTAGAGTCGTATCTTTCTTATTGTCTGCTGACACTATCACCTATCGGATTCTATCGATCTGCCGAATAATAGCGGTAACTCCTTTGGAAGGGGGGTGTGTCACATAGACACGGCACGTAGTACGGCACTTGACACTTTTATATAAGGCATATGTGGTTTTTGAGGGTGGCGGGGTCAAGGGCGTAGCGCTGCTCGGCGCCTTAAGGGAGATGGAGAAGGTCTGGCGGTGGGAGAACGTGGCAGGCACGTCAGCGGTGAGAGGTAGGCAAGCGAGCCCTCGTCAAGATTAGTCTAATCTGTCGAAAAGACTTCCCTTCAAGGATTCGTTTCTCCAAAAAAGAAAACGAATCCTGCACGCCTGGCTAGCGGTCTAGTCAGCGCCGACGCCTATCTAGTTGATATAATCGTAAGCATGAGAACAAGCGATTTCGATTACTCTCTGTCTCCAGGTCTCATAGCGCAGACTCCTATCGAGCCGCGTGACCATTCACGACTTATGGTGCTGTCTCGCAGCGATGGCTCCATCCAGCACCGCCACTTTTGCGATCTTCCCCACCACCTACGCTCCGGCGATCTGCTGGTCTTTAACAACACACGAGTTATACCCGCAAGGCTCTATGGCTCAAGGGTAGGTACTGGTGGGAAAATAGAGCTTCTGCTCTTGCAGAGGGTTTCGCCAGGCTTGTGGCGTTCTCTTGTCAGGCCTGGACGCCGCATGGGGCCAGGCGTGGCCTTTGAATTTCGACATAAAGGCATATCTATTCATGGTGAGATCGTCTCCGTGGAGGAAGACGGCTCCCGATTGGTACGCCTCTCCAATGAGGAACGCCTTAAGGAAATAGGCGTTATGCCTCTGCCTCCGTACATCCACCAGCCCTTGGTCGACCCAGAGCGTTACCAGACAATTTACTCGCGACAAGAGGGGAGCGTGGCCGCTCCCACCGGCGGCCTTCACTTCACTCCTAGCTTAATGGATAGGCTTCGGGACCTTGGAGTGAAGTTTGCTTTCGTGACTCTTCATGTGGGACTGGACACCTTTCAGCCCGTCAAAGAAGAAGACCCAAGGGGGCACAAGATTCACACAGAGTACTGGGAGTTGAGCGAAGAAGCAGCTCAGGCCATCAACGAGGCCAAGAAGGAAGGAAGGCGGGTCGTTGCCATAGGCACCACCTCCGTGCGCCTCCTGGAGCAGGTGGCCCAGGCCCGCAAAGGTATCGAGTTAGATGCCTCTTCCGGCTGGGCAGACATCTTCATATTGCCATCCTACCGCTTTCAGGTGGTAGACGCTATGATAACCAACTTCCACCTACCCAGGTCTACTCTCCTCATGCTCGTCTCCGCCTTCGCTACCCGCGAGTTGATATTCAAGGCGTACCAGGAAGCTATTGACCAACGCTACCGCTTCTACAGCTTCGGCGACGCAATGCTTATACTCTGAGCCTTACATGCGCTGGGACTGCCTAGTGCACATCAGGAGACGTTCCCTGGGAAGTGGTCAATAGTCCCTTGAGTCGGAGATTTGTAGCATAACTAGTAGGAAAACGCGTGTACAGGGGAGCTTGTCATGCTGAGGACGGAGTCCGCCGAAGGGCGGACTCCGTCCCCCTGAAGGAGGAGTCGGTTGAACCCTGCTGCTGTAAATGCCACTCCACCAACGAAGCATCTGTGGCAGGAGCGTGCTACACTTCGGCACTTAATAGGCAACGCCACGCTGGTTGACGTATAACACTCCGTATGAGATAACTATGTTAGAACATGCAGCCGAATTAATGGTTGTTCGGATTGTGAGAATGTTCGCCTCTGAAGGTATCCCACGCTCAATGGGTTGCGATGTAGAACGTCAAGACGGAGGTTTGGACACATGAAAACGGCCAAGGAAGAGGTTCGCGAGATCCTTGAGAAAATACCCGAGGACGCATCCTTAGAGGACATTCAGTACCACATCTATGTTCGCCAAAAAATTCAGAAGGGCTTGGACGCAGCCCGCGAAGGTAGAGTCATCTCGCAGAACGAAGTTGAGAGACGAATGGCTCGATGGCTCGAGAAGTAATCTGGACCTATCCCGCTTGGGAAGACCTCGCAGCGGTTGCAGACTACATTGCTCGAGATTCAGAGAACTACGCAGCGACGTTCGTTCAGGAGGTGAATGAGGCTGCGGCATCCCTCGCTGACTTCGCTGAAAGAGGCGTAGTTGTTCCGGAATTTGGCGATGAGACGGTTCGTGAGCTGTTAGTGAGGCCATACCGACTCGTGTACAAGCTAACTGAAGACAAGGTCATTGTTCTCACCCTAGTTCATGGTGCAAGACGTATTGGGCGGAGCTAAACTTAATGGCGACCAGATAACACGACGCCGCAGCGGATGGGCTTAGCCACCTGTGAGTTGATTTTTAAGGCGTACCGTGAGGCGATGGAGCAGCGGTACAGGTTCTACAGCTTCTGGGACGCGATGTTGATTGTGTGAGCCGGATGTGCGCTGGGGCTGCCTAGTGCACATCCGGAGACCTTCCCTGGGAAATGGTCGCTAGCCTTTTGAGTCAGAGGTTCGTTGCATAATTAGTAGGAAAGCACGTGCACGGGGGAGGTTGTCATGCTGAGGAGTTCCGATGAATCGGAACGAAGCATCTGGGCCGGAGCACTGCTACACTTCGTTGCTGAATGGGGTACGCCTACTGTGGTTGACGTATAGTTGCCCCGTATGAGATAACTATGTTAGAACATGCAGCCTAATCAGAAGTTAGACTACCATCAAGAGAGTGTCGCGATGTTTCTGGCTAGCGAACCCGCGCAGTACCGTGAAGCGAAGATTCGAAAGTGGCTCTACACTGAGCCATCCATAGCCTTGCTGGTCGCCGCAGTTCATTTTGAATGGACCATCTGTCGTGCCGTTCTCTTTCTGAGCTCTCGGCCAAACCAAGAGATTCGCAAGGAGGTGGCGGTGGTCTATGGCCTCGAAAAGTACAAGGACTTCTGGTGCATGGAGATAGTAAGCCTACGCGGCGGGCATAGCCTTCCAAGCATCGTTAGCGACTGGAAGGCAGTAACCGATGCATATAAGGCTCGACACAGTCTAGTGCATGGTCGAGACCGGTATACCCGTAATATGGCTGCGCCGCATGTTGAGGCTCTCCTAAATGCTGCCGCCAAAATCCGAGAGTATTGTGAGCACTTGGTGGGCGTGAATTTTCATGCACAATTGCCTAGCAGAAAGAAGATAAGTGAGCGGCCTTACACGTCGCTAAAAGCAGCAGCGGGCAGATGAGCCTTGGGTTGTCAACCCTCACAATAGCTAAGAACGGGCGCAGAACGAACCCGTTTCGTACCATAGCCGCAGCACCGCTGGTACTATAATAAAGGCGTGGTATAATATCCGTAAGGTTACACATACGGAGGTATACGGTGACACTGACTAAACGGGTAGAATTACTATTTGATCCACAAGCATACAAGCGTTTGGAGGAGCTGGCCAAGAGCCGCAATCGGTCAGTGGCGAATTTGATCAGGAGCGCTGTAGAGCGTCAATACCTTCAACCTTCGTTGCAAGAGAAACTAGCTGCCGCCAGAGCCATCACGAGTCAAGAGATTGATATAGGCTCTTGGGAGGCGGTAGAGAAATCTATAGAGCGGGAGATAGTGAAACACGTTGAAGCTCATTGATACGAACATCATTGTCTACGCTACTGGGCTTCCGCACATCTACAAAAAACCTTGTTCCCAAATTCTTGAGAGTGTTGGCTTGAGCGACATGGACTATGCAATTGATGTGGAGCTTCTTCAAGAAGTGCTGTATGTATATTCATCTCGAGGTCGCAGGGAGCAAGGACTTACGATTTTTGACAATCTCATGAGGATGTTCCCCAGTCCAATCCCGATAGGAAGGGAAGAAGCGCTGACAGCTCGGGGCCTGTTGGGAAAATACCACCGACTCTCCCCGCGTGATGCTATTCATGCAAGTGTTGTTCTTGTACATAGTATGGAAGGAATAGCAACCGCTGACAAGGACTTTGAGATCATTCCCGATGTGGCTGTCTTTGATCCCCTTGAGTTTCCATTCGTCTAGCGGCCCAGTCCTTACTGGGTTGTCTCACCCCGCCGACCTGATCACCTATCCCACCGCCTCCTTGGCCTCCCACGTGATATAGCCAGCTAGGAAAGGCATGTCGGCGTCGTAGATCTGCTGCAGCAGTCCCAGGAAGGCTATCACTGCTGGGGCGTAGTTCTTGCTGCGACGCACTATCACAGACGTCGGCAGTTTCACCTGCTGCCCCTCTGTAAGCTTAATCATCGCCAGCGTTCCCACCTCTAGCTCTCGCCGCATGGAGTTCTTTGGCAGGAAGGATATACCCAGTCCGCGCTCTATCATTTGCTTGGTAGCTTCAACGCTGTCCAGGTTCATTTTGACATTTGGGACTATCCCAACCTCCCGACATGCCTCCTCAATCATCACGAAGTAGGTAGAGCCTTTGTCGTATAGTATGAGTGGCTCATGTCCTATGTCTTGGATGCTTGCTTCGCCTTTGGTTGCGAAGGGGTGATCCGGATGGGTCGCCAAGACAATTTCCTCGTCGTACAGGTGGGCCGACACCACCTCGGGATGAACCAGTGTCCTGGACAGGCCTATCTGAACCTCCTCATCTCGCACCATCTCCAGGACCTCGGTGGAGCGCCCCGTTTTGATAGTCACGTCAATACCCGGGTATCGCTTATGGAATGCCTCCACAATTTCTGGCAGGACATAGGTGCTGATAACCCTGGCGGAACCCAGATGGAGCCTTCCAGATGATATGGACTGGGCCGACTGTAGCGCCTCCTTGCCACTGCGCAGGGCCTCCAATGCGCGTTCTGCATAGGGTAGCAAGGTTTTGCCTGCATCGGTAAGTCTAACGCCGCGACCCATCCGGTGAAACAGGCTTTCGCCTATTTCACGTTCCAATGAGTGGATCCTGGCGCTCAACGATGGTTGGGTCAGGAACAAATTGTTAGCTGCTCTGGTGAAACTGCCATATCTTGCTACTTCTACAAATGCCTCAAGCTGTCCAAGTTCCATAACACTCTGCCCCTTTCTTACAGATAGGCACCATCTATAACTATAGTCATCGTGCTATATTTATTTTATATCTGTATCAGGCAGTGTCAATGTGACAAAGGTCTCTAATTTCTTATATAGATGCATATTTGAGCGCTGCAAAGGTTACCCGGAAAAGAATCCTGATGCTAGGACGGCTAATTTGATGGGCTTTTACGCAAAGAATATCTTGGAAGGTAGCGATTATCAGGCGAACATATTCCCATAGCAAGAGACTATTGATGATAGCCAGAAATGTATTGCATCTCAATTTGATGGGCTAGTATAATTAGAGATAGCCCTCGCGGGTGCTGAAGAGATGATCCTTTATTTGAAGGAGATGCAGACCAAACTGGATAGCCCGCTCCTTGTCTAAAGTAGAGATGCAGGTCGTGTTTAAGGTGCAGAGTTTCTTCGGTTGGCTTCATGGGAATATTTTGTGAAGTTTGAATCTAATGTTGTGCTTGTGAGGAGGCACAATCCATGAGCCTGAATAGAAACGGGCATAGCATTGATAACCCAGAGGGGAGTTCTTCTTTGCACTTTTTAAGAAAAGCGGCATACTCTCTAATAGACCTCATTCCTCCGTACCATACTATTGTGGGTGAATTGAAGAGTAAGGAGGTTGGCCCCGATAGTTCCTGGTATGTAATAGTGGGTGAAGAAAAGATTTCGGTAGATCCAATTGCATTCGATACTTTGCAAGAGGGGGAGAGGGTTCGGATCAGGTCCACGCGAAGAAAAAGGGCGATCTCTATAGAACGGCTATCTTCTGGCGATAGCGATTAACTCTGTCTTCGAGCGTTCTTAGCTTTGACTCTCTTAGGTTTTTTGGTGCCTTCTTCGTTCTTAGCTTCTGAGCTGCCAAATTCCCGTGCAATTTTTGCTAACTTCTCGAAACGCTTCTCTACCAGATAATGAACCGTGTCTTCTGGATACATACCGTTTTCTTGGAGGGCTCCGGCAGGCACCCCAGTCAGCAGTTCAATCCCCTCGTCCACGGTTGACACGGCATAGATGTGAAACCTTCCCTGGTTTATTGCTTCAACAACATCCGTCTTCAGCACCAAATTCTTCACATTGTCTCTAGGAATCATCACCCCCTGGTCTCCCGTGATCCCTTTAGCCATACATACCCTGAAGAACCCTTCCACCTTGTGAGTAACGCCCCCACAGCTTGTACTTCTCCCTGTTGGTTAACGGAGCCCGTCACCGCTATGTTCTGTTTTAGCGGTAAGCGGTAGGCCAGAGAGGCTGGAGAGAAGGGCATAGAGCTCAGTTGAGGAGGCACTATCGCCATCTACCTCATCGTAGGTCTGTTCAAAGCCGATGCTCGCAGAAAGGGACAGAGGCTTATTTTGCCCGTACTTGCCGGATAGACAGCCGGCAAGAATCAGAAAACCTTTACTGTGAATCGGACCGCTCATTTGCGTCTCGCGTTCTATGTTGACCACCTGGCCGCGGCCAAGAGAGACTCTGGCGGTAATTCTATTGGGCTTACCGAACATATAATCTCCCAAAGATAATACTGCCAGGCCATTGACTTGTCCCAAGGCTTCACCGGTCGTACTTATGTGTATCGTGCCATCCTGGATGAATTCATGGAGTTTGTCCTCTGGGAGGTTGGACCTGTATATTCGTTGATCGATGGCTTTTTGGACATGAACGTCTTTGATCAGGGGACTTCGATTGTCTTGTTGTGCCCAGTAGTTTGCCTCGGTGATGATATCGGCAATGTCTATAAAGCGAGTGGTTAGCTTGTTTTGATGTTCTACAAGTCTGGTTGAGTAGTCTATAATTTTCGCTACCGCTGATTTGTGAAACGGCTTCAGCTTACTATCGCGGCAGCGATTGGCTATGAAAGAAGCGTACTTCATCATATTCTCAGTAGAACGCTCCATAGATGTGTCGAAGTCCGCCTTGACTTTGAAGTGCTTGTGAAAGTCCTCATCAGAGGCCTGCAAAAGGCGAAATGCGTACGGGCTTCCCACCATGACTATCTTGGTGTTTATTGGTATTGGGTCCGGAGCGATTGTGACGGTGGGTATAGAGCTATATTGCTCACCTAGGTTCTCTATTTTGACCTCCTGGCTTCACAAAGTGCGCTTAAGGGTAGGCCAGGATAGCGGATTGGCAAATAGGTCTAAAGCTTGAACTACCAAGAACCCCCCATTCGCTTTATGAAGCGCACCCGGTTTAATCATAGTGAGATCCGTAGACACAGTTCCGAAGCTAGGACGATAGTCTATCCTGCCGAATAGGTTGTAATAGGTGGGGCTAAATTCAAATACTATTGGTGCTCCTTTGCATCCTTCGTTGTCTACCAAGGTGTTGACACGGTACTTGGGGAAATTGTCTGCAGGCCGATTCCATTGGCCAGGAACTGGCACTGGCGACTGCTCCTCTTTGGACTTGAATGCACCCAGGTTTTCTACTATATCTGTCTGAGCGGCTTCTAGGTACTTCAAAACCTTGGGGTGTTCAGAAAACTTCTCCTTTATTTCTTGTATCAGGGGCCGTATAGTGAAAAGCCCAACTTGCCTGTCTACTTCGCTAGTCATTTGGATGGCTTCTTTATCTAATTTTTTGATGTCAGTAACTCGATGACTGATAGAGTGCTGGAGCCCCTCTCCCATCTCTTTCAAGCGGTTGCGGTCTTCTTCAGATAGGGCGTCGTACTCCTCCCGTTCCATTGGCCGTCCATCTTTAATGGGGATTGTCACTATGCCAGCTTGGGTAAGGTTGATGGTGTATCCGGCTTTAGAGGCCTCTTGCTCTAATGCTGCATAGATAGAGCTTTTCTTAGCCTGTACCTCTTTCAAGACTTCTTCTATCTGGTGCTGATAGCTGTCACTATCAAAGGCAGTGGGTATGCCCCTTGTGCAACTCTCTATCAGTTCGTCCATATCCTTGGCTAGGACGCTCACCATTCCACATGGGAGGTCAATAGCCATTGGGCAAGATGGATTGCTGAAATTATGAACGTAACCCCAATCATTCGGGGTCTCCTTCTGGGCGGAGGCCCTTTCCAGGTATGCCTTCAATGTAGTGTTCCTGCCAGTTCCAGCAAGGCCCGATACAAATACATTAAACCCAGGGGCGTCTATTCCTAGTCCGAATTCCAGAGCGCTTACAGCTCTTTCTTGGCCGATGGTGCCTTCTAAAGGTTGAACCTCTTCCGTAGATTCGAATCCCAGACTGTTTGGATTGCAGATTGCCGTTAAACTTTCCTTTGGCACTTCATAAGATTGTAGGCTCATCCTTGTCTCCTAAAGTAGTTGCAGTAGCTGGGGGAAGGTAGGACTACGGTTTATCTAGCTCAAAAGCGCTGTGAAGAACTTGAGCAGCCTCAGCAGCTCTGTCTTGGTCTATTATGCAGGTGATCCGTATCTCGGATGTGGTTATCATCTCTATGTTGATACTCGCTTGATATAGAGCCCGGAACATGCGTGAGGCGTAGCCCGGTGCGTTTTGCATTCCAGTGCCAACGATGCTTATCTTTGCCATCTGGTTCGAGCTTACCACTCCCTTGGCACCTATGTCTTTGATTATGGAATCTACTACCTCTATGCTTTGGGCCAGGTCTTGACTTGCCACTGTAAAAGTGACGTCTGTAGTGCCTTCGACACTGGCGTTTTGAACGATTACGTCTACGCTTATGCCAGCTTCGGCCAATGGCTCAAAAAGTGAAGCGGCTATTCCTGGCCTGTCCGTCACACCTAGTATAGTAATCTTGGCTACGTTGGTGTCTACCGCTACCCCTCTTACCTTGTTGCGCATCTCCATTGTCATATCTGCTCCTCCATGAATAAGGGTGCCGGGGTTCTCACTAAAAGTGGAGGCTACCAGTATTGGGATTTCATATAGCATGCCAAGTTCTACTGATCGGGGATGCATTTTGGCTCCGTAGCTAGCCAGTTCTAGCATCTCCTCGTAACCTATTTCGGGTAGCTTTTCGGCTTCAGGCACCATTCGTGGGTTTGCGGTATAGATTCCTTCAACGTCTGTGTATATTTCGCAGCGTGTGGCTCCAAGACTTGCAGCCAAGGCTACGGCTGTTGTATCGGACCCTCCACGGCCCAAGGTGGTTATGTCCATACCTTCTGTCATTCCCTGGAACCCTGCGACTATAACAATACGCCCCTTATCCAGTTCCTTTCGAACGCGTCGTGGGTCAATAGATGCTATTTTGGCCTTGCCGTAAGATGTATCTGTTCGTATGCCCGCCTGAGCACCTGTGAGAGCAACTGCATTGTACCCCTTGGCTCTTAGTGCCATGGCCATCAAAGTGCAAGATACCAATTCACCTGTAGAAAGCAGGAGGTCTAACTCCCTCTCTTGAGGTCTGGGCGATACCTGTCGGGCAAGTGCTATCAACTCGTCAGTTGTGTCTCCCATGGCCGAAACAACTACAACCATTTGGTCGCCTTTGTCATAATCTGACCCAATGCGTTCTGCCACCCTGTTGATCTTATCGGCGTCTGCTAGAGAGCTTCCCCCATATTTTTGAACCCTTAAGGCCATTCAACTTCCCTCTGTTACTTCAACTTGCTTCTACCACATGGGCGCCTAATTTGCTTATGGCAACCACACTTACTAAGCCTGACATGTCATTTGATTTTGCTGCCTGAGCCATTGCCTCACCGATTTCCTGCTGATTTTCCTTGGCCAAAGCTAGTATCGTTGAGCCGCCTCCGGAGAGGAAAGTACCCAAGGCACCAGCGTCCAAAGCGCTAGTAAAGATAGCAGACATGGCAGGGAAAATGGCTTGCCGCGCTGGTTGATGTAGCCTATCCTGAGTAGCAACAGCAAGGGTTTCTAGATTTCCTGTAGCGAATGATGAGACTACTAGCGCTGCCCTACCAATATTGTACACAGCATCCCCTCTGGTGACAGTGGGCGACAGGATGTTTCTTGCTTGACGAGTTGGCATGGGCATGCCTGGTATGAATAGAACGGCTGTGAGGACATCCGGTACTGGCACCGTCCCTGTAACCAGATGTCCATTATCGCTCACAACTATACGACACCCCCCAAGCAAAGCGGGGGTTACGTTATCTGGGTGCCCTTCTATTTCCGTAGCCAACTCTAAGATGCGGTCACGAGTCAAAAGACGACCACAAAGCTCATTTCCAGCTACTAGCCCGCTGACAATGGCGGCGGAGCTGCTCCCTAGACCTCTGCTGAGGGGGATCTGGTTGTTGCACGATATAGACAGCTTTGGGATGGGCAGTCCGACCTCTTTGAAGGGAATGCAGGTTGACCGATAGACTAAATTTCTTTTGCCTCGATTGAGAGTCCTCGATCCCTCTCCATAAATGGTGATTTCCTCTGATCCTATCTTCACTTGGATGGTGTTCCACATGTCCAGAGCCATTCCCAGGCAATCGAAGCCGGGGCCTAAGTTAGCAGTTGTAGCTGGCACCCTTACTTTAACGGTCTTAGACATAGTAGACTCACATGCGAGTATAGCAGCACGTAGGTAGCCATTCAATGAAGTTTGAAGCGTTTGGCAGTAGTAATGAGATACCGTATAATTGTGGGGCATCGGGGTGTAGCGCAGTTGGTAGCGCGCCACGTTCGGGACGTGGAGGTCCCGGGTTCAAGTCCCGGCACCCCGACCATTCTCTTATCTAGCTCCTATGATTGCAGCAAAATATGAGTGACGTAGCAGTTATTGAGATCTCGGCAGAACGTGTTCGATACACAGGCTCCATTAGTAGCTTAAGTTTACATCAACTTGCTTGCCATCACCCCGAAGGGTGATAAAAGGGTGAAAAAATAGTGAGGCTATCACCTTAGCTACGAAGGAGGGTGGAGCTAAGCCACTTTGCACAAAAGCATCCAGGCCGGCTCAGGTCACCCCCTTCTGTCATTCTGACCCTGACAAGTCGGGGGAAGAATCCTCGGCCCTCTTCTACCCCATGCTGATGGTCATCAACTATTTATCTTGACATCTCCAAAATACAGACGGCCAAATTCTGAGAGTCCAGAGGAGGCCAATCCCTCTGAGTTTACCTTGAGTTTAGTCGAATGATTAACTTTACCTCTTGGCGGGCTTATCGTCAAGGAGATACCAAGCAAGGAACCTCATGGTCCTCTCTGGCTCCATAGGACTATTCAAGCTGCTCCATCGCTGCTTCGGTTTCTCCTTCTTCTTCCACCAGGCCCTTTCGTCAGCCTTTTCATCTCGCCTTCAATTAAGCTGAAGTCTTTTTTAGGTAATAGGTGAAGACTACCCTGAAAAGCAAGGGGCCACTTTTCAGGCGCCCATCTCTTAACATAATCCAATCTCGGGCCGATTTGGCTGGCGTCTATGAGGTCTTCTTCTTTGAGGATGTAGTTCAGTTCGAGGTTCACCCTGTGTGGATAGTCATCCCTTCCATTATGACTCTTCCAAATCGGCTTATGATCCTCGAAGTAAGCTGACGTTAAGGTGGCTGTAGCGCCAAACTTTTGGATGCCCTCAATGTAATATAGAACTCGGTCTTCAGGTTGCATCCGCTGTGCCCTCTTGCGAAAGCTGGCTTTAAACCCCTGTACCTTGAAATTCATTTGTTTGGATATCTGAAAGTTCTCAAGAGAAATTGTGACCATCCAGTAGTTCTTTCCCATCTTTTCTGTCTCCTGACTGCGACAAAATGGTGTATGCTCTCAAGTCCAAGTGAACTGTGAGGCTGTCTCAGCGATTTAGCGTGATGTTAAGATGTCCTCAGGTTTTTATGTAGTTACAAGCCATCTTAGTATGTGCAATTGTACTAAAGTCACAAAGAACCTGTTTTCAATGTTTCGTCCACATATTTTAGCATTTTGAATTGGTTGTGAGAAAGTGGTCAATATTCATTATGTAGTATAACGGAGGATGTTGTACATGTGCAGAAATAGCTTAAAGGACTCTTTAACAAGGGTAAATGGATCAACTGGTTTGGTTGGGTCTACATGCTGGAAAAAGGAGAACTCCGTATAGTAGACCTGGTTACTATGGGAGAGGGCATCTGCTAGTCGGCGGGACTCTTCCACAGGGACGAGGTTGTCTTCTCTATTCTGCATTATCAGTACCCGCGCCTTTAATTTATCCAGACGGGTGCTGGGCGATATTATAGCCAGCTTCATACGACCCTTTTCAGGAAGCTGACTTATCAGAGTATCTGTCTCTTCTAAAGGGGCGCCATCTAATAACCTAAATACGGCCTTTCCCTCCTTTGAAAGTTCCTCAAGAAAGCTTCTTTCTAGATCTGTTTGGTCATCAATGAAGATCTTGGTGAGGAGTGCTGTTTCCTCGGGATCGCTCAAGCTGCTGATCAGTTCGGTGAAGAACACCTCTCGAGTCAGAGTGTCAGGGTTCCACGGTTCTACTTGACCTTTATAGAAGCTGCTTCTTGCACTGATGGCCTTTACCAGATCGAAGGCATTGAAATAGCCACCGAAGAAGTTAAGGAACTTAACATCATCAGCAATTCTGGGGTCTTCAGCAGCTACGGCCGCTAATGAAGCTCCCACGCAAAACCCTCCCATTCCTATCCTGTCAGGGTCTACCCCATCCAATCTCTTAAGGGCTTGGAAGGCGTAGACAAGGTTATTTATTTCATCAGTAGAGATGCGCTTCTGGGTCATTGTGTCGGACCAAGGTATCATTACCACCATACCCGATCGAGCGAGACCTTTGGCTAGTCGGACTACTCGTGGGTCGTCTCTTCCTGCAGGGTTAACTCCCCGGAAAAGCAACACTGCGCTGTGGTTCCCCTTACCTGGCGGGAGGTACAGGTCAGCGACACCGAGGCCAGATTTAATTGGGTAGTTTATCTCTCTACGGGTTGATTGTCCTAGTATCCACGCCTGAGGCTTTACGGGAATTGCTGGCACTACTTCCGGAATAAAGAGGGATGCTTTGAAGGCCGTTTGTCCTTGAGGAGTCGCGATCGTGAGTGTAACTATAAGGACTATTAGTCCAACCAGCACAAGCAGAAACTTCCGCCTTCTGCTCAATAGTTTCCTCCCTATCAGCAAACTCGTAGGTGTAAAAGATATTAGTCTTAATATAGCATGTCTCTTAGAAGCTTGAGCTATACGCCATAGGTTCCCCAGTAAAGTAGGTCTCACATATGTAAATCTCTTTCAAAAATGACTGGCTTTTGGTATACTCCCCAAGGCACCTTTGACTGGCCTATGTTCACTTTGGAGAGTAGTTATGCCGGCTTATGCTGTGCTTGGCGCACAATGGGGCGATGAGGGAAAAGGCAAGATAGTTGATTATCTTGCCGAAAAAGCAGATATAGTAGCCCGTTTTTCTGGCGGCAACAACGCGGGACACACGGTCATTAGTGACAAGGGTAAGTTTGAGTTTCACTTAATCCCCTCTGGAATTCTGTGGCCTAAAGTGACGTCCATTATTGGTAATGGCGTTGTGATTGATCCTAGCGTGCTTGCTCAAGAAATAGAGGGACTTAATGATAGGGAAGTGGATACTAGTAGGCTTCTAATTAGCGAACGGGCTCATGTGATTATGCCTTACCATGTGCTGTTGGATGGTCTTGAGGAAGAGGCGCGTGGCTCAGATGCCTTAGGCACGACAAGGAAGGGCATTGGTCCTGTTTACACCGACAAGGCGGCTCGCATAGGCATAAGAGTTGGAGACCTTTTAGACCCCGAATGGCTACTTTCTAGGTTGGAGAATATCCTGCGTATCAAGAATCTGATAATTACGAAAATCTACGAGGCTGATCCACTGAAGTTAGACGAGGTTTTTGAAACGTGCAAACTCTGGGCCGAACAGCTAAGACCTTACGTAGCCCCTGTTGAATCGATATTGTATCAGGCTTTATTAGACAATAAAAAGGTTATCCTTGAAGGCGCTCAGGGAGTCCTTTTAGATCTGGACCATGGCACTTATCCATATGTTACCTCGTCTTATCCAAGTATAGGAGGGGCCTGTACCGGATTAGGCATTAGCCCTCAAAGCATCACTGGAGTTGTCGGCGTTTTTAAGGCTTATTCTACAAGGGTAGGTGGTGGCCCTTTCCCTACTGAGTTGACTAATAGTGTTGGCGACGCAATCAGAGAGAGGGCTTGGGAATATGGAACAACCACTGGTAGGCCCCGCAGATGCGGCTGGTTTGATGCTATATCTGCTAAATATAGCGCTAGAGTTAATGGCTTTACGTCCATTGTCCTTACTCGTCTTGATGTGTTGGATGGATTCTCACCGAAGATATGCGTCGGGTACAGGCTAGACGGTAAGGTGATAGATGAACTCCCTGGCAGTGTATCGGCTTTAGAGCGCTGCGAGCCTGTCCTAGAGGAACACTCTGCGTGGGAGCAACCTACAGAAAGCGTAACCCGTCTAGATGACCTACCGAAAGAGGCCTTATCTTATGTGAAACGCTTGCAGGAGCTTATAGGTTGCCCAATAAATCTTATCTCTACAGGGCCTCAGCGCCATGAGACCGTCCAAATCAATCCTATCCTCTGATTTAACACCACTGACTTCCTAGCTTCTGACTTAACGTATCGGTCTAAGTATGCTAATGTGTAGTCCTGGAAATAACTTGTCTTTACGGACTGAGCACTAATTTGGAGGGAGTGAGATGCGTCTAGCCTTCTTTAATGATTTCAATTTGGGGGTGATGAGAGGGTCTGAGATAGTAAATGTCCAGGAAGCCCTCCATGAGATACGCTACAACAGCCCTCAGGAACTTATTGAGCAGGTGATCATAAATTTTGAAGATCTCAGGCCTCGCTTTGCCGAAATCATTGGTAAGGGCAAAGGCATACCAATAGCCCAAGTCAAGCTAAGACCCCCTGTGCCGCGCCCCCGTAAGCTGTTGTGTGCCGTACGCAACTATCGCGAACACGGTCAGATACCAGCTCAAGAGCAGGACTTCTTCCTAAAATCGCCATCTTCAATCATCGGAGATAGGGATACCATAGAACTCCCTCAAGCCAATGCCACCATCTTTCATCATGAGGCTGAACTGGCTGTTGTCATAGGCAAAACAACTTCTGAGGTAACTAAAGAGCGGGCCATGGAGAGCGTCTTTGGGTATGTGCCCTTTATAGACGTTTCGGCGAGGGGACTCATGCCTGGCGGGCGGCGCAGCTTCTTCTTGATGAAGTCCTGGGACACATTCGGTCCTATGGGGCCGTTTCTAGTCACTGCTGATGAGATTCCAGACCCTCAGAATCTACACGTACAATTGCGGGTCAACGACGCGCTCAGGCAGGACTTCAACACCAGCGATATGGGTCACTCTGTTTCTGAAATAATAGAGTTTCTCTCTTCTGTTACGACGCTAGAGCCCGGTGACGTCATAGCTACAGGAACCAATCACCAAGGACTAGGCGCTCTTCAGGACGATGACGAGGTGGTGATGGAGATTGAAGGTCTGGGAACCCTCACGGTGTATGTAAAGGACCCTCTAAAGAGAGATTGGCCTCGTGGCATAGACGAGGAGATGGCCAGGCGAGTAAGAGGACAGTAGTAGTCGAAGGTTTTGTGGTTATTCCTAATTCTTCCGTCGCTCAAAGACGGCTGCCAGGCCCTGGCCGCCGCCGATGCACATGGTCTCCAATCCGTATCGTACGTCTCGACGCTTCATTTCGTAGAGCATCGTGGTCAAGATGCGAGCCCCGGTTGCTCCAATAGGATGTCCCAGGGAGATTCCAGAGCCGTTTACGTTTAATCTGTCATCGATGTCCTCTAACGACAGTCCCCACCCCTGTAGGACGGCCAGCACTTGAGCGGCAAAGGCCTCGTTTAGCTCTATCAGATCCATGTCCTTGAAGGAGAGGTCAGTTTTCTCAAATATCTTCTTGCATGCGGGCACTGGGCCTATACCCATATATGCCGGGTGGACGCCCGCAGATGCCCAGCCGACCAGGTATGCCATGGGTTCGAGGCCCAGCTCGTCTAGCTTGTCGGCCGCAACTACCAGGCAGGCAGATGCGGCGTCGTTCTGGCTGCTAGAGTTGCCAGCGGTGACCTGGCCATCCTTCATGATGGGCCTGAGCTTGGCCAATTTCTCCACGGAAGTATCGGGGCGCGGCCCTTCATCCTGATCGAATATTACTGGGTCTCCTCTACGTTGGGGAATTGATACTGGTACGGTCTCCTCTTTGAATTTGCCTTCGTTGGTAGCAGTAACGGCCCTCTGATGGCTGCGAAGGGCGTACGAGTCCGCCTCTTCTCTAGATATCTCATACTGAACCGCCACGTTTTCGGCGGTCTCTATCATGCCGCCTTCAATTGGGCCAAAGCGTTCCTCTGGCGCTATAGTGATCCTAGCCCTAGAAAGCCGGTCGTGTAGGGTCATTGAACCCAGTCGCCCACCCCAACGAGCACCTGTAACGTAATACTCCGCGTTGCTCATGCTTTCTGTGCCACCAGCTATGACCACATCGGCATTGTTAGTCTGGACTAGCATTGCAGCGTTTAATATGGCTTGAAGTCCCGATGAGCAGCGACGGTCTAGCTGGTAGCCGGGAACCTCGATAGGCAAGCCTGCCTTTAGCGCACATAGCCTGCCTATGTTAGGTTCCTCGCCGTTGGGATACCCGTTCCCGAGAATGACCTCATCCACTTCTGCCGGATCGATCTTGGTTCGGTTTAATATCTCTTTTATGACCAGTGAACCAAGTTCTGCAGCGGGAACACTACGTAAAGCTCCACCAAAGCTACCCACAGCAGTTCGAACAGGCGACACTATGGCGACTTCTCTCATGAGTTGAGGCTCCTTTTGCTACACAGGGTTGCTCAAGTTTGTACTATCATATGCGACCGATATTAACTAACCAATGGTGCTAGTGCAGGGCCCTTGAAATACGCTTGTGAATCGTCATAGCGAGGTTTGAGCCCCCGCCGCCAGATTGCCACGGCCCTCCTTAGTCTGGACTTGTCGGGATGACATTTGGAGTGAACTTCGGAAACAGGACACTTAAAACTAGCACCAAAAGTTAACCACCAGCCACGGCCACAGGTAGGTCGATGGTATACTGTTTCATCACTGCGTCAATTTGTGAGGCCTCCTTTTCGTCGGGTGGCACTAAGGGCAGCCTAGGCCTCCCAGCTTTGAAGCCGATTTTGTTTACAGCGTATTTGACTGGGATGGGGTTGGATACGATGAAAAGGACATTGAACATGGCATGCAGACGACGATGCTCAGCAGCGGCCTTCTCAATATCTCCTTCTAGAATCATCCCCATCATGGCCTTTATTTGACGGCCAATTAGATGAGATGCAACGCTGACTACGCCATATCCGCCCATTGCCATGATGGCAAAGGTCTCATTGTCGTTGCCGCTCCACACACGGAATCCCTCCTTGGCACCGTGAAGGATGCGGGTTATCTGGTCGAAGTCGCTTCCCGCCTCTTTTATGCCTATGATATTTTCTATCTGACTCAGGCGGATAGTGGTCTCGTGGCTCATGTTGAGACTGGTGCGGCTGGTCACGTTGTAGAGGATGCAAGGAATGTGGACGTTTTCGGCGATGGCTTTGAAGTGCTGATACAAACCCTCCTGGGGAGGCTTGTTATAATACGGAACTACTAGCAGCACTGCATCCACGCCTTGATGTTCCGCCTCTTTACTTAGTTCGATACTCTCTGCCGTGTTGTAGTTGCCGGCTCCTGCGATTACTGAACCCCTGTCGCCTACTGCTGACTTCACCTCAGCGAAGAGGCGCAGCTTCTCCTCAGTTGTAAGGGTAGGGGATTCTCCAGTCGTGCCAGAGACGACGACACCGTCGCTTCCGGACTCCAGTAGAGCAAGGGCGAGATGCTTTGCCTGCTCATAATCGACCTGCCCTTGGTCGTCAAACGGGGTTATCATTGCAGTAATCAGCCGACCTATCTCCGCCATGTCATGACCTCCTTCCAGGAGCTAGTAGTAGTTCCCTGCTAAGAATCTCTTCGGCAATTTGAATTGCGTTCAAAGCCGCTCCCTTCCTGAGGTTATCAGATACTACCCACAGGGCTAGTCCTTTAGGGTGGGAGGCGTCTTGACGTATGCGGCCAACAAATACCGCATCTTTGCCCGCTGCGTCTATTGGCATAGGGTATAGGTTCATCTTCGGTTCATCTAAAACGCAGATTCCAGGAGAATGTGAAAGTGACTCTCTTGCCTCATCCGCGAGTATTGGATTGGCGAATTCAATGTGTACGGCCTCGCTATGACATATGTTGACAGGAACCCTAACGCATGTGGCAGAGATAGCAATGTCCGGCTCATGCATTATCTTGCGAGTCTCCTCTATCATCTTCCATTCTTCCTTAGTGTAACCGTTATCCAGGAACTGCTCGATGTGCGGGATCAAGTTGAAAGCTATCTGGTGAGGATATACCTGCGGTTCGGTTCTCTTGCTTGCTAGTGCCTGTGCGCCTTGCACCTTAAGCTCTTCCACCGCCGCAGCCCCTGTGCCTGAAACCGATTGATATGTGTCTACAATGACTCGTTTAACTGGATTGACCTTGTGAAGGGCATAGAGGACCATCACTAGAGGTGTAGTAGAGCAGTTAGGTATGGAAACAATCCCTCTGTGGCTTTCCAGGTCCCGAACGTTTACCTCCGGCACAACTAACGGAACAGTTGGGTCCATTCTAAAGGCAGAGCTGTCGTCTATGACTAAAGCGCCGTTTCTCACTGCCAGCGAAGCCAGTTCTCGACTTACATCCCCGCTGGCGGAGATAAAGGCGATGTCTACGTCACGAAAGGAGTCGAGGCCAGCCTTTTCCACTGTAATGGGCTGACCGTTAACGCTGATCTGTTTTCCTGCTGAACGCTCCGATGCGAAGAGGCGAATTGATTTTGCGGGGAAATTCCGCTGCTCCAAAATCTCCAGGAATACTCTACCGACTGCTCCGGTAGCTCCTACGACAGCGATATTACATGGCCTCAATTAGCTTCTCCTTTAGGACTAGAGCGACGATTTGGTGTGACAGTACATGGAGAGTTATCCGGAGTTGCTCAGCAAATCACCGACAGACTAAAGGCCCATGACCTTATCCAGGCCAACCGTCAGGCCACTGGACTTCACCACCTCTTTTATTGCCATGAGGACGCCAGGCATGTAGCACTCACGATTTATCGTATCATGAGAAATGGTCAAAGTCTGGCCTTGGGTTCCCAGAATCAAGCTGTGATAGGCCATCTTTCCAGGCATTCGACCGCTGTGAATATTGATACCTTGATATTCGCCGCCCCTGGTGCCTGATAAGGTCTCTTTCTCAGGCTTAGGCGATTTGAAGTCGTCGCCTTTGCTTTCGGCCAGCGCCTTTGCGATGGCTAGTGATGTCCCAGAGGGGGCATCAATCTTCGTTTCGTGGTGTATTTCGGTAATGTCGGCATAGTCAAAGAAACGTCCTACTAGGCGGGCTAGATGAGTGAGCAAAACAGCGCCTAGAGCGAAATTAGGGGCTATGATAACACCTACTTTGTGCTTGTTGCAGATGTTTTCAGTCTCTTCAATGTCCGACTGGGAAATGCCGGTAGTTCCGACTACGGCGTGAACCCCCCGTGTGGTTGCTGTCCGTATGACGTTCATCACAGCTTGAGCAGTTGAGAAGTCCACAACTACCTGAGGCTTGCACCGAGTAATAATAGAATCCAACTCTGCTGACAACGGAATAAGGCCTGAGCCATCAGGGAGAGAGAGGTAGTCCTCGGCAGCCATTACGTCTACAGCACCTACGGACTCCATCTCAGGTTCTCTGCACATGGTATCGAGGACTGTTTTACCCATCCTACCTAAAGCGCCATGAACCACAACTTTTATAGGAGCCATGCTGTTACTCCCTGTAGAATTAGTTGATTTTAGGTCAGTTGGGGCCTCTGTCACGTTGCGAGCCGAAGTTCCCTGGTCTCCTATCTCTATTCGGGCCAGGATAACGCTGGGGGCCTCCTCCGAAGCGGCCACCAGTGGATTGCCTATCTCCGTCGGTGTTTCTCTGGTAGGAAGGTCCTTCCAAAATAGCGCGATGAGACAAGTTGATGCGTCCCATATTGTCTATTTCGATAACCATGACCTCCAGCTTATCCCCTTCTGTTACGACATCCTCTACGCTATCTATACGGTGGTCTGAAAGCTCGCCTATGCGCACTAACCCATCTTTGCCAGGAAGTATTTCAACAAATGCACCGAATGTTGTAAGACGCGTGACCTTGCCGGTATAGGTTGCACCCACCTCAACGTCCCTTGTTATAGTTTTAATGTGTTCCACCGCTTTTATAGCGGCGTCTTCGCTGGTGGCACCTATGGTCACTGTACCTTCGTTGTCTACATCTATCGTAACTTTGAACTCATCTATTAGGGCGCGTATGGTTTTGCCACCTGGCCCTATTAAGGCTCCTATCTTATCCGTTGGGATAGTCAGGCGATGCATCCTGGGCGCATGGGGGCTAACGGATGGTCTCGCTTGAGAAATGACTTCTACCATTTTGGCTAGGATGAAGTACCGCGCTTCCTGGGCTTGTTTTAGCGCTTGGGCTAGGATGTCATAGCTGATGCCCTTGACCTTGATGTCCATCTGAAGGGCTGTCACACCCTGACTAGTTCCCGCTACTTTGAAGTCCATATCTCCCAGATGGTCTTCTACGCCTTGGATATCGGTCAGAATAGCGAATTTACCATCGTCCCCGGTAATTAGGCCCATGGCTGTTCCAGCGACTGGGGATTTAATGGGAACCCCAGCATCCATCAAGGCCAATGCGCTGCCGCATACGCTTGCCATAGATGTGCTGCCATTAGAGCTGAGAACTTCAGAGACCAACCTAATGGTGTATGGGAAATCTTCTTCCGATGGTAAAACAGGAACCAGCGCACGCTCTGCTAGGGCACCATGGCCAATTTCGCGCCTGCCCGGACTACCTATGCGACGGACCTCCCCGTTGGAAAATCCTGGGAAGTTGTAGTGGTGCATGTAGCGCTTCTTTTCCTCTGGAGATAACGTGTCCAGTTTTTGGACTTCTCCAACTGATCCCAGGGTTGCAACAGTGAGCACCTGAGTCATTCCTCTGGAGAACAATCCAGAGCCATGGGTGCGAGGCAAAAGACCTACCTCAACTGATATGTGCCTTATGTCCTTTAGACCCCTGCCGTCGGGACGTATGCCCTCCTCTAGAATCCGACGTCGCATCTCCTTTTTGAGGATAGATTTAAAGGCGTTGATAATAAGATCCTCAGGGTATTTATCTTTGAGATTTTCTAGCAACTCTAAGCGGAGGGCTTCCTCTTCCTCTGATCCCTGATGCTTTTCTTCAGGAGGGTGAGGTATATTGGGCAATTTATCGCGAATAATAGAGAACGCCTCATCTTCGATCTCAATGTGAGTTTCAGGTGGGACGATTTCCATTTTGGGTTTGCCACAGGAGGCCACCAGTTCTTCCTGGGCAGCGATGCTGAGTTGATTTGTCTCCTGGGCCAGCTTCATCGCCTCTATTAAGGTTTCCTCTGAGACCTCTTTCGCTCCAGCTTCCACCATAATGATGGCGTCCTTGGTGCCTGCGACCACAATGTCCAGGTTGCTGTCACGCAGCTGACTAAAGGTTGGGTTAACCACCAGTTGTTCGTCAATATAGCCTATTCTGGTTGCTCCAACGGGCCCTTCAAAGGGTATATCTGAAATGCTCAAGGCTGCAGAGGCCCCTATGATGGCTAGAATGTCTAGTTGGACTTCCTGGTCCGTTGATAGAGTAGTTATTACGACTTGGATCTCATTGTGGAAACCCTTAGGGAATAGGGGTCTAAGGGGGCGATCGGTAAGTCTGTCAGTAAGAATGGCGTCTTGACTTGGTCTTCCTTCCCTTTTGAAAAAGCTGCCCGGTATTTTGCCCGCGGCGTATAGTTTCTCCTCATAGTCTATTGTCAGAGGAAGGAAATCCATACCTTCCCTTGCTTCAGGTGCTACACAGGCCGTAACAAGGAGGACGGTGTCACCGTACCTCACGGTGATTGAACCATTAGCCTGGCCTGCTAGTTTTCCGGTCTCGATTGTAAACTTAAGATCGCCTATTTCACGTTCGACTTGTGTTATCTTAGAAATGGGGAACCTCCCTTGGAAATACACATAATGAAGAGTAGCACCCGTCCATCGGGTGCTACTTTCGTAGTCCTAGCTTAGTGACGATGGTCCTGTAGCGACTTACGTCTTCCTTATTTAGGTAACGAAGTAGTCTACGGCGTTGTCCGACCAGTTTCACTAGACCTAGTCGCGTGTGATTATCTTTTCTATGCGTTCGTAGATGTTCTGTCAGTTCTTTAATTCTGTGGGTCAGTACTGCTACTTGTACTTCTGAGGACCCTGTATCTCCCTCGTGAGTGCGGTACTGATCGATAACGGTACTCTTTTGAGCTTTGTCCACTCCTATCTCCTGACTTATTACTGTCTTCTTGTATCGTTGGCTATTATAGCATAGTCGAAAAAGCCTATGCAATGAAGCTTTGGTTGCTTACGAAGAGGTTGACCCGCAGGTGGCCTCATATTAAAATCAGGGATGGAAGGCTCGTAGGAGCGTAGCTCAGTTGGTAGAGCAGCGGTCTCCAAAACCGCAGGTCGCGGGTTCGAATCCTGCCGCTCCTGCCATAAATCCTAACCAAATTGGGGACACCAAGGTTAGTCCACGGCCTCCAGCTTTCTGAAGCGCAAATGTTTTTGCTAACCAACGAGTTCTGAGATGCCCACTGACCCCCTCTGCTAACAAATGAGTCCACCAGCGTCTTTTGCCTGGTTTCTTGGCGATAGGCTCTGCCACGTCATAATCTTCGAGGATGTCGGCCAAGCCCTCGAATCAAAACACCTAGATATAGCTCTCCGCTTCCTCTTTGATGGCTGAGAGCCTTTGTACTTCATAGACACTTGCTTAGTGTTTCCCGTGCACGTATCAATGCCTGGTAGCTTCAAGTCGTTGCTACATAGCTGCTACAATCATCCGGAAAGGAGGGTAACATGCGTTTGAAAGATCGGGTTGCCATTGTGACAGGGGGTGGGTTCGGCATAGGGAAAGCCTATTCGTTGGGTATGGCTCGTGAGGGTGCGAAGGTCGTCATTGCAGACATTAATGACAGGGGCATGGAAGAGACAACAGACGCTATCGGGGAACAGGGGGGTGAAGCCTTAGCAGTTCATACCGACGTGGCGATTCAAGAGAGCACGGAGGCAATGGCCCGCGTTACCATGGAGCGGTTTGGGCGCATCGATATTCTGGTGAACAATGCAGCCCTTTTCACGGCAGTGCCCTTACGGAACTTCGAGGAAATTGAGGTGGAGGAGTGGGACGAGGTGATGGCTGTAAACCTGCGAGGCGCATTCCTGTGTGTGAAGGCAGTGGTGCCCCACATGAAGAGTCGATCTTATGGCAAGGTCATCAATATCTCTTCGGGGTCTGTATTGAGCGGGAACCCCAAACGGGTCCACTACGTTACCTCTAAGGCGGGACTTATAGGGTTTACTCGTTCAATGGCCCTCTCATTGGGTGAATATAACATTTGTGTCAACACCATTATGCCTGGCCCAATTGCTAGCGAAGCAACTCTGGCCGCTTACGGTGCTGAGCACTACCATCAGCCACCTCTTAATCAGGCATTGAGGCGGGTAGGGAAACCTGATGACCTGGTAGGCACGGTGATTTTTCTCTCTTCCAGCGATAGCGACTTCATCACTGGGGCGACCATTGTCGTCTCTGGAGGAGCCCGGATGTATTAGTGGCACCCAGGCAATTATCGTGGGGCTACGAGTGGGGTAGGACATGCCAGGGTGAATTTCGCGCCTACGTCTGGTACATTGTGCGAGGCGATCGTCGGTGACCAAGAAATACATGAAAGATACAGCGATCGAAAGGAGCAGTCTCACTATGGATACGATAAGCTCAGTGCTGGGGCCCTTAGAAACCTCCGACCTGGGGTTCACTTTGAGCCATGAACACGTGATGATCAGTTCGGCAGGGGTTCTCAATACCTACCCTGAGTTCATCGACCGTCAAGGGACGTTAAATCGGGTGGTTGATTACCTAAAAGAGGCCTATGAGGAAGGCGTTCGCACCTTGGTGGACGTGACCACGATGGACCTGGGCCGGGACATTCGGTTTCTGGAGGAGGCTTCACTTCTAAGCGGCGTGCAGATCATTGCTGCAACGGGCACTTGGCGTGACATTCCGCGGGCCTTCTGGTCCGCCACGCCGGATATGATTGCGGACTTGTATGTAAGAGAGATCGAGGAGGGGATTGAGGGGACGGGGATCAAGGCCGGTATCATAAAGGTGGCCAATGACGTGGAAGGTATTACACCCGAAGGAGAGATCATCTTGCGGGCCGCCGCGCAGGCCCACAATCGCACAGGAGTCCCCATCTCTACCCACTCCTGGGCTCCCGGACGCGTAGGAGAATGGCAAGTGCGCATCTTTGAGGATGAGGGAGTGGACCTGAACAGGGTGTACATAGGTCATAGCAACGACACCACAGATATAGACTACTTATTAGGCCTGCTGCGCAAGGGCGTGTGGCTTGGCATGGACCGGTACCCGGGCGGCCGCAGAGCGGGGACACCCAACTGGGAACGGCGAACGGAAACTATCAAGCGAATCCTCGACGCAGGATTCGGAAACCGAATTATGCTTTCACACGACTGGTCAGCTACGATTACCGTGGTGACTAAGGCAAAAGGAGATGAGCGAATCCGCTACAATCCGGAGGGTTATCTGTTCATAAAGCGGCGTGTATTGCCTCGGCTCATAGAGATGGGGGTCTCCGCTGAAGCGGTCCGTATTCTCAATGAGGATAATCCGCGTCGCTTTTTTGAGGGGGATTAGAAGGTAAGGGAGTCCCAAGAATCGAACAAGAGGCCCCTAGTGAAAAGGTTCTCAGACAAACCACCTTCGCTAACGTACAGATTGACACAGGACAACATCGGACGATACCATAGATATGAAGTGGTTTGTTGATTGACAACCGTTGTTCTAATTAAGATGTCTATCTGGGGGTATAGAACAGCACACATGGCTGCTAACATGAAAACGGGAGGTAGCGGGTTTAGATTCTGCCGTATCTGCCATTTATTTGTAATCTCTGAAGCCATGGCTTTGGGAAACAGTCGCATATTGGTAAACAATTCTTCTGCGGGCCGAGGTGGTGGAATTGGTAGACACGCAGTCTTGAGGGGGCTGTGAGCGAAAGCTCGTAGGAGTTCAAGTCTCCTCCTCGGCACCAACATCTAACCTTTAGAGGCGACGTAGCCAAGTGGACTAAGGCGGGGGTCTGCAAAACCCCTATTCGGCGGTTCGAATCCGCCCGTCGCCTCCAGCTTCTTCAACGATGAAGGGCGTCAGCCCCGCTCTTTCCAAGACGAGTCTGACGCCTATGATATTGCCTGGATATTTGTCTTGATTGCCCAGGTGGCGGAATGGCAGACGCGGCGGACTTAAAATCCGCTTCCCGCAAGGGAGTGGGGGTTCGAGTCCCTTCCTGGGCACCATGGCTCAAAGCTGGAGGTCAGACACTTGTAGTCGGCATCCTTACTGGATTGAATTGCTATTCCTTTAACTTCTGATTGCGCTCAATTGGCAATCATACATGGATTGCCATCATACTTTAGCAAAGTGCTATGTTAGAGCGAAAGGAGTTAACCGATGAAGTACATCGTTCAGATAGAGATAGACCCAGACGTCGGCGCTGATATAGAGTCGCGCCCCCAGGAAATTCAAGAAGTGGTCGGAAAATGGCAGGCGCTCAACCCCATAGGCATGTATTTCCATACGACCAGGAGGGCAGTCACCATAATCGTCGATGTTCCCAATGAGGACGCCATGTTCGAGGCTCTCCACAGGACGTGGCAAATAATGTCCACCTATCCCGAGGTCTCTCCGGTAGTCGACGGGCAAGAGTTCCCCCAGCTGCTCAAACGGGCGGGGATAGGAGCATAGGCTGTATTGCCTGGAATGATAGTCTCAGGACATCAACGGCTGTCAACTAGGTAACGACTGGTCTGTACGCTTAATCAGCATATAGCTTGCTTATAGTTAAACATATGTGCATCTGAAGGAGCGGGGGTTCAAGTCTCTTCTTGGGCGTCACTACTATCACAACTGACATGTCAAACGGGTTCGCCAGTCAAAAGGCTTAAGCGAACATATCTTAAGTAGGCTAGGAGGTTAGAATAGTGAGAGCGGCACGGCTTGTAGGTCCTCATACGTTCCGCATAGAAGAGCATGATGACCCTGTTCCTCAAGACGGAGAGGTGCTGATAAGGTTGCAAAGACTGTCAATATGTGGCAGCGACATGCGCCACTTCAGACGAGTGCTCCCTGAAGAGGACTATCCGCTCCCTGTTGGTATGCCCTGCCATGAGTGCGCAGGGGTCGTCGAAGAGAGCCGATGCGATGAGTTTGTCAAAGGCCAGCGTGTCATCGTGCTGCCCACTGAAATCCAGGGCCTCACCGAGCTTTTGGTGTCGTCTCCAAAACGTATTGTGCCTTTGGCAGACAATGGAGACCTGACTAGCCTTGTCATGTGTCAGCCGATAGGAACGGTTATGTATTCGTGCTCCAGGATGGGGAGTCTATTAGGTAAGACAGTGGTTATTCAGGGGGCGGGAGCCATCGGGTTGGCCTTCACTTATTTGCTGGCAAAGCAGGGCGCTGAGCATGTAATTCACATTGATCCTCTTCAGTATCGATTGGACAAATCTCGAGAGATTGGCGCAACCCACGCCTTAAATCCACTACAAGATGATATAGTCGCAGTGGTGGCCGAGATGACTGGCGGTGAAATGGCCGATGTCGTAGTGGAGGCGGCCGGCACTCCGGAGACGGTGAACCGCAGCATAGACCTGGTGCGAAAGGGCGGCACCATAGTTCTCTTTGGCCTTACCCAGGATCATGTCATACCCTTTGAGCACTACAAGATGACCCGCCGATACCCTGTAATCATGCCCACCGTTAGCGCCGCGACAGACGACCCGACTGTCTTTATTAGGAAGGCGGTAAGTCTAGTGGAGCAGGGGCGTTTGGACGTCTCATGGTTAGTAACGCATCAGATGGACTTCGATGAAGTCCAAAAAGCCTATGACATGTACGACAAGCGCTCCGACAACGTCATAAAGGTGGTAATGGAAGTCTAGAGGGTTTATCTCTGTATTACTACGACCCGATCGAGGCCTGCAAAGTCCTTTGCCACTGATACCTCGGCGTTTGAGAATACTTCTTGCGCTATTTCTACTACTAATTCTTTCTGTCGTGGGTCTATTTCCAGTATTAGGTCACTATCGAGTTTGAGGTGATCTGGCGCCTGTCGAAGAAGCCTGGTGATAACTTCAATGCCATTGGTCCCGCCGTCTAGGGCTATTTGGGGCTCCTTATGAATCTCTGGAGCGAGGGTTGAGATTTCCTCTGTGGGTATGTAAGGCAGATTGGCTACAACGATGTCAACGCGCTCAGGAAGTGGCGTAAGCAAATCTCCATGCAAAAGACGCACACGATCATGCAATTTATGGTGCCCAATATTTGCTTCTGCCGTTTGGAGTGCTTCGGGGCTTATGTCGGTGGCGTAGATGGTGGCATTTGGCAA
This sequence comes from Dehalococcoidia bacterium, assembly GCA_965249025.1. Taxonomy (GTDB): domain Bacteria; phylum Chloroflexota; class Dehalococcoidia; order Lucifugimonadales; family CAYTFF01. The sequence goes on along the minus strand of OZ252215.1, from coordinate 1,420,518 downwards.
GTTTATCGCTAGGGCTACTGCGATGGCGCCGCTTCCAGTTCCTACATCTGCTATGATGGCTCCTCCTTGATATCTATTCCTGGCTAACTCCAGCGTAATTTCCACAAGAAGTTCTGTTTCCTGTCGAGGTATGAGGACATTAGAATTGACCTGCATTGGAATGCCGTAGAACTCTCGTTGACCAGTAATGTAAGCGAGTGGATCACCTGCTAACCTGCGGTCCAGCATGGCTTGAATGGTTTCTGGCTCCTCGCTGTATTCCTCTTCGAGACGGATGTACAGTTGCGCGCGCCCCATTGATAAGGAGTGCCTAACTAGCACCTCACCTTCCAGGTCGGCATCAGGGATGCCTTTGGATGCAATTGTGGATCTGGTCTTTCTCAGTACATCAATTATTTTCACCTCGTGCCCTCTTGTAGCTTTTCAGCCTGCTCAGCAGATATGAGGGCATCTATGAATTCATCTATGTCGCCGTCCAAAACGGCCTCTAGATTATGCTTGGTCAATCCAATTCGGTGGTCTGACACTCTATTTTGAGGGAAGTTATATGTTCGTACCTTTTCTGACCTCTCGCCTGTGCCCACTTGAGAGCGCCGACTTGCGGAGATCTCACGATGCTGGTGCCTTATCTCTGCGTCCAAGAGCCGTGACCTCAAAACAGCCATAGCCTTTTGCTTGTTACGGAGCTGGGAGCGTTCGTCCTGACAGATGGTTATGATACCGGTTGGTAAGTGAGTAATACGCACAGCCGTAGCAACTTTTTGGACATTTTGGCCGCCGTGGCCGCTGGCGTGGTAGATGTCAATCCGTATGTCATCGGGATTTATCTCGACGTCGACCTCCTCAGCCTCCGGCAGCACAGCAACCGTTGCCGTTGAGGTGTGAATTCGGCCTCCAGACTCAGTAGCTGGGACACGCTGGACTCGGTGGACGCCGCTCTCGTGTTTCAGCCGGCTGTAGGCGCCTTTCCCTTGTATTTCAAAGACCGCTTCCTTAATTCCGCCAATGCCAGTTTCGTTGATATCTATGGAGTCGACGTGCCAGCCCTTACGGTCGGCATACCTGATGTATGAGCGATATAGCTCGGAGGCGAAGAGGGCTGCCTCATCGCCTCCCGTACCCGCCCTGATCTCCACAATCACATTTTTCTCGTCATTTGGGTCCTTGGGAAGAAGAGCCATTCGGAGGCGTTGCTCGACATCTTGCTGGTGTTTTTCAAGTTCTTCCAATTCGTCTCTTGCTAGCGTGCGCATCTCTTCGTCTTCGCCATTTTGAAGGAGTAATTTGGCCTCGGCTATATCTTGTGAAGTCTTGGCATAATCACGATACAAGTTAACGATATCCCCAAGGGAAGCTCTTTCTTGGGCTAAGGTTTGTATCTTCTCATAGTCGGCCGCGATATCAGGGGTGGCCATTTGCCTTTCTATTTCCTGATATCGTTCTTCTATAGCTCGCAATTTGTCCAGCATCGTATCGTTAAGAATGATTCTCCAATATTGTGATATTTAGGTGAGTTAGGACTCCGTTAGATGTCGAGCCTCAAGTGTACATTATAGCAAATCATTTTACAGTGACTTCTCAGATTTGATTGTGCGTTGCGATTCGATGTATTCCTCTCAAGTATCTATTTGAGGTAGAATGTGAAGTGTTGTCCTTAGAGATAGAGGTCATATCTATGATTCACATCTACACCGACGGTTCATGCATAGGGAATCCTGGTCCAGGTGGCTGGGCTGTAATCATTGAGGATGATGGTCGCAGGGATGAACTGTACGGACGAGAGGGTAACACTACCAACAACCGAATGGAAATTCTGGCGGCTGTAAGAGGGTTGGAAGTCACCTCAGAGGGGTCTGAGGTGACTGTATACAGTGACAGTCGGTATCTGATTAATACGATAACAAAGAATTGGAAGAGAAACGTTAACAACGACCTGTGGACCATATTGGACGAAGAGTTATCTAAAAGGAAGGTGAGTTGGAAGTGGGTTCGTGGGCACGACGGCATTCCACAGAATGAGCGGGCGGACAAGTTGGCCAATCAGATGGCCCGAACGCAGGAGATGGCGATGGAGAACGAAACTCCCTCAGGAGCTTCTCCTTCTCTTACCCACATTGATGTCTCAGGAAAGGCTAGGATGGTGGATGTGGGACATAAGCCTGACACCCAAAGGGAGGCGGTGGCGAAAGGTTCGGTCAAGATGAAGCCCCAGACTCTTGAACTGGTAAAGGAAGGCGGCTTCGAGAAAGGCGATGTGCTTGGCACCGCCCGCATTGCTGGAGTAATGGGAGCCAAGAAGACATCTGACCTGATTCCTCTGTGTCATCCCTTGCCTTTAAACCATGTCACGGTAGACTTTGAGTTGGATGAGAAAGAGGGCACCATCAACATCACCGCTGCTGCCAAGGTCACCGCTAAGACTGGTGTCGAGATGGAAGCCTTAGTAGCAGTATCGATTGCTGCCCTAACCATTTACGACATGTGTAAATCTGCTGACAAAGGTATTCGGATTGAGGCCATCAGGCTGGTGAGCAAGAGGGGCGGTAAAAGTGGGGATGTTGTTCTGGAGGAGCGCTAAACTATGGAGATTGTCCCTGGCATACATGAAGTAGATGGCGTCTTTTGGTCAAAAGTCTACCTCATAGAGGACGAACACCTCGCCTTAATCGACACTGGGCCTGCAGGGTCGACGCAGAAGGTACTTGATTACATACGGAGATTAGGTAGACTTCCTACGGATGTCCGTTACATATTCATCACCCACGCTCATCCAGACCATACAGGCAGTGCCGCATCCCTTAAGAAAGCAACAGGAGCACAAATCCTGGCCCATCCCGCTGATACCAAAACCCATAAAAACGGAACTGTTTCCCTCAACTATATGGGAGTTTTTGGAAGTCTTCCCGTCCCTGTCCCTTTCCTTAGACGTGTGGAGGTGGATCACTTAGTGGAGGATGGAGAGGTCTTTCCTCTGAGGGGAAGTACCAAAGTGCTTCACACTCCTGGACATACTCCGGGAAGCATCTGCATTTTGATTGAAAAAGAGGGGATTATCTTCACCGGAGACACCGTGTTGAGCAATGGCAAGAGCTTGGGTTCCTCCGTGTTTTTTCCCGGCTCTAACGAGCGTCACTACAGCAAGTCACTAAGTGAGCTAGGTGGTGTGTCTTTCCAAACGGCTTGTGGCGGTCACGGTAGACCCTTAGTAGGTAGAGCTTCTCAAGAGTTGGCTAAGCTGATAAAACGCTATCCACACTACTCATTATGGGACAGAATTGCTAGTAGGGTGCCAATTCTAGCTCGACTCAGTTCTTATTATCGCGACCTCCTTCTTTCCCGCAAAAACCGCTCTAACTCTTGAGTCGCCCCCTTGGCATATGCAACATAATCTCTCTCGGTGAGTTAGATTTTCCTCACAATGCAGCCATTGTAAACTGGCGCTATTTCCTTGAGTTCAAGATGCTCTACGACAGGCGTGTAGCTGTGGAACGTGCTTTTAGTAGGCTCAAAGAGCATAGAGCCATGAACCATGTCACGGTTCGCCGTATTCAGAAGGTTACTGTTCATTGTTTTCTCTCAGTCATTATTCTTCAGGCTCAGGCGTTGGCGACTCGTTCACTGGCTTCGGTGAGGAAGGTGGCATGATATTGGTTTCTGTTGCGAAATAGACATCGGTTCTCACCCTCTCGCCGATAGTGTCCCGCTTATCCAATACAAAACCTTCTGATGTGAACTTCATGACAACTAACTTGCCTAGGCCGCATCGCACCTCCTTAGGCAAATCCGACTCGTTCACTACCTGCCCGCCGTGCGTAACAAATCGCAGTGTACGTGGTTTTTGCTTGGTTCGGAAGAAACGAGATGGGCTACCCTCCGTTGTAAACTGAACATATGATGTCATGTGTGGGTCGTCTTTCTCTGCTAAGTTGTATATAGTCACATCGCCCTTCAAGGCCGTTTTATCGTTTGACATTATGGCCTGTAGTTGTTGAGATGCTTCGTCTCGCTCATCCTCAACCTTGGCCTTTAGCCCCTTGGCCTGGACACGTAATTCGTGGTACGTCAGTGCGACGGCTACAGCAAGCCCCACTCCTGCCAAAATCCAAGCTATCCATGTTGGAGGATCGTACATCACACCGAAAAACCTTTCGCCAAAATCAAAGGGGTCAAGAGCCAACGCAGGAATAAGCCAATATAACCGCTTGACCGTGCCAATACAGAGTAGTCCCAGTGAAGTAAGGAATTCCATGACCCAATTCTACCACCGTACGGGGACTTTTGAATAAAGCTAAATTGACACCTATCTGAGGGTTAGTTATAATTCCCTGTGAGTGAGGAGCCAAGGATGTCTAAAAGGACCTATCAACCAAAGAAGCGTAGAAGAAGCCGAGTGCACGGCTTTATGTCTCGTATGAGAACCCAGGGTGGACGAAACGTCGTGAAGCGGAGGCGCCTCCGAGGTAGGGCTCGCCTTACTGTCTAATAGATTCACCTCCACTGTCCTTGAATACCTTTGATTCGCCTTATGCGTAAAGAATGGCGGCTCACTAAGTCCAGTGAGTTCGCTATAGTCATGCACTATGGTAAGGGTTGGTCAAGTTCTCTTCTTGTTCTAAAGGTTAATCCTAACAGCAGGGATAGCACTAGATTCGGCTTTTCTGTGGGGAAAAGGGTTGGCAAGGCGGTGGTGAGGAACAAGGTGAAGCGCAGGCTTAAAGAGACTGTTTGTTCGGCTTGTGTACAGGAAGGCTGGGATATAGTTATTATTGGAAGAAAGGGAGTAGCGTCTGCTGACTTTCAGCACTTGCGCTCCACGCTATTAAATTTGCTAGAGAAGGCTCAACTCTTAAGTAGTCCGCGAGAGAAGCATTAGATATTGGCTGGGATATGAAACGGGTTGCTCTTTTGATGATTAGAGGGTACAAGGCCACGATCTCACCCTACGTTGGTGGGAGATGTCGCTACTGGCCTTCTTGCTCGGAATATTCATATGAAGCAGTAGAAAAATTCGGCGTAATAAAAGGGGTTTGGCTAACTACAAAGCGACTGGCTCGATGCCGTCCCTTCGGTGGCAGTGGTGTTGATCCTGTTCCCTGACTCGGAGATGTGTTTTCTCCTCTTAATGACAGTTTGTGAACATGGAGGTAAGTTCTACGACTAGGACTTGGCACTTTTGGTCGAATCAATTGAGGAAAATATTTGGGGCCAACTTGAAACTGCCTGAGAGAAGGCTTGTTTTTCTTTTGCTCGTCATCTCTATAGCCCTGTTGGCGGCTGGATGTACGGGTAGGTTTAGCGCCCAGGGTGGGTGGTCTGGCCCATTGATATCTGAGGATACGGTGTACGTTGGTACCCGCGATGGTAGACTACTGGCTTTGGATAAGAAAACAGGAGCCACTAAGTGGAAATTTCCTCCTTCCAAAGATGACAACATAGGTCCCGTTTATGGCACGCCAGCCTTAGATGAAAGTGGGTGGCTGTACGTAGGAGGATACGATGGCAACCTCTATGCAATAGATACTTCTGAAATTGCCTCCAATGCTAATGTGCCTTCCTTAGGTGAGGCTCTGCTGTTTTCCACAGACGGCAGCATAGTGGCCAGTCCGGTAGTGGTTCGGGATACGGTGCTAGTGGCTTCTTCCGATGGCTTTTTGTACTCTCTGGATGCTAGAGATGGCGCACTAAAATGGAAATTCAAAACAAACAACAAAGCCTGGTCCACACCTGCTGTTGAAGGTGGCCGTGTTTATTTTGGCTCTTTAGACCACACCTTGTACGCTGTAGATTTTAATAGCGGCGAGGAGGTATGGGAATTTCCTACAAAGGGGGCAATAGCGTCAAACCCCTTGGTGAGAGATGGACAAGTATACGTCGGCACCTTTGAAGGAATACTTTATGCTCTTGATGGAGCTAATGGAAGGGAGAGGGCGCACTTTGAAGCGGGCAATTGGTTCTGGGGAGCGCCGATCTCTCATGATTCTAGAGTGTATATAGGCTCTTTAGACCACAAGCTTTATGCACTGGATGCTGAGTCCTTGGAAGAAAAATGGCCTAAGCCATTTGAGACCGACGATCAAATTATCGGTGCGCCTACTATAGTTGGTGACTGGATAGCTGTCTCTTCAGTCGATAAGAACCTATATATAGTGAGGTTGGAAGACGGCGGAGGTAAGCATGTTTGTATGCTCGACTCCTCAGTTAAAGCGCCTCTAGCATCCGAAGGAGATATAGTCTATGTAGTAGCCACTGATAACTCTGTGAGGGCTATCAGAGTCAACTCTAATGGAGACCCTAACGAGTTATGGACTAGATACACTAACAAGGAAGAGCCGGAGCCCAGAATTGCTGAAAAAGCCTGCTAGGATCCTAAATTAACCTTATGGAAGCTATATCTTTTCTTTGGAATGAGGTAGTCATCAGACCAATGCTCAACAGCTTGGTCGTGTTTTATACTCTGCTGTTTAACAATTTTGGGTTAAGCATCATATTTTTCACCGTGTTTGTTCGCGTACTGACATTGCCCTTGATGCTGAAACAGCTCCATCAGACAAAGGCAATGACCTCCTTGCAGCCGAAGATCAAGGAGCTTCAAAAGAAGCATGCGGGTGACAAGCAACGTCTTTCCCAGGAGACGATGAAACTCTATCGGGAGCAAGGCGTAAATCCTTTAGGTTGCCTGGGGCCAATGGTAATCCAACTCCCTATTTTAATTGGCCTTTATCAGGCAATAATTCAGCTAATACCCGGCACTCCAGAATCTCTGGCCGGGCTCTCCGCTCGCCTGTACCATTGGCTACCTTTGGCTAGCGAGGCGGTGCCTCTCAATACCCGTGTTTTGTGGATAGATCTGGCCCAGTCCGCTCAAGAAAGTGGCCAGCTATGGCTGCCAATCTTGGTCGGCGCAACGACGTGGGTTCAACAGAAGATGATGGCTATGCCTTCAACCGACCAAAAGCAGGCTCAGACCAATACTATGATGCTGTGGATGATGCCCATGATGTTGGGATTTCTTACACTGTCGTTCCCTATAGGGTTAGGGCTGTACTTGCTGATTTCGAACCTCATGGGAATTGCTATTCAATACTTTGTGACAGGCTGGGGCAGCCTATTTCCTACTAAAAAAGTTCAGGAGGCGGCTACAACGCTTCCTGCAACTAATACCCCTGCTGTAAAGGAGAACGCAACAGATGAAAGAGATAGAGGTGACGGCGAAGACAGTAGACGAGGCGATAGAACTAGCGTTAAAGGAGCTAGACGCAAGCAAAGAAGAGGTAGAAATAGACGTCGTTAGTCGTGGCAGATCTGGCATTTTAGGAATAGGCGGAGAGCCGGCAAAAGTTAAGGCGACACGAATAGTTCAGCCAGAAGACTTAGTAGTAATCTCGCAGAAGGTTATAGATAGTCTTCTATCTGCTATGAACGTTTCAGCGATAGCGCATCTAAGGTCTAGTTCTGGAGAGGATGGAATTGGTCCTGCCTTCGAGATCGAGGGTGATGATTCGGGTTTGCTCATAGGACGCCGAGGTGAGACCCTCCAGTCGCTCCAGTTTTTGGTGAACTTTATTGTCAGGAGACGTACAGAAGAGCATGTGTCGATTGTTATAGATGTTGAGGGTTATAGGGAGCGACGGCATAAGGCGTTAAGCTCGTTGGCTCTTCGGATGGCTGACAGGGTAGTGAACTATGGTCGGCCTGTAACAATGGACCCTATGCCTCCCAGTGAGCGTAGAATCATACATCTGACGCTTTCAGAGCATCCTCAGGTAACTACTGAAAGCACTGGGAGTGGTGATAACCGAAGGGTGACCGTTCATCGCAGAGAAAATTAGCCTTGCTTTAATGAAGTAGTCCATGCTTCTACCGAAATTGCCGAGCATGGGGTTATTCAAGTTACTGCTTAGAAATGAGATATACTGACTTAAGAGCGTTGAGATGAGAGATGATAACCGCCTTGCTGGCGCAGAAGAGGTCTTAGATGCTTTTTCTCAAGCGGTGGTGCAGGTAGCGCAGACGGTCAGCCCATCTGTTGTCAGCGTAAGAGTAAGAAGAAAGGGCCCAGTTCCAGCCCCGGGGAGAGGCCCAAGGCCTGACTTTGAGAGACGCGGTTCTGGAGTAATAATGGCTCCAGATGGGTTTATCTTGACAAATTCTCACGTAGTACGTGGAGCCGCTGCTGTCGAAGTCATGTTAGTGGATGGCACGAGCCATCGCGGCCGGGTTATTGGGCAGGACCTTGCAAGCGACTTAGCAGTGATCAGGATAGCTGTTTCTGGTCTGTCTGCTGCGGAATTTGGCGACTCAGATTCGCTAAAAGTGGGGCAACTTGTGATTGCTATTGGGAATCCGCTGGGGCTTCAGACCACCGTGACCAGTGGGGTAATCAGCGCATTGGGTAGAAGCCTCGTTAGCCAGTCTGGACGGCTCATAGAAGACGTTGTCCAGACTGACGCGGCCTTGAACTCAGGGAGTAGTGGAGGTCCTTTGGTGGACTCTAGATGTCGTGTAGTTGGAATCAACACCGCTGTGATTGAAAATGCCCAGGGCATTTGCTTCGCAATTCCTGCCAACACCGCAAAGTGGGTGGCGGATTCTCTTATAGCTTATGGAAAGGTGATTCGGGGTTTTTTGGGTCTTGCCGGGCAAAACACACCTATCGATCCAAAGCTAGTCCGAGAGCATGGTCTCGAGGTAAATGCAGGAGTATTGGTTTTGAAAGTTGAGTCGAATGGCCCAGCGGAAACCGCTGGTTTGAAGAAAAATGACATTTTAGTGAAATTGGGGGATATTTATACCTCTTCGGTCAACCACGTCCATAGAATGTTGACGGAGGATGTGATAGGTGGCGAACTAACGGTTCTGTACCTTAGGAATGGGCGGCTGGTTCGTGGCAAGACGCGACCTATGGAGAGTCCTTAATCGCCTAACCATCCAAGAAGCCATAGCTATGGTATACTTCCCTGTATCTAAAGCAACGACCACATAGGGCATCTAATGCGTACTTTTCGTCTGGCCTTAGCCCAAATCAACACTACCGTCGGAGACCTCGAGGGGAACACTCAAAAAATCCTCAAGTACATAGATGAGGCCAGAGACCTCGGCGCAGATTTGGTGGCCTTTCCGGAGTTGGCAATACCTGGTTATCCCCCTGAAGACTTGGTGTTTAAGCCTCAATTTTTAAAGGCCAATCTACGCAAACTGGATGAGGTTGTAGCAGCTTCAAAGGACATAGCTGTTGTGGTGGGGTTTGTGGATACTAACGCGGACATCTATAATGCTGCCGCTCTGGCTTATGATGGACGTCTAATTGGGGTATATCACAAGATGTATTTGCCCAATTATGGGGTGTTTGATGAGAAGCGATATTTTAAGTCAGGCACCGAGTGCCCAGTTTACGTGATCAATGGCACAGCAGTAGGAGTAAATATATGCGAGGACATATGGTACGCGGTGGGACCTGCTACTGTCCAGGCGGTGGCTGGTGCAGAATTGATCGTTAATATCAACGGTTCGCCCTTTCATGCTGGCAAGGAAGCCTTTAGAAAAAAGATGCTTGCTACAAGAGCCTCTGACAATGAACTTTTCGTAGCGTACTTGAACTTAGTGGGAGGGCAAGACGAACTCGTCTTTGATGGCGCAAGTATGGTCTTAGATCCGAGAGGCGACCTCATCTTGCGGGGAAGTCAGTTTGAAGAGGAGTTGTTAGCGGTAGACTTAGATATTGAGTATGCCTTCCGTTCGCTGTTGGTGGATCCCAGCTCCAGGAGGGAGAGGCCAGAACTGTTAAAGGAGGTAGGTGAATCGAAACGTGTTCATGTTTCCGATTGCATGGATTTACCACGGCCTACGATTCCGGCCTATAGTCCGATAACCTATGACTCCGTTGGCGAAGTATATGCTGCTCTAGCTTTAGGTACTAAGGACTATGTGCATAAGAACGGCTTTAGCAAGGTGCTTGTAGGTATGTCTGGCGGCATTGACTCCAGCCTCGTGGCCGTTATAGCCGCCGATGCTCTGGGTAAAGAGAATGTTTTGGGCGTAGCAATGCCATCTATGTATTCTTCCGAGGGCAGTATCGTTGACGCCAAGTTAGTAGCTGAAAATCTGGGTATTGATTTGTGGGTGATCCCAATAGAAGACACCTTCTCCGTTTACCTTAATATGCTCAGTAGCCGCTTTAGTGGTACTGAAGAGGGTGTGGCAGAGGAAAACCTCCAGGCCAGGATCAGGGGTAACACCCTGATGGCAATTTCCAATAAGTTTGGTTGGCTTGTCTTGACAACAGGCAATAAAAGCGAGCTAGGCGTAGGATATTCCACGCTCTACGGGGATATGGCTGGTGGGTTTGCTGTCATTAAGGATGTGCCCAAGACCTCGGTATATAAGCTAGCGGGACATCGTAATTCTCAGGGACATAAACCGCCAATCCCAGATTCTGTTTTTGAGAAACCTCCAAGTGCTGAGTTGAGGCCAGAGCAGACAGACCAGGATACCCTTCCTCCATATGAACTTCTCGATCCCATTTTGAGGGCCTACGTGGAAGAGGATCGCTCCTTTGGTGAGATTGTGGGTATGGGGTTCGATGAGAGTGTGGTGAAGAGAGTCATCAATATGGTGGACCGCAATGAATACAAGAGAAGGCAGGCTCCGCCGGGTGTAAAGATAACACCGCGCAACTTTGGACGTGACCGCCGAATGCCTATAGCCAACCGTTACAGGCCATTTTAGATTAAGGGTTTTGTTCTTCCCCTATTTTTCTCATTAGGTTGGCCATTTGAATTGCGCCAACAGCAGACTCGTAGCCCTTATTACCGACCTTACCTCCAGACCGCTCCAATGCTTGGTCCAGGTTGTCCGTCGTTAGCACGCCAAATATGACAGGTACGCTCGATTCCAAGGCTACGCTGGCTATGCCCCGGGAGGCTTCGGAGGAGATGTATTTAAAGTGGGGCGTATCTCCTCTGATAATCGCTCCCAGACAGATGATAGCGTGGTACAGTCCCGTTTGAGACATCTTTTTTGCTGTGAGCGGTATCTCAAAGGCTCCTGGAACCCATGCGATGGTGATATCTTCTTTTCTGACCTGGTGTCGAAGAAGGCCGTCTTTTGCGCCTTCCAGCAAACGGGAGGTCACGGTGTTGTTGAATCGCGACACCACTATGCCTATGCGTAGTCCCTTACCTTCAAGACACCCTTCAATCTCTTTACTCAACTCTCCATTCCCTTTAATGGCGGTTTCATTCAAGTATATGGCCCATCTTATTCCGTTTGGTTTCCAGATACTTGCGGTTTTCATCATTGGCAGCGGCAACGATGGGCACGCGTTCCACCAACTCCAATCCGTAGCTTTCCAATCCAACTACTTTCTTGGGATTGTTAGTAAGAAGTCGCAGCTTTCTGACGCCCAGGTCTACTAGAATCTGAGCGCCGACGCCGTAGTGGCGCAAGTCTGGAGCGAATCCAAGTTCGGTATTAGCCTCCACGGTATCTAGTCCCTGGTCCTGGAGAGCATAGGCCTTGATTTTGTTATGCAGTCCAATTCCTCTACCTTCCTGCCTCATATACAGGAAAACCCCTCTACCTTCCTTTTGGATCGCTTTTAGAGCCATGGACATTTGCTCACCACAATCGCAGCGAGTACTTCCCAGAACGTCGCCTGTGAGGCATTCGCTGTGCACTCTAACCAGGGTTGGCTTGTCTGGGTCAATAGTGCCAGCAACTAGGGCCACATGCTGATCAGGGTCTACTACGCTCTTGTATGCAATAGCCTTGAACATTCCGTAATGGGTAGGTAGACGGGACTCTGCAACTCGCTCCACTAATTTTTCGTGTTGGCGTCGATAAGCTATTATTTGAGCTACGCTTACTATCTTTATGTTGTGCTCTCTTGCTAGCGCCTCGAGCTGTGGCATTCTGGCCATAGTGCCGTCTTGGTCCAACACTTCACAAAGTACGGCTGCGGGATATAACTCGGCAATGCGAGCTAAATCTACAGAAGCTTCAGTATGTCCTGCTCGCACTAGGACTCCACCTTCGGTGTATCTGAGGGGAAATAGGTGGCCTGGCCGAGCCAGATCTTCAGAGTGCGTAAGAGGGTCTAAAATAGCCCTTACGGTGGCGGCCCTGTCATATGCCGAAATCCCTGTTGTGGCTCCCTGCTTTACATCTACAGGGACGGCAAAAGGAGTTGCGTGTCTGGCGGTATTATCATGGACCATCAAGGGGACGTTAAGCTGGTCCAATCGATGTCCGATAATGGGCATGCAGATAAGTCCCCTCCCGTATTTGGCCATAAAGTTTATAGACTCTGGAGTGACCTTCTCTGCAGCCATTACCAGATCACCCTCGTTTTCCCTGCCCGAGTCGTCTACGATAATGACGAGCTTACCAGCCTGTATATCTTTGATTGCGTCTTCTATTGTTGCCAAAGGCATTTCAACCTCTCCTTGATCTAATCGCTACCAAAATCGTTTTCAGGTTCTGTATGAGGCCAAGAGGCGTTCTACGTACTTACCAATTATATCAATCTCTATGTTAACTAAGTCACCAGGGCGTTTGTGGCCCAAAGTGGTATTGTCTCGCGTGTGTGGTATCAAAGAAAGCATGAATGAGGTGTCATTGTGGCTAACTACAGTAAAACTAACCCCGTCTATGGCGATGAAACCTTTCTCTACAACGTATCTCATGATATTTGGAGTCGCCTTTATTTTCAAAAGGATAGAGTTGCCATCTTTTTTCATTGAAACTATCTCAGCAGTACCATCAATGTGTCCTTGGACTATATGCCCGCCCATCCGTTGGCCCAGGCTAACAGCTCGCTCAAGGTTAACGGGATCTCCCTCCTTCAAGGATCCAAGATTGGTACGTCTTAGTGTCTCAGGGGTCACCTCTACGGAGAAGGAATCGTTGTTCATATTAGTTACGGTCAGGCAGGTGCCGTTTACAGAGATGCTGTCCCCAGAGTGAAGGCCTTCTAGAGACTGGCGAGCCTCGATGTTGAGGCAGAATCGGTCTCTTTCTCTGATTCTTCCCACCTCTTCTACGATGCCAGTGAACATAGTTAGCCCTTGCAATATCCAATTATAGCGATGTCTTCGCCGAAATGCTCGATCCTGGTTCTATGGAGACGTAGCGCTTGGGATACCTTGTCTACCCCAGCTCCTGTCACGGGTGTAATAGCTTCCTTTCCGCCAATGATGATAGGTGCCACAAATGCTACAATCTTGTCCACAAGTCCTAAGTCGAATAAGGAGCCGGTGATGGTTCCGCCACCCTCAACTAAAACGCTTGATATGTTTCGCTGCCCCAGATGTCTCATAAGAATTTCCAGGTCTACGCGACTCTCTTTGGCTGGGAAGCACACCGTCTCCAACTCAGGTGATTTGATTTTTTGCTTGTGGGCTCCTTCTGTCGTTGCGATGAGGATGTTCCCGGGTTCCTTTAGTAATCGGGCGGCGCTTGGCGTTCGCCCTTGGCTGTCCACCACTATCCTCAACGGCTGTCTTTTATTTGGCGAACCGTGATGGTTTCTTACAGTCAGCCTAGGGTCGTCAGACAGGACCGTGTTGATACCCACGAGAATAGCATTGGAGGCTGCCCGCAGTTGTTGGACGTATTGCCTTGCCTGAGGCCCCGTTACCCATTTAGAATCACCCGTCTTACTAGCTATCTTTCCATCCAAACTCATGGCAAACTTGACAGTCACGAAGGGAAGCCCCGAGGTGATAAATTTGGCGTGCGCCTCTATTAACTCAAAAGCCTCTTGTTTTTGTTCGCTTATATGTACCTTTATACCCGCTCTTTTGAGTTCTGAGATACCATTGCCGTTAACTAGTGGATTTGGGTCCAATAAAGCGACGTGTATTTCAGATATCCCTGCCTCTATGATGGCGTTGGTACATGGTGGAGTTCGACCGAGATAGCAACAAGGCTCTAAGGTAACGTATAGTGTAGATCCTTTAGCCTTGGGGCCAGCTTGGTTGATGGCAACCATTTCAGCATGGGCCTGTCCTGGGGCTTGAGTCCATCCCTTTCCAACTATCGTTCTGTCATTTATCAGTACGGCTCCAACAGGCGGATTAGGACTAGACATACCTACGGCCTTCTTTGCTAGCGCATAGGCTTTTTCCATCAAGTCCATTTTAAGAGTCGTTAGGGTTCTTTTCGTTGTAGTCCATATGAACGCGACTGGCGGTGGGCACTCGTTGTCCCTGGTACTTGCTTCCAAGGGCCTTTGAACCATAAAGGTTATCGGCGGGTGTGGTCAATCTAAGAAATGACATCTGTCCGATTTTCATGCCGTAATAAAGAGTGATTGGCAACCGAGCTACGTTGCTCAACTCCAAGGTGAGATGTCCAGTCCATCCTGGATCCACGTATCCCGCGGTGGAGTGGATGAGCAATCCCAAGCGTCCTAACGAGCTTTTTCCTTCTAGTCTAGCGACTATATCTTCTGGAATGGAGATGTGTTCCAGAGTGCTGGCTAGCACAAACTCTCCTGGATGAAGAATGAATGGGTGGTCATCCTGGATCTCTACCATGTCCGTAAGATCCGACACCTCTTGCTTTACATCAATGTACGGCCGTCTTGAATTGGTAAAAACGAGGATCTTCCGGTCTAGATGCACATCTACGCTAGCGGGCTGAATAGAACCTTCCATTAGTGGTTCTACTACGATCCGTCCTTTGGTCAGCTCCTCTTTGATTGTGTGGTCGCTGAGAACCATTAGGCCTCCCCTGAATTACTGTACGTGTCGTGGAGCGATCGTTTAATAGCAATCTTATAATAACATAGGTGTCGGATGACTAAGTAGTTTCTAAATTATGTTGTGGTCAAGTTGATCTGGAGGCTATTGGTTGGTCTCATCTTTGATGAGGAGGTTAAGAAGGTCGCCTATATTGGTCTCGCGTATCTCAGAGCGTCTTAGAGGAAGGTGTCGGTTTATCCTATACCTATTAACCCTGCCGCCTCTACTCTTTTCGATGAAGCCGCCCATATCTAGGTCGGAGATCATGCGATGTACTGAGCGCTCGGTTATGCTTAATTTGTTGGCTATTTCGCGGGCTGTTATTTGGCTGTGCTGAGCAATTAGTACAAGGACCGCTCCATGATTGGTGATAAATGTCCAATTGGCCATATGAGTATCTCCCTCCAATATTGCTAAATTCCAGATCATGACATTTATGTCGTGGTACAATTTTATCACAACATGTGTCAGGAGATAATAGTCCAAGCCATAGCATCACATGCAGTAGGCGTGCTGAATGTCGACAATACGGTTATCAAGTCACGCAAGGTGATAAAAAAGAGGAGGGATCCCAAAGGTCCCTCCTCTTTTGGTCTTTATGATTGTTACCGACCTGGATTCATTGGATCTCGAAGACGGCTTGAATGGTAAGCTGAACATCCAGCTCGCCTGTGCTTATTGGGGTTTGAGGCACTGCAGCTGGAGCGGCGAACTCTAGAGTTGCCCTGCCGCTGAAATCCTTAATCACTGGAGAGCTGCCGCCGGTCTCTGCAATGTAGAGCAATTTGCCCAAGGTCACACCAGTTAGGTTCGCGAACTGTCTAGCCTTATCTAGGGCATTCTTGACGGCAAGTTCTCTAACCTGATTCACAACCGCTGTTGTGTCTTCCAGCGTGAAGCTTATGCTGTTAATACGAGTCAAGTCTCCGCCGCTGGCTACCACATCGTCTATTATTTCGCCTGTAGAATCGAGATTTCGAATCTTGGCTATGACGGTGTTGCTAACTATGTACCCAACTAGCTCTTGTTTGCCTCTGCGAATTCCGCCTTCTGTGACCTCCACATACTGATACTCGGGCCTGATGTTGAAAAACTGGGTTTGTATGTCTTTGTCGGCAACGTCGTGTCTTTTTAGTGCCTTGATTATGCTGTCCATTGTGGAGGCTGCGTTAGATCGGGCATTCTCTACGGTCTTGGCCCTAGACTCTACGCCTAGGTTTAGTATGGCTAAGTCTGGCGTTACTGCTACTTTGCCAAGGCCTGTCACCCATATGCCGGACTGCTGGGCATTTACCTGAGCAGTTCCGTAGGCGGAATATTGAGTGGGCACTCCTATGCTGGACTGAACCGGCACACTGGCGAAGGCACCTGTTTCAACTCCAGGTTGAGATGACGGTGGTACGGGTATGCCAATACTCTCCTGAGGGACGCTGCCGGAGTTTTCTGAGGCGGGCGTTGGCGTTGAGTCGCTGGTGCAGGCCGCTGCAATCGCTAGAATTGCTCCTAGACTTACTAGAACCGTTAGCCATTTTAGTTTGTGCATCGTTCTTTCTCCTTCTCTCTAGATTCCCACCATCTGTATCTGGTTCAAGAATTTTAAACAAACTGAGCAGAAGTGATGATAGGTAGTTTGTTCCTGTGAAGAGTTGAAGTCTCTCATTAGTTAGTAGCTCTTATCAATTTTCTCGGATGATGCTAGCCTCGTCAGAGAACTTTGATCGGAGCAATTGTTAGTTGAACTTCTACCCACTCTCCTTTCATTTATAGAGACGTGTTCGGGACGCAAAAAGTTCCACAATAATGGCTTTCTATACGTAAGGCCGCCTTCGTAACACAATCCAGAGGTATGCTCCTCCCAAAATCGTTACCCCTCCGCCCAACACCGCTTCTAACTGCCAGAGAGGAAGATTGAGACTGTCTTCCTGACTCAGGTTGGTTTTCGCCTCTGGTTGACTACTTTTAGTGCCACTGGAAGGCTCCAAAGGCGTTTCCTCTACGGTCCCTTCACCTGTGGATTCTTGGTCAAGGGCAGGTACGATTGGTTCGGCTGGAGCGGCTACCGGTGCTGATATTGCGGGTGCTGGCGCTGCCGTGGGCATTGGTGCCGGCGTACTTAATGATTGCATCTCAGGCCTAGAATCGGGGCTTTGAATGAGTTCTTGGGCTAGTTGCTGTGCGGGGGTCTCCCCAGATTGGGACAGGAGGCCTGTAAAGTCCCCTGCCAGTAATACAACCAAAAGCAGGGCAGCAGCAGAGGCAGCGTACCTCACAGCCCACACGAAGGAGGGAGTCCTTATCTCTATGGGAGTTGGCACTTTTTGAAGTAAGAAGGATTTCTGGGGCATGGGTGTCGGAATATCTCTAAGCAGCCCAACGGTAGCACGCAAGCTGTCCATGTCCCATCTGCATTCCTGGCAAGTTGAAAGATGCTCCTCTATTTGCTTGCTTTCGTTCTCGTTTAGCTGGCCGTCTATATATGAGGAGAGGAGTCGGCGCAGCTTGTTATGTTTTCCAAATATGAAAGGCCATACAGGCATAATCGTCCCTCACTTAGATAGACGAAATTCCGCTTGCAAAAGTTCCGGCTTTTGCAGCAGAAAGTCTCTGAGGCGGAATCGGCCTCTGCTTAATCTCGATTTCAATGTCCCAGAGGAGATACCTAATGCTTCGGCGGCCTCCTCATAGCTCAGACCTTGAATGTCTACCAGAGTTGCAGCCATACGCTGATCGTAGGGAAGGACGTGCAGCCCCCTCTCGATCTCCGATCTTAGTTCTCTTCTCATCGCATGTTCTTCTGGAGACTCCTCTTTGGACGCGACATCAAATCCAAGTTCTGCTATAGACTCGTCCAAGGATTCTGATGGGTGTCGCTTCGAGGAGCGTAGATAATCTATAGAGGTATTGGTAACTATCCTAAATAGCCACGCTTTAAAGCTACCGCCTCGGAATTTACCAATGCTTTTGAAGGCGGAGATGAAGCTTTCTTGAGTAATGTCTTCTGCGGAGGCAGTGTTTCTTAGAATGTTGTAGGCCAGGCCATAGAGCTGGGTCTGATACAGTTCAACCAGTTGGTTAAAGGCCTGTAGGTCCCCTTCTTGGCTCCGCTTTACTAGATTTTGTTCTTGAGTTTGCATGTTCTAGGAATGGGCTTCACTAGGAGATATCCCTGGATCGCGTGAACTAAGTATACTCTCAGCGGAAAAAGCATCAAAGATGTAGTGACACCCTCTTACAAGAGTAGTTATAATTTATCTAGGCTGGTTGAGTTCCGCCAATCTTGTTGCCGCTAGGAAAGACATGCGAAGCTTCTCACGAGAGATTATAGAAACGGTAATATTAGCTCTGTTTATGTTCTTGGCCTTGCAGTTTAGCCTACAGAACTTTAGGGTGGAGGGAGTCAGTATGTCCCCTACATTGGAGGGGGGGCAGTACGTATTGGTGAACAAGCTAGTGTACGTGAACCTTCCCGATACAGTGATAACTAGGGCGATTCCGCTTATTAAGAGTGGCCCCGACAGTAAAGTTTTCCCCTTCCATCCGCCTGATAGGGGAGACGTAATAGTGTTCATTGCACCTACAGATACTACTCGCGATTTTGTGAAGAGGGTGATAGGCGTCCCTGGAGACACAGTGAGGATAGTAAATGGGGTCGTATTCGTAAACGGGAACCAGTTGGATGAGCCGTATTTGGTGTCGAAAGATAATTACAGTATGTCTCCCAAAAGGGTGCCTGATGGCGCATACTTTGTTCTTGGGGACAATCGGCGGGCCAGCGACGACTCAAGAAAATGGGGTTTTGTGCCTGCGGAGAATATAATTGGCATGGCGTGGTTTTCCTACTGGCCGCTTACTCAATGGCAGGTACTTCAGAGCTTTCGTTGGGTGAACCCGTAGTAGGCCCCTTGTTCGTCAATAGCCTGCTCCTCTTGATAAGCTAGTTACGTCCACGTACAATTACGCAGCATCGTTGTGTCTGTCGGGGGCCGTTAGCTCAGTTTGGTCAGAGCACCGGACTTTTAATCCGGGTGTCCAGGGTTCGAATCCCTGACGGCCCACTCGAAAATAGTTACAAAATGAAGCCCTGGCAACACTGTCCAGGGCCTTTACTTTTGCCTTTTGCTAACATCAGGTGTTTTTCATTAGGTTAGCAAAGGACTTCGCCGCTTGCTCTTGGAGCCCCGCCGCAAAGAGAACGCCTTTGACAGCACAACATGGACGTGGTGAACGGTATTCTTTGACAATCCCATGGCCAGCAAGCCAGCTTTCAGGCGTTCAACGTCTGACGGAGAGACTTTGGTTAATGGCAGGAATCCCGTAGGCATGATGCCCGCGATCGAAACGGGGCTAATCACGATCTCTGGCTTAGACCAGCCCACCGTATATTATAGATGTTCCATGGATGCTGCCGCTTTGGGTAAAGGCTGGGCGCAGTCATTCCCACCCTGCCAAGTAGAAGCTGGGGGTACCCTCAGACCTCTGCCTGAGAAGAAAAACTCTCTATGCTTACTCATATGAGACGGCTGCCTGTTGGAAGGCGGCATCTATTTCGGTGGCTTTGGAAGTGATGTCCTCGCAGACGGCATATCGGATGTAGGAGGGATCGAAGTGGACGCCGATGACGCTGGTGCGTTCCATCATGAGAAAGTTGAAGTGTTCCGCACTCTCGATCTTCTCTCCGAAGGCACGGCTGGGAACCATCCAGAGGGTGAAGAAGCCAGCGTTGGGCTGGACGGCAAGCCGCATGCCGTGCCTGGCCAGCAGGTCGATGAGCTTCTGGAGCCGGCTGTGGTACATCTGGCGGTACATGGCGATGCCCTTCCAGTCGTTCTCCATGCTGGCCTTGACGCCGGCGGCCATGGCTGCGACGAAACCCTCGTCGGTGTTGCCCTTGACTGTGCCTATGTCGGCGATGAAGTCGGGGGAGCCTGCCATGGCGGCCACCTGCCACCCGGTGGCATTGCCGATGAACTTGGAGGCGGAGAAGGCCTCGGCCCAGGATAAGTCTGGTACGCCTTTAGCCACCTCCGTCAGGGTACAGCTGTCTGAGTCGTGGGCCAGGATTGCGTATGCGGCGTCGTTGAACAGGCGGATGTCATGGTCGGCGCAGAACTGGCACAGCTCTTCCCAGAATTTGTGGTGGGCCGTTCTTCCCGAGGGATTGTGGGGATAGTTTGTCATCACCAGGTGAGTCCCCTCTCTTATGTTCTCTGGACGGAATCGAAATGTGTTCTCTGGGTTCAGGGGGAGTGCATAGTGGTCGACGCCCAGGTAGTCGCACCAGTCCTCGGGGAAGGTGTATCCTGGCTGGGTCATGGTTGCGACGGTGACGGGCCGACGCCAGCAGCCGCAGGCCAGGGGCAGCAGGCCAAGCATCCTCTTGATGCCGGGGATCGGTAGGAAGGCTACGTCTTCTTGGTCGATAGGAGAGCCTAAGTTGGCTTCTATGAAGGCCTTGGCGAAGCCTGGCACGCCGGGGCTTGCGTTGTACTGGTATCGGTGGATCTCTTCTTTGTCGCTCATAATAGCGGCAGCCGCGGCCATTCTGGCGCTGAGTAATGCTGGGCCTCTTGGCTCTCCAATTGAGAGGTCGATCAGGTCAATGCCCCTCTCCTGTACCTGGGCACGCCTGGCTCTGATGGCCTGGAACAGGTTCTGTTTTCCTTTTGGGAGCCACGTTTGTCTCATTACTGTAACCCTCTCTTATTCTTTATCGGCGTCCGGTCACTATTATTTCTGCAGGCACTCACCATAACAGCTGTGTGCGAAACCGGGCGCTACATATGAAGCACAATCTTGAGGAAAACCTTCACTCATTGGACGCCATCCCCACGAAGGCAATACTTCATACGCTCTAGAGACCCAGCAATATAATCGACGGGCCTCAGGACTGGTAAAGTTAGCCAGGCGTCGCGGAATCTCTGTATTTTCTCCTTCCACCCTTGCGGATCACCAAGTAAACTAATTTCATCTATCATCCTATTTGAAATAGCGGCAAGAGCTTTGGTTCGGTTTCCCTCTGCAGTGGCCTTGACTACTATCTCCATCTCTTCCTCATATCCGCTGAGTTTGAACATGTTGACATATGCAGCAGAACGCGTTTTCAGGAGTGTGTGCTCCCTTACCGAGGCTCTTGCCTTCTCTATATCGGGGTTGGGGTCATAATATGATGTACCCAACGATGTCTATGTCTTCGAATCTCCGGCCAGCATCTTCAGCAGCTTGCTTGACTACGGGCAAGGTTCGTCTGATGTAACCAGGACTTGTCATGGTGTATGTGAGGCCATCAGCAACCTCGCCACCCACCTGCGACATCTGGGGTCCCAAGGCAGCAATGTAGATCGGAGGATTAGGTCTGGGAGGCTTCACACCGAGCTTGAAACCGTCTATGGCGTAGGCTTTGCTAGCATAGGTGACAGTCTCCTCCCTCAGAGCCATCTTAATAACGTTGACATAGTCTCGTACTCGAGTCAGCGGCTTTCCAAAGGCATCTCCGTGATTTGCCGCAGAATTTGGATTTCCCGCGCCGATACCTTGAATGAACCTCTAACCACTGATCTCGTTCAACGTAGCCGTTATCATTGCGAGCATCGCAGGGCTGCGGCCAAAGGTAACTACCACTCCGCACCCAAACTTAATCTGCTTGGTTGCCATTGCAAGGCCAGCTAGTTGCGTGAAGAGTTCGCGCCCCGTTCCTTCAATGAGCTAAAAAGGGAATTATATACCTGTGTACCATAAACGGTCTGTTTTAGGCAGGCTTCCTGGTTCGCTTCCGACCCGTCTCTTCTTCGTATCGCCAAGTCTCTTTAGGCTTGGCCTGTAGCACCACTTCCGCTATCTCTTCCGGCGATGCGTCTATCCGTTCCGGCATGTCGTACTTCGGCGGGCGGCCCCTACGCTTGTTGTTCTTGTTCTTGGTCATACTGCCATCTCCTTCAAACGCGCCAGTAGGTACTCCTGTGGTCTATCGCCCTTCAGCGAGTTACAGGCCCCACAAAGCAGCTGGAGGTTGTCCAGATGGTCCGTGCCGCCGCGGGATTGGGGCACGATATGATCAACAGTGAGGTTGCGGAACGGGAACAGTATTTGGCAACCAGCGCATAGCCCCTCCTGCTTGCCAAATAAGGTGTGCTTCTGGGTTCGGTAGGGCGGAGACTGCCCCAGATCGGTACGCTGAGGAATGTCCTCCCGATAGGTTGCCTGTAGGCCAAACAGCCCTAAGTCCCGACGCAGGCGAAGCTCCACTAAGTCCTTAGCCTTGGGTGACAGGTCAACCCCTATCCATTGCCGTTCAAGCTTCTCGGCGGCTACCAGGGCCGTAGCGCAACCGCAGAATGGGTCGAGCACCAGATCATTTAGATTGCTGGACGCCTTGATGATGCGCTCCAACAGGGCCAACGGCTTTTGGGTCGGGTAGCCCGTACGTTCCTTACCGGCGGCAATAGGCACATCATTCCACGTATCACTCACTGGAATTCCGAATTGTTCGTCCAAATACCGCTTCAAACGTGGAATGCCTTTGCCACCCCTCGGAACCACAATCAAGTTCTTACGGTCTGCCTATTCCATCCGCTCTTTCGTCCATCTCCATACTCTCGTTACACCCTTAAACGCATAGGTCAAATTCGGCCTGTCGGGATTTGGGTTCAACAGACTAGTCAACTGGTACCTACGTCCAGTTTCTTCTTCAATCAGCTTATATTGCTCATTGGCATGAGGGTTGGGTATATATGGCGCATTCCAAGCCGTCTCTCCTTCACGTCCATAGACAAGGATGACATCGTGGTTCGACGCAAAGCGCGTGAATGCCAACCCCTTGGGATGGGAACGCCGCCAGATGACCTCATTCCTGAACCGTGCTTGGCCAAAGATAGTGTCCATCAACAACTTGAGGTAATGACTGGCAGTAGGGTCACAATGCAGATAGATACTACCCGTGTCCTTCAACACCCTGTGCAACTCGATGAGCCGGACGGCCATCATAATCAGGTACGACTTCATGCCCTTACCGTGAGCCGGACGCGCAGCGTCGACAATGCCGTAAAGGGCCGGGTGCGACTCGGCAATCATGCCGTGCCAGGCATCGTCCACGTCGCTGAGTGTCCAGGTGTCCTTGAAAGCAGCCCCCGCCGCCGCACTGCCTACAGGGGCGGCATAGTCCTGGTTGGAGTTGAACGGCGGGTCCAGGTAGATAAGGTCAATACACTCCGAGTTCATCCCCCGGAGGATGTCCAGGTTGTCGCCTGTCCAGAGAGTCCGGTTGACGAAGTTGGGAGCGGCCATTACACCACCCCCGCAATCAGGTCATCGTACCGCAGCCGCTTGCCCTCAGCGTTCCGGGCCATCGCCGCCATCTGGTCGGCGGTATCCAACGGGCGGCTGTTGTGACGGCCCTCAAACTCCCCAACGTACCTGTCCAGGTGCTTGACGCTGAAATGGTGGTACACCCCGTCGTGGCCCCGCTTGAGCATCGCCCAGAAGGATTCCAAGCCGTTGGTGTGGGCCATGTCGCGAACGTACTCTCCCACGCTGTGCTTTACCGCTCTGTGAGACCGATTCAGGCCCCGGTAGGCCAACGCTTCGTCAGTGAAGACCTGGGTGCCGAACTCAGTGTTCATGTGGACGAAGCCTTGAAGAGTCTTGGCATCTGTGGTCTCTACCACTTGAGCCTTGACCTGGTTCGTAGGCCGATCCTTCAGACCTGCTACCGCTGTCTTGCCTACAGGCCCCCGTCCCGCCCGAATCTTCTTGCTGGAGTGCTTGTTGGCCTCCTTGCCGCCGATGTAGGTCTCATCCGCCTCTACCGGCCCGGCCATCCGCTCCGTCTCATCGTTCCACGTCTCGCGGATGCGGTGAGCCAGGTGCCAGGCTGCTTTCTGTGTGATGTCCAGGTCACGGTGCAACTTCATGCTGGACACACCCTTGAGGTTGGTGCTGTAGAGGTAGAACGCCAAGGCCCACTTGCTCAGGGGTAGCTTGGAGTCGTGCATGATGGTATCGGTCTTGACGGTGAAGTTGGCGGTGCAGCTCTTGCAGTGGTACTGCGGGGTCTGACGCCTACCCTTGCGGGTCGAAACGGCGTCACTGTCGCACTTGTGACACTGAATCCCGTTGGGCCACCGGCGGACCACAAACCACGCTTCGGCCTTCTCATCGTCCCCGAATTGCCGCAAAGCCTGAATGAGGCTGATGCCCTTGCGGTAATGCTTGCCCGGTGCATTCCTAGCGTTGGTCATCTCACTGAATCCTCACTTTCTTTATGGATTCAGTGTACCAATTTTCGGCCTAGAAGTCAAGCAGTTCTGGTACACAAGTATATAATTCCCGCTAAAAACTATGATATCCCCTCTCATCCGCCTCCACGACCAGATCCACGAGTTCAGCGAAGGAGAGTCCCCCTGTTGAGATTCCAATTCTTGCCAATGCTTCCTCCCGATTGAATCGTTTGCGTATTATGCGGGAGCCATGAATCGTGTCACGTGGCAGGAACTCCCGAAGCAATCGAAAACCTATACCAGTTATATCACGCCTTGAAACCAAAGCGAACCCTCCCGGCTAGCCTGTTTGCCGTAGCGGCAATAATTGTTGGCAAACTTAACATACACGAGGTTGCCGCTGGTGGCACCAGTGAGAATCCCCACTATGGGTCAATTCGCAATCCGTGGGACACCTCCAGAATCACCTATTGGTCAAGCGGTGGGTCTGCATACGTCTTCTCGTGAGCACCTGCAGTGACACCTACTCCAACGGCTAGCCCGACTCCGATACCTACACTAACAGCTACGCCCACACCCACTCCTATGCTATCGCCTCCTCCTGCAATTGGCAGTACAGAATATTTTGTCGACGGCCCTAATTCATCTGCGCCCCTCAACAGCAGTTCAGGCTCATCGGATGGAAATGTAGCATTGCTAGTCGGCATCGTTGCAGTTGCACTTGCTGTCCTGACGGCGGGCAGTTGGTACGTCAGACGGTGGTGGCTTAGAAGGAGTTATTGAGCCATGTCACGCGGGTCTAAGGGGCTGTTCGACCATATCTGAGATAGGGCCCGCACCTTGGTACGGGGATGAGCTGATGGTCTTGTTCCACCAAGGATAATCGGGATACCCATCCTCTAGTTCAATCCTTGAGCGTAATAATGTTAGGTTCGTTCTTGACGGACTAGGGTGTTGTGTATGACGCTGCAATGCTAAGATGCAGCATGACCCTCTCTCTGACCAATCTAATTCGCTACGCCACCAGCACCGTCAGATATGTATTCAGGGAGAGTCCGACTAGATCGTGATACTATGCACATATCCCTTTTTTGTGATGTTAGGTATAACATGACAATATGGTGGCACATGTTATGTCTTGCGTAATTACGGGAAAGCCCATGGGGTCGCGGTTGTATTTCCGTGTGACCCTGCCTTAAAATAGGACATCTAAACGTCGCAAGCAAACTTAATCTGTCATCGGAAAACATGCGAGAATTAGCTGATTCAAGAAGGAACTAGAGAGCTATCCCTTGAGGGACGCCGGTGAGCAGCAAACGCAAATGAGGATTTAGAAAGGAGTCTCACATGATTAAGAGGCGCAATATGTGGATGCAGTTATTATTGTTCGTTGTTACCCTTGGGATCTATGGGCTGTACTGGTTTTACGTTACCTCCGAGGAGATAATCAAACACAAGAACCTTGATGGCAGTGCAGCCCTCTGGACAGTGCTTATGCTTCTGCCGCTCGTCAACCTATATGCAGAGTACAAGCAGGGAGAGGCAGTCGAGGCGCTCACTGACGGATCGATAAATAAATGGATCATATTCGTTCTCTGGATCGTTTTCTCACCTGCTGTGTGGTTTATCACTCAGACGGAGCTAAACAAGCGGGCCGCTGCCGATGTTTAGTTTGGGGCTATAGCGTCCATCCGCTCCTCTGTCGCGTCAGGGGCTCGATGCTCTGAATTTGATCCTTCCACATACGGAAAACTCCCAAACGCACATACTAAATGAAGCAGGCCATTATTGTTTCAGAGAGCAGCCAAAGGCTTTTGTGGCTGCGGTGAATGGCTTTATTCGGTCAATCGAAAGCTACCCTGAAGGGGTCAACCTATGCCATCTCAAAGTGATGGGTCAGCCCATCTGGCTGCACCTGCGACATAGCGAGCAGTAGAGGAGTGAATATAAATGACAACATTGCAGGGTAAGGTCGCGGTAATAACTGGGTCTGCGAGAAACATAGGCAGGGCTTGTGCTATTGAGCTAGCTAGGCAGGGGGTCAAAGTTGTGGTCAATGCTCGGACTAGAGACAAGGTGCTGGAAGTTGTAGAGGAGATTCGCCAATTCGGAGGAGAGGCTCTGCCAAACTACGACTCAGTAGGCACATTAGAGGGTAGCGAGCGAATTGTCCAAACCGCCGTAGATGGGTTTGGGTCAATTGACATACTGGTGAACAATGCAGCCATCATCAACTATGAACTGCTGCATGAGACGTCGCCAGACACATGGGAAGAGGTTATCAACGTTAATCTCATCGGTCCCTATCGGTGCTGCCGGGCGGCTTTACCTTATATGGTTGAAAGAGGATGGGGGCGGATAATCAACATGACCGCTCATGCCGGCCTAGAGGGGGCCGACTCTCGTAGTAGCTATGCGGCGTCCAAAGGGGGCCTCAACGCTTTGACGAAAAGCATCGCGAGGGAGTACGGCAATCATGGAATAACCGCCAATGCCATTGCCCCTTTTGTAATCATCGAGAAGGAGACAGGTCCCCTAGAGTTTCCCGACACCATTTATGGTCAAGAGTTCTTCCAAGGTAAGCGAAACATCGCTCCCTCCAAAACAGTCATACCGAAAAAGGGCACTCCTAAGGAAATAGCAGCAATGGTAGCCTTCTTCGCGTCGGAAGAGGCCTGGTACATAACTGGCCAAGTGATCTCAGTCGCTGGCGGAAGATGGATGATGTAGAGCATAGCAGGCTTGGCCAGGGGATTGCCCAATGCAGATGGCGAGCTTTACTCCTGGGTCTGCCAGAATTGGATTGGATAAATGATGATTCGTTGCGATTCTTAACTAGGGAGCCCACGGGTTGTCTCAGTGGGGATTCATTAGCTCCTGACAGTGCAACTGTAACTTTTCCCAACTGCTACGTATTGCGTGCCCATCGAGAGATTAGCCACAACCAGCACCGTCAAATATGCATTCGGAGGGAGTTCGACTCTCCCTGATCGTCTACGCTCAATATAGTTAAGACGAAAAAGGGGTCGAGTTCTGCCCTTGGCTTCACTGCTACCACAGTCTTGTCTTCCAGCCACACTTCATTAAAGAGGCAACGCGCCAACTTATTCCTCTGTTCCGGGGTTGCCACTTGCCAGGCTGCAGGTACGTCTGCAAGGAATTCGGCGGACGTCCCATAACGGTCAACGAGGCTCGGCCTCGACAGGAGTGGAGCTTCGTTGGTGGATTTGGGAATCGTGGTGGCGGAGGTGGTCGGGGCACTCGTTGGTAGAGGGTTTCAGACCTCGCCAGGAACTAAGCTGACTCACGCCAGGTACGGTTTCCGAGTCACGGGTGACGCGAAGAACCCTTGGTACCTTTAATAACCAGGATACAAGTTAGTCGCCAAAGTGACGCTTTATATTGGCTGCGATGTTTTTCATGTTCTCCTTTTGGTCTGGTATAGCATATTGAACACAGGAAACACCATAGGCCC
Organism: Dehalococcoidia bacterium; assembly: GCA_965249025.1. Taxonomy (GTDB): domain Bacteria; phylum Chloroflexota; class Dehalococcoidia; order Lucifugimonadales; family CAYTFF01. Next base: position 1,393,087 of record OZ252215.1, on the reverse strand, counting down.
AATATTCTCAAGATGTTGGACCATTTCTATGATGTCTTCAGAACTTCCCGTGAGGTTAAAAAAGTCTATGACTCTATCTGTTGCAAGCCTGCTATGTGGTGCGTCACCAGCTTCGTGCTTGTAGGGATCAAATCCCTCTGTTATTCGTTTGAGTTCATCGACAATTCCGGGGCTCTTCTTTTCAAGGCGATGGGCCAAGTCCTGCGATTCAGGGCTATCGCGTCTGAATATCGAACTGTATACCCCTCCTGCGCACGAAGCCGCATAGGAGGCAGTGGCACGTCTACCAAGTTCTTTTGACTCGTGTAAATACACCTCAGTGCGGGCCCACACTCTTACTTCAGATGGATCACGTTTGGCTTTGGACGCTCCTTTTCTTATCATCTCCACATTCCATTTCATGAATTCAGGTTCCCCAGCCCCAAACACCCAGATGTCGTCTGCAATTTCACCCGCCAGTTGGAGCGACTTCGGCCCAATTGGTCCCATGAAAACACGGACTGGCTGTCCCACCCATCGAGTATTCCGAATCCACTCTGAATGCCAGGTGTGTCCCCAAAGTTCGGCGTCCCGGCCAGCCGTGAACTCCTTTATGAAAGTAACGGCCTCCCTTAGAGCCTGAAGCCCAACACTTTTCTCCATCGCTCTTCCTGCTCGTGGGCTGCCCGCTCCAATGCCCGCGAACGCTCTTCCACCAGTGAATTCTCGAAGACTTGCTACAAAATTAGCAATCACAGCAGGATGATACATTGAAGGGTCTGACAGCCCTTGCCCTATGTGGACGCGGCTGGTGCTAAGTGCTGCGAGGGTCATCATCCCATGCACTTCCCTCGAGACATTACTCTGATCAACAAAGGTGACATGTGAGAAGCCGCATTCATCGGCTACCCTGGCGTGTTCAGCTATCTCATCAAACCTTAGCTCCGCTCCGAGACCAACCCCAAATTTCATGTGATCCTCCTATTTTGACTCAAAACAGAGCGCTATCCTCGAGACTGGTCTATTTGCCAAACAAAGGGATGATTTTCTTGCCAATCTCCTGGATCGACCCCTTCTTGTCCGTGACCGTATAGGTAACCGTGGAAATGGTCTTGACTCCTAACTCCTGTACCCGGGCTCACCGCCTGACGAGATAGACACTAGCCTTTTAGGTCAGACCGAAGGGTTGACCAATAAGGTAGACCGGGTAAATATCAAGTTGGTCAAGGGCGCCACAACAGCCTCCACCGTTGAGGTAGACGAGAGGACCGCCATACACATGGACAGTTGGAGGCAGGTCGACCTGGTAAATCCTGCCGATTCAAATCTGGGTATCGTGGTAGGTATCGCAGAACATCCCAGAGAGACTATGCCAGAGGAAGGAACGTACTTTTGGTTCCACCAGCTAGTGATCATCCTTGATGGCCAAATGGTCATCGAAGACCTGGATACTGGCGCCGTATATAGGGCCCGTCCCGGAGATTTTTACTATTGGATGCCTGGGCACAGCCATAAGAACGGCGGCAAATTTAGAGCCCTCTTTGTGAAGACTCCCGTACCGCTAAGATGGGTAGTAACCACTGAAGGCAAGAAGGTGCTGGATACGCGAAGGTTAGAGGGAGAGACCCAGTATCCTGGAAGCCCCCCGGATAGCGTGTCGAGGAAGCCTCTCACACAGGCATAGCCTTCTTGCCTCATGGACCACTTGAATATCAGAGGGCTTTGCGCCAACCTCCGGCCTAGACTTTTGAAATGGTTCCTGTGCTTCAGGTCGGCGCCAACGGCAAGCTGTGAATCTAGTACAGCTCTCACACCTAGTTTCGGATGTTCGGCATGATCTGATCGCCTGTCTCGCGCTCATCATGCCCTTCCTGTCGATTACAGTGAACAGCACTGCCGAAATATTATTCACAAGCGACAAGGACGATTACCTGCCTGGCTATCGGGTGAATGTTGTGTGGCGTACCATTACGTAGAAAGAAGTCATAGCAGGCAAGTACAAAGGAGTTACCATGACGAAATTTGGGATTATCACCTGGGTTGACCCCGACGAGCCTATCCGAGACATGCAAAGCTTCGCCGGGGCCGTTGAGGACCTCGGCTTCAACTCGCTATGGGTCTGGGATACCCCTCTTTACACCAAGGATGCGTACACTGCGCTGACACTGGCTGCGTTAGGCACAAAGAGGATACTCCTGGGCCCAGGAGTATCCAATCCGGTCACCAGGGATGTGGCGACCATGGTGAACGCCATGTCTACTCTGGACGACCTCAGCGACGGCAGGGCGGTCTTTGGGTTTGCCAGCGGGGGGCACGGGGCGGTGAACGCATTGGGATACACCGCGCCTAAATTTGCCCAGTTTAGAGAGTTGCTAAGCAGGGCACGTACACTTCTCAAGGGTGAAGAGGTGGTAGTCGATGAGTCGATCCGCTACGCAGTCAACGCGGTCCGAAGGCCCATTCCCATTTACACGGCTTCGGCAGGACCGCGAATGCTGAAACTCAGCGGCGAGCTGGCGGACGGCGTGCTGCTGGCAGGCTCCAACGACCTGGGCATTGTAGTACAGAACATGGCGCACTTTTACGAAGGGGCGAAGACTGCCGGTCGGAGGGAAGAGGACGTGAAGGTCAATATCCAGGTGACGGTTTCCTGCAATCCCGACCTCCAGGTGGCTATCAACGATCTGAAGAAACTAGTGACTTATCTAGTCCTGAGACGCGCCCCCAACACCTTCCCTGAGGAATTCGTGCAGGCCATTCAGAGAATACAGGACAACTTCAACTACAGGACATCTCCTTCAGCTTTTGGCAGCGAAGTTCTAAACTTTGTGCCTGACGCCCTGGTAAATCACATGGCCATAGCAGGCACAGAAGAGGAATGTCTTGAGCATCTGCGCAAGATCGTCGACCTCAAGCCGGACGAGATCACTTTTCGATTACTGTCCACAGGCAGACTGGATAGATTGAAACAGCTTGCGGCCCTGGTATCCAAGTTGTAATGAGATTAAGGCCCAAAGGCCATTATGGAAGGGATGAAGCTGAACACAGTAGATGACATCCTGACAGAGGTCAACAAGATCGCTAAATCTGAGAACACAGACTCGCATATCAGCGAGATGAGCGAGAAGTTCAAAGACATCGTCGTCTCAGAGGAGATAGCCAGAACCCCAGTCTATCACTCCTCATTCCACCCACACCCCACTTCGCCAACAGCACAATCAGCTACAAGACATAGGCTCAGCCTAGTAGGGCGGTGGCAGACGCATTAGTTTGGTGCGCATTCTTGACCACGAAAAGCTACGTGGTAGCTGCCCTGCTGATCGTGCACTCTCTGATATGATGCGGAGGCCGAGTTCCAAATACTTTGAGCCGGCATGTGCCGGATTAGTTGATCGGAAAACCTCATGGCAGGATCTGCATTACTCAGCTCGTTTAGGCAACGTAACTTCCGTTTCTTCCTTACGGCGGAGTCGCTTACCCGTGTAGGAGACCAGGTAGAGTTAGTTGTGCTGGCTTGGGTGGTGCTGGTAGAAACGGGACAGCCCTTTCTCTTAGGCATCTTTGCAGCGCTGAGGTTCCTGGGGACGCTGATCGCACCGTTATACGGTGTACTTGTAGACAGGTACGATAGGCGGTTGCTGTTGGTAGGAACGCGTCTGGTGTCGACGACGATGGCGATAGCTATCCTTATTCTGGCCGCAGTGGACTTGGTGCAAGTGTGGCATCTTTTCGTGTTATCAACTATTTCTGGCCTGGCACGGACGTTCAGCAACGTGATTCGGGAGGTGTTGACGGCGGATGTGGTAGAGCCACGGCTGTTTGCCAATGCCATCGGTCTGACGCGTTCGGCGACGGACCTTATGCAGATGATCGGGCCTATCGTCGGCGGGCTCTTGCTGAAGTGGTACGGAATTGCTCCAGCCTACGCTCCTGTGGTAGTTGTGTACCTGGGCTCTGCGATAGCAGGATATATGCTGAGACTACCGGATCGAAAACGTGGAACAGCCAAGGCATCGTTGTGGAGGAATCTCGTAGAGGGAGGAATCTACATACGTCGCAACGAGGTTGTCCTGGCTCTCCTACTCATGGCGTTCCTTGCCAACTTCGCAGCGCTTTCCGTAAAGGATGTGATATTGCCGGTGTTTGCCCGTGCGGTGCTTGAAATTGGGCCGGATGGCCTCGGCATGCTTATGTCGTCTCTGTTTGCCGGAGCTTTCGTTGGATCAATAAGCATCGCCGGCGCAACCATGCTGCAGCGGGGCGGTCGCTTCCTCATTCTTGCTTCCATTGTGTGGCATGGAATATTTCTTGCCCTCGCCTACTCGACAGGGATCAGCGTCTCCATGACGGCGTTGTTCCTGGTGGGCATATTCCAGTCGTTCACTATGGTGACCATGGCTACTTTGCTGATCAGGGCGACTCCAGAGGATATGCGCGGACGCGTTATGGGAGCTAGGTCGCTGGCGGTTTACGGCCTCCCTATGGGCGTCCTCGTGGCTGGAGCCATATCTGGAAGCCTTGGTGCACCTGCAGCAATAGTGGTCATCGCGATAGTTGGAGTGGTGGCAACACTTTTGATAGCAGTTTACCTGAAGAGGTTGTGGTACTCGAGTGAAAGTCATGTTTCTTGAGGACATATTGCCTGAATTCATGACAGAGCGTTTCTGGAGCGTCTGACTAAGGGATGGGGCTGCTGTCGTGGGCAGTGTGGTAGCCCAGGCCGTGACCACGAGCACGATTACCTTGCGTTTCAGGGAGAAGTCGACTCTCCCTCGTCTCCACCACTTCAAAAGGCCGACCTCTTTCTTCTGGCTATCAGTCCTCGGTATACCGATAATCACTCATTCTTGAAAGGAATGTCTCACGAGTTAACATGCTTGCGAGCTAGTTCACGAGACTCCATGTAATCGTGGTCTTTCTCTGATCCGGCTAACCAAAACTTGTACGACAAGGAGGCGCAAAATGGAGGGTATTCAGCGAGCATCTGCTTTGCCAAATTCTGACCTTATCGATCAACTTGCTGATGTGGTTGTCTCGAAGCTGAGCAAGAGGGTGAATCAGCACCTGCTTTACACGCAGGGGGTCGTAGGTTCGAGTCCTTCATCGCCCACCACCAGGGTGCGCCCTGGACCCGTATTGCTGCCGCTTTGAGTAAAGGCAGGCGTGTTCATCTCAGCCTGACCCGCCCTCTAATGTTGTTACGAAGGCACTTCTGCTTCGGCAGGCTCAGCACTTCAAACAGGTCACGCTATTCGATCTGAGATATGTGCGACGTGAGCTGATTTTCGAACACTTCGAGCTTGACGGGAAGAAAGTGTTGTTCCTGTATAGCACCTCAGTGTTGAACACGGACCCGCAGATCCTGAATTAAAGGAAACTCTCGTGGGCACGTTCGACAGAGGTCTCAGGCTGATGGGCTGAGTTCTGGTTTCTGTATGCGACGGCCCACCACTAGGGTTTACTCTGGCCCCATTCCTTTGAGTCCCCTCTGCTTGGGATGGTCGACGTATTCAAGCTCGCTCCAGAAGGCAAGTTATCAGCTTGCGCTTATGATGCCTGGGGGATTCGCTTTTGTGCATTTTGTATCTAGGAAAGTTTTTATGGAGAAACGAATCCGAAGTTCGTCAATGGATAGACGGGAGCATTTCCCTAAAGCATTGGTAGGAAGTTTTGGGCAGCTTTTGCCGTACTCATAACATCGGAAGTATAGCAAATGAACCGCGGTGTGGGCGATAGGTGGATGGCAGGGTTTCCAGCACCTTGCCATAGGATACTGGGAGAGCGATCAGCCCAGGACTAACACGCACTTACCAGTCGTAGCGCTGTCGAAGGTGCGGTACGCCTCAGCCCCTTGATCCAGTGAGTAGCGGTGAGTGATGAGCTTCTTTAGGGGAACCCTCGCCTCAACCATGAAGCGGGCGATCTCGAGTAACTCCGACTTGCTGAATGTCCAAGACCCGTAAATAGTGACCACCTTTAGGACGATGTCGCGGTTGACATCTAACGTCGTCAGCCCGCCTATACCAACGTAGGAGCAGCGCCCAAAGGGACGGAGACTCTCTATGGCCTGCGCCCGTGCGGTTGGGTTGCCCGAAGTCTCAAGTGCGGCCGATGTTCCCATCCCGCCAGTAAGCTCGCGGATGGCCGTAACCGGGTCTACCTCGGTGCTGTTGATCACGTGGTCCGCTCCTAGCTCCCGCGCCAAAACCAACCGTTCCGGCACGATGTCGACGGCGATGACTCGCGACCCCATTGCCTTTGCTGACAGCGTTCCGATCAATCCGACAGGGCCCTGCCCAAAGATCGCGACCGTGTCTCGGCCAGAGACGTTTATTTTCTTCAGGGCGTTCCAGGCGGTGCCGGTGCCGCAGGAGATCGCAGCCCCCTCCTCAAAGCAAAGGATAGGCCGTCCGGGAGATGGACGAGAGTGCGCGACGGCACTAGCATGTAATCTGCGTTTGCGCCATGCCCGGTTCCACCCCCGTAGGTCACCTGACCGTACGGGCAGAGCTGCTCGTAGCCCATGGTGCAAATTTCGCAGACGCCGCAGCCAGCGTAGTGGTGGACCATCACCCGGTCGCCGACCTTGAGTGCCTGGGGAGCTCCTGCTCCTAGTTCAGCGATCACCCCACAGGGCTCGTGGCCTGTGATCCAGCTAGTAGGTTCCGGAGAGCGATAGCGGTGCAGGTCAGTGCCACACAGGCCCGAGGCGCGGATCTTGACGACCGCTTCGCCGTCGCCTGTGTGCGGGTCTGGAAACTGACGTATCTCGGCCTGGCGGTTGCCCAAAAAGACTACGCCTCGCATGTGTTTCTCCTATGTGCCCGGTATGGCATTTCCCCAATTCTACCACGTAAGGCTTGACATGACCCTGTTTGAAGCATACTACCTGTACTAACATGTGAGACAAATTAGGGGACCAACCCAGGGCGAGATGACTCGCAAGTGGATAGGGGGTAGAATGTCTATGCGCCTATTAGCCGATGCCATGAGTGGAGGGTTTAGGGAGTAAGTACAGCAGGGCGAGCCAATCGAGATTTGGGCCTCGCTATTTGGCGATAATGGTATGCTGGATATCGATTACCCATTACCTATATTACCGAACATACCAGGAGTGATAGCTATGGTGAAAGTTCCTTACGTTGAAACTATCAAGGATGCCAGTGAACGTTGGCATGATATAGACATACGCAGCTTGTTGGCGAAGTCGGCCCTCGCCATTGGTGCAGGTACTCCCACCGACGCAGGTGTGGCGTGGACTCTTCCTGTAGAGGTAGAGAATCCGATAAGACTGGCTGGCGGTATACCGGATCCTGCGACACTCCCTGTAGAAGACCTGCGGGAGGCGCTGGACAGCGTACTGGCTACTACCGCAGATGATGCATTGAAGTATGGAGGAGTCCAGGGCTTTGAGGGACTTCGCCTGGCGCTGGCCCATCGCCAGAGTCGCTTGGAAAAAATTCCGCTGGAGCCTGAGAACTTTATCATAAACAACGGTGGCGCTGGAGGCATAAACACCATCTGCGACGCCTTCGTGGAGCCTGGTGACGTGGTTATCGTGGAAGGCCCCACTTTCTCGGGGTCAGTGCGCACCTTCCGAGGCCACATGGCTGAGGTCGTACAGGTGCCCATGGACGACGACGGGATGCTGGTGGACAGAGTCGCTGAGGTAATAGAGCGGGCTGAGGAGTCGGGCAAGCGGGTGAAGCTGATGTATACCGTTTGTGACTTTCATAATCCTACGGGCACCGCACTGTCACTGGAGCGGCGGGCGAAGCTGGTTCGGTTGTGTGCCGAACATCAGGTGCTGATCGTTGAAGACGCCGCTTACGCCGAGATCTACTTTGGGACTGAGGCGCCGCCCTCTCTGTATGCTCTGGCAGGAGGCCAGGGGGTACTGAAGGTGGGGACCTTCAGCAAGCTCATCGCCACAGGCCTCCGCATAGGATGGGTCCAGGGCAGAGCGGACTTCATCGAAGCGCTAGTCAGAGTTCGTTTCGATATGGGTAACAGCCCATTACTGCAACGGGTGCTGGCGGAGTACATGGACTCAGGTAAGCTGGAGGCCCATCTGGACAGAATGAGGCAGATCTATGCGGAGAAGTGCGAAACGCTGTGTCGCTCTCTCGCGGAGCACTGCGCTCAGTACGTTGAATTCGAGAAGCCCTCCGGAGGGTTCTTCCTCTGGGTAAAATGCATAGGCCCCAATGCCCAGGACGTGATGCGAGAGGCTGCTGAGGAGGGATTGATTTTCCCCGCTGGCGCTATATTCTTCCTGAGGCACGAGAAGGACGATACCTCACACCTGCGACTGGCCCTTAGCACGGCGACGCTGGAAGAATTGAAGGAGGTTGGCCCACGGCTAAGAGCGGCCTTCGACCGGGCAATCGGGGAGAGGTAAGGTCTGCCTTCTTGTGATGATGTCTGGTGCCGCAGGCCACCAATTTGTTTAAGCCAGAGCACCAGATCTCGCAGTTTAGTTGATAGGTATTCGGTGGGTTCCCAGTGGGCAGACTATGATTATGTCTCCAGACTCTGTAGTGTGGGTCTCGATAATGAAGGACTGAGCCTGATTGGCAACGGGACCGATCCATGCTAGTGAGCTAGCGGCTATTAGGGCAAACATCCCCAAGCCTGCAACGAGCCAAGCTAATTTCTTCTTATGATTGTCTACCAAGGATCTCATCGTCGTCGCTGTATTATTTCCCTCTGACATCAAAGGGGTCTAGCTGTCTGGTTTACTGTCTCTTGTAGGGTTGATTATAAGAGGGGTTCTGCTCGTATTCAAGCCATAAAGGTGATTATTAAGCTAGTGGTAGATATCGCGACGCCTAGATGACTCACAAGTAGATAGAGAGTAGAATGTCTACACGCTTTTCGATAAGCCATCATTGTTAGGGAGGTTGGCATGGCTGATGGCACTGGGCCCCTTCCCCTCGAGGGCATCAGAGTACTTGACTTGACACACGTGATTGCAGGCCCCTTTTGCGCCGCGGTTTTAGCCGATTACGGCGCCGAGGTTATCAAGGTTGAGCCCCCAGAGAGGGGAGAGAGGTCACGTAGGATAATGCCTCTAATAGAACGTGACGGTAAAGTTATGAGTGGACTCTTTGCTGCGTTGAACCGAAACCGCAAGGGCGTTGTGTTGAATTTGAAATCGGAATCGGGACGCCAGGCCCTCAAAGAACTCGCCTCGGTATGCGACATCCTTTTGGAAAATTTCTCGCCTGGGACTATGGATAGGTTGGGCCTTGGCTATGAGGTACTGCGTCGCATCAATCCCGCTTTAGTGTACGTGGCCATCAGTGGATTTGGGCAGCTTGAGCCATATGTTGGGCCTTACACTCACTGGGGGGCCAACAACGCCGCAATCCAGGCCATGAGTGGCATCATGGAGATAACGGGGGATGCCGACGGCCCTCCTGCAATCATTGGGGCCACTATAGGGGACACTATACCGGGCCTGTGGGCGGTCATATCTACGCTGGTGGCTCTGGAGCAGAAAAGGCGTACAGGAAGGGGGCAGTTCGTGGATGTCGCGATGTATGATTCTATGGCTGCTATGTGCTTCAAGTCGATTGCTGACTATCACATAACTGGAGTATCACCAAGTCGTGGCAAGGAGGGTTGGTATACCACGTTTACCACAAGGTTAAAGTGCAAGGATGGTTATATTGCCGTTTCTCTTTGGGGAGGAGACCTAGCCATGTGGGAACGCTTTTGGAAGGGGATAGATAGGGAGGATATGCTTTCTCATCCCGAATTCAGTCCAATACATCCTGGGCGTCCTGGCTCTTTCGAAGTGGTCAAAGAGGCGTTGGATCAATGGTTGGAGAACAAAGAGAAGTGGGGTGCCGTTAGAATGTTGCTAAACTTTGGGTTCTCTGCCGGTGTCGTCCAGAATGCCAAGGAGTTGTACGAATGCTCTCAATTGGAAAAGAGGCAGTTATTTATTGAGATGGGCGATGGCATAGGGGGCAAAATCCGGACGACTGGCACTCCCGTTAAGTTCTCCGAATTCGAGCCTCGGGACCCCGGTCCTCCGCATCTTCTGGGTGAGCATACCATTCAGGTTCTCACGGAGCTTCTTGGCTATTCGACGGAAAAGGCTAAAGCTCTTCTAGAGGGCAAGGAGAGTTGAGGGAAGGGCCTCTTTCTTAAATCCGCTTGCGCTGCATCTCCGTATACCAGATAACATCTAATCTGGTAGAAGTCGTGAGGTGTTCTGGGCTTCTGTGAGCAGACAGGAGATGAGGGCAAGCAACTTGCGTAGATTATCGGCCTGGGTAGTCGGATTGGGAGCAGTGGCTGCGCTGGCAGCCGTTGGTATCTCTGTGGGGTTTCTTCTCGCTTCCGATGGCCCTTCTACAAACAACGCATTAAGTGATGCAAAGAAAAGCAGTAGTGAAATGTTATCTGCTGCGCCTACCCCTATCGATATGGACTCCCTTAAAAGGAATGACATTAGCTCTGGCACCGCAAAGTTGGACGGGGATCCTTTTGGCGCGAACTACATTGGCACCTCGTCCAAGGAGCGGATTGATGTAGAGCTTACGAGAGAATATCTACGCAAGCTGCTGGACCTGGACGACATTGCTCCCATCTACGAACCTCGCTTCGTTCCAGTGAGTGAGACCAAGCTGCCGGAGAGAGACTATGTGTTGGGTGTGGTCATAAATGGTGACGCAAGGGCCTATGACATCAACATATTGACCCTCCATGAGATGGTAAACGACACGGTTGGCGGAGTTCCCATTCTTGTGACGTGGTGACCCATATGTGCTACCGGTCTCGTGCATGACCGGCGAATAGATGGAGTGGCCCATACTTTTGGGAATTACGGCGCATTATATAAGAATGCTATGACCTGGTACGACCACGAGACTCAAAGTCTGTGGTCTCAGCCTGTAGGAACGTCACTTAGAGGGCCTTATAAAGGGGTGCGGCTGAGGATGATCCCGGTTACGTTGGTTCGGTGGAGCACGTGGAAGAAGGATCATCCAGACTCTGTGGTATTGGACCCCAAACTCAATGAGTTCAACGCATTTGGGTTTAATCCATTTCAGATGGGCCCTCATATCATTGGGGTTGTGTTGGGAGATATGTCCAAGGCGTATCCGTACAAAGTAATTACTGAGCAGGTTGTCGTGAACGACTTTATTGGCAAATTGCCCGTAGTGGTCTATACGAGCCCAGAGGACGAAGAGATAAGCGTGTTTGTACGTAAAATAGATGAACTGGTGTTAGACTTCGAATGGATTGGAGGCAAGCTAGCGGACAGGCAGACGGGCACGGTTTGGGATCCGATTACGGGCTTTGGTGTGTCTGGCGAGTTAAAAGGTGAGCTTTTAAAGGAATTGCCATACAGTACCGCATATGACTGGGCTTGGAAGCTCTTCTATCCAAATTCGGAGATTTACGAAGGTTGAAGGGGCAATCTTTTTGAGCGCTGTTATAAATCCGCTGTTCGGTCGATATATTCACTGGGACTGGGTTGCTGGCGCAGCGCCTCCATTGCTCGTAGCGGTCACGTTGACTCTGAGGAACCGCTGGGTCTGACGCGACGTTATAGGCGAGTACGAGATCGGTCGAAACTAGAACAAGCGCTAGTGAATCTATTCCACAGGCCAGCGCGATGGAAAGGACACGCCTGTCCTAGCCAGCAGGTTCTCGCCAAGCTCTTGAACCTTTTCTATCAGCTTTCTTTCATTGACGAAGAGCGCCTCATGGTTTTCCACCACTGCTTTCCCGTCAACCAATACCGTATGGACGCTCCGGCCGTCGGCGTTGTATACCAGGTTGTTTACAGGATTGAAGAGGGTACGCCACTCGGGCCGCATGGTGTCGAACATTACAATATCGGCCTTCTTGCCGACTTCAATAGAGCCTATATCTGCGCTCAGTCCGAGGGACTCTGCGCCTTTTATGGTAGCCATTTCTATGGCGGATTCCACTGGAATCATGCTTGTGTCTTGGCGTGCGTCTTTGTAGATAACGGCGACCAGGTATATGGATCTGAGGGTCTCCAGGATATTGGAGTTGTTGCCGGCGTCTGTTCCCAGGCCTACGCATACGCCCTTTTCCAGCATTTCCGGAAGCATGCCTCTGACAGTGGTTCCGCCACCGCTTTTAAGGGAGGCTGTGGGACACATGACTGCCTTTGTTCCGGTACGAGCCATAGATTCAATCTCGGCTTCGTCGACGCCTATGACGTGGGCAAGGAGCAGGTTAGGCCCCAACACTCCCAGGTCTTCCATACGTTGGATGGGCCGGTTGCCGTACTTTTGAAGGTGGCTCTCAACAGACCTGGGGCTGTTGGCCTGATGTAGGGTCATACCCGTCTCGTATTTGTCCGCCAGCTTTTTGGCCTCTATTAGCATCTCTTCTGTCGAGAAGTCGGCTGAGAAGGGCATGGCCCAGGCGCGAATTCTACCGTTCAGGCGATGGTCGTACTTCTTGATAGTATCTTCGATTTGCGCTATCGCGTCCTGGGTTGAGCTTACTGGCACGTTCAAGGGATTTGGCAGGTCTGTGACTTGTCTTCCCAAGATTATCCTACATCCCGAATCCTCGTAGGTCTGCATGCAGGCGTCGATGAACTTTGTGCTCCCTGGGTCCAGGAAACAAGTGGTGCCATATTTCAGCAACTCCGTTATAGCCAGCAGCGAAGTGTAATACTCCTCTTCCTCGTTCATGGCAGACTGGAGTGTGAACACCTTGGCTAGGTAGTCCATAACATACAGATTGTTGGGGAAGATTCCCCTGGTGGCGTGGGCGTAGCTGATATGCATATGCCCGTTGGTGAAACCTGGCGTGACGACCATCTCGCTGGCATCCAGGACTTGGTCTGCGGCGACCTTTTTCAGCTCTGAGGTCTTGCCCACCTGGGCAATTTTCTGGCCGTCGATAATTATGGAGCCGTCCCGAATAATTCTTCGAGAGGGATCCAGCGTCAAAATAAATTTGGCGTTATCAATCTTCACAGTGGCCATATCATCTAAACCGCGCTTGTTTTTGTCACATTAGCTTAGACACATGTGGATGGTTTCAGAGGGTTAGGATACATTAAAATGTCCGGACGTGGAACAAATGTGGTAGACATGTTTCTGCCCGCACATTTTAAGGAGGCGGTATCTGGTATCGTCCATATAATGCCATAAAAAGGACCCCTATCAAACGGAGTTGATAGGGGTCCTTAATTCTTCCTTGATATTGTAGGCTACTTCTTGATATTTCTGATGAGTGGATCCAGGAGGTCTCTCATGCCGTCTCCCATGAAGTTGAACCCAAGCACCGCTAGGGTTACGGCAAAGCCTGGCCACAGAGCTACCCAAGGCGCAAGCTCCAGGTCTGGGACGCCTGCCCTTAGCATGGCTCCCCATGTGGGGGTGGGAGGCGGTACGCCCAATCCTAGGAAGGCCAAGCTGGACTCAGCAAAGATCATGCTCCCTGCCATGAGGCTTGCATAAACAGCCACTAGAGTTGATATGTGGGGCAGGAGGTGTCTGGCCATAATTTGCCAATCGGGGGTCCCAATGGCTCTGGCTGCCAATATGAAATCGCGCTCCTTGAGAGTGAGTATTTGACTTCTGACAAGTCTAGAGAAGTGCGGCCCCCTCGTGATAGCTAGGGCTATCGCAATGTTGATAAGCGAAGGTCCCAGAGCGAACGCTATGACCATAGTCAGAATCAAAGATGGGAAGGCCATAAAGGAGTCGACTAACCTCATTATGATCGTGTCCAGCCTTCCTCCTATGTAGCCGCTGAGGAGTCCTAAGAGAATGCCTATGGTGGAGGTGAAGGTGACGGCGAATATGCCGATAAACATAGAGATTCGAGTACCGTAGACTACCCTGGTGAAGACGTCACGGCCAAGCCTGTCTGTGCCCATCAAGTGTGTGACGCTTGGGCTCTGCAGTGTAGAATCGAAGTCTGCCTTGGTAGGACTGAATGGGGCCCAAACATCCGCAGTAAAGGCCATTATCAAAAGTATCGATAATACTACGGCACCAGTTGCGAGTCTACGATACTTAGCGGCGTCTGAGGCTATCTTTCTGAGTCTCTCCCTAGTGGTTAATCTAGGTTCAAGTACCAGCACCTCACCAGCAGAATGTGCCATTATATCCTCCTCCCTTTGGTTAGGAGTTTCTCCAACTGAAGGGTATTATTCGTATCTTATCTTCGGGTCCAGGTATGCGTAGCTTACGTCTATCAACAGGTTTGTTATTATCACGACTATGGTGATGTAAATAAGAACTCCCTGTACAATAGGCATATCTCGGCCGAATATGGCGTCCAGCATCAAGCGTCCTACACCAGGTAGCCCATAAATGGTTTCAGTTACCACCCATCCCGAAAACATGGAAACGATCTCCAGGCCTATTACAGTTATGATGGGAATAAGGGCGTTCCTTAAGGCGTGGCGGACCAAGACGATTCTTTCCGACAAGCCTTTGGCTCTAGCCACTGTGACGTACCTTTCGCCGAGAACGTCGAGCATGGTGGCTCTGGTATAGCGGACTAGGAGACCCACTAGGAAACCTGCCGCAGAGAAGGACGGAAGTACCATAAGCCTGGCGTGTCTCCAGGGGTCCTCGGTCCATGAGGTGTACCCAGAGGGCGGAAGCCATCCCAGCACAATGGCGAATACGTAGATGAGCATTACTCCCAGCATGAAGGTAGGAACAGCGTGGAGGAGCACCGCGAAGGCGGAGATTCCATAGTCCATAGGGGACTCTCTCTTTACGGCAGCCAAAATTCCCAAGGGTATCCCTACGATGGAACCAAGCATAATGGACCAGAAGCCCAATTCAAGGGTAACAGGAATTCTCTGGTTAATAATCTCGATTACATTAAAGGGCAGACGGAAGGATCGTCCCAAGTCGCCACGAATGACGTGACTCATCCAGTCCAAGTACTGGACCGGCAACGGACGGTTGAAGCCCATCTTCTCTCGCAGACGCTCTATCTCCTCCGGGTCGACGATTCCTTCCTCGGCTCCGGCTAAGATCAGTATGACCGGATCTCCCAGTACCACGCTCATTAAGGTAAATCCTATAATAGATAGGAAGAAAAGAACGGGGATCATATGAAGGAGTCGCCTTACTATATATTTCCACATATATATCTCCCTTGCTGGCTGGGGTAGCCTTGAATTCGACTTAGGTTTAAGAGATTATTCCTGAAAAAAGCGTGATTGTCAATATCTAAGCCTGCAAATTTATTAGCAGTTTATGAATATACATAATGTATTTGATGTGTTTGCATGGGTGTTCGCGGCTCTGTAACATAGCAGTGTATCATATCATTATACATTATTATGTCTTTGCCTTCACAAAGTGTCATGCATCAATACTTCCAAAGTGCATGATATGTGTTTACAATTGCATATTCGGTTGATATAATTTGCCAATCTTTCAGGTTTTAAGTTAGCCAGGTGAATTAGAGTTAAAATAAATACGTCTGAAGACTAGAGTTGGTTTTGTGTTGTTGCGTTGATCTATTATCGAGACGCTTCTCGATACGACCGTATACAAAGCACCGAAAAAAGAGGAGGGAAACGATATGGAAAAAACAGCTAAGTATAGGCGGTTGGGATTGCTTGGGATAGTTTTGGGATTGCTTGCGGCTATTGCGATGGCATGTGCGTCAGCGGAGCCTACCCCGATACCCGTCGCACCTTCGCAGCCTGCGGCGCCACAGGCTCCCGCCGCAGCGCCGCAGCCGACAGTTGCTCTAGTACCGGGAGCGCCGACGCCAATTCCCGCTAAGGCGACCCCGACCAGGGTGCTGCCCACACCTACCTCTGTAGCAATGGCAGGAGGGCCCAGGTATGGTGGCATTTTGAGGATGGCTGCGGCTCTTGATAACAAGACTATGGACCCACAGGCGGATACGCGTACATGGGGCAGGCCCGTTACCTATGGGCTGTTCAACGGCATTGTGAAGTATGATGCCAAGTTCAACGTAGTGCCGGACATAGCCAGGTCTTGGGAGTTCTCCAGCGACGGCAAGACGGTTACATTCCACCTAGCAAAAGGTGCTAAATTCCATGATGGAACGCCGGTGGATGCTGATGCTGTCAAGTTCAGCCTGGAAAGGGTGATGAACCCGGAGGCTGGAATACCGTACAGGGGTTCTCTTGAGCCTTTTATCGAAAGGGTGGAAGTGGTAGATGAGCTTACATTGGCTATCCATCTAGGCAGTCCTTTCCGTCCTTTGTTAGCTACTCTTGGAGACAGAGCTGGGTTCGTCGTTCCCAAGTCGGCACCTATTCCAGCTGAAGGTTTTGGTGAGACTGGCTTTTCCGATTTCGCTAGAAAAGGGACAGGTTCAGGCCCCTTCAAGCTCAAGGAGTGGACGATAGGGTCACGGATAGTACTAGAGAAGTGGGACGATTATTGGGAGGAAGGAAAGCCCTACCTTGATGGGATCATATATCAAGAGGTCAGCGAGTACGCGTCCCAATTTGCGATGATTCGCACAGGCGAGACAGATCTCATGGAGGTCAGGCCACAGGACCTAGGGATTGCACGAAGCAATGCCAACATAAAGATAGTAGCCCATGAGAGTGGAAGGTGGCATGCAATCTCGTTTACGAGCGATGTGCCTCCTTGGAATAACAGGAACCTTCGTAGAGCCTTGGCATTTAGCATAGACCGAGAAACTTTTATCGATGTCCACTATGGAGGAATTGGTAGGCCCGCCTATGCTCTTGAGAATTTTGCGTGGACCGCCAATGATGATATAAAGCCCATCTCCTATGATACAGAAAAGGCCAAGCAAGAGTTGACTCTGGCTGGCTTTCCAAACGGAGTAGACATCGATTTTTGGTGTGTCTCAGATTCGGTCAGCCTTCAGTTCTGCGAACTAACCCAAACTATGGCGGGAGAAGTTGGGATCAACCTGAACATAATTCCTCTGCCCAGACGAGAGTTTACTCCAAATATGTTGAATAAAACCAGTAACAACCGAGCGCCTACCTCCTGGAGGCCCAGGGCCGACCCTGACGGTCGTCTGAGGTTGCTGATTCACTGTGAGGGTGGACGTGTCGCGCAGTACGGATACTGTAATCCAGAGGTGGATAAGTTGCTTGACGAGGCGGTGGGCGTCTACGATACTGCCAAAGCAAAACTGCTTTATGACCAGGCCCAGCTTATTCTTGCGGAGGATGTGCCCTTTGCGCTTATCACCTACTCTACTAACTTCGCTGCTTTGAGCAATAATGTGCAGGGGTTCGAGTGGGTTCCTGACTTCCAGTGGCGACTGAGGGACCTGTGGTTTAGTCAGTAACGTCGGAAGTGCGTAAGGCGATCTAGATTGGGGGCAGCTAGCACTACATTAGCTGCCCCCAATCTGTTATTTGAAGGGCATAGCTATGTCCATTAAATATGAACTGCCATTATCTACTGAATAGCGACCTCTAAAGAATCTACTCCGCCTGGTGATCAGGCACTAATCCAGTTTGGAAAGAGCGTTGCATTCATTTAAGGAGGAACACCTTATGCTTGTGGAATTCAGTGTTGGGTTGGGAAGAAATGAGCGGATCGATGAGATTGCCGATCATTCAAAGGCGGCCGAGCAGAGTGGATTTTCTCACTTAACTTTCGTTGACCAGCCTAACCTTTCTCGGGATGTCTACGCGATGCTGACCATTGCGGCAATGAATACCCATCGAATTCGGATCGGACAAGGGGTCACTGATCCCGCTATATTTCATCCATCTGTAACGGCTAACGCTACGGCCACCCTAAATGAGCTATCAGGTGGCCGTGCTTTCCTTGGGATCGGGTCAGGAGGGCCGTTCGGCAAGGAAATGAAGGCACGACCGCTGAGTGAGCTTCGGGAAGTTGTCGAGTTTGTCAGGAAGTATATCTCTGGAGGAGAAGCGGAATTCAAAGGGGCTCGGATGCACTCGGAGTGGATAAAGCGACCCTTTCCGATCTATCTGGCTTGCAATGGTCCTAGAGCGTGCGAGCTGGCTGGAGAGGTGGCAGACGGAGTGATTCTCGGTGGCATAATGGTTCCGGAGATTGTGAAGTGGAAGGTCTCACTGATAGAGAGGGGGGCGCGAAAAGCGGGCAAGGAACTCTTGGATATAGACATCTGGGCACGCACCATGATCTGTATAGCGGATTCAAAGGAAGCGGCGCAGCGTGAGGTGGCAGGGTATGCGGTGACTAAGGCCCGAGGCGCATACGGCGTGTTGCTGAGTGGCAACGAAGAGAGTCTCTACATGAGCCAAGTTCTCGAAAGTCGTGAACCTGGTTTAATCGAAGCTTTCAAGCGTACATATGAGGCATTCGATCAATATTCACACGAAATGACAGACGCTCCTCAAAATGTTTTGGCGACGCAAGGCGTTATAGACGCATTCTTGTTGACGGGCAGACCGGACGACATCTGTGGACAGATCAACGAGCTAGTCGAGGCTGGAGTGAATAATATTTCGGCAGTGCTCTTCACTGTAATCGACAAGAAGGGAATGATGCGCGAGATAGGCGATCAGATCATGCCGAATTTCCGAAACTAGTTTGGGGAAGAAGAGCGCTGTGCTATTTTGCTGGGACGTTGGTATAGTGTGGGCAGCCAAGAACGACTTAGGAGAGTGAACATGCTCTTGCTAACTAACCGCGACGTTGAGCAGGTACTGGATATGAAGGCGTGCCTGGAGTCATTGGAGATAGGGTACGCAGACCTGGTGCGCAACGACGCTACGTATCGCCCCAGGACGGGAATGGTGGTGGCAGGGGCTCCTTTCGAGCAGTATAAAGACCCGCACTACCACTTTGCAGTTATGGAGGGAGCCTCTCGGAGTTTGGGAGTGTGCGCAATTCGCATAAGGTCGGATATATATGCCTTTCAAGAGGGGAGGCATGTACAGTTCAGTGTAAAGCCGGGGCTGTACTGTGGATTGATTCTGCTTTTTAGCGTGCGTAATGGCGAACCTCTGGCTATCATTCAGGACGGCATTCTTCAGCACATGAGGCTGGGAGGTACGGCAGGGCTTGGCGCAAAGCATCTAGCTCGCCCTGACTCCTCAGAGGTGGCCATCATAGGCTCTGGAGGACATGCACGTACATATCTGTGGGCCTTCAGCCTGTTGTTTCCCCTTCGCAGGGCCAAGGTATACAGCCCCACCAAGGCTAACAGGGACAAATACGCCGTGGAAATGAGCGAACGTCTGGGTATTCAGGTAGAGGCTGTGGACAGTCCACGGGAGGCGATGCATGGGGCCGACATAGTGGCGACATGTACCGATTCTTATAACTACGTTATCAACGACCCGTCCTGGATCGAAGATGGCATGTACCTGACAGACAACTCAGCGGCTGAGTGGGGCCCATCGGCATTGGGACGGTGCGATGTAAAAATAAGGCTGGGCTGGGCTAATCTACAATTGCATGAGCCTGGGACGACTCGTGTGGGTCAAGAATATCTTTACGTTGCTGGGCAACCTGAAGAGTTGTCGGGGCTTCCTGAAGGCAAACCCAATGAGCCCTACGGCGTGGATTACTGGCCGGTGTTTGCCGACTTACTGGCAGGGAGAGTGAAAGGGCGTACCAACTCTGACCAGGTTACCTTTTTTAACAACCACGGAAGCCAAGGACTACAGTTTGCGGCTGTTGGGGGCAAGGTATATCAGCTGGCTAAAGAGGCGGGGGTTGGGAGGGAGATCCCAACGGACTGGTTTCTGGAGGACGTTAGGGATTAGCTTGAGGGGCTGTTGAAGTAAGGTTGGTGCTGTGATATAAATTGGGCGTGGATCCCCTACCAAGTTATGCAGGTTCTCACTGAACGAGTAAGTTTAGTTTGATACGAAGTTTGATTAAAGGAGAGTAAGTATGCCCGCTAAACAAGTATCGCCTGAGGAATTCAAGGCCCAGAAGGGAAATGTCAGGGCTGGAACCAAGGAGAATTTCCTGGTCAAAATAGGCCAGGTCAGCGCTGGGAGTGACCTCAACATACCCGTTGTGGTGGTAAAGGGAAAGAGTGACGGCCCTAACCTGCTTATCACCGCTGGCCAACATGCCGAAGAGACTGCTTCTATGGATGCGGTCAAGAGGTTCGCCGGCCAGGTTAAGCCTGATGAAGTATCAGGGACTCTTGTCCTTGTACCTCTCATAAACGTTCCAGGCTACGTCCATAGGTCTCGCTTGTATCCCTTTGATGCGCCTTCAGTGACAGACGTTGGCACCGTGGCTCCTGATGCTGGAGGAGTGCTAAGTGCAAGAGTGGCCTATGCCATGGCTGAGAGCATATCTCTCGATGCCAACTTTGCCTACGACATTCATTCAACCCATCTGGACAGTGTAAACTACCCACGTGCTATGACTATGATCTCCGGTGACGAGCCTGCCGATATACAGAAGAAGCGGGAAGAGTTGACTTACAAGCTGGGCTTTGATGTGGTGCATCTGTGGCACGCTGGAAGATCAGGAGGCGGAATACAAGGGCTGCTCCACAGTAGAGGGTGTCCAAGGATAGGCGCCGAGGCTGGAGAAGGCTGGCGAAACAAGTATCCGTACCCTGAGATCATGATGCGCAGCATCAGTAACTTCTGCAAAGCTACGGGCGCTATGAAGGGTGACCTGGAGATGCCTGATGTCCAGATAGAAGTGGACAAGCGCTTTGAGGCCACGGCCAATGTAGGTGGAATGTCACATCTCTTTGTTAAGTCTGGAGACTTTGTGCGAGCCGGACAGAAGTTAGCTGAGATCAGAAACATGTTTGACGAGGTTCTGGAAGAGTTAACGACACCTATCAATGGTATTGTTATAAGGTGCAGCCTTCTGCCGACGGTAGCTACCGGCGCCCGCGTTTGTAACGTCTCCGAGGTCTCGTTAGATCTGGAGGAGAAGTGGAACAACCGGAAACTGTTGCCACTGGAGCGGGATATGTATCTAAGTGACATACCCATGCGAAACTAGCTAGGTGGGCTAATAGCAAACGGAGATGGAGAACAGTTTATGAGCACGCGAGCCTCATATCCAAGCCAGGAGATAACTTTTATTAGTGCGGCTCCGCCCGGCGGCGGCTGGTACCAGGTGTGTGAACATACCATACGGGCTCTACGCGACGAGGGCCTGGTTCCAGTGGATATGAAGATGGAGGAGCGTCGCGGCGCTGTGCAGCTATTTGAGGAGATGGCAACGGAGCGAGCAAGCGATGGGAATACTCTTATCGCCTGCTCGCCAGGTCTTACCATACAGTTGCTTCATGCAAAGAGCTCATATACGTATGCTGACGTCACTCCTATTGCTGCAACCAGCACCGATTACGGTGTGCTGGTGGTGTCCAAAGATTCGCCAATGGCTACCCTAGACGATCTAATCAAAGCACTGAGGCGAGACATTCAGGCCGTGCAGATGGGTGGGGGCCAGCGTCCGGGCTTTATGCACGATGCGATAGTCAAAACAGTAGTGACCGCCGCAGGGTTAGACTCTTCAAGGATAAGCTATAGTGGGAGCAAGAATCCGTCTGAGGCCATAGCTGCTCTAGTTGGAGGTGAGGTGGCGGTATCAAGCATGGGGGCGGCAAACGCCGTAGGCGAGCTACGGAAGGGCAGTGTACGACTGCTTGCCATTTTGTCTCAGGAGCGCCTGGGGGAGGTCTTCGGGAATGTGCCAACGGCAATTGAGCAAGGTGTGAACGTCACCTTCCCCATGTGGCGTGGTTTTTATGCCCCTGCGGGTGTATCTAAAGAGGTTGTGGAGTTCTGGTGGGAGGTCCTTCGTCGCCTTGCAGGCACAAAGGCGTGGTCAAATACCCTGGATCAGTTAGGGTGGTTCCCGTTCCTTTTGACGGGAGGGGAGTTCGCCAGGTTTCTTGAAGATGACACTCGCAAGTATAAGTCTGTACTTGGCATCTCTTCCGCCTGAACATCCTCCTTCCTTGATGATGGTTGGTTGAAATTTTCTCTTTCAATCTGCTTTTAACATGACTTGTAATTGATGGAGGGCTTGGATGCGATACGGGGTTCGTTTGCCTAACTCTGGTCCTTTTGCTTCTCGAGAGGCCCTTGTTGCGATGACTATCGCTGCCGAGAATCTGGGATACGATGCTGTCCTCCCCCATGACCATGTGAACTGGGGCTATGACGATCGTTATCACTTTTACGCCGGCTCAAGGGAGGCGGCCGATGCTCAGGAGAGGCCGACTCATTTTTATGAGGCTATGACCACGATGAACTTCCTGGCGGGAATCACAAAGCGGATTCGCCTGATACCTTCTGCCTTGTGCCTTGCTTGGAGACCTGTCCTACTCGTTGCTAGAGAGGCTTTGACATTGCACCAGCTTTCCCAGGGTCGTTTTGTCCTTTGCCTATGTGTCGGTAACGTGCGCAGGGACTTTGAGGTTACTGGTACACCTTGGGAGGAGCGAGGACGGATAGCGGTCGAGAAGCTCAGGGCTCTTCGTGAGGTGCTGTATAAGCCAAGTCCTGTTTCTTTTGAAGGTGAGTATGTAAAGTTTAAGGATGCTGAGCTAGACCCAAAGCCAGAGGGGCTAAAGATTTGGTGGGCTGGTAGCAGCAACGACATCGCGATACGGCGCGCCGCTCGCTATGCCGACGGGCTTATGGGTGGCAGTCCGGAGTACTTCAGGGAAAAGGCTCACGACTTGTACAGAGAGGCGGAGAAGGCGGGTCGAGGCGATGTTAAGTTCGAGTTTGCCTGTGTGCCTCATGCCTGTGTAGCTGGCAGCGACGAGGAGGCGCGGAAGATAGCAGGGGAGACGATGGAGGCCCACGACAAGGGGGAGTGGATGACCAGGCATCACGTTAGCGCGAGGCGACGTCCCCTGCTGATGGGGTCGCCCCGGACTGTAGCTGCTGGGGTGCAGCAGTATAAGGATGCGGGCGTGACCTTGCTTGGTCTAGGTCTGGTGGGACACACACTAGAGTCGCTGCTTGAGCAGATGGAGATGTTTGCCAAGGAAGTGATGCCGCTGGTGGAGTAAACATACAGTCCTTCTGCCTAGTCCGCCAACTAGATGTTCGGCCTGGGGAGATCCAGCGACGAGACGAAACTTCTTTTCATGAGCTTCCCAATGATCTACCTTATGCGACACGGCGAGACGATTTGGAACCAAGAAGGGCGATACCAGGGGCACCTCGACTCGCCACTGACACCAAAGGGTATTGAACAGGCGCGGGCTGCCGGGCAGTTCTTGCGGTCGAAGCTCCCCAACGTCCACGCAGTCTGTATTGAAATCAGTCCGCTCGGGCGCGTACGCCAGACTGCAACTATTCTTTGTACAGAGTTAGGCATTGATGCGAGTTCCCTTGTGGTCTCGCCGTTGCTGATCGAACATAATATGGGAACTTGGCAGGGTCTCACAAATGCGGAGGTTTACGCGCGCTATCCAGGTGCCTGGAAAGCACGTGAGGTAAACAAGTGGGCCTACGTCGTGCCGGGTGGTGAGAGCTATTCCCTCATCGACATCCGCGCCCGACAATGGTTGGCGAGCAAACGTCACGCCCTTGTGACGATCGCGGTGACCCATGAGATGCTCAGTCGGACAATTCAGGGGGCCTACAAAGGGCTCACGCCACTGAAGACTCTCCGCCGCTCCCATCGCCAGGACCGCATCTACTGGCTGCACGAAGGTCAGATCGAAGAGCTTTCGTTTTGACTTTAGAGCACTCTGAGGACGCTGAGAGTCGAGGGCCTGTACGTCTGCGAAAGCTGAGCTAGTGTGTCTGAGGGAGGACTGGCGAGTCGGGAAGGGTCTGGCTACTGTGATTGGTTCTTCTTGTCATGCTCATCCTGATCTTCTGTGACATCTTTGGTTATATCAAGGGAGCCTTTGAGGTCGTCGATCTCAGATTGGGCTTTGCGGAATTCTTTCATGCCTTTTCCAAGTGAACGGCCTACCTGTGGCAATTTGCCTATACCAAAGACCATCATGATAATCACCAAGACTATTATCAGCTCAATGGGTCCTACGCGAAATGGCATTGCATAGCCTCCTTAAAACTGGCACTTGACTGTAAGACTCTTTTTACGTTAGCAGAACGCTCCTCTTGATTCACGTCGCAGCAGATAGTTTTCCCTCACTGCCCACCCGGGAGCGAGGCCTGCCAATAGGAATGGATGGGCCCCATGTAACGATAATAGTTATTTCTGGAAGTGAGTGCTAACTCTTGTTCTTATCGCGGCTCTGTTTCAGGTTAGGTGACTCAGCAAGCAGTTTTTGAACCTGGCGCCAGACGTCTTCACTGACTTGCTCAACTGTCTTTGTAGCGTCTATTACGCGCCATCTGTCTGGTTCTTCGGACGCAAGTTTAAGGTATCCGGTTCGAACACGCTCGTGGAAGCTAAGGGTCTCCTCTTCGAATTTTCTGCCTTCAGTATGATTTCGCACATGTTTCTGGGGCAAAGGATTGGAGGTAATAGTTTGCATCTTGGCTCTTATAAGTCCTTCTTCAGGTGGGAAGTCCAGAAAGAAGGTTAGATCTGGCAAAGTTCCTTGGGTAGCCAAGTTGTTAACCAAATTTACGTGTTTCAAGCTGATGCCTCTTCCGTGTCCCTGATAGGCTACCGTTGAATCGGAGTATCGGTCGGTGATAACGATTTTGCCTTTGGTCAGGGCGGGCCTAATTACTTTTGCCACAAGCTCAGCCCGGGCGGCGACAAACAGAAAGAGTTCTGCCGTTGGGGTAATGGATTCTCGCTTCAACCAGTCCCTCAGGTATTGGCCCAACTGGGTGTATCCTGGTTCCTGAACAAGTAGTACCGGGTAGCCAGCAGTCTGTAAGCGGCCTGCGAGAGTCTGCGCCTGGGTCGACTTCCCGCTGCCTTCGCCGCCTTCAAAGGAGATAAATAGGGCCACTATGTTGCCTTTCGCTATCTGGCGTGAATGACTACTAGGCGATTGGGCTCCCTGCCCCTGCTACCTGAGATAAGATTATAGCGGTCGGCTACCAAGTGTTGGAGTCGCCGTATGTAGGCTGCCTGAGGGTTAAGGGTAACATATCCCTCTCCAGCCAGCACTCGGTGGGCGGCGTCTTCCGCTTCTAAGATGGCGGAGTTGGTCAACTTCCGTGAGATTTCTTCTGGTACTCGTTCCTTGGAGATGTCACGAAGGAAGTGCTCGACCTGCACTGCTGTGTTCCTGCGGAGGACATAAACAGGGGTGCCTCCTGCCTGAGCCTTTTTTAGCGTATCTGGGCGACGGCGATAGTAGTTTTTAGTTGTAAGAAGAAGGTCTGCATCACTTAGCTCTGACACCACTTCAATAGGAGCGCTCAGGTCTCTAACTACCTGGTATAGCGTTCCTCGATTTACTCCAAAGGGGAATATCCTGACAAGCTCCTGAGCAGAAGCGATGTTGGCCTCTTCTTTTGTGACTGCGTTGGGAATATCTATATTGGTCAAGGTTTGTGGGCGAACGGCGTGGAACCTACCACTTCTGTCTGTCCAGCGTCCATCGAAGCCGGTCGACATTTTTCGAAGCATATCATCTACTGTATGGGCCACATCGGGGTGTACCACCAGGGACCCCCAGTCCTGAATTTCCACCACCACGTCGAAGGTAGGGGGGGCTTTGCGTTCGAGGATGGATTTCTGGGTGCCACGTCGGCGTGCCTCATCATCACCCAGGGTTACCGTCTGTACCCCGCCGATGAGGTCGGATAAGGTGGGGTTCATTACTAAGTTTTCCAGGGTATTACCGTGGGCAGTTGCCACCAGTTGAACGCCCCGCTCGGCAATGGTGTGGGCTGCTAGGGCCTCCAGTTCAGTACCCATCTCGTCGATGATGATAACTTCTGGCATGTGATTTTCCACGGCCTCTATCATGACGGCGTGTTGCTGTAGAGGAGTAGTGACTTGCATTCTACGGGCGCGGCCAATGGCAGGATGGGGTATATCCCCATCTCCTGCGATTTCGTTGGAAGTATCAACTATGACCACTCGTTTGCGGGCTTCATCTGCTAGAACTCTAGCCACCTCTCTGAGCATAGTTGTTTTGCCTACACCTGGTTTACCCAGGAGCAAGATGCTTTTTTCGGAGAAGACGTGGTCAACTATTGAGTCTATAGTCCCTGTTACGGTGCGTCCTACTCTGAGTGTGAGGCCCACTATTTTGCCGCTTCGGTTTCTCATTGCGGAGATGCGATGAAGGGTTCGCTCGATCCCCGCTCGGTTGTCACCGCCAAAGGCGCCAATCCTGTCGACAACGTGCTGGATGTCCTCATCGGTTACATCCTTGGAATTGAGAAGCACATCGCTGTTGGGAAACCTGGCTTCTGGCTGCCGGCCCAGGTCAAGGACTACCTCAAGTAAGTCCCTTAGAGTGTTCTTTTGGCATAACGAATCCTGGATATGAGGCGGCAATACCTCGATAAGAGCGTCAAGGTCCTTGTCTATTTGCACATTTGCCTGACTCATATTTTTGTTTAACCTCCAATTGGAGCTGCCTCAGTAGGGGCTACCGACTGATTCCCTACTCTCTTGGCAGTCATTTTTATCATAACGACGTAATTGGATTCTTTTTTCAATCCCCTCTCTGATAGAAGGAACTGAAGGGAAGGCTGGTACTCGGGCACAATGACGCAGGCTGTGCGTGTTGTCCCAACGAGATTAAGTCCTAGGGCAAGGATGTCCGTAAGGGTGCCATCTTCCTCAGGGTGTGTGGCTACTTCCAGAAGACATCTCTTGGAATCGCTCGTGATTCTCAGGGATGCTGATATGGTTCCGCTGTGTTCGTGCACAGATTCCTCACATTTACCGCTGCATCTCTCTTGGCTGTCTCGCCACTCTTCCATCGTGAGACCTACGGCTACCCTGATCTTGTGGGGAACCGTGGCGTTATACAGACGGAAGAGGGCATGGTTGTCATGAGGGAATCTGGTACGCAGAGGAGGCGTGGATTTGTTGGATTCAGGGATGTCGTTGACTGTTCCACGAAATAGCTGTTCTTGGAAGTATGCAAAGAATCCAGCACGCTGGCCAATGTTCTCTATGGGGTCACCCGCAAGGATTCTGAGGAAAATCCTCTCGCCGCCATGTTCGGCCACAATCTGGCTGAGCCTCTCAAAGAGTTCGATACAGTCCAAGTCTCTAATAGATGGATTCAAATAAAGCTGCGATATCTCCCATGACTTGGGGCCGGAGCGCTCTCTAACAGACCCTAGCCCCAGGATATGTTTTCCTGCGACCCAGATTAGTGAATGCCCTCTCTTGTCGGTTGAGATGCCTTCCTTGCAAAATTGGGGAAATGTTAGGCGGCGGGGCTTGCCTATGACCAGGTCTTCTAGTACCTGGACTCTGTTTGTTTCCTCAGGGTGTTGGAACAACACGTAGCGAAGTACGTCGGTTGGATGGAGGGATCGAATCATTTCTTTAGGTGCTATTGTCAACCATCTTCAGGAACATAGAGTGAAAACGAAGGTCTTCCGTCAGTTCTGGGTGGAATGAGGTTGCGAGCAGCTTACCTTGCTTTACCACCACGGCTCCCGCGTTGTCTAGAGAGGCTAGTACCTCTGCCTTCTCTCCCGCTTTTATTACCTTGGGCGCTCTGATAAAGACGGCATGAAACGGCTCTTTACCGATGAGCGCCATCTCTAGATCGGCTTCGAAGCTGTCTACTTGCCGCCCGTAGGCATTTCGTGATACCTCTATATCCATTACCCCAAGGGGCTCAGGATCAGGCTCTTTGAGGCGCTTGGCCAAAAGTATCATGCCGGCACAAGTTCCCCAGACGGCCATGCCGGAGGTTATTCGCTCTTTGAGATGTTCTCTGATGTTGTACAAGTCCATAAGTTTCGCAATGGTAGTGCTCTCACCGCCTGGGATTATGAGGCCCCCGAGGCCATCAAGCTGGTTGGGCGACCTCACCTCTTGGGCTTCTATTCCCAACCGTCGGAGGGCTTGCCTGTGCTCTAGGAAATCGCCTTGAAGGGCAAGAACGCCAATCTTTTTATGCAAATTACCAGCCTCTGGTGGCGAGGAGTTCTTCCTTGGGCATACTTCTCACATCCAGGCCAGGCATTGCTTCTCCTAAACCCTTGGAGACCTCTGCGATGACCTTGGGATCGTTGAAGTGGGTGACGGCCTGCACAATGGCTTTGGCCATTACTTCAGGGTTGCTGGACTTGAAGATTCCTGAGCCTACAAAGACGCCGTCTGCTCCGAGTTGCATCATTAGGGCTGCGTCGGCTGGGCTAGCGACGCCGCCGGCAGCGAAATTGACAACGGGCAGTTTGCCTGTTTCATGGATTTCTTTGACAAGGTCAAAGGGGGCACCTAGGATTTTGGCAGTGGTCATGAGTTCCTCGTTGGACATTCCCTGAATTCTGCGGACCTCTCCCATGACTGCCCTGATGTGGCGGACGGCTTCTACAATGTTGCCAGTGCCAGCTTCCCCTTTAGTGCGCATCATTGCTGCGCCTTCGCCTATTCTGCGCAGCGCTTCACCCAGGTCTCTACATCCGCAGACGAAGGGGACCCTGAAGTTGGGCTTCCACACATGGTTAGTCTCGTCGGCGGGCGTTAGTACCTCAGACTCATCAATGTAATCTACTCCCAGGGCCTCTAGCACCTGGGCTTCCACGAAGTGCCCTATGCGACACTTAGCCATAACAGGTATGTTGACGACCTCCATGATTCTGGTGATTACGGTAGGGTCTGCCATGCGCGCTACACCGCCAGCGGCCCTGATGTCGGAGGGTACTCGTTCGAGAGCCATAACGGCACATGCCCCAGCGTCTTCAGCTATCTGGGCTTGTTCTGGGGTTACGACATCCATGATGACGCCACCTTTCAACATCTGAGCAAGGCCAGCCTTTACGCGCCAGGTTCCAGTTTCAGTAGCCACGGGAGCCCTCCTAGGTACAAACAATTTGATGTCCTTGTTGTCATTATACTCTTATGGAAATTGGTTGACAATTGGAATTGGGCATAGCCGTTTCAAACTCTTAATCATTGAAGGATGTGGGAAGGAGATGTAGCGCTAAGACCGATGCGCCGTGTGATGTTGAGGTCGCCTACTCTGGCCGGGCCACGATGGATACCATTACCCCGAACAATGAGCGTGCTAGGCTTTCTGTGACAAGGCCTGCCTCGTTTACCGCTTCTGGGGTGCGCTTTACAAATGAGCAGCCCATTCTTTTCTCTTGACGGGGGCTGGTCTTTTCCTGGATCCATGCTATTAAGCGGTTAGAGCTTTTGATGTGTTCCAGGAGAAGTATTTTGCCTCCTGGCCTTAAAACTCTAGTCATCTGTTTCAAGGACTTTACTGGGTTTGGTACCGTGCACAGAGCCAGGGAGCAGACTACAGTGTCGAAGATATTGTCGGAGAAGGCCAGGAACTGGCTGTCCATTTGTGCCAGGCTGACGGTGGGGCTTCGTTTTGGGTTTTTACACCGCGCTTGCTGAAGCATGCCTTCGCTTACGTCTATACCGACCACCTCCATATCTGGGGGGTAATGATGCAAATTAGCCCCTGTCCCAATTGCTATTTCCAGGACTCTTCCCCTGGCTTGAGACAGGAGCTTTCTTCTCAGGCTGCTTATTATGAATAGCTCGAAAGGTTTGTCAAAGAGGTCGTATTTGTTGGCTAACCTATTGTAGGTATGTCTTATTTGGGGGATGTCCATTGTTGCCGCTTGGCTCTCTGTTTTTGGTAATACTACCGTTATTGCCTGCCATAGGCAACACGATGGGCATACTATTGCTGGGATGAGTGATCACGCAGACTTCAGTCTCATAGGCTGTTGCAATGATTTGAGGGGTGAGGACTTCTTGAGGGCTGCCAGAGGCATAGATACTTCCATTAGATAGCAGGGCGATTCTGCTACAGTATTGAGCGGCCAGAGTTAGGTCGTGCATGGCTACAAGAACGGCTCCTCCCATGTCTTTCTGAACGGCACATATTATGTCCATGACCTTTGCTTGGTGTATCAAGTCCAGGTTGGCCGTTGGCTCGTCCAGAAGCAAAAGGGGGGCTTGCTGGCTTAGGGCGCGGGCTATGAATACTCGCTGTGCCTCTCCTCCTGATAGGGAAGAAAGGAGGCGATTGGCGAAATCCAAGGTCCTGGTCAGGGCCATTGCTCTGGAACAGATATCTATATCGTGATGACTCTCCCATTGGAACATACCTAAGTGGGGGTTTCTGCCCATAAGGACCGTTTCCATGACCGTGAATCCAAAGGGAACCATAGGATTTTGAGAGACAATAGCCACTCTTCTGGCCTTGTCCTTTGTTCGCAAGGAGGAGATATCTGTTCCATTGATTTCCACCGTTCCCTTTGAAGGTGTGAGGTAACCACCGATGATCCTCAGAAGGGTTGTTTTTCCGACTCCATTGGGGCCTATCAGGCCTATTATTTCGCCTTCAGTGACCTCTAAGCTGATTTCATGCAAGATGTGTTTGTTCCCAAAAGAGAAGTGCAATTGGTCAATTTTCAAGACAGTGTTTCGCCTCATGAGAAAGTCCTTCGGCCTTTTCTTATCAGGTAAAGGAAGAATGGAGCGCCGCAGAAGGCGGTTACGACTCCAACGGGAAGCTCCCCAGGGCTGACCAATAGTCGAGCAGCCAGGTCGGCCAGAATTAGGAAACCTCCTCCCACAAAGAGGGACATTGGTAGCAAGAAGCGGTGGTCTGGCCCCCATATAAGCCTGACTGCATGGGGGGCTATCAGGCCGACGAAGCCAATTAGGCCACTGACGGAGACAGCAGCGGCGGTGACCAACGATGCGGCTGCTATGAGGACTAGCTTGGCCCGATTTACGTTGACGCCCAAATAGGCCGCCTCTTCTTCTGTGACTTGGAAGAGGTTAAGTATTCGGCTGTATGACAGTATCAAGATGACTCCTGGAATCATGTATGGCAAGACCATTAAGATATGTCTCCATTGAGTGCCTACGAAGCCTCCCAGGAGCCATCCAAGGATGGGTTTTACGTCTGGATCGCTACGTATCATCAAGAGGCTGATGACAGAGGCAGAGAGGGAGGCTACAGCTATCCCTGCTAGTATTAGAGTCGTGAGGGGAAGGCCATCGGATTGCCTTGCCACCGCGTATGATATAGCGACTGCCGCGAGCGCCCCAGAGAAGGCGGCAATGGGCAATATGCTGACTCCTAGGACAAAAATAGGTATGCCGGTAACGAGGACAATAGTCGCGCCTAGGCCTGCTCCTCCGGCTACTCCGATTAGGTAAGGATCGGCCAGCGGATTCCGAAAGAGCCCCTGGTACGTCGCTCCTCCCAAGGCTAACGAAGCCCCTACCAGTCCGGCCAGCAGCACCCTGGGTATTCGTAGCTCCCAGAGGATGGTGTTCCAACTATCGGGCCAGTTGAATGCTGCTTGGTAAAAGGGGAGCTTTGACAAGGAGATCTGAATCACGGCGATAGGGGAGATTTGCACAGAGCCAAGGCCTGCTGCTGTGAGGCCAATGACTATCACCACTACGAGGGCGACGAGTAGACGCCACCAAGGATAAGCCAGGGCAAGGGGCTTGGTCTGAGATGTAATAACCGTATCTCTGTCATTCCTTGCTTGCTTTGTTAAGGGGAGACCCATGTCATCTCTCTTTTGTGGTTATAGGCAATAAGTCGCAGAAGTAATTGCCGTTGTCACGTTGAACGACCTCTCCAATCTGGAATTCGATGGCATTCTTGAAAATAGGGCCATCGTAGACAAAGGAGTGGAACTCCCCATTTTCCCCGCAAGGGTCTACGTCTGGAGGGAGGTCTGCCAAGAAGCGATCGTCTATGATTCGCCCAGCGAAGCTGGGGTCTATTTTATTAGGGTCTATACAAGCCAATATAGTCTTGAAGCCCAGTTCTAGGAAACGTTGGACTAGCTGTGACGTATCATTTTTCCACAGGGGAAAGATGCCTTTCATACCAAGCTCAGACAAACGCTCCTCTCTGTATGTTCGTAAGTCTTCTAAGAATATGTCACCAAATACCACCGCCTCTACGCCCTGGGCTTTGTACCTAACCAGCAGTTCCCTCATTTTGGCCTCGTACTCTTTATTAGTGGCCTTTGCTGTGAGGAACACCTCCTCTAGGGGCAAGCCAATGGAGGAGGCCTGCTGCTCGAGGAGACTTCGTCTGACGCCGTGGTGGCTGATACGGTCGTAGTCTTGGCTTAGAACGGTTAAGAGGGCCATTACCTGGTAGTGTCCGCTGAGCATAATCTGGTACAGAGCCATTGAGCTGTCCTTGCCGCCGCTCCACGACATCAGTATCGGTTGACTCATCTTGACGATCCTTTGTCAGGCTGAAGGACAGCGAGTGAGAAGGCATTGTTTCGGTCTGGTAGATACGATGCTCTGTCAAATAAGTTTGGGTATAGAAGTCTTGCTATCGCTTCTATGCCGCCGATGAGACGGGGGCCGGCCACAGAGAGCAGGTCAGCGTCTATTGTAAAGACCTTTTCATTTTTCATGGCAGACACATCCCTAAAGGCCGTCACATTTTTGAACTCATCTACGGCTTGATCTATGGTGATCACAGCTTCAGGATCTCTTTCTACGATGATCTCAGGGCTTATTTGAGCCCACCCAGAGATGTCCTGGGCGATGTTTTCAGCCTTTAAGAAGGTGTAAATCTTGCCATTAAGGGTGTCTCCTCCTGGCGTCCAGAAATCTTGTATGTGGTGGTAGACCCGTGGTCCTTGACTGACTCCCGCCAATTTGGTTTGAATGCTACTAAGTCTAGCCTCGAATTTTGCCGCCTCTTTCTCTGCCACGTCGATGGTGCCAGTGATTCTACCCCATAACCGAATGTGGTCGGTGACATCATTCAGATTCTGATTGAGGCTTTTGATGTAGAGCACCTTCAATCCGAGACTTTCGAGGTCGGGCAGGAACCTATCGAAGGATATGTAGACAAGGTCTGGCTCCAGTTCCACTATCTTCTCAAAATCCATATTAAAGGCATCACCCACTCTTGGGATGGATTCCGATTCCGGCGGGTAGCTTACAAAGGGATGAGTGCCGACAATACGGTGGTCTTCCCCTATGGCGAAGAGGATCTCCACAGCCGCTGAATCGAAGGCTATTATACGTTCAGGAGGTTTGTCAAAGGTGACTTCTTCTCCGTTACTGTCGGCGATGGTTATGGGAAACAACGAGGATGTAGCCGTCGGTATTGGAGTAATGGCTTGGGTTGACGTTGTTGGTGTAGATTCTCTGCTGCAGGCAGAAGCTGCAACTAGTGCTAAGACAACCAGTGTTAAGGCAAGTTTTTTGATGAGACCTGTGTTCATTTCACTCCCTTCCTATATGTCGAGGAGGGCAAAGAATGTCCTTGTGCCTTCATAAGAGAGGGAGCTCAGGTCACGGGTATCAAAAAAACCCTGCCTATTCCAAGGCAGGGCATCGTGTCTTTTTCTCGTGTGCCTGTGCCTCTTCACTCGAAGGCCTGACGACACAGACGATGGCTGTGGACCGGGCTCGCTCCGATATCGATCGGGGCATACCGTTGCGGGACAGCGCCGGCCTCTCACCGGCTTCCTCACTCACGCCCTTACGGGCACCAACGTCTGATATTCAGTTTTTAAAGTCGATTCTCGCCACTCGACTATTGTTCAGCGCTGAACTGGTTAGCTACAATATATTGTGAGTAAACTGGATGTTAGCACAAGATATTGTGTTTGTCAATGCCTCTTCGATAAGATCGAGACCTCGCTGGGCCAACCCCGCTCATCCTGAGCTTGTCGAAGGGTGAGCCGCTCATGGTTCGACAGGCCTGTCCTGAGCAAAGGCGAAAGGCTCACCACGAGCGGCTGACTATGACACTCTCTTCCGCAACTAGGTACTAGTGATCTAGGGATAGCAGTTGACGCAGGTAGGAAAAGGCAGAGCAAGGTGCTCTCGGGTTCGTTGACAGCGAAGATGACCTCTGTGTTACCATATCGTAACGTTTCTGTTCAAGTGAGGGCTTGATGATGAGGCATAGATACTCTCGTTGGGATGGCTCCCAGCAGCTTTCCGAATCGGGTGCGGAGCATCTGCTGGATGAGCTTTCTAACGATCTTTTATACCATGGTGACGTAAGGCAAGCCCTGCGAGACATGTTTTGGAAGGGTATACGGGAGCATAACGGGGAGCGTGTGCAAGGTATGAGGGACTTGTTGGAGCGTCTTAGGTCACAGCGTCAGCAGCGGTTGGAGCGATACAACCTGGACTCTTTAATGAAGGATCTGAAGGAACGTCTAGACCAAATCGTGAGCAAAGAGCGAGAGGGTGTAGATAAGCGGCTGAAGGAGGCCAGGGAGCAGCTAGTTGGCGCGTCGCCGGAGGACTCGGCGCACCTTCAGGGCATGATGAAACTTCTGGAGGAGAGAGCTAGTAAGAGCAAGGAGTTCCTCAACAACCTTCCTCAGAGCATGGCTGGGGCTGTGAAGGAGCTGAGCGATTACGACTTCATGGATGGCGAAGCTCGGGAGATGTTCCAGGAACTGATGGACCAGCTCAAGCAGAGAATGCTGGATAACCTCTTTAAGGGCATGCGCCAGCAGATACAAGGTATGACGCCTGGGCAGATGCAGGCGATAAAAGACATGCTTAGGGACCTGAACCAGATGCTGAGACAGCTTGACCAGGGTCTTACCCCTGACTTTGAAGGCTTCATGCAGAAACACGGCCACCTTTTTGGACCGAATCCGCCTCAAAGTCTAGATGAGTTGATGGATGGGTTGCAACGACAGATGGGACTAATGCAGTCCTTGTTGGATAGCATGTCCCCAGAGATGCGTCGTGAATTGGATGGGCTGCTGGACTCTGTTCTGGACGATGATACAAAACGAGAACTGGCGGATCTGGCCAGCCAAATGGAGAGCCTTTTCCCAACGCACGATCCGAGCAAGGAGTATCCCTTTATGGGAGATGAGTCGTTAACTCTTGACCAGGCTATGGATCTGATGGGCCAGCTTCAATCTATGGATGATTTGGAGCAAAAGATTAAAGAGGTGAGCAGGAAGGGCAATATAGAGAACCTGGACTCTGAAGCGGTGGGGGAGCTTTTGGGAGAGAGTGCGCGCCGCGATCTGGAGAGGTTGCAGAGGGTGGTCAAGATGCTTGAGGAGGAGGGTTATTTGAAACGTAAGGGGAATAGGCTTGAGCTTACACCCCGCGGCATGCGAAAACTGGGATACAAGGCCCTTAAGGAGGTTTTCAGTCGGCTTAAGAAGGACCGGATGGGCAACCACGAGATACACACGAAGGGGATGAATGGAGAACATTCAGGGGAGACTAAGAGCTTTGAGTTTGGAGACCCCTTCGACGTTCATCTGCAGCGTACCATCATGAACGCGGTCACGAGGCAGGGGCCTGAATTGCCTGTAAGGTTACGCCCCGACGATTTGGAGATCAATCTCTCTGAGTATAAGAGCCAGGCGGCTACTGTGCTGCTCTTAGATCAGAGCCGCTCTATGGGTCTTTTCGGCAGCTTTGTTGCGGCCAAAAAGGTGGCAATGGCTCTATATGCTTTGACCCGAAGTCAGTTTCCAAGGGACCGGCTCTACGTGGTTGGCTTTTCCGACTATGCCATCGAAATAAAGGGGGACGATCTTCCAGAGCTTATGTGGAACGCATGGGTATCTGGGACGAACCTGCATCATGCACTAATGCTGTCTCGCAAGCTTCTCTCTAGGGAGAAGGTGGGGACCAGGCAGATCATTGTAATTACCGATGGGGAGCCCACATCTCATTTGGAGGGGACCGAGTCGTATTTCAGCTACCCTCCCAGCTATCGCACCATACAGGAGACCCTCAAGGAGGTTAAGCGTTGCACTCAGGAGGGGATAATAATCAACACCTTTATGCTGGAGAGTAGCTACTATCTGCTGGACTTCGTCGATAAGATGACCCGGATAAATCGCGGCAGGGCCTTCTATACCACGCCCGATAAGCTGGGTGAGTACGTGTTAGTGGACTATCTGAGCAACCGTCGAAAAAGGCTCGGTTAGAATGAAGCTATGACTAGACCTCAGTTTGCCGAGGGCAATTTTAACTCAGAAGCTTTTGGCGGTGATGTGTCTCTGCTGGAACTGGTAGAGAACCACACCATGGATATCAGGATGGCCTCCTTCCTTTGGCTCATGGCCGAAAAAAAGGCGTCTGTCATAGTAGCGGCTCCACCCAGGCTGGCAGGCAAGACCACGGTATTGATGGCTATGTTACAGATGACTCCTCCTTGGTACAGGGTGGTTATTACCAAGGGCGAGCAGGAGGAGTTCTCATTCCTATCTGAGACGGATCCGAAGAACACCTACATCTTAGTACACGAGATCAGTAACCACCTGCCAATTTACCTTTGGGGATCAAGGGTGCAGACTTTGTTCCAGGCCCTTAGCAGAGGCTATTCCTTTGCTGCGACGATACATTCTGGTTCGGCTGAGGATATCGTTGCTCAGTTGGAGTCAGATGAGATAGCGGTTCCAAAGGAGCTAATAGCGAACCTCCATGTGGTGGTTAACCTACACATGGAGGAGAATGCCGGAGGGGTGCTTCGGCGGGTTAGGAGGGTGAGCTTTCTGTCGAGAGACGGAGACGATAGTGGAGGGGTTAGCTTTGTTAATCTGGCGTCTTGGAAACCAGAAGAAGATGTTTTGGTTTACAACGACTCTATAAAGGCATGGAGGGTGGTAGCAGATCGTTTTGGCATGAAGCAAGAGGTCATAGAGAAGGACCTATCGACTCGAGAGGAAATCTTAGGGATGTGGTTGGAGGAGGGTCTTTTAAGTGTAGCCCAATTGAAGGAGGCGGTGACTGCGCACTATGTTGGGAGGCAGATGAGTTAACTCTTGGTAGAGAAGGGCAGGCTGACATGGGCTGAGGGCTAAGGTTTTGAACTCTATTGCCTGTAAAGGGCCAAGACCTATTGGCGACTATGCTAGACTTGAATGGCCATTTCAATTAAGATTGTTAGAGGACCTTGTTAGGATGGTCTCAAAATTCGCATTTGCTGAATTTCACGCTGCTATCTATAGCAGTTAATCTAATATGGCAACTGGTCGGCAGACCGTTAAGCGTCCTAGGGTGCTCTTCAAGGAGGGGTCTCATGTCATCAGGGGAATTTGGGTTTAAGAAGTTTAGTGATCAAAACTTTTATAGGGTGATAAACAAGCGAATTGTGGACATGGCCGAGATTGGCCCAGGGCAGAGGATTATAGATTTGGCGTGTGGTACTGGTGTGGTTACTCGGTTGATCTTGGATAGACTGCGTGGAGCTAGAGACTCAGTAGTTATAGGAATCGACCATTCAGCCACTGCCTTAAGGCAAGCTATGCAGGACTTGGGGAACGCTCGGGACGCAACTGTGCAATTTGTGCAGAGCCGAATAGAGCGCATATCGGAAGTGATCAGAGATTCTGTCGATACTATAATCCTTTGTAACGCTATTCACTACATTCCAGACAAAGATGTCCTGGTATCTGAAATATCGAAGACCCTCAGACCGGGTGGCACCTTTGTGTTCAACACATCCTTCTTTGAGGGTGGCCACGCCCCGGGATCGGAACAGTTCTATAGGCGCTGGATGTTGAAGGCCTTGAGAACTCTCAAGAGCGAATATGGACTTAGGCCTATAAAGGACGAGAGGGTGGAGTCCAGGAGGCAACTAAGCGCTGATGAGTACGGAAGCTTACTGACAGATCAGGGGTTTCGCGTAACGAAACGGCATATCCACACTGTAGAGGTGCCTTTGGAGGGATGGCTGACTATAAGTGAGTTTGAGGACTTTATTTCTGGCGCTCTCCCCGGGATCCCACTAGAACAGGCTAGCGATTCGCTAATCAAGGGGGTGAAAGCGACCTTTGAGGAGTTGAAGCTCTCCTTTGTTCCGAGGAACTGGCTGGAGGTAGTAGCGGTAAAGACATAAAGATATGCTGTGATTGATCGGGTGTAGGCCGCTCATCCTAGTAGTAGAAGGGTGAGCGGCTTCTCTTTTTGAGGTTGCCGTACTGATGGAACAAATCGGAATGATTCTTCGTCTCTAAGAGTAGGAAGGGAATTTCTTGAATTGGAGATGGTGATGAAAAGACAACGGGTATCTAAGAAGAGGGTATATTGGGTCGTACTGATGCCCGTTTTTATCATGCTGCTGGTGATAGGTTGCGCAACGGCTTCTAGCGATTAGGAGGATATTATTACTAAACCTGCGCCAATAGAGGACGTGCGCGTTAATATAGCGGAGTCCGACCCTCCCCAGGTATTTGTTCAGATAACGGGAGGCCTGTCAGATGGGTGTACGACTCTGTATCAAGTTAACACCAACAGGAGCGGTAACAGTATTGAAATTAGCGTAACTGCGCAGCGGCCCAGGGACAAGGCGTGCATTGAGATTTACAACACGTTTGTAGAGACAGTAGCGTTGGGAAGCGACTTCGTCTCTGGGGAGACTTACGTTGTCAAAGTCAACGATGTAACCGAAACGTTTGTAATGCAATAGGAGACGGCGTCATCTTCCGTTGAGATAGTCTCTCAGCGGTTTGACGTTGTAGCTGCCTCCTCCATTTGCTAAGCTCTCTACGGCAGAGCGGGCAGTGTCTAGGGAGGTGAAGCATGGAATGCGGTGTTGGACTGCGGCCTGTCTGATCTCGAAGCCGTCTCTAAGGGGGACGCGCGCTCCAGATACGGTGTTGACAACTGCGTCTACAGTGCCATCTACTATAATGTCCACCACGTTGGGGTGCCCCTCTCCAAGCCGTTTCTCAATGGTGGTTGCTCCTATGCCTAGCGCTTTGACCATAGCAGCAGTTCCTTCAGTGGCGTATATCTTATAACTCACGTTGCCCAGGCCCTTTACCAGAGAAACGGCCTCAGCCTTGTCTCTGTCGGCGATGCTGAGCAGTATGGAGCCTTTAGGTGGGAGGGTCAGGTCGCCTGCCATGAGGGCTTTAGCTACCGCAGCCTGGAAGGTATAGTCAATGCCCATTACTTCGCCGGTGGATTTCATCTCGGGCCCCAGATAGTTATCCACCCCAATGAGTTTATTCATAGAAAAGACAGGGGCTTTGACTGCTACAAGGTCTTGTTTCTTCCAAAGCCCGCTAGTATATCCTTGCTCATTTAAGCTCTTTCCCAGCATCACTCTAGTGGCGATTCGAACCATCGGGACGCCAGTGACCTTGGATATGAAGGGTATTGTGCGACTTGCTCTTGGGTTGACTTCCAAGACGTAAACCATGGAACCTTCAGTGTTGCTATAAGGAATGCTCGGGCTGCGATAAGGACCTCCTCCAACTATCACGTACTGGATATTCATCAAACCCTTTAGCTGAAGGGCCAGGCCGATCTGAGTAGTGTAGTCCACTATGGTACTTACCTCATCTGGGGTTAGGGTGAGGCCTGGATATACTGCCATAGAGTCGCCGCTGTGGACGCCGGCTCTCTCTACATGCTCCATCACGCCTGGAATGAGCACTCGCTCTCCGTCGCATACTGCATCTACTTCAACTTCCCTTCCTAAGAGATACTTGTCAATGAGTATGGGCCTACCGTTTCCCACCTCTACCGCTATGGTCAAGTAGCGAATAAGTTCTGTGGGATTCTCCACAATTTCCATAGCTCGTCCGCCCAGAACATAGCTGGGGCGCACTAGGAGTGGGTACTCCAGTCTCTGCGCTACCCTGAGAGCCTCCTCTACGGATGTTATCGTAGCTCCTGGGGGCTGAGGAATTCCCAGAGTTGCCATGAAGTTCTCGAACAAGCGCCGGTTGGATGCAGTGTCGATGGCCTTGGCGCTGGATCCTATGATGGGTAGACCAGCCATATCTATTACTTGTGATATGTCTATAGCTGTCTGTCCACCGAATTGGACTACGGTGGATGGGTAAAGAATGTCCTCATTTGGCGTATCCAACCCTTCATTTTCTATGACGTCTCTGATACTCTCCTCGTCCAGCGATTCGAAGTAGAGACGGTCGCTGGTGTCGAAGTCTGTAGACACGGTCTCTGGATTGGAATTGACCATTATGCTCTTGATGCCCTGTTCCTGCAGCGCCCAGGCGGCGTGGACGGAGCAATAGTCGAACTCAATCCCTTGTCCTATACGGATGGGGCCACTGCCGATCACGGTGGCTTTACTGCCCTTAAGCGGTTTGGCTTCGTTCTCTTGGTCGTAGGTGCTGTAGAAGTATGGGGTCTCCGCCTCGAACTCGGCGGCACAAGTATCGACCATCTTGTAGACAGGTGTGATGCTCCATTGGTTGCGAAGGGATCTGACCTGCTCTGGTAGATAGTCGGCCAGGGTGCCTATCTGTTCATCGGACACGCCCAGTCGTTTCGCCTGGCGCAGTAGCTGAGGTGTGAGCTTTTCTGCCAGCAGCCTCCTTTCCATATCGACGATTCTTCGGAAGGATCTTGTAAACCAGGGGTCTATACCAGTGAGCCTGGAGAGCTCTTCTGGAGCAACGCCGCGTCTAAGGGCTACCATGAGTGCCCAAAGCCTTTCGTCGTTGGGATGCAGGGGCAAGTTTTCTAATGGAGAGGATTCGTTTTTGCTCCAATCTCTGCTTTCCCAGAGAAGGGAACGCCTTCCTATCTCTAGAGAGCGGACTGCCTTCTGGAGGGCGGCCTCAAAGGAGCGGTCTATGGCCATGACCTCTCCCGTAGCCTTCATCTGGGTTCCGGTGGTGCGGTCTCCAGTCGGGAACTTGTCGAAGGGCCAGCGAGGTATCTTGACGACGCAGTAGTCCAGGGCCGGCTCAAAGGCTGCTGTGGTGGTCTTGGTAACGGCGTTGGGTATTTCATCTAAACGCTTTCCTGCGGCTATCTTGGCTGCGACTCTGGCGATGGGGTATCCGGTTGCCTTGCTGGCCAGGGCTGAGCTTCTACTGACCCTGGGGTTCACTTCGATGATGTAGTAAGAGCTGTCTGTCGCCCATTCGCCAGGTATGGCCTCTGCCACCTCTTTGCAAGGTGTCAGAGCGAACTGGACGTTGCAACCCCCCTCTATGCCCAGGGCCCTGATGATTTTGAGGCTGGAGGATCGTAGCATCTGGTACTCTTTGTCGGTCAAGGTCTGGCTGGGCGCTATCACGATACTGTCGCCAGTGTGGACGCCCATAGGGTCGATGTTTTCCATGTTGCAGACTGTGATGCAGTTGTCGGCGGAATCCCGCATGACCTCGTATTCGATCTCCTTCCAGCCAACTAGGGAGCGCTCCAGGAGTATCTGGTGTATTCGGCTGGCAGCCAGTCCGCTGGCGGCGATGGTATCTAGCTCTTCCCAGTTATGGGCAAATCCTCCCCCGGTGCCGCCCAGGGTATAGGCGGGCCGCACTACTAGGGGGAAACCTAGCTGTTCGGCAGCTTTTCGGACCTCTTCCATTGAGTTGGCTATGGTGCTGGGAGGCACAGGCTCGCCGATTTCAATGAGAAAGTTTCGGAAGAGCTCGCGGTCTTCTGCGTTACGGATGGTCTGAAGGGATGTGCCCAAGAGTTGGACGTTGTACTTGTCTAATACGCCTGCTTCATGCAGCTCCACGGCTAGATTGAGGCCAGTCTGGCCTCCAAGGGTAGCCAGGAGGCCGTCGGGGCGCTCCGCCTCGATAATCCTCGACACGACGTCTACGGTCAGCGGCTCTATATAGACGATGTCGGCGATGCCCTCGTCGGTCATTATGGTAGCGGGGTTGGAGTTAACAAGGACGGTGGTTACGCCCTCCTCACGAAGGGCCTTGCAGGCCTGGGTGCCGGCGTAGTCGAACTCCGCCGCCTGCCCGATGATAATCGGCCCGGAGCCAATGACGAGGACTTTTTGTGGTTTGGGTGGCATTACTTTACCTCCTCCACCATCTCCAAGAACTTATCGAAGAGGTATTCGTTGTCTCGCGGGCCTGGGGAGGCCTCCGAGTGGTACTGAATGCTCATGATTGGCAGGGATTTGTGGCGCAGGCCCTCGACGGTGCCGTCATTGAGGTGGACGTGGCTCACTTCTACGTCCGAGGGGAGGCCGTCGGCGTCTAGAGCGTATCCATGGTTCTGGGCGGTGATGTGTATCAGGCTGGTTGTCACATCTTTTACCGGGTGGTTGGCTCCGCGATGCCCAAACTTGAGCTTGTAGGTGCGCCTACCAAAAGCCTTGCCCAGGATCTGGTGTCCTAGACAGATACCCATAATAGGCACTTTGCCTATTAGTCCTTTTGTGGACCTGACGGTGTAGTCCAGCAAAGCTGGATCTCCTGGGCCTGGGGACAGGACCACGCCGTCGGGGCGCTGGGCGAGGATATCTTCGGCAGAGGTGGTTGAAGGATAGGCTATGACTTGGCATCCTCTGCTACGCAGTATGCGCAGGATGTTGTACTTGACGCCGTAGTCGCTGACCAGAATCTTATATCTAGGAGCGTTTTCTGGTGCTGAGGGCTGGTCCCATGGATAGGGCTTATCTGTGGTCACACGAGATACGAAGTCCGTATCGTCGTATCTGGGGAACTCTCTTAGCTTGGCTAGAGCTGCGTCTGGGGATTCTGCTGGAGTTATTATTCCCATCATGACGCCCCTGGTGCGGAGTCGTCGAGTGATTGCCCGTGTATCTACTCCGCTTATTCCAACCGCGCTTTGGGACTCCAGGTATTGGTGGATGGTCATCTCGCTTAGCTGGTGGCTGGGTAGCTCACAGTGTTCTCTTACCACGAAGCCTGACACCTGAATTCGTCTGGACTCGATGTCCTGATGGTTTATGCCATAGTTCCCAATCAAGGGATAAGTGGGGACGACTATCTGGCCGGCGTAAGAGGGGTCTGTGAGCATCTCCTGATAGCCGGTCATGGATGTGTTGAAGACGACCTCCCCGTAGGCAGTGCCCTTTGCGCCAAAGGACTGGCCCTGATAGATAGAGCCATCTTCAAATACTAGATATGATTCCTGTCCCATTTGTTTCTATTTCCTATCTGTTAACTGACGTCAATGGCAGAGTCTGGGCTTTGTAGGCAAACTGGCCATTCACCAAGGTAGCCATCACCTTTCCCTTCAGCTTTACCCCGTTTAGCGGAGTGTTCTTTCCCTTGGAGGCGAAGTGCTCAACCTCCACGACCCACTCGGCCAGAGGATCGAAGATTGTGATGTCTGCTGGAGATCCGGGTTTCAGGGTGCCCAGGTTGCTTCCAAGGATACGGGCTGGGCCCCAGGTCATGCGCTCTATGAGGGCGCTTAACCCTATTTGATTGCTATGCACCAAGGCTAGGACGGAGGCTAACGCTGTCTCTAGGCCGCTGATGCCGAAAGCTGCCTCTTGATAAGTGCAGAGTTTGTCTACCAGGGTGTGAGGGGCATGATCGGTGGCGATGATGTCAATGATTCCCTCTTTAAGGCCCAGTATCATGGCCTCTACGTCCTGTCGACTGCGGAGGGGCGGATTTACTTTGGTGTGGGTGTCATATGCCGTGTTTCCAAGTACGGAGATAGATGAATCCGAGCTTCTTTCTCCTAGCACCCACTCTTCGTCTAATGTTAGGTGATGGGGAGTGACCTCACAGGTGAGGGGAATGGCCTCTTCTTTTGCGTGCCGTACGAGTTCCAGGGACCCGGCGGTGCTGATGTGAGCCAAGTGCAGAAGTCCTCCCGTTAATGAGGCGAGGCCAATGTCTCGTGAGACCATGGTTTCTTCTGAGGCCGCAACTATTCCCTTAAGTCCTAGCAGCGTAGACACCCAGCCCTCGTTCATCACGCCGTCCTGGGATAGGGTCAAGTCCTCGCAGTGGTCTATGATAGGAAGTCCAGTTCCGCGCACGTAGGTCAAGGCTTGTCGCATGATATTGGAGTCGAAGACGGGGTTGCCATCGTCGCTGAACCCTACAGCGCCTGCCTGGGCCAGCTCCATCAACTCTGCCATCTCCCTGCCATCTCGGTTCTTGGTTACGCATGCAATGGGCAGGACTCTAACAGCGCTCTCTTCTTTGGCCCTTGCCATCACGTAGTCTACGGTGGCTCTGGTGTCCATGGGCGGGTTGGTATTGGGCATGGCGCAGACGGTAGTGAAGCCACCCTGGGCTGCGGCCAAGGTTCCTGTGGCTATGGTCTCTTTATCTTCATAGCCAGGATCTCTGAGGTGGCAATGGAGGTCGATGAGGCCTGGGCAGACTACGAGGCCCGTAGCGTCAAGGACGTTGTAATCTTTGTCGAATGGAAAAAGTCTTGAACCTGTTTTGTTTAGCCAGGATATTTTCCCATCCTGTATAAGGAGATCGGCGTGAAAATCTAGGTTTTGGCTGGGGTCTAGAACCCGTCCGCTATGGATAAGAAGAGGTTGCTTATTTAGTTTTAACAACTCGAGGTCCAGGGTCTTCAGAAAGGTTTTTGTATGTATCCGAGTCTGTCATCCAATCACTACCAAGTGTAATTTCCTCTTCACAATATTCACAACTTGCGAGTCTACGGTTGAAGGGATCACCGAAAAACCTTGAGTGCACATAATTCTCGTGGTTTGAAACACAACGACGATTTGCACATTTTGTTTCTTTGGGTACTTTTACATGTAACGACTTTTCTCGTTTTCCACGTACCCCTTTGCTGTCTTCCGCGCCTAACACTAACGATAAGATCGACATCCTAACTGGAATTGAGTTCTTCATTTGCCTAAAATAAGCTGCTCGGGTATCCTCATCTACGTCATACGCGATTTCCATTCGTCGTGGAAGAGGATGAAGAACAATTGTCTCTGAGGGGGCATTTCGTAATAGCTGTGAGGAAAGGATTTCTATGTTTGCTTCGGTCAGGGTTTCACGGCTGCCGATACGTTCAACTT
Organism: Dehalococcoidia bacterium; assembly: GCA_965249025.1. Classification (GTDB taxonomy): domain Bacteria; phylum Chloroflexota; class Dehalococcoidia; order Lucifugimonadales; family CAYTFF01. The sequence goes on along the minus strand of OZ252215.1, from coordinate 1,348,402 downwards.
GTAGGCGAGTCATATACATGGCGCCGAGTTCTTGAAGGAGGCTAACAAGAGTTTGCTGTTGTCCACTTAGGATTCCCTTATTCTTTATACCGTTTTGTCCTGGTTCTGCTCTATAGAGGACTGATGAGTTTTCTCTTAGGGCTTCGTTCATTGAGGAATACTCTTTCAAGTCACAGTTCATATGTTGCAAACGCGCTCGTACATAGGTTGGCAAGCCTAGGTTAGGCAGTGAAATGGTGCGTATCTTAGCACCAAAACGTGCAAGGGCATAAGCCAACGAGTGTACGGTTCTGGAATGCAAAAGATCTCCGCACAAAGCTATTACCTGCCCTTTGATGGCTTGTTTTTCTTTTAGGATAGTGTACAAATCCACTAGAGTTTGAGTAGGATGTTCATGTGCTCCGTCTCCACCATTGATTAAGGGCTTTGATGTATATTGCTCTGCAACTCGAACAGAACCATCTAAAGGATGGCGCATAACTATCACATCAGCCATATTTTCAAAAGTTCGAATACTATCAGCTATACTTTCGCCCTTCGCAACGGATGCGCTGACTTGGGCATTCAAAACTCCATCCCAATCGCCTCCCAACCTGCGCATAGCTTCTCGGAAGCTAAAATAGGTTCGAGAGCTCGGCTCATAAAAGAGAGCAAAGAGCTTTTGATCTTTGAGGAGCGGTATTTTGAACTGTTTTTCAAGAGTATGGTCAAACTTGCGGGCAACTTCTAAGATTCGTTCAATTTCCGAGTTAGATAAATCATCAATGGAAACTATGCTTTTACCTTCTAGACTCATTTGAGAGGCTCCTTAGCTTAGAAATGCGTTTTAGGTATAGCTTTCCTAGTAGCCCTGGCTTGGTATTGGCTCAAGTCTGAAGGCTCTTTTTGTGCCTTTCGAGGTGATTAGAACTTTGTCAATTTTGTCAATCTCTTTAATATATGCCAAAATCTCCTCGTCGCTGGAAGTCGGGACGTTTTTGCCCACGTAGTCGGCTCTGATAGGTAGCTCTCTGTGGCCCCTATCCACCAAGGTAGCAAGTTGGATCGATTGAGGTCTACCCAGGTCTGTGAGGGCATCCATGGCGGCGCGAATGCTTCGCCCAGTGTAGATTACGTCGTCGACCAAAACCACATTCATGCCCTCAATGTTGACCGGGATATGAGTGGGGTGCACCAGTGGCCTAGCGCCTTCAGATATGTCGTCTCGGTAAAGGCCTATGTCCAGGGTGCCTACAGGGACTTCTTCCCCCTCGAATTCGCGAATCTTGTCTGCCAATCGATGGGCTAGTGGGACACCTCTGGTTCGCATTCCTACCAGGATCAGGTCATTGGCTCCGCGGTTACGCTCCAATATCTCGTGGGCTATTCGAGTTAGGGCACGGTTGATATCATCTTGTGTTAGGACTAGTCTCCCAGACATAAAAAACCTCTTGTCGTGTGAGTGACAAGAGGTTGAACTGTCTTACTCTTCTCTCGCCTGTCTTGTGACAAGCTTGAGGTAAACCGCCTTGCCAGCCTCACAGGACTGAATTAAAGGCCTTGCCCATTACGTAAAGGGTCTCTTTACTTATGGCAGGAATATTCTACTTGGGTTATTGTACTCCTCTTTTATGTGAAAATTCAAGGCAAAGTCTTGTCGGTTTTTAGCGGTTTTCTGAGCTCGCGAAAAGAAGAGCACCCCATATACAAGGGGCGCTCTTCTATAGAGTCGACATCTGTGTTGTGCGGTTTATGTCTAGGCACTGGGGGGCGCTGGTATATGGCCCTCTTTCATCATGTCGCTAATGAGGTCTCGCGATCCTTTGATTATGCGAGTGGCTTGCTTTATTTCGTCCTCTTTACTGATGCTTAACCTAGCGACGCCTTGTTCCTGGGCTTTCATAGCCACTGCGGCTGCCTCTCTTGGGAAGGCTTCCCAAGCTTCCATGTCAGGGACGATGTGGTCCTCATTGATGCCTTGCTCTTCGGCAAACTTTGCAAGCTCCGTTGCTGCAGCTATACACATCTCATCGGTGATGTTCTTGGCCCACACATCTAAAGCGCCCCTGAAAATACCTGGGAAGCACATGGAGTTATTTACCTGGTTAGGGAAATCGGAGCGGCCAGTGGCGGTGATCCTAGCGCCGGCTTCTTTAGCTTCCCAGGGCCAGATCTCAGGTACTGGGTTGGCGCAGGAAAAGACGATGGCATCCTTGGCCATGGCCTGTACCCACTCCTTGCTAATCACGCCGGGGCCTGGCCTGGACATGGCAATGCAGACGTCGGCGCCGCGCATCGCCTCGCCGATGTCTCCTGAGCGTCCTTCGGCGTTGGTGATGTTACATAGTCTCCACTTGTCGGCGAACCAGTCGCTCTGGTTCTCTAGGTCTGTTCTTCCTGTGTGGAGTATGCCCTTGCTGTCAACTACCCTGCAGTTTTGAGGATTGGCACCAGCAGCGAATATTAGCCGGGTGATGGCCACGTTGGAAGCCCCGGCCCCGATAAAGGCTATTTTTACTTGGTCGATAGGTTTGCCGACAACCTTGAGGGCATTTATCAGTCCAGCCAATGTGATGGTGGCCGTTCCTTGCTGATCGTCATGCCAGACTGGGATGTTCATGCTCTCCCGAAGCTCCTTCAAGATTATGAAGCACTTGGGGTGAGAGATGTCTTCAAGGTTAATGCCCCCGAAAGCAGGTTCGAGAAGCTTGACCACGTGTATGAACTCGTTGTGGTCTTTGGTGGCTAATGGAATGGGAATAGCGTCCACGCCGCCTAGGTACTTGTAAATGAGGGCCTTGCCTTCCATGACGGGGAGGCTCGCCTCTGGTCCAATGTCCCCAAGACCCAGGACGCGGGTGCCGTCGGTGATTACCGCCACGGTATTACCCTTGTTGGTGTGCTCATAGACCTTGTCTGGGTTTCTGTTGATGTCCATGCAAGGCTCGGCCACACCGGGGCTATACCAGATGTCGAAATCGTGTATGCTGCGGACGGCGCACTTAGGTACCATCTGCACTTTACCCTTGTAGAAGGGGTGAAGTCTCATGGCTTCTTTGGCGGGTGCTTCTGCTTTAGCTAGTAGCTCCTGTTCGGTGGTCATCTATTCCTCCAAGCTTAGGATGTGTCTCCCGTTGTACAATAGGCAGGCGTAGGCGTTGAAAGCGAAGCGCACAGCCTGCTACTGAAGCCGGTGATAGGGACGTTTCTGCCTTTGAAAGTGACGCCCAGATGTTATCACAAGGCAGATGCAAAAGCAAAGAGTCCCCACGAGTACTAAGGTGTTACAAATTAGATATGTTATTTTGGATGCATCAAACCCTTTAAGGCTATCGCATGTGAGGATGAGGTGTCCTCTATATGTTTAGGGTTGCTTTATGGCCTCTGGTAATAGGTGATATAATTTTTACTTATAGGAATTAGGAATATAGTTGCGATGAAAATCTACACAAAGAGAGGAGATGGTGGAGAGACCAGCCTGTTGTATGGAGGCCGTGTGTCCAAGGCAGACCTCCGATGCGAGGCGTATGGAACTACTGACGAGGCGGTTTCTGCTTTAGGGTTGGCTCGTTCCCTGTCGCGTAGCGAATACGTTAAAGGAGTCCTTAAAAAAATACAGAGGGAGCTTTTTATAGTCGGTGGCGAGCTGGCGACTGATGCATCGGAATACGAAAGTTTAGAGGCTCACTTCGAAGTGGTTGCACCTGAGATGGTAGCTCGCATTGAGAAGGTGATAGACTGGATAGACGAGGAGATAGAGCTTCCCAGGGCTTTCATTGTGCCCGGGGCGTCGCCTGCCTCCTCAGCTCTAGACCTGGCGCGGGCAATTCTTCGGCGCGCCGAACGCTGTGTGGTGCGGCTTAAGGAGGAAGATTTGTTGCCAAATCCAAACGTGCTAAGATATTTGAACCGCCTTGCAGATCTGGTTTTTATGCTTGCTCGCTACGAGGACAAAGACCTACCCTTTGAGATTTCTAACGCTGACGATGAGTAAGTTGGAGCGCTTTTGAATGGCAGGACCAACAATTGCAATTGTTAACTATCAGGCAGGCAATATCAGGAGCGTGGCCAAGGCAATAGAAAGGGCTGGCCAAGAACCTATCGTCACAGATGACCCGCAGAGTATCAGAGAGGCAAGTGGGTTGGTGTTTCCCGGACAAGGGGCCAACGACCCAGCGATGCGTGCCCTCAGACAAAGAGACCTCATTGAGCCGATTAAGGACTTCATCAAGGATGGCAAGCCCTTTTTGGGAGTCTGTTTGGGTCTTCAACTCCTATTGAGATCGTCGGAAGAGGGTGTTGAGCCTGGGTTGCAGGTGATTCCTGGCGTGGTCCGTAGATTGCCTCATGCATTGAAAGTGCCCCATATGGGATGGAACGAGGTCACCTTTCACAAGAGGCATCCTGTCTTCGAGGATATCCCTGATGGGTCTCATTTCTACTTTGTACACAGCTATTACGTCGATCCAGAGGATGCATCACTGGTTGCTGGGACTACCAGCTACGGCGTGGACTTTTGCAGCGTTGTAGCTTTCGATAATGTGGTGGCTACCCAGTTTCATCCGGAGAAGAGCGGCGCTTTGGGGATTAAGATCTACCAGAACTTCGTTGATATGGTCGTGTCTGGGAAAGCGGCGAGATTATGGAAATAATTCCAGCGATAGATCTGCGCGGGGGGCGGTGTGTTCGACTGTACCAGGGCGATTACGACAAAGAGACGGTCTACTACGAGGACCCAGTGGAGGCTGCCCTTTATTGGGAAGGTTTGGGGGCGAAGCGAATCCACATTGTAGATTTGGATGGAGCCGCCTCTGGGGTTCCTGGCAACCTGCATGTAGTTAAGGCAATTGCTTCTGAGGCGAAGGTCTCATTGCAAATGGGAGGCGGTATCAGAAGTCTTAAAGTGGCAGAGGCTGTTGTAAACTTGGGAGTAGAGCGGGTTGTATTGGGAACTTCCGCAGTTTTGAACTCTGACCTCGTGGCGCAAGTGTGCCGCAAGCTGGGCTCGAAATCTGTGGTTGTGGGAGTGGACGCTCTGGATGGGATGGTGGCGATTAAGGGGTGGAAGGAAAAGACAGACTTTTCGGCGCTGGAGCTAGTGAGGCGAATGGCCAATCTGGGCGTTGAGCGTTTCATCTACACTGACATATCGAGGGACGGCACTCTAACCGAACCTAACTTTCAAGCCATTGAAGATTTGGTTTCGCAGGCGGGACTTTTCATCCTGGCATCTGGGGGGATTTCGTCCCTCGAGCATCTGAAGCGGCTGTCGAATATTGGGGTAGAGGGCGCTATATTGGGAAGGGCAATATATATGGGGGCAATAGATCTGAAGGATGCGTTAGGGCTAGCGGCATAATCGCAATCGTGTTTAATCAAATAATGAGAGGATGTAAGTATGGTGGACAAGTTTGACCCAGCTAACAAAGAGGCTCTACTTTCTAAGTCGAGACAGGAGCTATTGGACCCACAGCGAATAATCTCTTTGCTTCCTTTAAGGCCCTACCAAGTGGTGGGAGATATAGGATGCGGACCTGGATTCTTTGCTATTGCATTGGGCAAGTATCTCTTTGACGGGAAGGTGTATGCGATAGATGTTCAGAAGGAGATGCTGGATGCTTTGAAGGAGCGTTTGGCAGAGTTTCGCCTAGGTAACGTAGAGTCAGTTCTTTCAACAGAAAAGAAGATTCCTCTAGACAAAGACGTTCTAGATGGAGCCTTGATTGCTTTCACACTTCACGAAACAGGTAACAAGGACGCCTTTCTGAAGGATGTGCTCAGTCACATACAAACGGGAGGATGGACTGCTATCTTAGAGTGGCACAAAAAGGAGACAGACGGCGGACCGCCTGTAGAGGAGCGTCTTACCAAGGAAGAGGCTAGGGATCTGGCTGAGAAGGCGGGATTTACGTTTGTGAAGCATAATGACTTAAACGATAGACACTATATGATGCTGTTCAAGAAGGGCAGAAAGTAAACTTGCAATGAGAAGTCGGGAGTTCCATTGTTAGCTAAACGAATCATTCCATGCTTGGACGTAGACGCTGGTCGTGTGGTCAAAGGAATCAGCTTTGTGAACCTGCAGGACGCCGGCGATCCGGCGGAGATGGCAGAGATGTACGATCGCGAGGGGGCGGATGAGCTTGTGTTCTTGGACATCACCGCCAGTTCCGATGCCAGAGATATTATGGTAGAAGTGGTAAAGCAGGTATCAGAACAGGTCTTCATTCCGCTGACAGTGGGAGGAGGAATTCGCTCTGTGCAAGACGTTCTCAAGATGTTAGAGGCTGGCGCCGACAAAGTGTCTATCAACACGGCGGCGGTTCAGGACCCAGAGCTGGTGGGGCGAGCATCAGAGCATTTTGGGAACCAGTGCATCGTGGTGGCTATCGATGCGCGGATGATTCAAGAGGAGAAGAAAGGCAATGGGTCGGATATTGGCCTGGAGTTGGATTCCAGGTGGGAGGTCTACACCCACGGAGGGCGTTGTTCTACGGGCATCGACGCGGTGAGATGGGCGAGCAAGGTGGCCGATCTAGGAGCAGGTGAGTTGCTTGTGACCAGCATGGACGTCGATGGCCATCAGGACGGATACGACCTAGAGCTAACAAGAGCCATCTCGGAGGCGGTATCGGTGCCGGTAATTGCCAGTGGTGGGGCCGGAAATCTGGAGCATTTGTTTCAAGCCGTAACGGATGGGAAGGCGGATGCAGTGTTGGCTGCCAGCATTTTCCACTACGGGACATACAAGATAAGGCAGGCCAAGGAATACTTGGAAGGTAAGGGGATACCTATGAGGCTCGATATCAATATCCCAGAGGCTGGAGAAGGTTAGGATGGCTTCTAAAGTTAAAGCGGTCATTTTGGATGTTTACAACACCTTATTTCACAACGAGGCCGACCTTTGGAGGGTCACCTTCGCTGAAATATGCTCTATCCAGAGACTGCCGATAGACGCCTATACTCTATGGCGTCGATGGAAGGCCTTGGAGGTTCAATTCAGGAAGCATCGCACTAATATGGAAAATCCCGAAGCAAGCCCTCCCTTCAAGTCCTATGAGCAGTCGTGGCGTGAGTGCTTCGAAAAGGTGTTTGAAGAGCTAGGTACAGGAGATGGTGCGGCGGCGGCCAAGCTAGCGGTGCGAGACATGGGAAGCAGAGAGCCCTTCCCTGAAACGATAGAGGCGCTGGACAAGCTAAAGGGCTTGGCCCGGCTGGCCATAGTCTCCAACGCCGATGACTCATTCCTCTTACCTTTAATTGGGAGCTATCACTTTCAAGAGTTGGAGGCAGTGTTGTCCTCAGAAGCGGTTGGGGCCTACAAGCCTAATCCAAAGCCCTTCAGGATTGTCTTGGACAAGATGTCTCTTAGGCCTGAGGAAACCTTATACGTTGGGGATCATCTTTTCGATGATATGTTGGGCGCTCACAGTGTAGGTATGACTACGGTGTGGATCAATCGAGACGGCGTGGAATACAACCCGCAGCTACCTCGACCCGACTACACGATTCATAACCTCTTAGAGCTTACCAAGCTAGTGAACTCCAAATAGGCAGGTGACTATGATTCAGCTAGACGATAAGGGTCTGGTGCCGGTTATTGCCCAGGATGTGAACACTAAAGAGGTGCTGATGCTGGGATACATGAACCCAGGAGCACTGAAACGCACTATGGAGGGAGGCGACGTCTGGTTCTACAGTCGCAGTCGGTCAGACATGTGGCACAAGGGAGAGGTATCCGGCAACTATATGAGGGTGAAATCGGCGGCGATGGACTGCGACGGCGATACGCTGTTGTTCCAGGTAGAACCTGCCGGCCCCATATGTCACACGGGAAACAAGAACTGTTTTTTCACTCCGCTGGAGGATGGTCCTGAGTTTAAACGCTCTCAGAAGGGCCCTGGTGTGCTGGAAGACCTGTTTGCCACCATTCAGGATCGCAAATCGGCGAGGCCTGAAGGGAGCTATACGGCCAAGCTCTTCGAGGAGGGGGTAGACAGGATAGCCCAGAAAGTGGTGGAGGAGGCGGGGGAGGTTGCCATCGCTGGTGTCAGGGGAAACAAGGAGCAGCTTGTAATGGAGGTGGCCGACCTGGTGTACCACTCGCTGGTGCTGTTGTCTGCATCGGGGGCAAAACCAGAGGAGGTGTGGCAGGAGCTGAGAAGCAGGCAGAAGTAATCAACTCCAATGGAAGAGCCCATCCAAATATTAGACTATAACCTCCACTTGCCCTTGCTTTATAGGCAAGAAGAGGCGTTAGTCAGGAGTGCCCTTGCCAATCATAGATATTATGGTGGGTGTGGCGTGCCTTCCGCCAGATGAGAGAGGAACAAGTACCCTCTCTAGGTTTGGTTATGAGAGCCTTGGAGAGTACGGTATTCCTGGCAGGTTCTTCTTTTGTAAAGGCAAGCCACGTAGCTTTCACGTGCATATGGTGAAGCACGATAGTGACTTTTATGAGAGGCACATCTTGTTTCGTGACTGTCTCAGATCTCACCCAGAGGTTGCGCGCCAATACGAAACCCTCAAACGGGAACTGGCGCGAAGATACGCGTCAGATAGGGATGCTTATACCGAGGGCAAAACCGAGTTTGTTAAGGCAGTATTGGAGCGGGCAAGGCCTTCAGTGCGCCGCGTTACGCGGCATAGGATACCCGGCTCATCCGGGAAGAACTCGGAGAAGGTTCTTGGGCCAACCGACCCACCTCGAAGCGAAAGCCTAGGGGGAAAGTAGCATGTCGGTAAAGCGGCTACAGCCCCAAAGCGTTGTAGGGCTGGTTCCGCAAGGCCCGCGCGATACGGTGAAAGCTAGACTGCCTGAACCCCAGTTCCCAGATGGTGTTCTTGCCACCCGCCGGTAGAACGCTTGTAACCCGGCGCCACTCATTGCCTCGGTATGATGAAGGTACCAATGCAACTCCGATGAGTGGACGATGACCAATGTGGTCATTCAAAGGGGACGAACGGGGCACCTACAGTCGCGCTAGATACGTCCTATGTCGAACGACCAGAAGGGATACGGTTCAAAACGGACAACTGGGGATTCAGGTTGGGCTAACGGCGCACACGTGGACACTCTCCAGTGACCCACTAGGTCGCCTGTCAAGCGCAGCACACTCACCGAGCAGTCAATACACTTAATACGGCTCGCCCGGCGTGCTTGTCAACGACGGTCCGATCTCCCAGTGGCTCTCGAAGGGAAACCTCAACGCTATCTAGGCAATCCATACCACCTCGGAACGGAGTGGAGAAGGCCATCACTTTGACTTGCACGTCAGCGGCCGTCTCTTGCAGCGAAACACGTGGTGCCCCGTGACAAGAGGCGACAATGAGTTCCAGCCTCTGGGGGGAATGCAACACCACTTCCATTACATCCACTCCGCTGCGCCACCCACCTCCACCAAGGTACTGCCACACCATGAAACAGGCTACAAAGACCAACAACCCTGTCACTACAACTGTGACAATTAGGGGGCCTAGGCGGCCAGGCAAGAACACTCTTCGACTGGAACTGTCCGTCATAAGGCCTCCTTTCGTTGGCTACGCCGTGCCATGGCACTCAATTGCTGTGGACTCACGTTGAGAATAATCCAACCGTAACCCCAAAGTCAATCGGAACGCGGGATGGCCTACGGGGGGAGACCCCTATGGTCACGGAGTCCTCGTAGTAGTCCGAGCCGGGGAAAGCCCGGCACATGGCGAAGGAGGACAGGTGGTTTCGACGGAATACAACAGAGAGGTATGCATAATGCAAGACGCCGAAACTGTATTGAACGTCATACGCAAACGCGGAGAACGAGGATTGCCGCTGGAGAACATCCATCGGCTGCTTTACAACCGGAACCTTTACCTGCGGGCCTACGGTCGCATCTACTCAAACCAGGGGGCTACGACCAAGGGAATCACCGCAGAGACCGTGGACGGTATGTCACTGGCCAAAATCGACCGCATCATCGACGAGCTTCGTTACGAGCGGTTCCGGTGGACGCCAGTGCGCCGGGTCAACATTCCAAAGCCCAACGGCCAGACCCGCGCCTTGGGCATACCAACGTGGACGGACAAGTTGCTGCAAGAGGTCATCCGGATGATTCTGGAAGCCTACTACGAGCCGCAGTTTTCCGACCGCTCCCACGGCTTTCGGCCCGACCGGGGTTGCCACACCGCCTTGGGCGAAGTGGTACGCACCTGGACGGGATCCCGCTGGTTCGTCGAAGGGGACATCAAAGGGTGCTTCGACAACATCGACCATCAAATCCTGTTGTCGGCGCTCTGCGAGAAGCTCCACGACAACCGATTCCTACGCCTGCTCAAGTACCTACTGAAGGCAGGCTACGTCGAGGGTTGGAAGTATGGCCGCACGCTGAGCGGTACCCCGCAAGGCGGAATAGTCAGCCCCATCCTCGCCAACGTTTACCTAGACCGGTTGGACAAATATGTCGAGAAAGTGTTGATACCAGCCCACACCCGAGGCTCAGACCGGAGAGACAACCGCGAGTACACACGTTTGCTGAACCAAGCAATCCGCCAGAGGAAACGGGGAAATCACGCCGAGGCACTGCAACTGCGCAAGCAAATGCAACAACTGCCGTCACGCGATCCCTACGACCCCGGCTACCGCAGGTTACGGTACGTACGCTACGCGGACGACTTCGTGCTGGGCTTCATCGGGCCAAAGGCCGAAGCCCAACAGGTAAAGAAGTCCCTGGAAACATTCCTGCGCGACTCACTCAAGCTGGAGCTATCCAGGGAGAAAACTCTCATAACCCACGCCACCAGCCAGGCGGCGAGGTTCCTCGGCTACGAACTCGTGAACCAACAGGCCAACGACCAGTTCGACCGCAATGGTCGGCGCAGGGTCAACGGCCAAATCGGATTGCGGGTTCCCGCCGACGTCATCGAGCAACATTGCCAAGCCTACATGCGCAAAGGCAAACCGGCACACCGCAGTTACCTACTCCACGATGAAGATTTCTCCATCGTGGCACAGTACCAGTCGGAGTTCCGGGGCGTCGTCAACTACTACCTTCTGGCCTACAACGTCTCCCATTTCGGGAAACTGAAAGGGGTCATGGAGATGTCGCTGGCACGGACCCTTGCGGCAAAGCACAAGTCCACCGCACGGAAGATGCAACGCCAGTACAAGAGCGTCGTTGAAACCGAGCACGGGCCGCGTGTCTGCCTCAAGGTCGTCAAGCAGCAGGACAACGGCAAACGCCCTAAAGTGGCGTACTTCGGTGGCATACCCCTGAAACGGCAACGGCAGGCAGTTCTAGTAGACCAACAGCCTCAGCGGTACAGGACTGACCGCAACGAGCTTGTCAAACGGCTTGAAGCGGACAAATGCGAGATGTGCGGCTCAACCGTGGATGTACAAGTCCACCACATCCGCGCGCTCCGCGACCTGAACGTGAAAGGTCAAGGTAAAAAGCCCAAGTGGGTACAACTCATGGCGGCGCGGAAACGCATAACCCTCGTGGTGTGCCGGACGTGTCACATGGACATCCACCACGGGCGAATCAATCCGCAGAAGCAGACATAAACCACTGGAGAGCCGGATGCGGTGAAAGCCGCACGTCCGGTTCGGAGGAGGGCCGACGGAAAAGTGCTCCGCTAACACGGGGTAACTCGCCGGCGGCCTATCCTACAAAATAATTGAACGTGGATAGTGACATAAGTCGTCGCGAAACGCAAACCTCACGGCTTTCGTTGGCCTACCAGCAGGTCGTAACGTTGGCCCCACCTGTCCAGAAAGCGGCTGAAGTTCTTGGTGCTTAGCTTGTCGCGCTCCTCTTCTGAGAGGGCAGTCCACACTCGATGCTCGTGGCGAGTTACTGGAAGAGACGGGTCAGCTACAATTTTATATCCCTTGTCTTTGAAGTGGAAGCTGTATTCTATGTCCAGGTTGCGGTAGAAGCGGAAGGTCTCCCTCATCATGCCTACTTCCCTGAGTAGAGAGCGTCTGAAGGCAAAGCAGTAGCCTTGCATGGCGTCTACGTCCTGACGTTTGTCTGCAACTTCGTCGAATTGGCGCAGGTCTTGGGTGATAAGGCCAAAGGGTCCCGTTAACCCAACCGTATCATCGGAAAGGGTCTTTTGAAGGGAAGCGAAGATATCGCCTGTTACCTCGGCACTGGTATCCAGTAAGAACACGTTCCGGCCCCTACACTGCTTCAGCACGATGTTTTTGGCGGACGCCTCTCCTATAACGTGGTCTATGTGTATGACTCGTATCATATTGTTGGACTGGGCAAGGTCTTCAAGCCAACGGCCTGTGCCATTAGAGGAGCCATTGTCCACCACCACAAGCTCTGCGGAGTAGCCCTTGGACCAGAAGAGGACGCTGTCTATCAGCCTTTTGACGTCGTTTTGATAGTTGCAGGCCACGATGCCGACGGAGAAGTCTAACGTCTCTGGTTCGTCGATGAGTGAAGAGACCTCTTTGGAGGAGGAGACTGTCTTCCAGGCCTCTTCATGCCTTTCCCACTTCGTTTTGGGACGTATACGAGTGGATATGGGTGTGTCTTCCAGGCGATACCCCTCCCTTTCCAGGCGTGCTCTGATGTCGTCGGCCTCTTTGTACTCGCCCCGTTCTCTAAGGTTAGAGCGTTGGGCAGCCAATATCGTAATGTTGGCAGGCACCTTGTACTCCTCGGAGCTCTTGTCTAGCCTCAGGCCCAGGAACTTATCGAAGTCCAGTAACAGCCTATGTTTTACGCTGTCTGGCAGGTTGGAGCGTACCAGTTTCCAGGTCAGAGCAAGGGCTTTCGGACAGTCCAGATCGTCCTCGATATGCTTCCAGAACTGGTTACGCCACTCTTTTTCTGTTTCGCTGGAACCGCCAATAGAGGCGCTCAGAGAAGACCACTCCCATACGCGATTTTTCAACCGCAGATAGGCCCTCTGCGCTGCCTTCAATGAGGAGAAGGTGAAGTTAAGGCGGTTCCTGTATCGAGCGGTAAGACACAGATAACGAAGTGCCAGTGGATCTATTCCCCCTTTGCTCAGATCGTCGATGGAATAGGAATTACCAGTCGACTTTGCCATTTTTACGCCGTCGGCTAAGAGATGCTCTCCATGAATCCAAATACTGACTACCTGGTGTCCAAAGGCGGCTTCACTCTGGGCGATCTCGCCTTCGTGGTGTGGGAATATGTTGTCTACGCCACCGGTATGGATGTCGAATCGCTCACCAAGGTACTTGGTGGACATGGCGGAGCATTCGATATGCCAACCAGGGAAGCCATCCCCCCAAGGACTGGGCCACTTGAGTTCCCGTTCCGGCTCGGCGGCCTTCCATAGGGCAAAGTCTCTGGGGTCTTTCTTTAATGGGTCTGGGTCTGCTTCTGCTTCTGCTTCTGCTTCTGCTCTCACACCTTCAAGGAGTTTGCCCTCTGGCAAGTTGCCAGAAAGCTTACCGTAGCTTTCAAACTTAGAAATCTCAAAGTACACGTTGCCATCGACTTCGTAAGCGTACCCTCTCTCCAGTAAGCGAACCACTATGTCTTGCATCTCCAGGATATGTTCGGTAGCCTTGGGATAATGGTAAGCAGGTAGTATGCCAAGGCTGGCCTCGTCCTGATAGAAGAGTTCTGTGTACTCTGCAGCGATCTCTTTCGCCGACTTGCCGGCTGCTCTAGCAGCAGCTATTACCTTGTCCTCACCGCGGTCGAGCATCTCCTGTCGCATGTGGCCGACGTCGGTGATATTTTTGATGTGGATTACGCGAATGCCACTTTGCTCTAAAGCGCGGCGGATCCAGTCCACCATTAAATAAGAGCGCATATTGCCTATATGTGCCCGTCGATAGACTGTAGGGCCACAGGTATATATCCGCACCCTGCCGGGTTCCAGGGGATCTAACTCCTCTTTGCGCCTGGTAAGGGTGTTATAAAACCTCAACGGTCAGGCTCCCGACTCATATTTACTATGGGACTAATTCTATTTTGATATGCTCGACACTTCAAGGATACTACCAAAGCTATTTGATTCGCAAAGTCAGTAAGGGATACTGCTAAGGGCAGAACGCTAATTAACTGATGGTGCTTCTTTTAGGTGTCCTGTGTCCGAAGTTCGCCGCAAATGTCATCCCGACAAGTCGGGACGAAGGAGGGTCGTGGCAATCTGGCGGTGAGGGGCCAAGCCCCTCCAGATTGCTTCGTCGTCCCGATTACATTGGGACTCCTCGCAATGACGATTCATGAGCGCATCCTTCGCTTCGCTCCCGCCCCTCGGGCTAGGATGACATTTCCCGCACTAGCACCAAACGCTATTTAGGTTACTCATGACCTCGTCTCCTTTTGGCACCCTGCAATGTAGGAGATAATTGTGTTAGAAGGGGCTATGAATAAACTGGGTTCGAGATCCTAGATGACGCGCCTTACCTTGACCAACGCCATCTCTGACCAACGCCATCTCTGACCAACGCCATCTCTGACCAACGCCATCTCTGGATTTTGTTGACACTCATATCAGTGGTGGGTACAATGACTTTACGGGATTAGTGGAAGGAGATAGGCGCAATGCTGGAGATGGTCATAGATAGCATTCGGGTTAGCCTTATGACCTACCAAAGGGTAGTTATCTTGAGAGAGAAGGAAGCCGATAGGTATCTTCCTATATGGATAGGTCCGGCGGAGGCAGATGCCATTGCCGTGAAGCTCCGAAACGTATCGGTGCCTCGTCCGCTGACTCATGATCTACTTCGGTCTGTAATTCACAGTCTTGGGTCTAGCGTAGCACACATAGTTGTTTATGAATTGGAGAATGATACCTTCTTTGCAAAGATAGTGATTCAGTCCAACGGCTCTGTTGTAGAAGTAGACGCTCGCCCCAGTGATGCGATAGCTCTGGCTCTGAGGGAGCAGACGCCTATATATGTGGACGAATCTGTCTTGAACAAAGCAGGCATACTACTAGATAAGGAGACAGGCAAACCCATCATACCTGAGAACAGCGAGGGTAAAAAGCGAAAGGTTACCGAAGAGGAGTTGAAACGCTTGTCTGCCTTTATAGCTTTCATAGACCAGCTAGACCTGGATGGCCTGGACAAAGACAAAAACAAGGGCTAAGTCTTCTGGAACGTAGACGACAATTGAAGTTGATATTAAAGAGGCCTCGCAATCTAAGCGGGGCCTCTTTACGTAGAGGGGCGTTTATGATTGACCGTCTGGATTTGTCTGTGATAAACTACACAAAGTTTTGGCGCTCCCAATGAACACAGTCAAGCTGGGAGCTGTCATGCGGCTGGCGGGGTTGGGATGGTACGTAGCCTTTTGCATTGTGGCTGGTATCCTTGGCGGCCGCTGGCTAGACGAAAACATTTTCCATACGTCTATTTGGTTTACCTTGATTGGCCTTGGCGTAGGGGTTTTTATGGCTTTTTGGGGTTTGTACAAAGCTTTGACCGGGATTTTGGGGGATACATCAACGACAGACAATGAGGAGCGCTAGTGGCACAACTGTTATCCAAACCTAAGGTCCTTATTGCTGTCATTGCATTAGTTGTTCTCTTCATCGTGGGGCTAGCCGGAGGTGTTTTAGGGGACGCCTTTGGCGGTGGATTCTTAAAGACTCCTATATCGCATATACAGCTTGCTGCTGAGCCAATAACAGATCCTCTGATTGGTAGCTTTGCTATCACGAACACAATGGTGGCTACATGGGTAGCGATAGCACTTCTCATTGTTGTTGCCCTTCTTGCAACCCGCCGCATGTCCATGGTTCCCGCGGGTCTGCAGAACCTGGTAGAAGCGATTTTAGAGGCGTTTCTAAATCTAGCTGAAGGCATAGCAGGTAAGGAAAATGCTCGTCGGTTTTTCCCATTGGTGTTTACCATCTTCATATTTATAGTGACAGTTAACTGGCTGGGGATACTACCTGGTTTTGGCACTATAGGTACCATAGAGACGGCTGACCATTTGATTGAAGAGGAGATAGAAAAAGCTCATGAAGAAGGTAGAGTCCCCAACTTAAGCGAGGTAGAGCTACAGAAGTTCAACGGGGGTTCTGTGGCTATTATACCCTTTGGTAGCAGCGGCATTACTGCTGAGGAGTACGAAGAGCACGGATTAGAAGAGGCTGATAGAGCTGGCATTCTGGTGCCCTTCTTACGCAGCGTCAACACGGATCTCAATACGCCTCTGGCCATAGCTTTGGTAGCGATGTTTACGGTGCAGATGTGGGGCATTAGATCCCTGGGATTCTTGAGCTACATAAGTAAGTTCGTTAACGTTGGTCGGTTAAGACGGGGTAAGCCTATTGGCTTGATAGACGTCTTTGTAGGCGGCCTTGAGTTCATCAGTGAGTTTGCTCGAATAATCAGTTTCACCTTCCGACTTTTTGGGAACATCTTCGCTGGCGAAGTGTTGCTGATAGCCATGGGATTCCTAGTCCCGCTTATCGGCATTACGCCATTCCTCGGGCTGGAGTTATTTGTAGGATTTATCCAAGCCTTTATCTTTGCTATGCTTATCCTGGTTTTTGGCGTAATGGCGACTGCGCCTCACGAAAGTGAAGAGCATTAACCAACGCTAGATGTTAAACAATAGAGCTTATTAACAGCGAGTAATGTATAAACACTTATCTTAGGAGGATTCAACGATGGATCTTACAAACATCGCAGCAGCTTTGGCGATTGGCATTGGTGCCTTGGGCCCAGGCTTGGGGATTGGGTTCCTGGCTGGCAAGGCCATGGAAGCCTTGGGGCGCAACCCGGAGGCAAAGGGGCCAATTCAGGTCAACATGATACTCGGTATCGCCTTCGCCGAAGCTATAGCCATCTACGCTCTCGTAGTGGCGATAATGATTAAGTTCGTGTAGTTCTGGTCGTTCTGCGAATATACCAAGCCTACTTGCCGTGAAGGAACGGCGCTATTAAAGGAGTCGCATGGAAGGCCTTGGAATTAATGTACCCGTTCTATTAACTCAAATCATAAGCTTCCTTATCTTGTTTGGCGCACTTTACGTGTTGCTTTATAAACCGATTCTTCGGTTATTGGATCAGCGCTCGGCGCGGATAAAAGAGAGCCTGGAGGCGGCGGAGCGCGTCCAGGAGGAGGCGTCTGAGTCTCAGAAGAGGATGGAGGAGCAACTGCAGGCTGCTAGAGAAGAAGGGCAGTCCCTTATTGCTCAGGCCAGAGAGGCTGCTGAGAGGTATAGAGGAGAGGAGATGGCCAAAGCTACCGGTGAAATACAAAAAGAGCGAGAAAAGGCCCAGGTTGACATTCAGAGAAAACGAGATGCTGCTCTGGAAGAGTTAAGACGTCAGTTCGCAGACCTGGCAATTCAAGCGGCTGAGAAGGTTATTGAGAGTTCCTTGGATAAAAAAGCACACGAGGAACTCATTGAGAAGGTCCTGAAAGAGGGTCCAGCAGGCCGGAATAATTAGGAGAAAGGATGCCAAAAGCTCCATCGTCGAGGCGATATGCCCAAGCAGTCTTTGAGATTGCATTGGAGGGCAATGCGTTAGAAGATTGGTCAGAGGACCTAGAGCAGTTGCAGCAGGCCATCGATCAGAGAGAGTTTGCTGCGTTCTTAGAATCTACAAGAGTGCCTCAGGCTGAAAAATACAGCGCCATTGAAAAGGTTCTGCCCGAAGTCAGACGTTTGGCCAAGAATCTTCTGTCCCTACTGGTGACTAGGGGGGCCTTTAGACAGCTTTCAGAGATTATTCGTCAGTATCATAGGCTGTCGGATGTCCACCGAGGTATAGAAAGGGGCGAGGTGCTCACTGCAGTTGAGGTCCCAGACCATCTCAGTAAAGAGATCGCCGATCTCCTGAGAAACATACTGGGTAGGGATGTAGTCTTTACCAATAGGGTGGACGATGATATCTTAGGGGGCTTTGTGGCTAAGGTAGGAGATAAATTAATAGACGGTAGCACGAAGTCAAGATTGGAAGGTTTGAGAAGGAGCGTTTTAGGTTCTGCTCCTTGAGGGATTGTATCACTATTTCGCATATGTTGCGAAGGAGATTAACTCATGGCTGTTAGAGGACAAGACATTGCTTCGGTGATCAAACGCCAGATAGAGGAGTTTGGCAGCGAGATTACTATGGTGGACGTAGGGACAGTTGTGGAGGTAGGGGATGGAATTGCCCGCATTCACGGCTTATCAGGCGTTCAGTATACTGAGCTATTAGAATTTCCAAGTGGTGTAGTTGGCATGGCCCTCAACCTGGAGGAGGATAGTGTTGGGGTCGTGATCTTAGGCGAAGATATAGGGGTCAAGGAAGGGGATCAGGTGAAAAGCACTGGTCGGATTGTGGAGATATCTGTGGGAGATTCCCTCATTGGCCGTGTTGTAGACCCTTTAGGTCAGCCTATTGATGGCAAGGGCCCTATAAAGACCAAGGGAACACGGCCTGTAGAAATAGTGGCTCCTAACGTTGTGGTAAGGAAGTCTGTGGATACACCTGTCCAGACTGGGATAAAGGCCATTGACAGTATGATACCTATTGGTCGTGGCCAGAGGGAGCTTATCATAGGAGACCGCTCCACTGGGAAGACGGCTGTTGCTTTGGATACTGTAGTCAATCAGGTTGGCGGCGATCTGATTTGTATCTACGTGGCCATTGGTCAAAAGGTAGGTAAAGTTGCCCAAGTGGCCGCTACCTTAGAAGGGTATGGAGCAATGGAACATACGATAATAGTTGCGGCCAATGCCTCAGACCCGGCGCCGTTGCAGTATCTTGCTCCTTATGCTGGCTGCGCAATTGGTGAGGAGTTTATGCATCAAGGCAAGGATGCTCTGGTTATCTATGATGACCTGACAAAGCATGCATGGGCCTATAGGCAGATGTCGCTGCTGCTGCGACGTCCTCCTGGAAGAGAGGCGTATCCTGGAGATGTCTTCTACCTGCATAGTCGCCTTCTGGAGAGGGCAGCGAAGTTGGACGAGGAGCATGGAGGAGGTTCGCTGACAGCCTTGCCTATCATAGAAACGCAAGCTAACGACGTATCTGCCTACATTCCGACCAATGTCATATCTATTACCGACGGACAAATTTACCTCGAGTCTGATCTGTTTAATGCGGGCACTCGACCGGCCATTAACGTTGGCCTTTCGGTCTCTCGTGTAGGTGGCGCTGCCCAGACTCGAGCGATGAAGAAGGTGGCGGGACGCTTACGCTTAAGTTTGGCCCAGTTTAGAGAATTGGTTACCTTTGCTCAGTTTGGCACAGCTGATTTGGACGCCGCTACACGGTCCCAGTTAGAGAGAGGGCAGCGCATTAGCGAGATCCTCAAGCAACTCCAGTATCAGCCAGTTCCAATGGAAAAGCAGGTCACAATACTATACGCAGTAATCAACGGTCACCTGGATCAGGTTCCCACTAGTCGTGTTGCTGAATGGGAGAGAGGATTTTACCAGTACATTGAAGCCAGCCACCCGGAAGTCCTAAAGTCTATCGCCGAAACCAAGGATCTAGCAGATGATGTCGAAGAGACCTTGAAGAAGGCGATTGGGGACTTTAGTCAGAGCAACAAGTTTGAATAACTAGCGATGCCAAGCCTTCGACAAGTAAAACGGCGCATTAGAAGCGTTCAGAACACAGCCAAAATAACTAGGGCTATGGAGATGATTGCTGCTTCTAAGATGCGGCGTGCCCAGCAAATGGTCTTATCTGCGCGACCCTACGCAGGAAGGATGAACGATTTGCTGTCCCATCTGGCTGCCCAGCCTCACTCAGAGGAGGCCGTTCACCCACTCCTTCAACGACGTGAGGTAAGGAACATAGAGGTCGTGCTAATTACACCAGATCGTGGACTGTGTGGGGGCCTTAACGCTAATCTTAACCGAGCATCCGGGCAATATATCGTAGACAACAGGCATCTGGACATAGATGTTATTACAGTCGGCAAAAAAGGGCGGGACTTCATGGTCAGGGCCAGCCGAAGCGTCAAAGCGGTGTTCACAGATATGAGCGATAGGCCCACGGTGATGGACGTGGCTCCAATAGCTCGACTGGTGATAGAGAGCTATATGGATGGAAAGTCAGACCGCGTGGTGTTAATTTATCCGGAGTTCGTCACCACCGTGGTACAACGGCCGAAACTGAGGCAGCTCCTTCCAATTGAGCCTGCGGAGCTGAGATCCCAAGAAATGGTGGGTTATATCTATGAGCCGGACCCCAGGCCTGTTTTGGACGCACTGCTTCCGCGATTTGTAGAGATGCAGGTCTATCACGCTTTATTAGAATCGGTGGCCAGTGAACAATCGGCTCGAATGGTGGCCATGAGGAATGCCACAGATAGCGCACACGAGATGATAGACGACCTGACACTGCTGATGAACAGAATTCGCCAGGACACCATAACTAAAGAACTCTTGGATATCGTTGGCGGAGCCATGAGTCTGGAGACGTAAATGTACTTACCGTTCCTATATGGGGGGAAATAATGGCAAAAGGAAAAGTAATTCAGGTAATCGGTACTGTGGTGGACGTAGAGTTTCCTCCTGGTGAGATTCCTGCGATCTACAACGCCCTTGAAGTTACTGTAGGGGGCGAGAAGTTAGTTTTGGAAGTTGAGCAGCACATAGGGAACAACTGGGTGAGATGCTTGGCTCTTGGCCCCACGGAGGGCCTGTCCAGGGGCGTTGATGTTGAGGACACAGGACGGCCGATAGCGGTGCCAGTGGGGCACGGTACTTTGGGTCGGCTCTTCAACGTCTTGGGAGTTCCACTTGATAATCTCGGAGAAGTGAAGTCAGAGGAGACCTGGCCGATCCATCGAGAGCCTCCTAGCTTCGAGGAGCAGGAACCCAAAGCGGAGATACTGGAAACAGGCATCAAAGTCATTGACCTGGTTACACCGTTTACCAAGGGAGGCAAGATAGGTGCCTATGGAGGGGCAGGGGTGGGCAAGACGGTCATTATCATGGAGTTGATCCGCAATATTGCTACTGTCCACAGCGGTTTCTCCGTCTTCGCTGGTGTAGGTGAGCGATCCCGTGAGGGCAACGACTTGTGGTATGAGATGCAGGAATCGGGGGTACTGAAGAATACGGTCCTTGTTTTCGGCCAGATGAACGAGTCTCCGGGAGTCAGGGCGCGCATTGCTCTTACGGGGCTGACTATGGCTGAGTACTTCCGAGACACGGAGGGACAGGACGTGCTCCTGTTCATCGATAATATCTATCGGTACATTCTTGCAGGAATGGAAGTCTCGGCATTGTTGGGGAGGATGCCCTCTGCAGTGGGATATCAGCCTACTCTGGCCACAGAGATGGGGGATCTGCAGGAGCGCATCACTTCTACAAAGAAGGGCTCTATCACTTCCTTCCAAGCGGTATACGTGCCTGCTGACGACTATACAGATCCGGGCATTGTGACCACTTTTGGACACTTGGATGCAGTTATCGCCTTGGAGCGGTCTATTGCTGAGCAGGGGTTGTATCCAGCGGTGGACCCGTTGACTTCAACCTCTAGAATCCTGGATCCTAACATAGTTGGTGAGGAGCACTACCAGGTAGCTCGCGGAGTGCAGCAGGTGCTACAGAAATACAAGGACCTTCAGGACATCATTGCTATCCTTGGTATGGAAGAGTTGTCAGAGGAGGACAAGATAGCAGTTACAAGGGCGCGTAAGATACAACGCTTCCTTTCTCAGCCTATGTTTGTGGCGGAAACGTTTACTGGTATTGAAGGTAAGTACGTCCCGGTGAAGGAGACCATTCGTGGATTCCAGGAGATCCTCGAGGGTAAACATGACGAGCTTCCTGAGCAAGCATTCTACATGGTGGGCACCATTGAGGAGGCTGTTGAAAAGGCTGAGTCGCTAAAGGTACAGGCGTAGAGATGGCAACCATACGACTTGAAATAATAACCGCTGAAAGAGAAGTATACTCGGAGGATGTTGATGTAGTTGTGGTGCCTGGGATAGAAGGGGAACTGGGCATCCTTCCTCATCATGCCCCTCTACTCACTGTGCTCCAGCCTGGTGAGTTACGGGTCCTCAAAGGCGCAGAGGAGTCTTACATAGCAGTCAGTAGTGGCTTCCTTGAGGTGCTGGGCGACAGAGTCATTGTTCTAGCAGACACGGCGGAACGCGCCGAGGAGATTGATATCGAGAGGACTGAGAGCGCTCTGAAACTGGCGGAGGAGCGTGTTGAATCCCGACAGGCCGACATTGATCTGGAACGGGCTTTAGCTTCTATACGTCGCTCACAGGCGAGACTTAAGGTGGCGTACAGAAGACGAAGACGCAGCGACGTGGGGTCGTCTCAGCCGCCGCAACGCTAGCTAAGCTTATCCCTTAGACCTTCACCCTCTTCTTTTGAGAGCTACGCTTTCTTGGTCTAGCTTTTCCTGCTTGCGCCTTCCGAGTGTGCAGATAGTATGTCATGGACTGGAGGGCCAAGGTGGGATCGATGCTTCGCACCTTCACATCTGAGGGCGCGAAAGGTACAATAGGAGCGTAGTTGAGGATGGCCTTGATACCGCATTCTACCAACTCGTCAATGACTTCTTGGGCGTATGTGGCGGGCACCGCCACAATGCCAATGTTGATATTAGACGACTCTATAGTATGGCATAACTCTGACATTGGCTGAATTACTATTTCCTTTTTGAGGGGTTTTCCTAGCAGTTTGGGATTAGAGTCAAAGGCGGCGACTATGTTGAAGCCCTCTGGAGCGAAGCCAGGGTATTGAATTATGGCCCGGCCCAATCTGCCTATGCCTATTACGCACGCGTTCCATTGAATGTCGAGGCCAAGGATTTCCTTCAACTCAGCCAAGAGATACTTAACGTTATACCCGCGGCCTTGCCTTCCGAATCGTCCAAAATAGCTTAGGTCTTTGCGGATTTGGGCAGGAGTGACATGGAGAAACTCACCTAAGCCATGAGAACTTACCACCTGACTTCCTGTTTTCTCAATTTCAGCTAATGCCCTAACATACATAGGTAGTCTGAGTATTACGACTTCAGGAATTTCCATTGCACCTCCTGATCATGTTCCACATGTACAATACTAATTCCGAGGTTACTTGCAAGAGCGTAGCTATCCCATTTATTGAGAAAGCAAGCCACTGTCTTAGGTTTAAGGACGTGGCAATTTTAGTCTGTAACAGATTGTAAGTCAACAATTTGAGAAAATTTTCTCAATCACAGGACTCAATCGTACAGAATAGTTAATTAGGCGACTAACTTAGGTTTGCTATTGCTCTCATCTTCCGAAAGGTGTATACTCTCGGCGGTGCTATTTAGGCTTCAATGCAGGTTCAATTTCGGTCCCGACTGGGGTTTCGATGGCAACCGCACACAAGGCCAAGGCGACCATAAAACTTGCAGGGAGGATCAGGGTGATCTTCGCGGACAAGACGTTAGTATGTAAAGAGTGTGGGGCGGAATTTCTGTTCACGGCCGGGGAGCAGGAATTTTATCAGAATAGAGGGCTTCAAAATGAACCCGGTCGCTGTCCTGAGTGCAGGGCCGCTAGAAAGAGGGCTCGCTCATATGGAGATGGTGGGGCTAGACAAATGCATCCAATAGTGTGTGATAATTGTGGTAAGGATGCAGAGGTGCCCTTTGTTCCCAGGCTTGGGCGACCCACTTACTGCAGTGACTGCTTCGCCTCTATGCGGGAAACCTCTTAGGCGAACCCCCATTAGTTAGAGAATATCTAAAAGGTGTTCTCTAACTAAGAAGAGATCAACTTTTTGATTTGCCTCCTTTGTGCAGGATTGTTATTCCTTTTGTTAACAGTTACCTGAGAATTCCCAATGACTGTCGCCGTTTGTAGGCTTACAATCCGTTTGCCAGAGAACGATACTCTTAAAGGTAAGCGTCAAACAGTGAAGTCGTTGTGTTCTCGGGTTCGCAATAGGTTCAACGTTTCCATAGCAGAGATTGAAGACCACGACCTGTGGCAACTCTCCACAATAGGAATAAGCTGTGTCAGTAAAGATTCACGTCATGCTCAACGGATGCTTTCACAGGTTGTAGATTGCATTGTGAATATGAGACTGGATCTAGAGATAGTAAACTACGATATCGAAATCTTGCCAGGGTTCTAACCTCAGATGGACTCGCTGGCTTTCCTTTCCAAAATCAAGACCATGTCCTGGTACAAAGGCCAGATGGTACATCTCACGAGGATACCTGATAGGCCGTCTACGATAGGCCAACTTAACCATTCACTTCATCCCGCTCTTCAGCTTGCGTTAAGTAATAACGGAATAGAGTCTCTATTTGCGCATCAGGCTGAGGCTATAAATGCCTTGCGTTTTGGCAATAGCGTGATAACCGCTACCCCGGCGGCTAGCGGTAAGAGTCTGTGCTACAACCTACCTGTCTTGGAATCCCTTCTGGAAGACAGGAGCGCACGGGCGCTCTATATATTTCCCACGAAGGCCCTCACTCAAGACCAGCTAAAGGGTCTGTCGACCCTGGTTCCGGATAATAGTCGGATAAGGTTTGATATATTCGATGGAGATACGCCGCGAGAAGAGCGGGCAGGCATAAGACGAAGTGGTCGGATTATAATGACCAACCCAGATATGCTTCACCTTGGGGTCTTGCCTAACCATCGTAGCTGGTATCGCTTCCTCAGTGGGCTCCGATACGTGGTGCTGGATGAGGCCCATATTTATCGGGGCGTCTTTGGGTCTCACGTGGCTAACGTTTTGCGACGGTTAAGGCGATTGTGTCATAGGTATGGTGCCCATCCTCAGTTCGTTCTGTCGTCAGCTACCATCGCCAATCCTGGTGAGCATGCCCAGAATCTTACGGGGCTTCCGTTTCATGTGGTGAGTAAGGATGGCTCCCCCTATGGAGGCAAAGATTTTCTCTTCTGGAACCCGCCTATGATAGACGAGGCCAAAGGGAGCCGGCATAGTACCAACAGCGAGGCCTCCCTTTTGATGTCGGAGTTGTTGCGCAGCGACGTACGTACCTTGACTTTTGTGCGAAGCCGCAGGCTGGCTGAGTTGATTTACGTTTACGTGAGAGACCAGCTCAAAGGAACGCATCCACAAATAGCGGAGCGGGTGGCTCCATATAGGGCCACCTATATGCTAGAGGACAGGCGTCTTATAGAAAAAGACCTCTTTGAGGGTAGGTTGTTGGGGTTGGTGTCTACCAATGCTATGGAGTTGGGTATAGATATTGGCGATCTGGACGCCACTATTCTGACTGGCTATCCGGGCAGCTTGGCCAGCGCGTGGCAGCAGGCGGGTCGCAGCGGAAGGCGGGGGGAGCGGTCGCTTAGCATTTTGGTGGCTCAGAATAATCCTCTGGATCAATATCTCATGAGGCACCCCGATGAATTCTTTGGAAAGCCCCATGAGAGCGCCCGCATTTCGATTACCAACCCTTACATCCTTAAACCTCACTTACTGTGTGCTGCGTATGAAATGCCCTTGTCGTCGGGGGATGAGGAGATCTTTGGGCCGGCTTTTGGCGGTATGGTGCGGGAGCTGGTGGAAGAGGGGTTACTTCGTTCTCAGGATGAACATTTGCATTTGAACCCTAGGACCGAGTACCCTGCCCAGGACATCAATATACGCTCTTCCTCATCTGATACGTACACTTTGGTAGAGAAAGAGTCTGGGGTAGTGTTGGAGACCATGGACGAGTCTTCGGCCTTTCTACAACTTTATCCTGGAGCCGTGTACCTCCATCAGGGCGAGTCGTACCTGATAACAGACCTGGATATCGAGTCTAACACAGCCTATGCGGTCCAAGCTGAGGTGCCCTACTACACTGAGGTCAGAGACTTCACCGATACGCGAATCCTGAAGACGTTGAAGGAAAAGGAAGCGGGTGCCACAAGAGTATACTGGGGAGAGGTAGAAGTATCCACCAGCGTGGTCGGCTTCAAGCGCAAGGCCCATTTTACGGAGGAGGTTCTAGGAGAGGGGTATATAAGCCTGCCACCCCACATATTCAACACTGTGGCCCTGTGGTTCGACATACCAGAAGAGACGTTACGACATATTATAAGGAATCGCTTGGATATGGCGGGGGGCCTGCATGCCTGCGAACACGCGGCCATAGGAGTGCTTCCGTTATTTGCTCTGTGTGACCGCAGCGACATAGGAGGGCTGTCTACGCCGCTCCATCCAGATACTGGCCGGCCTCAGATATTCATTCACGACGGCCATCCAGGTGGCGTTGGAATATCTGAACACGGCTATGAGGTCATCGAAGACCTGTGGAGGGCCACGCTGGAGGTCATTTCCAATTGCCCTTGCGAGTCGGGCTGTCCAAGCTGTGTGCAGTCGCCCAAATGTGGCAACAATAACCAGCCATTGGACAAGCAGGTGGCGGAGATAATTCTTAAGGGTCTACTGCCAAGAAAGCTAGGGATAAAATAGACAGAACAATCTAATCACGGCCTCTTAAAGCGGGAGGATCATATACTATGTTCATTCGACAGATACCAATAGAGAGCCTGGGGAACAACTCTTATATAGTGGGTTCTCAGGAGGATGGAGTTGCTGCTGTGGTGGACCCTGTGCGGGACGTAGATATCTATACCGGCGTTGCAAGTGAGCTAGGGGTAAAGATACTCTACGCGCTGGAGACCCATATACATAACGACTTCATATCCGGAGCCAGAGAGCTGGCTGCCCGAATTGGAGCTAAAGTGTGCTCCGGAGCCTCAGGTGGCCTTGTGTATCCCCACGTACCTATGAAGGATGGCGACGAAATAGATTTGGGGCGTCTCAAGATCCGGGCGATACATACCCCAGGACATACTCCTGAGCACATGTCGTACATAGCTACCGATACTGAGGGCGGCAGCAGTCCCCAGGTCGTTTTCACTGGGGGTGCTCTCATGGCCGGCGGGGCCGCTCGCGTAGACTTGATGGGAGACCAGATAGCTGGCTTCCTAGGCAAATGGCAATACCGCTCCCTTCATAACAAGCTTCTGACCTTGCCGGATGATGTGCAGGTCTATCCAACACACGGAGGAGGTTCTTTTTGCTCTGCTGGCCTGCCGTCCGAGGGCGGGGGTGAGACCACCATAGGCAATGAGCGTCGGTTCAACCCGCTAGCCCAGACAGGAAGCGAGGAGGAGTTCCTTGAAATAGCCTTGAGTGGCCTTGGGTCGTACCCCGTTTACTACAAGCGAATGAGCCACATCAATAGGATGGGGCCGAAGCTTCTGGGTGGCCTTCCGATGCTATCCTCGTTGTCTCCACAGGAGGTATTGGTATACACCGAGTCGAAGAGGGCGATACCTATTGATGTACGGCATCCAGCCGGTTTCTCGGAAGCTCACATACCTGATTCGTATTCCATACCCTTTGGCTCCAACTTTGCCACGTGGGTTGGATGGGTCGTGCCTTGGGAGTCGTCGCTGGTGATGGTGACGGACGATAGCTCCGTTCACGAGGAGATGGTGCGGCAGTTGATTCGCATTGGCTATGACCAGCTAGTGGGATATCTTGATGGCGGGATTAAGGCCTGGCTGGACAAGGGCTACCCAGCTAAATCCCTCACAAGGATGCCCCTGGACGAGTTCCACGGGATTTGGGCCAAAGGTGAAGTGCCAATGCTGCTAGACGTGCGCCAACATAGTGAGTGGGAGGCGTTCCATGCGAAGGACGCCATCAACATAGAGCTGGGGGCGCTGCAGGAGCATCTGGAAGGGCTGCCGAGGGGCCTGCAACTGGCGACCATCTGCGCCGCAGGGTTTCGCTCTTCCACGGCGGCAAGCATCCTTCAGCGAGCCGGCTGGGAGGACGTGATAAACCTGGACGGCGGGTCAGACGAATGGAGGGAGAAAGGGTATCCGGTGGAGAAGGGGTAGAGGTTGTATACAGCTTTAGAGATGCAGGATGGTTGTGAGATGCTTCGCTTCGCTCAGCATGACAATGAGATCTAGGTGACATGTACAAGCGAGAGCAGCTTGTCGGGGAAGTCCGTCTTGATGCAGTCCACGTCCATATCTATGAGGCGCTTGGCGTCCTCGATTTGGTTGACGGTCCAGGTGATGACGAAGATGCCGCTGTTATGGGCGTCTTGTATGGCTTGGGGCGTGCAGAAGTTGAAGTTAGGATGGATGATGTCGGCGTTGGCCCGAAGAGCCAGTTCGCTGTGGGAGACGGGATCGGCGGCGTAGCACACGCCGGTAAGAATGTCAGGCCTGATGGCTTTGACCTCTTTGACCAAGCCGTGGTCAAAGGAGAAGACCTCCACTTGGTTTATCATGTCCTGTTTCTGTATCTGGTCTATGACGATCTGGGCGATATCTGCGTATTTCGAGGGGTTATTCTTTATCTCGATGAGGATGTTAATCCTATCTTTTGCCCACAGGAGCACCTCCTCCAAAGTAAGAATACGCTCCGATGAGAACTTCGGGTCAAACCAGGAGCCGATGTCCAGCCTCTTCCTCTTCAGTTTCTCCACTGTGTGATCTTGAACCAGGCCCTTGCCACTGGTGGTGCGCTCCAAACTGTGGTCGTGGATTATCACCGGAAAGCCCTCTTTGCTGAGATGAACGTCAAGCTCTATGGCATCAGCGCCCGTCTCCACGGCCAGGTTATAGGCGGCCATTGTGTTTTCTGGGGCGTAGCCTGAGGCGCCGCGATGGGCCGCAATTAGCGGCCTCCTTTGGTTGAGCATGTCTCTAAGTGGCGTGGGATTAGTGGTCATGGCGTCCTCAAGCTCGTCAATTCTAAGGGTTGCCTCAGGTGGCTTTCGACGGTCTTCCATATTGTGTTGTCTGGAGTTGCCCAGTGCATCTCCATCTGAAACATCTTGCCGAAGTGGCGCACAAGTATAGGGTCGACCTCATCTAGGTCGACGTGCCGTCCAAGGAGGTGTGCCATGGATGTGACGCCTACGTTGGGGAGGCCGCAGGGCACTATGCCATCGAAATAGGAGATATCGGGATCAACGTTGAGGGCGAAGCCGTGGGTGGTGACGCCTCGACCTATTTTGACACCGATGGCTGCTATCTTGACGTCGTTGACCCACACTCCGGTCAGCTTATCTGCAAGCCTTGCGTCAATGCCGAAGTCCGCTAGTGTGCGAAGGAGGGCTTGCTCCAAGGTGCGGACATACTTAAGAGGCCCAATTCTCAGGTTGCGCAGGTTCAGGATGGGGTAGCCGACGAGCTGTCCTGGGCCGTGGTAGGTGGCCTCGCCGCCCCGGTCGATCCAGTGTACCTGGATGCCACGCGCTGCAAGTTCCGATTCGTCGAGCAGGAGGTCTGCTTGCTTGCCGCGTCGGCCCAGGGTGTAGACGTGGGGGTGCTCTAGCAGGAGTAGGGTGTTGGGCTGCGAGCCGTCCGCTGTCTGATGGGCAATGGCCTTTTGAAGGTCCCAGGCGTGCTGGTAGTCCGTCAGGCCGAGGTGGAGAGTTTGGCAAATGGGAGGCATTTCTCTATGCGACTCCTTGGGTAGCTGGATGTTTGATTGTGGTACTCAAAAGGCCTTGTTTTTTCAAATTTCAAATTCTGCCCTATTTGGTTTTGGGGTCTTTGGATAGGCCGCTGGTTGATTGAATTTTGCAGGGTAAGCTCCTTCGACTGTGCTCAGGACAGACTCCTGTTCTCTGGACTTTCCTGCAAGGTTTTGGCTTGACTATAAGGGATTTGGGTGTGAATGGGCAAGAGGGCGGAGGCAAGATGTCTTCTTGTGCCGATGTAACTCTCCCACCCACTCGCCCTCAAGCGTAAGAATCTGGAGGCGTTCCTCGACCCAAATCCTTCGATACTTCTTGAAGAAAAGACTCAAGGTAAGCTCCGAGAGCTTTGCCGCCTCTGTACTCCCCATTGCTTAGCTCAAGGCCGTTGTTGAGCGAGGGCACAAAAGACGAGGGTGTTCATTCCCACCCAAACCCGCCCTGAGACGTATGGTCCAGGGGCACATCCCCTGAACTCCTGCCAGAGAGGGCTTTGCCCTCTCTGGACTCTCCCGTTCGTATCTTATATTCACTGATGAGCCTGGTCATGGATTTGACCCCGACAGGTCGGGACAGGCAGGCAAGGGTTGCTACGAAAGGGTGGTAAAGAGGCCAGCCGAGGATTCTTCGTCCCCCGACGAGTCGGGGTTCCTCAAGAATGACAGCAAGAGGCGAGGGTAGGCTCTATACCCACATTGTATAGTTTGTCTAATATACAGGCGTGGCTGGGCCGATGGCTTCCAGGCGGCGTTTGACGTCGTTGATGAAGGCGCCGGCCTCGCCGCCGTCCATGATGCGGTGGTCGAAGGTGAGGGTGACGTTCATGATGGAGCGGATGGCAATGGCGTCGTCGATGACCACGGGGCGTTTGACTATGGCCTCCGTGGTGAGGATGGCGGCGTTGGGTGGGTTGATGAGGGGCTTGGAAGCTATGGAGCCCAGGGCTCCTGTGTTGTTGACAGTGAAGGTGCCACCATGGACGTCCTCTATGGTTAGCTTACCGTCGCGTCCCCGAGCGGTAAGGTCTGCGACTGCTTTAGCCAGGGCTGCGATGCTCATGGTGTCGGCGTCGTGGATGATGGGGACGGTGAGGCCGTGGGGGGCAGCCACCGCTATGCCAACGTTGAAGCGTTTTTTAAGGATGATCTTGTTGTCGCCCCAGGAAGAGTTGAGTAGGGGATGGTCTTTGAGGCACTCCACGACGGCCTTGATGACGAAGGGAAGATAGGTCGGGGGAACGCCTTCGCGACGCTGAAACTCCTCTTTTATGGACTCGCGGCGCTGTACCAATTTCGTTACGTCGACCTCAATGATGCTCCATACCTGGGGTATTTGAGTGGCGCTCTTCAGCATGCTGTCGGCGATCATGCGCCGCACGGGAGTGAGCTTTACGATTTCTTCGTCGGGGCCTGCTTCAACAGTAGGAGCTGTAGCGGGTGTGGTCGGAGCGACCTGTCCCTGAGACTCTACATAGTCAAGCACGTCCTGTCGGGTTATACGACCGCCAAGACCAGTGCCCTTTACTCCGCTGAGGTCTACGTTATGTTCCTGGGCTAGCCGTTTCACGGCTGGGGAGTGGCGCTGTTTGGGCTGGGAGGGGACTTCTTGTTGAGTCACTACGGTGGATTCAAGCTCTCGAGCGCCCGTTGGCCCCATAGGATACGGCGACTGTATTAGCGTACCAGTTCTGCTTTTGGCGTCCGTGTTAGGCTCTTTCTTTTTCTCTTCAATGGCTCCCTCTACCTCCATCTCGGCGATGGGCGCGCCCATGGGAATCGTGTCGCCCTCCTTGACCAGGATGGCTGTGATGACTCCCGTATGTGGCGAGGGCACTTCCATATTGACCTTGTCGGTGACGACCTCTACCAGGGGGTCGTACTTCTCTACACGGTCACCGACTTGTTTGAGCCATTTGCCGATGACTCCCTCGGTGACGGACTCACCGACCTGGGGCAGTTCGATTTTTGTGGGCATCTGTTAAGTCTCCATCCAAAGGAACCACACCATGAATGGTGCGGCTTGTTGTTACCGTGCTGGTGATAATCCTAGTTATCTATTCGTCAAGATGCAAGGGTGGAGAGGATTGTTAGCACCGCACCTTCTGTGCTTCATACTTCGACTTAGCTCAGTATGAGCGGATGCTGGGTAGGCATACCGAGGATTCTTCGCTTCGCTCAAGAATGACAGGGCAAGGCGGCGGGCTCAGCATGAGCGGGGTGAGTTTGGGATTGCACCGCACATTGAAATGCGCGGCATAGGTATCTCGCCCCAGATTCTCACGTCGTCCCGAGGAATCGGGACTCCTCAGAATGACATAGAGGCTACGACTTAGGGCGAACGGGCGGCTACTGCTTCTGTGGTCTTCCTCATCAAAAGGGGAGAGGATTATTAGCACCGCACCCTGAAGGGCGCGGCATGGTGACGACAGATTCCTCGTCACCGGGGTCCTCGGAATGACAGAAAAAGGCGGCGGGCTCAGTATGATACTTCGACAGGCTCATCATGAGCGGGGAGAGCAACCGCTTAGGTCTAAATGAATCAATATAGTTTTTAGTAGGCGGCGAGTTTGCGTATGGCTTCCGCTATCTTGTTGGTATCTACCATGAAGACGGCTTCTAGGGGCGGACTAAAAGGCATGGCTGGGACGTCCGGACCGGCGAGACGCATAATAGGCCCATCGAGGTAGTCGAACCCATCTTCCGCGATGATGGCTGCCACCTCGCCGCCGACGCCGCCGGTCTTGTTATCCTCGTGCACTATCAGGACTTTGCCTGTCTTGGCGATAGACTCCAGGATAGTTTCATTGTCTATCGGGCGCACCGTACGCAGGTCGATGACCTCGGCGTCAATTCCTTCTCTGGACACGACCTGGGCGGCCTCCAGGCAAAAGTGCACCATTAGCCCATAGGTTACGATAGTCATGTGGCTGCCTTCACGTTTGACGTCGGCTTTGCCTATGGGTAGAGTGTAGTCCTCGTCTGGGACCTCTCCCCGCACCTGGCGGTAGGTCCGCTTGTGTTCAAAGAAGATGACTGGGTCGTCGGAGCGTATGGCCGCCTTCAAGAGTCCCTTGGCGTCGTATGGAGTGGCTGGGGTAACCACAATAAGTCCTGGGGTATGGGCGAAGTAGGCGTCGGTGCTTTGGGAGTGGTACAGACCACCACGGACACTGCCCCCGTAGGGCATCCTGACCACCATGGGAACGCTTAACAGTCCCCTGGAGCCGTATCGAGCCCGCGAGGCCTCTCCGATGAGCTGGTTGACGGCGGGCCAGACGAAGTCGGCGAACTGGATTTCGGCGATGGGACGCATCCCGCTCATGGCAGCGCCAAGGGATATCCCTACGATGGCCGACTCTGCCAGGGGCGTGTCTATGACTCGTTGCTCTCCGAACTCATCGAGGAATCCCTGGGTTGCCAGGAAGACGCCGCCTCGGGTGCCAATGTCCTCTCCGAGGACGAAGACCCTTTCGTCCCGCTTCATCTCTTCGAACATGGCCTCTCGGACAGCCTCGATCACTGATTTCTCAGGCATCACGCGCCTCCCTGGGCGGCATACACATGGTCGTAGAAGTCGTCTGTGTTTGGATAGGGGGCCGATTCGGCGAACTCGGTGGCCTTGTTGACCTCTCGCTTGGCGGTATCGACGAACTCCTTGTCTGTGGCTTCGGTCAGTATCCCTTCGGTCATCAGATAATTGCGATATATAGGAAGAGGATCGCGACTCTTACGAGCCTCTTCAAGCTCCTCTTTCGGACGATAGCGCGTATCGTCATCGTCGCTGGTGTGGGGCATCAGTCGCTCTACTTTGATTTCTATCAAGGTAGGGCCGCCTCCGCTCCTAGCCCTTTCCCCCGCTTCCCTGGTTACCTGATAGACCTTCAACAGGTCGGTGCCGTCTATGGCTACGCCAGGGAAGCCGTATCCCCGGGCTCTGTCGGCGATGTCCTCGATGGCCATTTGCTTCTTCAACGGTGTCGACGTGGCATACAGGTTGTTTTCGCAGAAGAAGATGACGGGTAGCTTGTGGATGCCTGCGAAGTTCATTGCTTCGTGGCAGTCGCCCTGGCTGGCGGCGCCGTCGCCGAAGAAGGCGATGGTCACTTTGTCTTCTCCACGCATTTTGGAAGCTAAGGCTGCCCCTACTGCCTGCGGAATCTGTGTGGCCACAACGTTTGAGAGGGAGACTATGTTGTATTTAGGGTAAGTCCCGTGGAGGGGAAACTGCCTGGCACCGCTGAGAGGTTCTCCGGCCTTTGCCATGAAAGCCAGTAGCAGTTCTTTTGGCGTCATACCCAAGGCAATGACGACTGGAAGGTCCCTATAGTATAGGTAAAAAAGGTCGTGGCCTGGTCGGAGCGCCCAGACGCAGGCCGCGTGCGCGGCCTCGTGACCCTGGCAGGATGCGAAGATGGCCGCCTTGCCCTGGCGATTTAGCTGGATGATGCGCTCGTCCAGGGTGCGAGCCAGAACCATCTTGCTGTACATTTTTAGAAGGTCGTCTTTGGTCAGGCCGAGTTCTTTATAGCTGGCTTTCGGCGCTTTTGTCGTGATGGCTCCCTGGGGGGCGCCTTCGTCCATTTACATTCCTCCTGACGCTTGCTGTAATGAGGTTTTATGAAGAGCACGCATACGTTGTGTTTGGGGCGTTTGGCTGTATTATAAAGACATCACTACAAAAGTCCAAGGAACCATTCATAATAATTGTCGTAAGCACTATTGAACAGGATGAGCGTAGAAACGTGGCACCGCATCCTGAAGGACGCGGTACAGTGGGAGGACAGATAAGGTTGGCTGGGTAGGCGTACCGAGGATTCTTCGCTTCGCTCAAGAATGACAGGATATGAAGTGGGTTCAGCACCACACTTTGAAAAGTGTGGCATGTGGGACGATAGATTCCTCGTCGTCCCGACTCATCGGGACTCCTCGGAATGACAGGGCAAAGGGTTTGGAATGATGGTTCGACTGGCTACCCTGAAGGGCGCGGCATAGTAAGGGCTATCGCCGCTAAGTAATGAGGTGACGAGGAATGGTAGGGCAAAGGGCTTAGGAGATATGACGTCCGTAGTAACTATATTGTTGGCGTACTTTTTGGGGTCTTTCCCCACAGCGTACTTGCTGGGGAAGGTGGCGCGGGGTATAGACATTAGGCTGACGGGCAGTCGTAACCCTGGCGCATTGAACGCCTACAGACAGTTGGGTTGGGTCTATGGGCTGATAGTCTTAGCTGTCGATACAGGGAAGGGGATCCTAACCATATACGCAGGCAGATGGATGGAGGCACCCGATATAGCGATATATATTGCCGCGTTGACTGCCGTGATCGGGCACAACTGGTCTGTGTTCCTGAAGTTCAAAGGCGGAAAGGGGGTGGCTGTGGTGTTGGGACTTTCTCTGGCGCTGTTGCCTTTACTGACGGCCGTGATGGTCCTGATCTTTGGCGTTGCTCTAGTCATTACTCGCAACGTCATGATCTCAATGATAGTGGGTTTTGTGGCGCTAAATGCCATGATTATTGGCACTCTGCAGCCACTACCTATGATAATATTGTGCCTAATCTTGACGACGATAGTCGCTGTCACGCATTTTTTGAGGGCTGGCAATCAGCTTATCCCGGCGGTCAGGTTGAGGGACTGGCGGGGAGTCACAAAGATAGAATAGGGACTTGAGTCGTCTAAAATTACTTGATGAGAGGTGTTTGAAATGGTAGGAAAGGCTGTCTTTAGAGCTTTTAGCGTTTTCTTTCTGGGTGCGGTGATTGCTGGGCTGGCGTGTTCATCATCGTCGGAGCCGGATCCGACGCCGACGCCTGGCAGGAAGAGCTACAGCGCGCCCCCGCCAATGACGATTGACGCCAGCAAGAGTTATACTGCCACGCTGGAGACAGCGAAGGGGGATATAGTCTTGGAGCTCTTCGCCAAGGACGCTCCTAAAACGGTCAACAACTTTGTGTTTCTGGCCAGAGAGGGGTTTTATAACGGGGTGACCTTCCACAGGGTTATACCTGGGTTCATGGTCCAGAGCGGCGATCCTACGGGAACCGGGTCAGGCGGGCCTGGGTACTCTTTTGAGGACGAGTTCAGCCCAAACCTGAGGCACGACTCGGCGGGGATTATGTCCATGGCCAACTCAGGCCCCAATACGAATGGCAGCCAGTTTTTCATTACCTATGCTCCGACGCCTCACCTGGACGGGGTGCACTCTGTATTTGGAAAGATTGTTGAGGGAATGGATGTTTTACAGAGCATCTCGGCGCGGGATCCGGGCAGCGCACAGACTCCAGGCGACAGGATAAACAGGATCACCATAAGTGAGAAGTAGCTGCGGCGAGGCATAAGCTGAATCCTATTGGGCGAGCCGATGTGTCAATGTTTCTCTGGTTGAGATGCTTAGCGTAGATGAGTGTGGTGAGGACGGCTGGGTTTAGAAATTCTGGGGGTTAGCCATGAAAATGGATTTTAGCGTAGGAATGGGTCGAAATCTGAGGATTGATGAGGTAGCCGGCCATTCTCAGGTAGCTGAAGAGAGCGGCTTTTCTCAGGTCACCTTCATTGATTCTCAGAACCTGTGTCGAGACGTGTACCCGATGATGGCTATTGCTGCGCTCAGCACACGCCGAGCTCAAATAGGACATGGAGTCACTACGCCGTTTACGCGCCATCCTTCGGTTACGGCGAACGCGACAGCTACCATCGACGAGCTTTCGGGGGGCCGCGCCTTCATAGGGATAGGGACAGGGTTTAGTGCGGTAATGACCATGGGAATGAAGGCCCGTCCCATGCAAGAACTCCGGGAGACCATTCAGTTCCTCAGAAGATATATGGCGGGGGAAGAGACGGAGTTCAGGGGAGCCAAGATGCATTCGGAGTGGATTCGGAGGGTGGTGCCGATTATTATGGGATCGGTTGGCCCCAAGGCACTGCAACTGGCCGGAGAACTTGCCGACGGGATAATGTTTAGCGGGGTAAACGTGGAGATGGCCAAGTGGAACATCGAGCAGGTCCAGAAGGGCGCGTTGAGGGCAGGCAGAGACCCATCGGACATCGAAATGTGGAATCGGACCATGATTTATGTAGCCGAGTCCAAGGAGGCTGCCTTCCCTGAGGTAGCGTCCTATGCTGCCACTGGCATGATGGCTAAGTATCAAGCGTTACAAAGGAACGCACCTGAGATTCTCGAATTGAGACGGCGGCTAGAGCGTGTCGAGCCGGGGATATTGGATGAAATCAATAGATTGGCCGATGTGTGGGACAGTTACCAGCACGAGAGAACAGACTCAACTCACATCAAGGCGATAACTCAGCGCCTGGTTGACTTTATCCATCTGACAGGGAACGAGGACGACATTAGTGAGCGAATAGACAGGCTTGGCGAGTTGGGTATTAAAAACATTTCCACTACGGTTTTCACTATCGCCGACAAGAAGGGCATGATGCGGGAGATAGGAGACAGGATTATGCCCAACTTTCGCAACTAGCGCCCAAATGTATGTTATGCGGCAATATGGCAGGTTAGTGTAGGTAAATGGCATCATTCCGCCCGTGCGATGTCTAAGGCCAGGCGAAAACCTCTAACATGGGCCCTATCCACTCAATGGGGTCACCTGGGTATTGCTCCGTTTCTCCAGAGGAAACTCCCTTTTCCCAGAAGCGTCTAATGTCGAATCTGCCCCAGGCCTTGGCGCAAATGTGCAGAATCCTTCTTACTGGTTCTGCACTCCTCCGTGCTATAATCCCTGTAAATCCACCGAGCCCCGCGGAGGAGATCACTTATGAAAGTCGGGGACTAGGAGCCTTGCATATAAAGTCAATGTTTGCCGATATTCATAGTGGCAAGCGCTGCTCTCTCACCCTATCCCGCCCTCAAAATGTATCTGGGGGACACCCCCAGACCCCCGGACGGAAACCCAGGTTTCCGTCACCTTCCTGAGATTTTTGGTTTTTTGTGCAAAGTAGGGGACTAGGTAGTTCGCTTTCTACCTATCTAGCGGAAGGAAATAGAATGGGTAATGCAGACTTCCCGCAGCTACTTCCTCGCGACAATAATCCCCATAAATCATGCTCTGGCCTTCTAATTGTGTTTGGTATCTTAGCCTTAGTTATAGTGGTGTCTGTGGGAGTATGCTCCTTGACCTCATAGATAAGTGCGCATCAATGACCAGCCAATGCTTGATTTCAGCACGCCCTTTGGTCGTTGGGTAGACCGACGCCTCAGCCAAGAGAGGATTATCTGGCTGACTACGGTTGACTCGAAGGGGACGCCTCAACCTGTACCCATATGGTTTCACTGGGACTGGCAAACGATTCTGGTGTTCAGTGAAAGGGAGAAGCCAAAGCTACGGAACATAGCCCGCAATCCGAGGGCCTCTTTTAACTTGAACTCGGACGAGCATGGCGGCGATGTGGCTGTGATTTTAGGCGAGGCCGCGGTCTTGAAGGACTTGCCGAAGCCAGACAGGATAGAGGCGTTCTTGAGCAAATACAGGCAAGGTATAAGGGACCTGGGAATGACGGAGGAGGGGTTCTTGGAGGAATACAGCGTTCCAATTCTCGTTACGCCGAAGGCTATGCGGGGGTTTTGAGGTGCCGTTACAGTTCGATGGTAGTTTGGCAATGGGCCAGCCGAGGGCTGACTCTAGCGCCTAAACAAGCGTTGGACTATGGATTGAGCCGATTTACCTCTAGCAAGCCAAGCCTTGAACTGGTCGGGAGGCTGAATAAAAATAGTCTTGCCTCGTGGTTCGCACCTGACCGTAGGAGGTAAGTCCGACACATAACCTTTGACCTCTCCAATCTCCATGTCTTGTTGAAAATCGACCCGTATGCGATTGCGCTCGGTTCGTATACTTGCCTTTTTGTCCGAGTAAAGAAGATTTCTCCATATACGAGCACCAGGTGGGTACATCTCCTCAGCAGGTTTGCTTGGGAAGAAGTCTGGAAGATTTCGTTCTGCGTGTCGGTAAAGTTTCGCCATAACCCCTCGCGCCATAGCGAGTTCGTCCTCACTCGTCATATCTTCGGAGTCGAGCTTCTCCATATAGCAAGGGGCAAACCAGGTGAATAAAGGATTGTCCTTTGCCAGAAGATCATTGAGATATCTCAAGTCCGCATTATTGGGAGGGAAATAGACGTCAAAGAGAACACGCATCATACGAGACTTTGCTGCCTCCGGCAAAGTACCCCTGTTTGATGTCAATATGACTTGCGGCCAAACAGCACCTTCTAGCCACCAATTCTCCCAGTAGCTCTTTACAACATCCTGATAAAACCTGGAGATATCATCGAAAGCAAGTGGGAAAGTAGTGCTTAAACTCGCCATCTGTCGCACAACGTTGGGTTTGAATATCTCTTTGCCGTCTAGTGGCTTGATATCCCTATTGGTCAGTGTCTTCAGCGCGAACTGAAGGAACCCCGATTTCCCTGTCCGAGTGCCCCCATAGATGTAGAGAAGCCGCGGTCCCCGAAGCCCTGTTAACAATCGGAATGCCTGTTGACGAGCCGCCATGTGCAGGTAGGCGAAGGGAGACGCTAAGACATAGAGTAAGGTCTCGTACACATAGGCCTCAATAATCACTTTCCGCTCGCTCGTGTGACCCCGCTCAAAAGACCGTACATAGGCTTCAACATGAGCCAGGGTAGCATCTAAAACAGAGGGCTCAGGAAGCGGTTCACCGTATGATATGAGAGAGTCACCAATACGCATGTGGATCTTACGCTGACTAACATCCACGCGCATGATCGGGAGGCTGTACGCTCGATTTACGTATTGGATGAAGTTGGCTAATGGGACGTCGTAACGGCCGTCTCCTACCACCGGATTAAGGGGCTGAAGGCTTTTTCCAATCGCGCGTTTCATGGAGGACCCTGGCTGGATCGTGACGATCTCTGTGGGCATCATTGAGGGATCTGTAGCCTTCTCAGCTAGGATCTGCTATGTCTCCGCTAACTCTCTCTCCTGCCTATCTATGGGGGCACCAGCGAGCCATGCTTCGATGATCTCGGCCTGGGTCTCCGGAGACTCCATCTGGAGCTTCTCTTGAAGATCACCCAAAAAGATGACGCAATCGATGCGGTGAGCTTTGTAGTCTTCTTGAAACTGCTTGAGCAGCGGGTCAGCCGGAGCAAGATCATAGTACCACACGTAGTTCCTCTGCCGACTGGCATCTCGAGCGGTCCAAGTGAAGTTCAGGCTACCTTGAATGACCCTTACCAGGTCGAGTTTCCGCAAAATGTAGTACTTAGAATGAATCACCTGAGGCGGGATAAGGATTCTTAGACGCTCTTTTTCTAGTTCGTGGGTGAGTCTCTGGATGACTTCGACACCTTTGTTTCTTAGAACGTTACGGTAAGCCTGAGCCAGATTTTCCTCACCGCCAACAACGATCTCGATGCGCGAGTAGTTACGTCGGTCTAAGAAGTCCAAGAGAAGGTCAGGTGAGGCAACATATGAGATAGCACGCATTTCTTCGAAGCCGTCAAAAAGGGCTTCGAAATCCTGCCTACGAGAGATGACTTTGGTCTGGAGACAGTGCTCCAGACCAAAGAGTGCACCCTGGCTTCTACTATCAGATGCCTTTGTTCGTCGAGGCATGAATGATCTCCACTAAACAAGGAGATTATAGCACGATTGGTCTAAACGTGTTCTTTTGACTAGATAACCCGCGTTCTCTAGAGGTAGGTGGACAGAAATAGCGCAGTATTGCCTAGCTTGGGGTTGGCCCATCACGAGCGGTTGCTAAATAGGCGAGCCAAGGATTCTTCACTTCGTTCAGAATGACAGGATATGAAGTGGGTTCAGCACTACACTTTGAAAAGTGTGGCATGTGGGACGACAGATTTCTCGTCGCTGGGCTTCTCGAAATGACAGGATGGTGGGACGATAGATTCCCACGTCGTCTCGATCTATCGGGACTCCTTGGAATGACAGGATGGGGTGTCCAGTTTTTGGCTTCACCCTTGGACTGTGCCCCGGGGACGGTGAGACCTGAGGTATGTCTCGTTGCGTCTTAGCCGCGCGCAATTGTGGTAAGTATCTCGCGAATTCTCGGCTTGCGCCCATACATAAGAAGATAGGTCTTAAAGAGGCGAAGGGTCAGCAGCACAACCAGCGACGCTTCTAATAAAAGCAGTCCTAGACTGACTAACAGATCCAAAGGACTCATCGCGCCCATTGCAAGACGCACCATGGACGAGAGTGGGGCAGTAAAAGGGATGAAGCTCAGGATCTTTGCTGTAAGGGCGTCCGGGTGTTCTAAAAGGGATTGCTGCAGCCACATTGGTATTATAGCAGGCAAAACGACTATGAAGGTCATCTGCTGTGCCTCTCGCTGTGTGGTGGAGACTGCAGCTAATGCTCCCATCAACGATCCAAAGAAGGCGTAGCTCAGAACAAAATACAGCAATCCCAGAAGGATTGATCCTGGTGGCGGAAGCTCTATCGAGGGTATGCCAGAAACGGTGTTCTGAAACAAGACGAAGAGGATCACACCACACACGAGCCATATCATTACCTGGGTCAGCCCGGCTAATCCGAGCCCAAATAGCTTTCCTAGCATCAACTGGTTGGGGGTGACTGACGAGAGTAGGACTTCCATAATGCGGTTTTCCTTTTCCTCGCCCAGGTCTTGAAGTAGGTATCCTGATGTAGTCATCACTGACATAATCACCATTATTCCTAGTGCCAAAAAGAAGATGAACCTGCCTATCCTGAAGGGCTCCTCTACTGGATTTCCCATAGCATCTACTTCTACGGTAGCTAACGACACTGGATTTCGACTGCGATCAATGAGATTGTCAGGGAGCTTCTCGGAGAGCAAGTTGTCTAGTAGGAAGTCTCTAAGAGATGTGTAAGCCTTTTCATCCAGTGATATTCCAGGCTGTCTCTCCTTTACCTGTACTATTACCCCCCTCTCAACGTAGTCATTTGGTATTACATAGAGGTCACCGACATCGCCATCCAGAAGCGCTTGGGTAGCCCTTTCTTGATTTGTGAAGGGCTTGAAAGTAACGTTGCCTTGTTGCAAAAAGCTGGTGAAAAGGCCGGTCTCGTCTACGTAGCCTATTGCAATCTCTTCAACGGGCTTGTCTTGGGTTATGGACTGAAATACCAGAACACCGACCAAAACAGCGAGACCGATTAGGAGCGGGAGTACGGTAAATATACGATAGCCGGTTCTGCTCAGGGTGACGAGGAACTCATGACGTGTGATTATGATTACCTTAGTCACTACGAGACCTCACGACATTCACGAAGATGTCTTCCATACTCGGAGTCTCTACCTCAAACCTCTCAATAGAGCTTCCTTTCTCTAAGAGTTGTCTCAAGACGGATTCGGGGGTGGTTCCTGGTAACATACGCATTACAAAGGCTTTACCTTGCTGTCGAAGGTCAACCACTCCCTCTAAATCATCTGGGAAAGAATCGCATTCTATTAGCAGGTTGTCGCCGCGGAAGCGTTGCTTTATCTCGTGCAGAATACCTTCGAGCACTATTGTACCATTGTCTATCATAACTATCTGATCGCACATTTCTTCCACTTGGTACATCTGGTGAGTAGACAGAATGACGGAGGCTCCCTCTTTACGCAGATCGCTGATAACGTCCTTGATAAGTCGCACATTGATCGGGTCCAGGCCAGCGAAGGGCTCGTCCAGAATGACCACTTTTGGACGGTGAATTATGGTGGCCGCAAACTGGATAAGCTGAGCCATGCCACGGCTTAGCTCTCCAATCTTTTTGGAGCGGTGGGGTGACATATTTAGCATTTCAAGCAGGTCATCGGCGTTTTGAATCGCATCCCTCTTGTTCATGCCCTTTAATTCACCCAGATAGGTCAGCATTTTGATAGTGCGTAAGCCGCGATACAGTCCACGCTCCTCAGGCAAGTAGCCGATTTGCTGTCTGGTGTCCTGGCTGAGCTTTTCCCCTAGCAACGTGACAGCGCCACGGTCTGGCCTGATGATGTCCAATATCATTCTGATAGTGGTGGTCTTACCAGCTCCATTAGGGCCCACAAGTCCTAATATCTGGCTGGGTTCCAGAGAGAGGGAGACGTTCTTCACTACATCTTTGTCTCCAAAGCGTTTCCAAAGGCTACTAACTTCGACCGTGTACAAGGATGCAGTTTTCAAGTTTCGATCACCTCAGAATCTATCATGTCAGTTGCCACCGGCACCACCGAGGATGAAAATAGCTTGTCCTTCATGGTGGGCTCTTCGTCAGGCTCAGGACAGGCTTGCCAAACCATGAGGCCATTGTCAATTAACGCCTCACCCTTCGACGCTGCCCAGGACGAGTGGGTGCTATAAGGCGGACGACAGATTCCCACGTCCTTCGACAGGCTCAGGATGAGCGGAAATGGAGGGACTCTTCGGAATGACAGTGAAGATTCCTGATGAAGGTTATCGGTGCGCTTCTGGTATCCTAGGCTCTGTCATGGCCCTGGGAGATAGGAACTCTTCAATTTGCTCCTTTGTTAGAATCCCCTTCTCTAGCACTACTTGTCGGACAGTCTTCTTGTTAGCAAGGGCCTCATTAGCCACTTTGGCCGCTTCTGAATAGCCGATGAATGGGTTCAACGCCGTTGCGATTCCCATGCTGCCTTCTAGCCATCGGCTGCAGGACTCCTCGTTGGCTTTGATTCCCTTGACGCATCTTTCGGTGAAGGCGCGTACTCCGTTGTTAATGATGTCGATAGATTGGAGCAGGTTGTAGGCGATGATGGGCATCATCACGTTCAACTCTAGCTGACCTGCCTGGCAGGCATTGGCTATGGCGGTGTCATTGCCTATGACGTGGAAACAGAGCATGTTCAGCATCTCGGCCATGGATGGGTTGACCTTGCCTGGCATTATGGAGGAGCCGGGCTGGACCGCTGGCAGGATGATCTCGTTGAGGCCAGTCATGGGGCCGCTGGCCAGAAGCCTGAAGTCGTTGGCAATGCGGCATAGGGTGGTGGCCAGGGTTCTCAACGTCGACGAGAGGTGGAGGAAGTCGGCGGTGTTCTGCATGGACTCTACCAGATTGCCAGAGCTTTTTAGATGCACGCCAGTTAGCCTAGTGAGGCGATCCACCATAAGAGGGTGGTAGTCTGGATGGGCGTTAAGCCCTGTGCCCGCTGCGGTCCCACCGATGCCGAGGCGCTTTAAGTAATCGCTGGCCTCTTCTATGCGACGTATGTCGTAATGAATGGCCTTGGAGTACCCCCCAAACTCCTGGCCCAGCTTAATGGGAACGGCGTCTTGTAAGTGAGTGCGGCCAGACTTTACGACCTGGTCGAACTCTAGTGACTTGTCGTATAGGGCCTTCTCTAGCTCTTTCAGGGTGGGGATGAGCTGCTTGAGTGTAAGCAGAGCGGATATGCGTATGACTGTTGGGATAACGTCGTTGGTGGATTGGGCCATGTTTACATGGTCGTTGGGATTTAGTAAGGAGTATTCGCCCTTCTTTCCGCCCAGTATCTCGATGGCTCGGTTGGCGATGACCTCGCTGGTGTTCATGTTGTGGGAGGTGCCGGCCCCCGCTTGGAAAACGTCGACCACGAACTGGTCACGCAGCTTGCCCTCGATGACCTCTCGGGCTGCTTCTACTATGGCCTTTGCCTTCTTCTCGTCTAGCTGGCCTAGCTTTGAATTGACCTCAGCGGCGGCCAGTTTCACCATAACGGAGGCGCGAATGTAGGCATCGTGTTGCTTTAGTCCACTTATGGGGAAATTCTCTACGGCCCTTTGGGTCTGAACACCCCAATAGGCGTCTGCGGGGACCTCTTTGTCGCCTAGGGAGTCGCGTTCAATGCGGGTGGTGTATTCCTTTGATGATGCCTCATTTACCATGTTCTCACCTTTCACTTAGGTATTCGCTCAAATCATAGCACAGACATGCGTCAGGTGGAGCGTGCCGAA
The DNA here is from genome assembly GCA_965249025.1 of Dehalococcoidia bacterium. Lineage (GTDB taxonomy): Bacteria > Chloroflexota > Dehalococcoidia > Lucifugimonadales > CAYTFF01. Next base: position 1,304,168 of record OZ252215.1, on the reverse strand, counting down.
AGTCCCTAAAATATGAGGTTGGCAGCATTGCAAACCTACGTTACCCCTGAATGCACACCGAGTTTATGCAGGGGCATCTTTGGCCTCTTGACAGCGTTCTTGGGGGGGGGGGTATAGGTTTGGGATATTCAAGAAATATCCTAGGAATAGGGAGGCTGAGATGCCGCTGACATCACAGGATATAGAGGACGCCCTTAAGCTGGGGGTCAACCGCTACCTCAAGCAGATTGTCCAGAAGATAATGAGCCCCGCCAACCCCGGCACACCCCTGGCCGAGGCCGATCCCGTGGACTTAGGCTGGTCACTGATTACGCAAAACGCCGGGCCTCCGGTGTACGGGATACTGAAGAGGAGTGGTGGAGATGCGGGAAAAGGAAATTGGCATAGCAGTGAGGGTGCGCCAGGCAACGTGTACTACTATGAACTGAAGATTGTAAACCCAGTGCAGCTTCTGTTTCTGAACAGGGAGAACCATTGCGGTTATTCAGTTGTGCGCAATCAATATGTCGATGGCAACGGCGTGACCAATAACGATGAGATTGTAACGGTGTATTTTAAGGATCCTCTGCCTCCATATTCTACTGTAGCTGTTTACGAGATCAAGAGGAAGAACATGTGGGGAGGTAGTCAAGCAAATCCGAAATTTGAGTACTGGATTAAACGATTAGTCCATTATGGGCCGTCTTTTGCTGGCGTGGGCTGGGGGACCTATGAATTCGTCTATTTGCCTAACGACAACGATGAAAAGCAGGTGTGGATTTCAACCGCCGACCCCAACGTGAACAACTCAGTGCCCATACCTCCCGTTGCCCAGTATCCTATAAGGCTGAACAACACCGCACAGATGTTCTTTGACGAGATGGGCGACTATTGGAGCGACAGCAGCCTTCATGACATAGCATCGCGGATAAGAGGGTGGGTGCAAGGGTGGCGCGATAAGTACAAAATTATGAAAAGAGATTATTTGGATGTCTTATACAAGGAAGAAGTTGGAGACGAAATTGACGGCTGGCTTAGAAGCGGGGAAAGTTTCTATGAACCAAAGTTCTGGCCTGTAAGATAGTTTGGGCTGCTGAGAGCCCCCCTTGGGCTGAGCGCCCACAAGTCGCAGCTAGTAACCAATGAAAACAACTCGGCATATCTCACCACCTCCTGGCAAATGTCTCCTTATCAAAGGGTCCTGGAGCAGATTGATACTCTCAATCGCAAAGGCAAACAAGATTTGTTTAACGTCGAGCTTGTACTGAGGTTTATGTGGAACGATAAGGGTGTGGTAAATCTCGGTGGGATACCATTTGTGAATGAACTCGAAAGTATCTTCAGTGAAACCGCTCCTGGTGTCGAGAGCTATAACGGGGATGTTTTAGGCGCTTATCTGGTTGCGTTAGTGACTGCGATACAGGTTGGAGGTGGCAGCGTGTGGGCCAAGAATTTAGCTGATAAGGTGGCGGATGTAGTTCTGAAGACACAAATACCCTGGGACGGAAAGTATGTCACTGCGAATTACAATACCATATATGTGCCTCAGGAGGCGGGCGGCTTCATGGGCCTCTACAATTTGGACGAGTAGAAAAACGCAATCATGTCAGGCTGGACCCCCTGGGACAAGAACTCTATCTTCACATGAATGATGGGAGCGAGGGGAGGGAAGCCTCTACCGGTTCAACATCCCTGGCCAGGAGTAGGATCGGCAGACTTTGAGGCCACCTTGACTTGCTTGAAGGGACTGAAGATGTACAAAGAAGTGGTCCTTCCCCTTGGTTCTTGATTTTGTTGACGGCGGCGTGAGAATGCAGATTATGTGTAAGGTCCTGCTCTTAATAGCTCTGATGGCAGCAACCATGGCTCTTGGGTGTGGCGGCAGAATAACCATACCAGATCTGGAAAAGAGGCCAACGCCTACCGTTTCCCCTTCTTACGTTACCTTTACTGACCCGGTTGGGCTGTTCAGTATTTCACATCCGCCGGACTGGGAGGTGATTTGGGAGTTTATTGGCGTACAACAAAGCACTCCTGAAGAGCGACTGAACGACGTCTTGGAGGCCAAAAGAATAGGTTCAATATTGTTTGAACAGACTGGATTTCAAGTTGTAGGTTCTCCTGATGGTCACTATACCTTAGTCCAGGTAGTTGCATCTCCCTGGGAACAAAAGCACGACCCAGAGGTAGATTTCATAAATCAACTCCGCCAACTACAGAAATCTGAAGGGGATAGAATTCACGGAGTTTCAAAGATTCTGGTAGATGGGCGGGAGGCTATCCTTGCTGACCTAGAAGAAGAAGGTGCTTCTACCTCTGTGCGATATCTCAAGCTACGAGTGCCAGATGGCGGCGTTCTCTGGACACTTTTTTGTTGGATACATTTAAGAAAAGGAAATAATGTAGAGACGTGCGAATCTATTCTGAGGAGCTTTAGGATACTTCAATGATGACGGCATAAGCTAAAACAAAGAGAGGTGACCAATTGTGACAAACGAATACAGCAAGATTCATGCCCTGGCCCGGGCCAGGAAGCTAGTCATGGACAAGTTTGGCACTGACCTGCTGAACTTCTGGCCGCTGGCGGATGATACTGTGTTTATCCGGGACCTGCTGCGGCAGAAGTCGCTTGCCGGGTCAGGTGTCTCAATTCAGCAGCCTGGTATGCTGGACTACGCCGTGGATTTGACTACGGGTCATATAAGTGACGTCGTAGCCGACATTAACCCTAGCTACAGCGGGCAGGGTGCCTACAACGAGTGGAAGGCCGTCAAGATGCCTGCAGGAGCGTGGCGAGAAGTAGAGTTCCCATCTGCCTATGTCAACGTAAGCAACGTTCAAGCGTTCGTAGCACCGCCAGACCTTAGTCCTACCGACGTACCGTCAAAGGCTGTAGCGACCGGTCAGGTGGACAGCCCTGGTGGCAGCACTTATAAATTTACCTTCCCATTTCCAATCTATGCGCTTGCCGATATGTACTGGATATATCTGCGTCACTGGGGTGGAGGAGGTCGTTTTGACTTATATCACGGCGGTACAGAAGGGCTAGACGCCCAACAGTGGACAGGCAGCGCGTGGTCAGCCATTACCGACAAGCTAAGGGTTATACTAAGAGGTGTTAACGCAGAAGCCTGGGCTTCGTACGACAAATTCACCATAGGTGCCTTGGTGAATGTGGACAATAGCCCCTGTGATGGAGTGGTAGTAGCGATCTCCGATGCTAGCGAGATCAAGGCACGGCTCTACGTCAAGAGTGATAAGAAGGTCGAAGGGAAATTCAAGAACACGAACGGTACTCTTTACACGGTGACGGCCGCTAAGGTGCTGCATCTAGGATACAACCTGCTCACTCTGTCCTACGAGAAGAACGTTGCCAATGGCGTGAAGCTGGGCGTAAACGGTGTCGTGGTAGCGCAGGCAACACCTAACAACTACCCTCTATTCAATACAACCCTGGCTCTGGGCATAGGGGCGCAGATGCTCACCGGAAAGACGACCAGCGACCAGTTGAAGAACGCCCTGGTGGACGATGTGTACTTGGCCAAGGGTGTGGTCACCGATGCCGTTCTGCGGAACATCTTTGAAGCCTACATTCTTAGTGTGCCGCTCATGCAAATGGAAGAGTCCTTTGATCTGACGGAAGCATAGGAGGTGCAAAATGAACTTGTTGAACTTATCAGAAAAGTGTGCAGAAAGATCGATGCCTCCGGAGATGGTGATCCAGGCCTTGAGATAACGCCGGGGACGGGCCCTGCGGTGTCGGTGGAGAAGAACAACGTTGCGGCTGTACGGCAGTTGAAGCAGGACGGTACCAGCTATGCCGACATGTGGAAGCTGAACACGTCGGACAGGATGGTGGCAGGGGCGGACGTTGACATCAATAACCAACAAGTGTTCAACGCAAAGCTGGGTAGTATCTTGGACTTGAACAGTCAACAATTGAACAACTTCAAGTGGGCTCGGTCACCCGATGGTGCGTCGGAGTTTCTGGGCATGCATTCTGGAAATGAGACTAACTCTGGGGCACGTGTATTTCTCTTCAGCGCAGGCCATACCACCAGGCCAGGAGAGCTTGAGCTTGGAAGTGCCGATGCGCCGCGAACGGGGATTGTAGAGCGACTTACCCTGAATGCAGGAGCAAATCAGGGCTTGGCGGGCATTAAGGTCTTCGAGAACATAGAGATGCAGACGGTAGGTGGGAAGTATCAGTCTGTAAAGCTGCCGATCAAAGCTGGCGTCTCCGCAGATGCCGATTTCAATAGCCCGCAAGATGGCCTTATAGCTCTCGATAGCACAAACAATAGGGTCTATTTCCGGATTGGCGGCGTCTGGAAGTACGCAGCGTTGACTTAGAAGCTGACAAGGAGGCACGTCATGGCACTCGCAATAACCAAAGAGCAATATCAGACGCTAGAGGCCTACTTCAACCAGGTCTATAATCAGGCTACGGAGGCGCAGCAGGCAGTTCGTGCCCTCTTGGTGTCCCTTGATGGCACGGCCAAGGTAGAGGGCTTCGAGTTGACACAGGTACAGCTAGATGCCAGAGAACTGAAGCTGAAGAACGACTGGGCCAACATCAAGTCCAAGCTTATCGCCGAGATAGACGGGATCTTGGGGGTCTGAGGCGTGGGTAGATACTAGGTGGTACGATAGTTGCTTCTCCCGACACATCGGGATCATCATGACAGAGGGTATGTGTAAGGGGTCTTGCACCACACCTTGAAGGGTGCGGCATAAGAGGATGATGCTTCCATGCAACAGGCGGTAAGTTACATCAGTTTGAAAATCTGATATATTGGTCTGACAACGGCAAACAATCCTGCTGATGGAGGTGTTTCGAGATGGCTGTATGGGACGATGTGCTTACCGAAAGAGACAAGAAGGTTTTCAAACTGTACGGAGAATTGGGCTGCGGCCCTCCGACACGGGGGTTTGGCCAAAAGCCAGCGCTGCTCATCATAGATGTGAATGTGGACTTTGTAGGTGATGATCCCAACGAGGATATTCTTGAATCGATGAGGCGCTATCCGTTTAGCTCCGGCGTCGAAGGGTGGGAAGCCGTGGGACACACCGCCTCCCTAATAGAGGCAGCCAGGGAGAACGACGTGCCCATCATCTACACAACCGGCGGCCTGAAGGAGATATCCAAGGGAGCGCGTCACGGCGACAGGGTACAGTTGGATTCGGGCCAGAAGATAGTAGATGCAATTGCGCCTGCCGAAAACGATATCGTCGTCTATAAGTCGGCCCCCAGCGGCTTCTTCGGCACGTCCTTGGTGCAGCACCTGAGAGACCTGGACGTGGACACGGTGATCTGCACAGGATGCACTACGAGCGGTTGCGTTCGAGCCAGCGTGGTCGATGCCTTCTCGTACCATTTCAGGGTAGGCGTTGTGGAGGAGTGTACCTTCGACCGGGCGCAAGCCAGCCATAACGCGAGCCTGTTTGATATGAACGCCAAATATGCGGACGTGGTGTCGGTTGAGCAGACCAAAGAATACTTCAAGTCTCTAAGAGGAGCTCCTGTAGCGGCAGGGCGAATGGCCTAGTAAAGGGTCTCTGGAGCTGGCTTCAGGAAGCAAACCTCCATGCCCCGATGCATCGGGGCACCACGAAGTATGAAAATGGAGCTGCCTCAGATGCCCTTCGACAGGCTCAGGACAGGCTTCGTCGGCGAGAGGGATGTTGGGGGTTGAGGACTTCACCTCCACCTCCTTCGGGGGACGGAGTCCCGCCTATGGCGGACAAAGTCCTCAGCATGGCAATTTCCACCTAGCGTATGTATCTTCTAAGGAATGTGATATGGAGGGGTTCTATGAGTGAGGAAAGTGCACAGCGGAGCTACGCCCAGGATATATTTGTCACTGGGAAATACAACTGAGCGCAGGCTGTCCTCCTTGGTCTGAAGGAGGAAGGAATTCTGGATGTGCCAGAAGAGCTGGTTAGAGCGGCCACGTCCTTTGGAGGCGGCATTGGCCTGTCCAAGAACGTATGTGGAACTTTAGCGTCGGCGGCTATGGCTGTCGGGTTGAAGTACGGGAGCCTTGAGCCTAAAGGCAAAGCTCCTGGTCCCGCTTATGCCAGAACCAAAGCAATACTGGATAGGTTCAAGAAGGCTTTTGGCAGCACTCAATGTGGCGATTTGACAACTCAGTTCGTCGACTTTGGAGTTCTGCAAGGGCCTACCGCTGTGGAGAGTTCGTTGGATTTGTAGCCGAGCAACTAAAGGAAGTATTGGCGGCGAAAGAAGAAGACCCGCAGTGGAGCGAGGATTGGTGGGAAGATTACATGACTCGCAGAGACAAGGTCCAGTAGGGAGCGGCGAGCAGGGTGTGTCTACATCATCTTCACTGCTATGTTGCCTATGATGTTGGCAGTCTCGTCGCCTCTGTCAGCAGCGTTGCTTAGGTGGCGGTACATCTCTCTCATTTTGAGAATCTCCATGACATGATCAAGGCTTTTTGGGCCACTGAAGAGGTCAGCCAGCGCCTCTCTATAGACGGCTTCGGTGTGGTTTTCCAGGGCCTTTGCCCTGGTGGCGTGGTCTAAGGCGATGTGGGGGTATTTCATAAGCTGTGCGATGCTGAGGTCCAGTTCCTCTGCCGCCTCCCTCAATATGGATGACATTCTACGTAGATAATCGTTAGGCTCTAGATCTAGGATCTCCATCTCGTCGACTGTGCTGTAAGCGTAGTCCAGTACGTCGTCTAAAGTTCTAGATAGGGCAAACAGGTCTTCTCTATCGATTGGGGTGACGAAGGAGCGGTTTAACTCTTCCACGAGGATTCTCCGTATTTCATCGGCTTCCTGCTCCAGATTCTTTATCTGCCTAGCAATATCCTGGTCACCCTCCTTCATGTAATTCTCCAAGGTCTGGAGTCCCTCTACTGTCTTCTTAGATTGCTGGGTGAGAAGGTCCAGGAATCTACCTTCCTTTGACTTGAAAAGCCTTCTTAGCTTCATTGCTCGAGACCCCCTTCGATCATGATGTTCTCAGCTTGGTAGAAGCCAGTTTAAGAGTCTGTGTAGAACCAAAGCGGTCATAGTAGTGGCAGGAATAGTAATCAACCAGGCTGCCATGATGTTACCAGCCACATTCCATTTTACCTTTGAGAGCCGTTCTGCGGAGCCTACACCTATGATGGACGAGCTAACTACGTGGGTTCCACTTACTGGGCCGCCCAGTAAAGATGCTGCCAGAATGATTAGCGCTGAGCACCCCTGGGACGAAAAGGCGTGTACCGGTCGGATGCGATAGAACTTGCCTCGTACGGTCTTTATTATACGCCATCCTCCAGTGACGGTACCAAGGCTTATGGCTGTCGCTGAGAGAGCCACTATCCATAGTGATACGTGAAACTCCTGCTGATAACCTGAAATCACCAGGGCCATGGCAATAACGCCCATCGTCTTTTGGGCATCGTTGGCGCCATGACTCAAGGATAAAATAGTGGCGGTAGGCACCTGGGCTCTCTTGAAGAAGACATTTATTTTTGGCGATGCGTTGCGTGCCAGGACCAGCACCAGTTTCATGGCCAGATATCCTACGGCCATGACGAGGATGGGTGTCGCAAGCAACGAAACACCCACCTTCACCAAACCTGAAGCATAAAGACCGTGGAAACCGCTAGTGCTAATCACCGCTCCCAGAATTCTGCCTATGAGCGCGTGGGATAAGCTAGACGGCAGCCCAAGATACCATGTGCCCAGGTTCCATAGAATTGCGCTGAGGAGGACTGTAGTCGTTATGCTTTCTGGTGCTACTAAATCCCTTCCGAGGGTAGTCGCTACCGCCACACCGAATATGAATGGCCCTATCAACTCGCCTGCAGAGACCAGTAGAAGCGCCCTACGGGGAGTCATGGCTCGAGAGGAGATCATTGTGGCTACGATATTGCTGGCATCGTGAAGTCCATTAAGATAGGCAAAACAGGCGGCGAAGGCTATTACTATTATGACGATAGCCATATTAGAATCCAACGTAAGATACTTAGATGCGGTTTTATGTCGGCCTAGACAAAAGCAAGACGAATCTGGAGCAGTTTTGCTGGCACATCCTAGCTTGTGTAAGTATTAGATATGGTAAATAGATGAGGAGCTCATGTTCACTACGGCGATTCTAACGCATTATAGCTGGTGATCGCTAGGGAGTCATTATTGAGGCATCTTGTCTGTCGCGTTGTTATGCATTTGCATAAATGGAGAAGAAAGATGGATGAAATTCAAGTGAAGCTTGTAGAAAGCGAAGATGAGATGGAGGCGGCCAGGGAGCTAAGGGTCAGGGTGTTTGTGTTGGAGCAGAAGGTGCCTCTTGAGGAGGAGTTCGATGGTGAGGATGAGGAGGCTACCTATGCCATTGGTGTATTAGACGAAAGGATCGTCGGCACGGGGCGTTTGGTAAGGAGAGGCCATTTGTCTGCTCAAATAGGGCGAATGGCAGTGGAGGAGGGCGCGCGTGGCAAAGGCGTTGGGGGCCAAACATTGGCCTTCTTAGAGGATCAGGCGACAAAGCGTGGAATAAAGGAGATAGTCCTTCATGCGCAGACCTACGTAACAGACTTTTACAAGAGGCGTGGCTACGTTGAAGAGGGCAGTGTGCTTATTGAAGCCAACATAAAGCACATAAAGATGCGGAAGACGCTTTAGAGGCGTGTGGCCGTGCTTCTACAAGCTCAGCACGAGCGGTGGTGATAGGGCTGAAAAGGTTGGGCGAGAGATTCATCGTCGTCCCGACGGGTAGGGATTTCTCGGAATGACAGGGCAAGGAGGTATGTGGCCCTCGGAGTGACGTAAGAAGGAGAAAGGTTGGTCTAGGTTTAGGAGGGCTTCTGGTCTAGGCGTTTCTCTATGCTGTCCAGGCGGTCTTGAAGGCGGCGATTCTCATCTTCCAGCTTATCTAGACTCTCGCGAAGCTTCTTTACATCGTCTGGCGCGGACTTGCCTAGGCGGATTTTTATGATTGCTTCTCTAGCTAGGCGTACCGCCCTTCCGTCCAGGTCTCTAGCTATGCGGCGCTCCAGGGCTGGTATTGCTCTGGTTTCCTTGAGTTCTTCCAATGCGCTTATGGTGCGAGTCCGCATTCTGAGCCAGGGGTCGTCAAGTAGATCGATAAGGGCATCTACTACGTCCCGCTTTTCCTCTCCCAGCTTGCCCAGAGCTGCGACGGCGGATTCCCTGGCCCTGGAGGGTTTCCCATATTTAGTCCATTCCAGCGCTATAGAGATGGCTCTGTCGTCTCTAAGTTCCGCTAGCCCTTCGAAGGCCATTGACCTGATTACATCTATGTGAGAATCGCGGTCCAGTGCTTGGACGAGGGCATCGTAAGCCTTTGTGGAGCGGGTTTTCCCTAGACTAGATGCCGCGACGGCGGCCACGTAGTAACTCTCATCATCTCTGAGTAGAGACAGCAGAGTATCAGCGGCTTTTTCATCTCTGAATTCACCCAAGGCTCTAGCAACCGCTCTCCTGGCCTTTGGACGAGATACTTGGGCACACTCTATTAGGGCATCTAGGGCTGGCTGTGATTTAATGGTCCCAAGGGAGCGTGCCGCCTCTGCTTGCACACCCCAGAACCTGTCGTTAAGCACCATGTCTTTGAGTATGGCGACGGCGTCGGCGGTTCCCAATTTGCCTAAGCCTTCGGCGGCTTCGATGCGTCCAATAATGTCGTCATCGTGCTTGGCCTGGTACTCCAGCATTTCCTTTGGCCTATCAAAGTCCAAGGTCTTGACCACTTGATAGCCGGGATCGAACTGAATGGCCTTCGGACGCTCCGTTAGACTGAAGTGGAAGGTGTGTTCCGCCGCTGAGACCTCGATATGGAAGGTCTGGCGTCCATCTGAGGTGAGGAAGGCCACGTTTGCTGGTATGCGGTAAATGGAGGTAAGCTGGTCTGGCTGTTGGGTCTGTTTAATCGTCAGTTTTGCTGACTTGGTTTCATTGTCCCATTCGTAGGATATTTCGAAGTTGGGGTGTCCTCCTTTAAATACCCACTGATCGAAGAACCAGTCCAGATTTTTGCCAGTGGCCTCTTCGATAGCGCGCTGGAGGTCTGGGGTTATGACGTTGGTGTTCTGGTGCTTGGCCGCATAATGACGAATGGCCTTCCAGAACAGGTCATCCCCTAGAATACCACGAAGCATATGCAGGACTAGGCCACCCTTTTCATATAGATGCCTATCGAAGATATCCATAGGGTTTCGATATACGTTGCTGACGATTGAACGTCTATAGTGCTCTAAGTCCTCACTGATATACTCCCGGGCCATGTTATATATGTCGTACCTGTACTCGTCTATTCCCAAGTGGTTCTCTCGCCACACAGCTTCGAAGAAAGTGGCAAAGCCCTCATTTAACCAGGCGTGTGCCCAGTCCCGGCAAGTTAGCAGGTCTCCGAACCACTGATGAGCCAACTCATGGGACACTAGGGGGTCGCTGGAGAAGTCCAGGTGTGCCTTCTCGTCGTGTAGGGTTAGGTCTGTCTGAGTAGTGGCCGAGGTGTTCTCCATCCCTCCGAAAAGGAAGTCCTGGGCAGCTATCTGGGCGTACTTGGCCCAGGGATAAGGTAATCCGATAAGGATTGAGAAGAGTTTGATCATCTCAGGGGTGTTGCCAAAGGCCCGCTGGCCATCTTCTTCCCTGCCGAGTGGCACGTAGAACTCGACAGGCACGCCGTTTACTTCTCCTTGACTAACACGGCTAAACTCACCGGCGCACAGCGTCATCAAGTAGGTCACATGGGGCTTGTCCTGGACCCAGTGGAATGTCTTTGTTTCTTTACCCTGGTTGTCTGTCACCGATTCTAAGCGGCCATTAGATATGGCCCACCAGGAGGAAGGCACCGTTATCAGCATTTCGCTGGTGAATCGGTCGTTGGGGGAGTCGTAGCAGGGGAACCAATACCTACTGTCCTCGTCTTCGCCTTGTGTCCATATCTGGGGTGGTTTGTTTGGATAGCCCTCGTCCGGCCCTATGAAATAGAGGCCTCTTTGCGGTGTAGCCTCGTACTCAATAACCACTGTGAAGGGGTTTTCAATGTCCAGAGGCTTAGGAAGAGAGATGAGCATCTTGTTATCGGTGGTCTGATATTTTAACGAGGCGCCATCAGCCAAAGCCACCGAGTTTATCTTCAGATCAACGGCGTCTAGCTCAATGGACTTGATGCCATTGTTGATTGGGATTGCTGTAATGTGAGCTGTTCCAAGGACTCTCTTGGCGTCCAGGTCGAAGGCGACATAAAGCTTGATGTGTTGTATGTCGACTGCACGGTCTCGCGCATAGTGGGGTTCGTCTCCTGGCAGAGGGTGAGGCCGATGTTGAAACAGAGCACTACTCAGGAAGTAACGGTTTTCGTCTCTAGGTCTAAGGTATTTGCTCAAAGGTACCTCCGTGTCAACGAGAGTAGCATAAACTATGAGTGAAGTTAAGGACATGAACCTAGAGTTCTTCAGGTTCTAAACTCTAGTAGAAAGTCTTCCGTTGGTAGCATACCATCTTTTTCGTAAATAATAGGTATAGTGAGGGTAAAATCTTTGTAATAATCGTGGAAGAGGTTCTCAGAAGTTTAGAAGGCAGGTGGGCATAGAGTGATCAACGAGTCGTTACCTTTTCACGGCGTTTGAGTGCTGTGTCCCACATGCGGCAAAAGGCGCATACCTCCGCCGTTGTCGGCTGGCCGCAGAGGATACACTCATGTAGTTCAACGTCTTGGTAATTACTGAGTAGAGGCTTGAGTTTTTCCAGGAACCCGCGCAGAAGGGTTTGCTTTGCTCCTGGGGACTCCGCCTCAATGCGATTCAACGCATCTTTATAGAGAAGTGATTTTGCTCCCGTGGCAAAGGGGCACTCCTCTTCCACATATTCTATTCGATTCAGGAGACAGTAGACCGCTGTCTCCTTTTCGGTAAGGGTATACAGGGGTTTTACCTTTTTCACTAGGTTAGGACGAGTGCTTTCCAGAGCAGGGGACTGCCGTGAGAGGTATTCAAGTTGCCAGTCTAAGAGATTGCCGAGGAGCGTTGCGGCCTCGTCGTCCAAATTGTGTCCTGTGACCACCACTTTGAAGCCTCGCTCGAGGGCTTCTTTGTTGAAGGTGTAACGTTTGCTCTGACCACAGCCTGAGCACGGAACACGGCGCAATGCCTTGGATAGCTCTGGAATCCCCATGCCATACTCATTGGCAAGGTCTGCCTCGATAAGCTCCGCGCCTTGCTCGTTGGCAAAGGCCTTGGCCACCTTTTGTGATCTGTTTGAATAGTCTCCTATGCCCAGGTGTATGTACAGGCCAGAAGCCCGATAGCCCATTTTCAGGAGGACATTCCACAGCGCTAGGGAATCTTTACCCCCGGAGACGGCTACCAGCACCCTGTCTTCTAGAGCAAACATTGAGTGTCTCTTGATATTACGGCGCACCTGCTCTTGAAAGTAGGCTATGAAATGTTCGGGGCAGTAGGAGGCATGGTGACGACGTAGCTCGATTACTGCCTTGCCTCTGCACTTGAGACAGCGCATCATGTCCCTCCAGATACAGCCGAGAGCACTTCTACTGAGTCGTCATTGGCCAGCCATTCGTCCCAGGTGAGAATCTCTCCACTTCTGATGACTATGTGGCTCTCTGGATTGAGGTCCAGTATTTTCAGGAGGTCGTTGACTCTCAACTTACCCTCTACGTCCATTTCACGACGCTGGGGGTTTCTGATGAGCACCTTCACTGGGTATCACTCTCCGGCAGGCGATGCTAAGGGATTTCAGGGTATCATAGACCATATAGTAGGCCAAAGAGGATAAATGTTTCAACGCCAGTCAGGGTTAAGCTGTAATTGACGGGACGATATGATGACACTACAATCCCTCTAGTTGCAAGTATGTGGTATTTTGTCATGTATATTTGCCGCAAGATTGTAGGCGAATAGTATAGAAGGATTTGGGTGTCAACGGGATGTTAGATAATCCTCGGCTTTATAATAGGCTGGACCCATCTGGTATGGAGGCGCGTATAGTTGACCTTCCGAACCAGTGTCGACAAGCCTGGAAGAGGGCTATGTCTGTGAAACTGCCTGTCTCCTATCGTCGAGCGGAGAGTGTAGTGATAGCAGGCATGGGAGGCTCTGCTATTGGGAGTGACCTGGTCTCTGATCTGGCCTCATTGGAGAAGGCGCCTCCCATTGTCTCCTGCCGTGACTACTCGATTCCACGATGGGTAGATGAGCAGACTTTAGTTGTGGTGTCCAGCCATTCGGGGAATACGGAGGAGGCCCTCTCATCCTTTTGGGGGGCAAGGAGGTCTGGAGCCTGTGTTATAGCCATGACCGCAGGGGGACGTCTGAAAGAGATAGCGCAGGGCGCGGATGTCCCGGCGCTCCAGATGATCAGCAGCGGTGAACCGAGGGCTGCTATTGGGTATAGCTTTGTTGGACTAATGGGTCTCTTATGTAGTTTAGGTATGCTCACCGATAAGGCCAGAGACGTAGAGGAAGCGACAAGGACTATGGAGAAGCAGATCGATGTTTGGCGAAGCTCCACACCCACCGAGGTGAACGAGGCAAAGAAGCTGGCGAATGACCTTTGGGGGCAGATGGTTGTTGTTTATGGAGCGGGCATACTTGCAGGAGTGGCCCGTCGGTGGAAGACTCAGCTAAATGAAAACGCTAAGACTTGGGCATTCTTTGATGTCTTGCCGGAGGCGAGCCATAATTCGATAGAGGGGTATTCGTTCCCTGCTGATACGAAGGACAAGGTCTTTCTGGTTTTTCTTCGGTCGTCCTACGTTCATCCCAGGACGCTAGCTAGGTATGAGCTTATCGGAGAGATCTTAGCTGACGCTGGTATCAGACATCGAGAAATTGAGGCAGTAGGCGATGTCCCTATGAGCCATATACTATCGAGTGTTCTCTTCAGCGACTACGTAAGCTACTATCTTGGCCTGCTGAACGGCGTAGACCCGTCCTCCACTGATACTTTGAATAGTATCAAGGCCACTTTAGCCAATCTTCCGAATAGTGATGAACTCCCTCAGCTGCGACCTAAGGTTTGAAGACCAATCTTAGAAATATATCATCGACTAGGCTGCTGATCTGGCTCCAGTTTTCAGAGTAGTCCTGCACATATATCCAAATTGCGTTTTCACCAGAGAGGGCGATCAAAACGGCTCCTCTAAACTGTTTACCGGTGGTTTGACTGGTGTAGGAATAGTCCATTTTATAGCTGGGATTTGGTCGTTTGGGAAACAAAACTTGCCTGGATAAGACCTCGGCATTGGAGACTGACTGTGAGGCCCCATATATATCAATCGAAGGGTAGCCTGAGACCGAGTCTACTCGGACGTAGACCAAAGTGCTGCCATCGAGAGGATCGGATGCTTGATAGTCATATCCCGGCCCTTCTAATGGTTTCCATGTGAGAGGGTGGGCTAGTGAGTATCCGTATACGTTGCTGGTATAGCTGAACGGTTGAAAGGACTGTCGTGCGGTCTCTAACGCATTTCTTATCTGGGAGTGCAGTTGAAAAGTCCAAATAGTGGAAGTAGCAATGGCAGTGACCTTAACCGTATGCTTTCCTAGCAAATACCAGTGGGCTTTTCCAAGGTACGTTTTCCCTTGGAACTCGAACGTGTATATGAACTCCTGAATATCAGTTGGGAGGTTGGTGATTATGCGTCTTCGGGACGTTATCTGGAAGTTGGTCCAGTCCTCAGCAGGGGTTGGCTCCCATTGAGCTAGGTAGGTATCGAGCGTAGGGTAAAGGTCTGGGTCTATCTCGTTTACCGATATCCACACTGTCGCATCTGAAAGTGGGTCCCACATGGCAACGGCGTCAGAGTCGCTGGAGTCGATTCTCCAGTCGGTGGGGATATTTGTGCTGTACCAGTGCTTCTCGTTAAGATAGGGGCCACCTGCCGCACCAGGCTGTGGAGTTGTAATTGATCCGGCTTTTAGGCTGGGTAGCGCGGATGTGAGGGTGCGCTCTGATATAGCAAAGCCGAAGCCCTCTATGGTGATCCCTGAGCCTGTTCCTCTGATGCCGGAGGTGTTAATGCCCAGAACCTCTCCGTTCGACGAGAGCAGAGGCCCCCCGCTGTTTCCAGGGTTTATCGGGGCGTTGGTCTGTATGACGTAGCGGTCTAGTTCGGTATGATATCTAAGCGCTGAGACGCTGCCTTGCGTTACTGTGGGCGCTCCTTCTATGCTCAACGCATATCCTATGGCTATCACCTCCGTGCCAGCTAACGTCGTTGACGAGTCCCCAAAGGATAAGGCATGTAGGCTATCTTTGCAGCATATCTTTAGGAGAGCTAGGCCTCGTTGTGGGTCCGCACCTATTAAAACGCCATCGTATGTGGCTGAGTTATTCACGGTTATCGTGATGTAGCTCGCGTTTTCTATCACGGGGTAGTTGGTGAGCACAAGGGTGCTTAAATCAGACATGTCGGTTTCGATAATGATCCCTGATCCAACTCCTAGGTCTGTGTCGATTCTAACTATGCCAGGGCTAACCGTGGCTACAGTCTCAGTTAGGCTGGGTGATGGAGTGGGAGTAGCGGTTGCCGTTGGAGTAGGCGTTGGGCTTGGAGTAGGGGTGGCTGTAGCGGTAGGGGTGGAAGTTGGGGAAGGAGTGGCGGTTGGGATTGATGTCGATGTAGGAGTGGGAGCAGCGGTTGCGGTTGGCAACGGCAGTGGAGGTGGGGGGATAGCAGGTGTTGGTGTGGGGGTTGGTTGTGGCAGGGCCTCTAAGGTTGCCTTGACTCCTGCGGCTACGGTTGCGTCGATGTTGGGCGTTGTGGGGGTATTGACGTTTGACAGAGCGCTGTTTACCGCTGCTTCTATCGTTGCGTCTATATTTGGGGTTGGAGTTGGCTCAGACGAGGTGCAGCCCGCTACGCTCGTTAACAAGATAGCGATGAGGGGTAGCAATGGCCATATGCGTTTCATGGCCTATCATCTATCGGTGTGATTACGATCGGTTGACTCCATGCCCGGAATGATTCTGCAATCGATCCGATTATATTTAGCCTCAAATACAGGTCAACGTTCAAGTCGTTTTTGTCATCTTTTTAGGAGATGTGGGTGGGCCACTTGCTGTCTGGCACGATCCTTGTGCTGTTCAACCTCCGCTGAAAATCTTGTTCTTGCTTCCATCTTCGCAGTCGAGGTTAATGCAAAACCAGAAGACTCCTGGCATTGGGGGGACCCTGACGCCATTTATCTCTCGCCTCATCTCACTATCACAGGTTGGACATTTAGCTTTATCTTTAACGCTTTTCTCCGTCATTGGAACACCTCAGGAATTGCGATTAGGTAGTGTCGGCTGTATTGTAGCCTCTAATTGATTCGAGATATACATTGTGCGCATCCTGTTTGGATTGGCATCAAGGAATGTGTCTTTGAAGGTACGTCTTTTCTTTGTTTAAGTCCGGTGAGTTGAACCCTTTTCATTATAGGTTCAGTAAGGACTATAAAGCTAGACGCAGGCACCTAAGTTGTGGGACAATCATAGGTGTAAATAGCTTGTGGATAGAGGGTTACAGGAATGCGAATAGGATTACGAACGGTCTCTTCTTTCTTGTTTATAGGGGCGCTGGTTAAAACCATCAGCACAGGGGAGCCATCTGGGACGTTTCTTAAAGTTCCCTATGATTTCAGAATTCCAACGAGGGCTCGTTTGAGGTGCCGTCTCTGGAATTCTAGAGACGACCGCATTTTCACTCCTAATGTCTTCGGGGTGGGCTGGTCCATCAACTTCTACCAGGTGGCCGATAAGCTGGGTCTCCTCGAGGAGGTCCGGAAAGAAGCGGACGGTCCAGAGGATACCCAGGACTGAGGCGTCATTGCCCCGTGGTGTAGCGGTAGCACGTCAGCCTTTGGAGCTGAAATCCCTGGTTCGAATCCAGGCGGGGCAGCCAGTCTACTTAATGGTAGGCGTACAACAACGTAGAAAGACATGAATCGTAGACGCTTGCTTAAACGATTGTCCCAAGGAGCGCTCAACAACGTTGCCTTTAATGACTTGGTAAATCTAGTAGAAGGGTTTGATTTTGAACTAATACGTGTTTCAGGAAGCCATCATATCTTTGCTTATCCTGACATCAATGAGATGGTCGACCTCCAGTCGATTAAAGGCGAAGCCAAGCCTTACCAAATTCGGCAGTTGCTTAACTTGGTTGAACGCTATAATCTAAAGTTGAGGGACGAATAATGAGCGACTATCACATTAACATTTTTTATAGTGAAGAGGACGAGGGTTACATTGCTGACATCCCAGACTTGGAGTTTTGCTCTGCTTTCGGAGCTACACCAGAAGAGGCTCTCGCAGAAGTAAAACGCGCGAAGACGGCCTGGATGGAAGCAGCGCGTCAAGCAGGCAAGCCTATCCCACCACCAAGATACCGACCAGTTATTTATCAGACTACGCACTAGGATTGAGTTCGAATCCAGGCGGGGCAGCACTAATAGTTGCAAATATGAGATGAAATGCTATGACGCTAGACATGCTCGGATTTCTCAATAATAAGGAACAATTAATGCACTATCTGGCTCGGGAAAACATTGTTCCTGTGAAGGCACCGCCATGGGCGGATCATTCTTTTGAGCTGCGCAGGAATGAAAAGACTGTAAGAGGTCAGATCGGGAGACATCTTCTTGGCAAAGAGACAACTGCTTTTGTTCTTGAGCATTTAGGCGTTGGAGATGAGCAATCTTGCAAGGAGGTGAGGGAGCACATCAAGTGGATTCGAAACCATTAAAAGGTGCTTGTCATAGCCCCAGCTTGAAACAAGCAATTAGCTTGGTGAGCATAAGTGGAACGTCAATTCAAGAGCTCTTGATTCCATATAGGTCGAGGAGGCTCCCTCCCTCTGACTCCCACCCATCAAGGGAGGGAGTCAGAGGGAGGGAGGATCATTCCACCTCTACTATCATTTCGATCTCTATGGGGACGTTGATGGGGGGTGGCTATGCCGAGGCGAGGTTCGATCAACTCCGCGCGTCGTGGCGCTGGACTGCACCCGACCATTGCAAAATACGCTTGTCAGCTGTGATCAGGGTAGAGTCTCGCACAATGGCAGTCGCAGTAATGATTCGGTCTGCTGGATCTTCGGCGAGTCCGTCGATCTCGCCAGCAAGGATGCCAATGTCGCCTGAAACTGGGACTTCGACTATTCCTAACTGCAACACCTTCTGTCGCCAGATGGCCGCTGGCTGCACTAAGACTAGGCGTCGTCGTTGTGCCAGCATGGCGACCTCCCAAAAGCTGATTGCCGAAACCATCAGATTGTCTGGTTGAAGGGCGGTTTCAGCCATTTCGCGAGCGTTTCGCCCTAAGCGCTTGTCCCCCTCTAACAGCCAAACAAGGACATGGGTGTCGAGAACCAGGGTTTCACTCACGCTCGGCTTCCCATTCCTCATCTATGGGGGAGATGATATCCCCAAGAATGACGCCTATACCCTTCATAGACCCGAAAAGGGTTTTTGGCTTGTGCTTGGCTGGAATAAGCTCAGTAACTGGCACGCCGTTCTTCGTAATCATGACGGGCTCACCTGTGTTTGCCACCTCGTCCATGATCTTTAGGCACTTGGCCTTAAATTCCGACGCTTTGATAGTCCTCATCGCTGCACCTGCCCAGATGACCATCGTCATGACTATGGTAACATACTCAACGGTCTCGGACAAGACTTCGTAAATTATCTTCTCGGGTGGACTCCAGATAGCTGAATCATCTCTGACAATGCGCTATATTGGTAAGGGAGGGTCACTCTATCTCCACAACCATTTCGATTTCTATGGGGACGTTGAAGGGGAGGGCGGCCATGCCGACGGCGCTCCTGGCGTGGCGGCCCCTTTCGCCAAAGGCTTCGACTAGCAGGTCTGAGCAGCCGTTCATTACCTTGGGGTGCTCGCCGAAGTCGGGAGTGGAGTTGACCATTCCAAGTACCTTGACGATACGCTTGACCCTGTCTAGGTCGCCGATGACGGTCTTCAGGTTGGCCAGTACATTCAGAGCGGACTGGCGGGCGGCCTCCTGGCCTTGCTCTGTGGTTAGCTCCTTGCCCACTTTCCCCGACATCAACGAGCCATCGGGTAACTTGGGAACCGCTCCCGACAGGAAGACCAGGTTTCCCGTCTGAACACCTGGCACGTAGTTTCCGGCGGCACCTGGCGGCGGTGGTAGGGTGTAGCCTATCTTTTTTAGATTGTCTTCAACGGCTGACATGGGGGCCTCCTTGGTGAAATGCTAGATTTTGTGTTTCAAAAGTGTGGCAGGCGCTTTATGAGTAACAGATGCTGCGCATTATTGCAAGGGCGTCATTACCGAAGAACCAAGTTGTGAGTCACTTGATTTGCCTTTTCTTTGATTCGCTCTCCTTCTTTACGATGGGCATGAACAAAATCATGGACATGGGTAGAAGTGTTGTGTGCCGCTCATCCTTCGATAAAGCTCAGGATGAGCGGTTCGCTGGGGTTGGGTAAACGGCACGATAGATTCCTCGTCGTCCCGACTCGTCGTGACTCCTCGGAATGACAGGGTGGGTGATGCCCTCACCTTTCTCCTCTCCCGCCAAGCGGGCGAGGAGAAAAGTGTTACCCCCTCTGCGTCTCCCCATTTAATGAGGGGAAAGGTTGCCCTTCCACCAAAAGCAAGCATAGACATGGGCATAGCTATCGCATGTGTATGATATCTATAGTAAAATGCAAAGAATGCAATTTAACATTGTTTAATTTAACAAGGAGGATATAAATGGAAGCGATTCGGCAAGCAAGGGTAACCTGGGAAGGAGACCTAGCCTCCGGCAAGGGGGTTGTGAGCGCGGTTAGCAGCGGGGCTTTCTCCTCCCTGCCTGTGACCTGGGCGTCACGCACGGAGTCCGCCGATGGTCGGACCAGCCCAGAGGAGCTGGTGGCATCGGCCCATGCTAGCTGCTTTTCGATGGCCCTTTCGGCGCGGCTGGGTCGGGCTGGGACGCCTCCAAAGAGGCTGGAGGTGGAGGCCACGGTCACATTCGAGAAGGTGGAGGCAGGCTGGAAGGTGGCCTCCAGCGCGCTGAAGGTTCGCGGCCAGGTGCCTGGAATCGATGAGGCTGCGTTCAAGGAGGCGGCGGAGGGCGCAAAGGACGGCTGCCCAATATCGCAGGCACTCAAAGGGAATGTTGACCTCAGCGTTGAGGCGACATTGGAAAGCTAAGGTGACCTGTGGCCTTGCACAAAAGCCTTGCTTTCGCCTGTCCAAGGGCAACAAACCTAGGGAACCTCTGAACAACTCGGCGCAAGCGTGGATGGGCAGAGTGATTCCGTTCTTTGGAGATGTTCAGGCATCTTTGTGACGTTCCAGGTGGTGGTTGAGGCGTTCAGACCGTGTCTGTTGTGGCCTCGAAGCGGCTTTCCCGGCCGTGATTTGGGCGCACTGCGCCCCTCTCATGCCGCCCAGACGGCGCTCTGCCGTCATCAAGTTGGCCAGCCCCAGTAGCAATGCCAGCCGTTGCGCGTTCTTAGCCAACCCTCGGTAGCGCACCTTGGCGTAGCCAAAGCGCCGCTTCACGTACAGGAACGGATGCTCCACTTTCGCCCTGACCGACGCTTTGCGCTTCTCCGCCAACGCCTCGTAGCTGCCAGGCTCCAGGTGCCGTCGCCGGCCGGGCCTCATCGCCACTCGCCACTCCACATCCAACTCTCGATTCTCCAACCGCTTGTCCACTCCCTGATACCCCGCATCCCCCCACACTCGTTTCTCTCCACCGTGCAGCAATCGGTGCGCTTCTGTCACATCATGCACGTTAGCTGGCGTCGTAGTCATGCTGTGTACCACTCCCGTCTCAGCGTCAGCGCCTACGTGTACTTTCATCCCGAAGCGCCACTCGTTCCCCTTCTTCGTCTGGTGCATCTCAGGGTCTCGTTCACCCGCACGATTCTTCGTCGATGACGGCGCTTCTATGATGCTCGCGTCCACGATCGTCCCCTCCCGAAGCCGCAGTCCCTGGGACTCCAGATGACGGTTGATCTCCTCGAACAGACTCTGCCCCAACTCATGCTCTTCCAGCAGATGGCGGAAGTTCAGAATCGTCGTCTCGTCCGGCAGCGGGCCCGACAGCTTCAACCCTACGAACCGTCTCACCGACTCGACCTCGTAGAGCATGTCCTCCATGCCAGGATCGCTCAGGTTGTAGAACAACTGCACGCAGTGTATCCGCACCATCGCCGACAACTCATATGGTCGACGGCCTCGGCCCGCCTTGGGATAGAACGGACGGATGCGCTCTTCCATCTGTTCCCACGGGATCAGAGCATCCATGCGCTCCAGGAATATCTCCCGGCGGGTCTTGCGCTTCTTCCTCTCGTATTCCAAGTCCGCAAATGTTGGCTGGTCCATCAATTATCTCCCCGAACACAGTGCTATTCTCTATGCTACTATGCCCAGACTTGTTCAGAGTATCCCTAGGTGTTATTCCAACTGCTCCGCTCCTTTGCTACGCTCAGGCTCCCGATAGATCGAGGACAGGCAGGTCTCCCCCGTAAAGGGGGCAAGGATTTGTCCCTTCCCCTTTGACAGGGGAAGGTTAGGGTGGGGATGAATAATGACAGGAAAGGCGCACCGAGGATTCTTCGGTCGTGCCGTTGGGACTCCCTCAAGAATGACAGAATAGGCGGGGGGAAAGATTTCTCGTCTCGCGACAGGTCGAGGTCCTTGGAATGACAGTAAGCGGTCAGGCTACTGCAGATTCTCACTTCGTTCAGGATGAAGGAAAAGGCGTACCGAGGATTCTTCTCCCGATACATCGGGAGAAGAATGACAGGATGGGAGGGTCAGCATAAGGGGGTGGTTTGCACCGTACCTTGAAAGGTGCGGCACAGGCTACTGCAGGTTCTTCACTTTGTTCAGGATGATGGAAAAAGCGCATCGAGGATTCTTCGGTCGTGCCGTTGGGACTCCCTCAAGAATGACAGAATAGGGGGCGGGAAAGATTTCTCGTCCCCCGGACAAGTCGGGGCCCTTGGAATGACCCTTCGACAGGCTCAGGGTGAGCGGACGGGTTTTTGTGCAAAGTGGGATAATCCATGGGCTAATTGGCGAATATTTCGACGATTGACGTTATGATAGATGCCGGGGTTGGCACCATTTACTATCACAGGTGCCTTAGCCCCGGCAATTCTTATCAAAGGGGGCCAGCCGTGGGCACAAAGAGAGACCTGCGCGTTTCAAGACTGAAGTCGGAAGGCGACGTGAACCTGACCGTTGCTAGGGCCAATTGGTCCAGCAAAAGCATCGACGCCGACACCCAAAGGTGGTTGGACGAGGACGAGAAGTACTTCCTGCACCAGTCCCTGTCTACTCCCTGCCTCAACGTGTTGAAGGGCTGCGATGGCATATACATAAAGGATATGCAGGGCAGAAGATACATGGACTTCCACGGCAACAACGTCCATCAGGTAGGCTTTGCTAATCCCAAGGTTATAGCGGCTATCAAGAAACAGATGGAGGAGCTTGCATTTTGCACCAGAAGGTACACAAATATCCCCGCCATTCGTCTGGCCAAGAAGCTGTCTGAGCTTGCGCCTGGCGACCTTAACAGGGTACTCTTTTGCCCTGGAGGAGCCAGCGCAATCGGCATGGCTATGAAGCTGGCCAGGGTTGCCACGGGACGGTTCAAGACCATATCTATGTGGGATTCCTTTCATGGGGCGTCGCTGGACGCTATAAGCGTAGGTGGAGAGGAGATATTTAGAGGTGGAATCGGCCCGCTGTTGCCAGGCACTGAGCACGTCCCGCCACAGGACTCGTATCGTTGCCTTTGGGGTTGTGGCGGCCCAGATCAGTGTGACCTGAAATGCGCTAACTACGTAGAGTACGTCTTGGAGAAGGAGGGAGATGTGGGGGCTGTAATAGCGGAGCCTGTTCGGAGCACACCCTATGTCCCTCCCAAGGGCTATTGGGAGGCTATCCGAGCAGCCTGCGACAAGCACGGCGCTCTGCTGATATTCGATGAGATACCCCACTGTCTGGGGAGAACAGGCAAGATGTTTACCAGTGAGCATTACGATGTTGTGCCGGATATGATAGTGATTGGCAAGGGGCTTGGCGGGGGAATATTCCCGATGGCGGCCCTCATAGCCAGAGAGGGGTTGGATGTTGCGGCGAACGGTGCCCTTGGACATTACACACATGAGAAGAGTCCGGTGGGGTCTGCAGCCGCTCTCGCTGCTATCGAATACATCGAGGAGGAGGGCCTTGTAGATAACGCCGCCAGGGTTGGAGCGTACGCCATTGACCAAATGAAGGCGATGATGCAAAGGCACAAGTCGATTGGCGACGTGCGAGGGATAGGGCTTCTCATGGGTATGGAGCTTGTGAAAGATAGGGAGACGAAGGAGCGCGCCAGTGATGAGGCGGAAGAGGTGATGTATAGAGCACTGGACAAGGGGCTAAACTTCAAACTGAGTATGGGCAACATTATCACGTTGACGCCGCCACTGACGATAACCATTGAGGAGATGGATGAGGCCTTAGACATCTTGGATCAGTGTCTAACGGAGGTGGGTGGTTAAGTAACCCCGTGTGCGGGGGTTCCTTAGTGATTACTTTTCCCGATGATAGTCATCAACAAAATAAACCGACGTTTTCTGTGTGTGAGGTAACCCACGTAAGGGAACTCTACATGGTAAAAGCACAAGGTGTTCTTTCCCACCCGCCCACCCTCGTAATCTTTTAAAAGGGAGGGGGACACCCCCTCCAACCCCCGACAGGGAACCCAGGTTCCCTGTACCTTCCTTATACCACACATCTCCGTTCCTGATTACCAGGTAAACCACGTAGAATATCTTTACGTGGTAAAGGCGCTTTGCTTTTACGGGGTTTACACTGTTTAGCTATGCCGAAACTTACAATTGGGTTAAGTAGAAATATAGGGATAGGATGGCTTGGCACTGTTAGGCATTTAGAGGATTGCTAGAACTTGCTGGCGTAGGACTTCAGCGCTGCAGTTATGGGATTTATTGATCGAATCAGCTTGCTTAGGATTTTGAATTTCATGGCCTTCATGATGAGCTGACCGTGCCAGTCGAAGGACAACTGTGGGTCGTTGATAAGCTCGTGGTGGATTCCGTTGCTGGTCACTGTTCTTAGCAGTTGTTCTATCTGATGGTCATTCAACTTTTCATAGAGGCGTCGGGCGTAGTATCCGATACGGAGTTCCTTTGCCAGGGCGGCTTTCCATTCTTTTTCATAGCGGCTGAGCATAGAGCCAGATAGGTCGTTGGCCTGGAATGCCTTATGAAGGGTGTCGACGGCGATGTCTGCGGAGAGGAGAGCGTAGAAAATGCCACCGCCGGTGGTGGGCTTGGTCTGCCCTGCAGCATCGCTCACTGCTAGCACTCTAGGCCCGTAGGTTTTTGGCAGTGGGCGTAAGGGTATGCCCCACCGTTTTGGCTCCTTGATTAGATGATGCACTTTGCCGTCTGCCTTTAGTTTAGAGATCAGC
The DNA here is from genome assembly GCA_965249025.1 of Dehalococcoidia bacterium. GTDB lineage: Bacteria > Chloroflexota > Dehalococcoidia > Lucifugimonadales > CAYTFF01. The sequence continues at coordinate 1,279,728 of OZ252215.1, read as the reverse complement.
GCTGTCAGATGGAGGTTGGCATTTCGGCGGCATAAGAGGCCCAGAAGGGCCTTGTCTAAGGATGTGTGGACGAGCCATGCGAAGAATCCAGGAGCGACTTCATCGCCGAAATAGACCTGTATCTCATCTACATCTCGAATTGCCACCTCTGCTTGAGCCCCAGTTACGTAGTCGCCCACGGTGCCCAGGCCGAGTCGCTTTGGGACGCTGGAAGCGAAGCCTGTGGCCACGACGACTGCTTTTGCCTTGAAGATATGGGGGCTTTCACCGTTGGTGCTATGGATGGTCACATCGCCGTTATCCAGGTAGGCCTGGGTGACCCGATGGCCAGTGAAGTATTAGGCTCCCGCCATCTCCGCCTTTCTTGCCAATGAGCCAACGTAGGCCACCCTGTCAATTATGTAAGCCTGGGTACCTTTCTTGGCTACATGGAGGCTGTCCCCGGAAGGAGGGAAGAACCTTGCCGAGCTAGCTTCTCTGTAGATTATCGGATTGTCGACAGGGAACCTATTCAGGCATTCCCTGCCTATGATGCCAGTGCAAAGCTTATCTCCGAGCTTATGCCTCCAATCGAGAACGGCCACCTTATACCCTAAGTTGGCCAATCGATAGGCGGCGTTGTTGCCGGCGGGTCCAGCGCCTATCACTATTGTGTCATACAAACGTGAAAGAATCCTCCTGACAAAAAACAATGTCTAGTGCTCAGTTTCGTAAATCAGCGTACACAAGGCCCGCTCCAACCCCGCTCACCACGAGCGGCTGATTATGACGCTCTCTTCCACAACTAGGTACTGATGCGAGACGGTTAGACAGAGCCCTTTGTATCATTTGGGCACTTTGCATCAACTGATGCTGTAACTGATGCTGTATAGGATGTTAAGCTATGGAAGGAATTTTGACAACCACTATTTATGTGGGGTCTTTTGCAGTTGCATCATGGCGATATTTGCGGCATGGGTTCTCTTGACACCCAGGTGACTGTCAATTACACTCAGACTTGACCTGAAAAGAGAATATATGTCCCAGGGGGAGCTTGGCGAGCCAGGCTGAGAGGGCAATCCCATAATGTTGCCGACCCCTTGAACCTGATCTGGGTAATGCCAGCGGAGGGATACGGTTTTAGCCTAGAGGCAAGATTGAACCGCCCCGATGCATCGGGGCGGTTTCTCGTTTAGACTTTGCGGTTCGATGAAGGCTGCATCAATGGACATTGGAGAGCACGCTAGTTTGCCGCCGAAGGTTAAGCTGGTGAATATCGTGAAGTCCTTTACTATGGATGAATTGACTTTACCTGTGCTTCGGCTAACTGAGTTCTATGCTGGACAGGGTGAATTTGTAAGCGTGGTAGGGCCAAGCGGGTGTGGCAAGAGCACTCTTCTTAACATAATTGCCGGCCTGGAGGAACCTAACGAGGGGTCAATTCTTTTAGATGGTAGGCCCGCTGCCGATCGTCTGGGACAGATTGGTTACATGCACCAAAAGGACCTCTTGTTGCCGTGGCGTAATGTTTTGGATAATGCCATCCTTGGCCTTGAGGTTCGGGGCGTAAGTCGTGGCGTGGCGAGGCGAAGAGCGGGAGCCTTGATGGAGCAGTTTGGACTCAACGGGTTTGAGACGAGCTATCCTTGGGCGTTGTCTGGGGGTATGCGTCAGCGTGCGGCTTTTCTACGCACCGTCCTGGTAGACCAATCGGTCATTTTGCTGGATGAGCCATTTGGGTCTCTAGATGCGCTTACTCGAATACAGATGCAGGAGTGGCTGCTTCATATCTGGGACGACTTTAGGAAGACGGTGATTTTGGTTACCCATGACGTTGATGAAGCGATACTTATGTCCGATAGAGTGTATATTCTTACGTCGAGACCAGGCCAGGTGAAGCTGGAGTTTCCAGTAGACCTGCCGCGACCTCGACTCAATGACATGATTACTAGCCCAGAATTTGTGGAGATGAAGGCAAAAGTTATGGCTGCTATATATCGGGAGGATATGAAAGCACCAGAGAAGCCTACTGAAAAAAGGGAATAGGAATTGTGAAAGGGTGGATGCGTGTCATGAAGAGGGGCTATAGCTTCTTGGCTTCCAGGTGGTCAAGGTGGGCGCTGCCTGCGATCATCATCCTATTTGCGTTAGCTCTATGGCAGCTACTGGTAACGACATTAGAAGTGCCCAAGTGGCTTTTGCCTAGTCCATGGAGAATTGCTGAAGAGCTGGTGAACAGGCGTGAACTTTTGGCGGAGCACGCGTGGGTGACTTTGAAGGAGGTGCTGTTGGGGTTTGTTGTGGCTCTGTTCGTGGGTGTGTTGCTTGCGATGGGCATTGGATACTCCAGGGTGGTGGAGCGCTCTGTATATCCCTTCGTGATTGCCTCCCAGACTATTCCTATCATAGCCATAGCGCCCCTTTTGCTGATCTGGGTGGGGCCGGAGATGACATCTAAGGTCATTGTAGTTGCCTTGATTTCCTTTTTCCCAATAGTGGTGAACATGGTAGACGGAATGAAATCCGTTGACGTAGAGACGATAAACATGATGAGCACGTTGGGAGCAAAGAGGTGGCAGACCTTTGTCAAAGTCCAGATACCCACCTCGTTGCCATATCTTTTCTCTGGAACAAAGGTGGCGATAGTGGTCAGTGTCATCGGCGCAGTGGTGGGGGAGTGGGTGGGAGCAAGGGCTGGACTTGGCCACTTGATGCGGATATCGGGGCCCGAGTTTCTAACGGCTCGTGTCTTCGCGGCGATCGTGCTGCTTTCTTTAATGGGCATAGTGCTATTTATAGGGGTGGCTGCTTTGGAAAAATCGTTGCTACCGTGGCACCGCACCGAAAGAAATCGTAAGGTGTGGCAATAAACGACATGAGGCAAGTCGCGCAATAGAGATAGAAAGGAATTTGAGAGTATGAAGAACAGGTTTTGGCGTTGGTTTTGGACGATATTTGCTGGAATCTCAATCACTGCGCTAGCGGTATCGTGTGGTGGAAAAGGCGGTGACACCACTGGGGTGAATATGGCGCTTGATTGGTTTCCTTGGTCAAACCACAGCGGCATGTTTGTCGCCATAGAGAAGGGCTACTTTGAGGATGAGGGGCTGGACGTGAATATTTACACTCCGGCAGACCCGGCAACAGTTCTCCAAACCGTTGCTGCAGGGAGGGACGACTTTGGCATCAGTTACCAAGTGGAGGTATTGCTGGCCAGGGAGCAGGGAGTTCCTGTGGTGTCTATAGCAGCCTTGGTACAGCATCCGTTGAACTCGGTGATGACATTGAAGGAGTCGGGAATCGTCCGTCCGAGGGAGTTGAAGGGCAAAACAATCGGTTATCCGGGGCTTCCTTCCGACACGGCGATGTTAAGGACGATGCTTGAGAATGACGGAATAAGCATAGACGACGTTACGCTAGTCAACATAGGTTTTGATTTGGTGCCGGTGCTGATCGGGAAGAGGGTGGATGCTATCTTGGGTGCCTACTGGGTGCACGAGTCTATTTCCGCGGAGCTTCAGGGATATCCTGTCAATATCATGCGGTTGGAGGAGTGGGGGCTACCCGATTTTTATGAACTGGTGCTTGTAACTAGTGAAAGAAAGCTGAAGGAGGATCCCGAACAGGTACAGGGGTTTCTCAGGGCAATTGTTAAGGGCTACGACGAGGCAGTCCGCGACCCTCAAGCGGCCGTTGATGTTCTGCTGAGAGCTCATCCTGAGGTGAATGCCGATATAGAGCGACCCGGAGTTGAGCTTCTGGCACCCCTGTGGAAGGAAGGCGATGTCAGGTTTGGTTGGCAAACCGACCAAAAGTGGAGCCAGGTAGCCGGTTGGATGAAAGCCAATGACATCCTTTCTAAGGATGTGGATACTTCCAAGGCCTTCACGAACCAGTTTGTCGAGGGAGTGAAGTAAGGTAGTTGGGAGTCTTGTTATACTCTTGAGGGATGTAAATTGAATCGATACTTCACCAATTTGTGCCTCTCGGAAAATCGGGGCCTGCATGTCTAAGGAAGATAAGCACATGAACGTGACGGATGATTTTCGTAATCGGTATCGCTCTTTGTGGGAAAGAATGGTAGGGCACGCCTTCGTTCAGGAGCTTGGGGAGGGAACCTTGCCATTAGAAAAATTCCGCCGCTACTTTATTCAGGACTACCTATTCGTCGGGGAGCTGGTTAAGGTGGTTTCTCTGGCAATAGCCAAAGCGCCCGACCTGAAGACGGGCAACAAACTCGATGGCTTTCTTCATGTGCTCTTGACCTCTGAGGACAGCCTGTTCCAGCGGGTCTTCAGGGAGTTGGGAGTCGCCAGGGAAGAGTACGAGAGGGCGCAGCCGACCCCTACGACTCGGGCCTTCGGTGATTTCTTGGTGCACCTGGCCTACGAAGGTAGCTTTGAAGATATCTTAATCGCTCTATACGTGACCGAGGAGACTTATCTGGACTGGGCCTCTAGGCTGGTAAAGCAGGGCAAGCGCCCGAAGGATACAGTGTACCAGGAGTGGATAGATATTCATTCTCCAGATGCGCTAGGGGAATTTGTGGCCTGGATAAAGGGCTGGTTGGACGGTGCTAAGATAGAAGAGGGGAGGCATCGTCTATCTCAGATATTTCGGACGACGTTGCGGTATGAGTATCTTTTCTGGGAGATGGCTTACAGTGGTGAAAGGTGGCCTGATAGGTAGCTGGCCATGTACGCTGCCTTGGATGGGTGCGAGCAGTTGACATAATGGACGAAGATAAGACCAAGGGAGAACGCAGGGAAGATAAACGCAAAAGACGCCGCAAGATGCGGGTCGGCGGGAGGAGCGTACGGCTACTTTTGGAGACTATTAAGAAGCGCTCGGAGAGAATAAGGAAGGGTGACAGCAAATGAGGAACGCACCCCGTGCTATGACCATAGCAGGCTCCGATTCTGGGGGTGGGGCCGGTATTCAGGTGGACCTGAAGACCTTCGCTGCCCTTGGTGTGTACGGCACGTCTGCGATTACGGCCATCACTGCTCAGGATACCCTGCATGTGGCCGACGTTCTGGAGCTACCTCATAGGCTGGTGGCAGCCCAGATCGATGCGATTATGGGGGACATAGGCGCCGATGCTGTGAAGACAGGTATGCTGTCCAACTCCACGATCATTCAAGTGGTGGCCGAGAAGGTAAAGAAATACGGGATTGCTAATCTTGTGGTAGACCCTGTGATGGTCGCAAAGGGCGGTGACCGACTTCTTCAAGAGGAGGCGGTAGATGCACTGCGTAGCGAGTTGCTGCCCCTTGCCTTGGTGATTACTCCTAATATCGGTGAGGCTGAGGTCATTACGGGGCGAAGGATAGCCTCTCTCGATGACGCTAGAGAGGCGGCCCTGGAAATTGTTGAGATGGGAGCCAGCAGCGCGGTGGTAAAGGGCGGGCATCTGAAGGGGCCAGCGATTGACACCTTCTACGACGGTAACGAATTCAAGGAGTTCAGCGCGCCCAGAATAGAGACTACCAGCACCCACGGCACCGGCTGCACATTCGCCTCGGCGATAGCGGCGGGACTGGCTAAGGGTCTGCCGCTTGATGATGCGATTGCTCAGGCAAAGGAGTACGTCACGGAGGCTATTCGCCGAGCCTTCCCTATGGGCCAGGGCCACGGGCCTCTGAACCATTTCTACAGGTGGTGGGGGTAAGGGCGTGCTTCTATACTATAGGATTCTAGATTGAAGGGGCGCACCCTGAGAAGACCTTCATCTAGGGTGCGCCTATATTACTTCCCTGGCCCTTAATCTGGCTGTGCCATGGCCAGGACTTCTTCTCTACTAGCCTCCTGTTGGTGTACTTCTTTACCGTGCTTCTGAACGTTGGCCACTATCTCGTCGTCGTTCTCTCCTCTGATAACGGCACCGCAAGGGCAGTTCACTACTTTGGCCATTTCAAGCCTCCTTTGATAATATGCATCTCAGAATAGCGGACAAGTTTGGCGTAACTTTGGTATATTCTTGACAAGCTATGAGAGTCAGAATATATCTTACAGGGCGTGTCGTCGTAGAGGTGGATGGGGAGGTGGTGGTAAGAGAGGGCCAGTTCAAAGGGAAGCAGGGGTGGCTGGCCTTTGCCTATTTGGTCATTGAGCGGGTGCGACATGTTCAAAAAGATGAATTAGTTAACCTGATATGGCCCGGAGAGGTGGCAAACTCCTGGGAGGTTGCTCTAAGCGTTCTGCTAAGCAGGATAAAGCGGCTTATGTCATCTGGGCCTTTCGCTTCCCTCGGCACATCTCTTATTGGAGGAACTGGCCTTTATCAGATCATTCTTCCGGTCGATACATGGATAGACTTCGAGGCGGGCGTATCCGCCATCGATAGGGCAGAGGCGGCGTTAAAAGCGGGAGACTTTCAGCGAATCTTGGGCCCGGCTACTATGGCTGTTTCCATAGCAAGGCGACCGTTCTTATCTGGGATTGAGAATGAATGGGTTGAGTTTCAACGGAGGAAGTTGGAGAGGCAGCTACTAAGGGCTCTGGAGTGCCTTTCGCATATGTGGCTTGCAATGGGAGACCCTGTGCTAGCGTTGGAGACGGCGATTGAATCGGTGGAGAGAGACTCTTTTCGGGAGAGTGGTCACCGGCTGCTAATGCAGTCCTATGCTGCCATGGGAAACCGGGCTAAGGCTATTGAGGCGTACCACAGGTTAAGGAGCATTCTGGAGAAGGAGTTGGGCACGCAACCTTCCGCTGAGACGGAGGCTGCGTATATTCGGCTCATCAGTTGAGCGATGCTGCTAATTGACGGCCTAAGCTTTGTGTGTTGTATACTCAATGTGAATACTTAAGTCACAAAACTATTCCGATGGATTTCTCGGGATTTCTCGTATGTTGTAATTTATGGACTGAAATCATCGCGACTAGCTGCTATTAAACAGCTAGTAGGGAGAACTATGCTTTCTGAATTTACCTACTTTTCTAAGTGAACCACGATTTCGTAAAACTCATGGCGCAATCATTACTTTCGCCCTGGCGGCGCATCTATCCCTGCACTACGCCACATATATTCCGGCCCTTCGTGATATCTTTGGAAGCCTGCCGTACTTTAGATTACACGTTTTGCATGAGGCGGAGTTCCTGTTCATAGTGGTTTATGCTGCTCTGGTGTTCCGTATAAAGGGTGGCATGACAGCTGTGGTCCTCACCGCGATAGCGTCTATTCCATTCATACTCACGCCCTACATATTTGGTCGAGAGCCGAGGCCAGATGAGATACGGGACCTAAATGGTTGGCTTTATTCTGCTGATGGGGGCCTCGATGACCATATTGTATGAGGCCGTGGCTCGCGGGAAGGAGAGACAGTTGGCCTTGGAGGTGGAGGAAGCCAATAAAGAACTGAGCGTAAAAAATGAAGCGTTGGGGTCGGCCAATAATCAACTGACCGGTCTAAATCAGATGATACAGAAGTGCCTGAACGTTATATACGATGAGCGGAAGCGACTGGCAGCGCTGGCTACAGAATCGCCAGATCCGCTGAAGGCGAGGTTCCAACGATTCATCGATAAGATAAACGTGATTGCTATGGAGCCGGAGTAGAGTTAGTCCCTAGAGTAGATCAGCTTTGCGCATGAAGTCTTCTTTTGGTCCATATTGTGACAACAAACCTCGATCATCCCACCCTCGTATGTTAGTAACCAGGACACCCTTCTTATTTCTTTAGGTCTTTGATGTTTACGCAGTGAGGCGGAATCTCTCCTCTCAGACCGGCCAGTAGATTCTCTGCCGCCATCATAGCCATCTTGGTGCGGGTGACGACGCTGGCGCTGGCTATGTGAGGCACGATTACAAGGTTGTCCAAATTCAGAAGGGGGTCATTGGGTTCTATGGGTTCTGGCTCCGAAACGTCTAGAGCGGCGGCGGCTATTACGTCGTTCTTGAGGGCTTGATAGAGGGCCTTTTGGTCAATGACTGGGCCGCGAGATGTGTTGATCAGGATGGCTGTTGGCTTCATCATCTCCAACGCCTGTTTGTTAATAAGGTGATGGGTCTCCTGGGTAAGAGGCGTGTGCAGCGAGACGAAGTCGGCCTCCCTAAGGACTGAGGCGACATCTGGCTTGAAGGCGATGCCTAGCTCCTTCTCCTGGTCTTCTCTGCGAAAGATATCGTAATAGATGACCTTCATGTCGAAGCCGTTGGCTCGCTTGGCGACCTCCAGGCCAACGCCGCCGAGACCAATGAGGCCCAGGGTGGCCTGGTAGACGTCGGCGCCGAGGAAGGCCATGGGGTGCCAGTGCTTCCACATTCCCTGTCGTGTAAACTTGTCGGCCTCTACGATGCGTCGGGCGGCGGCCAACATGAGGCCGAAGGTGAAGTCGGCCACGGTCTTAGTGAGGACGCCTGGAGTATGGCCCACTGGTATGGCTCTCTTAGTGGCCTCGGCGACGTCTATGTTATCGAAGCCGACGGCCATCTGGCTGACTACCTTGAGGTTAGGGGCGTCTGCGAACAACTCCTTGTTGACCTTGTCTTCTATTAGAGTCACGAGGCCATCTGCTTCTCTGGCCTCTTTGCGAAGCACTTCGTGGGGAGGGGGCGACTCGTCCTCCCAGAGCCTCATTTCGGTCTCTTTTGCGATGAGGTATAAGGCTTCTTGGGCCATGCGTCGAGTCACGAAGACCTTGGGTTTGGGCATGCGGGACGCCTCCTACGTCTGGAATGTGTCGGGCACTATTGTAGGGCAAGGGAGGACTGGTTGTCATCCTTAGGCAGGGTTCACCCTGCACCCGAGCCGCTGCCGCTAAGGTAAAGGCAGACGGGTTTGGCACCGCACTATGAATGGTGCGGCTTGGAGGCGCTGCGATTAGCTTAAAGGCGAAAGTAGAGCCTCTTCCCTCCTGTTAGGGGGAAGATACAGATGGGGGTCGTGGCGCTCCTCTGCATTAGCGGTACAGATGTGAGGGCTATCGCTCCTGCAGCCAGTCGGGGGGCATGCGCACGGCCACGACTTCTCCGACGACGTACTCTTCATCACCGACGTAGAGGGAGCAGGCGACGATGGCCTTTTTGTCGTCGGTGTTGGTGACACGGGCGCGTAGGGTGACGGTTTCGTGGATAGGGACGGGCTTGCGGTAGACGACCTGGATGCCGCCAGGAACGTAGCGTATGAGGGGTTCGGAGCCGATGGGCCGGTTTGCCTGCTGGTAGCTGTGGGCGACGGCGGTGGCCAGGCTGTGGCACTGGGAAATGGTGCAGATGACGCCGCCGTGGAGGACTTTGGCCGGGCCTGCGGTGAAGCGAGGGTCTGGCTGCCAGGTGCAGGTGGCCTGGGAGCCGCCCCAGTAGCTCTTGATGTGAAGGCCGTCTTTATTGAGGGCGCCGCAGCCCCAGCAGTGGTGGTCGGCTACCTGGTCCTGAATGACGAGAATTTGCATGGGTGTTACCTCAAAAAGCAGATGTATTTCTCCCACCCTGTCCCGCCCTCGAAACGTTAGAAACGAGGGCACATCCCTCGTGCTCCCTGCCGGAGAACCCAGGTTCTCTGGCCTTTCCTGTAGACGTTAGTATTGGGCGTGTGAGTAAGTTATGGCTTGAGCCTAGAGGTTCAGGGAGTCCTCAACGTCGAACATTTCGACTGTCATTACGTTGAAGTGCTTCATCTCTTCGTCGACGTCTTTCTGGGTGCGAGGAGGCCGCGAGTTTCGGTAGTTCTGGAAGTCTTCCATGGAGTGCCATGAGGCGATGGTGTTGAGTTTTCTAGGGTTCTCCTGGGAGCGGAGGACCTGCCGGAAGATAAGGCCTTGCTTGTTCCTCGTGTAGCCTGTGACCATCTCGACGATGGCCATAGCCTCTTTTTCGTGGCCTTCTTTGATGATGTGCTCTACGTATAAGGTAATCATGGGACTCTCCTTTCTTGGGGATGTTGTCAGGGCTATGATAACAGACCTGATTGCTCCGCCCACCAGGGCTCGCCCTGGACCCACATGCCTGCCGCTCAGTTAAAGGCCTGCCTCTGTTTCCCACCCTATCCCCCCTGGAACGTTTTAGAGCAAAGGGGGCACCCCTCGTGCTCCCCGGGGTCCCGACACATCGGGACCCAACCTTCCTGCTTTTTTACCTTTGGCCAGTGGCGATGGGAACTGAGAAATCCCTGCCAAACGAGACTTGTCGGGACTGGACATTCGCTTTTAACTCCCTCTCTGATTCTTCGGCTTCGCTCAGGACAGGCTCTCCCCCGTAAAGGGGGCGAGGATTTGTCCCTTCCCCTTTGACAGGGGAAGGTTAGGATGGGGATGAATAATGACAGAATAGGCGGACGACAGATTTCTCGTCACTGCGTTTCTCGGAATGACAGAATAGCCCTTCGACAAGCTCAGGGTGAGCGGGGAACAGATGGAACCAAGGATTCTTCGGTCGTCCCGTTGGGATCTCTCAAGAATGACAGAGCAAATGCTCAATACGAGGGCGATTGGTTAAAGGGACTGGATAAAGGCTGTCACTGTGGCAACGAATTCCGCAGGTTGTTCTCTAAAGCAAAAGTGGCCAGCCTCGTTTATTATGTGCATTCGGGAGTTTGGGGTGTTTGGCAGAATCAGATTCATTGCGTCAATTCCCTGGCGGTTGATTGGGGCGGAGGGGTCGTTGTAGCCCCAGATAACTAGGGTTGGCACCTTCAGATCGCCGGCCTTGATCCATTGATGGGTCTCTTCTCGGCGGGCTACGATGTCTTCCAAAAACATCGAACCTACTCCTGCCTTAGAGTTTGTACTGCCGCTTCCTGGCATTGGGCCAGGACCCATTTTTGACGCCGCCTCCATCATTTTAGGTAGCTTGATGAGTTCCAGGATTGTGTCTAGCCAGGCCTCGGTTATGTGGTTTTCTCGGAAGGAATTGGCAATGATCAGGAACCTGTACCGCTCTTTAGTGTCCTGAATCCGGGAGGCCTCACCGATTAGGTTATCGTAGAAGTCGTCACTGGGCCCCATGAGGGTACCGCTATCCACGATTACGAGACCCTTAACCAGTTCTGGCTGCTCGAGAGCCATACGACATGTGGTATATCCACCTCTCGAATGGCCTACGACGTGACAGCGCTCTATTCCCAGTGCCTTGAGAAAATTGGACGCATGGTCGACTGTAGCGCCTATCAGGTACTCTGAATCGTTTCTGGGGTTGTCGGTATAGCCCTGGCCGATTTTGTCGATGGCGAAGACGTGGAAGGACTGAGAGAATCTATCGAACACCGGCTCCCACTCGTCAGCACTAGAGTCCGCCTCTCCGAAGGCCGAACCATGAACCAGAAGCAGAGGCTCCCCTTGTCCTGCTTCGAAGTATCTAGTTCTGGTCCCGTGGACATCGATGTATTTGGGATTCTTCATGTCGCCCTCCTTTCACAGGAAGATGTTACCACATGGGGGGCTACTTCTCCCCAGATGTTTCTCCCGATGAGTCGGGATCAGGATGAAGGAACAAGGCGCACCGAGGCACGGAAAGATATTCTACGTACCAAGAATGACAGAAGGGGCAGAGGGAATGGCAGGGCAAATGGGGTTAGGGTTATTCGTCCTCCGACGAGTTGTGCTGCCCAGAATGAGAGGAGAGGGATTCCGCTCGGCCCTTCGACCCCGACAAGTCGATGGTTCCGATAGATCGAGGACAGGCAGGTCTCCCCCATGCGAGGGGGCGAGGATTTGTCCCTTCCCCTGTCAAAGGGGAAGGTTAGGATGGGGATGAATAATGACAGAATAGCCCTTCGACAAGCTCAGGGTGGGCGGGGAACAGTTGGCGAGTGTCAGGGAGGGTGGTTTTGGGTATAATGGGGGCAATCTGAAGCTAAAAGAAGAGGTGTTTGATGCGATCTGACGTGATAAAGAAGGGGTTTGAACGCGCTCCCCATCGTTCGATGTTGCTTGCGACGGGCATGACGGATGAGGAGATCTATCGGCCGATTATTGGCATTGCGAGCACGTGGAACGAGGTGACGCCGTGCAATCTGAACCTGTATCGGCTGGCCAAGGATGTGAGAAGAGGCGTTAGGGAGGCCAAGGGGTCGACTCAGGAGTTTGGGACGATTGCTGTGAGCGACGCCATCGCCATGGGGCACCAGGGGATGAAGGCGTCGCTGGTGAGCCGGGAGATAATAGCGGACTCGATAGAGCTTATGGCGAGGGCGCAGGCCTTTGATGGGCTGGTCACGCTGGCGGGGTGCGACAAAAGCCTGCCAGGGACGCTAATGGCCATAGCTCGGATGAACCTGCCTGCGGTGTTCATATATGGCGGGTCGATAATGCCGGGTAAGTTCAAGGGCAAGGTGGTAACTATACAGACGGTCTTCGAGGCGGTGGGCGCTCGGTCGGCGGGTCGGATGACGGACGAAGAGCTTTACGAGCTGGAGCACTGCGCCTGCCCAGGAGAGGGGTCGTGTGGAGGGCTGTTCACTGCCAACACCATGGCGTCGGCCATTGAGGCGCTGGGAATGATGCTGCCTGGGACTGCGTCGATAACGGCCATCGATCCGAGAAGGTCGGAGGCGTCGGCGGAGTCGGGTCGGACAGTCATGAACCTGCTGGATAAGAGCATATTGCCCAGGGATATTATGACCAAGAATGCTTTCGAGAACGCCATCGCCGTGGTGGTGGCCATGGGCGGGTCGACCAACTCGGTGCTGCACCTGCTGGCCATCGCCAGGGAAGCGGGGGTCGACCTGAAGATAGACGACTTCAATCGAATCAGCGATAGGACACCCCACATAGCCAACATGACGCCGGGCGGTCGGTACGTGATGTATGAGCTTGACCAGGTGGGCGGTGTGCCGCTGGTGATGCAGAGGCTACTGGAGGCTGGGCTGCTTCATGGCGACTGCCTTACAGTTTCCGGCAAGACGGTGGATGAGAACTTGAAGCAGTTTGGACCGTATCCTGACCAGGACGTTGTCAGTTCTGTGGAGTCGCCTATCAACTCAACGGGGACGATGGTGATACTGAAGGGCAACCTGGCTAAGGAGGGAGCAGTCATCAAGGTGGCTGGGAGTAAAAGCAGGCAACACACCGGCCCTGCGCGGGTGTTCGATAGCGAGGAGTTGGCCTTCGAGGCGGCGGCGAAGCGTCAGGTAAAGGCGGGCGACGTGGTGGTGATACGGTACGAGGGGCCTAAGGGTGGCCCTGGCATGAGGGAGATGCTGGCGGTAACGTCGGCGATACAGGGACATGGTATAGGCGACCAGGTGGCGCTGATAACGGATGGACGGTTCTCCGGCGCTACCCACGGGATGATGGTGGGCCACGTGGCCCCGGAGGCGGCGGTCGGCGGGGCGATTGCCATTTTGCAGGACGGCGATGTGGTAACTGTGGACGCGGTGAATCGACGTTTGCATGTGGATTTGTCGGATGAGGAGATTGAGAAGCGGCTAAAGGAGTGGTCAGCGCCATCGCCGAAGTACACGTGGGGGGCGTTGGCGAAGTACGCCAAGCTGGTGTCATCGGCGGCGGAGGGGGCGGTGTGCGGGTAGGTGAGGCCCGCTGTGGTTCGACTGGCTCACCACGAGCGGTCAGGAAGTGGGCACCACACCTTAAAAGGTGTGGCATGAGGGATGCTGCCTTAGCAAGAAGGCGGCGGCTTGGTGTGATGGTGGGCGATGGAGGGAGAGCTATAGAATAATGGTGGGGTGCGAGTAGGATAGTCACTATGAGCGATAGAACCGACATAATCTTCGACAGGATTGCAGACACGTTCGCCCAGGAAATCTATGGTACGACGAAAGGGGACGTTCGTTTACACGTCTTGTGGCACGATATGTGTACCGAGATTCCTGTTCTTAGTGACGGTGGGCTACGGGTCATCGACATCGGGGCTGGCATGGGGCAAATTGCCAGGAGGGTGGCTGAATTGAGTCATGAGGTGACCTTGTGCGATCCTTCGCATGACATGTTGGAAAAGGCTCGCGCCTCCATAAAGGAAGCAGGCCTAACTGATGCTGTACAGTTTGTGCAAGCAAAAGCTCAAGAGTTGCGAGAGAGGGTCATCGGGCAGTTCGATGTGGTCATCTGCCATGCGATTCTTGAATGGCTGGCAGAACCTAAAGAAACGATAAGTGACATTCTGCCGCTCTTGAGACCTGATGGGTATCTATCGCTGATGTTCTACAATCGCAATGCTGCAATCCTTAAACGCATTCTGAGAGGAGATTTTCTCGGCGCATTTGAGAAAAACTCAAACTCCGCAGATTCACAAAGCCCTATACCCTTGGATCCAGACGAAGTTCAGTCATGGCTCGTAAAATCTGGTCTACGCGTCCTGTCGAGGGCAGGGATTCGGATATTTCATGACCATTTACCCGAACCACTCAGAAAATCCGGCAAATTGGAGGAGCTTGTTTGGGCTGAAATAGAGTTCCGTAAGCAAGAGCCGTTTGCGTCTCTCGGGCAGCATATCCATTTTGTGTGTAGATGGAAGTAGCCGTTCGCCATTATGGAATACCTGCAAGGCATGGATGCTACTTGTTAAACAGTGCTGTAACAGCGACTGTCAGTGCGTTTACTCGCTCATGGTGGCACAAAGAGCAGGGCATGGATTTCGGCCTCATACTGAGCCAGTCGAAGTATGAGCGGGTATTGGGAAGTGGGCACCCCACCATGAATGGTGGGGTATAAGAGATGCCTCTTTAGACACTGGGTGGTAGAAGGTTTTTATAGCAATAGGACGTAAGGCCTGATAGACGGACTAAAACCATCGTTGCTAGGAGATGGCAGGAGAGGGTAATGGTGGAGCTCAAGAAACGCAGGCTGGGGAAGACCGATCTGATGGTGACGGAGCTTGGCCTGGGCGCAATGGACACGCCTCAGTCGAAGGAAGGCGGAGAGACCCTTTGCGCAGTTCTGGACCTGGGCATAAGCTTCATCGACACGGCGAGAGAGTACGACGACAGCGAATATCTCATCGGCCAAGTCATAAGGGAGAGAGGGGGCAAGGACTTCTACGTAGCGACCAAGACCTTCAATCGCACCAGGGATGGGAGTCAGTATGAGGTCGACAGAAGCCTGAAGATGCTGGGCGTCGACAAGATAGACCTCTACCAACTGCACGATGTCTCGTCGCTGGAGGCTTGGGAGCAGGTGATGCAGGAGGGCGGCGCGCTGGAGGGCTTGAAGATCGCCCAGTTTCGTGGCCTGATAGGATACATAGGTGTTTCCTCTCACAGCCTGGAGGTCCTGGAAAAGGCCATAACCTGCGGCGAGTTCGATACGGTGATGCTGGAGTACTCCGCCTTCTATCGCGAGGCCGAGGAGCTTATAACCCTGGCCAAGGAAAAGGACGTCGGGGTGATTGTAATGAGGCCGCTGG
Organism: Dehalococcoidia bacterium; assembly: GCA_965249025.1. Classification (GTDB taxonomy): domain Bacteria; phylum Chloroflexota; class Dehalococcoidia; order Lucifugimonadales; family CAYTFF01. Next base: position 1,264,448 of record OZ252215.1, on the reverse strand, counting down.
GTGGGTCCGGAAGGATGAGCAGCTTGAGGACCAGGATAAAGTCCCAGGGACAGGGCGTTTCGCTGACACCAGCTATGCTCCTCAGGTACGTGTTGTCCAATCCTGACATATCGGTGGCTATTCCAGGCGCACGATATGCGTCCAGGATCCGAGAGAACGTGGAACTTGCCTCTACCTATGAGCCTTTCGATGAATCGGAGAAGAGGGACTGCGAGGCGAGGGCGAGCGAGTTTTTGCTGGGGTAGAAAAAATCTGCACCACACCATTTATGGTGTGGCATGGGGTACTGATTGAGTTGTGCATCGATGAAAATAAAGAAAAGGACTTGAGTGAGCGATATCGTCGTGGTTATGTAGAGCATCCCGAGACCGATGAGGAGCTTGCAATTTCTCGAATGCTTAACGCAGAGTTGTGGGCTGAGTTTCCATGGGAAGATTCTTGCGATGAAGACAAGGCAAACGAATGACTGAAAAAGACGCTCAGAGGAATCCGCATCCGCCGTACTGCACCTGCGTGGACTGCGTGCAGAGGCGGTTACAGCGACAGCAACAGGGCAGCATATGGAAGCACATCATTGACTGGGTGATGCGCAAGAAATAGGACGGTACGATGAGAGCGGCGTCTGATAAAAGACAGGCCGTGACAGATTATATGCGATAAGGACGTGAAGCTATGGTCTCCCTTTCTTTGAAGACACAGCTGGCCCTTGTAGTCCATGATATGCAGAACGACGGCCTGAAGCGAGAGCGCGATGTTGCGGCGGCCTCCGAGATGGCGTATAGCAACCAGGAGGTCATCGCCTATAACGTGCGACTGCTGGAGGCGGCACGCCGGCACGGGCTGCCGGTGTTTTTCACAGGCCACTCGCTGCGCGACGACTACTGGGACGCCGCCCACAGGACACGTTCCCACATCCTGGGCATCTGGAAGGCTGGCTCATGGGGTGCAGAGGTCATCGACGAGCTCAAGCCTGCTCCTGGGGAGACCATCATACACAAGGGAGGCGGCTACAGCTCCTTCACCGGCACCCCGCTGGAGAAGTGGCTGCGTCGGGGAGGGGTCACGACCATCATCATAGCCGGCGTGGCGACCCATTCCGGGGTGGAGGCCACTGTGCGGGCTGCATGCGATCTGGACTTCGACGTGATAGTGGTTTCCGACGCCTGCAACGCCAAGCGTGCCAATCACGAGGCGTCGCTTCTGAACATGGCCTTCTACGCGGACATTGCGACGACAGGTGAGGTGATTGATGCGTTGGAGAAGGCGTCGGGGTAAGCCGCACTTCGACTCCGATAAATCGAGGGCAGGCAAGGGTCAGTGCGAACGACTTGTAAAATTTAGGAGTTGTTGATTATGCCCCTTCCAGAACATTGGGCTACACCTGAAGATTTTGCAGCGTTATTTCAGTATTTTTGGCATAAGGATTTTCCTATAGGTACGAAGGCTGCCGGCGCTAGGCGCGCAGACTGGACTATCCACATTGGGATTGTGGTAAGAAGTATCGCTGATTTGATGGGAATGGTTGCACGCTTCGAACATGGGGGACGAACAGATGCTGTAATGCGTAGCGTTCAGGGGGATGAGATTGCCGTGGAGTGGGAATGGAATGGTGTGATAGGACAGAATGAGCTAAGAAAGTTGAAATGTCATCATGTGCTCAATATTGATGTCGATTCACGAAACCGCGTCGAAATCAAGCGCAACTTAAAGTTTGCCGTATTGGTAAGCTATTCCACATCTGAGAGCAGCGAAGAAATTTTGAGGTATGTACCCGAACGATGGCGAAACGCTAGTTGGCCGCTGCTACTTGTACTAATAGACTGGGAATCCAAGAACCGTTCTTCCAGAAGGATGTTTAAGAATATCTATATGTTTGAATTCGATACGTCTGGCATTCACCGAACATTGCGCGAATTTCCAGCTTTACCTTGGGAGGTTGACTATACACGTTGGAACCTGATGGTGCGTTAGAGAACTTCGAAGGACCTTGCGTGACGTTCAGAAAGTGATTGACATTGAGCTTCGCATAGGGAAGGCTTAGGTTAATAGGAGTGAAATACATTTGTTACGAAGGTTCGTCGCTTCGCTCAGAATGACAGGGTAACCCTTCGACAAGCTCAGGGTGAGCGGGTACTCGTTAGGCGTACCGAGGATTCTTCGTCGCTAGCACTCCTCAGAATGACAGAAAGGGATACTCAGTATGAGCGGGTATTGGGAAGGCAGCGAAAGATTCCTGTCGTCCCGATGGAATTGGGACTCCTCGGAATGACATCAACAGAGGCCGGAATGGGGTGTTCAGAGTGATGAGATAGGAGGCATCCTATGGAAGCAATCGTGATCGTATTAGGGGTGGCTGTGGTGCCGCTTGTGGTTCTGGCGGTTGTGCTGTCGATGCAGCGCGGGAGGCATGGTGGTGACCTGGCGGCGTTGCAGTCGCTGGTGCAAGGGGTGGAGGCCAAGATATCTGAGAGCGCGACGGGGGTGAGGGAGCGGTTCATGGAGGATATAAAGGGACTGGAGAAGGAGGTCTCCACGATGTCGGCGCGGCTGGATGAGCAACGGGAGTCGCAGAAGGCGCTTCGGGAGAGCGCCAGTCGAATCGAGGGTGTGCTGACGGGGACCAAGAAGGGGGCCACGGGGGAGAACATCCTAGGGGACATGCTGCGACAGCTACCGACGTCGCTGGTGGAGTGCAACCTGAGCATAGGTGGGCGCGTGGTGGAGTACGCCATTGTGTTGCCCAACAAGAAGAAGCTGGCTCTGGACTGCAAGTTCCCGGCGTCTGACTTGCTGGAACAGATGGCCTCGGACGGCAATGGCAGCGACCCTGCCATCCTTCACCGAGAGATGGAGAAGCGGGTGATGAGTCAGGTGGAGAACGTTCGGAGGTACATCGACCCGTCGCAGACGATGGATTTTGCGCTGATGGCGGTGCCGGACTCGGCGTTTGGGATGCTGAGCGTGCAGAGGCTGTACGAGGCATACCGTCGGAGCGTGCTGATACTGTCGTACAGCATGACCGTGCCGTACCTGTTATCGCTGTACCAGCTTTGTTTGCAGTATGCCACACAGATCGACGCTGGCAGTATCATGTCGGCACTGGAGGGTATCGAGCGTTATTCCAGGGACATCAGGGACGAGCTGGAGAATAAGATAAGCCGAGGTTACACTATGATAGGCAACGGGTACAGCCAGATAACGGGGCTAGTCGGCAGGATAGAGTCTGATGTGCAGCGATTGAGGGTGGTGTCCAGCGAAAGGGAGTCTGAGGAGTAATAAGCGTAGGAATAATGAGCGTGCCAAGGATTCTTCACTTCGTTCAAGAATGACATGGCGAACCGGGGTTAGCTCAGGGTAATGGGAATGGCGCCCCCTCTGTGTCTCCTCCATAAAGGGGGCGAGGGTTATTGGCACCCCACCATGAATGGTGTGGCACGAGGGATGTTGCCTTAGCAAGGAGGAGGCGACAGAATCCTCGTCGTCCCGAACTGTTGGGACTCCTCGAAATGACAGCTTTTATTTCCACGATTTGTGTCGTCTGGTAGAATAGCCAGGGTTGCGATGGTGATTCCGCTCATGGTTCGCCAGATGCTTTATCACTTGTGGTGAGCTGGTCGAACCATAAGCGGGGTGAGCGTGGAATGCAACATACAAAACACGAAGGTTTGGAGGTTGAATTGAAAGGCGCTTTAGAGGACATTACGGTAATCGACTTTGGCTGGGTGCTGGCTGGCCCCTACTGCTCGATGATACTACGGGATCTGGGCGCAAACGTTATCAAGATCGAGCGGCCAGGCCGCGGCGACCTTGTCCGAGGCACGCCGCCTCTGTGGACTGAGCAGGACAGCGGCTACTTCATGAGTATCAACCGTGGCAAGAAGAGCATGACGCTGGACGTGTCTACGGACCGTGGTAGGGAGATACTATTTGAGCTGGTCAAGAAGGCTGACGTGATGCTGGAGAATTTTATTCCCGGCAACGTCAAGCGGCTGGGTATCGACTACGACGTAGTCAAGAAGGTGAATCCCAGGATTGTGTATGCGTCCATATCAGGGTTTGGCCAGACTGGGCCTTATGCCAATCTGCCTGCGCTGGACATTATCATTCAGGGCGCGAGCGGGATAATGAGCCTCACGGGGGAACCTGATAGCGGCCCAATTCGAGTGGGCGCCTCTATAGGCGATATCATGGCCGGTGTGTTCACGGCGACGGCTATCTTGGCAGCGCTGCACGAGCGAGAGGGCAGCGGCGAGGGCCAGTATATTGACACCAGTATGCTGGACGTGCAGGCGGCGATCCTAGAGAATCCGATCACCAGATACCTGGTGACTGGCAAGGTGCCTGCTAGATATGGGTCTCGGCATCCGTCGTTTACGCCCTTCCAGGCCTTTGCGACCAAGGACGGGTTTATGGTTGTGGCCTGCATCTCCACCATCCCAGACCCCTTCACGCTGCTCTGCAACGTCATGGACTTGCCGAAGCTGATAGACGACCCTCGCTTTTCCACTCCGTACTCCCGCTCCGAGAACTATGGGGTGCTGGAGCCTATCCTGAGCGAGAGGTTCAAGACCAAGACAACCGATGAGTGGATAAAGGACCTGCGCGAGGTGGGGGTGCCCTGCGGCCCGGTGAACACCATCGATAAGGTAGTCGGCGACCCTCAGATAAAGCATCGCAACATGCTTGTCGAGTTCCCCCATCCCAGGGTAGGCACCTGGAGAGGGGTAAACAGTCCGATAAAGATGTCCCGAACGCCCGGTCAGGCCAGGGGTGTGGCACCGGACTTGGGCGAGCATACCGAGGAAGTGCTGACGGGTATGTTGGGCATGTCGCATGAGGAGGTGGTGGCGCTTCGGGAGCAGGGTGTGGTGTAAAGGGAGGCTGGTAACCTCAAGCATTACCCAAACTATCGACCTGACGAATTAAGGTGTTACAAAAAACTGTGGGTTACGTATGAATTTACCTATGATGAGCCGAGTGTAGAAGGCGCTGAAACTGAATTAAATACCAACCCGAGAAATTGCAAGGGTTTCATGATCTATAAGCCTGGTCATTCACAGGAGAACACTTGGATATTGAAAAAGACAGCTGGCGCACTTGAAGAAATTTGAGAGTAACCCTGACCATCGCCTTAGTAAGCGGTGGAGGTGTAGCTGTGATAAATTGGGTGTTGACTAAGTTCTTCTGAACTTAAGCCGCACGCAATTGGTTAGGAGGCATTTGGTGAAGAGAGATGAGGTACTAGCAACGCTGGTGGCTCACCAAGAAGAGTTGAAAGGCTTTGGAGTGAGTTCTCTGGCTCTTTTTGGTTCCGTCATTTGGGATATTGCAGAACCCAAAAGTGATGTGGACATCTTGGTGGAGTTCGACCGGCCTGTGGGACTGTTTCAATATGCCCGTTTGCGGAGATATCTGGAATCTGTTTTAAAGGGGGCCAGGGTTGACTTGGTGGTTAGAAGCGCGGTTCTGGACGAGTTAAGAGAGGACATATTCAGGGAAGCTGTCGATGTCTTCTAGAGGGCGCAAGTGGAAGTTTCGCCTTAAGCATATTACTGAGGCTATGCTTAAGATATTCCAATATACCGATAGTATGACGTTTGAGGATTTCTCAAATGATCCTAAGACGGTGGATGCTGTCATTCGCAATTTTCTAATCATCGGGGAAGCAGCGCGGGCCATTCCTTCTGACGTGGAAGATATTTTTGCTGAGATACCTTGGTCTGACATGCGGGGTATGAGGAACATACTTGCCCATGAATATGAAAGTGTTGATTTGAGCATGGTATGGAATACGATCCAAGATGACCTGCCTCCCCTGCTCCCATTACTTGAGAAGGTCTTGGCCTTGGCGGAAGATTAATCCAGATTTCTCCATATTACCTTTGGGAAAGGTAGATCAGCGCCACGAGTATGGTTAGGAGGACGGCTCTGGCTGCGATAGCTAACAGAGGCATGAGATTCTCTTCAGTCGCTTGGCTTCCTCAGAATGACGGCGCCATGTCATCGGACTGGTTTACCACGACCCTTCGACCCCGACAAGCCGAAGGTCCCGATGGATCGAGGACAGGCCCCGATGAATTGGGGTAAACACGCTCAGGGTGATGGTTCGACAGGTTCACCATGCGCGGGGTTGCTGAGCAGAACCTAGCCCAAGAATCCCCTGGTCTGGGCTGCCCATTCCACTAGCTCTTGCGTGTGGACTGGGTTGAACCTCTCCTCCATCCAGTCACAAATAAAGTTGGTGAGGGCTTTATGCTCTCTGTTTACATCTCGCATAAAGAGACCCATCATGGATACGGAGTCTTTGCCTAAGAGTCGTCGGATATTGTCCTCGTTGGCAAACTGAAGTGCGTCTGCCAGGTCTTCCTGTATGTGAGGCGCTATTTCTCTCAAGAAGCTGAGGTCTTCCTGGGTTAGGACGTCCATGCCCAGGATTTCCGGCGGGATACCCAACGAATACATGGCGGCGGCAAAGGTAATGGCCCTGGGCAGGCTGACCTTGTTGTCGTCTTCGCCCGCCTCTCTGGAGTAGCCGAAGAGGCCGATGTGCAGGCGCCTATCGCGTCGTCGGGGCACGTGGGGAGCTATTACGTTCACCAGGTCGGCCAGCATAGTAACCTGTTCTTGATACCGCTGTCTGGAGCGCTTCAGTAGGTCGAGAGCACGCTCTTCATCTATGAGGGTGGGTTCGCCTTTCTTGTGGTTATTGATTTTGTTTACGGCCTCCTGGACGACGTCGAGGCTGTTGTCGTACTTGAAGGAGGATTGGATGGTCCAGGTCCGAACGCTGGTATACTCCTTCAAGGACTGCTCGACTCTTGAGGGGCGGAAGTTGCCACGGAAGGGCGCTCCGCCGACGCCTATGATCGGGTAGATAGGGATGTTCAATTTCTTTTCCAATTTATGGAGACGTTGCAGGCCGATCTTAGACATCAGCACTGCGCCAACCAGGCCGTAGTTGAGGGCAGGGTCGCTGCGGGCCAGGAAGACACGCAAGTAGGGAACGGGGCGATCAAGCATGGTAACGTATTTCTCTGTAAGCTGGTCTACATTGATAATACGCTCTTCATCTTCTACGAGAGGGATGACATTGACGGATTCGGGGTGATATTCGCCGAGCCACTTGCTTACAGGGAGGCCGCCGGGCAGCTTGTGGTGCTGTTTTCCTACGACAACCTCTCGGTAGTATGAGTCGATCCATACTAGCTCTTCTGCGGAGGTTGTGAAGGGCAGGATGACCTCGAATATAGGAGGGGCATCGAAGTTGTAGAAGCTGGAGGCTATATCGTAGCTGGTGACGATTGTGTGAAGTGCCTCTTCTACCTTCTTGTGCATGCCGTGCTCGGCGTTGGGGTTGGGGAGGCGGAGGGTGAGGAAGTTGTCGCGACCCAGGATGCGGGAGTGAAAGTAGTCGGAGTAGCGCAAAATGAGCTTTGGGACCACGTCGGCGTCGGCGGCCTTTCCTTCATAATCCCACATCTGTTCGTCGCAGCCCAGGGTATTATAGGCGTAGTGGGCCTCGTCGATTTCGCCATCGCCCTTGAGAACGCCGTCGCCTCCTGAGAAGGGCGCAGGGTTGGCGTTGTCGGGATGCTGGGTGCTCATGGTTCTGGGTATTATCATGAAGTGTTCTCCGTTAGCTCTGAGAGAATAGTCGTTTGGCTTCCTCGTAGGCCTGGGGTGTGTTGATGTCCAAGCGGACTATGGGAGTGTCGGCGTCTATCCAGTGGACCTCGCTTTCGTGTTTGGACATGACCTGTCTTATTCCCATATTTTCTTCTGAGATGGCCTCCAGCTCCGATTTAAGGGAGGTATGGAAGACGGCGGGGTGACCTCCGTGTCCTTCGTAGCGCGGAGCCGTGATTAAGGCTCTGGCATCTGCGTGCTCTCTGATTACATTCTTTACGATGTCTAAGGGTCGGGGCTGGTCTACGGCCAGGAGAAGTATGCCTTCTGCTTTGTCGTCGACGGAAGTTAGGCCAGCCTTTATTGACGTTGTTTTACCCTTACGATACTGGCTGTTGACGACGCTGATGACACGTTGACCTTTCACATAGTGGGCTAGCTCATGACCGCTGTGTCCAAGAACGACTATGATCTCTGCCGCTCCGGCATCGGTCAAGGTCTGGATTTGCCATTCCAGGAGGGTCTTGCCTTGCCAGTCGAGAAGGGCCTTGAGCCGTCCCATGCGAGTCGACTCGCCGGCGGCGAGGAGGATGGCGGATATATTGGCCATGGTCTAGGTTGCGACTGGTGAGGCCTGCGCTTTCTGCTGCGCCTTGAGGATGAGGCTGTTCTCCATCTTCATGGACTTGCCATCACCGCCCAGCCGGAACTGTAGGATCTCCGCCAATATGCTGATGGCGATCTCCTCTGGTGTGCGCGCCCCGATATTGTGGCCGACGGGGGCGTGAACTTGGCGGATGCGCTCAATGGGTATGCCCCTCTTGAAGAGCTCTTCGTAGATGAGCATGGTCTTGCGCTTGCTGCCTATCAGTCCAATGTATTCGGCTGGGCTCTTGGCCGCTGCTTCCAGGGCGACATCATCCAGGCGGTGGCCCCGAGTGGCTATAACAATGAAGGTATTCTTGTTTACCGGCACCTGTTTGAGGCCGTCGTCAAAGCCGGCCACGATGGTATCGGCTGCGTATGGGAAGCGCTCCTTATTGGAGAACTGCTGCCTGTCGTCTATGACGAAGATGCGGAAGCCTAGTGTATTAGCTACGGAGGCAATAGCCTTGGAGACGTGTCCTCCCCCCATCAAAGTCAACTGAGGCGGGGTTGTGTACGCCTCGATGAAGTACTCTGCACCGTCTTCGGTAGTCACGTACTCGTTCTTGCCATAGGCCATCAATTCCAGGGATTTTTTGATAGCTTCTGAGTCAAGCTCCGGGGAACCCAGAGTGCCATCGGTGGTGCCATCCTCTCTGACAAAGAGCTTAGTGCCCACAGGAGTCGTGACCTTTTCTGAGGGCTTGATGAGGCTGACCAGGGCAACTGGCTTACCACCTGAATAGGCGTTGGAGATCTCTTCGGCGTAAGGCAGATACGACTTGGGCTTGTAAACGGGGTCGATGAGGAAGTACATGGTTCCGCCGCAGACGAGGCCGTCTTTGGCGGCCAGGTCTTCGTTCAGGAAGTAGTCTCGGTATTGTGCTGGGCCGCCCTTTTTCATAAGCTCCTTGGCGGCAAACCATATATCGCCTTCGACGCAGCCGCCGCCTAGTGTCCCCACGGCACTGCCATCTTTCCGGATAAGTAGTTTGGCCCCTGGCTTCTGGGGTGTGGAGCCTTTAGTGCGAACGACGGTAGCCAGAGTGACCGGTTCACCTTCCGAAAGGAGTTTTACTGTTTCGTTAAAGACCTTTTCCATCAGGGGTTGCCTCGCATTCGTAGGAAAGTTCTATTGTAGTTTATCAAACTCAGTGTCCATTATCAATTTTTAACACTGGCATCAATTCTATCAACAAAACGTGAAAAAGGAACGAGTTACTGTCCCTCTTTTGGGTTTGTTCTATATCGGAGGTAGGCTGGACTTAATACAAAAGTGTGAGCTTGGCTACTTTTCGCCTTGAACCACGGCCTGGATGGCTCTCACAATCTTGTCGTAGCCGGTACATCGGCAGAGGTTGCCGGCGATGCCCAGCCTGATTTCATGTTCGGTGGGATTGGGGTTGTTGTCCAGGAGGTGCTTTGCGGACATGAGGAAGCCAGGAGTGCAGATACCGCACTGGAGGGCGCCGTACTTGATGAAGGTCTTTTGCAGCGGATGAAGCTGATTGCCCTGGGCCAACCCCTCTATCGTTGCAATTTCCTTTTCTTGGGCCTCCGCCGCCAGCATTAGGCAGGAGTCTACCGAGAGTCCATCTACAAGGACGGTGCAGCTTCCGCAGTTGCCATTACCGCAGCCCTCTTTGGTTCCCGTGAGGCCCACCTCGTCTCTGATGGCGCTTAGTAGGGTCTGCCAGGGCCACACGAATAGGTAATGGGTCTCTCCGTTGATGTTCAATGAAATGGGTAGTTTTTTCACGATGTTCCACCTATCGGGTATTGCAATCTGAGTGTTTAACGATTCAGCGTTTCCAGACACTTGGCCAACGTTCTTCTGGTGAGGACCTTTACTAGCTCTTTGCGATATTGTATTGTGCCACGTACATCGTCGATGGGGTTGCAGTGGTTGACGGCCTTCTCGCCGGCCTCTCTGATTAGCGTTTCATCTATCTTGGAGCCTTCCAAGACTGCTTCGGCATCTCTAGCTCGGGTTGGCGTTGGAGAGACGGCTGCCAAGGCGATACGAGCCCTGGTGCACTTGCCGCTGCCCGGGTCCAGAACGACCAGGCTTCCCACCCCTGCGACGGCTATGTCCATCTCCTCTCTGGGGATGAAGCGCAGGTAGTAGCTGGCGCTGTTGGCTGGTGGAGGGGGCAGCACCACTTCCATGAGTATCTCGTCCTCGTTCAGCGCTGTTTGCCCTGGCCCAACGAAGAACTCCTCCATAGGCATCTCTCGCTGGCCTTTGGGGCCTACTATCACGGCTCTGGCGTCGTAGATGAGGAGGGATGGTATGGCGTCTGCTGACGGAGCGGCGTTGCAGATGTTGCCGCCGATGGCGGCCCGATTCTGGATTTGCACCGAGCCGACCAGTCCAGCCGATTGGGCTAGAGCAGTGTAGTTTTCCATTACCGGGGCGAATTTGTGAACGTTTGTGCAGGATACCGCAGCGCCGATATGGAGGCCGTCCCCTATGTACTCCAGTCGGTTCAGCTCTGGGATGTTCTTGATGTCCATTACCAGGCTGGCCTGCTTACGACCTACTCTTAGCTGGTCGATGAGGTCGGTGCCGCCGGCCAAGGCTCTGATCCGTCCGTTAGGACTTGCCAGCAGTTCTAAGGCTTCGTCCAATGATTTCGGGGCGGCGAATTCAAAGGGTTGCAAGAAGGCCTCCTAGCCTTGTGAGATTGGTAAGCCATGGGCATTATAGTGGCCTTTAGCGGGCGTGGCAAGGGGTTGATCTTTATCCTTGACGACCCTTCCATAGGCTTTTGGGTGGTCCCATACCTTAAAGGATGTGGCATAGGGAGGCACGGCCCCAGATTCCTCGTCGTTACGATTCGTAGGTAGTGCGAGAAATGGCAGAAAGGGACGTTGCATTGGAAAGGTGAGGAGGTGCTGGTCTTTCCTGGTAGGCGCGTATAGGGTAAAATGCAGTTGCCCAAAATAGGAGCCAGCGTAGCTCAGAGGTAGAGCAGCTGTTTCGTAAACAGCAGGTCAGAGGTTCGAATCCCCTCGCTGGCTCCAGATTCAATTCCAACCAGTTAACTTTTGGCAGACGGTCTCATCGAATGCCTAAGCAGGTGGTCGTTGTTCAGCCTCTTCCGACCTGCTAATTATCTCAGTTCGTTCGCGAAATTGGAAGACGTATAATCGGACATTGGAGTTCTATTCTTGAAGTTAGATTCAGTATCAAACAAGACTCCATGTCTTGTGGGGCTTCAACATCCACTTCTGTTCTCCGCAGACACAATCCGAACGAATTGCATACTGGCCAGTTTCAGTGCCTCTTTCCTATACCGTCGTGAGCACCACTCCCTGGTTACCCCCAACTCCTGTGCTATTTCTGACACACTCTTCCCCCTCAGGTGACCATTGAGGAAGGTTTTCATAGGTGCGTAGCCCGGCACACTGTCCATATGTTTCATTACCTCTTGAGCGGCCTCTACGAGAAGCTCTCTGAGGGCCTGGGCCTCAGGCATGGGGTGTCGTGGGTTCACCCGTTCCTGTACGGCCTCCATGTCCACCAGTCCGACATCGTCCAGCCAATCCAGGTCATGCAGGTGCATGTAGGCCTCATGCACATGTTGCAGCAGAGGTATTTTGGGTTTTCTTCCTCGCTTCCTTCCCGCCGTTGCTTTAACCTGTTCCATTTCTGGTTCTGATTCTGCCCCACTTTTATCTAGTTCCGGTATCAGAACTAGATTCCAAAACTCCCGTTTTTGCTCCTTGGGCCTTGATTTGGGCAGAGATCGCTGACTCTCCTTTGGATAAGCTAAAGAAGCCGCTACGCCAGATTCTTGGGATACCAGATACCTGGATACAGGACCAAAGGTAACCTTGCTCAGCATTTCATTGCCCAGGGCCTTTGTTGCCCTGGCTTTCAGAGATTCCAGGAGCCCTGGGTCCGGGCTGCAGACTACCACGTGGTCAAAGAGATCCACGTCTCTGGCAATGCCTCTCAGTTCTTTGGCCTCCCCGGTAATATACACTTCAAAGGCAATGGATAGCTCCTTGTGGTGTTCAGAGCCTGCTGGAACCGTTACTGCCACGTCAACCGGCCTGCCACGGCTCCCGTCCTCTATGCTGGCTGCGCAGCCTGGCCATGTGACCTCAGCATGCTGCTTTATCTTGTGAGCGTAATACCGATGAGTGAATCCTCCCCGACCCCTGGGCCTTGTCCATTTGATTTTCATAGAGGCCAGCAGATTATATCCAGTCTCCGTGACCTCCAGCAGCGTCAGCTGCCCTGACCTCTTGCCGGTACTCACCCGGTGAGCCCTGGCAAGCCCCGACTCCACCAGCCTGCTTCTGAGCACTTCACCTTTGTACCGGCTAAGTCCAAGGGCCTCGTCACGCTGCAATGCAGGAGCAAATGGACGGTTTGCCAGATGCTCAAGATAGTCGAGCAGTTCTTTGTCTACGTTCGGCCCGCCTGTCTCTGGTCGCTGGGATGGTTTCCTTGAAACATCCCTTCCAGGCGCCAATGGATCCATAGCAGCAGTCTCTTGAAGCAGGTCAGGTTCTTCTGTGATGTAGACATTGCCCAGAGGATCAACGGGCCATGGCCCCGCTTTAACTTGCTTGGAATCCTCTGCCCTGCTTCTTAGAAGGTCTTCCACCTTGGAAACGGGTCGGCAGTAGCGCTCTCTGGAAAGTCTGACGATCCGATCCCTCTGAGAGTTGCTCGATGAGGTTTGCGAAGGAGATATGTCCACGTTGAAGGCGTCGGTTGCTCTGCCCATCCTCACTATAGCCTGACCGGTATCCAGGTTCATGAGGTCGTCTGCCGCAAAGCTCCCCAGCTCCTTGTGAAGAAGTTTGGCGTCCTCCATCCCACAGCGGAGGCATACCAGGGTTCCCACGTTGCCGAAAACGGCAGCCCTTACCTCCCTGTCCATCTGGGATGTGAACTGGGTAGCCACCACCAGGGCGACTGCGTACTTTCGAGCTTCGGAGAGAAGGCTTCGCACACTGGCTGTCTCGTGGTCCGCAGAAGCCACGTTCTGAAACTCGTCTATGGCCACGGTAAAGAGTTTTCTCTCGGAGGCGGGGAGGTTGGCCCTAGCCATAGCGGCCAGCTGGAGCTTGCCAAGAATCAGAGACCCCAACACCTGGGAGACCTCCTCTCCCAGCACTCCCTTGCTGAGGTTGAAGACAATGATCCTGGACCCGTTCACTGCCTCGTCTAAGTCGATGAGCCCAGGCTTGGCCACTATGTTGCGCACGGTAGGGCGGTCGAGGAAAGTGGAGAGTCGGTTCAGGAGGGGATCTGTCATGGCCCGAGAGAGGTCCATGCGTGTTTTCCAGAAGGAGATCAGGTCGGGGTCGTCGAGACCGTCGGCGACCTTTTTACGATATGAGGCCTCTGATAGGAACCTGGACAGGTCCCTGAGAGTCTTCTCTCCACGAGAGTCCAGGAGGGCTCTGATGGACTGCCTGAGAATCCACTCCATCCTGGGGCCCAACTCCGATCTGCCTCTGAAGAGCCTCTTTAAGGCCACCATGATCTCAGAGGCTAGCATCTCCTGCTCTCTTCTGACCGACTGGAGCACGTTCAGGGCTGGAGGAAAGTCCCTATCGCCAGCATTGAAGTAGATAACGTCATCCATTCGGTTCTCTGGCACCAGGCTAAGCAACTCCTCTGCAGCGTCGCCTGCATAGTCCAGGAAAGCCAACCCATACCCCCTTTCAATGAGGGAAGCCAGCATGCCCTTCAGGAGGGTCGTCTTACCGGAGCCGGTAAATCCCTCTATGAACACGTGCCTGGCCATCCACTGAGCGTCCAGTCCTACTGTAGTCTCCTCTCCCCTGTGGCGATTCACACCGAGAAGCACTAGTGGGCTGGCTGCCAATGGGGGAGCCTTGGCAGTGAGCCTGGCACATTCTACCGCTCCTTCAGGGAGGCTTTCAGGGGCCGGAAAATGGGTCAGGGAAGCCAGTTCTCTTGCGTTGAGAAGCATCCCGGGCGTCTGGGTAAATCTTCCCGTTACGGCCTGGGAAGGATACTGATCTCCCGCAGACATAAGGCCGTTCTCCTCGCTCTCGAACTGGGATAGGAAGCTCCTCTCGATCCTGAGAAGGGCTCCCCGGTCTGTGGCGGCTATGCGTAGGGCCAAGGCAAAGAGGAGCCTCTCCACTTTTGCCTTGGCCTTCTTTGGGAGGTTCGGCATGTCCGCAAAGGACGATCTGGACGGATCCCAGGGATCTGAGGCTAGTCTGATGATGTTTTCATGCCAGGGGTGCTTTACCGGCCGAAGCAGAATCTGTACCAGGGCCAGGTCCCCCTCTCCAATGGACTCTGCAACACCTGCCAGAGCGATGTAGGGCTCCACCTTGCCATCGGAGCGTATCTGAAGGAGATGGGAGTCCCGCAGCCGGTAGTTTTTGGTTACCAGGGTCGCTCCCTTTGTCTCCAGCAGAAGGTCTTCAGCCTCCCTTGTCTGCGCTCCAGGGTACAGTGCCAGTATCTGAGAGGCGGCCGAAGCAGCGTCCTCGCGGGAACAGACGATCTGCAAGCGAAGGTAGCCTCTGTGCATCACCACTTCAAAGGACATGGGAGTACGGGCAGCCATCGACAGAAGCAGCTGTTCCCCGATATCAGGGGAGTATTCGTCCCGCCTGGACAGAAGTATTCGCAGAAAGGCCAGATCGCTCATAAGCGGAGGCTGTATGCGCTGGACTGGCGGCAGCCTTCCCATCGTCTCCTTGCTTCGTGGTCTTTCCACATGATGGGAGAAGGGGCTATAGGGCGGTTCCAGGGACACCGGGAAGGGGAACACCGTAGATCCGCCTCGCCCCCGCGTCATCTCTCGCCTCAACCCCTCTTCTACCATCTGCACAACCTTCAACGCCTCACCTCATGTTCACAGGTTGATTCCGTTCTCGCATCGGGGACACTGGACCCAGTTGAACTCTCCCTTGCAGTTGGAGCACCGGGAGAAGGCGTGCCTGGGCTTCCAATGAACGAAACCGCAGCCACATGACCAGGTACTCACCATGTCGAAGGATTCGCCGCAGGCATCGCATTCCACAAGTTGGATGAGCTTCCTTTCCAGGATAAGCGGGACGGGGTTGACTCTCATGGTGGCCAGGTAAATTAGGAGGATCAGGCCAAAGCTGACTGACCAGCCAGGATCCTTTGACACAGTTCCCAGTGCCGCCCCTGAGAGTAGCAGTGCCATAGAGACCCCATGAGTCATCACTCTAACAAGGATTCGCTTCATCCTGACATCCATGGGTCAAGCCTCCAGGACTCTATCTTCGGTATCGATAGGGAGGCTGCTTTACTCTGCCACCTCCCGATCGCCGGGAACGATCTCGCCACAGCCAGCGCAGCCACCTCAAGGAGAGAACTGCAAACGACCTGCTAACTCCGCTTGGCGTGGGGAAACGCCCGAGGGCCAGTCCTAGGCCCAGGATCAGGATAGCGACGGGTGCTATTGCTACTACGATGGTCTCCATCAGTCTCCCACTTCATTTCCCTTCTTAACTGAACTGACACCTGAACCACTCTGCGCTTCCTTCCTGAAGGTGATGACGTAGTACTGTGTGTAGCTTGCTTTGCCGCCAAACAGAGCAGCGAGGCATCCCGGCTTGACTTCTACGCCGATCTCATCCACTCGGTAGAAGTCCCAGCCGTTCTTGGCCTGCTCATTGGCTATGCGCTGTAGATAGCTGGCCGCCTCTGTTCCTCGCTCCGCTCTTTCCACTGTGACACTGGGCGGAATTTGGATCATTTTGTACTGGTAGACCATAAACATCTCCTTTCCGAAGCTCTGGCAAGAGCAAAATTGTTTACCGTTTCGAGGCCCACTCTAAAGTGGCCTTGAGAAAAACAAACATGAAGAAGAATGCCGCCACCAGTGCAGCTACTAGCAGCAGCACGTAGAGCACGGCGAAGGCCCAGGACAGGCCACCGACTACAATCCCGGTGCCGCCGGCGATGCGCGCCGCCAGTGGAGCCCTGCGCGTCGAGCGCATCCATCCTGTGGCGATGAACGCCCAAACGAGGAAGATCAGGAACAAAAACATGAGGATGAAGAAGCCCCAGGCGCCGGCGGAGCCGGCCGCGATGACCAGAAAAACGCCCGCCGTTACAGAAGACCAGAGGAACATACGCTGCCATGCCCAGGATGGCCAAGGTAGTAGACGCTGTCGCTCGTCGGGGTAGGGTGAGAAGAAGTTCACCAGCCTGGAGACGGGGCCCAAGAATGGTATGCCGTAGAGAGTCTCCTCGTCCTGTGTCGGCTCTTCGTAATACTCCTCGTCATCCTTATCCGAGTAGTAACGCTCGTAATATTCGTCCCGCCGCTCCCAGTCCTTGTAGGAGGTCTCCTCTTCAGGACCTTCCTTACGGTCTTCGCTGTGATCGTGCTCGTCCCTGGATCTCCCTGTTTGCTTTTTCTGGTACTGGGTGTTGTAACTAGCACGGCGCTCGGGGTCTGACAGGACTTCATAGGCCTCGTTGATGTCCTTGATGCGGTCTGAGTCTTTGGGATTATGGCTGTGATCTGGATGGTACTTCTGAGCGAGCTTCCTGTAGGCCGCCGCTATCACATCAGGATCGGCCCGAGGGTGTACCTGCATGATCTCGTAGTAGTCTTTCCACCGTATGTCATATTGCTCAGTGGACATTGCAAGTGTCTTTCGAGGCTCTCTTGGAATGTAGCCTTTGGGGAGTCAGTCTAAGGGAATCGTATAGCCGTGGCAGTGTACGGTCTGAATGACCTGAACAAGCCTCTCCGCTGACATGTTAAGTTTTTCCTTAACGTTCATTACGTGCCACTTGACCAAGGAAGCAGTCCAGTCGTCCAGGGGCAGGTTCATCGCCCTGCCAATTCTCGGTTTGACAGCCCTTGATTGAGCAGGCGTATGACGTCATGTTCTCGGGAGGTTACCGAGGTATGCGGGGCCTCTTGGTAGACTCCATTCTCGTCTCCTCCCCTGTACGGCAACATGCGAAGCAGGTTGCAAGTTACGTTGACCAAACCCTAGTAAGCGCCAAAGTAGACGGCATAACATACCAGCGAGTCTCACCTCAAATCCGAGGTTGATGCATCTGCCGCCGTTCCTATTGACACCATCTTCTTCGAGAATGATTTGTACATGGAGAAGTGTTTAACCATATCGGTTTAGGTTAGCCTGGATGCCCATTCAACTGTCCTCCGGAACAGTTTCGACTACCCGTTAGTAGCTCCCGCACTTCTCCAAGGCTAACCTAAAAGATGGGGTTGAGAAAGGGTGTCAGAAGATACAGTACTTAGGTAGTTTTACCACTCGACGTTGAGCTTCCTTGCCAGGCAAAAAAGGAGACCAAATAGATGTTGCCGAAGGCATGGTTCCACAAACATGAATGTGCCCTGACCCGTTTGGTTGGCTGAAAATTCAATGCAGTGGGCCGAGTGCCAGACGGTGGGTGACTTCCTGCGCAGGCTATGCTTGCCCAAAGCGGTCAAGCACTGGTCGTTGCGCAGTGTCCAGATCAAGCTCATCAACATCGGGGTACGGCTGGTGCGCCACGCCTGGTGGCTGGTGTGTTCCAATTGCCTGAGGCGGCCGTGCCGCGAGTGCCGTTCCAATAAGTACTGGAATGTATTGCCTGGTTATATGTCCGGCGCCTAGCGGAGACAGCACCGGTGAAGGAGGAACGCTGCGCCGCTCTGCGTACGCACACTGCCATAGGGGAAGTCGTCCTCACGACGCACCAATGCGCCGCTTGTGTCCGTCGTGCGGCTCACGCTGCCCAGGTGGTCGGTGTGCACGTACTCCAACGTGCTGCCCTTCTTCACCGCCACTGGCTTACCTCCGAAGGCAGCGAGAGTGACGTCGACTCGCCTCTCCAGTTGCAGGCAAGGGGCATTGTAGACCCTCAGTCCAGAAATCTGAAGGATTGTACTATGTGCTCGAAGTCCGCTTTGGCTTCATCTGCCCTGCCTGCCGTCGATTTAACCCCAATGCCCCACAGGAAACCGTTGTGCTCGAAGTATGCGGCGTAAGTTATTGCAGCTGTTTTGTTAAGTTCTGTAGACCCCTCAATCACTCTAAGCCAGGTATAGGGATAGACCACTTGCTCGCCCCGGGCACTGTCAACAGTAATCGGGGAGCGTTCTACTAGGCCAGCCAGTTGGTCGCTTAGATCCATGCGGAGATCGAATTCCATCGAGGTGCGATAATCGGGAAAGATCTCGCCGGGTGTAATCACACCAACCCATATGTAGGCGTCGCGCATGGGGTCTTCTTCAGAATGGCGCAAATCGAAACCTAGGCCAACCGGGTTCTCGCTTTGGTCTATATATTCTCTTGGCGTGAGGTAAGATGGCGGATACTCTAAGGAGAACTTGACTGCTCCGTTACGCAGTGTGTATTTGCTGTAGCTTGAACAGCCTGACGCAGCAGATGCAAGCAACAGCATCACCAATAAAAGCGGGACTCCGATTCTACGGTAGACCTCTATCTTCGCCATTGTGCTCCTGCTCTCTCCCGTGTTTATTCATTCGTTACTCTGTAGGCCACACCGTTTGGGCGACGGTCAAGAATCTGTCTCTGCTGTCTTTGAAGAAGCTCGATCCCCATCTTGGTAGAACGCTGTAATCAGGAATGTTGGTACCGATCAAAGCTTCACGCGCCGCCCTGATCTTTTTGGCAACATTGTCGGGATTATATCCGCTGAAGCTAGCAGCAACGGAATCCCGGTTGGCAACTCGATAGTACGCAGCAACCTGGTATTCCAGGCTGTAGGCGAGAGCCTCGTTGGCAACGGACGCAACGGAGCTGGGTCCAACGGTGGTGGCCCCTGTCCCCATCCAACCAAGCATTGTGGCGGCGTGAAATCCTTCGTGCGCCAGTTGGCTTGCAAGCTTACCACTAGTTCGACTTCTTTCTCTGCCTATTGTTATAGCTATCCTCCCGCTGGAATACTGTTCAGTCTGGCCGTACACTGTTTCATCCATCGTGTCGCCCAACTCAATATTAACAACCTGAGTGGATTCTTCAAGATAACCTGTTAGGTGCCCCGCCCCCAATTGCAAATCCCTATACCCCATCCACATGGAATAAATATCCCACCAGAATTCGCTCGCAATGTAGTTATCCTTCATGGCTTGGGCAAAATTGGTTTTTACCAGTTCCATCACGTCGACACCACCGATCGTCACTATATGCCCACTTGGATCGACATACTTCAGGGGATTGTTGGAAACATACGCATACCTGTCAAGGACTTGCGAGTTGCTTGGATTTGGCACAATAGTATCCGCGCTCACAAACCTCCCGATGGCCGGGTCGTAGTAGCGGGCGTTGTAGAACAGCAAACCAGTGCTATCCCTGCGCTGGCCGGTGAAGCTGCGCTCCGTTGGCGGTGCGCCGCTCTCAGCACGCACGCTTCCGTAGGGGAAGTCGTCCTCACTGCGTACCAGCGCACCGCTTGTGTCCGTGGTGCGGCTCACGCTGCCCAGGTGGTCCGTATGCACGTACTCCAGGGTGCTGCCCTTCTTCACCGCCAGAAGCTTCCCTCCGTGCCAATAATAGATCGTCACGTCGCCGGTTGTCACGTTCTTCTCATAATAGCGGTTCACATAGTGCACTGTGTCGCCGCCCTCCGTCTTGAGTACGCGGCCGCCGTCCCCGTCGTAGGAAAAGGTAGCAGTGCCGCCGTAGGCCGTTACTCTGTTCTCCACGTCCCAGGTTAGCGTAGTACCGTTGCGACTGGTCATGTTGCCGTTCAGGTCGTAGACAAAGCTCCCGCCCATAGCAGTGCTGGTGACGGCGTGAGGCTGGCTACCGTAGGTGTAGCTTCCCTGCCCCGTCTTGGAGGTGATGTTGCCCAAGGCGTTGTAGGCGTAGGTCTCGTAGTACTGGTTGTAGAGGGCCTCGACCTCATCGCTGCCCAGGGCGCGGTCGTAGATTCTCACATCGTCTAGGCTGCCCTCCAGGAAATTGTTGGTTCCATTGTAGCCAACATGCAAGGCCACGGCGTTGTTCTCCATGGAGACGTAGCTGGCGTTGTCAGTGCGAGTAACGTCGGTCGCCTCTGTGCCATTGACATAGAGCTTGAGCCCCTGGGCCGCAGTGGCCCCTCCCCTACCATCGTAGGTGGCCACTACTTGTATCCACTGGCCCTGATACTGGGTGAAGGCGAAGTCGGTGTTGAGGAAGGCCTCCACGCCTCCGGCGCTGGTGTCCCTGAGACGCCAGGACAAAAAGTCTGTCCCAGCCATGTGTAAAGTCCACTCTCCGGTTGTGGATTGAGGCCCTTTGCCTATGATCACCCCGTCGGTGGCGTCGTCCAGGTTTATCCACAAGGCCACGCTGAAAGGTGAGTCGGATGAGCCATCGCCGAAGGTAAAGTCATTGCTGTCAGGGACGTCCACGTAGTCGTTGACGCCATCGAAGTGTAGGGCGTTGTTAAAACGCCCGCTGACCCATGTCGGCCCGTTGGTGAGGGTACCGTCGTTTCCGTTACCGCTCGAATCGGACGCCGTGGTACCGGATCCCTCGTCCAGTTTCCAGTGACCCTGTAGACCAGTGCTGATTGATTGGCTGGTAGATGCACTGGAGAGCCTGTCTAGGAAGTCGTAGGTGAAGTCCTCCCTGTACGGGGTAACGATGTCCTCCCGTGTGGTGAGATTTCCTGCGGCATCCCAGGTGTACTTCAGGTCCTGGTGCTGTAATGAGTCGCTGGTGCGATAGGTGTTGATGCGATATAGCTGGCCGTAGCTCTGCTCTGCTGGCGTGCCGGTATGCTCCAGGCCCCAGTACTGGTAGTCGGTCCTGACGCCGTTATTGAGGTTAAGCCGTGTGGGGCTACCAATTTTGTTGTACGTGCTGGATGAGACTATGCTTCCACTGACTGACGAGGATAGAGTAGACGCCAGACTTCTGTTGTTGTAAGTCTGGGTGATGACCTCTCCTCCGGGCACCGTCACCGTGGACAGCCGGTCGGCGTTGTCGTAGGCGTAGGAGGTAGTATAGGGGGTGGCGGATATGGTCTTGGTCTTCTGGGTCACCCTGCCCCGAGCGTCGTAAACCCATAATGCAGACCCTGACTCATCGGTCAGGGATGTACGACGTCCCTTGCCCTTGTTGCCGCCTGTGGTGTCGTCGTATCCGTTGGTGGCCAGGACTGTAGTAGCCCAATTGGGGTTGCAGCGGCGCGTCAGACGATCCAACGCATCGTACTCGAAGGCGATGGTCTGGCTCTCGGCATCGGTCTGTGAAGTCAGGTTGCCGTTGTCGTCGTAGACGTAACTCCATGCCCCCATGTCTGGATCGTTCATGGTCAGCTTTCGGCCCAGCCAGTCGTAGGTCATAGTCGCTGTGGGGTTGGGTAAAGCCTCGTCCACTGGATCGACCACCACCTCGGTTATGTTGTCGGTGACGTCGTATGTGTAGGTCGTGGTCTGGTAGAGGGCCGGAGTTGGAGAGTCGTCGAACTCCTCGACCTTCACCAATCGGCCATGATAGTCGGTGCCGTAGCGCTTCTGGTGGCCCAGCGCGTCTGTCACAGTCTCTTCCCACAGGACTGACCCCGAGGCCGGCGATACCCAGGAACTGGTCACGACATCTCCGTCAAAGCCGCGCTCGCTCGTAACGCGTCCGAGGACGTCATAGGTCGCGAAGGTGAAGAGTGTGCCTCCTGGTGGGACGATATATCCAGAGCCAGTAGTGTCAACCACTTCCCAATTGGTGTAGGCGCTGGAGAGGTGGCCTCGGCCTGCGTATAGCTGAGTAGCGGAAACCACGTCGTTTCCACCGTCTCCCTGCTGCCTCACCTGCATGACGCGTCCGACAGCGTCGTAATACTCTTCGGCCCATATGTAGGTCGCGGGACCGGACGCTACCTTGGTCTCTATTTTGACCCGCTGTAATCCAGATGTTCCCCAGTCCAGATAGCTGTATTTCACCGTCGGGTCTGTGCTGGAGTCTCCAGGCCTGATTGCCTTGGTCAGCCGCCCCAAGACGTCATACTCGTACTCAGTGTCCTGGCCGTTGACGTCTCTTTGCTTGGTCATGGTGTGAAGCAAAGAGCTCCACCAGTAGTTCTCGATAAAGGTTCCTGCACTAACCGTTGGGTAAGTGATCTGATCTAGATACGTGTGATAGGTCGAGTCGAAAGCATATGACGTAGTGTTGCTTTCCGGATCGGTGACGCTCGTCTTATTGCCGTAGGTATCATAACCATAGGTCGTCGTATTAAAGGTGGATGAGTCCTCGTATACCTCTACCATGGTCAGGTCTCCCTTGATAGGAGCCGTCTGGTAGGCCTGACTGTCGTAATAGAAGCGACCCTCAGACCGTAGGTTGGAGCCTCTGTCGTCTGAGCCAAGGCCTTCGTACGTTCTTTCGAAGTCCGGCCTGTTAACTATCCAGTCTGTGGTATTGGGAGTATAACCTCTGTATGTCTTTCTGGCCGTTCCTGCGTCCGGGGAGTACGCTTCCGTGAGCGCGTTCCCATATGAGTCGTAGGTGTAGTCTGTCCACTTCTTGTGGCTGTCGACTATTATGCCGCCCCCGTCCAGCCTCACTTCGTAGCGATTACTGGGCTGGTCGATCCAGTTGTACTGCCAGTCGTTGAAGACATACTGCAACTGCTGAGCGGAAGGAGTGTACCACTCAGTTTTGTACTCACGACCTGTCAGCTTGTCCCCGTCTCTGGACACAGAGCCATCTATGGGATGCTGGACAGTGAAACTGCCGGTAGTATAAAAGTAGTGCTTCAGATGAGTCTTGTCGCTCTGGGTCTCGGTGACCTCCCTGAATCCCCTGTATTCGGCGTTGAACTTAGGGTCCTCTTCTTCAGAGTCTTCATAATACTCCGGGTTGCCGTTGTAGCTATAGAAAGTCACCATTGGAAGGCTATGAGCGCCTTTGTCTCCGTTATCGTACAGAAGGCCGACTTCGCTCTCAGAGAGGGCCCTGCTGTATATCCTCACCTCGTCTATGGAGCCCGCAATGGGCGTGTCGCTTCCTGCTCGACCGATTCGGAACGAGCCTGTGTTGTCCAGACTGCCTATGGAGCCGGTGTTTTCAACCTGGTTGCTCTCCTCGACACCGTCCAAATAGACCTTCATGGTGTCGGTCGAGCCTTTCCACGTGCCCATAAGGTGGTGCCACTCGCCGTCATTGATAGCGTTGGTAGTCTTGTAGGTTACCGTGCTTGATCCATCAGCCACTTTGAAATAGAGCTTCCCGTCGCTTACCGTATAGAAATGGTACTGTATCGGTGAGCCTCCCGTTGTGCCATCGCCGTCCACCTTGCCGAGTATTCGACTGGTACTGGAGGCCGTGGTCTTCAACCACGCCGAAATAGTAAAATCCCCTGTACCAAAATCTAAAGTCGCGTCATCAGCTATCTGAACGTAATCATCGGCGCCATCCAAACCAATCGCCTCGCCAAATCTTCCATCAATCCAAGACGGTCCGTTGGTCAACACTCCCGTGTTGCCGTTGCCGCTGGTATCGAGCGCCGAATTCCCCAGAGACTCGTCCATGTTCCAATGCCCCGACAGCTTTAGTTTGGGATCCGAAGTCACCGCTCTCTGAACGACCACTTGCCGTGTCCAGATATCGTCCACCGGAGGAGCGGGCTTCTGCTCATACGTAAATTCCACCGATCCGCCGTAGCCGTTGTCCGTCCTGGTCAGGAAGGGCCAGGTTAGCTGAGCTGGGTTGCCAGGATTGGCACCCACGTCCGCGACGTAGGCCGCCGCGATTCCCATGGGGTCATGATACTGACCAGCCCCGCCTCCATATTCGCCCCAGGAGTCCAATAGGGTACCGTCAGTATCGAAAATGTGGACCTTGTCGTTGCTCTTGCTTGTGACGTAAACGAATCCATTCAGAACGGCGATTCCCTGGGGATCGTTGATTCCCCAGGTGCTCTTGTATGTGAATTTGGTAGCGTCGCTGGCTGTACTAGCTTATCAGGGAGGGATTGAGTCTACCGCTAAAGCTGATGTCTTAAACACCACAGCTGAATCTATTAGGACAGTCGTTGACGAACTGGAAATGATCGGTAACGACACCAACACAATAGCCAAAGATATAAGCGCAGTCGTCACCGACATTGGTGAGATCGGTAACGACACCAACACCACAGCTGAATCTATTAGCACAGTCGTTGACGGCCTGGAAATGATCGGTAACGATACCAACACCATAGCCAAAGATATAAGCGCAGTCGTCACCGACATTGGTGAGATCGGTACTGACACCAACACCATAGCCAAAGATATAAGCGCAGTCGTCACCGACGTTGGTGAGATCGGTAACGACACCAACACAATAGCCAAAGATATAAGCGCAGTCGTCACCGACATTGGTGAGATCGGTACTGACACCAACACCATAGCCAAAGATATAAGCACAGTCGTCGCCGACGTTAATCAGAACACGATTACCCTCACCGGCATAGCCGAGACGATAGACAAGAATGTAGTGAGAGCTATTGTGGGCGGAGAGGATGAAAATGGCGAATTTACCCCAGGTATCAAGCAATCGGCTGAGGCCGCCAGGAAGGCTGCAAGCAACGCCGACTGGGCGTCAGGGCAGGCGAAGGAGGCGGCGGAAGCCTCTGCGCAAGCTTCAACTGATGCCAAAGTGGCAGCTTTAGCCTCTGAGTCTAGTTCTATCGATGCCAAAGCGGCGGCTGAAAGTGCTAAGGCTGCATCCGAGGCTTCTGAACAGGCATCTACAAATGCTAAGACGGCCGCTGATCTGGCGAAACAAGCCATCGATATTGCTCTACAAGCTGTTAAGAATACAGTTTTCTTGATCTTACAAAGCTTTGCCCAGACAGGGAGTCTGCTATTGCGCCTAGACTTAGATAACGTGGCAGCGACTCAGGAAGCAGTCGTGGGGTTCAGGGGTGGCTCTGATACAGGGAAAGTGCGGGCTTACGATGAACTCGGAGGTGAGCTATGGACATTTGACACCTTTCGTCGATATAGTTCTGTCCCCACGCAGACTCAAAACGACATACACGTACTCCTAGCGGACGATCTACTGGGCGACGGATTGACAAAAATCCTGGCACTAGGCGGCGATCAACAATTTTTCCCCGAGAGGTTTGTGGCTCTTACAACCTCCGGACAGATTGCCAAGACAGGGTCAGAGGATATGGACTACTTCCATCCAGGGCATGTGCAAAAGGGAAAGTTCTTCGGGAAGGATGGGGTCAGGCGTCTGGTTTTCGGTGGGAATTCTAACGCTGCTCTGTACGCCACTCTTCACACATTGCTTCCAGCCGAATACCGCGTAAGCGATGAGGATCTAGCAACAGTGCTTTTTGGCATAGATCCGTCCAAACTTACCGGCCAGGGTCCCCTTGGAGGTGAGACTGGTCTCGACACACATCCTGCATCAGACAGTGAAGGCTGGTATTACCTTACTCTACCGTGGGGATTTGGCGATATTTCGGAGATCACTAAGCAAAGCCCAGACTTGAACAGCAATGGCACGATAGAAAATAATGAAAAGGACCTGATAGCCCTGTCACACAATTGTGGGTACACTTTTTGGTTGGACATGAACGGAGCCATAGTTGATATTGGTGCTCATACCGCTCTAAATCCTACGTGCAATGGCAAGAGGGTAGGCTTCATAAAGGTGAATGTGCCCAATGTCTTTTCGTTGGACATTGCCTCGTTCACCTTCATTCAATAAGTCGTATCGAGCACTATAAAGAGAAGTTGAAGAGGGGTTCGGTCGCCGTGCCTCTTCATGGTGACACAACAGACCTGCTGCATTGCCAGTATTCCATCTGAGACCTTAGCACAACAACATAAGTTTGGCCCCGAAATACATAGAAAAAGGGTCAGTCCAAAGGCTGACCCTTAGAGATCGCTCTCACCGACTTGTTGGAGAAAGACTCGGATAAGGTCTTCGTCGATCCAGTACCCCACCTCAAGGAGGTCCTTGAGGTACGTCCGTACCTCGGATACATGGCCACGCCTCTTTGCTTCTGCGAGTACAGTGAGGCTTCCGAAAACAGGAACTCCTCGTGCCGCCGCATGTCGGCGGCCTCGCACTTCATCGATGAGGAGCTGGGCTCCTAACTCTTCGGCAAGAGCTATGGCTTCCCTCTCACCAGAATGAAGAGAGGGTGGAATACCTTCGAGGATGGCTATAATTGTTACTGTCTGTCGCTTGATCCACTGACTATCCGCGATTTCCATTGCCCCCGGTCTCACTTCACCCTGACCAATAATCTCCTCATATACAGCCTGGGGAATAACCACCTCTTGAGCCACTTGACGAAGGAGGTCGAGACGGCCGATGCGGGCGAACGCGATGATCGGCCCCGTATCCGCCACGATCATGGGTTCTCTCTTCCTGGTATCCCAAGTGCCAGCTCGCGCTTCAACTCTTCAGGGCTAACCCTGATTGCTGGCACTTGGTAGTGCCCCATTATTTCCAGCATCTCCCATCGCTCAAGTCCAAGAACCTGCGCGGCCTGCGCCTCTGAGAGGCGGTCTAAGCGCAGTAACTCCATGACAAGAGTTTCACGAACGCGCTTGGGAACCTCCACATCCTGCCAGTCAAAGGCCGTGAGGACTTCTTCTGGGAGATCGACTAGGAACTGTCTTTCCGCCATTTTTTGAACCTCCTTATCCATATGCCGACTACTTCCTTTATATAGCATCATGGAAGAATGTCAACATTATTCTACTATAGGAGTGCTTGTCCCACACGCTGGACTTTTTGACGATTAAACTGCTATAAGGAGAGAAGAGTCCTGCATTAGGGCTTCAAGCTTCCGATATTCCTCGAGTTCTTTGATGACTTGGTTCCAATCAAGTTCCTTGAAGGCACAATCAGAGATAGGTTATATTCGGCTTCATTTATTACCAAACACCTTTTCATTATTTGATAATGAACAGTGTGTCATCGGAGCTCAGCAGTTTAACAGGGAAGCAGCCTCAAACTATCATAAAGTTGAATTTCACCCCGCCCGCTGGATATGGCCTTGGCCATGCTCCCCGGACGAGTGTTTTTATCCATGTGCACCATGGTCTTCGTTGACGGCCAAAACCTCTACTACCTGGTATGGACGGATTACCGTCCGAAGAGACTGTGAAATGCCCAATGTATATCAGCTTTCCGTTTTTGACACGCCCTCTTAGCTTGCTACACTGAGATTGCGGCCAGAACAATGACCTTGGCACGACCCCCTAAGCTGCGATGAGCAGCTCACGTTTGTCTTAAACGTCTGGATTTCCCGTAGCTCCTGCATAAGTTGGTTCCAATCAAGTCTCATGAGGGGTAACCACTTGTGATTTTCGGGCCGAAAACTGAAGGTCTAGCTGATAAATGAAGCCAAGTTGACCGTTTCCAAGTCCTTTGTCGTGGTCATAGGGAATTCCATCGAGGAACACGAGTCGTTGGAACTTCTACTGGCAGTATGAGGCTCTAGTAAATCTTTCAAATTCAGGAGGTGATCGTGGTAACACTGTTTCCTTTGGGACGGCTTGTGATGACAGCAAACTTGCAGCGAAAACTCAAGAAGAGCGATCCTGAACATTGGGAAGGAGACCTGCAAGCTCTGATTGCCCGTCATGCTGCGGGCGACTGGGGAGATTTGGACAGTCACGACCGTGGCCAGAATGATACAGCTCTAGATCATGGTGGTCGGCTTTTCTCGGCATATACAACCAGCAAAGGACTCAAGGTTTGGGTGATTACCGAGGCGGATAGAAGCTGCACCACGGCACTGTTGCCCGACGATTATTGAGACCCAAGACGCACCCATGCCCTTTGCCAAGGCTGCTCTCCATGAGTGGCCTTTTTCTTCTCCCACGGTGTCTCACCTTGACCTCACCCACAGATATGCCATGACGAAGGTAGCACCAAACACTATTCAGGAGGCAGTCATGGCAACTTGGGTATCGTTCAGCGAACTGAGGGAGAGGGTTTCGATAGAGGACATACTTGAGCGCTACGGAATGTTGGGCAAGCTGAAGCGACAAGGAGACGAACTGGTGGGGTTATGTCCGTTCCATGATGACAGGCAACCATCGTTTTCTGCCAACGTCTCAAAGAATGCCTTTCAGTGCTTTGCTGGGAGTTGCAAAAAGAAGCGGAATATCTTGGACTTTGGGGCCAACAAAAAGAGACTGGATGTCGCGCCACGCCGCTCGCTAAACGGCAAGTGAAACCCAGGCTAGCCCAGGTTCAAAGATGGTGGCGGCAGTGGCCGGAGGCGGGGATTGGGCTACGGACTGGTAACGGTATTTTTGTGCTGGATGTCGATCCCCGAAATGGCGGCGATGTCAGTCTTGAAGCGCTTGACAGCAAACTCCCGGCTACTGTTCAGAGTATTATGGGAGGTGGCGGGTCTCATTTCTTCTTCAAAGTCGATGAGCAGGTATCTTGCAAGTCAAATGCTCTAGGCCCTGGGCTAGATATTAAGGGCGACGGTGGGTATGTCGTACTGCCACCGTCAATTCACGCTAGCGGCAGGGGCTACGAATGGGAGTTGTCCAGTCACCCCGACCATGTTGCAATGGCCTACGCTCCCGATTGGTTGCAGGAATTGATACCGAAGCCTCAATCTCAGGCAGTCTCTGAAGACACTGCCACGCAAGAAGTCCCGCTAGGTAGAAAGGCGCTCGATTTTGTAGCAAACGGCGCTGTCCCTGGGGAACAATGGTTGAGGGCCGCTGCCGCTAGCCGTAATTACCTTAGCGCCGGGTATTCTGTAGAAGATGCAGTTCAGGCTATTTGGCGCGGGCTACAGGCGTCGCAGGAGAGCGACCCTGATAATCCCTGGACGATCGGACACGCACAGAAGCTTGTTCATGACATAGCGGGAAAGGCACCTTCGACCCCCTTTAGCAGCAATGGGCACTCTCAGATGCCTATCTCTGCAACCTTCCCACAAACCGATTCAGGGCAAGCGGAACTAATTGCCAGTCTTTACAGTGACATTCTTCGTTACGATTGGCGGCAGGGTAAGTGGCTATTGTGGACGAAACACTATTGGAAGATGGACAGCGACGGCGCAGTACTGCGTCTAGCTACTAAAGCGGCAAGGCATCGTTACAAAGAGGCAGCCAATATTCCAGACTTGAAGCAAAGAGAGCAAGAAGCAAAGTTTTCTATCCAGGCGGAATCGAAAGGCAAGCTGGAATCGGCATTGTTCCCATCCCAAGCCCAAGCACCTCTAGCGACAACGGGAGAGTCCTGGGATAAGAAACCAATACTGCTAGCAACTCCGAAAGGCATCATTGACCTTGCAAGCGGAGAACTGAGGCCAGGGAAACGGGATGACATGATTATGCTCCATTCACCCGTTAACTACGGTCCCAGCGCACAATGCCCCAGGTGGGAACGGTTCCTTATTGAGATATTTGATGGCAACGAAGAACTAATCGACTTTGTTTGGCGAGCAGTGGGTTATTCTCTTACAGGTTTTACATACGAACAGTGCTGGTTCCTCTGTTATGGAAGAGGGGAAAACGGCAAATCGACGTTTCTGTCTCTGGTCGCTTACATTCTAGGCGACTATTCTCAAACACTTCCATTCGCTACTCTATCCTTTGCCGAGCGTCCGCAGATACCGAACGACCTGGCCGCTTTGGTAGGAATCCGATTTGCTGGCGGAATTCATATTAGAATGCTGTGTTACTGGACGACAGCACGAAGTCAGGGCGAAGAACTTGTATGGGGCATATGTAGAATGGGCTGATGAAAATCGTCTGACCAAGCGTGAGCGCCTGTCAAATAATAAATTCGGACGGCAATTTAAGGACCGCTTCCAAAGAGAACATACCCGCTTGGGAGAGGTCTATTTAGGGATCGGATTAAGGGCGGGGGGTGAGGGATCTGCTGGTACTTCCTGTGTTTCTTCTGAAACTGATTCTTATACTTAACAATTAGGGAACAACATGAAGAACCCTCACACAGATACATTTCATTCCTCACAATCCCTCACGAACGACTCCATGGACACCTCCTCGGAAGGGATCCCATGGTAAAAAGGAAGTTCTTCTTCAGTCGAGAGCGCGCATTGGCTGATATCCACCGAAAGTCCCGCGATAACCTTCGAAGGTTGCTTGTTAGGCGCCAGCTGCGGCTGACAATGACCTACACCGAACTAAAGGGGTTAGGCAGGAACATCAATCCTGCCTTTGAGGGGCGGTTCTGTAGTACTTTGCGACACTGGGACGAATTGGACAGCCTACTTCTTCGGCGAGTATATGGCTACCGAGATTGCATCCATGGCGAAGGGAACCGGTGTCCAGATGCTTTCCCTGTGATGTATAAAGGGTGTAGCCAACAAAAGCAGGTGTAAACAGATACGAATTAAGCCATTAGCTGGCATCCGACGCTAGCTGGCGGAGGGGTCTTATAATAATATATAGGTTATGACTCTTGAAACAGTGACAGCATCCGACACTACAACTTATGGCAGGGAAGGACCTCGAGTCAACATAGATGAGGCCACCCGTACCCTGGTTGCCTTTCACGCAGCACGCCTTGCTCTAAAAGTATCGTGGTATAGACTTCAAAGACTCTTTGATATTAACACCTACAAGACAGTCTATCGCTGGAAGACAGGCAAGGCCGTTCCTAACAATTACTACATAGGCAGGATCCTCGCTCTGATATTGACTCGTCTAGCAGAGGCTGAGGGCAAGCCCCCCGATACATATCTAAACTTCGACAACGCTAAGGAACTTGAGCAATCCCTCCAAAAGAGTAACCAAAGAAGAGAGGGAATTGGTGGGTGGAAACTTCCTAACATAAAAGGCTAGAGCTCCCTTGAGGCCTTGATGACAGGGGAGGCGGACATTGGTAACTCCCAGGTTTGAGTGATCATCAAAAAAAGGATCGGTCAGCTTTCCTATTTGAGGCGTAGATACGAAAGAGAATCACCAAAAAAGGAACGTTTTTCAGACATCCATGCTTTAACGAGATATAGCTTTATTCATGAATGAGGCTCCAAAGGCCTCCTATTTGGAGAGAGGGGAAGTTTGAACCCCCTAGGGTGGACCTAAGGGGACAAAATCAAGAACTCTTCCAACCTTCGAATTAATTGTCAGGCTGACCTCGAATTTGGTGCCGAAGGGCTAGTTGGACGGGGAGACGGGGGAGAGTCGAACTCCCCCTGAATACATATCTAGCAGTGTTGGGTGTCAGCGGTTTTGGACAGTTCTGGGTCCGAGAGATTGGGGTGAAGAAGCTCCTGGTTTGAGGGTTTCTCTGACCTCCTGATTGTACCGCCTCCGCCGGTCAAAAGTCTCTCGCTGTACCTCCTTCCTCTGGGCTAGAATTGCCTCCAGACGGCCTTCCAGCACGTCAGCCGGAGTTACAACCCTGAGCGCCTGATGATATCTCCGGTAGTTGTAGAACTCGACGAAGTCCCGGATGGCCGCCTCCAGGTCTTCCACCACCTCGTATGGCACCTGGTTAATGTCGTCTTTCAGGGTTCGGTGATATCTCTCGAGCTTCCAGTTGGTCTGAGGGTGATAGGGTGCTGCCAGGACGTGGCGAATGCCCACCACCCGCATGTACTCGCGGAAGGCCCGCGATACATAACCTGAGCCATTATCTGAGAGGAGCTTGGTCCGATCCTCCAGAGGTACATCAGTCATACCAGTAGAGTCAACAGCTTGCTGGACCACCTCTATGAGGGAGTCGGCCGTCATGTCCCGTTGCACCTTCCAGGCCAAGATGAACCGGGAGTAGTCGTCCATCACCGTCACGAGGTAGTAGTAGCCCCATCCCACTACACGGAAGTAGGAAGCATCGGTGGCCCACAGCTGGTGGGGCCCTGTGGTCTTGTGCTGCTACTCTTTGCCCGCTGCCAACTGGTATTCGATCCGTTTCACCAGACCCTCCCGTCTCAGGATACGATAGACTGTGGAGGCGGAGACCGATAGGCCTCTGTGGTCGGTGAGCGAAGCCGCCAACTGCCGGCTTCGCCAGGTCGGCATCACACGGGCTGCCGCCAGCACTACTGCCTCCTCTTCTGGACGCAGGCGATTCCAGGGCCTCTCAGTTCCTTCCGTACCCTCCCAACTACCCTGCCGGTGCCTCCACCTCCACCAATAATACGTGCTCCTGGAAATGCCAAGCTCCCTGAGTCGCCTGTTCTTCCCTCTACCATGTCGCTCCACCTCAGCCACGACCTTCGATTGTTCCACTACGCTCATGCGACGGTGCCGTTGTCGTGTAGGGGCGGCAGAGCTGTTTTTTGAAGCGGTGCAACTCCAGGGACAACTCACCCACCAGCTGCTTCAGTTCACTGTTCTCCCGCTTGAGCTGCTCTATCTCTTGCCGGGTCGCATCACGCACACTGTCCCGAGTCAACCTCTCCTTCCCAGCTTCCATGAACTCCTTCGTCCAGGCGTAGTAGGAGTGGGGCTTGATCCCCTCTCGCCTGCACAGGTCATTGACAGTGACCTCCCGGCGAAAGCCCTCCAGGACGACACGGATCTTCTCTTCGGGGGTATACTTACGGCGGGTCGCTGCACGGACCTGACGCACGAAGCTTCGTGTCTCCTGGCTTCGCTCCTCAGCTTGACTGGCCTGATCCTCTACCTGGGTCATCAATGACTCCTTTCACTTAGGGTTAATCTACCCCTCTGAAGGAGCCTCTACCACACCCCCAACCTCTTCGGTTTTCTACGCCTCAATAGTGTCCAATTGCGCTGACACCCTACACTCCGAACATAGAGAAGTGCTTCAGGGAGCGGACCTGGTATTAGCGATCGGAATGGACGTATTTGAAGAGCTGTTTTATTGGGGCGATGTGATATTGAACCCCATGACTAAATTGATCCACGTTGATCCGATACCGGGTCGAGTAGGCAAATCAGAGCCTACCGACGTTGGCATAGTCTCACATTGCGGACTAGCGATCGAGGAACTCATTGCATCGATCAAGGCTAGCCTTTCGTCAAATGAACGTAGGGATATTGGAGGACGTGCCAAGGACATTATGCGTCAAGCCACAGCGCGTCGAAGGCGCTTTGATGAGGCAGTGGCGGGAAACTGGAATAAGGTACCAATGATTCCAGAGAGGATGATGTCAGAGCTTGCTCAAGCTTTGCCGAAAAACGCAATGGTAGTTGACGACTCCGTTAGCCACAAGTACGCTTTGCGCAGGTATATTAGCGCAACTCAACGCGGGGACATCAGGGGTGTTAGAGGACAGTCAATAGGTGGGGGAATAGGCGCGACTATGGGCACTCAATGCGCGAACCCCGACAGACCTGTATTTAGTGTTATAGGAGATGGCAGTGCCATGATGACAATACAAATACAGGGGTTGTGGACAGCAGCGAATGACCACATCCCTTGCATTTTCGTTATTTGCAACAACGGGATGTACAGAGTCTTGAAGGTCAATTTCGGTATATATGAAAGGGAGATCCTAAAGGAAACTGAACCTGCAGAATATGACCTTCCATATTCAGATTTTCCTCTGCCTTTCGATTTGGCCTCGATAGCTACTAGCATGGGGGTGCATGGAGAACGAATTGCCGATCCAGGTGAAATCAGACCAGCTGTTGAACTCGCCATTGCTGCTGGAGAGCCGACTTTACTGGGTATAGTCATAGACGGATCGTTGTAGATTTCGGCCTTAGAATTACTACTGTATTTCGGATTTCCAGGAGGGTATCGGATGGACGTGTATGATTGTTTGAGAACCCGCCGAACCGTTCGAAGGTTTAGGCAAATCGCCGTTCCAGATACGATTCTGACAAAGATAATAGATGCGGTACGTTGGGCCCCCAGTTCTCGTAACCAGCAGCCCTGGCATCTGGTCGTCATAAGAAACAAGGAAACATTGGATAAAATGGGGCGCATTGCGGCTACTGGCACCTTCATCAGGGAAGCGCCAGTGGCAATCGCAGTTGTAATGGCTGATGCTGATTCTCCTGGGCTGGATGCAGGCAGGGCCTTGCAGCAAATGGAGTTGATCGCCTGGTCTGAAGGCCTAGGCACTTGTTTCGTAACCCTGACCAAGGACGAGGAGGAGAGAATTGCCGAACTGTTGGAAATACCGCCAGGTATGGATCTTATAACGGTGATGCCATTTGGCTACCGCCTTGCCAACTTCAGCGGTCGGGGCATCCCCCGTAAACCTCTGGCACAAATAGCTCACAGCGAACGATTTGGCGACGGGTACGGAACAGGCTAGTGGGGGTGGGCTTACCAGTCTAATAGATAGGGTTCTGCCTCCGCTAGCCGTCATGTGAAAGCAATTAAGATGGGTTTTCCACTGCTGGCCTATAACGTCATACTAAACTCCTTGTCGTAATGCCTACTATCAAACTGGGCCGTTGCCGGAGCCCAACGGGTCGAGATTGGGATGAAATCTACGCTCCAAAAGTTGTATCATGGGCTCGTCGCCGAAAGAGCTCCAACATGGGGAACGTGGACAATCTCTCACTCCAAAGGTAAATAGCATGACCAGCTTTGGAATTATGACCTGGGCTGAGCCTGACAAGCCGATTCGTCAGATAGGAGAAGTCGCAAGACTTGTCGAGCAGTATGGCTTCGATTCGCTGTGGGTGTGGGATACACCTCTATATACCAGGGACGCCTATGCCGCCCTTCTCCTCGCCGCACTAAACACAAACAGGATACGGTTAGGCCCTTGTGTTTCCAATCCTATCACCAGGCACCTAGCCGTCATTGTGAACTCCATTTCCACATTAGACGACCTCAGCGAGGGAAGAGCAGTCCTTGGATTTGCGGGTGGGGGTCCCCGGGGACTCAAAGCCATGGGCCATGCGCCTCCTAACCTTTCCCAGTTCAGGGAACATCTGATCAGACTGCATACCCTGCTGAACCGAGGGGAGGTTATGATTGATTCCTCGGCTCGTTACAGCGTGAGCGCTGTTAATAGAAGGGTGCCCATATACGTGGCGGCGGCCGGTCCCAAAATGCTGCGACTTGGCGCTGAATTGAGTGACGGAGTCTTTCTGGCAGGGCCCAACGACCTCGATGCCACAGCCAGGAGGATTGAATATTTCCGTCAGGGTCTGAAGGATGCTGGTAGGAAGGAAAGCGACGCCCCTGTTAACCTCGAGGTAGCAGTGTCGCCCGATTCAGACCCAAGGTTAGCTGTCGATGATCTCAAAGGCATCGTCGCCCACCTGGTCATCCGGCGTTCTCCTGAAAGCTTCCCAAGTGAGTTTGTAGACTCCGTCACTCGCATCCACAGCGGCCTGAACCCCAGGACATCCCCTGCTGGACTTGACAGAGGCGATCTGGGGATAGTGCCCGATGCCCTCGTAAAGCATATGGCGATTGCTGGAAGCGAGAAGGAATGCTTGGAGCGCATTAAAGAAATTATCGCCCTGAAGCCTGATGAGATAATATTTCGTTTGATGCCCGTCGAGGCAGAGAGACGACTGAAAGCCCTAGCATCCCTCGTAGCTAAAGCTGGGTGACAGCGTAATATCAGCACCCTTCGCCCGTCTTTCCCAAGAAACACAGCGATCAATAGAGCCTCTTCTCCCTTTGTAGTGGCGAGGGACGCTGCAGCACAGGTACATATCCCTCGTTCAGTATCGCAGCTTTGAGAAAAAGGCTAACCGATGACTTGGTCTGGTAGAGACGGGGAGAGTCGAACTCTCCCTGAAACGCAAAATGGCTGTAGTGGCGATCATGGGCCGGGGAGCTAGTGGGGCTGAGGTAGCAATCGCATTCTAGCGAGAGATTGGCCAAGTTTAACCAGTGTTGTTCTTCATCAGAAACATAATCACAAAGATCGGCTTGGTGGTCTGGGTCGACTATTCGTTTTTCACTGTCGGCTGCTTCCATGAAGAACTATCCAAATGCGTCGAAACGATCGGCGCGATCGCGACCTGGAATAGCTGACAGAGCGATTGCCTTCGCAACCCTTGCATAGTCTACTCGTGATTCTACTTTATCTTCCTATTCTGCGTATTCTTAGGGGGTTGTCCAGAAGCCATCCTATCTAATCATCTGACTTAGACCTGCCGTAAGAAACAGGGAACCGATACGTTGTTCATCCAAATGTGGGGCCCCTGGCATCCGCATCTTAACCTAGCCTAACATGCCTAATCGTTAAAATTGGGCAGCACTTCTTCGCCAAACATTTGCATTTGTTCTATATATTCTTCAAAAGTGTTGACTGTGGGCCGCATCATACAGTGCCTAACGCCCTGTTGGCTCAAAGTTCCTATCCGCTCTACAATTTCAGAGACTGTTCCCACAAAACTACTATTGGCAAATTCTTCTAAGTCCCGCCCTTCTGCCCTGACAACACTACGCGTGCTAGCGAATCCCTCGATAGCTGCCCTTCGTGTCTTACTGATTCTCAATACGGTGACAGCAGCCACATCCACCTCAGAAATGTCCCGACTTTCCTTGTCCAAGAAAACCTGCAACTTGTTTAATCTGTCAGGTATGGGTTCCGACGTAGAAGAAAGTGACATTAGCCAACCCTTGCACCATTTAGCGACTCTGCGAAGGGTGGTCAGACTGTCCCCCGCTATGTAGATTGGAAATGGGTGTTGCACAGGCTTGGGATGGATGGAAACATCTCTAAATGCATAATAGTCCCCACTAAAGCTGGCATTTTCCTCGCTTAGCAATTTGTAAGTCCCTTCTAAGCATTCGGTCAGCATTGCTCCCCTTTTACGGCTATCTGCTAGCTCAGGTCTTAATGGAGCGAATTCTACCATCCTGCCCAATCCTACACCTAATATAGCTCTCCCATTGCTCAAGATATCAAGGGTGGAAATCTGCTTTGCCAGCAATATCGGATCCCGCATGGGAAGTTGAACTACACCAGCAGCCAACTGCAGCCTCGTTGTAAAAGCAGCTGCGTAACTTAGAAATGTCAATACTTCGTATAGATGGGATTGTCTTTCATCAGACGTTAACTTGCCTGGTGGCGCTATGAAGTGTTCATTAGCCCAACCGACATCAAACCCCAGTTCTTCCCCCAAACGGACTATCCTCAATAGTTTCTCTATGTCCATAAACGGGGCAGGTGCATACCATCCCTCGGACGAGGTCGGAATTCCAATTCCAAACTTCACGTTATTCCCTAGGTGTCTTGATTTTTGTATCTAAAGCCATTTCTCAGCTTCTTTAGTATATTCGGTTCGTCAAGCGCGAATTCATACGTTGATCCCATCAGTCTACGAACCATGCTACAGATTACTTGTGAGATAGCGGAGCTTGACAATAAATGTTTTTGGTGCTAAAAAGGGCATCTCAAGCTTTGTTTGCCTAGAGCAAGGGTGTTCGATTGTAAACAGCCAAAAGATACTCAATAGGTTTTCAGGAGGGGTAAAAATGACGACCAAATATTCAAAAATTACGGCATATTTGCTTGGAAGTGTTATTCTCCTTCTTTTTATCTTGGCGTGCGGAGGCGAGACTACGCCAACTCCAACCCAAACTCGCTCTGCGACTCCCGCGCCTGTTCCTGAGGCGACGACTCCTGCCCAGGTGCAACCGACTACCACGCCTACTATGACGTTAGTAGCTGCAGAAAAACCAAGTTACGGAGGTACAATTAGATATACTCTTGCGCCAGGAATGAAGGACCTAGACCCACGCCACTATGTGGCCTATCGGGAGAAACACGTTCAGTTTAACGTTTATGATGGTTTGGTTGAGGTGGACACTCAACTCAACATTATCCCGGACTTGGCCGAGTCATGGGAAATCTCAGGAGGCGGGAAGCGCATAGAATTCAAGTTGAGGCGAGGAATCAAGTTTCATGATGGGACAGAATTCAACGCTGAGGCCGTTAAGTGGAACATAGATTATATATTGAACGAGGACAACATATCAACTTCAAGGGCGGGGATAGAACCTGCTATTTCAAATACCCAGGTAGTTGACCCATATACAGTTCGACTGAATCTGAAGAGTGCTTGGCGGCCTTTCATTGCGACCCTAGCTCTCACAGACCAACTGATAGTTTCGCCGTCTGCCACGGAGCAACGGCAACATCCAGTTGGAACAGGCCCTTTCAAATTTAAGGAATGGTTCGTAGGAAATCATTTGATTATCACTCGGAACGAAAGCTACAGGAAAGAAGGATTACCGTACGTTGATACTGTGATTTTCCAGTTCGCCCCCGACAAGTCTGTTCAATTGGCCATGTTGAGAACCGGAGAGTCTGACGTGGTTGACGAGGTTGCTGGAACAGACCTTCCGCTCCTACAAGGTAATCCTAATATAAACATTGAACCTTTCGAAACGCATAGCTGGTGGAACCTTTATTTCAAAATTACAGAAGAGCCGTATGATAACAAGGCTTTACGGGAAGCCGTGTTCTATGCTCTTGACAAGCAAAAAATTGTGGACGTCCAGCTAGCCGGCAATGGTCGCCCAGCATGGACCACCTTTGGCTTCTCTTGGTGGGGTGACAATTCGTTTGAACCCCAAAAGTACAATCCTCAGAAGGCAAAGGAAAAGCTGGCGGAAGCAGGATATCCTAACGGAGTGACTTTGCCCTACTGGTGTACGGCCACCGATAGAGAACTTCGAGAATGCGAGATCATCCAGGCAGTGCTGGCCGATGTAGGCATCGATCTAGAAATCAAACCTGTCGCAGCTGAAGAGTACCGGAGTTTCCGTGCCACCGAGTGTAGGTTCTGCAAAATGGGCTATTTCCTGAGGGGTGATCCCGAGTTTTCGCATCGGTTCCTATTACACTCCAGTGGAACCTCAGCCCGCAGCCGTGTCGGATATAGCAATCCGGAAGTGGATCGGCTCATCGACGAAGCTGCCGGAATCTATGACACCGTTAAAGCTGGACAGATGTACATCGAGGCTCAAAAAATAGCCTTCGAAGAGGCTTTCTATACAGGTCTCTATTTCCCAACGAACTACGCTGCGCTCAGCAAAGACGTTCAGAACTGGGCATGGTGGTCAGATACTTATATTCGGTTCGAAGAGCTTTGGTTCAGGAGGTAAGGTGTGTCTATTTGTTGTACGGACCAGTTAAGTTCAGGTCGACCTTGGGTCTTAGTAAATCAAGGATCTCCCTGTAGGATCGGTATTATGATATTGGGCTTTACTGCAAGTACAGGTATGGATGGGACCTGTCGAGTATCATAGCACTCACAGTGGCAACATTGGATAACGAAAGTTTGACGATATGACCAGTTTACGCAATGCAATGGTAATGAAGTCAGTGAATTAGTGAATTAAGGAAGCGTCTGAATGAAATTAAACTTTGCTATTGGTATGGGACGTACCGAGACCGCTGAGCAAATCGGCAGGAACGTAAAGGTAGCAGAGGAAAACGGGTTTACCTTTGCAACCTTCGTAGACCAACAGATTATTTCCCGAGACGTCTACGTTATGATGACTATGGCGGCTCTGAATACTCGACGAATCCAAATAGGACATGGGGTCACCCAGCCATTTACTTATCACCCATCGGTCACGGCTAACGCTACAGCTACTATAAATGAACTCTCAGGGGGCAGGACCTTTCTTGGCATCGGAGCCGGAGGTAATGCTCTTCGAAGCATGGGTATGAAAGCACGACCTATGCAGGAATTCAGAGATACCGTCGAGTTCATCAGAAAATACACCTCTGGAGAAGAGGCAGAGTACCAAGGCGCCAAAATGCACTCGGAATGGGTGCGCCAGCCTCTGCGTATATACATGGCTTGCTCAGGTCCCAAGTCGTTACAGATGGCCGGTGAACTCGCCGATGGAGTGGTCTTCACAAGCAATGCGGACCCTGTAGTGGTGAAGTGGCGAATAGAGCAGGTGCATAGAGGTGCTGAAAAGGCAGGCCGTGATCCTTCGAAAATCGACATTTGGGCACGAGGTATGATCTACATTGCCGATAGCCCGGAGGACGCCATGCGAGAAGTGTCGGGCTATGCGGTCAACAGTGCCAGGGGGCTGTATGAGTTAATCTCTCTCAATAAAAGTCCCGAAGTGGAAGACCTGCGCAAACGGTTGGAGCGGGAGCGCCCCCGCCTGCTGGATGAATGTAAGCGAGTTGTTGACGTCTTTTCAGAGGATCAACATG
Organism: Dehalococcoidia bacterium; assembly: GCA_965249025.1. GTDB lineage: Bacteria > Chloroflexota > Dehalococcoidia > Lucifugimonadales > CAYTFF01. The sequence goes on along the minus strand of OZ252215.1, from coordinate 1,224,178 downwards.
AGAAGCTGGACACTCCTTCTGCAGGCCAGATCACCCACAGCATAGTCGACGCCCAGCACCTGACAGGAACCCTGGAGCACATCTGCGAAAAGCTGCAGACTTTGGTGGAGATAGGCTGCACTACCTTGGCCACAGTCAACTACACAATTTTAGATAAAAAGGGTATGATGCGTGAGATCGGGAACAAAATCATGCCACATTTTCGCAATTAGACAGAAAGGATCCGTGTCAACGCTCAGACCAGTAAGCATAATAGAAAATTGAAGCTAGAATGGCAACTTAGCTGGGCGCTACCGGGTTAATGTGACTTGAGTACGACTGCCAGAAAATTATTCAGGTATCATTCGACTCTACTCAACGCCCCCTAGGTATGCTTTGTAGATGCCTCCAGACACGCGTTCCCAAAAGGGACTAAAGAACGTCCCAAACGTACTATACACCGTCATCTATGACTAGTCCTGCCAGATAAGGGACCCAATGTTTTGGATAAGCAACGTAAGGTGACTCGCTACCGAGCATCGCCGACTGGATGAATAGGAAGTCCACACTCCCTGATTGCGAACTCATTTTGTCTTGTGCATAGCTTCGAATTCACCATAGACGTAGGTCGATTAGTGGTCGGCATCTGAATACCCCAGGATATCGGAAACACACCCCTTGATCTCCCATTGTGTCGTTAGCTCCAGTCGACCAAAGCGTTTGCGACGTGACAGCGCGCCATACGGTGATACCCAGGAGCTTTCGGACTTATCCTGCAGCCAATTGCAACTGACACCTTTGGACTCTCAATCAACCGGATTCAGATTTACAGGCCTGCTAATCGCGGAGTTGGGCCTGATGTTGAAGGGGTTGCAGTGGTGGTGGTATCTGGTCGCCGCGGGGCTGATTATTGCGAGTCTGATCGTGCCATTAGAGACAGCCCATGGTGCCCTTCTTCCTATTGTCTGGATTTGGCCCGTATTGATCTGGTCGACGATGGGTGTGCGTGAAGTTCAGAATCACACAGACCAGATCGTCTTCTCAGCACCGCATCCGCTGCGCCGGCAATTGCCGATAACGTGGCTGTCGGGTCTCATAGTAACGGCATTGATCGGCAGCGGTGTGTTGCTCCCATCCAGGCATCTGTTCGGGTACCGGTGGAATCTCCTTCGGGATGGCATTGGTCTGATCCTGCAGAGTAGCAGCGAGGACAGGCGCCTCCGATGGTGTGAGAACCGTGCCCCGATAGGACACCAAGAGGCTGCCATCCAAACGCTCCTGGACTTCGACCCTGGCTCCAGCATAGCTGGGCCTGTCGACACCTGGGAAAAGCTGCAATGTCCGCCCGTGATACTGCACGGTGTTGTCCTTGGCCACTCTCCGCCGCTCCTTGCGGCAGAGAACTCCAGCTATTTCTAGACCAATATCCGGGACGCGATATGCGGACCCCACCTGGGTTGGGGGCACTCCGAACCGAGCGTTGAAGCGTGGCAGGAACTCACTCAGAACACCATTGGCCTCCTCCAGCGTGCTGGCATCGGCCAAGCGTAGCTCAGACACCAGCCGATCCTGGAAAGTGCCGTTGGCCCGCTCCACTCGCCCTTTCGCTTCCGGGCTGTGGGCGAATACCTGAGTTACGCCGAGCTCTCGCAGGGCGCGGCCCCATTGGGTAGGGGTAACGTCAAGGACGTCAGACTCTTTCTCAAGCCTCTGGCCGGGAGATTGGAAGACAGAGTGGCGGTCCGTATATACGCCCAGAGTGATGCCATGTCGGGTGATGATGCCGTTTAACAGATCGAAGTATCCGTGGGTATCCTCGCGCTCACGGAAGATTCCGTATGGCACCGTCCCTGTGGCATCGTCCACCGCCAGCAACAGTGTGAACCAGGACCCTCGGTCCTCCAACCAGGCATGGTAACTGCCATCGAGATGGAGGAGCATCCCCTCCTGCGGCATCCGTTGACGCCTGTGCCGGTGGCGTGGCGGTCGCCGATATCGCGGACTGGGCAACCTCGCGCTCAGGAGAATACTCCTGACTGTGGAACGACTCAGCACCACACCCTCCCTCTCGGACATGATCTCTGCCAGATGTGTGTGATTGAAGCCTGCATGGCGCGTGCGTGCCAGGGTGATCACCTTCCGTCGTGTCTCTGCTTCAACGGCGTTGCGAGGTCGACGCCCTCTGTTCCCGTGGGCTAGCGCGGCAGCATCCTCCTTTCGATATGCCGCCAGCATCCCCCAGGTGTGGCGTTCGCTCAGCCCCAGGATGGCTGCCGATTGACGTGTCGTCAACTGTTGCGCCACCGATCGGTTCAATACCTGTAATCGTGCCTGTTCTCTTTGGGTTAATATCAGTCCTTTCATGACTGACATTTCCCCTTAACGCTTAACTACTGACAGAATCGTACGGCATCGACAAGATGTTCCGTGGCTGCGGTGTTGAACAGTACCCTTTTGGAGCAGGGACCATTTCGGAAGAGAGCGTCGTTTAAGTTAGATCCTCCTGCGTATACGTTAGCCTATACACGTTCCACACAGTTGTGTCATCATTGTTTGTTGTCGGCCTGTTCTTTCCTCCTTCGCTCTCGACCTCTAATTGAGTACAATACTTCATCCACATGCATGCGGCCTATGGGTCCTGAAGCATACATAGATCCGAAGATCGCACCTCCCCTGAGAACCAGAAACTCCATAGGCTGTGGATAACTGCCATGATGGTCATGAGCCCACCATGGGTTATAGACCTGCAATTGGCTTTCCTGTATTCCGAAGGCGATCGGAAAGGTGAGACCATGTTCGCTAGCCATCTTCATGGTGGAATCGCGATCCTAGGTCGTGGCAGCCATAACACTAGCTCCCAATTCTTCAAGTTCAGATAGATTAGCCTGGTAGGCGGCTAACTGCCGGATGTAATAGGGTCACCAGTTCCCTCTATAGAACAGGAGAATGAAGTAACGGCCTGGCATATAGTCAGGCACTACGATAGATTCGCCGTCAACCAAATTCAGAGACAGCCTGGGAAGTTTGTCTCCCTGAATCAGCTTGTGCCCCATGAGGCCCTCCTTGTATCTCGTTAACTTTGCTCAAGTCATTTTCAATCTCTACTCTACTGTACTCTACCCGGATATTGAGTCTACTCTACACTATATCCAACTTTGCTCTACGTAAGTGGACCCTACTCTATCCCCATATAGAGTTGACATGTGGGTGCACACCAGATTCACGTAGATAAACCTCGAATAGAGCCTCAGCAGTTATGACGTCTTGAAGTAGTTTTTGTGCTGTGGGTTCGTCCATATAGGCTTGAACCAACTCATGATCTTCATTGATAGTGAACACAGATTGCTCTGGATTGAAGCGTACGAGACGTTCGGACCGTCCTCGCCTGGTGTACTCATACTTATACCTGTGAGACCGGGGGGTGGTTGAATATAGGGACGCAATTAGTGACCTAACATCCTTCGTAGAATCGACCTCTAGGTACATCCAATTCTCGTCCGCCTCGGCACCTCCCTGGTCGTAAACTGAAATCGACAGCGCGTCCGCTATGGGGATCTCCATAAGCCTCGAGGCGACCCAATTCCTTTCTTCTTCTGGCTTGCGGCTTTGCACAGTTTCGAAGTTTCTAAGATATTCTGAATATCGCTCTCTGGCTTCGTTAAAGGTCTCATTGATGACCCTTTGGAAGACTTCCTTCAAGTGAGATTCACCAACACCGTCGCGTTGAGCTGTAATAACCTGGTCAAGGTCATCTGCCGTAATTATTGCCTGGAACCGGTTGAAAGTCTGATGTGATAGATCGTGCAGCCCAAGTCTGTCATCGTTCTCGTTAACGAGCCGACCTCTTACTATTACAAAGAACCCGTGACTACGGCCCAAGTCTTCGCTCTTGCCACCCATTAGAGACTCCTTTGTCACTATGACGTTTCCTGAAATCCCTTGTGGCATTGCATCCGAGACCAACTTGCTTTCCTCAACTTTCCAATCCTCACCTGTCGTCTTCCTTAAGGATGTGATGCGAGAAGCAGGTAAATCGCTGACTTGAAACTCGACTGCTGGAATGTAGTTGGCCTTGGAGCTGACGATCTCCTTCCCTTGCAGAAATAACCTGAAACCTGGGCTGAGTGGCATGGCGGTTCGCAGCACCCAGCGCAGCCGGCCCCTTGACATCGCGGTCGCCTTTGTTTTCAAATCCTCTAGTATCACAAAGGTCCACGTGGGCATATTCGACCCTAATCAACTGCTCCGGATCCACATTTGTGGCTTCACAAGCCTTGCGAAATATGTCATTGTCTTGCAGCCTTTCCGATCCATTCATTTTCAAAACTGGGAGTTCTACCTGTGACGTTGCTCCCCCAGGTTTCTTAGAGAAAGCTCGAAAGTCAACTGTAACTGCAAGTATCTGCTTACTACTCTTCGATATGTAAGTGATTTGATTCGCAAGAGCATATGTCGCTAGCTTCCCTATACCAAACTTCCCTATTTGCTTCCGGCCCTGCCGTTTCTCTAGCTCTACGTCCCTCTTCTTGGTGCGTCCTATCCACCAGAGGTCAACAAGGCCATCGTAGTCCATACCAGTACCATCGTCGAATACCACGACGAAAGGGTTAGAATCTTCAGGCTCAGGAACAAAAACTCTGCACTCGCTCGCTGCGGCGTCGTATGCGTTTACGACTAACTCTTCGATTGCCTTGAGTGGAGATTGATATAGATTCTCAGATAACAGGCCAACAAGTTCAGGCGAGAGCTCCACATTTAATGGGTCACCTATTTGCGTTCCAAGGTACTCCAGAGAACCATACATTGAGGTCAAAGGGGTGGTCATGTCAGGCCTTCCCGCCTTCGATTCGGCGAAATACCAGCACGTATTCTTTGTCAATGTTTGCACCGTTATGCCGACTGTAGGACATGTATCGATTCTTGATAGGATACCAAAAGTGCTCAACCGTATCGAACCAGTCGCTGCTAAGTTCCGTGAACAAATCGGCAGTAGGGATCATATTCCCGTTCCATTGACTGTGTCCTACTATGAATATGGCCTGCGACTCGCCCTCAAGTACTTTCGATAATTGTTCTAGAACCCTTCTCATGGCAACGACATAGTGCTTAAACGTATCCGCGCGCTTCTTGTCAAAGGAGCGGATTTCTGATTCCCAATCTGTAGCGAGGGGCCCCAGGTGATTTTTGTTGGTTAGGTAGGGATGCGACTGAGGGACAATGGAGCGATCTATGTATCTCGGCAATAAGCAGAGACGGTCGGCTTGTGTCTTGGTAATGCCGAGCCAAAACATTTCAAGTTGGTGGCGTCTGTAGTAGTCGACTGCATTATGGTAAGGCGGTGAAGTAATTACAAGATTCACGGGTCTTCGAAGATGCCGATAGACGTTGGCCGCGTCGGCTTGAAATACCGACACTTTACTTGCGCGTTCTGTCTTTTGGCTGTACTAGGTGACTGCGGCTAGAGCTTTCCTCAGGGAAAGCTGATATAAAGCGAACGGATTAATCAATCGTCCACTTATGTCCTTACGTTTCATGTGTGCGGTGACTTCCAGACCCGATATCGGGACAGGATCAGCATTTGAAGAAGCTCGAATCATAGAGGCGAAACATAATCGAAATAGGTTCCGATGCGTCGTTGGCGCAGCTAGATTATGAATTACTCGATATATCCGGGCTAGGTCTACAACGACATATCGCCTAAACCAGTGAAAGAGATTCGGAATAGCTGGCGTCCAAAGATGCTCCGCCTGGATCACCGACTGTGCATCTTCGATCGAGAGGTCGTTGAATTTTCTTTCTTGGTATTCAATTTCTGACCGGCAGAGGGGTTGAAGAGCATCTAGCAAAGTGTGGTGAGACTTTGTAAGATGAGAGATATTGTACCGATTCGTCTTTATGCGACTCACAAAAACGGCAAGTGGGTCCACGTCGCTACCTACGGCATGCCTTCCACTCGCCGCTGCCTCGACTAGCAACGATCCACTGCCACAAAAGGGATCGTATATACGGTCACCTTTTCGGGAGTATTGCTGTATGAGCTTTTTTATAACCGGAGGATGGAACTTCGCAGGATAGCGAAACAAGTAGTGTGTCAATCGGTCAAAATATCCAGACTCGATTAGCAAACGCTTCGATGGGATTTTGTGCGTTATGCCTTGGCCGTTAACAGTCTTGACCTCACTCTTGTCCCGTACTTCTTCTGTTGTTGTCTCAAGGGGAGTTTCGTTAAGTCGCGCCATGAACGCACACTCATTCACAAAGGAATGTCGGCCCGATGTTAGCACCGCTGAGGCAGATGGTCAAGAATAGATGAGAGCAGAGTCGCCCTGTTGATCCTGCGCACTCGGGTAGTGCTAATTCGAATTAATGTTGTTCCGCGGCAATAAGCTATACTCCCTAATAATCAGGTAGTAATAGCTTTATCTATATTTCAGGTGCCAAAACCAAGTCCTTTTTGTTAGGGCCTTTTTACACCCTCAGTGGCTACAGTGTCAAGTAGACCTTTTTGGACATACAACTAGCCATTGTAACGTTGACCTTCACGAGCAGGACACGGTGTCTTGGAAAAGTGAAGGGGTCGCTTTGTCTCCAAAACACACTCGTTAATGCCCCCGCTATTAGAGTCGCCAGGCGATGTCTGGTTCCCCTGTCCACACAGTGCCACTCGACCCCAAACAGCCCCCCCTCTTCGTCGATCCCACGCCCATCAGTCTCAGGAATCGTGAAATTCCTATCTGCCGGCTATGAACACGAGCTCTGACGGTGAGCTGGCCACCCTGACGATAGATCTCGAGGTTCATCGTCTCTATCGGCGCCGTTTCCATGGAAACGGCCAGGGCGTTGCGAAACCGAGGGGTGATATTGCTAACGCTTTGCTAATGAACTAAGAAACACGGGGTAACACTGGACTGCATTTCAGGTAAAATATCAGGGGTAGGCGGCGGACGCCAAAACACCACAACAGATACAATGGCATCTAGAGCTTCTATCTTCGGAACCGAGGGTCGGAGTTCGGATCCCCCAGGGGGCAACGTGATTTTGGTCAATTGAATTGTCACAAACTCTAAACTATGCAGTGACACTGGTGAACATGTTGGCTATGAAATGGGGGGGGGTGGTTGACGGACGCAAGAGCATTTAAGTAGACATGGAAACTTGCGGGGCGTTAGGCTATCTCACCTGAATGCATTGAATAACTCGGTCTCCCTGTCGCCAACTCGTTTCAGTTGGGTATAGATACACTGGTGTTGAAGGACTGCAAGCTAGCTGCGCCTCTCTCTCAAAGTAGTTCTGACCAGGATATTCCCCCTCAAGCTCCACTTGGATTTCATCCAACATCTTATGCGTCCACCGGTCTGGGCAGGGCACCAGTTCGACTCGGTCGACGTTACCATAGTCCGTCAATGAAGGGATTCTGAAGCAGTCGCCCTGTTGGAGGTCGCCAACTCTCATGGCAAAGCTCAATCCAGTAGGCTCGAAGTTTTGTCCGTTTGAGAATGCCTCGTTGATTTCTCGTATCTCTTTAAGGCCTTCTTCGGCCGACATCGCTTGGCTGGTGATGTACCAGATAATCCCCCCAACCGCTCCTCCAAATGCGACCAAGACTGCGATGAAGACAATTCCATAGGAAATACCCGGCTTTTTATACCAGACCCCTTGCTCAACCAACTCTTTTGCAGCTTGCTGGCTGAAGCCATACTTGGTCAGGTCATTTTCGAGGTCTTCCGCTTTATTGCCAGCCAGCAGTCTCCCCGAGATTAGAGCGATTAGTTTCCTAGTTGCTTTGTTGTTAGGTTCTTTGCCAGGCTCCATATGGGAGATCGCACGATGCCAGTCGAACTCGAACCGTCCCTCGAATATATTGCCGCAGGTTGAACATTTTCGCTCAGTAGAATTCTTCACTGTCCTATATGACCGACTCCGTGGGCTTATTAAAGTTTGGCGGGAGTTGTCTCAGTGTCATCGCTTTCTTGGACCTAGGGCGACTAGAATTCTTCAGCACAAGGAGTTCACCAAAAGAAGGCAACGCCTGCAAGAGATTAATCCAGGATCGAGGCATGAAAGCACCTCTACCTGCGGTTTGGCTAGACTCTACAACATCCGCCGTTACGGGACAACATTTGAAGGTGTATAATGCCGTCAAAATCGGTTAAGCATCTAGCAAGGGATCTCTGGCAGAGCTTCCTGGAGTGTCAACATCTGGTGCAGGCAGTGGTGTAATGGCATGGTTCCTGCGAGCAATTCGATTGCGACAAATACGCAAGCTAAGACGACAACCAAATCAACCCGGCCTCGTGTGTCTTAACAAAGATTAAGGGGTTTAGTTCATGGCTAAGTTCTTAGATACGACTGGAGTCTCATATCATCTCCAACAGCTCATTAACGGTTCGAATGAGAAGTTGATATTGATCAGCCCCTTCCTGAAGATTGGTGATCTCCTCAAGCAGTCCCTCGAAGACAAGGATCGAATGAAGATAGATATAAGAATAATATATGGTAAGAGTGAGCTACAGCCCGCTGAGAATAACTGGCTCAAATCATTACGAAGCATCCGCACAAGTTTCTGCCAGAACCTCCATGCCAAATGCTATCTAAACGAGAGAGAGGCAATCATCACCTCGATGAACTTGTACGACTTTTCTCAAATCAATAATAACGAGATGGGGATATACGTCGACAAAAGCAGCGATTTTGAACTTTATGAAAGCATTCATGAAGAAGCTATGCGACTGGTTCGCATTAGTGATGAAATCAAGGTCACAGTTGCTAAGGTGCCGAAGGATCCTCCAAAAAGGTTGAAAACATCGCTAAATGCTTCTGGATTTTGCATCAGGTGCCTTGCCGAGATCAAGCTCAATCCAATGGCTCCTTACTGCCGTACATGCTATGCTTCTTGGAAGAAGTTCGAGAACGATGAATACGAAGAAAAGCACTGCCACATTTGTGGGAAACGGAATAAGTCTAGCCTAATCAAGCCCAGCTGTTATGCCTGTTACAAGGCTAAAAGAGATATGCTCGAATTTCCATTACAGTAACCTTCCGTAGGTTGTCCATTCAATGGAGTCGTTAATCAGCACCATCAAGTCAGAAGAAGAAAGTTGTTAGGCTCGATTTTGGTCACAGAAATGGTCACAAACTCTAAACCATGGTGTAACACTGGGGAACATTTTAACTGTGAAATCGGGGGTAGCTGGCGGACGCCAAAACACTTGAACAGATACGAACGCATGTGTAGCAACTAATTCGTAAACAGCAGGTCAGAGGTTCGATTCCCCTCGCTGGCTCCAGTTATTAGATACAAACACAGGACAAATAGGTCATTAGCCGCTGATTCTTGTCCACGGATTGTCCACTAATGTTTTCACTTCCTCTTCTTGCACCCCAGGTAACAGCTACTATAAACATCCATGGAGGACTTTGCCGACGCCAATACTACTTGATAGTCATGCCGGTACGAAGCGTGGCACCGAAGATTATGTATTAAAAATGTACTCCGCGCCCGGGTTTGTCATGAAATATTACAAGGCTTGAATACATTGACAGTTCCACTGTTTTGTAGTATATGTATGCTACTTTAGAGGATTAGCTATCATTTTCCTGTTCGATCTATACACATCTAATAAACTTCGATTCGGAAAAGGAGGAAACATGAGAAGCCACAAAGGCTATCTGAGTATACGAAGAGTTTTCTTTTTGGGAGTGGTTACATCTGTGCTCGCACTAGTGCTAGCGTGTTCCAGCGCTGAGCCGACGCCTACACCAGTACCGCCCGCTCAACCCGCTCAACCTGCTGCACCTGCAGCAGTCCCTCAGCCAACCGCTGCACTAGTTCCGGGTGCTCCCACTCCAATACCAGCCAAGGCTACCCCTACGAGGGTCTTGCCGACGGCCACCCCGGTTGCCGCAATGGGTGGGCCGGTCTCCGGCGGCACCCTTCGCTTTGGCGCTACTCTAGTTATAGACACATTAGATCCCGCCTATAACACGCTGTTTGGTGGCCTTCCCATTATGCAGAACATTTACGAAGGCCTTTTCACTACCGACGGTGACGGCAATGTGCTGCCTGCACTTGCGGAATCCTGGGAATTTTCCGCTGACGGCAAAACTATTACCGCTCATCTTCGGAAGGGGGTCAAGTTCCATGATGGGACTGCGGCAGATGCCCAAGCCGTGAAATGGAACATCGACCGTATGCTAGACCCCGATCAAGGCTCACCTCAAAGGGCCGACCTTCAATCTAAATTGGCGGGGATGGATGTGGTGGATAACTCTACCGTGAGGCTGCGTCTCTTTGAGCCATTCCGACCGTTTATGCCGCAGCTAGCCAGCGAGCGTGTGGGCAAAGTCGTGTCCCCGACGGCTGTTGAAAAGTTCGGCGGAGGTAGAGACGGAGACTATGGAAGAAATCCTGTAGGGACCGGAGCCTTCCGATTCGCCGAGTGGATACCAGACCTGCGAGTGACTCTAGAGAAAAACCCCGATTACTGGCAGGACGGCAAGCCTTATTTGGATAAAGTCGTAGTGCTGGCTACATCAGACACAAACCTCCGCGTTGCTATGCTTCGGACGGGCGAAGCCGATTATGGCACCTATTCCGGAGTTACAGGGGTTCATTTGCCGCTGCTAGAGAGCAGCCCAAATCTAAAGGTACTCAGACAAGAAGGTTCTGGCAACGGCTTCTTCCAATTCAACACTAGCATAGCTCCATTTGGTAACAAGGCACTGCGCCAGGCCATTGCCTACGCTATCGATCGAGAGGCCATTATAACGGGAGCCTGGGGCGGCCTTGGAACGCCAGGTTATATGATGACACCTCGCGGATGGGCTTACGATCCAGATCTAAAACCTATGCAAACTGATCTGGCAAAGTCGAGAGCGAAGCTGATAGAGGCTGGCTACCCGGACGGCATAACAATACCGATGGCCTGTTCGGCGACTGGCGTCTGGCTACAGGTGTGCGAAGTGGCCCAGGCATTACTCTCAGAGGTTGGCATCGAGACAGAGCTCAAGATAATTCTCAACAATATCTACTTCAACCGGCAAAACGGCTTCATGGCCACTGTGGGCTTCGGCAACCGTGGTTGGGCCGTCAGGGTGGACCCCCATACACTGCTCCAGTTCATGGGTCACAGTAAAGGATTCCATAATCTGGGTGCCTATGTTAATCCAGTGACAGATGGATTGATAGACGAGGCGGCAGCCATCTACGACACGGTCAAGGCCAAGAAACTCTATGACCAGATACATACCATCCTGGCCGAGGAGGCCGCTATGGTCTGGTTCCACAGGCGCGTCAACATATTTGCCATGAGCAAGGATGTACAAGGTTATATAGCTCCAATGCCGCCGGTGAACGAGTACTTTGGAGACACATGGCTTGATAGGTAAGGAGTAGCAGTGGTCACGGTTAAATACCGGTATGGCAGCTTAATGCCTATCAGGACAAAGTTTATCAAGAATGCCCTTAGCACGGCTACAGTCAGGGTTGATCAGGTCAGCCACATAATGCAGGACGAGTGGAGACAGGTAGACCTGATCAACCCTGTAGATACCAATCTAGTTATGGTATGTGGAATAGCCGAACACCCTACTCTCAAGATGAATGAGGGCTTCTTCTATTACCACCAGCTCGCTCTCTGCATGGAGGGGGAGATGGTAGTTCATGACCTGGCCAATGGAAACGTCTATCGCGCTCACGAAGGAGACCTTTACTATTGGGCGCCTGGCCACAGGCAGATGCTGGGAGGAAAATTCAAGGCTTTTTTTGTGAAAACTCCTGTGCCGACTCGATGGGTCATAGCCCCGAACGGGAAGCAAGGGATACCTATGCTTGGCCTAGTCAACGAGACGACATTTGAGGCGTCTCCCCCCGATGAAGTTAGAGAGGTGCGTCGTGGATCATTAGATGCGGCAGTCAGACCTCGGATGAAGTTTGTGAGAGGGGCGTTAAAAGCTGAACCAATTCACGTAAGCGATATTGATGGACCAATGAACGTCTGGAGTCAAGTAGACTTGATCAATGCGCCAGACAGCGACCTGGTTGTCGTGGCCGGCATTGCTGAGCATCCTACGGAAGATGGGTTCATATGCGATCACAGGCGGCACCAAGTCGCCCTTATCCTTGACGGTGAGATGGACAACGAAGACCTGGATACAAGTGCGGTGTACAAGGCCCATAAGGGGGACATCCTGTATTGGCCACCTGGCCTGACGCACAGGGTCTCGGGAAAATTCCGAGCATATTTTGTACAGACGCCAACCAATCGGAGGTGGATTAGAACCTCCGAGGGTAGTAAGAGACTTGACCTTCTGAATCTTGAAGGAGAGGCTGTCTATGAGGCATCGGCCCCAGACGAAGTCAGAAAGGAACCTCTTCAACAAGCATAAGCAGACACAGAAATGTCAGAGGTTGGAGCCAGGAAATAGCTACGAGAATAGCGTATCTGTTGATAAGTCTCTTTACAGGGCGGAGCTATTTCATAGTTAAGTCAGGCACAAGGACCTACTATCATCCTGCGCATTAGAACTAGAGGGAGTGCCTTTGGGCCTGACATTTGCAAGCCACTTTGCTAGTGGACAGACTGACGGTGGACAACACAGAATGACAACGTAGACACGAAGTAGCTTGCAAAGCGGCACCATGTGTTCTAAAAAGCGATGTGGCGGCATAGAGCAGCGGGTCAAGGGTTCGAATCCCCTCGCTGGCTCCACATGTACAGATATGAGAATTGGCCCCTGGAGACTGCCAGGGGCTTTCGATTTTCAGGGTTTGGGTGGTAATGTGGGGAGTTGCTATGCGTTGGCTGGGCTTCTATAATATCGGCTATTATGGGTGAGTCTAAGGAGGGGAGGTTTTATATGGAATACCTTCAGGGGGTCTTCTCGGCCAAGGATAACCGTGAGCTAGCGGAGCGCTACGACGCAGGCGCCTCGGCATATGATGAGCGGGTAGCCCAGTCAGGGTATATAAAGAAGATCCCCGTACTGGTAGTCGGGCTAGTGTGCCGTTACGTGAGGCTCGGCCAGGGGACTCTGCTTGACGCTGGCTCAGGCACGGGTCTCCTCGGGGAGATGCTGGTCCCTCTGGGATACAGGGACATAGTGGGAATAGACCTCTCCATCGGCATGTTAGAGATGGCCCGTAGTAAGGGGTTGTACAAAGAGCTTCGGCAGATGGTGCTGGGTGAGGACTTGGACCTCCCGGACGATTATTTTGCTGCCACCATGGCCGCCGGTGTTTTCAACGTGAATCATGCGCCGCCGGAGTCCTTTGACGAGTTGATACGCGTTACCAGGCCCAATGGCTACATTGTTTTCACCGTTCGAGATGACTTGTACGAGGACAGCGGGTTTAAGGAGAAGCAAGAGGCCCTGGAGAAGGAGAAGAAGTGGGCACTGGTGGAGATGACAGATGCCGTCGGAAGGTGGAGCTTCACCACGGCGTTAGGCGATGACGAGATAGCGAACCGAGCTTTCGTCTACCGGGTGTGGTAAGTCCTTACAGGCGTTTCTGAGTTGACATAAGCAAGATGTTGCAGGGGGAAAGCCATATGAGGATGCCAGAGCCCAAGGACAGGCTGTCCTGGATGCACAAGGCCAAAGACGTTAAGGACCTGGCCCAGCGCTACGATGCTTGGGCTGAAGAGTATGATAGAGATCTAGCGGAGTATGGGGGGATGAGGTTTTCGGCCATAATGGCTGAGATGGCTCAGCGTTACGCGAAGCCGGGCGAGGGCCCGATTCTGGACGCTGGAGCGGGCACTGGCGCGCTGGGGGAGCAGCTTTCGCCTCTGGGATATACGGATATGGTTGGCATTGATATCTCGGAGGGTATGCTGAAGGTGGCACGTAGGAATGGCCGTTACAAAGAGTTGCGGAGAATGGCTCTTGGCGAACCCCTGGACTTCTCTGACGACACCTTTGCCCACTTCGTCGTGACGGCAGTGATCAGGGAGGAGCACATACCCCCTAGAGCTTTTGACGAGCTAATAAGGGTCACACGGCCTGGGGGATACGGGATGTTCAGTATAGTAGATAGTGGAGCATTGCGTTCTCCTTTTATTGAGAAGCAGGAGGCCCTTGAACGCGAAGGGAAGTGGGAGCTGGTGGAGGCTTCTGACCAGTTTCAGGTCGGCGATTTGCAGAAGGGTGGAGGAGCCAGGTTGTCTTTTGTGTACCGAATACGGTAGGCGTAGAGGGCTAAATCGCTGGAAGGAGAAGAGCGTGTGAAAAAAGAGGTGATTTACACAAACAAGATAGGCGGGACGTATGCTGGGACGTCGGCGCATGCCACTAGGGCGGGAGGTTTTCTCTTCGTTACGGGACAGTTCGCCAATCCGGTAGGGGTGGACCCCAAGGAGAAACGGCAGGGACTTGGAGATCTTGGCACGCTTAGGGAGCAGACCGTCCGGGTCATGGAGAACATCAAGGCGATTTTAGAGGAGGCGGGGACGTCTTTCGACAACGTAGTGAAGCGAAACGTGTACATCACCCACGTGGCCGATTTCGATGAGGTCTACAAGGTGATGGAGCCTTACTTTAGCTCTCCTGTGGCCAGCACGGGGTTGGTGACGGGGCTGGTGCCCAGGGGAGCCAGGGTTGAGATAGACATCATTGCTGTGGTTCCTGATTAAGGGGGAATCGCTGGCGTAACGCTGTGCATGTGGCCTTTGGTCAGGCGTGGTTCTGCTTGCTTCGGGTTGGCATGCGCCCGCTCTCCTTCGACAGGCTCAGGACGAGCGGACACATACGCCATCTCATCAACCTCTACCGAGCAGTACCTCAGCCACTTAGCACTTGTCTCCTCAGATATACGATGGTATGCTTCATCAATACGATTCAGAGGTGCCTTAGATATGAGCCTTAGAGAGTTCTACGGTAGGGATAGGCTGGTTATTTCCTTTGAGCTATTCCCTCCTAAGACGGAGAAGACAACGGCCGAGTTGGAGGCCAGGATTCCTAAGTTGATTGACCTTGGCCCTGACTTCTTGACTGTCACATACGGTGCCCTAGGAACCACGCGAGAAGGCACTCTGCGAGTCGCCTCAAAGATAAGGAACGAGTATGACATGGAGGTGGCTCATCATCTAACGTGTGTAGCTTTGAGGCGTCATCAGATTGATGAGGCGTTGGCCGAGATCCAACGGCACAACATAACTAGCATAGTCGCTATTAGGGGTGACATCCCTCAAGGGGAGACGGAGTTCAGGCCGCCTGAGGGAGGATACCATTACGCGAACGAGTTGGTGGAGCACATTCGTAGGTTCGATCCAGATATTGGCATCGCCGTCGCTGGTTATCCTGAGAAGCATTTGGAGGCATCAGACTTCGATACAGATATGGAACATCTCAAGCGTAAGGTGAACGCCGGGGCGGATATTGTCATCACTCAACTCTATTACGATAACAACGACTTTTACAAATTCCAGGATAGGTGTAGAAGCTTGGGAATCGATAAGCCTATCGTAGCGGGCCTTATGCCAATTCTCAGCACAAAGCAGATAGTCAAGATTACGGATATGTGCGGCTCGAAGATACCTCCTAAGCTAATGGAAGAATTGGAATCTGCGGGCGATGACAAAGAGAAGGTGCAGAAGATAGGTATTGAGCATACCACGAAGCAAGCGTTGGACCTGCTGGAGCATGGCGTTGATGGCTTACACTTCTATGTGTTGAATCAGCAGTTCCATATTGCTGAGATAATGGAAGCCATAAGGCCAATGCTGACTGCTTACCCTCAGAGGGTTGGTTAGTCAGCGATTTTCCGTTTGGGTCGCTCCTTTGTTGACATTTTCTTCAGGTGGGCATTACTGTTAGTTGTTGGGGTGAGGTAGGTGGGTCGACTGGATCGGCATCCATTAGTGGGAACACGCCACAGTCTTGGACACCAGGAATATTCGGTTCGCGGGGTCTGTACTGTTTATCCGCACCTATCATCGCTTTGATTTTCTATGAGGTGGCTATGAGCAAGTTTATCGAAAAGCTTAAGAAGGTCGGGGAAGTGGGGCCAAGTAGGTTGGGTTTTGGAGTTGGCTTGAACCAGGAGAGTAATCCAAACATCCTGCTGATAGGATCTGCGTCCTTGAAGGGCTTGATAAAGAAACAGTCGTTGAGAAAGTCCCCTGTAGACGCATTCATGGTCTCGGTAGGCAGAGATGACTCTTTGGCGGATGTTGGCAACGCGCTGGAGTCCCTTCTCTGGGGAGTGAAGCCTGACCTGGAGTCTTGCGCCCAGGCGTTTGAGCAGGTTAATAACGCGGGCGGGGACTTCATAGTCTTCAATGCCGAGGGTGCGCCCGTAGAGATACTGGCCGACGAGAATCTGGGCAAGGTTATCATCATCGCCGAAAAGCTGGACGAAGACACGGCGAGAGGCATAGATGACCTGCCCATAGATGTGGTGTTGTTTTCCTCTCTTCAGGATATGTTGCCATTGACTGTAGAGCGCCTGATAGGAATTCAGGCTAGCAGGAGCCTGGTGGCGAAGTATGTTCTCCTGGAAGCGCCGGGAGTTTTGGAGTCTAAAGAGCTAGTCGCGTTGAGGGACATGGGAATCGATGGACTGGTTGTTGACCTGGAGGCTATCAACACTACGGGGCTGAAGAAGCTGCGGTCAGATATTGGTGAGATGCCCAGAAAGAGGGCAAGGCAGGAGAAAGTGGGGGCATTGTTGCCAAGGGCAGGATTCGGGACAGCGAGGCCTGGGCCTGATAGGGAGGAAGAAGAGGAGTATGACGACTAGTACATAGTTGCGGAAGAGAGCGTCATAATCAGCCGCTCGTGGTGAGCCTGTCGAACCATGAGCGGCCCACCCTTCGACTGGCTCAGGGTGAGCGGGGTTGGGCCAGACCTTGCGTACTCGGATTTACGAAACTGAGGACTAGGCTCGCCTCAAAGACGGTCGAAGGATGAATATGCCGATGGCACAGGCGGCTATGTAGAGTCCTGCTGTGGACAGCGCGAAAGATGTATCTACAGCCTCTGCTATTGCCCCAGCAGCGAGGCTGCCGAAGACGCTGAACCCCCATGTCAATACGACCATGCTCATTACCCGACCGTGAAATGGCGAGGGAACGGTAAGCAACAGAAGACTCATGATCAATGTGCTGAAGGAGTTCAAGAAGAAGCCATAAAGAGAGAGGGCGGCAAAGGAGAGCCAGAAAACGCTCGTCTGGCTAAAGAGCAACAGAGATAAGCCAAGTAGGAGGGAGCTTAATAGAATATAGGCTCCCTTTTTGTTTAGGTCACTTGCTATCCCTATGATAATGGCCGCGGCCACAGCGCCGACTCCCAAGGCCATGAGAAGAGTTCCCAGGCCGAAGGCAGATAGCCCTAATACATTTCTGGCAAAGGCAGGCATCAAGGCTATAGGAGTGAAGCTGAATATGGAAATAAGGGCGGCCAGTACCACAAGAGGAAGTGCGGTCTTGTTGGACTTGATGTGACTGAGCCCTTCCACAATGTCCTTGTGTATTGCCCAACTCTTGCGGCTTGTGGCACTGGACCGGGGGATTCGCACGAAGGTCAAGAGAAGGATGAAGATAAGGTTAGCTAAGGCGAATAGAACAAAGGCCCCGCTTTCTCCTATCTGTTGGATGATGATGCCTGCAATGGCCGGGCCTATTATGCGAGCGCCGTGGAACACACCGGTGGACATGGACATGGCGTTGACAATATCGCTGGTGGGTACAAGGTCTGCTATTGCGGCCTGTCTTGCGGGGATGTCTAAAGCGTCGAAGGAGGTCACCAGGAAAGCGATGACAAATATGTGCCACACTTGAATAAGGTTTGTGGCTATGAGTGAGGCGGCTACGATCATGAGGAGCACGGTGCTCGAACGGCTGACTAACATGACCTTGCGTCTGTCGAAGCGGTCTGCGAGCACGCCGCCTGGAAGAGATAAGAGAAGGAGTGGCAGGTTGCCTACGGACATAAGCAGACCCAGCATAAAAGGAGAATCGGTCAGTCGAAGGACGAGCCAACCCTGAGCCACAAGCTGGGTCCAGAACCCAGTGTAGGTGACCGCCAACCCCAGCCAGTAAAGACGGAATTGAGGATAGCTCAGGGACCGCAGGCCGTGACCCTTTTGCTGAGGGGCTGATTTCTTGTCCATGGGCATTGCCATGCTGGCTCCTCAGATAAGCTTAAGACTGTGGTTTGGACCCGACAAGCCGAGGACAAGCAGGTAGGACTCATACTTTGACAAGCTTAGCATGAGTGGGCGTTGAGTGGGCGGTATGAGAGGCTCCTCGTTCCCCTGATGATGGTCATGGAGAGAATAAGGCGACAATTTACGATATGGCTACTCGACCCCCGCCTAAAGGCGGAGGCATAGATGCCTCATGCTTCAGCATGGGGTCGAAAAAGCGCAAAGATTGAATAGTAATATCGTCGTAGCGAATATTCAAAGACCATAATCGGAACTCCTCGGAATTGTCTATGCTCCTGTCGGGGCATCCTTAAGATATAAAAATGGAGTCGCCCAGATGCCCTTCGACAAGCTCAGGACAGGCTTGTCGGCGGAGGGGTGTTGGATGCAGAGGACTTCAACCGACTCCTCCTTCGGGGGGACGGAGTCCGCCCTTCAGCGGACAAAGTCCTTAGCATGACAATCCCCAGGACGACATTTTCATATTAATGACCTAACAAATCACGCCCAGGACCGGAACTTGGGATTCAACAGGGCATAGACTAGCGTAAACACAATAAGTAGAATTGCGCTGATTGCTATAGCGTCGGGTGTTCCGATTTGTTCTGCCAATGCTCCTATGGCCAAAGCGCCTATAGGCATGATGCCCCATGACATGGCGTTGATGCTCATCACGCGACCCCTCATTTCCGGGCTGGCTAGTATTTGAGTAAGGCTCTGGTTAAGCGACAGGAAGGTCGCGCTTAGGAATCCCACCGCTGCCAGCAACACGAGGGCAAAGGGAAGGTTATTGGACTGGGAAAACACTAGGATCAAGGCTGCCCATATAAGGCTGGTTACGAGAATGAGCATGCCTCTTCTTCTGTATCCGCTCAATGAGGCGACGAAAAGGGCGCCGAATACCGCTCCAACTCCCATCGTGGCCATAAGAAGTCCCAGGCCTTCCGCCCCCAGACCCAGCGCCTCTACAGACCAGGCTGGCATGAGGCTTTGAAAGGACATCATGCCTATTAGCATAGACACGAAACCCACTATGATTAGGCTTCGTAGTATGTTGTTGCTGGAGGCATACCTAATCCCCTCCGCTATTTCCCGGCCCATGCTTGCTGACTTTCTAATGGCCGGCCTTTTTAACTTGATACGGGATGTGCACAATATGGAGAATACGTAGAGCCCCGCTATCAGGTAGAATACCGTGGCTGTACCAAAAGCTGCTATAAGGATTCCTGCAACGCCCGGTCCCACGATGCGGGACAGGTTAGAGCCAGAGGTGTTTAGGGCTATGGCGTTCATTACCTTGTCTTCCGCTACGATCTCTGTAACGATGGTCAGGCGGCTGGGCATTTGAAGGGCCATAAAGCTTCCATTTACTACGCCAAAGACAAGGAGGTGCCAGAAGGCGATTAGCTGTGTGTGAATCAAGGCGGCTAGTATAATCGCCAGAATCACGCTAGTGGCCTGTATAGTTATGATTAGTCTAACTTTTGGAACTCTATCGGCCAGCGCTCCGCCAAATAGGGCGAAGATCGCCATGGGACTTGCGAAGGAGAGCATAACCAAGCCCAAGGCAAGAGGAGAGCTTGTCAGTTCGTAGACGAGCCAGCCACGGGCAATCTGTTGCATTTGTATGGCCATGAAGAAGGAGGTAGAGCTTAGGAAGTACCATCGAAAGTCTCGTACTTTGAATGAGTCGAAGGTGCTAGTATGAGATCGTTTAAGTAAACGGGGATCTGTCCTAGTAGTGTTACTGGGTGGGAGATTGGACTCTCCGGGTTGTTTATTATGCAATCTTGCCCTTTCTAGTCTTACGAAAGAAACGAACAGTCGAAATTATACTCCAATAACGCAAGCATTGTTACCGATCATTTACCATAGCTTAAGCGTTCCGCCAGGAATGCGGGTAGGCCGTTGTTGAGGATCTTCTTCTGGGTCACAGGCACATCATATTCCGCTCTCAAGCGTACGATGGCCTCTTTTTCAGAGTCGTAAATAGCGTAACTGGCCCTGGGGTCGCCGTCTCTTGGCTGTCCCACGCCTCCTGGATTGATAATTAAGCGATGGCTATCTATCTCTACGAAGTCTCCGATTGGAAACTCCAAGAAGCCGCAGCGGTCTTCTAGGAGCCCGCATATGAAGGGTATGTGGGAATGGCCAACGAGGCACCATTTGGACTGAAAGTGTTGGAAGCTGGTCCATGCAGTAGATAGGGAAAGGATGTACTCCCATAGAGGGTCTACGGGGCTTCCGTGGACCAAGGTGAACTCCTGACGCTCTATCCTGATGGGAAGGTTGGAAAGGTAGTCCTTGTGCTCTTGAGAGAGTTGCTTTTCTGTCCATCTGTTGGCTTTGGCGGCAATGGGATTGAACTCTTCCAGGCTTAGCTTCCCGACGGCGGCCCAGTCGTGGTTGCCTGCGATAGAGACGTGCTCATACTGCTGGATCAGGTCTATGCAGGGTCCGGGATCTGGGCCATAGCCTACCAGATCGCCCAACGACCATATCTCAGCAAAGCCACCATGCTCTTCGGCACCATGCAGAACGGCCTGGAAGGCCTCCAGGTTGCTATGTATATCGGCGACTATCAGAGCCTTCAATGCCAACTCCAGTTGAGGATGGGTATACTGGGGATTATAATGCATAGGATGAAAATAGGTGAACTGGGCGAGTTTGGGCTTATAGACCTGTTGGCAGACCTGATAAGGGAAGAGGGGCTACGCTATACAAAAGACCAGCGCGGACATCGGCTTCTCTTGGGAATCGGTGACGATACTGCCGCTTGGGAGAACGTCTCTTCCACAGTTGAGCTATTCACAACCGACACTATGGTATCAGGAGTCCACTTCCTCTCGGACAGGATAAGCTGGGAGGATCTGGGTTGGAAGGCCCTGGCAGTCAACTACAGCGATATCGCGGCTATGGGGGGAGTTCCTCTGTACTCTATTGTCACTCTAGGCCTGCCAGAGGAAACTAACGTAGAAGATATCGTGGGGATGTACCGAGGTATGATATCGCTGTGCAGGAACTACGGCGGCACTATAGTGGGAGGCGATGTGGTCAGCTCGCCCGTTATGTTTGTTACTGTGGCTCTAACGGGGACTTCTGATGGGCCTCCGCTAACTAGAGGCTCAGCTATGGTTGGCGACCAGGTGGCCGTCACCGGAAATCTGGGGTCTTCTGGAGGGGGTCTGCGTATGTTTCTTGAAGGCCTGACCTTTGAGGAGGAGATAGCTGAACTCTTGAGGGAGGCCCACAGCAGGCCCAAGCCACGTATTTCAGAGGGGTTGGCTCTACGTAACAAAGGCGTGAAGGCGGCAATGGATATCTCGGATGGCCTGGTGGACGACCTGTCTAAGCTATGCAGGAGTAGCAAGGTGGGCGCTATCATAAACGCTGATAAGGTGCCTGTCCATCCTGGCCTGAGGGAGGCCTTTCCCAAGGACTGGCTGTCCCTGGCGTTGAACGGAGGAGAGGACTATGAGTTAGTGTTCACAGCAACGAGGGACATTATGGCAGAGGCGTCCTCTAAGTTGAAAGGGCAAGTTACTGTTATCGGCGAGATTGTGCTTGGAGAGGAAGAGAGAGTGAAGGTCATCGATGAGAGCGGCCAGCCGATTTCTGTAGAAGGAAGAGGGTGGGATCATTTTCGATAGATGTCCTATATGATAGAGATAATAAGCAACGGTCCAGAGGAGACTCAGGAGGTAGGTAGAGTTCTGGGAGGGGTGGCTCAGCCTGGGGATGTTTTCCTTCTTGTGGGAGAACTGGGTTCGGGTAAGACGTGTCTCACTCAGGGGATAGCCTGGGGACTGGGCGTCAAGGAACAGGCGCGCAGCCCTACCTTTGTTCTGGTCAACCAGTATCAAGGAAGGCTGATGGTATATCATGTGGACTTGTACCGGCTGGACAGCGTCGATGAGATATGGGACCTGGGCCTGGATGAGTACCTCTTTAGCGATGGCGTATGTGTGATTGAATGGGCGGAAAAGGCTCCTGAAGTTTTCCCGCAGCAGCATTTGCTGGTTCAGATAGAGTATCTGGACGAGACTCAGCGGCGACTGACCATAAAAGCCAAAGGTGATGCAGGCAGAAGGCTTGCGGATAGGGTTAGAGAAACGTTCAAGCAGAAGGTATAAAACAATAGATGGAACTTTCTATAGACGCGTCTACTAACTACGCTGGTGTCGCTATATCCCGTGAGGGGAACACCGTTGTAGAGCTTGTGTGGCGCTCCGAGCGCAATCATTCGGTGGAGCTCTTGCCGGCCATCCAGAGGTTGATGGGTCAGATGGGGATATCCACCTCTGATTTTGACAGCGTCATTGTCGCCAGAGGCCCTGGGAGCTTTAGCGCGTTGAGGGTTGGTATGTCCACTGCCAGAGGTCTTGCCATGGTTGCTAATATACCTTTGGTGGGTGTGGGCACACTGGATATCGAGGCTTTCCCGTACCTGGGACTTGGCCTACCCATCTACGCTATGGTGGAGGCGGGTCGTAGTCAGATGGCGGTGGCGGTATATGATGCGGGGTATAGACTAGGAGGCGAGTGTCCGGAGCCAGCGTTAGTAACCGTAGAGGACATGATCCAGTCGTTGGATGGCCCTGCGATATTTTGCGGTGAGGGAGTTGTCTCCATAGCAAAAGAGGTTGGCGAAGAAAGCCTAGAAGAGGTAAAGTTGGCCAGCATTGCTAATCCAACCAGGAGGCCCAGCGCACTGGCCTATCTGGGCTATCGGAGGTTCAAGAGAGGCGATGTGGGTGATATGGCGTCGCTGGAACCCATCTATCTTAGAGGCCCCAGTATCACCAAATCCAAGCGATGGAAGTTTTAAGTTCGATTAGCAAGGAGTCTACATAATGCAGAGAACCTTAGTCCTTATAAAGCCTGATGGTGTACAGAGGGCTTTGATAGGAGACGTCATCTCTCGCCTTGAGCGACGAGGGCTGAAGATTGTAGCGATAAAGATGCTTCAGATGAGCCGTGATTTGGCGGAACGCCACTACGCGGTACATAAGGAGAAGCCATTCTTTGCGGGACTGGTCAACTTCATCACATCGGCACCAATCGTGGGTATGGTATTAGAGGGCAAGGAGGCTGTCCAAGTTGTGAGGACCGCCATGGGTGAGACGGATCCCGTGATGTCTGCACCAGGGACTATAAGGGGGGACCTTGCTTTGGAAATTGGGACCAACCTTATCCACGGGTCCGATTCTGAGGAGACGGCGAAGAAGGAGATTGACCTGTTCTTCTTACCAGAGGAGATTCTGGAGTATAAGAGGGATGTGGATCAGTGGATTATTGAATCCTAACCACCTCTTTGGCTTGATTCCAAAGCTTATCTAGCTGGTATAATTCGCGCTCCTCAGGTCTGAAAAGGTGAACAATGAGGTCACCGAAGTCCAGTAGTACCCAACCGGAGTCCTCTGTGCCTTCTCTATGGTGAAGAGAAGCTCCCTCTTGCTTAAGAGCCTTCTCTATGTCCTTAGCCACCGTTCGCATCTGAGGCGTGGATTCTACGGTGAGAACCACGAAGAAGTCGGCGAAGTTGCTTACCTGGGAGATGTCGAGCATCACGGTGTTGGAGGCCTGTTTCTCCGAGGCCACCTCAACGGCTGTGTGGGCGTGATCGATTGGCTTAGCTAAAGAGATCTGAGGCATCTGTCGTTATTATATTTGGGGCGAATCATTGTGGTCAAGGAGTAATCTTAGTCCAGTGAGGGTATGGGTATCGTTGAATGCGTATGAGCATTGTGCTAGTCTCTCCGAAAGGGAGGCTTAACGGTTGAGTAAAGGGAGAGTGGTAGTTGCCATGAGCGGAGGAGTCGACTCCTCCGTCGCTGCCTTGCTATTGAAGGAGCAGGGATACGAGGTTATTGGTGTTACCATGCGGCTATGGAGTACAGAGCGGAAGGACCTTCCGCCCTTAAGCAAGAGGTGCTGCTCCGTAGAGGATGTGGACGACGCCCGCCGTGTCTGCGACAAGATCGGTGTTCCCCACTACCTTCTTAACTTTGAGCGAGAGTTCAAGGCCCATGTGGTGGACTACTTCTGTCAGGAGTACGACCGGGGCAGGACGCCTCATCCATGCCTGGCATGCAACGACAAGATCAAGTTCGACTTTCTCCTTCGGCGGGCCATGTTCTTGGAGGCCGATTATATAGCCACGGGCCACTATGCGAGGATAGCTCCGAATGGCAATGGACTTAGGCTTCTCAAGGGACGGGACGGGTCTAAGGACCAGTCGTACGTTTTGTTCACCCTAAAGCAGCCGGAGCTTCGGCGTCTGTTGCTTCCCATAGGGGAGTTTCCCAAGACAGATATTAGGCGCATGGCGGCAGAGGCCGACTTGGCTGTCGCCGATAAGCCCGACAGTCAGGACATATGCTTTATATCGGATGGTGACTATAGGAGCTTCGTCGCCGAGAGATCATTGCCCCGGCCAGGTGAGATGGTAGATATGGAGGGTCGCGTCTTGAGTCGGCATCCAGGAGTGCAGTTCTTTACTGTGGGACAGCGGAGGAAGCTGGGGCTATCGGGTGGCACTGGCGTCCCCGTGTATGTGGTTGCGATAGAGGCGGAGGCGAATCGTGTGGTGGTGGGCGCAGAAGAGGACCTTTATCGAGGAACCCTTTGGGCGTCTGAGGTGAACTATATCTCTGGCTCAGTGCCAGATGGGCCGGTGGAGGTCACAGCCAAGATTCGCTATAAAGCAACCGAGTCCTCGGCTAGTCTCATTCCGCACGAGGGTTGGGCGGAAATACGATTCCAAAAGCCCCAGAGGGCCGTGACCCCTGGACAGGCGGTGGTCTTCTATCAGGGCGAGGAGGTGGTTGGGGGTGGAATCATAGAGACGCAGACGCCAGCAGCGGTCGTCTTGTAGACCATTTAGCCCATAATAATGTTGGAGAGAAGGCCATGGAACTTAGGATATTCATCGAGCGGGCGTTAGAGATATGGAGGGAGAGGCTCCTTAAGACTGTAGAAGATGTCTCTCAAGAGGAGTTGCTGTGGGTGCCTGGGCCAGATTCTAATCACATAGGCTTCATTCTGTGGCACGTATTCAGGGTAGAGGACAACTATATTCAGAAGTTTATCCTGAAGAGAGACGAGCTGTGGAAAAGGGAGAGTCTGCACCTGAAGTTCAATCTCCCGGAAAGAGATACTGGCTTCGGATATACCGCTGAGCAGGTGGAGGCCCTCCGACTGCCGAACCTTAAAGATCTTGTAGACTATTATAATGCGGTTCGCAACGAGACTTTGGACTATCTGCGAGGTCTGAAACCAGAGGACTTCGAGCACTTTCCCAGGCCTGATCGTCGACCCGATTTCAACGTGGCCCGGGTGTTTCATCAGATACTGATCCACGAGGGCGAGCACATTGGCCAGGTTGCTTACTTGCTGGGCGTTCAACGGGGTCAAGGCTTGTACGGTTTTAGTAGAGATGATATTTTCTACAGAGGCTAAGAATAGGCGGCAGCTCAATGGGCAGAAACAGAAGCGCTCCGTCCCATAAAGAAGAAGACGCGCTCTTTGCGCATGGGTACGTCTTGGTTGCTGGCGCAGATGAGGTGGGTCGTGGGCCTTTAGCGGGGCCAGTAGTGGCCGCGGTGGTGGCGCTACCCAAGAAGCTAAAGGGGAAGTGGGTGGGCCTTGTGAGGGACAGCAAGCAGCTATCAGCGCCTCAGAGGGAGTATGTGTTCAGCCATCTTCAAGAGACTGCACTTAGCGTTGGCATAGGTCTTTCGGAATCCCATGAGATAGATAAGATAGGTATAGTGAAGGCTACTCGGCTGGGCATGATGAGGGCATTGGACAGCATGCCCCACCAGCCTCAGTATCTTTTGCTGGACGCCTTCCCTCTGCCAGAGGCACTGATACCACAGAAGCCCATAATACATGGAGACGCTTTATGTACCTCTATTGCGGCAGCCTCCATAGTTGCCAAGGTCTTCCGCGACAGGCTTATGGTGGAGCAGGACGACGTTTATCCGGTCTATGGCTTCCGAAGGCACAAAGGGTACGGTACCAGGAAGCATCTAGATAACCTCAGATTGCACGGCCCATGTCCAATTCACCGCCGTTCGTATGCGCCTGTGCGTGAGATGTTGAACGGTAGCCATGTCTGATTCCAGACAGCGCCTTGGCAGGTGGGGAGAGGATCTGGCAGTCTCATACCTGGAGAAGGAGGGGTACAGCATTATCGAGCGAAACTTCCGTACGCGCTACGGGGAGGTTGACGTGGTGGCTTCTAAGGGAGGGCAGGTGATCTTCATAGAGGTTCGCACAAAGAGTAGCGATGCTTACGGCGGCCCAGAGGAGTCCATCACGGCACGTAAAAGGGAGCATCTGATGCTTGCCGCTCAGGAGTACCTCCAGAGTAATGGTCTGGAAGATAGTTCGTGGCGAATAGACCTTGTGGCGGTACAGGTGGATAGGAGGAACGATGCTGTGCGTGTTGACCTGGTGGAGAATGCGGTGGAGATGTAGATCAGGGAGCCATATTTCTCTTTACGGAGGCTCTTTCTCTGAGAATGGAGTTGTTAAACCATAGGACGTTCTTTTATAGAGAGTTTAGATATGGTAAACTAGCCACATGGAATCTATGAACGAACTATACAGCGATAAGCCAGGCACCTCTATACTGAATATGATCAACCCTGTTATTGCGGTGGTGTTGCTAGTACTTGGCATTTTGGGGAGTGACCCCCTCCCTGTATTCTTGGCGCTAGGAATGGGGGTCTTTATCTGGTTCACACGGCATGTACGATATCAGATTTTCTCAGATCGGCTGGTGATACAGTACGGCAAACCACGTTTAAAGGTGGTGCCATTGTCTGACATTGCCGAGGTTCACTCCGTATTAGGTGGTAAGGGGCTATTTATCAAGAAAAACAGCCCAGGGGGGTTACTCATCAGACCGAATGACCCTGAGACGTTCCAAATGCGATTGGACGATGCCCGGCGTGAGGGCATACGCTGACTATTCCACCTAGAGTTGCTTAAAAAGAAAGTACCCCAGGTTTATCCTGGGGTACTTTTACTGTGAGGCGTTTCGTTGACCTCGCAGTTTGAGGGCGCGTGAGGAATATAGGGTAGGTGCTACTTTTGTTCCTGGTTTTGTTTGCCGCTTCTGCTGTCCTAGCGCCCCGTGATGGTGTTTACCACCGATAGCAACATCAGTTTGATGTCCAGCCAGAGGCTCATGTGCTGGATGTATTCCAGGTCGTATCGTAGCTTTGTGTTGGCGTCGTCAGCCTTATCATAAAGCTGCGCTAGGCCCGTAAGACCAGGCCGCAGTTTGAGGCGATCTCTAAAGTTTGGAATTTGCTCCTCAAGTAGCAATTGTTCTTGCATAGGAAGAGCCCTTGGTCCAACGAAGCTCATATTGCCCTTCCAGATACTTAGCAACTCTGGGAGTTCATCCAGGGCGGTCTTACGCAGGATCTTTCCTACTCGTGTGATGCGCGGGTCATTCTCGATGGTCCAGGATGGGCCTTTCTTGTCGGCATCCGTCACCATGGTGCGAAATTTCAGGATAGTGAAGTGCTTGCCGTTCTTCCCCGGGCGTTTTTGCCTGTAGAATACTGGGCCATGATCTTCTAGCCAGATAGCTAGTGGAATGAGCGTCCAGAGGAGAACCCACAAGGGTAGGAGAAGTACGTGAGCTAGGACAAGAATAGCAAGGTCAAAGAGTCTTTTATATGCTCTATCTCCATTCATATTAGTAAGGTGATCAGATTCAATTCTACGTTCATTTTGCCTCTCTGTGTGATGGGCTGTATGCTAGTTTGCTGGCGCCTGCTGGAGTTGGTTTTGGAGTTTCTTCCCATTTGATTATCCGCATCAGCATGTCAGACAGGTTCATAGATGGCTGATAGCCTATCAAATTTTGGATTTTTGTCAGGTCTGGTAACCGTCTGGATATGTCTTCAAAGCCACTCTCATAAGCTTGGCTGTAAGGTGTAAAGACAATTTCCGAATTGCTATTTGTTAGTGATTTCACTAGAGTTGCCAGTTCATAAATAGAGATCTCTTTTGTATGTCCTATATTGAATACTTCTCCGTAGGCTTTTGGATGCTGGATTAAGCTGATCATGGCCTGAGCTACATCACCTACCCAGCTGAAGCATCGTTGCTGCGTGCCGTCTCCGTACACAGTGATAGGCTCGCTGGATAACGCCTGCCGCACGAAACGAGGCACCACCATGCCATACTGGCCTGTCTGTCACGGCCCGATAGTGTTAAAGATACGAGTAACTACTGCGGGTAGACCCTTTTCTTTGAAATAGGCTTTAGACAAGAACTCATCGATAATTTTCGAAGCGGCGTAACACCATCGCGATCTTGAAGTTGGTCCAAGCACCAGGTCATCTTCTTCGTTAAACTTTGGCTGGTTTAGTTTCCCATAGACCTCGGATGTGGAGCTTATCAACACTGGCTTCTGTTTACGGGCGCAAAGCTCTAGAACTAGCTCTGTAGACTTGATGTTGGTTTCAATGGTCTTGACGGGCTCTTCTACGATGAGTTGGACTCCTACCGCTGCCGCTAGGTGGAAAATTAAATCGCTCCGGTCTACCAATTCCAACATGAGTTGTCGGTTCATTACCGAATCTAGTATATATGTGAAGCTTGGATGATTTCTAATGTGGTCTATATTCTCGATCCTTCCGGTGGAGAGATCATCGATGATGTCTACTTCTCATCCAAGGTTCAGTAGGGCCTCGGCTAGGTGCGATCCAATAAACCCAGATCCTCCGGTGATAAGCGCCTTCATAAGTTATTCTCCTAGAGATTACACTGTTAATGTGAGATTAAGGGCCATCTTGAGCAGGGTGATACATGACAGTTTGTCAGCCGCTCTTCCAAGTGAGTATAGGCTGGAAGACAATCGTAAGAGCGTTTCTGATATAAGCAAATTGATGGAGCTTGGATGGTGCCCCATGAAGCCCCTAGAAGATATCTTTGAAGATTACTTCCGTTGGCCGCAATCCATTGGAGATCTCAAGGACTACCTTACTGATGCTGAGAATCAAATGCGGAGGACAGGGGTAATTCGACGGATGAATCTGGCTTGATGTGTTAAGGGCCGATCGCATAGTTTCAAAGGAAGTTGGAGCCATATTGGATGCGAATTTGACTGTGACGGAGTTTTCGTTACAGGACGATATGCACAATTAGCTTCTATTCTACCCCTGCGAAACAGTTGTTGAACTGGAGTTATTATGACGATGCAATGCCTTTTCGTATGCCAGGACTGTTTCTTGAGCGGTGCGTTCCCAGTTGAATTGTGATGTGTGATTAAGCCCCTTCTTAATCAACGTTTCGCGAAGTCTTTGGTCTGTGAGGACTCTGTGAATACCCTTAGCGAACTCCTCCTGGTTGTCGGGGTCTACAACGAGGCCCGCATCACTCATGGTCTCTGGTACAGATGTGCGGTTGGATCCAATTACTGGCGTACCGCAGGCCATGGCTTCAAGTATGGGCAAGCCAAAGGTCTCGAAGCTAGATGGATATATGAAGACATCTGCCATAGCATAAAGGTTTCTAATTACCTGGCGATCTGCGATATGTCCGGTGAAGATTACCCGTGATGCGATATCCAGTTCTGAGGCAAGGTCTTTGAGGCTAGACATATGTCCCAAATAATCTCCCCCAACAATGACAAGCTGGTGTTCCGTGTTGTGTTCTCTAACAAGTTGGGCAAATGCACGTAAGAGTTTGTCGGCGTTCTTGTAAGGATATAGCGTGGATATGAAGAGGATGTAAGGCCTCTTGATTCCGTACGTCTGCTGAAGCCTAGCTTGAGCCACCCTCTGAGGACTTTGTTCTAGTGGATGAAACAGACTGTGTTCTACTGCTTCGCGGACCAGCATAGTGCGTTCTAATGGCACAGCGAGCATGTTGTGAACAGCACCCTGAAGATAATTAGAATTGGCGATGACCAAGTTGGCGCGTTTGGCGGAAGCTTTAATCATTCGGCGAAGAAACTGTCGTCTGTGCCATTGTAGTTGTTCGGGAGTCCAAAAACAGTGTAGACTTCTCACATGTAATGCTGAAGCACACGGAAGCAACAATGCGCTTGTGTTACCTAGAAACCCTATGACGTCAATATGATGCCTCTTGACATAGTATGGAATTAACACTTGTTGAGTCAGGAAGCGAAACCACTTGTGTTTGTTAGAACCTGGCAGACGAACAAGGGTGAAATCAATGTTATCTATGACTTTGGCGTAGAAGTCTGCATTTCCTGAGTTCACGAACAAGAAATATTTGTGCCTTCCCTGATTGATGTCAGCTAGCGCGCGTAGGAAGCCTAGTAGATACGTCTCTCCTCCGGCGGATTGCCCAGGCTGCTCAAACAAAATGTCAATTCCGACTCTCATAGGGCTGCCTTATTCGGCAAATCACCCTCCCCCGCTGACTTTTTTGCCAGGACCTCCTTGAGATATGCGGTAATGAGGTGGTTTAGCGCCAAATGAGCATCCTCAATAGGCCCATACTTTGTATTAGGGATTACTACCGAATGGTGCACCATCTTACCGACTTCTCCCCCGTCGCGGCCTAGAAAGCCAATGGTTACCATCCCCATCTGTCTTGCCATTTGCACAGCCGCTATGATGTTTCTTGAATTGCCGCTACCAGAGATAACTATCAGGATATCCTCTGGATCGGCCATGTTGCTTAGCTGTTGGGCAAAGATGGCATCGTAGGATACGTCGTTGGCCCAGGCGCTTATTACGGAAACGTTAGAGATTAGAGAGACTACTCGCAATTCCTGCGCATCTTGATAGCTGTCTCCCAGTACCGTTTTGCTCAGGTCACACGCCATATGCAAAGCCGTGGCAGCACTCCCACCGTTACCAGCGGTAAAGACTCGTTTCCTTTCTACCATGGCCTTAGCTAACAATTGGACAATCACCTCTAACTGGCTGATCGGTATAGAGCGCAGGGTCTTGCAGAGTTCGTCAAAGTATGAGTGGGCGAATGTCTCTATAGAGTCTATCGTCATGTTCCCCGCCATAGGCTTACCTCCGAATATTAAAGATGACCTTTGTGCCATCTCGCTCAAGATCAAGGGGTAGTTCTCGAAGATGGCGAAGGGCTGACCGCACGTTGTCCTGCTTATCTGAGGGGCAGTATAGAAGCAAGAATCCTCCGCCTCCGGCACCTATGATCTTACCTCCAATAGCCCCAACCTTTCTTGCATTGTGGTACATTGTGTCAATTTCACCATTTGTAATGCCGGAGGCTAACTGCTTTTTCAGTTCCCATCCCGAATGCATCAGCTCGCCTATTGAGTCAAAGGAACCCTCTTGAACGCAACTCCGCGCCTCCAAAGCCAGGGACTTGAGCTTTTGCAGCAGTTCTTTGTTACCAGGTATGTTCTCTTTTTGCTCTTCAAGCACTGAACTGGCCTGGCGTGTAATGTTGGTGTAGAAAAGCATTAGGCTTTGACTGAAACGTCGTTTGGTCTCCTCGGACAAAGGGACGCTCTCAACCTGGACGGTATCGTCAGGATTGAAGGAGATGAAGCGCATGTTTCCAAAGGCCGCTATATACTGGTCCTGTTTTCCAATGGGCTTTCCCAGGGTGCCAATCTCGATCTGGCAGGCCTCTTTGGCTAGATCATCGGCCGTGACGATGGTTCCCTGGTAAGCATACAGCACTTGCAAGAGGCCGACAGTTATACTGCTTGAGGAACCTAGGCCTAAACCCTCTGACGGAATGTCCGCCAGGGTGGTGATTTCCACTCCTTCAGTTACGCCGGTTACGCGCATGGCCTCACGAACAAGCTCGTGTTGGATTTCATCAACATGGTCGACGGTCTCCTTCTTGGAGTAGTTGATATAGATTTTATCGTCAAAACGCTTCTTGATGATGACAAACACATACTTGTCTATGGCAGAGGTGAGCACACAACCTCCATTTTCTCTGTAGAAATCGAAGAAGTCGGTTCCGCCGCCCAGGAAGCTAATTCGTAATGGGGTTTGGGTAATAATCATCGAGACGATTCTATTTCTTCTAGTCCGTAATGCTTGGAGGTCACATATGGCCCTTTAGCCGTTGTGTGCTAAACCATACTGGGCTGCGGCTATGGGATTGTACTGACGTCGGATGTTTCCACTGTAGTCCATGGGTGGCACATCTTTCGTCAAATGTCGCGGACGAGTGTTAAGTGTAGCAGTCTAACCAAAGGAAGGCGTGCTTGCCAAGACGACAAGCTCAGAACCTTGCACAGACCTTTATCAGATCCCATTTCTCCCTAAACCACTGTAGCGTGTCTTCCAATCCATGTATGAAATCTGGAGTTGGTTCGTAGCCCAAAAGGAGCTTTGCCTTTTCCACTGAGGCCCATCGACGGTTGTGTGTATCCCACTTGCGCCGGCCGACGAAACATACACCTGCTGGATTCTC
Organism: Dehalococcoidia bacterium; assembly: GCA_965249025.1. Taxonomy (GTDB): domain Bacteria; phylum Chloroflexota; class Dehalococcoidia; order Lucifugimonadales; family CAYTFF01. The sequence goes on along the minus strand of OZ252215.1, from coordinate 1,191,639 downwards.
GGTAAGCTCATTTACCCAGTTTGCTAGGTCTATAATGCGAGTCTCCTTACCTGAGGCGAGATTCATCGCCTCCCCTACGGCTGCCTCTACGCTACCAGCCATGAGCAAACCATCAACTATATCTCCAACATAGGTGAAATCTCTGGTCTCCTCACCAGTACCTGTTATAGGCAGAGGCTGCTTGTTCATAGCCCAATAGAAAAAGTTGGGGATAACGTTACGATAGCGACCTGGTATCTCTCCAGGTCCGTAGGAATTGAAGAATCTGGTGCGTACAACTTTCATATCGTAGTAGTTCTTAAAGAAGTTGCAATACAACTCGCCCAGAAGCTTAGTTATCTGGTAAGGAGTGTCAAGGTCTATAGAAATAAAGTCTTCTGTTAGCGGAAGGGGGGCCTTGCTGCCGTAGACAGAGCATCCCGACGAGGCATACACTACTCTGGACACGTGGGACAAGCGTGAATATTGAAGTACCTTGAGCGTGCCGAGCCCGTTGATCATCAGGTCTGTCTCAGGGCGTTCTAAAGAGTTTTGGTTTGCGAATAAAGCTGCTAGGTGGAAGATGACCTCTGGTTCGTCGAGGAAGACCCGCTTAAGTACCTCATCGTCTAGTACGCTTCCCTGGGAAAACGTGATGTTGGGGTGGTCTGGTATATTCCATCGCTCCGCTGATGAGAGATCGTCCAAGACTGTTACTTTGGATCCCTGCTCTGCCAGTGCAGCTACAAGGTTGGAGCCTATGGCTCCAGCGCCTCCAGTTACAAGAACGTTTTTGCCCTTGTATGAATCATGATAATCTGTCATATTGCCTCCTGAGCATCGTTATCGCGTTAGGTCAGGGCATTAATATGGAGTTGTACTGCCGTATACAGTCGTCCTTTTGAAAATGCTGCCAAGCATACACCCGGCCATTCCTTCCCAATTCTTCTGCTAGGGAGGGATTCTCATATAGGAAGAGAATTGCTTCTGCCAGTGCCTGAGGGTTGCCAGGTTCTACGTAGATGCCGCAGTTAGCTTCCTCTATCAATTGGACGGCATCGCTGTGGCGACTCATGCTGCAAATTGCTGGTCTTCCAGCCGCCATGATGCTCTGTAACTTACCTGGTACGACGGGGGTTGCCAACTCTTTCCGTAACGATACGAGACAGGTATTGGAATTCGTTAGCAGTTGGTTGTACTTGTCCGCAGGCTGCATCGGAAGGAACTTTACGTTGGTAAGACCGACCTCGAGCACGTAGGCCTCGAGCTTTTTCTTTGTGACACCGTCTCCAACTAGAAGAAACAGAATGTCAGATTGGTTTTTGAGAAGAGACGCTGCCTTGACTACCCCGTCCAGGTCTTGAGCGAACCCCATTATGCCAGCATACGAAACAACAAATGCGTCGCCCAACTGGTGAGCGATCCGAAAATCGTTAGACTTCTCTGCGGGTCGTATGGCTTCGAAATCAATCCAGTTGTTTACCGTATGAACTTTTGAAGATGGGGCCCCCTTACAGACAATGTGTTTCCTATTTCCCTCCGAGTGGACGGTGATGGCATCCGAACGCTTGTAAAGGAAGCGTGCCATGCGTTTGGCAATTGCTATAATTAGGGAATTACTTAGCAGGCCTAGGTCAATAGTGTTGGGTGTCAGCGGTTTTGGACAGTTCTGGGTCCGAGAGATTGGGGTGAAGAAGCTCCTGGTTTGAGGGTTTCTCTGACCTCCTGATTGTACCGCCTCCGCCGGTCAAAAGTCTCTCGCTGTACCTCCTTCCTCTGGGCTAGAATTGCCTCCAGACGGCCTTCCAGCACGTCAGCCGGAGTTACAACCCTGAGCGCCTGATGATATCTCCGGTAGTTGTAGAACTCGACGAAGTCCCGGATGGCCGCCTCCAGGTCTTCCACCACCTCGTATGGCACCTGGTTAATGTCGTCTTTCAGGGTTCGGTGATATCTCTCCAGCTTCCCGTTGGTCTGAGGGTGATAGGGTGCTGCCAGGACGTGGCGAATGCCCACCACCCGCATGTACTCGCGGAAGGCCCGCGATACATAACCTGAGCCATTATCTGAGAGGAGCTTGGTCCGATCCTCCAGAGGTACATCAGTCATACCAGTAGAGTCAACAGCTTGCTGGACCACCTCTATGAGGGAGTCGGCCGTCATGTCCCGTTGCACCTTCCAGGCCAAGATGAACCGGGAGTAGTCGTCCATCACCGTCACGAGGTAGTAGTAGCCCCATCCCACTACACGGAAGTAGGAAGCATCGGTGGCCCACAGCTGGTGGGGCCCTGTGGTCTTGTGCTGCTACTCTTTGCCCGCTGCCAACTGGTATTCGATCCGTTTCACCAGACCCTCCCGTCTCAGGATACGATAGACTGTGGAGGCGGAGACCGATAGGCCTCTGTGGTCGGTGAGCGAAGCCGCCAACTGCCGGCTTCGCCAGGTCGGCATCACACGGGCTGCCGCCAGCACTACTGCCTCCTCTTCTGGACGCAGGCGATTCCAGGGCCTCTCAGTTCCTTCCGTACCCTCCCAACTACCCTGCCGGTGCCTCCACCTCCACCAATAATACGTGCTCCTGGAAATGCCAAGCTCCCTGAGTCGCCTGTTCTTCCCTCTACCATGTCGCTCCACCTCAGCCACGACCTTCGATTGTTCCACTACGCTCATGCGACGGTGCCGTTGTCGTGTAGGGGCGGCAGAGCTGTTTTTTGAAGCGGTGCAACTCCAGGGACAACTCACCCACCAGCTGCTTCAGTTCACTGTTCTCCCGCTTGAGCTGCTCTATCTCTTGCCGGGTCGCATCACGCACACTGTCCCGAGTCAACCTCTCCTTCCCAGCTTCCATGAACTCCTTCGTCCAGGCGTAGTAGGAGTGGGGCTTGATCCCCTCTCGCCTGCACAGGTCATTGACAGTGACCTCCCGGCGAAAGCCCTCCAGGACGACACGGATCTTCTCTTCGGGGGTATACTTACGGCGGGTCGCTGCACGGACCTGACGCACGAAGCTTCGTGTCTCCTGGCTTCGCTCCTCAGCTTGACTGGCCTGATCCTCTACCTGGGTCATCAATGACTCCTTTCACTTAGGGTTAATCTACCCCTCTGAAGGAGCCTCTACCACACCCCCAACCTCTTCGGTTTTCTAGGCCTCAATAGTGTCCAATTGCGCTGACACCCTACAATATCATTTTTGTATAGAAACCAACGCTACCGCCCTCCCGCCTTTCAGCCTGCATTAATAAAATGCATCTGTTGTCTATCACCACTCGTTTAACGCGAACTTAGACCTAGGTTAAGCGTCTGTGATGGTGCCATCAGGCATCTCCCTTCACAGACGAAACTTGCCATATCCTAGGGCTACCCCCCTAAGTTCCGACTCCTCCATCTCCACAGTCGCCATCTTCCCCATCAGCTCCAACAGCATTATGCACCGCCTCTGGGCCGGTACGTACTTGATGAATATCCCGTCAAGGCTCTTGAAATGACCGACAGCAACCTCTATCCTGTCACCTTCAGAAAAGCGGTGGTGGGATCCCTCTCTGTTCCAATACGCCACTCGCTCCCTCATGTGACTCACGAACTCACCGCTTACGGGAGCAGCTTCCCTGCCGTCTCCTAGAAAGTAGGCCACGCCTGGGGCAGAACGCGCCTCAGGCCATCTGGAAGACCCTGCATCTATGCTGCAGAAGACGTATGTGGGGAACAGGGGCTCTATCCTGCGTCCCTTGCTGATGGGCTGTACTATGTGGGGGAAGTAGGTCTCTATACCCATCCTAGTAAGATTAGAGATGAGGAAGGTCTCCTTCTTTGGCTTGCTCTTAGCCACGCGCCAATGTTCCAAAGTAGATAGCCCTCCCGTAGAAATTGCGAAGGGTTAGTGTAGCCCATATGACTATATTTTACAAGGGAGTTATGCGCTTGCTTCTTCTTAAGATTTGTTGTGAGTACAGGAGTTTGTTCTCACTATAACCTTAAAGGCTTTTGGGTAAGGAAGAGATGATTCGTCGTTAAGGGTGGCGCGCCCGAAGGGATTCGAACCCCTGACCCTCGGTTCCGAAGACCGATGCTCTATCCGCTGAGCTACGGGCGCATGGTTCCTAACTACGGTTTAAGCTCTCTTGTTATATGTCTAAAGTTCTCGGTGCCTTTCCAGCGAAAGGTGGTCTGTGAAATCTGTTCCACATCTCCGTAATCTATTAGTAACTCTATGTGACTTACAACCTCTCTGAATGCTGGGAAGAGGTTGCCTCCGATGAGGTTTCTCCTGGAGAATATGTTTTTGGTTACGTCTTCTAATGTATGGGGTTCATGCCCGATTCTCTTTACTATCTTGGACAGTCTTTTAAAATGGTGATCTATGATGTCTTCCGCTCTGCGTAAGGTTACAAGATTCAGGCTACCTTTGTTAAACAATCGGTGGGCTGGCAATATCAACGTATCTTGACCTAAACGAGCCAGCACTCTTTTTAGCGACTCAATATATACCGCTAACCCCCAGAGGCCCTCTTCATTTTGATGTCTGATAGGTAGGCCATCTTTTACATATTGTGGATATTGTACCTTCATTGTAGGGTGGGGCGTGATCTCTGGCAATATATGGTCTCCTGTAAACAGAAGGCCATCCAGCGAGATGCAAAGGTGGTCTGGTGAATGGCCTGGTGTGTGAATAAAGGTCAAACCTCCCACCTGGTCCTCAGATAAAAGGGGCCGTGTTACCTTTAGGTTCCTTCTTGTCGTGAAATACTTATGGGTTAAGGGCGCAAGGCTGCTCTCATCACGATATAGTGATGGATGGTGTCCATTTTCTGTATCATTCGCTAGGACCCCTTCTAGCTCCTTCTGGATTTCTTGGCTGCTGCTTCTTAGCAGGTCTCTAGGGTGAAATGGGACAAGGTAAGAGTAGATGTCATGGGCCCATAACTCAGCGCCGACTTCCATTGCTAGCTCTGCGACGTTTCCATCGTGGTCCCAGTGTCCGTGGGTTAAAATAACCCTCTCTATATCGCCTATTTGGAATCCTGCGCGTTCTACGCCTTTGACCAGAGCCTGATACGACCCTACGCTGCCTGAGTCGATCATGGTAAGACCTTCTGATTCCAACAGGTATACCCAGGTGGGTCCGGTAGGAGAGGGCCAGGACTGTGGCACAGAGATAGCGTAAATCTTTCGATTTCGGTGAGTGGTGAGTTCCAGAACCATCCAATTACCACTGGAATCGCCCTGGTAACGTATATCTACTCCGTTGAGAGAAGAAGTCATCAATTAGTATAGGGACATTTTATGTTTTCGAAATAAATGTGGGGTGAGCGAAGGGATTTGAACCCTCGATCTCCAGGGCCACAACCTGGCGCCTTAACCACTTGGCCACGCTCACCACTAGTGGAAATTCTACATCGGCTCCTAGCTGTGGTCAAGTTAGTGCACTAGTTCCGTCGGTTGAACTCCCTACCTGCGAGATCCGCCACCAAATGACAATTTCATAACCTGTGATCCTTCAGGCGCAGCTTTAGATTGTCTAAGTCCAATGGGACAAGCCGAAGGCTATGGGTATCTAGCATTAACATGGAGGGTCTGGCTTATGACTCTTTTTTTAGTGACTTCAGGAAATCCCAATTTTCCTCGGTAAGCTGGGTCTTTTTTAACAGGTCTGGGCGGTGTTTAAGTGTGCGAAGTATGGCCTGCTGGCGACGCCATCTGGCGATCTGAGCGTGGTTGCCAGATAGCAGCACTTCTGGGACGGCCCACCCCTTGATATTTGGCGGCCGCGTGTATTGTGGATGCTGGAGAAGGCCGGAGGAAAAAGTGTCGTCTGTGGTTGACTCATCGGAGCCCAGGACACCGGGTATCAGGCGGGCGACGGCGTCAACGACGACCATAGCCGCCAATTCGCCGCCGGTGAGGACATAGTCTCCGACACTTATTTCATCGGTGGCCAGGTGCTCTCTGACCCGTTCGTCTATACCCTCATAGTGGCCGCATATCAGCACCATTTCGTTCTCTTTGGCGAGATCTTCAGCAATGGCTTGGTTGAACGTTCGTCCTTGAGGAGATAGGAGAATTATGGGCAAAGACGCATCATTTATACCTGGTTGTTTGAGTGGGATGGATTTTTTAATGGCTTCTAGGGCCTCGAAGATTGGGTCTGGTTTCATCACCATTCCTGGGCCGCCACCGTAGGGATAGTCGTCGGCAGTGTGGTGGCGGTCGTGGGTGTAGCTACGGATGTCGTGGATCTGGACCTCTACCAGGCCCTTGTCTATGGCTCTGCTGATGATGCTCTCCGAGAAGGGGCTTTGGAACATGCTTGGAAAGAGGGTCAGGATATGAATTCGCATCGTTAGCCTGCGGGATGGCTTGACGTTTTACCCCTTAGTAGATCAAGGGCGTGGGGAATTACTGGCAGGGCTATCTCTAAGCACTCTCGGACGGCCTTGGGGCTTCCGGGTAGATTAATTATGAGGCAACGTCCACGAACTCCCGAGACGCCGCGGCTGATCATAGACATGGGCGTCTTTTTTAGCGTCTCCATTCTGATAGCTTCGGAAATTCCCGGGACGGGACGCTCTATGACGGGTGAGGTGGCTTCGGGCGTGACATCCCTTGGACCGAGACCTGTCCCTCCAGTTGTCAACACTAGGTCGATCTCCTTTGAGTCGCACCACTGAATCAGCTTTTGCTGAATGAGGTCCTTTTCATCTGGGATGATTTCTCTACGAACTACCTTGAAGTCATGGGACGACATAATCTCAGCGATGGCCTGGCCGCTGGTGTCTTCCCGCTTGCCTTGGGCCCCTGAGTCACTGATGGTGAGTATTCCCAGCTTAAACATTCCTATTTGTTCCTACATATGTCTGGCTTAGAGTTCCTGTTATCTGGCATCTTAACACAGGGAAGATGTTTGGAAAACAGAGCTCAATTCCTCAAAAACTGAGCGTAAAAGCCCTTGACCACCTCGAGATTTTAGGTAACAATAGGAGCAACTAGGATTTATTTAGGGAGTGATAGGGGCATATGGATCCTATGCTTTTTTCGGGCATATCCGATCACAAGCTTGATCCTCAACATAGGATTTCAATCCCTTCTCGATTTCGCGATGCATTCAAAGCAGGAATCATTTTAACCAAAGGGTTTGATCAGTGCATAGTGGTTTACACGCCCTCTGAGTGGGAAAGTATGGCTAAGAAGATATCGGAGATGCCTACTACTCAGACTAAAGCCAGGCAGATGATGCATCTCATCTTCTGGGGTGCTTTTCAGTTGGAGATGGACCGCCAGGGCAGGGTGCCTCTTCAGGGAGCTTTGCGTGACTATGCAAATATTCAAGACGAGGTTGTGATAGCGGGGACTGGAAGGTTCATCGAAATCTGGAACAAGGAGTCGTGGTACGAGCAAAGCGCAATCCTGGATGAAGATGCCCAGAAAATTGCCGAAAAGATGGAGGTCAGAGAGTGACTCTGGCATTGGCAGAGATGAGGATATACCACGAATCTGTAATGGTAAGGGAGGTCATTGAGGCTCTCCAAGCTGGCCCTAATGGCACCTACATAGATTGTACTGTAGGTGAAGGTGGACACGCTGAAGCTATCCTAGGGGTTAGTTCTCCAGGAGGCCGTGTCATAGGTCTGGATGCAGATCCGAATGTCCTTAAAACGGCGGAATGGCGTCTGGAGAAATATCGTGACGCCATCAGTCTGGTCAACGCCAGCTACGTAGATCTACTTCGAGTGGCACATCGTCACTCGGCCCTCCAGGTGGATGGGGTACTCATGGATTTGGGGATTTCATCGATGCAGCTTGAGGCCAGCAGCAGAGGCTTCAGTTTCTTGAGGGATGAGCCGCTGGATATGAGGTACAGCCCATTTGAAGGAATTACTGCCAGCGAGGTTGTGAACGGATATTCGTTGGAAAAGCTGGCGAACATCATTTTTCGATACGGAGATGAAAAGCGGTCCCGTCACATAGCTAGGGCCATTATTCAGAATCGGCCTATAGGAACCTCGGCACAATTGGCAGTTGTCGTCAAGGGGGCTGTAAGGCGTGGCCGAAGCAAAATACACCCCGCTACCAAAACTTTTCAGGCTATCCGAATAGAAGTAAATGGCGAGTTGCAGAATCTTAGCTTGGGCCTGGGCCAGGCCATCGACGTGCTGGCTCCTGGAGGCAGGTTGGTGGTCATAAGCTATCACTCTCTGGAGGACCGTCTAGTGAAAAAAGTGTTTAGACGGGAGTCATCAGATTGCATCTGTCCGCCCAGCTCGCCTATTTGCAGATGTGACCACAAGGCCACGTTGAGGATAGTTAATAAAAAGGTGATTACCCCATCGCCTGCAGAGGTGATGGTTAATCCAAGAAGCCGAAGCGCCCGGTTACGGGTTGCGGAGCGCGTTTAGAGGGTGAGTATGCACCTTCTAATAGATACCCTGGCACTGGTTGTCTGGAGTGGGGGTCGCCTGAACATCGTCTGAGATTACATCAACGGCGCAAAACAAAAATTGAATATAAGGTCGAACCCCATTAGGCTGCCTTCTCTCCAGCAACCGATTCGCTGGGCTATCGTGTCGGGCATATTGAATTTGGAGCGTTTGGTCGGGCTTATGAGCCGGCGCTCCTTGAAAAAAGGGGGATGAGATGCCAAAGGAAAGAGTGTTCACGGCGATAGATCTAGGTACGACTAAAGTCTGTACATTGGTGGTTCGGGTCTCTTCAAAGGGATATGCAGATATCATTGGCGTTGGCTTTGAACCTTCCCATGGATTGAAGAAGGGCATCGTTGTAAATGTTGAAGAGACCCGGAGGGCTGTCCGAGAGTCCGTTCGAAGGGCTGAACAGCGAGCGGGCTCGAGAGTGCGTTCGGCATACATTGGAGTGACGGGGAGCCACATAGAATCTAACAATACGTGGATTCCAGTGGTGTCCATGGACGAAAACGCCGTCATTACTCGCGATCAATTGAAACTGCTCTCCAGTTCCATCGCTATACCAGACCTAGAGCCAGATCGCGAGGTTATCCACACGATTCCTAGGGGTTATGCCTTGGATGGTAGACCTGGTATCAGGAATCCTGTCGGGATGCACGTTCGCCAGCTAGAGATGCACACCCAGACGGTGACGGGGTCTTCACCCCTTATAAATACGCTGGCCGATTCGGTCACAAGCTTGGGAGTGGAGGTGAAGGGGCTTGTACTGCAGCCTTTAGCCAGTGGAGAAGCCGTCTTATCCGATGAAGAGAAGGAGATGGGAGTGGTATTGGTGGACATCGGCGGCGGTACCAGTGACATCGCTGTATTTCAAGATGGAGCTCTCGTTCATACCTCTGTTATACCGTTGGGAGGGTTCCAATTCACCAACGACATCTCCATGATATTCGACACCTCGCTGGAAGAGGCTGAAAGGGTGAAGTTGCAATATGGCAATGTAAACCCTGAGTTGGTGGATGTTAATGAAGAGGTAGAGCTAACTATAGTGGGACAAGACAAAATGGCGCGAATTCCACGACGTGAAATCTGTCAAATTATCAAAGAGAGGGCGGTCGAACTGCTCCAGTTGGTCCGGGCAAAGCTGGGGGAGGCTTCTCTTGAAGGTATGCCGGAAGCAAGGGTAGTTCTCACAGGCGGATCTGCCAATATACCCGGCCTAGAAAATCTGGCTCGTCGTATTTTGACAGCTAGCGTTCGTATTGGTGTGCCCAGCAAGCCAGAGGGCATACCTGAGGAGTTGAAGAACCCAAGTTACTCCACCAGCGTCGGCATTTTGCTATGGTGCATGAATGAGTATCCCTTAATGGTCAAGTCGTCTAATGGATTTCGTTCGGCGTCAGGCCTTTATAGCCGTCTACTTAGCTGGTTTCTAGGCAGGGTAAGAAGCGTTGTAGCTGCTTAATCTGCAATAGGCGACCTTTTTATATACAAGGAGGAATCAAATGGCTGTACAAAATAAAGATATTGATAGCATAGCGCGTATAAAGGTTATGGGTGCAGGCGGTGGCGGGTCCAACGCGGTATCTAGGATGTACAAAGAGAGGATTGAAGGCGTTGAATACCTGGCTGTCAACACCGATGCTCAGTCCTTGGCTCAGACGGAAGTACCTATGCGCGTCAGGATCGGAGAGGTTCTTACCGAGGGTAAGGGGGTAGGTGGAGACCCAGAGTTAGGACGACAGTCGGCAGAGGAGAGCCGTGATGAGCTGGAGGAGATGATGCGGGACACCGATATGGTGTTCATTGCCGCTGGGATGGGTGGTGGAACCGGCACCGGCTCCGCTCCTGTAATGGCTGAGATCGCCAGGGATGCTGGCGCTCTTACTGTTGGAGTGGTCACCAAGCCCTTCGCCTTTGAGGGTGTAAGGCGCATGCGCAATGCCGAAGAGGGCATTAGGAGGCTTAAAGACAAGGTAGATACTCTAATTGTAATCCCCAACGACCGTCTGATGTCTGCCTGTGGTCGAGAGGTAACCGCAGAGAACGCCTTTAGGATGGCCGATGATGTTCTTCGTCAAGGTGTCCAATCCATAGCCGAGCTGGTGACAATACCTGGCGTCATCAACTTGGACTTCGCAGATGTCAAGACCATCATGTCCAACGCTGGCCCTGCTTGGATGGCTATAGGTTATGGGACTGGAGATAACAAGGCCGTTGAGGCCACCCAGCAAGCCATTGCTAGTCCACTTCTGGACGTGTCCATAGATGGCGCCAAGGGTATCTTGTTTAACGTCATAGGCGGTAGTGACCTGAAGCTGTCTGAGATCCATACCGCTGCCGAGGTAATTAGTAGAGTAGTAGATCCGGACGCCAACATCATCTTTGGAATGGTTACCGACCTGAAGATGGAGAATGAGCTGAAGATCACTATCATCGCTACGGGATTCCCTGCCTCTGAGGATATATCTGGCAGGGATCAAGAGGATGTGAATAGGCTCCTTCTTGACGCTCTTGGTGATGAGGAGGCTTTGGACATACCGCCTTTCTTGCGGCTGCACCCAGGAAGTCGCCGCAGGTCCAGCGCCCTTTACTAAAGTCATCCCCTTGAGCGGTCCTTATTTGCCCGGATAGGGACCCCATTGTCAAGAGGCCGCCCGTTAATGGCGGCCTCTTTTTTTCAGTCTAGAGATGCTGCACACCATCATCAAGTTGGAGTCTATAGGGTTAGCAAGGTCAATCTGGCTCCATTTTGCTCATTCTTGAGTTCAGTTAGCCTTGCACAAAAGGTCAATGTTTGCCGATATTTATAGTAGCAAGCGCTGCTCTCCCACCCTGTCCCATCCTCAAAATGTATCTGGGGGGCACCCCCAGACCCCCGGAGGGAACCAAGGTTCCCTGCATTCTCCTTTATTTCGAGAATTTTTGTGCAAAGCTAGTTCGGGTCCCCGTGTTAGAGGGCACGGTAACGGCGTCCCTCTAATGAATTTGGTCTTCGCTTGGCGTACGCTAGGCACGGCCTGAAACTAACCGCCGTGTATCCTCTCGTATATTGATGTCCACATATGTTGTCTATATTATGGAGGAGTTTCCCCAGCGATTTCAAATCCATGGGAAAAACAGACTAATAACCATTGACAGGCCACAAGTTCTAGTGGTATTGTGGACTTCCAGCCCAATATGTTGTAGTTAAAAAGCATCCAATTATTAGACTCTGTCTAAGAACGGTCTAAGACAAAAGCTATGCGTTGTCCATTTTGTTCGTTTGACGACTCAAAGGTTATCGACTCCAGGGACGCTGGCGAAGGGATACGGCGGCGGCGCGAGTGTCTGCGTTGCGGGCTTCGCTTCACCACCTATGAGCGTCTTCAAATGCTGGCCTTTATGGTGGCCAAGAGGGATGGAAGGCGAGAGGAGTTCAACAGGGACAAGTTGACCACTAGCCTGCTCAAGGCATGTGCCAAGCGCCCTCTGCCCATCGGCACAGTGGAGAAAATCGTAGAGGAGATAGAGTCGGAGATGCAACGGCTTGGACGGGCAGAGATACCTAGTTCCCTGATCGGTGAGATGGTTGTGGAGCGACTAAAGGACTTGGACAGGGTTGCCTATATACGCTTCGCCAGCGTCTATCGGGACTTTCGGGACATCGAGACCTTCAAGGAAGAGGTGGAGGCGCTTTTGTCGCCAAAAGAGGAAGAGGCTCTTTCCAATAATCAGTTGCCTCTTATTCCAGAGGAGGAGTTGTTCCCGTCTAGGAAGCGTGGCAGAGGCAGGCCAAGGGCTCAAAGAGGGCCCTCAGAGTAGTTTATAGCTGAAAGGTTTCCGCTATTTAGAATTGGTTCCTCTCAAATGGCCTTATGACTTTTAGCGCATCATTCAACGGAGAAGAGATCGGACGACGACGGTATACTGGCATTATCATTTAATTTTCGGGGGCGTAGCATGGCAAGCAAAAACGGAGATAGCGAGGCTAAAGTACCTTCACAGCGTAAGGAGGGTTTTAATAGTGGAAATGGCCTAGTTCAAGGTGAACTCGGCGTCAGTGAGATAGCTGGCGCTTCTGAGACGGCCATGATAGGGAAGGTCGAAAAAAAGGTGAGCGCCAATACCTTCACGGAGCCAGAACTATCCTCTAATGCCCTCACAGTCCTAGAAGCTCGCTATCTAGGCTCTGGAGAGGAGCCAAAGGACCTTTATCTTCGTGTGGCCAAGGCAATAGCCGAGGGCGAGAAGCCCAGGGATCGCAAACGCTGGACGGAGCGTTTCTACAACCTGATGGCCTCCCTTAGGTTCCAGCCCAACTCGCCTACCTTGGTCAATGCGGGCACTGGTCGCGGCTGCCTGAGCGCCTGCTTCGTTGTCAGCCCTGAAGATACCATGGAGTCGATTATGCAGGTGGCCCACGATGCCGCCATGATAGAGAAGTGGGGTGGCGGAATAGGCTTCGGTTTCTCTAAGCTGAGGCCAAGGAACGACAAGATTAGCACCATCCAGGGATCTGCTTGTGGCCCCGTTGCCGTTATGAAGCTTTACTCTAAGGTCGGCGAGACCCTTACCCAGGGGGCCTTTCGTCTGGGTGCCCATATGGGCCAGCTCGCAATCAGCCACCCGGACATACGCGAGTTTATACATTGCAAGGACAACGACGATACAATCTCTAACTTTAACATCTCCGTTCAGATCACGGACGAGTTTATGGAGGCCGTGGACAAGGATAAGAATTGGAACCTGGTCAACCCGCGAGATGGCAAGATAGTAGAGACGATAAGTGCGCGTGACTTATGGGACGAGCTGTGCGAATCGGCCTGGAAGACGGGCGACCCAGGGGTCGTCTTTATGGATAGGGTGTGGGAGACACAGCCCAATTCCCAGCTTGGATGGATCCAGACCAGCAACCCCTGCGGCGAAGAGTTCCTGGAGAATTATGGCAACTGCTGCTTGGGCTCTATAGACCTGAGCAGGCACTTGAATGAGGACAGCACTGGCTTCGATTGGAAGGCGCTAGAGGAGACTGTCAGGATCGCCGTACGTTTCCTTGATGACGTTATAGAGGTCAACTCCTTCCCGTTGCCCCAGTTGAGGGAAATAAACCTGGCGACTCGTCGCATAGGTCTGGGCGTTATGGGCTGGGCCGACGCTCTGCTCAGACTCAAGATACCCTACGACTCTGAGGAGGCCCTGAAGAAGGCTGAGGCGGTGGGCAAGTTCCTTTGGGACGCGGCCTGGGACGAGTCGGCAGGTCTGGCCAAAGAACGAGGCCCCTTCCCAGAGTATGAGAGGTCTGCTCTCAAGGAGCGTGGCCATCCGCCGGTGCGCAACTCCAGCGTTCTGACCATAGCTCCTACCGGCACCATCAGCAGGATTGCAGGTTGCTCCAGTGGCATAGAGCCTCACTTTGCTATTGCCTGGTGGTCTAACGTTCTGTGGAAAGACCAGACGGGCACAAACACCAGGCTTTTGGATGCGCCTGCTTCTGTTTGGGAGGTCTTGGAGAGGGAGATAGGTGGCAATGAAAAGGCCAGAGAGGTTCTCCAGCTAGTTGCCAATACCAAGGACACCGCCGCAGCACAGGAGATACTGGCGTCCTATGGGATGGATCCTAGCCTCTTCCGCACATCTATGACGGTATCGCCTGAGGCCCATGTCCGTATGCAGGCTATTTGGCAGGAGTACACCAGTAATTCTGTATCAAAGACCATAAACCTACCTAGCCAGGCTACGGTCTCAGACGTGAGGGATGCCTTCTATCTGGCATGGAAGACCGGATGCAAGGCAGTAACTGCGTACAGGGACGGCTCTAAGTCTATGCAGGTCCTGGAGACGGGCGAGAAGGAGAAGGAAGGCGAGAAGCCCCAACGTCTGTTGGTGCCCAGGCAGAGGCCCGGTATGGTCAAGGGCATCACGGAAAGGGTACGGACAGGGCATGGTAATGTTTACATAACAATAAACTTCGATGAAGAGGAACATCCCTTTGAGGTGTTCACTACGGTGGGTAAGGCGGGCGGTTGCGATTCTGCCCAGATGGAGGCTATAACTAGGCTTATCTCTTTGGCCTTGCGCTCTGGCATAGATCCTGTGCAGATCATTGAGCAGTTGCGCGGTATAACTTGCTGTCCAGCATGGGACGAAGGCGTACTGGTTCGTTCCACCGCTGATGCCGTAGCCTTGACTTTGGGCCGCCACTTCACATCGGAAGGCACGTTGCCAGTGGCCGCCGAGAGTAACGGCCGCACAGCCCAGCTAGGGCTATTTGCCAAGGGAGGGCAGAACGGCCACCAGTGGGTATCGAGCGCCCGCTGCCCCGACTGCGGAGGCTTCATGATTCCCCAGGAGGGATGTCTCCACTGCCAGGACTGCGGCTACAACAGGTGCGAGTAACCCGACGGTGGTCGAAAAGTCTTAGGCGATTTACATTAGGTAGGGTGCGGTGGGATCAATAAACGGCGCCAGGCCCATCTTAGCCATCACCATGGGAGACCCGTGTGGCATTGGCCCGGAGGTGGTGGCCAAGGCCCTGGTCGATAGGGAAATATACGACCAGATTGCGCCTGTGGTCATAGGAAGCGCCTTTGTGATGAAGGACGCCGTAGAGGTTGCAAGGGCATCCCTCTCAGTTAGTGTGGTCAATTCTACAAAGGAAGCTCAAGGCAAACCCTGCACCATAGACATCTTGGACATGGAGAACCTGGTGCCGGAAGACGTAACTATCGGCAGGATCTCGAAAGGGGCTGGCAAGGCCTCTATGGAGTGGATTCTGAAGGCGGCAGAGCTTGCCCAGTCGGGCCAAGTGCAGGGCATCGTGACAGCGCCCATCAACAAGGAGGCTTGCGCTCTCGCTGGCTACAAGGACATAGGCCACATGGAGGTGTTCCAGCGGCTCAGCGGCGCTAAGCACGTGGCAACAATGCTTATGTCGGGTAACCTGCGAGTAGTCCACCTCACCACTCACAAGTCGCTGCAACATGCGCCGGACTACGTTACCAGGGAGAATGTCCTAGCCAAGATAGAGTTGACCCATGCAAGCTTTAAGAAGTGGGGTTTTGGAAGGCCTCGAATTGGCGTGGCGGCACTAAATCCCCATGCCAGCGACGGTGGCCTGCTAGGCACCGAGGAAGAAGAGCACATTGCGCCTGCGGTAGAGGATGCCAAGGAGCGAGGCATCGACGCCGAAGGCCCTGTTCCCGCCGATACCGTATTTCATCAGGCCATTGGTGGCAGATACGACGCGGTCATAGCCATGTACCACGACCCGGGCCACATTCCGGTCAAGGTCTATGGGTTCGAGCGAAGCATAGGCGTTAACCTTGGGCTGCCCTTCATTCGGACATCAGTGGATCACGGCACCGCCTTCGATATAGCGGGGAAGGGCATCGTCAGCGATCAGAGTATGAGAGAGGCTATTAGAATAGCTGTTGGTCTCACCAGTAGAGGAAAGTTGGAATAACTTCGGCGATTCCTGTCTCAGCGCTTATTATCATCTCGTCAAAATTCGCTCATGGTTGGTTGAAAGCTTCGTCGTTGCGAGTCCCGACCTGTCGGGGCGTGGCAACCTGGTGGGGTGGTGGTCGACGCGCACGTGATAGCCACACTCCTCCACCAGATTGCTTCGCTCGCGTACTCGCTCGCAACGACGAAGGCTAAGGCGTTTGTAGACAGCACCAGATATAAGTTCTACTGTGCGCTGTAACGTGCTAATATGTTATAGGCTTGCCACGATCAGCTACTCAGATTTATCAGGGAGACGATGGCAATGAAAATAGCCTTTATCGGCGGAGGAACTATGGCCGAGGCACTTATTGGTGGCATCTTGAATAGCAAAATCACCGAGCCTCAGGAGATAACTGTCGGAGAGGTGATACCTGAGCGGCGGGATTATCTAAACGAAAAGTACGGCGTTCAGGCGGTAGAGAGCAATTCATCCGCTGTCAAACTTGGGGAGCTGGTGGTGCTTGCCGTGAAGCCCCAGAACCTGTCAGAGGTCTTTAGTGAGATACATGGCAAGCTGAAACAGGGGCAGGCCCTGATGTCCATTGTTGCCGGGGCCAAGACGAAAACCCTGGAAAGAGGTCTGGGGCATTCGGAGATAATCAGGGTCATGCCAAATATGCCTGCCTTGATAGGTTTTGGGATGAGTGTCTGGACTGCGTCGGCTAGCGTAGACAGAGACAAAGTGGACATAACGAAGAGCGTATTGGCAACGTTAGGGGAGGAGGTCTATGTGCCTGATGAGAAGTACATAGACATGGCTACTGCCCTTAGCGCGAGCGGTCCTGCGTATGTTTTCTTGTTCATAGAGTCGTTGATAGAGGCGGGGGTCTACTTGGGAATGCCCAGAGACATGGCACGAACCCTGGTGCTGCAGACCGTTCTAGGAAGCGCACAACTGGCCAAGAAGACGGGGCGGCACCCAGCCGAGCTAAAGGATATGGTCACCTCTCCCGGAGGCACCACTGCGGAGGCTCTGCTAGAGATGGAGGATGGAGGTATACGGGCTACGATTCTTAATGCAGTCATAGCAGCTTATGAGAAGTCTGAGCTTCTTGGTGGCGACGATGACGAAGATTAAAGAATATTTGCTATTTGGCTTTGGGTAAAATGGCTTTTTCAAACCTCAAGATGTTTAGTAAAATATCTACGGGGATTTGTCATGAGGTCTTAGGAGATGGATCGTGGATATTGGAAGCTTTGTTAGGTTCATAGGTATGTTGTTGTATTTGGCGATACTTGCTAGGGTGCTGGTCACTTGGATTGCGCCTGGCAGAATGGATAACCCTTTGGTGGCCTTAATATTTCAGATCACGGAGCCTATATTAGCCCCTATTCGCCGTGTAATGCCCAAAACTGGCATGTTCGACTTTTCGCCTATAGTTGCGATGATTCTTCTTACCATTGTCCTTTCTTTTATTCCCTAACGGCTGATGATATCTTCTTCTTGATCTCTTCAAGACTGGCTTCTTCTATTAAAAAGACCTTCAGCTTAGCCTTTTGTCCCTGAGTCAGGCTTATAGAGCTCTTTGGAACATGAAGGACCTTGGAGAGAAGAGAGACCACTGTTTTGTTGGCCCTTCCTTCTACTGGGGGAGCCGTTACTCGAAGGTGCAAGACGTCGCCATCGAACCCCAGGATTTCGCTACGCTTTGCATTGGGTTGGACGTGGACATTGAGTCTGGTCTGTGTCAAGGTTTTCCTGAGAGTATTATTGCAATTAACTGATGGTGCCAGTTTGAAGCGTCCTTTTTCTGAAATTCACTGCAAATGTCATTACGAGGCCCGACGAAGGAGGGCCGTGGCAATCTGGCGGTGGGGTCCATACGCTTCTCTAGATTGCTTCGTCGTCCCGATTCCATCGGGACTCCTCGCAACGACAAATCGTGATCGTATTTCAAGGACACCACACTAGCACCAAAGGTTAGTTAACCCGGTGCCTCAACTTGGTCCGTTATTCCTGGTATAGGCAAAGAGCATGCCCTTCTCAAGCGTGGGCCAAGACGCCACCGTCTATGAAGATGGTCTGGGCAGTAATGAACTCGCAGTAGTCCGAGGCCAGATACACTAGCAGTCCGCAAAGGTCGCTGGGATGGCCTCGGCGTCGGATAGGAATGTAGCGGGAGAGGCGGTCTTGAGACCTTTCCTCTTCTGACATCTGTTCGGTGGTAATCCAGCCCGCACCAATCCCATTGACACGCACGTTGGTGCTGGCCCACTCTATTCCCAGGGATTGAGTGATTTGGTGTGTCGCCCCCTGGCTGGCGCAGTAGGCCACGGAGTTCCACAGTCCTCTCATAGCTAATACTGAGGTTATGTTGATTATACGGCCTTTGTCTTGTTCAACCATACGCTTGCCTATGGCCTGACAGCAGTGAAAGACGCTGTTGACGTTTAGATTCATGACATGCTGCCATTCAGTTTCGGACACTTCCAGGAAGGGCTTGCCGAACTCCGACTGGGCGTTGTTTACCAGGATGTCTATTTTGCCCAGCTTGGCTTCGACCTCTTTGGCCATATCTTCAACCTCTGACGACTTGGTCAGGTCTACAGTGAAGCCTATGGCTTGCCTACCGTGGCCCTTAACGGCTTGCAGGGCATCGTCTATATCGTTCTTGTGAGGAGTAGCGATGGCTACATCTGCACCGGCCTCAGCTAGAGCCTCAGCTAAGGTGGCTGTCCATCCTAGACCGTTGTCGGTAACGATCGCAATCTTGTTAGACAGGCTAAACTCTTCTGGTATTGGCATTTGCTTCTCCTTAGCACCGTAGTGGGTCAGATCTTAATTGGTATCTCGGGGGCATATCCGGTAGGCGTGACACCAGTGGACAGGCCTCCTCCATCGACGGCGAAGAACTCGCCGTTCATGTAATCTGATGCAGGCGAGGCCATAAAGACGGCCACAGGCCCTACGTCTTGAACGCGTCCCAAGTAACCTACGGGAATAAACTTACCCACTGGCCGTGAATCCCTGGGTATCTCCATGCTGCCTTCGGTGGGGATGAATCCAGGGAGCATACAGTTGCAGGTAACGCCGTACCTGCCCAGGCTCGTAGCAATGGTACGCGTGAGCTGCACCATGCCTCCCTTGCTGGCGGTGTAGATATAGTTGTCCCTGCCGCCTCTGATTCCGTAGCCCGAGGCGATGTTGATGATTTTGCCCTGTCCCCTGTCTACCATGTGTTTGGCAACTGCTCTGGAGCAGTAGAAGGCGCTGGTGAGGTTTACGTCTATTCCCAGCCGCCAGTCTTCGTCTGTGATGTCCCATATTGGAGTCGGGCCGTGAGTCCGGACGAGTCCTGCGTTGTTGATGAGCACATCCACTTTGCCGAACTCCTCCAGGGTGAGCTGCACCATGCGGTTGACCTGGGACGAGTCGCTGACGTCGGTGGATATAGCCAGCGATCTGCGTCCCAGACTGCGCACCTCTTCTGCGGCCTCCTCGATGGGCCCCGTGCGTCTGGCGGCGATGACCAGGTCTGCGCCAGCCTTGGCAAGGGCTCTCACCATTGCCCGTCCTAAGCCTGTGCCTCCTCCGGTGATTATTATGGTCTTGTTGTCTAAGCTGAGCCTCTCTAGCATCGGTTCCTCCTAAGCTGATAGGGCGCTTCCTGGCCTTAATGTCTACGGTGTTGGCGATCTGTCTACGCCTGCAACGTTACCTCTCCAGCGGCGACCGTCAAGGTCGAGCCGTCTGGCTTAACGAGAATAAGATTGCCGCTCTCATCGATATCTTTTGCGACGCCTTCTTGAATATCTTGGCCTGCGCCAATCTTTACGTGTTTACCCAGGGTGTCCAGTAGCTCTGACCATTCCTTTCGTAAGGAGCTCTTGGCCTTGACCTGGGCATACAGGGCATCCATCTCTTGCAGGATGGCCTTCAGCACACTGGTGCGTGAGACTAGGCGGTCTATCTCATCGGCTAAGCTGGTGGCAGGGTACGCTAAGCCTGCATCATCGGGCGGTCGCCAGTTTACGTTAACTCCAATGCCGACGACGGCGTATCTAACACTTCTGTTATCCATAACGCTTTCTATGAGTATCCCAGCAGCTTTCTTTCCGCCGATGCGCACGTCGTTGGGCCACTTTATGGTAGGCCTGTTCCCAGTCAGCTTCGCTATGACCCTGGCTACCGATAGGGACGCCGCCATGTTCATCTGGTTGAGCTGGTCCACGTTGGGCCGAAGAATGATCGAAAATAGCAGGTTGTAACCCTTCGGGGAGAGCCAGTGCCTGTCGAAGCGACCCCGTCCCCTGGTCTGTTCGTCTGCCACGATTACCGTACTCTCGGGCGCTCCCATTTCTGCCTCCGCCTTGGCCCTGTCCATGGTAGAGGGGAGGGAGTCGAAGTAGAGGATACGCGAGCCGATGAGGCCATTTGCTATGTGGCTTTTCAGGGACTCGATGTCCAGGTTAGTCTCGGGCACAGTTAGCCCCGCTTTCAATTGATATGCTGGGTCGATGATAGTGGGGGCGCATTAGGGTGTCAACCAGAAAGGGCGGGCAAGGTGGCCTGTAAGCCGAGTTCTGTACCCTTGCGTGCAGCGGTTTACGGCGAAGCCTTCGTCCCGTTGCAGCAAAGGCGGTGATCATCTATCTTGCCCTCCCGAAATATCGGGTTCTCGGGTGCTCCCGAGACGATGTTGCCATCGGGGTCATGCGGCCAACCCGAGGGACTGGCTGGGCACCTTAGCCTCTCCTATTAGGCCTTGCTCCGGATGGGGTTTGCCTGGACCTCCGATGTTACCACCGGAGCGGTGAGCTCTTACCTCGCCTTTTCACCCTTATCCCGATTCACTATGTTCGTCGGGACGGTATGTTTCTGTGGCACTTTCCGTCGGGTCACCCCGCCCCGCCGTTAACGGGCATCCTGCCCAGAGGAGCTCGGACTTTCCTCTCCGGCGCTCTTGGAGACACCAGAGCGATCACCCGGCCACCTCGCCATTTTAATTCTATCATCCTACTCGGATTGCAGCAAACTAGGCGGCGAAGAGACGTGATACTGGACATGGACATTGTCATCCCAAACTGTGATCTTGCTGATCAGGCCTTTTAGAAGCGTCTGCCTTTCGTGAGTATCTAGAAGCTCCCAGCGCTCCAGGAGATTACCGTGGAGGGTCTCGTTATCCTTGAACTTGCCGATATCTTTGGCCTGTCGGACAGTGTTTAGATGTTCAAGGTGGCTATTTAAGGTAGACAACGACATTAGCCCATCTGATGCCGTTTTGAATGCCCTGATGAACCGCTTCTCGGCGGTGCGCACCTCTTCTTGTGATGGGATGGCAGCCTTGAAGGCCTCCGAGGGAAAAATAGAGCCGGCTTCAGCGGCGGAGCGTATCAGATTAAGGGTTTCATCTTCCAGTTGGGAGGCTCGCCATGTATGGTATCCGCATGCGCTTTTGTTGGCGCGGGACTGGCATTGATAGTATCTGTAGACGCCTTTAGCCCTTGACCTGTCTTGTCGTCTCCAGGATTGCCGCCGTGTTACGCCTATCATCTTGTTGCCGCAGTATCCGCAGAAGGCCAGTCCAGAAAGTAGGTATGGCTCCACTTCACTCCATCTTCTCCTGGGCTTTCTTTGTCTCATCAGACTCTGGGCTGTATGAAAGGTATCAGTGAGCACGATCTGCGGATGGTTCTTGGGTATGCGAAAGCCGAAACGTGTATAGATGCCCAGGTAAGTGATATTCTTTAGAATATCTCTGACATTTATTATGTTCCATTGAACACCATTCCGATTTGTTATGTCCTTTTGGTTTAGATATTCTGCGATCTTGCGGAGGCCAAGATTTTTAGAGGTGTAGAGATCGAATATAAGCTGCACTATGGCCGCCTCTTCGGGTACGACCTCTAGCTTGCCCTTAGACCCAATGTGGTATCCGTAAGGAGGCCTGCCAAGTCCCCGGCCTTGCTGAGCCTTGCTCTGCATGGCTTCCTTTACCTTTTCACTGTGTTCTCGTGAGACGCCCTTGATCCCTATGTAGTAGAGGGCGCTTTGCAGGGGGTCAGGGAACTCTTCATCCATGCATTGCACCTTGGATTTGTAGCCTTCCAGTTCTACCATTGCTCTGGCTATATCTTCCAAAGCGCTACCTAGGTGTGTTGCGTCGGGAATAAGTAGAAGGAATCCGCTGCCGGAATTCCGTATGTATTCGATCACCTGGGAGAATTTGCTGTTGGGTTCTTCTTTCGAGATTGAGGTATCGACGAAGGCTGCCATAGGTTGGTGTCTGTGTTCTGAGCAATATTCGTAAAAGGCTCTCTCCAGATGCTGGGGAGCGTCGATTCCTGTTTCCTTGGCCCAGAAGTACCCTATGGCTCTCATTTTGGGATTAGTTCATGTGCAAGATGCGCCCGCAGCTATTGCACTGCACTAAGTTGTGGCCTATTCTCACCTGCTGCATCACCTTGCTGGGGAGGGCTATACGACAGCTTTGGCAGGTGTTTTGCTCAACTTTGGCCACGGCTTGACCTTTGCGCGATTTTCTGAGGTTTTCATACAACGATAAGGATGCCTCATCAATGTTGGAAGCCACCGATTCCCGCCGCTCTCCTAGTTTTGAAAGCTCATTTTCAAGTTGTTTTTGGGCCTTTGTAAGCTCTTTTACCTCTTGGCTACGTTGGGGCTCAATCTCTTGCAAGTTCTCTCTGGCCTCGTCAAAGGAGGTTTGAGCCTCTTCCACTTCGACAAGAACCTCTAAGAGGCTATCTTCCTTTTGCTTCTGATGAGACTTGATGATGCGTAGCTCCTCTTCCATCCCTGAAAGCTCTCTGGGATTACTGACGGTGCCGCCATATAATTTCTTGGCTGATCGATCGGCCTTTTCTTTAAGCTCCTCCACGTCAATGTCTATCGCTCTTTGGCCGGATTGGACCTCACTGAGGCGCTGTTGTGTGGTTTCTAGCTGCTTCCTAGCAAGAATAAGGGCCTGGTTGTCTTCCAACCGGGCCCTGACGTCGACAAGGGAATCTCGTTTGATGGAGATATCTTTGTCCAGTTCTTGAAGGTCAAATAGCTGTCTGCTGGAAGTCACATTCAATCTCATTGCGTACTAGAAAATTCGGGTTTAGATTAGGACTTATTGTATGGAAGGTCTATACATATGTCAACGAGGAGCGTTACTATTAAGAATTTCTGCTGCTCCTAGCTTGTCCAGTGGGGCAGATGTCCAGGAGGCAGCATTCCTCGCAAAGGGGCTGTTTTTTGCAGGCGTATTTGCCTAGCGATACCAGTAGGGCGTGGTACTCGTTGAATAGCGGCTCATCGGGGGGTAGATTGCTCATGAAGAAATTTCTATAGCTCCCATAGGACTTAATCTTGGGCGAAATATCTAGGCGGTCTACGATTCGTCGGGTATAGGCGTCAATGACAAAGGATGGCTTCTTTGCGATGTATAGTAGTATATCGTCGGCTGTCTCCTCTCCTATACCATGAACGGCCAACAATTCCTTCCTCAACGTTTCCATATCCTGGGCTTGCATGGCCTCTATATCATCGTTGAAGCGCTGGCCTAAGAACTGGACAAAGGCCTTGAGTTTCTTCGCCTTGGCGTTGAAGTAACCACTGGAATAGATGAGGTGGGCTAGCTGTTCTTCTGGGATGCTACGCAGCCCTTCGGGTGACATGATCCTGGCTTGCTTCAGGTTGTTCAGCGCCTTTTTTACGTTGCCCCAGTTGGTGGACTGGGTTAAGATAGCCCCGATTGCTATCTCAAAAGACCCGTTACCTGGCCACCAGTTTTGCGGGCCGTACTGTCTCCGCAGCCGCTGGTATATCTCTTCCAGCCGCTCCCTTGGAGGATTCTGGTTCTGTATTGAAGCACTAGTTTCGTTCATTTCCATTTAGACTTTCAAGAGGCAATGTTTGTCTAACCAA
This sequence comes from Dehalococcoidia bacterium, assembly GCA_965249025.1. GTDB lineage: Bacteria > Chloroflexota > Dehalococcoidia > Lucifugimonadales > CAYTFF01. The sequence goes on along the minus strand of OZ252215.1, from coordinate 1,167,885 downwards.
TGGTGCTAGCGCGGGGCCTTTGAAAAATGTCATCCTAGCCCGAGGGGCGGGGTGCCTCCGCCATAGGCTTTGGCAGCCGAAGGCGGGAGCGAAGCGAAGGATACGCTTCTGAATCGTCATTGCGAGGAGTCCCGATTACATCGGGATGACGAAGCAATCTGGAGGGGCTTGGGCCCCCGCAGCCAGATTGCCACGGCCCTCTTTCGTCCCGACTTGTCGGGATGATATTTGGGGTGAGCTTCGGGAACAGAGCACTTAAAACTAGCACCAAAGGTTATTTATAGCCTGACTGGAATTTGGGAGGAAAGCAAGACTTCATCCTTGGAGACAGCACATCTATAAGCATAGGCTTCAACGCCTTGACGCACCGCCTCTCTTAGCGCTTGACCGAATTTGGGATCGGCGGTGTCATTGGGCGCAAAGGACGATGCGTCGCTCCGCTGTATCACGAATATGACAGCTCCACGATGACCTTCTGCGATAGCCGATGCCAGGGACCTCATATGCTTTCTACCGCGGTCTGTGGGTGCGTCAGGGAAAAGCCCTACTCCATTTTCAACCAGGGTAACAGACTTGGTTTCGATGTAGCAAAGCCCCTTCTCTCCAGAAAGAAGCAAGTCGAGCCTGCTTTCCCCATAGACGACCTCTCGTTTGATGGATCTGTACCCTGTGAACTCGGCTAGGCGACATGCCTCGAGAGCCTCGTGGACTAGCTGGTTTGGCAGTCGGGCGTCGGCGGAGACCAGCGTATGCTCCAACTGTGTCAGTATCAGGTCATAGGCCGTCTTACGACCCTCCTTGGAAGCAGGGGTCAGAAACATTGGAGTGCCAGGGATAAGCAGCTCCTTCATCCTCCCTGAGTTGGGCACATGGGCGGTCACACGCTGCCCATTTAGCTCGAAGAGGGCGGCAAAACGATTTAGGCGGGATATGAACACAGCCTCTTGCAGATTTGGTGCGAGTTTCAAGATGCCTCCTTGGGAAGATTCATGCTATCATCGGATAGAAGTGCTGGCAACTTGCAGGACGCTATGGCAGACAGGTAAACTGATGATGCGTAGATTCCATCCCTCAGTTGAGCAAGGATGATGAAACGGTGAGTCTCTTCAAAGACAGACTGCTTGAAGCAAACGAGGCCACCAAGAGCCTTTTGTGTGTGGGACTTGACCCTGACCCCTTGCTGATGCCAATCCCTGACGTACTGGCTTTCAACAGGGCCATCGTCGATGCCACCAAGGATCTGGTCTGCGTCTACAAGCCCAACTTAGCCTTCTATGAGGCCCTGGGCATCGATGGCTTGGACGTCCTGAAGAAGACGGTGGAGTACATCCACGATCAGGCCCCGAAGGTGATAGTCCTGGGAGATGCCAAGCGTGGAGACGTGGACAACACCAACGTCCACTACGCCAGAGCTCTCTTCGAATACTGGGGCTTCGATGCCGTCACGGTTAGTCCGTATTTGGGCGGTGAGGCTCTGGGGCCGTTTATAAGGCGTGAGGACAAAGGAATTTTTGTCCTCTGTCGTACCTCTAATCCCGGTGCCAGGGAGCTTCAGGACATGGTCACGATGTCTGGTGGTGGTGATGATAGGCCTCTATATGAACAAGTGGCTCTCCATGCCTCTCAATGGAGTACCGGGGGCAACGTAGGCTTGGTGGTCGGCGCTACCTATATAGAGGAGCTAAAGACCATCCGCTCCTTATGTCCTGATATGCCTATCCTGGTTCCAGGCGTCGGCTCCCAGGGCGGCGATTTAGAGAGAGCGGTTCGCTTCGGGGCCGATTCGTCGGGGCGAAGCGTGATTATAAGCTCGTCACGGGGGATAATCTACGCGTCAAAAGACGTGGCTTCGTTCCCAGAGGCGGCTCGTAAGGTTGCGATGCAACTGCGAGAGGCGATAAACCGTGCGCTGAAGGAGGATGGTAGGGGATGGTAATGGAGTTGCATCTCGGCGACGTTCTGCGGCTGAGAAAGCCACATCCCTGCGGCAGCTACGAGTGGGAGGTGGTAAGGGTTGGAGCTGACATCCGAATAAAGTGCCTAAGCTGTGGCCGATTGGTTATGCTGCCCAGGTCTGGTTTGGAGCGAGGGATAAAGGCCGTGGTCTCAAGCCGCTACCAGTGAGGCAATTGAGTCCTCAAATTGAGGATGACACTCCAAGCTCTCTGGCGATACCACGTAGGGTTTCAACCACCTCCGAAGCCAGTGGAATCCCGTTAGCTGCGCGCTCCTGGAAGGTCTCGTGCTCGATGAGTCCTGCGTAGTACACGCGCTCTTCACCCTCGACTGGCCGGGTACTCTTAAGCTCCTGAAGCATTGAGTCCATATCGGCCTTGAACTTGTCTATGTCCCTGAAGGCATCGATGCGTAGAGCGCCGAAGAAGTGGCCGGTGGAGGTGCTCCTGGCCACGTTGGCGCTGATGTTCGCTCCGGATAGGACGGCGCTGAGAATATCCACCATCACCGCCAGGCCGTAGCCTTTGTGGCCTCCAAGCTCTCGACTGCCTCCCAGGGGCAGCAGCTTCTTTGCTTCTCGGGCAATACCAGGATCTGTAGTAGCGTTACCCTCAATATCGGCAGCCCAGCCGGCTGGGATGGGCACTCCAAGCCGCTTGGCTATTATCAACTTGCCCACAGCCACGGCGCTGGTGGCCATGTCTAGCACAAAGGGAGGCTCTTTGTCAGCTGGTGCTGCCAGGCTGATGGGATTGGTGCCCAGCTTAGGGTCTCGACCGAAGGTGGGAAGCACGTTGGGGGTAGCGTTTGTCATGGATATACCTATCATCTCGTGGGGCAGCGCCATCATGGAGTAATAGGAGGCCATACTGAAGTGGCGACTGTTTGTCACCGTCACGAAGCCTGCCCCTGCCTCTGAGGCCTTTTTGATAGCTACGTTCATGGCCCAGTGTCCCACTACCATCCCCAGACCTCCATCACCGTCTATGTGGGCCGTAGCAGCCGATTCTCGTGTAATCTGAATATCGGGGTTTGGGTTAATAAGCCCAGCCTTTAGGCCAGGCACGTATATGGCCTCCATGTAGTTGGATACGCCGTGAGAGTCCACGCCCCTAAGGTCGGCGGCGATTAGTACGTCGGCTGCTATAGAGGCATCCTTCTCTGGTATTCCAAGCTTAATGAAGATATCCGAGACGAATCCTCTGAGGTCCTCGGCACGAACGTAGATGGCAGCTTCTTTGGGTACTCGTAGCTTGTCTATTGTCATTGTGTAGCCCTTATAGTGTAGTGAGAGCTACCTAGAGTGGCACTCTAGGAATTGACACTAACAGAGCGGAAGTAACAGGTCAAGTTTGACACTCAAATGTAGGCGTTGGTACAATTCCAATAGCACTCATAGTGGGGATATAGCTCAATTGGGAGAGCGCGGCGTTCGCAATGCCGAGGTTGGGGGTTCGACTCCCCCTATCTCCACCAGGTTTCTCGAGGTTTCGGTTTCCAGGCTGCTCCTGGATTTGCGTTAGAGATGCCCCTGTAGCTCAGGCGGATAGAGCAACGGTTTCCTAAACCGTGTGCCCCGGTTCGAGTCCGGGCAGGGGTACCAGCATTCCCGACATTACGTACTTCGGTCGTATCAGTTAATCCGTTTTCAAGCGCGACTGGCACCGTATACTCAATCCTGACCTGCCGCTTGTCGAACTCCACTCTTCTCACGAATGACGCGAGGAAGGCCTTACACTCCATGAAGGATGCGCTCTGCAGAAGGTTCTGCAGGCCCGCCACGTACTTCTCCATTGCTACGGCGTCAAGGGGCTCGTGGCCTACCTGGTTCACATCGTCCCGGGCCTCATCCATGTTCTCACTCAACTCTCGTTGCTCAGCCCTCAACTGCTTCAGTCTGGGGGCCAAGTCGTCGATTTCCACCTTCCCGCTTTCCAGTGCGGTATACAGTCGCGCCAGCTTCCGCTCGACAGACCTGCTCTCCCGCTCCAAGCGCTCAAGCTGGTTCTCAGCGCGGCGCCTGCTTACTCCCAACTCCTCGTTGGCTAGATGAACCAGCTGTCCTAGACTCTCTTCGGTCAGGATGTTCTCCTTGATTCGGTCCGTAACAAACGTCTCGAGCTTTCTGGCGTTCATGGAGGAGGCGTCGCAAGCCGTCCGACCCTTCATCACCCGGCTGTTGCAGCTGTAGTACAGGAACTTGCCCGATTTGCCGTTAGTCCCCACGGCGGTGGAGCCGCATCGTGCGCAGTGAGCCAGTCCGCTGAGTAGGTACTGGCTCGAAACCCTCTTGGGGTGTTTCACCGACGGCCGCCTGGATGTCAGCATCCCCTGTACTTGATCGAATACGTGTCTGTCTACAAGCGCAGTGTGGCAGTCCGGCACCCGGATGACTTCTGCCTCAGCCCTCTTCTGTCTACCACCCAATCCCTTGCTGTACTTGTTCCAGACCAGAGTTCCGACGTAGGCTTCATTTCTCAGCATGTGGTTGATGACGGTCGCTCCGAAATGCTTTCCGCTACGTGTCCTCAACCCATCGCGGTTCAACGAACTGGCGATTTCCCTCGCCCCCTGTCCGTGGAATGCCAGGTCGAATGCCCTCGTGACTATGGGAGCATCCCTCTCATCCGGAACCAGCCTGGACTTGGTTACGGCTCCATGTGACTCTGACGCGCGCCTATACCCGAAGGGTGTTGAACCCCCGTTGCGAAACCCCCTTGCCGCATTCTCCTTCATGCCCCTCACCGTGTCCTGGGACAGGTTGGCCGAGTAGAACTCGTCTATCACCTCGATTATTCCCTCGAGCAACGACCCAGCCGGGCTCTCATCCACATGCTCGTTCATGGAAACAACCGATATCTGCTGGCGTTTCAACAAGGACTTGTATATCACTGAGTCCTCTCTGTTCCGTGCAAACCTCGATAGCTTCCAGACCAAGATGGCGTCAAAGGGCTTTACCCTGCTCTTTGCGGCGGCAATCATTTCCTTGAAAGCAGGCCGGTTTGCGGACCGCGCGCTCTCGGCTTCGTCGATGTACTCGGCTACGACGTCCCACTGCCGGTTGAGCGCATACCTCTTGAGTGCCTTTATCTGGGCCGGTATGGACAGGTCCTTCTCGGCCTGCCGCTCTGAAGATACACGCGCATATATTGCGACTCTCATCGGACCACCTCCTTAAAATTGGTTGACTGGCACGGCGCTTCGGAAGAGCTTATGACACTAAGTTATTCGGCGTCTTCCTGCTCAGCCTCGCGGTCTCTCATCCTCTCGTACCGGAGCGTCTTCAGCCACTCTCGCTCCTCCATGTACAGGCGGATGGCCTCGCGGAGCAACTCGCTCACCGTGCAGTCCTCCTCCTTGACCACCTGCCGCAAACGTTGGGCCATCTCCGGTGGGAGGGAGAAGGTGATTGTGTCGGTGTCTCTCGACTTGGGGGGCATGGTTTCTCTTTCCGCCTGCTCCTGTAGCACTGCGTCTTACTATACACCGCCGGGCAACCGATCTTCAACCGCCACCAGGCACTGCAACAATTGTCACGTTTCGACCTGTTGGGGGCTGACACCGTAAGTACAGGGAATCCCCTTTTGTCCCCTACAGGAAACCGTGGACACGGGTCTGTGGCAGTGGTGGAACATGCTTCCGTGGCCTCATATACCTGGTCATCAAGGCCCTGGGTATGGCGGATGTCGCTAGGAGCCAAATCTGAGAGACCAGGGGGATGTGTGGTGTGTGGGACCTCCCCTGACGTATCAGTTTTGCAACAATTGGAACAGGTGAGGGCGTAAGGGGCATGAAGGGTGGAGAACTCCTGCAAAAGGGTCCCAGCAGCCATGCTGGGACAGCCCCTACAGGAAGTGGTCGGACCGGCGGAGTTGTACTTATGCAACTGTGTCCACCGATGATAGCGTGCGCCTGTCGGGCGGATGCGGCGGTGGGAGACGCCATGAGTTGCCCAGGATGCCACGCTCGGCGAGGGTCTCGACGTTGGATGTGATGAGGGGTGCCCCGTTAAGTCTGTTGGCGGCATGGAGGAAGGCGTCCTCGGGGCCTGGGGACTCGAAGACGAAGAGCACCCGGGGCAGGAGTCCATCGTGGTCCCGGTGCGCCCAGCCGCTCAGGAAGTACCGGAGGTAGGATTCCAGGCGGGCGGCGACGCGCCTGGGCGTCGTGGCCCGCCGCTCGAACTCCAGCAGGTAGGGACGCCACCGGCCCCGGTACTCCAGGGTGAAGGAGGCGTCTGGATGTATCACGTAGCTGGTCCAGTCGTAGCGATAGCCGATGCTGGAGCGGGAGGTGGGCAGCAGGTCGAACAGATCGTGGTCCGGGGAGCGGGCGACCTCGACGGAAAGGGCGGCGGCGAAGCCGGTGACGCCGTCATAATGCCGCAGCTGAGAGGTGAGGGCGCGCAGCGCGGTCCCTGCGTAGACGCCAGGGTTCGAGTATGAGGGCTCGGTGCTCCACCGGTCGAGGGTCAACCCAACGGCGGCCCGGTCCCTGCGGGCCAGGTACGTTAATCCCTCGTCCGTGAGCACGCGCTGGGATTCATCCGCTCTAGCCAAGTCGTGCCGACGGAGAGAATGGAGCACCTGATTGACCCGGCGCAGGGTGACGCCGTCCATCAATCCTGCGAGCTGCTCGCGGGTGCACAGGGGCCAGGCGGCCAGCAGGTCCAGGGCGTCTTTGTCCGTGCGGGTCAACTGCACCGAGAGGGCCGATATGAGCTGCTGGGTAGGCTCCGGCATGGAGGCCTGCACGCCGGAGGGGTACAGGCCGCAGGGCTTCGGCTTCGGGTTGTCGCGTAGGAAGGAGTAGGACGAGTCCAGCAGGTGCTCTGACCATGCCAGGATGCCGGACAGGGATGCGTCAGGGGAGACCCGCACGGGAGGGTTGTCGCCGAGGCCAGTCCCGCACTGCTGCCAGACGACTCCCTTGTGGTCTCCGGCCAGAAGCTCCCCTTCCGTCGCCACGAAGGTCCTGCGGTGCTCTGATGGGTTGACCAATGAGCGGATGGCCCTGCGGGTGGCCTGGTCTGCGTGGGTTAGCACCAGGGTGACGAAGGGCGTCTCGCTGCTGTGCAGTCGCTCGATGCTCCTCAGGCGGTAGCGGAGTCTGGAGGTGGGCAGCGCCGGTCCTTGGCGAATGAGACCGATGGTGCGGCCCCCGGACAGTGTGAGCAGCATGTCGTAGGGACCCTGGCGGTAGTGGTCCACACGCACGGGATCGCTGTGCGGGTCGGCGTCGGCGATCATGGCGGCGACGCGGTAGAGCACGGCGACAGCGTCCAGACGCTCGGCCAGCAGCCGGAACCACTGCTTCGACACCGGGTAGGCCCGCAGCATGTGCGCCCGGCCCTTGGTGGCTGCGCCCCCGGCGATGACGCCCTTCTCGGTGGGGAAGTACCGGCGCTGCGGGCGATCCCCCAGTACGCTCAGGTGGTGCGGCACGGAGTCCACAAGACTACGCTCGACGAGCTTCTCAAGGCGTTCGCGGAGGGTGGAGGCCGGAACGCGCCCCAAGCGGGACAGCTCCTCCACGGTGGACAGAGGCGTGGCGCAGAGCAACTGGAGCCCCTCCTCAAGTCCCTTGGCCAGTGGACGTAGGGCTGGGTCCGGCCGCAAACCCTCCAGGTCTATGATGATTTCCAGCGTAGCCGCCTCAAGCGCCGTTCTGTTCCCGCCGACGGCGTTCAGGACGGCGGACGGCACGGCGCGTCCCACGTGGCCCCGTTCCAGGAAGCGCCAGAGGGTGTGGCGAGACACGCCGAGGTCCTCGGCTGTCTTCCGCCGCCCATGCCGCCGCTCGTAGGCACGCACGTAGTCCCGGATCGCCCTCATGAGATCCGGGCCGACCTGGGTCGTACCGTTCAACGATCGTGTTCGTGGCTCCGTGACTATCAATCGACTGCTCCCATCAGCTATCGCCCAACATCCCATTGTGGACGAGAAAGACGGCGTATGTAAGGTCCTGCAAGCCCTTGTTGTGGACGTGGTTTTGTGGTAGAGGCGAGGGTAACGGCAGCGAGCCCCCGGAGCCTGAGCGGATGCTGTCGTCGTGGGCGGAATTCCTAGCCGATGAGCCGATGAAGTCGAGGGACCGCGAGCGGAAGCCTTAGACCGCTATAGCGTCCCTGTGCAAGTGGGCACTCGGCCTAGAGCAGACGCTGGGGAGTGAGGCAGTCGGCCTTTCTGCCTAGCTACAGCCCAGATATTGTCTCCGGCGTTAGATCCGCGGCAATCTCCTCCAGCTGCTCCAGGGCGGCTCGGAGATCTTCCACAATCTCCACTGCGATCAGGTCCGGCGGCGGGAGATTGGCCGAGTCTTCCGTGCTTTCGTCACGCAGCCAGAAGATGTCTAGGCTTGTCTTGTCCCGCTTCACCAAGTCCTCGTAGCTGAAGCGGCGGAAGCGTTCGGTCTCCTGACGCTCGTGACGAGCCTCCGGGTTGAAGCAGGTTACGAAGTCGTCAAGGTCGGCACGAGTCAACGGGTTGGTCTTGAGCGTGAAGCGACGGTTGGTCCGCAGGTCGTATATCCACAGGTCCCGGGTCCACGGGGTCTCCCTGGCGGGCTTGCGGTCGAAGAAGACCACGTTGGCCTTGACCCCCTGGGCGTAGAAGACGCCGGTGGGCAGCCGCAGCAGGGTGTGTACGTCACACTCTGCCAGCAGCTTGCGCCGCACTGTCTCCCCAGCACCGCCTTTGAACAGCACGTTGTCGGGGACGACGATGGCCGCCCGCCCATGAATCTTCAACAGGGACCGCACGTGCTGAAGAAAGTTCAACTGCTTGTTGCTCGTCGTGGCCCAGAAGTCGGGACGCTCCACGATAAGGCTCTCCCGCTCCGATTCTCCCTCGCTGTTGACAAAGGTGAGGCTGGACTTGCGTCCGAAAGGCGGATTGGTCAACACCATGTCGAATCTACTGCTCGGAAGGCTGCGGAGGCTGTCATCGACCACGACGTTTGTCTCGTCTCCACCGATGCCGTGAAGGTACAGGTTCATGACGCCGAGCCGAGCGGCGCTGTCCACTATCTCCCATCCGTGGAGAGCGTTGTCCCGCAGGTGGGCAAGCTGGCCTTGGTTCATGCTGGAACTATGGTTGACTATGTAGTCGTGAGCCGCCAGCAGGAAGCCTCCGGTGCCGCAAGCGGGGTCGCAGATGGTGGCGCCCGGCTCCGGGCGCATGACGTCTACGATGGCCTGAATCAGGGGGCGAGGCGTGAAGTACTGTCCCGCGCCCGTCTTCACATCTTGCGCGTTGCGCTCCAGCAGCGACTCATAGGCGTCGCCCTTCACGTCGGCGCTCAGGGATAGCCAATTCTCGCTGTTGATGAGCTCCCGGACCAGCTGGGTGAGCATAGCTGGCTCCTGGATCTTGTTCTGGGCCTTGCGGAATATAATGCCAAGGGTGCCGGGCCGGCGGGCCAGGGTTTTGAGTATGTGGCGGTAGTGGGTCTCCAGCTCGTCGCCGTCCAGGGCCATCAGGCTGGGCCAGCCATAGCCTTCAGGGATGGGTGGCGGTTGATAGTCAGGCAGCAGTGTGTAGGGCGGGCGGCTCCGCTCGTCCATCATCTTGAGGAAGATGAGGTAGGTGAGCTGCTCCAGGTAGTCGCCATAGGACAGCCCGGCGTCCCGCAGAATGTTGCAGTAGTTCCACAGCTTTTGGCCGACGGCGGAGGAGGTAGTCACGGATTCCCCTCTCGGAGTACGAGTTGCCTTGCGGAGGGCGACTTACCCCGGCGTGGTCTGGTCTGGCGGCTGTTCTTGGCAGCGGCCTGGGCCGCCTCACGCTCCACCCGGATGCGCTCAAGCAGCGCCGACGCAGGTTCGTCGCCGGGGTCGTGGGGGACGAGCTTGCCGGAGAACGCCTGCTTGAGGATGCTCTGCCGCAATCGCTCGGCCCGCTTCAGGCTAGCCTCCACCGCGCCTTCGGCCTGCTGCACAACCGATAGGCGACGTTCAACTTCAGCGATGATGCGGCGCTGCTCGGCCAAAGGTGGGAGGGGGAACGCGATCTCTTGGACGCGTGACTTGTTCAGTGCAGGTTGGTTGTTGCCCGATCCGATTTGTCGCGTAGCTTCATACTGACTCCAAAGGTAGTAAAAGACGTACTCAGGAGGAAACCCGGGCTCAGAAACTCTGATCGCGGCGGAGTTCTGACTATTGCAAGCTGGTATGAGCGTGTCCCATAGACCCCCTTTCTGCGGGGTTGGCAAAGCAGTAAGCTCATAGAAACATCAGGCAGGTGGGATACTATGGGTTATAACCTTCTGAGTTGCGAGCGAGACCAGAGCTACTTGATGCCGCCGTCCATGAGGGATTGGCTGAGCGAGGGTCACTTGGCCTGGTTCATAGTGGATGCAGTAGGCCAGATGGATCTGAGGGAGTTCTATGGAGTCTATCGAAGTGATGGATGGGGTGCAGCGGCCTACGATCCGGGGATGATGGTGGCCATCCTGTTGTACGGGTACTGCCTGGGTGTACGCAGTTCCAGGCGCATAGCCCGTGCTCTGGAGGAAGATGTAGGATTCCGGGTGGTGGCGGCCAACCGGCAGCCAGACTTCCGTACCATCTGTCGCTTTAGGGCGGAGCGCGAGGAGGCGTTCGAGGAGCTCTTTGTAGAGGTACTGAGGTTATGCCATGAAGCGGGTCTGGTGAAGTTGGGGGTAGTGGCTCTTGATGGGACGAAGGTGGCAGCCAACACGGCCCTGGCCACCAACCGGAGCCACCAGGCCATTGAAGAAGAAGTGCGGCGCATATTGGCAGAGGCCAAGGCAATGGATGCTGAAGAGGATGCCAACTATGGTCCCGACCGGCGAGGGGATGAGCTACAGGAAGGGCTAGGGGGACGGACGGAGCGGCTCAAGCGCCTGAAGGAAGCCAAGGAACGTCTGCGGCGGGATGCTGAAGCGGGAGCCAAGGCTGTCCAAGAGCATGTGGAGCGACGGCGGGCAGAAGAAGAGGCCACAGGCAAAAAGAAGCGGGGGCGAAAGCCCAAGGTGGTAGAGCCACTCCCTACCGAAGAGGCGAAGGCTAATACCACCGACCCGGACAGTCGCATCATGAAGACCAGGCAAGGGTACGTGCAGGGCTACAATGCCCAGGCGGTGGTGAGCGAGGAGCAGATCATAGTAGCCGTTGGAGTGACCCAAGAGGCCAACGATGTGCAGCAACTGGAGCCGATGCTGCAAACCATGGCGCATACTCTGGAGGCAGCCGGCATAGAGGACCGGCCAAAAGCAGGCTTGGCCGATGCCAGGTACTGGAGTGAGGCCAATATCAGGGCTTGCCCCTGGCCAGAGATGCCTGAGCTTCTTATTGCCTCCACCAAGGATTGGAAACAGCGGAAGATGCTACGGGAGAAGGGGTGTCCCCGAGGGCGTATACCAAAAGGACTGAGCCCGAGGGACAGGATGGAGCGCAAGCTGCTGACAAAGCGAGGCCGAGCTCTGTACAAGAAGCGGGGTGTACTGGTGGAGCCGGTGTTCGGACAGGTCAAGGAAGGCCATGGGTTCCGACGGTTTATGAGACGGGGGTTGGGCGCTGCACAGAGTGAGTGGTCGCTGGCAGGGACGACCCATAACTTGCTCAAGCTTTGGCGCAGCGCCAAGGCGCCATGGAACTAAGAGAGTAGACGACCTCTCTGGGGGCCGACAAGTGGCCGGTGCAACTGGACGGGCCAACCTCTGTTGAGGCGCATCGCTCCCACACCTGTGTTACTCAACTCCCCCACCAGTCTATGAGACAAACTCATCTGTTACTGTTTTAGGGGGTAAGGTCACAGCTCACTATAAGCGGCAGGAAACGTAGGCTAACTATAGGCGGCGCGGCGCGTTTGACAGGCTACGGGAAACCTAGTATTCTCCCAGTGTACCCAAATCAGACTGCTTGCCATAGAGCCATAGTCAGCCGGGAAAACTCGTCAGGTCCCAGCAGCTCAGCAAGAAAGGGAGGACTTGGGATGAATGGACAAATTTTGGATTACTCCGCTCAAACCAATTCGGGATTAATCACGGGGGATGACGGCAACCGATATAACTTCGTTGGAGCCGAATGGAAAGACCAGGTAATTCCCAACCGGGGAATGCGGGTGGATTTCGAGGCGCAGGGCGGCGATGCCGTAGCTATCTATCGTGCTGTGTCGGCCTCCAGCGCCGGGATTGGCGGCGCCCTTGAGGGCGTGATGGGCTCCGAGAAGACCAAGGTGGTTGCCGGGCTGCTGGGGATATTCCTTGGCTGGACTGGCGTCCACAAGTTCTACCTGGGCATCAAGAAGCCCGCAATAATACAGCTGGCAGTTGGCGGCGGCGGCTTGGTGTTGGCTCTGATTTTGGGCAATATATTCGTGTATTTGGGGATTTTCGGCGTTGGCGTCTTGATTGGGCTATTGATGTACGGGATTGGCTATATTGCTCTGATGTCGGCTGGTATACTTGGGCTGGTGGAAGGCATTATCTACCTGACCAAGTCCGATGAAGACTTCCAGAGCATCTACGTTACCGGCCAGAAACAGTGGCTTTAGGCGGACCTGAGCGGCACAACTGACGGCGCGGGCGCGGCGCCTCGCGGCTGTCGCTTCCGGTCTCTTGCTGTTACGGCTAGTGTTTTACGTCCTGTATTGGTTTGGCATCGTAACGGAGGAATGTGAAGGAGGCATAGGTTGGGTGGGAACCTGTCGCCCCTTCGAGCCTAATTCGGCGATTGAGTGGGCTATCCACGGCGCGATTATAGGGATAGCGCTCCTGACAGCCCTTGTGGGGCAGTGGCTGGGGGACAAGAGCGCTCGAACACAGAGCATGTACTGTGCTGCGGTAGCGGTTGACGGCGAGAGCGAGACAACGTACTTCGGCCACACCGCAGAGTGGGTGTCGGCGGAAATGATGGTAGCGGAGGTCCGCAAGGCCCAGGCTGCCGCCCGCAGCGCAGAAGACTCGAAAGACTGGAACTGATGCCACTGGCCAATAAAGATTTGATTGAGGCGACACGCGGTTGATTCGCCCTGTCTTGTCAAAGGAGGTGTAGTTGTGAACTCGCGCTTGCTCAGATACGCCATTCCACTTATGTGTGTCCTAGTCATGCTACTGGTGGCCGCCTGCGGAGGCGGAGGAAGCAAGGAAGACATCGCCGGAGAGACGTGGGACTGCTTGGCGGAAAGTGACCCCTATTTCGAGGAAAGCATGCTCATGATGCTTCCCACAGCGAATAACCTTGAAGAGGCAAAGGAGATGTACCTTTACGTGAGCTCGGCCGCCCCGATGGAAGAACTGAAGGAGGCCCGCGACGAAGCCTGTGGCGCTGGCTAATGCCAAGAGTTAGCTCGAGTCGGCGCGGGGCACGGCCAGCCAGTTGGGGTTAGCATGGAGCAGACACCAACGCATGCCGCTCCCAAGACCTGGCGCTATTCTAGAAACTCGAGATCGGATAACCTGGGACAGGTGATAACGTGGCTGGAAAGAAAGAGGCCGGGTAAGGGTTTGTAACCCCTACCCGGCCTCCTATAGTGTAGTGCTTGGACGTGCGTTTATGGGACTCGCTTTATGTCAACCCTACCGACCGCCAGCCTTCGCCAATCATGCCTTATTCAGCAAATAGACCCCCAGGCCGATAGCCCCGTAGAACATAACCAGGGTGAAGGTATACACTACCTTCGTACTCTTGGTCACTGTGTAGAGCAACCCACCTAATTAGCAGGTAGGCCAGGAAGCCCAATATAGGCCCGAAGAATGCCCACGGACAAGCCGGATCACACGGATTCATTGTAGGACACCCCCTTCACAGCTATACACTCAGCCCCACTAAACCGCCTCACATTCGCATGCATACAGCCGCGTATCGACAACTCAACCATCCGGCGGTCCGTCCAGGAACGCCGGATGACCTTCCTACGGAAGCTCCAGCTGAGTATGGACAGGGTACACCGCATCTGCCGGCAGAGCAACGGCGGACATGGCTTAACAGGAAGCGGGAGTGACCTAGTATGACGTCGAGGAGATAGTCAGAGGCGCAACCGCGGCCATCCCCAAACCTCACCCGGATTCCCCATCCCCGAGACGGAGCGCATCGCGTGGGAAGTGGCGGAGTCCGTTCCACCCAAGTCCACACCACTTACCGAGACTCGAACCAGTCAATCAGTCTGTCCAAGGCTAGCTGGACGGACTGGAGCGGTGCAGGAATTAGGGGATACGACCTTCTCAGTTCGCCGCCTCCAAAGCGACGGCCCAAGGGTACCGTAGTTCTTGTTTCTACTGGGTATTAGGGATGACAGAGCCACAGAGTTTATTGCTAGTGTCCTGCACTTATGGTGCGGGGTCGAGCAGAGATAGAAGTTGTGCCATATGAGCTCTCGCCATACACAGCTAGTGAGTCAAATCAGTTCAGTATGCAATTTCGCTTGTTCTTGGTCACTTCTGCCAGCCTTGGGCCAACGCGATTGGATCTAGGTGTCTGCTTGAATTGGGTGATGACTGGTGGCATAATGGCCTCGGTAAGCTCGAATCTAGCCCAGACGAAAGTACGTAATGTCGGGCGTATCGGGGTACCAGACCTTACTGAAGACAGAACCGATCTTCGGAGAGTGCTCCTTGCTCCAGACACGCCTTCACCGTCCGGGGATCGACGCCCAGAATCTCCCCCGCCCCTTTGCGCTGATGCTTCCTCACCAGGTCGTGAAGCAGCGCCATGAGCCTTAGCTCGTGCAGGTCCTCGATGCTCCTCGTTCTTTCCAACGGCCTTCCTCTCGAACTCATAACAAACCCCTCCTTCCCTGCAACGATGTCGTTTTGGCCGATTTTCGTGCAATGAGGCCCGTTTCCACGCCTCGCAGCGGTGTCGGTCCCCACTGCGGACTCTGCTGCCACCCCCTGGAACATGCTCTGGAGCCAAAGTGTTCACTGTTTCCGTCCTGTAGGGGCTGATTTACCCCTGATTTAGCTTGCTCAGGACCCCGACTTCCCTTTTTGGAACAAACTCAAATCTCTGTACACGGCTATGACATCACAGACGGCCCCCTCTTGGGAGGGTCTTATAAGGGGGTTCATCGGTGAACGCCCTTATAAGGGATTACGCCCAATCTCCGGGGCGCTCACACTGAAGGAGAACGGGCGTTCGCTCACAAAGATGAACGAAAGGCCAGTGGCTCCAAACGACACCAACAGACGCAGCGCAGGCTCGGTGCAACCGGCCCACATGGTCAGCGTCGGCGTCACTGATAGACCGATATGGAAGATACCAAGAGCGAAGACAAGCCGAAGGGCTCCAATAGAGGCGCGCCGGAGCTCGGGGTGGTGAGCATCGACTTCAACCCTGGTCCCGATGCCCAGGACCGGCTGCGCCGCCTCTTCACCCTGCTCGTCAAGTATGCCACCAAGGACAAGCTCCCTCCCTCCGATGCGGACTCGCCCTCGGAGGATGACCCCATCGAGGACGAAGGCTGATGCAATCCATCCAGTCCCTTACGGTCATCAGCCTGGGCGGAGGCGTCCAGTCCTCGGTCATGGCCCTCATGGCAAGCCAGGGAGCATTCGACGCCATCCCCGACTGCGCCATCTTCGCCGACACCCACTGGGAGCCTCCCACCATCTACACCCACCTGGACTGGCTGTCCAGGAATCTGAGGTTCCCCGTGTACGTCGTGGACAACGGGCGCAGCCTGCGCGAGGACGCCAAGGCCCTCACCAACCACTCCTGCAACCGGGGCTTCATCGATCTTCCCCTATACCTCAAGGGACCTGCCCGTACAGGAGGGCGGAACGGACAGAGCGACGGCATGGGACGGCGGCAATGCACCGAGCACTGCAAGATCAGGCCAGTCCGTCGGAAGATTCGGGAGCTGCTGGGAATCAGCATGGGGCAGCGGGTCCCTGCGGACACGACCGTCGAGCTGTGGCTGGGCATCTCCACCGACGAGGCCATCCGCATGAAGACATCCCGTGATAGGTGGATAGAGAACCGGTACCCCCTGATCGAAGCAGGCATGTCGCGAAGCCATTGCTTGGATTGGTGGGAGGCGCGTTACGAGCGGCCACTGGAGCGTTCAGCCTGCATCGGCTGCCCCTACCAGTCCCGCCGGAGATGGGTCGAGACGAAGCGCAGATGGCCGGAGCTGTTCGACGAGGCGGTGGAGATCGACGCGAACATGCGGGGCAAACTGGCCTTCGCCAAGGAGCCCTACTTGCACCCTCGTCGGATTCCCCTCGCCCAGGCCGTCAGACTCGACGAGGCGGAGCTGGGAGCCGACCGGCACCCGGACGGGTTCGGCAACGAGTGTGAGGGTTACTGTGGCGTCTGACGGGGCGGACAGCCCGTTGACCATGCCGCGGCATTCGCGGTAAAATGCTGGGTAGAGGTTGGCCCAGCGATGCTGCAAACACCCCGGGCCGTGGCTCCACCTGAACGAAGCAGGTGATGCGATGTGATTGTACTACTCGCAGACCCGCTCCCGACAGGAGGCGGGTCTTTTTGATGTTCAAGGAGAAGGAATAAAGGAGGAAATCATGGCGAGAACCAGGACACAGAGACAGGCAAATGGACAGAGGGCGGCCATCTACGCCCGCGTATCGGACAAGAGCCAGGCTGAGGACGACAAGACCTCCCTCTCCGAGCAGACCAACGAGATGGAAGCCTACTGCGAGGCCAAGGGCATGACTATTACCGCCCGCTACCAGGAGGTGGGCAGGGGCTGGTCCAAGAAGCGCCCCAAGTTCCTCCGGATGCTGGCCGACGCCAAACGCGGGCGCTTTGACACCATCGTCTGCTGGAAGTCTGACCGGCTCAGCCGAGGGATGTACCCCGCCGCCGCCCTCATGGAGGTCGTCGAGGCCCACCAGATTCGGCTGGAAGCCGTCATGGACTCCATCGACATGAAGACCTTCGGACTCATGGCCATGCTCATCGCCGCCGGGTTCCTGGACAACCTCCAGCTCGAAGCGGACGGTCGGCGCATTCTGGTCAAGGGGAAGACCACCAAGGAGCTGGTGCTGGCGGAGGAGACCCCGGACAAGGAGACCTATAGGGAGAGGCTCCGCACCACCGTCGTCGCCCTGGACCTCGGGGACGGCGTAATCACCGACATCGCCGCATAGCCGACTCCACCCCAGAGCCGCGTCACGAGGCCCCGCTGGTTCTTTCCAGGACCACGGGGCCTCGCCCTTTATCAGGACCGAAGCAGCCAGAAGCGATACCTTTATAGAAGGAAGGAGAAAACCAATGGACCTCGCCCAGTTCATCGACACCTACAAAGACGGTGCGCCGCGTCACGCGGCATAGGATACCCGGCTCAGTCGGGAGGAACTCGGAGAATGTTCTTGGGCCAACCGACCCACCTCGAAGCGAAAGCCTAGGGGGAAAGTAGCATGTCGGCAAAGCGGCTACGACCGGAAAGCGTTGTACGGTCGGTTCCGCAAGGCCCGCGCGATACGGTGAAAGCTACACTGCCTGAACCTCAGTTCCCAGCAGGGGTATGAAGGCCCCCGCCGGTAGAACGCTTGTAACCCGGCGTCACTCACTGCACTGGTATGGCTTCTTTGCCGGTACAACTCCGGTGAGTAGGCGATGACCGATGAGGTCTATTCAAAGGAACGAACGGGGCACCTACAGTCGTGCTAGAACGTCCTATGTCAACGGAACGCGGGATTGCCTACGGGGGGAGACCCCTATGGCAACGGAGCCCTCGTAGTAGTCCGAGCCGGGGAAAGCCCGGCACATGGCGAAGGAGGGCAAGTGTCACAAGACGGAATACGACAGAGAGGTATGCATAATGCAACACGCCGAAACTGTACTGAACGTCATACGCGAACGCGGAGAACGAGGACTGCCGCTGGAGAACATCTATCGGCTGCTTTACAACCGGAACCTTTACCTGCGGGCCTACGGGCGTATCTACTCAAACCAGGGAGCTACGACCAAGGGCATCACCGCAGAGACCGTGGACGGTATGTCACTGGCGAAAATCGACCGCATCATCGAAGCCTTGCGCTACGAGCGGTTCCGGTGGACGCCGGTGCGACGGGTCAACATTCCCAAGCCTGACGGCAAGACCCGCGCCTTGGGTATACCGACGGGGCCGGACAAGCTGCTGCAAGAGGTCATCCGGATGATTCTGGACGCCTACTACGAGCCGCAGTTTTCCGACCGCTCCCACGGCTTCCGGCCCGACCGGGGATGCCACACCGCCTTGAGCGACGTGGTTACTCACTGGACTGGTGTCCGCTGGTTCGTCGAGGGAGACATCAAAGGGTGCTTCGACAACATCGACCACGATATCCTGTTGTCGGTACTCGGAGAACGGCTCCACGACAACCGATTCCTGCGCCTGCTCAAGTATCTACTGAAAGTAGGCTACATGGAGGACTGGAAATATGGCCGCACGCTGAGCGGTACGCCGCAAGGCGGCGTGGTTAGCCCCATTCTCTCCAACATCTACCTAGACCGGTTGGACAAGTTTGTCGAGAACGTGCTCATACCAGCCCACACCCGAGGCACAGTCCGAAGGGGCAACCGTCCTTGGGCGGCGTTGAGAATGCGCATGGTACGTCAGCGGAAACTAGGGAATCACACGACGGCCAAGCAACTGCCATCGGTTGACCCCTATGATCCCGGCTACCGTCGGCTTCGATACGTGCGCTACGCGGACGACTTCGTGCTGGGTTTCATCGGGCCAAAGGCCGAAGCGACACAGGTAAAGGAGTCCTTGGAAACGTTCCTGCGCGATTCTCTCAAGCTGGAGCTATCCAGGGAGAAAACTCTCATCACCCACGCCACCAGCCAGGCGGCGCGGTTCCTCGGCTACGAACTCGTGAACCAACAGGCCAACGACCAACTCGACCTCACTGGTCGCCGACGTGTCAATGGCCGCATCGGATTACGGGTTCCCGCCAAAGTCATCGAGCAACATTGCCAAGCCTACATGCACAACGGCAAACCGGCGCACCGCAGTTACCTCCTCCACGATGACGATTACAGCATCGTGGCCCGGTACCAGTCGGAGTTTCGGGGCGTCGTCCAGTACTACCTCCTGGCCTACAACGTCTCCCACTTCGGGAGATTACAAGGAGTCATGGCGTGGTCACTGACCAAAACCTTGGCGGCAAAGCACAAGTCCACCGCACGGAAGATGCGGCGCAAATACAAAAGCGTCGTTGAAACTGAGCATGGGCCGCGTGTTTGTCTCAAGGTGGTCAGGCAGCAGGACAACGGCAAACGCCCTCTCGTGGCGTACTTCGGTGGCATACCCCTGAAACGGCGACGGCAGGCAGTTCTAACTGACCGACAGCCTCAGCGGTACAGGAGTGAACGCAACGAGCTTATCAAACGGCTCCTAGCGGACGAATGCGAGTTGTGCGGGTCTACAGTGGATGTTCAAGTCCACCACGTCCGCGCGCTCCGCGACCTGAATGTGAAAGGCCAAGGTGACAAGCCCCTGTGGATACAACTCATGGCGGCGCGAAAACGCAAGACCCTTGTGGTCTGCCGGACGTGCCACGTGGACATCCACGCCGGGCGAAGCAATCCGCAATCGCAACAGTAGGTAGTGTCAGGACTCGGACGACTGAGGCCCCAGCCACGTTGCCCCTAGCAGGTCCACCCCTCACGGCATGGTGACGCCGCTACGCAGCCACATCACTGACAGTCCCGCCGTACCTTGGTATAATACCAACCAATCCCTGCACAGGACGGACGACGCGGCATAACTTCTGACTCCGAGCACACGCATAGGTAACGCACCCTCCCCCATCCAGCCTCAATCGTGCGGAAAGGAGCAGTACGATGACGGCAAAGAGAACGGCTCTTTGGGGCGGATTGACCGCCCTGATGGTCATAGGAATAGCCCTGTCCTTGATGTTCCTATTCTTGGACAATCCCAATCAGGAACAGGATGACCTACTCACGACCGAGCAGGCAAAAACGGAGGGTTTAGTTCAGGCCAGGACCGCTGGTCTGGTAGGCGAGCCAACGAGCACGTTTACCAAGCTGATGAACCTGGCAGAGTATATCAAGACCTCCAGCAAAGGAACGGGGCAGTTGGGCTCCGACGCGGACGCCGTCGGTTTGCACCCAGACAAACCGGTCTGGGTGGTTACATTCCAAGGCCACGTGCAGTTGACCCTGCCCAGTTCTGGCGGCAAAACGTTCGATAATATCACGTTGGCATTGGACGCCCGTACCGGGGAAGTCATCGGAACCGATGCATACGTCGACGGCGACCCAAATCCGTTTACGTACTCCCCAGACTGACCGCGTTCACGACCCTAGCGGCACACGGCCCAAGGACGAACAGGCCTCCCAGCCTCGCCGTCCTACGCCGCCAACACCGACCTACGCACCACGCCCCCAGCGTGGTGCTTGCTTTTACTGACACTACCCACACTGACACTGGAGAGCCGGATGCGGTGAAAGCCGCACGTCCGGTTCGGAGGGGGGCCGACGGAAAAGTGCTCCGGTAACTCGGAGCAACTCGCCGGCGGCCTACCCTACCAATAGCCCAGAGGGTGGTGGAGTCCTACCCGCCCCTCTACCGGCCCTCCCAGAACGGCCACGGCCTGCCCCAACTGCTCCGCTCCCCCCTGGGAGCCCAGGCAGACGCCATACGGGGCGTCACCCTCTCCCTGAAAGCCCACCAGGGCACCAACGTCGTGGGGGAGATGGGCACCGGCAAGACCTTCAGTGCGCCGCGTAACGCGGCATAGGATACCCGGCTCAGCCGGGAAGAACTCGGAGAAAGTTCTTGGGCTAACCGACCCACCTCGAAGCGAAAGCCTAGGGGGACAACAGCATGTTGGTAAAGCGGCTACAGTCCCAAAGCGTTGTAGGACTGGTTCCGCAAGGCCCGCACGATACGGTGAAAGCTTGATTGCCTGAACCCCAGTTCCCAGTTGGTGTTCTTGCCACCCGCCGGTAGAACGCTTGTAACCCGGCGCCGCTCATTGCACTGGTCTGATGAATGGAACAATGCAACTCCGATGAGTGGACGATGACCGATGCGGTCTATTCAAGGGAACGAACGGGGCACCTACAGTCGCGCTAGAACGTCCTATGTCAAAGACAGCGGGGAAAAGGTTTGGCGTCTCCAGGACGGATACACGGCTAGCTCAACAGCAAGACCACTGCGTCCTTGAGCAGATACAGCACCACGAGGCCCCCAACCACCCAAAGGCAGTACTTGAGCCCATGTTCCCTCCTGCCTTACGATTCAGGGTTCTCTTGGAGCCTAGCCGAACCAAACCCCAAAGTCAACGGAACGCGGGATTGCCTACGGGGGGAGACCCCTATGGCAACGGAGCCCTCGTAGTAGTCCGAGCCGGGGAAAGCCCGGCACATGGCGAAGGAGGGCAGGTGGTTTCGACGGAATACAACAGGGAGGTATGCACAATGCAAAACGCCGAAACTGTACTGAACGTCATACGCGAACGCGGAGAAAGAGGATTGCCGCTGGAGAACATCTATCGGCTGCTGTACAACCGGGAACTCTACCTGCGGGCCTACGGTCGTCTCTACTCAAACCAGGGAGCGATGACCAAGGGAACCACCGCAGAGACCGTGGACGGTATGTCACTGGCGAAAATCGACCGCATCATCGACGCCCTGCGTTACGAGCGGTTCCGGTGGACGCCGGTTCGACGGGTCAACCTTCCCAAACCAAATGGGGGCACCCGTCCCTTGGGCATACCGACGTGGACGGACAAGCTGCTGCAAGAGGTCATCCGAATGATTCTGGAAGCCTACTACGAGCCGCAGTTTTCCGACCGCTCCCACGGCTTTCGGCCCGACCGGGGGTGCCACACCGCCTTGAGCAACGTGACCACCCACTGGACTGGTGTCCGCTGGTTCGTCGAGGGAGACATCAAGGGGTGCTTTGACAACATCGACCACGATGTCCTGTTGTCGGTGCTCGACGAGAAGCTCCACGACAACCGATTCCTACGCCTGCTGAGGTACCTACTGAAAGCGGGTTACGTTGAGGATTGGAAATATGGCCGCACGCTGAGCGGTACCCCGCAAGGCGGAATAGTCAGCCCCATCCTCGCCAACGTTTACCTAGACCGGTTGGACAAATATGTCGAGAAAGTGTTGATACCAGCCCACACCCGAGGCTCAGACCGGAGAGACAACCGCGAGTACACACGTTTGCTGAACCAAGCAATCCGCCAGAGGAAACGGGGAAATCACGCCGAGGCACTGCAACTGCGCAAGCAAATGCAACAACTGCCGTCACGCGATCCCTACGACCCCGGCTACCGCAGGTTACGGTACGTACGCTACGCGGACGACTTCGTGCTGGGCTTCATCGGGCCAAAGGCCGAAGCCCAACAGGTAAAGAAGTCCCTGGAAACATTCCTGCGCGACTCACTCAAGCTGGAGCTATCCAGGGAGAAAACTCTCATAACCCACGCCACCAGCCAGGCGGCGAGGTTCCTCGGCTACGAACTCGTGAACCAACAGGCCAACGACCAGTTCGACCGCAATGGTCGGCGCAGGGTCAACGGCCAAATCGGATTGCGGGTTCCCGCCGACGTCATCGAGCAACATTGCCAAGCCTACATGCGCAAAGGCAAACCGGCACACCGCAGTTACCTACTCCACGATGAAGATTTCTCCATCGTGGCACAGTACCAGTCGGAGTTCCGGGGCGTCGTCAACTACTACCTTCTGGCCTACAACGTCTCCCATTTCGGGAAACTGAAAGGGGTCATGGAGATGTCGCTGGTACGGACCCTTGCGGCAAAGCACAAGTCCACCGCACGGAAGATGCAACGCCAGTATAAGAGCGTCGCGGAAACCGAGCACGGGCCGCGTGTCTGCCTCAAGGTCGTCAAGCAGCAGGACAACGGCAAACGCCCTAAAGTGGCGTACTTCGGTGGCATACCCCTGAAACGGCAACGGCAGGCAGTTCTAGTAGACCAACAGCCTCAGCGGTACAGGGCTGGCCGCAACGAGCTTACTAAACGGCTCCTAGCGGACACATGCGAGATGTGCGACTCAACGGTGAAAGAACGTAAACCAGAAAATGTCGGCCCACTTATTCCTGATGCTCATCTGAATCAAGGCCCTTCTGTCGGTTAGCCAGCGCGTAGCACCATTGGCCCCGCTCTTTGGAAGCTCCTGTACCATACAGAGCACGACTCCCGCTTCTGCGCAAAGGGTCGACATGGCCGGAATGAACTCCTTAGGGGATTGAAATGTCATCCGTCTAATTTGCGAAAGCGCCTCGCTGAAGACATTCTCGTCGTAATCGGTGGTGGGCACCTCTTGTGCGTCAAGCTCTCCCTTGCGTAGCCAGACCGCCAAAGCTCCAGGAGAGACCTTTTGTTGTGCGGACTCCGTAATCCGGAACCCTACAGCCTGCTGGTACGACCGAGGCTCAGCATTGGCCACACCTAAGAAACTCAGTAGAGCCCTCAGCTTGCCAGGCCTATCACGCCTGGCTTGTATCCAGCCCCTCTTGATCATCTCCCCAATCGGGTAGTCTTTCAGCCATCTCACATTAGCGGTGAGCATGTCTCTGTCACGATTACGTGCCAGGGTCATGCGGTAGTCGCCTTCAAGGTTAGTCCAGAAATGTGCGTCAATCCCGAGTGCCTTCTCCAGCCCAATCGCTGTATCTGGAGTGATTGCCTTCTTCGCCTTGATGATCTCGTTTATAGCCTGAGCTGGCCTGTCGAGCCTCGCCGCGAGTTCCTTCTGGGTCATTCCGCGAGCTTCTAACTCCTCCTCCAGTATTTCGCCAGGGGGAATCGGCATGTCCGAAAATGTGCGGTCGTGTCTAGTCGTCATAATGATTGCTCACCTCCCTTATGACTACGCCTTCATCCGTTTCACCCTTCGTTACGATGAGGCGCCACTTCCCTGTTAGGTAGATGGACAGCTCCCCTCTCTTCGACCCTTTTAAAGGGCGCATCCGCTGGGGGGTAGTATCAAGATCCCGGGCGGCCATGGCAGGAGTGACGTTAGCGACATCCTCTGAGGGCTCTTCGGGCCCGAGCTCGGACTCTATTGGCGACGGGCCTTTGAAGGAACTCACGTCGTGAAGGAGGAAGCCGGTAACGTTACCGTCATCGTCCAGGTGCTTGAGTAGACATAATGCCCTTGCATACTGCTACATTGGCTGTTGTGGCTACCGATTACGGCACGCCATGCAGGGTTGATATGGGAAATGTGGGCTAAGACGACATCGACCATCATCCACCCCGAACCGCCGATTCCTCAGGACGACATTGGTCCGGGCTCAGCCCCCCTTGGCGCCGGCGATGTCCCGCCGCCGGAAGAGCCAGAAGGTGGCCGCGCCGATCACGACCACGTACACTAACAACACGAAGAACGCCTGCGTCGCATCTGGCGGCAGGTCCGGCGCCGGCGCCCCGTCTCCAGTCACCTCGACGGTCACGGCCCCGGCTTGGGCCATCCAGTAGTTCACATTCTGCCCGAGTAGGAAGTCGGAGATGTCCTGGAGCCAGTCTACCAGCCCCAGGACAGGGGCCAAGATCAACTCCACTACGTAGTACCCCAGCGAGATCGAGATGCCCACCGCGGTGGACTGGGTCAGCACCGCCAGGAACGTCCCCAACACGATGTATGGCACCATTCCGTAGACCACCTTCCCGAAGGTCACCGCTATCTCGGACCACTCCCCGGAATCGGCGAGCCCACCCGTCTCGGCCGGCGGTATTACGTTCGCGACGACGCTGGAGACCGCGTGTACGAATCCTATGACTACGAGCCCCGCGGCGACCATCACCAACAGCACGAGCAGCTTCGACGAAAGGAGCTGCCACCGCCCCGTGCCCCTCGTCAGCACCGTCCTCAGCGTCCCCCAACCGTATTCGCTCCCCGCCGCAGACGCAGCAAGTATCATTATGAGGATCGGAAGGATGGCCACAGTCCCGCTCAGCCCGCCAGAGATCGCGCTGGGAAGCGCGAACGCCTCGCGGAACTCATCACGTCCGGCAGTATTCGCGCAGCTCTCTTCGCGGAACTCCTCCATCCGCTGCAGGAAGTCACGCCGCTCATCCGCGTCTAGCTCCTCGAGCTCCTCTGGAATGTTCCCATTGATGATGTCGATGCAGGTCATGCTTATGGAGAAAGTCTCACCGTCCTCCTCCCAGCCTTGTGAGAAGCTGCTCGTTCCACCCGAGAGCACTCCCTGTACCGACTCGTTATGATAGGCGGTGTAGCTCGCCCACACGCCGATCTGGCCGATCACGATGGCGATCACCAGCAGTATCCACGGCATCCAGCGGAGGCGCAGCTTGAACCACTCCCATAGCGTTAGCCGCAGGACGTTGACGATCATTCGGCACCTCCTGCGTCGTCGCCCGTCACCTCCAGAAAGTACTCCTCCAGCGACGTCTGAACAGGCGCCATCTCTGAGACGTACACCTCCGACCGGCCTAGCGCCTCCGAAAGCTCCCACGACCGCTCGGTCGGCGCCGACACCAGCAACGAGCCTTCCTTGTCCGTCACCTCCTCGACCCACTCCAGCGCCGAGAGTATCTCACGGGCCTTCGCGTCGTCGGTCGACTTCACCCGGACCTGCTCGCGCCCCCGCGAGTGCAGCAGATCCGACACAGTGCCCTGGGCGATCAGCCTTCCTTTGGAGATAATGGTGACGCTGTCGCATACCTGCTCGACCTCGTGTAGGAGGTGGCTCGACAGGAGCACCGTCCGGTCGCCCGTCCCAAGGCTCCGGATCAGCTCGCGCACTTCGATCATCCCCTCAGGGTCCATGCCGTTGGTCGGCTCGTCCAGGAACAGCAGCTCCGGATCGCCCAGTAGGGCATACGCCAACCCCAGCCGCTGCTTCATCCCAAGAGAGTAGGTATGGAACCGGTCGCCGCCGCGTGACGCCAGGCCAACCGTTTCGAGCAGCCTGTCCAGCTCCCCGGGCGTGCCTCTCCCGGAGATGCCCTGGAAGTATGCCAGGTTCTGGCGCCCCGACATGTATGGGTAGAAGGACGGCGTCTCGACGATGGCGCCGACCCGGTGCAAGGCCTCCCGGTGCCCGTCAGCCGACCCGAACAGGCTGAAGCTGCCCGAGGTCGGACTCACTAGCCCGAGCAGCATACCCATCGTCGTAGTCTTACCCGACCCGTTGGGCCCCAGCAGCCCGTACACGTGGCCCCGATGCACCTCCATCGACAGCCCGTCTACTGCGACGATCTTGCCGTAGTGCTTCGTCAGCCCGTCAGTCTGGATGACAAGGTCGTTCAAAAGTCACCCTCCGGATAGCCGTCATTAATACGAAACAGCCGGTCCAGGCCGCTTCTTATCCTCTCCCCCGCTTCGGGGGGAGAGTTAGAGTGGGGGCTCCTGTTCCTTCCCCCAGATCCGTTTCTCGTCACTTCCATCCACCTATGTCGCTTTACCAAAGCTGCCGTCATTCCGGCGGAGGCCGGAATCCAGAACCAAAGCGGTCTATCGAGACCAGCCTAGCACTCTACCTAGACATAATACCCTTGCATACTGCTACATTGGCTGTTGTGGCTACCGATTACGGCACGCCATGCAGGGTTGATATGGGAAATGTGGGTTAAAGAGTGCAGACGCATCGACCGGACGTTGTACGCCGCTTGTAAGTCCTCAACTGCATAGAGTTCGTTTACACGGGTGATGTATCTTCGACCAACTTCTGGCCCCCATGCCCGAATTGCCCTGGACGACTCTTGGTACGCTCGCTGAAGTTGATTTGTTCTGAAGGCAACTTCCACTATTCACCCTATAGGTGAATGATATAAAAAGCCTAGTGCTTTGTCAATATCGCTATTGAAGGCCACAGGGTGCCCAGGACTCAAAGAAGAAGGGCCGTTTCCGGTGGCGGCGACGAGCCTGACACAGGCTCATGCGCAGGCCCCCCTCACGGGGCACGAGATTCGCAGAGCCATTCTGGGTGTCATACCCGTGTACAGGAAAACCCGTGGTGTGGCAAGTTGCAGGTTGGGCGACTTCGTAGCTGAAATCGGGGAGAATGAGACGGCCTGCCACCTCGGAGGAAGCAATCCGATTCCGTAGCTCCTTCCACTCCTATGAGACAGTCGTAGCTAGGAAAGTGGACAAAACGCCGGTCGGTAAGTCGGGCAGGTGTGGACAGTGGCAGCTTTGGAAATTGCATTTTGTCAATCTGGACAAGCCCTCCTACGTAAGTACACGCCACGTCACAAGGATGCCGACGGCCAGCAACGCGAACGGCGCGACGACGACCAGACCCAGCGTCCGGGCCGTCCGTTTGGTTCTGCGATGCGCGGCGCGCTTCTCGTCATAGGCCGTCTCCAACATAAGATTTGCCCCTTCACTGGCGGAGGCGGCTTCCCGGGCCTGGTCCCGTTCCCCCTCCAACTCAGATGCGCTCCGCTCCAATCCCCGCACGGTCCGCTCAAGTTCGTCCTCCCTGATGATGGCCCGGCGCAGCAGCTCGTCGTCGCTCAGATACTCCGGCCCGTGCATCCGCACGTATACCCGGCGGCCCTCCCTGACAACCTCGACCTCCCCCTTCCTGATCCTCCTGCCAAGGGTCGAGAGGGATATCTCCAGTTCCTGCGCCGCCTTCGCTTTCGAGATCCAGCGGACAGGCTCTTCTATCACTTTTTCCTCGCAATCGGCTGACACATCAACGGTTGTAACGGGTATGACAAAATTGTCATTGGACCGGCCACCTATTTTAGCGTAGGTTCTCAATTACTGGCACGTGCAACCCCTGACCGGTCATGTGACGTGTCAGCCCAGTTTCGTAGCTAAAACGGGATGGTTTGGGTGTCGGCAGACCACGAAAATTGCACTGGTGCCCGCATTCTGCACCCCCCAGACAATCTAACGGGGGGTGGGGACGCATCGGCCCTATCTGCCCTCCTCTACAGGACGGTGACGCATCCGGTGGTAGAGCGAGTCCCAGCTGTAGGCGCGCAGCTCGGACAGCGCCAGTCGTGGGGATTCCGGCTCCCAGAGTGGATGCCAGGACCGTCCCAGTATCCCTGTGTTGGACAGAACGGGTATGCAGGACACGAAGATTGGCAACGACATCAGACTCATCCTGGCCGCCGTGCGCACGTAGGTGGCCTCAACGTCCTCACTGTCCACGACGAACAGGGTTGTGGGGAACGGGGGCTGGTCTTCGCCCGGCTCGGGGGACCAGTAGTAGCGCGTGTAGGGTTCCAGGCGCGCAATGACTCCCCTGGGGTGACGGGCGCGAAGCTCGTACTCAAGGTAGAACGGTATCTGAAGGCCCCCTGCGTTCATCTTCCCAACCGCGTCGGGTGCGATGGCCGACTCTCCCCAGTTGAAGGCGCGGTCGGACCGGGCAGTCGGGACCGACCACAGGAGTCGGTTTCCGGGCATGGCTCTGGCCTCTGCCTCAAGCTTCGAGAGGAACCAGGTCACGCCGCCGGCGTGCTTCGTCTGCCGCGCCCAGGTGTCGATGCGGTGGCCCATGTGACGTCTCCGGCCCTGACGGTCGATTGTCAGGGCCGTGCTCCAGATGTCCCGCGTGGTGGGAAGCTCGGCGCGGTCCCGGTGCGTAATGTAGCGAATACCCTCGGCGGACAGGGTGTAGCGAACGTCGCCTCGTTTGCCGTGACGCTCGATGAGGCCCCAGGTTTTCACGAGGTTGTGCATCATCTGGCTAACTCGTCCCTCGGAGACGCCGAGCCAGGTCGCCAGGTGCTCACGGGGAATCATCGGGTGGTCGGTGATGAGGTCGAGCGTCCGCTTCTCCGACGGGCTAACGCCGAAGGCCGGCGCAGCCTGCGCCATCCGCTCAGGGTTGGGTATGGAGGCGCGCTTCCTCTCAGGCGACTCGGTGCGCGGCCTTCCGCCGGGGCTGCCGTGGGAACTGACGGCCTCCAGCGTGAAGAACCTGCTGCAGATCACCCACGAGGTGCAACACCAGAGGCGAAGGTCCCATCTTTCCAGCGCGTCCCTGGACTCCACGGCGACGAAGCATTCACGGAGGTTCCGTTCCTCGCAGAACCTCGTCGTCAGCCTCTGCTCCCAGATGCTGGGCGTCAGGATCAGGATGGTGTCGGGGCGGCGAGTGTAGTCGTATTCCGCTATGGCCCTCAGCCGGTCGTGGAGGGTGATGGTAGCGTCGAAGCGGCCCCTGCGATGGAACTCCACGTGGGACCGCAGCCCGTCGGTCCCGGGGGAGAGCGAGGCGGCGAGACGGTAGACGGAGGCCACGGCGTCCATCCTGCGGATGAGCAGCGCCAGCCACTCCCCGGACACGGGGTAGGCGCGCACGAAGTCCGAGGGCGTCTCGAAGCCGAGAATCCCGGCGGCTTCGCGGATGCCGTTGGCCGTCAGGTAGTATCTCTGGCTGGACGGTAGATGGGCGGTGCCGTGGCTCACCCTCCCGACGATGCCTTCAGCCAGCAGGTCGGTCAGCCGGCGGTGGATGGTCGCAAGCGGCTCCCCCAGGATGCCCGCGAGCTCCATCGTGTCGACGAACGGCATCCGGCTGAAGGAGTCGAGCAACTGTTCGTCGGAGAGGGCCATGTCACCTCCCGCTCGCGCACTCGGCTCAGAGTTAACCCAGGATCACGGGGCAGGGAACGTCTCACGTGACCGCGATCGAGGAAGCGCCAAAGAGTGTGGCGGGAAACTCCGAAAGCCTCGGCCGCTCGCTTACGGCCATGCCTCCAGACATAAGCATGCACATAGGCCGTGATGGAGTCAAAGAGCTCACGGTCTATCGATGTGGCCTTTGTCTGGTCACGCCTTATTTGTTCCAGCGTATTGATTCACTTTCGCGGCAGCAGTCCCAACATTCCATTGTGAAGCCTGGAAATGTTGAATGGAAGGCTTCCATGACATTGATCTGAGCACGGTTTTGTAGAACGGGCTAGAAGGAACTGACGGCCCCGTTGACTATATTTCACCTGTTCGTGGTTCGAGTCGTCTTAGTGAGGTGAAGTACGGACGGGCAGACCTGCAAGCCCTGCTGTGCTGCTTCTACAACGGAAGCCGTCGGCGAGATGACCCAACAGTACAGCCTGAGCGAAGCAAAAAGTCTTCAGAATGCTCGTGTCATGCCGAGTCGGCCTCGGCGAGGATCTGGGAAGGTGGGCGAGGACCGGAAGCAGACTCATCGGCTTCTGTTCGTCCTGAGCCTGCCGAAGGGCAACAAGAAGCAGCCACAGGGCTCGGAACGTCGATAACCGCTTCAACCAACGTCGGTCGAAAGGAGACTCCACGTGCTCGCATACACCACTAGACCCAACTTGCGAGCAACTGCCAACGACGCCTCATTGGACCACGCGGTGCTATAGAGCGGAATGCGCCCAGAAGCTCGAATTGCCAATGCCCAGGCAGCCGTAACGCGGGGACCGAGTCCACGCCCACGAAACGCCACTGCCGTTTCAAGACCAGCTTCTGCCGCTACGTCAGAGCGCCGCGCGCAAAAGCAGACGCTCACTGCGTGTCCCCCTTCGACCACCGCCACGATAGGCGACCGCCCTGGAATCTCTTCCGCTGTCCACCCGGAGAAGCTCTGGTCAAGCAACCGCAGGTCGTCTACGAACACCGTATCGGAAGGTTGAGCAATCGCCTCTGGGAACCTGAATGCAGGCCCCGAGACAACTTCACCTTTAACTAGTGATTTGTACTGTTCCGCGTGTATAGGAGTGTCCCGGAGGTCTGAGACTGGTGGCTCTTCCCGCGCGAGACCGTGGAGCTCTTGTGGAATGTCTGCTCGCACAGCCCAGACGCAACTCGCCGTTCCTCGGATGAGTGAGAATAAAGGGCCAGGACTTGGTTCCGGTTCACGTGTCGCTTGAATACGGCCATCGCAATCAAGCAGAAACAATGTCTTGAGGTGGAGATCTGGTGTGCTCATAGAAGGGTATTGAGAACCTCTCGTAGTCGCCGCCTTCAAAGTCCGGTCATTGTTCAGCGTGCTCCCCTAGCCTTCGTCTTTGCTGAGAGACTCCAGGGCAATTGCCAGGTTCGACTCTCCGTTGCCTCACGGCGATCTTGAGCACGTACACTGCAGTTTGAAGCCCTAAGGTCAATAAATTATTTATCACGGCTCAGATGGGGCGCTTCCTGGTATATGTTCCGTAGGACATTCGCATAGTCGAAGGAGCCAGAAGTATCCACGTGAATAGTCTTTGAAGGAATATCTAGTGGCTCCCAAGTCCCAGATCTGATTCCTCCTAATAACTCTTCGGAGGGCATCACATGGTGACCAGGGCGCAGTCTGGACGGGGCAAGACGAGCAGCATTACGTGTCACCAAGATGTCTGGCGGGGCCGAACAATGCACTTGAACGACCCTCGCCTTGGCGTTATCCGCGATCTCGCCGACTCGCTCAGAGGACAACTGCCTGTAGAAATTGCTCTCAGTGACAAGCGATGCTCCCGTCCGCAACATTCGATCGGCAGTGAGAAGCAACAAGTTGATTGCGCTCACACCGATTTGCCGAGACCAGTCTTTGTCGCCAAAGCCCAGAGCTTGATAAAGAACATCTTTGAAAACGTCCTTCTCGAACAAGGGCATGCTCAGGTCCTGCGCAAGCCTCCTGGCTAAGGTCGTTTTTCCCGCAGCGGGCGGGCCTGTGACGATTAACCACAACGGGGGTTCACGAGTCATGTTTGACTTTCCTATTGGAGAGGTCCTTCAGCGAGGGTAGCTACGGTATCAACCAGAACCTCAATGTGAAGGTTCTTGATTTTGCCTAGTTTGGTGGGGCTCTACTTTGTGACTCGACTCGATCATCGCTGGTATCTACTGGCAACGTCTGCCTTAGACCTTCTTGTACAGACCTCGCAAGGCTTTCCAGCGTTGTGTCCTCGTGAGGATGTCAACAGAGTGGCTGATCTGGTCGACGGATCCCAGGCAATCCTGGAGCTCCCGGACCCGTGGGTCGACGATCTGGCCAACTATGGCTTGGGCGAATCGCTGAGCTCCGATAACCCGATACGGTCGATTGTGGAACGGTCTCACACTGGCGTCGAGGGGTTCTGTGATATGGAGGTCGTTATGTAGCCTGGCCGCCAGCGCGTAAGCCTCCGAGAGATGGTCTTCGCGCTCTCTCCAGTGTTTGCTGGCCAGTACAGCTGCCATGATCGGGGCCATCTGGTGTGCGCAGACCAGCTCGCGAAAAGCAGTCCCAAGCCACTTTGCGTAAGGAGCGTAGCGTTTCTCCATGAGAAAGCAAAGGCGTACCAAGTCCAATACGATCTGGTGGGCGATCAACTTTGAGCCAAGCTCGTCTCCTAAGTTTCCGCTTCGACCCATCAGCGGCTCCATCTGGTCAAGCCGACGCCACTGCGATGCCAGGAGATAGAGCGATACATCGCGGGGATAGTAGCGGAACTTGTCTTGCAGTTCGCCAAGACCCAAGTCATCGTGATAGACGGCGGCTCGAGTAATGGACAGCAGAAACTGCTCGGAGAACGTAAGCCACTCCACAAGGCTCGTCTCCCTGAACGGGTCAGTACCAAGATATGTCATGAAGAACTGCTTGAGTGTGCTGATTCGCACTTCGTGACGGACCGGTCCGTCATCGATATCGACCCGTATCCTCACCCCCTCTTCATCCGGCTCCGAGAAGCTGGTTGAGAACCCACGAAATGTCCTTGGCAACTCAAACTGCAGACGCTCTTCGATCTCATCCCTTCGGTGTGTCCAATCGTTGTCCGAGAGGAACACTTGGAGCCTCGGACCCCATTCATGGTCCATGGACTCTTCATTGTCGTAACCGAGCACCTCTGACCCAGCGCCTATCAAACAAGCAGTATGCCTACCGTTACCGAAGTGATCACTCAGAATCGGGCCGACAATCTCTTCGTAGAAGAGGCGGCTTAACTCGCGGCCCCTCATGAACTCAGTCATAACAAACTTCGTGTCTGACGAATCATACGATTGAAGGTATAAACTCTGTTCAGGCTCCCTCTCCACTGCCTGAAATCGTGGCCAAAAGCGCATTTTGTGCATGAAGCAAGTATTGTTTTGCCTCGTAGACTCGACAGGCTGACGAGTTCATGGCACTGTCAGCTACTTCCTCGCCTCTATGGACAGGAGGACAAGGTAAGAACATGACATTATGTGGACTCACCTTCAAGACACGTTCGGTCACTTGGTATGGCAGGAACAGATCACTTACTTTCTGACGATCCCCATCAGTTTCTCTCGCCGGCCAGCAGTCCGTATAGATAACATCCGCATCCGCGACAGCTGAAAGCAGATCCTGCGAAACCGCAACATCTCCTTCCGCTTCCTGAGCGATTTCTTTAAGGAACTCCTTCTTGACTCCATACCCTTCCGGGCACACTTGAACGACATTTATAGGGAATCTCGCCGCCGCCTCAAACCAAGAGTGCCCAAGATTGGTAGCTTCACCTATGAACACGACTCTTAGACCTTCCAAAGTACCTCTTTGCGTCCTCACGTGAGACAGGTCTCCCAAGATTTCACAGGGATGATTGAACGGAGTTCTGGCATTAACGACCGGCACCTGAGCAGATTGAGCTAGCCTCAACATATGGTCGTGAGTTGCAGTTCTAGCGACAATTGCGTCAAACCAATTGTCTAGGTAACGAGACACATCTTCAATAGGCTCTCGTTCATCGAGGCGGCCAGGGACTTCCACTGAGACTCCGCCTAGTTCAGCTATACCTAGTTCGAATGCAGCCCGATTTCGGAAGCCAGATGCATCCCATATCAGAGCGATACGTCTTCCTTTAAGGGCCGGAGGAGAGTTCCTTGCTTCCCACTTCTGCCGGAATGACTCCGCCGCTTCGACTATGCACCTGAGTTCTTCAGCTGACCAATCAAGGAAAGAGATGAAATCCTGCTGCATTCTTCTTGGACTCCCTTGTGCTGTTCCGAATTAGGTTAGATGAGAAACCTTCGTGCTGAGGTTCCAGTTGGTGCTGTAGATGGGCCAACTTTATACTCAGGGTACTACGAAGCACCCACCCGCATGCCCGCGGAGTCCTGCACGACAGAACAAGGATGGGCCCCCAGTTCCTCCACGCTGTAAGACGACCTACGGTTGTCAGTTATGGTCGTGCTGCCCCCGGAGGCCATGACCTTTACGTGGTCGGCGCCGTCCTTGATGAGTTCTCGCGCGGTGCGGACCCCGTCCACCGCTTGGTTGCACCAGAAGAAGTGGCCGCCGGTGATGGTTACGGGACGGCCGCAGAGGTAGAGCCGAGGCGTGGTGGCGTAACCCCACCGCGCTCCCTCCCGCAAGTCGAAGGTGATCCGGCGACGCAAACCGCCCAGGATTATATTGTTCGCAACGCTCATCGCCAACTCCCGCAGACAGCGTGTGATCTACGCACGTTTACCTGGTTGTAGCGTCCGAATCCTTAAGGGGTAGGCCCAGAAGCTCAGTGATGAAGACCTTCTCATCCATGGAAAGGGGGACGATAACAAACTCGCCGTCCAAAGAGACTCCCTTCAATTCCATCTCCACAGCCATCTCGTCTTCCAAACCCTCGTCGAAGGCATCCAACGCGGAATTGGCGGCCTCTTCATCTCGGAAGATAAATACTAATCTGCCATCCACCTCAGAGCCATCGCCTGACCCGAAGAACAGACCAGCCCCTCGGCACCCGCTAACGTCGGGAACCAGACACTTGTCAAACGCCACGGTGAGCCAGCTACTACCTGCCCCCTTCAACACTTGCGCCATTCCACCTTCTTCGTCATCCAACAGGAGTCCTGAACCGCGTTCCAAAGCCATCAGGACGTCCTTAACGCCGTCGCTGCTACCCAAGACCAGGGAGGCCCTCCCCTCAAGAAGAGCCACGGCTTCCACCTCCGTGTCACCTTCTTGCATCTCCAGCGGATCACCTTCTGCCTCCCAAAGCTGCTGTCCCCTGTATTCTCGGTCTTCGTAGTCGTATTCTTCCAGTCCATTCCTGATCTTCCCGAAGTCGAAGTTGCCTCCTAGAATCAGTAGGTCACCATCCTTGCTTTCGGAAAGCACCCCCATGGTTATGTCTTCCACAAGGATGCCTAGGGGGTCCAGTTCGGTGTTCCACGCACTCTCTAGAGAGTCCGCAGCCTGATCGGGCGCGCCACCCGCACGAATCTGTTCAAAGTCCAGAACGACCACGCCCCTCACATCGTCCAGGATCAACTCCAGCGGATTGTCGGACAGACTGCCTCCACCACAGGCGAGCGCGACGGCCATCACCAGAGACGCTAACGCGAACAGCAAGAGAAAGCTGGTGAATGATCCGGATAGACGAGTAGTGCTTGATTCAAGATGAATCTTCAATAGTCCTCCTCAAGCGATTCACTGAAGTCTTCCCTTCCAGCCGCCCGTGCTAATCGGTGGTGCCGTCTACAAACCTCAATAGTCCTTAGATCCTGACGTTTTCCACGTCTCTGGTCTACGGTACCCTTAGGTATAGTGAAAGGCCGATATGGAGATGGCCGAACCCAGAGTGTTAAAATAGACACCAGATGTCTCTATCTTAGCGAGGTTCAGCCACTTTGACAACATTGCTGTTGCTACTGCTCTTGATGGGATTGCCTGCCGCAGTGCTACTGATTGCAGGGATATGGGCGGTTCGGAAGAAATACGGTGGCGTGCTTCAGATCTTGGGCATCGTATCGATCGCCTTGGGGATGTTGTTGGGAGTAGTCACCATCTTGGTAGTGCCCGGAATCGCTACAACCACCACAAATGAAACGGATGCACCAGTGCCGACAGGGATTCCTCCACCTTCTTCCGCCGGTCTCCAGCAGCGCCGTGTCCTTGGGAAGTAAGTTGGAGGGTCAAGGACCCGCAGGAGGACGAGACGTTTAGGTCGTCAGTAGCGACCCCATCACGGGTGGGCTGCACTTCGGGGCAGCAAGTTTGGTTCCAGATCGCTGGGCAGGCTCCGGGATTTACTATACCTGTCGGCTCAAACATGGGCGTGCATCACTTGTACGCCAGAAGAGCTCGGTAGGCATGTGTCGTCCCGATCTTTAACCGTTAGAATCAATGATATTCCGGCTGACTTGTAGATGAGTGAATTGGGGAATCAGAATCGTGGCGCTCGAGCGGCGGTGGTTGGCAGCGCTGCCGGCCTCACTCCCGCTATCTCGCTGGCCTTCTATTTGTTTTTGCCACAAGAACCCTATCTAACCGAACGCCGAGCGTTCTATGTAGCCTTCACCCTACTCCTCCTCTCGCCGTATGCGCTGGGCCTCATTGCGTCTACGGTGCGGAAACCTGGTGTACGCGGTGGACTGCTCCTGGGTGTGGGTCTACTATCGTTAGTCGGAAGCTTCTCAACCTTCTCATCGATCGCTTTCATTTTTCTGCCGGCGACATTCGTTATTTGGTTCGCCGCTGTCAGAAGTCTGACTGTCGCGAGCCGCCCGTTGGCGACTGTGGCACCTGCCACTGTTGCAGGGCTGTTGATCGCTGCGATCGTGGGATTCGGCTTCTTTTCCCTGTTGTGGATGCAGGGCCAGGACCAGGAGGTTCGCTGTTGGGTGCTGACCCGAGGCCCTGACGGATACTCCAGGTGGGAGTCACGACCCAATGTCGGAGGACAAGGGACCATTAGCGTTGGACCGATAACGGGTGGCGAACGGTCAACATGCATCAGAGGCATCATCAATAACTCCGAGGCCGCAATGAGTATTGGTGCGGTTGCCATAGCTATCCTGGGTATGTTGATGGTGTCAAGGTGGTCAGGACATCTAGGACAGCCCAGCTACGGGGAATCCCGGCAGCTCTAGCATTTCGTTCTATACGGATAGACGTTCACTTCCTAGATACCCAATCATATCCAAGCCCACAACCCACGAGTACCGTCATTCTCCCTTGCGGTTGCCTGTAACCATTAACCTGGCGGCCACGGCAACGCCCGCCCCCAGGTGAGTGGAATCCTGTGGCCCACTTCTAAAGGTGCTGGTAGTCCGGTCACGACCTGCGCCGACCCCGCCGGATCGCTTCGGTGATGGAACGCTTTATTGGTTTGAAACGTACTATCAAATGAGGGCTCATCTGAACACAGCAGGAGATCGCCGCAGCGAGGGCGGACGAACATCGCGGTCGGCTTCGTTGCTATTGGGGAACTTTTCCTTGAGCCGATGCGTCATACTCATTATGGGCTCACTTGGAAGCAGGACGGCAGTAGCGCGTCGGTACGGGGGCTTTCCTGTGGCGACGCAATATCCGATAGAGAGGGACGGTCTATACGATGAGGCTTCACAGCAAGGAGCTAGGATTGAGCGGGCGATTGGGGGTACCAAAGCTTGGCATCGTTGGAGGACTGTTGGTCCTCCTAATGTTGGTCGCTGCGGCTTGCGATGATAAGGCACAGCCCACTGGACCCACGGCTACTCAGGAGTCACCAGGTACCGGCGCACAGACCCAACAGGTGGCCACACCTACGACCACGCCAACCCCACAGCTTCCCGGCTCCATCAAGCCGGTGCCGGCCTCCGAGAGCTATAGACTGGATCTCGGCGCCGGTGTCGTGGTCGCCTTCGTGGAGGGCCTGTCGCCGGAGCAGCCCGACAAAGTGGCCTACGTCACTCACGTCCCCTCCGGCTCCCAGGCCATGCTGGACCGCGATGGGCAGATTATCGATAGACACGACGGGCGAGGTGACGGCCCAGGACGTCTGGATGCGGTGCTAGAGGACGGGGCCGAGATGGACCGCATCCAGAAGGGTCTCAAGAGCGATGAGGACGTGCGGCCCCGTGAGACGGTCATCGATTGGGTGCCCTTGATCCAATTCGGCGGTATCCATTACCTGGCAAGGTGGAGGCTGGCTGGACAAGCAACTCGCGAGGGAGATCGTGACCTGACTGCAGAAGACCTGGGACCAGAGTTCTACAGGATCGCCTTCAGGGGCGATGGCTACGTGGGGGCCGCCTATCGCTACCAGGACGGCGACTCAACCTACCTGAACCCGGGCACGCCGGTCTACGCGGTAAAGGGTTACTCACCGGAGTTCCGACTAGCAACTTTGGAGGAAGGTAGGGTAAGGCTGTTTGAATCGGACACGAATCCACTGGCCAGGACCGGCGAGGACCTGCTCGACATCCGAGGCAAAGTTAAGGCCGTCGACATCCTGAGCGAACAGGACGCAAGCACGGTGCTCGACACCCTAGATGAGGAAAGCCAAGTCGAACGCTTCGTCGAAATGGTGCTCCAATCGCCCGTCGACCAGGCACATCGAGACCATGAAGGGCCGCGTTACTTTCTCGGCTTCCGCCTCGCCGACGGCACGTCGGTCGTGCGGTCGTTCTGGCTGGAGTCGGGTGAGCTGTCGCGGGGCATTATGACGGACCCCTTTGTGGCGTCTATGGTGGCGAGTGTCCTACCTGTGGAACCTGCCGTCCTCGAAGCGCTGAAGAACATCGCCAAGGACCCAATGGCCCGGATTGCGGAGCGGGTCCCCGGGTTTGGAGGGGCCTTTCGAGATCCGGACCAGAACATCGTATACATCTACCTTCAGGACGCCTCGATGCAGGAAGAGGCAGAGCGGGCCTTGAATGAGGAGTTCGGCCCCGATTTCCTCTCGGGCCGCGAGGTCCGGGTCCTGAAGGGCGAGTACAGCATGGACCACCTGGACGCCTGGTACAGGACCCTGAGCGGTGCCATCTCTCAGGTCCCAGGCATCGTGTACACCGACCTGGACGAGGGGAAGAACCGCATTGAAATCGTCATGTACCCACGGCGCCGGGGGCGGGAGGAGATGGAGGCCGCCATAGCGACGGTGAATGTCCCAAGGGGAGCCATTGTCATCGAGGTTGGATGTGAGGGCAAATGGCCCCTTGACCTTGGGGAGCCTCCGGACGAAGCGTTCCTCAGCGCCGTCGAATACTCGCTGGAGGTCGTATCTCAGGCCCCTTACGGCGAGCCGGTTCAGATGAAGCTGACGTTGCGGAACATCAGCGATGACTCGGTGAGCATTTCGCTCGGCGGCAGGCCTCCCCACGACTTCGTGGTGTCGACGCCCGATGGAGAGCAGGTATGGCATTGGAAGTGCGCCAAGATCACCCTCTTGCCGCTGGATAGCAAAACTCTGGAACCGGGTGAGGAGCTGGAGTTCGTTGGCGAGTGGGAGCAGGTGGACAACCGGGGGGAGCCCGTTCCCCCTGGCACCTATTTGGTGCGCGCAGTGTTGAATTTGGACCCACCTGAGGAGCTTGTAACCGAGGCCCGCGAGCTGGAGGTGCAGATGCCCACAACTGCGGATACCCCATCCCCCACGGCAACGCCAACACCCGCGCCAATGCCCACACGGGAGCGGGATCGCCATGAGGAACCACCACAAGGACCGGGCGTGGAAATTGGGACAGGTTACCCATACACGTTATACGTCCACTGCGGTGTCCGCGACGCTCGTTTCGATGGGCGACTCTGGATGGCCGATCCCATGCTGAGCGACGGTAGCGGCAATCCGCCACTGGATTGGGCTCCCGCTGATAGTGTGGGCATCATGGAACTGGTCAACGATAACCTGGCAGTATTCACGACCGAAAGCGGCCGAACCATCCAGTTCAAACCCTGGCCCTTGGATGTCGAATGGAGACCGTGCGCCTAGTGCATCGTGGAAGTAGGATCATGTCACCCCTGATCCCCAGCATCCTTGGGTTAGCGGTGCTTGTACTGGCCGCCTGTTCCACCGCCGCGCCATCTGCGACCCAACAAATTCCTAATACGCAGCCGTCTTCGGAAGAGGGCACGCCACCGGTGTCCAGTGCCCCCGTGAACGCCTGCACCTACCGGGCCCCGGCGCCGACCCCTACACCGGACCTGACGACGCCGACGGCCACACCGTTTTCAAACACTACTCCCATCCCCTACCCAACAGAAAGCCCTTCGGCGGAGGTTGTGGCCTACCCCGATCTGCCGCCTCCCGCACTGCCAGCATCCGTCGAAGCTTGGCGGGACGCCGTGGTGCGCGTGAGCGTCGAGCGGGCCAGCGGCCGCACTAGGGACCAGCAGGGGCTAGTCGTCGCCGACGGCGCTGTGCTCACCGTGCTTGACCCCATGGAGGAAATCGTTTCGTTGTCGGTGACGGTATCCGGCCGGGGCGTCTTCGCCGCTGAGCTTGAGCGCTTCGACCCCCGCACGGGCGCAGCACTGCTTTCCATCGGTGCTGAGGGCCTCGTCGTGGCGCCTGGGGACCACGGGAGGGTAGCGCCTGGGGAGCCAGTGTTGTTCCTGAGCCGTGACCAGGACGGCGGTGAGCTCGTAGTAAAGGAGACCTACGCCAGCCCCAGTCTCAACGCGCCGGACCATCTCGTCGCGCTGCACGGGGACTACACACCCTCTTACCAACGGGGCACGTTGGTCGTGGCAGGCGATGGCACACCCATCGGTCTTGCGAGCCACGGGCGGAGATTTTACGGCCAACAGATCGTTTTTGGTAGGATTGGTATCAGATACCTGCCAGCAGTGCTGCTAGACTCGGCGATCCGGCTGCTGGAGCGCGTCCCTTCGGATGCCGACATCACCCCCGCCGCAGTCGCCTACCACGGGCCGGAACGAATCCCGCCCGTGGACGGACCTGTGACCCGCGAGCTCTTGGCCGAGCCGGTGCAGAAGGCGCTAAAGGACCTG
This sequence comes from Dehalococcoidia bacterium, assembly GCA_965249025.1. Lineage (GTDB taxonomy): Bacteria > Chloroflexota > Dehalococcoidia > Lucifugimonadales > CAYTFF01. The sequence continues at coordinate 1,127,419 of OZ252215.1, read as the reverse complement.
GGAGAGCCGGTTCCACTGGAAAGTCTTAGCAAGCGGCCGGGATCCACGCGCCCGCCCGAGTTGGGTACGATACTGGAGTTGCTCTACGCCACGCCCCAGGAACTGCGCGGGGCCGATGGGGAACTGCTGGGCAGCGCGCGGTACATCGCGCTCTGGTGGGACAGGGAGGGCGGCGCGTCCGACCTCGTCCTCTGCGGCACGGACGACGGGGAACACCTGGGAGCCGCCTTTGCCACCCATGGCCTACGCTCGTTCGAGGCGTTCCTTGAGGAAGTGCCCTCCAGCTCGCCGCACTCAATGGTGACCGCTGTGCGTCTCCGCCCGCCGGAGTATGGCTCCAGTGATGACTACCAGTACCCCTACGGGTGGGAACTGAAAACCGACAAATCGGCATACGTCAAGGGCGAACCGGTGATGCTGACTCTTACGCTCACCAACACCAGCGATTGGCCCGTCCCCCTGGATTACGTGCCCCCGAGAGTGGTTATCCACAGCCTTCTGGAACACCGAGACGTGGCTGTTCTGCGCCACGGAGACGAGCGCCGCGTCCTGCAACCCGACGAGACCGCCTCCTTCACCATGACCTGGGACCAGATGCACTTCGAGGGCGGCCGGGCAACTCCAGGACACTACGTTGCCCATGTACACCTGGCCAACTTTGCGTCCAACTGGTACCTGAGTGCGGGACCGACCGCGTATGAGGTGATCTTGGAGTAGACGCGATGACACGATCTATAGCCAACGTGCTTGGACCTAGACCTCCCGACGTGCGATTGAACCGGAGGGACGGATACTTCCGGCCAACAGAATCATGTGGATCTGCGCTGGGCTACTCACTTTTGTCCTGGTCCACCAAACATCTGGTGGCCTGCGGACAGGGCTTGGTGTGTGGCTACGGACGTCGACCTGTACGACAACCATGTTGGTGGGAGCATAGAGTGCTTCGAGGCCGTCCTGGGCGACCCGGACCCGGAGGCGCTTCCGATGACCCTAGACGCTCGCCTTGACACGGGAGCAGACACAACTAATGCACCTAGAAGCCGGAGGCGGCAGCTAGTGAGCAGTTGCATCCGATTTTCGGGAGCATCCTTCACTGTCGAAATGCGGACTTGGATTCCATACATCGCGGTGGCCTGCCTGCTGATCGGGCTGATGTCCGCATGTGTGTCACCCCCCACCCCTAGCCTCACCGTAACGGCGCTCCCAACAGCAACGCCCACACCGACGCCTGTGAGAGGCGTCGACACGAATGCAGCGCCAGCCACCAATCGCAACGCGGCCACCACCCGCGCACGCCATCTCGCCGAGCGTTTCGACGAAGGTGGAGTGGAGCGCGCATATTTTCTCGACCGGTATGTCATCGCGACCGGCATCGCTGTTCGCGCGGACGCCTTGAGGGATTGGCAGGTGGTAGTGTTGGAAGGCACCTCGGGGACCAGTGTCTTGTGCGAGCGGCCAGGGGGTTCCATGCCTCGCGAGCTTTCGGAACCCTTGCCTTCAGGTGGACTGCCCGTGCTTGTGGCAGGTCGGGTAAGCGAGTCGCGATCCGGAGAGGATGTTGTGATTGTCGATTGCGCCGTGCTCAAGACAGGCAGGGAAGTGGAGCCCCGAAGTATTGCCAAGCTTCCTGCCATCACCAATGTCTTCCAGGGCTGGGGTTTGTTCTGGGCTTGGGCGTTGTTCGCGGGCCTCGGCTATCTACTGGCATTCCGGCGTCGGCGCGTGACATCGCCATGGCTGTTGACAGTCTTCGTCTTCTCCCACACTGGTGGGATGTCGGCCCTGTATGCGTTCCTCGGAAGCCTCGCGTTGCCGTACCATGAAGCGTCCGGGGCCGGTTCCCTGGTGGTCTGGCCGTTGATCCTGGCCTTTATTGGCTAATTGACCCTCCCAGCGGAAGATATACTGAGAGACTCGGGAACTTGTTCTCACGCCAAAACGTCTTACCCAAATGAATATGAGCGAGACTCTCTCGAATAGAGGCAACATCGTGCCCTGGTTGGTTCCGATTGCCATTGGGGTAGCGGCCTTTGCGCTGGCAGCCTGCTCCACGGCAACGCCATCGCCCACGCCGGAGTGAACCGAGAGCGCAGGCCCTGAGTTGCAGGGGGGTGCCCTATCGGCAATCGATGCGGAACCGTCGCCGGACTGGAGGTTCCTAGAAGTTCCAGCCTGGGAAGGCGTACCGGGCTTCTCCCTACGCTTACCTCCTGGATGGAAGCTGAATGAACTCCAGGGCATTGACTCATACGTCGGCGAAGTAGTAGGGGACGGAGTAAGGCTCGTTTTTGACTATGGCGCCTACTCACCTCCGCTAAACTATGGGAACGACCCGGAGGCCCCTTATTCTGTGTTCTACGACACCTATGGTGTCGTAGAAGCGAAGCTGGTTACCCCCACCGGCGAATCAGGTGGCATCACCGGAGTGTACTTCAAGCACTTGGGCGGACCGAAGCTGACTATGTGGGGGGAAGACCTAACTCCAGCGCAACAGCAGGTCGCCTTTGCTATCTTCAGGAGCATTCGCAGTCTCGGCCAGTCAGGCTCCACTAAGGGCCTTGATGATGTAACGCTGGAAGGGCCGGGTGTTATCAGAAACGACTGGAACCACGCTCCCCTCATCAATGGTGTTCGTAAGATCATTCAGGGGACTCGTGTGGACGGCGTGTGTGTTTACACATACAGGATGTTTAGGGGTCCCAACGATCCACCCAAGACTCAAAGGACGCTGGCCTCCAACCCAGATACGTGTGAAGAGCTTGTCGAAGAGGGGACATTGGCTTACCCAGCAGGCAACGAACCGGAAGATGCAGCTATGGAATCAGTTACCGCCATACCCAGAGAGCAGGCTACGTCTCTTGGAGTCGAGTTGGTAGCTAATGATAGCCATTGGGACAACAACGGCATTGCTCTATGGTGGGAAGGTATTGACATAGAGGTTTCTCATTGGATTGTGGAGCGCTCTACCGATGCAGATGGGCCGTGGGAAGTAGTAACAATCAGAACGCCTAGCGAGCTGCTACCTGAAGATGACCCTCTCAAGTATGCAAGAGTCTGGGATTCTAAGCTGCCTCCCGGCCACCACTACTATTACCGACTTTTTGCGTGCACCAATGAAGGTAGCACTGGCTACTCAAATGTTGTTGAAGCGACCGTGCCCGACTTCATGCCTGGCTTGGTACCGCCCATAGAGGAAAGAGTGAAATTGACCGCGCCCTGCTGAAGTAAGCGACCTCTCGCTACTGGCAATAGGTGGTTGCGTCTGGTTAACTCAAAGGCCCAGCCACATCTCGAAGATGGTTCTGCCTACCGTCAACTTAGGCCCACGTATTGAGACTCGGACGCGTCATCAGGCCGTTCGGCGTCAGATCAACGAGCTGGCGACGCCAAACCAGCTAGGATATGCGACCGTCTCCGTTCGCTGCATCCAAATCAACCGCCCAGGAGTACCGCAGGTTTTTGTGTCGGTTGCATCTGGTCCATGCTGCGGCGCAAGGGCATCAGGGTAGTCTCCATCACCGAGCACGCCGACGACTCCCCCACGGGGAAACTCATGGAGGCCATCATCGAGTCCGTGGACGAATTTTACAGCGAAAATCTTGCCCAAGACGTTACGAGGGGAATGAGGGAGGCCGCTTCGAGAGGCTTCTTCCTCGGCTCCAAGGCCCCCTTCGGCTACAGGCGGGTGAAGGTCAGCGACGGGATGAAGGAGCGTCCCACGCTGGAAGTTGACCCCGCCACCGCTCCGGTGGTGAAGGAGATATTCGAGAGTTCGCTCAGCGGCTACGGCCTCAAGGAGATATGCAGGACCCTGAACGACCGGGGCATCACCAACAGGGGAAAGCGCTGGTACAAGGGAGGACTCCACTACCTGCTGACCAACGAAGCCTACACCGGAACCGCCGTCTGGGGCAGAACCACCAAGGTAGAGAAGGCCCAGGACCCGGTGCGAGTGGAGGGAGCATGGCCCGCGCTGGTGTCGAGGGAGCTGTTCGACGCCGTGCAGCAGGCGATGCGGGACCGTGCCCCGAAGGTGCAGAGGCCCGGTAGAGTGGGGAGCAAGTTCCTGCTGAGCGGTCTGCTCAAGTGCGGGGTGTGCGGCAGGCCCTACAGTGGCCAGGGGGCCAAGAGCGGCCAGTTCGCCTACTACGTCTGCGGGACATTGTTCCGGGAGGGAGCGGGGACGTGCAGCGCCCGCTACCTGAACGCCCCCAGGGTGGAGGACTTCATTGTTGAGAAGATACGGGAGCGAATCCTCACCGAGGAGACCATCGTAGAGCTGGTGACGCTGGTGGCGGAGGAGATCAACGCTATGGCCGGTGAGCTTGCCGGCAGGTCAGGGCACCACCATCGCGAACTGGAACAGCGACGAGACCACCACGAGGCTTGCCATTGTCGCGGGCCCGCCCTCGCGCAACGCCGTAACGCAGACCGCGATGAACGCCCTGGAGGTGCCCATGATCAGGACATGGCCGGCGCCGACCCGTCCGACGCTTACCGCCTGGAGAATGGTAGTGAGGCCGCTGACGAGCATCGCGGCGAACACGGCCCACGACATGCACGAATCGGGCTGCTGGGCGATCCGGGTCACGATCACGACGGCGAGCACCACGCCCGGCACGGTGAGCATGGCCGCCTGCGCGCCGACGCCAACGACTGCGAGCGGGGGCGGATGCTCGTCCGGTTCGTATCGGATGTGCTCGTTTACTTGCGCCGCCAACGGTCAGGCTCCCCACAGGTCTTGCGCGTCCATATCAGATGTTCTATGTGTTCGAGATCCGATTCGATGTTCACTTAGACGTTTTACGATCTCAGCGACTATCTGAGGTTCGCCAAATGGTCTGATTCCCAGTCTGAACCTCTTATGCGTTGGACGCTCCAAACCGAAGCACTTCAAGGTGTCAGCGATGGCCTTAACGAGTTCAACATGTCGCATAGGCACTTCGTCGTTGATTGTCTCAAGTCCCGGGTGGTGTTCGAGTGCCGAACGGCCAGCCGCAGACTTGCTGGGCCTAGGGGTAGATTCTCGGCCATCTAGCAACACCTAAGCACGTAACACAGGGAGCCCGTCTCCCCGGAGTAGTGACCGGTGGCCGGAATGAGTCAGTAGATATGCGTCTGCATTAAGGCGGCCGTCGATATTTCTATATCCCGGATCGCCTGGGACATAGTTCGACCGATGAGGTCAAGCTTGCGCACCTGCTCGATGCGGTCCGATGCTTTGTCCAGTTCTCTCTTGGACAACAGTCCCCTGAATATGCCGCATGCGTCGGCTAGGCAAATGATCACCACATCGCGCGGGTGCGGTATCTCGTCGCTAAATAGCACCCCCATAATTCGCAGCTTCACCTCGCGCTCGACCTCTCCACCGATCGTCGGGTAGCGCCTTGACCGGAACACCCACAGGAATCGGTCATCGCGTCGCTCCAAGATGCCTTGGGCGACCAGTCGGGAGAGAGCCTCTTCATAGATGGTGTTGGCGCGGCTTGCCGTGTGCTCTACCCAGAAACGGGTGTCGTGCTTCTCCCCCGCTTCGATGTCGGCCAGCGTCGGGTCGAGCAGGCTGTCGTCCACGGGTGCGGCGTCGACCAGAATCAGATTCTCCAGGTCGGTGTCGATGCGATTCTCCAGCGCCAGGTCCATCAACACGCTACCGGCGAGGGCATAGTCCAACGACCATCTGGGCACGTGTGCGAACCTCCCGTCATTGTCGTTGAGCAGGAGCAGGATGATTTCCTCGGCGAATCTGAGCACGATGCTTGTCCTCCCAATAAACGCGATTACATCTGGCGCCACGAATGACTAGATTATAGGTTATTCTATCCTACCTGGCGGCGTCTCCGCAAGACCGTCACTATTGCCAGCAGTGGTCGATCTCCAGGGCTTCGTAGATTCTTACTAACTTTAGCCGGTTTAGTTTGTCCTCGTAGACCTGGTGGGTCACACGGAATTCAATATGGAGGGGATGCTGGTCTGTAGTGTCTATGACGAGGTCGGTGTCGCGCTGGCGCCCACCAACCGCGCCTGGGATATGTGGAGCCCGGTCGCGGGCCTGGCGGGAGCGTGGCCGACAACGCATACAAACACCAGACTCGGCGACACGATTCAACAGTTCTGTCTGAGGTGAGATGACATCTCTGCGACAGGTCCCCTAGACTCACACGAAAGATCTAGGCGCGAGGGTGTTCCGTTCTGGAGATCCTCGTCTCCCTTGTGGGCAAGAGGGCGAACTGACTAAGGTCCCACAAGACATCGCTTTGGCCTAGGACCGGCAATCATTGGATATATTCCCCCCAAAATGCCACAGGCAGGATAGGAGCCGTCGTTGAGTTCAGGCGATACATCATCCGTCCTTGTAGCCGTTGCTTTGGTGTTGTTCTTGACCTTACCAGGCCTGGCTTTGTTTTATGGGGGGTCGTCCGATCCAAGTCGATGCTGTCGGTGGTGATGCAATGTTTCTACATCGCTGCTTTGGCTAGTCCGCTGTGGTTTGATTGTGGGCTACAGCCTAGCTTTCGGGGACGATGTTGGTGGAATTGTGGGTGGGTTGGAGAAGGTCTTTTTCGCATGTATAGGAACTGATGCACTGCACGGTTCTATTCCAGAGATCGTATTCTCCATCTTTCAGATGACATTTGCCATTATTACTCCAGCTCTTATTGTGAGCGCATACGTGGAGCACACCAAGTTTTCGTCGGTGCTAATCTTGAGCAGCGCATGGGTACTCCTGGTGTACGCTCCCATCTGTCATTGGGTATGGGGCGGAGGTTGGCTGCCGGAACTGGGTATGATGGACTTCGCGGGAGGATTGGTTGTACACACCAGCGCGGGAGCATTGGCCCTGTTCGTTGCCGCGGTAGTAGGAAAGCAACAGGGTTTTCCAAACCAAATCCAACCGACGCATAACCCCGACATGACGTCGACCGCTGCGGGGATGCTATGGGTGGGCTGTTTTGGATTTAACGGGGGTAGCCAGTGGCCGCAGACGGCGGTGCCGGCATGGTCATCGCCGTTAGTCACATTGCTACCGCCAGCGGTGCCATCGCCTGGTCGACCATTGACTGGATCAAGTTTCGCAGGCCTTCTCTGGTGGGCACCGCCACCGGGGTGATTGCGGGCTTAGCCACCGTCACGCCCGCCTCAGGCTACGTTGGTCCAGGGGGCGATTTGATTATGAGTGCAGTGGCCGGCGTGGCGTACTTCTTCGGCATGGACATAGTAAAGGAGCGATGGAAGATGACGATTCCCTTGATGTCTTTGCCGTCCACGGAGTCTGTGGTACAATGGGACTGCTAGTAGCCTTCCTGGCAGTGGCTGTCCTTGGTGGCAACGGACTGACGGTTGAGAGTGGTGCGACAGGTTCCCAGTTAGGGGTGCAGGCCCTGGGAGTGGTTGTCGCGGTAGCTTGGGCGGCTGTACTCACCTTGATTATCATGAAGGTCACATCCAGGCTAACAGGCGGCCTGAGGATTGACGAGGAGGATGAGCTGGTAGGGATTGACCTGGCCACCCACGGAGAACGCGGCTATGACTTGCAGGGAAGCAGATGTAACGTTGGGATGAAACTGAGAATGGCGGGGATTCAACCCCATAAACTTTATCCGGTCCACGAAGTCTTAGTGGACATTGGGGTCACTGACGTAACGGTAACCGAAGCGAAGGCTTTCAGGAAGGGGTCGAGCATCAGGAGATCTATCGCGGGGCAGGGTACAGGGTTACCCATGGCAAAGATTGAGACGGTAGTGAAAGATGGGCTGGTTGAGCAGATGGTGTCTGGCATTCGTCAAGCCAGCACCCCCAGTCCTGAGCAGAGCGGGTCTACAGTCGCTACATTAACATTATGGAGATGTACTCAATGAGGGTTGACACGGAGCAACATGGGGATACGTTAATCGCAAAGACAGAGGGGCGGATCGATGGTGCTAATGCCCCTGAATTCCAGGTGGCTTTGGAGGCTGCCATAGATGCCAGTGAGCGCGCCGTAATCCTGGATATGGAGCAGCTATCTTACATCAGCAGTGCGGGCCTTCGGGCGATTCTGTTGGTGGCCAAGGCATCGGAAAATCAGAAAGTGAAGTTTGCGATCTGCTCACTTTCGGAACCGATACGGGAGGTCTTCGAGGTCAGTGGGTTTGACAAGATTATCTCCATTCACGCTTCTCGGGCTGAGGCCCTGGCCGCATTCAAGGACTGACCAGTTCCGGGCTCTCACAGGATTTCAGGACTGAGATCCCGCCGTACGATGAGTTCAGCAGGCCTTCAGCAGGCCTAAGGTAGAAGCGCAAGAGGATGATGGTAGTGCAGGAACCGTGCAAGATCTTGGTAGTTGATGATGAGCCCGACCTGGAGCCCCTTATGCTGCAGCGCATGCGCCGAGATATTCGAGCGGGTCGCTACAGGTTTGTATTTGCCCAAAACGGCGTAGAGGCTTTGGAGAGGTTGAGCCAAGACGAGGACATCGCCATGGTGCTCTCGGACATCAACATGCCTCAGATGGATGGCCTCACGCTGCTGGAGCAGATCCCCAAGGTTAACCCTAACATCCGCTCTGTGATCATCTCCGCCTACGGTGATATGAAAAACATCCGCACGGCTATGAACCGTGGCGCCTTTGACTTCGTCACCAAACCCATCGACTTCGAAGACTTGCAAGTGACCATAGACAGGACGCTGCGCCATATGGCCGAGTGGCGTGAGGCCCTCCTATCTCGCGACAAGCTGGTGGTTTTGCAGAACGAGCTAGACGTAGCCAGGAGGATGCAACAGTCCATTCTTCCCACTCAGTTTCCCAGAGGTTCGGGCTTTGGGGTGTACGGCAAGATGGAGGCAGCTCGCAACGTGGGAGGCGATTTCTTTGACATACTGTACCTGAACAATGGGCGGATCGGCCTTGCCATCGCAGACGTATCGGACAAGGGTGTGCCGGCAGCGTTGTTTATGATGTCCAGCCGTACCCTATTGAAGAGTGCAGCCATGGACAACACCGACCCCGGCGAGGTGTTGCGGCAGGTTAGCGAACTACTGCATGAGGACAATGAGGCGGGAATGTTTGTTACCATTCTATACGGGGTGTACGATCCATCCAACAGAGAATTGACGTATGCCAACGGAGGACACAACAGTCCCCTAGTGGTCCATAGCGATGGGACATCTACACTACTTCCCTTGACGGACGGCATAGCCCTGGGGATTGTCCCCGATATTAAGTTCCGGCAGAATACGGTAACCCTGTCCTCCGGTGATACGGTTGTTTTGTACACAGACGGTGTTACTGAGGCTATGAATGGCGATGGGGAGCAGTTTGGCCTTGGCCGCCTACGTAAGCTCTTTGAGGCTACCGCGCCCCAGGACCCTGAGAGAGCGAGTCTAACGGTTTTTGAAGCCGTAAACGCATTTGTAGGCGAGACCCCCCAGTCCGACGATATCACCTGCCTAACCTTCTATTGCAGCGAGACTTCGCCTTGAGCGCGAGGCTGTGCCTGAAGATTGAAACCAGACTGGACGAACTGGAGCGCCTTTCCGCCGCCATAGAGACGCTCGGGAGACAGGACCATTGGTCCTCTAGCCTCATCTTTCAGGTGAATCTGGTGCTCGAGGAGCTGGGACTTAATATCATAAACCACGGACACGATGACGGCTTCCATGAGATCGATATTGTCCTGACTTCGGAGGTGCAGGCCATCACCATTGAAATCACGGACGATGGTAAGCCATTTGACCCCTTGAAGGATGCTCCCGCCCCCGATCTAGCAACCACTCTGGAGGATAGACCGGTGGGGGGTCTAGGTATACACCTTGTGCGTACAATGATGGATAAGATGCGCTATCGGCGGGAGGGAGATAGAAACCATTTGACACTGGTTAAGCACAGGGACTAATGAAGCGTATTCCCCATTTTTCTGCAGATATACTGTTCGTGCTAGGCATCGGCGGGGCAGTGGGCGTTACGGTGGCCGTTAGTCTGGGGGTTTGGTTTCTTCTTAGTGGTCCCCAGGAGACCCCCAAAGGCTCGGGAGACGACGGCACCGTAGCACAGCAGGGCACGCCTGTAGCTAAAATAACCTCCCTGTCAAGCATCGGCATCTCCGGTCAACGCATCCTTTTTGGACAGTCCGCCGCTTTTACCGGTCCGGCTCAAGAGCTGGGGAAAAGCATGCGACGGGGAATCGAAGCGGCTTTTCACGAGGTGAACCAGAAAGGCGGTGTCCACAGGAGACGGTTGGACCTAGTCTCCATGGACGACGTATACGAACCGGAAGCTGCCATCGCCAATACCCTCCACCTCATCCAGGAGGTGGAGGTTTTCGGCTTCATCGGCGCCGTTGGCACCCCAACCTCACGCTCGGCGGTCCCTGTGGCGGAAGCCAACGGAGTTCCCTACATCGCCCCCTTCACCGGCGCCGCCTTTCTTCGAGATCCCAAGTGGGACAACGTGATCAATCTGCGCGCCTCTTACAACCAGGAAACGGAGGAGATGGTGGCCCGTTTGACCGGTGACCTGGGACTGAATCGCATCGCCATCATGTATCAAGACGACTCCTTTGGGCGTGCAGGGTACCGTGGGGTACGAAGCGCCCTGGAACGTCGCGGGATGGACCCGGTGGCCATCGGGCTGTATTCGAGGAACACCACGGCGGTGAAGACCGCTCTTTTAGATCTGAGCCGGGGCTCCCCAGAGGCGGTGATCATAGTAGGAGCTTACCAGCCGGTAGCAGAGCTTATCTCCTGGGCGCGGCATACCGGTCTGGAATGGGTTTTCGTCACCATCTCCTTCGTTGGCAGCAACGCCTTGGCCACCGAGCTGGGGCCGGATGGCGAAGGCGTGTTTGTCACCCAGGTGGTGCCCTTCCCAACGGACGCATCCATCCCTATCGCGGCTTCCTATCTACGCGCCCTATCGGCCTACTCTCCCGAAACCATACCCGGATTTGTCTCCTTCGAGGGCTATCTGGCCGGTAGGCTGGCGATAGCCGCACTGGAGCACTGCGGCCGCGACGTCGACCGAGCCTGCTTCTTGGACGGCCTTCGAGGCAACACCGTCATAGACCTGGACGGGTTCCGGCTCCGCTTCGGAGACGGTGATAACCAGGGATCAGATGCAGTGTTTTTCACCGTTATCGGCTCCGATGGTCAGTACCACTCCATAGACAACCTACGGGACACCGGGCTGTGAGAGAGCGATTCAAACGACTGTTGGAAAGCCGCTTTCGCATCTCCACCCAGCTGCAGTTGGCCATCTGGGGAGCGGTAGCTCTCACCATATCCGCCAGCCTGGTAGGATGGTTCTCCTTCAATCGAGTGGGTGACGTTCAGAGTCGAGTCAACGAGGGTAGCATTCCGGAGATGGCGGCGGCCTTTGGTGTTGCCCAGTACAGTGGAACTCTGGTGGCAGCGGCCCCGAGACTAACCGCGGCGATCACCACGGCCGAGTTCGACCAGGTAGTCCTCAGCATCAACGAGGCAGACCGGGCCTTTGAGGATCAGCTGGCCTTGTTGGAAGAGGGCGGCTCCGGTGACGAGGTTTTTGCCGAGGTCCGTACCCTTGCCGATAGCCTAATTTCCAACATCGAGGCCATCAAGAAGGAGAAGACCGAGTTCTTCGCCCTAGCAAAGGACACGGAAGCCCTGGGCAAGGAGTTGGCTGAGCTTCGCGGCCGGCTGGACGACATAATCATCCCTGCCATAGACGACCAGCTTTTTTACACTATGACTGGCTATCGGACCCTGGGCGAACCCGCTGTACCCAGATCGGAACACTTCTCGGAGGAGGAGTTTGGCAACTATCGTCACCTGGCCCAGCTCCAGGCGGATGGCAATGTTGCAACGGAGCTGTTGGCCAACGCTTTCACCCTCTCCGATCCTTCCCTTATCGAGCCGCTGCGGGAGCGGTTTGAGGCTGCTGCCAGCCGCATAGAGCGGAGTCTAGCGGCCCTAGAGGAGTCGCCGCTGCAGGCCGCGGTGTCACCTATCTTCGCCAGGTTGTTCGAGCTGGGGGTTGGGGATGATAACGGCTTTGACCTACTAGCCCAACGACTTCTGCTGGCGGAGCGGCAGCAGAACCTCGTGGAGCATAACCAGGACATAGCCATCGATCTGATCGCCCAAGTCAATGGATTGGTGAGCGCCTCCCGGACCGGTGCACAGGAGGCGACCCAGGCGTCCAGCCAGGCTATCTTCACGGGAAGCGTCCTACTCTTGGCTATCAGTGGCATAAGCATCGCCGGTGCACTGATCATTGCATGGCTCTTTGTAGGCCGCATGTTGATACGTCGACTAAAGATGCTTTCGGATTGGATGCTCCGAATGGCCGGGGGTGACCTGGAGGCACGCGTTGAGATAGGGGGACGGGACGAGGTGGCCGATATGGCCGCCGCCCTGGAGGTGTTCCGTCGTCATGCTCTGGAGGTCCAGCGCCTGAACCTGGTGGAGAAGCTGGCGGAGGAGCTTAGTGGTAAGAACGATCAGCTGGAAAGCGTGTTGGCAGACCTCCGCCGGGCCCAGGACCAGATAGTCATGCGGGAAAAGCTGGCGGCCCTTGGCGAGCTGACCGCCGGTGTGGCCCACGAGATCAGGAACCCGCTGAACTTCGTCAAGAACTTCTCGGAGGTCTCGGAGGAGCTCGTTACAGAGCTAAAGGAGGTTCTCGACGAAGGAGATGCGAAGCTGAACGATGAGCAGCGCGGGCTGATAGAAGAGATTTGCGGAGAGCTAAACGGCAACTTGGAACGCATCCAGTCTCACGGTCAGCGGGCCAATCGGATAGTTCACGATATGCTTCTCATGGGGAGGGACACGGGTGAGCTGCAGCCCACCAACATCAACAACCTGTTGGACGAACACGCCCGTCTGGCTTACCACAGCGCCCGCGCAGCGGACCCGGACTTCCAGTTGGACCTGCGCCAGGACATGGACCCGGATATGGGCGAACTTGAGGTCATTCCCCAGGAATTGGGCCGGGTCTTCCTGAACATGGTGAGCAACGCCTGCTACGCCACCGATGAGAAACGGCGTGGCGGGAAGGCAACGGGAGACAACGGTTCGCCCTACATGCCAACCCTCTGGCTAACCACCCGCCGACGCGAGGACCACGCGGAAGTTAGCATCAGGGACAACGGAAACGGGATCTCAACAGACGTTATCGACAAGATCTTCAACCCCTTCTTTACAACTAAGCCAACAGACCAGGGTACGGGCCTTGGCCTCTCCATGTGCAGCGACATCGTGCGTCGTCACGGAGGGACCATCCGTGTCCAATCAGACCCTGGGGTCTTCACTGAGATGACTATCGAGCTGCCGTTGGAGCCGCCTTCTGCAACCGAGGAGGAGCAGGGCGACTCAGAAGCGCTGTAACCAACCTGGCGCTGGGAGTCATGGATAGCATAGTTCCTCCTGTTGTATCGTTACATCCGTGAACTTCGACACATATGACCTCGACACGTCCATAATTCAGGCAAAAAAGGCACACGTATATGGATAGGCAGGGGCGGACAACGGTGAAGATGAACATTCATGGAAGTAAGGCAACCTCACTATCTATGTCGGAGCCGTTCCCAGGGGATTCATGTTTAAGCGTTTGACCTAAGGGTCAAGAAGGATGAGGAAGAATGGGCGCTGGTCGGATTCAAACGTTTCTGTTCTCCAGCAGTGATCGCAATAGTTGTCGTCGAAACGGCTTCAGGGTGGCAGCGATGGTATCATTGAAGGCCAGCCCAGCTCCATCTATGATAACGCGCGAACCGTACCAACATCCCAGTATCCGTGAGCTGTGATCGTTGTCTCCCATGGCCCGCGCCCTTGAGTGTCCCAGGGAGTCCATGATAGGAACACCTGGTTGTTGCCCGGAAGGGCCACTACGTTGGTAGGTCCATGGGGAGCATTGTTGCCGCTGTCCCCATCCACCGTGGCCGAGGCCACCAGGACAGCGAGATGGTCTTCACCCCGAAAACTGGTCCAGTCGAAGTGTTAGTTTTGTGGGATGATCCCACATGTTGAAGGAGGATCATTCCATGAAGAAGTCCCTGTACACGGCGGAGCAGATAGCCTTCGCACTACGGCGGGCCGAGAGTGGCGCCCCGGTCCTGGAGGTCTGTCGGAAGATGGGGGGTGGCCGAGCAGACCTTCTACCGGTGGAAGAAGAAGTTCCTGGGGATGGGAGTGGCGGAGGTGAGGCGGCTCAAGGTCCTGGAGGAGGAGAACAGGAAGCTGAGGCAGTTGGTGGCGGACCTGAGTCTGGACAAGCAGATGCTCCAGGACGTGCTACGAAAAAAGCCCTAGAGCCTGCTCAGCTGAGGGACCACGCCTGGTATCTCCGGGTGGCCTATGGGGCCAGCGAGCGTCGAGCATGCGGGGTGCTCACCTTCAGGCGCTCCACCTGCAGATACCACAGCGTGGCGGATGATCAGGCAGCTCTAAGGATGAGGATCAGGGATCTGGCCCAGGCCCGGGTGAGCTATGGCTACAGACGAATCCACGTGCTGTTGAGACGGGAGGGATGGCAGGTGAACCACAAGAGGGTCTACAGACTCTACCGCCTGGAGGGTCTCCGCATGAGGCCCAAGAGGCCCAGGCGCCACGTATCCAGTCAAAGAAGGGAGGTCAGGCCCCAAGCATCTAGACCCGATGAGCGGTGGGCCATGGACTTCATGAGCGACGAGTTGTTCGATGGACGGCGGATCCGCATCTTGACGTTAGTGGACCACTTTACCCGTGAGAGTCTGGACATCGAGGTGGATGGCAGCATAGGAGGACAACGTGTGGCGGAGGTGTTGGCACGTTTGGCACTGCAAGGCAGGAAGCCACAGACTATAGCCATGGACAATGGCCCCGAGTTCACATCGAAGCGACTGGACCAGTGGGCGTACCTGAACGGCGTGGAGCTGGACTTCAGCCGTCCGGGCAAACCTACAGACAACGCTATGATCGAGGCCTTCAACGCCAGGCTGAGGGAGGAGTGCCTCAACGAGAGTTGGTTCTTGTCTTTGGAGGATGCACGGGAGAAAATAGAGGGGTGGCGTAGGCACTACAACGGCGAACGTCCCCACGGAGCCCTGGGGAACCTCGCCCCACAGGCCTTTGCCCTGGTGGCCACAGCAGGGGTGAAATGACCCACGAGACTAACATTACGACTGGTACTAAGAATGGGGCAAGACCAAAGCGCTATCAGTGTCTCATGATTTGTGGTACAACTATTGGGGGCAGGTCAGTCAACATTCGTCGGGCCGTAGACGACGAACCTTTCACTTGTATCTTCGAAGTACGTCGTGCTTGGATATCTCATAACCTTTGCCGCGATGAATAGATCCCCAGCTGAACCGACGGTGTTCAGCAAGAAAGTCCAAAATACGACGGATAAGAGGAAGCCGCCTACTAATTCAAGAACGAAGACAACTACAAGGACCACCACCAATGCCGCAGTTAACAGCAAGGCCGGTGACAAGCCAATGGCGAGGTACTCGGTTCTCGAAAGGTCGTTTCCAAGGACCGTGGCAAAGAAAACTGGTCCGAACCGCGTCCACAGTCTGAATCCGAAGCGGGGACGGGCGTGGAACGCGGAGAAAACAGCGCCATGGACCAGCTCGTGGAGCACGACGCCAGCCACGGCCCCTACAAGGGAGCCGCCGATGGACGCACCCCCTCCTATCGTTATCCGATCCGAACCACTAACGACGGTTGCTATGAGGCTGACAGCCACGAGGGAGACCAGCAAGAGAATCAGTGTAGCGGCGCCCGCGAGCAGAATTTCCTTGACCGACGCTTGCATCAGGCTCCATCTGCCCATCTCGGCGCAATTTGATGGGAGGTTGTTTGCAGCCATTTTGACTAGTGTGATGTTACATGTCGGTCATTGACATGACCGACATGTAAGTGAAATGTAGACTCCTTCATCCCATAGAACCTAACGAACGAATCGTCGATCGGCGGGCACAGGTTTATGGGTCACCAGCCCGGGGTACCGCATCCGGGACTGAGTGCTGACTGCGGCGGGCCCACTGTAACATGGGCTGTTAAGAGGACAATCTATGAATGACCTGATTATAAGGACCGATGGGCTGACGAAGCTGACAACTCCGTTCTCCGTGGGGTGCAGCCCTATGGGGGACCGGTACTCAATCTGGAATATGACGACAGTTGGGTAGCAAACATTCCCCAGACTATAGGCGGATATGCGGTACGATACGTTAACACGCCGAAGAGCAGGGCTTGTTTAGGCCAGAGCCTAAAGGGAACCTTTCGGGGGATCGACTGTTCCGCCCCCAGCGTCAACCGCCACAGCTACCATCGCTCCGACCAGGACATCCAATCTGACACCGACCACCGCTCCTACACCCTCTGCGACGGTTGAGTCAACTGTTACCACTGTGTCTCATGAGCTGCGCTCGGACAAGGAGCGAGCTAGGCCAGCAGACGTAGATCATGAGCATCTGGCGGATTTGGTAGGAGGGAACAGCGATTTCGCCTTCGACCTGTACCAGAACCTCAGAGGGGTAGACGGTAACCTGTTCTACTCCCCCTACAGCATCTCCCTGGCTCTTGCCATGACCTATGCCGGGGCGAGGGGAGAAACGGAGCGGCAGATGGCGGATACGCTCCACTACCTCCTTACCCAAGACAAGCTGCACCCCGCGTTCAACGCTCTAGACATGGAGCTCGCCTCTCGCGGCGAAGGCGCACAGGGCAAAGATGACGAAGGGTTCAGGTTGAACGTAGCCAATACTGTCTGGGGACAAGACGGCTGCACGTTCGCCTCTGGGTTCTTGGATGCGCTGGCGCAGAGCTATCGCGCAGGCGTAAGGCTCCTGGACTTCCTGGAGTCGCCTGAAGGGTCGCGGGTGATAATCAACGACTGGATCAGTGATCAGACGGAGGAGAGGATCAAAGACGTCATCCCGGAGGATGTGATCAGCCCAGACACCATTATGGTGCTCACCAACGCCATCTACTTCAACGCCGCTTGGCTCCAGCCACTCGCGGAAGGGAACACGCGCGATAGCGATTTCCATCTAATCAACGGGAGTACAGTAGCCGTGCCGATGATGAGTCGGACGGAGAACTTCGGGTATGCGAGCGGCGAAGGGTATCTGGCTGTGGAGCTTCCCTACGACGGCAGGGAGCTATCGATGATCATTCTGTTACCGGATGAAGGTCGATTCAGGGAGTTCGAGGAGTCGCTGGACGCCGACGTCGTAAGCGATGTTACGAATGGCATAGAGTACAGGCAGGTCTCACTGACTATGCCGAAGTTCGAGTTCGAATCGGAGTTCAGCCTGGCGGACACTCTCGAGGCGATGGGGATGCCCGACACCTTCGACCCGAGGAAGGGGGACCTTTCGGGCATGGTGATAAGCG
This sequence comes from Dehalococcoidia bacterium, assembly GCA_965249025.1. GTDB lineage: Bacteria > Chloroflexota > Dehalococcoidia > Lucifugimonadales > CAYTFF01. The sequence continues at coordinate 1,110,073 of OZ252215.1, read as the reverse complement.
AATGTCCCGGCGGTGGTGGGAACCCGTTCATCTCAGACATCATACACAATGCGTTCGTTCTAGTGGATGAGGAGGGCACGAAGGCAGTAGCTGCCACCTCTGTAATAGTATTGGAGACAGAGGTGGCAGACCCGATCGAGGTAACGGTCGATAGGCCCTTTGTTTTTTGATTCGAGACAGTGCGACGGACGCGATCCTGTTCGTAGGCCGCATCGAGAAGCCATAGGGGTAGACTCGATGATCGTTGTTCCGGTTACTGACCTCCAGGTTTCGATGATTGGCCCAATGGCGTCCGCACCCCAACAGACGGGGACCATCCTCGTGTTCTAAGCGTGGCGCGAGGGCGTAGTCTCAAAGGGTGGGGCAGAAACTCTCGTGCGTATGGTACGAGACCTCACTGGAGCGTGACACCTATCAAAAAGGTCGCGTCGAAAGAGCCACTGTCCGCGAGGCCGTACGAACGGACCAACTAGCAACCTGGAGTGAGTCGACATAGAGCACTATGAACTCGTGGTCTGCATGTGTTTGTACGACTTGGCTACAAGGTCACGAAGTACGTTCATGTCCACGTCATCCAGCTTGTTGGTGTAGAGACACGACACACCGGTTCGATGCTTGCCGAGCCTATCGAATAGGTCGTCGTACTCGCCAAATCCAGCCATGGTGCATAGGGATAGGCTCCGACTTCTCAGTGAGAAGCCGGTCAAGGGCATATTACCCTCTCTGCCGGACGCGTACTTATAGTGGTACTCTCCAAATCCGATTATGCTTGGTCCCCACATCTTGGGTCCCAGCCCAGTTATTTCCCTCATCATGTCCAAAAGGGCGAGTCCGTCGTCCTTGCGTTGTCCCTGGGTTTGCCGGGATGGCTGAAGGCCAGCTCCACCCCATTTTTGCTCGGCGACGAAGAGAACAACCTGGCTCGCTCGCTGAAGAGAGCTGAGGGTTGGTACATCTCAGCGGAGGAAGGTTGCTCGGACGCTCCGTACCGGGGTTGCAGGTCAAGTGCCTGGGTGATCTCGGGTGGGGGCAACGGTTCCGAGGTTCAATATACCCACGAGGTAGTGTTTCGCAGTGAAGACGCCACCGATTCCGCGGTGGTAGGCCAAGCTGCCGATGTAACGGTAGCAATAGCAGAGAACATCCCTCCCGACGTAGGGCAGGCGGAGGCCTCTGCCGACGGCGAATTCGTGGTCATGGTCATGGGTGCGGACGAGACGGACTTCGATGTCGCCTTTGTTGGGGTGTCCCCCGCACGAGCGCGTTCTGATGGTTCCGCTGGCTGTACGACATCGGCCTCACCTACTCCCCTGCCCACAACTGCGTCATCGGGAAACGATTCTGTCCACTCCACACCTGGGCCGTTGTACGTAGACCAGACAGCAGGTTTCGGGATCCTGCCACCCGAGGGATACTTGGCGCGAAAGTGGCTTTCCTTAGTCCAGACCCTGATCTCCACGAAGGCACAACTTTTGCCGCTAACATGGCCGTCAGAGTCGTTCCCTCTGCTGGACCGACGTTGGCCGAGCAAGTAGAAGCGACAAAGACGCTAATGCCTGCGGCATTAGCAGAGTTCGAGGTGCTGGCGGACGAGCCCGTTACGGTTAGTGGACTGGAAGTCCGCGAGTTGGATCTTGCATATGTGGAGGGAGCTCCTGGTGCATGTTCACATGCGGCCCGTCTGCAGCCGACTTGCCTAACGTAAGGAACTGGGGTGTCCCGTGTGTCCTGGTATAAGCGCTATTTGCTTATGGAGGAGAGGGCGTCGCCCAGGGCGGCGTGAACTGGAATAATCTTGTCAAAGCTGCTAATGGAGAAGACTTCATTGATGGAACCAGAGAGTGAGCAGACGCCGAACTTCCCAGAACGGCCCTGCATTTGGCGTGAGATGAGCAGCATGACCCTGAGACCGGCACTGCTAATGTACACAAGCTGCTCCAAGTCCAGAACTAAGGCCCGTACGGTTCCCGCCAGTAGTGCTTCTAAGGCCTCTTGGAACTCCTGCGCATTGCTGCTGTCAACGCGCCCGGCAACGGACGCCACCAGCACGCTGTCCTTGATCTCTCCCCTAACAGTGAGGTTTTTGGTGTCGGCCGCGGTCCTAGCTTCTCCCTGCTGATCGTCTGTGCTCATAGGAAGCTACTCATTCCGGTGGACTCGCTCGGGTTGCTGAAGGGTTGTAGCCTCTCCTCCTGGTGCATGGGTCTGACAACAATCCTGCACATCACCTCATCCTGAAAGTTGACCCATGTCAACCCAGGCCGAGCCGAACCCAAGTGTTATGCAGGATGATTATAACCTCACCAGGGCTATGGGTCTAGTGCTCTAGAGGCCCACTTTGGCGGTCCTTAGACGCGTAGGCTCGGACCGCGGTGGCGTTGCACATCCGGAACCGAACCGACAAGTGTTGCCAAGGAGACTGCCGGGCGTGGAGCATAGATCATTCCCATGGTGACCGGGCGCCTGCCAGTGGCATCTGCACGGACGTAGCTCCGCTGTCATTACGTGCGGTCCAACAGGTGACTGACCGGAGTCGTCGCCCTCGCCGCTTTGCTCCACTGAGACATCCGAAAGCACTCGGGTGCTGTAGACGGGCTGCGACACAACAGGCTCTTACAGGCCCGAGACCAGCCTTGCCGGGAGGCGCTCCCAGGAATGAGCGCCGATGCCATGGATACCCATTGCAGGGCGATATTGGACGCCACTGGTGAGGCGGAGTTGGAGGTGGAGAAGCAAAGGGTTTGCACTGATTAATCAGATGTGATGTCATCGTGTTGTCACGTACTCGGAATGCCTAGTCAGGGTTGCGTATAGACAAGCCCATTCAAGCAAAGGTTTTCTCGCCACGTCGGCAAATACTTGAGATAACATAATAATGCACCACATGGCGCGTCACTTTACGTCATCACTCGGGGGAGGGCCTTCATGGAAGATGCTCCTGCCCACAGTGTATTGGGGCCATGGCGATGGCCTTTCTGCTGGGCGTCGGTGCCTTCTTTGTCGCTGTGCCTGTGGGCATTACCCTGGCGGTCCTTATGAAGTATATCGGCCGCCGGATTGGAATCAGTGAGGATACGCCCATTGGGATAGTGTTCGTGGGCATGTTTGCCCTGGGGTCGGCACTGCTCTCCTCGGCGACCACTGTCAGCGTAAACATTGAGGACCTGCTAGGGCAAGTCCTAGAGATCTCGCAGATAGACGTTATAGTCTCCTTTGCCTGGCCGGGTTAGTGGCGGTGGGCTTATACTTGTTCCATTGGCCAGCTGGTCTGCACTACCTTTAACCCTATTGGCGCAAAGGTGATGGGCATCAGCGCGTACATAGTGGAGTACGCGCTGATGAGCCTGTTGGCCTTGGTTATCGTCGTTCACATCCAGGCAGCCGGACCGACCACGGTTCTTGTAGCTACGGCGCTTTTCGCTGTGACTGCGTTGGTGAAGAGCGCCTGGCAGGCCTGGGCGGCAGAGGCCATGCCCCCAAACTGCCGCGCAGTAGAGGCATGATGTCCCGCGGAGAATCCCGAAATGCCGCCAGTGCGCACAGGGCGATCGAAGCAACCGTTCATGCTGGACCTGGAGCGGCGCTTGCGCCTAGTGGTGGGGCCGTCTTCCTCCACGAGCTTGGGGAACTCCTCCTGGGCGTTGCGGATAACCTCCGACTGTTCGACAATCTTGTCGTACAGGTCTGCCCGCGCCTTTATGCCCTCAGCAACGAGCACGACCGCTTACTTCTGACCTGCTGCTGGTGAGTCCATATTCCACAAGCTGGTCCAATTGCATCAGGCAATCCATGTCTACCCGAATGGGTACCACTGCGTCTCGGCTCTTGCTGAACGACCCTTTTATAGAAGAGCTATCGCCCGCTCAGACCGGAGGCGGGCTTTTTTTGCGCTTCGGTCGCAAGGCCATGCGCAGTAGAGCTCCCTATCTGAGGGGCTTTTGGCCTGGTAGCCGAGCGGGTGCCGATGGCGCTGTCGTGGTCAGGTTCTTTACGGCCGCCCAAGCCGGTAAGGGTCGCCAATTGTCACCTCCTTCAAGACCGCAAGCAATCGGGAGAACGTGTTTGGCACACCCAATATCGACTGACGTCTCAACCCATTTGCTATGCCAGGAGTTGTCGCAGACTACAACGTTTCTACAAGCGGCGCGTTGGGCAAAGACTGGCGAGACGTGGAGACCTCTCTGAGGTTGGAGAAAGGCGTGCAGCAAAAGGTGTAGGGTCAAAACTGCCAAGTGCGACAGTGGGGAAGGCGGCGGACCATTTGTGGAGCGGCCCGTCACGTTCCAGATAGGGACCGCACGAAGAATCAGGCCAACACGTTTATGCGTCCTTGCTGGGCTCACCAGCGTCAGTGTCAATGTTGGATTGAAGCAGATGGTACACCCGCTCCGCCAGCTGGTTCACCTGCTCCCGAAGACCCCTTGTGCGCTCACTGATCTCCAGCCGCATCTCCTCGCCTGAGCGTGGCGCTGCGAGGACCCCAAGGACAAATCCTACAAGCCCGCCCAACAGGAATGCGTTAGTGAAGCTGTGCCCGTTGTCATTCGCCATCTGTTGTGTCCTCCTTTCCCTTTCTTGCGTTTGGGTTGGCTCTTCTGCCAACCACAGCCCGGAGCAGGAACCCGGTCAACTTACCTAATCCAGAAGCAGCGCTTGAAAAGAGGAGTGGCCTTCCAGTCAGGGTGGCCTTCAGGGCTCGGCTTCCCTCTTGGATGTTGTGGACAGAATTCTTGACAGCCGTCAGGATGGCGCTCGCCCTCTTGAAAACTAAGATGACGACCACAGTGATGACCAATAGCCAGACGACAACCACGCCACTGGCAATGATGATGGCCAGGTCTCTGAGAAACTCTAACAGTGTGCGGTCTCCTATGTCGTCCCCTTTGTGGTGCCTTCCCCTATTCTACCACCAACAGCCGACGATTGCAGGCAATAAGTGTCACTTAGTTTTGCATATAAGTGTGTAATTCCCATCGTGACGTCATTGGATAATAACGGTGACTTTGCCAACGTCTGAACGACGGCGGCCTGAGTAGAGTCCCAGGAAGTGGTGTAACAAGAGTAGAGGGTCTGGATGAAGAGAGACCACCACGTCATCCTTAGCGGGCAAAGACGAGCCTGAGAAAGGAGGACAACGGTGGTCAAGGAAAGGATGGACCTGCTTGAGCTAATGCGCAAGAGGGGAGTCGACGGTGACGTGGACTTTCTACGAGAGGCACTGAGAGTGCTGGTCGAGGAGATCATGGAGGCTGATGTGTCATTGAGGACCGGTGCTGGGTATGGAGAACGCAACCCTGAGCGGGTGACCCAGCGCAACGGGTACCGGTCTCGAGCATGGGACACTCGCGTAGGGACAATGGAGTTGCAGATACCCAAGCTGAGGGAGGGGAGCTACTTCCCAAGCCTATTGGAGCCACGGCGTCGCAGTGAGCGAGCTCTGCTGGCGGTGATCCAGCAGGCGTATGTGGAGGGTGTATCGACGAGGCGAGTGGATGATCTGGTCAAGGCTCTTGGGTGCGAGGGTATCTCAAAGAGCCAAGTGTCGCGTATCTGCCAGGAGCTGGACGGGGTGGTGGAGAGCTTCCTGGGTCGGCCGCTAGATGGGGGACCCTACCCCTATCTGTGGCTGGATGCACTGACCCAGAAGGTCAGGGAGGCCGGTAGGATAGTCAACCTCAGCGTGGTGGTGGCGACGGCGGTCAACAGCGAGGGCAAGCGTGAGATCATCGGCATGGACGTGGGTACCAGTGAAGACGGCGCATTCTGGCTGGCCTTCCTGCGCTCACTGTCGGCCAGAGGCCTCGGCGGAGTGAAGTTGGTGGTCTCGGACGCCCACCAGGGGCTCCGGGACGCTATCGCCACCGTCTTCGGAGGAGCCAGCTGGCAGCGGTGCCGCACCCACTTCATGACCAACCTGCTCACTCGGGTCCCCAGGAGCGCTCAGCCCTGGGTGGCCAACATGGTACGCACCATCTACCAGCAGCCGTCTCCGCAGGAGGTGCATGCCCAACTCGAGCGGGTGATTGCTCAGCTCCAGGACCCGTTCCCACAGGTCGCCTCTCGACTGGACGAGGCTGGACCCGACGTCCTGGCCTTCTCCAGCTTCCCACTCGCCCACTGGAAGAAGATCTGGTCCAACAACCCCCTGGAGCGTCTCAACAAGGAGATCAGACGCCGCACCGATGTGGTGGGCATCTTCCCTAACCGCCCAGCTGTCCGTCGCCTGGTCGGCGCCGTCCTAGCTGAGCAGCACGACGAGTGGGCCGTCGGCCGTCGATACATGACACAGGAGGTAACCACCTCCAACGAAGCTCTACCCAGAGCCGAACTCGCAGAGGCAGCGGCCTAGACAATATCAACAGGATGACGTACTCTTACACCACTCTATGGGACGTGACCGCGGCCTGCCCGTAACTTGACACCGATAGGGCGCTTTGCCATACTGCCCCTGCTGTAAGCCGCCTGGAGAATCTCATCGGAGGAGTATATGTGCTTCACGGTGTCAGCGGCCAACTCCCTCGCGTTGCATCGCAACCATTGCCTCTGCCTTTGGCAGGGCTGAAAAGGAGGGTAACCGTGCAAGACCAAAGGGAAACAAATGACGCTGGCAAGTCAGTTGAGGAAGAGACGCCCAAGAAGCCAAACATTCTGGATAGGATAGAGACACACATCCAGTCCAATTCACTCCGTGGGTTCATTGCGCTCATCCCGCTGCTGGTCTCCGGCATCCTTATCTTGTTTTTCGTAGGTAAGGCGGACGGATACGTTCGCCAGTTGCCATTTGTGGAAGGGCGTCCGTGGGACTTCCTCGGCATAGGGCTTATCGTCATAGTAGTGGTGTTTTACCTTGTGGGGCTGGCGGACTCTACCCCTCTTGGCCACAAGTTCATGCTCTTTAAGGATGCTGTATTGAGCCGCATACCTCTGGTGAAGACCTTCTACCAGGTCACCCAGCAGGCGGTAAGGTCCCTGACTTCTTCCTCTACCTTCACGCGCGTGGTCTTTATTGAGTGGCCTAGGGACGGCATGGTGGCCATGGGTTTTGTCACAGGGAGGGTCTACTCCAAGGATAAGGATGAGTCTCTCGCGGTAGTGTACATTCCCACAGTCCCGAATCCTACCTCGGGCAACATGGCCTTTGTGCACGAGGACGATGTGATGGAGACCAACATAAACGTCGACGATGCTATGAGGCTAGTGTTCTCCGGTGGGATTGTTTTGCCCAAAGAGTTGACGTTGGCCCGTGCTCCTCGGGAGCAGCAAACTGAAGGAGCAGCTCTGGTTGGTCAGTATCAGCCCTTTGGGCGGAACAGAACTTAGAGTAACGGTGGCGGTTAGTCCAATGGCCCAGCAAGGGGCTGTGCAGGCCAATGCCCTCATAGGCACCTGGGGAGTTGTCCTGTTTGCAAAGGCTTCCATCTCGCTGATCTGCTCGGATATGGAGGTCTTGTCATCCTCGGCCTGACTCTTGTCCGATACGCGTCCGTAAATGGCCGCCCGAACCTTTCCTTCGGTTGTCCTTACCGTAGTAGCCTCCTCTCACTCACAGCTGTCTGAAATGAAAGAGATCCACCTCCTGCCGGGAGCGGGTCTGGGAGTAATACAATTGCTTCGCATCACCTGTCTCAATCAGGCGGTGCCGCGGCCTGGGGCGTTAGCGCATCGCCGGGCCAACCTCTACCCAGCGTTCTAAAGCGATTGGCGTGGCGACGCAAAGATGCGGTGCCCCGCCCTTCAGACGCTCAGTAGCCCTCGCACTCGTTGCCTAAGCCGTCTGCGTGCCAATCATCTCTCATCTACGCCTCATCGAGAACGACCGCCTGGGCAAGGGGCACACGTCGAGGATGCAGGTAGGGCTCCTTAGCGAACGCCAGCTTGCCCCGTAGGTTGGAGTCGATCTCCACCACCTCGGCGAACGGCTTAGGCCAACGGCGCTTCGTCTCGGCCCACCTCTGACGGGACTGGTAGGGGCAGCCGATGCAGGACGAGCGCTCCAGTGGCCTGTCGTACCGCCCCTCCCACCACTCCAGGCAGTCCTTTCTGGACATCCCAACCGCGATCAGTGGGTAGCGATTGTGTATCCACCGATCGCGGGATGTTGTCATTCGGATAGCTTCATCCGTGGAGATGCCCAGCCACAGCTCGACGGTCGTGTCCGCAGGGACCCGCTGTCCCCTGCTGAGTCCCAGCAACTCCCGTATCTTCCGGCGGACTGGCCTGATCTTGTAGTGCTCGGTGCACTGCCGTCGCCCTGTCCGTTCCGCACTCCTTCGCGGGCAGGTCCCTTGCGGTATAGGGGAAGGTCGATGAAGCCCCGGTTGCCGGAGTGGTTGGTGAGGGCTTTGGCGTCTTCTCGCAGGCTGCGCCCGTTGTCCACGATGTATAAGGGGAAGCTCAGATTCCTGGACAGCCAGTCCAGGTGGGTGTAGATGGTGGGAGGCTCCCAGTGGGTGGCGGCGAAGATGGCGCAGTCCGGCAGTTGACCGAACGCGCCCCCGCTTGCCATGAGGGCCATGACCGATGACTGGACGCCTCCTCCCAGGCTGATGACGGTCAAAGAGTAGGTCGACCGCATCAGCCTTCGTCCTCACTACCGTCTCCGAGAGATAAGTCCGCCTCGGATGGAGGGACCTTGTCGCGGGTGGCGTACTCAACCAGCAGGGTGAAGAGGCGGCGCAGCCGGTCCTGGGCATCGGGACCAGAGTTGAATTCGATGGTCACCGTGCCAAGTTCCGGCGCGCCTCTATTGGAGTCCTTCGGCTTGTCTTCGCTCTTGGTATCTTCCATATCGCTATTCCGGTGGTCGGGCTCTCTAGGGATGGTGCGGGAGCAACTGTCCTTTCCTTCGGCTCTGAGTGTTGGACTTGCGGCGTCGTACGCCCCTCCCATTCAAGTGTGGGCTGCCAGCGATCTGGACATAATCCCTTGAAAGGGGGGGTGAGCTCACCCTCCCTTTCAAGCCCTGACGTTCTCAGGGGCCTTCGTGGTGTTATGGACGTGTACAGAGATTTGAGTTTGTTCCAAAAAGGGAAGTCGGGGTCCTGAGCAAGCTAATTCGGGGAGAAAACACCCCCTATAGGACCATCTCAGCAAGCACTTTGTGTCCAGAGCGGGTTCCAGGGGGTGGTGCCAGGAACGGGCTAGTGAAACTTCCCGAAAAGGAAGTGCCGATTTGTGAGCCGACTTCCCTTTCGTCGTGGAGAAGTTTCCTTTTCGGAAGTGGGAGTGAGGGACCGATGAAAGAGAGGGCTGTAGCGATGGAAAAGACGAGGAGCCTGGAGAACCTGCACGAGTTGCGGCTCATGGCGCTGCTGCTCGACGTGATACGCGAGAAAGGGCGCATGGAAGCGGCAGACCTGCTGGGCGTCAACTACAAGACCCTGGCTAGAGCCGTGGAGACCGGCAGCCTTTCGCCGCGCATGAGCCATGCGTTGGATCGTTTGCTCCTGTCCAGGGAGTCCAAAGCTATGGCCGCGCAGCAGGAACGCATCGCAGCTCTGGAGGGGCGGGTGGAGGGCCTGGAACAGAAGATCAAGAGCAGTCTCGGCAAGGTGCGAGCCTTCGTCGAGGGCAAGGTGAAGGCCCTGGGAGAGGAGCACACCAGGGCTCTGCGCCAGTTGGAGCGACGGGTGGCTGAGGTCGGGGCCGGGCAGGGGTCGGGGAGCGGGGCTAATGCGGTTCGCAAGCCGGTTGGTAATACCACGTTTCGGCGGAAGTATCCCGAGCTGGTGACCCGTGAACCTGCGCCAGACGACGAGGAGGTCTATGGCGCGGCGTGGCCGCTGGTCGAGGAGTGGCGAAGGCTCAGGGGAGGCCATCCCAACGACGGCAGGAGCCTGTCGTGGCTGGTGACGGAGGAGCGCATCCTGAATCTGGAGCTGGCTATGGCCGAGGAGCACGGGCTGACCCTGCCGCCCGAGACCCAGCCGCTCGCGGGGGTGTGGAGGAACGGGCAGCGACGCTCGATAGAAGCGGCCCTGGGCGACACCCGGTGGGCGCGGACCAGGAGGGAGCGGCTCAGGTGGGTGCGGCGGTTCTTCACCGTGGGACTGTGGTGGAAGTAGGCGCTGCGTCATCTCCGCGCCATGTTTGCTGCATGAGTGCAAGTGATGTGGGTGGTAAGGCCCCGAAAGTATTGCCAAAGGGGATATGGGGCGTAATACTGAGATCGTTATCAGGTTTTTCCAGTGTTTCTTTGCCTTAGAAACCTGGGGGTCCTTTCCCTGAGCCCGGGATGTACCAGAGGGATCGAGCCAGGCTCTCCCAACGGTCGCCCAAGAGGGATGTTTCCACAAAGGCCGGAGTGCGTCCTGCGCTTCGACCGTCCCCCTTTGCCTGCGGCATAGCTGATGCAATTAGCTGAGCCGTAGTTTTAACACGCGCTGTCCTGTGACCACATCGCAGGCTGGCCGCTTCGCGTCTTCGCAGCTTCCCCAGAGTCGGCGCGCCATATTGACCCTGGTCGAGCTGCGCCCTTATTCACCCGCGTTTGTTCTGTGACCTCAAGTCGTAGGCCGGCCGCTTCCCCGTCGTAGCAGATCCCCAGAACTCGCGTTGCGACGAAGAGACCCTGGCCGAGCTGCGTCTTTTCCACCCTGGCCCCTCTGCGTTCGATGCGCGGACCAGGCCGGGGACAAGTCACGCTGCGTTCACGTGAGGCATCCCACCGTGGGCGGAGTGTGTCCATCGACAACCAACCCATTCATTACAGCCCGTGCTATGGATGCCAGTGTGGGCAATACACATTTAGGAGGTGCGTATGCACACGAAGGAACGAGGCCAAAGGGTCCTGGCAGCCGCCGTCAGGGCCGAGAGGTTCCTGCGACGGCACAAGCGATGGGCGGTTGCGTCGCTGGTGGTTGCCCACTGCTCACCGGCATGGGCCTATAGCTGTTCGTCCTGAACGCCATTGGCCTGGGCATCGGGGCGCTGTTCATTCGCAGCCAGGTGCGCAGACGTAGACAAAAGCGGGAGCACCGACTGTGGTTGGATCGCCGAGCCCAGCGGGAGGAGTGGGAGCATCAGCGCTGACTCAGACGCCGGGAGCGTGAGGCCGAACAGACCACAGGTTAACTACGTACCCACGAATTCAGGATCGCAGCAACGGCGGTGCAGGCGTTCGCGCTCGCGCCGTCGTTTGTTGTGAGTTGACGACCGAAGGCAAACCAAAATCGAAAGGAGCGCAGAGATGACGACGCAAGTAACGACCATAGGGACGGTAGGAACGATGGGAGCGGCCACCCGGCCCAGCCTCGAAGAGCTGGTGGACCGGCTGATAGCAGCGATCTTCGCCAGCAACGGCGAGCAGTCAACGACAGAGACCGTGGCCCGGAGCGTCCACGACGCTAGACGGCTGCGGCAGACCGGCGACCTGGACGGGGCGCTGGCGGTCTTCGCCGGTGTGGGCACCGGCAAGGCAGACGCGAGCGAAGCTCGCTGGGCACACGCCGAGTGGCTTGGCCTGGTCAAGCGCAGGTTCGGCGACCGGGAGATCCTGATGTACAGCCAGGGCACCGGCAGGGCCGCGGCCCTGTCCCCCCATGACGACGGGACGCTGGAGGTCCTGGCTGTGCTGGGGATGCGCTGGCAGCCGGGCAAGCTTCTGTCCAGCCGCAGCCTGCGGGGTCTCAGGGCCATAGGAGGTGAGTCATGGCCTTAGCCAATAGGCACATGGCCGGGGGCCGGCCCCAAGCCGGCGCTTGGGCTTGGGCGACTTGACCACGCCCCGTCCTGGGTAGTTGTCGGCGAGGGCCTGTTCGACTGGCGTGCCTTGACCCAGTGGGGTCTTCCCGCCGTTGCAGCCCTGGGCACCCAGGGCATGGAGCGGGTGGCGGCCAGCCTGCTTGGCTGCCGACGCGTCTTCGTCGCCTTCGATGCCGACGGCGCGGGCCGGGAGCCGCCGGGCAGCTTGCGGGCTTGCTTGGACGCCGCGCCGCCATAGTCACTCTCCCTCAGGGCGTCGGCGACGCGGCTGAGCTTGCGGCCCTTCCCCACCGACGCGCCGACTTCCCGCGCCTGCTGGCTCAGGCGGTACGCTCCGCCCGCTAGCGGCTTCTCCCACTCCCCGCATCACTTCACCACTGCGGAGCTTGCTCGCTTGCTTGCGGGACTTGCTCCCGCCTCACCCATCTCACTCTCACCGCCCAGAGCCTGCCCCCGACTCCGATCGGGGGAGGAGCTATGCCTAATTCACGACGAGCCTTGCCTGTCTGCGTGCATCGCACAGGCAGGCCCGCACACGGCTTCCCCTGGGGAAGTCCGCACCGGCCATTCGCCACAGGACAAACACCATTACAAGGAGACAGTCCCGGCCATCGGGACACGGATTCGAGCGGGACTGTCTCCAACAAGGGGGCGGTCCCGCTTCTTCATTACAGGAGGAAGCGACATGACGACTACGAGCATTGAGAGGCATGCCCCCGTATCAGGCACGGGACAGACCCCGGAGATACGTGCCCGGGCGGCGGGAACTGGATCGAACCCTGGCAAGCCAGAGAGTGAGCTTCGGGCTGCGGCCAGGCGGCGAGGACTCACCATGAAGGAGCTTGCGGCCAAGATGGGGGTGTCTGCGGGCCACCTGTCGCAGATTGCGACGGGGGGCAGGCCGTGGACTCCGAAGATGCGTGAAAAGGCTGCGCCGGTGCTGGGAGAGGTTCCCGGACAGGGGGTCGTCTACCGCCAAGGCGGCGTGGTGACCGGCGAGAGCAGCTACATCAGGGAGCGGGCCCGTGGGCTGGGCATGAGCATGCAGGACCTGGCCGACCGAGTGGGGGTGTCCTACGGCTACATGGCGCAGGTGTCGCGCGGCCGCAGGAACATGGGCGTGAAGGTCCAGGCGCGGGTCGAGTCGGCGTTGGAGGCTCCGGCCAAGATCGCGCCCGCGCAGTGCGCCAACCGCCAGGGATGCGTGGTGAGCGGGGAGAGCAGCTACATCAGGGAGCGGGCCAGGGAGCTGGGCATGAGCCTGCGGGACCTGGCCGACCGCGCGGGCGTGTCCTACAGCTACATGTCAATGGTGGCGCGGGGTCATAGGAACATGGGCGTGAAGGTCCAGGCCAGGATGGAGTCGGCGCTGGAGGCTCCGGCGAAGGTCGCGCCCGCGCAGCCCGCCTGCATCGACCGGGAGGCCGTGTGGGACCGGATGAACGCCCACGGCTTCAGCCAGAACGAGGTCGCACGGCGCGCCGGCATCAGCTCCGCCAACCTCTCCCAGATCATGAACGGCAGGAACAACCCGTCGCCGGGCGTGCTGAAGAGGCTGCACGGGGTTCTGTTCCAGCGGTCTGAGGCGGAGGAGCGGGTCATGCCCGCCGAGGTGAAGGTGTTGGGTTGGCGGAAGGGCGAGCGGCACGGGATGGTGGTGCGCGGCGCCGGGGGTCCTGGGCATATGGTCGGAGGCGGCGCCGTTCGTATCGGCGGTCGTGTGCCCTGGGGCGCGAAGGCGGCCTTTGCCTATCGTGCGGGGTACGACGGCCGGGGCCGGGTGTCGGTGACTCCTGTTGTTGAAAGGGGCTGCTCCGCCATGTTGACGCAACCTAAGATGGCGGCGGCTGCCTAGTCCTCCCCTAGCGGGCAAGTGGGCTTGAGAAGCAGCGAGAGGCTGAGCCGGACAGCGAGGGGCGCTGGGCCCCGTCACTCACATGGGGGAGGGTCATCGTTAGGAATTCGATGACCCTCCCCCAACAGATTTATGTGTGGTGGTTTTCTTGTTGCCTATTTTCAGGGGGGTATTGAAGCTATTTCTGTGTATGTACTATAATTCAAGCACCAGGACTCTCTCGGAAGGAGCAAACCATGGAAGTCAAGAAGAGGCTCACCTTGGATTTGGAGCCAACCTTTCAGCGCAGGCTGAAGGTGGTTGCCGCCCTCAAGGGAGTGACCATGCGCCATTACTGCTATACAGCCATAAACAAAGAGTTGGCGCAAGACGAGACACGGGGCTTCGGCAGTCCCGTGTCCAGTTGGTCTGACGCCGAGCGATTCGAGGAACTCCAAAAGAAGTACTTTGGTGACAAGGTGCTTCCCAGCAACGGAGCCGAGTTCATTCGGGAAGCGCGGGAGGCTAGGGACGCCCAGTTGGAGGGGATAGCTTGAGCGGCTTCGTGGTTGTAGACGCCAGCCTTGCCTTCAAGTGGTTGGTGAGGGAGGAGCACACTGACAAGGCTCTGGCGATTCTTCGGGTGTGGCATAACGAGGACGTTACTCCGGCCGCTCCCCACCTGCTGCCGTTCGAGGTATCCAACGCGCTCCACAAGAGAGTGACCCGAGGGGAGTTGAGCGTTGAGGGGGCGGTTGACCTTATCGGAAACCTGCTCACCTCTCAGATTGAGTTGCATCAGCCGTGGAATCTCCACGGAAAGGCGTTGGAGATGGCAAGTCGATTCGGTCAGGGCGCCGCCTACGACGCCCACTATCTGGCGCTTGCCGAGAACCTCGGTTGCGAGCTGTGGACCGCCGACGAGCGATTCTATCGGACGGCAAGCCCAAGCATCGACAACGTACGCTGGTTAGGGGAGTTCCGTGAGTGAGAATACCAGGTACACGCAGATGTGGCCTGTGATTTCGATAAACAGTCACTATTGGGGAGTCCCATGGTTGTAGTTCCCTCTGGCGCTGTGGATCAAGGCTCTTTTGATGTCGTTGCGCCCAAGGCCGATGTCCTCATGGAGTCGCTGAGAGCGACCGGATACTCCCTGCCGGACGCCATATCTGACCTAATAGACAACAGCATCACAGCCGGTGCCCGGAATGTCTGGCTAGACTTTCACTGGGCCGGCGCGGACTCCTGGGTGTCTATTCTTGACGACGGATCTGGGATGGCTGAGTTGAGCCTGATCGACGCGATGAGAATCGGTTCTAAGAGTCCCCAGGAACAACGTGACCCCTACGACTTAGGGCGTTACGGTTTGGGCTTGAAGACGGCTTCGATTTCGCAGGCAAGGTCACTGACCGTTGCAACGCACACTGCGAACGACAACGGAGTACATATCAGGAGGTGGGACCTAGACCACTTGGCATCTGCCGGTGACTGGCAATTGCTGAAAGTCCCGGTTGGAGCCATTGCTGAACACCATATGGATCGGCTGTGTGGGCTGAACAACTGGACCCTTGTTATCTGGAACAAGCTTGACAGGTTGGTGGGTAAAGCTGGGGCTGACAATACACTAACACGGCGACACTTCCACAACGCTCTAAGGGGGGTGGAGGAACACATTGCGATGGTGTTCCATCGCTTCATGACAGAACGGAATCCTCTCTCGATATGGCTCAATGGTCAGATGGTCAAGCCATGGGACCCTTTCCTCTCGAACGAAGCTGCAACACAGCGACTGCCAACCGAGGTGTTGGGAAATTCCGGCGACTCATTGGCTGTCATACCTTACGTACTCCCACACCATTCCCGGCTCTCCGGTGAGAAACACCGAGAGGCAGGTGGCCCAGCTGGGTGGAACGCTCAGCAGGGCTTCTACGTCTATCGAAACCGACGGCTTCTTCTCGCAGGCGATTGGCTTGGGCTGGGATTCGTGAAGGAAGAACACTACAAGCTGGCCCGTATCCAACTCGATCTTTCCAACGCCTCCGATCATGAATGGGACATTGACGTTCGGAAGTCGAAGGCCCTCCCCCCGGTGCGGTACAGAGTTGGCCTTCGCCGTGTGGCTCAGGCGGTTCGCAAAAGGGCCGTCAGCGTCTACCGACATCGAGGCAAGTCACTTGGGCGAACAGCTAGGGGGAGTCCGGTCTTCGTCTGGCAACGGCATGCCAGGGAGAACAAGGTGTCATATGTCATCAACCGGACTCATCCGCTGGTCAAGGAAGCATTGGAAGCCGCATCCATTGATTCTGCGAAGTTGCAGCAAATCCTACGTTTGGTCGAGGAGTACGTTCCTGTGCAGCAGATATGGGTTGACATGGCCGAGGGCGATGAATCGCAGAGTCAGCCATTCGAGTCGGCTGGAGACAGGGAGATAATACAGCTGATTCGTGCCCTCTACACGGCCTTCACGAATGCTGGGATGACCCATTCCGTGGCTCTCGCCCGCTTGGGCTCGACAGAGGCAATTGGTGACCGCTTTGAATTGGTGGAACCAACTGTTGATGCTTTGCTGAAGGAGATGTCAGTTGAGTGACTGGGAGACAGCCAGGATCATAGCACTCAACCTGCTGGGTGTGGGTGCTCCTCCTGACGAAGCGACAGTCAGGAGTGCCGCTGAGAACGCTGTTCAAGCGGTGAAGGCCCAGGCACCCAGCGCAGAGATCGAAATTGACGCGCTCGTCAGGGAGTTGGAGGCGAATCTGAATGTGGTGGTCGGGTCCGCCTCGACCCTCACGGACGACAGCACCGATCACATTCCGTGGCTCCCTGACCGACGGGCTTCGATTGGCTGGAGCTTCACAAGGCGCTATCAGCGCTTCCTAAAGGAGAGCAAAGGTTGGGCGCTTCCGACACTCCAGCGATCTGATGACCTCACAGACCGCATCCTTGATCTCATCGAGGACCCTGCTAGGCCGGGCGCATGGGACCGACGCGGGATGGTCGTGGGGGAGGTGCAGTCTGGCAAGACGTCCAACTACATCGGGTTGATCTGCAAGGCGGCGGACTCCGGCTACAAGTTCATCGTGGTACTGACTGGCATGACTAACAGCCTACGTGCCCAGACCCAGTTGCGCTTCGACGAGGGCTTCCTCGGATGGGATACGAGACTCAACCTGGCATTGGACACGAGTAACAAGCGTGTCGGTGTGGGAACGCTGATTGGTGAACCGCTGCTCAGGGCCATCCCCTCAACGAATGCCGAGGAGACGGGAGACTTCAATCTCAAAATCGCTAACCAGTTCAATGTCAGACTGGGAGGTGATCCGGTGATTATGGTGGTCAAGAAGAACGGTTCGGTCCTGCGAAACCTGACGCGTTGGGCTAAGTCCCTGAGCCTCTTGGGACCTCGGGAGTCCATACCCAACACTCCTACATTGGTGATCGACGATGAGGCTGACTTCGCATCCGTCAATACCAAGCCCGCTACTACTGTTGATGATGAAGACCCAACCGTTATCAACGGGAGAATTCGTGAACTCCTGAACGCGTTTGAGCAGAGCGTCTATATCGGGTACACCGCTACGCCATTTGCAAACATCTTCATCTATCCCGACCAAGAGGCGGGCAGATTTGGTCAGGATTTGTTTCCCCGTGATTTCCTAATCAACCTTCCGGTTCCAAGTAATCACGTTGGCCCAACCAAGGTGTTCGGCCTATCGGCTAGGGATGATGATGACGTGGGGCCGATTCCCGCTCTGCCACTCGTCCGGGTCGTCAGTGATCACGAGGACCAGATTCCCAACGTCCATAGGAGCAGTTTGACCATTGACGAACTCCCCAATTCACTCACCAGCGCTATGCGGGCCTTCATCCTCGCCTGTGCTGCCAGGGCCGCTCGTGGACACGAGGGACAACACAACTCAATGCTGATTCATGTCACCAGATTCGTTGACGTGCAGAGCCAGGTGGCCGACCTCGTTAGGTTTGAGTTGAGGGATCTACAGAATCGCATCAGGTATGGAGACGGCGCTTCTCCATACCCCATTCTTAACCAGTTGCGGGACATGTGGTTGGAGGACTTCGAGCCGAGTTCTCGATCCGTGAGAAGGCTTTACCCCGATCTGATGGTCGGCTGCACCGACGTATCATGGGACGCTGTTCAGTCTAAACTGGTTGAATCCTCCCAGAGGATTCAGGTCAAGGTGATCAATGGTGCTGCGAAGGATGCCCTCGATTATTGGGATCACCCAGATGGGTTGAGTGCGATAGCGATCGGCGGCGACAAGCTGTCCCGTGGTCTCACGCTTGAGGGCTTGTCCGTCAGCTACTACCTGCGGGCCTCCCGCATGTATGACACCCTCCTCCAGATGGGTAGGTGGTTCGGTTACCGACCTGGCTATGTGGACCTCTGTCGCCTGTATACAACGGATGAACTGAGGGTATTCTACAGCCACATTACGATGGCTACCGACGAACTGAGGCAGGAGTTCAACCTGATGGCCGACAGGGGCATGACCCCTAGTGAATTTGGCCTGAGAGTGAGGAGTCATCCTGCGGGTCTTGTCATCACTGCCGCCAACAAGATGCGCAATGGGATGAGGATGACTGTCTCGTATTCCGGAGATATCAGCGAGACGATCTCGTTCGACCGCGCTCCTGATGTAAACGGCAGGAATCACGAGCGATTCAACAGTTTCATCGCCTCTCTCGGACCTACAGCAAAGCTCCTTACGGGCAATCGTGTGTGGAGCGACGTGCCCGGTGAGGACGTTGCAGATCTACTGGCCGACATCAGTGTGCATCCTGGGTCTCGTAAGGTTCGCGGTAATTACCTGGCGAGGTACATTCGTTCGCAGAACTCCCTGGGAGGACTCGAGAGTTGGACTGTAGCCCTCATTTCAAACCAGAGTGGTGGGCAGGCCAGAACGCTGGGAGGCCACGATGTCTATCCACTCCGAAGAGCCGTCTATCTACCAGACAGTCTGGACCAAGCTGCGGTATATCGAATTCGACGGCTTGTCAGTCCCACCGATGAGATGATTGACTTGACCGACGAACAGGGGAATCAGGCCTTGGAGAAAACTGTACAGCAGCATCGGAATAATCGAGAGGGTAGTCGACACTTGGCGGAACCCAGAAGACCCAGCGGGCCTAACATTCGACAGGTGCGGGACTCAAAGAACGGACTGCTACTGATATACCCGCTTGAGGAACCATACACTGATGACGTGCCGTTTGTGGGGTTTGCTGTGAGCTTCCCCTATGCCGAAAGCGATACACCTGTCGAGTACTTTGTAAACTCCATCTACTGGCAGGAGGAATTGGAGAGTTGAATCTGGCAGAGGTGTGGAGTCACCTAGAGGCGGACACCCGCATCGCTGATGTACCCGGGAGGGTGCAGCGCCGGTTGCTGCCTTCGGGTCGACGAGACGTGTTTCTCGGCTTGGAGATTCCCACTAGGAATCGCATGCTTGTACTCCGCGTTACGGCGATCTCGGCCTCGGGGTTGCCAGAGGTGTCGGACTCGCGTGGATTGACCGTACGCGTTCTCCCCAGAGAGGCGGAGGGGGAAGAGGCTGAGGTGGTGCTGGCCCTGACCGATTCCCAACACCGGGACATCTTTGACCTCTTGGTGAGGGACCTAGTTGCCGCAGCCGAGCAGCCCGAGGATGAAAGCGAGGGCTTGAGGCGATTTATTGCGCGGCTCTCAGACTGGCAACAGCTTCTCAGGAGGCTCGCACCAAGGGGGCTGCCCCAAGAGGCACAGCAAGGATTGTGGGGCGAGCTGTGGGTGCTCAGAGAAGTCGTCGTGCCAGCGATGGACATGACCGCTGCCGTGAATGGATGGCGCGGTCCAATGGGTTCTGACCAAGACTTCCACCTAGGGGCCACGTGCATTGAGGTGAAGACCAGCACGGCGGCCAGCCTGGATCGTCTGGCAATCTCCAGTGAACGGCAGCTGGAGGTCCCGGATGATGTCGCGTTGTTGCTCCTCGGACTGTCCCTGGATGCCAGAGTGGGCCATGGCGAGACGCTTCCTGACTTGGTTGGCTCCGTCCGTTCAATGGCCTCGTCAGTTGGCTGCCTGCACCTGCTGGATCATAGACTGGATCTGTGTGGTTATCTCGGCGACGACTCAGGCATGTACTCCGAGATCGGATACAGCCTTCGGTCCCTGTACGCATTCCGGGTTGGCGAGGGGTTTCCAAGAATTGTGTCTGGCGAACTCCAGCCCGGAGTAAGTGACGTGCGGTACTTGGTGTCAACGGCCTCTTGTAGTGCCTTTCGAATGGCGGAGGAACGGCCCGATAAACTCCTCGAGGGTTTGGTATGACCGCCCAGCACTCAGTTGAGGAATTCGCAGAGAACCTGCGCCAAGACGTCCTCGCACAGGCCGAGTCTGTTGAGCAGGACATGATGCTCTCTGACCTATTCAGCCAGACCGTGTTCGACGTGCTGTCCGAGGCAGGCGAATTCGAGGATCCTCTGGTCTGTTACCACAGGGCACGAGGGATGGAGGTCAGCGGATACTCAGTGGATGAGGATGAGGCGCGGGTCGATCTGTTCCTCAGCATTCACACCAATTCGACTCCACCAGAGACGGTTACGAGGCAGAGGATTGAAGTCGCTTTCAGAAGACTGCACTCCTTTCTCGAATGGTGCCTTGACGGCAGATACGTCGAACTGGAGGAATCGTCCCCAGTGTTCGATATGGCGGAACACATCCATGGTTCCAGGACAAATCTGGCCAAGGCAAAGCTGTGTGTGATCACCGATGGCAGGACCACTGTGGAGAGGGTGCCAGACGATTATTACCTCGGGGACATTGCGGTCACTTGCTCCCTGTGGGATGTCGTCAGGCTTCATCGTGCGAGTACCTCAGGCCGTCAGCGAGATGCCATTTCGATTGACTTGATGGAACGTTACGGGGAGCCGCTTCCATGCCTCCAAGCCGACAGTGCCCAGGAAGGGTATCGGGCATTCCTACTGCTCATTCCGGGAGCGGTCTTGCGCGGTATCTATGCGGACCACGGGCCCCGGTTGCTGGAGACGAACGTCAGATCATTCCTCCAAGCTCGTGGGAAGGTGAACCGTAGTATCCGCGACACCATCAATGGAGAGCCTGAGAGGTTCCTCGCCTACAACAATGGGATTACGCTGACCGCCGAAGAGGTGGAACTGATTGATACGGGAGGCGGTGTTGGGGTTGCGAGGCTGGAAGGTCTCCAGATAGTGAATGGTGGACAGACAACGGCCTCGCTGTTGGCAGCCAACCGGGGACGTGCCGACCTATCTCATGTCTATGTAGCTGCCAAGCTCATAGAGGTGGACGCCGGCGATGTCCATGACGAGTTGGTCAGAAACGTCTCGCGTTACGCCAACTCGCAGAATCGTATCTCTGAGGCTGATTTCTCAGCAAATGACCCATTCCACGTTCGCCTTGAAGAGCTCTCACGAACCACTTGGGCCCCTCCAGTAGGTGGGTCGCAGAGGCAAACCAGATGGTTCTACGAGCGCGCTCGCGGGCAGTATCAGGACGCCCGGGCGTCTGAGACGACATCAGCTAGGCGCAGGACCTTCTTGGCTGAACATCCCACAGGGCAGCGGTTCACAAAGACCGACCTGGCGAAGTTCGAGAACACCTGGGGTCAGTTGCCTCATGTCGTGAGCAGGGGGGCGCAGAAAAACTTCTCGGACTACATGATTAGGCTTGGGGAACGCGACCAGATGGCCGTCGAACGAACCCATTTCGAACGGCTGGTGGCCAAGGCAATCTTGTTCCGAACGACCGAGCGCATAGTGCACCGGCAGAACTTTGGTGGATACAGGGCCAACATCGTCACTTACACGATCGCCCTGCTCTCGAATGCCACAAGTCAGAGGATCGACCTAGACAGGATTTGGAGAGAGCAGACCCTAACCCCGAACCTACAGGAGGCGATAGCGGAGCTCTCCCATGATGTGCACCGGATCATCACCAACCCTCCAACTGCTCGTAACATCACCGAATGGTGCAAGGCCGAAGCATGCTGGGATGCTGTCCGCAACTCTGCTTCTCGGGCGCCGATGGACCGCATTTCGAATGAACTGCTCAATGTGGAAGCAACCCGTAGGGAACAGAAGCGCTCATTGTCGAACCTCTCCTCAGACCACGTGGAGAACCTAGAGAGGTTGGTGGCGGTGAACTCAGAGGGCTGGACGATGCTCACCAGTTGGGGCGTGGAAACAGGCTCGCTTGATGCGAGCCAACGACAGACCGCCGTACGGGTTGGCAGAGCCTTGCAGAGGGGGAATAGCATCAAACCCCAGGATGCCGAACGGGCAGTCGAAATTCTTGACAGGGCGGCTGCACTCGGTTTCTCGGTGGAGTCCAACTGATGGTTGGTCATTCCAAAGTGGACGAGGCATTGGGAATTCCTCTCGACTCTGCCGAGGGACAGTCGCGTTACGGCGTGAAAGTTCGCCGTGGGACCCGGATAGCGCTCGATCCGCACCCAAGTTCTCCCGACCCCACTGACCCTGACTCGGTTGGGGCGTGGTTGAAGGGCCGTCCTCGCCCTTGGGCCGTTGATCTGTTCTGCGGAGCGGGCGGCCTGAGCCTTGGTCTAGAGGACTCAGGTTTCTCTGTAGTCGCCGCAGCTGACTCTGATCGAGTGGCAACCGAGACGTATGCCGCCAATATCCAGGGCCTCGCGTGGACGGGGGACCTCTCCAAACCCGACGGATTCATCAGCCAACTGAACGAGTGGGGTATCGGCAAGGTCGATCTAGTAGCAGGCGGACCTCCCTGTCAGCCCTTCTCAATGGCCGGAGCCTCAAAGATCGGCGACCTAGTGAGGAAGGGGCACCGCCAAGCTCGTGACGAGAGGGCCGACCTTTGGCAGAGCCTTTTTGCTATTGCTGACCGACTGGAGCCCAGTGTAATTCTCTTCGAAAATGTACCGAATTTCACCCAGTCCCAGGGTGGGGCACTGCTAATCGCATTGCTCGATGAATTGAAGCATCGAGGATACAGGGTGCACGTGGATGTACTGGAGGCGTGGAAGTACCGAGTTCCACAGCACCGCTCTCGGCTCTTTGTGGTCGGAATCAAAGGGAATGGTCAGTTTGAGTGGCCTAAGCCCATGGGGAGGCGGCCAACGGTTGGCCAGGCCATAAAAGACCTTCCCGTCGTTCAGGCGGATTCACGTGAGGAGGCCCTGCTGTACGATGGCCCGCCGACAACCACACTGGCCAGGCTGTTGCGAAGGGGTTTGAGGGGCAAGGAGTCCTATTTGATCCGTGACCACATTACGAGAGCTGTTCGCCCGGACGACGCTGAGATTTACAGTCACATGAAACCTGGAGACACGTACCTGGACACCCCCGAATGTCTCAGGCGGTACAGGTCAGACATATTTGACGACAAGTACCTCAGGCTTTCCTTCAATGACCTGTCGAGGACTATCACGGCGCATATCGCAAAGGATGGGTACTGGTACATTCATCCCCGAGAGAACCGCACTCTCTCCATTCGAGAAGCCGCCAGGATTCAGACTTTTCCGGACAGGTTCCGCTTCGCTGGGCCTCCGTCCACCAGATTCCAGCAGATCGGGAATGCAGTTCCTCCCATGTTGGCATCGGCCATTGCCTCGTCCCTCTTGCGGACACTCAACGCTCACTCGGCCAGTGAGTGTATGGCGAATCCTGGCTCTACGGATGAGACGACGAACGGCCACTTCCGAGATGCCTTGGCAAGGTGGTTCAAGCGCAGTGGGCGGCAGTTCCCTTGGAGGAGTTCATCCCTGAGTCCCTGGCAACATCTGTTGGTTGAGATGTGCCTCCACCGAACAAGGGCGCAGCAGGTGGCCAAGGTCGGGGAAGAATTGCTCGCCTTGGGGCGGACCCCTCAAGAATTCCTGGATAACTCGAAAACGCTGCAACCCTTACTGGCCACGTTGGGCCTTCGCTGGCGCTCTGATAACCTCAATTCTGCTGCGACATTTGTGCAGGAGAGGCTGGATGGCGACGTGCCCGACAGCTGGCAAGAGTTGGTGGCCATACCGGGTGTGGGGGATTACATAGCGTCCGCAGTGCTCTGTTTTGCCTTTGGACGTCGCAGTGTCCTGATGGACACAAACACTACGAGGATTGCACGAAGGTTGATGGGGGGGGCCTCTAGACCTTGGCGCCAACGGCTCTACTTGCACCAGTTGGCTGGACCCAAGGGCGCGACCGCCGAATGGAATCAGGCACTACTGGACCTCGGTGCGTTGACGTGTACGGCTCGCGCCCCAAAGTGCGGGGACTGCCCTGTCCGTGCTCATTGCGCCACAGGTAAGATATGCTGAATAGCTCGCTGTCCTCAGATGAAGACCTCCCAGCAACAAGTTCGCAGTTCGGTACGCTCCCAGTAATGGGGGTTCGAACCACGCAGGCTTCGTGAGCAATCGTCGTTGTCAACTGGCTTCAAGTCCAACCGCCCATGTATACCTGATCTTTTTGTGTCGATTGAATAACCGATATCCTGGCGCAGGAAGTTGTCAGGGGGATGCGTGAGTCTGCTTCTCGGGGCTTCTGGGTGGCCAGCCGTGTGCCCTACGGCTACCGCAAGCTCATGGTGCAGGACGGGGCCAAGAAGCGTCCCACCCTGGAACCCGACCCCGCCACCGCTCCCGTGGTGGAGCGCATCTTCAACATGGCCGAGTCGGGCAGGGGAATCCTGGACATCACCCGCACCCTCAACGAGGAGGGCATCGCCAACCCCACCGGCAGGCTCTGGTCCAAGAACGGCGTCCACATCATCCTGAGAAACGAGGTGTACACGGGGAGTCTGGTCTGGGGTACCGACGCCAAGGACAACGCGGATCCGGTGCGCGTGGAGAAGGCGTTTCCCGCCATCGTCTCCAAGGCCCAGTTCAAGCGCGTGAACCGGAAGCTGCGCTCCCGCGCTCCCAGGCGGAGCCACCCCCGGAGAGTCGGCAGCACCTATCTCCTGAGCGGACTGGTCAGGTGCAAGGCGTGCGACCGGGCGCTCTCCGGCCAGGACGCCAAGAGCGGGAAGTTCGCCTACTACGTCTGCCAGTCGATCATGAAGCGTGGCAGCGGGGCCTGCGACGCCCCCAGGCTCAACGCCCGCCGCTTCGAGGAGCAGGTGGTGGGCAAGATTCGAGAGAACGTGCTCACCGAGTCCAACATCCGTGCGTTGGTGAAGATGGTGGACGAGGAGATGGACGGGGTAGCAAAGGAGCAGCGGCAGAAGCTGGAAACCATCGAGGCGGAGCTGGCGGACGTGAAGCGCAGGCTGGGACGGCTCTACGACCTGGCGGAGACCACCGACCTGGACATCGACGACTTCAAACCCCGCATCAGAGAGCACCGGGAACGGCAGGAGAGGCTTGAGACCACAGCGGAGGAGGCAAGGTCAATCCTCTCCCAGCGCAGAGAGATCCTGGACGACGTGGAGACCATCACGGCCTACGCCCTAGACATGAGCATGTTCCTCAACGAGAGCGAGCTGACGGAGCGCAGGGCCTTTATCGAGAGCTTCGTGAAGGAGATCGTCGTCATGCCCGACAACGCCGTGGTGCGTTACACGATTCCGATGCCGGACGACAGTCCCATACCAGGGAGAGACGCCGAGGAGATGGCCCTGAACGGCTCGGTTCTGTCTACCGTCAAGTTTGGTGGGGCCTACGTGTACTGAATTGCGAACTTTTCAGTTGACAGTCGAGCTATGTGACGTCTAGGGCTCGATTTGGATTCCTCTCAGCAGTCAGTCAGGAGCCGTGACCTTGTCCAGATAGTGGGCCGGCGCCTGCCCTCCGCCTTTGAAGAAGACCTGGCCATCCTCACGAATGCTGGACACCTCGTCCTCTCCATGAATTTGCCTGGAGAAGGATTCTAATCTCTCTCCCAACGCTTCTAGCAAGTATCGCTCGGCCTTGTTGACTCTTTTGACGACTCTATCGCCGGGCTTGAGTTCCATGCGCCTCGCTGCATCCGAGTTCGCAATCTCTATCGCCTGTTTGATTCTGACGAACGCGACCGACGACGAACTGCAGTCGGTAATATCGATCCCCAACTCTTCCGCCAGCCCACGTTGACGATCCGACACTTCGCGACTAGGGCAACCTATGGCATCACCGACCACTTCAAGAATGTTGGAAGCGAGCATGGCGAACGTGTCGTCGGCAGTCACTTGAAGGCCCAACTGGGCAGCCATCGTCAGTTGCGCTGGTGTAGGCTTGATTTCGCTCCAAAGTATCTTGGGCGATCCGGCGTACTGCATTTCCCCATATCCGATAATTCATTTATGCGATGTCCTATGCGTCAGTCTTCTTCCATCGTGTGGTTCGGTTCCCAGCCGCTCCTGCACCTTCAGCTCCGGCATCCGGTAGCCGACACGAGGCTCAGTGAAGACGTTGGTGGAACGAAAGCCACCGTCCGGGGGCAAACGGACTTATGCGACCTCATTTAGCTTCCCTGTCGCGCAGTCGTAGACGAAACCGCGCACGTCATCCTTGTTGGGGATGAAAGGGCTTGCCTGGATCCGCGCGATCGACTGTCGCACGTCCTCACCAAGATCGGGGAACGCCTCGAGGGCGAAGGGTGGCCGCAGGCCCGTGTCGGCGGTGATCGCGTCCTTCACGTCGTCGTCACGGAAGGTCAGCATGCCACATTCGGTGTGGTGGATGAGGATGATCGACGTCGTGCCCAGCAGGCGTTGGGAAATCGTCAGTGAGCGGATCGCGTCGTCGGTGACCACGCCGCCGGCGTTCCGGATAACGTGCGCATCGCCTTCACTGATCCCCAGCAAGCGGTACGTGTCGAGGCGGGCGTCCATGCACGCCACGACCGCGAGGCCGAGCCCCGGGGGCAAGTCGCCCTTGTCGAATTCTTCGGCATAGCGAGTGTTATTAGCGAGCAGGTCATCGGTAACTGTCATCAAAATCCTCCTTGGGCCGTTTGTTTGGGTTTGTCCTTGATCACGCATCCAGTTTTGATTTTCCAGTGTGGTGGGCCTGACTTGACGGTAGACAGTACCATTTTTGAATTGTGGGTGGCCATGCGAGCTTCTCAGACCCAGCAACTTAGTCCTGACGGGAGGGTCGGAGTGGGTAGCGGAAAACCCCACACTTGGAACTCCGCTACTCGTGGTCGGTGGACATAGCTAGCAATTCCCCCGCCGTGAGGACAAACACCGTCGGTCTCAGTGCACCGACATTCTGTGTTGCTCCTCCTCAGTGCCGTCTACTTGGCCTGGAACAGTAGGAACACATCGTCGGCTGTTTGCAAAAACAGACGATCGCCATAGATGCCGTACAGCGACAGACGGTTCACCAGACCGAAGTATCGCTCCTCCTGCTCCATCAGACCATCCAGGCTCTCGCATAGCTTTGCCGTATAGTGGAAGAAGTGGACATCGACGGTGATCGACCCGTCTTCGAGCCTCACCGGACCCGCGTAGGAGTTGCACCCCGAGGAGCCCCCCATGCCGTTCTCGTCGAACGAGATCGTCACCTCGGTCCCTGGATGTACGTCCGCCACGTCTCGTAGGTCCCAGACATCCGAACCATCCGGGTGCTGATGGACAAAGTAAAGCGGCACGAAGGCCTTCGGCAACGTGACGCCCTCGGATGTTCTCAAGGGAAGGCGGGAGGAGATACTACGACGCAGGAAGGAGGTGCAGGCCCAAACGATCGAACGGCGAAGACTCTACAACAGGACCCACAGGGAGTTCACCAGACCTCCATCCGACTCCAGATCTCTCGGGGCTCGAAGTGTCCCACTTTTGCTGGTTGACAACACCTCAGGAGGCTCGCCGGTTATGCCGTCATTCTCAACCCGCGGGGCCGGCGCCCAGACCGCCCTCTGTCGCTTCAGCACCTGGGCGTCCGCCGGTCTATATCGGGCCGCGTTTCCGTACAATTATGTATATCACGGCTGCGCCCGCCACGGCCCCGGCCGCCATAAGGATGATCCACCACAGGCTAATTCCGCCATCGTCGACAGGCACGATTGGCGCCGGTGTCGGGCTGGGGACCACCGTCGGCGTCGCGACCGGTTCGGGGAGTCCCTGGACCGGGTTACTCAAGACGGCCTGTGCCTGCTTGCCGGAACCTTCGCCGTCAGCGTAAGACGCCGTGACCCGCAGGTACTTGTCCGCGTCCAGGTCAACGGGCGTATAGGTGGAGGAAGACGCGCCGGCCGTATCTTGCCAGTTCGCGCGGTCTGAGGAAGCGGCCCACTGCCAGGAGATGTCGGACACGGAGCCGTCGAGATCGGTGAGGGAAGCGGCCAGCGCGGCCCCGACCTTTGGTCGTTCTGAGGACACCGACACCGTCCCAGCCTCATCGACGTCAGCAACGTCGATGCTCACTTCAATGCGGTCGTCGATCGTGGAGTCGTCGTTGCCGTAGGCGTCCCTGCCGTCGTGGACGGAGACGATGACCGTGTGCCTCGCAGGCCCGGATTCGTAGTCGACCATGGTCCCGGAGCCGACGGTGATCTGACCGGTGGAGCCGTCTATGACGAAGGAAGACGCGTCGATCCCTGACAGCGAGTAGGTCAGGATATCGCCGTCCGGATCCGTCGCGGTGATGGCGTCTCCCACCAGATTGCCCGCCGGCGTGTTCTCATCAACAGTCAGTGTGACGTCGCCTTCGAACGATGGATCTCTTTGGGCGGTCTGCCGTTCCATGGCCGCGTGTGCGGACTTGCCCTGGCCGTGTCCGTCCCTATAGGTGGCCGTTGCTTGGAGGTAGATGCCCACATCGTCTGCGACCGGGATATAGGAGTCCGATTTGGCCCCGTATATGTCGCTCCAAGTGGAACCGTCTGGGGACCTGGCCCACTGCCAGGAGATGTCGGACAGCGAGCCGTCGAGATCGGTGAGGGAAGCGACCAGCGCGGTCCCGGCCTGCGGTTGTTCCGGGGTCACCGACACCGTCCCGGCATCATCGACGTTGTTGACGTCGATGTTCACTTCAATGCTGGCGTCGATCGCGGTATCGTCGTTGCCGTAGGCGTCTCTGCCGTCGTGGACAGAGACGACGACTGTGTACGTCGCAGGCCCGGATTCGTAGTCGACCATGGTCTCGGAGGCAACGGTGATCTGACCGGTGGCGCTATCTATGACGAAGGACGACGCCTCGGTCCCTGACAACGAGTAGGTCAGGATATCGCCGTCCGGGTCAGTCGCGGTGATGGCCTCTCCCACGAGGGTGCCCTGCGGTGTGTTCTCCTCAACGGTCAGTAATGGGACGTCGCCGTCGAAGGATGGGTCTCTTTGGGCGGTCTGCCGTCCCATGACGACGTATGCGGACCTGCCCGTGCCATGAAGGTCCGTATAGGAGACCGTTGCCTGGAGGTAGATGCCCACATCGTCTGCGACCGGGGTGTAGGAGTCCGATTTGGCCCCGGATATGTCGCTCCAATTGGAACCATCTGAGGACGCGGCCCACTGCCAGGAGATGTTGGACACCGAGCCATCGGGATCGCTCAGGGAAGCGGCCAGCGCGGTCCCGACCTGCGGTTGTTCGGCGGACACGGCCACCGTCCCCGCCTCATCTACGTTGGTTATCGTGATGGTCACATCGACGTCGTCGCTGGCGTTGCGGTCGTCGCTGACCCGGATCGTCACCTCGTAGACGGACTGGGTCTCAAAGTCCAGCGGCTCCTTCACAATCAACTGACCGGTGCTGCTGTCAATGCCGAAGGAAGACGCGTCGGTCCCTGACAGCGAGTACGACAGCGTATCGCCGTTCGGATCTGTCGCGGTGAGGGCGCTGCCCACGGGCGTGCCCTGCGACATGTTCTCATCGATGGTGAACGTGACGCTGTCACCGCCAATGAAGTAGGGGGTACGGTTGGGCGCTCGAGGAGTGGCGTTCAACGAGGGCGACCAATCGCCTGCGCCGTACACGTTCACCGCACGGATTTGGAACCGATACGTTAGGCGGTTGATCAGGTCTCTCACCATGTAGGATGTCGTCGTCGCGCTGCTTCCGCGGATTGTGGTCGCCGGGCCGAAGTTGCCGTCACCGCTGGACTGACGGTACTCGTACCGGGTGATGCCGGAGTCGTCGGGGTCGTCCCAGGCGAGCCGGACGCTAGAGTTTTGCGCGGTTGCGGTGAAGTTGGCCGGCGCATCTGGTGCCGGCATGGGCGTGGCCCGAGCGATGTCCGAGGGCGGGCCTCCACCATAGAAGTCGACGGCGCGGACCTGGAAGGTGTACTCCACGCCGTTGGTCAGGCCTTCTACGGTGGCGGACGTGGTCTCTGCTCCGCTGGCCAAAAAGGCCCACTGTGGGATGTCCGACACGTAGACCGAACCGAAGCCATCGTTCCCCTCGGGTGCCCCGACCACCATGCTCTGGCCGTCCAGGGCGACGGAGTTTCCGAACTCGTCGCCCCTTTCTTCTTCGTTGGTGGGTAAGGTGAGCTTGCCCGACTCCGTTCTGTAGTCTTTGTTCGGATCGTCGGCCCAGACTGCGCCGGCCGGCTTGGTGAAGAGGTAAGCCGCACCGGAACGAAGATCTTCGCCGCATTCGTCGCATTCGTTGATGTTGGCGGTGTACGCCCCGACCACGATGGAGCCGCCCCGCACCGCAACGGAGTTTCCGAAATGATCTCCCAGTTCGCGGTCGGAAGCGGCGAGCTTGGCCGTCTCAGTGTTGTCGGCCCAGCCGCCGTCGCCGGTGGGCTCGGTAAAGACGTAAGCTGAACCCCTTTCTCCGTCGCCTTGTTGGGCCCCGACCACGATGGTTTCACCGTGCACCGCAACGGAGTTCCCGAACCCATCGCCTGCGTGGCCATTGAAAGCGGTGAGCTTGGCCGTCTCTACCCTGTGGGTTTCCCCTGGTTCCGGATCGTTGCCCCACACACGGGTCATCGAATTCCTGGTGAAGACATAGGCCACACCCGTATTGGCGTTGTATCCCGGCGCCCCAATCACGATGGTTTCACCGTGCACCGCAACGGAGTGACCGAAATAGTTGAATGCGCCGCCGTCGGATGCGGTGAGCTTGGCCGTCTCTACCCTGTGGATTTCCCCTGGGTCCGGATCGTTGCCCCACACACGGGTCATCGAATTTCTGGTGAAGACATAGGCCGCGCCCGCCTTTCCGTTGTGCCAGCGTGCCCCGACCACGATGGTTTCACCGTGCACCGCAACGGAGTACCCGAACCAGTCATTCTCCGCGCCGTCGTCGGCAATGAGCTTGACTGGCTCGCTCCACACACCGGTAAGCGGGTCCCTGATGAAAACATAGGCCGCACCGGCATCGGCGTTATCGTTGGTGTCGTGCTGGTACGCGCCGATTACGGCGACGTTGCCCTCCACTGCTACGGAGTACCCGAACCAGTCGTTCTCCGCGCCATCGGAGCCGGCAGTGAGCTCGATTGGGCCGCTCCACACACCGTCAACCTCGGTGAAGACGTAGGCCGCACCGGCGTTGGATTTGCTGCCTACGTTGTGCTTGGGCGCACCAACCACGGCGGTGCCATCGTCCACTGCTACCGATGCCCCGAACGCTCCGTTCCTCTCGCCGTCGGAGCCGGCGGTGAACTTGGTCTGCTCGGGAGGCCGCAGCACCTGGTATCCGGTTAGGGACGAATCGCGCGGGTCATCCCAACTGAGTGTTACCTGGGAATCTCCTGGCTGAGCGGACAGACTATCGGTCTTGCCCGGTTTCGCACTCTTGGGCGTGGCCGCGACGGTTTCGTTAGACGGACGATTGGCGGCGGCGTTCACCGAACGCACCCGGAAGGCATATTCTTGGTCGTTGGTAAGATTGAGCACCCGGTAGAAGTAATCCTCGCCGTTGTCGGTCGATTCTGTTGAGACGAAGTCCGTCCACTCCGCGTCTGAGATGTCCATCGCGTAGGCAAAACCGGGATCATTGTCGTCCTGAGGCGCGCCTGCCAGGAGGGTACCGTCGTCTACTGCAACGGAGTATCCGAGCCGGTCATTCTGGTCGGGACCGGGGCCGGCGAGATTGAGCGTCTGGCTCCACACCCCTAACTTCCGGGCAAACACGTAAGTCGAACCGGTGTCACGAGCGGCGTTGTCGCGGTCGTCCAGGTACGCCCCGACGACGGCGGTATTGCCGTCCACCGCAACGGAGTTCCCGAACCCATCGTCTGCGTGGCCATTGGAAGCGGTGAGCTTGAGCGGCTGGCCCCACTTGCCGGAGTTCGAATCCCTCGTGAAGACGTAGGCCGCACCAGCATTGGCGTTGGCACCGACATCGTGCAGGTGCGCTCCAACCACGACGGCATCAACGTCGATGGCCACCGAGACCCCGAATTCGTCGTTCGCCGCGCCGTCGGGGGCGGTGAATTTGGCCCCCTCAGTGTTGCCGGCCCAGCCGCCACTGGCAGGCTTGGTGAAGACGTACGCCGCACCGGGCCCCACCTCGACGTTTGCACCGTTCTCCTCATACTGGGGCTGGTGCGCCCCAACCACCACGGTATCATCGTCCAGCGACACGGAAATCCCGAACTTGTCGTTCGCCGCGCCATCGGAAGCAGTGAGCTTGGCGGTCTCGGTGGCTTCGGCCCAGCCGCCGCTCCCGGGCTTGGTGAAGACGTAGGCTGCACCCTCATCGTCATCGGTGTCGCCGTCAGTGTGGTCGTCCAGGTGCGCTCCTACGACCACTGTTTCGCCGTGCACAGCCACGGAGATTCCGAACTCGTCGTCCGCCGCGGCGTCATCGGCAGTGAGCTTGGCGGTCAATGCGGCCTTGCCTTCGTCATTGAAGGAGTCCCAGTCTTTCCAGTCTGTCAAGAGGTCGTCGTTGGCGTCGGTTTCGGGCTTGGTGAAGACGTAGGCCGCACCGGAGTTGCTGACGTCGTTGGCGTCGTTATCGGGGTCGTCGTAGTCTTTGTAGGGCGCCCCAACCACGATGATGTCGCCGTCGATAGCGACAGACGTTCCGAACTTGTCGCCCGTCGCAGGCACGGGGGCGGTGAGCTTGGCTGCTTGGCTCCACACACCGTCGTCGTCGGCCTCGGTGAAGACGAAGACGTAGGCCGCGCCGGCGTTGCTGTTGCTCCCCGGGGCCCCAACCACCGCGGTGTTGCCATCCATCGCTACCGAATACCCCAACTCGTCGTCGTCAGCACCGTCGTCGGTCAGCTTGCTCTGGGGAAGGTGCAATAGCTGGTGCTTGTCTATCGGCCGATCCGTGGTTTCGACCGTCACATTCCAGTGGAACGTCGCCTGGGTGTCGCCGCTGGTAGTGCCGAGCCCGGTGGGCATATTTGGCACATCGATGATCGTCACGTCGCGGAAGGAGGAAGAGAAGCCCGAGAGCATGCCGCTGTTGAGGGCCCGGACGGCAAACGTATACATCGTGTCCACCATCAGACCGGAGACGATGTGCGAGACCGTGCCGGAATCGCTCCCGGTGATGTCGCTCCAATTGGAACCGCCGTCAGCCGTGTACTGATAGCCGGTGACCGTCAGGCGCGCCCCGGCCGTGTCCCACGTTAACTCCACCTGGCCGACCCCGGTCTGCTCGGCATTGAAGTTTGTCGGCCGGGCGGGGCGGGAGCCGGACGCTGACGGGGTCGCGTCCTCCTCGTTGGTCGTGTCGCTTCCGATGGTCACGTTCACGGCCCGGACCCGGAAGGTGTATGTGGTGCCGTTGGTCAGACCGGTCACAATGTGGGACCTGGTCACCGCTGTGCTTCCGGTGATGTCGGTCCAATCGTCGCCGAAGTCGCCCCCGGTCTTTTGCTGGTATTGGAACCAGGTAATCGACGTTTGGCTGCCGGAGTAACGCCAACTCAGCTGCACCTGCTCGTCGCCAGCGCGGGCAGTGAGCCCGGTGGGCCCGTCCGCCGGCGCTACAGCTATTGTTACCGACCAAGGGTCGGAAGGAGCGCTCCTACCATCGTTTTCGACAGTGCTGTTGACGGCGCGGACCGCGAAGGTGTACGTGGTGCCCACCATCAGATCGGAGACGGTGTAGGAGACGGTGGTGGAATGGCTCCCAACGGCTTTTTGCCAATTTGTGCCGTCGTTCGTGTACTCAAACGTGACGATGGTCAGCGGATCGGTGCTCGGCTCCCACTCCAAACGCACCTGGCGTGCGCCAACCTGCACGGCGGAGAAGTTCCTGGGTTTCGCGGGGGCCGAGGCCTCGGCCGCTGGTTCCGCGGACGCCTGATTAGACGGGCCGCTTGCGCCGCCTTCGTTCACCGCGCGGACCGCGAAGGTGTGCTCCAAGCCGTTGGTCAGGCCGGTCGCAAAGTGGGACCTGGTCTCTCCCGTGCTTCCGTCGATGTCGGCCCACACCTGGATGTCGTAAAGGTAGGCAGCTCCCCATTCGACGGGGAAACCGTCTTCGTCTACGCCCTCCCCTTCCCCGTTTGACCCGACCATGACGGTGTCACCGTCGACCGCCACCGAAATTCCGTACCTGTCCCCACCATCGATATCGGACTCCGTGAGTCTCGCCGCTTCAGTATTGTCGGCCCAGCCGGCGGCAGGCTTAGTGAAGACGTAGGCCACACCCCCTCCGTTTTCGTCCGCCCCGACCACGATGGTTTCACCGTGCACCGCAACGGAGTGACCGAAGCTGTCGTTACTGCTGTGATCGGATGCTGTGAGTTGGGACGTCTGTGTCCTTGGGCTGTTGACCCAGCCGGTGGCAGGCTCGATGAACACGTAGGCCGAACCGGCATCATTTTCGCCTCCGTGGTCGTCGTCGTAGGCCCCAACCACGATAGTCTTACCGTCAATGGCTACTGACCGCCCGAATCTGTCGTTGTTATTGCGAGAGTAGGCGGTGAGCTTGGCCACCTCATCACCATTGCTGTTGAACACGAAAGCCGAACCCGTACCACTATCGTCTCCACTGGCCCCAACCACGATGGTGTCACCATCGATTGCTACCGACCTGCCGAAATTGTCGGAACCGCTACTCCCGCTGAGCTTGAGTGTCTGCGTTGCGTGGTCGAATTCATTATCTATATCGTCCGAATCTGTATCGTTGGCCCAGTCGTCGTCGGCGCCTTTGGTGAAGACGTAGACCGCGCCGGAATCCGTGAACGTGTTGGCGCCAATGGTTGCGTCGTCCAGGTATGCCCCAACCACGATGGTGTTACCGTCCACCGCTACGGAAATCCCGAACTCGTCGCCCGCCGTCCCGTCGGAGGCTAGGAACCTGGCCGTTTCCGTGGCGTGGTCTTCACCCTCATCGTTGGCCCAGCCGCCGGAGGGCTCGCTGAATACGTATACCGCACCTTTACTGCTTGAGTGGTCGGGAGCGCCAACCACTATCGTGTCGCCATTCGAAGTGTCTTCATGCACCGCCACAGATAGTCCGAATCTATACTGATCCGTATCCTGTGTACCTGGATCGCTGGCTCTGAGCCTGGCCACCGGGCTCGGCCTCCATTTACCGGTCCCTTGGTCCCTGGTGAATACGAAGGCGACGCCGGAATTTGTGGGGTCGTCCTCCCCGGGCATCCCAACCACGGCGGTGTCGCCGTCCATTGCTACGGCATACCCAAACTCATCGTCTGGATGACGAGAGGGGCCAATCAGTTTTTGGCTATGCACATGCTGCCATAGCTGGTAGTTGGTTATGGACGCATCGGCGGGATCGCCCCAGCTCAACTTCACCTGGCTGTCGCCGGCCACAGCGGAGAGCCCGGTCGGATCCGCTGGATTCGGCTTTAGCGGTGTGGCCCTGAGGGGGTCCGAGGGCGGTCCGGCACCGGCCCCTTCCACCTTATCCACCGCGCGGACCTGAAAGCTGTACTCGAGCCGGTTGGTCAGACCGGTGACGGTGTGGGACGTGGTCGTCGGTCCGCTACCGTTGATGTCGGCCCACTGCGGGACTACCCACAGGTAGACGGCACCTGAATCGGGGCCGCTGATGTTGGACTCGTAGGCCCCAGCCAGGACGGTGTCGCCGGCCACCGCAACGGAGTACCCCAACCAGTCGCCCTTTCCACGGGAGGGCCCAGTGAGCTTCGTCTTCTGGCTCCACCCGTTAGAATCCTGGGTGAAAACGTAGGCCGAACCGGCATTGTCGCCATTGTCGTCGTCCAGGTAGGCCCCGACCACGATGGTGTCCTCGTTATCGTCCACCGCCACGGCAATCCCGAATTCGTCTCCTCTCATAGCGTCGGAGGCGATGAGCTTCGCGGTCTCAGTGCCGTCGGCCCAAGGACCGCCGGTAGGCTTGATAAAGACGTAGGCCGCACCGGCGTTAGCCTTCTCGGTGCCGACGCCGACATCGTACTTGTGCGCCCCGACCACGACGGTGTCACCGTGCACCGTTACGGAGATTCCGAACTCGTCGCTCTCCGCGGCGCCGAAAGCGGTGAGCTTGGCGGTCTCGGTGGCGTTGACCCAGCCGCCACTCCCGGGCTTGGTGAAGACGTAGGCCGCACCTTCATTGTTGTCTTGGTCATCGGCGTCGTTTTGGTGCGCTCCTACGACCACTGTTTCGCCGTGCACAGCCACGGAGATTCCGAACTCGTCGTTGGCCGCGGCGTCGGAAGCAGTGAGCTTGGCGGTCTCGGTGGCGTCGGCCCAGCCGCCACTCCCGGGCTTGGTGAAGACGTAGGCCGCACCTTCGTTGTTGTCTTGGTCATCGGCGTCGTTTTGGTGCGCTCCTACGACCACTGTTTCGCCGTGCACCGCCACGGAGATTCCAAACTCGTCGTTCGCGGCGGCGTCTGAAGCGGTGAGCTTGGCCTTCTGTTCCCATTTACTGTTACTCGAATTCCAAGTGAAGACGTAGGCGGCGCCTTTGTTGCTGTCGTTTTGGTGCGCTCCCACGACGATGGTGTCGCCGTGCACCGCCACGGAGATTCCGAACTCGTCGTTCGCGGCGGCGTCATCGGCGGTGAGCTTGGCCGCCCAGTTCCACGGAGCGATAGACGAGCTTCTCGTAAAGACGTGGGCGGAACCGGAATCAGCGCCAGCGTCGTCGTCCTTATAAGCCCCGACCACGGCGGTGTTGCCGTCCACCGCAACGGAGATTCCGAACCCGTCGCCCCACACCACCGGGTCGTCGGTGGACGCGGTAGTCAGCTTGCCGCCCTGAATAATCTGGAGCAGTTGGTACTTGTCTATCGTCGAATCTTCGGGGTCAACCCAACTCAGGTCCACCACGGCATCGCCCGCATCCGCGGCGAAACCCGTGGGCCGGTTCGGTATCGCAAACGTGAGCGTACCACCGGCGCGGGCCGAGGCCGAACCCCCGCCTGCGGCGTTCACGCCCCGCACCTGAAAGGTGTGCTCCACGTTGTTGGTCAGGCCGGTAACGATGTGAGAGATGGTCGTCGCGGCGCTATCGAGGATGTCGGTCCAACCCGGAATGCGCAAAAAGTAGGCCGCACCGGTATTGGCCTCGTTCCTGTCATCCGAATACGCACCAACCACGACGGTGTCGCCGCTGACCCCGACGGAATACCCATAGCGGTCCCCCGCCTCGCCGTCGGAGGCGGTGAGCTTTTCCCTCTGGCGCCACCCACCGGCGGAGTCCCGGGTGAAGACGTAGGCCGAGCCAGATAGATCGCCTTTGTCGTCGTCCTGGTGCGCCCCCACCACGATGGTGTCGCCGTCCACGGCCACGGAGATTCCGAACTCGTCGTTCGCCGCGCCATCATCGGCAGTGAGCTTGGCTACATGCTTCCACACGCCGGAGACCTCGGTGAATACGTAAGCGGCACCGTTGCTGGTGTCGTCCTGACGCGTCCCAACCACCACCGTGTCGCCGTTTACCGCGACGGAGATTCCGAACTCGTCGTTCGCCGCGCCGTCCACGGCGATGAGCTTCGCCTTCTGGCTCCACACGCCGGAGACCTTGGTAAAGACGTAGGCCGAACCGGCATTGCCGATGGTGTTACCGTCGTCGGTGTGGTCGTCGTGGTACGCCCCGATCACGGCGGTGTCGCCGTCTAACGCGACGGAGATTCCGAACTCGTCGTTCGCCGCGGCGTCCGAGGCGATGAACTTGGCCGTCTCGTTGCTGTCAGCCCATCCGGTGTACGGCTTGGTGAAGACGTAGGCTGCGCCTTTGCCGCTGTCGTATTGGTGAGCTCCTACCAGGACGGTGTTGCCGTCGACAGCGACGGAGATTCCGAACTCGTCGTTCGCTGCGGCGCCGAAGGCAGTGAGCTTGGCCGTCTGAGTCATGTCGGCCCAGCCGTTTGCAGGCTTGGTGAAGACATAGGCCGCGCCTTCGTCGTCATCGGTGTCGCCGTCGCCGTCAGTGTGGTCGTCCAGGTGCGCCCCCACCACGATGGTGTCGCCGTCCACAGCGATCGAATACCCGAACTCGTCGGATGTGTCCCCGTCGGAAGCGGTGAGCTTGGCTAGCTGGCCCCACACGCCGGAGACCTTGGTAAAGACGTAGGCCGAACCGGCATTGCCGATGGTGTTGCCGTCGTCGTCTTGGTACGCCCCGATCACGGCGGTGTTGCCGTCCACCGCCACCGAATATCCGAATTCGTCGCCCTGGAGGCCGTCGGCGGCGATCAGCTTGCTCGTGTCGATCTGTGAGAGCTGGTACTTGGCTATGGTCGAATTACCAGGATCGTCCCAACTCAGCTTCACCTGCTCGTCGCCCACCCCCGCGGTGAACTCGCTGGGCGCCGCGGCCTGGGCTTCTAGAGTTACGGACTCGGGGTCCGAGGCGTTTTGACCGCCACCATTGACGGTGCCGACGGTGAAAGTGTACACGTCGGGCGGAGGCCCGACCAGGCTGGTGATCGTGTGGGAGGCGGTACTGGAATCGCTTCCTTCGATGTTGATCCAATTACCGAAGCCGCTACCATCGTTCTGTTTGTACTGATAACGCCTGACGGTCAGCGGTTCAGTGCTCGCGGTCCACGCCAAGCGCACCTGGCCGACGCCGGTCTGAGTGGCGGTGAGGTCTGCGGGTTGGGAGGGGTCGAAGGTCGCCGCCACCGGCGTCGCCGCCACTTCGGACGCACCGCTCTCCCCTGCTGCGTTCACCGCGCGGACCCGGAAGGTGTGCTTGACGTGGTTGCGCAGACCCTTGGCTATGTGAGAGATCGTCCCCGCTCCACTGCCGGGGATGTCGGCCCACTGACCGGTGCCGAACACGTAGGCCGAACCCTTATCGCTGTCGTCCCCGACCGCCCCAACCAACACGGTGTCGCCGTCGACCGCTACGAAGTTGCCGAACCGGTCGTTCTGACGGCGATCGTAGGCCGTGAGCGGGTCCGTACCTTCTGTATCGGTCCAGTCGCCTTGAGGCTCGGTGAATACGTACGCTGAACCGCGGTTGCTGTCGTATTGGTCCGCACCAACCACGAGGGTGTTGCCGTCCACCGCGACGGAGAATCCGAACTGGTCGTTCTCCGCGCGTTCGGAGGCAATCAGCTTGGCGGTCTCGGTGTCGGTGGCCCAGCCGCCGGTGGCGGGCTTAGTGAAGACGTACGCTGCACCGGAGTTGCTGACGTCGTTGGCGTTATCGTCGGGGTCGTCGTAGTCGTTGTAGGGCGCCCCAACCACGATGGTGTCGCCGTCCACCGCGACCGACCGACCGAAGTAGTCGCCACTACTGCCGTCAAGTGCAGTCAGACTGGCAGTTGCGTTACTTGCATTCTTGTTATTCCAATCGTCCCAGACGCCCGTGGCGGCGGACTTGGTGAATACATAAGCCTCCCCTCGGTCGTTGGTGCCCTCCTCGGGCGTTCCCACAACGACTGTGTCGCCGTACACCGCTACGGAACGGCCGAACCGGTCGCCGTCCGACTGGCCTCTCAGCGTGGCTGTCTCAGTCATGTCGGCCCAATCGTTGGCTAGCTTGGTGAAGATGTAGGCTGAACCCTTAGCGTTGGAGCCTTGCTCGGGCGCCCCGACCACGATGGTGTCTTCGTGCACTGCCACCGAAGTTCCGAACTGGTCGTCGGCCGCAGCGTCGGAGCCGGCGGTGAGCCTGGCCGTCTGAGTCATGTCGGCCCAGCCGGTGGCGGGCCTGGTAAAGACGTACGCCGCACCAACATCGTCGATGGGGTTGTTGTTGTCGGTGTGGTCCTCCTCGTACGCCCCAACCACAATGGTGTCACCATACACGGCGACCGCATGCCCAAAGCCGGCATCCACCTTGGGATCGATGGCGGTGAGCTTGCCCGCCTGGGTCCAGTCGCCGGCAACCCTGGTGAATACGTAGGCCGAACCGGATAGATTCTCGGTGTCGTCGTCCCCGAGGGCCCCAATCACCAGGGTGTCATCGTCCACGGCGACCGACCACCCTAACTCGTCTCCGTCATCGTGGTCGCTGGAGATCAACTTGATGATGCTCTCAGGGAACTGGAAGATCTGGTACTTGGCTATGGACGCATTGCCGGGGTCGTTCCAGGTCAGCCCCACCTGGGTGTCGCCCGCCTTGGCGGCGAATGAGTCGGGCGCCGCCGGTTTGGTGACGACAATCACGGACTCGGTGCCAGAGGAGGCACCATTGCCGGCGCTGTTCTTGGCGCGGACCCGGAAGGTGTACGCGACGCCCTGGGTCAGGCCAGTGACGGAGTGGGAGACGGTGCGGGAATCGCTCCCGGAGATGGTGGTCCAAGAGCCGTTGTCCTGTCTGAACTCGTAACCGGTGACGTTCAACGGGTTGGAACTCGCCATCCACGTCAACTCCACGTGGCCGACGCCGGTCTGTC
This sequence comes from Dehalococcoidia bacterium, assembly GCA_965249025.1. Lineage (GTDB taxonomy): Bacteria > Chloroflexota > Dehalococcoidia > Lucifugimonadales > CAYTFF01. Next base: position 1,069,890 of record OZ252215.1, on the reverse strand, counting down.
TGGCGGCAAAGCCTTCGGGTACGCCCGGGGCCGGAGACGCCGCCCCCGGCGTCGCGGGCTGCTCGCGGGACGCATCGCTCTCCCCGGCAGCGTTCGCGGCGCGGACCTGAAAGGTGTAGGACGTGTCGTTGCTCAGGCCGGTCACGATATGGAAGGTGGTCCCGGATCTGCTCCCCGGGATTTTCTGCCAAACGCCAAAGGCGCCGGTGCCCTCCTTCTGCCGGTACTCGTACCCGGATATGGTGAAATCCGCGGGACTTCTCCAGCCGAGCCACACCTGTTCGTCGCCCGCGACGGCGGTGAATGAGTCGGGCACCGCCGACTGTCCGATTATTGTTACGGACCTGGAGTCGGACTCGGTTGAACCGGCACCGTTGACGGCGCGTACAGCGAAGGTGTACGTGGTGCCCTTGGTCAGGCCAGTGACGGTATGGGAATGGGTGCTGGAATCGCTCCCCGTGATGGCGTCCCAATCGCCACCGTCCTGGTTGTACTCATAACCACTGACGGTCAGCGGGTAGCGGTGCGCGTCCCACGTCATCTCCACCTCACCGTCGCCAGTCTGCGCGACGGAAAAGTTTAAGAGGTTGACCGGAGCGTAGGAAGCTGCCTTCGGGGTTCCTGCCACAGAGGCGGACGGATAGCTGGCTTCGGCGCCGTCCACCGCGCGCACCCGGAAGGTGTGGTCGATGTCGTTGGTCAGACCGGTCACGATGTGGGACGTGGTCCCCGCGTTACTACCGGCGATGTCTTCCCAGTCCACGATGTCGAACACGTAGGCCGCGCCTTCGCCGCTGTCCTTCCCCTCCGCTCCAACCACGACCGTGTCACCGTCTATTGCGACGGAAGAGCCGAAATCGTGGTTAGTGTTGCCGTCGGAAGCGGTGAGCTTGGCCGTCTCGGTATTGTCGGCCCAGCCGGTGGCGGGCTTGGTGAAGACGTAGGCCGCACCGAAATTGGTCTCGGTGGCACTTTGGTCGACTCCATCCGCCCCGATAACGACGATGTCACCGCTCACCGCTACGGAAATCCCAAACTGGCTGTCGTCTCGCTCGTCGACCTCGCGGTCGGAGGCGGTGAGCTTGGCCGCCTGACTCCACCCGCTAGGACCTTCGATGAAAACGTAAGCGGAACCGGCATTGGTGAGGTCATTGGTGTCGTCGCCGTCGTCTTCGTTCGCTTCATCCCCGATCGCCCCGATCACGGCAGTGCCATCGTCGATCGCGACGGAAGCACCCAAAAAATCGTTGTCAGCGCCATCGCCGGCGGTGAGCTTTGTCGCGTCACCAGTGTCGATTTCTAAGGTGCCCGTCCAGCCGCCGTCGGTCTCGGGCTTGGTAAATGCGTACACCGCACCCTTGCTGCCGTCTCTCCCGCTCGCCCCAATCAGAACGGTGTCACTGTCCACTGCCACGGAATGGCCGAAGTAGTCGTTCGCCCCAGCGTCTGTGGCGGTGAGCGTGGCCGTCAAAGCGGCCTCGGCATCGTCACTCAAGGCGTCCCAGTCGCCCCAACCGCCGGTGGGCTCGGTGAAGACGTAGGCCGAACCGGATTCAGCGACGGGATTGCCGTCGGTGTCCCTGCCGTCGTCCCACCATGCCCCGGCCACGATGGTCCCGGTGCCATCGTCCACCGCTACGGAATGTCCGAACTCGTCGCCCCCAACGACGCCGGCGGGGACGATCTTGGCCGCCTGGCTCCAAGCGGCGTTTTGCGAGACTCTGGTGAAGACATAGACCGAGCCGGACTTCGAGCCGTTGTCATCGTCCCAGAACGCGCCTACCACCATGGTGTTCCCGTCCAGCGCTACAGAAGTGCCGAAGTTATCACCCGCTCCGGCATCGCCGGCTTTGAGCTTCGCCGCCTGGCTCCAGTCGCCGTTGGAATCACGAGTGAACACGAGGACTGCCCCGGAGTTGTTCTGAGTGTCGTCGTCCCCGGGCATCCCGACCACTGCCGTGCCGCCGACCACCGCGACAGAATCCCCGAGTTGATCGTCCAAATCGGCGTTGGCGGCAATGAGCGTTGCGCTTTCGGCAATCTGCCATAGCTGGTACTTGTCTATCGTCGAATCTTGGGGGTTAGCCCAGCTCAACCTCACCTGGGAGTCGCCGGCCTCGGTGGACAGCCCGGATGGCTGCTCCGGGGGGATGGCCTCAATCTGCGCGGACGTGGTCAATGGGATGGTGGACCCCGACAGCAAGACCAAGACAGTGACCATCGCCGCTATGGCCAATCTTTGGGACCGGGAGCTAGAACGCATAGAAGATGTGCCGCCTCCTTAGGTTCGTGCGCGGCGTGTGCCGCCGAGCTGACTTCAAACCAAGTGCGGAATACAACTCAAGGCTACACGACTATCTGCCAAACGTACAAGGCTTTTAAGCCCATAAATAGCTAGGTTCTGGTGACATTTCATCTTAACCATAGCTGAGAGCGCCGACGAAACTCAGGAAGCCCAAATAGCGCGAGGCCAACTTGTCAAAACGAGAGAAGATGTGTCGGTAGTGCTTGATCTTGTTGATGAAGCACTCCACAAGGTGGCGCTCTCGATAAAGATGCTCATCGTACTTTCGCGGGGTCTTTCGGTTTGATCGCGGTGGTATTACAGGTATCGCCCCAATGCTCAGGATCAATTGGAGGAAATCGGCTGAATCATATCCCCTGTCTCCGATCACGTGCTCAGTCTCAAAATCAATGATCAATGCCTCTGCCTGGGTGATATCATGTTGTTGACCCCCTGTGAGTTGGAATCTCAATGGGTTGCCCAGCCCATCCACGCTCACGTGGACTTTGGTGCTGAACCCACCCCGGCTTCGCCAGGTCGGCATCACACGGGCTGCCGCCAGCACTACTGCCTCCTCTTCTGGACGCAGGCGATTCCAGGGCCTCTCAGTTCCTTCCGTACCCTCCCAACTACCCTGCCGGTGCCTCCACCTCCACCAATAATACGTGCTCCTGGAAATGCCAAGCTCCCTGAGTCGCCTGTTCTTCCCTCTACCATGTCGCTCCACCTCAGCCACGACCTTCGATTGTTCCACTACGCTCATGCGACGGTGCCGTTGTCGTGTAGGGGCGGCAGAGCTGTTTTTTGAAGCGGTGCAACTCCAGGGACAACTCACCCACCAGCTGCTTCAGTTCACTGTTCTCCCGCTTGAGCTGCTCTATCTCTTGCCGGGTCGCATCACGCACACTGTCCCGAGTCAACCTCTCCTTCCCAGCTTCCATGAACTCCTTCGTCCAGGCGTAGTAGGAGTGGGGCTTGATCCCCTCTCGCCTGCACAGGTCATTGACAGTGACCTCCCGGCGAAAGCCCTCCAGGACGACACGGATCTTCTCTTCGGGGGTATACTTACGGCGGGTCGCTGCACGGACCTGACGCACGAAGCTTCGTGTCTCCTGGCTTCGCTCCTCAGCTTGACTGGCCTGATCCTCTACCTGGGTCATCAATGACTCCTTTCACTTAGGGTTAATCTACCCCTCTGAAGGAGCCTCTACCACACCCCCAACCTCTTCGGTTTTCTAGGCCTCAATAGTGTCCAATTGCGCTGACACCCTACACGGGTCACAGTCGCCCTGGAGCGAACGCTGCTGTCAGGAGGTGGGTCGGCGGCTGCCCGGCAACGGGAGGAGCTCGGCGAGCTGAAGGAGATGGTGGAGACGCTCACCAAGGAGATTGGGAGTGCTCGCACAGCCTTCGAGGGTGAGGTGAAGCATCTGCGGGAGGACGCCTCCCAGGCGCTCCGGCAACTGGAGCGGCGGGTGACGAACCTGGAGGCATCCCAGGGCACTCAGAGTGGGGCGGCTGCGTCCAACACGGCGAAGCAGCCCGTGGCGACGGGTGTGACCCGTCGAGGTATCCCGAGCTGGTGACCGTCGAGCCTGCTCCCGATGACGCAGAGGTCTTCAGTGCGGCGTGGTCGCTGATCGACGAGTGGCGAAAGCTGAGGGCCAGCCACCCCAGCAGGGGGAAGGGGCTGTCGTGGCTGGTGGATTACGAGGGTATCCTGGAGCTGGAGTTGGCCATGCTGGAGAATCACGGGCTGACCCTGCCACCTGAAAAGCAGCCGCTCACGGGGCACTGGAGGAGAGGGCAGCTATCCTGGCGCTGGACGGTGCTGTACGACACCCAGAGGGCACGGGCCAAGCGGGAGCTGCTGCGGTGGGTGCGTCGTGTCCTCACCCTGGGTTTGTGGCGGAAGTAGACGCTTTCAGGGTGGTGGTTAGAGTTTCGTTGAACTAAAGTGAACACTTCGGGCGTCGGTGCCCCGAAGCTATTGCCCGAGGCTCGGTGGAAAGGATCGAGCTCTGCGCTCCCGACGGTCACTCAAGAGGGAATCGCTGCCAGGGTGGAGTGACCAAGCCCTTCGTCCGCAGCACGGTTCGTTGGATGGAGTGCGTCCAGCACTCTGGCCATCTCCTCATGCCTGCGGCATGACTCACACAACTAAACCTCGGCTTCACGACGCGCTGGTCTAAGGTCGCATACGTAGGCCAGACGCTTCACCTCTCGTCGCAGCTTCACGGTGTTGGTTATCGATACCCACTCTGGCCGAGATGTGTCCTCTCTCTGTTCTCCTGGGCGGAGTTCATGGCCGAGGAACCGGCGGAGAAGCAGAAGAGCGGCGTACGAAGAACGAGGCTGCTCCGCTCTCCCTCTTCCTTTAGATAAACAAAGGGGCCTTTTGTGCTTTGCGGAGATGGTCCGCTGTCCATCCATATGTGCGGCCCTTTTCTTTTGTCCAAAATTGGTGACTCCTCCACAGACATCGCTGCAAATCCCAGCATCTGTCGCCCGCTACGGCTGCTGAATTTATTGGGTTGGGGCTGTTATGGAAGGTTGTGAGAGAACTTGACCGCTTCGTTGTGAGAGAAAAAGAGAGCTTGACAAGCATTTGGGGAGGTGGAACGGCGCGCCCAGACGTGGACTCTGCTCAGCGCGGCGACGTGGTTGAAGAGGGAGGTGCAGGTCCAGGCGATCGAACGGCGAAGACACTACAACAGGACCCTCAGGGGACTCACTCCTAGATCTTCATAATAACAATCTTCTCTGGTCCCAAAGTGTCCCAGTTTTGCTGATTGACAACACTCAGGAGGGTTCATGGGCGCGCCCTTCCAATAAAACGACGAGGCGGAGCGGAGCCTCCTCCAAACTAAATGACCTTGGCCTTGCCTATCAAATCACTCCACTATTGGCTGTTGGAAACGACCATTTCACGTAGTTGTGCTGCATCGTATGTAACACCTGTGCCTGTCTGCTCTGCCATTCCTTCATTGACGACCCATCTTCCTTTGGACACTCCTTGGATCAAGTAGTGTCCATCTCGCTCGACTAGGAACAGCAAATAAGCCTGCCCGGCATCAAACTCCAAGAGTGCAAGCTCATCATCACCACTGCGTATGATATTGCCCCCCGGCTTTTGTACCTTGATCGTCAATTCAGAAGAGCTATTCCCTTTAAACGTGTCTTGAACATTAAACGTTAGGGTGTCTACGCGGCGGACAGGTGGAGGCATATCGGAAGAAAGTCGGGTGGCGATTTGTTGACAGCAAGATTCCAGTCCACTGCTCTTCAACATAATCTCACCTAAGACCACGAGGTCAGATTTCTCAACGAGGCGCTCAAAAGTAACTTCGGGTGCCTGGTGACCACCTATCGTTGAGGTGTCGGCACGTCCGGCGTCCGACGACACACTTGGCCCAGCTACCTGGAAAACAGCCGCAACCCTTGAAAGCACTAGCAGAGAAATGATGATGTATATCAGATGTCTTGGCTTCATGATTTCTCTTTAATGACCAGTTACTTGCTGGTCCATGGTGAAGATATCGTGCTCACTAGGTAGGCGCGAACATCCTGAACTACCAGGGGACCTCATTATAGAGCCTCCAGAACTAGTGTGTCCGAGCCAGCCAGCGGCATGTCCGAACCGGCGGTCAGGCTTTTCAGGAGGAGATTCGACTCATGTAGTCTCGATGCTCGCTGTCATGCCATTCAGCCAGGCGCTCGTTGCCTGTGATAGGAGCAAGCCGTTCTAGAAGAGCACGAGCTTCCTCCTCGCCAAACCCTGACATCGGGGCCAGGAACTCGACTTCATCAATAAAGGCTCGCAATAGCCAATAGCTATGCTTTGGGCCTTTCCAGGAGTCTAAGACCACAGAGGTCGTTGGAAGGGCTCCAAGGGTGATAGTCCGCTTATGCATATGGCGGAACCATAGCTCTCTATGTCCAACGGCGTATAGGCTTTGATGGGATGACAATAGGGCCTCTTGCCGCCCTTCATCTGACAACTGAGGATCGGGCATTACATTGGACGCCGCCAAATCGCGCTGCTCAAGTTGGGCGGCTTTAGTTGGGTTCTCGTATGAAGGTGACAGATAGCGCATACTGATGTAGTTGCATTGTCCAGCTTCAGTCCTTCCCCATTGCTTGAGACCGAAATACATGCCTAGGCCTATAACATCTAGTGCGTACGGGTTGAATGTAAAACCATCTTTATGCGAGAGCTCGGGCATGGACGGCTCTGACACATCAAACTGCCCACGGCGGGAGCCTCTTCGCTTCGGAGATGAATAGAATGTCCTCTCACCTCTCAGGTGCCTATACAATCTACCCACGAGGGTGGTCCATTTCCTACGATCCACTCGGGCATTGATCGTGGTCGATGTTGGTCAGCACTGGGTCAATCGTCTCCTCGGCGACTATGTTACTGCCGAACAGCGGGTCGTTCGGCTGATGGACATCCGCATCATCAAGGCCACCTATGTCCCCGTCTTCGTTTGTGCAATGCGACGCTATAACTAACCCCTCAACATCGTCTCGCTCTGTAACAAAGCCGATTGTGCAGGTGCCCGTATACCAACCCTCTTCATGCTGGATCCCGCCCACAAGAGGACGCCACTTTGCCCTCACGCTGTCTTTGTCCGCGAGTGGCTTTAAGTAGTCTTCTTTAAGAACTACAGCCCCTTCGGGAATACCGAGCATCTCCATTATCCGGCGCGCGTCGTCGATTTGATCCGCATCGAACAGTCCAATCCGGATGCGGTTTTCGATCTCTCGCACCGACGCCCTGGCTGGCGGTATGCCGCTCTCGATCAAAGCTCGGTCGAGGATGTTGAACCATTCGAACAACTGGTCGAAAGAGTAGTCGCCTTGAACAGGGATGATCTGGGTGATCTCACGATCGCCGTGATATGCTGCGCGGAAGGCCGCCTCAGTAGCAGCCGTCTTGGTAACGTCCACCATGTAGACGTAGACGATGCTCTTGTCAATCTTGTCGAAGTAGTAGCCACCGAAGCCGCCTTCGTGATTCCTCGCCACATCGGCTAGCTGTCGATCCGGATTCATCATTTTGCCAGTACTGTCGAACAGGTCCCTGATCACATCCTCTTTGATCTGGTCTAGATCTACAACGTCTAAGTCCGGCGGCGATTCATCTACATTCTGGCCTATTACTGCCGTTGTTCCTACAATCGCCAGCAATGCGATAGTCATGACCGCGAGAAAGGTTTTCTTATTCATCCAAGTGCCACCTTTCGCTGCGTTATAGAGACTTGGTTCTTATTTGCGTGGACAGGCAACAATTACTACTCAGTGCGGTTTCTCTTCTGTCTTATCAGCTTGGAGAGCGGTCTTCAGACGCGAATTGCTTCGTCTGGCGAGTTCATATTGCTGCCCGCTCCGTGTCAGATAAGAGTTTAGGTTATCAATTCGCCTAACTCTCTGTCAAGACGTTTTAGAAGTTTGGTTGAGGTTACGTCAATAGGTGTGTAAACAACATCATGCGGCGACCTCCTCAACGGTAGCCTCGATGGCCATGCCATCCATATACAGTGTGCCGAGATAGACGTCTCTCATGAGCCCGGGTGCCTTGAGCCGACGGAAGCTTTTTTCGGCGATCATCAGCATCTTCCAGATCACTGGAGTCGCCCGGTCCACCCTCTTGTAGCGTTTGGCGGCATCGGTCCGAAGTCTCAGGGCGGCGAAGGGCGACTCCACCGGGTTCGTCGTACGTAGATGCTGCCAGTGCTCCCTGGGGAAGTCGTAGAAGGTGACCATTCGCTCCCAGTCCCGCTCGAGGGCCTCAGATGCTGCCTGATGGGCGCGTTCGTGGCACCACGTGGAGAAGATGGACCTGAGCCGTTCAGCCTCTTTACGGCTCTGTAAGTAGGGGATACGACACAGCTGCAGCTTGGCCTGAGCGAGCTCTCTCTTTGGTAGCTTGTCCAGCACGTTGAGGATCTTGTGGTTCCAGCAACGTTGCTCGGCTGCTTCTGGATAGACGTTGCGCAGAGCTCCCCCGATGCCCAAGTGACCGTCTCCAATCACCAGTCTTGGGCACTCCAAACCGCGCTCCTTCAAGCCTCGGAGCACCTCGGACCAGCTCTCTGTTGACTCCCGGTAACCAGGCATTGCGGTGACAACGACCTTGCTGCCATCACTGAGCGCCGCCAGCACCACCAGGATGGCCGCCTTCTCCTTCTCCAGGCCGGCCTTGACGTAGACCCCGTCCACCCACATGTACACTACCTCGAGGTCATCCAGGGGCCGTTGACGCCACTCGGCCAGTTCGGCGTGCCACTTCTCCTTGAGCCGGGCCACCGTGCTCGCTGATACCGGCGCCTCGTCGCCCAGCAGCCCACGTATCAGAACCTGAGACCCAAAAGGTATGGCGACTCATGTGCCTCGTCTCATCGGAGGTAATGAGTGATGAGGCCCAAAAAGTCTGCGAGCAGGCCAGAGACGAGTTTCGCCCCCTGCTGCTCGCGTCGTGACGCATTGAGGAGAACCCCCGCTGGGCGAGGACGTGACTATAGCTGCACGTCGCGTCGACAAATGACTATCCATACTATGCGTTCACCATGCGGCGGCGTAGCCTTCCCCAAAGGGCAAGAAGCTACTTGTAATACTCGGAAGCTGGCCCACACGAAGATTCCCACCGCTGAGCGTATCGGGCACAGGTGACTACTCACTAGTCACCTGGTCTCTACCTTCCACTGTACTCAAGCCCACTGCCCAAGAGTAGCGCAGTTTTTGGTGTTGATTGAGAAATGGGTATGGTGTAGTAGACCGTTGCTTTTCCTGGCTTGACCTTGATCTCCTTGACGAAGGACTTGATGAAGGCCCTCGATTCGGTGATTTCGCTGGTCATCAGGAAGTCGCTCATGTCCTCGGCGAAGGCGGCGATGGTCTTCACGTCGTCCAGAACCACCCTGCGCTCAGAGAGTATCGCCCGCGCGCCCTCGGCAGAGATCTCAAGGCGTTCCTGACGTTCCTTATGCTCCCGGATGCGGGGGAGGATGTCCGCCATCTCCATATCAGTGGTCTCCACCAGGGTGTAGAGCCGGTCCGGCCTTCGCCGCACCTCAGCCAGCTCCGACTCGATGGTCTCCAGCTTCTGGCGCTGTTCGTGGGCTACGCCGTCCATCTCCTCGTACACCAGCCTCACCAGGTCCCGGATGTTGCTCTCGGTGAGGATGTTGGAGCGAATCTGGTCCACGATGAGGCTCTCGAAGTATTTGGCGTTGAGCCTGGGGGCGTCGCAGGCCCCGCTGCCCCGCTTCATCAGCGACTGGCAGACGTAGTAGGAGAACTTCCCGCACTTGGAGTCCTGGCCGGAGAGCGCCCGGCTGCACCGCTTGCACTTGACCAGCCCGCTGAGGAAATAGGAGCTGCCGACCCGGCGGGTATGGACTCTCTTGGGCGCACGGGAGCGCATCAACTTGTTCACCCGCCGAAATTGTGACTTGGAGACTATGGCGGGGAATGCCTTCTCCATCCGCACCGGCTCGGCCTTGTCCTTGGCGTTGGTTCCCCAGACCAGAGCCTGCCCGTGGGGTTGGCGATGCCCTCGTCGTTGAGGGTCCGGGCGATGTCCGTGATCCCCTTGCCCGACTCGGCCATTCCGAAGATGCGCTTCACCACGGGAGCGGTTGCGGGGTCGGGTTCCAGGGTGGGGCGCTTCTTGGCCCCGTCCTGCACCATGAGCTTGGTGTAGCCGTAGAGCACCCGACTGGCCACCCAGAAGCCCCTGGACGCTGCCTCCCGCATCCCACGGGTTACCTCCTGGGCAAGGATATCGGTTATTCAATCGAAACAAAAAGATCAGGTATACATGGGCGGTTGGACTTGAAGCCAGTTGACAGCGACGATTGCTCACGAAACCTGCGTGGTTCGAACCCCCGTTACCGGGGGCCTAGGATAGAAACGAGAAGAATTAAGCCCACATTTCCCAGATCAGCCGCGTGGGTGCGTCGTAATCCGGTAAGAGTGCTGCCTATTTGAGCCGCATACCTGGGCATTATGGGCAGTGTGGGTGCTAGACTGGCCGAGGTAGCGGGATCTAGTTCTGGATACCGCAATCTCGCTGGAGGCACCCAATGGGTGAAAGCTCCGACACCCTTTTGAAGCTCCAATTCGACCGCAGAGTCCGCCTGGATTTTCGTGGCGCTACCATCACCTCGGACGCCGGACTCCTGGCATGCCGCGAGCTTGAGGCCGCTCTGGGACTCACAGAGACAGCCAACGATTATATCCATGAAAGCCGCACCGGCCGCAACGTGCAACACCCGCTGTTGCCCTTGCTCAGACAATCAGTGTATAGCCGTCTCGCTGGCTATGAGGACACCAACGACGCTGAACGGCTGGCCCAAGACCCGGCTATGCGGGTCACCGTCGGGTGGCAAGGTACTGATAAGCAGGCAGCCAGCACCAACACTATGAGCCGATTTGAGACTGAGGTGTTAACTGAAGAGGAGAACCTGGAAGGGCTTGCGCGCCTGAATGTTGAGTGGGTGGACACGGCCATAGCCCACACATCTCACCAGCGAGTTATCCTCGACATGGACAGTTCAGAGAGCCCGGTGCACGGGCAGCAAGAGGGAGTCGCCTATAACGGCCACTTCGAGTCCGTATGCTATCACCCACTCTTCCTGTTCAACCATTTCGAAGATTGCGAAGGTGCAATGCTTCGACCGGGCACGTCCACAGCGCTGAGCGGTGGCGGGAGGTTCTGGATCCAGTCGTGGAGCGATACCAGGAGAAAGGAGTCCGGCTGCTGTTCCGGGCCGATGCTGCCTTTGCCAAGCCCGAGGTGTACGAGTACCTGGAGTCAAGGGACATTGGCTTCGCTATGCGGCTTCCGGCCAACGAGGTATTACAACGAAACATCCGGCACCTACTGAAGCGGCCCGTGGGCAGGCCACCTAAGAAGCCCGTAGTCCGGTATCACGACTTCGTTTACCAGGCCCAGAGCTGGGACATTCCCCGGCGTGTGGTCGCCAAGGTGGAGTGGCACTAGGGTGAGCTATTCCCGAGGGTCGGGTTCGTCGTCACCAACCTCAACCTACCCCGGCAGGCGTAACCCACTACTACAACGGGCGGGGCACGGCCGAGCAGTGGGTCAAGGAAGGTAAATACACCCTGAACTGGACGCGGCTCTCGTGTCACAGGTTCGTTGCTAACCAGGTGAGGCTGTGGCTGTTTGTACTGGCCTACAACCTGGGCAACTTCATGAGAAGGCTGACTTTGCCAGAGTCAGTGAAACACTGGTCACTGCGAAGTGTTCAGACCAAGCTCATCAAGATGGGTGGACGTCTGATGCGGCATGCCAGGAGGGTGGTGTTTCAACTTGCCGAGGTGGCAGTGTCCCGGGAGATATTCCGGCAAGTGTTGGAGCGTATCGCCGGGCTCCATCCAGCACCAGGGTAGCGAATATCCTTGAGGTCATCAGAGGTGAAGAGAGGCAACCAAGGGCGAGGTGCGTGCCTGGAGGAGTTCGAAGGGAGTGCAAACGTGGTGAAAGCCACCTCCGCTGCCCATCGAACGCCAGTTCACCACGCCGACAGATGGTTTTGTACGCTCGATGGGATGGTTGACGGCGTTCATGAGGAATACTAAGATGGCTCTCGTCGAGGATGGTACCTTGCTTGGACCCAGGCGGTTTGATATGGGTAATTCCGGCTAGGAGTTTGTGCAGGTCAGCAAGTGACCAGGGCGGCTGGGACCGGTGCAAGAAGGGCAGGGCGCGGGTGAATAGCCGGTCCATGCAGCCCGCTTGCGGTGCGCTGCAGCTGCGCTCCGGGGAAACGATGATGTGTCCATTGAAACGGCCCTGGCACGAGATGCCGGAGTTCGTCGAGAACGCGCTGAGGGAGCACGGGCTCATGGAGGCGTACCGCAGCCGCCCTCCCTACCAGCGGAACGACTACGTGGGGTGGATAACGGGGGCCAAGCGCTGGGAGACGCAGCAGAAGCGGTTGGCTCAGATGATCAGTGAGCTGCAGTGCGGCGACCGCTACATGAACATGGTCTATCGGCCCAGATCCAAGGGCTAGCATTCCTGGGCCGGAACGCATGCAGATGGGCCTGTCCGGGGGAGCGGCCGGAAGGGTCTGCGCGGACCGGGAAGTGCGGCCGCGTTGGCTCTCGCCGGTCTACGGCCAGATGGTCCCCGCAACGAAAATCGAAGCGGAGGTTGGAGACGCGAGGGGGCACGCTCCAACCTCCGCAGTATGCAGCCGGCGGGCGTGGGCGGTACCCGGCCGGCCTTAACCACATTTGTTGTAGCCGCATTCGCGGCACATGAGACAGCCCTCCTGAAAGACTAGGGGACCCGAACACTCGGGGCAGGAGCCCCACCCGCTGCGGCCGTTGCCATTGCCGTTGGCCTTGGCAGCGGCAGGCTGTAAGTAATGTTGTAGAGATCAACCGCTAGACGCCAGCAGACCACACTTGAGGGGGATATATGGAACTCGGTGCATTCTCAATTAGCCTGGCCGTAAACGACCTAGAAGCTTCCAAGGCATTCTATGAGAAGCTCGGCTTCGAGGTCGTCGGAGGTGACCCTTCAGAGAACTGGCAGATTCTCAGGAACGGCATTCACACCATAGGCCTCTTCCATGGTATGTTCAAGGGGAACATACTAACCTTCAACCCAGGTTGGGACGCTGGAGGTAGGCCAATTGATTCCTTTATGGACGTGCGCGAGCTGCAGAGGCGGCTCAAGGCCCAGGGGGTGAGCCTAACGAGTGAAGCGGATGAGAATTCTACAGGGCCAGCCAGCTTCATGACCTTGGACCCGGACGGCAATCCGATCCTTGTAGATCAGCATGTCTAACGAATAGGGACAAGGGGTTGTCACCCGCCCTAGTATGCTGGGCCACCGCCCTCTCTCGACCTTCTTTCGTAGCAGCCACGGCCTCCTTCAGCCATTTAGGGAAGATAAAACGGGTTTCTAAGTCGATACGCGAGAGCTCTGCGCCCTTAGCCATCGGATAGTCCTGCTCGGGTTCTTGCGGGTGGCGCGGCTTTTCAGAGCAGCCAGGGCGAGCCCGACACTGACGACGCCCACATCTGAGACGGCCCCCACCAGAATCCCATGCCGGCGACAAAGGACATGATGATCTCCGGCACCTTGAGGCCGACTACCAGGGCGAAGTCGGCAATCACTAGTCCCAACAGTAACACCAGCCCGTCTGCCGGTCTGACCACCAAGCGGTTGAAGTGGCCATTCTGGATATCGGTGACTACCACCAGGGCGCGGTATATGCCGGTCACCGCAAACAATACCGCCAGGATCAAGACCAGGAACGTCGACGACGTTGGGGCCACAAGTCATGGCTACGAGACATTCTGCAAAAGCGTGATATTCTAGAAAGAGTAGTCGTTCGAGAGATGCCACCCGTCAAGGGGGGCGCTACTGCGCCCTCAAGTTGGCCTCATTAGGATGAATTGGCAATGGAGGAGAAATACTAATTCGGAGGTAGGCATGGCGAGCCCAATCGTCCATTTCGAGATAGCATCCAGGGAGACTAGGAAGGTCCAGACCGGTCTGCATTTGGGCGATGGCTGCCACAAGTCGAATTCCTCGTCGTGCGATCGAAGGGGCCCAACTCTATGAAATGGGCTCAGTTCCAAAGCGAGCGTCCAGAGCTAGCAGTTCTGGGTGAGGAGCTATTTGACAAGCCGGGCCTGGTGCTCGTCGGCACGATCAGGGGCGACGGTTGGCCGCGAATCAGCCCGGTCGAACACGTCATCACAGACGGGCATCTCTACCTTGGCATGATGTGGCGATCCAGGAAGGCCCTCGACCTGCTTCGCGATATGAGGTGCACGATCCATAACGCGGTGTCAGACCGGCACGGCACCGAAGGCGAGTTCAAGGTCTATGGTAGGGCGATGGAGGTAACCGACACTGAAGTGCGTCATCGCTGCGAGGTCGCCCTATACGAGAAGATAGGCTGGAGTCCAGGCAGGGATGAAGGACAAAGCCATGCCCAATACCACCTCTTTTTCGTCGATGTGGAGAGCGTTGCCTACGCTGCCATCCGGGACGGACAATGGTTGCGCGAACTTTGGAAGGCAGCGTAGCTGGATGGGCCGGATGTGACCGTAACATAAGTAGGAGACGGTAGTGACAGATGGGCTTACCATCCTCGTAATAGGGGCGACAGGACAGCAGGGCGGCGCTGTCACACGGGTGCTGTTGAGCAAGGGGCATCGGGTTCGGGCCTTCACGCGCAACGCGGACTCTCCTGCCGCTCAAGAGCTGGCAAGACTGGGTGCAGATCTGGCGGTAGGCCACGCCGAGGATCGTGAGTCGGTGGTGCGGGCCTGTCGGGGCATGGACTCCGTGTACGCCATGTCCACCTTCTTCGAGTCGGGAACCGAGGGGGAGGTCGAGCAGGGAAAGAACATCGCGGAAGCCGTAAGTGCCGCCGGGACCGCACACCTCGTCTTCTCCTCCGTCGCCAGTGCAAATCTGTCGACGAGGGTTCCCCACTTTGAAAGCAAGTACGAGATTGAGCGGCACATAGAGTCGCTCAGCATACCGAGCACCATAGTCGCTCCGGTATACTTCTGCGAAAACCTGCTCAGCCCGTGGACGCTGCCGGGATTGGCCGAGGGTAGCCTCTCCATGTCGATGCCGCCGGACCGTCCATTGCAGCAGATACCGGTCGGCGACATTGCGTCTTTCGTGCTTATGGCGCTAGAAGACCCTTCGAGGTTCACCGGCAAGCGATTCGACATAGCGTCGGACGAGTTAACGGGCAAACGGGCGGCGGAGGTCCTCTCAGGTGTCATTGGGCATCCCATCGACTTCGTTCAGACGCCAATTGCAGGGGCCCGCGCGATGAGCGAGGACGTGGCCCTCATGTACGAGTGGTTCGATGAAGTCGGATACAGCGCCGACATCCCCAGCCTGCGACGGGAATACCCGGAGGTGGGATGGCGGACCTTCGAGCAGTGGGCAGAGGAACAGGACTGGGGGAAACTAGACGCCCAGGGATGATCCCCCCTACAGGGCGGAAGACAGAACATTACCAATTAGGAGGTTTACATGTCGAATCCAGTTGTTCATTTTGAGATAGCATCCAAGGACACCGGCAACGTCCGGGACTTCTATTCCAAGCTCTTCGGCTGGTCCATCGACGCCGACAATCCCATGAACTATGGTGTGGCCAGCACCAAAGAAGGCGAGCTCGGCATTGACGGCGGTTTGTACCAAACTGAGGACGCTAACGACCAGCCAGGTGTGCGCCTGTACGCCCAGGTTGACGATGCTCAAGCCTTTCTTGAGATGGCCGCGTCCTTGGGCGGCACTGTAGTAGGAGAGGCCCAGGAGGTGCCCGGCCAGGGCATCAAAGTGGGTCAGTTCCTCGATCCGGAGGGTAATATCTTCGGCGTCATCCAAACGTTGCAAGGCTAGGCCATCAAAGGGGGCTCGATATCCTATCGAACCGCCTTGGGAAAGGTGAATCGTGAAGAGCAGCGCAGAGACGGTCGAACAGTATCTAGAAGAATTGACACCGGGGCGGCGTGAGGCCGTCTCCGCAGTCCGTGACGTCATCCTCGCCAACCTCCCGGATGGGTACGAGGAGAGGATGGATTTCGGGATGATCGCCTACGTAGTGCCGCTCGCCCGATACCCCGAGACGTATAACGGCCATCCCCTGAGCTATGCAGGGATATCGTCGGAGAAGAACCATGTCTCGGTCCACCTCATGAACATCTATGCAGACGCCGAAAGCGAGCGGTGGTTCGTCGACAACTACAAGGCCACCGGGAAGAAGCTGGACATGGGCAAGTCGTGTGTGCGGTTCAGGAGGCTCGAAGATCTGCCGTTGAGCCTGATAGGAGAGGCGGTCAGCCGGTCCCCGATGGAAGAGTGGATTCGGTGCTACGAATCCTTGCGTCCAGTCAAGAGGTCTGCTGGATCGAAACGGGACTAGGCACGACCTGGTGCCCAGACCCCTCTGGTTGGACCACGACATCCAGGACCCTGCCCTTGCAGGAGTCCTGACTCCCTACACCACCGACGAGATGGAGGCATACGAAGTCTCCTCCCTGGTTGACAGCCCCGCTAACGATGGGGCGGAACTGGTCGTTCCAGTGCGGGAGGCTGGCCCGGATAGCGAGGGTTCTGCTCTGAAGTTGCCGCTATGAGGGAGACGCCGTGACGATTGTCGAGGGGGACTTGAGAGATATAGCGGGGCGTGTCGGCGGCGACTAAAGGATGCGATAATGGCTGTAGAAGGTCCCATAGTCGCTACAACGAAAACACAAGGTCAAACCTGGTACTGCGTACAGTCCCCCCAAGCCCACCATATGCTACGCCCACATGCAAGCGGTAGGCATGGTCAACGACCACATCACAGGATGCTTCCGGGCTAATGTCCCAGAGTCACCGTAACCGGGCCGCGAGCACGTTACCCATGATCGAACCGGCGAGTCCGGTCCCCCTTACACTGGAATCGCCAAGTCCAAACGGACCTGTTGTCTTGCTCGGCCGGTTTACTATCGAGCCGTGAAGGTCTCACTAAATTGATCGTTGACAGTCACCGTGTACTCCTCTCCGGAGACTAGATTGGCGCCGAGCGGTATCTCCGTCTCCACGACGGGCAGGTCACGCGTACAGGGCACGTTATTCTCTGCCACCTCTAGGTGCGTAACGCCTACTTCAATGGTGTTGGCGAACTGGCGGACGATGTCGTAGCCGTTGAACGCCGAGCAGCTGCTGCCGCGCGGAAGCCTCGACACAACATTCAGCGAGTACTGAGCAGGTTCTGCGTCGGACACCACCACCTCGACCGTCTCGATGGGCGAGGCCTGCACGACCCACCCCGTCGTCCGCTCGTCGCGCGCGAGGAATGAGTTGGTCACCTCGCCGTTGACGGCCACCGTGTAGGTCTCACCGGCCGTAAGGTCGCTGCCGAGGGCTATCTCCGTCTCGGTATAGCCGAAGTCAGCAGTGCAGGGGACGAGTTGCCCCGGCGCGACTTCGAGGTTGGTGACCGTCACGGAAAATGTTGTCTGGCCTCCGTCCACTTCGTAGCCATCGAAACTCGAACACGACGTGCCCTGTGGCAAAGTCGACAGGACAGTCAGCGAATAGTCGGGCGGGGCCGACTCAGAGACCTTCACCTCCACGCTTTGGACCGGCGCCAGGACGCTGACCATGGTCGGCCCTTCCGGCTGCTCGGGCTGGGCCCCTGTCCCCTGGGCGACGAAGGTCTCGGTCACGTCGTTGACGTACACCGTGTAGGTCTTCCCTCCGTCGAAGTCGATGCCCAGGGCGATGTTACTCTCCACGGTCCCGTAGATCTCCGCGCACATCATCGGCTCTTCAGGCTTCAGGTTCGTAACTGTGATCCGGACCGTTTCGCCGTCCCGATCGACCTCGTACCTGTCGAACTCGTAGCACGCGTTGGGCAGCCCAGACTTGACTGCGACGAAGTATTGCGGTGGGAAGGACTCGGCGATGTTGATCTCCACGCTGTCGATAGGCGCCGGCACTTCGGCCATCGTTGGCTCCGGTGGCGCGGTTGCACCCACCCTGACCAGTACCATGTCGACGTGCGTCGGGCTGTCTCGCGTGATGACCTGGTAGCTGGTGCCGTTTATGAACGCCAGCCTACCGCCGTCCGTGATTCTTACCTGGACGGCATAGGTGAACCTCTGGTCTATTTCGGCAGGGTCGTACTCGATCTCAAAGTCGATCGGCACCTGTCCAGGATTGAAAATGATATGCTCTCCGATTGTGATCGCGGGGGCGTCCGCTCGCGAAACATCGACCAGCTTGACCTCGACTGCGGCGTCTCGGGTAAGCGCGATCCGCTCGCGGTATGTCACAGTGCCGGTCACTTTAGCGGTGGAAGGAGCCGCGGGCTCGGTCGGAGTCGGTTCCGGCGGCGGCGTGGAAGTCGGTGTTGCAGTCGTCTCGCCACAAGCCGCGGCCACCAGGACCAAGAAGACTACTACTATCGAAGTCGATATTCCAACTCTGCTACGCATTGGAGTCTCCTCCTTGGGCTCGTGATTTCTGGCTTCTCATAATTAATGACGTAAATCGTCGACGGTCCGTTCCGGTGGCTGGCGATAGACAAGGCCCGATGAATGCCGCCGACAAGCGCAACGTATTAAAATCTAGGGAACCTCTGAACAATTCGGCGCAAGCGTGGATGGGCAGAGTGGTTCCGTTCTTTGGAGATGTTCAGGCATCTTTGTCACGTTCCAGGTGGTGGTTGAGGCGTTCAGACCGTGTCTGTTGTTGCCTCGAAGCGGCTTTTCTGAGCCATCGCGGCTCCCGGCCGTGATTTGCGCACTGCGCCCCTCTCATGCCGCCAGACGGCGCTCTGCCGTCATCAAGTTGGCCAGCCCCAGTAGCAATGCCAGCCGTTGCGCGTTCTTAGCCAACCCTCGGTAGCGCACCTTGGCGTAGCCAAAGCGCCGCTTCACGTACAGGAACGGATGCTCCACTTTCGCCCTGACCGACGCTTTGCGCTTCTCCGCCAACGCCTCGTAGCTGCCAGGCTCCAGGTGCCGTCGCCGGCCGGGCCTCATCGCCACTCGCCACTCCACATCCAACTCTCGATTCTCCAACCGCTTGTCCACTCCCTGATACCCCGCATCCCCCCACACTCGTTTCTCTCCACCGTGCAGCAATCGGTGCGCTTCTGTCACATCATGCACGTTAGCTGGCGTCGTAGTCATGCTGTGTACCACTCCCGTCTCAGCGTCAGCGCCTACGTGTACTTTCATCCCGAAGCGCCACTCGTTCCCCTTCTTCGTCTGGTGCATCTCAGGGTCTCGTTCACCCGCACGATTCTTCGTCGATGACGGCGCCTCTATGATGCTCGCGTCCACGATCGTCCCCTCCCGAAGCCGCAGTCCCTGGGACTCCAGATGACGGTTGATCTCCTCGAACAGACTCTGCCCCAACTCATGCTCTTCCAGCAGATGGCGGAAGTTCAGAATCGTCGTCTCGTCCGGCAGCGGGCCCGACAGCTTCAACCCTACGAACCGTCTCACCGACTCGACCTCGTAGAGCATGTCCTCCATGCCAGGATCGCTCAGGTTGTAGAACAACTGCACGCAGTGTATCCGCACCATCGCCGACAACTCATATGGTCGACGGCCTCGGCCCGCCTTGGGATAGAACGGACGGATGCGCTCTTCCATCTGTTCCCACGGGATCAGAGCATCCATGCGCTCCAGGAATATCTCCCGGCGGGTCTTGCGCTTCTTCCTCTCGTATTCCAAGTCCGCAAATGTTGGCTGGTCCATCAATTATCTCCCCGAACACAGTGCTATTCTCTATGCTACTATGCCCAGACTTGTTCAGAGTATCCCTAGGAAGTCATTGCGTAGGCGTTCTACGTCCGCAATCGGGGTCATGTCCTGGATAACACCGACTGCGGATTCGATCGCGCCGGATTCTGAGTGTGTTGGTGTCGCATTGACCAGAGTAGTGATCTTCCACCCATCCGGGACGTGGAAAATTATCTCTTCCGCGCGGACGGTCTCGCCTCTGGATAACGCCCTCGACAGTGGAAGCTCGTGCACCGGCAATTCGCTAGTGAACTAGATTGACACGTTGTAGAACCTAGTAGTACGTTGTGACGTAGGGAAATTCTTAACTCTGAAGGGGGTAAACCATGGGGAACCCGGTAGTGCACTTTGAAATTGCCGGCCCGGATGGGCCTGCTCTGCGGCAGTTCTATAGCGACCTGTTCGGATGGAATATTGAAGTGCAGGGCGAAGAGATTGGCAACTACAGTTTGGTGTCCGCAAATGAGGGCGGCATCGGTGGCGGCGTGTATCCAACTACTGAGGATATGCCGGCGCGCAGCTATGTTACCTTCTATGTGCAGGTTGACGACCTTCAAACGGCCCTGGATAAGGTGGCCGGTATGGGCGGGAATGCCATCATGCCACCGATGGAGATAGCGCCCGGAATGGGCTCCATCGCCATGTTCGTGGACCCTGCTGACAACACCATAGGGTTGTATTCACTACCGCCGGAATGGGACGGGCAGATGCCGCCCAAGGGGAACGCTCCGCCGGTGGTACATTTCGAGCTTGGAGGCAGCAACGCAGCGTCGCTCGCCGACTTCTACACCGGGATGTTCGACTGGCAAATCGACCATCACGAGGAGGCCAACTACCGCTTCATCCAGCAGGAATCTGGAGGGATTGGCGGCGGCATCTTCCAGCACACAGAAGGCATGCCGCCCAACCATCCTTCCGTCGCCGTTATGGTCAACGACCTCCAAGCGTATCTTGACAAGGCCGTAAGCCTGGGCGGCACCGCCCTCATGCAACCCACAGAGATTCCCGGAGGATTCGGCTCGATTGCCATATTCTATGACATCGCTGGCAATCGCATAGCACTCTTCAAGTCCTCTGAGTAGAAACCGCGCTGGCTGGATTGGCCCGCCGCACGGCGCATCGGACCCCCACAGGGGGGGGGCTGCCAGCCCTGTGAGGGCCACACCTACCGAGCTAACCTGAACTTCAATACGAAGATTCTTTAGACGCAATTGCGACGGACTCAGGCTCAGGGGAATCACCGTCGATGGGTATAGCCAGCGTGATGTCCACGTTGTTGTCCCTGTCGATGACGACCTGCTCCACGATCATCTGGAGAATCTCCTTGCGCTGCTCGGGGGTCAACTCGTCCAGTCCCTGGCCGACATTCCTCGCCCAGGCTAGGACAGCCTCCATCAGCCGCCGCTTCTCAGCTCCGCCCACCTCCTGAGCATGGTAATCGTCCAGCTTCGCCCTGGCGCTCTCAAGCCGCTCGGTGATGAACTTGCGCTGATGGTCGAGTTGGGCCTCGGTGATCTTCCCCGACACGAACAGCCTGATGGCGCGGTCCTCTTCCATCTGGATGCTCCGCAGGTCTCGCTCGGCTTGGGCGATCTCCTCCTCCAATCCGCCGCCCTCTGGAGAATCGAGGGTGTCGATACCGGCGACGATCAGGTCGGGGTTCTGGATTACCCGCTTCACCTCGCTCCATATCGGCTCCTCCAATCGCTCAGCCCGGATGTAGGGACGCTCTCGGCAGCGCAGGCGCATACTCTGCATTCCGTTGCACATGTAGTATCGGTTGGGAGTGGGAAGGTCGTAGCGGTACTTCTTGCCGTTGCGAACGTTGGTGGTGCTCCGGGTGCATCTTGCATGGAAGTTGTGGCCGCACTCGCCGCATTTCAGAAGGTGCTGCAACAGGTAGAGGACATTCGTGTTCCTCTTGGCCTTCCTACTCCGCTGCTTCTTCAGCGCCTGCGCCCGCTCCCAGGTCTCGTCGTCGATCACTTGCGGGACCGGGATCTCAATCCAGGTGTCCCTCGGCTGGTCGTAGATCTTCATTCCGTCCTCGGTGGAGATGTGGCGGTACCTGCCGTAGACCCAGGTACCCGCGTAGGTGGCATTACACAGGATGTGGTGCACGCGGGACTGAAGCCACAGCATCTTGCCGGTCTGGGTGGGGATTCCCTCGTCGGTCAGCCGCACGGCAATCGACGGGGACCCCATCCCCTCATGGACGTACATGTGGAAGATGCGGCGCACAACCTCCGCCTGCTCCTCAATCGCATCGGGCCTGCCGTCGTCCCCGATGCGGTATCCGTAGGGGAGGCCGCCGGTGGGCACCCGTCCCTGCTTGGCCGTCCCCCGCTTGCCCATAGTGGACCGCTCCCGGAAGTTGTCCAGCTCGATCTTGCCGATGGCCGCCATGAGTCCGAAGGTCTTCATGTCGATGGAGTCCATGACGGCTTCCAGCCGAATCTGGTGGGCCTCGACGACCTCCATGAGGGCGGCGGCGGGGTACATCCCTCGGCTGAGCCGGTCAGACTTCCAGCAGACGATGGTGTCAAAGCGCCCGCGTTTGGCGTCGGCCAGCATCCGGAGGAACTTGGGGCGCTTCTTGGACCAGCCCCTGCCCACCTCCTGGTAGCGGGCGGTAATAGTCATGCCCTTGGCCTCGCAGTAGGCTTCCATCTCGTTGGTCTGCTCGGAGAGGGAGGTCTTGTCGTCCTCAGCCTGGCTCTTGTCCGATACGCGGGCGTAGATGGCCGCCCTCTGTCCATTTGCCTGTCTCTGTGTCCTGGTTCTCGCCATGATTTCCTCCTTTATTCCTTCTCCTTGAACATCAAAAAGACCCGCCTCCTGTCGGGAGCGGGTCTGCGAGTAGTACAATCACATCGCATCACCTGCTTCGTTCAGGTGGAGCCACGGCCCGGGGTGTTTGCAGCATCGCTGGGCCAACCTCTACCCAGCATTTTACCGCGAATGCCGCGGCATGGTCAACGGGCTGTCCGCCCCGTCAGACGCCACAGTAACCCTCACACTCGTTGCCGAACCCGTCCGGGTGCCGGTCGGCTCCCAGCTCCGCCTCGTCGAGTCTGACGGCCTGGGCGAGGGGAATCCGACGAGGGTGCAAGTAGGGCTCCTTGGCGAAGGCCAGTTTGCCCCGCATGTTCGCGTCGATCTCCACCGCCTCGTCGAACAGCTCCGGCCATCTGCGCTTCGTCTCGACCCATCTCCGGCGGGACTGGTAGGGGCAGCCGATGCAGGCTGAACGCTCCAGTGGCCGCTCGTAACGCGCCTCCCACCAATCCAAGCAATGGCTTCGCGACATGCCTGCTTCGATCAGGGGGTACCGGTTCTCTATCCACCTATCACGGGATGTCTTCATGCGGATGGCCTCGTCGGTGGAGATGCCCAGCCACAGCTCGACGGTCGTGTCCGCAGGGACCCGCTGCCCCATGCTGATTCCCAGCAGCTCCCGAATCTTCCGACGGACTGGCCTGATCTTGCAGTGCTCGGTGCATTGCCGCCGTCCCATGCCGTCGCTCTGTCCGTTCCGCCCTCCTGTACGGGCAGGTCCCTTGAGGTATAGGGGAAGATCGATGAAGCCCCGGTTGCAGGAGTGGTTGGTGAGGGCCTTGGCGTCCTCGCGCAGGCTGCGCCCGTTGTCCACGACGTACACGGGGAACCTCAGATTCCTGGACAGCCAGTCCAGGTGGGTGTAGATGGTGGGAGGCTCCCAGTGGGTGTCGGCGAAGATGGCGCAGTCGGGGATGGCGTCGAATGCTCCCTGGCTTGCCATGAGGGCCATGACCGAGGACTGGACGCCTCCGCCCAGGCTGATGACCGTAAGGGACTGGATGGATTGCATCAGCCTTCGTCCTCGATGGGGTCATCCTCCGAGGGCGAGTCCGCATCGGAGGGAGGGAGCTTGTCCTTGGTGGCATACTTGACGAGCAGGGTGAAGAGGCGGCGCAGCCGGTCCTGGGCATCGGGACCAGGGTTGAAGTCGATGCTCACCACCCCGAGCTCCGGCGCGCCTCTATTGGAGCCCTTCGGCTTGTCTTCGCTCTTGGTATCTTCCATATCGGTCTATCAGTGACGCCGACGCTGACCATGTGGGCCGGTTGCACCGAGCCTGCGCTGCGTCTGTTGGTGTCGTTTGGAGCCACTGGCCTTTCGTTCATCTTTGTGAGCGAACGCCCGTTCTCCTTCAGTGTGAGCGCCCCGGAGATTGGGCGTAATCCCTTATAAGGGCGTTCACCGATGAACCCCCTTATAAGACCCTCCCAAGAGGGGGCCGTCTGTGATGTCATAGCCGTGTACAGAGATTTGAGTTTGTTCCAAAAAG
The DNA here is from genome assembly GCA_965249025.1 of Dehalococcoidia bacterium. Classification (GTDB taxonomy): domain Bacteria; phylum Chloroflexota; class Dehalococcoidia; order Lucifugimonadales; family CAYTFF01. Next base: position 1,045,954 of record OZ252215.1, on the reverse strand, counting down.
GGAAGTCGGGGTCCTGAGCAAGCTAAATCAGGGGTAAATCAGCCCCTACAGGACGGAAACAGTGAACACTTTGGCTCCAGAGCATGTTCCAGGGGGTGGCAGCAGAGTCCGCAGTGGGGACCGACACCGCTGCGAGGCGTGGAAACGGGCCTCATTGCACGAAAATCGGCCAAAACGACATCGTTGCAGGGAAGGAGGGGTTTGTTATGAGTTCGAGAGGAAGGCCGTTGGAAAGAACGAGGAGCATCGAGGACCTGCACGAGCTAAGGCTCATGGCGCTGCTTCACGACCTGGTGAGGAAGCATCAGCGCAAAGGGGCGGGGGAGATTCTGGGCGTCGATCCCCGGACGGTGAAGGCGTGTCTGGGACGGGGAGCCCTCTCCAAGTGGATGCGGACCGCATTGGAAGCGCAGCTGCTGTCCAGGGAGAAGGCGGCGATGGCGGCCCAGCAGGAGCGCATCGAAGCCCTGGAGCAGCGCATGGGGGCGTTGGAGCAGCAGATCGCCAGCGGCCTCGGAGAGATGCGGACCACTATGAAGGGCGAGATCAAGGCGTTCAAAGACGAACACGCGGGGGCGCTGCGGCAGTGGGAGCGGCGTCTGGCCCAGGTGGAGGCGGGATACGGCGGAGCGTCAGCGGCCAGCGCAGAGAAACAGCCCGTGACGACGGGTGTTCCCCGCTCCACGGTATCCGAATCAAAGAACAGCTCGGAGTGCGGAGATTCATGCTGCGCGGCACTGTAAATGTGGCGGCCGAGTGGACTATGTTGGCCACTGCCTTCAATCTGAGGATGTTCTGGAGGGTATGGTGCGACCGAACAGTCGCCCACGCTGTCGTCGTAATATCCTACCTCACAGGATCGTTTTTCCGCAGCCTGCTAGTGTGTGGTGTAACCAAAGTTAGTCGCATGTTTACCGGCTATGGTATATCCTCCTGACTACTTGGCAAAAAGGGAGGATGAATATGGGCAGGGGCAGACCAATCCTGCCTTTGGCCCTAGACGGCGCCGAACGGGAAACCTTGGAACAATGAACCCGCCAGCCCAAGACGGCCTAGGCGTTGGCCCTGCGGGCCAGAATCGTTCTGGCCTGTGCCGATGGCCGGAGGAACACTGCGGTGGCCGCCGAGTTGCGGGTATGCGTTGACACGATGGGGAAATGGCGTTCCCGATTCCTGGAATAACGGCTGGACGGCCTGTTGGACCAACCGCGCAGCGGTCGCTCGGAGCACCCGGTCCATGGCCCGGCGTTCCGGTCTGAGCCACAACACCGTGAGCCGCATCTGGCGTGCCTTCGCGCTGCAACCCCACCGCACCGAGACCTTCAAGCTGTCGGCGGACTCCCTCTTCATCGAGAAGGTGCGGGATATTGTGGGGCTCTACCTCAACCCGCCGGACCGGGTGCTGGTCTTGTGCGTGGACGAGAAGTCCCAGATCCAAGCCCTGGACCGCACCAGGCCGCTTTTGCCCCTGCGTCCGGGCCAGGCCGAGCGGCGCACCCATGATTACGTGCGCCACGGCACCACATCCCTCTTCGTCGCTTTGGACGCCAGGACCGGTCAGGTGATTGGCCAGTGCCACCGCCGCCACCGGGCCCTGGAGTTCCGCAAGTTTCTCGATGCCATCGAGTCCGAGGTGCCCGCCGAGTTGGACGTGCACCTGATTGCCGACAACTACGCCACCCACAAGACGGCGCTGATCCGGAACTGGTTCGCCAAGCGGCCCCGCTTCCATATTCATTTCACGCCCACCAGCGCCTCCTGGCTGAACCTGGTGGAGCGCTGGTTCGGTCTGCTCACCGAAAAGCAGTTGCGCCGGGGCGTGCATCAGAGCAGCGCCGAACTGGAGGCTGCCATCTACTGCTATCTGGACGTCACCAACGAAGACCCCAAGCCCTTGGTATGGACCAAGACCGCTGACCAAATCCTGGCCAGCGTGACCCGCTTCTGCCAGCGTACTTTGGATACAGAACACTAGAGCAGGCCATTATGCAGGGCAATCAACACCGCATCCAGTTTTTTACTAGCGTGCAACTTGATACGAGCGTTACGAATGTGGTTAAAGACAGTGTGTTTACTGATCGTGAGGTTGCTCGCTATGTGTTCTGTCTTAAACCCCAGGGCAACTAGGCGCAGCACCTCTTGCTCACGGCTAGTCAGCATGCTGATTTCCTCGCTATCAGGATCAAGTGACTCAAACAGATTCTCGATGCCCATAGCAAGCTTTCTGAACCATTCTTGACCGTGATCTCTCCGCTCGTAGAAGACGTGAATCAGGATATTGTGCATGTGTCCTTGATTCAACTGTATTACTAGTGGGGTTACTGCAACCGCTTTTCGCTCGCCCGAGGCGCAGAGCATCCGCACATTAGCTATCAACGGGACTTTTCCTGCTCTGGCTAGTCTGATAGAAGGGCAGCCTAGCATTCAGATCGGTTCTGATCCCTGAATGGGTAAGCCGTTGCAGATCTCGTAACATTTCCTTCCTATTGCATCTTCCGCCCTATGTCCGAGTATCTTTTCGGCACCAAAGTTCCAGAATACTATTGTCTGGGTCATGTCCACAGCATAGACTCCGAAGGAGGCTGATTGCATCATGTGAAGCATCATCGCCAAACTCATCTTTCAAACACCCCGTCACCCTACACACAAAGCTAACCGTGTGGGTCGTCTTAACTATATTAGATAAGGTCCCGTCGTCTGTCTACGTGCTGGACGAGTAAGAAGTGCCGGAACTGCTGAGCAGCGGCTGTATGGACTCGTTGTGATAGCCAGCATAGTTGCCCCATAGACCGAGTTGCGTGATGACGACGACGATGCCGAGCAGTATCCACGGCATCCACCTTCTACGGAGCTTGAAGAATTCCCAACGGGTGAGGGTAGTACTGTGACGATCATTCTCCCCTCGCCCCTGCCACGTCCCTGCGCTGGAAGAGCCAGAAGGCAGCGACGTCGAGCACCAGAGTGTAAGCCAGCAGGACGAGAAAGGCGTGCAGTGCAACAGGCGGGTCACTGACGGAGAACAGCGCGGGCAAGCGGCCAGCAATTGGAGCCGGTCTTTCGCCTAATGGCCAATGAGTCCGCGTCCTTCGACTGGAGGGAAATGGCCCGATTCATTCTTGACGGTGACCCGGAAGCCATCCGCCAAAAGGTCGCCAGTGACTACTACCGCGCCCGTAGTCGGCAGGTTGGCGAAAAAGAAGAAAGCGAGTAGGCGCCACGACGAGTGGAGCCGGTTCGGCATCTGTACCCGCTGCCAGAGGGCATACACGAGAGACCCGAATCGCCATAGAGCTCCGGCTGGCGTTTCCGCTGCGTCCAGATGCAACTGTACGAGGACTTCGGGGAGGAGACCTGGATACTCATCCAAGATCGACACCTACATGGCATTGCAGCTAGTTTCCTATTGTCATTACTGTAACTTTGCAGGATAATGTTCGTATATTGATGGGATCGCTGATAGACCACCAGAGGCATAAACGGGGGGATTCTCCTTCCCGGATGATCCTCATAGGGAGTCAGTGTCGAAGAGCTCCATTGTCAAACACTAGCTCTTGTCGGCCTGGGGTTCGATTGGGCCACCCCTAGAGAGCGGAAGGTTACCTAGCAAATCCAGAGTGGTTCCAGGCTCAAAGGCGCTATGGTAGCCTGTAGCTTGCCCCTTCTGTAAGAAATGCAGTTCGGCTAACGAGCGACCTCCCAGGTTCATAGTGCCACGACCCACTCAAAGGTTCTGTCTTCGGTAAGACTAGGGGTACCATTTCAACTCTGCATCTTCTCCAGTGCTGGTGATTTTCTACTCGAGTGTTTCTTACTTGAGGTTCTTTGTTTTGCTGAAGTTTTGGTATAGGCTAGGCAAGCAGGAAACAAATAGATTCGGGAGGCTTTGGAATGGTTTCAGAAAAGGCACCGCTTTCCTATTACGGCGAGTGGCAGGAGTCGGAGGGGATACCGATTGTAAGGGGTCTGACTGTGGACGAGGTCGACCAGGTTGAGGTGGGGCCGTGGCGTCGAAAGGGGGTTAGGGGCGCATTCATAAGGCTAGACGGGGCCGAGGAGACTCTTGATTCTTACGTCTGTGAGATACCGAGTGGGGCCAGCACGAGGCCTGAGAAGTATATGTTTGAGGAAGCAATATTCGTGCTCCGAGGACGTGGCGCTACTACTGTGTGGCAGGAGGGCAGCAAGAAGCACACTTTCGAATGGCAGAGGGGCAGCGTCTTCTCGCCGCCAATCAATACATGGCGTCAGCACTTCAATGGGTCTGGAGAGGAGCCCGCGAGGTTCATTGCCTTCACGAACGCTCCTCTTGTGATGAACATGTTTAGAAGCGAGAGGTTCATTTTCAATAACAACTACGCCTTTACCGAGCGCTTCAACGACGAGGACGACTATTTTAGCAAGGGTGGGTCTAGTAGTTACTCGGTCTACGCCGGCAGGGAACAGCGGGAGACCAACTTCATTTCCGACATCTATGACCTTCAGTTGGAGGATCGATGGGATCAGTCGGACTTTATGGCCTTGGAGATGGCCAGTAATGCATTAAGGTCGCACGTGGCTGAGCTTCCTGTAGGCACCTATATGACGGCCCATCGACACGGTCCTGGAGCCCACATATTCGTGCTCAAAGGGGAAGGGTACAGTCTTTTTTGGCGGGAAGGCGAGGAGAAGCAGAAGATCGATTGGAAGGCGGGCAGCTTGATATCTCCACCGGATATGGTATTCCATCAACACTTTGTCACGAGCAGGGAGCCTGCGCGGCATCTGGCGTTCCACTTCGGCGGGTGGAGGGTTATGTTTCAGCATCTATTCAAACATAGCACTGGCGTAAGCCTGGGAGGGCACAAGATACTGTATCATGAAGAAGACCCTGAGGTTCTTCGGATATTTCAGGCGGAGCTAGCTAGAAGGGATATGGAACCTGAGCCGATAGATACGTGGAGGGTCAGCTAGAAGCCTACTATTTCTAACCTATGAGTTTTCGTCAGGCCATCTGTGAGTCAAGCCCGTTTTTAACCTACTCACGTGTGCTAATGATGAATGTCCGTATGATAATCTTAGGTTCTGTCAATAGCCAGTGGTTGACAGCCATATATGCACGATAACATAATAGCCATTGACTTCACCCCAATAGCTTTGGGGTTAAGCTCTTATATGCTGGTTTTGTAGCAAGGTCGATAGCTAAGATTTTTTGGAGGTATCATGGTTTCATTAGTTGCAATTCACTGGCTAGCCCCTGGAGATCCAAAAGGACAGATGGAGGCTTTTCTGCGCAATTCAAAGAAGCAAGCCAAAGGGTTGGTGTCTAGGCAGATCCTACGCTCCAGAAACGACCCCAATAAGATTACCACCGTCACCAACTTTGAGACCTACGAGGACTACAAGGCTTTCTTCAACATAGACCCCAAGCGTCTCGATCGGCCACGTACACCGGACGATCCTACAGAGCTGGACGTCTACGACGATATCACTCCTAGATAGACTGAAGAAAGTTATACAACCTGAAGATCAGACGCTATCCCCCCTCTTGTAGCGTGAATTTCGTATGCTTGTGTTCTGCATTTGGAAGAGCGGCGACAAAATGCCCAGGTCTGGACTTAGGCTTGGGCATTATTAGCTCCACCATATCGATCATGGGATGAAAAACGGTTTGACCAGATATGACGACTGAAAGCCCAGCTCCCCGCAGGCATCGCATCTATTACGGCTGGGTAATCGTTGGACTAGTTGCTTTGGCCAGCTTCTTTCAAACGGCCGAAACCTTGCCAGTACAGAGTGTCTTTCTCAAGCCTTTGACGGATGAGTTCCAATGGAGCCGTACCATTTTCACTGGCGCACTGACTATTGGAACGGTCTTAGGTGGCTTGATATCGCTGGGAATTGGCCCATTGATAGACCGATTTGGCACCAGGTGGGTATTGGTGGCTGGTCTATCTATTTTAGGGGTCTGTGTCGTTCTTCTGTCCACTATTCATAGCCTCTGGCAGTTCTATACGCTTCAAATATTGGGTCGTATGGTGACTATGGGGGTAATATCTCTGGCTGCTGGCGTTGTGATTCCCAAATGGTTTGTCTCTATGAGGGGCAGAGCCGTAGCTTTTAGCCAAGTGGGACTCAGAGCGGGAAATACCTTCACGCCTCTGTATGCCCAGCTATTAATAAACGTATGGAACTGGCGTGCGGCGATGGTTACGATGGGGGGTTTCATATTAGCATTTTCCATTTTGCCTGTTGCTCTCTTTATGCGCCGTCGCCCAGAAGACATGGGGCTACAGCCAGATGGGGTCTCTATGAGTACGAGGCGGTTTTCATCTGCTACAACAGCGTCTACTTCTCAACCCCCTTGGGAAGAGGTCTCAATGACGCTGAGACAGGTTACCCGTCTGTCGTCCTTTTACCTGCTGGTTTTGGCATTCACTATTGGATACATCGTGTTCCCTGGCCTTAATTTGCACCTGGTAGCTTATTTAACTGACCAGGACCTCTCAGCGGGCATCTCGGTGGGCGTGTTGGCGGTGTGGTCAGCCAGCGGAGCCTTGGGCTCTCTAATATTTGGGCTTTTGGCCGATCGTTTCAGCGCCAGAAGAATCGTTACTCTGAATTTCTTGATGGTTGCAACGGGGTTTATCCTCTTGATGTCAGTTAGGACTCCTCAGTTGGCCCTGTTGTGGGGGCTATACCAGGGCTTGTCCCAGGGTGGCATCTTTACTCTCCAGCAGGTGTTGTTTGCAAATTACTACGGCAGGGAGTCTTTAGGGGCTATTCGCGGCGTTGTATGGACTGTACATATGATGGCAAATGCCGCCGGGCCTTTAGCGGCCTCCATTGCATACGATGTTACGGGCACTTATACAAGGATACTTGCTCTATTTGTGGCATTGTCTGTCCTAGCTAGTATCTTTGTATTCCTGGCTCGACCTCCCAGGGCGAGCTTAAAAGTTGAGGGTTAGCTATGGATGAGCTGCGGCGGTTTTAAGTAAGTCACAGAGGCGGCCTAGCAGGTATTCCGTTGTGAGGTTGTTGGTTCATGCCGCGGTCTCAAGCAAATTCCTGATAGGGGTTGTTAGGGATTACACTTGACATAAGACAATACTTATTGGTGGGTAATGTATAGCGGTTGGGGCAATTGCGAAATGGTCAGTGGACCAGACTAGCTAACCCGATGTGCAAGATTTGGCATGGGTGAACAGCGTAGATATTTCAGCGACGGAGAGGTGGAGTAGAAGGAAGGTACAGTCCCGATACGTCGGGAAAAGTAGCTACTAAGGAAAACCTGCACACGGGGTTAGCTCAAGGTTATCATTTCCAGTAATGGCGGGTAGGGGAGAATTGCCTAAAATATCGAGAAGCCAGTTCCCAGGGCGATGTCGGACATAAGAGCAACGCCAAAGATGAGACTCCCCACACCAGCAACTCCTGCCACCATGCGATTCACTCGCTCGAACTTTCCGCTGATCGCAAAGGGCACGCCCATCAACAGGGTGACAGCAGCCATGGACAGTATAGTCCCTATGCCAAAGACGACGAGGTATCCGATGCCTACCCAGAAGAGGTCGATTTGGGGCAGGATGACCAGCATGATGGCAGCGCTCCCTGCGAGGCCGTGCACGATGCCTATGACAAAGGACTTGGGCCTGAAGAACGGTTTTCCAATGTGAAAGAGGCCATTGTGATGGACCTCTTCATGGGTCTCGGCCCTTGGTTCATGAGTAGCGTGGACGTGTAAATGTGGCTGCTCGCTATGGGTATGCTGGTGGACGTGCAGCTTACCACGACGCAGATTCCAAAAGACTTGAAGTCCTAAGAGGACAAGCATTATGCCTACACCAAATTCAAACACCGGGGCTATTGTTTCGTAGCGATCTAAGACCACTTCCTTTAGTAACAAGATGACGATGCCCAGTACGAGTAGTGGTGTGGTGTGTCCAAGCCCCCATGAGACCCCGACCCAAAGGCCTCGCCATGCGTTGCGATATTCGCTGACGATTGTGGACACAGCTACGACGTGGTCGGCGTCTGTAGCATGCTTTAAACCCAAGAGCAAGCCCAACGAAAGGGCCGCCAGGGCACCCAGTTCAGGACTTGGAGTCAACTGTACCTCCTAAGTAACTTGGGTTCTTTATCTCTAGCCCTAAGGCTAACTACAATTTCTCGTTGGTGAAGCTTTATAGCTGGCACACTGGGCGCAAAGTCCGGATACTGTGAAGTTATCAAGGTCTGGCTCAAATCCAAACTCTCGTACCAAGGCTGTATGGAGCTCTTCCAAATAATGGGGGCTCAGGTCAAAGGCGCTGCCACAACTATTGCACACCATGTGGTGATGGCGTCCATTAGGGTCCGTCAGCTCAAAGTGGAGTCGGTCTCCCATTGCCACTTCCGTCACAACTCCAACCTTTGTAAGGAGGTGGAGTGTGCGGTACACAGTAGCTATATCCATATAAGGATAGGTCTCCTTTGCGCTACTGAAAATCTCATCCACGCCCATATGCCCCTTACCCTCTGCGACTACTGAGAGGATGATCATACGCTGAGGGGTAAGTCTCACCCCCATGTCCCTGAGAGTTTTCAGTGTTTCAGAATGTTTATACATGCAATCACAAGTTTCTGCGAATATTCGCAGAAAGCATTATAGGCAATATCAAGCATTTGTCAAGGTTATCATGACCTGGCTGGTCTCAACGGGATGAGAGCGCCTCTGCCTCAAATCTAGTCGAAAATTCGGTTGACTTCGGCTCTGTCCGCTCCTTTTATGTGGAATAATAGAGGCTGCGTTTTGGATGGGCTGATCTCATACTTAATGTTGATGAACGGATTGATCCTAACGCTGTAGGACCTTTTTTGTGCAATCCAAGTCATGGACCTTTAAGCAATCTATAGGGCCTTCCCGCGGTATCTTCTATGGATGGTGGATAGTTGGGGTAGGGTTTGTTGCGGGTATCATCCAGACGGCTCTATTTGCTTTGGGTTTCGGTGCCTTCTTTCTCTTCCCCATCGCTCAAGAGTTAAAGACCACGCGTGCTGTCCTGTCAGGTGCCTTTTCTGCGGTACGTTTTGAAGGCGGGGTGTTGGGACCCATTGCTGGCTATCTGGTGGGCAGAGTAGGCACCCGCCGCATGATGATGTTGGGATTTTTCATCTTTGGCGTCTAATCTTGACCAATACAGTCAACTCTGTATACCAGTTTTATTGGGCCTTTCTGCTTACTGGCGCTTACCTGTGCTGGTACATTCCCGCAACGACAGCAGTCATAAATTGGTTCGCCAGACTTAGGCGGAGAGCGCTGTCCTTGGTGCTGATGGGGAGCGTTGCTGGAGGCCCGCTGATACCTATTTTAGCGTGGTCGATTGAGTCCTTCGGATGGCGGGCAACTCTAGTGGGCTCTGGCATTTTGTGTGGATGGTTGGATTGCCTTTGTCCTTGATTATGAGGAACCGCCCAGAGGACTATAGGCAATATCCCGATGGAGAAGCACCCGATCAGTCACCGGACTCCCCGAGCGCTACATATGAGACAAGAGCGCCGCGTTCATTAAGGTCGTCTCAGGAGCTGAGCCTTGCTCAGGCCCTGAGGACATCTACATTTTGGTATCTTGCGACCGCCCATTCTATTTCACTTCTGGCTTGGGGATCCGTTTCCGTTCATATGATACCCGCTATGGTAGACATAGGCCTTTCTGAGCAGGTAGCTGCTACGATGGTGGGAGTAACGATGGCCATTGCTGTGTTGGGAAAGTTGGCAGCCGGTTTCTTGAGTGACTTGGTGGGCACAAAGCTATCTCTCATGGCGGCTTTTATACTCCAGACCCTGGCTTTGCTTTTGCTAGGTTTCGCTACTGTGAGGTGGACCCCAAAATTCGGACAGGTGGCTAAGAGAGAGTCCCGCTTCTAAAATAGGACGGAAACAAGGAGCAGGACATGAAGCAAACACGTAAGAAGCACAGGCCAGTCTTCAAGGCCAAAGTGGCTTTGGCCGCGCTCCAGGGGGAGCACACCATTGCAGAGCTGGCCAGCCGGTTTGAAGTCCACCCGAGCCAGATCCATGCCTGGAAGAAGGCCTTGATTCAAGGGGCGCCGCACCTCTTTGAAAATGGTGCTGGACGCCAGGAGAAGGACCAAGAGGTCCTCACTGCCCAGCTCTACCAACAGATTGGGCAGCTCAAGGTGGAACGGGATTTTTTGTCACGGAGCTTCGGGTTGTGAGCCGGTCCCAACGCAGGGCCATGATTGACCGAGAAGAACCGAAGCTGTCTCTGGTGCGCCAGTGCGACTTGCTGGGTATCAGCCGCTCCTCGTTGTACTACCTGCCAACCGAGGCCGGCGCCGAGGACTTGGAGTTGATGGCCCTCATAGACCAACAGTACCTGAAGACACCTTTCTACGGCTCCAGAAGGATGACTGCCTGGCTCAGCAATCACGGCCACCAGGTCAACCGCAAGCGGGTCCGCCGGCTGATGCAGCTGATAGGCCTGGAGGCCATCTACCGGCGTCCCAACACCAGCAAGCCAAACCCAGGGCATAAGGTCTATCCGTACTTGCTCAGGGGGCTGGAGATCAACCGGGTCAACCAGGTGTGGGCCACCGACATCACCTACATACCCATGGCTCGGGGGTTCCTCTACTTGGTGGCCATCATGGACTGGCACAGCCGCTACGTGCTGGCCTGGCGGCTGTCCAACACCCTGGAGGTAGACTTCTGTGTTGCGGCTCTGGAAGAGGCCTTGAGCAAGGGTCGGCCACAGATCTTCAACACCGACCAGGGCAGCCAGTTCACCAGCGAGGCCTTCACCAGCATGCTGCTGGCGCAAGGCGTTCAAATGAGCATGGACGGCAGGGGCCGGTGCATGGACAACGTCTTCGTGGAACGGCTGTGGCGCAGCATCAAGTACGAGGAGGTGTACCTGAAGGCATACCAAAATGGGACTGAGGCCAGAAAGGGGATTGGGGCTTATCTGGCCTTCTACAACCAAGAGCGGCCCCATCAAGCCCTGGGCTATCGGTCACCGGGTCAGGTGTTCCAAGCAGTGAGCCCACAAAGGTGTTTACTGGAACATCCACAAGCCTTACAATCGGATGAAGGTTTACGAGACACCCCAGCGGTAGACTCTCTTATTTTAGCCTCACCGCTGTCCTGATGATGGGGTCCACCTGACTGATCTTGCTCTCGTTACGCTTTATGCGATTTTCATGGGCCTTGGATATGGAGCTAGGGGAACTTTGTTGGTGTCCTTTAGGAGTGAGCTCTTTGGAAGACGTTCTTATGCAACTATAACTGGTGTTCTAGAGCCTATTCTAACTATTGGTTTCGTTGTGGGGCCACTACTTGCTGGGCTGATATATGACGTTAAAGTGAGTTATCAATGGGCTTTTCTGAGTTTGGCGGTGATCAATTTCGTTGGGTTATTTTTCCTGATACCTATAGCCGTTCCGGATAGCCCGTTAAGGATAAGACGGCCAGTTTCATAATGCTCATTGAATAGCTAGACAAGCCTGATCCAATCGGGTTTTGCAGCCTAGCGTCATCAGAGTAGAGTCAATAGGTGCCCTGCTTATAGCGAAATATTGCGAGAGACAGTAATATTAGAGGAGGAACTATCAGCGAAAGGAACGTGGCCAGGAAGACGTTAAGTCCGAGAAATATGGCGACTGTCCATACCACTCCACTGGCGAACATATAATAGAGGAAGTTGCGATTGAACACAGTTGTCGTGAGTCCCTTATAGAAAGTTTCACTATAGCTGTCGGTATAGCCTCATGTGTAATTGTGAGGGGTCCTGTACGTTCAATTGGCTTCTAGTGCCAGTGTGTCCGAACAAATAAAGGCTAAAAATGTGTTAGCGTTTGGTGTACTGTTTGGCCTTACGCGCCCTTCTTAGACCATATTTCTTAGACTCTTTCTCTCGGGCGTCTCTGGTAAGGAGGCCGTTTCGCTTAAGAGGAAGCCGCAGACTCGGGTCTGCCACTAGCAAGGCACGAGCAATGCCATGTCTCAAAGCGCCGGCTTGGCTTACTATACCGCCTCCTTTTACAGATGCAACAACGTTGAAGTTTTTTAAGGCGCTTGTAACCTTCAGGGGCTCCTCGACTATCCTTCGCCATGAGTCCCACGGTAGCGCCTCTTCAATGGGTTTTTCGTTTATGACTATACTGCCGTTACCGGAATACAGTCGTACCCTGGCAATGGAGGTTTTTCTTTTGCCTGTGCCATAGTAATAGTGTTGTTCAGTCAACTAAGCCTCCTCCTGTTTCTCCGCTGTTTTGCTGCGTCTACTGCGCTTCTGGGTGGTTATCTTTTTAGGAGGGGATTCTTGTTTGGTAGGTTCTATTTGTGCCCTTGCGCTGCCAGTTACTTGGGCTTCGTGAGGATGGGAATCGCCTGCGTAGACTTTGAGCCTTTTTATCAATTGTCGACCTAGCCTGCTCTTGGGTAACATTCCTTTGACAGAGTGCTCAATGACTCTGTTAGGATACTTTTCAAGCATCTCTTCAAGAGTGCGCTGTTTCAATCCCCCGGGATGAAGGGTATGCCTGTAGTAGATCTTTTTCTCTTGTTTTTTGGGGCTAACTTTAATTTTGGCCGAGTTGATTACAACCACAAAATCGCCGGATTTCAAATAGGGAGTGTAGTTGGGCTTATGCTTGCCTTGAAGTAGGGTGGCTATTTCAGTGGAAAGCCTACCCAATATCTTCCCCGATGCATCAATCACGTGCCAGTCGGGTATAAGTTCGGAGACGTGAACAATATGTCGTCTAACGTCTGTTGTCATTTAGCTCTCCAGTCTTGTTGGAAATTCTCGGTATGTAACCTCCACCATGCAGAGGCCCTGAGGAGGCATGACCAAGGTAGCCGCTCCTTGTAGTCCGCTCCTGGCTAAATCTAGGAACTCACCCAGCGAAATCTTTTCTAGTCCAACGTTCACCAGAGCGCCAACGGTGCGGCGCACTTGTTGAGGCAAAAAGGAGTTCGCTCGTATATCAAACAATATCTTATTTCCCACTTTCGTTACCCTAGAGTAAAAAACCTCTCTCACTGTTTTCTTGCTTCTACTGGCCAGAATTCCGGAGAAGGGCGCACAATCGTGTGTTCCCTCCAAAATTCTGGCTGCCTTATCCATAGCCTCTGCATTTAATTGCCTGCGAACCATGCATGTGAACCGTCTCTCCAGGGGGGATGGAGTTGAGTCGTTCAGAATAGTATACCGATACATTCGGCTTGTTGCATCATATCGTGGCTCAAACTCATTGCCCACTTGATATGCGGCCTTTACAGCAATATCTTCGGGCAGGTAGAAGTTTAGGCCATTCACAAATCCATGTAATTGGATCTGACTACTTGTGTTGAAGGCCACAACTTGGCCCAAGGCATGAACTCCTGTGTCTGTCCTACCGGCTCCCTTAACTCGAATCTCCTCTCTGGTTAGCTTAGTCAGCGCCTTTTCCAGTTCCCCCTGGATAGATGGAGCATTGGACTGCAACTGGAATCCATGATATTGGGTTCCTTCATATTCTATTATTAATGCTAGCCTCATGATTCTAAGAGGCTCTTAAAATTAAAGTAGTAGCTCTAATATAGCCATTGGTGCTGTGTCGCCTTGCCTAGGGCCTAGCTTTATGATTCTGGTATATCCGCCAGGTCTTTCCTTGTACCTCTCTGATAGTTCGTCGAAGACCTTGTCTACGACTTTCTTATCAAATATAAAGGCAAGGGCTTGACGCCGATTGTGCAGCGTTCCTTTTTTCCCGTGGGTGATAATTTTCTCCGCCAGGCTCCGGACTTCCTTAGCCTTTGGTTCGGTCGTGCGAATGCTTTCGTTTCGCAGGAGGTCAGTCACCATGTTACGATACATCAACATTCGCTGAGCCGTTGGCCTTCCTAGCTTGCGCCCTGCTAAGCCGTGTCTCATAGTGTTTCACCCTCAGAAACTGAAACTTCATGGGCCTCTTCTTCTGTGGCCATTTCGGTAGTTTCGCTATCGTCGGCTTGTTTCTCCTTCAATTCTGGAGGGAGAAAGCCCATTTCATCTAGGTGTTGATAGAGTTCTGCTGCCGACTTCTCTCCGAAGTTTCGGATCTTCAGTAACTCGGAGCGCTCCATTTCTAGTATTTGTCCTACCTTGTTAATGTTGGCTCGCTTCAAACAGTTCAAGGTGCGAGATGATAGCTCAAGCCGCTCGACGGGAGTGTTGTACTGCTCCGCTGGAATCGAAAGTGCAACAGCAGCCCTATCTTTACCCTCTTCGATAACCTTGCCAAGATTGGCTATTTTGAAGAAGTGTTCAACTAACAAGTTTGCTGCGTTGACCACGGCTTCTACAGGGGTGGTGGTTCCGTCGGTCCATACCTCTAATATCAAACGCTCGTAGTCAGTCACTTGGCCAATGCGCATGCGCTCTACACTGTAGTTCACCTTCCTGGTAGGTGTAAATATCGCATCCACCGGAAGGACGCCTATGGGTAGTCCTTTGGTGCTTTCTGCTGGAACATATCCCTTGCCGGATTCCACGTTGAACTCTACGGAGATTTGCGCCTCATCAGAATCTAGGGTCAGCAGCTGTAGGTCTGCGTTTACTATTTCGAAGTCAGAGGATGCCATAATGTCTTCTGCTTTGACCGTCCTCTCTCCTAAGATATCTAGCCGCAGTTTTCCGGGCCTATCCGAAAGTGAACGCAGCCTTATGTCCTTGACGCTTAACAAAAACTCTACCACATCCTCTTTTACATGAGGTATGCTATCGTACTCATGCAGTATGCCGTCAATCTTCACCCATGTTACGGCCGTACCTGGCAATGAACTCAAAAGGATGCGCCGCAAGGGGTTGCCCAGTGTAGTCCCCAGCCCTCTTTCCAAGGGCTCTAATGAAAAGACTCCATATGTCTCATCCGCTTCTATTATCTTGATCTGAGGCGGAGGCACTTCCACAGGCTCTACTGGAGCCACAGGTTGTTCTTCTAAACTCTGAAAGTAATCTGTAAGCATTATTCGCTCTTCGCGCCCTACCTTTGTATTAAGAATTTGATCTGCACGTTTCTCCTTCGGATTTCACGGATTCTTAGAAACGCATATCTTTGCTGTTTTTTTCTTAGGCCTCTGTCTGTAGGCTCTACTTGGAGTAGTATTCAACGATTAATCTTGTATCTATCTTCGTGTCAATTTCAGACAGTTGAGGTAGAGACAATACCTTGCCTTCCAACTTATTTACGTCCAGTTCAAGCCATTCGGGCACTGGACGCTTGGGAAGGTCAGCCGTCATTACTTTAACGAAATCAGACTGCACTTCCTTGGGGTGCCAGTTTATGCTATCACTCGGCTTAACTGAAAAAGACGGGATGTTTACTGGCCTGCCATTGACCGTGAAGTGGCCATGGAGCACCAGTTGCCGTCCCTGACTGCGAGACTCCGAAAAGCCTAGCCTAAATATCACATTATCCAGCCGACGTTCCAGCCACTGGAGAAGCATTTCGCCCGTTACGCCCGGGCTTCTTTGGGCATCTTCAAAGTACTTTCTGAATTGACGTTCCATAATCCCGTAGACGTATCGACCCTTCTGCTTTTCTCTAAGCTGTATGGCCCTATCTGAGGCGCGCCGTCGTGAGAAGGAGCGATCCCCAGGAGGCTTATGCCTCCGTTCTATGGCACAGCGTGGCGTAAAGCATTTCTCACCCTTTAGGAAGAGCTTTTCATCTACTCGTCTACATAATCGGCATACCGGACCTGTGTATCGACCCATATACTTGCTTAAACCTCCAAATGAAGTCTGAGAATGTTAGATAGCCTAGACACGACGCCGTTTAGGGGCACGGCAGCCGTTGTGAGGGATGGGAGTTACGTCGCGTATGCTTGCGACTTGGATACCAGAGGCTTGCAACGACCTGATTGCAGCTTCTCTTCCTGAACCAGGGCCTCGGATGAATACGTCCACCCGACGCAGCCCCATGTCCAAGCTTTTCCTGGCGGCGTTCTCCCCGGCTCTTTGGGCTGCAAAGGCTGTCCCCTTACGAGAGCCTTTGAATCCAGCGGTCCCAGCACTGCCCCAGGCGATGACGTTGCCTTCATGGTCTGTAAGGGTAATGATGGTGTTGTTGAAGGTGGATTGAATGTATGCCCTCCCTTGTGGGACAAACTTCTTTTCTCTTTTTCTGGTCCTTTGTTTTCTTGCCATTTTTATTCCTTACGGTTCTTACTAGCTAGACTATTACTTCCTGGAGACGGAGTGACGGCGTCCTGCTACAGTCTTACGTGAGCCTCGTTTGGTGCGAGCGTTGGTACGAGTTCTCTGCCCTCGTAGTGGGAGGCCTCGCTGGTGGCGTATCCCCCGGTAGCACCCAATGTCTATTAATCGTCTCACATTGGAGTTGACTTCTCTGCGTAAGTCACCCTCCACCTTGTGCTCCCTCTCCACAATTTCGCGCATTCGTGCCAGATCGCTGTCATTCAAGTCTTTGACCCGAGGGTTTCCTTCGATGCCGGCTTTCAGGGTTATGTTCTTGGCAAGTGTCGAGCCAATGCCGTATATGCGTCTCAAGGAATATTCTACGCGTATGTTGTCTGGGATATTCACGCCTGCCACAAGGGCCATAAGTGCCTCCTGAGAGTTAACCTTGTCTCTGTTTGTGTCTGGGATTTGAACAGATGATGCGTACCTTACCTTTGCGGCGTATGACGCGGCATCGTTCGCATCTGACCTTCACTGAAGCTTGTACTTTCATATTTCATCCTATCAAGTTGCGCACATCTTACTTGAAACGGTAGGTTATTCTACCGCGGCTCAGATCATAAGGCGATAGTTCTACCAACACCCTGTCGCCGGGCAACACACGTATGTAGTGGAGACGTATCTTACCGGAGATATGAGCTAGCACCATGTGTCCATTGGCGAGTTCTACTCTGAACACGGCATTAGGCATTGCCTCAATCACCGTTGCTTCAACTTCTATTGCTTCTTTCTTCGCCATACAATCTAACCAGTCTGTTGGAAATCAGACCTTGGTCAACACCTCTGCTTCTCCATCGTTAATAAGGATGGTATGCTCAAAGTGAGCGGAAAGGCTGCCGTCAGCGGTCACCACTGTCCACTCATCGTCTAGCCTATGAGTTTCCCATCCTCCTATGTTGACCATAGGCTCTATAGCTATGGTCATGCCTGAATAAAGGAGCGGCCCTTTGCTTGGGGATCCGTAGTTAGGTATTTGAGGGTCCTCATGGAGGGCTCTTCCTATCCCATGACCCACGTACTCTCTTACGATAGAATAACCTCTTCTTTCGACAAAGGTCTGAATTGCTGAAGAGATGTCCCCAATTCTAGCGCCTGCCTTTGCTACTTTAATACTTTGCTCTAATGCCTCTCTTGTAGTTTCAATAAGATTCCTGGTCTTGGGGGGCACTTCACTAACAGCTACAGTTACCGCCGCATCTCCATGAAGGCCTTCTATAATGGCCCCGACATCCATGCTTACGATGTCGCCTTCTTTGATGACCCTGTCTCCAGGTATCCCGTGTACGATCTCATCGTTTATGGAGACACATATGGATGCTGGAAACCCCAGATAACCTTTAAAGGAGGGTTTGGCCCCTAGTTTGATTATTTCTTTGTAGGCAACAGCGTCCAATTCTTGGGTTTTCATTCCTGGGCGAATCTTTTCCACTAGCTTTTCGATTGTCGCCGCGACAATACGGCCAGCTTCACGCATGTATTTTATTTCGTCCTTGGACTTGATTGTTATACCGCTACCTTGAAAGATTTTTTGTCAACCTCCTATCGTTAATCAGTTCTTAAGATTTGCGTATGAGTATTATACCTAATTTTGAGAACTTTTCAAAATTATGACTAAGTAAGTTATTGCTTACGCTGCTAGAAGAGCCTCTATAGCTTGAGATACCGTTCTTATGGACGCATCTCCATCTTCGATATATTTGAGCTTTCCTGCATCAGAGTAGTATTTCAACAGCGGTTGAGTCACCTCTTCGTATACCATGAGACGCCTTTTTGCGGCTTGAGGCGTGTCGTCGTCCCGTTGGTATAACTCTCCGCCACACTTGTCACACGTATTGGCTTGCTTGGGCGGCGAGAAGTCTCTGTGGTAAGATGTCTGGCAATTGCGGCAAACGAGCCTTCCACTTATTCTTCGAACCAGTTCATCCTGTGAGACCTTCATATTGATGACGACACTTATCTCACCGTCTTTTTCCGCTAACGCCTTGTCCAATATTTTCGCCTGGCCTATGGTTCTTGGAAACCCATCTAGCACGAATCCCTTTTCACAGTCGGGCTGTGATAATCTTTCCAAGATCATCTTAATGGTTACCTCGTCGGGGACCAGTACGCCTCTCTCCATGTAGGACCTCGCTTGGCGCCCCAACTCAGTATCCTTTTCCTGATGCTCTCTAAATAGATCCCCTGAGGCTACATGGGGCACTCCTAACCTATCAGATAGGAACTTTGCCTGAGTACCTTTGCCTGCAGCGGGAGCTCCAAATAAGATTACCTTCACGACAACATTCTCCATTCAAAGATTTACATTACTACTAACAGCTAGCGGATGAAGCCTTCATATTGGCGCATCAGGAGTTGTGCCTCCAGTTGCCGCATGGTATCCAACGCAACGCCAACCATTATTAGGAGGCTGGTGCTGCTTAGAGTTAGCGCCCTAATGTCGGTGACCTGGGTTGCGAAAAATGGGAGGACTGCTACGATACCCAAGAATACGGCTCCTCCCCATGTAATTCGAAGAATGGCCCTGTTAAGATATTCCTGAGTTGGTCTCCCGGGACGTATGCCAGGTATGAAGCCTCCGTTTTTCTGCAGGTTTTCGGCCAGCTTTTGTTGGCTAAAGGTTATCAGCGTATAGAAGAAAGCGAAAGCTATTACCAATACAAAAACCGCTATCCAGTACAGGGGACGTGTAGTGGAGAAGGCGTCGGCCAAAAAGCCAGCACCTCTTGCAATGAAGGAGGTGCTGAATGGGTCAGCAAAGTAGCTGGCAATTGTGGCGGGAAGAATCATTATAGAGAAGGCGAAGATGAGAGGTATCATCCCTGCCGAGTTTACCTTCAGCGGGAGGTGGTTGGCTCCAGTCTGGCGGTACATTCGGCCGCCCCTAAATACGCTCCGCCCGTACTGAACTGGAATGCGACGTTCAGCCTCTGTGAAGAGGACTATGAAATAGATTATGCCGACTCCGATTAGCACCAATAACATCAGCCCGCCAATATTTCTCCCACCCTCTAGGAAGCCCTGCCCTATTAGCTGTGGGAAACTGGCTACAATGCCACCAAATATGATTAGAGAAATCCCGTTTCCAAGACCCCTCTCCGTAATCAATTCTCCCAGCCATACCAAGAACATGGTGCCTGCTACTAGAGAGACTATCATAGCTAACGTAGGTAGAAAGTTGCTTCCTTCAAACCCTACACCACTGATGACTCCTGAACGCTGAAGTATAATGAGCTGTCCGTATCCTTGTAGAATGGCAATGGGTACCGTTATCCAATGGGTAATCTGGTTCAGCCGCTGGCGTCCAACTTCCCCCTCCTCTGCTAGGGCCTTCAATTTTGGGAATACAGGTGTCAATATCTGCATGATGATGGACGATGTGATATAGGGGTATACTCCTAATGCAGCCACGCTAAGGTTTTGCAACGCACCGCCGCTGAATAGATCCAGGAATCCCAGGAGTTGATTGGTTCTGAATAGATTGCTCAAAGCAATCTGGTCTACGCCTGGAACGGGGACATGGGCCACGAACCTGAAGATCACCAGCATGGCGAAGGTAAAGAGTATCTTACCTCTCAGGTCAGGAACCCTGAAGGCATCTATCATGGCCTGCAGTAGGGGGGGCCTGCCTGTTTCAGCTCTTGCCGTTGTGGCCGGACGCATCATGATATTGTGATAGCCGTCCCCCCAGCAGCTTCTATCTTTTCCTTAGCCGATTTCGAGAACTTATGAGCCTCTACTTTCAGCGCCTTTTCGAGATTTCCATTGCCCAAGATTTTGACAGGGGTTTTGGCGCTCTTTATCAGTCCTGATTCCAATATGTTTTGTGGGGTAACCTTGGAATTTTTGCGAAATGAGTTCAGCTTCTCAACGTTCACAACGGCATATTCTTTACGGAATATGTTGGTGAAGCCTCTAAGGGCTGGCAGGCGCAGGTATAGAGGCAGTTGCCCGCCCTCGAACCCACGGCGTATACCTTTGCCTGCACGAGCCTTCTGTCCCTTCATGCCCTTGCCGGAGTAGCTTCCATGACCACTCGCGTCTCCGCGGCCTACTCGCTTTCTCTTGTGTTTGGCTCCGTGGGGAGGCCTTAATGTATGTTGTTGCATTCCTTAGTCCTTATTATATGCATCAAGCGAGTAAAGGGTATCTAAATTACCTCTACGGTTACCAAATGGCGAACGGTTTCAACCATGCCTCTGATGGCAGGTGTATCATTGTGTTCTATTGTCTGATTTAGACGGTGCAACCCAAGTGCCGTAATTGTGCGCTTCTGGTTCTCGTTATATCCGATTGAGCTTTTTTTCCAGGTAATACGAAGTTTGCCCACTTTTTTTCCTTGCATCTATCTTTGCCCAGCCTGCTCTTTCACATTTTGTCGTTTGGCCATTTCCTCTTCATAAGTCTTTAGTTGAGAGAGGGCTTTTATGGTTGCCTTGACAACGTTTATTGGATTAGAACTGCCCAAGGATTTGGTGAGTATATCCTTGATGCCTGTGTTCTCTACCACAGCACGTACCCCACCACCTGCGATGATACCAGTGCCTGTCGATGCAGGCTTTAGCAGAACCCTAGCGGCACCGTACTTGCCGATGATTGCATGCGGGATGGTGCTGCCCTTTAAGGGCACCTTTATAAGATTCTTTTTAGCTACTGCCGTGCCTTTTCGCACGGCATCTGGCACTGCATCCGCCTTCCCTAAACCTGCCCCGACGTGGCCTTCTGCGTCCCCTACTACTACCATAGCCGTGAAGCTTAGATGGCGACCACCCTTAATTACTTTAGCCACCCTGCGTATATCGACTACTTTTTCAGTAAGCTGTAATGACTGGGGATCGATTTTTAACCCTGGCTGGAATTGAGCAACCATTAGAAGTCTAAGCCTTCCTTTCGAGCGGCATCGGCTAGCGCTTTAATGCGCCCGTGGTATTTATAGCCACCCCTGTCCATTATTACTCGTTCTAGTCCCTTCTCTTTAGCTCGTCTGGCTATCAAGGTACCTACTAGACGTGATACCTCTTGTTTGCTATCACCGTTTCTTTTCGAGGCGATAGCGCTCTCCAAAGACGATGCCGCAACCAGGGTGTTGCCTACGGTGTCGTCGATGATCTGAGCATAGATGTGTCTCAAGCTACGAAACACCGACAAACGTGGACGCTCAGTTGTTCCAGACACGTTCCTTCTCACACGAATGTGGCGTATTGTTTTCATGAACCTTGCGTTCTTCTTGCCCATTGCTGTTAAGCCCTCTTGCTGGCCTTGCCGGGTTTCAGTCGTACCACTTCTCCGGCGTACCTGATGCCCTTGCCGGTGTAAGCGTTTGGTGGTCTAATGGATTTGATTCTTGCTGCTAGCTCTCCTACTAATTGCTTATCCATTCCGTGAACATGGACCTTATTGTTCCCTTCTACTACCATGTTAGTGCTAGGTATGGGGGTCATCTCAACCGAGTGGCTGAAACCTACCTCAAAGACAACATTCTCCCCGGATTGATGTGCTCTATATCCTACTCCCACCAGTTCAAGAGTTTTCTGGAATCCCTGACTGACGCCTGTGACCATATTAGCCAGTAGACTCCTTGTAAGACCGTGGAGGGCGCGGTGTTCTCTCTCATCGCTTTCCCTGGCGACTTTGACGACACCATCGTAAATAGTAATAGCCATAGAAGGACTAAATTCTGAGGTCAATTCGCCCTTGGGGCCTTTGACGGAGACCTGCGTTCTGTTTATTTCTACCGTAACGGAGTCGGGTACAGCTATAGGTTTATTTCCGATTCTAGACATTCTTACCTCTTTACCACACGTAACACAGGAGTTCTCCGCCAACACCTTGGCGCTTGGCCTCTCCACCACTCAGTATTCCCCTGGATGTTGAGAGAATAGATATAGCTAGCCCACCATAATATCGAGGAATCTCTTCTCTCCCTACGTATATTCGCAGTCCTGGTTTGCTAACCCTCTTGAGTCCAGATATCGCAGGCTCATTGCCCTCATGATAGTGCAGTCGGACCTTGATAACCGACTGAGGCGTTGGCCCCTTGGCGAGGGCGAAGTCACGGACGAATCCTTCATTCTTGAGGATCGTGATTATAGCGACTTTAGCCTTTGAACCAGGAATTTCCACGCTGCCATGTCTCATCATGATGGCGTTTCTTATTCGAGTTAGCATGTCTGCTATTGGATCTGATACTGGCATAACAATTCCTAATTATTATTAGTTATTGATGGTTACAAACTGGCTTTTCTTATACCGGGAAGCTCTCCTCTTAGGGCTAGCTCTCGAAAGCAAATACGGCACAGGCCAAAATATCGGATGTATGCCCTGGGCCGTCCGCACCTGTGGCAGCGGTTATATCGTCTTACGTTGAACTTAGGCGCTCTTTTCCACTTTTCTATTTTGGACTTTTTTGCCAAACTAAACCATCCTCTAGGGTTGCATTTTATTGAACAAATCTGACTAGGCCGATGCAGCAATCGCTTCCTGTACCCGGGTAAATGGCATGCCGAGCAACTCTAGGAGCCGTACGCACTCCTGGTCGTGTTTTGCTGTCGTGACTATGGTAATCTGAAGACCTCTTAACCTATCGATTCGATTATAATCTATTTCGGGGAAGATAGATTGCTCACGCAGTCCTATAGAGTAGTTGCCTCTACTGTCTCCTGATCCACGGGATACTCCGCGGAAGTCTCTGATTCTAGGTAATGTCACATTCATGAATTTATCTAAGAACTCGTACATTCGTCTCCCACGTAGGGTCACCTTCATTCCAATAGCCATGCCAGCCCTAAGTTTAAACCCGGCTATAGACTTTCTGGCCTTAGTAACCACAGGGCTCTGGCCTGATATCATAGTGAGGTCTTTCAGGGCGCTTTCTTGCGCTTTTGGATTTGTAAGAGTCTCTCCAAGACCTATGTTGAGCACTATTTTTTCAACGCGTGGTATCTCCATAGGATTCTTGTACCTGAACTCTTTAGTGAGCTGAGGTACTGCCTCTTTTCTGTATATCTCAAGGAGGCGAAGCGGCGCAACAGGCTGACTGACGGCCTTTTTTGAGGGCCGCATTGGCGCTTTCACAGCCTTGGTGCGGGGCGAGGCTCCCTTTGAAGCGGGTTTTGGCTTCTTTTGCTCCTCACCCTTTGGAGCTTCGTCTACTCTATTACCTCTTGGCATTTCTTGCAGGTCCTCGCTTTTGAGCCTTCTTGGAGGTGTTTTTTTCCTGTGCGGGTAGGTTTGCCGCATTGGGTGCATACAAGCAAGACCTTGGATACGTTCATAGGGGCCTCTCTTGTTATGATTCCCGCTTGACGTAGGCCGGGCCGCGCTTTGGTATGACGGCTTATCATATTGACGCCTTCCACTACCACACGGCCCTCGCTCGGTAGCACGCGCTGGACTCGACCCTGTTTGCCTCTGTCCTTACCTTTGATTACTAGCACGTTGTCGTTCTTGCGTATCTTCATATCAGACCACCTCATGAGCTAAAGAGACTATACGCATAAAGTTCTTCTCCCTTAGCTCACGGGCCACCGGGCCAAAGATGCGTGTTCCTCTAGGCATCGATTTTTCTGATAGGATGACGGCCGCATTATCGTCGAACCTTATATATGATCCGTCGGGACGTCTCTGGGACTTTGCGGTGCGCACGATTACTGCCTTAACAACTTCACCCTTCTTGGTTGCTGATGCAGGTATGGCCTCTTTCACCGATGCGATTATAACGTCCCCTAGGCTCGCGTATCGGCGGCGCGTTCCGCCGGGGATCTGAATACACATGATCACTCTGGCTCCGGAATTATCGGCGACCTTTAGCCGCGTAAACTTCTGGATCATTATGGTTCTCTGTTCTCTTCGCTTGGTTCAGCGTGTTCTTCCTCTGGCCCATTTTTAGGCTCTTCTACCTTACGAGAAGTCCGGCCCTTGCGTTTAGCTTTTGCTTTGGCCTCTGTATCCTCGGTCTGGGTCTCTTCTTCAATGACTTCCTCGGGTTGGACTGCCTCTTCCTCCACCGGCTCTGTCTCTGCCACCACCTTCTGGTCTACTGGTTCGTCGGGTTGTTCCTCTGGAGATTCCACCTTCGCTTCAGCGATTGTGGGGGCCTCTTTTTCCACCGGCTCTGTCTCTGCCACCGTCTCCTGGCCTACAGACTCGTCAGGCTGTTCCTCTGGAGATTCCGCTTCCGCTTCAGCGATCGTGGGGGCCTTTTCTTCTACTGGCTCTGTCTCTATCCCTTCTTCAACAGTTTTCTCTTCTACTGTGTCCTCTGGGGACCCCATCTCAGCCATTTGCTCTAGGGGTTCCTCAGCCTGTTCCTCTTCTGGGGGCTTCGCCTCCTCTACCTCAGCGCCAACTTCACCAATTGGCTCCTCTTGGACTACGCTGGCTGTAATTTGCTCCTTTATAAGAGTTTGGTCTATCTCTTCAGGTTGCAAGTCGGCTATCTCGCGACTGCTGATTATCTCTCTTATCCGCCAACGCTTATCGCGGGATAGTGGGCGACTTTCCTCTATCCTGACGGTGTCGCCTATCTTGCACTGGTTGTTCTCGTCGTGGGCCTTGAACCTGGTGATGCGCTTGATTGGCTTGCCATATTTCCTGTGGGTCTGACGCCACTCAACAGTAACTACTACAGTCTTGTCCATCTTGTCGCTTACGACCTGGCCAATTCTGACTTTTCGATTTGAATTAGACACTTTGCGCCTTTATTATTTCTCTCTCCCGCATTATGGTTTTGATACGCGCAATCCTTATTCTGGCTTTTCCCACCTGATGTGTGTCGTTCAACTGCATAGTAGAAACTCGAAACCGCAGGTTCATCAGACTTCGCTGTGACTCCTCCAGTTCCTCTTTTAGCTGTTCTTCATTCAGGTCTCTCAAGTCGTCTATTTCCAACTCTGCTACCTCTAGGGAAATCGTTCTTACCCTGCGTGGACCTCGTCCCGCGATACTATTTTGGTGGCTATGGGCAACTTCTGAGAAGCGAGCCTCAAAGCCGATCTCGCTACCTCCTCCCTTACGCCGCCAATTTCAAACATTATCCTCCCTCTTTTAACCACTGCCACCCAGTGGTCTACAACACCCTTACCGCTTCCCATGCGGCTCTCTGCTGGGCGAGCGGTGACGCTTTTATCGGGGAAGATGCGAATCCATATCTGGCCCCCTCTGCGAGCTTCGTGGGTAATGGCGCGCCTGGCTGCTTCTATTTGCCTAGAGGTAATCCACGCCGACTCAACGGCCTTAATGCCATAGTCCCCAAAGTTAAGGGTACTCCCAGCGGAAGATATCCCTCTTCGATGTCCCCTATGATGTTTCCTGTACTTCACCCTCCGGGGCTGAAGCATTGCTGGACTCCTCTTTCTTCTTCCTTCGCGGCTTGATAGCAGCCTTTACGGGTTCCGTTTCCGTGGACTCTTCTTTCTTCTTCCTTCGTGGCTTGATAGGAGCCTTTACGGGTTCCGTTTCCGTGGACTCTTCTTTCTTCTTTCTTCGTGGCTTGATGGCAGCCTCTACGGGTTCCGTTTCCGTGGCCACTTCTTTCTTCTTTCTTCGTGGCTTGATGGCAGCCTCTACGGGTTCCGTTTCCGTGGCCACTTCTTTCTTCTTTCTTCGTGGCTTGATGGCAGCCTCTACGGGTTCCGTTTCCGTGGCCACTTCTTCCTTCTCCGTCGGGCTGATGGCAGCCTCTGTGGGTTCCATTTCTTGGGCCTCTTCTTCTTTCTCCGTCGGGCTGATGGTAACCTCTATGGGTTCCATTTCTTGGGCCTCTTCCTCCGCTTGCCTTTGTGGCAATATGTCGCCTTTGTAGATCCACACCTTAACCCCGATGCGTCCCATAAGGGTAGCTGCTTCGGCCAGCCCATAGTCTATGTCGGCCCGTAAAGTATGAAGGGGAACTCGCCCCTGCATGGACTTCTCTTTTCTGGCTATCTCGGCGCCACCCAGTCTGCCTGAGCAGATCACTTTTATACCCTGTGCCCCAGCTTGCATGGCCCGGCCTACCGATTGCCTGATCGCTCTTCGGAACGCCACACGCCTTTCTAGAGCCTCTGCTATGTTTTTGGCTACCAGATAGGCATTTAGCTCTGGCTGCCGGACCTCGACCACGTTTAGCCTGGCCTTCTTCTCTGTGAGGCGCTCTAGTATTCCTCGTAGCTTTTCTATTCTTTGGCCACCTCGGCCTATGGCTATGCCTGGGCGAGATGTGTGGATTGTTATTACAATATCATGGGCGCCTCTCTCTATATCTACTTTGGCTATTCCGGCGTCCTGGACATTCTTTGTGATGGCTTTCCGTATGGTCACGTCTTCTAAGACTAGGCTACGGTAGCTGTCTTTCTTATGGGCGTACCATTTGGCGTCCCATTCTTTGATGATTCCCAGACGAAAACCTATCGGGTGAGTTTTATGGCCCACTATTACTCCTCGTCTACCACAACGGTTAAATGGCTAGTTCTCTTGATTATGGGTGCTGCCCTGCCTCTGGCGCGAGCCCTAAACCTCTTGAGCCTAGGCCCATCCCCGGAGTAGATTTCTACAATCCTCAGATCGTCTGCATTCAGCATATAATTGTTTTCTGCATTGGCCATGGCAGCCTTCACTACCTTTGAAACCTGGACAGCCCACGGTGAAGTGAGAAATCGAAGGGTATGCAAAGCATCCTCCACCCTCTGGCCTCTAACAGAGTCCAAAATAGGCTTAAGTTTCTTTGGCGAGATACCAATACCTTTTGTTTTAGCTATTACAGCCACGTGTAAATACCTCTTGTTACGTCTTTCTCGGACTATCCTCGCCTGGTATCTGTCGTACGCTCTGACCTTGATATGTGGCCACGGAAAGTTCTAGTTGGGGCGAATTCCCCCAGGCGATGGCCTACCATGTTCTCGGTGATGAAGATGGGCACGTGTCTACGCCCATTGTGGACTGCAATGGTCAACGCCACCATATTTGGCATAATCATCGAGGCTCTGGACCACGTCTTTATGACGGCCTTGCTGCCGCTTTTCTGGATGGCCTCTACCCTTTTCTCCAGGTTCATATCTACGAAGGGGCCTTTTTTAATAGACCTAGACATCTTAACCAGCCATTTCTTTATATATTTGGACTACCGTCGTCTTCTCACTATAAACTTATCCGTCCTCTTGTTTCGGCGAGTTTTGTACCCAAGCGCTGGCTTACCCCACGGGGTTTTGGGCCCAGGCATCCCTATAGGCGAGCGCCCCTCTCCTCCACCATGGGGGTGGTCCCTTGGGCTCATTACGGAGCCTCTTACCGTGGGACGCCATCCCATGTGGCGCTTTCGGCCGGCCTTGCCCAGCTTAATGTTTTTGTGTTCAAGGTTGCCTAGTTGTCCTATGGATGCTATGCACTCACTCAGAACCTTTCGTACCTCACCGGAAGGTAAGCGCAGAAGGGTGTAAATGCCCTCGTGCGCCAGCACCTGAGCGGCGGCTCCTGCGCTTCGAGCCATCTGACCACCTTTGCCCGGGGTCATCTCAATGTTGTGTACCATTGTGCCAGTTGGTATAGATTTGAGGGGCATGGCGTTGCCTACCTTGATCTCGGCACCTGTCCCAGCCTCTACCGTATCGCCTATGTGGATACTGTTTGGCGCGAGGATGTAGCGCCAGTCGCCGTCTCTGTATTTAATCAGGGCGATCCGACACGAGCGATTAGGGTCGTATTCAATGGAATATACGCTTCCCGAAACTCCGGCCTTGGCGCGCTTGAAGTCTATTATTCGGAGCTTCCTTTTGGCTCCTCCGCCTCGGTGGCGCACTGTTATTTTGCCTTGAGAGTTACGCCCTGCCCTCTTCCTGAGGGGTTTCACAAGAGACCTTTTAGGCTTCTTTTTGGTGATGTCCTCGGAAGTGGGAAGGACTGCCCCCCTCATTCCAGGCGTTATTGGTTTCTTAGCCTTTAATGGCATTAAGCACCTTCAAAGATCTGTATCTTCTCTCCGGGACTTAGCGTGACGATCGCCTTTTTCGCCTTTTTCGTCTTGACCCTGCGATTCCCGAAGCGTTTAGGTTTTCCGTGCAAGTTTATGATATTGACGGCGACAACTCCTACGTCAAAGGCCTCTTCTACCGCCTCCTTGACCTGAGCTTTGTTTGCGCTAAGAGCCACCTCAAAGACGTACTTACCCTGCTCTTGGAGTAGTGTACTTTTCTCGGTTACTATGGGTCGCCTTAGCACTTGAAGGATATGCACTTTATTCAATCCTGGGTCTTAGTTTTGAGGTTTCTCTTTATCCTTACTAAGGGCCCTGACCAGATCTCTTCCGCTTTGCGTACGGCCTCGACGGTCATTACTAGCTTGTGATGGCTCAGTAAGTCTAGCACATTTAGTAGGGGAGCTGTGAGTGTTCTTACCTTGGGCACGTTTCTCGCCGACTTTACCAAGTTCCCTTCTGCCTCTTTGGTCACTAAAAGGACTGAGGAGCCGTCTTCGATTTTCAGATTCTTGAGAAGCTCGATTACGTTCTTAGTTTTAGGTTCACTGAAAGCGAGATCTCGGAGGACTATAAGTCCATCTCCCTGGGCCTTATCCGTCAGCATAGACTGTATAGCTAGTCGGCGGAGCTTTTTAGGTATTCTCTGACGATAACTCCGTGGCTGTGGCCCAAATGCGACGCCTCCTCCGGCCCATTGGGGCGCTCTGATACTCCCTTGTCGTGATCGCCCAGTATACTTTTGTGGCCTTGGCTTTCTACCACCACCCGCTACCTCTGCTCTTGTTTTTGTCTTAGAGGTTCCCTGGCGAGCGTTTGCCATTTGGGCCACCATGACCTGGTGGATAGCAGCTTGATTAACAGAAATCCCAAATAGAGCATCGCTGACATCTATTTCGTCTACGGCTTCTCCTTGTGCATTCACGACGGGAAGGTTCACGATTGTCGCCCTTTGCTCTTGGTAGATTTGCGTATCATCAGAAGGGCATTTTTGCCTCCTGGAACCGCTCCTTTTACCAATAAGAGGTTGCGCTCCACATCGGTTTGGAGTATCTCCAGATGCCTGGTAGTAACCCTCGCATCACCCATGTGTCCAGCCATTTTTTGGCCCTTCCACACTCTGCCTGGGGAGGTTCCAGAGCCAATAGAGCCTGGTGCGCGGTGCCGGTCGGATTGTCCGTGGGTTTTGGGGCCTCCCTTAAAGCCGTGTCGCTTTACACCTCCGGCAAATCCTCTTCCCTTGGAGACGCCCGTTACATCCACCAGGTCCCCCGGCTGGAATAGACTGACGTCTATCTCCTGGCCCACCTGAACGTCTGAGAGGTCATCTGCTTTGAACTCTCTTAAGTGAGTAAGGAGCTTGCAAGACCGCTGGAGGTGTCCTTTCTGGGGCGAATTAAATCGCTTTGCCTCCCCGAACCCTAGCTGGGCGGCCTCGTAGCCGTCCTTCACGTTTGTTTTTACCTGGGTAACTATGCAGGGGCCAGCCTCAATGGCAGTGACAGGCTCAGCTCGGCCATTGTCTCTAAAGACTTGAGTCATTCCTATTTTCTTTCCTAGTAATCCTTGTATTGGCATGTTCAATACTGCCTATGCTAATTATATTTTTTCTAGAGTTTGATAGAGATATCTACGCCGGCGGGCACGTTGAGTCTGGTAAGGGCGTCTATAGTCTTAGATGTTGGCTCCAAGATATCTATAAGGCGTTTATGGGTACGAAGCTCAAAATGCTCCCTAGAGTCCTTATCGACGTGGGGCGATCGAATAACACAAAAACGTCTTATCCTAGTAGGCATCGGCACCGGGCCGGCTACCTGAGCGCCTGTGCGCTCGGCCGCCTCCAGTATCTGGGATGCTGAGAGGTCTAGGATGCGATGGTCGTAGGCCTTTAGCACTATTCTTATCTTCTGTCCTGGCATAACTTTATCTATCTCCTGAATCTACAGCGCATATCCTTAAGGGTCACTTACACTCCAACAGCTTTCTCTGCCACCATCGAAGGGGCGGCTTTATACTCCTTGAACTCCATGGTAAAGCTTGCCCTGCCTTGGGTCAAAGAGCGAAGGTCATTGGCGTATCCAAATAGCTCAGACAAAGGCACCGAGGCTCTCACCGACTGGATACTTTCCTGGCCTTCTATATTCCTTATTTGGGCCCGACGTCCGTTCAAATCACCTAGCACGTCTCCTAAGAAATCACCGGGGGTGATGACTTCCATGTCCATGATGGGCTCTAGGAGAACGGAGCCGCTTTTTCTTAGAGCTTGCTTGAAAGCAATGGACCCTGCGGCTTTGAAGGCCATTTCTGAAGAGTCTACAGCATGGTAGCTTCCATCTACTAGAGCTGCCTTCAGATCTATCACTGGATATCCGGCCAACACTCCGGTTTGTAAGGCCTCTTCTATCCCCTTTCGCACGGCAGGCACATACTCTTTGGGGATGGCTGCCCCGACAATACGGTTTTCAAAATGGAAACCGGCTCCGCGGTCCAGGGGTTCAACTTCTAACCAGACGTGGCCGTACTGGCCGCGTCCTCCCGTTTGCCGAATGAACCTGCCCTCGGTGCGGCTCGGTTTTGTTATCGTCTCCCTATAGGATACGCTTGGCCGTCCAACATTGGCCCCTACTTTGAAGTCCCGCTTCAAACGGTCGACCAGCACCTCAAGGTGAAGCTCTCCCATTCCGGAGATGAGGGTCTGTCCCGTTTCGCCATCATAGTTCACTTTGAAAGTTGGGTCTTCGTCTGCCAACTTCAGTAGTGCGTCAGTTAGCTTATCCTGGTCTAAGCTTGTTTTAGGCTCTATAGCAACGGAGACCACTGGCTCAGGGAAGCGTATGGTTTCCAAAATTACTGGTGACTTCTCATCGGCAATGGTATCTCCGGTAAATGTGTTCTTAAGGCCTATTGCCGCTCCTATCTCTCCGGCCCCGATTTCATCTATCTCTTCCCTGTGTTGGGCATGCATACGCAAGATTCTGCCCATGCGCTCTCGCTGCCCATTTGAAGAGTTGAACACAAGTGCTCCCGATTTAACCTTGCCCGAATATACGCGGATGTACACCAAGCGCCCTACAAAGGGATCTGTAACTACCTTGAAAGCTAATGCAGCAAGTGGTTGGTCTTCGCTGGTATTTCGAGTTGCCTCTTTACCGGTCTTGTATTCCAGACCCTTTATTGATACCACGTCCATGGGAGATGGCAGATAATCGCCTATGGCGTCCAGCATAGGTTGAATGCCCTTGTTTCTGAGGGCACTTCCGAATAGAACAGGCACTAGAGAGTCGTTGATGGTGGCCTTTCTTAAGGCGCTTTTTAGCTCCTCTTTTGTTATCTCTCGCTCATCCAGGTATTTGGAGATAAGGTTATCGTCAGTCTCTGCGATTTTTTCTATCATGACCCTGCGATATTCTCTGAACTCGTCCATTACCTCTGTTGGTATAGGACTCTCTTGAGGCACTTGGTTACCGTTGTCGGGGTAGAGAATTGCTTTTTCATCAATCAGGTCTACTATGCCTCGGAAGGAGGATTCAGTTCCAACGGGCATTTGAATAGCCACCGGGTTTGCTTTGAGTCGGTGGCTAATCATGCTGATGGTACGTTGGGGGTCTGCGCCAACCCTGTCCATCTTGTTAATAAAGCATAAGCGGGGAACATGATAACGGTCTGCCTGACGCCAAACTGTCTCTGACTGAGGCTGGACTCCGGCTACTGCATCGAAGACCACAACGCCTCCGTCCAACACTCTAAGGCTGCGTTCTACTTCAGCGGTGAAATCCACGTGTCCGGGCGTATCTATGATGTTGATGCTGAAGTTCTTCCACTTGCAAGTAGTGGCCGCTGCGGAGATGGTAATGCCGCGCTCACGTTCAAGAGCCATCCAGTCCATGACCGCGGTGCCTTCGTGCACTTCTCCCACCTTGTGGGTACGCCCTGTAAAGAACAGGACGCGCTCCGTCACTGTGGTCTTGCCCGCGTCTATGTGAGCAATGAAACCTATATTCCGAATGTTGACCAATGGCGATCCCGACGACATTATCCCCGACCTGACATCTTGGCCCCAATTTTGTTACCGACATTCCTCTACCACTTATAGTGAGCGAACGCCCTGTTGGATTCGGCCATTCGATGTAGGTCTTCCCTCCTTTTTACAGCAACACCTTGCCCTCTTGAAGCATCTGTGATTTCTTGAGCTAGCCGTTCCGACATCGGCCTTCCCGTCCTCGCCCTCGCTGCCAGAATGAGCCACTTCATACCCAATGCTGTGCCTCTCTCTCCTCTTACCTCGGCAGGTATTGGGTAGGTTGCTCCTCCAACTCTCCTCGACTTGACCTCTACCATAGGGGTTGCATTTCTAAGGGCTTGCTCAAAGACTTCTACAGGTGCTCTGTGTACCTCGTTTTCAATTTGATTCATAGCAGAATAGAAGATTCGCTGAGCTGTGGTCTTCTTACCGCTCCACATCAGACGGTTGATGAACCTGGCTACAATCACGTTGTTGTACCTGGTGTCTGGTGGGATTACTCTTTTTTCGGCTCTTCTTCTGCGCGCCATATTCTTACCTTATCTTGATTGATATAGACCTATATAGCCATTAATTTCTCTTGGTTCCGTACTTGCTGCGGCCTCGCTTCCGCTTTTCTACCCCATCCGTATCCAGGGCTCCTCGTATAACATGGTAACGAACTCCAGGGAGGTCTTTAACCCTGCCTCCCCTTATGAGGACTACGGAGTGCTCTTGAAGGTTATGGCCTTCCCCTGGAATGTAAGCCGTCACCTCCATGCCGTTGGTGAGACGTACTCGAGCTATCTTACGCAATGCGGAGTTAGGTTTCTTAGGGGTGACCGTCTTTACTTGGACGCAAACCCCACGCTTTTGAGGGCTGTTCACTCCACGTGTTCCCTTATTCTTAAGGGAATTGAAGGAATAGCCCAAGGCAGGCGTCTTGGCCTTCTTCCGGACGTTGACTCTTCCTTTTCTTACTAGCTGGTTTACTGTAGGCATAAATAAACTCCTTTCATTTAAGGAGTTAGGCATAAATAACCGGCACTGCTGCAATGCGCAGCGAGTATAGATTGTATCAGTAGCCAATTGCTCTGTCAACATAAACCTAGCGAAGATTTTTCATGATAGTGAACTATGTCTGGTTCTTATTCTTACACCTGTATTTTGATTCCTGACCTTGCTGGTGAAAATTTGGGAAAACCCCTCAAATTTTCTTGGATTACCTCTTGACAAGAAAGTGACACATATGGTATCTTAATGTTGTCCCGAGTAATCGAGCGAGTGGTCAGAGCCAGAAGCAGCGCCGCTAGGCGCTGAAGTTGACAGGCCAAAGCGGAGTTACTCGGGGCTTTTTTGTTTCCTCTTTATTCCTTCGCCTCAGGTTTCAATATGCCGATAAAGGGTAGATTGCGATACTTCTCCAAATAGTCCAGCCCGTAACCCACAACGAACTCGTCTGGTATCTTAAATCCAACATAAGCCAGATCAACCTCCGCAATACGGCGGACCTCTTTGTCCAAGAGGGTGCATACCTTCAGCGTGGAGGGACTTTTAGATGCTAGGTACTGAAGCAAATAGCGTAGAGTCATTCCTGTATCTACTATGTCTTCTATCATCAGGACGTCTCGATTGGAGATGTCCATATCTAGGTCCTTTGTGATTCTGACACCTTTGGGCCTTTTCCCATCTCCTGAATAATGGGATATCGCCAAAAAGTCCAGGGATAGCGGTAGAGATATCTCCCTCATCAAATCGGCCATAAAGCAGATCATGCCCCGTAGAACACCTATTAACACCGGTTGTTTGCCAGAGTAGTCAGCCGATATTTGTCGTCCCAGCTCTGAAACCCGCTTCTGTATTTGGTTAGTAGAGAACATGACACGGTCAATGCCCTTTGTGTCGTCCTGCACTAGAGGGCCGTATCCGTACTTGGCTAATATGCGATGATAATCCCGTTTGTAGAGGAGCTTTATGTTTACATCGGGGTACAGCTCCTTTAAGTGGCGTAGCTTGCGGTTCTTTTCTGTGACTAGGCTCTGCTTAAGGGTGGTCAATTCTATGTACAGGTCAAGGTCGGGCAAATAGAAGTCTGGCGTGAACATTTCCACAATTCTGTCCATGTCCCATCGCAAGGGGAAGGACCGCGGCTCATATAGCCATTTCACTCCGTAGAAGTCCAGGATTTTAGCGAATTCCATCTCGCTGGGATGGGCGAAGGGAGATGGAACAATTTCAGCCTTAGGAGTATCTGATTCCAGCGTCTCCACTGGCTTGGCTACCTTGGCCTGCTTACGCCGCTCGGGCAACGGCTTTTTGATTGAATCCTCGACGCTATCTGTACTTCTCTTCTTGGCCAATTCTCGCCTCCTGGGGTCGAGAGGTTAATGATAGATCAAACTCGCCGCAGATATGATACTAGGATGCGCCTGCGTTTAACAACTCGGCGCATGAGCTACGTTACCTGTCTGTAGCGAGGAGATACATATCTTAGGTCTGTCGCTCGGGTGATGTAGCGGCACTTCGACTATTGATGTAGCTGGCAGGTGTTACATTTGCAGATGGACATTTCTTTTTAGGCAGCCGACTCCATTTAAGTTGTAACCTCTCGAATCTAGCTAGTTCCTAGCTATCGTCTATGCGCTTAAATCTAAAAACCAGCCATAGATAATTTCTATGCCCATAAAAATAGGTTATATATCCTCTTTTCTGTGAGAAAAATCACATGTACCATTAAATAAAGCTAGAGTTATAGATAAAATATGCGGTTATGAAAAGGCTTGTGAAAAAGAGGTTATCTGAATGGCTGACTACGATCTGGTAATAATTGGCGCTGGCCCAGGAGGGTATGTGGCAGGCATCAGGGCGGGTCAGTTGGGGATGAAGACCGCGGTGGTGGAAAAAGATGCTCTTGGTGGTATCTGTCTGAATTGGGGATGCATACCGAGCAAAGCGCTATTAAGGAACGCCGAGATCGTTCATCTCATAAATCGCTCAGAAGAGTTTGGAATATCTTTCGATAACGTGCAGTACGACTTTGGAAAGGCCGTAGACCGCAGTCGCAAAGTAGTCGATCGCTTAACCAAAGGGATAGAGGCTCTCTTCAAGAAGAACAAGGTCGATCACATAAAGGGAGAGGCCTTTCTCAAAAGCAATGACTCCGTGGAGATGAAGGAAACAGGGCAGACTATTTCCGCTAAGAATGTGATTGTTGCAACTGGAGCCCGCTCCAAGAGCCTCCCCATTCTTCCCGTGGATGGGAAGGTGGTCATCACCAGTAGGGAGGCCTTGGAACTTCGAGAGGCTCCAGCGTCTATGGCAATAGTGGGCGGCGGCGCCACCGGCGCAGAGTTCGCATATATGTACCGTGCCTATGGCTCTGAGGTAACACTAATAGAGATGTTGCCCCAGTTGGTGCCTATGGAGGATGAGGAGATAGGCAAGCAACTGGGGCGCTCCTTTTCCAAGCAAGGTATAAGAGTTCTGACTGGATCCCAGGTGACCGAAGCCACCATTAAGAACGGCAAGGCCGCCCTGACAATATCTACCCCAAAGGGTCAGGAGAAGGTCTCGGTAGATAAGGTTCTCGTCTCGATTGGGGTGCAGGGAAACATTGAGGGTCTGGGCTTGGGGGAGCTAGGCGTCGAGACCGATGAAGGGTTCGTCAAGATAGATGAGCAGATGGCGACGAACGTTCCAGGCGTCTATGCCATAGGAGACATTACAGGGAAGCTGCTCTTGGCCCACGTTGCATCGGCACAGGGAGTCGCCGTGGTGGAAGCGTTGGCTGGTATCGAAAATCCTCCCCTGGACTATGTCTATATGCCCAGAGCTACCTACTGTCAGCCTCAGATAGCCAGTTTTGGACTGACGAAAGCCCAGGCTAAAGAAAGCGGACGTAAGGTAAAAATAGGTAAGTTCCCCTTCATAGCTTCTGGCAAAAGTCTCGCCTTGGGTGAGACCGAGGGGATGGTCAAGCTGGTCGTTGATGAGGAGCTAGGAGAGATTTTGGGCGCCCATATGATCGGTAGTGAAGTTACTGAGCTTCTAGGCGAGGTCTCTTTAGCGAGGTTGCTTGAGGGGACCATCCTAGAAGTGGGCTGGCTTGTCCATTCTCACCCGTCTTTGTCTGAGGCGGTAAAAGAGGCCGCCTTGGCTGCCGCTGGCAGAGCTATACATATATAGGCATGTTGAGAATGATGATTTCGCTAAAGAAGGACCTTTGGGAGATAAGATGGCATGGCCGCGGAGGACAGGGTTCGGTAACCGCCAGCAACCTCCTGGCATCTGCCGCTCTTAAAGATGGCCTCTTCTTTCGCTCCCTTCCAGAGTTTGGGGCCGAGAGGTCCGGCGCGCCAGTAGTCGTCTACACCAGGGTAGGAAAATATCGTATCTACGACCAAGGGCCGGTTACCGAACCAGACCTGGTGGTGGTTCTTGCTTCGACCTCGATAGGTAGAGTGGACTTCCTTGATGGCCTGAAAAGGGAGGGGGTTCTGCTGGTCAACTCCATCCTCTCGCCACAAGAGTTAAGAGAGAGTCTGGGACTAGACAGCATCCAGGTTGCGACAGTGGATGCCACAGGCATAGCGATGAGATTCCTTAAACGTGGCATCCCTAGCGGAGCGATGCTAGGGGCGGTAGTCAGGGTTGCCGACGTGGTCTCAAGGGAATCTCAGGCATCTGCCCTAGAGGAAGATCTGACGGCTCGCTTCCGTCGGGAGGTGGTGGAGGCCAATTTGCATTGCTTCGACCAAGGCTACAGAGATACCTCTGTAGATTGATGGTTAGGAGGGGATAATGGAATCGCTCGGATGGAAGGAGGCGTCTCAAGGTGGGATTGTCGCCAACCCAGGGAATTCGGTCGAGGTGGAGACCGGTTCTTGGCGCGTTCTTAAGCCTATCTTAGATCTGGAGAGATGTGTTTATTGTATGATTTGCTGGGTCTTTTGTCCTGATAGCAGTTTCATCGTTGAGCAAGACAAGCTGCTTGGCATCTACTACGACCACTGCAAAGGGTGTGGCATCTGTGCCAAGGAATGTCCAAAGAAGTGTATAGAGATGGTTCACGAGTTTCCCAGCCTTTTGAAAGAAGCGGCATAGCGAGGGGATTAGGCTTATGGTACTAGAGACCCGAGACGAGTCGAAGCGGAAATATCCAGTGGCCAGGAAAGTGGCGATGAATGGAGCCAACCTGGTGGCCCAGGCTATGAGGCAAACCCTGCCGGATGTGGTAGCTGCCTATCCGATCACTCCCCAGACCGTCATCACAGAGACATTCAGCGAATTCGTGGCCAACGGCGATGTCTTGACTGAGTTCGTTAGGGTCGAGAGCGAACACGCCGCCATGAGCGCTTGCGTTGGCGCATCGGCTGCAGGAGCCAGGGTACAGACTGCCACATCGGGTCCTGGACTGGCGCTGATGTGGGAGATGCTTTACGTGGCATCGGGCAATCGGCTTCCAATCGTGATGCATCTATGCGCTAGGGCGCTCTCCGCTCCAATCAACATTCTCTGTGACCATTCCGACGCCATGGGTATGAGAAACGCGGGTTGGCCCATGCTCTTTGCTGAGAACAGGCAGGAGGCCTACGACAACGCTATTCAGGCGGTGCGAGTCGCCGAAGATACTGGAGTCTTGCTGCCGACGGCAAGTGTTATGGATGGCTTCTTTACAACTCACGCCGTTGAAGCCGCTGAGGTCCTGCCAGACGAAGCGGTACAGCAGTTCGTTGGCGTCTACAGCCCTGAGCACTCCTTGTTGAATCTTGATCATCCTGTGACTTATGGCCCTATGGACTTCCATGACTACTACTTTGAGCACAAACGTCAGCAAGAAGACGCTATGGATAAAGCTTTGGAAGTAATAGCCTGTGTAGGGAGGGAGTTTGGGGAGCTGTCGGGGCGTCATTATGGGCTGATGGAGCTATACAGGATGGGGGATGCTCAAATAGCTACCGTGGCTATGGGGTCGGCCACAGGAACCCTCAGGGTAGTCGTTGACCAGCTTCGAGAGGATGGAATAAAGGCGGGCTTGCTGAAGATACGTTCTTATAGGCCTTTTCCAGTCAAACAAGTTGTAGATGCTTTGTCTGGTGTGGAGAGGGTAGCGGTGCTCGACCGCGCTCTTTCCTTTGGGGCAGGGGGTAACCCCCTGTTCAGTGATGTTTGCGCCGCCCTAGTCAGGAGCGGCAAGGTGGGGAACGTCTCAGGTTGGGTGTATGAGCTAGGAGGAAGAAACGTCAATCGCAGCCAGTTTGCGGATGTCTATAAGAAGCTGCTGGCGTCTGATGAGGGATCGCCAGATCAGGCAGTCAGATATATAGGGCTTAGAGGATAGAGGAGTTGGGAGGATGGCGCTAAAACTTACAGATCTGAGTTCTCAGGAAGAGGTTCTGGCATCAGGGCATGGCCTGTGCGCCGGCTGTTCTGAGTCGATAATAGCAAGGCAAGTGCTTCAAGCTATTGGGAAGCCAGCGGTGGTGGCCGTCGCCACTGGGTGTCTGGAGGTGTCCACGACGCGTTTCCCGTTTACCTCGTGGATTCATAGCG
The DNA here is from genome assembly GCA_965249025.1 of Dehalococcoidia bacterium. Lineage (GTDB taxonomy): Bacteria > Chloroflexota > Dehalococcoidia > Lucifugimonadales > CAYTFF01. The sequence continues at coordinate 1,007,251 of OZ252215.1, read as the reverse complement.
CCTTTGAAAATGCTGCAACTACCATCTCGGGAGTAGAGGCGGCGTACAAAGCCCTGGTGCGAAAAGGTCGTATGGAGGAACGGGACTTGGCCTTTGTGGTCTTTGGTGGAGATGGCGCTACTTACGATATTGGACTTCAGTGGCTGAGCGGTGCTATAGAGAGGGGGCACAAGTTTCTCTATGTGTGTCTCAATAACGAAGGCTATATGAACACCGGCATTCAAGCTAGCAGCGCTACCATATCTGGCACATGGACCACTACTACCCCGGTTGGCAGAATACTTCCGGGAAAGGTAGAGTGGAGGAAGAACCTCACGGCTATGTTAGTAGCTCAGGGCATTCTATACGCTGCTCAGGCAGCGCCTCACCACTGGAAGGACATGATGCAAAAGGTGCGGAAGGCCGTTGAAATAGATGGCCCCTCCTTTATCAACGTCCTGGCCCCCTGCACTAGGGGTTGGCGATATGAGCCAGAGGATACCATTGCTCTGAGCAGACTTGCTGTGGATACATGCATGTGGCCTCTGTATGAAGTCGAAAACGGTAGGTGGAGGGTTAGCCACAAACCTAAGAAGAGGCCCGTGCTTGATTGGCTAAAGTCACAGGGTAGATTCTCACATCTCTTTAGGAACGGAGATAGGGGGGCCCTGGTAGAGAGCATTCAAAATAGGATAGACTTTGAATGGAATGAACTCCTCCAAAGGAGTGAAATCGGCTGAACGCTGGCAAAAATAAAATATAGAGGGTAAGATTGCGCCTTATTGAAACTCTAATGAGATTAGGCGCATCTTTTATATAGAAGGATTTGCAACTTGGTCTATCATTGAAAGGTAGCTGGGTTTGGCGTTTAAGCTGGTAAGGAGTCTTTTATGAAGGAAGCGAAGGTAAAAGAAAAGATATCCCAGGATGAGGCTGTCGAGCTCTATCGCCAGATGCTGCTAATTCGCTGTTTTGAGGAGCGGGCGGCCGAGATGTACATGCTGGGTAAAATAGGAGGCTTTCTGCATCTATATATAGGTGAAGAGGCCATTGCAGTAGGTGCCCTATCTGCGTTAAGGCCAGATGATTATGTTGTGACTCACTATAGGGATCATGGTCACGCCCTCGCCAAGGGTATGGAACCAAAGACGATGATGGCTGAACTCTTTGGAAAGGCAACTGGAAGCAGCAAAGGTAAGGGAGGCTCCATGCACCTCTTCGATATTGAGAAGGGACTCTATGGTGGATATGCCATCGTAGGAGGCCAGCTTCCTATAGCCGTAGGTATAGCATTGTCGATAAAGTACAAGTGCGAGGAACAGGTGGTGGTCTGTTTCCTGGGAGATGGGGCCGTCAACCAGGGGGAATTCCATGAATCACTGAATCTGGCCTCAGTCTGGAAACTTCCTGTGTTATTTTTTCTGGAGAACAACTTGTATGGGATGGGCTCTTACGTAGAGGGTACCCATTCTGGTGGCCGCGACATATATCCAGGCACCTCCCACTATAATATACCCTCTCGTCAGGTAGATGGCATGGACCTTCTGGCTACCAGGGAGGCCACCAGGGAGGCCGTCGACTACATTAGGTCAGGGAAGGGGCCCTACTTCTTAGAGGCCCTCACCTATAGATTCAGGGGCCACTCTATGGCCGATCCTTCCGACTACAGAAACAAGGAGGAGGTAGAGGGGTGGAAGCTTAAGGATCCGCTAATTACCTTCAAAAAACTGGGCATAGTAGAAGGCTTCTTTACAGAGGAAGACATCAATGCCCTAGAGGAGGAGGTTGAACAGGTGATAGAGGAAGCCATCAAATTTGCCGACGAGAGCCCGGAACCCCCATTGGACTACCTGATGGATGACATATATGCCTAGCGTTGGATCGGCTTGCGGCAAGGTCTGGAGTAGGTTAGGAGAGTAGCTATGCCGGAGATTACTGTCAGAGAGGCGATAAGCAGGGGGCTCAGAGAAGCCCTGGATAACGACAGCAGGGTGTTTCTGATAGGAGAGGATATAGCCGCCTATGGCGGTGCCTATGCCGTCACCAAGGGTTTCCTGAAAGAGTATGGGGCAGAGAGGATACGCGACGCTCCCATTGCTGAATCGGTAATTGTGGGAGCCGGCGTGGGGTCGGCTATGACCGGGCTACGACCCGTAGTGGAGTTGATGACCATAAACTTTAGCCTTCTGGCTATGGACCAGATAGTCAATCACGCTGCCAAGATACGATATATGTCGGGTGGCCAGCTTTCGGTGCCCCTTATCATACGCACTGTCACAGGGGGCGGAGCGCAACTGGCCTCAACCCACTCTCAGAGCCTGGAGGGATGGTATGCTACCGTTCCTGGACTCAAGGTGGCTGTACCTTCTTCCCCCTACGATGCCCTGGGGTTGCTTCGGAGCGCTTTCCAGGATGACAACCCTGTAATTTTTGCCGAGCACGCTCTTCTCTACAGCCTCAAGGGCGTGGTGCCTGATGAGTGGTACACGGTTCCGTTCGGTCAGGCTGACATAAAGAGGCCTGGTAAGGACATCACGATAGTTGCATCTAGCTTGATGGTGCATACGGCACTGGCCGCTGCTGAGCAGCTAGCCTCGAGAGGTGTGGAGGCAGAGATGGTGGACCTCCGCACCCTACGCCCACTCGACGAAAAAACTGTGATAGAATCTGTGATGAAAACGGGACGTGCGGTCGTCGTTGAGGAGACATGGAGAACCGGTGGCTTTGGCGCTGAGGTTGCCAGCATGATCCAGGAAAAGGCCTTCGACTATCTGGATGGGCCCGTAGCGCGTGTAGGCGGTGTGGAAACACCCATGCCATATGCTCGCAACCTGGAGAAGATTGCGATTCCAAGCCCGGAGAAAATCATCGACACCATCAAAGAGGTCATAGGCTTATAGCTTCTACAAGTCACTAATACAGACCTAACTTAACTGCAAATTCCTGATTCAGGGGGTACTCAAACTGGCTACCACAATTGTTATGCCTCAAATGGGCTACGACATGAAGGAGGGTACCGTCGTTCGGTGGCTCAAGGCCGAGGGAGACGAGGTGAGTCGGGGAGAAGCGGTTGCCGAGATTGAGACGGACAAGGCCGTAGTGGAGATGGATGCCTACGCCAGCGGCATCTTGAGGAAGATAATCGCGAATGAGGGGGCTACAGTGCCTGTTGGCGATCCCATTGGCATTATCGGCACCGCCGATGAGCCCTTGCCTGACCTGGCAACTGAGACCAAAAAGACTGATGAAGTTGCTAAAGCAGCCCCTGTGGTAGAGAAACCATCGGAGCCTGAAGCCCAAGCACCTGAGAAGCCTGCTCTGGAAATAAAGGCATCGCCTCTGGCTCGACGTCTCGCCGACGAGAAGGGTGTAGACATCAGACAGGTCCAGGGCACCGGCCAGGGAGGGCGTATCACCAAAGACGATGTCTTAGCCTATGAGTCTCGACCGAAGGAGAAGCCGCTCGTCGAAGCTCCTACACCTGGAGCGCCTGAACAAATGCCTGACGGCACTGTGTCTCTGACCCGAATGCGTCAGGCCATTGCTAGGCTTACCACCAGGAGCAAGCAGGAGGTCCCCCACTTTTACGTCTCTACAGATGTTGACATGACAGAGGCTATCCGATTGCGTAAGCAGTTGAATAAGGCCCTGGAAAACGGAGGCGTCCGCATCAGCATAAACGATATGATAATCAAGGCGGTGGTCAAGGGAATACAGAAGCATCCTAACTTCAACTCGTCCTTTCAGGATGACCACCTCCAGATGCACTCATCCATAAACATCGGCATGGCAGTTGCTGTGGAAGAAGGCCTCATAGTCCCAGCCGTTATGAGCTGCGAGAGCAAGTCTCTGGCTGATATAGCGAAGGCCAGTAAGGACCTGATAGACCGTGCTCAAAATGGCGGTTTGCGTCAGGACGAGTACACCCAGAGCACCTTCAGCATCAGCAACCTGGGCATGTTCGATGTGGACAGCTTCGTGGCCATAATTCATCCGCCTAACGCCGCCGTGCTGGCTGTGGGCAGCATCAGAAAGCAGCCCGTGGTACGTGACGACCAGGTCGGTATAGCCGACGTCATGAAGGCCACGCTGTCCATAGACCATCGCGTCGCCGATGGTGCCCAGGCTGCCAGGTTCCTAAGCGAGGTCAAGAGGCTTCTGGAAAACCCGGTTAGTCTTCTGGTGTAGGGATATAAGTTAGTGGATCGTTTGTGGCTAAACGCTACGACTCTGATACTTGCGGTTGCTGTATTGGCAATCTTGACTTCGTGTTCAAGCGGGTCGCCAACGCCAAATCCAGCTTTGTCAAGAGATTCCACGCAGGTGGTGAGGACTGCTTCACAGCACCTTAATCTTACGGAGAAATCAGAGGGACAATTCTTTATTGAGGCCGATATTGGGGACCGTGTGCAAGTGAACATTGAGATTAACCAGATGGACGATGCTCCTTCGCCTCCCGAGTGTGCTAAGCCCACAATCAAAGACTCATTCGGGAATCCTCTGGCAACACTTGCACTAAAGGCCGGCTCTTTCAATTTCGTGCACTTATATGAGTATGCTTTTTTCGTAGCAGCTAGAGGTCGACATTTTGCTTATCTAGACAACCATGAGTGTGATGTCAGAAAATCTCAAGTGGAAGCTGATATAACTTGGACAATATATAGGCCATAGGTGTTCTTTCCTGCAAACTGTTCTCTAAGGAGAGTGCAGAGAACCTGGGTTCCTGCCGGGGGTCTGGGGGTGTCCCCCAGTGCCTATTGAGGGATTGGAATGAAGGAAATCGTACTACGCCAAATAGAAGATGTAAGTGCTGAGCCGAACCATAAACTCCAGCTGACCTATGATGACGGAAGCACTATCAAGGTTGATTTCACATCGATAGTTCACCAGGGGGGAGTGTTTGAGCCGCTGGCGAACCCCGAATTTTTCTCTCAGGTTTCCATTGGCGAGGACGGGTGCTTCATTCAATGGCCAGGTGAGCTTGACTTTTGTGCGGACGCACTATGGCTGAAAGGCAAAGTTAAAGTACGGTCAAGGAGCACAAAAGGAGATTGAGAATCTAACGAGGTCAAGGGGCTCCTGGAAAACCCCGTTAGCCTTCTGGTGTAGTCAAAGTTACCGTAGCAGCGTAGGAGATCGCTTTAATGGCCCTAGAACAGCAAACAACCTTCCAACGCCGCATATACCCACTCGACCCGCGTGAACTGACGGAGGAGCAGATCGCCGTGGCCTTTGCCATGACCTCCCGCCGTCCTGAGCCCTTCGACGAGATAGCCAAAGTGGTCAGCGAGGAGAAGGCGGCCGGCTTCCACGAGCGGTGGGTCCTCAATTATGGACACTCCTCGGTGGCGGAGCACGCCGTTATCCATATGGCCGTGGAAAACATCTCTCGGCTGGCTTGTGACGACCTGGAGGACAATCGCCTGGCCTCCTACACCGAGAAGTCCAGCCGCTATCAAATACTCGACCGCGGAGCATACCACCTACCCAAAGAGGTTCTGGGCAGCCCTCTGGAGCAGACTTTCGCCTCCACCTATGACTTCTTATTTGAACAGTACCATCGGATAGTGGAAGATCTGCAGGCATATCTGAAACAGAGGACGCCTAAAAGAGAGAACGAGAGGGACTCCGCATACAATCTGCGCATAAGGCGCGCCGCCACCGATAGCTGCCGCTTTCTCCTTCCTGCTGCTACCCTCACCAACGTAGGCGTTACCATGAACGCCCGCACTATGGAGTACGCTATCCTGAAACTCCTCTCTTCGGACCTTCTGGAAGAGCGGGAGATTGGCGTCGAGATGAAGAGGGAATGCCAGAAAATCACACCTACCTTGATCAAGTACGCCCAACGGAACGACTATTTAGAGAAGGCTCGCCAGGGAAAGCGGGAGGCTACGGATGCCGTTGGGTGGGGGACTGGAGGCAGATACGCCAGCGTGGAGCTGGTACACTGGGATTCCAACGCGGAGGAAAAGTTGGTTGCGGCGCTCCTGTATTCCTATTCTGGACTTGCTTATCAGGAGGTCTGGGAGAGAGTGAATAAAATGGGTGGTTCAGAGAGAAAAGATGTCCTGGACAAGGCCCTGGGCTCCCTGGGCTCCCACGATGTGCCGGTGCGAGAGCTTGAGGTGGTGGACTACACCTTTGACATGGTCATGGACTATGGCGCATATCGAGAGTATAAGCGACACCGCATGCAGACCTACGTTCCCCAGCCTCTTACCGTGGACTTGAGCTACGTGGTGCCGCCGCTAATAGCTGAGGCAGGCCTCAAAGAGCGCTTCGAGGCGGCAATGGAGAGAGTATCCACTGCCTATAAAGAGGCGGCTCAGCAATCGCCACGCTTGGCGGAATACTTGGTGACCCATGCCCACAACCGCCGCGTTCTCTGCAATATGAACCTGAGAGAGTGCTATCACCTGTTCAAGCTGCGTACTCAGCCCCAGGCTCATTTCACCATCCAGGACGTAGCCTTTGCAGCCTTAGAGCGGGTTAAGGAGAAGCACCCATTGTTGCTGAGCTACCTACAGCTTCGCTCCTAGTCTTGGCGCGCTCTCACGAAGAATTCCCGAACCCATTCTTCGGTTGGATTTCAGAAGAATGGCATTCTGCGATGCGATGTCACCCTTCAAGGCGAACTAGGTGAAAAGCAGGCGTCTAGAATGGGCGCATACCCAGTATCCCTGCGAACCGTAGCGCCCATAGCGTTGCAGCCACAACCGTCGATATGCTTAATACCAGCCGTGAGCGTCTCTGCCAGACGGTAGAGGCGCTATGGCTCAACTGTAGATACCACCCTCTGCCTAGGGCAATTGCCGTTAGCGCTCGAAAAGGATAGGTCAGTACCCGCAACGCTGGCGCTATGGCCAGCCCGGTTCCTGTCGTACCCAGGAGGCCGAGCAGGGCCGGCACCACTCATCACCAGGGCAGAGGCAATATTGCGTTCAGCGGAAGCAGTAAATTTTCTATCTTCAGTAAGTTCTTCAGCATGTTTGCTCCTTTTTTACTCCACGCAGCAGCTCATTAGGGACACGTCCCGTGTAAAGGCCTGGGCTACACGCTTGATGCTCTCGCTTAAGGTAGGGAAGACGTGGATGGTGTCAATGACATCGTCAATGGTGAGACCGAATTTCACAGCCAGCGCTGCTTCATGGATGATATCCGCGGCACAGGGCGACACGATATGCACTCCTAGTATCTTTGAGTTCTGCGGATGGATGACCATCTTGAAAACACCTCTGTCTTCGTTTGTGGCCAGGGCTTTTGGTATCATGTCCATGTAGATAGTGCGGCAGGGGCAGGCGTTGAATCGCCGCATCTCCTCCTCTTCCGTTATGCCTACCGAGGCCACCTGTGGATTGGTGAAGACCGCACTGGGCACGTGATCATAGTTGATGGTCCGTACAGGCAAGGTCAAGGCGTTCTCCGCTGCTAAGGCCCCTTCCTTGGCTGCCACCGTCTCCAAAGCCATCTTGCCTATACAGTCCCCGGCTGCAAAGACATTGGGGTTGTCCGTCTGATAGTGCTGATTGACCTGGATGAAGCCGTTCTTATCGATCTTGACACCTGCCTTGTCCAGACCTAGATCGGAGGTATTGGCTTTGACGCCAACGGCCAGTAGAAGGTCTTGAGCCGTTACCTCGTAGGTTTCGTCTCCTTTGCGATATGTAACCACTTTCTTTCCGTTACCCTGTGCGACGCGCTCCACACGAACGTCGGTGTAAATTGAAATGCCCTCCTCTTCCAGGCATCGCTGGAGCTCTGCCGCTATTTCTGGCTCGTGATTGGGTAGTATCTGAGGCATCAGTTCCAGTACCGTTACCTTCGTACCGAAGTGGGCGAACATCTGGGCAAACTCCAGTCCCAAAGGCCCCTCGCCAATGACCACCATCGACTCTGGAAGCTCCTGAAGCTCCATAGCGCTGACGTTGTCCAGCCACTTCATATGGTCTATTCCTGGGATGGGCAGGGACTTGTTGGACGAGCCGGTGGCTACTATTATTTTATCCGCCTCGTAGACATGGTCTCCTGCCTCGACTTGGTTTGACCCGATGAAGCAAGCCTTGGCCTCCACTAAAGTGACCGTCTCCAGATTCTCCAGGACGTTGACATAGTTGCTCTGGCGAGTCGCTGCAACCACCTCGTCCTTCTCCTGGATGGCCGCTGAAAAGTCGAAAGGTGGCCTGTGGCCGTTTCTGAGTGCCTTAAAGCGAGGACGTTGGGGGTAAAATAGCTCGTCGCCCACAGTCAGCAGATGCTTGCTGGGCATGCACCCCACGTTGACGCATGTCCCGCCAATGGGTAGGCCACTGTTTATCATCAGGGCGCTTCTGCCCAGGTCCGACGCCTTGGTGACCGCAGCGAAGGCCGCCGCGCCACCGCCAATTGTGATTAAGTCATAGCGTTTCATGAGTTCCTCCGTCTCTCTTTAACTCTTTGGTTAAATTGCTCTATTCTCCTCAGCATCGTATCCAGTACTGGATATGGCCCTCTTGGCATCTTCTATTGCGGTTAGCTGGGAATCAGATTCTATTTTTCCTTGATTGTAGATGTAGGCTTTGGGTTTGAGCAGCTTGCTTGCTGAGGTCGACTTCGCATGCTTCTCCACCACTGGCTCGCTTCTTATATATCAGGTAGAGGCCAACGCCTATCCCTACAATAAAGTACCCTGTCATAAGACCGTAGATTAGCCCGGTGTTGGTAGCAATGAGGGTGCCGACACCGGTGCCTCCCAGGACTCCTAGTAGAAGCGGGAGCGTGAGCGGCAAATGGCATGGACAGGCCACGAGTCCAGTTATGGCGAAAACAGATCCCCATATCTTACGCATATATGTTCCTCCCTAGGAAGCTTTTAGCAGTTCTTCAACCAGTTCGGTCAGCTTAGATTCGTTGAGGATCCCCACCCATTTCTTGTGGACTTTGCCATCGAGGGTAATGAACACAGTGGAGAGAAGCCCCTGCACCTCTAGCTGGCGCATTATATCGAGACTATGAGGCGTTCCCGCCGGATAGGTTATTCTCAGATCCTTCAGCTCTCGCTTCGATGTCTCCTGTCCCCCAAAGCCTGGGAAGAATCGGCCCACATCGAGGCCGACAAACAGCACCCTGTTCTTGTACTTCTTCCAGACCTTTTCAAACTCCGGCATCTCGGCGGTGCAAGGCGGGCAGTTGGACGCCCAGTAGTTGAGCACAACTGGCTTGTCGCCTAGTAAGCTAACAAACTTAGGCTCGCTGGCTCCCACAATGTCCTGCCCCTGGTAAAGGATGATAGGGAAGTCTGGCAAATCAGAGGAAGAGACGGCAACCGAGGAACCTGTTCCTGAGGCTACATTTACCTCGCCACCCGTTACTTCTGGTCCTGACAGCGTTGACGTTAGTGCCACTAAAAGAGCTATCGCACCCGCGATGCCCATCCCAGCGTACCACCATCTCTTTTGTCGCCATGGCGGCTGTACCGCTTGACGGTTCCGTCTCTGTGACTTTGATCCCCAAGCGCACTCCTTCCTAGATGAGTAGACTCTTCTTATACCCCCAAACGCCTCTTTTAACTTTTCCTTTTTGGGGTAGTGAGACTCGGTTCAAGCCATGTAAGGGACTCGTCTTTTATACCAAATCCGCTACTCTCGATAATCCCGCAAATATTTCCGCCTGATGGCCTGCAATCGGCTATAGTTCCCGATTCATCCCGTATATGCGCTAGTTCAGCCTGGAACTCCTGCAGGTCAGCGATGGCTCTATCCACTTGGTCTAGCTTTGAATCCAGGAGGGAACGAACGTGCAAACAGGTAGGCTCCTTGCGTCTATATAGCTGAATGATGCCTCGGATCTCTTCCAAGGAGAGTCCCAGGCGCTTCGCCTTTTTGATGAACTCCAGCCGTTCTCCGTCCCCTGTGCCATACAGGCGATACCCAGACTCGGTTCGTTGTGGTTCCTCAAGCAGGCCGATGCTCTCGTAATAACGGATGGTTTTAGCGGTCGTGCCTGTGAATTTGGCTAGCTCTCCTATCTTCATTACGTTGCGGCGCATTTCTGAAATACCTCCAAAGGTCGCTACATAAGCTAGTATAAACCTTCCAGTTGACTGGAAAGTCAACCCCCTTATTATATCGTTCGTGCTTAGGGCTTGACATTCTAGAGCACCTTGCATATTTATTTGAATACGGAGGCTTAAATTGATGCTAGAAGGTGAAAAAAGAGATGACACACTCCCCATAGAACAAAATGGGGAGGAAGAAATGGCTGATCTTATTTGTGATTGGTGTGGAAAAACAAGGGAATTAAACCATCGGCTTTCAATGTACCGACATGGTGAAGACCCAGATGTCATTAGAGGCGTTTTGACGTGTCGAGAGTGTGGGGGGAAAACGATATTTGGAATGACTAATAATGCTGTATCGTTTTACCCAACCAAGAGTGCATACGGCCAGCTACAAAATGCACCAGGTGAGGTAAGAGATAGGTTCCTTGACGCCGAGCTTTGCTATTACGGCACTGGTTTTCGTGGAGCAGTCGCCATGTCCCGTGCCACCGTAGAGCAAGCATTGAAAGATAAAGGACATACGAAGGGTAACCTTGAAGACAAGATAGATGCTGCGCTGAAGGCTGGCGACTTAACAGAGAGAGAATCCATGCTGGCACACGGTTCTCGGCTTGTTGGGAACGCTGCATTACACAAGGCTAAAACGATTGAGCCGTCAGATGTACCGTCTGTGCTTTCCGCTGCCGTGAGTATAGTCAATCACTTATTTTCATAAGAAGCCTGCATCGCAATCAGAGACAGGTAACAGTGGGCCGTAACCTTCCATATACCACGAACCTTGATTTGGTTAAGAGAGCGTTGCATCTTGTAGTGGATTCGCACTATGCTGCTGTCGTAGGCGTCGCAACTTGTCTCGCCCTTGTCCTGAGAGTATGTCAGATGTTCAAAATGCCGTGGCTTTCGGCTCTTGTGGGCAGGGGTTCTAGACTGCCTAGTACGGATCGTCTGAGCCTGATGTGGAGTCAGCGTTTCCTCCCGTGGTGGGAGTCGTTGAGCTGACTAAGGCCTCGGTGGTTATCGTTCCCTCCATACCAGCGCCACGGTGCCCTGGAACGGCGCACCAGAAAGTAACCGTTTGGCCCGCTGCAAAGGAAAGGCGAACACTTCAGAGGTTACCATCTCTCCTCTGCCGAACCTCAGATCGACCTGCTTTCCATCCACTTCAAAGGTGAAGGTATGATTGGTATCTAGGCCTGTAACCTTGAACTGGACAGCCTCTCCGGGGTTCACCTTGATAGTTGATGGGTTGAACTCAGCAAATTTAGAGTCGACCTTTATGACGCGACTGGCCTGGGTTGGCTGTGTTGGTGTGGGCAGGACTTCGGGAGTGGCCGTGGCGGTGGGGACTGCCTTTGTGGGCGCTGGCGTAGTCGTTGTCGCCGTTGGAGCCAAAGGTACGTTGGTGGCGGTCGCTACCGCAACCGACTCTGTGGAGGTTGTCATGGCTGCAGGCGTATCTGGCGCCGATGACGATTGGCAAGCGGCAAAAATCAGTAGGGAAGATACCATGAAGACAAGTATGTTAAGCATCGGCACCGTAACTCCTGCTGTAAAATAATGGATTACTGCTTTATGTTTCTATTAAATGGCTGAATGCAAGCGCTTGTATTTAGTGGTACTGCTCGGTAGAGGGTTGATGAGATGACGCATGCGCTCGTCCTGAGCCTGTCGAAGGAGAGCGGACACATGCCAACCCGAAGCAAGCAGAACCTATTTAGTATGTTATACGTAAACAAAAAGCCTCTGGATTGTTCGAATCCCAGAGGCTTTTTGACTTGGTTTAACAGCTATTTACATATCGCCATCTAGTATCTTCTTGCCAGTAGGGACAATGCTTCCACCATCAGGTTCTATGGTTATACCAATTGCTTGATATTCGTATAATGGCCTTTGAGTCGATATAGATATTTGCCCATATCCTGTTGAATCGACTAGGAAGTATCCACCGTCCTCTCGCTGCCCATCCCGTATAAGCCAGACCTGATAAACCCTATCTGGAGGCAACTGCTCTAATTGCAACACGGCTAAGATGCCGTATTTAGCAGAAGGACTCACCATTATCATCCCACGAGCCTTTGAGGTTTCCTGCATTGCCTGAAGTGGGTATACGTTCACACCAGGCGATGCGGTAAGGTACGTTAAGGATCGTTGCTCCTGCACCACTTCTACCAACCAGCTGCTCTGCCTATTGAGTCTGTCAATGCCCTGGTCGCTTCTCCTGGCCACTAGTTCTATAGAGTTGGATAGATTGCTAGCCTGCTGGGTGAGTCTTTCGGCCAATCGATCATTTTCGTCTGCCAAGTCGTTTAGCCTATAGTTAAACCAGATGCTGACGCTCAAAACCCCTACGACTATTGCAGCCACCATTGCAGCAGCGGCATATTCGTTAAAGAGCCACCAGATGTTGCTACGTGTCAAGGTAGCAGCCACATGGCCGACTTCGCTTAGCTCCGCCGAATCCTCATCGATGCTAAGGGCATCTACCTTGGCGAACAGGCCCACCTTCACCTCTTCAGACGGTGTATGTTGCGGAACCGCTTGAGCCAATAAGGCCGTCGTTTCGTTATACTCTGTAAGCAAGACACTGCAATTGAGGCAGAAAGAAATATGGGTCTCTACGCTCTTTTTTTCGGATGACTGCAGTGCTCCAAGGGCGTAAGGTGCTAAAAGCTCCCCTACTTGGTCACAGTCCATTTAACTACCACTCCTCCAATATCTTAGCTTCATCATTCGCTATTTAACCAATGTTTAGAATGCCCCTCAGTTTCCTTATAGCAAGCCTCATCCGCGTCTTTACTGTACCTAATGGCTGGCTCAGATATTCCGCAATCTCAGTATGAGTATACCCCTTGAAGTAGGCCAGAACTACCACGTCCCTTTGTTCGGGGCTTAGTTTGGCGATGGCTTTTCGTATATGACCGCGTTCCTCATTCAAAGCCGCTCTATGTTGGGGATCTGTGTCGGTACCAGATGGGACCAGATATCTCTCTATATCTACGTCTTCTATGTCTACAAAGATTCCTCTGCGACGCCTCCGGCGCAACTCGTCCACAGCCCTATTGTGAGCTATCCCGAATATCCATGCAGAGACGGACCCTCTCTTGGCTTGGTAGGTTGACGAATGCCGCCAGACTTTTACAAAAACATCCTGTGTAATCTCTTCCGCTGTTTCTCTGTCCCTTAACATGCTAATGCTCAAGGAGAAGACGGGTGTTGAATATCTCTCGTACAGAGCCTCTAAGGCCTCTCGCCGCCCTATAGATACCAGGGCTAGCAGTTCGGCATCTTGCAACTCCTCGTATTTCACTGTGGACACCAACGTAATAGCACGTGTAGCTGCGGTGCCCTTCTAGTAACTATACGTCGCATATTTAGTCTCAGATTTATTATGGCTGTCCATCGGCTCCGAACCCCCGTGGTAATAAAAGAGCTACCGACAATCTGATGGTATTTTACAGGCAGGCCAGCGGAAGTTCAAATAACATCTGTAAGGAGCCTTTACACAAAAAATCTGTTCTTAAAGGAGAGTCCAGAGAACCCTGGTTCTCTGGCGGGGGTTTGGAGGGCACCCCCCAGATACGATTCGAGGGCGTGGTGGGCGGGATAGTCGAGGTCTGTTGTTGCAATATTGGCCAAAATACCACTTTTTGTGCTGGACTTGTGTAAGGTTCCCTTGAGGGGTCGTTGTAGCCATGTTACTATGAATCTAACTCTCCCGAATGCTTGAGCAGATGAATTCTCAGTTTATACGTAATTTTTGTATCATTGCCCATATAGACCACGGAAAGTCTACCTTTGCTGACCGCCTAATGGACGTTACAGGCACGGTCAGCTCTAGGGAAATGACGGCTCAACTCCTGGATTCCATGGAACTGGAACGGGAGCGAGGTATAACTATAAAAGCCCAGGCCGTCCGTTTGGCCTATAAACACCCATCGGGCAAAGATTACCAGCTCAACCTTATTGACACGCCTGGACATGTAGACTTCTCCTATGAGGTCTCTCGAAGTCTAGCCGCCTGTGAAGGCGCTCTTTTAGTAGTAGATGCCACTCAGGGCATACAGGCCCAGACCCTCACCAACATGTACCTGGCCCTGGAACATGATCTGACTGTTATCCCGTTGATCAACAAAATCGATCTCCCTGCAGCAGAGCCAAAGAGGATTGCGGAGGAGCTTCAGCAGGCCTTCGAGTTCTCCGACGACGAACTGCTCTTCGTGTCTGCCAAGGATGGCACTGGAGTCCCCCAGGTGTTGGAGGCCATAGTAGAGCGAATACCCTCTCCAAAGGGCGACGCCTCTAAGCCTTTACAGGCGCTCATTTTCGACTCCGTGTACGATTCGTATAAGGGTGTCGTTGCGTATGTGCGGTTATTTCAAGGCACACTCAAAGCGCGAAACCGCATTAGGATGATGTCGGGGAGCGCCAGAGTCGAGGCGATGGAGGTGGGCGTCTTTCGGCCTCGTCCATTGCAGATCGACCAGCTTTCAGCAGGAGAGGTTGGCTATGTAGCTACAGGGCTTAAAAGCGTATCGGATTGTCGTGTAGGAGATACCATAACTCTAGCCAAAGATGGGGCCTCTGAGCCACTGCCCGGATATGTTCCCTTGAAGCCCATGGTTTACGCGGGGATCTACCCAGCCGACGGCGAAAGCTTTATGGAACTTCGTGAGGCTTTAGAGAGGCTTAGCCTTAACGATTCTGCCCTGGTCTTTGAGCCGGAGATGTCTGTGGCATTAGGGCCGGGATTTAGGTGCGGTTTCTTGGGGCTATTGCATATGGACGTGGTACAAGAGCGTTTAGAGAGAGAGTACGACCTTTCTTTGCTGGCCACGTCGCCTAGTGTAGCCTACAAGGTCCTGATGCCTGATGGGAGTTACCTTGAGGTAGATAATCCATCTAAGCTTCCTCCCAGTCAGGAGATACAGGAGATTCAGGAACCTTGGCTTACGCTCACGGTGATCACTCCGTCGCGGTACATTGGCTTGGTTATGGAGTTGCTTAATAGTCGTCGCGGAAAGTATAGACGCATGGAGTATTTACAGCATGGGGCCTCAAGCGGTGGAGGGCCTTCCTCTGCTGGGTCATCCTACGAGGCTAGGGTCTTTATCGAATACGATATTCCTCTCTCCGAGGTGCTCTTCGACTTTTATGACAGGCTAAAGTCTCTTACGCAGGGCTACGCTTCTATGGACTACTCTCTGATTGATTACCGTCCATCTAACTTGGTTCGTTTGGATATTCTTGTAAACCAGAAACCTGTGGACGCCCTTTCTGTCATTATCCATCGTGACAGGGCCAATCAGCGTGGGAAAGCCTTGGTGGAGCGGCTTAAAGAGATCATTCCGCGTCAGCTTTTTGAGGTCCCTATACAGGCGGCCATAGGGAGTCGAGTGATTGCTAGAGAGACCATAAAGGCCCTCCGCAAAAACGTCTTGGCCAAATGCTATGGTGGCGACGTTACTAGAAAACGAAAGCTCCTAGAGAAGCAGGCAGAGGGCAAGAAGCGAATGAAGAAGATAGGAAATGTGGATATTCCCCAAGAGGCGTTCCTGACTATACTGAAGGTGGAGCGCTAAGGCTTCACCGGCCTTGCATTAAAAGTCCCGAAAATATGGGAGGGTGCAGTCCCGACCTGTCGGGACGCCTGGGGTCTGTGGGGCACCCCCAGATATAATTCGAGGGTGGGACAGGGCGGGATAGCAGCGTTTGCTACCACAAATATCCCCAAAAGCCCGACTTTATATGCAAATCTGGCTTCACCCTGGTTTCAAAAACTGCCCTACTCTAGCTGCAGCCCCTTCAACCACTCGCGAAGCTCCGACGCCACATCGTCCCTTTGCAAAGCCTCGTAAATAGACGCTTTCAGGAGGCCTAATGGATTTCCAGCATCGATGCGTGTGCCTGTAACTGGGTAAGCGTATACTTTTTGACGCTGCATTAGCAGGGCGATGCCGTCGGTTAGCTGGATCTCTCCTAGGGCACCAGGTCTTATCTGCTTTAAGCAATCGAATATCTCGGGCGACAAAACGTATGGACCCGTTATAGCCAAATTTGAGGGCGCATCTTCTATGGTGGGTTTTTCTACCATACCCATGACTTCATATAGGCGCTCTTCAAGTTGTCTGGGCCTGATGATACCTAAGGCAGGGATGGCCGACTTGGGAACTTCTGTTACTCCAAGAACGCTACCTTGGCGCTTCTGGAAGATGTCAATCAACTGGGCAACGGTCGGATTGGGGTCCCATGAGACCTCATCAGGAAGAAAGACTGCGAAGGGCTCATTTCCCACTACGTTCTTGGCGGTCAGAACCGCATGACCTAACCCTAGCTGCTTCTTCTGATAAATGTAGCTGATCTCCATCATGCTAGAGATGGAGCGTATCTCCTCCAGGAGTTCCAATTTTCCCTTTTCTTTAAGAACACGCTCTAGCTCTGGCTGTATATCGAAGTAGTTGGCGATGGCCTCTTTTCCTGTGGATATGACGATCACTACGTGCTCGATTCCAGCCTGGGCAGCCTGCTCTACCGCATAGTAGATCATAGGCCGGTCGAAAACTGGCAGCATCTCCTTTGGCACTGACCGGCTAGTTGGCAAGAATCGTATGCCGAGTCCTGCAGCAGGAATAACCGCTTTCTTGACCTTCACGTAAACACCTTCATAACATGATTTTACATTGGCATTGTCCGCGAGGCAAGAAGCCTATTTTCGTAAGGGAGATATGCGGCATAGGCTGATATTTTTTGCCTTATGTCGCTATAGATACCTTGGTGGTGAGGTGGTACTCATCGCATACTCGGACGGGCCTTTGCGTGGGATGGTGGGAGCAGCAATGTTATAATACCCCTCGCTTCCCGGTCGATGCGTGTTGAGCCAGAGGTTTCGTATTCTTCTCGTTGACACCTAAATACCGTTGGAATACTATGGATGTAGGCCGTGCTGAGTGGGGAGCTAGCGGTGCCCCGTACCCGCAATCCGCTATAGCGGGGCTGATCCCCCCTGGAGGTCTGAAACCCTGGCCTCTGCTCCTGGAGGCGGTGCCGAGAGTTGGGTCTTACGCGGCGGAAGCCTGCGAACTCCGTCAGGTCCGGAAGGAAGCAGCGGTAAACAGGATTTTCCGGGTGACGTAGGTTCTCCTAGCTTGAGCCGTCTCCTTTGAGTATGCTCAGGTATAGGATCGAAACGGGGGTGCACGGCCATTTTTATTTCAGGGGAGACCTTTAATCTGTCGAGCGGTATCCCTAACGTCCAGGCCAAAAAGTCTCTGGGACAACACTTTCTCGTCGACAGAGCGGTGCTGAATCACATTGTGGCCGCAGCCGCTCTTGAGCCGGACGACGTGGTGATGGAGGTGGGGCCAGGAAAGGGAATAGTGACCGAAAGATTGGCCGCTGCTGTTTCGAAAGTGGTGGCCGTTGAGTTGGACCAAGGAATGGTGCGCTATCTGAATCAGACTCTGGGAGAACGCTCAAACGTGTCTGTCTTGCGTGCGGACGCTCGAGAGATAGATCCAAGAGACTTAGTTGACGATGCTCCCTACAAAGTAGTGGCCAATCTGCCCTATTACGCTGCGTCTCCTATTATCAGACATTTCTTGGAGGCAGAACATAAGCCCAGGCTAATGGTGGTAATGGTGCAGAAGGAGGTTGCTCAGAACATGGCTGCAGCTCCTGGACGTATGGGCTTGCTCTCAGTTGCTATCCAGCTTTATGGTGAGCCGAAGATTGTCGCTTACGTCTCGCCACGCGCCTTTCGTCCGGTGCCCAAGGTAAGCTCGGCCATCGTCAAAATAGAGGTATACCAAAAGCCTAAAATTCTACTAGATTCAGTCGATGATTTCTTTCGACTCGTAAGGGCTGGCTTCAGCGCAAGGCGCAAGCAGCTTAAGAACGCCATAAGCAACGATTTGAAGGTCTCTAGCCAAGTTGCCGAAGATCTTCTCGCTCAGGCCGCCATAGACCCCATGCGTCGCGCCCAGACCCTGTCCCTGGAAGAATGGGGTGGCCTTTATCATGCGTGGCGCTTAAACTACGGCTATGCTGACCCTGAAAGCCCACGCAAAGATTAACCTCACCTTGGAAGTCCTGTCGCAACGGGATGATGGCTATCACGAGATAATTAGCATTCTACAGACCGTAGACCTCCACGACCGCATCCAGCTTGAAGTTGCGTCATCCGTAGAGTTGCGGTGTAACGTTCCTCAGCTAGAGTCGTCCGATAACCTTGCGTTGAAGGCTGCGCAACTGTTAAAGGCTGAAACTTCTGCCTCCTTCGGGGTCGCGATTCGACTAGAGAAGGTGATTCCCGTAGGTGCGGGACTGGGTGGTGGAAGCAGCAACGCCGCCGCTGTTCTTAAAGGGCTAAACAAGCTATGGAATCTGGGGCTGTCGACGGAGCAACTTTTGCCCTTAGCAGCTAGGCTGGGTTCCGATGTGCCTTTCTTCCTCTACGAGGGTACTGCCTTGGTGCAGGGAAGAGGTGAGAGGGTAAGGCCTCTACCTCCAGCCACCCTGGAGTGGCTCGTCCTGCTAAGGCCTCCCATAGAATTGCCGTCCAAGACTGGCACCTTATATTCATACTTATCGCAAGAAAACTTCACCAAGGGGCTGCTCACCCATAAGTTGGCTGGGCGCATTCGTGGTGGGGGAGACGTACCAACTCAGTTCCTGTTTAACGTGTTTGATGATGTAGCCACTAATGCCTTCCTGGGACTGGAGAGATATTGGGATATCTTCCGTTCCCTCGGCGCTCATGAGATACACTTGGCCGGCAGTGGGCCGACCCTCTTTTCCGTCGTCCCTTCTCGTGAGGTGGGTACGGCAATGCAGTTGCTACTTCAGCATAGACACGACATAGAATCGTATCTTGTTTACTGGGCGCACCCGTCGCAGGAGAAAGAGGGTTGAGCGAGATAATCGCCGGTACTGTCAGCGGCGTTTTTATGGCCATGGTGTTCGTCGGAGTAGGTTCAGTAATAGTCTTTGTCCTCCTGAAAAACCCTCCACAGCTGTTGAAGCACCTGTCGGAACAGGGGTCTGTCGTAGTTTTCGCCATTCCTCTTGCTTTTCTGTCACAGGCCATCTGGGCAATTGTCGGAGTGGTTTTGGGGCTTTTATACAGGATCAGCCTAGGGCAAGCGCCGGGACCAGGTATAGGCAGCCCCAATCTGGCCTACACACTTGGCGTCATAATCGTCGCTGTCGTAATGGCGCCGCCCATTTTCATTCTCATGCGCCGGGTCTGGCAGGGACTGACACTGCTCTTCTTGTCCTTTGTTGGCATATTCGGATGGTTTTTGCCCTACTTCGCTGGCTGACGGCAGTTGCGTCAATATGCGGGTATCTCTGTACTAGCCCTCAACTGGCTTTGCACAAAAAAGCAATAATCTCAGGAAGGCGACGGAACCCTGGAGTTCCGTCCGGGGGTCTGGGGGTGCCCCCAGATACGAACCGAGAGCCTGTCCTTGAGCACAGCGAAGAAGTGGAGAGGGTGGGATAATCAAGCTCTGTTGTTCCTAAAATTGGCAAAAACAAGACTTTTTATGCAAAGCACCCTCGACCCATCCCTGCTTCCTCATTTCGCCCTTACTTGTTTGGGGCAGTCCTTGATAGATCGCTAAAGAATCCTGTGGTCTCCCAAAACAGCCAAATGCCGTTGACCCCGTCCATCTGCGGCATTAGAATAGAGTACCAACTCTTATCTCATAAGGCCCTTGACAAAGGACGTCCCATTGAAAGTAGAACCCAAGGAAAGCGGTCTACAAAAGTGACTCTCTCTACTCAACTTTCCTCTGCTCTAGAACAGACTTGGGTCTCCCTGGATCTGGAAACCACTGGCCTTGACAACCGCAGCCACGAGATAATAGAGGTCGGGGCAGTTAAATTCCGTGGCTATGATGTCATCGACACATATCAAGCCCTGGTAAACCCGTACAGGCGCCTTTCTGAGTTCATCGTAAACTACACTCATATAACTCAGAGGGAAGTGGACGGTGCGCCGCCCTTCGCGGTAGTTGCTGGGGAGGTGGCCTCCTTTGTTGAGGATTTGCCGATCATCGGGCACAACGTGCCCTTTGATATCGGCTTCCTAGAAAAGAAGGGCTTGAAGCTAGACAACCCTTTAAGTGATACTTGGGATCTGGCTTATGCGCTCCTCCCGGAGGCCCCAGAGTATGCGCTGAGCCTCTTGGCTGTTTCCCTGGGAATTGAGCACCCCCAACCGCATAGAGCGCTTCCGGACGCTGCCGTAACCCATAAGGTCTTCATCAAGCTCCTGGAAAGGGCTTTGGAATTGGACGTTGCTACATTGACGGAGATTCAGCGTCTGGCAAATCGGTCTAAGTGGGTCCTGGGCTATGTAATGGGGGGCCTCTTGGAAGACATGCATCGTATTTCAGGTCTGCGCGCCGGTGAAGCGGGTCTGCTCGGGTTTAACGAGGATGAGCTGAAAAAACGCTTAGATTCGCCAAAGGCATTGCATCCTAACAAGGACGAAGGTCTCGTTAGCTTGGAAGCTCTATCTCAAATGATGGACGAGGATGGGCCAGTTTCTAAATCCATTCCAGGTTATGAGCCCAGGCAGGAACAGTTCGAGATGATGAAGGCCGTTGCCCAGGCCATTAACAATCGGCGTCACCTCATCGTCGAGGGTGGCACGGGCGTTGGGAAGTCCCTTGCCTACCTACTGCCCGCTGCTTTGTATGCCATCAAAAACCAAAAACGAGTGGTGATATCGACCAACACTATCAATCTCCAGGAACAGCTTATTAGCAAGGACATTCCAGCAGTAATAGAGTCTTTGAAGCAAGGTTCGCTACTTGGAGATGGCTTTTACGCCACGCAGTTGAAGGGCAGAGCCAACTATCTTTGTATGAGGCGTTGGCTCAATATGCGCGCAAGTGAAAACATCTCAGCAGACGAAGCGCGACTTCTCGCAAAGACTCAGGTTTGGTTGAGGAATACTAGCTCTGGGGATAGATCGGAATTGAATCTAGCAGGTAGGACAGGCCGTAATTGGGATAAAATCTCGGCTCAATTGGCTCCTGAGTGTCCATTGCCCGGTGGCGTTTGCTTTCTAAGGGCGGCAAGAAGTAGGGCAGCAAGCGCTCATATCATAGTAGTAAACCACGCCCTTTTGCTGTCGGACTTGGCTATGGGGGGTGGGTTGATTCCAGATTATGACACCCTGATCATAGATGAAGCTCACCATCTGGAGGATGAGGCCACCAAACATCTGGGCTTTCAACTCTCCCAGACTTATGTGGATGACCACCTCCAGGACCTTTCAGGACAGAGAGGCCTATTTCAGACCATGCTGAAGGTTGTTAGAGCTTCTACAATCGGAAGTAGTAGAAAGAAATCAGTAGAGGAATACGTCAGAAAGTTAGAAGAGGAGCTTCCCAGAACAAGGGAGGTATTTGTCCGCTTTTACGAGGCGTTGCAGCAGTTCATGCAAAACCATAATGGCCAAGCCTTGGAGGGAGATGGGGTGCTCAGGATGACGAATAGTCTTCGTAAGCAACCTGGATGGAGCCGAGTGGAAATAGATTGGGAGAACGTCAATCTCTCTCTCCAGGAGCTTGGCAAGAGCCTGCAAAATTTGCAAGGGTCTTTTGACGACTTGGATGATTCTCAGCTCACAAACTATCAAGGTTTCATGATGGACCTCACCAGACAGACCCAGGTCAACTCTGAGATTAGGGAACGGCTCTCAGAGTTCGTGCCTCATTCAAGAGAAGACAGGATATATTGGCTCCTTCGGGCGAGGAGGGATGGCGCCTTGATTATGAACGCTGCTCCACTTAACGTGGGTGATGATCTATCAGGTATGCTCTTTTCTAAGAAAGAGTGCGTAATACTCACAGGCGCTACTTTGAGTACCAACGGCAGCTTTGACCACATACGCCAGCGAGTTGGCCTTTCGGCGAGTGAGGAGTTGATACAGGGTTCTCCCTTTGATTACAAAAAAGCCGCCCTGGTCTGTGTACCGGAAGATATGCCTGAACCGACGTCCTGGAATTATCAGGCGGCCCTGGAGAAGGCTGTGGTGGACGTGGCTAGTTCTGTGCAAGGCCGCACCCTTGTGCTGTTTACCTCCCACGCATCTCTGCAGACAGCAGCATCTGCGATTAGAGCTACCCTGGCTTCGAAAGGGGTTCAGGTTTTGGCTCAAGGCATAGATGGGACACCTAAACGTCTTGCGGCCAGTTTCTTGAGGAATCCAAACTCCGTGATACTGGGCACAAGCAGCTTCTGGGAAGGAGTGGACCTGGCAGGCGGTTTCTTGAAGGCGTTAATCCTTGTTAGGTTGCCGTTTAATGTCCCCACGGACCCAGTATTCCAGGCCCGCTCGGAGCTTTTCGACAATCCATTCCATGAATACGCAGTGCCGCAGGCTACCCTCAGATTTAGGCAGGGTTTCGGGAGGCTAATCAGGGGTAAGTCAGATAAGGGTGTCGTGGTAGTGTTGGATCGACGACTCACCTCGCGCAATTATGGCAAAGCCTTTCTCAACTCCCTGCCAGACTGTACAGTCAGACAGTGCGGTTTGAGGGAGATGGCCAATGAAATTTCGGGCTGGGTTGAGGGCTGAAAGTTGCTCCTAGCTTTCGATGGACAACTGGACCTGGCTAGTAGCCTAGAGAGCGGCCAGGCCCATCGCTGGAAAAAAGATGGCCAGTGGTATCATAACGTTATCTTCGGCAACCTAATCCGAATAAAGCAAACCACCTCTGGTCTGGAGTTCTATACCGCCTTTAACGACGAAGAGTCTTTTGCGTCTAGGTTAGCCGATTACTTGCGGCTTCAAGATGACCTTAACGCCATATACAAGTCCATAAGCGTCGATACCAATATTGCTCAGGCCATCTCTAGATTCCGAGGCCTTCATATCCTTCGGCAGGAGCCGTGGGAGTGCCTCATTTCATTCATATGCTCAGCAAATTCTAATCTGCAGCGTATCAGCGCCAACATGGAAACTTTGGCTCAAACTTTCGGTGCTCCTTTGAACTTGGATGGATTGGTCCGCTGCACGTTTCCGACTCCTGAGGCTCTTTCTAATGCGGGCGAGGCAGGCCTGAGAGCATTGGGATTGGGGTTTCGCGCAAGATACGTTGCTAAGGTAGCGGAGATTGTGGCTGATGGGAAATTGGATCTCTGGGCATTGCGCGAAGCCACGTATGATGAAGCAAAGGAAGTCTTATTGGATCTGCCCGGTGTGGGAGAAAAGATTGCCGACTGTGTATTACTGTTCTCCTTAGATAAGCTAGAGGCCTTTCCTATAGACCGCTGGGTGAGGAGAGCCTTGGAGGAGTGGTATCTCAATGGTCAACGCCTCTCGTACCCCAAACTAAGCGCTTGGTGCGCTGATTATTTTGGTCCATATGCGGGCTACGCTCAACAATACCTCTTTCACAGCCGCAGACTAGAGGGAAGGCACATTAGCACGGGCAGCGTCGAGGTTTAGAGGAATCTATCATCAGCTAATCATCGACGCACTTTTAGAATGTTAGAGGGTGGTTCCCGCTATATATTTCTTACGCGTTCCTTAAGAAACCTCTTAATTACGTGAACCGGAACAGCCATCCCGAAATGAGGCCCCATGACCATTGTATTGATACCTAGTAGGTGTCCCTCCGTGTCAATCAACGGCCCTCCAGAGTTGCCCGGCTTAAGGGGTAAGTCTACCGCTATCCACTCTCTTTTAGATGGTGGCATCTCTGGCCAGTCATACCCGGAACCTATGACTACTCCGACTGTGGCCACGCTAAGCATTCCCAACGGGTGTCCTATAGCAACTACCAGATTCCCAGGCTCTAGACCTTCCGAGTCTCCCAGGGATACGGCGGGCAAACTGGCGGCATCTACAGAAAGAGCAGCCAGGTCACGGGAGGAGTCGTTTATCAAGAGGCTGGCTGGTAAGGTCCGATTATCCGGCAGAGTAACCTTTATATCTCCCACCCCAGCGACATGGGCGTTGGTAACAATTAGCCCCTTGGAGTGCCATATACTACCAGCGCCAATCACCCTTGACCCGCTGCGAATTTGAACTAGACTTCTGCGGACCTCATCAACTACCTCCGCTAGCTCATCGTCCAACTGCTTAAGTAATAAAGACACACTTCTATCCTCAATTACGCTCCCCTACGGTGAGCTTCAAGTTTTTGATCTGTCCCCCACGCACAACTCGCACTGGCACTTCGACACCTATCTTATCGACAAATAAGGCTTGTAAAAGGTCGTCCATATGTCGAATGGGCTGTTCATCGAAAGTAATGATCGCATCGCCCAAAACCAAGCCAGCCTTTTCGGCGGGGCTTCCGGGTTCCACCGAGACCAGCAGTAGGCCTATTTCCTGACCGGCCTGTTGTGCTATGTTTGGTGGTAGACTTGCTGTCTGAGCGCCCACACCTATGTAGCCCCTGCGTATTTTTCCATGCGCCAAGAGCGTTTCTACTACTCGGTTCACTGTTTTTGTTGGTACTGTGATAGCGACCCCACGCAGCAGGGCTGAGGTATTAATCCCAAGGACAGCTCCCGACGTGTCTATGAGTGGGCCGCCGGAGAAACCTGGGTACATAACAACATCTGGCTGTAAGTAATGGTCTATGCGGCCACCACTATATGTACGCCAGCTATTACCCAGAGAGCTGACGATTCCTAAAGTTGCTCGCACACTTTGTCCTGGGCGACCCAACGCTAGCACCAGGTGCCCTACGTCCAAATCGTCAGTTGTAGCCCACTCCAATTTGGAATGTCCGTTAGACTCAAGTCGTAAGACCGCCAGGTCGGTTGTTGGGTCTCGTCCGATTAATCTACAGGATATGGGGTTCCCGTTTGGTAGACCTATATTGATGTTATCGTCGTGCTCAACGACGTGGTGAGCCGTCACTACTACTCCATCAGAGGACCAAACGACGCCGCTGGCGGGAAAGCGCCTGCGCCCGTGGACACTAACCACACCTACTTTGGCCGATGCTATCGCCGATGCTAACTCCTTGGAAAGATTGGGCAGAATTGGTGGCATATTATTGCTCCTTTTGTTGCATGTGCCGGCATCGTGCCAGCTAAGATGTCTACGTTCACTCTAACTGGAGCAGGGGCGATGCACACTAGTCTTTTGGTTAGTTAGAGCAGGATCAGACCCATTCGAGTGGCACGAGTAACGGCTTCGGTACGACTCTGGGCGTTTAGCTTGCCCATTATGGCATTCACGTGGAACTTGACAGTGTGCTCGCTTATTAGCAATCTTTCAGCAATGGACTTGTTGGGCAGTCCCTCCGCCAGTAAACGTAGGACTTCTAACTCTCTAGGAGTCAGGGTTTCAGCAGCTGGTGGCGACCCTTGGTCTCTAGCTGAGGGTGGGTAAGCAGCCAGTTGAGGGTTCGAAACCATAAGGCCACGATCAATGGCCAACAGGGCAGCTATAAGAGTCTCGCCGTCTTTATCTCGAAGTAAGATGCCTTTAGCTCCAGCGGTCCACGCCTCTGAGGTGTAATCTCCGTTGGGTACTAACATCAGGACTGGCTGCATTATATCTAGCAGTTTTTCCAGTTTTTCGAGGATGGCGGATGAATTCCAGCCCAAATCCCACACTATTACATCCGGGTTAGCTGCTTCCACTTCCGATGAAATATCGGCTTCGTCTGAAGTCTGTCCGACGACCTGGCATTCAGGATGCTCTGCTAAGAGCGCTGCCAAGCCTGCTCTAGCCAAGAGGTCCTCAGCCATTACAAGCACCCTTAACGCAGTAAGTGATAGGGACAAGGTAATGCTATTTCCTTGCTAGCCGCCTCTTTCTATGAAAGGGCAGTGACTAGTACTTAGTTTCGTAAATCCCAGTACACATTGTCCGCCTCAACCCCGTTATTCTACGGGGCCAACCTCGCTCACCCTGAGCCGCCTCTTCCTCCTGTCATTCTGATCCCGACTGGTCGGGAGAAGAATCCTTGGTATGTCTACCCAGCCTCCGTTCGTGGTGAGTCTTGTATCTTGAAATAAGCGGTTGATTATGACGCTCTTTTCCACAACCAGGTACTAGGATACTATAGAACCAGTATAAGCTTTCCAAAGAAGTTCTGGCTTTCCATGACCTCATGGGCCTTGCGGGCTTCTTCTAGCGGAAAGGTCTGGTGTACTACACCCTTTATTATGCCACAGCCTGCCAATTCCACTATCTGGCGTAGGTCTTCTTTTTTTCCCATAAACACGCCAAATACTGTCAGTTGTTTGGTAAACATGATCCCCATATGAAGCTGTGCCTTGTAGCCTGTAGTGACACCGCAGATGCCGTATCTACCACCCGGAGCCAGGGAGGCATATGCCTGTTCCCAGAAGTCAGCACCAACGTGGTCTACCACCACGTCTACGCCGCGTCTCCCCGTAAGTTCTTTGACCCGTTCGGCGACATCTTCGTTGTTGTACAGGATAACTTCATCGGCGCCTAGCTCTTTGGCTTTTTGGGCCTTTTCGGGAGTGCTCGTGGTTGCTATCACTCTAGCACCTATAACGTGTTTGGCAACTTGGATGGCCGCCGTACCCACTCCGCTGGAGGCAGATAGCACTAGGACCGTCTCCCAGGGTCTTAGTTTGGCACGCCGCAGCAGGATTGCCCAAGAGGGGATAAACACCGTGGGAAGAGCCGCAGCTTCCTCGTAAGCTAGCGAATCGGACAAGATACAAGCGTTCACTCCAGGAGCCTTTACGTACTCTGCGTAGCCTCCATTAACTGTGCTGCCTAACATGCCGTAACTGGGGCAGAACTCGTCGTCACCTGAGAGACAAAATCTGCATTGGCCACAGGTTACTCTGGGGTTCAGTACAACTCTGTCTCCTTCTTTCACCGACGTGACCATATCTCCCACCTCCACCACGTCTCCTGCGATATCCGATCCTAGTATTTGCGCCTCGGTAAGGTCGCGCCTTGTGCCGCGAACGCCTAGCCTGGTGAACACATCTAAGCGATTTAGGGCACAGGCCCTGACACGCACTTTGATCTCTGTCGGCCCAATTACTGGCTCAGGCAGGTCCCCGTAAGTAAGGACATCGACTTTGCCCTGATCTTTGATGTATACCGCTTTCATGTGCCTCTCCTTGACTGCCTCTATCTGTGGCTATTCTTCATATTCCGTGAGGCGTCTTTTCACTAACCTCTCCTCTTGCTTGCGATTGACTACCACCTTGTCCAGCCTTGCGTGTTTAAGTTCAGTCAGCAGCCTTCCTATAATGGGGCCCTGCGGCGCTCCCATCCTCAAGAGGTCTTCGCCGTCCAACTCACATTTAACATGTCGTAATTCGTCTAAATAGAGCTCGATGCGGTTTTTGACAACTGGAGACTTCGTTAACAGGGCACAGCCCTTCAACGCCTCAGCGGATACTTTTTTAAGATATTCGTATATCTGACTTGGCCTAATGGCTCTTCGTGCAAGTTTACGAGACACCCCTTTAAGCGCTGCCACGTCTTTGGCCACTTTGGCCCAGTTGGATGGCAAATTGAGTCTTTGGGCAAAAGACGGTATCTGGGCTTCGGGTAGATAGTAGACCAGCAATGCAAGATAGGTTAGGTTGCCTTCAGTAATAGGTTCTTGTCCCACCTTATCTCCTATGGTGTGGGCCTTCAGGATATCCAGAGCGGGATAGATAGCGGAGAGTATACCAAGCTCTGCGGTGCGGCTAAGAATCGCTATCGCTCGTTCTTCTTCGAAAATGCGCTCAAGTTCATGGCGCACCCTGTCGCCGCTGATGGTCTCCATATATCTAAGAGATGCCTTTAGTAGTTCCAGGGTTTCTTCCTTGATCTGAAATCCCAGGCGCTGCTCATATCTGACGGCCCGCATTATGCGAGTAGCATCGTCCTGGAAACTCTTGGGGTGCATGGATCTTATTATGTGCGCTGCTATGTCTTCTCGCCCTCTATGAGGATCCAAGACGGTGCCCCAGCCTTTGGAAGATATGCTGCATGCTATGGAGTTGATAGAGAAGTCTCGCCTGGCTAAATCGTCCACTATCGATCCGGGAGATACTGTGGGCAAGGCGCCTGGTCTGATGTATGTCTCTTTGCGTGCAGTAGCCAGGTCGATCGTTTGTTTTTTCACTTTGATCTTGACGGTGCCAAACTGAGACCTGGCTATCATGCCTCCTCTCAGCTCTTTGGTCAAGACGGCAGCTAGAGGAATGGCATCTCCTTCCACCATTAAGTCGAGATCTAGGATTGGTATATCTAGTAGAAGGTCTCTCACCGTCCCTCCTACCAAGAACAGTCGGACGCCTAATCCGTCTGCTATCCCTCCAATCCTTTTCAGCAGCTCGAGGTTCTCTTTTGGCAGCCTTCTTTCCAAGAGATACGCTATGTTGTTTATGTTGGCAGAATCCATATCTGGTGGGATTATAGCACGCTAGGGGACGGCAGAATTGACGCTGCGTTTGTTGAATAAGTTGAGCCAGTATTCTTATAATGTCCTCACGGACATGTTGAGCTTACTTGACCAAAGTATTACTGCTGAATCTTAAGGCAGGGAAAACGGTGAACTATAAAGAGCTAGGAATCACAGGCGTAAAGTTGCCAGAGATAGGCCTAGGCACGTGGCTATATAGAGGCGACGCTAAAGCGTTACAATACGGCATGTCCTTAGGGGCTACTTTTATAGATACGGCTGAGATTTATGGTACGGAAGATGTTGTAGGCGAAGCCATCAAAGGGCGTCGAGAGCAGGTATTCCTTGCACTAAGGTCTCTGCAGACCACCTCGAGTATGACCAGGTACTTAAAGCAGTAGAGGGCAGTCTCCGAAGGCTAGGCACCGATTACATAGACTTATACCAGGTGCACTGGCCCAATCCTGGCATACCAATTGGGGAGACTATGGGCGCTATGGAACGCCTGGTGGATGAGGGGAAGATTAAATACATAGGCCTCAGTAACTTTAATGTACAGTCAATGAAAGAGGCCCAGGCGGCTATGGAGAAGTATACTATAGTAGCCAATCAACCTCACTATAGTCTAACCCACAGAGGGATTGAAGAGGCTCTATTGCCGTATTGTCAGGAACAGAACGTAATAGTAATAGCCTATAGCCCGCTAGAAGAAGGAGCGCTGCTATCCAAGCCCATATTTAGGAATGGGAAGGCCATAAATCTTCTGCATAACATAGCGAAGGACATTGATAAGACTCCGACACAGGTAGCGATAAATTGGTGTCTTTGTAGGCCCAATGTAGTGGCCATACCCAAGGCCGACAAGATTGAGCACGTAAGAGACGATTGTGAATCCTCTGGCTGGTACTTGTCGGAAGAGCATGTCAAGGCGTTGGATAGAGCCTTTTCTTAGGTAGCCCGATCTGCAATTTTGGCATAGCTGAACAGCGTAAATCCCGTAGAAGCAAAGCGCATTTACGAGGTAGACATTTCAGCGACGGAGAGGTGGAGTGGAA
Organism: Dehalococcoidia bacterium; assembly: GCA_965249025.1. Classification (GTDB taxonomy): domain Bacteria; phylum Chloroflexota; class Dehalococcoidia; order Lucifugimonadales; family CAYTFF01. Next base: position 977,807 of record OZ252215.1, on the reverse strand, counting down.
GGAGAGTACAGGGAACCTAGGTTCCCTGTCGGGGGTTGGAGGGGGTGTCCCCCTCCCCTTTATAAAGATTTCGCGGGTGGGTGGGAAGTCCCGATACATCGGGAAAAGTAGCTATTTAGGAAAACCCGCACACGGTGTTGGGTAGGAAATGCAGTTGTAGCCGAGAAGATAAGAGAGCCATCATAGAGTTCTCTTATTGACCGTGAAACTACGGTAAACTAAAATACTTTCCAGTTGTATGTTGCATAAGGGAGGGAGCAGTGGAAGACATAAAGGTATCTATATACTGCGACTATACCTGACCTTACGTTCACAATGCGGCCGTGTGGCTGGATAGCGTGAAGAAGCAGTACAAAGGCAATCTAGAAATTATCTGGAAGAACTTCTCTTTGGAGCAGGTCAACAGCAAGGAAGGTCCTGATTGGAAGGTATGGGACCAACCCGATGAGTACGAGGGCAAGGGTATTTGGGCGTTGCGTGCCGGTGAGGCTGCCCGCAAACAAGGCAAAGAGAACTTTGAGCGATTCCATATAGCTCTGCTCAAGGCCAGACACGAGGAACGGAGATCAATTAACCAGATAGAGGTATTGGAAGATGTGGCTGTGAAATCTGGGTTAGATGCCGAAGCATTTCGACGGGACTTGAGAGATCGGTCTCTCTTGGAAAACATTGCCAATGACCATACTCAGGCGGTAGAAGAGTACGGCGTTTTCGGCACGCCAACTTTCATCTTTGAGGATGGCTTGGCTACTTACCTGAAGATATTCATTCCGCCTGAAGAGGAATCTATATCCCTATTCGGGCACTTGGTGGATATTATGGCTCACCGTCGTTACTTTGGCGAGTTAAAGAGGCCTCAGCCTCCTTGGCCTAAAGGAGTGTTTACGTAAAAGACACCTTGATACCTAATTTGCATGTTCTGGGAAAGAGCCTGGGAGTGAAATTTCACGATCAGAAGCTTCTGGAGCGGGCCTTAGTACACCGCTCATTTCTGAACGAGAATCCAGAGATTTCTTTGGACTCCAACGAGAGGTTGGAGTTCTTAGGTGATGCTGTTTTAGGGTTAGTGGTGGGGCACGCATTGTATGTGCGTTGTCCCGATCTGGCGGAAGGCGAGTTGACTTCGTTGCGCGCTGCTTTGGTGCAAAGACAGACCCTGGCACAGATTTCTGCAAGACTTCGGCTGGGAGACTATCTATTGTTGGGTCGGGGAGAGGATTCAAGTGGGGGTCGTCAGCGGCAATCCAACTTGGCGAACGTCATAGAGGCTCTTATTGGAGCCGTTTTTTTGGACCAGGGATACCAGGCTGCCCAAGAATTTACCCTGGGATTTATGGCCCCCGATATTGATACCCTTTTGGCAAGTGACATTCCCAAAGATCCCAAGTCAAGACTCCAGGAGTTGTTGCAGAGCACTGGAGGAGATGTGCCGGTGTACAGAATCATGGACCTCTCTGGCCCTGAGCACAATCGACGGTTCATTGTGGAGGTCATAGTCTCCGACAAGGTCCTAGGCGTAGGCTCCTCCCGACGGAAGGTAGATGCTGAACGCCAGGCGGCAATGCAGGCTATACGGGAATTGAGTCCATGAGATCGGGTAGTTGAAGCCAGTAATTAACTGATGGTGCTAGTTTGAAAATTAGATGTCTGAGTGCGAACCAACGGAAATAATCATGTCATGCTGAGGACTGCGTCCGCCATAGGCGGGACTCCGTCCCCGCTCCGTCGCTAAAGCTATGGCGACGTGCGACCGAAGGAGGGGTCGCAATTCCCTCGCCCCCTGGGAGAGGGTGGAGAGGGTTAGGGTGAGGGTAGTCACTATCCAACACGCCTCCGCCTTTGGCGGAAGAAGTCCGCCGACGAAGCCTGTCCTGAGCCCGTCGAAGGGCATCTGGGGAGGGGTGATCCTTCCAATACTGGAAGGACATATCATATAATGTATTCCTCCACCGCAGACTCTTCTCCCGACGGTACTGCTCGGTAGGGGTTGATGAGATGACGTATGTGTCCGCTCGTCCTGAGCCTGTCGAAGGAGAGTGGACACATGCCAACTCGAAGCAAGCAGAACCCTCCCGACAGGTCGGGAGAAGAGTGACACTTAAAACTAGCACCATTGGTTAATTAACCAATGGTGCTAGCGCTGGGCCTTTGAAAAATGTCATCCTAGCCCGAGGGGCGGGGTGCCTCCGCTATAGACTTTGGCAGCCGAAGGCGGGAGCGAAGCGAAGGATACGCTTGTGAATCGTCATTGCGAGGAGTCCCGATTATATCGGGATGACGAAGCAATCTGGATGGGTTTGGGCCCCCGCCGCCAGATTGCCACGGCCCTCCTTCGTCCGTCCCGACTTGTCGGGATGACATTTGGGGTGAGCTTCGGGAACAGAACACTTAAAACTAGCACCAAGGGTGTGTTAATTAAGCGCTGCGCCAGAACGCCCACCAGGGCTTACTCTGAGACACTTCGGGCTCTGCGTCCCGATAGGATGGCGCTATTCTTGATCCAGTTCCCAACGCTCCTGGCACGATTCCTCTAAGCCTCTCGATGTCTTCCTTGACAACCTCTTTAGACAGTTGGATGGCTGCTGACTGTGCCATGCCGACTCGCTTCATTGCGACATTTCCAGAGGCGCTCTTCATAACACTTTCGTATCCTTGGCCTACACTTTTGGCGTTGTCTTCATCCATCTTCAGAAACACTTGAAGCCTGGATTTCGTCACTTCTAGGAGCTTTTCATCAGGCAAGGCGAACTCGACATCTAAGAGTTCTTGTATCTGGCTCACCCTGTCGTCCTCAGACAGTCTTGCTAAATCTTCGTATCGCTCCAGCATCCGCTCTTCTCGTTCCTGAGCGCTTAGTGCCCCTAGCTGACTCCAGTGAGTATTTTCCCTATTTGCAGTTGTCATATTTGTTACCCTCCTCTCGTGGGTCTATATCTCGCTTAATTTGGGTATAATATGTTTGATGTTGGCAAACATTGGTTCGATGCCTCTTACTTCTGGAAGTGGTCATGTCTAGTACCTAGTGCGGAAGAAAGCATCATAGTCAGCCGCTCGCCCTGAGCTTGTCGAAGGGCGAGCGGGGTTGTTCCCGTAGAATATCTTTAGGATGTAGAGATGCGCTTTTACGTCCTTTGCGGGGGTGGTTAGGACCTTGTGTACGCCGATTTGAGAAACTGAGCACTAGTTGTATTTTCTTGACCCTGTTTATACCTCATGCTACTATGTGCTGACTTTTAGAAAGGGGTAGCCTTGTTTAAGCTTTTGGGCAGAAGGAAAAAGACCGAAGAAGGCGTTAGGAAAACTCGTCAAACCTGGTTTAGCAAGGTGCGAGAAGTTTTCCAGACAGGCACGCTTGATGAGAATGTGTGGGATGAACTGGAGGAGATACTTATTTCCGCAGACGTCGGTGTCTCTACGACTGAGAAGCTTTTGGAGAGGGTTAAGCGACGAGTAAGGGATGAGAACGTACGCAGGCCGGAGGAGGCTATGCAGGTGCTGAAGGATAAGATGCTTTCCATACTTCAAGGAAGCGCGGTCGAGAACAAATTCTCCGTTGGTGAGGATAGCCTCCTGGTTATCTTGGTAGTTGGAGTGAATGGCGCTGGGAAGACGACCAGCATAGCTAAGTTGGCTAGGATGTATCAAGAGGAGGGGAAAAGAGCGATATTAGGAGCTGCGGATACTTTTAGAGCAGCGGCTATTGAACAGCTCCAGGCGTGGGGCCAGTCATTGGGAGTGGAAGTAATAGCTCAGAGGCCGGGAGGAGACCCGGGCGCGGTGGCCTTCGATGCCCTTCAAGCGGCTCGCTCCCGAGGTGTCGATGTGTTGATAATAGACACTGCGGGCCGTCTACATACCAAGCATAATTTGATGGAAGAGCTCAAGAAGATACAAAGGGTGCTTGCTAGGCAAAACGATGGCAGAGCGCATGAGGTACTGCTGGTCTTGGATGCCACCACGGGTCAGAACGGGTTGTATCAGGCCCGTCAGTTCACTGAGTCGGTCTCCTGCGATGGTATCTTCTTGGCCAAATTGGACGGCACTGCCAAGGGTGGAATAGTGTTTGCTATTGCTGACGAATTAAGCCTGCCTGTGCTATTTGTAGGTACGGGAGAAGGGGCCGATGATATTGTGCCCTTTGACCCAGAAGAGTTTGTTGAAGCCCTTTTTTCTGCGACCTGATCTGATTAAATGTCTTATACCAAGGGTCGCATACCAATCATCCCTCTTATTAAACTTCGTTTGACTTCCTCTATTATTTGTTAATCGTGGCATCCTTGTAAGAGAGTCATGTTAGAAGCACTGTGGTGGTTTATTACAATACAGGCTATTGGCTTAGCTGTATTTCCTCTTACCTTCGCCTTGCTGCCTTGGCTTAGAGATAGAGGATATGCCTTTAGTAAGCCATTGGGCCTTTTGTTGGTTGGATATACGATCTGGATACTTAGCAATTTTCAAATTCTCACGAACTCTCGCCTTTCCCTGATCGTTCTTCTTGTGCTTTTGGCAGCAGGGTCCACCGCCTATCTATTTTTCCGTCGCAGAGAGGTCCGCTCCTTTCTTTCAAAGGAGTGGCAGACCATCTTGGTTGTCGAGGCGATATTTTTGCTCTTCTACGTCGGGTGGCTGCTTTACAGGGCTTACGATCCATCGATAAACACCACCGAAAAGCCCATGGACTTCGCCTTCTTCAACGCCTCGCTTCAGACGCAATTCGCACCACCGGAAGATCCCTGGCTGAGAGGTAGTCCTATAAGTTATTACTATTTTGGTTATTGGATGACGGCCTCGGTGGCCAAGCTGACGGCTGTGCCATCTAACATCTCGTACAACATAGCGCTGGCGATGATAGCCGCAATGTCTGCGGTGGGAATCTTTGGCCTGGTCTACAATCTAGTGCGCAGCGAAGCTAATAGATGGCGGGCGGCTGTTGTCGCTGGAGTCGCTGGAGCGGGACTTTTGCTTCTCGTGGGCAACATGGAAGGTATTCTAGAGTTAGCAAGAGTCAATGGCTTAGGTTCTCCTGGGTTCTGGAAATGGGTTGGCATTAAGGGCCTAGATGGGCCAGTTACAGGAAACGCCTGGCTGCCTAGCGATTTTTGGTGGTGGTGGCGGGCTACCAGAGTGATAGACACACTTGGCCCCGCTGGGGCAAGCCTGGATTACACTATTCAAGAGTTCCCTTTTTTCAGCTATTTGCTGGGCGACTTACATCCCCACACCATGTCCATACCGTTCCTCCTTCTCTTTATGGGACTCGGACTTAATATGTATCTTTCCCCTTTAAGGTTAGGCTTTAGCTGGCTGATCCGGAATTTAGCTTTTGTGGTAATGTTGTCCCTGTCCCTTGGTGCTCTTGCCTTTATCAACGCCTGGGACATAGTTACGTTCTCGGCTCTCTTCGTTGGGCTAGTGTTTCTGAAGGGCTACTCAAGGGGCGAGGGAAGTAAGCTTTTATTAGTATTTAGGACTGGCCTGGTGTCGGTGCCAGTAATAATCTTGGCGGTAGTGCTTTATATCCCCTTTTACGATACCTTCAACAGCCAGGCCTCTGCGATTCTTCCAGTTGACGGGCCTTCTACTCGGCACATACATTTTCTCCTGATCTGGGCTCTTTTCTTAGTTGCCATTGCCCCGTTCTTCGTTAGTATGTTGCGTGCTTCTATAAATAGACCTGGTTGGACTAAGAAACTCATAGTTGGAGTCTTTTTTGTCTTCTTCCCCTTCTTGGTCTGGGCCTTCTTGCACATGGAATTTGGCGGAGGAAAGCCCTCTAACCTGGCGGAGCGCTTTTGGAACGCGCTGCCTTTAATGCTTCTGGTAGTCGCTTCAATTTATGTGACCTTAATTCAAGCTAGGCTGTCGAGAAATGTAGGCAGGGTCTATGTGTTGGCCCTGATGTCTTTGGCTTTACTACTGATGTTTGGCCCTGAGCTTCTCTTCGTAGCCGACTTCTTTGGCAACAGGATGAATACCGTGTTCAAGTTCTACTATCAGGCATGGGTGCTATTTGCTGTAGCTAGCGCCTTCGGTCTATACTACTGGATAGGTGTGATTCCACGGTATCGCGACTGGCGAGGCTTCTTGAATTCAGCCTGGTTAACACTTTTGGTGATATTAGTGGCAGGCTCACTGTATTATCCTATAGCCTCTGTGGTGAGCAAGGCGGGTGCGTTTGAAAGAGAGCCGACACTAGATGGGTTGGACTATCTTGCTAAGAGTGACGTATCGGAATATGAGGCTATACTGTGGTTGAGAGATAACGTTCCATACGGGTCGGGGATACTAGAGGCGGTAGGAAGCACTGGAGACGATAGGCCTGGTGGAGATTATGATGCAGTTTACGGTAGGATATCTGGTAGCACTGGTATACCGACGGTACTGGGTTGGTTTGGCCATGAGCATCAGTGGAGAGGCTCAACTCTTCCCATGGAGGGTAGGTGGGAGGATGTGGCGACGATATACAGGACCAAGGACACGGCTGAGGCAAAACGGCTTCTCAAAAAATATCGTATAGATTATGTTTACATAGGCTCTAGGGAGCGTCGAGAGTACGGTGAAGAGGGGCTTGATAAGTTTGCGGAGTTTATGCAAATAGTCTTTCCAACAGAGGGTGAGGCAAATCGGGGGGAATCGGTCATATATAAGTTGCCGTAGTGGGAGACATGGAACGAGAAGAACAAATAGAACACAGCGCACCAGAGAGTGGCCTCGAGCCCGATACTGGGTTTGATGAACTTACATCCAGCACTGAAGAGGCTTCAGACTCCACCATTGCTGAAAAGCCTGAGGGAGCTTCTGATGAGGGCGGATATCCCATCGAATCCTCTTTAGCTGATGAGGAGCACACACAACTGGGTGCTTCTGAAGCGTCGAAGGAGGCTGGAATTAGGCTGCCCATAAGATGGGAACTTGGTCTGTATGGGATTCTAATAGCAATAGCAGGGACAATGCGACTTTGGGACCTTGGGAGTCGTGCTATGCACCACGACGAAAGCCTCCACGCAGTCTACTCCTGGTATCTCTACGTCGGCAGGGGTTATGAACATCTCCCAATGATGCATGGGCCCTTCCAATTCCATGTCAATTCGTTCATATTCTTTATTTTTGGCGACAGCGATTACACTGCTCGTCTTGCCTATGCCATATTCGGGACAGTGTTAGTCGTTCTGCCCTTCTTCTTCCGTAAGCGTCTGGGCAATATAGGCACCTTGATGGTGGCCACTCTGTTGACATTTTCTCCGGCTATGCTTTACTTTAGCCGTTTTGCAAGGAATGATATCCTGATGGCGGTCTGGACTCTGGGCCTTGTAATTGCCATTTGGCGGTACATGGACGAGAGGAAAAACCGTTACCTCTACCTGACTGCTGGATTACTAGCTGCGGCCTTCTCAACCAAGGAAACGGTCTTTATCATCGTCGCGGTCATGGGCAGTTTCCTGCTGTCTCTAGCAGCCCCGGAAGTGATCCAGTGGCTCAGAGGCAGAAGAAAGCTGTCCCAGCTTACACCAGCAGGAACGTTGTTGCTCATCTTTGTAACCCTCTCTCTGCCACAATGGTCGGCGGGTATTAGCCTCTTTGAGGGCGTATTCGGAATAGTTTTGGCCAATGCGGATCCCGCCGCAGGCCCTGTGGGCGCTCCTTTAGGAGGTGGAATGGTAATTGCGGGATCGGTCGTGGTCCTATTGCTGGTGGCCTCGATGGTCTTTGGGATCAAATGGAATAGAAAAGTATGGCTATTGTGTGCAGCTATCTTCTATTCCATTTGGGTGCTTCTCTACACCTCCTTCTTCACAAACCTGTTGGGATTAGGCTCAGGCATGTGGCAATCCCTGGGCTATTGGATTGTTCAACAGGACGTTCAGCGAGGTGGTCAGCCATGGTATTACTACTTTGTCATTACGCCTGTTTATGAGTTTCTACCTCTTGTTTTCTCGTTAGCTGCTGGAATTTACTATTTGCGTAAGCGAGACTTCTTTGGAAATTTCCTAGTCTACTGGAGTGTATTGACCTTTTTCCTTTACACCATGGCCGGCGAAAAGATGCCATGGCTGATTGTTAGCGTTAGCCTTCCATTGATTATCATAGCTGGAAGGTTCTTAGGCGAGATGGTCCAGCGGATTCAGTGGAGGAGTTTGGTGAGTGGGGGTGGCCTCTGGCTTGCTCCGGCCGTGTTCATCTTTGCTCTTTTCTTCTGGCGATTGATCTTCTTCAAGATCGACACAAAGGACAGCCTCAGCATCCTGACCTTTGGTATTTTGATTGCCGTCCTACTGGCCGCTGCGTTTGGAGTCAGCTATTTATCCAGGCGAATAGGAACGCGGAATACCGTCGCCTTTTGTGCCCTGTCGTTTGCCGTAGTGCTATTCGGCTTGACGATAAAAGCAGGCTGGCAGGTTAACTATGAGAACGGGGACGTGCCCGTCGAGATGCTGGTCTACACTCAGACCTCCCCGGATATACCAAGGGTGGCTAGGGAGATAGAGTTGGCCAGTAAGTTTACTGGTCAAGGCACTGACATAAAGGTAACCATCGATTCGACGGACGGCTTCACGTGGCCTTGGGCTTGGTACCTTAGAGACTACAGCGGTGTAAGCTATCCATGTTATAGCAGGGAGCCAGGGTGCATCTCTCTACAAAAAAGTCCGGACTCATCGGTGGTCCTAGTCAACACTAGGAACAATAACTCGGCGGAACCCTTCTTGGACGATGGATTTTCGAAGGGTTTTCGGATCAAGCATAGATGGTGGTTTCCAGAGAGCTACAGGGGAGTCACTCTGGGCAAGTTCTGGGACGGCCTAAGAGACCGCTCCAAGTGGAGAATGGCCGCAGACTACTTTTTACATAGGAAATTTGGAACCGAATTGGGATCAATAGATGCCTATGTATACTTTTCCAAGGATGTGCCTTTGTCTGAGGTCTTGGCTCAATAGGGTTTGGCTTATTTAACCAATGGTGCTAGTGTGGGGTCTTTGAAAAATGTCATCCTAGCCCGACGGGCGGGGTGCCTCCGCCATAGGCTTTGGCAGCCGAAGGCGGGAGCGAAGCGAAGGATACGCTCACGATCGTCATTGCGAGGAGTCCCGATGTAATCGGGACGACGAGGCAATCTGGAGGGGTTTGGGCCCCCGCAGCCAGATTGCCACGGCCCTTCTTCGGAGGACGAAGCCCTTTTGGCGGGCGAAGCCCTCCTTCGTCCCGACTTGTCGGGATGACATTTGCAGTGAACTTCGGACACAGGACACTTAAAACTAGCACCAAAAGTTATTTAATCCAACGCAGATGGTGCTTGTATCTGCGATGTGTTAAAGTTGTCCGAGAATGGGTTCATATCTTAAATCCAAGCGACTTTGGCTAAGCTTTGGAATCAGCTTAGCTTTTTTTGTTCTGTTTTTTACCACGGTGGATTTCAGAGAGCTCTTCTCGGCTCTTATCCATGCCAACTACTTGTACGTGGTTCCAGGCATAGGATTCTACTTTGTGGCGGTGGGGTTCAGGACTCTGCGATGGAAATTCCTTCTTAGTCCATTACGTTCGATTTCTACCGCGCGATTGTATCCAGTGGTGATAGTGGGTTATATGGCGAACAACCTTCTACCCTTACGCTTGGGCGAGCTGGTGCGTAGCTACTACCTTAGCGAGAGGGAAGCGGTAAGCAAGTCGGCTGGCCTAGCGACTATACTAGTGGAACGTGTATTTGACGGTTTAGTACTACTCTTCTTCGTTGCTGCTATCGCTCTTATATTGCCTCTCGGAGGCCTGATCAAAGGATTGGGGGACAGTTCTGGTATCCCGTGGCTTGTTTCGTCTATAGTTCTTAGCCTTCTCTTTATCATAACGTTAATTCTTTTGATCCTTATGGCCTTCTATCCACCTCGCCTCAAGGGTCTGGTTGACAGGATAACATCATTCATTCCTGGAGGTTACGGTCTAAAGCTACAAGAGCTGGTAGAGCTTTTCATAGAGGGCTTAAGTATCCTGAGAAGTCCAAAGAATTTGGTGCCGCTGTTTCTTCTTTCATTGCCGGTATGGCTCTTTGAAGCGATGCTGTTCTTTCTAATAGGTTTCTCTTTCAACTTCGATGAACAATTTGCGAGTATCTGGCAGATGGCAATTGCAGCTATCCTGGCGACTTCCATAGCCAATTTGGGGGCCTCGGTGCCTTCTTCGCCTGGAGGAATTGGTCTATTTGAGCTGTTTGCCAGGGAGACTCTGGTCCTTCTGCCTATGGTAGCAATAGACCGGGCGGCGGCTGGAGCTTATGCTATTACCGTCCATGCTGCTCTAATAATCCCGGTCATATTGCTGGGGCAGCTATTTCTTTTGATTGGGCATACCTCACTCTTAAGGCTTGCCAAAACAGGTGAGCAAGAGGCGTCTGCGCTTAGCGGCACCCCAACCTTGTCGATGGAGAGAGATAAACTGTCATGAGGGTTGGCATAATTGGAGCTGGAGCCACAGGGCTGGCCGCTGCCTTTGAGCTATCAAAGGCGGGCCACCAGGCGGTAGTATACGAGAGAGCGCCCTTCTTAGGAGGCCAGGCCTCTACCTTCGATGTGGGAGGCGCTCCTCTTGAGAAAGGCTATCACCATCTCTTCACCAGCGACACGGACATGGTGGATCTTATTCACGAACTGGGACTGGGGCATCAGATGCGCTGGATCGACTCTAAAGTTGGCATCTTCCATGGTGGAAAGATTTACGATTTCATTACCCCTTTTGACCTTCTTCGTTTTACGCCTCTGAGCGTGATTGACCGCTTGCGTCTTGGGCTGGTCACCTTATATCTGAGTCGATATAAAAACTGGCGCAAGCTAGAGAAGGTGACGGCGGATGAATGGATACGAAGGTACGCAGGTCGTAAAGTATATGAAGGGGTTTGGGGGCCGCTTCTGAGAGGAAAGTTTGGCGAGGACTATTATCATAAGGTAGGGATGCCCTGGTTTTGGGGAAAGATTCACACCCGTTTCGCATCCAGAGGCAATGGGCTAAAAGGAATGCAAAAGGAAAAGCTAGGGTACCCTATAGGGAGCTTTGGCGAGGTCTTTGATGTATTAGCGGACAAGATTAGAGGGATGGGAAGCGAGGTGTACGTATCGACCTCTGTGAGACGCATCGTCGTGGAAGATGGCAGGGCCACTGGCCTGGAGGCAGATACTCAAGACGGCCCTGTAGTAAGGGAATTTGATGCCGTCTTGGCCACCACGCCGTCATACATCTTCCCGAAGCTCGTTCCAGACCTCCCTGAGCAGTACCTCCGAAAGCTTACCGGAGTTGACTATCTTGCAGCCGTTTTGATAGTGATCGTTCTCAAGCGTCCGCTCTCCCACATCTACTGGCTCAATATTGCTGACACGTCCATACCCTTTGTAGGTCTCATTGAGCATACTAACTTAATTGAGCCAAAGCACTATGGCGGCAAGCACATTGCATACCTTACGAATTATCTTAGCACAAGCCACCCACTTTATAAGAAAAACCATGAAGAGCTATTGGATGAATACCTGCCACACCTACGCAAAATTAATCCTGATTTTGACCCTTCTTGGATAGAGACTAGCTATCACCATAGGGTCGATGCCGCTCAACCTATTGTCACTACCAACTACTCGCAGCTAATACCTGAGCATCGCACTCCTATCAGGGGAGTGTATCTGGCCAACACAACTCAGGTCTATCCGGAGGACAGAGGCACCAACTATAGCGTGAGAATGGGTAAGAACGTAGCCAAAATGATTATAGAAGACCTCGTGTGACTTTCCCGTTGTCCGTGGGTATACTTTATGCTAATATTGTGAAAGATTTAGCAATAAGTATAAGATCGGTGGCACCGACTAGCATCCACACCACCACAATAAGGCGAACAGACTGGGAACTGGCAAGGAGTCTTTAAGGAGGCCGTCCGCTTGATTGCCGAAACCACTGCTGTAAGACAAAGAATCCAAGAGATTGTCTCTTCCCAGAAGCAACCCACAGTTACGATACTCTCCTCTCTTCTTGCCGTACAAGATGAACTAAACTACATTCCCAAAGAGGCTATAGAGGAGATCGCGGACTATTGCCACGCCACAATCAACGACGTATGGGGCGTGGCCTCCTTTTACACAAATTTCAGATTCAGCCCTCCGGGCCGCCATGAGCTGGAGGTGTGTTGGGGGCCAACCTGTCATCTAAAGGGAGCTTCGCGCATAATCCAGGGAATCCAGGAGTCTCTTGGCCTCTCAGCAGAGGGCGATACCGAAGACATGAGCATCAGTCTAAGATACAACACCTGCCTCGGCACTTGTGCCCATGCACCGGTGATAAGCATAGACCATAAGCTGATTGGTGGGGCTAGTCTGCAAGAGGCGCAGAATCTAGTCGCTAGCCTAACTAACCAATGATGCTAGCGCTGGGCCCTTGAAAAATGTCATCCTAGCCCGAGGGGCGGGGTGCCTCCGCCATAGGCTTTGGCAGCCGAAGGCGGGAGCGAAGCGAAGGATACGCTTATGAATCGTCATTGCGAGGAGTCCCGATTACATCGGGATGACGAAGCAATCTGGAGGGGTTTGGGCCCCCGCCGCCAGATTGCCACGGCCCTCCTTTGGCGGGCGAAGCCCTCTTTCGTCCCGACTTGTCGGGATGACATTTGGGGTGAGCTTCGGGAACAGAGCACTTAAAACTGGCACCAAAAGTTAATCAATCGCCCTTCGTAAGGAATTTATGAAAACGTTTCAAAAGCTGAAAACCCAGGCCGAAGAGAGGTGGAGTTCTCTTACCCGAGGAGGTAGACCCTGGGTTAGAGTAGGCACCGCTATATGCGGCGAGGCTGTTGGTGCCGATGACGTAGTAAAGGCATTTCAAAAGGAGTTGAGCCAGCGCGGCATCGAATCGGTAGTCAGCAGGGTAGGGTGTCTAGGATTATGCTATGCGGAGCCTCTGGTGGATATTCTGCAACCGGGTGGCTCTAGGGTATTTTATAGAAACATCACCCCAGAGCTTGTGCCACAGTTGATTGAAACTCATCTGCTGAATGACAAACCTCTCACCGATCTAGCCTTGGGATATCTAGGTGAAACCCCAGTTGATGGAGTCTCTCTCCTGACGGAACTGCCTACCATGAAACCCCAGCTTAGGATAGCCTTGAGAAACGCTGGCAACATAGATCCGGAGGATATCTATCAGTACATAGCTAACGGCGGTTACTCTGGACTCAACAGGGTTCTCGAAGAGATGAGTCCGGAAAATGTGATAGAGGAGATCATCAATGCTGGGCTTCGTGGTCGAGGGGGCGCAGCATTTCCTACGGGGGTTAAGTGGAAGTTCCTTATCGGGTCATCAGAACCCACTAAATATATCCTGTGCAACTGTGAGGAGGGTGACCCCGGCGCCTACAACGACAAAGGAATCATGGAGAGTGACCCTCATACCGTTCTGGAAGGCATCATTATAGCTGGATACGCAACCAGAGCTAGCAACGGGTTCATATTCATTCGGCATGGCCATGACGGACCTGTTGATAGGGCGAGGAAGGCTGTGGAACAGGCCTATGAGGCTGGACTACTCGGCAAAAACATCCTTGGCTCTGACTTCAGCTTTGACGTTGAGGTGGCTCTTACTGGTGATTCTTACGTCGCAGGAGAAGAGACAGCCCTTATGGAGTCCATCGAAGGAAAGCGTGCGATGCCTCGATATCGCCCCCCATTTCCGGCTCAGACAGGGCTTTGGGGTAAGCCTAGTAATGTAAACAATGTCAAAACCCTTTCTTATGTGCCGGAGATCATGTCTAAAGGCAGCGAGTGGTTCTCAGGCATAGGCGTTAACAAGAGCAAAGGCACGGCTATCCTCTGCCTATCTGGAGATGTAACCTATCCAGGCATGTATGAGGTGCCGATGGGGATGAGCCTGCGGGAAGCCATATATGATATCGCAGGAGGGGTTCCCAACGGCAAAAAGCTGAAGCTCCTTCAAACAGGCGGCCCCTTAGGAGGTGTGTTAAGCGACGCCATGATCGATGTGCCTTTGGACTTCGAAGCCATGGCCGAAGTTGGAGCCATCCTTGGGTCGGGCGGTATCATCATAGGCAATGAAGACATTTGCGCAGTGGACTTCACGCGCGTATTGGTGGCCTTTTGCCAGTTCGAGTCCTGTGGTAAGTGTTTCCCATGCCGATTGGGCACTACCCATCTTCTGGAGATCTTGGAACGCATTTCTAGAGGAGAGGCACGTCCCAGAGACATGGAGTTAATGCAATCTATAGGGAAAAGTTTACAGAGTGGCTCTTTATGTGGCCACGGACAATTGGGATTCAACCCGGTGAAATCTGCCTTCGAACACTTTGCCGATGATTTTAACGCCCACATGAATGAGGGGCGTTGTCCAACCGGAAGTTGCAGGGGCCTAATGGTTTCGCCTGCTCGAACTAGACCATAATTATCCTGGATTGAGAGACTGATATGGCAGATAAAGTCACCCTCACTATTGATGGTGTTGAGGTCAAGACCGATCCTGGCAAAGTAATACTGCAGGCTGCGTTGGATGCGGGTATCTATGTTCCGTACCTTTGCTATTACCCTAAGATGAAGCCTTACGGCGCTTGTCGCATGTGTGTAGTAGAGCTAGAGGGGGGCAATGGCACGCCCGCATCCTGCACCACGCCTGTGTCCGATGGCATGGTTGTCCACACCGACACATCTCAATTGATCGAGCTGCGCAGGAACATGATGGAGCTTCTGCTTTCGGAGCATCCTCATGGCTGCCTCAACTGCCATAGAATCGAGCTGTGCGGCCCCCAGGATATCTGTCTGAGACATGTGTCTGTAAACGACCGTTGCGTCACCTGCCCTAAGAACGAGCGCTGCGAGTTAAAGGACACTGTCCGTCACCTGGGGATGGAGATAAACACCCCCTTTACCTATAACTATCGCGACATTCCACGGGAGACCAGGGATCCATTTTGGGACAGGGATATGAACTTATGTATTGCCTGTGGGCGCTGTGTCAGGGTGTGTGAAGAGGTACGAGGCGATAACGCTCTAACATTCATAGAGAGGTCCGGGCGAGTGCTCATCGGCACTTCTCAAGGCACGTCTGTTTTAGAGTCTGGATGCGAGTCCTGCGGCGCTTGCATAGATGTTTGTCCTACGGGCGCTTTGGTGGAGAGGGCCTACAAGTGGGAGAAAGCCGTAGATGTGGTGAGGACCGTTTGTCCTCACTGTCCTGTCGGATGTGAGGTAAAGTTGGAGGTCAATAAGCGCAACAAGGTTGTACGCTCTATCGGCTACGTCGATGGCCCTGCAAACAGAGGACAGCTATGCTTCAAGGGCAAATTCGGAATGGACTTCGTCAATCACAAGAAGCGTCTGAGAACCCCCATGATAAGACGTAACGGCTCTTTGGAAGAGGCTACATGGGAAGAGGCTTTGGACGCTGTTGCAAGAAGGTTGCCTGAATTCAGCGGAGATAGATACGCTATTATCGCCTCGCCAAGAGGCACCAACGAGGACAGCTATGTAGCCCAGAAGTTTGCACGAGTAGTTATGGGCACCAACAATGTGAACGTCTCCTCTGACATACGGCCAGAGCTTGTATCTATCCTGGGTGAGGAGCTTGGCTATCAGGCTGGAACCAATTCAATATGGGAATTGGAAGATTCCGAATGTGTAATGGTAGTTCTGGGCAATCCCACAGAGGAGCAAAACGTAGCGGCCGTGCCCATCAAGAGGGCCGTAAAGAAGGGAACCAAGCTAATAGTCATTGATGTTAGAGAGACGGAATTGACACGGTACTCCAATATTTGGCTAAGAGCGCGACCCGGCACTGAACATATGCTGATAGGCGGCATTATCAGGTCTGTTCTGGACGAGGGATTAGAAGATAAAGACATGGTGAGTCGACATTTGCTGGATATGGACTCCCTGAAGGAAAGCCTCTCTCAATTTGACCTTTCAAGCGTGGAAGAGGAGACGGGGGTTTCACAGGAGCACATAAAAGAGGCGGCCAAGCATTTCGCTTCGGGCCCATCCTCCATTTTGTATGCCTGTGACACGGCGGGTTCTGATAGGAGGCGGGCCCTGGTGAAAGGGCTAATAAACCTGGCATTGCTGACCGGCAACATAGGCAAACCTTCGGCTGGTCTATACCCCTTGATTCCTGGAGCCAATGAGCAGGGGGCTAAGGACGTTGGCTGCGTTTCTGGGCTTTTGCCTGGATACTCACGTGTAGGTGATGGCCAAGCTAGAGGTCGCTTTGAGGAGGCGTGGGGCGCTGATCTTCCTGCTGTTTCGGGCTTGGGTTTGAAGCAGGTCATGGAAGGGGCACATGATGGGAGTATTCAGGCTATCCAGATAGTGGGAGATAGCCCAAACTTTACCAACGGTGAGCTTGGGGACGTATTAGGCGCGCTGAAGAAGTTGAAGTTCCTGGTAGTGCAGGACTCATTCTTAACAGAGCTAGCCGATATGGCAGATGTCGTTTTGCCATCGGCCACCTTCGCCGAAAAAGACGGCACCTACACCAACATGGAGAGGCGTATCCAGCTACTAAGGCCCGCCCTCAAACCTATTAACGGAGAGAGGCCGGATTGGTGGATTCTTTCCCAGATTGCCCTGCGAGCTGGGGCAAAGGGATTTGTTTATGAAACTTCTTCCCAAATCACAGAAGAGATATCGTCTCTAGTGAGTATTTACACCGGCATAACCCAGGATCGTCTGCGAGAAGAAGGCCTCCAGTGGCCTGTTACCTCCTCGGATCATTCAGGAACACCTGTCTTATATAGCGATGGTTTTAATGGCAAAAAGATTGCCTTAAGCCCAATGACCTTCGAATCCGCCTTTGAGCCCAACGACGAGGAATATCCATTCCTCCTTGCGATGGGGCGTGTTTTGCACCAGCCAGAGAGGGATGTGGAGATAGTAAAGGATAACAAGGTCAACAACATCAAGCGGGACGAGATTATTGAGATGCACCCTGACGATGCTACAATGTTGGGCGTTGGCGAGGGCGATAGGGTGAAGGTCGTATCACTAGAAGTAAGCTTGGAGGGCGTGGTTAGCTTGACCTCTCCTCACAAGGGTGTCGTTGCGGCCACGGTTCTCTTCGGCGAACTGGCCGCGAGTTTGGATGAGAGTGATGACTTTGACCCCATGCTGAAGGTGCCTGGGCTTCTTCTGAGGTCGGTGCGTGTGGAGAAGGCCTCTAGGGCCTAGCGGCGCACACAGGTGGAGAGAGGGCGAACGGACCCATAATGGTCTTTAACAAAATAAACTGGCTTTTCCTTCAACAAAGTAATGGCCTAGCGCCTTCTCTCCCACCCTTTCCCGCCCTAGACGTTGATATATGCTAGGGGGCACCCCTAGAACCCCGACCTCCCTTTGGCGCATGCCAGACCTCTGCTGTAGGGATTCTCCTCATCCCCGTCCAGGCGAACCACGACTCCGTTCTCTAAAGTGGCTATGATCCCACAGCGGTTCAAGCACATGCGACACATTGTCCGCAACTTCTGTAGTCCTGGCTCAACTGTCTTTTGTGCTAGACCCTCTAACATTTCTTCTCCCCTACCTATTTAAGAGGTCTTAGTCAAAGGGTTTAAATCTATGCGATGTCGTGGACCATATTGATCCTTAGCATAGTCCACAAGTGTCGCCTATGTTGCCACTGAAGTGAAGTCATCTCGCCCTGGATTATCTTTCAAGCCACACATTACCATAGTACCTTTTAACCGGAGGAATGTACCCTTGGAAATTCTGGACGCGGCTCCTCGCAATGAAGAAATTCACGCGCCAGTTGACGAAAACTAGATACGCATCCTCTGCGACAGTGGCTTGAATCTTGTCATAAACCGCCTTCGCTTTAGCGACATCGTATATACTCGCTGCCTCGCCTATTAAGCGGTTTACTTCATCATTACGATAGGCGCCTTGGTTGCTAAATCCCTCACTATGGAGAAGCAATTGAGTTAAAGTGTGAGGATCCACCCTAATAGCCCACGTCGTAGGTCCGAAACCAGGTCTGGCCAAGAAGCCTATGGTAGGGTTGTAATATCCAGCAGGAAGCAATCTCTGGATCTCTAGGTTAATGCCCGCCTCTTTCACAGAGGCCTGAGCGACCTCACACATCGTCATAAGGATGGAATTAGTGGAAGAACATCCAATACTAAAGGTCACGCCGTCAGGATAGCCCGCTTCAGCTAATTTCTGTTTTGCTTTGGTCAGATCGAAGACAATGGGTTTAATTTCCGGGTTATGGGCCCACCCTCCGGAAATCAGAGTGTAGGCAGGCTGTCCTACCCCTCCCCATACGCTCGTAATGAGTGCGGCCCTGTCTAGAGCATAGCTAAACGCCTGCCGAAGAGGTTTATTGTCATAGGGCGGAATAGCAGTATTGAATTTGAAAAAGAAGGTCCCGCCACCTTCCTGGGGCAGAATTCTAATTTGAGGGTTACGCTCAAGTATTGGTATGTCGGTCCCTGAGACGAGAAAATAGTCTATGATATCTGTCTCCCCAGTGCGGATCATAGCCTTCTGCACATCCCCAGGTACCAACTCTGATATTACAATGCGATCCATATATGGTTTGCCTGTCCTCCAGTAGTCGTCATTCCGTTCTAGAACCTGCCGCTGCCCAACCACCCACTCCACAAATTTAAACGGCCCCGTGCCTACCGGGTTCTTGCCAAAGTCCCCCTCCCTTCCTCCTTCATACTTTTCCACGCCTGCTGGAGACACCAAGAAGCCCAAGCGATCGCTTCCCATCGTCGGCAGGAGGGGACGGAACGGCTGGTTTAGTTGCAACTCCAGGGTTTGGTTGTCCAGCGCTTGTACCCCTGCAAGGTGAGGGGCGATCTCAGATCTTCTCACTGATAGTTGCTCAGGATCCATTATGCGGTCGAGGTTCCATTTGACGGCTTGGGCAGTAAACGCTGTCCCATCGTGGAACTTGACCCCGTCGCGTAAATGTAGGGTTATCTTTTTGCCATCGGCCGAAAACTCCCAGGACTCCGCCAGTCCAGGTACTACGTTACCTTGGGGATCGGAGTCGAATAGTCCCTCATATAGATTGTACAAGGCCACGAGTGCGCCAGGCTGCGTGTTGTAGGCAGGATCAAAAGTGTCTGCGCCTGTACTCCCGACCGTTCTTAGGGTCCCACCGTAGACGGGTTTGTCCACGACAGCTGGCGTAGCCGTCGGCAACACTCTCGTCGGCGTAGGTTTGGCAGGTAGCGGTGTGGGAGCCCCGGGAATAAGGGTAGCCGTTGGCTGGGGAGCCGCCTTCGGCGCGGCAGGAGCTGCTGGTTGAGCAGGTGGAACAGGCGTCGGTGTTGGCTCTGTAGCGCCGCAGGCCACAAGTGTGGCAAGTACAAGCGTCACAGACACAACACTTAATAAACCAATCACTTTGCCTCGTTCACGATTCTTCATTGTTCCCTCCTTTTATTTAGGAATCCCACTTAACCATTGTCGCCCCACCTCTTCGGCATCACCTAAACTTTCATGTTCCTCTTGATGCTCCTCTCCTTTGAGCTTCAGATGCCTCCATTTATGAGTGCCCGCCCCTGCAACCCCTACAAATAACAGGGGCAGGCACCTAAGGAGGAGGATGAGAAGGATGGTCAAAGGTTACGGATGTAACAGGCTCATTTCGTGTAGACACTCCGAATCCAGGTATCACGACAATACCCACTTCCGCAGCCATTGCTGCAATTTAAACAAACAGGACACACAGCTTACGAACGTATAGCACACGTATAGCACTTTCGCCACAGTCTGTCAATGCCCTTGTGTGTTGGGGTAGTGTAAGGTTTAGTGTGTAAAAAAGAAGGGGCGTATCCTCCTTTCCAGGTCGTTTCCCGCTTCCTGAAGGGATACGCCCTCTCTTTTTCCAAGATTCCCAGCTTTTCTAATCGACGTTGCTTCTTGTACAATTACCAAAAAGCTAGGGGCTTTGTGAACGTTGACAACTCCTGCTAGAAAACAGTACCTGCGTATCAAGAAGCAGCACCCTGAGGCCATTCTATTCTTCAGGATGGGCGATTTCTATGAGACCTTCGATAATGATGCCCGGACAGTGGCTAGGGAGGTGGAAATAACCCTTACCTCCAGGGAGATGGGAAAGGGGCAAAGGATTCCTCTAGCTGGGGTTCCATACCATTCGATAGATGGTTATCTGGCGAAGCTTATAAAAAAGGGCTACAAGGTAGCCATCTGCGAGCAGGTAAGCGATCCTGCCACATCCCAGGGCTTGGTTGACCGAGAGGTTGTCCGCGTGGTCACGCCAGGAACTGTGGTTGACCCCTTGCTCTTGG
Source organism: Dehalococcoidia bacterium (assembly GCA_965249025.1). Classification (GTDB taxonomy): domain Bacteria; phylum Chloroflexota; class Dehalococcoidia; order Lucifugimonadales; family CAYTFF01. The sequence continues at coordinate 957,526 of OZ252215.1, read as the reverse complement.
ACCAGAACTCAAATAATTATCTCGTGTCCTTGGCGATAGATGGGAAAGAGGCGGGGCTAGCATATGTTGACATAACTACAGGCGAGTTCGCCACAACTCAGCTTGCAGTGTCTCAGCTTCACCCCGAGCTTAACAGGTTGAAGCCTTCCGAGCTGATAGTCACAGAAACAATGGACGATTCCTATGTGGATGGCATTGCGCCTATAACTCGTCTTGAGAGCCACTTATTCGACTACGAGCTGTGTCGAGAGGGTCTGCTTGAGCAGCATGGCACCGTTGCATTAGAGCCTTTTGGCTGTGCTCATCTTCCGCTAGCTGTGAAAGCCGCAGGTGCAATATTAGAGTACCTAAATAAAACACAAAAGACTGCCCTTAAACAGCTAGCCCCCCTGTACACTTACAATACTGAAGGTTACATGGTCTTAGATGAGCAGACCAGGCGCAACTTGGAGCTTTTCGAGGGCACCCGATGGTTCAATACCTCCTTCTCGCTGCTGTCCGTTCTTGACATAACTAAAACGCCTATGGGGGGCAGACTCATGAGGCGGTGGCTGGGTCAGCCTCTCCTAGACCTGGGGCAGCTAAATCAAAGACAGGAGGCTGTGACTTGGTTCCATGAGAGCGCTTTGAGAAGAGAGAGAATACTCTCTGTATTGAAGTCGATTTCAGATATGGAGCGATTGATCAATCGTATAGGGTCTGCGATAGCGACGCCTCGAGAAGTGCTATCTCTGGGCAAGAGCTTGGAGGCAATCCCTAGGATCAAAGGCATACTGGAAGAAGATGACAGCGACACGGCCGTTGCTTGGCTAAGGGAGGAGATTAGGAATTGCAGAGATGTCGCTGTGCTAATCGACACTGCAATAGCCGACGGTCCTCCGCATTCAGTAGCCGATGGGGGAGCGATTAGAGAAGGGTTTTCCCAGGAGTTGGACGATCTTAGAAGAGGTTCCAAAGAGGCTGCTGAGTACATCGCTTCGCTGGAGAGGAAGGAGAAGGAGAGGACTGGTATAAAGTCTCTCAAGGTAGGTTACAACAAGGTCTTCGGGTACTACATTGAGGTGAGCAAGGCCAATCTTGACAGCGTTCCACAAGAATACATAAGGAAACAGACTCTGGTAGGAGGGGAGCGTTACATCACTCCTGAACTGAAGGAGTACGAGTCGTTGATATTAACTGCTCAAGAGCGCATCAGCGATTTGGAAGGACGTCTCTTTAGGCAGGTGTGCAGCCAAATAAGCGAAGACACTGAGGCTATTTTGTCCACTGCGAGGGCGATTGCCCAGGTTGACATTTTTTGCTCTCTTGCTGAGGTAGCCTCTCGATACGGATATGTCAGACCTCACCTGACGGACGATGACGTTATAGAAATTAGGAACGGCCGCCATCCAGTGGTGGAGAGAAACCTTCTCTCCGGCACCTTTGTTCCCAACGATACGCATCTATCCAATGAGGATGCTCAGCTAATCATACTCACTGGCCCCAACATGGCTGGGAAGTCCACATACATTCGACAGGTGGCTATTATTGTTCTCATGGCCCAGATCGGCTCCTTCATACCTGCTGAGTCGGCTACTATTGGCCTAGTGGATAGGATTTTCACTCGCGTCGGTTTACAGGACAACCTGGCAGTAGGCCAGTCCACTTTCATGGTGGAGATGGTAGAGACAGCCGCTATCCTGAACCATGCCACCCCGCGCTCTTTAATAATCCTAGACGAAATAGGTCGTGGCACCAGCACCTACGACGGTCTCTCCATCGCTCGCGCCGTAGCGGAGCACATACATAGCCATCCTCGCCTCGGATGCAAGACCCTCTTCGCAACTCATTACCACGAGCTTACCAAGCTGGCCGACTATCTTCCGAGGGCCGAGAATTACAACGTATCGGTCTTGGAGGACAATGGAGAGGTGGTATTCCTCCATCGCATAGTTCCTGGAGGAGCCGACAAGAGCTACGGAGTACATGTGGCGAAACTAGCGGGACTTCCCAGGTCGATCATAACCAGGGCTTGGGAAGTGTTGAGTGAGTTGGAGGGCGAGGCTCAGAAACAGAATAACAAGGGGCCAAAAAGAAGAGGCCATAGAGCGGAGCAGCTTCCTCTTGTGGGACTTACCTCTGCGGTTCTAGAGGAGCTTTTAGGGTTAGATGTGTCGTCTATGACGCCTATGGAAGCTATAAACAAGCTGTATGAACTGCAGCAGAAGACCAAAGATAGCTTTTAGTAACTTTTGGTGCCAGTTTCAAGTGTCTGTCCTGCTCCCGAAGCTCGCCGCAAATGTCATCCCGACAAGTCGGGACGACGAAGCAATGACGATTCACAAGCGTATTTCAAGGGCCCGGCACTAGCACCATTTGTTGGTAACCCCTGATATACTTTGAGGTTCTTACGGCTTTGCACAAAAATTCCCGAAATAAAGGAGGGTGCAGTCCCGACAGGTCGGGACGTCCGGGGGGCGGGGGGCACCCCCAGATACAATTCGAGAGCCTGTCCTTGAGCGCAGCGAAGGAGTGGGAGAGGGTGGGATAATCGAAGTCTGTTGTTCCTAAAATTGGCAAAAACAAGACTTTTTGTGCAAAGCAGGTTCTCTTACCCTATGTTATCTCCTGGCTGTCCAGAAGGGCGAAGAGCTCGCCTAAGATCTCGCTGTGCTCCTCTAGCGAAAAACCATCCGCGCCGTAGGCCGGCTTGTTCAGTATGCCGTCTACGGCCCCCATGTCTACTGTTCGTTTGACTATACGTTGCTCTTCCCAGACAGATGGAAGCAAGTTCTTCTGTTTGAGGCTGGATAAGGCAGCTACAAGGCCGTACCCGCCCCAATTGGATACGCTGGTTATGATTAGCTTGCTGACCTTAGTAACACAGGGATTGTTTGGCAGGGTCTTTACGGCAGGAATGACTCCGGCTAAGTTGCCCATGCCAATTTCGTTGCCGCCGTCGCCTATTCCTACGCTTGGGATATCACTGTCGAATAGATAGTCTATCTTGGCGTTGTACTCGGATATGTCGTTGCCTCTCATGTTCAAATAGGTCCCATCCTTGGTAAGCCCACACCTTTCAATAGATATAAGGATAGAAGGCTTTATCTCGTTCAGCAGGTCGGAGGCGAACTTTTTACTGGCCTCATGGTCTGTTATGGGGAAGTCCACCACACGGTCTTGTGGACTTAGGATGGCGGTCATAAGGGGGACAGTATACCTATCCGTCACATAGACCACTTCGTAGCCTAAAGACTGGAGGGCCTTCCCGATAACTATTGCTCCTGGGGGCCCGTCGGTCTCTGGTGCTTTGCAGGCGAGGATATAGAAGCCGGTAGTGATTATTGCTGTTCCAGGGTTATCTAATATTATCTGGGCTGCTTCCTCGCAGAAGTTCGAGGGAACATGGTCGCGTAGGGCAGAGATGCCTCGCTTATCCTGGCTTAAGATAATGTCTTCGATAGGCACGTGAATCTCCTTATTGGTGGATTAACGCTTGTGCACTAGATTACGGCTAAATTCTCGTCTGGCATATCGGTAATAAACATGTAGCCAGGCGAATGGGTTATCATAATGGACGGTTTGGAACTCATGGCTACGGATTGGGGCGTGACACCACATGCCCAGAAAACGGGAACCTCGTCTTCCTTGGTCTCGACCGGGTCGCCGTAATCGGGATGCTCTATGTCGGTCACTCCGATTACCTCAGGATTTCCTATATGCAGCGGTGCGCCGTGAGCGAAGGGATACCTGGACGTTACCTGTACGGCCTTAACTACTTGGTTGTGTTTGATAGGACGCATTGACATCACCATTGGACCGTGAAATATCCCTGCGGGCGTGGTGGCGACATTAGTCCTATACATCGAGACATTCTTTCTTTCCTCCACGTGACGGAGGGGTATGCCTGCCCTTATCATTGCCGTCTCAAAGGTGAAGCTGCATCCTAGTAGGAAAGCCACTAAGTCGTCGCGCCAGTAAGAGGTGATATCTTGGACCTCATCTGTGAGTTCACCGTTCTTATATACTCTATACAGGCTGACGTCAGTTCTTATATCGGCTCCAGGGGCGGTTAAAATCGGCTCCGTTTCGCCTACTTCTATAACCTCCAGCAGTGGGCATGGCCTCTGGTTCCGTTGGCAAAACAGCAGGAAATCAAATGCCAAGTCTTTAGGGAGTATGGCTAGGTTTGCTTGCACAAAACCAGGCGCTAGTCCTGCAGTTGGAACTGTCAACTCTCTCCGCCTGAATAGTTGCCTTAATTCATGTGGAGCTTCTGGAATAGTTTGCTGTTGCAAGATTGCACCCCTTGGCTACTGGACAACTATGCTCATTGGATAAGGTAGTCCTTGAAATGAGATCAGTCAAGTCATGGTAAAGCCTTTCACGACTACCCTCCTGATCTAAGCCATTTTAATTATACGTTTACATTATAGACAACCCGAATAGGTCGGGTATTTTTCTTAGACTTGTTCTTAACACAATGGACAGCGAGCTTTACACTATAGTAATGTTTGACTTGTGTCGAGTTGAGTGATGGGAATCTATTATGGCGTGTCTACTTATCGCAGATACCGACAGAAGCCTGGGTGAACTTATAAGGGATTCTACGCATAGAGGGAACCACCGGGTTGTCTGTGCCTACAGTGCTACAGAGGCTATCAGGGCTGTACAGAACTTGATGATAGACCTAATGGTCTTGGATGTGTCAACTTGTATAGGAGATGGTTTAGAAGCCTTCACGGCGCTGGTCAGTCATGCGCAAACTCGTCGTACACCGATTCTATTCTTGACATATTTTGGGAACCCAGTGGACCACTTATCAAGGGAAGTGCCCCTTCCTGATCTGGAATCAGCGCACTATCTCCGTAAGCCGTTTAGTATACAGAATTTCGAAGCCCTCGTCGTAAGGATATTAGGTGGTGATTCCACAGAGTTGCCAACGGAAGAAGCTCACATTGTGAAATTGGGTTCTATATATATATATATCAACTTTGACAGTTTCAGAGTCAAAGGCAAAAGCGGTGAGGTGGCTCTTACCCCTCGTGAGTTCGAAATTCTAGAATACCTCATAAAGCATTCTGGAGAGGTGGTCTCTGGAGAGAAGATTTACTATGATACTTGGGAACGCTCCTTCAGATCCGATAATCCAAAAGTGGTTAGATGGCATCTGAAAAATCTCGGTGCTAAGCTGAATCAGTGCGCCGGGCAATCGATTCAAGTAATCCAAACTGTCCCTAGACATGGTTACACAATTCCTAATGAGATTTGATATTTGAGCCTATTGGCTTCTTTAGGAGGTAATGTGGATTTTCGTCTTCCACCAGAGTTGGATGCCTTGAAAAACGTCATTCGACAGGTAGTCAAGGAAGAGTGTATTCCATTGGAAAGCAATTTTCTTGCCCATTTGGACTTTGGAACTCTGCCCGACGGCGCTCTTGAAAGGCTGAAGAAGGTATCGAGAGAAACCGGTATCTATTCCGCCCACTTGCCAGAGAAGTACGGGGGTGGTGGTATGGGAACACTGGGAGCCATAGTTGGCGACGAGGAGGCGGCCAGAAGCATAGTGCGTCTACCAATCTGCCATGTTCCCAATATAGTAGTCGAGAACTGTACCAAAGAGCAGGAAGAGAAATACGTGCTCCCATCTATCCGAGGCGAGATGAAGGCCTGTTTCGCTCAGACGGAACCCCAATCGGGAACGGATATTGAGAATGCCTTGAGAACCAGGGCCGTAAGGCGAGGAGGAGATTGGGTGATTAATGGCACCAAGGCATTTATCAGCGATGCCGACGGCGCAAACTACATGATGCTATTGGCTGTCACAGACCAGGAAAAGACTAGGGATGGCGGCATCACTATGTTCTTGGTGGATAGAGATTTGCCTGGAATTACCACATCTCCGATACGCACGTGGCTCACTCCTGGGGGCGTTGTCTATTCTATTTATCTAGATGAGGTACGTGTGCCAGGAACTCAGGTTCTTGGTGAAGTGGGAAACGGATATTTTTTGGGCCAGCGATGGCTCGGTTTCCACGATCGCATGATGAAGTGCTCCACGACTATAGGAATCTTGACTAGAGCGCTGGAAATGGCCGTCGGATGGTCGAAACAGAGGATAACCTTTGGACACCCTATTTCAGACAGGCAGGCTATTCAGTGGATGCTGGCGGATATCTATATCACCATCACCACCTTGAGAAGGCTTGTTTATGAAGCTGCGTGGCGCTATGACCGGGGGGAAAGCATAGATGTGGCCGTCTCTCTGGTCAAGTATTGTGCCGCCGAATGGGGATGGCGTTCAATAGACAATATTATGCAAATCTTTGGCGGCCTTGGCGAGGCTATGGAAACGCCCATACCCCATTGGTACCATTCCTTGCGTCATTCTCGTATTGGCGGCGGCACATCCGAAATGATGCGATGGAAAATAGCCCAGGCAGTTATAGATAGCGCAATCTCCTGGGAGGCGTAACCTTCCCCCAGTCAATTCAGTCGGCAGGTATCTGGAAGACCTTAGTTACCGGCGGCGGTTGCGACACTATCGAAGGCGTCTAAGGAGCTAAACCCGTCCGTGGCAAGTATGGTCATCTTTTGCCGGAACTTTTCATCTGCCGCCGAGATACCCTCTTGTAGGTTTGACATCTCCGTTTCGCTTGTCGCCTAGCTTAGATCCTTCTTTAGCTGGTCTAGTTCCACAATTAGCTTGTTAATCTCATCTGCAATAGCGTTTATGGCGGAAATACTTATTTTCTGAATGAGGTGGTTAATGGTACTTTGCCTCGAGTCGTCTATGAACAATGTAACCTGTCCAAACTCTTCTGGTAAAGAGTTGGCCTGAGTGTTCTGCACCACCGACAACTGAGGTGGAACCGAACCATTGGGCGCTATTTTGGCTTGGTATTCCAAAGTGCGTTCAGAGGGCTGGTACACAGGGTTTGACAATTCAAAATTTGCCTTGTTACCCGAGCCCAATATTTGAAGAGCTGCAATTAGCGGTAGCTCTCCCAGGCCTTCTGAGGCTGTTCCCCAGGCTATTACTATGTCCGATGTAGGTATGTGCCCAGCGATACCCTTGGGACGGTCCGAGAAGTATACCGTCTGGGAGGATACGTCTTTTAGCGTGAGCACATAGGTTCCATCGTTGGCACCAGTCGGGGTTATGGTTCCTGCACTTGCGGTCTGAGTGAACAAAAAAGAAAAAATCTCAGGAAGGCCACGGAAACCTGGGTTTCCATCCGGGGGTCTGGGGGTGCCCCCCAGATACGAACCGAGAGCCTGCCTGTCCTCGATCTATCGGGAGCCTTGAGCGAAGCGAAGGAGTGGGCCAGGGTGAGATAATCGAGGTCTGTTGTTCCTAAAATTGCCAAAAACAAGACTTTTTGTGCAAGACCCCAAAAGCCTCTAGTACTCCACTTACTTGTCGAATCACTGGAGCACAACATCACATATTTCCACTGCGAGTGGGATTGAAGTGGTGTGATGGCTGGAATATGATGTTGCTCAAGCACAAGAAAACCCCCAAGGGCACGATATGCTGCGACTTCTTAGCGTCACAAATTTTGCAACCATAGATCATCTTGAGTTGGAGCTTAAACCAGGGTTCAACGTCCTGACGGGCGAGACCGGTGCAGGAAAGTCTATTATCATCGATGCTTTAAGCCTTGTCCTGGGCGAACGCGCAGACAGTACCATGATTCGCTCGGGCGCGCAACAGACTATGGTAGAGGGGGTCTTCATACTAAACGAGGACATCGAAGAGGTAGTATCGACTATCCTGGATGAGTACGGACTTGGTGATGGTGAAGAAGAGCTTATCCTGGCACGAGAAGTAAATCTAGAGGGTAGGAATACGTGCCGAGTGAATGGCAAAATAGTACCCTTAAAGCTGTTGAATTCTATAGGGGAGCGCTTAGTCGATATCCACGGTCAGGGCCAGCACATATCTTTGCTCCGTGTAAGAGAACATGTTGGCATACTTGATAGGTACGCTGGTCTCGGAGGACTCCAGGTCCAAGTGGCTAAGCTGGTTAAAGAAATTCGCGATACTAGGAGAGAGCTAGAGACGCTACAACAGGATGAACGTGACTTGGCCCGTAGGATAGACCTCCTTAAGCATCAGATAACCGAAATAACAGATTCCCATCTCAACGTTGGCGAGGACGACGAACTCATAAATGAGAGGACTGTTTTAAGTAATGCGGAACGAATACAAATGACCGCTGACCAGGCCTACAGGGTGCTCTACGGAGACGGTAGCCAAAGCGCGTCGGCCTTTGATCTCTTCAGTGAGGTGACTCAGGATCTGGCCCAGCTAGAAGATCTGGATCCATCGCTCAAGGAACTCAGAGAAACGTCGGAGTCCTTGACATACCAGGTGGAGGATATGGCCAGGACACTGCGTAGCTATCGTGACAGGATAGAGTATAATCCCGAACGGCTACAACAGGTAGAAGAGCGCCTTGATCATATTAGTCAACTCAAGAGAAAGTATGGGGATAGCGTTGAAGAGGTATTGGCATACGCAGAAAGGGCTTCTGAAGAGCTAGATAGTCTTACCCATAACGAGGAGCGCATTGAACAGCTCAAAGCGGCGGAAGAGCGTCTGCTTTATGAGGCAGGCGCTTTAGCTAGCCAGCTCTCCCAGGCGCGCAAAGAGGCGGCCGTTGGCTTATCAACGGCCATAGAAAATGAGCTAGCAGGGCTTGCTATGGCAGGCACTCGCATGAGTGTTGATTTTCAACACATTAAGTCCGAAGATGGCTTGCCAGTGATTCTAGGAGATGAAAACGGCGGAGATACTAAGCATATTGCCTTCGACAGCACGGGCATAGACAAGATTGAATTTCTGGTGTCTCCAAATCCTGGTGAGTCTATAAGGCCCTTGGCCAAAATAGCTTCGGGTGGTGAGACTTCTAGGCTTATGCTTGCTATTAAAGCGATCCTGTCCAATGCCGACCAGATTCCTATCCTGATTTTCGACGAGATTGACTATGGTATTGGCGGGCGAATTGGAGCCGTTGTAGGGAAGAAACTGTGGAGCCTCTCAGCCAGACATCAGGTCCTATGCGTCACTCATTTACCTCAAATTGCCTGTTTTGCTGACCACCACTTTAGCGTCGGCAAATCCGTCAACGGCGGGCGTACCGCGACATGGGTAACTCAGGTAATAGGCGAAGATAGGGTTGAAGAGATATCGCACATGCTTGGCTCAACTAGCCAAACTTCTTGGAGAAATGCCCAGGAAATGTTAGAGCGGGCTTCACAATTGAAGGAACAATGAGCTAGGCGCTTTTACTGAGTAACCCGATGTGCAATTTTGGCATAGCTGAACAGCATAAACCCCGTAGAGGCAAAGGGCCTTTACGGGGTAAATATTTCAGCGATGGTGAGGTGGAGTAGAAGGAAGGCACAGGGAACCTGGGTTCCCTGTCGGGGGTTGGAGGGGGTGTCCCCCTCCCTATCAAAAGATTACGAGGGTGGGCGGGTGGGAAGAAGGCATTTGCCTTAAAGTAACCACTAAGAAAAACCGCTCGCGGGGTTAAATAAACAATAATTCGAGCAAGGAGGGTGTAAATGTCTGAATCAGAGAGTCGATACCCTGCTAGCCAACCTCCAGGAGCGGAGCATCCCAGATTTCCTCACCTATTCTCGCCGCTTAAGATAGGTCCGCTTATTGCTAAGAACCGCATAGTGAACACCGGTCATGCAACTGCCTTTGTCAAGAACCAGACCTACACAGACCAACTGATCGCCTATCATCAAGAGAGGGCTAGAGGGGGAGCGGCGATCATAGTCTCACAGGCTACCTCTGTGGTAGCTGACTACGGCGGCTTTCTGAATGTAGATGACAGAATTATTCCCTGGTATGAGAAGGTGGTTGAGGCGGTACACCCCTATGGAGCCAAGTACTTTGCCGAGTTGTCTCATGGAGGTCGTCAGGGGGACTACGCAGGCACTGAAAGCGAGGTGTTTTACGCCCCTTCACCCGTACCCAATCAGCCCCATGGCAAGGGATGGCGTATTCTCTATGAGATGGACTCGGAGAAAATACATGAGGTCATTGACGCCTTTGCTGCAGCAGCCGAACGATGCAGGAGGGGTGGCCTTGACGGCATAGAGCTTCATTTTGCTCACGGAAACATAGTTCAGCAGTTCATGTCTCCTTTGACAAATCGTCGCACAGATGAATGGGGAGGTTCACTAGAGAGTCGCCTTCGTTTTGCTTTGGAGGTGCTGTACGCGGTTCGAAATGTCACAGGTCGGGACATGGTTGTGGGATGTCGGTTAAATGCCGCCGAGCTAGATGAAGATGGCCTGAGCCAGTGGGACATGATGGAGATTGCGGGTCTCCTGGATGAGTCCAACGTGCTAGACTACATCTCTCTGACGATGGGTCACTACTCCGATTTGCTCAATGTATCTCGCAACATCCCTGACATGTCCTTCAAACCGGCTGTGTGGGCGTCTTATGGTGCCAACTTCCACAATATCTTGCGGATTCCACTTTTTCTTGTCGGGCGAATAAATCACCCTGCGCTGGCGGAAGAGCTTCTGGCAAACAAGACATGCGATATGGTGGCAATGGCTCGCCCGCTAATTGCGGACCCTTACTTACCTGTCAAAGCCTTTTCTGGGCAGCTAGAAGACGTACGCCCGTGTGTGGGTGCTATGGAAGGCTGTTTGGGGCATTTTCATGCGGATCGCCCCATAACTTGTATTTACAACCCCGTCGTTTCTAGAGAGCAAGAGTGGGGAGGTGAGCTTCCTATCACTAACAGCCTACAAAAGGTGGTGGTTGTAGGAGGTGGGCTTGCAGGGCTAGAGTGTGCTCGTGTGGCCGCGCAAAGGGGTCACCAGGTCGTACTCTTTGAACGAGAAAATCAGCTTGGTGGACAGGTACTTATTGCAGCCAAAGCACCTCAAAGAGAGGAAATTGGACAGACGATAGAGTGGCTGCAAGGCCAGTGTGAGAAGGCTGGTGTAGACATTCGTCTCGAAACGGAAGCCACCATTGACCAAATCTTGGAACTATTGCCCGATGTGGTGGTGATAGCCACAGGAGCCCTGCCCAACTCCCTCGAGGACCGGGTATCCAATGGAGCCAACTTGGTGGATGCATGGACAGCTCTAAAGGGTAAGGCCGAGGTTGATAAAAGGGTACTTGTGATGGACGAGACTGGCAAACGACCAGGCTTCAGCGTGGCAGAATATCTGGCTGTGCGAGGCCACAAGGTAGAGTTGGTGACGCCACAGGTATATCCAGGACAGAACATAGAGCGGACTGGCTGGCGTATGACATACCAAAGGCTTCTGGAACTTGGAGTCAAATTCCACACGGTGTCTGAGATATCACGTGTCGACAGTCAAAAGGTCGTACTTAGAAATGTGTACACCAACGCAGAAGAAACCATGGAGGGAGTTTTTACGGTAGTAACCGCGCTATCTCCCCATGCGAACGACGAACTCTACAGGGAGTTGAAATCAAAGATTAAGCACCTTTACCGAATAGGTGATGCATTAACCCCTCGAGGCATAGAGGAGGCAGTCTTTGAAGGCCACAAAGTGGCCAGGGAGATCTGAGCAAATTAAGCTGACCTTGGCCGGCTTTGCACAAGAAGTCCCGAAGTCATAGGAGTGTGCAGGGAACCAGGGTTCCCTGTCGGGGGTTGGAGGGGGTGTTCTCCTCTCCTTTAAAAGATTACGAGGGTGGGAGAGCAGCGCTTGCCACTATGAATATCGGCAAAAACAAGACTTTTTTTGCAAAGCACCTTGGCCTATGATAAAGAAGACTGTCAATTGTTATGGTCAGCTTCTACCGATTAGTCGTAGTCTTGAACTTAATTTGCTCAGGGGAGTAGCTCGTTGAATACTGAAGAAGTGGCTGCATTCGTAAAGCAACTTGACTTGAATGATCTGCCAGGGGAAGTAGTAGAGCGCGCCAAGTTGTGCGTTATGGACACCGTAGGCGCTATGTTGGGAGGTCTAAACGCTCGGTCATCCTCCACAGCTAGGGAGGTTGCCGCGGCAATTGGAGGAAGGGGTGAGGCTAGCCTCTTTGGAGCGGAGATCAAGGCTTCCTCTGTTCAGGCGGCCTTCGCAAATTGTGTTGCCGCTAGTGCCTTGGACATGGACGATGGCCACACACTGGGAGGCCACCCTGGGTCTGTGGTGGTGCCATCAGCGCTAGCTGTAGGAGAGGCTCAAAGGGCCTCCGGGAAAGCATTGTTGGAGGCCATAATAGCAGGCTATGAGATTACGATTAGGGCTATCAACGTTGTAAGTGGGCCAGGGTTTGGCACGGGAACCGGTGGAACGTATGGAGTGGTAGCGGCTTCAGCCAAAATCTTGGGATGCAGCGAAAGACAGATTGCTCATGCGTTAGGTATCGCCTCGATTCATGCTCCCATCACCAGTCCAGTGTCGATTTGGAGCACGGGATACATGGGCAAAGAGTGCATAGGATGGGCTGCCATCACGGGAGTAGAGGCGGCCTTGCTGGCGCAACATGGATTTACAGGGCCTAGCACTTTCTTTGATACTGATGGCGCAAGAGGAACCTCAATAGACTCCTTGGGCACCACCTTTGAGATACTGGGTGTGTACTTCAAACCTCATGCTTCATGTCGGTGGACTCATACCGCTATTGATGCGACGCTAGCGCTGATGGAGGAGAACTCTTTGGCGGCTGACGATATATCCAAGATTACCGTAGCAACTAGGGAACGCTCTGCTGAGCTTAAGTCTACCAGGCCCATTAGCATTGAACAGGCTCAATATAGCTATCCATTTGTTCTTGGGGCCGTCCTTGCCTATGGTAATCAGGGCCCAGGTAGTATTACTGAGGATAAATTAAGCGATCCTGCAATTCTAAAGCAGGCAGATAAGGTAACTACCGCCGTGGAGCCGGCCCTGGCAAGCGAGAGGTGGCCTGCTAGGGTTATTATTCAAACGACGGACGGCAGAAGATTCGAACGTCAGAAGCTAATTCCGAGGGGAGACCCCGAGGAGCCTATGTCAAGAGATGAACTAAGAACCAAGTTCATTAGCCTGTCGGCTCCGGTAATTGGACAAGACCATGCCAAGAGTGTCGTGGAGATCGTGGATGGTTTAGAGGAGTTGGATGATATCCACGAGTTGACGAGTCTCCTGGCCACTAATGCGCCTGTCTCAGCGAGATAGGGATAGATACAAGTCGATATGACAAGAAGATTTGGTTGGCCGAATTGCGACGGAGGCGTTTAGATGAAAACCACTGCTCAGGTCGTTATTATAGGTGGGGGTGTGGCCGGAGCCAGCATTGCATATTATCTGGCAGAAAAGGGAATGAAGGATGTCCTTCTGTTAGAAAAAGGTAGCTTGGCCAGCGGAGCCACCGGAAATACAGAAGGCTTTGTACGTATGCATCACACCAACCCATGGCAAGCGGCCATGGCTCTACGGAGTTGGGAAGTATACCGCAATTGGGGTGACATAATAGGCGGGTACTGCGGTTTTAGAAAAACAGGTTACCTGCTGCTAGTCGGCCATCGAGATATTGACCATCTACAAGCTAACGTGAAGATGCTCAAAGAGATCGGGGTGAATACTGAGGCCATCAGTACAGATGATGTTAGATCATTACAGCCCTTTCTTAATACAGGGGATGTAGGAGCTGCGGCATACGAGCCTGAAAGTGGTTACGCGGATGGTTCCCTCACGGTCAATAGCTTTATAGAGCGAGCAAGAGAGATGGGAGTGCGGGTGAAGCAGGATGCCCCAGTTATGGGGATCAAAGTGAAAAACGGTAGAGTACAAGGGGTAGTTTTAGATGGTCAAGAGGTGCACGCACCTATCGTGGTTCTGGCCGCTGGGGCGTGGTCGGCAACTCTGGCTCTGACCGCCGAGGTCGATATACCAGTAGAGTCCAGACGTGTCGCCGCAGGAATATTGAAGAGGCCGTCTGAAATTAAGGATCATATGATTGTCATGGATTTTGCCCAGTCTAGGACGGCCTTTCGACCAGAGGGCCGAGACCTCACCACTACTACTATCAGAGAAGTACCAAAAAGGCAGTATCCATTGGTAGACCCGGATAACTTCGACCATCATATCGGCAACGAGGATCTGATTCTGACAGGCAGCAGGTTGAGCTATAGGTTTCCTATCATGGCAGATGCCGGTTGGGTCCGGACATTGGCAAGCGTAGACAGCTTCACGCCGGATGGCCACGCGATATTGGACAAGACTCCGGGCGTTGATGGACTGTATGTTGCTGCAGGGTTCAGCGGCGGCGGCTTCAAGATTGGGCCAGCCTTGGGTATGTGTATGGCAGAGTTAATAATCGACGGAAGGGCCTCTACAGCCGATATAGTGCCTTTCCGTCTAAGTCGTTTCGAGGAAGGAAAACCCATCATCAGCGAACATGAGTACTCTAATGACACCGCGCGGCAGGTATTATCGATGGGAGGCAAGTAATAGCTTGCAGGGAGATAATAAGCCATATTTGAGACCCGTAGAGTAGAAAGGAGAACAATGAGTGCTATAGAAGAACGTTATAAGGAGTTGCATCCTATCTCGGCTGAGCTATTCGAGGAGTCAAGAGAGCTGTTCCCAGACGGGGTAACTCATGATGCCCGCCGCATGACACCATTCCCTCTGTACATCACCCATGCTGAGGGTTGCAGGAAATGGGATGAGGACGGACATGAGTACATCGACTACATAGGTGGGCATGGGGCCTTCCTTCTGGGGCATAGCCATCCGGAAATGGTAAGAGTCGTACAGGAGCAGATTGCCAAAGGCACCCAGTATGCCTTTAATACCCGACTGGAGATGGAGTGGGCAAGATTGGTGAAGACGCTAATGCCCTCTGTGGAAAAGGTTCGTTTCCATAGCTCCGGTACGGAGGCCACTCTCATGGCGTTGCGTATGGCTCGTGCCTACACAGGAAAGACCAAGATCATAAAATTTGCAGAGCATTTTCATGGCTGGCACGACTACGTGATGGCCGGATATCCCAAGGGATTGGGAGGCATCCCAAACGAGACCCTCAGCACTATGATAGTGCTGCCTCCCAACGATCTTGGAATTGTGAGGTCACTGAACGGGCACTGATTTTAACTAAGAGATGTATCTAGCGCTTAAAGGGGGTTCGGAGTGGGAATCTTACAAGATAAAGTGGCCATCATCACGGGAGGCGCAAAGGGCGTGGGGCGCTCCACTGCGTTAGCGTACGCACGAGAGGGGGCTAAGGTTGTAATCAACTCGAGAACTCGTGATGAGGTACAGCGGACGGTGCAGGAGATCCTTCAGGGTAATGGTGAGGCAATAGGTATAGTCGCAGATGTATCTCAGCCGAAGGATGTAGATAGGCTAGTTGAGGACACTATGTCTCGCTGGGGAGGGATAGACATACTCGTAAACAATGCAGGCGTCGTTGGCCCGGCCAAGCCGGTGGGATGGGACGATGTAGAACAGTGGCGCCTCACTATTGAGATCAACCTCTTTGGTTGCTATTTGATGATTCACAGAGTAATACCGACCATGGTCAAACAGCAAAGCGGTAAGATCATTAGTGTATCGTCTCCCAATTCCTTAGCTCATCGAGGCAATCTTCTTACCTATGCTGTGTCCAAGGCAGGGTTGGTAAGGCTCTCGATAGGCGTAGCGGCTCAGAATGCCAGGTATGGAGTTGATGTAAATGTCATCGATGTCGTAGGTGGAACAGGCCTCACCAAGGATATTGCTTCAAGGCAAAAAGAAGACCCGATCTATTCTGAATGGTTCCGTCGCAGAGATGAGACGGGCCTACTTCTAAATCCAGATGTGAACATACCTCTAATGTTGTGGCTTGCCTCTCCCGAAAGTGATGGCTTTACAGGTCGGTATGTCAGGTGGGCTATGAGCGTAGATGACCTGAGAGCCAATAAAGAGCGACTCATCTCTTCAGACGGAGTGCTCCAGGTAATGCTTAATATACCTGACTACATTGGATATACTGACATGGCTCAGCGGTATGCAGCTAAATCAGCAGAGGTGCTGGCCCAAATAGAGGCAGAGTTCGCTGCTAGTACCTAGTTGTGGAAGAGAGCATCATAACCAGCCGCTCGTGGTGAGCTTGCCCTGCCTGTCCCGACCTGTCGGGGCCCTCGGCTTGTCGAGGTCGAATTATGAGCCGCTCACCCTGAGCCTGAGGATTCTGACAGACGGTGCTGAATCCAATGTGCCGATTCTCTATACAAAATACTGTCTGTTGAATTCAGAGCCGATTTCGAGCGTGGCACCCCGGTCCATAGTTGGCCACCCTGACACAAGATTTTGGGCCAATATGTTCAAAAAGGGCACAGCGGGCAAGTGAGGCTCGCTCACGAGATGGCTCGCCTCAGTTGTTGTGGATGCTCTCAATCGGCTCTAGGAGGAAACTTCCGAGGTATATTCGACCTTGCTCGGTAGCCGGGCTATGCTAGCTGGCACTTGCCCAGCCCTTCCTAGTAATCGGTGACTCGAAAAGCCAATTGTTGTCAACGAAGAATGAGGGACGAATTCGGAATCATGTTGTAGGCTTTGTGATAGGACGGTTACATTGATGTGGAAATGTTTATGAATGAAGCTCAATGATTATAGAGAGATTGACCTGACCCCCGAAAACTAGTCCAGTGATAAACTCGCACACTGGATATAGTAGAAAGGGGGGCAGATGCCTAGGAAGGGATATACACCGGAACAGATCATAGAGAAGCTGCGGGAGGTGGACGTGCTGGTGCAGCAAGGGCACGCCGTAAGGGAGGCTGTCAGGAGGATAGGAGTGTCTGATCACACTTATTATGTATGGAGGAGGGAGTATGGCGGCATGGGTGTAGAGCAGGCCAAGAGGCTCAGGGAGTTGGAGAGGGAGAACGTTCGGTTGAAGAGGCTGGTGGCAGACCTGAGTCTGGACAAGGACATCTTGAAGGAGGCTCTTCGGGGAAACTCCTGAGCCCGCCTAGGAGACGGAAGCTGGTGGAGAGAGTATGTGAGCAGTTGGGAGTGTCTCAGAGGCGGGCGTGCCAGGTGATCACCCAGCCCAGAGCAATCCAGAGGTACTCTCAGGGCAGGGATCTAGATAAAGATGCGCTGGTCAGTAGGATAGTGGAGTTGGCCACTAGGTATGGCAGGTACGGTTATCGTAGGGTGACAGCCCTATTGAAGAGCGAAGGGTGGAGGGTGAACCACAAGAGAGTGGAACGTATATGGAGGATTGAGGGATTGAAAGTACCCGGTAAACAGCCCAAGAGAGGCCGGTTATGGCTGAACGATGGGTCGTGTATAAGGCTTAGGCCGGAGCGCAAAGACCATGTGTGGAGCTACGACTTCGTGGCGGCAAGGACCGCAGATGGCAGGGCTTTCCGTATCCTGGCGATCGTGGACGAGTACACCAGGGAGTGTTTAGCCATGGTGGTGAAGCGGAGCATCACATCACAGGATGTCCTGGACCAGCTCTACATGCTGTTCCTGCTCAGAGGGGTTCCGGAGCACGTCCGCTCTGATAATGGCCCGGAGTTCACCTCCAAAGCGGTGAGAGGGTGGTTATCTAACCTGGGGGTGAAGGCTCTGTTCATAAAGCCTGGAAGTCCTTGGGAAAATGGTTACGTCGAGTCATTCAACGGGAAGCTGAGGGATGAGTTCCTAAATGGTGAATTGTTCAATACCCTTGCTGAAGCCCGGATACTCATTGAATGGTGGAGAAAAGAGTATAACCAGGTAAGGCCTCACAGTGCACTGGGATATCGACCGCCAACTCCACAAACTACCATGCCTGCAATGGCTTGAATGCGAGGTTTAATCTGGTACAATTACTGGGGGCAGGTCAAGATGACATGTGCTGCTCTGAGGCATGCATCAAACATCAGGCAGGCCAGCATTGAGGTGAACCACTTGACAGATGATCGTTTTGTTCTTAGTATGTTCGTGAAAGTACACGAAACTTCGTACATATCACAACTGGATGCACAACTTGAACGAGACCAACAACTTGAAAGCGATTCTGCAAGCACTGGGAGTTTCCTACGCAGAGGTTCAAAACCTTTGCCATGAACGGGCAGTAGTGAGTTCCAGAACCGTATCGGACATTGCGAACGGTAAGAAAAAAGGGAATTTGAAATCTCGCATGAGGATCGTCAACGCTTTGAATCGATTCGAGGGACGCCAGAAAGAATATTCGCATAAGGATATTTTTGGATACGATGAGCAGTGACTCCAGGCAACGGCTCCTCCAACTTTCACTTTGTTCGTCGTTTTTAAGCGTTGCTGGTGACCTGCCCCCAGTAATTGTACCAGATTAAACCTCGCATTCAAGCCATTGCAGGCATGGTAGTTTGTGGAGTTGGCGGTCGATATCCCAGTGCACTGTGAGGCCTTACCTGGTTATACTCTTTTCTCCACCATTCAATGAGTATCCGGGCTTCAGCAAGGGTATTGAACAATTCACCATTTAGGAACTCATCCCTCAGCTTCCCGTTGAATGACTCGACGTAACCATTTTCCCAAGGACTTCCAGGCTTTATGAACAGAGCCTTCACCCCCAGGTTAGATAACCACCCTCTCACCGCTTTGGAGGTGAACTCCGGGCCATTATCAGAGCGGACGTGCTCCGGAACCCCTCTGACCAGGAACAGCATGTAGAGCTGGTCCAGGACATCCTGTGATGTGATGCTCCGCTTCACCACCATGGCTAAACACTCCCTGGTGTACTCGTCCACGATCGCCAGGATACGGAAAGCCCTGCCATCTGCGGTCCTTGCCGCCACGAAGTCGTAGCTCCACACATGGTCTTTGCGCTCCGGCCTAAGCCTTATACACGACCCATCGTTCAGCCATAACCGGCCTCTCTTGGGCTGTTTACCGGGTACTTTCAATCCCTCAATCCTCCATATACGTTCCACTCTCTTGTGGTTCACCCTCCACCCTTCGCTCTTCAATAGGGCTGTCACCCTACGATAACCGTACCTGCCATACCTAGTGGCCAACTCCACTATCCTACTGACCAGCGCATCTTTATCTAGATCCCTGCCCTGAGAGTACCTCTGGATTGCTCTGGGCTGGGTGATCACCTGGCACGCCCGCCTCTGAGACACTCCCAACTGCTCACATACTCTCTCCACCAGCTTCCGTCTCCTAGGCGGGCTCAGGAGTTTCCCCGAAGAGCCTCCTTCAAGATGTCCTTGTCCAAGCTCAGGTCTGCCACCAGCCTCTTCAGCCGAACGTTCTCCCTCTCCAACTCCCTGAGCCTCTTGGCCTGCTCTACACCCATGCCGCCATACTCCCTCCTCCATACATAATAAGTGTGATCAGACACTCCTATCCTCCTGACAGCCTCCCTTACGGCGTGCCCTTGCTGCACCAGCACGTCCACCTCCCGCAGCTTCTCTATGATCTGTTCCGGTGTATATCCCTTCCTAGGCATCTGCCCCCCTTTCTACTATATCCAGTGTGCGAGTTTATCACTGGACTAGTTTTCGTGGGTCAGGTCAATAGCTTTGAAGAGATCGTTGAGAATTTCACGGACTTCGCCTACAACATTGCCTACCGCATGATGGGCAATGCTGCTGATGCCGAAGAGGCCACCCAGGACGCATTTCTCTCCGCATACAGGGCCTACGATAGATTTCGCGGAGAGTCACAGGTTTCGACTTGGCTATACAGGATTGCCGTAAACGCGTGCTTGATGAAACTACGAAAGGAAAAGAAGGCTAGGACTTTGACTCAAACCGGGATCGAGGACATGGACATAATCGACTGGTCAAAGGGTTTCGATAGCCCAGAACGGGAGGCCATAAATTCTGAGCTACGCGACAAGCTGGATGAGGGTATCTCAATGCTACCCAATGACCTGCGAGCAGCCGTCGTGTTGAGAGATGTCCAGGGCCTGTCGAATAAAGAGGCATCCGATACATTAGATATAACCGTATCTTCGCTGAAGGCGCGTCTGCATAGGGGGAGAGTCCTGCTTCGAAAGTTCCTTAGGGACTACGTTAAGGCAGAGGCCTAACCTTCATTCGGTTCAATGGCTTGTTGGAATCACCTCAACCACTAGTTTATCAAATGTTTGGCTATCTCTGATCGTTGACACGCATTTCCATATGGCGCAATTAACAGGCGGAGTGTGGCTATGACCATAGCCAGGGGAGGTGATCCTTCGTCAGACGAGATTACGCCAAAGCCTCTTTAGATGACGTACGACTCCACCAACTCCTCAACGCTCTTAGCATTCTCTCTGGTTCGTATCTCCTCCAACCGTTGGTCCAGAGTTGGAATATCTTCGCGTTGATACAGGACGCCAATTGGTATCTTGCCGGAGTTGATGAGATCGTAAGCAGCGCGCCTATCGGTAACGACATGGTCTTCAGGCACCTGCATGATGCCTGGTTCGATGCCCTTCTTCGGACTACCTTTTAGAAGTTCGTAGGTATCGTTATAAGTGGTGCAGGGCGACTGGATATGGACTATGGAAAATCCACGGTGCTCCATGCCACGGAGTATCAGCTTGGCCACATCTTTAGGCTTGGAAGAATATCCTGAAGCTATGAATGTGACGCCCAGGGTAAGATAGATGTCCAGGGGTGAGATTTCCAA
This sequence comes from Dehalococcoidia bacterium, assembly GCA_965249025.1. Taxonomy (GTDB): domain Bacteria; phylum Chloroflexota; class Dehalococcoidia; order Lucifugimonadales; family CAYTFF01. The sequence goes on along the minus strand of OZ252215.1, from coordinate 936,955 downwards.
CTCCAGCTTGCCAAATGGTGTAGAGGACGTTATTTCTCCCAAGTGGGTGGTAGGTGAGCTCTGTCCCTTCGTAAGCCCATAAACTCCATTGTCCATAATTACGGCGGTTACGTCCAGATTTCTGGAGGCCTGTGGCGCTATGTGCTCTCTTCCGATAGATAGAAAGTCTCCATCGCCGGCAACGACCACGACGTTCAGGTCTGGTCGCCCCATCTTCACGCCCAAAGCGATGGGCAATGTCCTTCCATGGATGCCATGGATGCCGTATGGCTGGGGCCCTTCTAGCAAGTGAACTAGATTGCCTGAACAGCCGATCCCTGCAACGATCACGGTCTCTTCCATAAGACGCTCGTTCTTGGTGTTATATTCTGCCAGGGCAAACTCCAAAGCACGACGTACGCCGAAGTCGCCACAGCCAGGACACCATTTGAAATCATATTCTGGATTAGGTTTGTGCCCGTTTGCATTTTGGGTCATGCCGCTACCATTCCCTTTCGGCGCAATTCAATTTTCTTCGTTATATTGTCTATCAGGTCCTTAACCTTAAAGGGAAGACCCGTGTACTGTGTTATCGACTCTGCTTTAATCCCGTGGGATCTTAGGATGGACGAGAACTGCCCTTGGTAGTTGAGCTCTGGTACTATCACCAGTTCTTTCTGTCGCAACTCTTCAATCAGTTTGGAAGGTAGAGGGTTGATATGCATTGTATAGTACCACCCCACCTTAACCCCGCGTTTCTCTAAAGCATCGAATGCCTCTAGGGTAGGCCCTTTGGATCCACCCCATGGCAGAAGGGCGATAGACTCATTTTCATTCTTAGACTCATAAGCGCCGTTCTCAAGGAGCTTCAGCTTGCTAAAGCGACGCTCGGTCATATGGACATGATGGTGGGTCCTGTGGGTAGTATCGCCGGTGTGATCGTGTTCGCTGCCATTAGCCACGTAGCTTCCAGTGCGTCCTGGAATAGGCATCGGAGAAAGCTCCTCTGCCTCGTACCTGTTGTAGCCATTGCTGCCCCTGTAGGTCTTGCGCTCTTCAATTACTATTTTGGAGAGTTCGGGCTTAGGAATATCCTGGGACCTCTCTGATAGTATGTGTTCGCTTAAGAGTATAACCGGCCCCTGGTATCTCTCGGCCCAGTTGAAGGCGTTTATCATGGCGTAGAAGCACTCCTCTATGCTACCAGCCGCAATTACTGGAATGCTGGCATCACCATGGGCAGGGTGAATAGCGCTAAAGAGATCTGATTGTTCTGTCTTGGTAGGTAATCCCGTAGCGGGTCCTCCTCGCTGTACATCGACAATGACGCAAGGGATCTCTGCCATCCAGGCCAGTCCTATACCTTCGCTCATCAAGGATAACCCAGGGCCTGCGGTGGCGGTCATTGCTTTCTTGCCGGCGTATCCTGCTCCCAAGACCGAGTTTATGGCCTCGATCTCTGAACTGACCTGATAAACAAATTTGTCGTGTGCAATCAGGCGTTTTTCCATGAATACTAAGATAGAAGTTGCAGGAGAGATAGGATAGCCTGTGTAGAAGTCGATGCCAGCCTTCATAGCGCCTAATGAGAGGGCATCATTGCCCTTCAAGAAAATGTAGGGTTCGTTTGATTTGGTGGGTGGGGTAAGCTCTCCAATATGAAGTGGGTTGGCGGTGACTTGCTGGTTACCCAGAGAGAGAGCTTTTATGTTGTACTCAATGATGGTGTCGCGGCCCTTAAATCGGGAATTGACAAAATCCTCGAAGTACCTTAATGGCATGTTGACTAGCTGAGACAGGGTGCCAAGAATCACCATGTTAGCAGACCTGGCTTCACCCGCCTCCTTTGCCAGTTCATCTATAGGTATTCCTATGGAACGGCCTTCGTGATTCGGAGTGAAGTCGGAGGAGTTGTAAATAAGAACACCGCTCTCACGTATCTCAGAGCGGTGTTCTTCGAATGCCTCGTTGTTGAAGGCGACAAGGACATCTAGTTCGTCGCCCGGACTCAGGACAGGAGTCGTAGATATTCTCGTTTGAGTCCATGTAGGGCCGCCTAGAATCTGAGATGGGAATGTAGCAAAAGTCTGGACATGATAGCCAACGCTGGCGGCTGCTCTGGCAAGCATATCCGATGCTGTCACTACTCCCTGGCCGCCCTCACCAGCAAACCTCACCACGAAGTCTTGTTTTTGCAATTTAGTCCTCCCGAAGATTAAGGGGCACTTTAGTGGACAAAATCACCTAGGACGTAGATAGAACACGCTTAACCTAAATTATAACATTCGTACCTGTGAGTGTCAACAGAATGGTTTCTTACCTTTTTAGTATACAAAGTGTGCAAATGTCGTCAAAAGTGCTTTGAGATTGTCAATCTTGGTGAAAAAGCCTATGATGGAAAAGCCGTCAGGTATCTTAGTTGAGGCTCTAAAAAGATGTCACCTTACGACTCCCTTTGCTAGGCGGTCGATGTAGAGGCGTAGATTAGGAGAGATCATTGGATAGTTTGTCTTATGGCGCAGAGTAAAAAAGTAGAGCATCCCGTTTCAGCGGGAGGTGTCGTCTATAAGCTAGATAAAGGTAGGATAGAAGTGGTAATATGCGGGCGTGCTAGCCCCGCTACGTGGAATCTCCCAAAAGGGACCCCCGACGTAGGGGAGAGCATTGAAGAGACCGCGCTTAGAGAGGTAAGCGAAGAGACTGGCCTTGAGGTAGAGCTAGAGGAATATATAGGGAGCGTAAACTACTGGTTTGTCCGAGCGGCGGATAAGGTAAGATGCAATAAGACGGTTCATTTCTATTTAGTGATTTCAAAGGGCGGATCGACCTCTAATCATGATCCTGAGTTCGACCGAGTCGAGTGGGTCTCCGCCAAGAAAGCTATAGAGTTGCTGACACATGAAAATGAGGCAAGAATTGTCGAGAAGGCCCTTTCTCTGGTGGCGGAAAAATCGGGAAAAGAGTGACCTGGTTATAAATGGCCAAAAGGTAGTCCTGAGGGAGAAGAAACAGCAGGATGCGGCCGACGATTATCGTTGGCGCACCGATAAGGAGCTATCCCAGCTAGACGATACTAAACCCTTGACTATGTCTTATTCCGACTTCTTAGAACTTTTCAAGGAAGAGCTAAGACATTCTAGTATCTGGTCATGTAGGTTGGGAGTATACACATTAGATGATAAACATATAGGCAACTGTATGTACTACGATATGGACCACCTCAGACAACAGACGGAGGTGGGAATAATGATAGGAGACAAGAGCTATTGGGACCAGGGCTATGGTACAGACGCTTTAATTACATTGGTTGAGTTTATCTTCCATAGCACGTCGGTAACACGAGTATATCTCCACACCTTGGAGTGGAACTCCCGAGCCAGAAGCGCCTTTGCCAAGGCTGGCTTTAGCGAGGTGAAGCGCGTAATACGCGGTGGCAATATGTTTGTCCAGATGGAGATATGGCGTAATGGGGCGGGTCGGTAGGAATTGCGCGGCGCCTGTCTTTGATATGCGTTAATCCCCCCTAATTTAGCTACCTTCAAGCTGGCCTAACATAACCTAGTTTAACCACTGCTGCTGAACTGATTTTCGACGAATTGCTCTATTGTTTGACTACTGTTTGGGAAGCTGGGGTGGAGCCGGGTTTATAAGCTCTCGTCCTAGTGTTGAGGGGAAAAGCGCTGCAATTTCCTCTACTGCCCAGCGTCCTTGTTTATTAATCTCTTTAACCGGCTCTGGGTGGTTTAATAAAGAGACGACGCCCCCCGCTACGTAAAAGACGTGCCCATTGACGTTGGCGGCCTCGTCAGAGGCCAGCCACACTACCATAGGGGCAACGTCTTCAGGCTCCTTCCGAAGCTCCATGGGAGAAGGCGCTGAGGATGCAGGCATGCCCGCTCTAGTTCGGAGCTCGCGAGCGGTATCGGTGACTGTGGCGACCATGCGGGTGTCTGCGGCAGGGGCAATACAATTTACAGTCACCCCATACCGTCCTAGATCGCGGGCAGCGACTCGTGTGAAACCCGCTATTCCGTCTTTGGCAGCGCCGTAGTTAGCTTGGCCTGGGTTTCCTATAAGTCCCGATGTGGAGCTGAAAGTGATGATGCGTCCGCTGCGCTGCTGTCGGAAGAGAATGGCGGCATGCTTGCATACGGTGAAAGTGCCTTTGAGATGTGTGGCAATGACGGCGTCCCATTCCTCTTCTGTCATATTAAATATCATACGGTCTCTTAGAATGCCTGCTGGGGTTACCACGATGTCTAACTTGCCAAAATTATCCAAAGCAGTTTTAACTATATTCTCACCTCCCTCCATGGTAGCCACGGAATCGTAGTTAGGAGCGGCTATACCGCCGGCGTCACGTATCTCACTGACCACCTGGTCTGCAATGCTGGAGGTTCCGCCAACCCCGGTCACTTCTACGCCAAGGTCATTGACAACAACCCTAGCCCCCTCTCGGGCCATTAACAGGCTTATGCCTTTTCCAATGCCTCTGCCTGATCCTGTTACTATGGCTACTTTATCCTTTAGTCTTTCACCCATTGCAACTCCTCGATTAGTAGACGAATCTGGGATAGGGTCTCAACATTGTTCACCATATCTTATGAACGCGCTGGCTGAGGCTGCGCGGGATTTATCAGGCCCTTGGTAATATGTTCGGGAACCATTTTGGATAGCTCATCTAGGGTCCAGCATACCTGATGCTTATAGATAGTTCTAATTGGTCTGGGTTGGGACATGAGGGCAATGGTGCCACCATGAACCAGGAATATCTGACCGTTAACGTCGTATGCGTAGTCGCTGGCCAAGTACACCGCCATCGGCGCAATGTCTTCTGCAAGCTCCAGATTGCTTTCATCCGCTCCTCTAGCTATGCCTCTTTCGGCACTGATCTGCCGTGCCGACTCTGGCACAGATGCCGTCATGCGTGTCTGAGCCAGGGGGGCGATGCAGTTCACGGTTACACCGTAGCGTCCCAGGTCCCTAGCCACCACTTTGGTGAATCCCGCTATGCCAGACTTAGCGGCCCCGTAGTTAGCTTGCCCTGGGTTTCCTATCAGCCCCGATGTGGAGCTAAAGGTGATGATGCGTCCGCTGCGCTGCTGCCGGAAGAGAATGGCGGCATGCTTGCACACGGTGAAAGTACCTTTGAGATGAACGGCGATAACGGCATCCCACTCCTCTTCCGACATGTTGAAAAGCATGCGGTCCCTCAATATTCCATGAGGGGTCACCACTATATCTAGCCTACCGAAGCTGTCCAGGGCAGTTTTTACGATGTTCTCGCCGCCCTCCATAGTAGCCACGGAATCGTAGTTAGGAACGGCGGTGCCACCAGCTTTCCTTATCTCTTCTACGACCGTGTCTGCGGCACTTCTGGAATTTCCCATTCCGTCAATGGCCGTTCCCAGGTCATTTACCACCACCTTAGCACCCTCTTGAGATAGAAGCTGGCATATAGCCCTTCCAATGCCCCCTCCACCGCCGGTTACGATGGCTACCTTGTCCTTGACAGCATCAACCATAGAAGCCCTCCAACATCGTTGCTAATAATTTTGCTCCTGACGTAATGACTAAGAAGCCCGGGAAGGAAGGAAAATCGTAGCCGACCCAGGAGTAGTTTTTTCGCCTTTGGAGTTCTCTAGCCATATCTCGCATTCTATAACGTGGTCATCTCCTCGGGTGTATTTTTTCGTTACCCTTCCCTTACCTGTGATAGTATCTCCTGGCACATCCATACCCCTGTATTGAACCGAGAGCTTCTTAAGGTTACCGCCTTCTCCCATCCAGTCGGCCACTAGCTGGCCTAGCCATGCGTTCTTCAGAGCGCCGTGTATAATCACGCTAGGGAGCCCATTGTTTTGGGCGTAGTCCTTGTCATAGTGAATTTGATAGAAGTCGCCGGATGCGCCGGCATATTTCACCAGTTGCTGAGTGGTAGGGTGTTTTACAAGAGAGGGTATTTCCATACCCTCTTGGACATCCTCATAGTAAACTTGCTTGCTCATATACTGTCCTTTTAATCAATAGTAGATAAGGGTGGAGCGTTGGATAGCGACCAACTGATCTAGCTGGTTTGTGTAACTGACCTCTCGTATGAGAAACATCATTCTTCCCATGCGTCCCTCGCGCTCAAGGATGTCCGCTAGCTTGGAGATGACAGTGATGCGGTCTCCGGGTCGAACGGGTTCAAAATATTCCCAATCGCTGCCTCCATCCAGCCGACGATCGAAAGGCATTTCCGTCTCCAGCTTGATGGCCGCCCCCTTCATGGAGCGCAGAAAAGTAGGTGGGGCTATGATTCCTCCAAAGCGACTTCTTCGTGCGGCTACTACGTCTGTATAGAGGGGGTTGTCGTCGCCTATCGCCTCGGCGAACCTTATTATGGCCCCCCTTTCCACATCGTTGATCACAGGTTCCGATTGGATGCCTACGGCATTTCGCATCGCCTGGGTTATGACAGTGCCTTCTGCCATATTTCCTCCTGACTAGACGCTCCCTAACGACCCTTGAAGGAAGGCTTACGCTTCTCTAAGAAGGCGGACACGCCCTCGTTCTTATCTTCGCTGCCGCACAAGATGGCAAATAGCTTTGCCTCATAGTCCAAACCCTCTGTTAAGCCCATGTTCATGCCAGTGTTGATGGCGTCCTTCGCCACCTTCACAGCAAGAGAGGACTTGGAAGCGATTTTTCGGGCAATCTCCTTCGCCTTATCCATTAGCTCGGATTGTGGGACCACGTGATTAATGAGGCCTATGCGGTGGGCCTCTTGAGCGTCTATGAGGTCCCCGGTAAGTATCATCTCCATGGCGTAGCCTTTACTCACTAACCTTGGTAGACGCTGAGTCCCCCCGTTGCCCGGCATGATTCCCAGATTTATCTCGGGAAGCCCCACCCTTGCGTTCTCTGAAGCTATTCTTATGCTGCAAGCCATAGCCAGTTCCAGCCCACCTCCAGTGGCGAACCCATTGATGGCAGCTATGGTCGGCTTGGATATGGTTTCCAAACGGCGCGTCAACACCTTTCTACGTCCTGCCTTCTCTTCCAGCTCAGTAAGGCTATTTCGTTCTCGAAGTTCGTTGATATCCGCTCCTGAGACAAAGGCCCTATCACCGGCTCCGGTTATGATGAGAACCCTAATAGAGTCGTCTTCTTCTGTGCTTTTAACTGCGTCTATGGCCTCAACTATGGTTAAAGAGTTTAGGGCGTTGCGTACTTTGGGCCGATTGAAGGTGAGGATAGCAAAGGGCTCCTCTTTTTCGTAGATGATGTGTTGGTATGGCACCTCGTTCTCCTATCTGGGATAAGTGTAGAAGCCCCGGCCAGTCTTGCGTCCCAAGTGGCCGCCCCTAACCATCTTGCGCAACAGGACGTTAGGCCTGTACCTGGGGTCGCCAAGCTCTTTGGTAATTTTGTCTGAGTTGAGGGTGTGTATGTCCACACCAATCAGGTCTATAAGTTGCAGGGGTCCCATTGGAAAGTTGGCGCCCAGCTTCATGGCGGTATCTATGTCCTCTGCGGAGGCGGTTCCTTCGGCCAGGATATCCACGGCGGCGTTAAGCATAGCTCTGAGGACGCGGCTGACGATGCCTCCAGGCGCCTCGTTTACCCGGACGGGTGTCTTGCCTATCCTTCGTGAAAACTCAATTGTGGCTTCTATGGTTTCCTCAGAAGTCTCCAGGCCAGCAGTGACCTCTATGAGCTTCATTACAGGGGCTGGATTGAACCAGTGCATTCCGATGGTTTTATCTGGCCGCTTGGTGGCGGCTCCAATCTCGGTGGGTGACAGCACAGAGGTGTTAGTGGCTAGGATGGTGTGAGGAGGACATAATTGGTCTAGTTCGGCAAAGGCCATTTTCTTGATCTCCATATCTTCGAAAATGGCCTCGATGACTAGGTCCATATGTGTGATGTCCTTGACGCTAGTAGTGATGTCCATCTTTGACTCTACCACATTCGCCTCTTCCTGAGTCATCTTTTGCCGCTCTACGAGTTTTTGGAGGTTCTTGGAGGTGTTCTCTAAGTTGAACTTTAAGATGTCCATGTCTAGGTCGCATACTTTGACGGAGAGGCCCTGCTGAGCCAGTGCCTGGCCGATACCCATGCCCATGATTCCACCGCCTAGTATGCCTACAGTCTCAATAGTCACGGTGCCCCCTCTTAGTAGAAATTCGGAAGACTAATGTATGACAACCCTTTCTCCAAAAAGCCGCTGACATTATGGTTAGAAAGGCGTTTACAGGTGGGCATGGGCGACCCGTCGGAAGTGTACAGCGAGAGTAATAGCGTGTCAACCGTTGTAGATAGGCTCCTCTAGTAAGCTAGCCGCATCTTTTGTGACAAACCAGTGGAGCAAGCCAGAGTCTGGATTTACCATGGACGCCGGTAGCAGAGGGTCTCCATTTGCTGACTCTAAGACCTGTTTAAGGACCTCTGCTTTGCTCTCATCGGCGACGAGGAAAGCGAGAGCCCGTGTCATGTTTATCAGTGGAAAAGTGAATGTGATTCGGTAGGACTCATAGGCGTGGATCCAGTTTTCCATTACCAGCCGTGACTTTTCTTTAAGGGCTTTAGTTCCTGGGAAGAGGGAAGCCGTGTGGCCGTCCTCGCCAATGCCCAAGAGAATGAGGTCGAAGACAGGTGAGGCGTCTCGAAATACCTGGTGTAGCTGTGCCTCACAGTCTAGAGCGGCGTAATGGGGGCTAATTTCCCCTTGTGTTCTGTGAATGTTTCTAGCCGGCGTGGGTATGTGATCTAGCAGCGCCTCTTTCGCCATTCGATAGTTGCTGTCCTCGTGGTAAGGTGAGACGCAGCGCTCGTCGCTCCAGAAAACCTGCCAATTAGCCCAAGCTATGCTGGTGGAGTGGGGTGGAGAGGCAAGTACCTCATAGAGCTGTCGGGGCGTGGAGCCTCCAGACAGAGCGATGACAAAACGGCCTCTAACGTGGACGCTCTCATTGGAGAGGGCAGCTACGAACTCTGCGGTGTTGCGGGCAAGGTCCTCTGCTGTAGACGAAATGTGAATATCGGCCATTGCTGATGTAACGCCCTGGTTTTAATCGAGTATGTTGTAGTTTAGCACACAATGTCTACAGGTTATTAGTATAGTTATTGAAGTTGTCAGACAAAAAGAGAGTTTCTACGATGGTATATGCTAGTGGCCGCCACACCCGCGAAGCCACTCGCGACCCTCTCTAGCTAGGAGGGCGTCGGCAGCCTCTGGGCCCCACGTGCCAGGTTCGTAGGAGTGCAACGAAGCTTCTAGCTCACTCCAACCCTGAATTAGTGGATCTACAATGCGCCAGGCCTCTTCAATATGGTCGTTTCTGATGAATAAGGATTCATCACCTTCTAGGGCATCTTGAAGTAGACGTTCATATGCCTTAGGAATGGACTCGCCCTCGAATGCTGAACGGTAGTGGAACTCCAGGTCTTCCGACTGCATAGCCATTCCCTGGTCTGGGATCTTGACCTCGAATTTTAGATGCACTCCCTCATCTGGCTGAATGCATAGCCCCAGCATATTTGGCAGTGTAGGTGGGGATGAAGAGAACATCATATGGGGTGGGCGTTGAAATTGGATGGTGATTTCTGAGGTCTTCTCAGCCATCGCTTTCCCTGAGCGGAGGTAGAAGGGAACACCCTGCCAGCGCCAGTTATCCACGTGTATGCGCAGTGCGGCATAGGTTGGAGTAGAGGAGTTGGGTGAGACGTCCTTTTCGTTAAGGTAGCCCCTATACTGGCCGCGCACGGCATGACGGACCGCTTCTTCCGAAGGCCAATGGCGAACGGCCTTGAGCACTTCCACTTGCTTATTGCTCAGAGACTCGGCGTCCATGGTTATCGGAGGCTCCATCGCGACTAGAGTGAGAAGCTGGAGTAGATGGTTCTGTATCATGTCGCGCACTACGCCGGACTGGTCGTAGTACCGAGCCCTATCACCTACAGATACATCCTCTGCAACGGTGATCTGTACATTGTCCACAAAGTTGCGGTTCCAGACTGGTTCAAATATGGCATTTGCAAAGCGAAACACCAGGATGTTTTGCACTGTTTCCTTTCCGAGGTAATGGTCTATTCGGAATACCTGGCTCTCATTGAAGACCCGATGTACGGTGTGATTCAAAGCCTGGGCAGACTTCAGGTCTCTTCCAAATGGCTTTTCGATAACTATACGGCGCCAACCCGTGTCTTTCTTAGCTAGTCCGGAGGCTGCCAGATTGTTTATGGTATCCTCGAAAAATCGAGGCGCTATTGACAGGTAGAAGAGGCGATTGGAACCTTCAAAGCTATCTTCAAATTTCTCAAGTCGCCTCTTTACCAGTTCAAAGCCTTGAGGAGAACGGATGTCACCGTTGTTGTAGAAGAGGTCTTTGGCAAAGACATCCCACTCGGATCTTCGCACCGTCAGATCGCCATATTCCTGAACACCCCTCCACATGAAGTCTCGAAATTGGTCGTCCGAGTATTCAGTCTGGGCGAAACCCAATATACGCATCCGCTTAGGAAGGCGCCCTTTGCAGGCCAGGTTGAAAAGGGCGGGAACTAGCTTCCTTTGAGAGAGGTTGCCAGTAGCGCCCATGATAACTATGGTGGTGATTTCTTCTGCCATGAGTCGTCTCTACTTGAAAGTCTTGGTAAGTTTTATTATCTCTGTACCGCTAGCGTCCTTCAAGTGAACTCTGGCCACACTTCGCCCTAACCTCTGCAAGGCTTGAAGGTCGCCTAGCGCCTGGGTCTCAGTCAAAGCGCCAAAAGTGTAATGCTCCCCAGGAATCCCGACGTCTCTTTTGTTGTCGGCAGTGATTTGCAAGAAGAGGCCTGTCGCTGGTCCGCCCTTGTGCAACTGCCCTGTTGAATGTAGAAAACGTGGACCGTATCCGAGGGTGGTGGCGATTTTATGGCGTTCCATAACCTTTTTGCGCAGGTCTGCGAGGGCACAATCAATTTCCGAGGACTGATGTAGGTATGCCATTATAGCCAGATAACTACCCTTTGGGGTCTTGTCCAGCAAGGACTCAAATGAGCTTGGAGCTTGTACTTCTGGAAGATGCCCAGATTCTTGGTACTCGTTCAGCAGACGACTGGTGATGTCTTTGGCCTGCTGTACGTTGGGCTGATCGAAGGGGTGAATGCCTATTACGGCTCCTGCGACTGTGGTGGCGAACTCCCATCGGAAGAACTCGGCGCCTAGGTCTAGCTTATCTCGCAAGTCTAACTGTACTACGGGTTGCCCTGATGATTTAAGAGATTCGATGGCTTTGTCTGTTTTGGCGTTATCATCCTCATTCAACCGCATGTATATAAATAGACGGTCATCCCCGTAACTCTCAGCCGAAAGTAGTGGCTCGCCAGCTACAGGGATTATGCCCTTGCCGTATTTTCCCGTGCTCTCGGCAATGAGCTGCTCTGCCCAAAGACCAAAGGCTGCTATCGATGGAGAGGTTACCAATGTGAGCTTGTCTCGCTTTGCTTTGGCGAGGGTTCCCATGATTGCGCCAAACCAGGCTCCCGGATTATCGTGGGCAGGTACGCAGGAAGCGCAGCCCTCCCGCACGCAGTCGGCCCTATCAAGGAGTACCGCCAAGTCCACACCGATGAGAGTGGCGGGCACGAGACCAAAGTACGAAAGCACTGAGTAGCGCCCGCCGATGTCCGGCGGATTTAAGAAGGCGCGGCGGAACTTATGCTCGCTCGCCAGTTTCTCAAGGGAAGTACCAGGGTCTGTGATGGCGACGAAATGTTGCCCCGCCTTGTCCTGCCCTACCGTCTTTTCTACAAGTCTTCTGAAGTATTTGTAGAAAGATATGGGCTCTATGGTGCCGCCCGACTTGGAAGAGACCAGGAACAGGGTCTTTGCGGGATCGATGGTGTCGGAAACGCTATGAACCCAGCCTGGTACTGTAGAGCCCAGGACAATGAGCTCCAGATGTCCTGGGGTGCTTCCGAAGGTCTGACGCAGAACCTCTGGCCCTAAGCTGCTTCCGCCCATGCCCAGTAGGACCGCGTGCTGAAACCCTGCGTCTATGATGTCATTGGCGAAGGACTCCAGGGCCTCGACCTGTTCATTCATCTGGTCGGTGACTGTAAGCCAGCCGAGGCGATTGGTAATCTCGGCTGGGTCTGGATTCCATACCGTGTGATCCCTGCTCCATATGCGCTCGATCACCTTTTTTTGGCGAATGTCCGCTATTGTAGTTTCAACTTCGGCTAGGTGACTTCCAAGGCCTGCGCCTGGACACGTGTACTCTTTTGCTATTAGCCGCGATCTCTTTTCCTCGATGTTCGCCATCAACTTGTCAAAAGAGTCTGCGAATGACTTTACCCCGTCTACAAGGAGCTTAGCCGTTACCTCTTTCAGGCTAATGCCTGCGGCTTCGATTTCCTTTATGACTTCTTTGGCATCAGAGACACCCTTCTCTAAGGTGGGTCTTGCCACCCCGTGTTCAAGGAAAGCCGTGAGGGTAGCGGGTGGCGTGGTGTTTATTGTGTTGCTGCCAATTAAAGACTCTATGTACAGCACATCGCTATACGCTGGGTTTTTCGTGCCAGTACTTGCCCAGAGTGGCCTCTGAACACGTGCGCCATCGGCCTTTAACGCAGCAAATCGAACATCGTTGAAGGTCTCATTGAAATACTGGTATGCTATCTTAGCGTTAGCAATGGCCGCTTTGCCCAATAACCTCCGAAGCTTCGTGCTTCCCTTGCCTATCTTCTCTTCTAGTTGCCTGTCTACGGCTGTGTCCACCCTGCTAACGAAGAAGGAGGCAACGGAGGCTATCTTGCTGATGTCCTTGCCGCTGCGGTGAAGGTCTTCCAAGCCAGAGATATACGCATTCATTACCTGTCGATAGGCCTCTAGTGAGAAGATTAGGGTGACGTTGATGTTCATGCCCCATCCTATAAGACTTCGTATGGCCGGAATACCTTCCGACGTGGCCGGCACCTTTATCATCACATTTGGGCGCTCCAAGCTACTGAAAAGCCGTTTCGCTTCTGCGATGGTGCCCTCGGTATCGTGAGCCAGAGATGGGCTGACTTCGAGAGATATATAGCCGTCTACACCATTAGTGCGTTCATAAATAGGCCTTAGCAGGTCTGCTGCGGCTCTTATATCCTCTATAGCCAACGCCTCGAAGGTCTCGGTAGTGCTTTTCCTGGCATGGGCTAGCTCTATTAAAGAATCATCGTAATCGGTGCTGCCGGCAATGGCCTTTTCAAATATGGTAGGGTTGGAGGTAACTCCTGTAACCCCTACCTCGATGAGATTCTGAAGCTCGCCTGAGGTGATAAGGCCGCGACGAATATTGTCGTACCATATGGATTGGCCCAGGCGCTGGGTCTCTAAGACTGAGTTTGTCATTGCTTACCTCTCCTTTATCAGTCGTAGGGCTTCATCGGCCATTCGTTGAGGTGTCAATCCGAACTTTTCGTACAGTATGCTTGCTGGCGCCGAGGCTCCAAAATGGCCAAGGCCAATGGCGACGCCATCGAGTCCCACGTATCGTTCCCATCCAATGGAAGAACCCGCTTCTATGGATACCCTGACACGAATATCTGGTGGCAGTACATGATCCTTATACCCTGCATCCTGATCATCAAAAAGCTCCCAAGATGGTAGGGATATGACCCGCGCGGGGACTCCCTTTTCTTTGAGCAGCTTTGCCGCTTCCAGAGCTATATGCACCTCAGATCCTGTACCAATAAGTATAACATCAGGTCTCTCGGGGGGCTCCCAAAGAATATATCCTCCGAGTTGAACCGCCTCCGCAGGTGGAAAGGAAGTTCGGTCTAGCACGGGCAGGTTTTGGCGGCTGAGCACTAGGACCGTAGGACCGTGACGCCGCTCCATGGCTACCATCCATGCTACTGCCGTCTCGGTAGCATCCGCAGGCCGTAGCATCACCAGGTTGGGTACAGCCCTCATTCCCATTAGCTGCTCAATAGGCTGGTGAGTTGGGCCATCCTCTCCTAAGCCTATAGAGTCATGGGTAAAAATGAAGACGACCCGTTGATCCATAAGGGCTGAGAGTCTTATAGGCGGGCGCATGTAGTCTGAGAAAATAAGAAAGGTCGCTGTGTATGGAATTGTTCCGCCATGGATGGCCATTCCGCTGACTATAGAACCCATAGCATGCTCGCGCACTCCGAAGTGCATATTGTGGCCACAATACTCTTCGAAGCCGTAGTGTCCATGGTCTTTCAGGATTGTCTTAGTGGATGGCGCTAGGTCTGCCGAGCCGCCAGTAAAGGCATGCACACTTTGGACGATAGCGTTCATCACCTTGCCGGAGGCCTCTCGTGTGGAAACAGCCTTGCCATTGTTATTGAAGAGGTCCGCTAACTTCGCGTCCCAGTCGCTGGGGAGATCTCCAGACAGGGCCTCTTCTAATTGATGTGCTTCATCAGGATACTCGCGGCGATACGCTTCTAGTTTGGTTCGCCACTCACCTTGCTGACGCTTGCCTCGTTCTAAGGCCTTTCTCAGGTGCTCCTTCACCTCTTTTGGAACTGCGAATGGTTTCTGGTAAGGCCAACCTAGTGCTTCTCTGGTAAGACGCACCTCTTCTTCTCCTAGAGGCTCACCATGAGCTGAGGCGGTGCCCGCCTTGTTTGGGCTGCCGTAGCCAATGGTGGTTCTGCAAATGATCAGGCTTGGCTTATGGGTCTCCGCCTGGGCCATGCGTATAGCAGGGTCGACAGACGACGTATCCATGCCGTCGATGGGACCTATGACATGCCATCCATAGGCTTGGAACCGCTGGGCTACATTCTCGGCAAAGGCAATATTGGTGTTTCCCTTAATAGAGATGTCATTATCGTCGTAAAGATAAATAAGCTTTCCCAGGCGAAGGGTGCCGGCTAATGATGCCGCTTCGGAGGCTACACCCTCTTGCAGATCACCGTCGGACACAATGGCGTATGAATAGTGGTCTACGATCTTGTGCCCAGGCCTATTGTAGTGCCCCGTCAGCCACCTCTCTGCAATAGCCATTCCGACACCGTGAGCGAAACCCTGACCTAGAGGTCCAGTTGTGACCTCAACCCCCGGTGTAAGCCCATATTCCGGATGTTCTGGGGTCTTGCTTTTCCATTGACGGAAGCTCCTGATCTCTTCCAAGGATAGGTCGTATCCCGTGAGATGCAAGAGGGCGTATAGCATAGCGGATGCATGCCCAGGAGACAATATGAAACGGTCCCTGTCTGGCCAACTGGGGTCTTTAGGATTGTGCTTTAGGAATTTGTCCCATAGTACGTAGGCCATAGGCGCAGCCCCCATTGGTGTGCCTGGGTGTCCTGAGTTGGCCTTTTGCACTGTATCTATAGCGAGGAATCGGATGGAATTTATACAGAGGTCTTCCAAATTCGAGTTTGCCATTGTTGCCCCCAATTGGCGTGAGTGATTCTCTGGGCCTCCACAAATGTATGAAGCGTTGACTTAGGAGAGGACCACGTTTCCCCCTTGCGACGATCTAGGCCAGAATAGACTCTCTGAGATATTTGAGATAAAGGTAAACTTTCTGGACTGTTTATTCAAGCCATCAATTCGTTCGAGTTCATTTTTGGCTAAGTAACACGAATCAAGTTCAATGCGATCTGGCTATTGGGTCATCTGGGGTTTGTCCCATCATCTTCATGGCCCCTTGCACCATTTCCATAGGAGGCTTGAAGGGAATACCCCTTGCTGATGCCTTTACAAAGGGACCAAAGTGGTCTCTTGAGAGCCAGTAACTCTGCCAGACCAAAGCTGCCATATCAAAATCGGGGTCTCCGTCTTCAATGCTAGTTCCCGCTACAGGGGTTGGGGTAGGTGGCTGCGGCGTTGCCGTAGTTCGTTGCCCACAGGTTGTGTCAAGTTCAGTAGAAGTGCAAAGGACACCGCGCCTATTATTGCGATGCCCTGTCGTATCTCGAATTTAGGAGCGAATCTTTGGGTCTGTCTGGTAGTTTAGATGTTTCCTGTGCCTAATAGGTGCAAGTTGATAGAATAATAGGCGGCTTAAATGCACATCCGTTGATAAGAAAAGGGCCAGCAATTTTGCTGGCCCCCTTAGTGGTCGATTTCTTTTCGCTAGGTTAGACCCTTATGCAGGCCACCCAGTGTTCTGGTGAGACCTCCCTGAGTTCCGGTATATCTCCGCTGCACTCATCGATGGCTATTGGGCAGCGAGTGTGGAAGACACAGCCGGAAGGTGGCACGCGTGGACTGGGGACATCACCCACAAGAATAATCCGTTCCCGCTGCGCCTCAATTATGGGGTCAGGAATAGGCACTGCGGAAAGCAGAGCCTTGGTGTAGGGATGAAGTGGGTTTTCATATATCTCTTCTCGACTGGCTATCTCCATCATGTGCCCCAAGTACATGACGGCAACCCTGTCGCTAATGTGCCGGACGACAGACAGGTCGTGAGCAATGAACAAGAAAGTAAGCTGGAACTGGTCCTGCAGTTCTTCAAGGAGGTTTATGATCTGAGCCTGGATAGACACATCTAGCGCGGACACAGGCTCATCGGCTACTATGAACTCAGGTCTAACTGCTAATGCCCTCCCGATTCCGATACGCTGCCTCTGCCCACCGCTGAACTCGTGGGGGTATCGGTCGGCCATGTAGGCGTTCATGCCCACCGTTCCTAATAGGTCAGCCACTCGTTCTTTGAATTCCCTCTTGCTGGAGACCATTTTGTGTATCAATAGCGGTTCGCCGACGATGTTACCACAAGTCATCCTCGGATTCAGGGAACTATATGGGTCCTGGAATATTACCTGTATTCTCCGGCGCATGGCTCTCAAATCGCGAGCATTGAGGGCTGCTACGTTCGAGCCATCATAGAAGATCTCTCCTGCGGTAGGATTGTAGAGCCTTAAAATGCACCGGCCTACAGTGGTCTTGCCACATCCGCTTTCGCCGACTAACCCTAATGTCTCACCCTTCTTTATGGAGAAGCTAACGTCATCTACGGCTTTGATATCAGCAACTTTTCGGGTGATTATCAATCCCGCCGTGACAGGGAAGTGCATCTTTAGATTTTTAACGTCTAGTAGTGCGTCGCTGTTATTTTGTGTCATGGTGACTCCATCATTGTGGCGAGGTTGTGCCCGCGCCCGCCGTCAGTTTGTCTACAACCCAACACGCTGACAAGTGGTTATCAGTAGAAGCTCTCATGAGAGGTGGTGTTTCCTGTGCGCACTTGTCTATAGCGAACTGACATCGTACTCTGAAGGCGCATCCTGGGGGCAAGTTAATCAGGTCAGGAGGCAGTCCTTCAATTGGGTCTAGCTTAGACTTTTTCGGCTCGTCTAGACGAGGTACAGATTTAAGAAGCCCAATAGTGTAGGGGTGGCTAGGGGTTCTAAATATTTCCTCTGATGTGCCCGTTTCTATGATTTTCCCCGCATACATCACGTTGATCCTGTGGGCGTATCGAGCCACAACACCAAGGTTGTGGGTAATGATTATCAAAGCAGTTCCAAACTGTGTGGTAACGTTCTGCATTATTTCCAGCACTTGAGCCTGAATTGTGACGTCCAGGGCCGTAGTTGGCTCATCTGCAATAAGGAGCCTGGGATTGCAACCCATAGCCATGGCTATCATGACCCTCTGCCTCATTCCACCACTAAACTGATGAGGGTAGTCGAAGAGTCGGTTAGCTGCATCTGGAATACCGACCACTTCGAGGAGCTCCAAAGACTTTGCCCTGGCTTGTTCTCTGTCCATCTCCATGTGCAGCATGAGGGGTTCAACCATCTGACGCTCTATAGTGAGTACAGGATTAAGGGAAGTCATGGGCTCCTGGAAGACCATGGCTATTTTGCTTCCCCGAAGCTTGCGCATATCCGTATCACTCAATTTAAGCAAATCAACGCCTTCGAAGAGGATCTCCCCTTGTACTATCTTGCCGGGGGGGTCTTGTACGAGGCGCATCAGACTCATAGCGCTGACGCTCTTGCCACAGCCGCTCTCTCCGACCAAGCCCAGGATCTCACCTTCCTGTACGTCAAAACTAACATCATCTACGGCTTTGACTATGCCGTCCTGAGTCTTAAATTGTGTCTTCAGATTCTTTACCGATAACAGGGTTCCCACCTGAGCTCCCCCCTTATGTAGTCGAATATGTTATCTATATCAAAAGGCGTTATGTGGGGAAGAGGAGACTCGAACTCCTACGCCTTTCGGCACATGATCCTAAATCATGCTCGTCTACCAGTTCCGACACTTCCCCTTGACGGAGCTAAGTATAATCACTCAATGACCCGCACAGGACTCGAACCTGTAACCCACTGATTAAGAGTCAGTTGCTCTACCAATTGAGCTAGCGGGCCTCCATATTTGACGGAGTGACACAACTTGTGGGAATGTAGCATAGGTATCACCAGATGTCAACATCTGATGATGATACCCACTATTGATAAACTAATCAACTACCATGCTTCACTCAGCCACTGATAGAGTATGGATCATTATATTCAAAATGTCGATGTTAATGATGGACTACACCCTGTATAATTGGATTGTAAAAGAGGCTCCATAGGCAAATCCAGATCTGCTGCAACGCATCTAATCAATTGAAGGGGACGTATTTTCTTTCAAGTGGATAGATAGAAGGAGAAGCCACTTTAGAAACTGGGTATCTATTTGAAGAGGATTCGAGGGAGAGGAGGTTAGGATGAAAGCGTTGTCCATACCCCTAAAATCGGCTAGCAACTGGAAGGGCTTTTTATTACCTATTTTTGCCGCTTCTGGGGCCCTCTTGTTAGCTGTGGTAGGGGCCTTATTCACAGACTCGGCTACAGGCGGACTAGTGGGCGGTGTTGAGGGCCTTTCGTCTTCTGCTAGCACTAGCTTAGGTACCTTAGGGGCATTATTGCCATTGGGTTTTGCCTTTGGTGCTGGCATGGTCTCTTCCGTTAATCCGTGCGGGTTCGCAATGCTTCCAGCGTATCTTGGATTGTACACAGGCTCCTTAGATGGCAGTGAAAAAGACACCCCCTTGGCGCGCCGAATTGGAAAGGGCTTGCTTGTGGGAAGCTTGGTGATGGCCGGGTTCATTTTGCTATTTGGAATAGTGGGACTGTTAATTGGCGGAGGCGCCAGATCCATTGTAACTATCTTCCCTTGGATTGGCCTAGGCGTTGGCGTTGTTTTGGCCTTTGCCGGCGCATGGCTGCTCCAGGGAGGGAAGCTGTATAGTGCGCTGGCAGGACGGGCAGCGTCTCATATAGGAGACCCTAGCTCTGTTAGCATTAAGGGCTATTTCCTCTTTGGGCTAAGCTATGGTATTGCATCTCTGAGCTGCACCCTTCCAATCTTCTTGGCTGTAGTGGGTACCAGTCTTGCCTCGGGTGGCCTCCTGGCAGCCGCCGGCCAATTTGTTGCCTATGCCATGGGCATGGGCCTCGTAATCATGGTGCTGACTCTTGGAATGACACTTTTTCAAAGCGCGATAGTAGGGGGCTTAAAGAAGGCACTGCCGTATATTCAACCGGTGAGCGCCGTCCTCATGATCTTGGCAGGGGCGTACATAGTTTTTTACTGGCTCACAATAGGTGGTCTCCTGGGCTAACGCGATATAGGCTATTTTGTGGGCATCGATTTGGGCTACAGGGAACCAACTGAGTTACCCAATTCGTCTTACACGTCCTATTTCACATTCTTTGCCAACACCCTTGGTGCGCAATGGCCCATAGCTCCCTTGTAAAATATGGTCATATGGGCTACACTAACCCTTCGCAATTTCTACGGGAGGGCTATCTACTTTGGAACATTGGTGCGTGGCTAAGAGCAAGCCAAAGAAGGAGACCTTCCTCATCTCTAATCTTACTAGGATGGGTGTAGAGACCTACTTCCCCCACATAGTACGACCCATCCAGCAAGGGGCGCAGAATAGAGCCCCCCTGTTCCCCACATATGCCATCTGCAGCTTAAGTAACTGAGGAATCAACGGAAGAGTGAAGGTTTTAAGCATTGTTGGAACTCGACCGGAGGTCATCAAAATGGCTCCGGTGATAAAGATATTGGAAAAGTCCTCCCAAGTTGATTCCTTAGTGTGCGTGACGTCCCAGCACAGGGAAATGGTAGCCCCATTGATACGTTTTTTTGGGATTAGGTGTGACTATGATCTAAATGTGATGAGGCATGACCAAGCCCTACACGAGGTTAGCGCTGCTGTGCTTCATGGACTAGCTTCCATTCTTGAAAAGGCGCACCCGAATTGGGTGTTAGTTCAAGGCGACACCTCTACCGCACTAGCAGCGGCATTGGCTTCTTACTATGCTCGTATATCCATTGGCCATGTAGAGGCTGGGCTACGAACAGGCGACAAGTACAATCCCTTTCCAGAGGAGATCAATCGGCGTCTCACAGACGTATTAAGCGATATCCACTTTGCTCCTACTGAGCGGGCAAAACAAAATCTGCTCTCCGAAGGTGTGCTAGATAGTAGTATCGTAGTAACGGGCAACACTGTTATAGACTCCCTACAGTTAACATTGCACAAGCTACAGAAAGACGGTTCATCTGAACAACAAATGGAGGAGCTGTTTGTTCAAAGTTTGGGAATACCAGTGACAGACAAACGTATCCTATTGGTCACAGGTCATCGTAGAGAGAGCTTTGGACTGGAGCTGGAAGGGATATGCATGGGATATGCATGGGATTAAAACGTATAGCCGAATCATTTGAAGATGTAGTGGTAGTTTACCCTGTCCATATGAATCCAAGGGTGCGGAGCCAGGTATACGATGTGTTGAGAGAAGTCCGCCGAGTCCACTTGATCGAGCCTTTGGATTATACAGCGTTCGTGTGGCTTATGAATAAGGCTTACTTAGTGCTTACTGACTCAGGTGGTATACAGGAGGAGGCTCTCGCATTAGGTAAGCCGGTCCTGGTGCTACGTCGCAAGACTGAGAGGCCAGAGGGTATAGAAGCAGGCGTTAGCAAGCTAGTGGGTACGGACCCAGTCAGCATATACCTCGAAGCTGCACGTTTATTGGACGATAGCAGAGAGTATAATTTCATGGCTAAGAGAACGAGCCCTTATGGAGATGGAAAGGCTGCCAAACGGATAGTTGACGCTTTATTGGACGATCCCATATCTAAGGGACAACAGTAATTGGTATTCAATGCCTATTGCCTTGTGCTATAATCAAGCGGCAAATCAAAGGGTTCTGAATTTGTGGTGTAGATCGCTTCAAAAAATTGCTCAGAGGGTTTGGTTTTTATGAATCTTGCGACCAATGGAGTAGGAACTGAAGAGGAAACGGTAGATACCGGTCGATATCTCGGTGTGCTCCTCAGTCGATGGTGGTTACTGTTACTTGGCCCAGCGGTTGCAGGGGTAGTGGCGTGGACGTACAGCGACAGGCAGACTCCTGTCTACGAGGCCACAACCACCATACAAGTTCAACAGGTCCAAGGTGGAACAGGTATAGCAAGTCTAGGGGACATTCAGACAAGCCGAACCTTGGCAGTCACCTACAAGGAGCTTATCACCACAAGGCCTGTTATGGAGGGTGTAGTTGAAGAGCTAGGTCTTCGTATGGGGCCTAATGCCTTGGCGGGCGCGATCTCTATCCAGATAGTAAGCGGAACAGAATTGCTACGCATCAGGGTCCATGACAGCGATCCAGTTCAGGCTGCGCTGATTGCCGACACGACTGCGGTGGTGTTCAAGCGTCAGACTGAAGAAAACAGACTAGCTGATATCGCCAGATTGCAGCAGGTGGCTATAGTCCAGGGGGGTTCCAATGTGCAAGACTTCGTCACTGCTCAGTTGAATGCTTTGGGTAGCATACTAATAGTGGAGAACGCAGAGCCTTCTTCTAGTCCTATAGCGCCAAGGACCAGGTTAAATATAATCTTGGCCGTAGTGTTGGGGATAATGTTCTCCGTAGTCGTAGCTTTCGTTTTGGAGTATTTGCAGGACTCAGTGCAAACGCCTGAGAGATTAGAGAAGCGGTTTGGCTTAACAAACCTTGGAGCGGTTCCTTTTTGGAAGCCCAAAGAAATTGAGACTCATGAGCTTGTGATGGAAAAGCTACCCAAAAGTGGCTACTCTGAGGCATATCGCAATCTCAGAGCTAACCTCCAGTTTGTAAATGCTACTGGCCCAATTGATACTATGGTTGTAAGTAGTCCTTGGCCAGGTGAAGGCAAAAGTACTGTGGTCTCCAATTTGGCCGCAGCCTTTGCGCAAGATGGCAAGTCGGTAGTCGTTGTGGATGCGGACTTTAGGCGTCCTACCATGCATAGGTTTTTTAGTGTTGGTAGAACGATTGGTCTTAGCAACTTTCTCGCGGATCCAAAAGTGGAGCTGGACAGCATTATTCAAAAGACCTCCATCAATGGGGTCGATATCATAACTAGCGGGCCTAAACCGCCTAATCCTAGCGAGTTGCTAGGCGCTCCCAGAATGCATGTGTTACTTGAGAATCTAAAAGAAAGGGTGGACATTGTTCTCTTTGATACTCCTCCCTTCATAGGTATGGCGGACAGCGTCAAGCTTGCCACTATGGTAGGCGGGTTGATACTGGTGGTCAATCCCGGAACTAGCATGGGTCTGATTAACAAGGCCCTGGAGTCCATACGGATGGCCAGAGTGAACCTGATTGGGCATGTGGTGAACAAATTTACTATCAGCAGATTTCGATATGGGTACTATAAATACAGCTATTATCATTACTACAACTACACATATTGAGCCGAGGATGGTGCGCAAACAGGGGCAAACGGATCTATTGCGCTGGCTCCAGTTAAGCTACTCAAAAACGTCTGGAAGGGATTGAGTCGAGGAAACAACCGCTCTTGATGACTTTGAGTTGCAAAAACTGACGTCTGGCGGCAAGCATTGCACTAAGAAGGCCTCGCTATTGCATAGCGGGGCCTTTCAATTTGACTCGTAATAAACGAAGTAGGACTCTTACGGCGCTTCCTGCATCTCTAAGCGATCTCTCCACCATCCACGACGAAGGTGGCTCCGGTAGCATATTTGCCTGCGTCGCTGGCTAGGAACAGGGCCACCCCAGCTATGTCCTCCGGCTCACCGATGCGCTTTTGTGGATTGTAGTGTTGTCCCGTCTCCTCTATTTTCCTAACCAGGTTCGCGGCCATGTCCGTACGCACTATTCCTGGCGCTATGCAGTTGACGCGAATCCCCACAGGCGCCCATTCCACAGCGCATACACGGGCCAAATAGATCACTGCCGCTCTGGAAATCGGATAAGGGCCAAGCCCGCCTGATGGCTTTATACCGTCGTTGGAGGTCATATGTATTACGCTGCCTCCGCCTCGCTCTTTCATCATAGGGTAAAAGAATTTGGAAGCCAGAAATGGCGCCCATAAATTGACGTTCATCATGGTATGCCACTTATCGGCCTCCCACTCGACTAGGGGAGCATATCCACCGAAGGAACCTCCAAGAGCAGGCATGGTGACTAGGACATCCGCTCCTCCGAACTTTCTCTTGGTCTCATCTGCTACTCTCTGGATGTCCTCATCCTTATTCACATCAGCTTGCACCATGAGGCATTGTCGCCCGTAATGCTCTATCTCCCCCTTGGTTCGTTCCAACGCCTCCAAACCACGCGCCGAGATCACCAGGTCAGCTCCGTTTTCAGCAAAGGATAGGGCTATCGCTCTTCCAATCCCCTTGGAGCCACCTATGACTACGGCTATCTTGCCTTCGAGAGAATGATCTACTACAGGCATGTTAATCCTCCTGGAATTAAATGAGCATGTTTCCCAGATACCTTATATAATTTCTGATGTTCTGTAAACAACGGTCTGCATTCAAGTGGGGCTAGCGCACATACATTGACCTGCTCAGTCCAGGGAAATAGACTATAGGTAGCGGTCGATGGTCGATGTGGGAGATTCCTAACTAGAAAGGGGGAAATAA
The DNA here is from genome assembly GCA_965249025.1 of Dehalococcoidia bacterium. Classification (GTDB taxonomy): domain Bacteria; phylum Chloroflexota; class Dehalococcoidia; order Lucifugimonadales; family CAYTFF01. The sequence continues at coordinate 913,082 of OZ252215.1, read as the reverse complement.
ATGACTACTGCAGTGCAAAAAATTGTGGAAACATTGTTGGAGAGCGGCATAGAGTACGTGTTCACCCATCCTGGTGGGCCCGTCCGTCCGATTATTGATGGCCTGTATGACCATCAGGACAAGATACGTGTAGTGCTATGCCGAGATGAGCAGACGGCCTCCTGCATGGCGGAGTCCTATGGCCAGATGACAGGTAAGCCAGGAGTCTTTATGGCGCAAGAAGGCTTCGTCTGCTCCACGGGGATGTTTGGCATTCTCCAGGCATATCTGGCCTCTTCCCCGATGTTGGTGATGACCGGATTCACCGATTATGGCACCTTTGCTCAGCATGCCCCATTTCAATCTGGCAGCGGCCAATATGGCTCCTTCGACGCTAGGGCCATTCTGAAGGAAGCTACGAAATTCACTGCGTTAGCCACTACGCCGCTCGAAGCAGTGCACGGCGTCCAGTTAGCAATTAAGCATGCCACGTCGGGGAGGCCTGGCCCAGCCGCGGTAATCTGGAAATCGGTGGCCATGGGCGAGCTAGTGGAGGATAGCATTCCTAGAATATATCCTCTTGAGGGTTATCTTGGCGTAAGCAAACCAACTGCTTCCCCTGAAGTGGCGCATGAGGTCGCCCAAAAGGTCCTGGATGCAGAAAATCCGGTCCTGCTTGCTGGAAACGGGGCGCGGGCGTCTCGTGCCCATGCTGAGCTTCGCCAACTAGCTGAGAAAATAGGCATGCCTGTTGTCACCACAACCCTTGGTAAGAGCGTCCTTAGGGAATCTCATCCGCTGGCTGCTGGCCCCATGGGAGGAACCGGGTCACCCCTGGCCAACTCGGTGATAGGGGAGGCAGACCTGCTGCTGATCGTAGGCACGCGTCTCAAGCCTCAAGACACCCTGTTAGAGCATCCTAAGCTCATCGATCCCACCCGGCAGACCCTTATTCAGGTGGATATAGACTCTAGAAACGTAGGGTGGCAGTTTCCCGTTGATGTAGGGGTCACAGCCGATGCGCAGGTGTTTCTTGAGCAGCTCCTCAAGGAGATTGACCGGACTGGTAAAAATGGTTTGGAAGACCTGGCCGCCAGCCGATCCAGGCTGTTTCAGGAGCGCAAGCAAAAGGAGCGAGTATTCGATCGCCCCGACCTCGTGGCAGATGGCGTGCCCATTCCATCGGGAAAAGCAGTCCAGATAATCAGAGAAGTGTTGGAGCCGTCAGCTATAGTCACCACAGACGGCGGGAACAACAGGCACTGGATGCTTCGGCTTTTCGAGACTAGAGACGAGGAGACCTATTTCGGGAACGCTGGACTGGGTGGTATGAGCTATTCTATCTATGCAGCTATGACAGCGAAGCTCCTTAACCCAGACCGCCAGTGTGTCGCTGTGGCTGGAGACGGCGGCTTTATGATGAAAGTAAACGCCTTGGCTACGGCTTTACAGCATGGCATCAACTTTGTTGGCATTGTGTTTAATGACTCGGCGTTGGGTATGGTGAAGGAGGCACAAGGAACGCGATCTTACGCCTCAGAATTCATGGATTTTGACTTTGCGGCCATAGCGCGAGGATTCGGCTGTTTCGGCGTTAAGGTGAACACCTCAGACCAGCTGTATAAAGGCCTCAGAGATGCCCTTAATGCTGGCAGACCTGCGGTGGTAGACGTAGCTGTTAGTAAAGAAGAAAGGGCGCAGTCTATACTGGCTTCTCCTCTGCGAGCCGAGATGCTGAGGGCCGTTCGCCAGAAGGGACTTCTTTAGACATCCACAATTGTGAGGGTCATGATCGAAAACGGGGCCTAGCCTAGGGAGTCGGGTAGTATAGGGTAAGCCCCGTTTGCTGCTCTGCGTCGCGGACAAACCAAGATCCCCTTACAAGCCCAAGGCAAGTTGCTTTATTTGATTTGCTGGCTCGACTGGCCTGGATAAAAGGTTCCAGCGTTTCCTGATCGCATCGACAAGGTCGAATATATACTTGGTGTAGTTCTTTGGAGCGTAAGGACTCTTATATATCTTCAGGTACTCGGAAGAAAGGTGCGGGTAGGCCTCCCTCAGGAAAGGCATAAACCATTCACGAGTTCCCGGCTTCAAGAACAACACGTTAGAGGCTAGATACTGGGCGCCGTGTTCAACAGCCGTTTTCACTACATACTCCAGGTTTTCTCTGTTGTCCGTTACGCTTGGTAGTATAGGTGCAAGGAGGACGCCGGTATTTATACCTGCCTTGACCAGAACTTCCATTGCTTGCAGCCTCTTCATTGGTCTGGGAGTCTTTGGCTCCATTTGTTTCCAAAGCCTTTCATCAAGAGTCGAAATGCTGAAGTTTACGTGAAGCTCGACGACAGAGGCTAGCTTCCGCAGGATGTCTAAGTCCCTTAGGATTAGATTGGACTTTGTTGTAATTGATAGAGGGTTGCGGAAATCTAGTATAACCTGCAAAATTTTCCGCGTCAGTTGGTATTTATTCTCTGCTGGCTCATAGGGGTCACAGGCGGTGCCCAAGGCTATCATCTCTCCTCGCCAGCGAGGATGGCGAAGCTCCTGACGTAGCACCTCCGTGGCGTTGGCCTTTACCACTATGCGCCGATTAAAATCTTGGCCTGAGTTGTGTCCTAGGTACTCGTGGGTTGGGCGGGCGAAGCAGTAAACGCAGGCATGCTGACAGCCCCTGTAGGGGTTTATAGTCCACCGAAAGGGCAAGTTGCCCTGCACCCGGTTAATAAGCGATTTACACTCTATCTCCTCAAAAACTACTCCAAACATAAGTCCCTCCATACTCTGCACTTTAGAACATATTAGAACAGCACACTCGTTCTTGTCAATACCTCCATAACATGAGTCAAACTGAAGGGTCACATTTGAATGGACAGGCAGTTAGGATATTATAGTTAGTCCAAAGAAAGAGGGCCTCTTCTATAGCAGAGGCCCTCTTTGAGAATGTCTGTAGGTGGATTTCCTATTTTGAAGAGTTGCCGGACACCACTGCCATCAGATCCGCTACATCCCTCAAATTCTCTAGGTCTAGCATCATATCAATCGACTCACTTATGTTGACGTCTGAGATCGTCCCATGAGCGTTGTCCTTGTACTTGTCTATGATCTCCTCTATGGAGAGGGGTGTGTGGGGTGAACCCTTTATGACGTTGCCCAGCTCCTGGAATTGCTGGCCGCTCTTTAGGGTGATCGTGACGGGGCTTTTCCACGTTCCAAACTCTCGCTTCCAGTCCCAGTGGACCACCTTCTTTACCTTCTTCATAGCCTCTTGTATTCTGGGGTCTTGAACCCTCTCATCAGTGAAAGTGGCTTTGGTGACGCTGCCATCCACTAGAGCAGCCGCAATGTTGTACTGGAGGCAAAACTTACCTTGGTATCCGTCCTCTGGTTCCTCGAAGGATAGCATTAGACCTACTGACTTGTCGCAATCAACCTGGACGGATTCTACGTCCTCGTAGTTAAACTTGTGCTCGTCCATCATCTTGAATAGAGCATCTAGTGGGGCGTGGTTTCCTCCGCAGCAGGGGTACTTTTTGAGGGTTACACCGGGCTTTATGATGTGCCACGGATCGGCTAAGGTCGAGACCATCTTGTCTAGGTCATAGCGACCTTCGTGGATGTAGGCGAAGGCGTAGCCAAGGGGGTGCTCTATGATGTCTGGGTCTGCGGTATAGCCCTCTTTTGCCAGAAGAGCAGACATAATGCCCCCTCTAGCGGCATTCCCTGCATGGAGGGGTTTCGTCATGCTTCCCATGTTGGGCTTGGCAGCGGCGGCATGTGAGGCGGCAATGCCGAAGGCCATTCTTGTCTGGTCGATATCCAGCTTTAGTAGCTTAGCAGCCGCGGCTGTAGCTCCCATAACGCCAAAAACGCCCGTGGGGTGCCATCCCGTGCTATAAAGCTCCTCACTCCCGTATCCAATTTTCCCCTGGACTTCAAAGGCGATAAGGTGGGCGGTCAGTATATCTTTCCCCGTTAGGTGCATCTTTTCGCCTAATGCCAGCACTACAGGAAGGACAGGCACACTAGGATGTCCCATAGACAGCCCCATGTCATCGTAGTCCAAGGCGTGGGCCATGGTCCCGTTGGCCAGAGCGGCTTGGGCTGGGGAGGATTTGAATCCAGCGCCTATCACAGTACACTCCGGGGTGCCGCCGAGATCCCTTGTGATTTTGGTTATTATCCTGCCAACACTATCGGCGTAAGCCGCCAGTGTAGTCCCCAAGCAGTCTAGACTTATCTCCTTAGCTATACGTATAGCTTCTGGGGGGATGTCCTCATAGCTGGTTTCGACTACAAATCTGGCTAGCCGTTCTGTAACTCCCATGGGACTCCTTTCATTCTCAGGCTTTAGTGCAATGACCGTGTTTGTGTATAGTCTACTAGCCCAGAGCCTTCAAGTCATCCAACTAACGCTCAACCAATCGTCTATACATTGCCTAGGGAACCTCTGAACAATTCGGCGCAAGCGTGGATGGGCAGAGTGGTTCCGTTCTTTGGAGATGTTCAGGCATCTTTGTCACGTTCCAGGTGGTGGTTGAGGCGTTCAGACCGTGTCTGTTGTTGCCTCGAAGCGGCTTTTCTGAGCCATCGCGGCTCCCGGCCGTGATTTGCGCACTGCGCCCCTCTCATGCCGCCAGACGGCGCTCTGCCGTCATCAAGTTGGCCAGCCCCAGTAGCAATGCCAGCCGTTGCGCGTTCTTAGCCAACCCTCGGTAGCGCACCTTGGCGTAGCCAAAGCGCCGCTTCACGTACAGGAACGGATGCTCCACTTTCGCCCTGACCGACGCTTTGCGCTTCTCCGCCAACGCCTCGTAGCTGCCAGGCTCCAGGTGCCGTCGCCGGCCGGGCCTCATCGCCACTCGCCACTCCACATCCAACTCTCGATTCTCCAACCGCTTGTCCACTCCCTGATACCCCGCATCCCCCCACACTCGTTTCTCTCCACCGTGCAGCAATCGGTGCGCTTCTGTCACATCATGCACGTTAGCTGGCGTCGTAGTCATGCTGTGTACCACTCCCGTCTCAGCGTCAGCGCCTACGTGTACTTTCATCCCGAAGCGCCACTCGTTCCCCTTCTTCGTCTGGTGCATCTCAGGGTCTCGTTCACCCGCACGATTCTTCGTCGATGACGGCGCCTCTATGATGCTCGCGTCCACGATCGTCCCCTCCCGAAGCCGCAGTCCCTGGGACTCCAGATGACGGTTGATCTCCTCGAACAGACTCTGCCCCAACTCATGCTCTTCCAGCAGATGGCGGAAGTTCAGAATCGTCGTCTCGTCCGGCAGCGGGCCCGACAGCTTCAACCCTACGAACCGTCTCACCGACTCGACCTCGTAGAGCATGTCCTCCATGCCAGGATCGCTCAGGTTGTAGAACAACTGCACGCAGTGTATCCGCACCATCGCCGACAACTCATATGGTCGACGGCCTCGGCCCGCCTTGGGATAGAACGGACGGATGCGCTCTTCCATCTGTTCCCACGGGATCAGAGCATCCATGCGCTCCAGGAATATCTCCCGGCGGGTCTTGCGCTTCTTCCTCTCGTATTCCAAGTCCGCAAATGTTGGCTGGTCCATCAATTATCTCCCCGAACACAGTGCTATTCTCTATGCTACTATGCCCAGACTTGTTCAGAGTATCCCTAGGTCTAGGGCCAGATTGACTAACGTCCTTACCGGTATGCCCGATGCGCCCTTGGGAATATATCCCTTATCCTTCTCTGCGCGGGCGGTTCCTGCTATGTCCAGGTGTACCCATGGAGTGTCCTCACTGAACTCGGCGAGAAAGTGGGCTGCCGTTATGGAACCGGCAGGTCGACCGCCGGTGTTCTTGACGTCGGCCACGTCGCTCTTGTTCTGCTCCTTATAGTCGTTGTGCAATGGAAATTGCCAGATCAGCTCTCCCGCCTTCTTTCCAGCCTCGATGACGCTATTGACCATGTCCTGATTGTTGGAGAAGGCCCCTGTGTAGGTGTGGCCCAGGGCTATAACCATGGCGCCGGTCAGAGTCGCTACATCCACCAGTCGGGTGAGATTCAGCTTTATACGGGCGTATGAGAGGGCGTCTGCCAGAGCCAGCCTGCCCTCGGCATCAGTGTTATCCACCTCTATACTCTTGCCGCTCATGGCTCGAACCACGTCCCCGGGTCTTTGAGCGGAGCCGCCAGGCATATTCTCTGTGGCTGGGACCATAGCGGTGATGTTGATTTTAGGTTTTAGCTGGGCGATGGCTTTAATAGCGCCGATGACGGAGGCGCCGCCGGCCATATCGGTCTTCATTTCTCCCATTCCCTGGGCTGGCTTCAAGGAGATGCCCCCTGTATCGAAGGTGATGCCTTTGCCAAGGAGGCCCAGATTGTTGGCCTCGTTGGCGCGGTCACCCCAGTAGCGTAGGATAATCATCTTGGGAGGTTGATCGCTTCCTTTGGCCACGCCAAGGAGAGCGCCCATACCCAGCTCTTCCATCTGTGGCCTGTCCAGTATCTCTATTTCAAGGCCCACCTCGTTGGCTACTTGTCGGGCTATCTCTGCCATCTTGGTAGGAGTCATGTAGTTGGCTGGCTCGTTGACCATATCTCGACAAAGATTGGTTGCCTCTGCCATGATCTGGCTCGTGTTTATCCCCCGGATCATGGCATCTAACTTGCTGGCGTCTATCTCCACAATCTGCAGCTCTTCCAGGTCCTTGTTGTTCTTCTTCTTGGACATATACCTATCGAATTCGTAGAGCCCCAGAATAGCCCCCTCAGCGATGGCGGCAGATGATGCCCCTGGGTCCATACCGCCAATTCCGGCACCGTGGGCTACGGTAGCAGCCTTAGATACGCCCAGTTTTCGCAGATAGCGGCAGATCCCTGCGCTGACCTGTCTTACGCTGTCTTGGTCGAAGTCCTGCTGTTTACCCAGCCCGGCTACTAATACTCGCGTCGGGACTATCTTACCCAAGGTGTGAAGGTTTGTGATCTCACCACTCTTACCCTTGATTTCTCCTTCGGATATGAGTTTGGATATGGCGCCATCCATAGCCTTGTCTACCGCTCCAGTCGCTCCTCCTGGAGCGGTGACCCCCTCGAATAGGTTCACTATTATAGCGTCCACGTTCATCTTGGTTATATCTCCTGCTACGGCCTTTATGTTCATCTAACTCCTCTCTTATATTGTTATTCATTTTCCAAACCTGGGTAACCTAACAATCGATTAACCTCGGTAACGATACTATCTAGAGTCCCCTCAACGTCTCGGGAGGTGTCAATGCTGTAATGACTCCGTTCAATGGGTTCTTCTGAACGGGCCAATTTTTTGTAGACTTCCCAATCTGCTTTGGAGTGGCTTCCTTGCTTGGTGATGTTTGACCTATCTCTCAGACGCCGCCTTATCACCTTCCGAGAGGCCTTCATTTTTACTAGAATCAAAGCTGCTCCTGTCCTGTCGGCGATGTCATATAGCTTCCGCCTGTTGGCCTCAATCAGGTTGGTAGCGTCGAAGGCCACAGGGATACTCTTGGACAACAACTCTTCAATCAGTAGATGACATGTGTTGAATAGCTGGGCGCTTTCTTTCTGAGAATAAGATGGCCTCTTAAACAGAGCAGCTCGCATCGAATCACTTTCCAGTAGAGCTACTGGAAAGCGTTGATAAAGAAGATGTGTGAAATAGGTCTTCCCAGTGCCTGGAAGTCCTATGACCACTATCAACAAGGGTCTAGGAAGAGGCTCAGGGAGTTCATTCAGGCTGTTTCTAAGGATGTCTACACTGGTCTTGTGGGCAATTCGTTGCACGGTAGAATGCGCTCCCTTTTCCATACTAAGGTTAAGTTCCTTCTTGAGGGCATCACTATTATAGTCAACCATTGACTCTTTCGCTAGGAAAATAGGTCTGATATAATGCGGCTTGCCTGTCACGAAGAGTGAGAAAGTGACTCCTTCCAGGTATGTATATAAATAGCTAAGAGGCTGACAAGGGATATTTAGGAGGAGGCGTAATGGCCAATCGTCAACGAAGCTCCGAAGAGGAAGAACTGCTGGAGAAGGCTTATAGATACCTTCCCGGCGGCAGCAATGGAAACGTTTATATGCCTAGGGAGTCCGCCTTTATAGTCAAGGGCGGTAAGGGGTCCCATATTTGGGACGTAAGTGGAAACGAATACATAGACTTTCTTATAGGATCCGGCCCTATGATACTTGGTCATGCCCACCCCTCTGTATTAGGGGCCGTCAGGGAAGCGCTGGAACGGGGTAGCACCTATTTCCTGACTAGCGAGCCGGCAGTTCTTTTAGCTGAGGAGGTGGTGAAAGCTGTGCCTTGTGCTGAGAAGATTCGGTTCGCCAGCACCGGCTCCGAGGCTACCTTCTTTGCAATGCGGGCTGCTAGAGCATACCGCAATAGGGACAAGATACTAAAGTTCGAGGGTGGCTTCCATGGCAGCAGCGACTATTCGGCAATGAGTATTAGCGGCTATGGAATGGCCCCCGATCTGAGCAGGGAGTTTCCCCGTCCTACCCCAGGAAGTGCAGGCATCCCCAAGGTCTTGGAAGATGAGGTGCTTATTGCGCCGTTCAACGACCTGGAAACTACTACTGCCTTGATTGAGCAACACCACGAGGAGCTTGGCGCTGTCATCATGGAGCCTATGCAGAGGCTTATTACACCCAAGCCTGGATTCCTACAAGGTGTTCGAGAGGTCACAGCCCAATATGGCATACCTCTCATCTTTGACGAGGCTGTAACGGGGTTTCGCTTTTCCTATGGAGGAGCGCAGCAATACTATGGCGTGACGCCGGACCTGGCTGCCATGGGCAAGATAGTTGGAGGTGGATATCCCTTGTCGTTGGTCTGCGGCAGAGAGGATATAATGGACTACTTCGATAGCAAACACAAGCAGACGGAGGATTGGGTGCCTCAAATGGGCACTCTCAATGGCAACCCTATCGCTGCTACTGCGGGGCTGGCTACCCTCAATGAGCTGAAGAAAGAGGGCAGCTACGAAAAACTATTTTCGACTGGTAGACAATTAAGGATCGCCCTAGAAAAGCTGCTAAAAGAGGCAGACATTCCTGCCCAAGTTATTGGTGAAGACTGTTGCTTTGACGTATTCTTCACCGACCAGGAGATAAGAGATTACCGGTCTCTTCAAACCGCCGACGAGGCGATACTGAAGCGTTTCAACAAAGTGCTTTTTGACCGAGGGATATACAAGAGCACAAGCAAGTACTATATAAGCTTGGCCCTTACCCACGATGACGTAGACAGCACCATAGAGGCGTACAAAGAAGCTGTCGCTCAGATAAGCGGGTAGTTGATTCTGTCAGTCTAAGTAGGATACTTTCTAACAAGCGGACGATCCCCTAGCGTCAGCTTTGTCTCAGAGACGCGTGTCTTAAAATTTATGTGATCTCTTTAGCATCGGTCATGAACGTAATACGGATTACACATTTCGCACCTTTCTGGTGTGGCCTTTTAAAGGCGAAGTCTAGCCTGACGTAGGGAAAATGGTGCCGTTATTTGAGTTCTTTGCCGATGTAATGAATGTTTTGAAGAGGCACAGGTGTTCTTAGAATTTTTCCGACGCAATAATGTCTGATTATTACGGAATACACATGCCATTCTAGTAGTTTTAGCGTCAAATACTCTTGACAAGAAAGGGCGGAGCCAATAGCCTATCGGCAGGCATTTAGAATAACAAAAATACCATGGTGCAAATGGACAGGCTTGACCGGGTAATCAGTAATCATTGTCGTTTCTATTTGCTTGGATCCCCCCTGTTAGGCCTGCCATTGAGTTTCATAAGCTAATCCTTGTGGCAATTCCTTCGCAATTCAAGGCTTGCCCACATAAAAGCATAGCTTTGGCTGGATGGAATGTAGTTGCGTGCTAATGTGGAGGCCTGTTGGATAAAGAATCTTAAGCCCTACTTGGCAATTTTGTAGGGTGGCTCATTATTCAGGTGGCTTGCGTGCCTGCTCGATGCCCACGCCATATACGACCTTAAACGTGAAAGGAGAGCACATTGCAAGTAGGAAATTTGTCAGTAACTATTATCAATGATGGCTCCTTTCTGCTTGATGGAGGCTCCTTATTTGGTCAGGTGCCAAAGACCATATGGGAGCAAAAGATGAAGTCGGATAGAAAGAACCGCGTTAGACTAGGGCTTAATTGTTTGTTAATACAAACGCCAGGCAAGAACATATTAGTCGACACTGGCATAGGCTCAAAGGAACCTGAAAACGTAAAGGAGTGGTATGGACTTAAGTGCAACAAACTTCTCACTGAATTGAGGACCCTGGGTCTAACCGCTCGCCAGATAGACATGGTGATTCTTACCCATTTGCACTTCGACCACGCCGGTGGAGGAACCAAGATAGACCGCACGGGTAGAGCAACTCCCACCTTCCCTAGAGCTACCTACGTTGTTCAAAAATCCTGCTGGGAGGAGGCCGTTAATCCAAGTGAAAGACTCAAGGCATCCTTTCATCCTGATGATTTTTTGCCCTTAGAGGAAAAGGGACAGTTATCTTTGATTGATGGAGACTGTGAGATTGTACCTGGCGTTAGTATAAGGGTCACAAATGGCCATTCCCGTGGTCACCAGGCTGTAGTAGTGAACTCTGGTGGCGAAATAATTGCCTATGGCGGAGACCTTATTCCTACCTCTTACCATGTGCCCCTGCCATATATAACTGCCTTTGATCTGGCTCCAGAGGAAACCCTTAAAGAAAAGAAACGCTTCCTGGAGCATGCCCAAAAAGAAGGGTGGTTGGTTATCTTTGGGCATGGCCTTGAACAACGAGCGGGCTATATTGAAAGCATGAACGGAAAAATACAACTGCGCCTCGTTGATTTGTAGTAAAATATGTAGGCGTCGCTCAAGTCACTCTTCCTTTGATAGAAACCGAGGAGAAGAGAGATGCCATTAAGCCACTGTACAAGTTCATATATTTAGGAGCCATTACATGCCTGTAGCTAGGATATCAATGATGAAGCCACTTCCGGGCAGACAAGGCGAGGTGGAGAAACTCCTAGATGAGCTAGAAGAATACGTCTCCAAGCAGGAAGGCTATATCCTGGGGTTCAGGTTTGCTGGTGTCGAAGACCCTAAGGAAATAGGCAGAACATCGCTTTGGACTAGTCATCATCACGCCGACCATGTGGCTACCCTGAACCATATGGTGGCACTGAGGGCTCGAATTCACAGGGCTATACAGCCAGGGCACGTAGAGCGGTGGAGTTAAAGGGGAACCCTAAGAACATACCTCAAGGTAGCTGAGTTCTCTTGGTCCCTACGAAGCCACATCTAATACCTGGCAATAGACTAAGTCGGCGTCTTGCCTTTCAAGCCTGGCCTGGGTTATGTCGCTGGCCATTACATGGTTACCTTCAGTGTAGACCCTGATGTAGTTATCTGTGAGGCCAGACCGTACGATTATGCCGTTTAGGAGCTTGACCTCCTCCCACAGTACTGGTCGTACACTTCCTAAAAGTCTGCGCTTATGATTGTGCGACAGTTTCCTGGCTAATCTCAGCATCTTTTGCGTACGGTCCGCTTTTGCCCTGTCATCTACCTTATTTGTGAAGTGGAAAGCGCTAGTTCCTGGCCTAGAGGAGTATGGGAACACGTGCATGGACGAGAATCCCACAAGCTCACAAAGGTCATACGTATCTTGGAAATCGCCGTCCGTCTCGCCGGGAAAACCTACAAGGACATCTGTGGTGATGGATACGCCTGGGATAAATTTTCGAATCTCACGGACTTTTTGTTCATACAGGTCTGGAGTGTAACGTCGTCGCATCTGTTTGAGGACATCGTGGCTTCCGCTTTGAAGGGGGATATGGAAATGAGGACACAGACGTCGGTTGGCCCACAGGCTCATCAGGTTAGATGTTATTTCTTGGGGCTGGAGAGAGGAGACCCTGAGCCGGGGGACGTCAGTTCTCTCTAATATCTTATTTATCAATAGCTCCAGGGTGGTGCCAGGTATATCGAAGCCATAGGACCCTAGCTGAGTCCCTGTGAGGACCACCTCCTTATACCCTTTGGCAGACCGAGCGTTTATCTGGTCCACTATCTGCTCTGGGGGAACGCTACGCTCACGGCCTCTGACCGTGGGTACTATACAATAGGCGCATACTTGATTGCACCCCTCCTGGATTTTTACCATGGCCCTCGTGTTACTGAGTCGATCATTCGAAGTGCCTGCTGTCGTATCCGTTCCAACGGCACAAGATACCGTATTTGGGCCTGTAAAGGCCGCCACTTGACGCACCAGGTCTGACTTGTCTCTGTTCCCAATTGCTAGATCTACCTGCTCCATTTTCTTGAGGATGTCTGGGGCTCTCTGAGCGTAGCATCCAGTGGCAACTATCACGGCGTTGGGATTCAAGCGAGAAGCGGCCCTCAGAGACTGTCGCGCCTTTCTGTCTGCAACATGGGTTACAGTACAGGAATTTACCACGTAAACGTCGGCGAGTTCGTCCATAGATACCAGTTGATAGCCTGCCTCTGCAAACTGGCGAGACAGCGTCTCGGAGTCGGCTCTGTTTAGTTTGCACCCATGGGTCTCTATAGCTACTCTAAGGGGCATTTGTTATTTCCTAACATCGGACCCAGATTGTAGAGAAAGCCCTTTGGCTTTTTGTGTGTGCCTTTTAGCCTAGCTATGGTATTATATTTAGGCTATCTGAGGTCGTCAATGATAGCAGCAAAGGAGCCTGCTATGAAGTATTACGATATCACAGTGCCTATACGAAAAGGGATGCCAGTCTACTCCGGTGACCCTGCCGTTGAAGTCACCTCTACTCTACAAATGGAAAAGGGCGATCCAATGAACCTTAGCAGACTTACCCTGGGGTCTCATACCGGCACTCACGTGGACGCTCCATTCCATTTCCTAGCAAAAGGGGCCACCATTGACCAATTACCTTTGGGCCAGTTTATAGGTAAAGCCATCGTGAGGCACATACGATGTAAAAAGTCGGTCACTTATCCAGACCTCGAAGATGTCCATATATCAGCAGGTACACAGAGCCTCTTGATAAGGACACCTAACTCGCGTTTGTGGGACGAAGAGGAGTTCAATAAGGAGTATGTATACCTCACAGAAGAAGCTGCGCAATGGATTGTAGACAGGGGAATTACTCTGGTAGGAATGGATTCATTGTCGATTGATCCCTATGAAGGCCAAGAGTTCTCTGCACACAACATCCTTTTGCGTGCAGGCGTAGTGGTGATAGAGGGACTGGACTTGAGAGACGTTCCTTCAGGTGAGTATACCTTTGTCTGCCTGCCGCTGCGAATCGATGGCGGGGATGGCGCTCCGGCAAGGGCTGTATTGTTGGACTATAGGGATTGGCTTCCGTCAGCGGAGTAGTAATGGACATAGATGAAGCCTCTTGGATTGACCAGACGAAAAAACTAGTGGAATACAGAAAAGAGGCCCAAGAGTTCCTCGCCAGAGTCGGCCAACGATTCGATGTAGCTCCTCACCACGCTAAGAGTATCAGCCGATTATGGTTTGAAGCAGACCAATTAGATGCTCTGATTTGTGGCTTGCTTGAGGAGATAAATAAAGGACTTCTCGGTGGCCAAGCAGAGCTTGATGTCACCAGAGGGGCTTCCCGCCGTCCGAATTTAACGGAAGATGCCCTTTTCTATGATTGCGCTTGGTCATTATTATGGGGAGAGGGTAAAGGTCTCATTGTTAACTTTGCTATTGAACCCGAAACGGGGGTCTTCGGTATGTGGGTGAAGGCCCTGAGAGCGGGTGAAGAAGAGAGGCTTTCATACCCTGTGGATGGCAATGCTTTGAAAAATGCTCTCCAGGATGTCTTCGCAGCGGAAGCAGTTGCGGACGAGACCGGTTCGCAAGACTCATGAAACGAAACGCTGTTGGTTTCATCTAAGACTAGTACAGGGGACAAAATTTGACGCAGGGACTAAGTTCACGTCTTCCCTAGCATCCTTAGTATCCTTGGAGATCTCCCAAACAATGCCTAACTGACGGATAAGTTGGGCATATCGAACATCAAACGAGGTAAACATGAATTACAAAGAGAAGGTAAAGGTTTATGGTGCGCCCTGGTGTCCTGATTGCAGAAGAGCTAAGCAGTTTCTTGGTGAACAGAGAGTCCTTTATGAGTGGATCGATGTTGATCAGGACCCCGAGGCGTTGAGGTATGTAGAGAAGATCAACAATGGGAAGCAGATCATCCCCACTATTCTATTTGGGGATGGCTCTATATTGGTTGAGCCGACAAATGCAGAACTGGCCCAGAAGCTGGACATCCAGCCAAAGGCCAAGAGGACGTACTATGACCTCATAATTGTAGGTGGAGGACCGGCTGGTCTAACCACAGGGGTATACGCATCGAGAGAAGGGATAGACACCCTGATAATAGAGCGGGCTGGGATAGGGGGTCAGGCCGGAGTGACACAGTTAATAGAGAACTACCCCGGATTCCCAAAGGGAATAGAGGGCGGCAGTTTAGCCGACAGATTCAAAGAGCATGCCGAGCATTTTGGGGTCGAAATACTTCCTGCTCAGTCGGTAAGAAAGATAGCCTACAATGAAGGATACAAGATTGTTGTCACAGAAACAGGTGACGAATATTGCTCCCGCGCTCTCCTATTAGCAACGGGCACGCGATACAAACGCCTGGGTGTCCCTGGGGAGGAAGACCTTATTGGCGCCGGGATACACTTCTGCGCTACATGTGACGCTCCTTTTTACAAGGGCAAGGAGATGATTGTCGTTGGCGGTGGTAACAGCGGCATCGAAGAGGGTCTATTCATAACCAAGTTTGCCTCAAAAGTAACGATTCTTGAAATAATGGACCGTTTGGGAGCCAGCAAGATACTTCAAGAGAATGCCTCCAGACATCCGAATATGGAGATACGCTTGAACACCACCGTTCAGGAATTTAAGGGGAACGGAAAGCTGAGATGGGTGGTCGTGAAAGACCTCAAGTCTGGCAAACTGGAAGAGTTAACCCCTGGGGCCGTATTTATCTTCATTGGGCTGGATCCAAATACGGAGAACTTGAGGGGCCTGATAGAGCTGGATAAGGGAGGCTTTATCAAGACGGGTTTCACCATGGAGACCAACGTGCCTGGAATCTTCGCTGCTGGCGACGTTAGGGCGGGCAGCACTAAACAAGTTGCTAGCGCTGTAGGAGAGGGAACTACAGCGGCCCTAATAATTCGCCACTACCTGGAAAGTGAGTTGAGGGGTCGCGGATACAAGGGTGATTAAGCTCACTTTGAATGCTCCTATCTTGGCTAACTACGTCTCTAATTAGGCTTCCCGCCTAGATAAATAGCGCTCTTGATACGCTCTTGATAGTGTCAATAGTGTCACTTTTGACGCGTTTCCTGTATAATGCCCAGCATGCTCGTCTATTTGCGGGTCTTGCATAAATACCCTTAAATGCGCAAGTCACAAGGATTCCTCGAAAGAGGTATTACATGAATAATCGAGTCGTAGTTACGGGGATAGGCATGATTACCCCTGTGGGTTTAGATACCAAGTCCTCTTGGATGGCGCTTACATCCGGAAAGTCGGGTATTTCTCATATCACTTCCTTCGATACAGAGGGATATGAGACTAAAATAGCCGCCGAGGTCAGGGGTTTTGACCCATCTAACTACCTTGATCGAAAGGCCGCTAAGAACATGGATCGCTTCGCTCAGTTTGCTGTCGTGGCATCTCTTGAAGCGCTGAATCAGTCGGGCCTCAGAGTAGGAGACGGCAACAGTAGTGATGTGGCAGTTAGGATTGGAAGTGGCGTTGGCGGTATTCTTACTATATCGGAGCAGATGGGCGTCCTTCAGGCAAGGGGACCCGATAGGGTAAGTCCATTTTTGGTGCCAAAGATGCTGGGGGACATGGCCGCAGGGCAGGTCTCTATGCATCTTGGCGTAAAGGGATCTAGTATATGTACCGTCTCGTCGTGCTGCAGCGGCGCAGACGCAATTGGCGAGGCCTTCGGATTGATCAAAAGGGGAGATGTTTCAGTCGTGATAGCTGGAGGCACTGAAGCGGCCATCTGTCCCATATCCATTGCCGGCTTCAACTCATGTCGGGCATTATCCTCTCAGAACGACGAGCCCGAGAAGGCATCGAGGCCTTTTGACGCAAAAAGGGACGGATTCGTCCTTGGTGAGGGATCTGCAGTGCTCATAATAGAAAGTCTCGACCACGCCATGAATCGTGGCGCTGCGCCAATAGCAGAAATGGTTGGCTATGGTGCTACTTCTGACGCCTATCATGTCACTCAGCCAGCTCCTGGGGGTGAGGGCGCTGTCAGAGCTATTAAGATGGCCCTACGCAAAGCGGAGCTGAATCCCGAGGATATCGACTACATCAACGCTCATGGTACATCTACCCTGCTTAACGATAAGTTCGAGACGATGGCTGTCAAGGAAGTCTTTGACGAGGAGGCTTACAAGATCCCCATTAGCTCTACAAAGTCTATGACTGGCCATCTGTTAGGCGCCGCCGGAGCTGTGGAAGCCGCTGCAGTCATACTGGCTATTAGGACAGGAACGATTCCTCCTACCATCAACTTGGAAAATCCAGACCCAGAGTGCGACCTGGATTACACTCCTTTCGTGCCGCGCCAAAGCGAGGTAAGAGCAGCTATGAGCAACTCCCTTGGATTCGGTGGCCACAATACCTCTCTGATATTTCAGGCCTTCGAAGAGTAGTCTCGACAATCACATTCCCCTAATAACTGCGTGGTGAGCCGATGAAGCAGAAGCAATGGAGCCTTTTGCCCGCACCTCCTGCGGAGTTTTGCAGAAAGATTGGGCGACCATCCTTCCAGGCTCATCTCCTTTATCATAGGGGTGTGGCCAGCTCCTCTCAGGTAGAGGAGTTCTTCTCTAGTGGCCCAGATGGTTTCCACGATCCCTTTCTTCTTCCCGACATGGGAAAGGCAGTTAAGAGAATACAGCGCGCTTTAGAGTCCCAGGAAGTCGTGGGAATATTCGGCGACTTTGACACCGACGGGGTAACCGCTACAGCTCTATTAACCCTAGCACTGAAAGAGCTGGGGCTGAAGGCGGTGCCTTATATACCTCACAGAGTAGCTGAGGGGCATGGGCTGAACCTCCAAGCCCTCAAAGCGTTAAGGGAAGAGGATGTAACCCTTCTCATCACAGTGGACTGTGGCACCACCTCTGTAAAAGAGGTGCAGTACGCCAGATCACTTGGGATGGATGTTATCATAACAGACCATCATAGCCTTCCGCCCATCTTGCCCGATGCCTGTGCGATAGTAAATCATAACCGGCCCGACTCTCGATACCCCTTCGTGGGACTGGCAGGGGTAGGCCTAGCCTTTAAGCTGGCTCAGGGCATACACAAGTGCCTTGGCAAAATATCTCCAGACGACTACTTGGACCTAGTGACCCTTGGAACTGTAGCTGACCTTGTTCCACTCAAGGGTGAGAACCGCTCTCTAGTGGCCCAGGGACTTCGGGTCTTGAACGATGGTAATAGATGTGGTCTCCGACAGATTATTAGTAGCTCTGGCCTTTCCCCTGGACAAATAGATACGGAAGCCATAGCTTTTGGCCTTGCGCCTCGCTTGAATGCGGCAGGTCGATTGAATCATGCTATTGTTAGCCTTCGTCTGCTGACTACGTCTTCTCAAGAAGAGGCTTTATGTCTGTCGCAGGAATTAGAGCAAATGAATTCCCAGCGGCGCAGGCTCACAGAGGACGCGCTATCAACAGCCCGGGCCAAAGCGGAGGCTCAGTTGGAGGATGATTACATAATAGTGGTGGGAGAGGAACGGCAGCCTCCTGGGATTTCGGGATTGGTCGCAGGAAAGCTAGTCGAAGAATTTTATAGGCCAGCGGTATCCTATTCAATTGAAGACGACATCATAAGGGCAAGCGCAAGAAGCGTTCCAGAGTTCGATATATCCTCCGCATTTACCCAGTGCTCCGATCTGTTCGTGCGTTTTGGTGGCCACCCCCAGGCGGCGGGCTTCGTAATGGACGCGTCAAACCTGGATGAGTTGGGGCACAGGCTCCGAACTAACGCCAGGGAGAAGCTGTCTGGGTTGGATCTTCGGCCCACCATTTATATCGATGCTGAGATAGCTCCCTCTTCATTAGTAGGTGAGAACTTTAAGTTTGTAGAGTCCCTTGCTCCTTTCGGACAGGGGAACCCCGCCCCGACATTTCTCACTCGACGTGTCCAAGTCATAGATGTCGCTGCTATGGGAAACAATTCTCAACACCTGAGAATGAAGCTAAAACAAGGTGGAGCGCTATGGGAAGCCACGGCATTCTGGAAAGGCGAGCGCCTGACAGAAATAACGGACAGAATTGACATAGTTTTCAATATGGCGGTGAGGTATTGGTTGTCCCAGAAGACGCTGAGGCTTAACGTTCTGGACTTCAAGGCGTCGCCTTAGCGAACCCCTGAAGGTCTCTGGATACAGAGCGGCCCTTCGTGCAGCTAAGTAGCGTAATGTCAATTATGTGTTATGGGACTAGGCATCTACCCATATCTGGAACGGCGCTTTCGAGGCGAACGGCGATTGCCTGGCTCTGGAGGTTCTGGAGTCTCTTCGCGGTTTACCAGGCGACCCTTGAATATAAGTAAAGGCACGGTTATGACTAGCACAGCAAGGGCTATGAAATGAGCCTCTTGAAGGCCAATTACCCACACTTTGTCTAGCCTGATGAACTGGATGGTGAATCGCCCTATTGAGTACAGGGTTAGATAGAGGACAAAAAGCATGCCATCCGGCTTTAATCTTCCACGGAGTTTCCAAACTATAGCTAGGGCAATCATGTTCCAGATCATCTCGTAGATTACAGCCGGGTGTTGAGCCAAAGGCGTGACAGAACCCGCAGGTACCAGGTTTCGCACCGCAGGGTTAGCGTTGTTCAAAAGGTGAGTAGTGTAGCTTGAACTGTCAAAATGTCTGTAGATAACTCCCCAAGGCCAAGTGGTAGCCCTTGCCCAGTGCTCTCCATTTATGATGTCTCCCAGACGTCCTATGCTCTGCACCAGTAGCAAGGCAGGAGCTGTGAGATCGGCTAATTTGCCCACGGGATATTTAGAGATCAAGGCATATACAGCGCCAGCAATAAATCCTCCCAATATAGCGCCAAACAGACCGATTCCCCCGCTCCAGATGGCAAGGATACGTCCGGGATTGTCAGAGTAGAAGCCCCAGTTGTCTACTACGTGAATGAAGCGCGCACCTATAATGCCGCCTAAGATGGCCCAGATAGCGGTAGAGTACACGACATTGGAAACGATACCTTCTCGTCTGGCCCATCGTGCCACCAAAAACACGGCGGTGGCCACAGCAACAACGCTAAAAAACCCGTGCCAGCTGAGGACGAAACTGCCTGTGTTAATTAGGTTAGGATTTATATTGATTTCAATCATTGACTATCCTGAAAAAGGCCAATTGCATTTTAGGGCTAGCGAATGGTTGTGTCAATGTACACAAGTACTGCAATGAAAGTGGGATTATGTTAAAATGTGGGCGATTTGACCAAGGCAGAGGAAATGAAAGAAAACGTTGAAAGCTTTCTCAATTATCTAGAAGTTGAAAAGGGGGCTTCTCCCAACACCATCGCCGCCTATCGCAATGACCTGACCCAGCTAGTAGATTTTCTGGGAGACCGGGTGAAGAATGGCGGAACTCAAGCAGACTGGTTTCAGGTTGATGGTTCTCTGCTTTCCGATTATGTTCTAAACCTCCAGGAACGTGACTATTCGGAAACCACTAAGGCTCGCAAAATAGCCTCCGCTAAGTCACTATTGAAATTCCTAATTAGGGAGGAGTTGGTCTCAGGAAAGTCAACAGAGATGTTGGCTTCACCTAGAGTGGGCAGGGCCTTGCCCAAGTCTCTCACACTTGAGGAAGTGGAGAAACTTCTTGCTGAGACTAGCAAGGGGGATGCGCCTGACTCGAAGAGAGATTGGGCTATGCTGGAGCTTCTCTATGCTAGTGGTATGAGGGTGAGCGAGATGGTAGCTCTTAATCTAGGCGATGTGAACGTACGGGAGGGATATGTGAGGTGCTTCGGCAAGGGATACAAGGAGCGCATCCTGCCTATTCACGACTCTGCCATAGAAGCCCTTCAAGCGTATCTAACGTCCGGACGTCCACATATGGCCACCAAGCTCGACGTAACGGCGTTGTTTCTCAATCGACGTGGTGAAAGGCTTACCCGTCAGGGATTCTGGCTTATCTTGAAAGGATATGCTAACCAAGCAGGCATCAAGACTAAAATTACGCCTCATATCATCAGACATAGCTTTGCGACGCATCTGCTAAGAGGAGGCGCTCCTCTTAGACATGTTCAGGAGCTTTTGGGACACGCCAGCATCACGACCACTCAAGTCTACACACATCTAGCCAGCGAGCATATGAGGGAAGAGTACAACAAGGCTCACCCCAGGGCTCGTTAGCCTCCAGGGAATATATGCTGAGAATCGCCATCGGAAACGATGAGGCTGGGTGCAACCAATCAATGAGGTCTAAAAATGATGGTAATTACTATAGATGGCCAGATGGGAAGTGGGGGAAGGGACCTGGGGGTCAATATAGCCCGCGTCCTCGGCGGCGATTATTTGGATCGATGGATCTTAGCGGAAGCAGCCAAACGTATTGGAGCCACGGTGGAGGCCTTGTCTCAGAAGGAGCAGGAGACAGGAAGCTTGAGCGAGCGAATAGCGCGTCTTTTGCAGGCCCTGCTAGAGCGTTCGGCAGTAGCCGGCGCTGGTGGCGACCCCTACTTTGGACCAGGTATAGAAGCCGTATTAGCCAGACCCTATGAAGAGCTATCGGCTTCTCCGATTACCCGCGCACAAGAGTTGGACGACCAGCGCTTCAAAGAGGTTACTACCGAGGTAATCAAGGACATGGCCAAAGTTGGCAACGCCGTTATTATTGGACGTGGGGGCTGCGTGATCCTTAAGGATGAGCCTAGCGTCCTTCACGTAGGAGTAGTAGCTGAACTGGACGATAGGATTGCCAGAATAATGGACAGACATCACCTCGAAAAGGAAGACGCTGAAAAGTATACCAATAATTGGGACAAGGCCAGAGAAGCTTACTTCCGCAAGTTCTTCAAGGTATCTGCCATGGATCCAATGCTGTATCATGTGGTGATAAATACAAGTACTATGAGCCTGGACTATGCAACGGACGTGATAATCAAAATAGCCAAAGACCTGGAAGACGAAAAGCTCTTGTCTAAATAGCCCAAGTCAGCCTTAAGGCGATTTATCAAAATCTATATGGAGGAAGTATCTATATGCCCAAAAAGTCATCCAATAAGATGGCTTCAAGGCAAGCCCAGCTAAGCAAAAAGAGGAGCAGGGGCAAGCCTAACGTTTATATATCCCCTGAAAAAAGCGCTTCCACACAGCCTCAGGCCAGCAAAGAAGATAGTGCCGCAAATGAGGTTGCAGTTGACGTGGCGCTTAAAGAGCGTGCCCAAGTGCCTACAGTAGCTCCTACACCCACCAAAAGAGAAAAAGCCTCGGCTTCTGCCATGGAGACATACTCCTATGTTTGGCCTGAAGTGAAGCGGATTGGCATTATCTCAGGGCTGATTTTTGTGATACTGGCCGTGCTGACCGTCTTTTTGCGATAGCTTACGCTCTCAAACACGTCCATAGGCTAATCTGCCTTTGCAATACTAGGCTTGTTGCTGTTCGTACATCCTGTGGGGCTTCATTCTTTCACAGTGCCTGCTTTTACCAGAGACTCCCTGGCCACGAAAGCTAGAAGCAGTGCCGCGACCATAAAAAGAGGCGCGTAAACAAAGAAGGCAGCCCCTGGTGTAAATGTATTTGCAATAATACCGCCTATTAGTGGCCCCGTTATGGCTCCCATCTCCCCAATGGTGCGGCGCAATGCTTGGAGACCACCGCGAGCGTGTGCTGGAATCACATCATAGGTAGATGTAGCCAGAGACCCCAGCGCCAAGCCATTGGCTATGCCGACGACCGCTGCTAGTGCATAAAGCTGTGGCATGGTATTGGCGAAGGGAAATGCAAGAAAAGCTACCGCAGGAAGGGCTGCGCTAGGTACAGTAGCCCATTTTCTTCCGACTTTGTCCATGATAAATCCCGCCGGGATTATCATGGCGAGAACAAAAAAGCCAGATACGCCAAAGATGCTCCCGACCTGAACGCTGGAGAACCCCAGTTCAGACCCGACGTAGAGAGGGATAGCGCTATTTAGGCTCATGCGGTAGAGGATCATACAAAAAGTCGCGAATACTAAGACTATGTAGGTCAGCCGATAGTAGGGGCTAATTTGCCTCAATCCTCCAAATTGGAACAGGGCAAGCTTAGCGGTACGTTTCCTAGCAGATGGGTATCTGGTAAGCGTAGCTACTACAAGTACAGCCAGGGCCAGAACAGCGTACGCTAAAAAGACGGCTCGCAAATCCAGAGAGTCAACTATTATACCTCCGGCCAGGGGTCCCAGGGCCAGGCCTGCGGTGGCGGTGCCCATAAAACCGCTCATAAGGCGGCCTCGTTTATTGGCTCGGACCAGGTTCAAGGCGGTCATCTCGCGCCCCAATAGCCATAGGCTATCTCCTGAGCCAGTAAGAAATTGGGCCCCCAGCACCAAAACAAAAAACGGCGTTACGAACATGGTAACGGCGCCGACAAATATCATGAGGGGTCCCAGGATCAGCGCCAATCTGGGATTGAACCGGTCCACCATGACCCCTCCAGGAATCAGGGAGACGAATCGGCCAACAGCGTTGGCCGTAATCACCTGGGCGGCCAGTCCTGGGGATATTTCGAACCCCTCGGCCAGAGCGGGTACTGTGGGAATGACCATCCCCTGGCCAAAGCTGATAACCATCGTCGGGATGTACAGGCTGGCGATGCTTAGAGCCGTGCTGCTGATACGGAGGTTCAAACTATTCATCCGGAAGCATGAAATTATCGGTCATCATCGCGCATTCTACCATCAACTTTTCCTCAAACCCTTGTGAGAGGGCCCAATTATAACTGGAAGCCATTACTGTCAACGTTGTATACTTTCTTTGTTGAAGGTCGACTCTCAAGTTGCGTTGGTGACATCGATGTTGAAGGAGAAGGACTCATTGAACAGCAGAGGCTGGGAAAAGGCCATAAGGGATTTCCCTAATTTGACGGGCAATCCCGAAGGGATCGAAAGCCTTATTGAACGCTTTGAGGGACAGTACCTCGGTGCGTTGCTGTTAGCTAAAATAGAAGACCAGCGCAACGACGCATGGTTGGCCTTCTGGAGCTATTTGATTGCACGGCCTACTATGCGAAAACCTTTTCAACTGACTTCTGAGGAGGCCGATCGACTGATTGCCAGCCTTCAATCGGCTCTAGATAGCCCTGAAGTTGACTTGAGCTAACTTGATAACTATGAATGAGCAAGAAGAACAGAAGAAACTAACCGGTAGCACCCCTGAGCAGGGACAGCTTCCTGGGCAGGTGTCCAAGGGTGAATTGCCAGAGGCCCAGGCAGTGGAAGGGCCTGTATCGGTTACACCTCTGTTAAGCGAGGAGTGGACCTCTATCAAGAGACGATGGGAAGGCCGCATCGGCCATCCACGCAGGCTCATGGGTGTAGCACGCGCCCTGTTGGAAGACCGGGGCTATGAGGTACTCACCGGTTACGACGATGAGTCCGCTCCCATGAGAGATACCAGCTACTTCCAGGGCAGCATTACCGCCCGCTTAGACTATCGGAAGACGAACTCCTGGCTTCTGGTTTTGGGGGTGACTACGTTACCACTGATAATGGGCTACTGGATCATGAAGGCTGCCAATGGCTTGGAGCGTTCTTTGATTCAGGTGGATTTTGAGGGCGAATCTTACCATGTAGGCGCTCGCGAAGAGCGCACAATGCAGGCTAGCTCACAAGAACGTTCCGCCTATGCCGAGCGGACTGGCGTTATAAGCGACATCCGCATCGTCTTGAGGGCAGGCGTAAGCATGGCCGAGGGTGAGATGGGCCTGAAAGAGTGCACCCGCAGCAACAGATCTAAGCTAGCGGCCTTCACCCTAGAGGTGACCAATAATCTGGACGCCCTTTGGGATGACCTTGTTATATCGGCTGCTGTCTAGTCACTCTTAGGCTTTACTAATCGAATGTCCACCTGTGTGGCAGATCCAATATCCTGGAAAACCCCAGTTCATTGCATAAGTCTATGTAACTTTGTTTGTCAACACCTCGCCACTCCAGACCATCCAACGTCTCCTTGATAGGTACGTCCATCCGAAGGGTGGCTAGCTTTTTGTAAAGCAAGGCCTCTTCTTTGTGGGCGATTAAGCTTGCGGCCAGAGTCTCTGCGCCTCGCAGTTTCACGCCCCAGTCTTCATGGTTCCGAGGGATTTGCTCCAAGTGTATATAGTGTCGCAGCAATTGAGCGCTGCTGCGTTTGCCCCACTTGGGTACGCCGGGGATTCCGTCGGCGGCATCTCCGACCAGGGCTAGGTAGTCGGGTATAGATTGTGGTGTTACTCCAAATTTCTCTATTGCGGCGGATTCATCCAAAATAACATTCTTGCGCCTGTCCAACAAAACAACCTTCGTGTCCTCGATCATCTGTGCTAGATCCTTGTCGGGAGAACATATGACGACCTGCTCAATCTCCGGGACGTCCTTCCACCTGGCTGCGGCGGTAGCGATAGCGTCGTCGGCCTCGAACTCCACCATGGGCCAAACGACGATGCCAAGGGTCTCTACAGCACGCTCCGCTAGTTCAAACTGGTCTAAAAGTTCCTGCGGGACTCCAGTGCCAGTCTTATATCCAGGAAAAAGCCGGTTCCTGAAGGATTCGATAACATGGTCAAAGCTACACGCTACGTGGGTCACATTCTCGGTGCTGAGCAACGCTAGCAAAGATGTCATCAACCCACGTATTGCCCCCACATGTCGTCCGTCGGGCGCAGTCAGTGGCGGAAGAGCGTAGAAGGCTCTGTAGAGCTCATAGGTCCCGTCTATTAGGTGCAGTTTCATAGATAACCGAATATTAGAAGAGTAGCTGAAGCATGTCAAATCTAAATAACCAGCGATGGTAGCTTTAAGAGGCGCCCTGAGCACTTCGGCTTCGCCCAGTGTAAACTCCGGAAGGGTCTGGGCTGGTGACGAACAATTATATATCTAGAGGATATCCATCCTCCCCAGATGCTTCGTCGCTTTGATCCTCAGCACGATATTCTAATTTCCGTCGGTTTGCACATAGACATCTGAATTTTCAAACTAGCACCAAGAGATATGTAGGGTCTTTTGATACAATGGACTCATGGTACAGGCCATCGACTTTTCGGAACAACTGAAGGTTACGCCTACCAAGTCAGGCGTCTACCTAATGCGCGACACGTCGGGTGATGTTCTCTACGTGGGCAAGGCCGCCAACCTTCGCAGTAGAATTCGCTCCTACTTTGGCAAGTCAGCCAATCTGACACCGAAAATCGGTATCATGGTTAGCAAAATCGCCAGCTTTGAATGCATCATAACGGAGTCGGAGCAGGAAGCCCTGATCCTGGAGTGCAACCTGATCAAGGGTCATAGGCCCCAGTACAACGCGCGACTCAAGGACGACAAGAGCTACCCATACATCAAGATAGACCTAGCAGAGGACTTCTCGCAAGTTTACATAACACGACGTGTGCAGAGGGATGGCGCTAAGTACTTCGGCCCCTTCGCCAGCGCCGGAAGCGTACGTAGGACCCTCGACCTGCTAAAGAAGCTCTTCCCGTATCGATCCTGTACCAAGGCCATCACTGGCCATGACGCAAGGCCCTGCCTTGACTACTACATAAACCGGTGCGTGGGACCCTGTATTGGTGTTGTGGGCAAGGAGGAATATCGCCGGGTCGTTGACCAGGTCATCCTCTTTATGGAAGGCAAAACGGATAGGGTAGTGAAGGACCTTCGCGTCAAAATGTCTGAGGCATCGGACCAGTTAGAGTTTGAGCGAGCGGCGGCCCTCAGAGACCAACTCCAGGCCATCGAGCGAGTCAACGAAGGGCAGAAGGTGTTTTCCCTCTCAAGAGAGAATCAGGACGTTTTTGCTGTGGCCCTGAGCCGTAACGAGGCCTGGGTAGAGGTCTTTTTCATTCGCCAGGGGAAGCTCATCGGCCGGGACAATTTCATCATGGATGGCACTCAGGATGAGGACCCAAGCAAGATTCTTACCGCCTTCGTCAAGCAGTTCTACGATTCGGCTCCATACGTTCCGCCCAAGATTCTGCTTCAACACCCCCTGGAGGAGGCAGAGGTGATACGCCAGTGGCTTGAAGACAGGAGAGGTGGCAAGGTAACCCTTCACGTCCCTCAGAAGGGCGAGAAGCGAAAGCTGATACAAATGGTTATGGAGAACGCTAACCAGGGATTGGAGCAGCTCCAGGCCAAGTGGATGGCCGACACCGATAACCTAGAGTCTGCTATGTCTGAGTTGCAGGAGGCGCTGAATCTGCCTAGATTGCCACGCCGAATGGAGTGCTACGACATCTCCAACATTCAGGGAACTAACCCGGTGGGTAGCATGGTAGTCTTCGAAGATGGCAAGGCCAAGAAGTCAGACTATCGGCGCTTCAAGATAAAAAGCATTGAAGGAGTTGATGACTACTCCATGATGCAGGAGATGCTCACCAGACGCTTCAACCGAATTAGGAGAACCCGTGAATCCAACGGCGATGGCCACTATACCGACGATAGAAGTACGTGGGGTATAATCCCAGACCTGGTCATCATCGATGGAGGCAGGGGGCACCTGAGCGCAGCACTCCAGGTGTTCCTAGAACTAGGAACAGACTTTGTGCCCCTGGCCAGCCTCGCAAAGGAGAATGAGGAGCTGTTTGTGCCCCATACGCCGGAGCCTATAGTGCTCCCTCGCAGCTCTCAAGCGTTATTCCTGGTGCAGCGCATTCGCGACGAGGCCCATCGCTTCGCCATAACTTTTCATAGAAGCCTCCGCAGCAAACACAGCACCGTTTCGGCCATGGACGTGATTCCTGGGATAGGCCCCAAACGCAAGCGCATGCTGATGCGGCGCTTCGGCAGCCTCAAGGCACTGAAAGAGGCCTCACTGGAAGAGCTAGCTGCTGTCCCAGGCATGACCGTCAAGCTGGCTCAGACGGTTAAGGAATATTTGTAAGAGAAATTCCGATGGATCCCTCAACCAATTCATCCTTTCGTGAGAAACTCGCCGAGCACCTTTTTTGGCAGAGCTTCTTAAAGACGCTTGGCTCAGACGAGACGAGCCCATTGAGGTGCTCAGGCCCGAAGTTGATAGCTCAGGCTACGATTTGGTTCTTGAGTGTAACAATGTTATCCAACATGTGCAATTGAAGTGTTCGAAAGTCGATGGCAAGGTCAGATTCCACAAGATTCAGCGCAAGTTGGCGAGCAAGCCTTCTGCGTGTGTGGTCTGGATTCTAATCGAGGAATAGGATAACCCGAGGGACATGAAGCTTTTCTATAGGGTGTTTGGCGGGAATGCAGGGCAGAGCATGCTGGATTTGAGTAAATTAAAGACAGCCAGACACACGAAAGGTGACTCAGAGGGCAAAAAGGCAGAGAGACCTCAAGTCGTGGAAGTGCCTATTAGAATGTTCCAGATTGTGAGCGGAGTAGCTGCGCTTTCTGATTTTCTATTTGGTGCTCCTAGTGGTAAGTCAAGTGATTAGGCACTGGCGCTAAGCCTGCTCACCCAATTGTATTAGGCAAGAGAGTGACGCTTATTTGTAGAATATACCAATGCCTCATACCTACGAAATCCCGCCCAGAGTAAAACCGACCAATGACAACGGCTACTTTGAGGAGCTGACCAAGGCCGTCTTTCGCTCCGGCTTTAGCTGGCAGGTCATCCGCCAGAAGTGGCCCGACTTCCAGCGCGCCTTCGACAGTTTCGATATAGACACCATCGCCTCCTACGGTATCGACGACATAGACCGCCTGCTGAAAAACCCTGGCATCGTACGCAACGGCCGTAAGGTAGTCGCCACCATTGAGAACGCACGTACTCTTCAGCGCCTCGCCGCAGAGCACGGCTCCTTTGAAAGCTACCTACGCTCCATGGACGGCCTCAGCTATGCTCAGCGTCGCAAGACCCTGGTCAGACAGTTCAAAAACCTCGGTCCCGCCGGAGTCTTCGTCTTCCTCCACAGTGTGAATGAAGGCGTGCCGTCGTGGGAGGAACGCAACAGATAGAGGAGAGAGGATGCACTACGAAGAGGTAATCGAAAGGCTCAAAGCTCAGGCTAACCCTGAAAACGTAAAGGGCATGGCCAAGTTTGGCATAGGCTCTGCGGGAACGCTAGGCGTTTCTATGCCCGTTATTAGAAACCTGGCAAAAGAGCTAAAAAGGAAACACCCCTTGGCCCAGGAGCTCTGGGACTCCGGCATTCATGAAGCCAGAATCCTGGCCTGCCTGATAGACGACCCTAAAGAGGTGACCGAGGCTCAGATGAAGCGCTGGGTAGGGGATTTCGACTCCTGGGACGTTTGCGATCAGTGCTGTGGCAACCTCTTTGATAAGACACTTTTTGCTTACGACAAGGCTGTAGAGTGGAGCCGCAAAAACGAGGAGTTCGTGAAGAGGGCGGGGTTTGTACTCATGGCTTCCTTGGCAGTCCACGATAAGAGGGCCAGCGATGAGAAGTTCTATCCGTTCTTTCCCCTCATAGAGAAACAGGCCACAGACGAACGAAACTTCGTTAGGAAGGCGGTCAACTGGGCGCTGAGACAAATTGGCAAGCGAAACCTGAGTCTGAACGGAAAGGCCGTTCAGGTTGCGGAGAAGGTTCGCAGCTTAGAGTCCAAAAGCGCTTGGTGGATAGCGTCCGACGCGCTGCGTGAATTGACTAGCGGGGCGATTCAAGAGAGGCTTCGATTAAAAGAGAGGGCATCCTAGCGTCACCAGTACGGACGCCCTCAATTCCATGTCTATTTTGTGTTTATATTAGGTATGGTTGCCTTCACCATCTCCTTAGGAGTTTGAGGCCAGTTTGGTGAACGGCTCCAGCAACTTAGTAAGCTCCAGTGGCAGTATAATCTTGGATGATTCGCCCTCCGCCATCTTCTTAAGAGTCTCGAAGTATTGCAGACTCATAGTGTTAGGGTCCACGTTTTGGGCAACGGCGTAGATCTTGTCCAAAGCCTCGCTGAACCCTTCGGCTCTTAATATGGCCGCCTGTCTATCTCCCTCGGCTTCTAGAATCTCTGCCTGTCTTTGACCCTCAGCCTGTAGGATTGCTGCCTGCTTCTCTCCTTCAGCCCGATTTATGGCGGCCTGTCGTTGCCCCTCCGACTCGGTAATGTCAGCGGTCTTTATTGCCGCAGCGGACTTCTCCCGCTCCATGGCGGCCTTAACCCCAGGAGGCGGATCGATCTCGTTGATCTCTACTTGGCTCACTTTGATGCCCCAGCGGCCAGTGACCTCGTCCATACGCACCTGAAGCTGGTCACGAATCCGTTCTCGCTCTGAGAGGGCCTCCGCCAGGCTGGTGGCGCCGATAACAGCCCTTAAAGTGGAGTATGATAGGGCACGGGTGGCCATCGCGTAGTTCTCGATGTCCATGACTGCCTTTGTGACCGATTCACTGTCTGACAGCACCCTGTAGTAGATTACGAAGTCCATGTCCACTACCACGTTGTCGGAGGTGATGTACTTCTGAGTCGGCACGCGGTCGACCTGCTCCCGAATGTCCACCTTGATGGCCCTGTCTATGAATGGGATAACCATCCTGAGGCCAGGCTCCCGCACACCCAACAGCTTCCCAAACCGTAAGAGCACCATTCGCTCATACCTATTGACTATTCTCCAGAAAACCATGAATTCCTCCTTTTATTTTATTCGTTAGCCTTGGTTACTTTCAGCGTTAGACCCTCTAATGATACCACCTTTACCCTGGTGCCCGCTTTAATTGACTATTCTCCAGAAAACCATGAATTCCTCCTTTTATTTTATTCGTTAGCCTTGGTTACTTTCAGCGTTAGACCCTCTAATGATACCACCTTTACCCTGGTGCCCGCCTTAATTGACTATTCTCCAGAAAACCATGAATTCCTCCTTTTATTTTATTCGTTAGCCTTGGTTACTTTCAGCGTTAGACCCTCTAATGATACCACCTTTACCCTGGTGCCCGCCTTAATAGTCTCATCTTCCTTTTCTGGTACTGCAGACCAGACCTCGCTTTCCATCTGTACCATGCCCTTGGGAGCCAGGTCTGAGGACACTACCCCTACAGAGCCTATTAACGGCTTGGTTGTCGAAATGGTGATAGCATGGCGTGATACGATGATAGTACGGAGGAACAATATCAAGATGGCAGCAAGAAGGGCTGTTACTGTGGAAATAAGCCATAGACTTATTCGAAAGCTGGGTGTCGGAATAGGGGGAGTGCTGAATCCGCCAAAGAGCAGGAAGGCCCCTAGAAAGAAGCTTATCACTCCGGCAACTCCAAAGATGCCTATTCCCGGGGCCTGCAGCTCAAGAAAGAAGAGAAGCATTGAGAAGGCTAGGAGTCCCAGTCCGGCCCAGTTGAAGGAAAGGTTCCCCAGCGCTACGAATCCTAGCACTAGAGCGAGGACCCCAAATATGCCTGGAAATAGCGCTCCAGGGCTTAAGAACTCGATCAAGATACCGAGGCTCCCTATGGATAGAAGAAGAAAGGCTATATCGGGGTTGGCGATAACGCTGAGAAACCGCTCTAGCGCGTTCATGTTTACCTTCTGTATGGGCAGGCCCTTGGTTTTCAGCGTTAGTGTGCCAGATGATGTGGTAGCGCTTTTTCCGTCCAATTGGGCAATAAGGTCATCCAGGTTGTCCGCTATGAAGTCGACCACGTTGTTCTCAACGGCTTCGCTAGCAGTGAAGGAGCGCGCTTCAAGAACGGTGCTCTCTAGAGCCTCTATATTGCGCCCCCTCTCCTCAGCGATGCTTCGTATGAAGGCAGCGGTATCCTGGGTCACCTTGGACGCCAATGTCTCTGGGAGGTCCTCGCCGCCGCTGGCGATGGGAGAGGCCGCTCCTATGTTAGTGCCCGGCGCCATTACAGCAAAATTGGCTGCCGCGGTAACAAAGGTCCCAGCCGAGGCAGCCTGAGCGCCTCCTGGGGACACGTACACTGCTATTGGCACCCCAGACTCCAAGAGCTTCTCCACCATATCCCTCGTCGAAGAGAGCAGTCCGCCAGGCGTGTCCAGGAGAATGACGACTAAGTCGGCGTCCTCTTCGTTGGCCTTGTCAATGACCCTGGCGAGGTAACTTGCGCTGATCGGGTCAATGGTGCCGCTGATCTCCATAACGTCGATGTGTCCACTGGCAGCAGAGGTCGGCGCCACCGTTTGGACAAGTAGAAGTCCGCCAAAACCGAAGACTGTAAGGAACACTGCCAGTACATGACGCATAATAGATACCTTAGCAGCATTTTACTCCTTCTAATGGTCATGCGCCATCGTGCATTGTAGGTATGAATAACATAGCTAAAATGGTTCTCGTAGACGGGCTATTGCCTAGCCAATCGCTAACTTGTTGCCTGAGATTAACTTTAGACCGTCAATGACTATACGATGAGTATGTGGGCACGTAGGTTGATTCATAGAATGCCTGCAATGGTTAACGCCAAATGGAGGCTCATATGGACTGCGCCAGAGCTATATACGCCAGACCACTATCCCATGCTTGGGAAGGCTCCAGGTCTAGAGGGTCTTTACATGGCGCTGGCCTTCAGCGGCAGCGGATTCATGATGGGGCCGGCTACTGGAAGGTGCCTCGTAGAGCTGACCGTCTACGGTGAAGCCAGGTATGCCGACATCGACGCCATGCGTCCTAGCCGCTTTGCAGAAGGCAAACCCAACCACATACCGACGGAAGACGAGTGGCTATACCACACAAAAATAGACCGCCGTTTTTCTTGACGTATGCCCTATCACAAGGCCCATTTAAGAATGCAAGAATGTGGTTAAGCGGCCAAAGATTAGGCCGATTGAACATGCTACCCTAGCTGAACATTTCGAAGCAGAATGGCCTTCATGTGCTGGCGTAAAGTCTTGGCTGCTGTTATTTGTCCTTTAGCATCCTACGAAGGACATACTGCAGTATCCCACCGTGCCGATAGTATTCCACCTCTATTGGTGTATTTATCCGCGCGATGACATTGAACGACACTTCTGAGCCATCGTCACGGCGAGCAGTTATCCGTACCTCTTTGGCTGGCTCTAGTTTAGCTATCCCCTCTATGTCGAATGCCTCAAAGCCGGTTAGGCCAAGGTTCTCTCGACTTTCGCCAGGTTTGTATTGCAACGGCAATACGCCCATCCCAACCAGGTTACTTCGATGGATGCGCTCGAAACTTTCCGCCAAGACGGCCTTAATTCCCAAGAACATAGTGCCCTTTGCCGCCCAGTCCCGAGAGCTTCCTGAGCCGTACTCCTTACCACCCAGGGCTAGCAGAGGAACGCCTTCCTTCGCATACCGCATCGAGGCGTCGTAGATGGTCATTACCTCTCCCGACGGTATATGCGTCGTCCAACCGCCTTCGGTGCCAGGGGCTAGCTGGTTTCGTAGGCGGATATTTGCAAAAGTACCTCTTATCATCACCTCATGATTACCGCGCCTGGAGCCATAGGTGTTGAAGTCGCGGGTCTGGACTCCGCGCTCGATGAGATAAGTACCTGCAGGACCATCGTTAGCTATGCTTCCAGCCGGTGAGATGTGGTCGGTAGTAATAGAATCTCCCAACATCGCTAACGCCCGTGCGCCTCGAATGTCTTGCTGTGGCAACGGTTCAACAGGCATGTCAGTGAATAATGTCAGTTCCTGAATGTAACTAGAGGTTGCATTCCATTCATATAGGTCTCCCTTTGGTATGGACAGACCTCGCCATTCATCGTCACCCTCGAAGACTCCGCTGTAGCGCTTGTTGAATATCTCTGGTTTCAGAGCACTCTCTAAGGTATCTCGAATCTCCTTTTGAGACGGCCAAATGTCTCTGAGGTACACAGGGTTTCCATTGGAGTCTTGGCCCAGAGGCTCGCTGGTAAGGTCTATATCGACTGTGCCGGCTAGGGCATAGGCCACGACCAAAATCGGCGATGCCAGGAAATTGGCCTTGACCAAGGGGTGAATTCTGCCCTCAAAGTTGCGATTGCCGCTCAAAACGGCAGCGGCTACCAAGTCGTTCTCTGAGACGGTGTTGGCGACGGGATCTGGCAGCGGCCCGCTGTTGCCTATACATGTGGTGCAGCCGAATCCAACAATGTTGAAACCTAGTTTGTCTAGGTGCTCGGTTAGGCCCGCTGAGTCGAGATAGTCGGCAACGACCCTTGAGCCGGGCGCCATGCTGGTTTTCACCCAGGGCTTTGTCTTCAAACCTTTTTCAGCGGCCTTTTTGGCAAGCAGCCCGGCGCCTACCATAACCGATGGGTTCGATGTGTTTGTGCAGCTAGTGATAGCGGAGATCACGACAGCCCCGTGGTCTATGCTCGCGGAGCTACCGTTTAGCTTTACCTTGTATCCATTGGACCTCTTCCTCTTACCATATGTTTCACCTAGTGCTATCTTGAAGGTCTGCTTCATCTCTTTCAGGAGGATACGGTCTTGGGGACGCTTCGGCCCTGCCATGCTAGGCTCCACATCTCCCATGTCCAGACCCATCTTGTCGGTGTACTGAGGGTCTGGCGTATCGTCGCTACGGAAGATCCCTTGGCTCTTGGCGTACTGCTCAATCATTTCAATTACATTAGGATTGCGGCCGGTGACTCTCAGGTAGGCTAGCGTTTCATCGTCTAACGGGAAGAAACCAACGGTTGCCCCATATTCGGGCGCCATGTTGGCAATTGTGGCCCTGTCTGGCAACGGTAGGTTCGAAAGTCCAATGCCATAGAATTCAACAAACTTGCCAACGACGCCTTTCTTTCGGAGCATCTCAGTTATCGTCAGGACCAAATCTGTAGCTGTGGCT
This sequence comes from Dehalococcoidia bacterium, assembly GCA_965249025.1. Lineage (GTDB taxonomy): Bacteria > Chloroflexota > Dehalococcoidia > Lucifugimonadales > CAYTFF01. The sequence goes on along the minus strand of OZ252215.1, from coordinate 879,148 downwards.
CCCTCTTTGAGTGCGCCCGTCAGCTTGACCCCTATCACATCGGGCAAAAGCATGTAGTATGGCTGGCCAAGAAGCACAGCCTCCGCCTCTATCCCTCCGACACCCCATCCCAGGACGCTCAGTCCGTTGATCATGGTGGTGTGAGAATCAGTGCCCACCAAGGTATCCGGGAATGCCATTGTGGTTCCGTTGCCTTTTCTGGTATCGATCACCTGGGCCAGGTACTCTAGGTTGACCTGGTGCACTATACCTGTGCCTGGAGGCACCACTCTAAAGTTTTGAAATGCCTTTTGTGCCCACCTCAGAAGGGCATAACGCTCTCGGTTTCTCTCGAACTCTCTCTGCACATTTAGAAGAAACGCCCCCTTGGTTCCGAAGTAGTCAACCTGGACTGAGTGGTCTATGACCAGGTCAACAGGCACTCGAGGGTTTATGCGACTGGGGTCGCCGCCCAACCGCTGCATGGCTGACCTCATGGATGAAAGGTCGACTACAGCAGGCACGCCAGTAAAGTCTTGCAGAAGAACTCGGGAAGGCATGAAGGGAAACTCCCGCTTCGGAGGATTCTTGGGACTCCACTGGGCAGCGTTTACGACATCCTCCTCCTTAACCAGGTCACCATCGTAGTTGCGAAGGGCGTTCTCTAAAAGCACCCTTATAGAAAAGGGGAGGGAGTCTAGCTTTGCGATCCCCATCTCCTCCAGGCTTCCTAGGTGGTAGTATTCAAGCTTGCCTAGGCTAGTGTCAAATGTCCTCTGTGCCGCAAAGTGGTCTTTTTGCCTTGCCATTCATTCTCCTCCTGAAGAAGTGCCCAATATATGTACAGATAGTATTTTAGCACAACAGCCACATTGGAACCTTGTATCTTCGCATCGACTTTACTACTATGCTTGAAGGACTTGTGGGTTCCCCCGTGAAGTCACTGATCAATGTGCTGTGAAAGGTGGTTTTGTATAGTAGACGAGTTTGTTAAGGGGTTAATACACCGCTCCCTCTTTAGGAGTGTAGGTTGACTGTATCAATATTGCTAGCTCTGGCCTCCATGCTCTCAGGGGCCACTATTGATCTCATATACAGGGTCGCTCAGCGTCAGGGTATTGACTCCGGCACCTTCATATTTTGGCAGTCGGTGATGTTCATAGGCGCCATCTGGCTTGTCGGCATCACCAGCGGACAAACCAGTGATATTACGCCCCTCGCCTGGCGTTTAGGGCCGCCTTCTGGATTTCTCACCTATCTATCCCTGGTCCTGTTCATTAACAGCCTTAAGGGTGGAGATTCAAGTATAAACACGCCTATCTTTCGGCTTAGTTTTGTGGTTACTTCTATAGGTGCCATACTGGTTCTGGGAGAATCTGGAGGTCTAGCAAAGGCGCTGGGAATCACATTAGCCGTCTTGAGCATAGCTTCGCTTGCTAATCTAACAGGGCTGACGAAAGGTACCACAAATTGGCCTTCTCTGGTTCAAGCCGTCCTAGCAATGGCCCTGGCGGGAGTTACAGGCGTTATCGTCAAGGAAATAGTAAATCAGGGTAGCGACACCATACCCCTGATATTAGGCCAGACGCCTGGCTTCTTAACCGGGTCCGCGGGGTATATGATCCTCACTAGGAAATTTCGCCCCAACAAAGTTACTATACGTCTCGGCCCTCCAATAGCAGCTCTCCAGCTCACATGGACCTTTTTGCTTTTCCAATCTCTTCAGACCGGCGACGCTAGTATCAGTTTTCCAATCGTGCAACTCAGCTTCGTTCTAACGGCAATATTGGCTATGGGCATATTAAACGAGAAAGCAACGATGTCAAAGTTTATAGGGCTTGGTCTGGCTGCGGGGTCGGTGGGAATGTTCGCCCTGGCATAGGCCCCATTACTTCATTGAAGCGGGCGCGGTATATGGGTAGAATTCTCACTCCATTTACATACAGCGCCCTACTTCTCAAAGCTCTCCTGTCACCAGATTGATGATAGGGCCAAACCTATTCCGGCCAGAAGGCAACCCCAAGAAGCCCCGGCCCAATGTGAGCGCCCAGTACAGGGCTAAACTCGCTGATCAGCAGTTCTTCACATTGAAACTCGGCGGCGATTCGGTCTCTTAGCGCCTTGGCCTCTTCAAGGCAATGGGCATGTACTACTATAGCGTGGATTCCGCTTCCAGAGGTTTGGCTCCGCAGAATCTCCAGAAGCCGTTTTGTGGCCTTCTTACGTGTCCGAGGTCTCTCCACCATTCGGATGTCTCCCTGGGCCAACTCCAGAATGGGTTTTATCTTGAGGACAGATGTAATCCAGTGACCCACTATCGGCACACGGCCACCCTTCCATAGGTAATATAGGGTATCCAGAGAAGCGACGAGAGAGACCTTCAACGCTATTTGTTGCGCTATATCTCTTACCTCTTGGAGGGACATTCCCCTGGACGCAGAGCGGGCCGCTTCCAAGGTAACTAATGCCTGCGCCGCCGCCGCGGTAGATGTGTCGAAAAGTTCGATTTGAACTTCTGGAAGCTCACTTGAAGCAGACTCTACCGCCAAGCGAGCAGAGTTGTGCGTAGTGCTGAACCTGGAAGCTACTGTCAGGCAAAGTATCTGATTGGTGCGTTCGCTAGCTTCCCGAAACGCCTGTAAAAAAGCGGACGGGCTAGGGGCAGAGGTAGTAGGCAGGCGCTGGGCCCGTCGCAGCCGCCGATAAAACTCCGAAACTTCCATGTCTAGGCCATCTCGATAGGACTTCCCTTCGAAGGTGACTTTCATCGGAACAACGATCAGGCCATGATCCTCTATAGTTTCACGAGGCAGCGAAATAGCGCTGTCAACGACTATTGCTACATGGTTGCTGACTTCCATGCTTTGTATCCTAGCTTGGAAGCGGGGTAGACCACAAGTAGGTATGGCTATACTGCCTTGAGAAAAAGATGAACTATGGATTGAAAATCATTGGCTGGAGTTTGCTGCGGATGACCACACAACACAGGAAAGATGCGACTGTCAACCTTTCCATTCAATTTCAGCGCTTTCAGTAATGCCTTTGAAAGCGTGAGATTCACTTAATTGCTAATGATTATCTTCGGGGAGCAGCTTCCACTCTTTGTGTCTGTAGATCCGTGGTTCGAGGAGGGCAGGAATGAGCAGTAGTATCACAGATACTATAGCGTAGAGGAATATCACTAGATAACCTGGGCCCCCTTGGTAGTTTAACCACGCCATGATAATTATTGGAGGGGTAGTCAAAACCAACAGAGCTCCTCGCAGCAAGCGCTTACCGATTCGGAAGAATATCGCCGTGCTGATAGCTAGCAGCAAGAACACCAGAGCTGTGTTAGCATCTGCATCCTTCAGGCTGGTCCCTCCGGATTCCAGGACTTTGTCTCGGCTGTTTAGATACAAGAGCCAATAAGCAAGGAAAGGAAATGGGAAGGTGGTTAGGGAGGCGAGAAGCCAGTCCCTACGTATTACATTTCGTAAGATGCTAACTATTATCCACAGCGAGAATGGTAGGTAGATGAGGGAGGCCAGATATATTGGAATGCCAAGGGGAAGGGTTCCTTTTATAATCAGGCTCCATGCGCCATAGCCCAGGGCCACGAGGGCCAGAACCCAAGATACGACGGGTGCTAGAAGGGAATATCCAAGCCAAGGATATGTCCAGTTTGGACGCCCATTTTTCCATCCCCTTAAACTCACAAGGGCGGTGGCCATCAGCAGTGCCACAACTAGCCCTACTCTGGTCCAGAGGTGAAAGGCAAAAAGCAGCGAGAAAAGAATGTGGGGAAGTACGCCGACAATGGTGTCCTTCCAGGATGCGCTACTGTGAACACCGTACATCTCTTGGGCTAGCCTCTTGGGTTTACCCAACTTCTGCATGGCACGTTCTATTGCCTCATCCTGAGATACACCTTGATCCATGAGTTCCTGAGTCATGTCCTGGACATGGGTTTGTAGCTCGCGAAGGATTTCTGTCTCGGAGTTATGGTCCAAGTGTAGCTGCCTGCCAAGGTCGTGCAAGTAGCTCCTTAATGTAGCGCCCATACACGTCCCCCTACGAAGCCTCAACTTGTGCTATGCTATTCACGGCTCTATAGAACATGTGCCACTCTTTGAGCATAGAATTCAGCGCAGTGCGGCCATTGTCTGTTATGGAATAGTATCGTCGCTGCTGCCCGCTCTGGGACTGAGCCCAGCGTCCGGCTATGAGCCGATCCTTTTCCATGCGGTGAAGCGCGGGATAAAGAGTGCCCTCTTTGAAATGAAAATAGCCGTTACTCCTCTCCTCAATCTCCTTGACAAGCAGGTACCCATACATAGGTCGCTCCGCCAATAAAGAGAGGAGGAGGGTATCTGTGCTACCTTTAAGCAACTCTTTTCTGTACATATTAGCTCAATCCATTTCACTCAAAGTTAGATGCTATCTGTTGGTTAATTATGGAGTATTATTCAGCGGCTAGTCAAGGCATAAAAGTTATGAAATAGTCGTTAAATTAGATAGGGATGAATTTACATTGAATCACGTCGAGTGCTTATTGTAGAATAGCGCTAGTTACAATGGAGTTGAAACTTGAATAGAAGGCCAATTCGGCAGCTTCAAGGGATCAGAGACGTTTCTGAAGGCGAGTATTTTCGCCTTCGTAATGCTACCGAAAGGTTGCAACATCTCTTCAGTCTTTATGGATATCGCATCATCGACACGCCCTTGCTAGAAGAGACGGAGTTGTTTCTTCGAAAGGCAGGAGGCGAGATAGGAGCGCGTCTATATACCTTCACTGACCCCGGAGGGCACAGGGTTAGTCTGAGGCCAGAATTCACATCCTCCCTTATCCGCAAGTTCATTCAAGAGGATGCGCAAGGCCCTTTACCCCTTCGATGGCAATACTCCGGCTCAGTGTTTCGGTACGAGGCCTCAGAAAAAGGAGCGTATAGACAGTTCACACAGGTAGGTGCGGAGCTATTAGGAGCCACAGGACCTGAGTCCGATGCCGAAATCATTTCTTTAGCCTGGTATGGTATCGATGAGTTAGATATTTCTGGCCATCAGCTTCATATCGGCCATTTGGGTGTCATCTATGCACTCCTTAGGCAGTACAACCTTTCCGAACGGGCCAAGGACTTCCTAATAGGCAGTATGATGCACCTTGCCAGTGGAGAGGGTGGTCGTTTAGATGTCTTAAAGAGGGGAAAAGAACTGGGGCTGTTGGAGCGGGAAAAAAGAGGGGAGTTGAAAGCTGCCCTTGAAGAGCTAGATAGTCGGGTAGCCCAGAGCCTACTACAAGCATCCTTGAGAGAGGAAGTGGATACCTCTGTGGGACAGAGAACGTCTGAAGAGATATTCAACAGATTTCTTCGCAAGGTTCGCGGAACAGATAACCCTGCCAAGGTAGAAGAGGCTCTGAACCTTCTAGCCAACCTGTCCCAGATTAAGGGATCACCCAACGAGTCCCTGAGCGAAGGCAAGTCTGTGGCAAGGTCCCATGGGCTTGATGAAAGACCCTTCGATCAGTTGGAACGACTTATGGAGACTCTTCAAGACTCTGGACTGAACGTTGCTGACATTAACCTGGACTTCGGTCTAGCACGTGGCATTGCTTACTACTCCGGTGTCATTTTCGAAGTGCTTCACCCATCGCTTCCCTCTGGGGCCTCTCTGGGGGGTGGGGGACGATACGATGGCTTGGTTAGGGCATTGGGAGGTTCAATGGATGTCCCTGCCTTTGGCTTCGCGTATAGCTTAGAGCGTTTGTTGGAGGTTGTGGGAGATATTGATCAAGAAGATGGTTCATCCTTGTCGCGGGCCACGCTTCTGGTTGCGAAACCCCCTGATGCTTATAGTCACGTTCTTCGTCTGGCCAATGAGCTACGATCTTCGGGCAGAATAGTCCAGATAGGACTTGGTGGCCGTACTGTAGATCAGCATTTGGAATACGCAAAAACGAGTGATATGGAAAGGGTCGTTGTGGTCAATAGCAAAGGCCAGACAAAAGAGTATCCTGTCAGGGTTAAGGTTTAAGATGCTGCGACTGGTCGTCCCAAGCGACGGAGAACTCCACGAACCGTCCATTCAGTTCCTTCGTTCATGCGGAATGACGGTAAAGAGGGCAAGCGTTAGAAGGTATATGGCGCATATACCTTCTTTGCCCCAAGTGACAGTCCTATTCCAGCGAACTGCAGACATAACATCCAAGGTGGACGAAGGAAGTGCCGATATGGGCATCGTTGGCCTTGATCGATTCTTGGAGCTGCGCAGAGAGGGGGGAAGCTCCCTACTCATCATGCAGGACCTGGGATTCGGCAACTGTGACCTGGTATTTGGTGTGCCAGACTCCTGGGTGGACGTCACCTCGACGGCCGACCTAGCTGACCTGTCGGCGGAGTTCAGAGAACAGGGCAAGGATCTCCGGATAGCCACCAAGTACCCTCATCTGGTTGAGAGGTTCATGTACAGAAGGGGTGTGAACTACTTTACCCTCGTCCCCGCTAGCGGTGCTATTGAGGCCGCTCCCGCTGTCGGCTTTGCTGACGTGATAGCTGACATCTCCTCGTCAGGAATTACACTAAAGGAGAACAGACTCAAGACCCTAGAGGACGGTTTGATACTATCGTCTCAGGCTTGCCTCATTGGAAACAGAGAGATGCTCTCCAGAGACAGGCCGAAGCTTGAGGATGCAAGGGTAATGATCGAGCGAATAGAAGCGCATATGCGCGCTCAGGAATATAGCCGCATTACCGCCAATATACCAGGTGAATCGCGAGAGGCTGTTGCAAAAAAATTGCAGGCGAAAGAACATTTAGCTGGGCTTCACGGCCCCACCATATCTCCAGTCTACAGCCTCGGCGAAGGAGAACCCTGGTTTTCCGTAACTCTGGTAGTCCATAAAATTGACCTTCTTCGCTCCGTGGACTATCTACGGGAGGTTGGAGGGGTTAGCATAACCGTTTTCCAGCCGGACTATATTTTTCAGGAGGAATGCGCAGCTTACTCTGAATTGATAGGCGCCCTAGGAAAGACGCCCGTTGCCTAACTATAACGCGCATATTGAGATCGCTAGTGAGACGATGGAATGCCTAGATCATCCCACTCTGAAAGGCAACGTTGGTAGCTTCTTGCTTGGCTCCACAGCACCGGACATCCGGATCATTACCAGAAAAAAGCGGGAAGACTACCACTTTGCCTCACTTGATTTCGAAGAGTTGGGCGCTGGGGTAGAAGGACTCTTCCACTCGACGCCGAACCTTTATAAGGCGTCTAAACTTTCAGAACCTACCATAGCCTTTGTTTCGGGTTATTTAACTCACATCATCGCCGATGAGATCTGGATACTGAAAATGTACCGCCCCTACTTTGGCAATCCAGAGGTCTTTAGCAACCAAGATATAGGCAACCTTATGGATCGATCCCTTCAGTTGGACATGGATAGGCAAGCGCGAAAGCGCATGAATGAGATGCAAGAGGCACGGCGCTTGATTGAAGAGGCCCGAAATGGAATAGATGTGGAGTTCATCCCTAAAGAGACCTTGAATATGTGGAGGAACTGGCTGTTGATGGCCCTAGATAAGGAGTTCAACTGGGAGCGACTAAGGTTTATGGCGCGGCGCATCGCATCTTCTACAGAGGAGGCCAAGACTACAGAGTTATGCGAACGATTCCTCAAATCGCTGCCACAGGGCTTGGACTCAATCTACCAGAAGGTGCCTGAAAGCAAGGTGTCGGGGTATAGACAAGAGACCATTCAGAAGTCAGTGGGTGTAGTAGGAGACTACCTCTCATGAGGATCATCAAGGGACTGGCCAAGGCCAAGGAGCGCTTTTCGCGACAACGCAGCTTGGATCTAAATAGCTTAGCCCCCTCGGCAAAGCAGAAGATCCAAGAGGCCTTTGGGCAACCCTTTACCGCCATTCAGGCAGTGGAGCATATCTTAGATCAGGTACGGATCAGAGGTGACCATGCTCTACAAGACCTGACACGCCGACTCGACGGATTTGAGCCTGTAACCATTGAGGTGCCTCGCGACTTTGTCAAAGACGCATACGACAAAGTGCCTTTGGAACTAGTGGACGCCCTCAAGTATGCAGCGGAGCGCGTCCGGATGTTCCACGAGGCTAGCATGCCCAGGTCTTGGTTTGATTCGGCTGAAGGCTACGGACAGCGAATCATACCTATCGAAAGAATCGGAGTATACGCCCCTGGAGGCAGAGCGCCTTATCCTTCAACGGTGCTTATGGCAGCTATCCCAGCTAGGGTAGCTGGGGTAACGGAGATAATTCTATCCACGCCTGCAAGAGGCACGGGCGGTCCCAGTCCCTCTATCCTTGTGGCATCGGACATAGCTGGGGTGAATAGGATATTTCAGATAGGGGGTGCACAGGCCCTGGCTGCCATGGCCTATGGTACTGAGTCGGTCCCAAAGGTGGATATGGTCTGTGGGCCAGGTAATATATTCGTGACTATCGCCAAGAAGCTCCTCTTCGGGCAGGTTGGTATAGACGGGATCTACGGCCCCACAGAAACGGTATTGATAGCCGATGGCAGCGCCGACCCCACTCTATGCGCCGCAGATTTACTGGCCCAAGCGGAGCATGACACTATGGCGACGCCTATCTTGGTTACTACTTCCAAGGGGCTGGTCAACGCCGTACAAGAGGAGATCGACAAACAGCTGGCCCATCTGGAGAGAAGAGAAGTAGCGAAAACCGCCTTGAACGAAAATGGGCATATTGTTTTGGTAGATTCATTGGAAGAGGCTGTGGATGTCGCCAACCACTTCGCGCCGGAACACCTTTGTCTTCTTGTAAAGGAGCCTTCAGACCTCCTAGATAGAATTAAGAATGCAGGAGGGGTCTTTATGGGAGAGTTCTCTCCAGAGGTCATGGGTGACTACACCGCAGGCCCTAGTCATACAATGCCCACTGGTGGCACAGCGCGATTTAACTCCTCCCTGGGAGTGCATAGTTTCATCAAGATCGTTCCCATTGTGGATATTGACAGGAACTCTTTCATCAAACAAGCTTCCGCGGTATCGGTAATTGGGCGAGCAGAGGGTTTTACCGCTCATGCCCGGGCCGCCGAGATAAGGGTCGATATGCTTGAACGGAATGGCAAGGAGAGTGGCTAGCGTTGGGTAAATCTAGGATAGAGGACTTTGTGCGTCCTCATTTAAGAAATATAGAGACCTACGAAGCCGTGGACCCGTCGGAGGTCTTGGCCAAAGAAGCTGGCGTATCTCTTGACGAGGTAATCAAGCTCAATGGCAACGAGAACCCCTACGGCTGCTCCGAGAGGGTTGTGGATGCAGTGGCATCGTTAAGGTCGTTTCATATATACCCAGACCCTCAGCAAAGGACGATGCGGGAGGCCCTGTCTAAATACGTTGGATTAGGTCCAGATTACATCGTAGCGGGCAGCGGATGTGATGAGATCATAGACCTTTTATTACGCTTATTTCTGGAACCGGGAGACGAGGTGCTGGAGTGCAACCCTACCTTTGGTATGTACGCTTTTAGCACTAGGATATGCGGCGGCAAGATCAAGTCGGTCCCCAGAAACAAAGTGTTTGACGTGGATGTGGATGGGGTAAAAATGGCTTTAGGCAAGAACACCAAGATGATATTCATAGCGTCTCCCAACAATCCAACGGGCAACCTGACGTCGGAAGGGGATATTCGTTCCATTCTGGAGACTGGGATAGTAGTAGTTGTGGATGAGACGTACTATGAATTCTCTAAGGCCACATTGGCTCATCTTGTGCCCCAGTACGACAATTTGGTGGTGCTACGCTCCTTGAGCAAGTGGGCAGGCTTGGCGGGGCTGAGGATAGGATACGGCATAATGAGCGCTAGCCTCGTGAGACATCTGATTGACATAAAACCGCCATACAATGTTAACGCAGCGGCAGAAGTGGCCCTTCTCGCATCGTTGGAGGACGCGCCTCTGCTTCTGCAAAGGGTGGAGTCCATTATTAAGGAGCGGAATCGCTTTTACGCAGAGTTGCAAAAAGTTGAGGGGGTGCTCGCCTATCCCTCTTATGGCAACTTTATCTTGTGTCAGTTTAATCCTGGGAAAGGTTACCAGGTTTATAAAGACCTAGCGAAACGTGGTATATTTGTGCGATACTTTAACACGTCTCGACTACAGAGCAGTATGCGAATAAGCATAGGCACCGAGGAACAGATGGACAAAGTGATGAGCGTCCTTCGTGAAACGATGTAGGTTTACATAAGGAGAAGTAATTGAGTGATAGGAAGGTTTCCCTTAGCCGTGAGACAGCGGAAACCAAAATATCCGTAGAATTGAACCTGGATGGCACGGGCCAGTATCAGATAGAGACAGGCAATGGGTTCTTAGATCACCTCCTGGCCCAGCTAGCCAGGCACGGGCTTTTGGACCTGAATATCTCCGCAAGGGGCGACACGAAAACTGGCTGGCATCACACTGTTGAGGACATAGCCATAGTCACAGGTAGGGTGCTGCGACAGGCCCTAGGCGATGGAGAGGGTATCACCCGCATGGCCCATGCCTTCGTTCCGCTTGATGAGGCCTTAGCGATGGTAGCCTTGGACCTGAGCGGGCGAGGCTATGCCGTCTTGAATTTGGACATTTCAGCGCAGGGCTTGGGCGACCTGCCCCCAGACCTGCTGAGGCACTTCTTGGAGACCTTTGCCAGAGAGGCTGGCATCAACTTGCACGCTAAGACCATAGCCGGTGTAAACAACCACCACAAAGCGGAGGCGCTGTTTAAGGCACTTGCCAGGGCACTGAGGAATGCCGTGAAGATAGAAGAACGGTCGTCCGGAGAGGTGCCCAGCACCAAGGGCACCATTAGCTAGCTGGTCTCGACTTGCTGCTATACCTCTTACGCACGTTACCTCTCGTTGCTATGAGCAGGCTTTATGCAGAGAGAGCGCTCTTAGGCTCAGGCACCTCTTCCAGGTCAAATCGGTAGTCCTCTATCACAAGGTTTGCTAGGAGCTGTCGGCACATAGAATGAACCTGTTCTTCGGCTACAGAGCGCTGAGATTCCTCTAGCTTGACCTCCATATACTTCCCGTATCGCACATCGGACACCGTCTTGAAGCTCAGGCTATGGAGCCCACTCATTATGGTCTGACCCTCCGGGTCGTTTACCGTGGGTTTTAGCTGCACATATATCTTGGCAAGAAACATATCTGTGATTACGGCACCCTCTCCGGTCCCCGGCCTATGTGACCCTCTATGAAGTCCACTATTCGTATCTGCTCATACTCGTCGAACTTGTCTATCCATCCCCAAGCGGTGAGGGCTATTGTAGCGTCCATGCCGGAATATGGGGCCACTATGGTATGGCTGTAACTGCTAGCGATGTCGGTGAGCCCCTGCACAATATCGTCGCAACCATCAGGGCAGTTATATTGGAGTATCACCCCGCCGTGCTCTAGGTTATGAACTTGAATTTCGTCTGGTACTAGATCTGTGTAGACGCCCCAGGCGGCTGGATTTAAGTAGTGCCAGCCAGATGTAGGTGGGGTAGAGTTATAAGGCGGGTGGTTCTGTCCCACCGCTATATGCGCTCTCCCTTGCACTGGCACCGACTGTCCCGGCCCACTGCTAGAACCTATTCCCCCAAAATTAAAGTGTACACTAGGAAGGAAAAGAGATACTATCAGCAAGATTGCCACTATGCCGATTCCACTGAATGCGACCACCTTTATGTATCTTTTTCGCCTCTGGCGCCTACCCCGGCGAGCGGCGCGAGCTTGGGTCCGAGTTAATCTTTGTGATCTGGTTTCTTTGGCCATGTTCCTTCTTAGAGTGCTCTTACGATAAGTATTCTACACTAGACTGGCTTACCAACAATCCTTTTGTAGGCTTCCTTATAGCGTTCCATAGTCCGCTCTACGATCTCGGCTGGTAGCTCTGGTGCGGGAGGCTCTTGGTTCCAACCTAAGTCCGTTAGCCAGTCCCTTATGAACTGCTTGTCAAAGTTGGCCTGAGACCTTCCAGGCTCATATTGAGCGGCATCCCAAAACCGGCTAGAGTCAGGGGTAAGCAGTTCGTCAATCAGTATAACATCGCCATCAAAGATACCGAATTCCATTTTGGTGTCGGATATGATGATGCCTTTATTCAAGGCGTAGTCGTGGGCATACTGATATACCATCAAAGTGTAATCCTTCAGCCGCTGAGTGAGTTCAGCGCCAATCATGTCTTCCATCTGTTTCATAGTCATGGCTTCATCATGGCCCTCTTCTGCCTTGGTGGTGGGAGTGAACAAAGGCTCTGAAAGCCTGTCACCCTCTGTTAGATTAGCTGGCATCCTCGCTCCAGACACTGTGCCGTGACGTTTGTACTCCGACCAGGCAGAACCGGCTATGTACCCACGAGCGATGCATTCTACATCTATACGTTGGGCGTGTTTCACCACCATCGCTCGCCTTGCTACCTCTTCTGGCAGGGCATCGACGATATCAAAGCTTTGGATGCCTTTTATGGCATCTTGATTCTGAGCCAGAGACACCAGGTGATTGGGCACTATGTGGGACGTCTTTTCAAACCAGAAGGCCGACATCTGACAAAGGATTATGCCCTTCTCTGGGATTGGCGTCGGTAGAACCACATCGAAAGCGGAAATACGGTCCGTGGCCACCATCAGAAGCAGCCCTTCGCCTAAGCTATATGTATCCCGCACCTTGCCGCGGTACAGCAAGTTGGGCAGGTTGGTCTCTCTAACTGCTGTCATATGACTGACTCCAGATTCTATAACTCAATACGCTTGAAAATATCATCTATATACCGAAAGTAATACCCATGATCGAACAGCTTATCAAGCTCATCTTGGGATAGCAAAGAGGCGACTTCTCGGTCGGAGCGGGTGAGGTCGCGGAAGTCATTGTCTTCGTCCCAGGTTTTCATTGCATTGCCCTGAACAATCTTGTAGGCCCTTTCTCTACTGTGGCCCTTTTCCACCAAAGCAAGCAAGACCCTTTGAGAGAACATCAAGCCTCTGGTGGACTCCATATTCTCTTTCATACGTTTCGGATAGACGCGAAGCCCCTTCATAACGCCAGTAAACAGGTCCAGGATGTAGTCCAGTGCCAGACACGAGTCTGGCAGTATGATACGCTCCGCCGAAGAGTGGCTAATGTCTCGTTCTCCCCATAGGGCCACGTTTTCTAGAGCGGTAACCGCGTGGCCCCTAATGAGCCGTGCCAGGCCGCATATTCGCTCCGTCAGCTCGGGGTTACGCTTATGGGGCATCGACGAGGAGCCCGTCTGGCCTTCGCCAAAAGGCTCTTCCACCTCTCGGACCTCGGTACGCTGTAGACCGCGTATCTCCGTACCGAACTTCTCCAGGGATGCGGCGACGACAGCCAGGGTAGTCACAAACTGGGCATGGCGGTCGCGCTGAATGATCTGGCTGGAAACCGACGCTACCCCCAGCCCCAGTTTCTTGCACACCCTCTCCTCTATGGATGGGGGCACCGTGGCGTGAGTGCCCACCGCTCCTGATATCTTGCCAACAGCTATAGCCTGCCGAGCCTGGGCCAGCCGCTCCTTATTACGGCGCATCTCATCCCACCACAACGCCATCTTCAGCCCAAAAGTAATAGGCTCTGCGTGTACCCCGTGGGTGCGGCCCATCATAGGAGTCATCTTGTGCTCCAGGGCCTGGGCCCTCAATGCTTCCTTTAGCTTCTCTATCTCTTCAGCTAGCAGATCCGCAGCCTCCACCATCTGTAGGGAAGTGGCCGTGTCCCAAACGTCGCTGGAAGTCAGCCCAAGATGTAGCCACCTGCCCTCTTCCCCCAACCTCTCGGTTATGGAGCGTAGAAAAGCCGTCACATCGTGGCGGGTCTCTGCAAATATCTGGTTCAGCCTGTCCAGGTTGTAACGAGCGTTGCGGAGCTTGACCATGTCATCTTTAGGAATGACACCCTCTTCGGCCCACGCCTCACATACGGCCAACTCCACCTGAAGCCACTTGTCGTACTTGTTCTCGTCTGTCCAGACCCTCTTCATCCGCGGCCTGGAGTAGCGCTCTATCATTCCGTCGTATCCTACCTCTTTAAGCCTTCACGGTACTCTTCATACGCCTTCCGTATCCCATCGTGCTTGAGGCCAAGAATCTGGGCAGCCAGGAATGCAGCGTTTCTGGCCCCCCACGCCCCGACGGCTACGCAGGCCACCGGTATCCCAGGCGGCATCTGAACAATAGCATACAGCGCATCCACGCCTTTGAGGTCGCTGCTAGACAGTGGAACGCCTATCACGGGAAGCGTCGTCCAGGAGGCTATGACGCCAGGCAGGGCAGCGGCTCCCCCAGCGGCGGCTATGATGACCTCAAGTCCTCTTTCTCTCGCCGATTTGGCGTACTCCATGACCTTCGCTGGCGTCCTATGGGCCGAAATGGCAGAGACCTCGTACTCGATGCCCATCTGCTCCAATACGGCGATGGTGCCTTGAACCAGTGGCTCGTCAGACCTGCTGCCCATGACTACACCGACGAGTGGCATATGCTGACTCCTTAAATCGTGAAATCTGTCATATCTTAGGTCACTAGGAAAGACCTAGCGCTATGTCCTTCCTATAATGAGCATCCGTAAAGCCGATGCGACAAACGTTTTCATAGGCTTTTTCTCTCGCTTCGGCAAGATTTGTTCCTATGGCTGCAATAGTCAGCACTCGCCCTCCGTCTGTAACTACTCCAGTCTTCCCTGTAGCTTCGTCAAATTGTAACTTGGCTCCCCCGTGAAAGACCATTACGTCCTCATCTATCTTGTCCAGCCCTTCGATGGGATAGCCCATTCGATGCTCTCCAGGATAGCCTCCAGAGGCCATAACTACTCCTACACACGCATCGCCGGCCCACTCCAAGGCACTATCTCTAAGGCTACAGTCAAGCACAGATAGCATAACCTCTACAAGGTCGCTTTTCAATCGAGGCAGTATGACCTGGCACTCCGGGTCACCTAGCCGGCAGTTGAACTCCAGCACCTTGGGACCGTCTTTGGTAAGCATAAGACCCCCATACAGGACACCACTATAGGGAGACCCTTGGGAGGACAATGCCTCTATTATAGGAACGATTATCTTGTGCATAATCTCATTGGAGAGGTCGCCGTTCCAGAAAGGAGGTGGGCTGTAGCTTCCCATGCCTCCGGTGTTAGGTCCCTGGTCGCCGTCAAAGGCTCGCTTGTAATCGCAGGCAGCAACCAGAGATGACACGGCGGCCCCATCGGTGAAAGCGAAGACGCTCACTTCTTGGCCTTCTAGGAACTCTTCTATGATGATCTTTTCTCCTGCGCTCCCAAATAGCTTGGACTCCATGATGTCTTGGATGGCCTTTACTGCTTCATCTCTCTTGTAAGCCATGAAAACGCCCTTCCCGCTGGCAAGGCCATCGGCCTTTACCACCACTGGCATCGGCTGGGTCTGTACGTATTCCACGGCTTCTTGATGAGAAGAAAATATGGCGGACTTAGCCGTAGGGATTCCGTGCCTTTCCATCAGTTCCTTAGCGAATGCTTTGCTGGACTCAATGCGAGATGCTCCCTTTGTAGGACCGAAAATTAAAAGACCGTGACTCTGGAACAGGTCCACAATTCCCATGGCAAGAGGAGCCTCAGGGCCCACTATGGTCAGGTCTATATGGCGATCTTTAGCCTGCCTTAGCAGTCCATCCAGATCCGTAGGCGCTACGTTCAGGTTCCGGGCGATAGAGGCTGTGCCAGCGTTCCCTGGTGTAACGAAAAGATCGTCCACCAGTGGGCTTTGACGTGCCTTCCATGCTATGGCATGCTCCCGAGTGCCTGCGCCTATTATCAATACCTTCATTGCGCCACTAACCTAATCAGATGGAAGTCATAGGATACCGACCTGTATAGCCGTTTATCCAAAGTCAAGAGTGGACAGTACAGAAGTTCAGCAAGGGCTAGGTAACATGAGTCGTAGGCCTTTGAATGGCCGTAACGAGCGGCAAGAACGTACGTCTGCCTATACAGCCCTGAGGGTGTTGAAGTAGAGATATCAATGTCAAGGAAGTCTTCTACAATGGATAGGGCTTCTTCTGATGTGAGGAGTCCCCTAGACGCCAGTCTTCTAATAGCGGATATCGTTTCAACGTAAAGAAGAGGCGGAGCGACGAAATCTACTTTACCCTTGATGAATGCCTCCCACTCTTCCATGATCTGATTGGAGCGATACTCTGGGACTAGGCATGATACGACAAAGCTAGCGTCGACGCAGACCAGAGGCAAGACTATTCCTTCTCCTCACGAATCTCTTCTAAGAGGTCGACCACATTCACCGCTGCGCCCAATTTCTCCCAGCGTTTACGAATCTCCTCACGCCTGCGGTTCATTCTTTCAAATATCTCAGAACGATAGTTAGAGCTGTCTAAATTGTAATACATAGTAACGTCTGTCTCCTCTTGTCCGCGCACTTTATATAATGCCGCCTGCTCGCGTATGAACCACTGGCCCCCAATACGTTGGCCTACTAGCTTTCCATCCCTAAGATAGCGGCGTATCTGCTCCGTGGATCTTCCCATACGTTTGGCTGCCTCGCGCACCGTAATATAGTCCTTTAGATTGTCTCTCATTGCTAATCCTAGGAAAATGTTGTTGCAGACTACAACATTGTAACAAATTTTACTATATTGTCAAGTCCCTTTATAAGGTTAAGTTCTTACTGGCGTGTATGGGCAGCTTAACTTTTGGGCCACACTATTCCCACTCAATGGTGCCTGGAGGCTTGCTGGTTATGTCATAGACGACTCTATTGACCAGGGGGACCTCATTCACTATACGATTGGATATGATAGAGAGAACCTCGTAGGGCAGGCGAGCCCAGTCGGCAGTCATGGCATCATCGCTGACGACTGCGCGAACTGCTATAACGTAGCCATAAGTCCGAAAATCACCCATTACCCCTACTGTTTTTGTATCGGTCAGAACAGCAAAGCTCTGCCATAAGTCGTGGTATAAGTTAGAGCCCTTGATCTCGTCCATTACAACCCAGTCGGCGGCTCGTAATGTCTCCAATTTCTCCTCAGTCACTTGTCCAATAATTCGTATAGCCAGGCCGGGGCCGGGGAATGGCTGGCGATAAACCATCTCTTCCGGCAAATCAAGGGCTAGTCCTACTTTTCTCACCTCGTCCTTAAATAGATAGCGTAGAGGCTCTAAGAGGGAGAGCTTCATATTCTTAGGCAGCCCTCCTACGTTATGGTGCGTCTTAATCTTGGCAGCCACCTTATTCTCGCTAGTCTTGCTCTCAATGACATCTGGATATAGGGTGCCCTGAGCCAAGAAGTCTACGTGGCCCAGGTTGTTGGCCTCTTCCTCAAAAACCCTTATGAACTCTTCGCCTACTATGCGACGCTTTTCCTCTGGGTCTATGACTCCCTCTAGGCTGTCTAGAAACCTCCTCGATGCGTCCTTGTAGATCAGGTTCAGTTTCAGGCTCCGTTGAAGGGTGTCTTGGATCCTCTCTGGCTCCTCTCTTCTAAGGAGTCCGTTATTGACAAATATACAAGTGAGCTGGTCACCAACAGCGCGGTGTACTAATGCAGCAGTTACTGCAGAATCTACGCCGCCGGAAAGGGCACATATAACCTTTCCGCCATCTACTTGTTCCTTAATCCGCTCTATACTTTGAGCGACGAAGTTACTGGGGGTCCACAGTCGGTGGCAGCCACAGATCCTGTATATGAAGTTCTCTAAAATAGTCTTGCCTTGGGGCGTATGAGCTACCTCCGGGTGAAATTGGATACCTAGAATGCCGTTGTCGTTACCCATTACCGCTACTGGTGCATTATCCGTATATGCAAGACTTGCGAATCCGGGAGGTAATTCAATTATCTGGTCGCCATGGCTCATCCAGACGGGCATAGAATTCGGCATATCGTGGAATAGCTCTGAGTCGGGTATGCTCTGGTAAAGTACGGCATGGCCGTATTCTCGTTTCGGGCTAGGCTTCACCTTGCCACCCAGTTGATAGGCTAGGACTTGCATGCCATAGCATATTCCTAACACAGGAAGACGGCGTTCATACACCCAGGAAGGAGCCAGAGGCGCACCATCTTCATATACACTGGAGGGGCCTCCTGAAAGGATGATGCCACGTGGGTTTAGATGGGAAACCTCTTCCCAAGAGACATCATAGTTTACGATCTCGCAATATACGTTACACTCTCTAACACGTCGCCCAATCAGGTGACTGTACTGAGAGCCAAAGTCTACAATAAGGATGGTTTCGGTCTTACCTTTGGGAACTTCTTCTGGGGACGGGTGCTGGCCAGCCTTCTCCTTGGCGATCTCGAGGTAAACGGAAACCTCGGCATCACCGCTGGCGGCCAGCCTGCGACTTGTACTTATCTTTGGTTCCTCAGATTTTCCCATATGTCGGCTTTTGCCAAAGATTACCACCTGTGCTATACTGTGGTCAAGCTAGCCCAGAGGCGATGTGCCCCTCCTAATTTCATGCATGATATCACCTAATGAGAAAGATGTTGAGAGGGCTGTCTCTCTCCTGAGACAGGGAAAAGTGATAGCCTTTCCAACGGATACCCTCTACGGACTTGGAGCAAACCCCTTTATAGTAAAAGCCGTTAACCGCATCTTCAAGATAAAGGGCAGACAAAGGGGTATAGCCCTACCCCTCCTGCTAGCTCGTATGGAAGACCTGTCCAAATACGCCTCAGAGGTTTCTCCCATTGCCTGGAACTTGGCCGAAGCCTTTCTGCCAGGCGCCTTAACATTGGTATTGTTGAAGTCACCAAGAATCCCTGATTACATTACTGGTGGCAGGGACACCGTAGCCCTTAGAATACCCAATCATCCCGTGCCTCGGTTATTAGCAGAGAGATTAGAAGCGCCTATAACTGGCACCAGCGCCAATCTTAGTGGTATGTCTCCGGTTGCCACTGCCGAAGAAGCTGAGCGGCAGTTCGGAAACATGATAGATCTCGTTCTTGATGCGGGTTCCGCCCCTAAAGGACATGCATCCACAATCGTCGATTTGACTGGTCCAGAGCCTCGCATCCTTCGTGAGGGAGCCATAACACGCCGCCAAATTGAAAAGGCCTGCGGTCGCCTTATTAGCATCTAGTAAAGTAATGAAGGCAAGAGACCTAAATTGAACCTCCCACAGTTTTTTTCGAAATATGCCAATCAGATAGAAGCGGCGATGCGGGAAGTGCTGGACGACCGCTCCCTCCCCCTCTATCACATGATGTCATATCACCTGGGCTGGGTTGATAGCTTGGCTAATACCATTTCCAATGGAGGAAAGCCCAGAGTTCTGGCTACCCTGTGTTTGATATCAAATGACGCTGCTGGAGGCGATGTTCAAAAGGCCTTACCTGCCGCCATTTCTATGGAGATGGTCTACAATTCCTACCTCATCCACAACGACCTGCAAGATGGAGTCCCCCAACGCGATGGTCGGGACACCGTATGGTGGCTCTGGGGCCCGGCCCAAGCCATTAACACCGGAGACGGAATGCATGCCTTGGCCAGGCAAACTCTCTTCCGTCTCAAGAGTATTGGGCTTTCAGATGAGACTGTATTTAGAGCCGTCCATCTTTTAGACCAATCAAGCCTAAAGCTGTGCGAGGGCCAGTTCCTTGACATAAGCTATCAGGAGCGGCTCGACGTGACCGTTGACTCATATCTGAAAATGATCGACGATAGGACGGCTTCTCTAATGAGCTGCGCTTTTAAGTTGGGGCCGTTGACGGCTTTGGCTGAAGATTCGACTATCGAGGCCTTTGGCCTATTCGGTGCAAAACTTGGGATGGCCTATCAAGTCCAAAAGGATATTAAAGCTCACTGGGGGGATGACTCGGAGAGGTCCAGCCTCAGCGGAGGCGTTCTAAGCAAGAAGAAGACCTTGCCTGTAGTATATGGCATGGAAAAGGCCAACGTTCGGGATAAGAGGCGACTGGGCGAGGTGTACTTCAAGCGCGTGCTGGAACCCAAGGACTTGGAAACAATAGCCACCGTGTTAGAGGAGATTGGCGTACGAGAGGATTGTCAGAAAATGGCAGAAACATTTTATAAAGAAGCAATGGGAGCTTTAGACAGCACGAATCTGTCGCCAGAAGCTGTTGGGGCATTAAAGGGGGTAGCCAGTTTTCTGGCGCTCAATAAATAGCACGCTCCCAGCCAATTGGAGCAAAAACCATTTTAGGAGTAACGGTGAACCGAAAGACTATAGCGGATATAGACGTAAAGGATAAGCGAGTACTGGTAAGAGTAGACTTCAATGTCCCACTAGACAAAGGGACAAATAGGATTTTGGACGGTGGTCGCATTGAGGCCACATTGCCCACTATAAAGTATCTGATAGAAAATCGAGCAAAGACAATTCTTTGTTCCCACCTGGGCCGTCCTCAAGGAAAGGTAGATGAGGCTCTGCGCCTTGCGCCCATCGCAGGTTACCTTTCCAAGTTGCTAAACAGGGACGTGGAATACGTGAGAAATTGCATAGGCACAGAAGTGGAAGAGGCGGCTCGTCGTCTTGGCCCGGGGGATGTGCTTCTGTTGGAGAACCTGCGATTCCATCCTGGAGAAACGGAGAACGCCCCCGACTTCGCTAAGGCTTTGGCGTCGCTAGCAAACATCTACGTCAATGACGCCTTTGGGGCTGCCCATAGAGTTCACAGCTCTGTAGTAGGTATTGGACGCTTCCTACCCGCAGTGGCGGGGTTTCTAATGCAGCGCGAGCTAGAGATGCTGGGAAGGATCCTGGAGAATCCAGTTAGCCCCTTCGGGTCCATTAGTGGTGGGGTGAAAATTGGCGATAAGATTGCCGTATTGGAGAATCTGGCCAAAAAGGTGGACATCCTTCTCGTTGGAGGAGGTATGGCCGCTACCTTCCTGAAATCCAAGGGTGTGGAAGTAGGCACCTCTTTGGTAGAGGAGGAAGACGTAGAGTTCGCAGGGAGCCTATTGAAGAAGGTCGGAGAGAAGATAGTCCTACCTGTGGACTTCACGGTGGCCCAGGACTTCAGAGAGGATGCTCCATATCGAGTGGCACCAGTCGGGGACATCGCTCCTAATGAGTGCGTAATGGATATTGGGCCTAATACTACAGCTCTCTTCGAAGAGAAGTTAATGAGATGCAAGATGGTGATCTGGAACGGCCCTATGGGAGTCTACGAATGGAAACCCTTCGCTGTCGGTACAGAGAGGATTGCCCATATCTTGGCTGACCTTCCAGACGCCATTACTTTAGTTGGTGGTGGCTCTACCGCCGATGCAGTTCATGACCTTGGGCTTGCATCTAAGGTGACTCACGTTTCTACCGGCGGTGGCGCCTCCCTTGAGTTTTTGGAGGGCAAGGTTTTGCCTGGGGTGGCGGCTTTAATGGAGAGATAACGTTGATAGACTTCCCGTACATACAGGACATCTGTAGGAAGACAGAATCCAAGATCGTCATGCTGGTAGTGGATGGCCTTGGCGGCGCGCCTCACCCAGATACAGGAAGGTCCGAGATGGAGGTTGCCAGCACTCCTAACCTGGACAAACTAGCCCAAGTGAGCGCCTGCGGCCTCACGACCCCGGTATTGCCAGGCATAACTCCTGGAAGCGGTCCTGGACACCTTGCGCTGTTCGGGTATGATCCCGTGAAATACCTCATAGGTCGTGGGGTCCTGGAGGCTCTTGGGATAGGCGTGGAGCTTCGGAATGGCGATGTGGCAGCCCGCGGCAACTTCTGCACCGTTGATGATAAAGGTATTCTTACAGACCGAAGGGCCGGACGCATTCCGTCTCAAGAGAGCGCTCCCCTGTGCGAATCGTTGGACAAGATTGAGGTGCCTGGAGTGGAGACCTCGGTTTTCCATGTGAAGGACTATCGTTTTGTTCTTGTTCTTCGTGGAGATGGACTTTCCGCAGAGGTGACGGGTTCGGATCCTGAGCGGGTAGGGGCAGCGCCTTTGCCCATAGAGGCTTTAACCACGCAAGCGGAAAAGACGGCCCAATATGTCAACACCTTCATTGAGAAGGCTAACGAGGCTCTGGGTTCTAGGAAGAAAGCCAACATGGTGTTGCTCAGAGGGTTCTCACAGCAACCCGATCTACCAAACATGGGTCAGGTCTACCGGCTCAACCCAGCGTCTATAGCGGCTTATCCCATGTACCGCGGCCTGACTAAGCTTTTGGGCATGAAGGTAATACCAGCCGGCCCAACCTTTGCAGATAAGGTAGACACCCTTGAAAAGCGCTATAGGGAGCACGATTTCTTCTATATCCATTTCAAACCCGCCGATGCCGCTGGCGAGGACGGCGACTTCGACGCCAAGGTCAAAGCCCTAGAGGAAGTCGACTCTTATATACCTAGGCTCATGGCCTTAAATCCAGACGTTTTTGTGGTAACGGGAGATCATGCCACGCCTTCTATACTGGCGGCCCATAGCTGGCATCCGGTGCCGTTGCTTATTCACTCGCGCCTGACTAAAGGCCAAGGGATCGATTTCTTCTCGGAGCGTTCTTGCGCATCAGGTTCACTGGGACGGCTGCCTGCCGTAAACCTAATGCTTCTGGTATTAGCTCATGCAGGAAAGCTGGCCAAGTTCGGGCCTTAGATTGAGACGCACGAGTATAATTTATATAACAGCTTGGAGCCACTCATGCCTATCTCAATAGCCGCCGGCAACTGGAAAATGAACACCACACTAAACGAAGCCAGGGCACTGGTATCAGAGATGAAGCCAGGCTTGGCAGCCCTGTCAGGCGTCACCAAAATTCTCTGTCCGCCTTTCGTATCCCTAGCTGTGGTCAGGGAACTGGTCGCTGACACCGATATCAAGCTCGGCGCTCAGAATATGTACTTTGAGGAAAAAGGTGCCTTTACTGGGGAGGTTTCCCCCTTGATGCTAGTGGAACTCTGCCAGTATGTCATAATCGGCCACTCAGAACGACGCCACATATTGGAGGAGAAGGACTCCCTGATTAACAAAAAAGTGAAGTCCGCTCTCAAAGCCGGCCTGATCCCTATACTTTGTGTGGGCGAGCGCCTGGAGGAAAGGAAGCCCGGCAAAGCCGAGGAAACGGTCTCTGGGCAGCTAAGGCAAGGGCTTAACGGAATAGCGTCGCTGGGTAGCCTTGTGGTTGCATACGAGCCGGTCTGGGCTATAGGCACTGGCAAGGCAGCCACCACGGAGATCGCCCAGTCTATAATGGCTCACATTAGAGACGTACTGTCGGTGTTGTACGGAGAAAACCAGGCTCAGGACGTATCACTTCTCTATGGTGGTAGCGTGACTTCCGAGAACATCGGCCCCTATGCGAATGAGCCAGACATAAACGGCGCTCTACTCGGTGGCGCTAGTCTAAAAGCCCGGGATTTTGTGGATATCGCTCGTCAGATCGCCCAGACCAGTCGTTAACATATAGGATTCATGGTATGTCCGATGCCCTTATAGCTATAGTGGGGCCCACCGCAACAGGGAAAAGCAATCTGGCAGCTCACCTGGCTCTCCGCTTTGATGGGGAAGTGGTCAACGCCGACAGCCGCCAAGTCTACCGCCATATGGACATAGGCACTGCTAAGCCATCCAAGGATACTCGTCGATTGGTGCCGCATCATTTGTTTGACATAATAGACCCCAACAATGAGTTCAGCCTAGCGCAATACAAAAATCTGGCTGATGAGGCCATAAGAGACATTCATGGCAGAGGTAAGCTCCCCGTGGTAGTAGGTGGCACGGGGCAGTATGTGTGGGCCTTACTTGAGGGGTGGAGTGTGCCAAAGGTGCCATCAGACCCGTCAATCAGAACTAAACTTGAAGAAATGGTTCAATTGAAGGGCCCCTCCATACTCCATCAGAAGCTCCAGGCCATCGACCCCAAAGCAGCAGCCAAGATAGACGCAAGAAACGTTAGAAGGGTTATCAGGGCCCTGGAGATATACTACTCGACTGGCGTGCCGCCTTCTAGGCTCCAAACCAAGGCTCCTCGGCCCTGGGACATCTTGATACTAGGCGTGACCCTGGACAGAGAGGAGCTATATAGAAGGGCAGATGCAAGGATCGATGACATGGTAGGCTCCGGGTGGATAGAGGAAGTGCGTGCGCTATTAAATATGGAATACGACCTTGAGCTGCCGTCTATGTCTAGCTTGGGCTACCAGGAGATAGGGCTGTACATCAAAAGCCAACTCTCAAAGGAGGAGGCGTTGCAGCGGATCAAATGGAATACCCACCGCTTCATTAGACATCAATACACGTGGTTTAGGCTGAACGACCAGAGGCTGCACTGGCTCAATGCAGATGAGGAACTGAGCGAAAGGGCGGTCAGCTTGGTAAGTAACTCCTTGCCAGGTACTAAGGGCCATTATGTTACAATTAAACCCAAGCAAGTGAGGTAGAGCGATGAAGAAATTGATGTTAGGTGTGATACTGGGCGTGGTCTTAACCCTTTATAGTAAACGCTACGTGGAGGGCTGTAAAGAGATGTGCGCTCGATACCTGGGCTTGCTCAATCAGAATGAGGAAGAGGACGATACAAGTTGAAGTTTGTGAAAATGCACGGTGCAGGCAACGATTATCTTTTTATCGATGCTCACCATCTGGACAGGGACTGGCCGGCTCTCGCCAGGGCGATGAGCGAACGGCATTTCGGAGTCGGCGCCGACGGAATCATCCTTGCCCTTTCATCTGACAAGGCCCAGGTCAAGATGCAGATGTTCAACGCCGATGGTTCAGAAGGAGAGATGTGTGGTAATGGTATTCGGTGCTTCGCTCGCTTCGTGTTGGAGAACGAAATTACATCCCTATCCAACGGCGGCCTGACGGTGGAAACGGGCGCAGGTGTGCTCTCGGTAATGCCAGTATTGGAGAACGGCAAGATGGTTAGAGCTCGTGTCGGAATGGGAGAGCCTAGGTTTCGCCCCCATGAGATACCTGTAAATGCGCCAGACCTGAAGGCTAATCGAGTATGGGACTACCCGCTGGAAATAGAGGGCAAAAGGCTAGCCGTGTCCTGCGTGTCTATGGGCAACCCTCACGCCGTCGCTTTCCTGAAGGAGCCTGTGGAACAGTTTCCTTTAGAGTTGATAGGGCCTAATATAGAGCGCGACCCGATGTTTCCGAATAGAGTAAACTTCGGGATAGCTAACGTCGTAGACTTGTCCCACATAAGGGCTCGTGTCTGGGAGCGGGGGTCGGGGCTTACTCTGGCGTGTGGCACTGGAGCATGCGCCATCGCTGTAGCCTCCGACCTACACGGCTACACCAAAGATAGAGTAGACATAACACTTCCTGGGGGCACGTTGGCTGTGGAGTGGCCTGGTCACGGCGAGGTTTTCTTGGAAGGTCCCATTGAAGAGGTCTTTGTGGGCGAATGGCCAGATTAAGGGTTAATCGTCGTAGAGAGCGTTATCGCCTCTCTTTACCCCTTCGTAATCTTTATTTAGTATATTGCTTGTGCGAGATATGTAATATGATAGGGTAGGGTGCTAGACATAATGTGCGCAAGACCTTATCTAATAGACCTAATCTTGGTTGACATAAAGGCTACATCACATGATTGAAGAGGGGTTATGAAGTTCGCCAACCGCATAGATAAACTGCCAGCCTACTTCTTTGTAGAGATAACCAGAAAGATAGCCGAGAAAAAGGCTCAGGGCATCGATGTCATCACCTTTGGTATCGGCGACCCTGATCTCCCTACCCCCGACCATATCCTAAACAAGCTGTGGGAAAAGGCCAAGGACCCAGCTAATCACCGCTACCCTGAGACCGATGGCCTTCCAGAATACAGGCGGGCCATCGCCGACTGGTATAAGAGGCGATTCTCCATATCCTTGCACCCCGACAAAGAGGTGCTTCCAGTTATAGGCTCCAAAGAGGGGATTGGCCACGTAGCCCTTTGTTTCATCGACCCAGGAGACATAGCCCTGGTGCCAGATCCAGGGTAT
Organism: Dehalococcoidia bacterium; assembly: GCA_965249025.1. Taxonomy (GTDB): domain Bacteria; phylum Chloroflexota; class Dehalococcoidia; order Lucifugimonadales; family CAYTFF01. The sequence continues at coordinate 853,264 of OZ252215.1, read as the reverse complement.
CCCACCTACTCTATGGGCACAGTCTTTGCAGGAGGCGAGTGCCACTGGATGCCTCTCCTGGAAGAGAACGATTGGCTGCCCGACCTGGACGCCATACCGGAGGATGTTGCCAGAAAAGCCAAGGTCATATGGCTTAACTATCCCAACAACCCAACGGCTGCAGTGGCAGAGCTGGACTACTTCGATAGGGTTGTCCAGTTCGCTAAGAAGTACGATATCGCCGTGCTGCATGACGCCGCCTACTCAGAGGTAGCCTTCGATGGGTATAAGCCTGTAAGTATCCTTCAGGCAAAAGACGCAAGAGACGTGTGTGTGGAGTTCCACTCTCTATCCAAGAGCTACAACATGACGGGCTGGAGAATTGGCATGGCGGTGGGCAACGCCGATATCATCGACGCCCTGATGCGTATCAAGTCCAACATGGACTCCGGTATCTCCCAGGCCGTCCAGTACGCCGCCATCGAGGCCCTCAACGGTCCACAGGACTGCATAGAAGAGCACAACAGTGTTTACCAGCGGCGACGCGACAGGATTGTCGAGGTGTTCAACCAAATAGGACTGAATGTGAAACCTTCAAAAGCCAGCCTGTTCTTATGGGTTAAGCTGCCAGAAGGCTACAACTCCGGCCAGTTCGCGGAGATCCTATTAAATGAACTCGATATAGTCGTGACCCCTGGGCTGGGATATGGGAAGTACGGCGAGGGATATATCCGTTTGTCTTTAACCCTGCCAGATGACCAGCTCGAGCGCGGATTAGAGAGGCTAGCATCGTGGAGGGTCCCCTCAGCGCCAGGCTCTCAAGCCTAAGGAGATAGGCATCCCAAAGACACTAATATCCACCAAGCCAAAGTCGGAGGCAGCCCTTCTTGTAGGCGTAGGCATCAAAGGTAAAGAGCAATTGTGGTCTCTAGACGACTCCTTGGAGGAGCTAGCTCAACTTACGAGAACCGCTGGGGCTGATGTGGTGGGCGTCATGAAGCAGTACCTGGATAGGCCCACTCAATACTATCTGGGATCTGGCAAGCTGGAAGAGTTGAAATCTTTAAGGAAAGACCTCAACTATGACCTCGTTATCACCGACGACGAGCTTAAGCCTACCCAGCAGCGCAACCTCGAGAGAGCTTTAGAGAGCGTCAAGGTGTTGGACCGCACGGCGCTAATCCTGGACATCTTTTCCCAACGCGCTCAAACCAAAGAGGGTCGCCTGCAGGTAGAACTAGCCCAACATGAATATCTGCTGCCTAGGCTGGCCGGACAGTGGTCACACCTAGAACGGCTGGGGGGAGGTATAGGCACTAGAGGCCCGGGCGAAACTCAGATAGAGACAGACAGGCGACTGATCCGAGGGAGGATACAAAAGGGCAAGGCTCAACTGGAAGAAGTGCTTCGCCATCGCACTAGATACCGCACAAGCCGCAAGGCACAAGCAATGGCCGTGGTGTCTCTTGTGGGGTACACCAACGCAGGCAAGAGCACACTGCTCAACGCCCTGACCGGCGCCGGTGTCGCCAGCGAGGATAAGCTGTTCTCCACTCTGGACCCAGTGACTCGCAGAATCAGACTTCCCTCTGGGAACAACGCGCTGCTCACCGACACCGTTGGATTCATCCACAAGCTACCGCATACTGTGGTAGCCGCCTTTAGGGCCACCCTTGAGGAGCTTCACGATGCGGATGTCATACTTCAGGTGGTGGATATTTCCCATCGTAATGCCGCCGAGCAAACTAGGGTGGTCGAGCAGGTCTTAACCGATCTCGGGCTGGATGACAAACCCAAGGTCATTGTCCTCAATAAAATAGATCTGCTAGATAACCCGACTGAAAACAGGCATCGAGAAGAAACGATAAGTCATCCTCGTATTTCCGGTGGCCTTCGCAAAAGGGTATTTATATCTGCCATTAGAAAACAGGGCCTAGCTCAGTTGCTACAGGATATAGAGGATGTGCTAGTCGAGCGCTCTATCGAATTGGAAAGTGAGACAGCCGAAGTCGCGCAAGCCTAAACATAAGTCAGGAGGGCACACCATACATGCTCGAGTCGAATGGACTACCAAAAAACGTATTGTTCGATTGCTCCACAGATGCGTTTGAGATATATGACGCAGAAGAAGCAAAGAAGACCTTGGGGTATGGCCTCACACAACCGTGGCTAAGTTTCGAGACGGGGCCTAGCAATGTCATCGAAACGACACCCAAGAGAGTCGTCTCTCATAAGGACAACGCGGTGGGAGTCGAGTGTGAAGACGGAACGGTGTTCATAGATTTTTACGACGGCACTGCAACCAAAGAGACGGCAGACAAGAAATGGCGCTACATGGGTGGCATCGACCGCCGCAACGATGGCCTGGGCTACTTATTAGATTCCTAGTAAAGCAGCATGTGCGGTCGAAAACTTTTATGTGACATGCTCACAGCACAAAGGGAATAACTCGGGGATGTACACCACGACACGGCGGGTTTTGTAGTACCGGAAAGCAAAGGATTTCCCACTTTTCAAAATGCGGTGCATGATAAGGGACAGTCTATTTGTTAAACACCATGTGCCTGTACTGGCCCCGCAGCGCTAATTCGACAGCCCCTAGCAGCGCACTGTAAGCTTCCCCCATCTTTGGTCTAGGGGAACTGTAACATGCAAAATATAGATATACCCCTCTTGGATGGGGAAGAGGTAACTCTGACCCTCAACCCGAAGTCTTGGATTAAGAACAGCGCCATCTCTAAGAATGGATTGATCTCACCTCACAGCGACTCATGTACGTTCCGGAAGAGAATACGAAAGATGGGTTTTGTCTTCCTTCCTTGAAGATGTGCCTAATCTGGAAGTCGAGCGCAAAAGCCGAAGCAAGATGTTGTTGGCCCTCTCTATTGCCCTCGGAATGTTGGCTATCCCTATGATTGCTGAAGGTGGCATTGGCATGCTCTCGATTCTTCTAACCATCCTGCCTGCTTCCCTTGCCGGGTACTGGGCTTCTAGGGGTTCAGCCATTGTTACTCTCATCGACGACACCCCAGTCAAACTTAATTTCCCTCGTAGAAAACTCAGAGACGCAGAAGAGCTCAGCGCAGTCTTTGCTGCCAGGAAGTCAGGCCAAGAGTAGATAGGTTACTAATACCGTAAGCATAATAGGGCATCCCCACTCAGAACTCATGTACTTCGCACTATAGTCGTTATGTGAAGTACACTAGCTAATATAGGCGGTGCTTTACATAATGGCAGTTTCTCTAACGATAGTTGAAGAGAGCATCATAATCAGCCGCTCGTGGTAAGCCCCTTGTCTTTGCTCAGGACAGGCTTGTCGAACCATGAGTGTCCCACCCTTCGACAAGCTCAGGGTGAGCGGGGTTGAGTCAGACCTTGAGTACGCGAGATTTACGAAGCTGAGTTCTAGTCCCGTCGACCGAAGACGGCCACCGAGGCGCTGAACGATCCCGGATAGCCACCCAGGTTGTGTGTTAGGCCAATCTTCGCGTCCTTGACCTGGCGCTCTCCTGCCTTATCCTGGAGCTGCTTGTAAACCTCATAGATCATACGAATGCCGCTAGCGCCTATGGGATGCCCGAAACACTTCAGTCCGCCATCGGTGTTGACTGGTAGCTCGCCTTCCAGAGTAAAGGTGCCAGCCTCCACGTCCTCGCTGGCCTTTCCCCTCTGACTGAACCCCAAGTCCTCATAGATTATGAGCTCTGTTATGGTAAAACAGTCGTGCACCACGGCCAGGTCTATCTCCTTGCGAGGGTCTGAGATGCCAGACTCCTGGTAGGCTATCTCGGCGGCGCGTACATTCTCGGGAAAGTGAACAAAATCGTAGTCGTCCTGTAGAAGGCCCTGGTTTCCGCCTACAGCCAGGCCGAGGCCCTTGACCAGTATATAGTCTTCTCGGAAGTTCTTTGCCAGGTCGGCCCTGGTGATAATGGCCGCCGCAGCCCCGTCGCTGACACCACAGCAGTCGAACAACCCCAATGGCCACGCTATCATGGGTGCCTTGAGAACCTGCTCTACGGAGATTTCCTTTCGGAAATGGGCCTTTGAGTTCATGGTGCCGTTGTGGTGGTTTTTCACCGCTATCTTAGCCAGGGTGACCTTGCCTTCATCGTACGGGATGTCATAGTGATGAAAATAGCGCGTCCCCGCCAGAGCAAACTGGGAAGGAGGCGGAGTCGGTGGTGTGACGTCGCTACCAGGAGGACGCGGAACTGATAAACCCGATATCCCTGAATCCTTAAGCTTCTCCACTCCTACTGCAATGACAATATCGTATATACCTGCTGCCACCGCGTAACAGGCGTTCCTGAAAGCGTCAGTGCCGGTGGCGCAGGCATTCTCTACCCTGGTAATGGGTATGTAGTCCAGTTTCAGCGCCTGGGCTAGGGGCTGTCCCGTCGTAAAGGAGCTATGAGTTCCCAGCCATCCTGCCTGAATGTCCTTAGCCTCTATTCCTGCGTCCTCGATGGCCTCATAGCAGGCTTCGACCAAAAGGTCATAACCATCCGAGTCCCAACGCTCTCCGAATTTGGTGCAACCCATGCCTATTATCGCAATCTTGTCCTTTATGCCTTCCATGGTGGGGCCTCCTTCTTCCCAAAGTTCTGGGGACTCAGTTCCGTTGGGGGTATTTTACGTTAGATGTGATAGTGACACAAGTCGCTTACGCATGGCTGGATTTAACCTACCGATACGGAGATTCATCCTCAGAAGAGGAATCTCCCAAGGGCTTGTCAGGCTGCCTTGCCATATGGCCTCCAATGAAGGCCCCAATGATTCCGAGCATAGTTATGTAAAGAAATGCTAATATGGCCGCTATAAGCCAGAATGTCTGGAAGCCCTCCCCTAGAAGGTCCGTCGTAGCGGTCAATATCGCCAGCGTAGGTATGATGATTATGAAGGAGAAGAGGCCCATCAAGCTACCTATGATAACCGCATCCACCATCTCGGCCTTTGCCTTGGAGCCTCCTATGAAACCTCCTATGGCGGGACTCACAGGGCCAGCTATAAAGTGCACGATAGGTATAAATAGTATGCCTATTGCAATGCCGAAGCCTATGAGGGCTGCTTTAACTAAACGCATATACTAGATAGACTGTTCTACGGAGCTGAAAAATCCCTAGAACTTCGTTTCGTTACCTTTAGCGGTTAAGGAGATGTGTGAAAAGGCAGATTCTTGTGTGGCTCCGTGCCAGTGCCTCTCACCAGCCGGTATGAAAGCGATATCGCTTGTCTTGATAATCACCTCTTCACCCTCTGTGGCTATGATGCCCTCTCCATCTGTTACAAAGAGTATCTGATCGGTGGTGTGAGTGTGAAATATATTTCTGGCTCCCGGGTCAAAGTTGACGTTGCCAAAGTTAAAGTTTTTGCTAACTTCGCTCGTTATTAATGGCTGCCGAGTGACTCTGCCGCCTACAAATAGGCGGCTCTGTACTTCTTCCTTCGGCGTGGCGTCTAATCGGAAAATCCTCACTATCCCTCCCTTAAGGCTAGAACTCCGTCTTGTTATCCGCTGATAGGATCATTATGTGTGAAAATTCCGAATCCTTAGTGGCCCCATGCCAGTGCTTTACTCCACCTGGTGAGAAGATAACGTCGCCAGGCCTCGCTATGATTTCCTCCTCGTCATCTCCTACTACGCCTTCCCCAGAGGTAATGATGAGAATCTGGTCGCTTGTATGGGTGTGGGGCACCGTTCCAGCCCCCTTGCTAAAGTGCACCACGGCGCAGTTGAAGTTCTTTCCCATATTTGGCGACACTAAAGTCTGCCTTTGGACATCGCCGCCCGCAAATATAGGCCTGACGAAATCCTCTTTTGGAACCTGATCAAGATGGAATACCTTCATTTTCTCTCACCTCCTTATGGCAGTTCTCTTCCTGTGCGTTACTTTCTAATCGGGATGGTCTTCCAGTAGTAGTTGTGGACTCCGCCGACGTTGCGCAGCTTCCGAAAGCTCATCTCCACAGGCATATCTATCTTGACCTCCTCTAGCTCTCTATCTGTCATCATAGTAAGCATGCGTCCGCCGTCGTCGAGATTGATGACTGCGACCACTAGAGGAACGTCAACCGTGCCGGCAAGATAGTCCATGGAGTATGTAAATACCTTGGCGCGCTTATCGGAGAGGCGTACCTTAGTGAAATTGTCCTTCGCACTGCACCTGGTGCATACCCGTTGGGGAGGGTACTGGAGATAACCACAAGCGTTGCATTTTGCGCCATATAAACGTAAATTTTGGTCCGTTTCACGCCATAGCGCAGACAGAGAAGGCTCTCGGTCAGCTGGACGCCTTGCCCCTTCGTACGTCCATACGTCGCGCCAGCGCGTATACACCTCGTAGCTCGGCACTATAATCTTGGACTCCAGATGCTTCTTTACTCCCAGTTTCCTCTTTGCTTGGCCTATTCCTTCATTGACCTTAAGGTAAAATACGTCAGCACCATCGCCATAACTTGCTAACAATATGAAATCGTGAGGGTTCGCCTCTTCTAAGGCAGCCACAAGTAGCATCAGGGCAAAAGCGGCGCCAGTGTTGCCCATCTTGCCGAAAAATGGGTTCTGCACCTGTTCAGGAGCAAAGCCTAAACGTCGGCCCATGTCCTCATGCCGCCGAGCATCGGGAGCGTAATAGACGGCTTTGGCAAAATCCTGGGGCTTGAGCCTGTTCTTCTCTAGGAATTGAGCCACCGCCTGAGTCATGATCCTCTGGTAGCCCTCTTTGATTATAAAACGCTCCTCTGCTGACCTTATGAAAGCCTCCCTCTCGGACCGCCATGTGTCCAGCATATGTTCACTGACCGAATAGCTTGCCTCTATATCCACGGGGAGCCTGCCTTTGGATATGAGCAATGCAACTGCTCCGTCGCCTGTAGATGCCTCTAAGCCGCTGCGTGGAAGGGTTGGCCGAGAGTCGGCGGCCACTAGAAGGACTTGCTTTGCCGAACCTGCGTTGACAGAGTCCATTGCCGATCGTAAAGCGTTGGTGCCTGCCCTCAGCACCCCAGTCACGTCAGCAGTGAAGATGTCATTGCGCAGGTCTAGGGCCTCGGCTATGGTAGATGCCCCCTGCTTCTCAGCGTATGGAGACGACGTAGTGGCAAACAAAAGGGCATCTATCTTGGACCTGTCCGCACCCCTCAAGCAGTCCATTCCCGCCGCTACAGCCATGGTTATGCTGTCCTCGTCAAAGTTGCAGACGGCCTTCTCTATGGGAAGCTTCCATCCCACAGTCTCCTTACCTAGTCTGTATTTGGGAATATAAGCGCCAAAAGCCTTGACACCTACCACATATCCTCCTGAATCTAACCATAATAGAGCAGAGGTCACATGTCTGGAGAAAGCACTAAGCCCTGTGCATCGAGGCCAATGTTAGCATTGGCTATTTCTAGTGTCAACGACAGTATAATTAGGTGAAATGTTAAGGTGCTTTTGCTTTGAATCGTCAAATAGATTAAAATCAGGAATTCCAGTCGCCAATCTGATTAGACGCGAAATTTCGTATGTAGTGCCAGAAGTGGTAAAATAGTAGTCAATTAACTCCACCAATGAGAGGAAGGTTCACGATATGAGGGTTCTGAGGTTTGGGGCGGTTTTTCTTGCGCTAACGGTGTTCTCTGTTTTCGTTGTCGCGGCTTGTGGAAGCTCTACATCACCTGACACTGATAAATCCCCTGCCGACTCAACAACTCAAAGCGGTGAAGTAGACCTGCCTTCTAAACCTACCGCTCCGTCTCAGCAGAGTAAAATAGATGTCCCGGAAGCGGTCCCTGAAGACCTTAAAGCGGTGTGGGAAGCGTATGCCCTCCTCAAACGAGAGTTTGTGGACCAATCGAAGATAGATCCTACTGAGCTCTCTGAAGCAGCTATAGAGGGTATGTTGAAGGCCTTGGACGATCCCTACACAGCATACATAGACCCTGAGTCATATGCTTTAGAGTTGTCCGATACTCAAGGCAGATTTGAAGGTATCGGCGCTGAAGTGAATATGACCCCAGACGGGCGTCTCATGATTATCGCTCCTCTTCCTGGCACACCCGCAGAGGCAGCGGGTATCAAGTCCGGTGACGTGATCTTGGAGGTCGACGGCAAGAGCATACAGGGTCTGTCGCTATTGGAAGCTGTGCTCAAAATCAGAGGCCCTAGAGGGAGCTCGGTGCGCCTTTTGGTCAAGCGCCTGTTTGATGAAAATACCGTAGTCATCGAGATCGTTCGCGGGGTCATACGGGTCTCTAGCGTCAATATGAACATGACCGACGAGCAGTTCGCCTACATACATCTAAGGGTCTTTTATGAGAATACCATTACTGAGCTTAAAGACGCTCTAGAAGAGGCTGAAGCCAAAGGAGCCAAAGGTATCATATTGGACATGAGAAACAATCCAGGAGGCCTTTTGACTGCAGCGGTAGAGGTAGCCAGTCAATTTCTCAAAGACGGGCTGGTCCTGTACGAGGTAGATGGTTCGGGCCGCCGCACCGATTGGAACGTTCGGAGGGGAGGCCTTGCCGTTGATACTCCTATGATAGTCTTAGCCAACGAGTTCAGCGCCAGCGGTAGCGAAGTGGTATTAGGCGCTCTCCAAGACCACAATAGGGCCACATTCGTGGGCAACCAGACCTTCGGTAAGGGAAGCGTTAATATCATACGCTCCCTTAGCAACGGAGGAGGGCTGTTCCTTACCTTCGCTCACTGGTATACGCCCGACGGACGCTTGATAGAAGGAGAGGGCTTGGAGCCAGACATCAAGGTCAATCAATCCGCCAATCAACGAGAAGATTCTCAATTCAACAAGGCTGTTGAAGTCCTACAATCCATGATTGCAGCATCCGCAAAGTAATAACGCCAGGTATTTACTATGAAGACAATCTCGGTCAATCGCAAAGCCTATCACGACTACCATATCCTGGAGACCGTGGAAGCTGGCCTGGTCCTTACTGGCACGGAAATCAAGGCTATCCGAGAAGGCAGGTTAAACCTGCGAGAGGCCTACGTGAGAGTGGATACAGGTGAGATGTGGCTGGTTAACGCCCATATCGCTCAGTATTCCGCCGGGAACTTGAACAACCACGACCCAGTGAGACTCAGGAAACTACTGCTGCATAAAGACCAAATAGCCCGTTTCATAGGAACCCTAACTGGTAAAGGCTCTACTATGGTGCCCTTGAAGCTGTACATTAAACACCACGTAGCCAAGGTGGAGTTGGCCCTGGTCAAGGGCAAGAAGATGTACGATAAACGCAGAGACATAGCAAAGAAAGAGGCCGATAGAGAGATGCGCCGCGCGACCAAAGTAGCCTTGAGAAGCGGCAGCTAGGCACCTCATCGCCTTGAAGATCAGCCCTTATCCAGGCAATCTATACTACATCCCCTTGTTCGTAATCGTTGTAGTCCTCTTGGCCGCCTGTAACAGTCAGCCTCCTGGAATCCGTGCTAAGCCAAGCCCAGTCCCAACCGTAGCCACATCTCCAACAGCGACGTCCAATTCTGGCGACAGGAATACGCCAACGACCATTGCATCAGGCGAGCCCTCTCAACCTCTGAGGGCCATGCGTGTCGAGCGTAGGTTTTCTAATCTATCCTTCCAAAGGTTGACTAATTTGGCTCAACCCGATGATAAAACCAATCGTATATTCGTCACAGAACAAGCCGGCATCATCCGTATCTTTCCTAACGACCAGCAGGCCGCCGAGTCCCTCATCTTTCTGAATATCTCCGACCAAGTCAGCGAAAGGAACAACGAGGAGGGCCTTCTTGGCCTGGCATTTCATCCAGACTACACGAGCAACGGCTACTTCTATGTCTATTACTCCGCCGCAAACCCTAGGCGCTCCGTGGTTTCCCGATTCTCAGTCGACAAAAGCAATCCCAACATGGCAAATAAGGACAGTGAATTTATCATCATGGAGATACCGCAGCCCTATGGAAACCATAACGGTGGACAGATGGTCTTTGGACCTGATGGCTATTTGTACATAGGCCTAGGCGACGGCGGAAGCGGTGGCGACCCCACGGGAAACGGGCAGAACAGCGCAACTCTTTTAGGTTCCATTCTCCGAATAGATGTGACTGGCGTGTCTCAGGATAAGAGATACCTGATACCAGAGGACAACCCCTTCGTGGGCGTGGTCGGCGCTAGAGAGGAGATATGGGCCTATGGCCTTCGCAATCCATGGCGCTTCTCCTTCGACAGGGATACTGGCCTTCTTTGGGTAGGCGATGTGGGTCAAAACGCTACGGAAGAGATAGACGTGGTCAAGAAGGGCCTTAATTATGGCTGGAACGTCATGGAAGGGAGCTCCTGCTTTTCTCCAAGAAGTGGCTGCGATACCACTGGATTGGAGCCGCCAATAGGGGAATATGGCCATTCCCAGGGCTGCTCAGTCACAGGAGGATACGTGTATAGACGTGGTGATTTGCCATCTCTACGAGGTGCCTATGTGTACGGTGACTTCTGCTCCGGGAATATATGGGCGCTTCGATACAATGGTGAAAAGGTCACTGAACATAGACTGCTGGTGGATACCAACCTGTCCATAACGTCTTTTGGTGAAGATCTAGACGGAAACCTGTATATCCTATCGCGCAACAGCGGAGTCTATGGGCTAGTCCCCGCTGATTAGCTACGAGAGATCGCCATACCATTACCCGCCTGGTTTTATCTTCTGCCAAACTCCCGCTCCAGTTGTCCTGAGCTAAGGTGTATCATAGTCGGCCTTCCATGAGGGCAAGTATGGGGCTGCTGACTCCCTTCAAGCTGGCGCACCATCTCAGCCATCTCGTCCTGAGTGAGGGCCTTCCCTGCCCTGATGGCGGAGTGACAGGCAATGGAGTACGCAAGCCTCTCCTGCCAGTCCTCAAAGCCCCCGCCTTCGTTTAGTAGGTCCAGAATCCCCAGGAATGCCTCCCTGGGATTTGCGTCGGTGATGAGGCTGGGCACGCCTCTTATTAGGTAGGTTCCCTCACCAAATGCCTCCACCTGAAGTCCAGAGCGGGCCAGCAATTCCATTTGCGTGCTAACCAGCTCCCCTTGCTCCGGGCTCAACTGGATGGTTGTGGGTTCCAACACTCTCTGGGTCTCCGACATATTCTTCTTGAGTGATTCGACGACCTTCTCAAATAAGATACGCTCGTGGGCGGCGTGCTGGTCTATCAAATACATGCCGTCTGGTCCCTCGGCGACTATGTAGGTGTTTTGCACCTGTCCCAAGGGCCTTAATATAGGAAGCGCTCCCCTGATCGGTAACGAAGGCCGTGACGACGAAATAGACAGCGCATCTAAGGTTTCTTGGGGTTGAACCCGTTCACGTCCCTGTTCCTTAGACAGCTCCCTATGCCAAAATGTGGGAGCTTGGCCCCTCTCTGATTCAGACGATGTTTGAAGCACAGATGAGCCAACTGTCGGAATAGGCGAAAAGCTGGACAAAGTCTGCCTAACTGCTCGCTGGACGACAGAAAAGACCTGGCTTTCCCTTTGAAACCGCACCTCCGTCTTGGCGGGATGAACGTTCACATCCACCTCGTGAAGCGGTATGGTCAGGTTGATAGCCGCTATGGGATAACGCCTTTCTATGAGAAAGCCATGGTACGCCTGCTCTAGGGCGTATCCCAAGAGTCGACTCTGCACCCAGCGCCGGTTAACAAAGAAGGTGATATAGCTGCGATTGGCCCTAGTAATAGAAGGAGTGCTAATCAGTCCTGACGCCGTCGGGCCGTCGTGATGGTCGTCAGAATTCGATACGATCTCCAGCATCGCCTCCGCGACCTCAAGCCCATACACAGAGGCAATTACCTCCCTTAGCCTGCTACTGCCATGACTGGCAAACACCTGTGAGTCATTAATGACTAGGCTGAATCGCGCCTCCGAATATGCCATGGCGTATCGAGTTACCAGTGCCTGAATCCTAGATGTCTCAGAGGCCTCAGAGCGAAGGAACTTACGCCTCGCTGGAATGTCGCCGAAGAGATTTCGCACCGTTACCATAGTGCCTACGGGGCAGCCCTGACGAGTCCTACTAGCTATATCACCGCTCTTTACTTCCACCAGGGTGCCGGCCTCTTCATCGTCAGTGCGGGTAAGCAGCGTTACCTGGGAGACGGCAGCTATGCTGGGTAATGCCTCGCCTCGAAATCCTAACGTCGAAATAGCCTCTAGGTCCTTTACCGAGGCAATCTTGCTGGTGGCATGCCTCTGAAATACAATATCCACGTCGCTGGAATCTATGCCCGTTCCGTTGTCCGTTACCCTGATCAGGTCTACGCCCCCGCCCTTAACCTCTACGGTTATGCTTGTGGCCTGGGCGTCCAGCGAGTTCTCGATAAGCTCCTTTGCGACAGAGGCAGGTCTTTCCACCACCTCGCCTGCGGCTATCTTAGCGGCAAGATCAGAAGAGAGTACCTTTACAACCATTGATTTTGCTGCTCCTTATGATTTCCCCGAGGAGGCGTAAATGCGGGGTCGTCTGAGGTTCCCGTTCTGACATAGTCCGCTATTATCCGATATATTCGCTCCATCTCCTCCTTGTCGGCGTTTCTGGCAAAGTAGTATGGCTTCACCTTGATGCCGCCCAGTGTCGATACTATTTCTGGATAATCATCGACAACAAGGTCAGGCCACAGCGGGATTCCAATTTCCTCCATACCCTTCTCAAAGTCCTCCAGAGGCTTCCTGAATACGCCGGACACATATTTATCTAGGCTGTGTTTCTGCACTTCGCGGGTACGCACACCGATTCCAGACCAAATATATATCTGATGTCCGTCCTTTTTGAGTTTAAGAAAGGTCTCATGGGTGCCAGGCCGCAGGCTTCCGTCTACGCCAAGAATCGTATAATCAACATCAAAGAACAGTTTCATCTCGGCTGAATTTCCTTACGTAGCAGCGGCATAACCGTCGGCCCTGGGGTCGGAGCCGCCTATCCTAACTCCGCTCTTCTGGTCTATCATAATCAACTGGACCGCCCCGGGAAAGGTGCCCTTCGGGTATTCTCCCATCGTGTGTCCTCGCCTCCTCAAATCCTCTACCACGCTTTCAGGCATCCCGCCCTCTAGCTGCACCTTGAACGGATGGTTTACAGTGTGAGAATCGGTTCCGGGACTGCTTACCCAACGAGGCGCTTCAGCGGCCTCCTGCACATTTAACCCGAAATCTATGATAGACGAGATGACCTGCACGTTCCACTGAGGTTGAGAGTCGCCCCCTGGCGTGCCTCCTATCAGGTAAGGAGACCCGTTATTGAATACCATGAAAGCGTTCAATGTGTGCATAGTACGCTTCCCTGGTTCTATCACATTGGGATGGCCTTCTTTAAGGCTGAACCCCCGCCCTACCCTATTGTTCATCAGGATGCCGGTGTCGCCGGCGGTAAATCCAGAGCCAAAGACGTGAGACAGGCTATGGATGAACGATACGGCATTCCCCTCTGCGTCCACTACGCAGAAGTAGGTGGTGTTGTCATTGTGGACGCCAGCCTGCGCTAGCCCTCCCTCTTCCTCGAAGGCAGCCTTCCTCGTATCGATGAGCCGCCTGCGTCCCTCGGCGTACTCTTTGGAAAGCAGCTCATCCACTGGAGCCTTTGCATAGGCGGGGTCTCCCAGGTATTTAAGACGGTCTGCGTAGGCCAGTTTCTTGGCCTCCACCATTAGGTGAATGGACTCCGCTGTGTTCAGTCCCATCGATGCCAGGTCAAACCCCTCCAGGATATTCAACATCTCCAGCACAATCAAGCCTTGGGATGGCGGCGATGTCTCATAGACTGTGTAGCCTCTATAATCAGTACGAATCGGGTCCTCGTAGAGGATGGTCTTATGAGATGCGAACTCCTCTAGCGTGTACAGACCACCAGCCTGCTGAATAGCGCTAACGATCTCATTGGCCAATTCCCCTCTATAAAACTCATCAGCGCCGCTCTGAGCCACCCGACGGAGACTACGAGCCAGGTTCTTTTGGACCAGGACATCGCCCTCCAGATAGGGCTTTCCTTCCTTGGTAAAGGTGAAAGTCGATTCAGGGAAGCGATTTAGTTTATCCACCGCCTGCCGAAATAGCATGGCCATGCGTGGCGGTATCGGATATCCCTCCTCGGCATACCATATGGCCGGCTCCAGCAGCTTCTCCAGCGACTGTGTTCCGAACCTTTCCAATATCGCTACGTACGAATCTACCTCGCCTGGAATGGCTACGGATATGGCCCCCTCCGTCGGCATGAGGTCATAGCCTCGCTGGATAAAGTAGTCCCTGGTCGCTAATTTGGGCGCTGCGCCGCTGCCAGTAAGTCCATAGAGACGTTTGGACCTTGCGTGGTGCAGGAGAGCGAATGGCTCTCCACCTAGGCCGCACCAGGGCGAAACCGTAACCCCTTCAACAGCGGCAACTGACACGGCTGCGTCGAAGGCGTTGCCTCCTTCCTTTAGGACGTTTATCCCAGCCGATGCCGCCAGGGGCGATGCCGAGCAGACAATCCCGCCCTTGGTATACACTGCGCTTCTGCTAGTTGGAATATGAGATCTGTATCCATCATTCACTTGACAATGTCTCCATTAAGCCGTGGAATCGAATCAGGCCAATGGTACCAGCCTGGTAACGGCTGTCAAGGCGTGAAGGCTGGTTTGCAAACTGCTCCATTTTGGCAAGGGAAGACAGTTGCTGGGCGCAGCCGAAGATGTGAGGACACATATCCCTTCCCCCTCGATGGGGGTGAACCGGCCACTTCCTGTCATTCTGAGGAATCTGTCGCCACACACATACCGCACAATTCATAGTGCGGTGCGATGTTTTTCCACTTATGGTGAGCCTGCCTGCCCTCGGCTTGTCGGGGCCGAACCATCGTTCTGATCCCGACGTGTCGGGGCTTGTCCTCGATGTATCGAAACTTAGGTGTACAATAGCTTCGATACTTGGATTGAAACTTGACTAAGGAGAGCATACGCTTGTTAGAAAGACCAACCAATAAGGACGTTCTCAAGGCAAAAAATACCATCTCAAGGTTCGTTCACCGTACCCCGCTCCACCATTATCCGTCGCTAAGCAAGATTATAGGTGCTGAGACCTATGTAAAGCACGAGAACCATCAGGTTCTAGGCTCCTTCAAGGTCAGAGGTGGCATTAATCTCGCCTCTCATCTGGACGAAGAGACAAGGAGGCGCGGCATGGTCAGTGCCTCCACAGGTAACCATGGACAGTCCATTGCCTACGCGGGCAAGATATTTGGAATCAAGGTAATTATAGCGGTGCCTGAGGGAGCTAACCCCGGCAAGGTAGAGTCCATGCAAAACCTGGGAGCAGAGGTGGTCTTTCACGGCGAGAAGTTTGACGACGCCAGGGAGTACATAGAGCGCCGAGCGAAAGAAGAGGGCTATCGGTATGTGCATCCGGGCAACGAGCCCTTGCTCGTTTCGGGTGTTGCTACGTGTTCCCTCGAAATAATAGAAGATCTGCCTGACGTGGACGTCATCGTCGTGCCCCTTGGCGGCGGCAGCGGCGCGTCCGGGGCCTGCATAGTGGCGAAGGCCGTTAATCCAAACATCCAGGTCATCGCCGTGCAATCGACAGAATCCCCTGCTGCATATCGAGCATGGAAGACAGGCCACATCGAAGAGGTGCCCAACCAGACCTCCGCCGAGGGCCTGGCCACCAAGATAGGCTTCGAGTTTCCCCAGAGCATCCTGCGAGACCTTCTGGACGATTTTGTGCTGGTCAGCGACGAGGAGATAGACCAGGCCATCGTGCTGCACTTGGAGAAGACCCATAATCTGGCGGAAGGCGCCGGCGCCGCCTCTCTAGCAGGGGCCATGAAAATAGGAGACCGCCTACAAGGAAAGAAGGTAGCCTTGGTGTTGAGTGGAGGTAACATATCCATACCTCAACTACGGGCGGCGTTGGACGAGAGGTAGCCCCACTTAATAAAGGAGAACACACCTTGACTACCCAGCCGCGTACAGGGCATCCATACTACATGTACGACGCCATCAGACTGCAGCCAGAGCGAGTTCAGCAAATGCTCTCAGATAGGGCAACCCAGGCCAAAGAGGCAGCCTCCCAGATACTGAAGCGCCGAAGACTCCACCTGGTCGGCATAGGCACCTCGTGGCACGCTGCCCTTGTGGCCGAGTTCTGGATGCGAGAGGTCGGCGGCTGGCATTATCAGGCTAAAGCATGGAACGCCGCTGAGTTCGTGGCCTATCCTCCGCCATTGGGGACGGAAGATGCAGTCGTAATAATCACCCACTCAGGAGCCAAGGGCAGCCCCCTCCAGGCACTAGATATGGCCAAGAAGGTAGGTGCTCTTACTATCTGTCTTAGCAGCTCCGAAGCAGAACCTACAGTGCAGCACGCGGATTTAGTGTTGCAGACCTGCGAAAGAGAAAATCGGCGGCCTTTACCATCAGCTACACCTCTGCCTTGGCTGTCTTTGGCCTTCTGGCGGTAGAGTTGCGCCGACACACAGATCCCATCGCAGCGAAAAGCCTTGAAAGCCAATTGATGTCGCTGCCCCAGACAATTGAGAGGGTGTTTAGCCAAGAGCCACAAATCAGCGAGATGGCCTCAAAGTACGCCAGGAGCAGCAGGTTCTACTTCACAGGATGGGGCGGAAACAGAGCCACGGCTTACGAGGCAGCCCTGAAGATGAAGGAGGCAAGCTATGCCATTACAGAGGGGTTTCAGATGGAGCAGCTACTCCACGGTCCCTTCCTTTCCAGCGACCCAAAGACGCTGCTAACCCTCCTTGCTCCTCTAGGGCAGGGTTACCCGCGGGCTAGAGAGATGGCCCTGGCCTTTTCCATCATAGGTGCCTCATCGCTGGCCCTGGTGCCCGATGGCGACAAGGGGCTTGCAAGCGAGGCCGCAGATATAATCTATATGCCGCCAGTGTCCGATATCTGGAGTCCACTAGTATATGTAGTTCCACTTCAGTTGTTTACCTATTACGTGTCCTTGGAATTTGGAAAAACCCCGACCTCTTTCGTCGCGACGAACCCGCCTACGCCCAGGTAAGGCAGCACATCCAGTTTGTGACCTTCCTCTACGGGGTGCGTCAGTCTGAGAGAACCGACCCACCTAGTGTGGGATTAACCAGAATTCTGCTCTGAGGACTTCAGAGCCTGGATCTGTTCCTCAACCTCCTGCAAAGCCTCGTACTCCTCGTGGGCCATCAGGTAGCATCTCCGGATGTACAAGTCTGCTAACTTGTTGCCCTTTTCGCCGGGCGCTCTAGCCGCCTCAATTATATCGGCTACTTGGTGGTTCTCAGGTAGATGCCTAGAAAGGACATGAATCTCTCCCTCCGTCTCCCTAATAAGCGTTAAGTCCTTTCCGTCTATAGCATATCTTAGCTTTCCCACCAGCTTGCTTAACTCCGCTAAACGGTCGTTTTCGCTCATCAGGCTGTAAATAACTTCTTGATATCCGTGCTCTTCAAGGCCCTTCTCTTCAGCTTCGGCCTCCTTAGCGATAGCGGAGTAGGCTTCTGCGTAGCGGCGAACTATCTCATTTACCATGTACATCAAGGAGGTCACATCCTCGGTATTCGTCACTCCTCCGTACACCACATCGTCATCCCTCAACTTGGCTAACCTTTGGATCTCTCGGTGGCTGAGGAGCTTTTCTGGAACGGGTGGAAAGGCAAAGGCTGAGAGCTCCGTGGAACCCAAGTCCCCCATCTGCGATGAGAGAAATGGAGGAACATACTTAGAGACATCCACCGAGATAGGCAAGGCCATTAAGTAAGTCGCCCAGACCTCATCGTTGTCCGAGGCGCTTCTAAAGTACAATATGGCATGTCCCCTGGGTCTAGCCCTCTCACCTCTCTCAAAATCAAGTTCCATATCTTAGCCCCTTCGTTGGTTATGGGTCTATTATACTAAGAATGGAAATTCATTCATACATAAAGCTATCGCCGTAACGGCCTCAAGATTGTATTATTGCTATGTTATGATCGTCAACCTATACAAATTTCTCCTACGCCCTCTTCTTTTCAGCTTACCTCCTGAAGTAGCTCAAAAGCTGGCAGATACCCTCATGGTGCGAGAGTTTATCTGGAGGTTTACCTCTCCCTTCTTCCAAGTCATGGATGACCGGCTCCAGGTAAAGATAGCCGGTATAAATTTATCAAACCCAGTGGGACTGGCAGCCGGTTACGACAAAGATTGCCGCTTTATATCCTCCATTATGAACCTAGGGTTTGGGTATTCCGTTGGGGGTACCGTGACCTTAAATCCGCGTTCAGGAAACCCTAGACCACGACTCCGTAGGCTGGCCTCGGATAAGGCCATATTGAACTCCCTTGGTTTTCCTAGCCAGGGGCTAGAATATGCGGCCCGTCAGCTAGAGAGATTTGTCTTTGTAGATAAGCCGATCCTTGTCAGCGTAGCTGGATTGTCAGTAGACGAATACGTGCAGTGCCACAGACGTCTGGAGCCTTTGGTTAGTGGAGTAGAGTTGAACATAAGCTCACCGAACACTCAGGGAATTAAGGCCTTCCAAGACCCGGAACTATTCAAAGAGCTAATCGACAAGGTCAACGAAGCTAGAAAAAAGCCACTATTTGTAAAGCTGCCGCCGTATGGCGGGGATACGCAGATGAAGGAAAGAGTCTTAAGGCTGGCAAATCTATGCGTCGATAGTGACGTCGATGGCGTCACTGCCGTTAACACAAGACCCACAGAAGACAAAAGGCTGAAGGTTGGCAGCGGCGGCCTAAGTGGCAAACCAATTTTCGACGATATGTTGACCTCAGTTGCTCAGATACGTCGGGAGTGCGGCAACAGGCTAGCCATTAACGCCTGCGGAGGCATATTCTCTGCTGAATATGCCTGGAAAGCCTTCGAGGCCGGAGCCGACTCCCTGCAGCTCTTTACAGGACTGATCTATGAGGGCCCTACGGTAGCAAGAAACATCAACAAAGGTCTGCTGCGTATCCTGGATGAGAAGGGGCTAAACAGCTTGCAGGAATATTTGGCCAAGAAAAGCAATTAACTTCGCTCTTGGGGCCAGAGTAGCCTCTAGGACACCTTGCCCGAGTTTAAGAACACCACCACAAACATCGCACTGTTAACCACCCAGTGAGCTACCATTGGAGCCGCCAGATGGTTTGTCAACTCCTTTAATGCTGCCCATATGCAGCCCGCAAAGAACACGCCTAGATATAGTCCCGCAAAAGTGACCACAGCTACGATGTCCTGGTTCGATTTTAGAGATGTCTCCATTATGTGAAAGTTGACCCCGATGTGCCATACGGCAAATACAGCGCTGGAGCCAATGATAGCCCAGGGCACTGTGGTAAAACGCTTCAGATTGGCCAGAAGTATCCCCCTAAAGGCCAATTCCTCGATGATGATTGTGCCCAGAGGCATTCTTAAGAAGATCTGAAGGAATAACTCGCCTCGACCTAAGGCCTGTACCCCACCCACAGATATACTTGGCACACCGGAAGGTGGGAAGGCCAAGAATAGGACGGCAGGCAGCACAAGCATAGCGCCAAAAATCAGACCTACCTGCCCTTGTGTAAAGGCACCCTGTCGCCTTATACCCAGAGCATTGAGGGAGAGTCTATCTATTCGAAGGGCCCAGACTAGAAGGAGACCAGACACGCTTAAACTTGCGATGGTGAGGACTACTTCTGAGATATCGAAGACGTAAATGCTGAAGACAACCCTGAGATTGGCATACAGCACCAGCAGCGAGGATAATATAACGAACCCTCGGAATCGAGGGTTTGCTAGCACCTGCAGATTCAAGATTGAGTTCTGGATGGCTATTTCCCCATGCCTTGCGAGAGCCTAGTATACAAAGAGCGGCCCATACTTATAATGTTTGTTTTACCCTAGATTAGGTTGCCCTATGTAAAATTGGCATTCTGAACTGAGTACTTACCTGCCTATGAGACCCTCTTCTAAAAGCCTCTCCAGTAGCTTGGCGGGGCCGTCTTCTTGTACCGATAGCGCTACCATGTCAGCGACATCTAAGAGTTCAGGATGCGAGCCTTTCATAGCCACACCTTTGCCAACCCAACGAACCATGTCTACATCATCAGGTCCGTTGCCGATAGCGATGGTCTCTTCAGGGGAAACCCCGGCCCAGTGACACAACCAGGACAAAGCCTTTGCCTTCCCTCCCTCTGGATGAAGGATCTCACAGAATGTAGGAAGGGACCTAGTTATATAAAGGGAGGAATCAAGATGGAACTTAAGCTCTCTGGACACGTTATCCATCTCCATTGCTTCTCCCACGACGACAAGTCTCATAGGCTCCTCATCTGCGACCCTTGCCAAGTTCCCCACGGCTCGCACTTTAGCGCCGGTTCTATTGGCGTAGCCCTGAACCCACGGCGTCATATCCTTTACCAGAACCTCATCAGTGAAGAACATAAGTACTTGAAGGTCGTAGTTTGAAAGGGCTTCTAGGGCTTCACGAGCCATCTCAGTTGTCATAGGCCGATACCATAAGGTTCGCTTGTCGACTGGATCCGACACCAACGTACCTTGACTGTTTATGATTGGCTCATTAAGCCCTAGCTCCGTGGCAAATTGTAGAGATGAGGAAAGCGACCTTCCGGTGGCTAGAGTGACAAGAGCACCTTTTGCCTTTACCCTAGCGACGACGTTTTTGGTTCGTTCGGATATGGCGTAGTCCCTGTCTCGAATGGTGCCATCTATATCGAGGGCTATCAATCTGTATCCCATAGAGTTATCCTTATGCCTATTACGAATCAGCCTTTACAGAATGTGCTTGCCTAACCTAGAGTTGGTTGTACATGAGAATCACCCCCAGAAGGCTTTTGTGGTATGTTGTCATAGCCCTGTTGCTGTACCTTGTGATTAATATCTTGCGAGACGCCTAGACAACCGTTGATCCCACCCGTATCTTACACTATTCCAGACTGGCTGCACTGGCAACTCGATAGCTTGGGCAAAGTTTCCTTTAAGTGCCCTCCTGAGCCTTTGTCTCCTGCGCCTGCGCTGGCGGTCTCCACAAAACAGGAGACATTCCTCCGACTGCTGCCAGGCTCAGTAGGCCAACAGAGGAGTTGATAGTCACAGCCATCGGAGCTCCCAAGGTGTCGGCCAGAAATCCTATCAGAAGCAGGCCAAAGGGCATGACTCCAATGGCCAGACCTAGAATCCCCATCATCCTTCCCCTCATCTCAGGTGTTGAAGACCTCAATATGATCAGACTCTGCATAGTGCCAAAACCAGAAATGCTTAGTCCCATTAGAAGCAATATTAGATATGAAAGAGCATAATTGTCCGAAAGAGAGAATAAAAGCAATAGTGTCATTGCTCCTGCAGAACCGATGATAAATAGGCGGCCATAACTCTTCGCCGCCAAGATTAAGGAGGCGACCACTATTGCTCCCATGAACGAGCCGGCCCCGTCAGCGGACATGAGAAGTCCCATCAAGAAAGGCCCCACCTCAAATATGTCTCTCGCGAATACTGGAACGAACTGTACGTAGGGAAATAGCAGCAGGTTCATGATTACCGTGATAGCGAGCACCCTAGATATGGTCGGGTTGCTCACAGCATGACCAATCCCCTGTAGCGCGTTCTTCAATATTGGCCCCCGCTCCACTGCTGGCCGTTGCGCTTCAACTCGCACCAACATGAGTAGCAGAAAGCCTACCAAATACAAGGACGCTATTAGAACATAGGCCCATCCTGCACCCGCTGCTCCGATCAACACCCCTGCTATAAAGGGTCCGAATATCTTGCTTCCCATCATAGCGCTGGCGTCCAGGGCAATGCCATTGGCAAGGCGCTTCGTCCCCACTATGTCCATCATGAGGGGCCTGCGGGAGGAAAAATCAAAAGACCCCATAAGCCCCACCGCAGTCATTCCAATAGCTATGTGCCATACTTGCACAAGTCCGCGTAGCATTAACACTGCCAGGACGGCGGCCACCAAGCAATTGGTTAAAAGGCCTCCAATTAGGAGCAGCTTCCGGTTCAGACGATCTGAAATAGCGCCTGTAAGCGGTCCCAAAAGCAGCATCGGTACCCATCTATATATCCCAATCAGGCCAACCTGAAAAGGAGAGTCGGTTAGCTCTAACACCAGCCACGCAATTACCGTGATCTCCATCCAACGGTTTACGTATGAGAATGCGCCCGAAAGCCAGAAGAAACGGTAGTTGGGATTGTTGAATGCCTCCAGCGTACGCAAACGAGAGAGCCCTAGAGACCTAGATGGCTTAGGTGGTTGGTATCCTTCGGGTTGAGGTGTCATGCCGAATAGGATTGTATCCTACTGAGCCAAACGGCAAAAGGTCTTAGCCCAATATCTAGAGAAACCCACTCTTCCTTGACATGCTATATGCCCACTGCTACCATTCTTTAAGGCCCCTTCTTCCAAAAGGAAATGGGGTTGCTTTAATATTAGCCCGTCTAACCAGTGAACATCGGAGGATCGACCTTGCCTTACGTGAAGGCCCTACGCTGCAAAGAGTGTAGCCGTGAGTATCCCATAGAGCCTCTAAACGTTTGTGAGTTCTGCTTTGGGCCTCTTGAGGTTACCTATGACTACGAGGCCATAGCAAAGGTACTCACCAGGAAGAGCATATCGGAAGGGCCTCTGACTATGTGGAGATACGCCGACCTACTTCCCGTTGACGCGGAGAACGCCGTAGACATTGCCACAGGCTTTACGCCCCTTATTAAAGCCAAAAACCTGGGTCGCCTCTTAGGGCTTAATGAGCTTTATATAAAGAACGACAGCGTCAATCCTAGCTTCTCTTTCAAAGACAGAGTCGTCTCCGTGGCTGCCACCAAATCGCTAGAGTTCGAATTCGACGCCATCGCTTGTGCGTCCACAGGAAATCTTGCCTGTAGCGTAGCCGCTCATGCAGCCAGGGCAGGAATAAAGGCCTACGTCTTCATCCCAGCCGATCTGGAAAGGGGCAAGATCATAGGCACCGCCATATACGGCCCGACCATTTTAGCCGTTAACGGCAGCTACGACATGGTCAATCGCCTGTGCAGCGAGGTGTCCGACAACTACCACTGGTCTTTTGTCAACATAAACATGAGACCCTACTACTCCGAGGGCAGTAAGACTTTGGGATATGAAGTGGCTGAGCAGCTAGGTTGGCGCACTCCCGACCACGCTGTGGTTCCCGCCGCATCAGGCTCTCTGTACACGAAAATATGGAAGGGGTTCAATGAGCTTGCCGATCTGGGACTAATCGGCCCTGTAAAGACAAAGATGCATCTAACTCAAGCAGAGGGGTGCGCTCCTATAGTAGAGGCCTATCAACGAGGCGATCCCCACATCAGGCCAGTTAAACCCAATACAATAGCCAAGTCCCTTGCCATAGGCAATCCAGCAGACGGTTTCTACGCAATGAGGACTGCTCAAGCGTCCAAAGGAAGCGCCTACGCCGTTCGAGAAGAGGAGGTCTTCGAGGGCATCAAGCTACTGGCCGAGACCGAGGGCATCTTTACAGAGACGGCCGGCGGCGTTGTCATTTCAGGCCTCAAGCATTTGGTCAAAGCGCGTCTGATAGGCAAAGATG
Source organism: Dehalococcoidia bacterium (assembly GCA_965249025.1). Lineage (GTDB taxonomy): Bacteria > Chloroflexota > Dehalococcoidia > Lucifugimonadales > CAYTFF01. The sequence continues at coordinate 829,777 of OZ252215.1, read as the reverse complement.
AGGTCACCGTGGCATACATTACAGGCAATGGCCTTAAGACCCAAGAAGTGGTGGAGGACTACGTCAGTCTTCTCACCATAGAGCCCACCATGGAGTCCTTTGAAGCAGCCCTTAATGGTCGAAAATAGCCTATACGAAGGACGAGGGATGATACTTTATGAGTAAAAAACGTGTAAAATTTACATTTCCTCCAGATTTAATTGTAGAGCCTGTAATCTACAACCTCGGACAGAAGTTTAAGATTGTTACCAACATTCGCAGGGCCGATGTTCGAGAGGATATGGGCTGGGTTATTTTGGAGCTGACAGGCCCAGAAGAGGAAATCGACAAAGGGATTGCATGGGTAGACTCTGTTGGAGTTCGCATAGACCCAGTGAGCGGAGACGTTATTGAAGGCTGAACCCAAATCAGGTACGATGTCGTATTCTCATGGTTATTGAGAAAATAAATAGACGATTTACGATACGGCTACTCGACCTCCGCCTCTAGGCGGAGGCATCGATGCCACATGCTTCAGCATGGGGTCGAAAAAGCGCAGAGATTGAATAGTAATATCATCGTAATGAATATTCAAAGATCCTCAGGATACGAGTAAGACTTGCCTAACCCGAAACCCGATAGAAAAAAATCGAATCATAGACGTTCCAAATATAAGTGTGAGTTCCAATAGGAGGCTTACTTTTAATGAGTGTAGTGGTGAGAATTCCGAACCCGCTGCGTAAGATAACCAACGACCAAGATAAGGTATCCGTTGAAGGCGATACCCTGCTCCAAGTTATCGATTCCCTTGAAGCCGAGCACATCGGCATAAAAGAGCGCATCTGTGACGAAGCTGGAGAGTTGAGGAATTTCGTGAATGTATACGTTAACGGCGAAGACGCTCGTTTCTTAGACGGTCTGCAGACCCCAGTAAAATCCGGCGATGAGATCAGCATAGTGCCCGCCGTTGCAGGCGGCGCTCAGATTTCTAAGCCAAGGAAGATAGGCTAAGTATGTCCACCTTTATTAGGATCCCTACTCCCCTACGTAAGGTGACCAATGGCCAGGACAAGGTCGAGATCAAGGGGACTAATGTGCAAGAGTGCATAGAGTACCTGGACTCCCAATTCCCAGGCATCAAAGAACGTCTCTTCGACGCTAATGGTCAGATGAGAAACTTCATCAACCTTTACGTCAACGGCGAGGATGTAAGACACCTGCAAGGCCTGAACACTCTCATTAAAGAGGGGGACGAGATGAGCATAGTCCCTGCCATCGCCGGCGGCTAACCCATTCTGGCCATTCTTCGCGTCGCCTACCACCACCCGCTCATACTGAGCTTGTCGAAGTGTGAGGACTACTAAGAATCCTTAGTCCGTCCCACCGACTGTAGCCACTTCTCCTTCTGAATCCGCCGAGTTTTCTCGTCCGGAGGCGTATATCGCTCCCGGAAAGCCTTTCGGTATGAACCGAATGTCCCCTGAGCTATCGACTGCCTCATCTCCTCCATCAGCCTTATGATAAACCTCAAGTTGTGAATGGTCGCCAGTCGGTACGCCAGCAGCTCCCTAGCTCGGAACAGGTGGTGGACGTAGGCCACGGAGAAGTTTCGGCAAGTATGGCAGTCACAGTCCTCCTCGATAGGGCCATCCTTGGACCTGTAGGATGCGGTGTCTACATTGAGCCTGCCCTCACGGACAAACAGAGCGCTATTGCGCGCTATCCTGGTGGGAAGTACGCAGTCGAACAGGTCTATGCCATAGTAAACAGCCTCCACTAGGTCTTCCGGAGAGCCGATCCCCAACAGGTGGCGAGGCCTATTTTGAGGCAGCAAGCCCGTAGTGAACTGAAGGATCCCATACATCTGCTCCTTGGTCTCTCCTACGCTAAGCCCTCCAATAGCATATCCAGGCACATCTAGCGAGGTGATAAACTTAGCCGACTCTCGTCGCAGGTCATCGTAGAATCCCCCTTGCACTATGCCAAACAATGCCTGGTCTCCTCTCTTGTGGACCTTCATACAGCGAGCCATCCACCGATGAGTTCGTTCCATTGCATCTCTGACAGCGCTCCTATCAGCGGTATGGGGAGCGCAAACGTCTAGAGGCATTATGATATCGGCGCCAAGGGTCTCCTGATATCGTACGGACAACTCTGGAGTCAAGGTATGGAGGCTGCCATCTATGTGAGACTTGAAGTGGATGCCGTCCTCGTCTATCTTCCTCAGGTGCTGTAGGCTGAAACCCTGAAAGCCACCGCTGTCGGTCAGCATAGGCCCTTCCCAGCTCATAAACCTATGTAAGCCCCCCATCTTCTGAATAACCTCCATGCCAGGTCTCAGATAGAGGTGGTAGGTGTTCCCAAGTATAATGGTCGCCCCAAGCGCCTTCAGATCGCTGGGCGTCAGCGCCTTCACAGAGCCCTGTGTGGCCACCGCCATGAAGGCCGGCGTGTGAACATCTCCATTGGACGTATGGACCACCCCAGCTCTGGCCAAACCGTCGGTCGCCTCTATTTGAAAGTGCTCGTTCATTTTGCTGCTTTATTGACTTAGAAATACTAGCGATGCCCTGTTCGTCAATGGTAGGCCAAGACATCTAAGGAAGGCAAGCAATAAATAGTAGCTAATGCTTTGCTCCAAACCGACAGCCTGCTACAATTGGGCGGACTACCCCACCAATAAGAAAGACCTCATGGAAATCTTTGGCGTGCCGCTCCATATCCTGCTGCTGGCTGAGCTTGTGGCCTTTGTCGCTGCTCTAGTGAAGGGTTCCACAGGATTTGGATTCGGTCTCTTGGCCATTCCGCTACTAGTCCTTATGTTGGACGCCAAGCTAGTAGTGGCCATCGCCGTGCCCATCCAGATTGTCATCGATGCTCTAATTTTGTCCAGGGTTTGGCAGCACATTGAGATAAAGAAAGTCGCTCCTATTGTGCTGGCCGGAGCCGTCGGCATTCCATTAGGAACCTTTATAATACTGACAATCAGCTCGGATACATTGAGGCTATTCGTCCTCTCAGTGGTGATGGTCTCCAGCCTCCTTATGATCACTGGGTACACAGTTCGAATATCCAGGGAGCGGCTGGCCAGCGCCATAACTGGACTAGCCGCAGGGGCACTCTATTCAAGCACCGGCATTTCTGGTCCTCCTATGGTGCTGTTCATGTTGAACCAGAAATGGAGCAGGGAGACCTTCAGGTCCACCCTCAGTGTAGCCAGCATATGCCTCGAAACCTTGACGGTAATTTCATTCGCCGCCTCTGGTGTAATAAATGCCAGGTCTTTAGGATTAGACCTTGTGCTCTTGCCTGTTGTGCTCTTCAGTTTCTATCTCGCTACCAAGCTGCTAGCCAGAATCAACCCTACCATCTTCAGGAAATTGGCGATTTACCTGGTGCTCATCGCCGGCATTGTTGGAGTCGCTACCCATTTCTTGAGATAGAGTATCCTGAGAAAGGCCTAATACTACAAGAGGTTCTTTAGATATGGACGTAGCGCCAGGCGTATGATGGAAAGGATTGTTACGCTACTGAGCACAAACACTGGCATGGTCCAGCTATAGGTATGCACAATCAATCCTAGAGTAGTTCCCGCAGCGGGCGCATGTTCGGTATTGGTGACTACCATTAAAAATATGGTCAGCCCCACAGCAACAGCGGCCATCAAGTCCAAAAGGTATCTGGACTCGCTTCTTGCCCCTCAAAAACGGACGTACTCAGAAGAAGAGCAAATAAAGAACCGACGATTACTGCCACTAGATGTCCTCCAATAACGCGTCTAGGTGATGCCGCTATGCTGTGAGGAACAGCGAATATTAAGAACGTCGAGGAGGCTACCGCCGCCACGGCTGCTACCCTGGCTAACGCATCTTCTAGAGTAAGGATTAGCAGGAGGGCACCCGTGGCCAATAGGCTCTGTGCCACGTAATTGCCAGCGTTCTGTTTAAGATTCTTGTCCAGTAAGTGTTTGAACAAACCTTCGATCACCCCACCTACTGCTGTGTCAGATTATATAGTGCCTCTTGGACAATTGGAGTCGGTATGTCGGCCCTTACTACAGCGCTGCCAATATCCTCCAAGAGCACCCACCTAATGGACTTCCCACGGGTCTTCTTGTCCAGCAGCATGGCGTCATTTATTTGATTCAGGTCGGTTTCTGGACATGACAAAGGCAACCCAAACCTCTCAAGGAGACGACTCTGTCGCTCCACATCATCAGAGGAGAGCAAACCCATCTTGTTGCTGATCTGAGCCGCGCCCATCATGCCTATGCTTACGGCTTCACCGTGAAGTAGGCCTTCGTAGCCCGTTGCCGTCTCCAGGGCATGGCCTATAGTGTGGCCGTAGTTCAGCAACATTCGCAATCCAAGGGTCTCCTTTTCATCTTGAGATACCACCTGAGCCTTGACGGCCATGCTTCGTCGAATGACCCGGGTTGTTATCTCCGGTTCCAGAGCGAGAATTGCGTCCGCATATTGCTCAAATGTCTCCAGCAACTCTCTATCGAGGATAAGCCCATGTTTGATGGCCTCCGCCCACCCTGAAAGGAGCTCCCGTTTAGGAAGGGTTTCCAGAACACCTACGTCTGCCAGGACAAAGCGAGGTTGGTGGAAGGCTCCAACAAGGTTCTTACCCTGAGGCAGATTGACCGCCACCTTGCCTCCAATGGAGGCGTCTACCATGGCCGCCAGGCTGGTTGGGACCTGAACAAAAGGCATCCCTCTGAGAAACGTAGCAGCTACAAATCCAGCCAGATCACCAACAACTCCTCCACCCACCGCAACAATAAGATGACGACGCTCCGCCTTCAGGCCAGTAAGCCACTGATAAATGCGGTCCGCCATACCTAGACTTTTGTTCTGCTCACCAAGAGGCATGATGAACGTGTGCGTGGGAATGCCAGATGCTTCTAAAGAGACCTGCACACGACGACCTTTTCTATATACGTTCTCGTCGGTAACTAAATAGGCGCCCTCAATGCCGATGGAGTCCTTCACTCTCCGGCCAACGGTGTCCAATATATCGTAGCCCACGTAGATAGGACAATTGTCGTTTGAGGTATTGACCACGGCCGCCAGATCGGGGTCTTGTCGATGCGCCTTGGAAAGCCGGCTACCGACTACCTGCCAGCCGCGAATGACCTCGCTACAGACCTCCGTCTCAGTAAGATAGTCCGTGCGTATCGTCCAATGGCAATCGCCATAGATATCCTGCCGTTGCGCTTTCAGGCTTCGTATGTGCTCCATAGGGTCGGGACCGCTTAGCAGCGGTCTTACCACTGGCTCCTGTTCGTTTTCCATTTCGTTAACTAGGCGCTTGTAGATCGTCTCCGGCGTGGCCTCTAGACAAATCACCATCCCATTAGATTTCATGAGTTCTCGATTGAGTTCACTGACGACCATACCGCCGCCTGTAGACACCACCTGATTCTTGCGCTGGCAGACCTCCTTCAACATCCTGAGCTCTAGCTCACGAAAGTGCCCCTCGCCCTCTTTGGAGAAGATATCGGCAATCGGCTTGCCTGCTCGATTAACTATCTCCTCATCGGTGTCAACATATCGCCACCCCAGAGCACTGGCCACTAGCTTACCGACGACGCTTTTCCCCGTGCCAGAGAACCCTGTCAAAAAAATATTGGAATGCAATTCGAATCACCTGAAACATGGAAATTTTGCTACCAATGCTAACACAGCTTGCATCTAGGAGATATCCCTTAACTCTTACAAGCCGTGGCATCTCTGTCCCTTAGCAGAGGATCGAAAAGGCGCTAGACAATTCAAACTTATTTCCGAGGCTACTCTCCACCTATCGATTAGGAGATGCTGGGAACAAACTGCCTAAGGCCCTCCAGAAATCCACGATAGTTGCGGCGCGTCTCCTCCACATGATCCCCGCCAAACTTCTCCATGAAGGCGTTGGCCAGGACAAGGGCCAAACACGCCTCTCCTATGACACACGCCGGCGGCACCTGGCAGACGTCGCTTCGCTCATAGTGGGCCTGCACCCGCTCCCCTGTGTCTATATCGACCGATGGCAAGGGCTTCTCCAGAGTGGATATGGGCTTGACCGCAACATGCACCACTATTGGCTTGCCGCTGCTCATGCCACCCTCTATGCCACCATGCCTATTGCTCTGGTGGCTAAAGGGCATGGCCTCACTGGAAGAGAATTTAATTACGTCGTGGACCTTGGAGCCGGGGAGCCGCGTGTTAGCGAACCCTCTCCCTATTTCTACACCCTTGACAGCATTGATGCTCATCATCAGTTGGGCTATCTGCCCGTCCAGCTTCCGATCCCAGTGGACGTGGCTGCCCAGCCCTACTGGGACACCCTCCGCAATGACCTCAAAGACGCCACCCGCCGTGTCGCCAGCCTCCTTGGCTCTGTCGATAAGAGCCATCATCTCCTTTGCGGCCTCTGGATCGGCGCAGCGCACTGGAGACTCCTCCACCTGCTCCCAGTCGATGGTCTGCGGCGACGACACCTCCACGTTACCTATCGATATCACATGGCTATGAAACCTTATGCCGAACTCCTCCAAAAAGCGGCGGGCTATCGCTCCTGCCGCCACACGGGACGCGGTCTCACGTGCGCTGGCCCTCTCTAATATGTTTCGTACATCGTGATGTCCGTACTTCATCACCCCAGGCTGGTCGGCGTGGCCAGGTCTAAGGCGGGTCACCCGCTTGATCTCCTCGTCAACAGGATGGTTCGCCATCTGATTTGTCCAGTTGGCGAAGTCCATGTTCTCGATTAGCATCCCGATTGGCGACCCTAAGGTATAGCCATGTCGGACTCCCGAGAGAATCTGGGCCCTGTCCCGCTCGATTTTCATGCGACCGCCGCGGCCGTAACCCCTCTGTCGCCTAGCCAACTGGGTCGCTATGTAGTCCTCCGATATGGACAGCCCAGCAGGTACCCCCTCTACGATTATGGTTAGCGCCGGCCCATGAGACTCTCCAGCAGTCAAGAACCGAAAATTCTGCATATTTATAAGGCTACCTCCAACGCATTCCTTCGACATGCCCCATCCTTCAAGATGGGGTGAAAACCAATTTGAGCCGCTATTCCCCTCGCCCTGAGCCTGCCATGGCTCGTCATGTCATTCTGATCCCGACTTGTCGGAGTCGAAGGACGAAAACCCACTGTCATTCTTGAGCGAAGCGAAGAGTCCTCGGCCAAGTCGTCTAATATTCCATCCCTCTTCAGGATGGGATGCTATTCATATGCCCAGAGCCTCCTTCGCAGCTTTGAACATCACCTCTATAGGGGCATCTCTGTCAGTCCATAGTCGGAAAGACTCGGCGCCTTGATATACAAGCATGGGCAGGCCGTACAATATCCTCGCTCCCGCCCTTTTGGCCTCCCTTAATAGAGGCGTCTCTGGGGGATTATACACCAGGTCGTAGACTAGAGCATCGGCTGATATCATGTCCCAAGTCAATGGCGTTTCCTTTTCCGTCTGGGAATGTTTCATACCCAATGGGGTGCAATTGACAATGAGGTCGGCTTTGGGAGCGGTCCGAGCCAGCACTTCAGGTTCAGGAAAGAAGGCGTCTACCTGAGAAACCCACGCCTGAAGCTCTCCAGCCATGGTCTGGGCACGCTCCAGGATAATGTCAGTCATAGCAATGGATGCTACCCCCTCTTGCCCCAGGGCGATGCAGACGGCCCTGGCGACCCCTCCAACTCCCATGACCAACACGGACTTGCCTTTGGGACTAAATGCCCCATCCTGAGTGAGCGCCCTAAGAAACCCATGTATATCGGTGTTGTAGCCGACGAGAGACCCGTCACGGTTAATGATGGTGTTGACCGCACCGATCGACTTGGCCCGGTCGTCAATCTGGTCTAGATGGGGAGCGACCGCCTCTTTGTGAGGCACGGTAACGTTGGCTCCCAAAAAGTCGGACCCCTTTAGCTTGCCGAGGGTCTTTTCCAGATCCTCCGGCGCCGTCTCCCACGCCTCGTACCTTACATCCAAGCCATAGTAGTCAAAAGCGGCCTGTTGGAATGCAGGAGAAATGGAGTGGCCTAGAGGATATCCCAAAATGCCTACCAGCTTCGTCATCTAAAGATACTCCTTACGGTCTAGTTCTCTTAGAGTCCAAATACGACTGCAGTACTATCGCAGCGGCTGCGGAATCTATCCGCCCCTTGTCACGAGACGGTTTGACCCCCGCCTCCCTTAACCTCCACTCCGCCTCCTGACTGGAAAAACGCTCGTCCCATCGTCTTATGGGAATCGATGCTTTTCCTGATAAAGCGCGGCGAAAGCGCTCCGTGGCTTTTGCTTGGGCATTGACGCGACCGTTCAGGGACAACGGCATTCCTACAACTATCTCTTGAGCGTCGTTCTTTTCCATCAGACCCAGGATTGTCTCTATGTCCATTTCCAGCGTAGATCGGCTGATAGTGGTCAGAGGCGAAGCCAAAATACCTTCGGCGTCGCTTATGGATACCCCAATTCGCCTTTCTCCTACGTCTAGGCCCAGAATCCTCAGAGCGATCTCCCCCAGCTATTAACTAGCTCTTCCGCTGCCCTTATTGCGTCCTTCAGTTTATCTGGATTCTTGCCGCCGGCCTGGCCCAGTTCGGGTCGTCCGCCACCACCACCGCCCATGGCCTTGGCCGCCTCCCTGACAACGTTCCCCGCGTTGAAACCCTTATCTACCAAGTCCGACGTGCACATCACAAGTAATATCGGCCTGCCATTAAGTGCCGTCCCTAGAATCGCTACGCCACTCTTCAGGTCGTTCTTGAGCCAATCTCCCACTTCTCTGAGTGTCTCTACGCTAGATACCGAAATGGCCTCGGCATATGCGTTGACGCCCGACAAACTCTTCTTTTTGAACTGCTTCACCTGGAGCTTCAGTATCGTCCTTTCCAGGGCCTCGGCTCGCTTTCTGGCCTCGTCTCTTTCATCGACTATGGACTGAGTTCGACTCTCCAGTTCTGAAATGGTGACCTGCAGATCTCTTGAGAGGTTATCGAGGATGTTTAGACGCTCCGATACCAGCGCCTCAGCGGCCCGACCAGTAACCGCTTCGATGCGCCTCAGCCCAGAGCCTATGCTGGAATCCGACAAGATGTAGAAGACGCCTATTTCACCCGTGTGGTCTATGTGAGTTCCGCCACAGACCTCCAGGCTAAACCTCGCTCCATTGGATACCTCTACCACCCGCACTTTGTCGCCGTACTTATCGCCAAAGAAGGCCAATGCCCCCTCATCGATGGCCGTCCTGTAGGTGGTCTCGCGCTTATGGACGGGCACATTCTCCCTGATCTTTCCGTTCACCAGATGCTGCACTTGATGGAGCTCCTCCCGAGTCAGAGGGCTGACGTGGGTATAGTCGAAGCGTAGTCTATCCGGTGTTACCAGCGAACCGGCCTGCCGAACGTGGCTTCCCAGCGCTTGACGCAATGCAGCGTGGGCAAGATGGGTGGCGGTGTGATTGCGGGCCGTGTCACCCCTAAGAGTGTCGTCTACTATCGCCTCCAAGGTATCCCCCACGGAGATTGCGCCCTCTTCCACCTTGCCCAAGTGAACGATTACCCCAGAAATAGGATTCTGGGTGTCGTGGACACGCACCCTGCCGCTGCTTCCTATAATCTCGCCTGCGTCGCCTATCTGACCTCCCCCCTCGGCGTAAAAGGGCGTCTCCCGCAGAACGACCTCGACGCTCTGCCCCTTGGAAGCCTGGCTTACGGCCTCACCCTTTACAATAAGACCTACCACTAAAGAGGAGGCCCTGGTGGTCTCATATCCCAGGAACTTCATGCCGCCGACGCCCAGCTCCTCGTAGACCCTGATCTTGGCCTTGTCTCCACCAAACTTGCCGGCGGCGCGCCCCTGCTTCCGGTGTAACTCCATAACTCTGGCGAAGTCCTCCATATCGGCTTCCAGCCCATGCTCCCTTGCAATCTCCTGGGTCAGCTCCGGCGGAAAGCCGTAGGTATCGTAGAGGACGAATAGCTCACCACCCGACAAGGTAGATGCAGCCTTCTCAATGGCCTTAATGTTCTTTGGATCTATACCATCGAATTTCCCAAAAACGGCTCTTTGAAGGGACTCGTTTAGCTTCCCCTTGAGATTCTCTACTCTCTTCCTTACGCTCGCATCCTTTCCGTTTGAACTCTTGTGCATCTCGCCGATGCTTGCATTAAGTGGAACCAATATCTCTTCCAACAGAGGCAATCTTTCCGCTACCGTCCTTTCAAACCGCTCCGTTTCCAGGTCTAACACCTTTAGCACAAATTCCTCATGCTCCCTCAATTCCTTGCGCTGGTGAGACATGGTGTTTATGACCACCTGGGCAATCTGGCTCAGGAAAGGCCCTTCCAGTCCTATCTTGCGCCCGTGCCGTATGGCGCGACGTATAAGACGCCTCAGCACATATCCTCGGCCATCGTTGCCCGGCACCACGCCATCCGCGATGAGGAAGGCGGCGCTTCGACTATGCTCCGCTACCACCCTGATAGCTTGGGTCGTCTCTTCATCCACCCCATAACTCTTCCCACAAAGCTCCGACACCTTCGCCACCAACGGCGCAAACAGGTCCGTCTCGTAGATAGACGGCACATTCTGCATCACTATCGCCGTTCGTTCCAATCCAATCCCAGTGTCGATGTTAGGCGCAGGCAGAGGAGTTAAGTTTCCCTGCAAATCCTGGTAGTATTGCATAAAGACCAGGTTCCACAGCTCCACAAAGCGGCCACATCTGGGGCAATTGGGGCCGCAGTCGGGATGGCCGCAGCCGAACTCGGAGCCAAAGTCATAATGTAGCTCGCTGCATGGGCCGCAGGGCCCCTCGTCACCCGCCGGGCCCCACCAGTTATCCCCCTTGCCGAAGCGAGAGATACGCTCCTTCGGGATTCCTGCTGCTATCCAGTATCCCTCCGCTTCATCGTCGTCCTCGTATATGGTGATATAGAAACTTTCCTGAGGCAGCATAAGTACCTGTGTCACGAACTCTAGCGCATAGGCTATAGCGCCCTCCTTGAAATAGTCGCCCACGCTGAAGTTTCCCAACATCTCGAAGAAGGTCAGGTGGCTGGCATCGCCAACCTCTTCGATGTCTGTCGTTCGGAAGCACTTCTGGGCCGAGGCCAGACGCCGGTTTGGAGGCTCCGATTCACCCATGAAATAGGGCTTGAACTGCACCATGCCCGCGCTGGTTAGCAACAGCGTGGGATCTCCAGCCGGAATGAGGGACGAGCTGGGAACAACAAGATGCCCACGCCCCTCGAAGAAATTAAGAAAGGCCTCTCTTATTTCGTCTCCTGTCACCTTGGTCCTCTCATTGTCAGTCTATTTCGCTACAAAAGAAATTAGCCGTCTATAGATTGGAATTGTAGTGTAGGCCCCAATGGGTGTCAATGAACTGTACCAGTATGCCTATTCAATAATGCCTTATGCTGCTGGATAAGACATTGATACCGCTCCTTTTAGGGGGCGGTGGAGTTAACGGCCACTGTAATTATAGAAAAAACTAGCCTGGCGAGAACTGTTCGTCAGGCTAGTTGATTGTCATTATTCTAACGATTGCCTATTGAGACACTGTGATAGTCCCCGTCATCCCCAATGTCTGATGAGGCAGGCAGATCAGGTCAAAGGTGCCCGCTTGACTAGGGGTGAACTCGATCTCAACGGTCTCGCCCCCATTGACAAAGGCGTTGATCTCTTGACCCTCTTCCGTCGGCAGGTCCTGAGCGGAAAAGGTGTGGAATACATTTTGGCTGTGAAGTCTAATTCTTACCTTTTCGCCAACCTTAAAGTTGAAGTTAGCAGGCTCGAACAGGTTGTTCCCTCCCTCATCAGCTAGCGTAACCTCAATAACGTTGCCGCCCCCGCTGTTTGGCGCAGACGTAGCGGCTGGTGGGACTGGCGTTTGAGTGTTTTGCGCGCCTGTGCTTCCGCTTCCATCACCGCCACAGGCCGCAAGAACCCAGCTAAGAACTGCCACAATAGTAGCCAACAAAACTAGTCTCTTAAATAATTTATGAGTATGTCCTCCCTTTATGTATACTGGTGCAGCTAACATTAGTGAACTAATTCACATAGTTTAGCACTTAGTACGTATTAGGTCAACGCCGATCCGTACAAACGAACACCCCTGACTATAGTATGATAGCTAGGGGTGTTCGCAAGCGAGGCTGGAATTACCGGATATGTTATCTATATTTTAATTCGAGAGGTATAACTAATCCCCCTCTCCCCTTACATTCCCCTTTCCCTCTCGTATTGCATCTTGAGACGGATCCAAGCCAAAATCTCTTAGATCGTCCCTGTGACCTTTGCCTTATACACTACAGTCGACTGCACTTCCTCTACCTTCCTCTTTAGTGCCATCCAACTCTATATGGAGGTTTTCTACCTGCTGGTGCGCTTGACCTCCAAGCTCTCCCCTGGAGCCAATGCTACCCTTCTTACGTTGATGCCGAGTTTGAGCAACCAATAGCCCAATGTGGCTTTACTGACGCCAAGTTCCCCTGCGCTGGCAGATAATCCATTTTCAGTAACCATCTCCGGCAGGATGAGTTCCAACGGCCTATGGAACCTCTCCTCGACAGCCAGCATTAGCTTCGTTTTCTTAGCCATCTACCATCCTCCATACTGTCTAGAAACTAAAATATCATCCGCCCTGCTATGTGTCAATACTTTTTTGAGCCATAATACAGCAATTGTACAACACATGTTTAAGAACTGTATAATACTTGTATAATCTTGTAGCTAATCCTTATCTACTAAATTGCGAAAATCTGTTAGAGTCTGAAGTTGACCATAACTGAAGCCTTTGCTACACTCACCTTCCTGGAGGTAAAAGTATCGTTGGAAGAGATAGAGCGGCAACTACTGGAGTTCATTACCCAGGTATACACCACCTTGGACTGGCCCGGCGTAGTGCTACTCATGGCCATCGAAAGTGCCAATATTCCCCTTCCCAGTGAAATAATCATGCCGCTCTGCGGCTGGCTCCTTATTCAGGCCAAAGGCCTTGGCCTACCCTACCTTCTCTTGGCAGGCTTCTACGGAGCCCTTGGGAACCTTTTAGGTTCTATCCTCTCCTACTGGATAGGAACCATAGGGGGGAGGTCCATGCTTGAGCGGTACGGAAAATATATTTTGATCTCCAAAAAAGACCTGGAACGAGCCGACAGATGGTTCACTAATCACGGAGAGCTTACCGTCTTCTTCGCCCGACTGTTGCCTGTGGTTCGGACTTTCATAAGCTTCCCCGCTGGCGTAGCGCGAATGAGCTTCTTGAAGTTCTGTGTCTATACCTTTCTGGGGGCCTTCCCATGGTCTATAGGCCTTGCCTACGGTGGCTTCAAGCTGGGGGAAAATTGGGAAAGCCTCCGCTCTGCCATGCGCCCCTTCGACATACCCATACTCATAGCCATCGGCGCCCTTGTGCTCCTGTACGTCTGGCGCCATATTAGGCATTTAAGGGAAGAGACTATAGAATAGCCTCCCCACCATCATGTATCATGGTAAGAGAAGGATATTAAGTGAAGCATGATAGCCGAGATACTTGATAGGATAAGAAAAAACCACGCCATCGAGCATGCCACCATTAGCCTGCTCATCGAGGAGGGGAAGGCGCACCCTCCCCTAGCCGGCAACGCCACTCCTATTGGCTTCTTCGTCTATGGCCGCGTCTCCGCCGATGATCTGACTGACGCTGTGGCACGTGCCCTGCAACGCCTCAAGGCAGGCAAGGCTGACTTCGCCATCTCGCCCTTCTGCGGCACGAATCTCCTGGTGGCTGCTACGTTAGCGGGAATAGGGGCCGCCGTTTCCCTGGGGGACAAGAATCGTATACAAAGAATCCCCTCGGCCATATCCACGGCGCTGATGGGCCTCATTGCCTCTCAGCCTCTGGGACGATTGCTACAGAAACACATCACCACCAACGCCGACATCGGCGATGCCGAGGTGGCATCAGTTTCCAATCTAGGTAACGTCCATTTCGTGCGCACACAGATAGATTAGCATTCATCCCTAAGTTCTTGACCGATCAGATAGCCCCCTGGTAAACTCCAATGGATACGGCCCCAGTAGCTCAAAGGATAGAGCAACTCCCTTCTAAGGAGAAGGTTGCGGGTTCGAGTCCTGCCTGGGGCGCTGCTATCTCAGACAAAGAAAACCCCCAAATGCTGCCCAAATGCACGCTAAGTGCTCCTACAGAGCAGCCGGACTTAATGCAAACACAAAAATCTATGATTCCACATATGGCAAGCCATAGATCACCAACGCCAACAACTACGTCATCTGTGTAGCAGACCTCCAGACATCAGCACCTTAGAACTCAAAGGTATCTCGCCGCCTTCTTCCCGAGGCAGCCTCCCTCATGCCACACCATTCAAGGTGTGGTGCTTTCCACTGAACACAGCGAAGATCCTAGGGCAGGGAACCGCCAGTAACCCCTCTCCCCCACAGAATACAAGGCGCATTGTAATATGAACTAGAGTACGCTAGGTTCTCAGTCTTAAACCTCGGGGGTGTACTCAGTCCGCTAAATGCTTCGCAGGAATGCGACCCATCCGACCTGCTTGGTAGTCCTCGACAGCCTGTATAAGCTCGTCACGAGTGTTCATGACAAAGGGGCCGTACCAGGCGACGGGTTCACGGATTGGGCTTCCTCCTAACAGGAGTATCTCCAACGACGGCGACCGGCTCTCCTGCTCTGCATCACTGAATAGGGTGACCTGATTGCCCTCTCCCAAGACTGCCAGTTGGCCCTCGCGAATGGCATGCCGCTCTGCGCCAATTTCACCACGGCCCGCCAGCACATAAACCAGCGCGTTGAAGTCGGGTCGCCAGGGAACCTGCAGGCGTGCCCCTGGACTTACACTCGCGTGTGCGTATGTGATGGACGTTTGCGTGGCACTAGGTCCGCCTTGACTGGCGATGCCCCCGCGATGAGGCGAACAACCGCGCCTCCGTCCTCCGAGGCCAACAAGGCTACTTTATCAGCATCGATGTCCTGGTACTGCGGCGGTGCCCACTTCTTTGTTTGTGGAAGATTGACCCACAACTGCACACCATGGAATAGGCCGCCCTTCATTACGATCTGTTCGGTTGGCATCTCTGAATGCACAATCCCCGCCCCAGCCGTCATCCATTGAGTTGCGCCATCGGTAATGAGACCACCCCCCCCATTCGAGTCGCGGTGCTCAAGCTCTCCGTCCATCATATAGGTGACTGTCTCGAAACCGCGATGTGGATGGTCAGGCGCTCCCTTGGCTTCACCTGGAGCATACTCCACTGCGCCCAGGTGATCTAACAGGAGGAATGGATCTGCAAGCCGCAGATCTATCTCAGCAAAAGCCCTACGAACCTCAAAGCCAGCGCCTTCCAGCATCCTCAGAGCGTCCGCCACTTGAATGACCCTTCGCTCATTGGCTTGACTAACACTGATTGGCGAGATGCGGGGAAGGATTGATGGGTTCTCGATATGAACTGCTGGCACTGTTTGCGCTCCTTCCAACTTTATGTCAACTCCAACGACAAGCGTCGATGGGAGATTTGAGAATTATAGCATGCTTGCGTTGCAATATAGCGAATACACCGTAACCGTTACCCCCCATACTGCATAACAGCAATTTCTGCATCATCTAAACGAACCCCTACGCCGCCGATACCCACAACCACACTATCTGCGCAACAGACCTCAACACCAAAGAAATCCATACGCTAGAACTCAAAAGTCTCTAGAACCACGTTCATAATTTGGCATTTAGCGGCTTCCTGTGCGAAAATAGAAAAGAAATCCTAACTCTCACACAGAAAGAAGCCTCTAATGCCTAACCGCCTAATAAACGAGTCTAGTCCCTACCTTCAGCAGCACGCCTACAACCCCGTGGACTGGTACACCTGGGGCGAAGAGGCCCTGGAAAAAGCCCGCCAGGATGACAAACCTATTCTCCTCAGCGTCGGCTACTCCGCCTGCCATTGGTGCCACGTCATGGAACGGGAGTCCTTCGAGAACGAGGACATCGCCCGCCTTATGAACGAAAACTTCGTAAGTATAAAGGTAGACAGGGAGGAGCGCCCTGACATCGATTCCATATACATGTCCGCCGTCCAGGCCCTGACAGGTCGCGGCGGCTGGCCCATGACCGTCTTCCTCACCCCAGAGGGCAAGCCCTTCTACGGCGGCACCTATTTCCCGCCAGAAGACCGCCACGGCATGCCCGCCTTCCCCAGGGTGCTACAAGCTATGGCCGACGCCTACAAGAACCGCCGCAGCGAGGTGACAGAGGCCTCGGAGAACCTGGTGCAGCAAGTTCAAAAAATGTCCTCTCTTCAAAAGGGTCGTGATCCCCTAGCCGATGATGTCCTCCATCGCGCATACGCCGCCTTAGCTCCCCAGTTCGACAGTCAGCACGGAGGCTTCGGCCAGGCCCCCAAATTCCCACAGCCTATGGTCTATGAGTTCCTGCTGCGCTACCATCATCGCACCAAAAATGAGGACGCCCTGAAGATGATAGAGGTCACGTTGGAGAAGATGGCCCACGGCGGCATGTACGATCAGATTGGTGGCGGCTTCCATCGCTACTCTACAGACGCCCATTGGCTAGTGCCCCACTTCGAGAAGATGCTCTACGACAACGCTCTCTTGGCTCGACTCTTTCTCCACGTATACCAGGTCACCGGCAAGCCCATGTACCGCCGGATCGTCGAGGAAACCCTAGATTACGTGCTGCGAGAGATGACCAGCCCCGAAGGTGGCTTCTACTCGGCCCAGGACGCCGACAGCGAAGGCGTCGAGGGTCGGTATTTCGTGTGGCGCTCAGACGAAATAAAAGAGGTCCTTGGAGAAAAAGACAGCCAGTTAATCTGTCGCTACTACGGCGTCACCGAGCAAGGCAACTTCGAGGCCAGCAACATCCTCCACATCGCTCCAGATCCCTTGCTCAGTCATTCTGAGGACCCCGGCTTGCCAGGGGACGAAGAATCCTCGACACCTCTATCCGCTGACCCTGAGCCTGCCTGCCATTGGCCTGTCGGGGTCGAATGGCCCGAGTCAGCCACAAACCTCGATACCCTCATCACCAAAACCAAAGCCAGGCTCCTAGAGCATCGCCAAAAGCGCGTCGCCCCAAGCCGAGATGATAAGATTTTGACCGCTTGGAACGGCCTCATGCTCCGCAGCTTTGCAGAGGCCGCAGCAACCCTCAATTCGCCTACATACCTCGCGGCTGCCAGGAATAACGCCCACTTCCTGTTGAGTTCCCTTCGGCGTGACGGTAGGCTGCTCCGCGCCTACAAGGACGGCAAAGCCAAGCTCAAAGCATACCTGGAGGACTACGCCTCCCTCATCGACGGCTTGCTAGTCATCCACGGAGCAACCTTGGAGCCTCGCTGGTTGGAAGAGGCCGTCTCCCTAGGAGAGTCGATGATTGACCTGTTCTGGGATGAGCGCAAAGAGACCTTCTACGACACCGGCAGCGACCACGAAGCGCTGATTATACGGCCCAAGGACACTTTCGACAACGCCCTTCCCAGTGGTAGCTCTGCCGCAGTGGACGTCATGCTGAGACTGGCCATCGTCACAGGCGATCGCACCTACTCAGAAAGGGCCTCCACTGCCCTGAGAGCCATGAGAGAGCCTATGGCCAGAGTTCCCACCGGATTGTCCCACTGGCTCTGCGCCCTTGACTTCCATTTGTCTGCGCCCAAGGAAATCGCCATAATTGGGGAACCCAACAACGCAGCCACCAAATCCCTCATCTCAGAGGTGCACAGAAGGTTTCTTCCCAACAAAGTCGTCATTGGCGGGTCGCCCCAAGACACGGCCATCTTTGGCAGCATCCCCCTGCTGCAGGGACGCGGCGATGTTGATGGCAACCCTGCTGCGTACGTATGTGAGAACTACGCCTGTCAGATGCCCCTAACAAAACACGAAGACCTAGCCCAACAGCTAAGCGTCTAACCAAAAAGTATTTTAGGCACCCACCTATCTGAAGCGCACGACGCGCCTATCCAATTCTCAGGGCCACATTGCGGCTATATGTCACCCTATTACTACCCCATTCGTCACATGGCCTGAGGTTCTTTGGACTTTGTACGAAGGGACGTTTGGCCCTAGAATACCTTCTTCAGCGCTCATACAATGAATCTCTGGAAGATACGGAGCTATTATCTCGACGTGGAATCGGTTGATGGCGATAAGAAATCTTGGGCTATTGAATAGGAGGCGTTTAATGGTGTACTTAAAGGAATGCCCACGTTGCAATGGTGATCTGTATGACCGCTACGACCTGTTTGGTTATTTCATATCCTGTATTCAGTGCGGCTACGAACTCAGTTACAATGATATCGTGGTGCTCAACGACTTAAAAATTAGCAATGATAGCCAAGACTCTCAAAGGGACGACGAGGCCGCAGCTCTGGCTCCCAGTGCTTGATGCTATATCATCAGGAGGCAAATTACAAAGAGCGGGCACCTCTGGTGCCCGCCTTGTTTAACACCAGGAACCTGAAGGAGTTCACCAAAACTCAATCCCATTTTCATTCCTGGGGTGAAGCCACCGCTTCATAAGCCTAACTGCGAAGCCTATCTAAATTAACTTGTATGGGGTCGCCTATATAAAGTTGTTAGACAACAACTACTCCCTACCAACCTTTGGCACCGAGAGATTCTGACAGATCTTGTGGACAAGTCGATTTGTAATCTCAGAATGCCTGGGTATCGCTTCAATTGCACCGGTGGTGGGGTTCCACCATAGCGAATGAGCACGTCCCTCTCGCTTGAGGTAACAACCGTGCCTCCGAAGGTGGCGGAGCAAGCGGCTCCGTTTCACGTGATTACTACCGTTTCACGTATGGCTTCAGGTGGTACGCCACGCAAGCCATCCTCCCGTCGATCTTCAAGGATAAGGACAATGGCCTCAGCTAGACTCTGTCGCGCTTCGTTCTTTGTTTTGCCTTGGCCGTTCGCCCCTGAAATCTCGAGACAGTAGGCAATGTACCAATCGCCATCCTGTTCTATAATCGCTGTGAACTCGTTACGCATAAAAGAACCCTCCTCAGTCACCTCATTATAGCCAAACTCTATGTTTGGAATCTATTAGAACGCCTCAATTGGGCAACTGTCCTAACAGCAAAGCCCATCGGCCACAATTTGTCGGAGCGCATGGTTAGACAGTCCACCGATGAATACGAAACTCATGAGTTCGAATCTTCCTGAGGTTTGGTTCAGTCAGACAAGATGACAATCAGTGCTATCGCCAGGAGCACTGGAGCCTAATCATCGTTCTCTCCTTAGGCCTGAGGATCGCAGACGACATAATAACGCTATCACGGCTGGGTAGGTGTGTCAAAAAGGTGCCCGCCCTTTCCTTTGTAGTGGAACTGCGAGTATCTTTGGACCCAAAAAGTCATAGCGGCAGCACATCGCCTATGCCCTTTATAGATAGCTCTGTTACAGATGTTTTTTGATAAGAATAGCTCTTGCGTTAAAATTGGTTATACTTAATAATTGGTCTAACTACCCTAAGAATTCTTCATCACTTTGGAAACCCGCTCTTATGCGATTCCCTGAACATTCTAATCAAAGCCAATGCATATAACGCCTTCATTAGGGCCATAATCATGGATAACGAGTAGGAGGAAACCATGTTTCAGCGCATGCTAGTCACACTGGATGGCTCCAAACTTGCCGAGGGAGTGCTGCCCTATGCCGCAGCGCTGGCTAAAATATTCGATGCCTGGATTACTCTACTCTCGGTGGTTCCCCACGAGGAGACTGCGGAGGGCGGAGAAAAAAGACGTAAGTATCTCCAGGAAGTGGAAGAGCGCTCTGGAGCTACTATCAGAGAGTATCTCCACCGTGTGGAGTCACGACTGAAAAACGAAGGCGTCAATGTAGATATCGCCATTCAGACAGGAAATGTCCCAAGGACAATTGTGAAGTATGCGGAGGATGGACACTGTGACCTCGTAGCCATCGCCACCCGTGGTAGGTCTGGCATTGCGCGCTGGATGATGGGTAGCGTGGCCGACCATGTCCTTCAATCCACTTCCACCCCTCTCCTCCTTATTAAGCCAGAGGATCAGGACAAAGAATGGTCCACTGCTGCCATTGCAAGTTTGCTAGTCCCCTTGGATGGCTCCCCTCTCGCAGAATCGGTGATTCCTTTCATAGAAGAACTGGCCCTCAAGTCCTCTGTCGAGGTCGTTCTGATCCAGACCCTACCCACCATGTCACAACTCTACCTTGGAATAGAGCCTCAAGCCTTCCCTACAGACGTGATGCAGGCCGTAGAAGAGTCGGCCACGACTTATCTAACGGGCTTAGTCGAAAGATTGAAGGCCAAAGGCATTCGCGCTAGATGGGAGTCCCCTATGGGTGATCCGGGGGCCGCCGTTGTAGATTTCGCTAAGAAGCTGGAAGATAGTATCGTGGTTATGTCAACCAGAGGGCGGACCGGGTTTTCGCGCTGGATCCTCGGTAGCGTGGCCGATAAAGTAGTTAGAGGAGCCGCCGGCCCTGTATTGCTGATGCGGCCTCGTCAGGAGACGGGCAGCTAATCGCCTCGTTGAATTGTGTCAGGCATTCCGATACTATGGATGTGTCTAGCAAAAAGGAGCCGCCCTGTGCCCAAGAACAATCTCATAGAGGACTTAGAGGCCACCGTTGGCCCTAGCTATGTCATCCATCATCCCGAGGACCTAATCGTATTTGAATACGACGGCTCCGTCGATCGCAGCATGCCCGATGCGGTCGTCCTGCCCGCTTCGGCAGAAGAGGTCTCCCAGGTAGTTAAAGTTGCCCATCGCTACGGCGTGCCTATCGTGCCTCGCGGTGCCGGAACAGGCCTCAGCGGTGGCGCTATTGCCGCTCAAGGAGGCATCTCCCTCACCCTAACTAGAATGAAGTCTATCTTAAATATCGATCCGATCAATCGAGTGGCCATAGTAGAGCCTGGCCTAGTGAATATAGACCTCTCCAAAGCAGCCTCCAAGCATGGCCTCTACTACGCTCCCGATCCATCTAGCCAAAAGGCTTGCACCCTGGGCGGCAACGTAGCGGAGAACTCTGGAGGCCCCCACTGCTTAGCCTATGGAGTCACCACCAACCACGTCTTGGGCATGGAAGTAGTCCTTGCCGATGGCTCCATCCATTGGCTGGGAAGTGCGATAGGCGATGCCGCCCCAGGATACGACCTCAGAGGTATCTTCATCGGATCGGAGGGTACTCTAGGCATAGTAACCAAAATAGCGGTCCGTCTCCTACGAGACCCAGAAGCAGTCAAGACTCTACTGGCCATCTTCAAAGACATGGACGATGCTAGCAATGCGGTGTCCAGTATCATAGAACGTGGAATCGTACCAGCAGCCATCGAGATGATGGACCGACTTGCCATTGAGGCAGTTGAGACTAGCGTAAAGGCAGGCTACCCTCGAGACGCCGGCGCAGTCTTACTCGTGGAGGTCGATGGCTTGAAGGAGTCGGTGGAAGAGGAAGCCCAGGACATAGAAAAGATTTGCAGGTCCAACAGAGCCCGTGAGATACGCATGGCAGACACTGAGAGAGAGCGAGAGAGGCTTTGGTCCGGCCGTAAGGCGGCCCTTGGTGCCTTGGGGCACCTCGCTCCTAACTACTATCTGCTGGACGGGGTAGTGCCCCGCACCAAACTCCCAGAAGTGCTGACCGCCGTTACTGAAATAGGCCAACGATACAATTTGCCAATTGCTAACGTCTTTCACGCCGGCGATGGCAATCTCCATCCCTGCCTACTCTTCGATGAACGCAAACCAGGTGACACTGAACGTGCCTTGGAAGCGGGAGGAGAGATCTTAAAGTTATGCGTCTCGGTCGGCGGCGCGTTAAGCGGCGAACATGGCGTCGGCATCGAAAAACAGGCCTACATGCATCTGGTTTTCACCAACGATGATATGGAGGCAATGGCCAAACTAAAGCCCGCCTTTGCCACCGATGACATCTTCAATCCAGGCAAGGTGTTCCCAACCGGCGCCTCTTGCGTAGAGGTGCCCCAAAAGGCCGCCGTGCAAAGGACAGGTGCCGGGGCCTACATATAAAGTTTAACTGCCAAATCTCGCTTTGCACAAAAAACACTATTTCACAGGAGAGTCCAGAGAACCTGGGTTCTATGGCGGGGGTCTGGGGTGCCCCCCAAGTACATTGCGAGGGTGGAGTGGGTGGGATAATCGATGTCTGTTATTATCACATAGACATAAACGAGACTTTTTGGCAAGGCCGCTAAAACTTACACTCGCCTGAGAAGGTAACTTCAAACTTTTAAATATGAACAAAAAAGAAGCCATCTCTCACGACTCCCTTCGCCAGATCGCGGGCAAAGATACCGTCACCTCGCCCGATGAGCTCGCCAACTATGCGGTGGATGGCATTTCTCCACAGGCAGTGGTCTTGCCTAAGACAGTAGAACAGGTTAGCAGTCTGCTTCAGCTTGCCTGGCAGGACAATCAGGCCGTCGCTCCCTGGGGCGGTGGCACACGCATAGAACTCGGCAACGCCCCTGCCCGACTCGATACCGTTGTCTGCCTCAACCGACTTGACCGCGTTTTGGACTACCCGACAGGAGACCTCATCTTAACCGTAGAAGCGGGAATTACCTTAGCAAAATTACGGCAGGTACTGGCTGGGGAAGGCCAGTCCTTGCCCATAGACCCGCCCCTGCCTTCCGAAGCCACCATTGGAGGGACCCTTGCATCCAGTGCCGACGGCCCATTGAAGTGGCGCTACAACGGCCCCCGCGACCTGGTAATCGGCATGAAGGTGGTTCAGGCCAATGGCAAGGTCACAAAGAGCGGCGGCCAGGTCGTCAAGAACGTCACCGGCTACGATATGGCCCGACTCCACATCGGTGCCCTGGGCACCCTCGGCATCATCGTAGAGGCCTCCTTCAAGCTGATCCCCCTTCCAAAGAAAGAGGAGACGGTTCTGTCTACCTTCCAGCATCTTGACGATTCTTACAACGCCGCCATGTCAATTCTGCAAAGCCCTATTACTCCGATGGCGCTAACCATCATGAGTCCGGATGCCCTTGCGTACTTCCAGGATGCTCCCTTACCAAAGAGCGGCTCGTATATATTGGCAGTCCATCTGGCAGGTGGTGCCTCTGCTGTGGTACGGCAGGTCAACGAGGTGAGACAATTGGCCTCCGCCAGTGGGGTGAATAGTGTGGAGTCCCTAGAATCAAATGACGCCCGCAACCTGTGGAGAGGCATCGGCGACCTTGGTTATAGAAAAGACCTTCCAACAGCTATGTCAACAAAGGCCAACCTACCGCCTTCACAAACCCGTGAACTTCTTAGCTTCCTGGAGTCGCTGACAATAAAAGGCATACCCAGAGCCGCTCTACTATGTCATGTTGGAAGCGGTGTGGTTCACTCTCACTGGTTTGGCAATCCCGCTGACCTAGATTTGGACGGTCTTCTGGAAGCCGCAAGGAGCGCAAGGGCAAAGGCAAGAAAGCTCAACGGCTTCTTGACCATCGAGCGATATCCCACAGCTATGAAAGAAAGGATAGATGTGTGGGATGATCCAGGCTCCAGTCTGGAGATCATGCGTCGAATGAAGGAGCAGTACGACCACAAGGGCATTCTAAATCCGGGGCGCTACGTTGGAGGAATATGATGGCTCGCGGTCTGGTAGAACAAAAGCCTCCTAAACAGGAAAGCGCCTTCACCGGTCTCAGCGCCTCCTTTGAAGAGGACCTCTATAAATGTGTCCACTGCGGCCTCTGCCTCAACTCCTGCCCCACGTACCTGGAGCTCGATTTGGAAACTGAGTCACCGCGCGGCCGCATCGCCCTGATGAAGGCGGCCCACGAAGGTCGAATCGATATCACCAAGAACGTCATCGCCCACTGGGATCTATGCCTTCAGTGCCGCGCCTGTGAGGCCGTGTGCCCCTCGGGAGTCCCATACGGACGCCTCATAGAGACCGTCCGTGGACAGGTGGAGACGCGCCACAAGCGTCGTTCACTGCGATCCAACACCATATACAACCTAGCGTTCCGACGGCTTCTCCCTTACCAAGGACGATTAGAGCTTCTGGTTGCGGCCATTCGCCTGTATCAGAGGAGCGGTCTTCAGCGGCTGCTGAGAACTTCGAGGGTGTTAAAGCTGCTCCCTGGTAATGTGGATGCCCTGGAAGCTAGCCTGCCGACGATTCCGTCCAGGTTCTTTCGCGCCACCGGTCAGGTCATCCCCGCCCAGGGCCAGAAGCGGGCCACGGTTGCCCTCCTCTCAGGATGCGTCATGCCGCTGGTGCACCAGTCCACTATGGAGTCCACCGTCCGAGTCCTCTCCTGCAACGGATGCGACGTAATTGTCACCAACGGCCAGGGCTGCTGCGGAGCCCTCAACGCCCACGCCGGCGACCTCGACGGGGCGCGCCGGATGGCCAGACGCAACATCGATGTCTTCCTCTCATCGGGCGTGGACGCCATCATCGTGGCCTCCGCCGGATGCGGCGCCAGCATGAAGGAGTATGGGCACGCATTTAGAGATGATCCCCTCTACGCAGAGAAGGCTCAGAGGTTCGGCCAGATGGTCAAGGACATCCACGAGTTCCTGGTTGGGCTCCCTCTCATACCGCCCAAGGCTCGGCTGGAGCGGCGCGTCACCTACCAGGACTCCTGCCACCTGGCCCACGCTCAGCGCATCAAGAGCGCCCCCAGAGACATCCTGAACGCCATACCAGGCCTGGAGTTCGTCGAGATGGGCACCCCAGGGAAGTGCTGCGGCGCCGCCGGAAGCTACACAGTAACCCAACGCGACTTCTCCCAGAGGCTCATGCAGTCCAAAATTGAGGACGTCGCCTCCACCGGTGCCGACGTGGTGGCCAGCGCCAACCCTGGCTGTGTCCTGCAGCTACAGACCGGTGTCCAAGGTGCTGGCCTTGCTATGGAAGCCACATACGTGGTAGACCTCCTCGCCGAAGCCTACTCCCTGGAGGCGTAGTGTCCTAAAAATCTCCTCCCACTTGTGGGAAGAACCGACTATGGGGTGACCCATCCCTCATACTTCGACCCCGATAGATCGAGGGCAGGCAGGCTCAGCATGAGCGGTTTGTGAATAGACGAGGCGTTCGTAACCCCCTTCCCAGTAATCTCCTTATTATCATTCTTATGCCTAACCCATCGGGACGATAGCATGGGGTTGTTTTCAAGCTGCAAGGCGTTGTTTTTTCATTTTTGAAAATCTTGCCTATCTGTTTTCGTGACCGTCAAATAGGGGCATTTTGGGTTATTTTTTCCGTCGGCGGTGATAGGTGTCGACTGACGGAGTGGAGGTCTCTTTTAGGAATGTGTCGACGAGAGACCTCATATGGGCAATCTTACTCAAGGCGTTTCGTCGAGCATTTTCTTCTCGCTCTTTTTGCTCCGGCGTCCTAGGTGAAGATGGATCGTCTTCTGTGGTTGCCAGCATATAGGCGAAGATAGGGTTGTCAGGATTGGGGGTTGTGAGGAGTATCTCTATCATGGCCTGTCTCATCTGCCGTGCGGCCTTTCGCTGGTAACGCTTTTTGCGGCGCTCCATTTCCAGGAAGAAGTCGCGTACTTCTGGGAGCCTGGACATGGCCTGGATGATATGTTTCATGCGCCTAGAGTGGAGGCCAGTTTTGACGGCGTTGAGGTTGCCTTTTGGAGCGCCTCCACGAGGGCGTTTTTCTCCATTTGGCATGCTCTCTCCTCCTTGCTGTAGAAAGATATACGTTATTTCCTCGACCGAGCCTAAACATTGGGGGTGCTTCTCGTTTACACAAGAAGTCGGAATTTCTGAGTATTTATGGTGGCAAGTGCTGCTCTCCCACCCTGTCCCGCCCTCGAAATGTATCTTGGGGACACCCCCAGACCCCCGCCAGAGAACCCAGGTTCTCCGGACTTTCCTCTGATAGTTGCTTCAGTTAAGGCGAAAGGCTAGATGAATACGATCTGTGAAATTGGCAGATATGGTTATAGTGTAGGGCGCGTGCGAGTTATGGGGGAGGGGAAGGTGGCAGGCAGGAGCGAGTCCCTAGACTCGCGGCGCTGCTGCTTTGGGTAAAGACTAAGGAGATGAACGTCTCACCCCCATCTTAATCTTCCCCCGTCGAGGGGGAAGGAAAACCACTCTCCCCTGGTCATGGGGGAGAGTCATAGAGGGGGGTCAATGGACTGGAGTTTATTGAGGATGTCCTGCTTGACGGTATCGATTTCCCTAAGCACATCATTGTTCCAGAAGCGAATTACAACAAAATTCTGTGACTCCAGCCAGGCCGTTCGCTCCAAATCGTACTCCGTTTGCTGTCCGTGGTGGCCTCCGTCTATCTCAATGACAAGTCTTTTTTCAAAGCAGGCGAAGTCCACTATGTACGGTCCTATGGGACATTGCCTGCGGAATCTGCAGCCGCCTAGATGCCTGAGCCTCAGGTGGCTCCAGAGCAGGCGTTCTGAATCAGTCAGGTTCTTTCTGAGGCTTCTGGCTTTGTCGGTGGTCATGGTGGGATTGTATAGCATTCTGAAGCAGTTGGAATGACCTGTGATTCACCCCCTGCCCTTCGACTATACTCAGGGTAAACTCCGAGGACTTTGCCTTCTCTGGACTCTCTTCTGTACAGCGATGGTGTGAGCGTCAGTGGAGTACGGCATAGGTATATTCTAGCGGCGCGTGTTGGTTGGGGGGGAAGGGGCGCGTGGCAGGCAGGGCTTGCTCCTTCGGCGTTGCTCAGGGTGATGAGGTGGGTTGGAAAGGCGAGGCACTACTCTTCAGGTGAAGTCGCCAGGGCCTTGCTTGCGGCAGCCACTCCATCGCCGACTGGCACTTTGTGCCCCTCCAGAGGCAGCACCCGTTCCAAGCAGTGGAGCAGAAGGAGCACATTCGCCCCTGTGGAGGACTCCCCCATGAGACCCATGCGCCATATCTTGCCCCTCAGATGGGCTATACCAGCCCCAATCTCCATGTTGTGCTCGTGGAGCAGACGCTCCTTGACCCTATCAGCATCCACCCCTTCCGGCACCACCACCGAGTGGAGCTGGTCCATCCGATAACCCTCGGGGGCCAAGATGCCAAGTCCTAGAGCTTCCAGGCCCCTTCTGAAGGCCTTCCAGTTTCGGCTATGGCGACGGACCCGCTCTTCCAGGCCTTCCTCCAAGATGATGCGTAAAGCCTCGTAGAGGGCGTATATGCTGGAGACGGGCGCGGTATGGTGATATGGCCTCACCTCCAAAGTTGCCCAGTACTGGCGGAGAAGGGACAGGTCCTTGTAGAAGGTGTTCACCTTCGTCTTACGATTGTCGATTACGGCAGCGGCGGCGTCATTTACGGTCATGGGAGCCAGGGACGGCGGAGCGCTGATGCACTTTTGGGTGGCGCTGAAACAGAAGTCGACACCCCACTCGTCAGGCAGCACCTCGGAGCCACCCAGCGTAGCAACGGCGTCCACCACAAAGAGGGCATCGTGTTCCTTCGCAATTCGAGACATCTCTCCGAGCGGCTGCCTCACCCCCGTGGAAGTCTCGCCATGGATGACGCCCAATAGCTTCACTTTAGGGTGCCTCTTCATCTCCTTCTCGATTGCCTCTAGGTCTAGTGGTACACCCCATTCGTGCTGAACGGTGGCCACCTCTGCCCCGCTACGTTGCGCTATGTGTCCCATGCGTTCGCCGAAGAAGCCATTGACGCCGATAACAGCCGTATCCCCAGGCTCCAGGAGATTGAGGACGGCTGTTTCCATACCAGCAGTGCCAGTGCCCGTTATAGCAAGGGTCATGTCGTTCCGGGTCTGAAAGAGAATCCGGAGCATCTCGATGACCTTATCCATGATGCTCAGCAAATCAGAGTCGAAGTACCCTAGCATCGGATTTGACATGGCCTGGAGCACCCTTGGGTGAACGTTGCTAGGGCCAGGCCCCAGTAGAATGCGATTCGGGGGCGAAAGCTCTGGAAAAGATGTCTCTGTCATAGCAATCCTCAATACGTGTAGATAGACCTGCTTTGCACAAAAAGTCTTATTTTTGCCAATTTCAGGAACAACAGACCTTTATTGTCCCACTCTCTCCACTCCTTCGCTGTGTATCTTCCAGACTAGTCGGGACGTCGCCTTCCTAAGATTTTGCTTTTTGTGCAAAGCCAGATAGACCAAAGCAAGCCTACCAGCGAGGGCATGCATGGTCAAGTTGCTCCTTGACCCATTGCGATTATGAACCTATAATAGCGCCACCCTAGCAGGTCATCCTTTACACTCAGGAGGAACCTCTCAAATGGACCTAGGACTTAAAGACAAGGTAGTCGTCATCACCGGTGGCAGTGAGGGCATTGGCAAAGCAGCGGCTTCGCGGTTTGCCCAAGAGAAGGCCAGAGTGGTCATCTGCGCTCGAAGGCTGAGGGTTCTGGAGGCCGCCGCCAAAGAGATTCGCCAGGACACAGGTGCAGAGGTAGAGCCTATAGTCGCCGATGTTACAAAGACCGAGCAGATAAAGAGCATGTTGGACCAGGTTATCAGGACCTATGAGCGGGTAGATGTCCTGGTAAACAACGCCGGCACCGCATCAGCAAAGCTGTTCGAAGACGTCACCGACGAGGAGTGGTACATAGACCTCGATCTGAAGCTTTTGGCAGCCATTCGGAGTTCAAGGTTCGTCATCCCTCATATGAAAAGGCAAGGTGGAGGACGAATCATCAACGTTACCCATGTTGGAGGCAAGGCCCCAGGTTCAAGGTCGACGCCCACCTCCGTAGCCAGAGCCGCCGGCATTGCACTGACAAAGGCTATGTCCAAGGACTACGCCAGAGATAACATCCTCGTAAACACGGTGTGCGTTGGCTTTATCAAAGCGGGCCAGCACGAAAGACGATACGCCCAGCTTCACAAGGAGGATTCCAGGCTCACGCTGAAGCAGTGGTACGCGGAGAGGGGAGGGGGCATACCGTTAGGGCGCGTAGGCGAGAGCCACGAAGCCGGGGATGTGATCGTCTTTTTGGCGTCGAACATGGCTAGCTTTGTGACGGGCGCATCCATCAACGTGGACGGCGGCGCCGGGGCTACTGTGTAGCTTTATCAGAGGTAATGACGTGTCTTCAAATGAGCGTGACCTTCCCCTATTCCCGCTGAATACTGTCCTTTTCCCTGCATGCTATCTGCCTTTACAGATTTTTGAAGACCGCTACAAGTTGATGCTACAGGACTGCTCGCAGTCGGACGATACCTTTGGCGTGGTGCTGATAAAGTCTGGAAACGAGGTCGGGGAGGAGCCCGCCGAGCCATATAACGTAGGGACGACGGCCAAGATAATCCAAAGAAGTCCTATCAGCGGAGGGCGTATTTTTGTATCGGTCTTCGGCCAACAGTGCTTCGAGATACAAAAGACCCTACAGCAGCACCCATACATAATAGGCAGAGTGAAAGTATTGGACGAAGGGTCAAGGGACGACGTCTCTTCCCAGCTTGTCGAAGAGGTCAGAGACAGGATAACTGAATACGTGCGTACTCTCACTGGGCTTGCAGGAGGATGGATCAATAAGGTTGAAATGCCTGACGACCCTCTTGCCTTATCCTACTTTGTCGGAGGCACGCTGAGGATAGGTCCACTGGAAAAACAGAGGTTACTGGAGGCCCATCCTATGGCCTATCGTCTGATGCTAGAGTCAGAAGTCATCCAGCAAGAGACCCAAGAACTAAAGCAACTCTCCTCAGAAGATAACAGATCACGCCGCTTCAGCCAGAACTAAACGCAGGAAGAGATAGTTGGGCGTCTGGTGCGGCACGCGCAGTTTGGGTGAAATAGCGGTATTTGCGCTTTTCCGGGGAATGAACGTGGGTGTCGTAGGCTTCGTGGTGGGCCAACATGGGATAATGGCAACTAAATTGCCATTACACTATAGATGAACGAGTGCACGGCAAGTCCTCTTCCCCCCATCTGAGTCAGGCGGATAGGGGGCTTGCCCTAAACGAGGATTCTCAAGTGAGAAGATTCTTGCCGAAAACACTGGTTGTCATTGCAGGTGCCGCCACCACAGTTGTGCTGCTAGCCGCTTTGGGGGTGGCGTTGTACTTTGTTCTTAGGGTAGACCTGCACCATGCCAGTGCGCCTTTAATACAGAGTGGGGTGGTGTACTACGGCAGCGAGTACGGTCGTGTCTACGCAGTAGACATTGAGAGGAGGCAAGAGAAGTGGAGATTCCCAACGCAAGGGAGGTTCTTCTCCACACTCTCTAGCTCCCAAGGGGTCCTTTTTTTCGGCAGCGGGGAGGGGAGCTTGTACGCGGTGGATATGAACACAGGCGAAGAGCTATGGAGGTTTGCCACAGGTGATAGGGTCTGGAGTTCGCCGGCGATCAAGGACGCTGTACTGTATTTCGATAGCTTTGACAGGACATTCTATGCGGTGGAAGCTAGAACAGGTGAGGAGAGGTGGCGGTTTAATGCGGAAGACAGGATCTTCTCGTGGCCTTCTCCTCTGATTGTTGACGACACCCTGTATTTTGGCAGCTTCGACAAAAACCTGTACGCACTGGACTTGCGCACCGGGCAGGAACGGTGGAGGTTTTCTACACGGGGAGGAATTCTCGTTGCCCCTGCTGCCAACGGAGAGCTGATTTACGTCGGAAGCCAAGACCACCATTTCTATGCATTGGACAGGACAGCAGGCGTGGAAGTGTGGCGCTTCGAGACCAAGGGCGCCGTGCACACACCGCCGGCAATAGCCAACGGGACGGTCTACTTCGGCAGCGACGACGGCAATCTCTACGCGCTGGACGCCGAAACGGGACGGGAGAAGTGGAGGTTCAGGGTCGGAGGCCAACTCCACGCCGCCGTGGCGGTCTGGAACAGCACGGTCATCGTGAGTAGCCACGACGGATTTGTGTATGCGATTGATGCAGAGGCGAGACGGGTCACATGGGAGTTCGACACTTCCGGAGGCCTCGCCAGTTCCCCCGCTGTCGCGGACGGAAAGGTTTACTTCGGAGGCACTGACGGCTCCCTAAATGTGGTCGACTCC
Organism: Dehalococcoidia bacterium; assembly: GCA_965249025.1. Lineage (GTDB taxonomy): Bacteria > Chloroflexota > Dehalococcoidia > Lucifugimonadales > CAYTFF01. Next base: position 798,814 of record OZ252215.1, on the reverse strand, counting down.
CGAACGGGTCAGGCAGAGTGGGTGTTCAGGCCTGTCCGCTAAGTTCGAGCCTCCACGTGGCAAGCGTCGGCTCACGCTGATGTCAAGCGCAAATGTCTAAGTAATCTTTTGCCTCTTATCCAAGATCGTGGGCCTCTCTGGACATACCTCGAACTTGCTGCGACTATGGGGAGATGAGGGTATCAGTAAAAAGGATGACGGGGGCATCGTCCTTTTGTCTTGGATAAAATCGGTAGCCTAGCCGATGACATGACACGAGGATGAAAGTAAGTAAGGAAGGTATGATGAGCGACTCTGTTATCTTGACCGAGGGCCTGACCAAGTTCTACGGCAGGCATCGTGGCCTGGTCGATCTCAACCTCGAGGTCCGGCCGGGGGAAGTTTTTGGCTACCTGGGGCCCAACGGGGCCGGCAAGACCACCACCATGCGCCTCCTGCTGGACTTCATCCGCCCCACGCAGGGCCGGGCAGAGATATTCGGCATGGACATCCACACCGAGAGCCGTGAGATCCGTCGCAGGGTGGGCTACCTACCTGGTGAGCTGGAGACGTACGAAAACCTGACCGGATGGGAGTTGTTGACCTACTTTGCAAACCTTCAGGGCGGCGTGAACTGGAAATACACAGAGGCCCTGGCTGAGCGGCTCGGGTTGGACCTCTCCCGTCCAATCCGAACCCTCTCCAAGGGCAACAAACAGAAAGTGGGCCTAGTTCAGGCCCTCATGCACCAGCCGGAGCTGTTGGTTCTGGACGAGCCCACCAGCGGGCTGGACCCTCTGGTGCAGCAGGAGTTCTACCGCATAGTCAGGGAGGCCAAGGCTGAGGGACAGACGCTATTCCTATCGTCGCACGTACTGGCCGAGGTAGAGCGGATCGCGGATCGGGTGGGGATCATCCGCGAGGGACGGCTTGTGTTGGAGGAGGAGGTGGCGACCCTCAAAGCCAAAGCCCTGCGCCAGTTGGAGGTGCACTTTGCCGAACCGGTGCCTCTAGAGACCTTTCGTGGACTCCCCGGCGTGCGCGATATGAAAGCGGAAAACAACGCGATCCACTGCACCATAGAGGGATCGGTGGACGCGCTGATCAAGGCTGCGGCTCAGTTCGAGGTGGTGAACATCACAAGCCACGAGCCGGACCTCGAGGAGATCTTCCTGGCCTACTACAAAGAAGGAGAGAACCTTGCTACGTAACGTGTTTCTTAAGAGCTTGCGAGACCAGCGGCGCGCACTGTTATGGTGGGGGATCGGCCTGGTGGTTCTCGCCGCTTCCATAATGGCTTTCTATCCAAGCATCGCCGACGCATCCGAATTTGACGACCTGCTGAATGAAATGCCAGAGGCGCTTGCTAGAGCATTTTTGGGGGACGTCCCCGATCTCACTTCACCAGAAGGCTATCTCAATAGCCAGCTGTTCGTCCTGTTTTTGCCGCTGTTGTTCCTGATCTTTGCCGTGGCTTGGGGAAGTAGCGCCATTGCAGGAGAAGAGGAGCGCGGCACGCTCGACTTGCTGCTCTCCTATCCTCTGGCGCGCTGGCGGGTTGTGGGGGAGAAGTTCGCTGCGATGACTGTTATTACATTGGCCCTAGCGTTTGCTTTCTGGCTAGCGTCGGCCATAGGCGCGATAGCCATCGGGATGGAGATCAGCCTCTTGCGGCTGGCCGAAGCAACACTGAGCACCGCATTGTTAGGGCTGAGCTTCGGCGCGTTGGCCTTGGCACTAGGCTGCGCCACCGGCAAAAAAGGTTTTAGCCTAGGCGTAGCGAGCGCCCTGGGCGTGGTGGCCTATTTCTTCAATGCGCTCGCGCCCCTGGTAGAGGCTCTGGAGCCCTCTCGCAAGCTATCGCCATTCTACTACTACATTGGCGCTGACCCGCTGACGAATGGGCTGAACCCAGGGCACGTGGCGGTGCTAATCGGGCTGACAGTAGCACTGGTGGCCGTGGCACTATTCACTTTCAATCGTCGCGATCTGGCGGTATGAAGCTGCTTGCAAAGCCAGTTTGCGGAGAAGGGTGTCGTCCAAATGGGTCGGCTGGCTTGATCTGTTCGTCGCCTTCATCACGGGATGGGTCGGATGTCGGAGGCAGGTTGAGGATAGGCCCGCTGGAAAAACAGAGTTACTGGAGGCCCATCCTAGCTTTGCACATAAAGTCGGGCTTTCTGGATATTCATAGTGGCAAGTGCTGCTATCCCACCCTGCCCGCCTTCAAAATGTATCTGGGGGACACCCCCAGACCACCGCCAGAGTCCAGACCCATCGGGACTCTGGACTCTCCCTTATGAACAGAGTTTTTGGGCAAAGCCCCTAATACTCATTATAGTCATTGATATATTAGTCTGGGTGGAATGGCTCAATAGCCTCTATCGGCCGCTAGCATCATATTCAGCTAACGTGTACTCTCACATTTCACAATTACCCTTCCACCGCAATACGCAGGTGCTTGTTTATGCTACCCTTGCTCTCGTGCTTGATGATAATGATGCGTCCCACCTCTCTGGTGTTGGCTACATGCGTGCCACCATCGGCCTGCGTGTCCAGGTTATTTATATCTACGACCCGTACCTCTTTGATGCTCTCAGGTAGGAGGTTTATCTTTGTGCGAATCAGGTCTGGTATCTTGAAGGCCGCTTCCCTGGGCAAAATCATACTGGAAACTGGCCTCTCCGCCTCAATCTCTTTGTTGGCAAGCGCTTCCACCTCTCGAGCAAAGTCAGCCGTCATGTGTTCCAGCTCGAAGTCCATGCGAGCCTCCAGTGGCTTCATGTCGCCTCCTGTCACCTTGGCTCCGTAGTTGCGCCACACGACGCCACATAGGATGTGAAGGGCGGTATGGGTGCGCATCAACTGATAGCGGCGATCCCAATCCAATATCCCCTGTACCTTGGTTCCTACAGCAGGCGGACTCCGATCCAGTTCATGAGATATCTCATCTCCAGATTTAGAGACCCTGGTAACTTTGTATTGCTCCCTGTCTGTCGTTATCACCCCAATATCGTAAGGTTGCCCTCCTCCGCCGGGATAGAAGGCGGTACGATCCAATGTAACAGCGTTATCTTTTACATCTGTCACAGCAGCATCGAACACCCTTAGATAACTGTCACTGAGGTAGAGCAATTCTGTCATACCGTTCCTCCAAACGAGTTGGCATGTGTCCACTCTCCTTCGACAGGCTCAGGACGAGCGGACACATACGTCATCTCATCAACCCCTACCGAGCAGTACCGTCGGGAGAAGAGTCTGCGGTGGAGGAATACATTATATGATATGTCCTTCCAGTATTGGAAGGATCACCCCTCCCCAGATGCCCTTCGACGGGCTCAGGACAGGCTTCGTCGGCGGACTTCTTCCGCCAAAGGCGGAGGCATGTTGGAAGGTGACTACCCTCACCCTGACCCTCTCCCAGGTGGCGAGGGAATTGCGACCCCTCCTTCGGTCGCACGTCGCCATAGCTTTAGCGACGGAGCGGGGACGGAGTCCCGCCTATGGCGGACGCAGTCCTCAGCATGACATGATTATTTCCGTTGGTTCGCACTCAGACATCTAATTTTCAGACTAGCACCAAAGGTTAATTAACGGTTGAGAACCCTAGAATAGATCAATAGCATCGTCAACAATTTACTACTTACACACATCAAAAGCTGGTATTGTCCTACAGGTTTGTTTCGATTTACAATGATTTCTAGGAGAGGTCATGGGTATACTTTCAAATAGAGGTAATAAAAATGCAATATAGGAGTGAGTCTGCCGCGCCCATCCTCAAAGCTCTGGCCAAAGCGGTTAGAGACCCTAGACGTAGCGATCTCAGAACCGAAGGCATCGAGGAGAGGGACCTAGCCTTTGAGGCCGGCCTATTGCTCCCAATGGACACGGAGTTGCCTAGATACGCCAACGTGAAAAGAGGAGCCATAGTTAGAATCCTGGAGCAGATGGAGAAGCAAGGCCTTATTCAGTTCAAGGACGCTGTGCCAGGCAGGTTGTATAAGGTGCTTCCCACTGCTGAGGGGGAAAGTATAGCGGAGAGGTTACTACGTCCATGGCATCAGAAGCTGATGGACTGGGTATTAGGTCGTAGCAGTTAGATACGCGGCGATACGCGCTGTGATATACTTTATCACTGCTGAAGAAGTCAAGCGGGAGTAGCTCAGTGGTAGAGCCTCTGCCTTCCAAGCAGATTGTCGAGGGTTCAATTCCCTTCTCCCGCTCCAGACACCAAAACCGTAGCTAAAAAGACAGCAATATGACTGGATAGTCTTTTAGTGGCATAGCAGCTATAAAGCACAGCACATAACGACAATCCTAACCGAATTGTGACACCAAGGTTAGTTCGTGGCCTGCAGTTTTCTGAATCGTAAATAATTTTGCACTTGCCTCGTATATTGACATCAACCCTAGACGCACTACTCAATATGAAGTAACTTGAGTACACCAAGAATCTTCCTATCGGGGGTCTGCTTATGCCCAAACTACAACAATTTCTTGACATCGATCGATGCCCTCACTGTCAAATAGACAAGCCATCGCTCAAGACCGTGTGGTCTACCAGCACCATCAATGCTAACGGAGGAGACGAAAGGTATTGGAAGGTGTACACGTGCTCACGATGTGGGAGCTTGGTGATTGCATTCGCCATTAACGATGGGGGAGCGATAGTGCGAAGTTATCCTCAGATTCAAGGAGTAGACGAGGAAGTACCAGAACTAGCGCGGGAGTATTTGACTCAGGCGATTCAGTCAGCCCACGCACCAGCTGGTGCAGTGATGCTATGCGCCAGTTCAGTTGATACCATGCTGAAGGCCAAAGGGCTTGCAAAGAGTCGCCTTTTTGACAGAATAGATGAAGCAGTGGTGACCTGCCCCCAGTAATTGTACCAGGTTAAACCTCGCATTCAAGCCATTGCAGGCATGGTAGTTTGTGGAGTTGGCGGTCGATATCCCAGTGCACTGTGAGGCCTTACCTGGTTATACTCTTTTCTCCACCATTCAATGAGTATCCGGGCTTCAGCAAGGGTATTGAACAATTCACCATTTAGGAACTCATCCCTCAGTTTCCCGTTGAATGACTCGACGTAACCATTTTCCCAAGGACTTCCAGGCTCTATGAACAGGGCCCTTCACCTCCAGGTTAGATAACCACCCTCTCACCGCTTTGGAGGTGAACTCCGGGCCATTATCAGAGCGGACGTGCTCCGGAACCCCTCTGACCAGGAACAGCATGTAGAGCTGGTCCAGGACATCCTGTGATGTGATGCTCCGCTTCACCACCATGGCTAAACACTCCCTGGTGTACTCGTCCACGATCGCCAGGATACGGAAAGCCCTGCCATCTGCGGTCCTTGCCGCCACGAAGTCGTAGCTCCACACATGGTCTTTGCGCTCCGACCTAAGCCTTATACACGACCCATCGTTCAGCCATAACCGGCCTCTCTTGGGCTGTTTACCGGGTACTTTCAATCCCTCAATCCTCCATATACGTTCCACTCTCTTGTGGTTCACCCTCCACCCTTCGCTCTTCAATAGGGCTGTCACCCTACGATAACCGTACCTGCCGTACCTGCTTGCCAGTTCCACTATCCTCCTGACCAGTGCATCACTATCGATATCTCTGCCATGAGAATACCTCTGGGTTGCTCTGGGTTGGGTGATCACCTGGCACGCCCGCCTCTGAGACACTCCCAACTGCTCACATACTCTCTCCACCAGCTTCCGTCTCCTAGGCGGGCTCAGGAGTTTCCCCGAAGAGCCTCCTTCAAGATGTCCTTGTCCAGACTCAGGTCTGCCACTAACCTCTTCAACCGGACGTTCTCCTTCTCCAACTCCCTTAGCCTCTTGGCCTGCTCCACACCCATCCCACCATACTCTTTCCTCCACACGTAATAGGTGTGATCAGACACCCCTATCCTCCTCACTGCCTCCCATACAGCTTGCCCTTGCTGCACCAGTACATCCACCTCACGCAGCTTCTCTATGATCTGTTCCGGTGTATATCCCTTCCTAGGCATCTGCCCCCCTTTCTACTATATCCAGTGTGCGAGTTTATCACTGGACTAGTTTTCGGGGGTCAGGTCACTGACTGTCAGTGGAAGTACCGTCTTTGTTAGTGACATTATTGATCAAATCGACATTGTCAAAGGCGACATCGTAGATGCCAAAAGGCTGGACCAGATAGTTGGCGATTACAACATAAGCCACATAGCCCATCTCGGAGCCATACTAGATACGGAGGCGGACCAGAACCCTAGAAAAGCGGTCCAAGTGGGAATGGAAGGCATGATTAACGTGATGGAAGCCGCACGTCGTCACAATGTTAAGAGAGTTGTATATACAAGCTCAAAAGGCATTTACGGCCGGATAGCCGGATAGAGGGAGAATACTGGCATCCCACATATAAGCCAGTCCCTGAAGATTACCCTACTGTCGTCAACGCACTGAATATGTACGGTATCGTAAAGCTGGCAGGCGAGCATCTGGGACTTTGGTACCAGAGGCAATATGGCACAGAGTTCATAGCTCTACGTTTCGCATCTACAGTCGGGCCTGGGAAGCTGCGAAGGCATGGTCTCTTTGTCCACCATAGCAACATGATCGAAAATGCCATGGCAGGAAAGCCCACTCATCTTCCAATGGGCGCCGATGCTCTCCACGACCTGATATACAATGCGGATTCCGCTCTGGGCATAGTTTGTGCCCTTACCGCTCCCGAACCATCGAACTCGATATTCAATATCGGGCCTGGATACGGCATTACTCTGCAAGACTTCGCCAACGCCGTAAAGCAGGTGCATCCGGAAGCTCAGATCACCATCGGGCCCGGCCATTACTACACTCCTCCAGAGTCGCCTCCTGTCAACTATGTCCTCGACATCTCGAGGGCCAGAAAAGAGCTGGGATTCGAGCCTATTTACGATGCTGTGGCAATGGTTAAAGATTATGAGGCAACCATGGCAAAGCTGGGTCTCACACCCACGACGACTTAACCCTGTGTGCGGGTTTTCCTTAGTGGTTGCTTTTCCCAATGATGGTTTTAAACTAAATAGTGTGACATTATCTAGTGCCTCACCCTTCGACTGGCTCAGGGTGAGCGGTATATGTTCTCAATGACCATTATCGGGACTTCCGACCCGCCCACCCAGAAGGTATTTTCTCAGGGGCACATCCCCTGAGACCTCTGCCCCTTCGACTACGCTCAGGGTAAACTCCGAGGGACACACTCTCTGGACTCTCCCAATTTAGCCATCTGTATTTTGGAAATGTCAAGATAAATAGTTTGTGGGTGTCATCAGGATACCTTCTTTCTACCCCACCTCTCCCCAGATGCCCTTCGACGGGCTCAGGACAGGCTTCGTCGGCGGACTTCTTCCGCCAAAGGCGGAGGCGTGTTGGAAGCTGACTACCCTCACCCTGACCCTCTCCCAGGGGGCGAGGGAATTGCGACCCCTCCTTCGGTCGCACGTCGCCATAGCTTTAGCGACGGAGCGGGGACGGAGTCCCACCTATGGCGGACGCAGTCCTCAGCATGACATGATTATTTCCGTTGGTTCGCACTCAGACATCTAATTTGCAGGCTAGCACCAAAGGTTAGCTAGCCTCCATTACCGTGCCATTAGTCATAATCAGCTTCATCTAATTCGAGTTCTTCTTAAACTTAGGTATCACTTCGGACGCAAATACTTCCCACTGGTCTATGCATTCGTCTGTGGAATCAGCCGCCACCCCTCGAATGGCGCAGTGACGTAGCCCGACCGATTCTAGCTCAGACAGTCTCTCCGTTATGTCCTCTGGCGTTCCAATAAGGTTTTGACTAAGCGCCACATCCAGTTCAGAGTCGACCCCTAGAGTTTTGCGCATGTGGAATGTCCACACCCCTTCGGATTCTTGAAAACGCCTGATAGCCTCTTCTCTGGTCTTGGCAATGGTAAGAGTAGTGCTAACAACGGTGTCAAAATCTGAAAGATCGCGGCTGTGCTCGCCTGCGATAGTCTCAAGGTTATCCACCTTTTGCTTCATCTCTGCTACGGTCGGAGAAAACACCATAAGCCCAGAACAGAATTTGACGGCTCGTTCAATTGTCTTTGGCGAACTGCCAGATATGTAAACTGGGAGGGGCTTTTGTAGTGGCTTAGGCTGAAGTACAACGTCGTTGAACTCGTAATAAGTTCCTTTGTGGCTAGCTACCTGTTCCCTGAACAGGAGGTTAATAACCTCAAGGCTTTCATCCAGCGTCTGGCCTCTGTGAGCTTTGCTTAGCCTGGGGTATAGCATTTCAAACTCTTCCCGATCGCTTCCCATCCCAACACCAAGAATTACACGGCCTCCACCGAGAACGTCCAAGGTGGCTATTTGTTTGGCAAGCAAAATCGGGTCTCGAAATGGTGCTACGACAACACCTGTCGCAACTTTTAACCGTTCAGTTACCGCAGCACAGTAGGTAAGGGTCGTAAGAACCTCGTAGTAGTTGGGCATCATGTTATGACGACTTCTAACGCCTCTGGACGGCGTCAGGTGATCGTTAGCCCAGGCACAATCGAAGCCTAATTTGTCTGCTGCCCTGGCCAGCCTAATCAAATCCTCCGGCCTAATTGTGCCGGGAGTTGCGCCTTTACCCTCTCGACAGGTGGGAATGGAGATTCCAAATTTCATGTCAGTATCCTTTCAACTAGCCTTGCACAAAAAGTGGTATTTTGGTCAATATTGTAACAACAGACCTCGACTATCCCACCCACCACACCCTCGAATCGTATCTGGGGGATACCCCCAGACCCCCGCCAGAGAACCCTGGTTCTCTAGACTCTCCTTTAAGAACAGATTTTATGTGCAAAGCCCTTTCAACTCAAGATCAATAATATTAAAACACTTGGGAGTTCCAGCACAAACCAAGCGAGGTCAATGCTTCGATTCACCTCTCTCGCTCCAGCATCAAGCAAAGGTCAGCAATCTGGGCCGTCTCTTCTCTTGGCGAACTAAGCCTATCACGGTTATCCTAAGCTAAGTTTAGATGCTTCATTAACTTTCGGTGCTAGTTTTAAGTGCTCTGTTCCCGAAGCTCACCCCTCCTTCATCCCGATGTAATCGGGACTCCTCGCAATGACGATTCACAAGCGTATCCTTCGCTTCGCTCCCGCCCCTCGGGCTAGGATGACATTTTTCAAGGGCTTAGCGCTAGCACCAAAGGTTAGATTATGGCCATGTGACGCAACTTTACGCGAAATCCTTTCATCGTCCTTGCAGGTGATAAATCAGCTATGATAGTATTCTTGATGATTACTATAAGGTGGACAGAAGCATGTGCGGCATAAGCGGAATCATCCACAAAAAATCGTCCTTAACAGGTCTAGCCCCTGTAGGGGAAGAGCTGACGAGGATGCTCTGGTCTCTGAAGCACCGAGGAGTAGACTCTACGGGGATGACCATATCCGGTGAGAGCTCCACAGAGGACTACATCATAAGGCTATGGACTGAAAGTAAGAACGGATTCCTTCAGCGAGTGGAGGAGAAGATTGAGCAGTGCGGTGGTGTCATTAAATCGAAAAAGTCGAGCGGGCAATATCTTCGCCTGACCATTAACTATGAGGGAGACATCAAAGCCATCGCCGAAACTCTCTATGAGACTAAAGGCGTGCGAATTCACAGTATAGGACAGGTCTCAGAGGTAGTGAAGGACCTGGGAACAGCTAAGGATGTGGACAGTATCCATGACGTTAGCTCCATGAAAGGGACCCACGGGATAGGTCACGTAAGACTGGCTACAGAGAGCCGTGTAGATATTACCCACTCGCATCCTTTCTGGGCGTATCCGTTCCCAGATGTTAGCGTAGTCCACAACGGCCAGCTAACTAACTACCACAAGCTCAAGGGTAAGTACGAAGGGAAGGGTCACAGGTTCCAGACAGAGAACGATTCAGAACTGATTGCGGTATACCTGGCCGATAAGCTAGCAAAGGGTGAGGTTTTGGACCAAGCCCTAAGAAACGCCCTGGACGATTTAGATGGTACGTTCACCTTCTTAGTTTCTACCAAGAGTGGCATAGGATATGCTAAGGACAGATGGTCGGCTAAACCACTAGTTACCATGGAGACAGATGACGTTGTTGCCATCGCCTCAGAAGAGATAGCTTTGAGGAGCATCTTTTCCGAGGAGATCGAGAGAACAGAACCCCAAGAGAGTGAGGTAAAGACTTGGTTGATATAGATGCCTCAGATCTAACTACAACTGAGCTTAACCAGAAAATCAAGGAGCTGATAAACAGCGGCGAACCAGACATCAGAATACTTAATCCTCAGGCCAAACACAATATAGTGGTTGGGGTTTTGAAACCTTGCAAGATCCGCATCGAGGGTAGCGTAGGCTACTACGCAGCCAGTCTCTCGGACGGCCCTGAGGTTACCATCAAAGGCAATGCAGGATGGGCCCTTGGGGACAACTTGATGAGCGGGAAAATAGTCCTCGCGAAGAATGCAGGAGCCTCCGTAGCATCCAGTATCCGAGGCGGTGAGATTTTCGTAGGGGGAGACGCTGGCGCTAGAGCAGGCATATCTATGAAGGGTGGCACCTTAATTATCTCCGGAAATGCAGGGTTTATGACTGGTTTTATGATGCAGAAGGGCAAGATTATTGTCTGTGGCGACGTAGGCGAGGCGGTGGGAGACTCCATGTATGAAGGCACTATCTATGTAGCTGGCAAGATAGGCTCTTTGGGGAGCGACGCCAAGACAGAAGAGATATCAGAGGACGAGCTAATAAGCATTTGGGATACCCTAGAGCAGTACGGCATAAAGAACAGATATCAATTCAAAAAAATAGTTTCTGCCAAGAAGCTATATCACTTCGACGCCCTGGAGCGATACGAAAAGCGAATTGTTTAGGAAGGAACAGCCTTGCACAAAAAGTGGTATTTTGGCCAATGTTGTAACAACAGACCTCGACTATCCCACCCACCACACCCTCGAATCGTGTCTGGGGGGCACCCCCAGACCCCCGCCAGAGTCCCGATGAATCGGGGCTCTGGACTCTCCTTTAAGAACAGATAAGAACAGGTTTTTTGTGCGAAGCCGGAAGGAACCCAAAGAATGGTAACTGGAAACAGCCAAATATGGTCCCCATGGGTAATAGAGGATATTCACACCAAGGCAGAGCTTGGCCGATACAGAATAAGGGGGTTCAGCACTTTTCAGAAGATCACTCACTTCGATGACCTTGTGTTCCTGTCTACAGGACTCACTCGCTTTCCGTTGGAGGGGTACAAGGAAAAGTGCAACACCAGAACAGTAATCGGCGCCAGATACGCCAAGAGACCATTGGTCCTAGAGACCCCCATTTATATCACCGGTATGAGCTATGGAGCCCTCTCACGCAATGCCAAGGTAGCTTTGGGCAAAGCGGCTACTATGGTAGGCACAGCTACCTGCACAGGCGACGGCGGCATGTTGCCAGAAGAGAGGGCGACTTCCCAGAAGCTAATCTATCAAGTCTTACCTAGCAGATATGGATTCAATCCCTACGATCTTGTCCAAGCTGATGCCATCGAAGTGGTAGTAGGTCAAGGGGCCAAGCCAGGCACCGGCGGGATGCTCATGGGAGTTAAAGTATTAGACCATATTGCGGAAATGCGAGACTTGCCCACCGGTATCGATCAAAGAAGCCCTACCAGACATCCCGACTGGCTTGGGCCGGATGATCTAGCCGTTAAGATTGAGCAGCTTAGAGAAGCAACCGACTGGCAGGTTCCTGTCAGCGTCAAGCTTGGAGCATGTCGTGTCGCCGACGATGTCAAGTTGGCAGCAAAGGCAGGTGCTGATGCTATAGTGATCGACGGCATGCAGGCAGGCACAGGGGCTTCTGCCGAGATCCTGTTGGATCACAGCGGCATACCCACAATAGCCGCCATAGCGCAAGCTCGGGAGGCGCTTAAGGAGCTAGGTCTTTTGGGAGAGGTAAGCCTGATTGCTTCTGGTGGAATTCGTAATGGTGCAGACGCCGCCAAAGCCCTTGCCCTTGGAGCCGATGCCGTAGCCATAGGCATAGCGGCTCTTATAGCGCTCAATTGTAATAAAGAGATCCCTGAGTCTAATTTCCTGGAAGAGGTTGGCGTACCTGCTGGGCAGTGCCATCACTGTCAGACTGGTAAGTGTCCTGTGGGGATAACGACTCAAGACCCAGACCTTGAGAAGAGGCTGGACCCAGACGAGGCTGCAGAGAGGGTAGCCAACTTCCTCAACTCTATGACTATGGAAATGGCGCTGCTAACTCGCTCCCTTGGCAAGGGTGATGTACACAGTTTGGAGCCGGAGGACCTGGCCGCTTTAACCATAGAAGCTTCCGCCATGGCGGGCATACCTCTGGTGGGTACAAACAAGGTATTTGGACGTTAACCTCCGCTAATCTGCTGAAAGGGGGAAAAACCCTAGAATGGCTTCTAGAGAAGAGGTACGTAAACAGCTACAGCAGGACAAGATCGAATACATCTTGACCCAATTCGTAGATATTCACGGATCAGCTAAAGCCAAAATGGTCCCTATAAACCACTTCGATGATGTGATTGACGCAGGCGCTGGCTTCGCTGGAGGTGCCCTGCCAGGAATGGGCCAAGGGCCCCACTCCCACGACATGATGGCCAGAATAGACCTGGACACCTATACCCCTCTTCCCTGGAAGGAAGGTGTTGCCAGATTCGCCAGCGACTTATACGTAGATGGGAAGCCTCATCCACATTGCCCCCGTGTCAACCTAAAGCGAATCCTCTCTAATGCAAGGGAGCAAGGCTTCGTCTTCAACGTAGGCATTGAACCGGAACACTTCCTGGTGAAACGCAACGACGATGGGTCAATTTCTCTCTGGGACGCCACTGACACATTGGGTAAACCCTGCTACGACTATAAAGGCATCTCTGTGGCTATGGACTATCTCAAGGATATGATGGGTGGCCTGAACCAGTTGGGCTGGGATTCTTACCAGTCCGACCATGAGGACGCCAACGGCCAGTTCGAGATAAACTTCAACTATGCAGACGCACTGGTTACAGCGGACCGCTACACGTTCTTCAAGATGATGACCAGCCAGTTGGCGCAAAAGTACGGGGCCATAGCTACTCACATGCCGAAGCCCTTTGCTAACTTAACAGGCAGTGGCGCTCACATACACTTTCATATTGCTGATGCTAATTCCGGGGAGAACCTGTTCCTGGATGAGACCGATAAGAGGGACTTGGGCCTGTCCAAGATGGCCTATCACTTTATCGGAGGCATAATGGAACACGCCTCAGCCCTCTGTAGTGTTACGTCTCCCACCGTCAACTGCTTCAAGAGACTCCAAGTAGGTGCAACAGCCCTTTACGGTTCCCAATCAGGACATACGTGGACGCCGGCTTTTGTCTCATATGGAGACAACAACAGGACCCAGATGATTCGCACCGCAGGGCCCGGGCATTTAGAGGACAGGACGATATCCGCAGGGTGTAACCCGTATCTAGCGATGGCCGCCTATGTATCCGCCGGGCTGGACGGCGTTCGTCGCGAGCTTGAGCCTGGCGAGCCTTTCTTGGGCAACATGTATGACCTAGGCCTGGAGGAGATATTGCGCAGAGGCATCCGAATGTTCCCTCAGAACCTAAATGATGCCCTGAACAATCTGGAAAAAGATGAGGTCATCCTGGAAACTCTGGGAGCCATTGCTCCGGACTTTATCGCCCTCAAACAGCAGGAATGGAAGGACTATCATCGTGACATATCATCCTGGGAGATAGATCGGTATCTGACCCTGTTCTAAATCGATATCACGTATTAGAATGCAATTGAAGCGAGAAAGGCGTTTGACATGTCGTTCCTAATCAGGTGCCCAAACTGTGGAGAGCGTAGTGTTAACGACTTTCGTTTTGGCGGAGAGGCGCTACCTAGCCGAACAGAGAATACTTCTAACCAGGAATGGACCAGCTACTATTACTTTCGTAGAAACCAGTCCGGGGTCCAGCAGGAGTGGTGGTACCACAAGTTTGGCTGCAGAAAATGGTTCTTTGCCCTGAGAGACACACGCACCAATGAGATGCAGCGTACCTACTGGCCAGAATCTGAGAAAAGCTGATTTGAGGTTTGCAAAAGTTGAATAGTTCCAATCTTGGCCATAATCCATCTCAAATTATCGAGTCATCTGAAAGTATAACCTTCTACCTCGGCAACAAGCCAGTGCAAGCCCACAAGGGCGACACAATAGCCTCTGCTCTTTATAAAGCAGGGATCAGGATTTTCAGCCGTAGCTTCAAATATCATCGACCCAGGGGTCTCTTGTGTGTAAATGGTAGATGTCCGAACTGCCTTATGGCCGTTGACGACGTACCCAACGTGAGGACATGCATGCAGCAAGTTGAAGAGGGCATGCGTGTCGAACATCAGAATGCCTGGCCTTCTTTGAACCACGACGTTATGTCGGTGTTGGATAAGATGGACAGGCTGATGCCCGTCGGCTTCTACTACAAGAGCTTTGTCAAACCAAAATTCCTGTGGCAGATCGCCGAACCCATCATTCGCCGAGTAGCAGGGTTGGGCAGACTGGATACGAACAAGTCCTACGAACGTTACGAGCATTACAATCAACATACGAATGTTGCCGTGGTAGGCGGCGGGCCAGCAGGCATTGCGGCGGCCATTCAGGCAGCCAAAACAGGCGTTCACGTAACCTTAATCGACGACCAACAGTCATTAGGAGGACACCTCAGAGCAGACACACAGGTCTATCAAAACGTCTTTGGTTACCCGAATGGCAAGGGTTATGAAGTAGCTCGGAACCTGACCGAGGCCGCTATGGCACTGCCTAATCTAGACGTGTTTATTAGATCAAATGCCTTTGGCCTATACGATGGAAATCTCCTGGGAGTGATTCAAGGAAAACGCCTCATCAAGCTGCGAAGCAAGAGCATAGTCGTAGCTTCGGGCTGTCATGAGGTCCCGCTGGTGTTTCATGGAAACGACTTGCCTGGAGTTATGTTAAGTACAGGCTTGAAACGGCTCATAAACCTATATGGTGTAAAACCAGGGACTAAGGCGGTGGTCGTCACCAGCAATGATCAGGGCTATGCTGCGGCGAAGGAAATGCTGGCTGCAGGCATAAAGATAGCGGCCATAGCGGATTCCAGGCCAGCATCTCAAGAGGATACAAATATAATAAGAGAACTGCGCTCACAAGACGTTCCTATCCTTACCTCTTACACTATTAAGGAGGCTAGGGGTAGCAAGCAGGTGAGACATGCCACCCTGGTTAGTCTTAAAGATGGCCAGGAGTTGCGGTTAAGATGCGACCTAGTCTGCCTTGCGCCCGGCTTCGATCCCTTTGCCTCTCTTCTCTACCAAGCTGGCAGTCGATCCGCTTACGATGACACTCTCAATGAAACGGTTCCAAGCCAATTACCGCCCTCAATATACGCCGCGGGAGAGGTTTCAGGAATTCATGATGTACAAATCTCCATTCTTCAAGGGAAGATAGCCGGATTAGAGGCCAGCTATGACTTGTTGGATCCTGCTAAAAAGGGCGCCGCCACCAAAGAGCTAAAGAAGTACAAAAGCGAACTAGAGGAAATGGAGGCTCAGTACAGAGCGAACCTGAGAGTGGGACATCAACTGATTGTGCCAGGTTCTGCCAAGAAGAAGTTCGTGTGCTTCTGCGAGGACGTTACAGAGAAGGACCTGAAGGATGGGATTGCAGAGGGCTTCGATGACATGCAGACGCTGAAGCGCTACAGCACCCTGTCCATGGGGCCATGTCAAGGCAAGATGTGCCTCAAAGGCAGCAGCGTGATATGTGCTGAGCAGACCAATCGAAGTATACAAGAGACTGGCAGCACTACCTCCAGACCTCCTGTGCAGCCCATCTCCATGAGTGCACTGGCAGGGCCATCTCACATGCCGATCAAGCTGACACCTCTGGACCGAAAACATAGAGAGATAGGAGCCAACATGATGGACGTGGGTCCTTGGAAAAGGCCCTTTGCCTACGGCTCCGCTCAGGACGAGTGCCTAGCCGTACGCCAACGCGTCGGGATAATAGACGTAAGCACTCTAGGCAAACTGGATGTGCAGGGAACAGACGCCCCGGCCCTTCTGGACCTGGTCTATACCCACAAGTTTTCAAATCTGAGGGTGGGCCGCATAAGGTACGGCATCTTGTGCTCGGACAACGGAATGATAATAGATGATGGCACCGTTACAAGGCTTGCCGATGACCACTACTTTGTCACCACAACGACAGGGAATATAGACCTGATGGAAGAGTGGCTCAAGTGGTGGTCCGTTGGAAACCAGATGTGTGTCCATATCGCCAACGTCACAGCGGCCTATGCGGCAATCAACGTAGCAGGACCCAGGGCTAGAGAGGTTCTGAGCAAGCTTACAGATATAGACTTATCCACTGAGGGCTTCCGCTACATGAGGAGCGCCAATGGTGATGTGGCCGGCGTTCCATCGATTTTGCTGCGAATTGGCTTCGTAGGTGAGACGGGATGGGAGGTGCACTTCCCATCCGAGTACGCAGAGTATATGTGGGACACTTTTATGGAGACAGGCAAACAGTACGGCATTGCGCCTTTCGGTGTTGAGGCACAACGTATATTACGATTGCAAAAGAAGCACATCATTGTCGGCCAGGACACAGACATCGTGTCCAATCCGCTGGAAGGTGACCTATCTTGGGCAGTCCGTTTCGACAAAGAGGTGGACTTTATCGGCAGACACGCATTGCAGGTTATACAGGAACGTGGAATGCAAGACAAGCTGGTGGGATTTGTTATTGAAAATGAAATTGTGCCAGAAGATGGCGTAGCCGTTGTAGCTAATGGGAAGCCAATAGGCCGTGTCACCAGCTCTCGACTAAGCCCCACGACTGGCCGCGGCTTCGGGTTGGCGTGGGTCCCTGTAGACCTGGCAAAAGACGGCAATCGGATATACATACAGGTTAAGGACAGGCCTGTCCCTGCTAGGGTATCCGACCCACCCGAGTATGACCCCGAAGGAGAAAGGTTGAGAAGTTAGAAGTTTGCTATGACCACTTTTAGTCCGAGAAAGCTCACGGCCATGCACTACCTCCACATCGACCATGGAGCTACTATGGTAGACGAGGCAGGGTGGGAACGCCCTTCAGTCTACACCTCCGTAGATAGCGAGATTGCGGCGGTCCAAAGCAATGGCGGAATCTGTGATATCAGTCCCGTTGGTAAATTCTCCGCTCAGGGAGAAGACCTATCCTTTTTTCTACAAAGCGCCCTTCCTGAAGCCGCATCTCTTCCAGTCCACGGAGTCAACATATGCAACTTACCCGTAACCAATGAGACAGCACCAGTCAAGGTTGTGGTGCATCGCTTTGCCAACGATGAGGCCTTCCTTACATGCTCACCCAGCTCAGTAGATCAGGTCGCCAATACGCTGAATGAACACCTCAGCGGCTGTGTGCATATGGTAGATAAGACGTCCAACTTCGCTGCAATTACCTTGGTAGGACCAGAGAGCAGCCAGCTTCTTTCCAAGCTAACAGACCTCGACATATCGCCCAGGGCTTTTCCAAATCTAAGCTGCGCCCAGGGCATGGTCGCGGAAGTATACGTTATAGTGGCCCGCAAGGACTTGGATGACATCCTCAGCTACAAATTATACGTGGGGCGAGACCTCGGCTCTTACATGTGGGAAGCCATGCTGGAGGCGGGCCACGAGCTAAATGTAGTCCCTGTAGGTGTAGAAGCACTGAACCGACTGTCTGGAGAGGGCTAACCTGTGTTTCAGATCTTCAAAAAAGAAAAGATGTGGCGGAAGCATTCCCTGAATAATCGCTACGATGTAGTAATCATAGGCGGGGGAGTACATGGGCTAGCTACTGCCTACTATTTAGGAAAGCTCGGACTAACCAACGTAGCTATATTGGACAAAGGCTATTTGGGGAGCGGCGCAAGCGGCCGAAATACAGCCATCATCCGCGCCAACTACCTCACCCCCGAAGGGATACCGTTTTTCTATGAGAGCGTAAAGTTATACGAAAATCTGGCTCAGGAGCTAGAATATAATTTGCTATTCAGTCAGATGGGCCGTCTGGACCTGGGGCACACCGAGTCCGCCGTCTATACCCTCCGCATGCGTACCGAGTTCAACCGGATTCTTGGTGTGGACAGTCGCTTGATAGGCCCCAAAGAGATCAAGGAGATGGTGCCAGCCATAGACTTACGAGAGGGAAAGGACCTTCCCATCATGGCAGCCCTTTACCATCCTCCTGCAGGCGTAATTCGTCATGACGCCGTGGTGTGGGGATATGCCCGAGGGGTAGACCGAATGGGTGGGGAGCTACACCCTCAAACCGAAGTGACAGGAATCAAACGCGAGAATGGCAAGATTACGGGAGTCCAGACCACCAGAGGAGACATCAGTACTGAGATCGTACTAAACGCTACAGCGGGCTGGACCTCCACTATCTGCAAGATGGTAGACCTGGACGTGCCTATTGTCACCCACCCACTACAGGCCTTTGTGACGGAACCTCTGAAACCACTCATGGATATGACCGTCTCCTCCGCCAATCTTCACGTATATGCTTACCAGACCGATAGAGGAGAAATCGTGGTAGGCGGCGGTGTAGACCCATTCTCCACTTACAGCCAAAAGTCCTCGCTGTCGATGTTGGAAGAGCTGGTGAAACACGTAGTTGAGCTATTTCCATCCTTAAGAGGGGTCAACGTGCTTAGGCATTGGGCGGGCCTGTGCGATATGTCGCCTGACTATGTGCCCATAATGGGAGAGGTGCCTGGTATTCCCGGGTTCATTCTAAGCTGTGGCTGGGGTTCCTGGGGCTTCAAGGCGGCGCCTGTAGCAGGAAAGCGAATCGCAGAGCTTATCTACTCGGGCAAGACCCCCGACCAGATCAAGCCCTTCTCTATCACCAGGTTCGAGGAGGGCAAGCTGGTGAACGAGAGGGCCGCCGCACCCGCCGCCGCCATACACTAGCATCTAAACTTACTCCGAAGAGCCTCCAACACACTCACTTAGCTCCCAAAGGCAGGTAACCGGCGCCTATCTCCGTGTAGCTCGCTTGCCCCAGAAAGAGGCTGGAACAATTTCGTCGCAGGCTTCGTCTATATAATTTAGAGTGGGTGTTCGGAGGGGAGCGTTGGCAGTGAATACTAGTTCTAACATGAAGTCGCTCGCCGTAGTGCTGGCTATCTTTGGTATCGTGGTTCTGACGGCTTGCGGTGGCGATAGTAACGAGACTACAGAGTCGGATGGTGAACCCGCTGCGCTGGCGCGTTTCGTCGCTATCGGCTGGCCGGACGGAACGATTGCTTTGGACTGGCTAACGATCCGATTCAGCGCTGGCGACAATCTGCAGACTGTCCAGGGTCCGCAACTGACGGTCGATGACGACTACGCCCAGTCGCATTCAAAATGGTTTCCAACTGATACCACTGGGACGCTAACAGTGGATTTCAAACTGACATCTCCTTCTCTAGGACCTCTTTCGGAAGGACGTGTGGAACTGGAACTCAGGAATGATTGGAGATGGGAAGTGCAGTTCCATTTATCCGAACACGATCCGACGGAGAGATGTTTCGGATGCGTTGGGGCTGAGAGTTCCCCATTGGCGACGGATGACACTCCGTCCCTGTGGGTGGTTTGGGGAGGGAACTCGATAAGTAATCCAGTAGTCTACTAGCCTAGCCTGTCCTGTGGAGCAGGTTCGAGGAGGGCAAACTGGTGAACGAGAGGGCAGCCGCGCCCGCCGCCGCCATACACTAGTGCTCAGTTTCGTAAATCCGCGCACACGAGGCCCGCTCCAACCCAGTAAAGATATTCTACAGATCCAACCCCGCTCACGCTTCGACAACCTTGCTTGTTATGGAGCGGCAGGGGAACGGGCGCTACGCTCCCTCGATGCGAAGATATGACTTTCCATTCCTGGCCTATCAGAAAGTTCAGACTTGGACGGGGTTGATTTGGTTGACTCTGGCTCTTGTCAACGGAGTGCCCTATGAGGTAGTGGAAGACTTGGAAGCGGCTATCCAGGACTCCGTATGGTCTACTACTACCGGAGGTATGACATATCACAAGGCCTGAGGGACGTGACTACGGCTGAAGCTTCGCTGAAGAGTGCTTTGGGAACAAAGATGAGCAACAGGAGCTTCGGTCAGCCCAAGGGACGTGGTGAGCTTTCTCGACGGGCGAACATTTAAGAGAGCTATATGCCCCATTATCTCACTTTGTTGGCCACAAGAATGGCGGACTCAGAACTTTGACGACTGAATGAACCGATCACGCCGTCTGAAGACCGGCCAAACGTGTGATCAGCACGCACTTCAAAGCCGTATCGATTCAATATGAGCACAAGTTCTTCTATCTCATAAAGCCGTATTGAGGCCATAGGCAAGCTTTGTAAGGCACTGTCCTCTGAAATGGTTAGGAACTGAGAGAAGCGTCGTCTTCTCATCGAATCATACGTGTGACTCTCTATCAACTTTTCGCCCGTTGCTCTAACCGAGTGGCACTGTATACCGGGAGCCCTACCCTTGAAATAGTCGGGATTATCCACGTCAATCACAAGTGTTTTCCCAGGCTTTAGAATGTTCGCCGCATCTCTGATCACTTTTTCATTTTCATCGTCGTCCTGAAAGTATCCCAGGGAGTTGAACATGCATATGATTGCATCTGCCTGCCCGACCTTGGGCTGTAGTGTATGTAGGTCCCGGATGTCATACCTTATCCAATCTAATCGGCCCATCCCGTTCGAATTATGTTCGGCAAGGCTTAACAGACTGGCGGATTGATCGATGCCCAGGACACGACAGTTGGTTGCTTGTTGAATAGGTATTGACAACCTGCCAAACCCGCAACACAAATCGACCAGCTTTGATTCAGAATCCACGCCGGTTACCTGTAACAGGAAATCAACCTCTGCTTTAGTAGAACCTCTACGCACATCGGAGACGAGCCGATATCCAATGCGGTCGAAATAATACGCGAACCACTCTGGATCCTCAAACCGTTTCGATGTCGCTAGGTAACTTTTGAAAAGTTCACGGGTCGCCGACAATTCGCTTGTCTGCCGCGAAGTTGTTATTTCTTCAAATGTCATGCCTCCTTGGTCTACCATCAACTCCCCACACACAACCCCCTCGCCAATCGCTCGGTACCTGCTATGAAGAGAAGCCCATCCAACTCCTGTCACCCCCGCCAAAATTATGTCCCGCCTAGCAGGTCGGGGACCATCGGCCTCCATGTAGAGCACATGGACTCCAGCTCTTTCTTGTCTCTGCATTTCTGCCAGCAACTCTGGTGTGGGCTCAGTCTCTTCACCAACCTCTGAGAAGAATATCCGAACTACTCCGATACCACTTTTCACAGCCTGACAGTTCCAGTCAAACCAATTTCGGTTGTTCTTCCACCAGTCGGCGCTAACGGTCGACGTAGCGAACATTGTCCGCCCCTTCATGGAGGGCACAACAAAATGCTTCCACCTCTTATCCACATTTGTCCAAGGGCGACGAGTCAGAGTCTGCCTTTCCTCACCAAGTTCTACCATCCGATTCCCAAATTCCTTCAGAGCCTCAGATGCAAAACCTCGGTATACGTCCCTCTGGAGATCGTTCTTGAGGGCACTCACCTGGTTGAAAGGAACAAGGGCTTTGTCCAAGGTATCCCATTGGTCAGGATCCATGGTTTTTAGAGCAGACATCGTTGTGGCGGTTGCGATGGCCATTCTGATTTCGTTTGGGCATCCATGAAACTTGTACCCACCGTTTCCAACTGAGCCAATGCATCCTTATGGAACGTGCGGAAGCTATCATGCATCTCGGTAAGGTGGGTGGTAATGTCCGTATTGAAATCCAGGATGTGCCGTTCCATACCTTTGAGCCACTGGCTTACATCAAAGATCATGATGACCACCACTTGGCCGAGTACCAAGAAAATGATGGCTACTAGTAGGCGAAGCCATAATTCTTGGGGGAGAATCCCACCCAATGTTACGGCAGTTAGCCCTACCACAAAGCGAATCATCCATGGTCGTACCAACCAACTGATTATTTTGGAGAACTTGCTGTGGGCTTTAGTCATGTTGGCAACCTCCAACGGCAGATGTATGTTAGCAAGGATGCATTATGTACTGCCCAGTGACCTGACCCCCGAAAACTAGTCCAGAGATAAACTCGCACACTGGATATAGTAGAAAGGGGGGCAGATGCCTAGGAAGGGATATACGCCGGAACAGATCATAGAGAAGCTGCGGGAGGTGGACGTGCTGGTGCAGCAAGGGCACGCCGTAAGGGAGGCTGTCAGGAGGATAGGAGTGTCTGATCACACTTATTATGTATGGAGGAGGGAGTATGGCGGCATGGGTGTAGAGCAGGCCAAGAGGCTAAGGGAGTTGGAGAGGGAGAACGTTCGGTTGAAGAGGCTGGTGGCAGACCTGAGTCTGGACAAGGACATCTTGAAGGAGGCTCTTCGGGGAAACTCCTGAGCCCGCCTAGGAGACGGAAGCTGGTGGAGAGAGTATGTGAGCAGTTGGGAGTGTCTCAGAGGCGGGCGTGCCAGGTGATCACCCAACCCAGAGGTATTCTCATGGCAGAGATATCGATAGTGATGCACTGGTCAGGAGGATAGTGGAACTGGCAAGCAGGTACGGCAGGTACGGTTATCGTAGGGTGACAGCCCTATTGAAGAGCGAAGGGTGGAGGGTGAACCACAAGAGAGTGGAACGTATATGGAGGATTGAGGGATTGAAAGTACCCGGTAAACAGCCCAAGAGAGGCCGGTTATGGCTGAACGATGGGTCGTGTATAAGGCTTAGGCCGGAGCGCAAAGACCATGTGTGGAGCTACGACTTCGTGGCGGCAAGGACCGCAGATGGCAGGGCTTTCCGTATCCTGGCGATCGTGGACGAGTACACCAGGGAGTGTTTAGCCATGGTGGTGAAGCGGAGCATCACATCACAGGATGTCCTGGACCAGCTCTACATGCTGTTCCTGGTCAGAGGGGTTCCGGAGCACGTCCGCTCTGATAATGGCCCGGAGTTCACCTCCAAAGCGGTGAGAGGGTGGTTATCTAACCTGGAGGTGAAGGGCCCTGTTCATAAAGCCTGGAAGTCCTTGGGAAAATGGTTACGTCGAGTTATTCAACGGGAAACTGAGGGATGAGTTCCTAAATGGTGAATTGTTCAATACCCTTGCTGAAGCCCGGATACTCATTGAATGGTGGAGAAAAGAGTATAACCAGGTAAGGCCTCACAGTGCACTGGGATATCGACCGCCAACTCCACAAACTACCATGCCTGCAATGGCTTGAATGCGAGGTTTAATCTGGTACAATTACTGGGGGCAGGTCAATCCGAGGCACTCAACCCTCGTAGCGCATCATTTATCCTGTCCGTTATGTCAACGATCTCTCTTCGATCGCCAGTTTTAATGAGGAGCGTTTTCATTAGACCCACCAAAAAGACAGAAGCGGAATAGCGGTCAGAGACTTATGCCACAGGGATAGTCGGGCATCAACGCCACTGTAAGAGGACTACCTAAGTAGCCTCCTCAGCTTTGGCTATGTATTTAGAGGGGCACTTCACTATAACGTTCTGAGTATGAAACTCTTGCCCTGGTTGATAGGTTCCCTCCAGGATGATTTCCGAGTGCTCGTTAAAAAACAGATCAGGAAGGGCTCCTTTGTAAAGGGCCGGCATAACTTCAGTGCCGTCTGTTAGGGAAAAATACGCAACAGTGCTTACTTCATCCCTTCGATAGGACTCAGGTACAAGTTTTCCGCTAACACGAACAATCTGCTCGTCCTTGATAGCTCCCTGCTCGTTAAGCTCCCCCACAGTGAGGTAATAGACCGTTGCTCCCTTGAAGGCGATGAAACCGAAGTAAGCCAAGGCCCCCAACATCAGCACGAGAGCTATTAAAAGCTTACCCTTGTTGGTAAATAGAGGGTTGGACTCTGAATATTCTTGTAATCTGGTGCTCTCTTCTTTCATACTCCGCCACCTTTCCCTACGTTGGCAACTATTATCCTTCCTTAGCCTTCTCTTCCGCTGACCGTTCCTCCAAAGCCTTTCGCAATGCCTTTATCTCTCGTCTCATCTCCCTTTGACGTCTTGACAACAAGAAAATGTACCCGAAGAAGGCAGCCCAGGTGATGGTATAAACGGCATACAGGAAGGGCAGGTTTGCCTCTGGTTCCTTGCCAATCTGTTGCTGATAGGTCGATACTTCCTCTCCCCATATATCATTATCTGCCCATGCCTGCTGCGCTGTGGGCAAAGTAAGCGCCAGAATGGCCACTAAGGCCATGACTGTTATGAGTGTTCTCTTGAATATGCTAAACATGGTTACTGTACAGCCTATCCAGTTCCTTCTCGTCCTGCTTAAGATTGTACCGCTCCGCAATCAGGTAGGCGAACAACACGGTGAATGCTATTACAGAGACCATCAACGTCGTATACATCTGGGAGGCCAATGTCCCCGACTCGGCTAACGGCCCTACATTCATCTCGGGATGTGCCGTCCTCCACCACACGGTAGAATAGTAAACAATAGGCGCATCCAAGGCTCCTATGATGCCAAGAATAGCGGCGAACCGTTTACCCTGGGAGCCGCTGGGAGCATACGACCTGAGCATAAGGTAGGCCACAAGGATGAACCACAAGATAAGAGTCGTGGTAAGCCTGGCATCCCATGTCCACCAGACGCCCCAGATAGGCTTGGCCCATATCATGCCACCGACCAGGGTCAGGCTTGCTACAATGACACCAATTTCCGCCGTTGCATGGGCTATAGAGTCCCATTTCTCTCGGCCGGTAGTAAGGTATATGACGCTTGCAATTGCGACAATTACTACAGATAGCATTGCCATCCAAGCCACCGGCACGTGGAAATAGAATATTCGTTGGGACACGCCTAGGTTCTGCTCAGTGGGCACCCACATGAAGATGAGGTATAGGGACACGGCCATCAAGGCGACACTGATGGCTAGGAAGGTCTGCCTCACCCAGCCCTCTCTCCTTCTTGTGGTAACCCCGCCGCCTGCCATAGCTTTGGTGCTCATCTTGTGCAATATATCACGATCTCCTGTCGGTGGCTAGCCCTGACCCCCTACTCCTCCAAGGCGAACTGAAATACAAAAGCAGAGGCCACTAGGAATATCACGTCAAAAATCCCAATCAGCTGGGGCCATCGCCCCATGCCGCTCCAACTTCCGCCGTCGATAGCGACTCCAGTTGCTTCCACAGCGGCGATGATTACCGGCACCACCACTGGAAAAAACAGTATAGGAAGCATGATTTCTCTGGCCCTGGTATTGACGGCCACGGCGGAGAAGACAGTTCCTACAGCAGCAAACCCAATGGTAGCCAGAAAGGCAATAACAATGGCTTCCGGTATAAAAAGGGGCAGGTTAAAAAGTAAACCAAATATAGGGAATATCAACGCTTCCACTACCAGCATAAACAACAGGCTGCCCGCCATCTTCCCAAAGAATATAACATCCCTACTCACCGGACAGAGCATCAGCCCCTCCATACTGCCGCTATCCTTCTCCAATATGAAGGACCGATTCAACCCAAGAACCCCCGCAAAGGTGAAGGCTACCCAGAGGACGCCTGGCGCTACCGCCGCAACCATTTGGGGTGTTGGATCTATCGCAAAGTTGAAGATAATGACCACCAGCAGCGCAAAGACCAAAACAGGAGCTATGATATCCTTGTTCCTGGTTTCCAGCACAACGTCCTTCCATACTATTGCCAGGACGGTATTTAGGTAGTACCTCACAACGTGGTCCCCGTGCTACGCAAATACACCTCTCTAAAGCTCCCCATATCCAAAGTCTTTCCATCATCTATGTAAGATATTCTGCCGTTGGCTATAATGGCCACTCTATCAGCTAGGGCAATCCCTCGTTCAACGTTATGGGTTGTCATCAAGACCGTACGTCTACGGCCATCACGCCTGACTAGAGCATTCTCAAGCATACCTAATGCCTCCTGATCCAGTCCGCTTTCAGGTTCATCCAGGAAAAGCACAGGTGGATCATGCAACAAGGCTCTGGCAATGGAAAATCTCTTCTGCATGCCGTGGGACAGGGTGCGCACTCTCTGATGAAGCCGAGCGGTCATGCCCATCTGGGCTGCGACCTGGCGCACCCGCTCACTTACTGGATTCACTCCAAACATCTTGGCGTAGAAGGCCAAATTCTCGTAGCCAGTTAGCTCACCGTATAGAAGGCTATTGTGCATGACCACACCTATAAATCGGCGTATGTTGTTGTTTTCCACTCCCAGCCCTAGCCCTAGAATGCGAACTTGGCCCGAGTCGGGCCTCGCTAAGGTGGCTAGGATCTTAATCAATGTAGTCTTGCCAGCGCCGTTGGGCCCAAATATGGTTAAGAACTCCTCTTCAAAAACCTGCAAATCAAGATTTCTAAGAACGGCGTTTCTGCCAAAGGTCTTGGAAATCCCTTTGATTTCAATGGCTAGGCTAGCCATCTCTTTGTTTGCTGAATTCTTCATCTACACAACCTTATCCCAGCGTTTCTAAAGCCATCAAGGAATATGCCCAACACCTATCTCTTCTCATAACCCGCTCATAAAGGTATTATATAGCAACGGAGACTTCTACCCCAGACTACGGAGGGCGCGAGATGCTAAAAATCAAAGACCTGCAAGAGAAATACGAAAACCTAGATAAACGAATGGAGACCAAAGAAGAGACCACCATAGACACGGGATGCCTGTTGGCATTCGAATATGAGTACCCTGAGCAGCCGTCCGAAGTAAATATCGATACCGACGAGTTCACCGCCGTGTGCCCTTGGACGGGCCTACCCGACGTTGGTGCGGTCACCATAAGCTACGTGCCGAACAGGCTGTGCTTGGAGCTCAAGTCTCTTAAATATTACCTGTTGTCCTATCGGGACGTGGGAATAGTCCAGGAGCACGCAGCCAACCGCATCCTCAAAGATCTAGTTGTCGCCTGCAAGCCTCGTCAGATGGCAGTTACGGTAGACTACAAGGTGCGTGGCGGAATACACACTACCGTCACCGTTAAACATCCTGTCCTAGAGGGCGAGCAAGGAACGGGCCCCAGATGAGGTTCAGTCCATTATTCGTGATTGTGGCGGCAATCTTCATCGCAGTGCTCATCGCATCCAACATTACCGCCGTAAAGCTAGTGCAGATCGGAGGCTCCGTACAGTGGGGCGGACAGACCATCTTCCCAATTGTGGTGCCTGCGGCCCTGGTTGTTTTTCCCATAAGCTATATTCTGGGCGATGTCCTGACAGAGGTATACGGCTATCGCTATGCCAGGTTGGTGATTTGGACAGGATTTCTCTGTAACCTGGTAGTCGTAGGAGCAATATGGGTCGGAGGCCTTCTGCCCAGTGACCCATACGCGTTCGGTGAGGAGGGCCAGAACGCATACAATCGCATCTTAGGCTATGCGCCACGACTGCTGGGGGCCTCTTTCGCTGCATATCTGATCGGTGAGTTCACCAACTCTTTCGTCTTGGCCAAAATGAAAATAGCAACCCAGGGCAGGTGGCTATGGAGCAGGACCATTGGCTCCACCATAGTTGGTCAGGGTCTAGACTCCCTAATATTTATAGCTCTTGCCTTCGGAGGACAGCTGCCATTGGCTATACTCATCAGAATAATCCTCACCCAGTGGCTGGCCAAAGTGCTCTACGAAGCAGCGGCAACTCCCCTTACCTACAAGGTGGTGAGCTTCCTCAAGAAACGTGAAAAATCGGATGCCTATGACCATGATACTAGCTTCAATCCTGTGGCGATATTCAACAAAAACGGCCATTAAGGCCAAAGCTAACCAAATGGCGTGAGTTTAGAGTCAAATTAAAAGCAAACCCTACTGAATTTCCCCGCGGAACTCCATATATAGGCACTGTACTGTGATTGGAAACCGCTCCTTTCTCAACCACTCGTCATACTCCCCCATCCTAATATCCTGTGCGGCCTCCTCAGCGCTCATGCCCTTGTTGTAGCGTCGCCTGCACTCGCGCTTCAACGTCCTGAAATAGTTGCGAAGTTGGCCCAAGTTCTCCTTGGTGCCTAATGGCCCGTGCCCTGGCACCACAGTGCTAGCGTCCAGACGCAAAACCTTTTGCAGCACCCCAATCCAGCTTGAAACATATCCCTCTGCTGCAACTGGATTCACCCAGTGGAAGGCTAGGTCTCCCGCATATATGGTCCTCTCTTTAGGCAGGTACACTACAATATCGCCACGGGTATGGGCGGGGCCGTAATATAACAATTGGATTTGCCGGTCTACAAGGTAAATGGTCAAGCTGTCTTCAAAGGTTACATCAGGAGGCGTTAAAGAGAGCTTGCCAAATTCGTCTGCTTTATCTGGCATGATCTCGGTGCTGAAACGTTTGATGACCGCATCCCAAGTGGTAATATATTCGTCCCTGCAATTTACGTGGGCCACTATTGGAGACGGACGGAAAAACTCATTTCCAAGTGTATGGTCTCCGTGGTAGTGGGTGTTGATTATGTACTTCACAGGTTTGCTAGTGATGCGCTTCACCTCAGAAATCAGGTTCTTCGCTAGGTCAGGCGTCATAAGAGCTTCTACCACCACCACGCCATCGTCGCCGACGATAATGCCTGCGTTGGTCATGCCCCCAGGCTGCACGAAGGCAAAGGCATTGTCTGCCACTTCAATGGTGCCCGTCTTGTACTCAAACGTAGTCATGAGTCCTCTCTGTTGACGATATACCCTGTGCGTTATGTCCAGTTATTGCGTTCTTACAAGACTATTCCCACTCCCTAACCGAATGCCATCTAACCCAAACTAATCAGAATATCGTCACCCTCCACTTTGACTGGATACGTTGGAAGGGGCTCTACCGCAGGAGAGCCAGTCACCTCGCCGCTCTTTAGATTAAAGAAGCTGGCGTGCCAGGGGCACTCCACCTCTTCTCCATGCACAGTGCCCTCAGAAAGAGGGCCCTCGGCATGGGTGCAAACTTCCCCTATCGCGTAAAAGCCACCTTCAACGTTGGATAACAAAATGCGCTCTCCCTCTAGCTCAACTAGTATAGTTTGTCCAGGCAGCATGTCCGATGTTTTGGCAACTTTGGTCAATTCAGCCATTAAACGCCTCCTTGTTATATGTTTAGAAATCCACTGTTGGTAGATCTCTCATCTAGAATTTGATGGCCAACCCCTTCATTATATATCAGAGTGTTTGTAAATTGAATCCTGGCTATGCCTCCATTGACATCTATGGCCTTCCAAACGATACTACAACTCGCTGGAGAGTGTCCTGCTCACTAAAGACCAGCATAGGTGGCCAAGCTACGCATGAGGTAGGGCTGGAACGGAGCATTGGCTCTCCTAAAGCCACGAAGAATCATGTGGGAAAGTATGGTAAAAACGGTTTAAGGAGGCAGCAGCATGCAAAAAGACACCGAAACTAAGTGGCTCAGCCAGTACAACCTGATGAAAGAGGTAATCGGAGAAAGCAACTACCCTAAGAGACTCAGCATCTACGACACCACACTGCGTGACGGGGAGCAGACTGCTGGCCTTTGTTTCGACAAGCGCGACAAGCTGGAGATAGCCAAGGCCCTCGATGCTTTGGGTGTCGATAGAATCGAGGCTGGGATGCCCGTAGTCTCAAAAGAGGACAGGGAAGCAGTTGAGTCAATTGTGAACGCAGGACTCAAGGCAGAGATTTGGGGGTTCGCCCGGTGCGTCAAGTCCGATATAGATGCCTGCGCCGACGCAGGGGTCAAGTATATAGTCTGCGAGATAGCCACCAGCGCTCTGAAGATGAAGGCCTGGGGATGGACCCCTAAGAGCGTCCTGCAAAGGATAGTGGACTGTCTACTCCATGCCAAGGAACGCGGCCTCTACGTCACCTTCTTTGCAGTGGACAGCACCAGGACTGACCTAGATTACCTCTTGAAAGTATATTCCACAGCCGTAAACGATGGAAAGGCCGAAGAGGTAGCCATCGTCGATACAATAGGTGTGGCAACCCCAGAGACCATGTATTACTTGACCAAAAAGGTCAAGGAGGCCGTTGATGTTCCAGTGCATGTCCACACCCATAACGACTTCGGTCTGGGCACGGCCACCACGCTGTCGGCTATAAAGGCAGGAGCCAATTGCGCCCATGTCTGTGTAAACGGGCTAGGCGAAAGGACAGGCAACGCAGACATAGCCGAGGTTGCCATGGGCGCTAGCCTCCTCTTCGGTATAGAGACTAACATCAAAACGGAGAAACTCTCTGAGACCGCCCAGATAGTAGAGAGGGCAACCAAAGTACAGCTATCGCCCTTGAAGCCGATTGTGGGAAGCAACATCTATAACAAAGAGAGCGGCGTGACTGTAGGACAATACGTCAAATTCCCTCCTTCGGTGGAACCCTTTGACCCCAAGATTGTGGGGCGTAAAACAGCTATACTCCTTGGCAAAAAGAGCGGCGCTAACTCGGTGGAGCACAAGCTAGAGGCTATAGGCGTTAAGGCCTCACAGGAACAGGTAGGGGCGATACTTCAGAAGGTCAAGGAGCTGGGCACCCGGAAAAAGGCCAGAGTAGAGGATAGCGAGTTCGAAAAAATAGTCAAGGAAGTGGTATCATCCATCTAAAATCTTTACGCCTTTATAAGGAGAACCAATGACAACATTCGCCCGTTATAAAGCCCACGGTGAAGTAGCCTACGGCGTAGTAGAAGGTGACATTGTTCGCCAAATCACCACTACTCCCTTTGAAGAGTTTAAGATAACCGACCACACCCACAGTCTTTCAGAGGTGAAGCTGCTAGTGCCATGCACGCCAACTAAGATTATCGCCATCGGTAAGAATTACGTCTCACATCTGCGGGGGAGAGATGTCCCAGAGGTTCCAGAGGCCTTTTACAAGGTACCGTCATCATTGGTAGGGCCAGGAGAGGCCATAGTCATTCCTGAGGGTGCGGGAAACGTCGAAGAGGAGGCGGAACTGGTAGTGGTGATCGGGAAGCGCTGCAAGAAAGTCAGCAAAGAACAGGCCATGGACTACGTGTTAGGATACACCTGCGGCAACGATGTCAGCGCCCGCGATTGGCAAAGGGGTGACCTTCAGTGGTGGCGTGGCAAATCCGCAGACACCTTCAGTCCCACTGGCCCCTTCATAGTAACCGATATAGACCCAACCAACCTAGAGCTCAGGTGCCGTGTCAACGGCAAAGAGATGCAGTACACTAATACCTCGGAGCTTTACTACGACATCCCTACCATGATCAGCTTTTTAAGCCAGGCGGTAACCATGGAGCCCGGAGATCTTTTATATACGGGGACTCCAGGCAGCCCTGCCTCCCTGCACCCAGGTGACACTGTGGAGGTGGAGATATCGGAAATTGGTGTGCTCAGCAATCCAGTGCAGGGCGAGTAGCTACGACTTCCGTGGTAGTAGACACTTAGATTTAGATGAGAAAGCTTCTGCAGAAAAGAGACTTCTGCATTACTTTTTGAGCCGCTTCCGTAGCCAATCCAGCCAGGTCGGTTTACTATAGCTTACGACCTGACCTCGCCATCGTTTTTCATAAGTCTGTGGGCGAACCAAGAATAAGGCATATGCCGCAATAAAGAGGAGCAAAGCAGCCCAAAATAATAGTGTGGCTACTCCTTGTCCAAAGGACCTGAGAACGATTGCCGAGAGAAGCACAGCCAGCGCACCCAGCACGATACGCCCCGGAGAAATACGCCAGCGGCTACCACCTATTGAGGTATTCAATTGGGACCAAAGGGACCTAAGCAAGCTCTGTCCGGGGGAGCCGTCCTTCTTCCTAGGCGTCGATTCCCCGACCTGTCTGAGGATCTCTTCTATCTCTCGCTTGTATTTTTCAGGCATGTCCATTGCCCCTCTTGATGCTTCGACACATTTAGGAGCACCTCTCACCACCAGAATTGGCCACTCTGCAAGCTAGCTTCATAGCATCCAACTAAAGCAGTGAAGGGTATATAAATTATACAGCACAAAAACCCTTAATAAAAGGACAACTTGATTCATCAGACTAAAACAGAATCTAGCCCTCTGATGTAGCTATAATTGATTGAACTTACCATGCGGTAACCGCAGTATTTAGATCATGGTACAATCAAATGCAATACCCTGATGTGGATCACCATAGAAATGAGGAGGATTAATGGCATCAAATGGCAAGCGCCAATTTGTAAAATATAACTTCTATCAAGTCGATCCTTCCTGGCGCAGACTTCCAGACGCCGAGCGTCAGCAAGGAAAAGAGCAGCTATTAGCCGTTCTGGAAGAGTTCTCAAATAGAATGCTCATCAGAAGCTATAGCCTTGTTGGCCTTCGAGCGGATGCAGATTTCTTTCTGTGGATAGCTTCTGAAACGTTGGAAGACCTTCAAGAGATGGCCACTCAGACGTGGAATACGGGCTTGGGCCACTATCTTCAGCAGCCATACTCTTACCTAGCCATGACCAACAAGTCCCAATATCTGAAGGGTCACCGGCACCCAGAACAAGAGGGGACTAGGCTAAGAGTTCGCCCAGGAAGCGCTAAGTACTTCGTAGTATATCCCTTTGTGAAGACGCGCCAGTGGTATGTCCTGCCCAAGGAGGAGCGTCAAGGCATGATGAACACCCACTTCAAAATTGGCCACAAATACCCGTCTGTGAAGATCAACACAACTTACTCCTTTGGACTGGACGACCAGGAGTTTGTCGTGGGTTTTGAGACGGACAGCCCCTCTGATTTTGTGGACCTAGTCATGGACCTTAGGGCAACTGAAACTAGCCTTTACACCCTTAAAGACACTCCCATATTCACAGGGATACAGCGCTCTTTTAGGGAAACCATCGACAGTTTAGGTGGCTAGCAAACCTGAAGCGTTATCGTTGTCCACACAGCTCGGGTAGATACGCTAGCAGTACAGATGTACCAGATAAAGAGCGCTCCTGGTATTGCTAACCAGGAGCGCTCTTTATCTGGGTCTGTTTATGTACCTCAGCTAGCTTTTGCTGAGGCCGAAATACTCGTAGTTTTTGTCTATGAAACTATTCCATTGCTCAGGGACATCGTCCTCAGCAAAAATTGCTGTCACGGGGCAAACGGGCTCACATGCGGCACAGTCTATGCACTCCTCCGGCTGAATGTAGTACATGTCGTCTTCATCTTTGGTATAGATGCAATCTACTGGGCATACGTCAACACAGGCTCCATCCTTCAACCCAACGCATGGTTCTGCAATTATGTACGTCATGAAACAGATCCCTTCCTTTCAATTCAATTATCTTAATACAGCATCTTCTATAGAGACCTGTATTAGTTACAGACGCCTCTTAGGGTACAGTATAAACCAGCTTCAAAAGTTATTTCAATGGGGTTTGAAGGCTAATCTCAATTAAACAAAGGATGTCTATCGAAAGTGCCTGTTCACTGTATTCCCGCGATTAGCAAAACAAATCCAAGGTTGTTTGACCACACACCTTGGTATCTAAAGCAACTCTTACCTTTACAACAGGGGTCTAAGGGCCTCCTCAAGCTCTCTAAGGGTGGCAAATGCCTCAAATCTAGCAACTATGACGCCATCTCTACTGATCACAAATGACCATTCAGTGCTGGGCAAATTCCACTCTAGGACAGTCTTCGATAGGCGCGCTTTTGACAAATCCCCCTGGATTTCCTCAGGATTGTCGTAAAAATCGATATGAATAAAGTTGGCCAATCCCCTATATGCATCCTTCAGCTGTTGAAGTACCTCTACTTGTGGGCCACACACCGCATTAGTACAGAAGGCTGGGCTGGCCATCACCACAACAGTTGGCAATCCGCTTTCGACCGCTTTAGCGACGGTATTCTGATACAAGTCTGGGTCTTGGAGAGAACCCGTTGTTAGCTCCGATAAAGAATCCACGTCTCTAATTGTCCTGTTCTTGCTCTTCACTACGGGGTCACCGACTGCCGGAGCCACGGTAGTCTCATTTACTTCAAAGAGCAGTCTGGCCTGTCGGACCGACCCGCTACTACCGCTCATCTCTATGCTGACTCCCCAATTCCCTGTTTCGTCAAACCTCAATTGGGTTGTATACAGACCCCTGGTGCCATACGGCCAAGGGCGGAATACGGCCATGGTGGATTGCACTTCGTCTTCAGTTTCGCCGTTGCGCTCCACCATAAAGGTGGACACTTTTACAGTGGGGTTCCTCACTATACCTTCAGAAGAAACCAGCACAAACCCGAATCTGTTGACACCTAAGCCCAGATCAATTGTAGCTAGAATGGCTTGCAGACCATCAGCGGATACGGGTCCTTTCTGCAATGACACAAGATCTGGACGCTTTTCCTGACCCGTTTCAACAATGCTATTCTCATCAGCCGTGGTCTCCCCTACTTGAATACTAGAAGAGCATGCCACTACTGCGCCAAGGAGTACCGCCAACGCCAAAGGTAATGCCTTGTTTGACTCAAACCCCTTTCTAAGGTCCTTCATCATAAGCTCCAAATGTAAAAGCGAACAGAGCAAAGTTCGGAGAGTTAGAGCTAATCGTCAATTCATGCCCACCAAACTCCGGCAGCTCAACGATATGGTACAGACGAGGCCCATCCACGAGTATAAAGCTTTCCCCTCCCGCATCAATGACCACGTCTCCACCTTTGTTCCCTTCGCCCAGAGAGTTTCCGTCCAGTTTTATCATGACCTTGAAGGGTTCAGCATCGTCTGGATTAAGTACCACGTTCACGCTGGTCGCAAAAAACTTCATTGCTATATAGTCGTCGTAGTTTTCCGTCTCCCGTCCGTGCTTCAAACTTTCTAGACTATTTATCCACAACCCGTTTAGATAGATAAAGTTGTTCTCGTGGTCTCCAGGGTCCTGATAAAATATCTCCATGTTAGGACCTTCGTAGTACTCTCTGTTGCTCACATAAGCGCCAAAAAAGGAGGCGTTTCTCCCGTAGCCCCCGTAGATCTCCCTGGTGAGGCTCGTCTCTAGTCCACCAGTATAGGCTCTCTCATCTGGCACAGGTCCCTTGTCGGGGTTAATCGGCACAGCCGACAGATCTGCACCAGCATCCTTCAGAAGGTCTCTGATTCTCTGCTCAGTCTCGTCATAGGCTCCTTCGCCAAAGTGTGTGTAACTTATAACTCCATTCTTGTCTAGGAGGTACTTGGCAGGCCAGTATCTGTTGCTGTAGGCATTCCATGTCTTGTAATCGTTATCTTGAGCTATAGGGTAGGATAGACCGTATTGCTGAGCCGCCTGCAAGACGTTGTTCGTGTCCTTTTCGAACTCGAACTCAGGGGTGTGTATCCCTACAATGACCAGACCTTTATCCGCATATTTCTCATACCATTCCCTTAAATAAGGAAACGTCCGTATACAGTTCACGCAGGTGTAGGTCCAGAAGTCTATGAGAACAACCTTACCTTTTAGGTCTGCTATCTTGAGCGGTTCCGAATTGATCCACTTAGAGATTCCGTTGAATCTAGGCGCAAGTGAGCCAAGTGGATCCCCAGATATTCTTGATGGCGCTTCTGCATCAGAAGACCCTTCTGAGTCTTTGTCCGCTTCCCCAGTAGACGGCGTTACTGTCACATCCCCAGAGGAGCTTGAAGAGAGGCTTTCATCAGATCCACAAGCGATAGATACAGCTAGAAGAAACCCAACAGATACCCATAATATTTTCATCCGACTTTTCATCTCCTCGCCAACCCTAATGAAAAATCCTGGTGCCTCATAACTTCAACCATCCTTAATAGCTTAGACCATTAAAATGTGTGTGTATATATGTAATTACGCTGTGCACCGCTATTGTAGATTCCTCATTCCTAAAGCAGGCTTACAAGCATAAAGAGCACAATGCTGAACTAAATCTACTACTCCCTTGGAATCATAGTACCTTTGAGGGCTGCTTTGTGCTATTCTACCTAGAAGGTTTCAGCATATGCTGACCCTCAAGCTGGAAATTTACGCTACCCGTTGGCGTTGAAGTCATAGGTGAAGTTGCCAGAACCCATCTTCTTTAGACCTGTTGTAGCATATAAGCTATAGGTCGTACTTTCACCTGATATCTCGGCACTCTCCAACGGAAGAGGATAGATATGCAGCCACTGTCCCCCTGGCGGCTGATTTGGAAGCGAAACGCCAGTGACTGGAAGCTGGTGATTAGCATAGCCTTGGGTGTCTTGATCGCTACTACGGTGGTAGCAGGCACCCCCATCTATCTTAACTCCCTAGAGAAGCTGGGGGTTAAGAAGGCTGTCGAAAGTCACTCAGATATTTTCTTAGATATCACCGTATACGAACCGTACATAGTTCTC
This sequence comes from Dehalococcoidia bacterium, assembly GCA_965249025.1. GTDB lineage: Bacteria > Chloroflexota > Dehalococcoidia > Lucifugimonadales > CAYTFF01. Next base: position 762,527 of record OZ252215.1, on the reverse strand, counting down.
GATCGCTCTAAAGTAGATAAAGCGAACCAAGTCGTATCCGATGCCAGTGACTCTCACATTTCAGGATTAGTTTTCCAGAGAGAGCAACTGCTCAAAGGCCCCCTCCTTCTGTCTGCGATGCCAGGTGAAGAGATTCCAAGCCTTCCCTCACCCTTTCCACCTTCTCGCGGTTATCTCCAACACATGACCAACATAGAAGACCACGTAACGATTGTGAGTGGGAGATTCCCTACTAGCGAAATCTTCCAAGCTGAAGAAGGCCCCTTAGTTGAGGTGGTCTTAGGCGGCACTACAGCAGACTTCTTCAGCCTAAAACCGGGTGACATTGTAACTCTTGCCCCTTCGTCGGACTCACCAAAGGTCTTTGCTCGCATCACGGGCTTTGTAGTCGCCAACGACCCTCATGAGCAGTATTGGCAAGGAAACGCCTCTATCATACTTAGTCCGCCCCCTGTTCAACAATCCGGAGAGGTGCCAGATGCGGAGGATGAGGAGCAGCCGCCTCTTGCTTTATTAGTGTCAAAGGATGTCTTGATAGAGAGTTTAAGCCAGACCTATCCAGGCACAGTAGTAAGCTCCTTTTGGTTTCTTCTAGTCGATGGCGAAGTGGTTAAGAACTCTCCCACTTCCCAAACATCAAAGCGACTGGGGGCATTTGAGTCAGAACTCAAGCGCCACATGCCTGAAGCTGGGGTTTTTACCGGCATTCGCTTACTGATTAGAGATTTTAATAATAGGCTGTTCTTCTCTAGAGTTCCCTTCTATCTTCTAATGGCTCTAATGCTAGCGGTAGTCCTCTATTATCTAACTATGATGGCAGCCTATATGTCCAAAAGACACGAGCAAGAGGCTGCGCTATCAAGAAGCAGGGGCGTGGGACTACTACAGCTGCTTAGACTATACACTCTAGAGGGCCTCCTGCTCATTGGCTTTGCCGTTGTAGTTAGCCCTTTACTGGCAGTAGTAGTGGTAGCTCTCATGGGCAAGACTCCCTTCCTCACCCAGCTCACAGGAGGCGACTTACTATCAGTCAGCCTTGGCCTCACCCCATTCTTGGCATCCCTGAGCGCAGGGCTACTTTGCCTCATCATACTTATCACACCAAGAATGTTTGGAGCGCGCTCAGGGATGGTAACTCACAAACTACGTTCCTCCAGACCTCCATCTATCCCCTGGTTCCAACGTTACTTCATTGATGTTGGGCTAGTGGTTATTGGGGGGCTGATATTCTGGGAGCTTGAATCAAGAGGGAGTTTGGTCTCTGGAGGACTGTTCCACGCTCCTTCCATTAATGAGACCTTACTTCTTGCCCCTATCCTGTTTCTGATATCCGTAACCCTAATATTTATGCGCTTCTTCCCTATAATAGTCCGGGTATTGAGCAAACTATTCGCAGACAGAACTCCCGTATGGTTGACCCTCAGTCTCTGGCACATGGCAAGAAACCCCCTCCAATATACCTGGCTTGTCCTTCTGCTTGTACTAGTCACGGGATTGGGAATTCTAGCTACTACATTGGGCGGAACTCTGAAGCTTAGCTACGAAGAGCGCGTCCTCTACGACACGGGCACAGACATCCGGATAGACAGGCTTCCTAGCAACATTCGCATTGGGAGAGTTCAACTAAAGGAGGTTCTGCAGACATTGCCCGGCGCCACGAGCGTATCTATCGCCTTCCGAGGCCCGGGACGTTTTGGCGTGACTAGACTTGGCACTCCCTTCACTATGTTAGCCATGGAGTCGCAGCAGTTTTCATACATCTCGTGGTATAGGCCAGATTTCTCCGACTCCTCGTTAGCGTCTTTGATGAGGACACTGGGCAGTGTAGAGCGGTTTGAATCTCTGGAGTTACCTCCCAATACCAACAAGGTTGGCATGTGGGTTAAGCCGGGGAGTGAGTATCCCAACGTATTCCTCTGGCTTGTATTTAAAGACGCCAACGACACCACCCATACCATCTCTTTGGGGTCTCTAGGTAAGCCTGATTGGCATTACCTAGAGGAGGAGATACCTTCTTATGCCATATCCCCTTTGACACTGGAAGCCATTCAAATCTACGAGCCGGTATACGGTCCTACGGGAACTCCAGGCTATTTTCGAATAGACAATTTGCAAATTGCCACATCACAGGGCGAAGGCCCTCAAACCCTGGAGAGCTTCGAAAATATAGACAACTGGACCCCTTTAGCCACCTCCGCTCTGTCCTCTGACGAACTATTCCTGACAAACGCTGATGTGAAAGATGGCCTGAGTGCAGTGACTTTTAGATGGGGCAAGGGCACAAATCGTGGAATCAGGGGTATATATCGCAGCCCCAGTGGCGGTCCGCTACCCATTGTCGCAAGCAAATCATTCCTCGCCTCTACAGGAAGAAACGTAGGAGACACTTTGGTTCTTACTATCTTTGAGCGGTTCGTTCCTGTAGTTATTCGTGATATGGTGGATTACTTCCCCACCTTAGACCCGGAGGGCACGGGCTTCGTTCTTGCCGACCTAGACCTGCTATTGAACCATTTGAACCTTTTGGGCCCCCTGAGCACCATATCTCCCAACGAGCTGTTCATCTCCACGATAGAAGGCTCCCACGAAGTTGTGGTCAATGTCGCGCAGTCCCTCGTCAGAGCCGAGACACAAATACATGATCAGAAGAGCCAACTGAACGTTATTCGCGAAGACCCATTAATCACTGGAGGCTGGAAGGTTCTGGTTTTCTTTTCCATAGGGATAATACTTTTTACTGCAACACTTGGATACATTACCTATCTCCTCTCATCGGCGGCCTCCTCTAGAGGTGAGATGGGCTACTTACAGGCGATTGGCCTCTCCAGACGACAGATCATGGGCATAGTGACTATAGAGCACCTAGTTATGGCAGTAGTGGGCGTTGCTATAGGAACTTGGGCTGGCATACAAATGGCTAAGCTCTCCGTCAGCTCGGTATCTCAGACGGAAGCGGGGAGGCCCATTCTTCCCCCCTTCATATTGGTCACGGAATGGGGAATCATGGCTATTATCTACGCTATATTAGCGGCTATAGTTCTAGTCTCCTTATACACTCTCAGCCGTAGTATAGTGCGATTGGATCTCAACGTCATCTCAAAGATGGAAGAGTAAGTCAGAGAAGCCAAATGTCCAACATTCTTGCGACATGGCAACTGGTAGCCAAAAGAAGCCGGGCCCACTGGCGTCTTCTGGCCGCTGTGGTGATTGGAGTTGTCCTTGCCGTAGCAATAATGGCTAGCACCGTTATCTATTACGATGCCCTTCGTAATCTAGCCCTATCACATTCCATTGCCCAGCAAAAAATAGAAGACCTTGACCTGCTAATTAGAGGAGAGCACGGCCCTACAAATCCAAAGGAGTATGGAAAGGTAGACAAATTCGTAAATCGCCATATCGATGAGAGTGTCGCCTGGTTCTTACGAAACCAGTATCACGGCGGCAAAAGCGCCACCTTTTTCTTAACGCGTCCAGGAGAACCCTTCTTAAGGGACGAAAGTAAAGACCGCGCTTTCTTTCACTTCTTATCAGATCTTGAAAGCCACATAACGGTCATAGATGGAAGACTCCCAAATGACATCATAGCTACTGACGGTCCGCCTCCGGAGATAGAGGTAGCCATTGACTCCACGACCGCCTCGCTCTTCAGGCTAAGCGTGGGCGATAGATTGATCACTCTTCCCTACTGGAGCGATGTGAACCCTCAAGCTACTTCAATAATCACGGGTGTTATTGAACCAACCTCTCCCAGCGAAGAATTCTGGATAATTGAACAGGAGGCCTTCCTTTATCGCTCGTCTAACTTCCGTTTTGCCCCGCTGTTCGTCTCCAAGAAGACATTCCTTGAAGGCGTAGGGGCAATATTTCCCAGGCTGACCAGCACCTATTCCTGGCTATTGGCAGTAGACACAGGAAAGATCTCAGGGGATACGGCATCGATAGCCAAATTCAATATCGATACCTTTGAAGACGAGCTTGGTAGCACTCTATCCAGCTACAGACAGACCAGCGTACTAAGCGAACTGCTCAGCGAGTACGAACGAAGGCTGTTCTTCGCCAGGGTTCCAATATTCATCGTTCTCATACTGATCGCCACTGTAATTCTGTATTACGTGATGACCCTTTCCTCTCTCCTTGTAGAGGAGCATCGTGGAGAGGTCTCTCTTCTGCGAAGTCGTGGCGCCACCTCCTTCCAAATCCTTATAGTCTTCATAATGGAAGGTGTTATGATCTCCCTTCTGGCAGTATTCGTGGGGCCCCTGCTGGCTTCATGGGCCATCAGCACTTTAGGTCTTACCCCCGCATTCTCAGACTTGAGTGGCGGAGGGTTTCTATCCGCGAGTATCTCTAAGGGAGCCTTCTACATGGGCTTACTGGGAGGAGGGTTGGGGTTCCTATCCCTCATCATACCTGCCATACAGGCGTCGAAAATAGAGGTGGTCCACCACAAGCAGCATTTGTCCAGGCCCACAACCTCACCCTTCTTCCAGCGATACTACCTTGATGTGATGCTGATTCTCATAGTAATATTGCTGTTTCGACAGCTATCTCAACAGGGTTCTGTGTTGGCTACTGAACTCTTTGGGCGGGTGGTCGTTAACCAACTTCTCTTGGCCTTGCCCGCTCTTATCCTGCTGGCGACAGCAATGGTGTTGTTGCGCCTCTTTCCCATCGTCATGAAATTGACCAGCCACATCCTTTCATCACGGCTTCCCGCCGGCCTAGCTTTAGGATTATGGCAACTATCCCGCAATCCTACTCACTATGCCAGACTATCACTTCTTCTCATCCTCACAGCAGGTCTTGGCATATTTGCCGCCAGCTTCGGAGGAACCCTGGAGCGCAGTTTCACAGAGCGCGCCTTTTACTCAACTGGGAGCGACGTCAGGGCAACAGGGATAGTGATGAGTAACCGCGACTCTGCAGCCTCTTTCCGGGAAAGCTACGAGAGCATAGGAGGCATCTCAAACGCAAGTCAGGTATATAGGGGAAATGGCTTAGTTCTGTCTGGATTCTCCAGTGATGACTACACCATCTTAGCTATGGAGCGTGCTACTTTCCCCTCTATAGCTTGGTTCCGCAGCGACTTTGCAGGCAAACCCGTTGAGGAATTGATACAATCTCTCCCCTCTATAAAACCACCCGAAGGAATCGAACTTCCTGAAGATAGCAGAGCAATAGGCGTATGGGTACGCCCAGACAAACCGTATCCTGACGTTGTGTTACAAGCAAGAGTCTACGACTCAAATGGGCGCTATTTTACATTCCATTTAGGCGACTTAGGCTTCACCGAGTGGCGTCTACTTAATACCTCCCTCACCAGACGTTCCAGGGGCCAAACACTAACCTTCCAGCCAAAACCTCCCCTGTACCTAGCTTCTTTATTCGTGATCAAATTTGATGGGGAAAACGACCTCTTGGCAGGGTCAGTGATCTTGGATGATTTGCAAGTCAGGTTGTTTAACGATGAGACGAGGATAGTTGAGGACTTCGAGAGCATTGAGAACTGGAACATACTAAAGACCACTCCTAGAGCTGCCAGCGACGCCTTAAAGCTGTCCAGCAGCGGTGGGCATGATGGGTCTAAGGCGGGGGTTTTTCTATGGTCTGGGGGTAGCCCGTTCCAATCCAGGGGTATTTATATGGGGGCGTCGCTGTCGCCAATCCCTGCCTTGGCCAGCAACTCATTCATCAAAGAAACGGGACATGGCCTAGGCGAAACCCTAGAGGTATCCGTCTCTGGAAACCGCGTGCCTGTAACCCTTTTATCTTCCGTAGAGTACTTCCCTACACTAGATCCCGATAGACAGAGCTTCCTCATTACCGACTTAGAGTCATTGATAGGTTATGTCAACTTATCGGCCGCCTTCAGCGACATTCAACCCAATGAACTCTGGATCTCTACAGACACGACCGGAGCTAAAAGAGCAGATGTAATCAAGGCTATCGACCAAGGGTCTTTCTACACATCCAACATCCTAGACCGAGAGGAGGAGATGAAGAAATCTCGCTTGGACCCACTCGTCTCCGCTGGATGGAAGGCCCTTCTCTTCGTGGCTTTTGCTGCAGTGTTGTTGCTCAGCACCATAGGGTATCTAGTGCACGCATATATATCTTTCCGTAATCGTGAGCTGGAATTCGCCCTCCTCCGCACCATGGGCCTCTCCCTCCGTCAACTTATTAGTCTCATATGGCTGGAGCATATATTAATCATAGGAGTTGGAATGGCCCTAGGAACCTGGATGGGCAGCCGCCTGGGAACAACTATTATGCCATTCCTTGGCAATGCAGAGGATGGCACCAAAGTTCTCCCACCATACATCGCAGAAGTAAACTGGACCGCCTTGGCCATTACTTATTCAATTATTGTCCTGCTTTTCACCTGCACAGTCATAGGTGTAATATGGTTTATTCACAGGCTGCCATTACAAAGAGTATTGCGACTAGGAGATATGTAATGGGCCTCTTCAGTCATACTTCTCCCATTTTATCGGAAGGTGCGTTATGACATATATGAAAAGGAAACCTTACATCATTTGCGAGGATCTATTTAAGATCTACAAAATCGCCGACTTGGAGGTCGTAGCCCTCAGAGGGCTAGATCTGACGGTATATGATGGAGAGATTATGGCTATTGTGGGAGCCAGCGGAAGCGGAAAGACTACACTGCTCAACATACTGGCTGGCTACGACACACCATCTGCAGGGCGTGTGATAGTAGGCAGCAGAGACCTACTCAGGATAAGCGCTAGAGAGACTGTTGAGTATCGACGAAACGAGGTAGGCTTCATCTGGCAGCAGCCAGGCAGAAATCTTTTCCCATATCTTTCGGCAATAGAGAACGTCGAACTTCCTATGATGCTCACCGGCCAAGGGACTAAGCAGCGCCACTCCTTCGCCTCGAAGCTTCTGGAGCTTGTTGGAATGAAAGATAGAATGAACCACAAGCCAGCGGCCCTTTCCGGGGGTGAGCAGCAGAGAGTAGCCATATGTGTAGCTCTTGCCAACCGACCTCCACTGCTCTTGGCAGACGAGCCTACCGGGGAGCTAGATGACGAGACCGCTAGCGACGTTCTCAACACCTTTGACAATATCAGTCGCGAATTGGGCACAACCATCCTGATTGTGACCCATGATTCCAATATCTCCCGAAAAGTCAACCGCGTAGTGGCCATTCGCGACGGCAAGACGAGCACAGAGGTGCTACGCAGGGTATCCTTCAGGTCAGATGCAGATGCCAATGCCAAAAAAGAGGAAGAGAACTTAGATGAGTTCTACCTCGTCGACGGCAACGGCAGAGTTCAATTGCCTAAAGAGTATCTGGATGCTCTTCAAATCATGGGACGAGTTAAGGTATTTCTAAGGGAGGGTGAGGTAGTAGTTAAACCGGAGGAAACCGATGAATAAAGGCGGCCCTATCATCTCAGCGACCAATCTCACTCGGACTTTCAAAATAGGCTCCCAGGATGTCAACGCTCTAGAGGGAGTAAACCTAGAGGTGTACCCTGGCCAGTTTATCGCTCTGATTGGCAGATCCGGTTCAGGGAAGACTACCCTCCTTAATCTTCTAGCAGGCCTAGACAACCCCACCAAGGGCACCATACTCTTCCTGGGCCAAGACCTATCAAAAGTATCGCCCAATCAGCTACTGGAGATACGTCGCCATAAAATAGGCTTCGTATTCCAGTCCTTCGGGCTGATTCCCCTGTTATCCGCCTTCGAGAATGTGGAGCTACCCCTTAGAATAGCTGGCGTTTCTGGAAAGGTCAGAGAACAACGGGCATGGGAATCCCTGGAGATAGTGGGACTCACTAAAAGGGCGAAACATAGATCATACGAGCTATCAGGCGGTGAACAGCAAAGGGTAGCCATAGCCAGAGCCATTGTACACCGGCCCCAGATAATACTGGCAGACGAACCTACAGGGGAACTGGACTCTGCCAACGCCGTATCCATATTCACCCTGTTCAAAGAGATGGTCAACCAGGAAAGGGTTACAGTGGTGGTCGCAACTCACGACATCTCGTTGGTAAACCTGGCTGACATCAAATATGAGTTGCGGAATGGTGCCCTTGTAAACGGATCCATGGCTCAGAGTTAGGATATGCGTACCGTTGTGATCCCTTGTCCAACACGAAAAAAGACGCCCAAGTCCATTTGAGAACGCTCTTGGAGGTGACCATGACCCAGTTGACGCAAGAGAAATGTGTTGCTTGCCGACGAGACTCCCCCCACGTGACTGATGAGGAGATCGGCGAGCTTCATCCATTGATACCGGACTGGGATATTATTGAAGAGGACGGCATTCCAAAGCTGGATCGGGAGTTCCGATTTCGCAACTTCGCCCAGGCTCTGGAATTTACAAATGCTGTCGGAAGCATAGCCGAGGAGGAAGGGCACCATCCACGCATCGTTACTCAATGGGGCAAAGTCAGAGTCTCATGGTGGACCCACAAGATCAAGCACATGCACCGTAACGACTTTATCATGGCCGCAAAAACCGACCATCTCTACAGTCAGGCCAATAAAGAGTAGCTCGAACAATCCTTAAAATCGTCATTGAGAGAATAAACGAACATGTGTTGTTCGTGGTTCGACCCCAATAGATCGAGAGCAGACAGGCTCACTACGAGCAGCGGCTAAACCATTACTACCAATGTCATATTATTTAGTTTAAGACCACATCAAGGGCTGCCTCCGAACCCTCCTCCAGAAAACCCGCCGCCCAGGAAGCTCTCTACACCCTCTGGTGTGATTACTATAGACCTGGCCGATACGGTACCATCCTCACCTCGCTGGCCGATCACCGTTACTCGTAGGCCATTTTGGAGGTCCTCAGATGTGAGGGAGACCATCTCCTGTATTACAGTGTCATCTGACATTGTAGCATTCAACGGGCCTTGCGAGGTATTTATAGTTATAGTGTTGCCTTCTATCTTCTCAATAATACCTACCAGTCCTCCACACCCTGCGAATCCGCCGCTTCCAAATCCTGTTGTGCCGGACCCCTGGCCAAACTGCCCCTGGTCACCGGTTCCAGGAGCGAACTGACCTGGTAGCTGCTGGCCAGATTGAGACTGGGTCTGCAGGGGAGCTACGCTTTGAAGAATTTGGTCAGAATTCGAGTTACCCACCGCTATACCCCCCACAAACGCACCGGCAACTACACCTCCGAATATCAAAGCCGCAGCCAGTAGATATATAAACCTCTTGTTGTCCATCTATTTCTCCTCTCTGTAGGTGAATTTACTATTCGTATCTAAGCGCTTCAATTGGGTGGAGTCGGGATGCGCGCATCGCAGGATAAATGCCGAAGAACAAACCTATCGCTGCCGACACGACTAAAGCCAATATGGCTATGTCTCCGCTAAAGGCCGTCTGAAACGTCTGATTGCCCAGGCTACGACCGTCTAGAACCCGAGAAAGGACCAACCCAGCGAGCACGCCAATGCCTCCGCCACCTAAGCTTAAGAGGGTTGCCTCAGCGACAAACTGTAGAAGAATATCTCTGCGCTTAGCTCCCATGGCCTTTCGGATGCCGATCTCCCGTGTGCGCTCCGTTACCGACACTAACATTATGTTCATAATGCCGATGCCACCGACCAACAGGGAAATACTGGCGATAGCCCCAAGGAAGACAACGAAGGTGTTGGTGGTCTCCTCAAGAGCCTCGATGGTCTCCTGCTGGCTGGTGATGTCAAAGTTGTCCTCGCCTGTTATGCGATGGCGAAGACGAAGGACTGTGGCGATCTCTTGGACAGCTTTGTCCATAACCTCGCTACTTTGCCCCTGCACGTTTATGGTCTGGACGATAATGTCTCCTTGAGAAGTACGCTGGGAACTTAATCTGTAATATGCGGTAGTGATTGGCACAATGACCTGATTGTCCTGATTGCCGAACGCCGTCCCGCCTTTGCTTTCGAGAACTCCAATTACGGTGAACTGGCGCCCGTTAATGCGTATTGTTTGACCCACGGGGTCCCGTAATCCGAAGAGGGTTTCCGATACCTGCGAGCCCAGGACTACTACCTCTGCGCGGTTTTGGACGTGGAACCATGTGATGAATAGTCCGGAATCGACCGGAAAGCCACGAACGAATTCGTACTCTGGGGTCACTCCAACAACCTGAGTGGATGTGTTTTCTCTTCCTGCCACAAGCTGAGCCGAGCTATTGGTCTGAGGCGCTACCGCTACCACATCGGGTGCGAACACAGGGTCTACCAGGGCATAGGCGTCCTCTATCGTCAGGGATGCCGCGCTTCCTTGTTCACCCGACACCCCTCCAAATGTCGATGAGCCTGCGCTAACGAAGAGCAAGTTGGTTCCTAGGGACTGGATTCTTGAGGTAATCACTTCTTGAGCGCCCCTTCCAATGGCCATTAGAGAGATGACGGCTGCAACGCCGATCACTATTCCTAGCAATGTCAGCCCAGCCCGAAGCTTGTTAGCCCACAAGGAAAATATCGCCGTCTGGATCATGATCTTAGGACTCATAGGCGCGACTCCTCTTCCGTGCCGATGGAGGGATTCACCTGTAATGGGTTCCGGTTCGGCCGGTCACTGACGATGCCTCCATCCAACATAGACACAATTCTACTGGTATGAGCAGCTATGTCAGGCTCGTGGGTTACTATGACGACTGTTATACCCCCCTGCTGGTTAAGCCTTTGGAGGATTCCTATAATTTCGGCGCTGGACCGGCTGTCCAGGTTTCCCGTAGGCTCGTCAGCCAAGAGAATGGAAGGGTCCTTCACCAAAGCCCGAGCAATACCCACGCGCTGCTGCTCGCCCCCTGAAAGCTCTGTGGGCCGATGAGTTGCCCTGTTCCCAAGCCCCACTCCCTCCAGAGCCTCCAATGAGCGCCTCTTCCCATTCCTGCCATTTCCATAGAGCAACGGTAACTCCACATTTGCCAGAGCCGTGATCCGCGGCAGCAGGTTGTACGTTTGAAAAACAAATCCTATCTTCTTGTTTCGGATCTCCGCTAAGCTGTCGTCTCCCAGACGACCTACCTCAAGCCCATCAAGAAGGTATATTCCAGATGTCGGCACGTCCAAACAACCTATGATATTCATCATGGTGGACTTACCAGAGCCAGATGGCCCCATGATAGCAACCATTTCGCCTCGCTTGATAGATAGGCTGACGCCCTGGAGGGCAGCAACCTCCACGTTTCCCATACGATAGATCTTGGTCACGTTTTGAAGTTCAATCACGGTTTATCCTCAGCTTTAGTATAGGTTCATCGCCCCTGGCCACCACCACCGAAGCTTCTCCCACCACCAAAACCACCTCCACCTCCTGGGAAGCCACCGCCTGGCCTAAAGCCAAACTGAGATGTAGAGGCTTGCTGGGTCTCCACCACTACCTCTTCTCCTTCTAATAACCCTTCAAGAGCCACCACCCAAAAGTCGTCACTGTTTCCAAGAGCTATAGGCTGTTCTTCAATACGACCATTTCGCATGACACGCACATAAGGCTCCTCAAATGTGCCGTAGAGAGCTTGCTGAGGAACAAGAAGAACGTTGGTCTCCTCTCTGAGGATGATTTTGGCCGTGGCGCTTAGCCCCTCTAAGAGCTGAACTCCTTCGGGCACTTCCACTCGGATACGAATCGGGTAGCTGACTACACCCTGCTGGTTTGTCGCCGCAGAAGCTATGGATGAGATGGTGCCACTCAAATTCTGTCCTTGCAGAGCATCCATAGTTACTGTAGCCCTTTGCCCCTCTCGCAGGAACAAAACGTCGATTTCGTCCACAATACCATCTATTTCTACAACGCTGGGATCAACAAAGTCGATCACCGATGTGTTGGCGTTGACTGTCCGCCCGGCCTCAACGTTAACGCTCGAGACGATCCCGTCCAAAGGAGCTACCAGGGTTGCTCCTTCTAGTAGTTGGAGCACCGTGTCCAGTGCGAGCTTCGCTGAGGAGAGCTCCGTCTTCCGCAGCGCTACCTCCAAGGAATCAACGCTACCAATAAGCTCCGCCAGGTCTTCCTCAGCCTTGGCAAGATTCGCTTGGGCAACTTCCAGTTGTTTTACTTTAACGTCTATCTCCAAAGGATCTTGGATAACTTTGAGGTCTGCCAGGTCTTCCTCAGCCTTGGCAAGATTCGCCTGGGCAACCTCCAATTGTTTTGCTTTAACGTTTATCTCCAAAGGATCCGGGGCAGCACTAAGGTCATCGAGGGCCTCTTGGGCATCAACAAGAGCCTCTTGGGTTTTTCTGACAGAGCTCTCCGCATTGGCAATTGCCTTAGCACCCTGAGTCTGTACTGTGTCCAGGTTCTCCTTTGCCTCCTGATAAGCATCCCAGGCGCTATCCATCTCCTTCTCAATACATGCCCCCTGGAATGGTACCACCCCATCGTCACAGGTTGGCGCAATTGTGCCGGTGTAAAAGTTCAACCAAATGTAGATTACGGGTTCGCTCCACCGAGTAAGAGGATCGTCCTGTGGAGCGCCCTTGGAATCGAGGTATTTGCCAAGGTCCTGAAAACGACCGCTGCTGTCGAATAGACTATTGAGGTCCGCTCCCCAAGAAAGTAACAAAGTGTCCGGATCCATATCTACCTCTGCATCGGTAACACTTGCCCCAAGCCATTTCTGAAAAACATCCTTGTATGCATCGTTGACACTGCTGTAGGCATCCTGGGCAGTCTGCTCCTTACCTTCCCATTCCATTTCGGCAAGCCTCAAATCTCTCTTAGCGTTGTCCAGAGATACGCTGGCTGAGTCTATCTGTAGCTGTGCGCTGGCTATGTCATCGACGGTGGGGCCAGTCTGAACATTCTCTAAAGCATCCATTGCATCCTGAACAGCTAGCTTCGCGCTTGCAACAGTAGCCTCTGCTTGTGCCATGTCTAGAGCAGTATGGGGGTCTCTTGCCTTTGCTAAAGCATCCTCTGCGTCCTGAACAGCTAGCTTCGCGCTTGCAACAGTAGCCTCTGCTTGTGCCATGTCTAGGGGAGTGTGTGGACCCTCTGCCTCTACCAGGGCATCCTCAGCGTTTCGCAAGTTGATTCTGGCCTGAGCTATCGCCTTCTCAAGGGATGCCACCGTAGCTGCATCTAACCCGACCAACGACTGTCCTGCCTGGACACGCTGCCCCTCCTCCACCAGCACTTCCCCAACGGTGCCCTGAGTACCGAATGTAAGAGTTTCTTTGTTTGGAAAGGTCACGCTGCCATTGGTGGAAACCTCATTGATCAAGTCGCCGTACTGCACGGGTATCAGTTGCTGGTTTTCATCCAGACTCGCCTTCCCGGATCTGTTGACTAAGGTGTACACTCCGAAAGTACCTCCCGCCGCCGCTACAAAGACGGCGGCCAACACCCCGATTTGCCACAGCTTCAGGGCCTTGACGGTGTCCCAAAGTGTTTCCATATTTTCTCACCCCTCAATTCGTATACCTTTGTAGAAGCTTACAACTTTCCCATGCTACCCTTAGACATACCCTATTCCAATGCCTTCAAGCAGTATTATAAGGCAGTGTTACGAGACGCTAGTTGATGTCGAAATGCGGCGACCATCTAAAGAGGACCCCATCCCTAGAGGTTACAACGTTCAGTGACCCTAAAGGTTAGTGACTACACCCAGAAAAATCTTCTATTTACATATTCCCCCCAATGTGCTATCTCTATCCGTAGAAGAATGAATTAAGCCACAGACTGAGCGTGGAGGTTAAATTGGCACCTAGTCTCCCTCTGGAAGAAATGACCATCTTGGACTGTACACAAATAATGGCGGGCCCATTTTGTACGATGCTCCTGGGAGATATGGGCGCCCAGGTCATCAAAGTCGAGAAGCCCCTAGGAGGCGACGATTCACGCCACCTTGGCCAGAATTTCATCAATGGTGAGTCGGCTGCCTTCCTCTTAATTAACCGTAACAAGAAAAGCATCGTCATCGATCTGAGGAGCGACCGGGGCAAGGATATCTTCCGTCGTATGGCTGTTAAGGTCGATGTAGTGGTCGAAAACTTTAGAGCAGGCGTAATGGCGAGGCTAGGTCTGGATTATGAGGCCCTTAAGAAGCTGAATAGAAGCCTCATCTACTGCACCATCTCTGGCTTCGGCAGCACTGGCCCCTACAAAGATAGGGGTGGATTCGACCTGGTAGCCCAGGGCATGAGCGGCATCATAAGCGTCACCGGCTTTCCAGACTCCCCACCAGTTAAAGTGGGGGTGCCTATAACAGACCTCAACGCGGGCATGTACGCCGCATACGGAATCCTCAACGCCTACATTAGCCGGATGAAAACTGGCGAAGGTCAGTTGGTGGATACGTCTCTCCTAGAGGCGGGCATTGCCTACACCGTTTGGGAGTCGGCGGAGTACTTCGCCACAGGTGTCTCTCCAAGCTCTCTTGGATCTGCCCATAGGCTCTCTGCGCCATACCAAGCGGTGAAAACCAAAGATGATTACATTAACGTAGGCGCAGCCAACCAGAACAACTGGGAGAAGCTCTGCCAAGCCCTAAACCGCAAAGACCTGTTAAACGACCCCCGTTTCGCAAAAGGCCCTGACCGACTTAAAAACCGCGATGAGCTAATTTCTATCCTGGAAGAAATTCTGACAACCAAAGAATCCAGCCACTGGCTAAAGATATTAGAAGACTATGGTGTTCCTTCTGGGCCCATTTATAAGATGGCTGGCGTTTACGACGATCCCCACGTCAAGGATAGGAACATGCTAGTGGAGATAGACCATCCAACGGTGGGCAAGTTCAAAAACATCGGAATACCTGTCAAACTGTCCCAAACGCCAGCCACAATAAGGCATGCGCCGCCCCTCTTAGGACAACACACCGATGAAGTTCTCGCCTCTTTTGGATACTCCCGTGAAGAAATCAAGGCATTTCTGGATGCTGGGGTGGTCAAATAGCTCAAAAAGCGCCTCCTAAAAGGCCGTTACTCCCGCAGTAAGGTAACCACCGTAGGGTTCAGCAATACAAAAAACTCTCTGTTGCCCTCGCTACCCAATATAGGAGATGGTATTAACCCCAAGAGCCTCCATCTCCTCTCAGTGGCCCACAGAATAAACCGACTCAATATCCTTGCATGAACCCTGGAGTCCTTGATGACGCCTCCCTTACCTACCTCGCTGCGCTCCGCCTCGAACTGGGGCTTTACCAGCGCCAGCATAAGCCCAGCCAACGCAATGTGCTCAACCACAGAAGGCAACACCTTTGTGAGGGATATGAAGGATACGTCTACTACTGCCAACTCCACCTTCTCTGGCAACTCGAAGGGATAGCGAGCGTTTACCCGCTCCATTACTACAACCCTTGGATCAGAGCGCAACCTGTAGTCCAGCTGGCCATAGCCCACATCCAAGGCATATACCTTGGCGGCGCGGCGCTGAAGAAGGCAATCCGTGAACCCTCCCGTCGATGCTCCTACGTCTAATACAGCCTTTTGCGAGACGCCCAGTCCAAAGCAATCCAAAGCGTGAGCCAACTTGACGCCTCCCCTGCCAACATATGGAAGCACTTCCCTTATGGATATCTCTTCTTCTTCATGAACCATCATGCCAGGCTTCAATATACTCCCCCCACGTACGTTTACCACACCAGCCATCAACAATGCCTTTGCTCTTTCCCTGCTCTCCACCAAACCCCTTTCTACCATCAACTGATCAAGTCTCTTTTTAGCCATTGCTGTATCCATTGACTAGATAGATTTGTGACCGTACTATCTTAGCATGGAAAAAACAACTGGATTGTCATTGCCCAGGACGCTAGGCACCGTAAAAGCACTGGTACTTTCCACACGTCCTAAGCAGTGGACCAAGAACGCAATAATCTATTTCGCCTTCCTCTTCACCATTCAGCAAGCCTGGGACCCCCAGGACCTGAACGCCGTGGCCTCTCTATTTGGCAAGACCACTCTGGCCTTCGTTTTGTTCTCCATGATCACCGGCGCCGTCTACCTGTTCAACGACATCATCGACGTAGAAAGAGACAGGCAACACCCCAAGAAACGCCTGCGCCCTCTGGCTTCCGGGCAGATATCTGTTCCATTGGCTGCCGGTTCCTCGATGCTCCTGATGGTAGCAGCGTTGACGCTGTCCTTCCTCTTGGAACCTACATTTGGAGTGGTATCTCTTGTCTATTTGGCGGTAATGGTGGCCTACACCCTCCTGTTGAAACGCATAGCCCTCCTAGATGTAATGAGCATCAGCACTGGGTTCGTTCTGAGAGCGGCGGCGGGCGCGGTGGTGATAGATGTGCCAATATCCCCCTGGCTCTACATATGCACCGGACTAGGCGCTTTGCTCATAGCCCTGGGCAAAAGGCGAAATGAACTCCAACTTTCCGGAGATAACTCCCAGTCTCAACGAGAAGTGCTAAATGACTACAACGCCCATCTCTTGGACCAGCTGATTGCCGTCGTTACTCCGTCTACGCTGGTGGCTTACATCTTATACACGTTCACTGCCGAAAATTTGCCGTCCAACCACGCAATGATGCTAACAATCCCCTTTGTAGTCTACGGCCTCTTCAGATACCTATACCTGATTCATCGCAAGAACTTAGGTGAAGCCCCAGAGGAAATTCTGCTAACCGACAAACCGATCATCTTGGATATTCTGTTGTGGTTAGCAACCGCCGCCGCAGTGCTCGTGGCGTTCCAGACTTAGGGGCACAAAGTCTATAAGCTAAACCTGCTGTCCATCCGCTGTCACTGTGGCTTTCGGAATATTGCCAAGGAACTGGTAAAGCCATGGAGATACGTAGCCTCGCCTACGGGTCCTATCTCGCCGCCGCAGAAGAAGCCACCCAGCGGAATGGAACCCACCATCCGCCGGAACATTTCTGCGTCATGGTTTGGCCGTCCATACATATGCATCCCACGCCCATTGCACTGGAACATCAAGGCCCCGATCGGTGGGCTGTTGTCGCCAATATCGTCCAAATAACGGCTAAGCTGTCCTTGCAAGTCCTCTCCAGATGTCACAGCATCTCGTACATGGAACTGCACTAACTGCCCTTCCCGCAAAATCTCGCCGACCGCAAGAATCCCCTGCTCCTGATCGCCTCCTACAAGGTTTCGTATTAGAAAATCCCCAGCTCTTACGTCGTTCAGCTCAATCAACGGGTCCATCGCAATTCCCAGCAATAGATTGCCCTCTAGCAACGACTGGTCCTGAGAAGAGAGCTTTGGATACAACTCCTGCAAGTAAGCAATAGGTGGCTGACCATCCAGCTCCAGCAACAAATTCTGATGGCACTTGGTTATCCGCTTCGGCTCTCCTATAGGGCGACAGCCTTGAGCCACAATTGCATCTACCTGAATGTCTCCAGACAGCGCCACACCAACAATCCCCTCTGTATACATATCCTTCCCCAGATAAAGGGCGTGAGAGCCTGGTGCATGTCCTCCGCTGGCTACACCCCCGACTTTGACCGCTCTGGGATAGGCGAAATCCAAGCCCGCCAGCAACCCACCGCCAGGCGCACCAAATGGCTCCATGAGAACCAGGAACTTCGGCTTATCCTCTGGCGATACCCCCACCAAATTAGTCCATGCCTCAGGAGGATCGTCTGGAGATGGTAGGTTTCCCCCGGTTACACGAAAGGCGTTTATATTAACGTCAGGCAGATGGCCTGCAGTGATGGCTACAGCGGGGTTTTCCTCCTCTTCCAAAGCGTTGCCTATAACCCCCTGAGCAGAGCATCCCAGAGCAACGGCCTTCGGGAAATGGGCTTGGAGCAACTCAGGAACCTTATGGAATTCATCCGAATAGACTGCGGATACGAAGACCATAACCAGGGATGCGGGTTTATCTAAGTCCAGGCCGGTTACGGCAGCGTCGGCACACTGATCAAAGGTCGCTTCGAAGTCATCTCCAATGGATATAGCTGATGACCACTTCATATCTTTGGCTCCTTTTTGAGCTTTGGAAGGCACGGAGCAACAATCCCCATCTTCTAATAACGCCTAATACTCTGAGTTTGCCAATTGTACCCCGATTTGTAAATGGGTCCTTCTACATCCACGATTACAAGCTTGGTTTTCCTGGCCGCTCTAAGACCGACGCCTTCATCGTATATGAACACCCTCTTGGGCAGATTAAGCATGTATCATATAATCAGGTGCAATCATACCTATTGTATGAAAAGAAACAGAGTACGTCCATAGCAGTATAGGGCAGTTCTTAATATAAAGGAGCATTCATATGAAGCTAGGCGCTCACGTATCGACGGCTGGAGGAGTATCCAACGCCATAGGTAGGGCTCAAGAGATAGGAGCCGAGACTATCCAGATATTCGCATCATCACCTCGGGGGTGGGCCTTCAAGCCCATCCCAGAAGGCGAGTCTCTGGCCTTTCGCCAAAAATCGGAGGAAACGGGGATAGGGCCTACTTTCATTCATGGTAGCTACCTGGTAAACATAGGCTCCGAGTCTCTCCATGAGAAATCTGTAGATTCCCTTACCAAGAACATGCAAGCCGCCGGCCAGCTAGGCGCAGCGGGGGTCGTCTTTCATGGTGGCAGCCATAAGGGCGCGGGCTTCGATGCCATTCTCGACCTGGCCGTCTCCACCCTTCAAGAGGTCCTGGAGAGCAGCCCTCCAGATGTATGGCTCATCCTGGAGAACAGCGCCGGCATGGGGGCCCACATAGGCTCCTCCTTCCAGGAGATAGCCAGAATTATCAAGGCCGTAGAGAGTCCTCAAATGAAGGTCTGCTTAGACACCGAGCACACCTTCGCCGCTGGATACAACATCGCACACAAGAACGCCATCGACGAAGTCATGGAACAGTTCGACAAAGAGATTGGACTATCAAAGCTGGTGGCCATCCACGCCAACGACGCCAAGGTGGAGTTTGGATCCGGCATAGACCGCCACGATAACATAGGAGAAGGCTACATCGGCACCGCAGGCTTCGAGGTGATAATGAGTCATGCTGCCTTTCGCAACGTTCCATTCCTCTTGGAGGTGCCAGGCATGGAAGGCAACGGACCCGATAAGGAGAACCTGGACCGCCTCAAGGCCATCAGGGCCAAGCTAGGTGTCGCACCTTAGCAATTATCAGTGAAATCGCTGGAAAAAGGAGCGGTGTGTGCTCACTGTCTTCGGTTCATTAGTTGTGGGAATAATGTTCCTGTCTTACTGGCTGGAGCCTCGTTCCAAATGGTTCGTTCTGACTTTTGCTTTGGCCTCAGCCGCTACTTCGGCATACAGCGCACTTCTGGAGGCTTATCCCATAACGGCAATAGAGGCGCTATGGTCTATAGTAGCCCTTCAGCGCTTTTGGAAGCGATACCAGCATGAGTCGCCTAACCACTAACGGCACCGCTCGAAGACACACCTATGTGATCGTGACAAGGGGCTTGGTAGCTGTGATAAACACATACCCTATGCGTCCGTCCTGAACACAGGCCAGCGCCACCTTCAGCACGTCCACGACCTTCTCCACCTGCCTGAATGGCTCAGGCAATTTGCCCAGGGCCGCCAGAATCCGAGCGCCTTTGAGCTTCTGATGTATGTTGTCGAGGAATGCAGTAAGATCAACTCTGTGGTCATCCCAGCGCACATCCAAAAACCCGGCCTGTCTTATCAACGCCATATACTCCTCTAACGGCAACGCCGCTCCCACGCAGGACACGTAGGACTCCACGCTCTGCAACTCAACCGGCATCTCTACAGGCTCCCTAATCACATCCGCAATGCCAAGACTTCCGCCCGGCTTCATGACACGGTAGGCCTCTTTGAGGGCCTTTTCTTTATTAGGAAACAAGCACAACGAACACTCGCAGATCACGGCGTCATACTGAGAGCTACGCAGTGGAAGAGCTTCAGCGTCACCTTGCAAGACGTTGATTTGCCCTGCCAACTTCGTAGACTTCACTATATCTGCGCCGTCCCTTACGACATCCCCAGCATACTCCACTCCATCCACTTGCAGGCCAATCTCCTCGGCCAGCACCATAGCGCCGGCGGCTCTCCCGCATACCAGGTCGAGCACTCTGCTTCTACTCCTCAACTCCATTTTCTGGGCCAACGCCACAGTGGCTGCCGAGCCGCCAGGATGAAAAGAGCCACCAAGAAGCCAGCCAACCCAGCCCTGACTATAGAAGTCGGCGCAACACGCCTTTATTTGAGCTACGTCCGCTGGAATCGCGTTCACGTCTTCGCCCCGTTGCCGCCAGCCTGGTTCTTAAGCTGCTCCCTGACCTGTTCCCGATACCCTATACTGTTAAAGGCGCAGAATGGAATCATGCGCCCATCTGGGACCATGATTCCAATGCAACACTTCATCAGTTTGGTCAGGTCCATCGTGTAAGGATCGGCGAATCCCTACACCACAATCATAAAGACTCGTTTCTTTAGCTCATCCACGTTCATCAGGTCTGAGATGGTGCATGTGGAGCAGAAGCGATCTGCCAAGTCTTGCGTACCGGGCACCGCCGAGGCCGACCACAGCTTCTCCAAGGCAAACCTTATATCGCCAGCGGGATCGGGAAGGGTGCGGTTGGATATGTAATCCATGTAATCTTCGACATCCAGAATCCTGGGCAAAGGCATTACACTGCCATCGTCCTCTATGAAGGCGTAGGTCGTCGAGCGACAAGTCGAGTGGCAGCATGGAACAGCCACGAAATCGCTAACGGCAAAGATGCCCTGTGTCTGGTCAGCCACCCCATGAATAACGTCTGGAACCGTGATGTGATTCATGGGATCGAAAGAAATGTAGCGGCCCGAATGTGTGACTGGCTGAAAGGCGATGCCTCTCACGGCCGGATGTTCTAACCCAAACTTCACGATATCGCCGATTTCCTGGTCATTGACCCCTTTTTCAATGGCTGGAACCAGCACCGCGTCCAGACCCACATCAGCCATGCCGTCTAGCGCCTTCAACTTGTCCTTGAGAATGGACTTGCCTCTGAGGGTTGTATAGGTCTTCTCATTGAACCCGTCGAACTGAAGGTAAACTATTGGCCTCACTTCTGCCAAGTCCTCCAGGAAGCGCCGGTCTCTAGCCAGGCGAATGCCGTTTGTATTGAGCATCACGTGGCGAATCCCCTTCTCTTTGGCCAGTGCCATCATCGGGATTATGTCTGGGTGGATAGAAGGCTCGCCACCGCTAAACTGGACCACCTCTGGCTCCGCCTCCAATTCAAAGAACCTGTCTAGCATGCCGTCCACTTGCTCCATTGTCAGCGAGTATCCAGGCTGGGCATCGGCGAAACATATTGGGCAATCCAGATTGCAGTGGCTGTTGACCTCAATAAGGGCCAGACAGGTATGCTGCTTGTGATCGGGACAAAGGCCACAGTCGTATGGACAGCCCTCCCTCACCTCCGTGCTGAACTTCAGCGGCATGGTGCCGGGCTTGTTATACCGCAGAGACCCTAGGTACATATCGGCATCGGAGCTTACCAGGGCCTCAAACCGACCGTGCTCTGGGCATCGCTTGCGCATATAGACCTTGGAGTCTTTGATGTGTATCTCCGCATCGATAGCTCGCTTGCACTTTGGACAAATACTTCGTGTAAGCTGATAGAATACGCTATCGGCATCTTTTGCTTTTGTCTTTTTGACACTTCCGACCATAAAAGTCCTACCTTCTATATATCGCTCGCCAACTTGGATGCGTTATTCTACCACATAGATTCAGCACCTCGCCTAGGAGAGCCCATAAATTGAAGAGACAGGACTTCGAAAGGCTGGTCTTGGAAGCTTTGGAAAACCTCCCTCAGGAGTTCAAAGCCAGACTAGACAACGTAGACGTCGTTGTTCAGGACTGGCCAGACAGGGAGCAACTCGACGCTAATGACCTGGAGCGCCCATCGGAATTGCTAGGCCTTTACGAGGGCGTCCCCCTCACCGAGCGTCACGATTACAATCTAACATTGCCAGACAAGATAACCATATTCCAGCGCCCTATTGAGAGCATCTGTCGCAACGACAAAGAGACAATCCGAGAGGTGAGACGAACTGTCATTCATGAAATCGCCCACCACTTTGGAATAGACGACCTCCGCCTGGACGAGATGGGAATCTAAATTGCTAACGGGAATAACGCTCCAACCGCCGAGTCTGAGAAAGCTTCCCCCTGTAGAAAACGCCTCGCAAAGGTGGATATGGCACCCCGCTAGCGCCAATATACCGCCGGACTGTCATTCGTCCTCCCCACAGTCCAGCCTATCTCTGCATACTGAACAAGGCAAAAGGAGTCTCAACACATCGGCGAGGCCATAACAAGTGTAATATTAGACCTGCATAAACTGAAGGGTATTGTACTACCCTTCGGTAACACCTTCTATTTACGCAACACGCACCTCAAATGCTCATGGAGGAAATACTTGACAAAGTGGCAGACAGATGCTAGAGCTTAGCAACTAGATGGCCCTTTACCCAAGTATCATTTATGTTTCTAAAATACCTACAGAGTTCGTAAATTAAAACTAGGAGGCGATTGTTGGCTACCGAAGACTTTTCAAAGATGACACAGTCCCAGTTGACCAAGCGACGTTATGAGCTAGTCATGGAGTTGGGACAGTTCGAGCTGGAACTGGAGCGCCGTAAGCAACAAAAGAAAATCCACATACCAGCTTCAGAAATAGTGTGGGAGAAAGCGAAAGATATTCTGCCTACTTCAATTGAGGCAACCTTTGCTATGCTCATTGCGCCTGAGCTGGGATTCGACACCGCCACCATGGAGGCCTTCTTGGCCAATGTGCCACCTAAATTCGCAATTGGCCTCTCCCACAGCCACGGCGACGCCATCAAATACTACCTAAGTGGGCGAGCGATTGAACTAGTCGGCGACAAGGAGTATCACGTGGGGCCTGGGGACGTTATCTTCATCCCAGCCAACACCTGGCACGGGACACAAAACCCTTATGACGAGCCTGTCCATTTTTTCGCCGTTGCCCAACTAGCGGGAAACCACGTGCAGAGGGCCGCCCCCTACATAAGCAAGTCCGGGATCTAGAGCCAAAGCCTACTTGAAGTGAGGCATCACCTCTTCGGCAAACATCTGCACCTGCTCCCTGAGTTCGCCAATAGACTCTACGCCGTAGTGATGAATTGTGAAGTGGTTTATCCCCACCTCTTCAAACCTTTTTATCTTTTCGGCTACCTCATCCGGGGTCCCGATGGCATTGTTGTTCACGACATAATCGATGATGTCGTTAGAGGTCTTACGTCCTCGCCTGCTCTCTCTAAACTTGACCACACCCTCTTCATGGGTTCTAGCCAAACACTGCATCGCCGCCACGGACTTGTCGATTTCCGAAATGTCTCTGCCCTGCCTTTCTAAAGCGGCTCCAAGCGCCTTAATCCTCTGTGGTACTGGATGATAGGGCGAAAAGGTGCCGAAGAGCTGTCCTGTGCCCCACTTGGCAACCCTGTTATATGTCTCCTCAGTTTCTCCAGCGATATATATCGCTGGAGGATTTTGCACAGGCTTGGGATAAATGGATATGTCATCAAACTCTATATACTTGCCCTTGTATGTCACATGGTCTTCAGTGAACAGCCGATATATGGCCTCCATTTGCTCTTCAGCGAGATTACCTCGATGGACATTGGCCGACCTGGGTTCAAACTGGACGAATTCGTCTTTGCGACCCAATCCCCAACCTAACACGAACCTGCCGCCACTGTAGGCGTCCAAAGTAGCAGCCTGTCTAGCCAATATTATTGGGTTCCGGAAGGGTAAGCAAATGACGCCTACACCCAGCTTGATTCGACTTGTTGTACTTATCATACAGGCGAGTGATATAAGGGCATCATACCACTTAGGCAATTGCTCATCCGGTAGATACATGTTAGGGGTAATGACCATGTGGTCATCAGCCCACACGGAATCGTACCCCAAGTCCTCGGCAAATTTGGTCAACTCGACGATCTGGTGAGGTGTGGCAAAAGGCGCTGGAAGGGTAAACCCCTCTCTGGACGTGGGAAGGCCAATCCCAAATTTCATCGCATTAAACTCCTACATTCATATACAAAGAAGGCTGCTCGAGGGCAGCTACGGAGGGCTACCTCTTTCCGTTTATCTTCCTAATTCGTACCTTTACACAAGCATCCAACGCCCCGGACACCATATCTATACGCTCTAAACGGTATGGAATAAAGCTGTTCAGGTGCACTCCTTGGCCCAACACCTCTTTTTCATCAGGTGAAAAAACCTTGGCCACATTCCCGGGGGCGGATACTACATCGGGATGAACATCCCTGGTCACACGGGCCATTATAGTTGCCCTCCTGTCGTTGGCCGACTCTATCTCTATCAGGTCACCGCTTGATATACCAAACCTTTGTGCAACTGATGGGTGAATACCAGCGTTGAATATCTCACCCATAGCCCAAGACAACTCCTGCAAATGGGGATTCTTGATAGTGCTCGTGTTTAGTGTGAGGAATCCAACTTTGGGGCTCTGTAGGTAT
The DNA here is from genome assembly GCA_965249025.1 of Dehalococcoidia bacterium. Lineage (GTDB taxonomy): Bacteria > Chloroflexota > Dehalococcoidia > Lucifugimonadales > CAYTFF01. The sequence continues at coordinate 738,116 of OZ252215.1, read as the reverse complement.
AAAGGAAAATCGTCTCCACCCTCTCTGGACGCCCAGCAAGGCCGATAGTTGACCATCGGCTCATAGTCAGATGTGTCGCCCCATTTAATGGCGCACTTCTCCACCTCGGCTCTGACGTCCTCTCCGGCGGTAAGCCAGTGTTCAAGATACATGGGGATGCGGCCTAGATGGAATGTTCTGGGATAGCGGTCCTTTACCCTCCGCTTTATCGGCGCCGATGCCCAGCCATGCTTTTGGAAGTATTGGAGACCATGCTCCTCTCCACACCAGTCCTTAAGCCAAAGATCGGCATACTCCTGATATGTGTATGCCTTACCCCTTTTCATCTGATGTTTCGGGCTCAATTGCATGCCAATATTCAAGGTGCTATAGAAGTCCTCTGTAAATCCGATTCGATGAGCCAACTCCCACAAGACCTCCACCCAGTGTCTAGCCTCTCCCATGGGCTTCACTACTGGCTGCTGAAGAGAGAAGCGCCACTCCGAATCCTCTGGGGCCGGCGCGTGGGCAAATGTAGTATACGGATCTAGAGCAAATGGCACTAACCGCTCCAGATAATGAGTGTCCGGCAGAACTATGTCAGCAAATTGGCTGGTCTCCTCATGGTGCTGTACAAAGCTCAACTGAAAGGGGATTTTTTTAAGTATCTCGGCTGTCTCCTCCGGGTCTCCCGCAGCCTTCATAGGATTGCTGCGAGCACAGATGAAGACGTCCAAATCAAAATCTAACTTGAACTGCTCTGGCGCCCTGAGGGTCATCCCACCCATGCTACTGGTGCTTATCGTCAAAGGAAACATCCCCTTAAAGCTGGGGTCGTGAGGATTGAACTCGGCCTTTTTCAGAGGAAGAGACGAATGCATGCTAAATGGATTGGCCACGGCAAGCAATCCATCCTGGCCCGCTTTAGGTAGACCCCATGGGCCTGTCGTTTCAGTGCCGCAGTGGCCGCCTGGAACATCGATAGCTCCCACTGTCATGGCCACCAAACCGGCAGCCCATCCATTGTGCAACCCATGCTGATGCTGCCCAACGCCCCGATACCAGTTAACGCTGGCAGGCCGCAACGGCAGAATCTCACCGTCTATATCTACAGTGGCTCCTATCTGAGCAGCGGAGCCGAACTCCTTAGCGATTCTACGTATGGTGTCAGTCGGCACTTTGGTGATCTGAGATGCGTACTCAGGAGTGTATTTGCTAACATGCTCACGGAGGATCACAAAGGCCGTCCGCACCGTCTCCCCATCCACTTCCGTCTGTCCCTCCAAAACAATGTCAGATGTGTCTATCGCATCGTATGCTACTGGAACCTCTTGAGATTTGGACAGCACCAAAGGCTTATTGGAGGTCTTGTCCCTGGCGTAATGGCCATTGGGTCGAATTAAATACGGACTGTTGGTATAGCTTCTCAAGAATTCCTCATCATACATACCCAGCTCATTGATGAGAACGTTTACTAGAGACAGACAGAATGCAGCGTCTGTCCCAGGGACTATTGGTATCCATTCGTCGGCGCGGCCCCCGGCGCTGGTCTTACACGGATCCACGACGACCATCTTCATCCCATTTTTCACCCTGGCATCGGCTAGCCCCTTAGCCATGTGCATAGCATGGGTCCCAGTACCTGTTCCATAGCCGCCGCCTATTACCAGGAGATACTTGCAGTAATTGAAGTCCGGCTGCTGGTCTGCCGATCCGCTTAACATCAGGGCAACTGGATGCACTCCCCTTCCACAAAACATGTTTTGGCTAAGGGGCACCGTGCCCCCATATCGGCCTCCGCCGAAACCTGTCACAAAAGCTCTTACGTACGGGGTAGCGGCAGGCCAATCAAACGTATTTATACCCAAGCCGTTTGGATTTCTTTTTCTTACCTCCTTTAGCTTTTTCGTTATTATGTCAAGAGCCTCTTCCCAGCTTATCTCTTCCCATTCAGGGTCAACATCGGTGCCCTTTTCTGGATTAGTGCGCCGCAAAGGCTTAGTCACCCTGCTAGGACTATAGAGGCCAGCCAGAGCCGCTTTTCCCTTGGCGCACATCTTGCCGTAATTGGGCGGGCCATCCGGCAACCCTTCTATAGCCGTGGCGACTCCATCCCGCACAAGGACTTGTATGGAGCAAGAGTTGTAACACATATGGCACACCGAAGGCACCCAACGCTCATCGGAGGCCGGACGCTTGGAGTTATGAGCGCCATGGCCAGGTACTCGTATTCTTCCCGTATCCTTAGTTTGCGTTGGCCTGTCTGAAACTGCTGCCATATCTCATTCTTCCCTTTGGCCAATCTTCAATTGCGGAAGTGGGGCATTATCTCATCCCCTATTGCGCGAATCATTCCCTTTTTATCTGCTATAGTATACGTCACAGTGGCAACGGTCCTGATTCCTAGCTGGCTCACCTTGTAAATCTTCTCACAGATGTCCTCAGGCCTCCCAGCCAACTGTTGGGAGTCTATCAGACGCTGAGTCACAAACTTTGTTGCAGGTGAATCCATATGCTCGTGCCATTTGGGTTCCCAGGCATCGTACACCTTTTGACACTCCCCTATTATACCTCGCTCTTCCCTCTCCAAGCGTTGACGAAGGTCTTCAATCGCTGAACCCTTCCTCTGCAATAACAAAATAGTTCGGACAGCGCTGTTGACGGCATAGCTTGCAACTTCCCTACGAGCCTCATTCGGATCATTGGTTACGTACATCATTGCCCTGGCCCAGATGTCTATCTTAGAGGGGTCTCGGCCTGCCTTCAGGGCACCTTTCTCAACCTGCTCCAGCTTCCACTTGAGCATGGTAGGACTGATGCCGAAGTTGCTGGAGAACATCACACCATCGGCTACTTCCCCGGCCATCTGAAACATATTAGGGCCGCTGCATCCCACGTACACCCGTAAGGGAGCATTACTAAACTCAGACTGCACCTTGACACCGTTGACCTCCACCTCTTCGCCAGCGGAAAATCGCTTGATCAATACCACCGCATCCCTAAGCTCCCTGACCGTCATTGAGCGCATAGCCTTACCGAAGGGGCCACCAGCACCGATTCCCACGAACGCCCGTCCGCCAGACAGCTCATAGACCGATGCGGTAGCTCCAGCGATCACCAAAGGATGATGTGTCGATGGGTCTATCACTCCCTGGCCAATCTTAATGCGGTGTGTGTTGGTCGCGGCAAGGGCCATACTCACAAAGACATCGCGCGACATGGTGGGCTGATCGACAAAGGTCACATACTCGAAACCGCTCTCCTCAGCGACTCGAGCGTGGTCAGCTATCTCATCCATACGCTCGTTTCGGCCCATTCCAACGGCAAAGTGCATTCTCATCTTTGTCCCTCCAGTTATCCTATCTGCAAATCTATCATTTGCTCTAAAGCCACATCAAATTAGGTGCCCGCCTGAAACTGAGTTTTCCGCTCACGAGGAATGTAGTTGAATATCGAGGCAGGACCAATTCCCCAATCCACGTATATGACCTGCCCTGAGATCAATGCCGCCTCTTCGGAAGCCAAAAACACGCAGATATTACCTATGTCAAACGGCTGTATAAATCTGCCGAATGGCACCTTTTTCAAGAGCTCCTTGTCATCAAAGTCGACAACACCAGCGAGGCCGTCACGAGTCATGTCCGATTCCGTGATGGAGGGGGCTATGCAGTTGACCCGAATCCCGTACTTGAAAGCATCCTTGGATATACACTTGATGAGAGTCTCTACTGCCCTCTTGGCCGTGGCGTAAGCCCACTCGTCTGGCAGGAACTGCTGAGTAGCTAAAGAGGTAATGAAATGTATATCCGACCTTTTGTTCTGACGAAGGAACGGCTCCGCCAGCTTGGCAGTGTAGAAATAGCCAAAGAGGTGTGTATTCATAATGCTGTGAAAATCATCCACAGCGCTATCACTAAAGAAGGAGCTCGATATGTAGTGACCCCCATTAGCGACAACTATGTCCAACTTGCCTAGAGAATCGGCGGCAACATCTACCATCTCTTTGACCATCTGATAATTACCCGCATCGGCCTGAACAGCTATCGCCTTTCTTCCCAATGCCTCAATCTCCCGCACAGTCTGTTCGGCAGCTTCCCTGTTCCGATGATAGTTAACAGCCACATCGGCGCCGGCCTTAGCCATGGCGAGAGCGACACCCTTGCCAATGCCTCTAGAGGCTCCAGTGATTAACGCTGCGCGTCCGCTTAAACTCTCCATTAAACTACTCCTTAATAAGACATCGATGGGAAGTTTTCGCTAACTCGAACAGCTAACCATACCTTCATGTATCTCCAATCTCACAAATACTATCATACAACGCACAGCCATCTTCACTTCATCAACTATCGTGTTAAACAGTTTTACATATCTAGTTGCGGAAGTGGGGCATGATTTTGTCTCCTATCTCACGCATCATGCCTTTCTTGTCGATGATAGTAAATGAGACTGAGGATATGTTCTTTACCCCTAATTCACCAAGCCTGTATATCCTATCGCATATGTCTTCCGGCGTCCCTGTCAAGTAGTTAAAGTCGATCAAGCGCTGAGAGACCAATTTGGACACCGGAGCATCCAAGACCTCGTGCTGGGGTGGCGTCCAAGCCTCGTACACTTTTTCCAATTCATCCAGAACACCAGGCTCAACGGCCTCCATTCTTTCTGCCAGTTCCGCCGCCGCAGGTGTATTCCTGGTTATACTCCAATATCTGGCCCTTGCCCAGGTAGCGGCGTAAGAGGCCACCTCGCGACGAGCCTCTTCTTTTGATCTAGCGATGAATATCTCCGTGCGAACCCATACGTCTATTTTCGATGGATCGCGCCCTACCCTTTCGGCACCTATTACTATCTGCTCCATGCGCCACCTGACTATCTCAGGATGGGAGTCCCCTAAGATGACGCCGTCTCCCAGCTCTCCCGCCATCTCCAAAGACCTGCTTCCGTGGGTGCATGCGATATATATCGGGATCGGCTGGCGAACCCACTCCGAGTGCATTGTAGCGCCCTTGAACTCGGCCTCCTCTCCCCTTGTGTATTGTCTGAAGAACTCCACTGCCTCTCTTAGCTCACTTAGAGGTCTAGGATTCATGACCTTACCAAAAGGCCCTCCAACGCCAATGCCTAGAAAGGCCCTTCCACCGGACAATTCGTTTATCGTCGCTGTGGCGTTGGCGATGACCGAGGGATGAAAGGTCCACGGATCAGTGACGCCCTGGCCAATCTTAACCCGGTAAGTATTCAAGGCCGCCATAGTCATCATACAATAGACGTCTCTGTCTAGGTTGGGCTGATCCACAAAGGTCACGTGGGAAAATCCACTCTCCTCCGCCGTCTTTGCCAGGTCGGCTATCTGGTCAATCCTGTCATTCCTGCCCATTCCCATACTGAAGTCCATCTTCATCATGAATCTCCAACCGCAGAATCTGCCTATCAGTTAGAAACAAAGCCCTCGGAGACATAATGAATACCTCCGAGGGCCTTTTTAACTATCTGCTACATCTATTGCTCAAGCCACAATTCGTGTAGATTTTCTCCTATGACTGTTCTGGCTATATAGCCATGAACGTTTTTGCGCATCGCGGCAAACTTTTCTATCCAAGCACCATATACCCAGATAGCCTCTTCCGCCGTGATCTCCTGAATCTTGTTATAGAGAATCCTTGCCTTTGCCGTATCGTAGACCGTTACCGCATCGTCCATCAACCGTATAACTTCGGGATTATTGTATCCGCCTATGTTATAAAACCCGTCTGGATGGAAAATCCAACGGAGGCGTATGTCAGGGTCAGCCCTGTGGCTCCATCCCGTGGACTTGAAGCCCACTGTTTTCAGCGCGCCGTTGGACCCCCACATCTGGGAAGGCTCCACCTGCACTATCTCGGCATTAATACCTGCCTCCTTCAGTATGGCCTGGTATATTTCGCACAACTCTAGGGCCGAGGTAACGCCTTGGCAACCAAAAGGTATCGTCACACCACCGGGATAACCCGCCTCTGCCAACTTCTCTTTAGCCTTGGCCAGGTCAAAGTATAATGGCCTTACGTCTGGATTGTGGGCCCATCCACTATCTTCCAAGGTATAGGCCGGCTCAGCACGTCCACCGAAACCGACTTCTACTAGCTGCTCCCGATCAAGGGCGTAGGCTACGGCCTGCCTTAGAGCTTTATTGTTAAAAGGCTCTTTACTTATGTTGAACAGAAGACCCCTGGTTTGAGCACCCACTAGCGGGATAACCATAAGGTCAGGGTCGGCTTCTATCAAGGGAAGGTCCTGCGCTCGAACATAGGTAACCCAAATAGAGTGGACCTCCGAAGTACGAAGCATGGCAAGTCGCGTGCTAGGCTCTTTGACCGCCAGAATTCGAATACCGTCCAAATAAGGTTTACCCTCTTCCCAATAAGCCTCGTTCCTTTCCAGTACTATACGAGTATCGGGCACCCATTCCATGAACTTGAAAGGTCCAACACCCACAGGGTTACGGCCAAAGTCGCCACCCTTACCTCCCCCGTACTTCTCCACGCCCGCGGGAGAAACCAAAAAACCGGGCCTGTCGCTGGCCAATACCGGTAACAGTGGCCTATATGGCCTGAATAGGTGAAATATTACCGTGTAATCATCTGTTGCCTCCACCTCTTTTATAAAGGGACCCAGTTCAGCCTTTCGTGGGGAAAGCTCTTCCGGATCCAGCAATCTGTCAAAATTCCACTTTACAGCTTGAGCGTTGAAGTCGGTGCCGTCGTGGAATTTGACCCCTCGCTCTAAATTGAACGTAATGTCTGTCCCGTCAGGCGAAATCTCCCAAGATTTTGCCAGCAATGGCTGCACCACGCCATCTTTGTCCAACTGAAGAAGACGGCCAAAAACCGCTAAGGCTGTCTCGTATATGTCTGCCTTTGCCGTGTGAGCCGGGTCAAGAGTGTCCGGCTGCACTCGGTGGGCATAAACTAACGTTCCTCCATATTGTCCTGGTCTGGGCGTGGGCGCCTCTTCGCCACCGCAGGCCAAAGAAAACAACAGCACCACCACCAAAACAGTAGCAAGACTCGCCCATAACACTTTACTTCTACCTAACATAATTCCTCCTTACAGGTAAGGAGACTAGAGGCAGCGTCGTAATCTTAGCGAGGGAGACAGTTTCGCAATGCTGCTTTAGGATCCCCTTAAGAATACCAGTCTTTTAGCACATTCGAAGCAAGTTGTCAAGTTGTAACATGTTTCACAATCAAACGCCGATCCATTTTTCTTGATGTGTAGCAATCATTGAAAACATTGAAGGAAAAGCGAAATAAGCTTCTTGGGGAACCAGGTGCTAGAGAATACTTATCAGCTTAAGACTGGTCAACTATCTCGAAAACACCGCTGTCGGTGTAGGGGAAAAGAAGCAGTCTGTCATTGTCAGTTATCAAATATACGCTATCGTCCGGCCCCTCGATGGAAAGGGCCGGACGATCTGGATTGCCTCGAAATGCCTCCAAGTCTTCCCTGGTCTCCCAGCTAGTTAGGCTATATCCCTTCAAAGGATTATTCACATCGAAGTACACCTGCCTAGATACAAAGCCCTTGACCTTTTTTGCTATTTGCGTGTTTACCTTCAATAGCTCCATAGCCTCGTTGTAGTTCTTCTCGTTGACCATGTGTAAAGTTATTTGAGTAAACATCGTCTCCTCCACTTTCATAGACTCAAACTACGCTTCATCTACCGTTTGAAACACCCGGCTGTCCACCAATGGAAACACGGGTATCAGTCCTTCGGTGGTCTTCTCGTATTTCATATCGCCTTCCCCGCCCACAATAACGGGGCGCCCCGGCACATGGCGAAAAGCCTCCATGGCCTCTTTGGTCTCCCAGGTCGCAACGCTGTAACCCTTGAGAGGCTTCTCGACACCCACGTACACCTGTCTAGATACAAAGCCTTCCTGCTTGGCTGCAATGGACGTATTCCCTCGCAAAACATCTAACGCCCGCTCACGATTCCTTGCGTCTAGCATGTGTAACGAGACCTGGGCATACCTTCCCTTCCACGTTGAGCTGTCGCTCAGGGCATGGTTGGCTGCTTCAACGTCTATCTTAAAAATGCCCGTATCCACGTGGGTAAACACAAGCACTCGCCCAGAGGAAGTCTTCTCGTATACCTTCATCTCCTCGCCCTCGAACTCCAGAGTCGGACGCTCCGGGCTCTTAAGGAAAGCGTCCATGTCCTCTCTGCTTTCCCATGTGGTGATACTGTATCCCTTGAGTCGGTCCTCCACATCTATGAGTACTCTCCGAGAGACGAATCCCTTGGCCTTCCTTGCTAGCTCAGTATTCTTTGTGAGAACTCCCATAGCCTGGCCGTAATTGCCCCGAGATAACATATGCAACGTAATCAATGTAATCATGATTCCTCCTCGTAGTCTAACTCCAGCAGGAAGCTAGCTATTTGCGCTCCCCTTGAAAGGTCTTTATCGTTGAAGCGTAAGTGCCCTTCGCATCAGTGGCAGCAAAAGGCGCAATTACAGGCATTTTGATCCCGTGGGAGGCAAAGTCCTCTACCTGTCTACGACAGTACTCCGCCGAGCCTACCACCGCCATATCCCTTAACATAGACTCTGAGACGGACCCCGCAGCCGCATCTCTTCCCTTGCTCTCCCAGGCCTTGGCAATCTTCACAACGTCCTCTGCATGGCCCATCTGCTCGAAGAACTTCCTGTAGTCAGGCATGAGGGTATAACGAACTATCAACTTACGCAGAGCCAGCCATGCGAACTCCACATCCTCCGTCACTATTACCCGAATGTAGCACGCAACGTCGACAGTAGACGGGTCTCGCCCTGCTCTGAATGCTCCTAGCTCGAGTTGCTCGATGGCACTAGCTATATAGCTGGGGGAGACCCAGTTCATCAGCACCCCGTCGGCGACCTCTCCTGCCAACTCTATCATCCTTGGCCCAAGGGCCGCCAAATAGATGGGAACCTTCGGCTGCTCATATAGCGGACCCAAAGTCGCCCCTTTTAGACTATAGAACCGCCCCTGATAGCTCACATCCTTTTCCACTAATATTTGCCTCACGCTCTCAACCATTTCCCTCACTCTGGTGATGGGGCTGTCGTAGGTGATCCCGTGCATCCCCTCAACCATATGTGGATGCCCAACTCCCAAGCCTAGGATAAACCTATGGTTAGAGACGGCATCCATTCCAGCAGCGGACATGGCCGTCAAGGTCGGATCCCGATAGTATAGGGGGAGTATCCCCGTTCCTAACTTTATCCGTTCAGTTCTTCCCGCAAACCCAGCTAGCTGGGTTAATGCATCCCGACCTATCCCTTCGGGAACCCAAACCGTCTCATAACCCTGTTCTTCTGCCAGCACAGCTAGGTCAGTTATATCATGGGCGCTTAACGTGGAAACAGGATCTAATCTAACACCAATACGCAAAGGCAGCCTCCTTTACTGGCAACAGCATTCACAAAGGATGATGCAATCCTACCTAACCCGCACGCCTAAGGCAATATCCGGTTGCAAGCAGAAGTCACATGGGCAGACTCATCGAAGCAGCGTTTCCTTAGTGAATCCACCCCTGCCATTCGGAACGAATCCTCTTCGATTCTGCTCGCGGCGCCTCCCCAATTCGTCCTCTAACAAAAACTCCCGTAGCTTACGAGCAATACGGGCATTTTATCACTGCAAATGTTTCCACTATCAAGTAGCGGCCTCAACGTGCACGTCCGATATACGCGCCCCTGCTCCGTTGATCACGATATCTGCCAACGCACCTATGAACTCTGGCGATGCGTTTGGCATCTCGGCCCTTCTCAACTCAATGGCCAGTCCCTGAGCCAGTTCTTGAGCCTCTACGTCCAAGTCATATATGATCTCTAGATTGTCCGTCACGAATCCAATGGACACGACCAGTACCCGTTTTTTGCCTTTGCTGGCCAGGCTTCCGAGGGCCTCCAAGATATCCGGCCCTAGCCAGCACTCCCCTGTATGGCCAGCGCTCTGAAACGCGAATCCCCACGACGTCAGGCCGGCAGCCTTGGCCACAGCCTCGCAGCTTGTCAGAAGCTCACTCTGATACGGGTCGTCCCACTGCCTAATACGCTTAGGTAGGCTATGAGCGCTGAACACCACCTCCACGTCTTCATTTTGACCGATTGAAAATTCTTTGAGAGCTTTGTTGATCTTGCCAACTATGGTCTCGATAAACATAGGATTGGCATGCCAGCTTTCGATAATACGCACCGGGAGAGGGCGAGAAATCACACGCAACCCGTCCTCTACGGCAGTCCTATACCCACCAATGCTCATCTCAGAGAAGTGAGGCGCCATTGGCAAAGCAATAAGCTTATCTACGCCCTCTTCAGCTATACGAGACAATGTATCGCTAATGAAAGGATGCCAGTGTTTCATGCCCAAATATACCCGGAATTGTTTCTCTCCGCCCCCGTTTAATTTCTCGTCTAAGGCAGTAGCGACGTCCTGGGTAATCTTCAACAGCGGCGTCTGGCCTCCCACTCTCCTGTATCGTTCGGTTAGGTTTTGAACCTCTTCAGGGGAAGGCTGCCTCCCGCCTCGAATGGAGCGGAAATAGTCTTCCACTTCCCCCAAATTTCTTGGCGTGCCATAAGCCGTCAGCATTACGCCCGTCGATTCAGCCACTTATCTACACCTCCATTGATTGATAAACGCACGTCGGCTCGGCAGCAAGGTAATCGCCTGTGAGGCTATATGCCCTGGCTCTGGAGCCACCACAGATAATGCGAAATTCACATACGCCACACTTGCCTTTGAGCAACGTCTTGTCTCTTAGCTCTTGGAACAACTTAGAATCGCGGTATATCTCCTTCACATGTTGCTGCCGCACATTGCCAGCCACGATAGGCAGAAATCCACTGGGATAGACATTGCCTAGATGGTCTACGAACAGAACCCATCTCCATCATTTACTCCTCGTTCAAGGGGAGCCTTTCCTCCCCTATAAGCGTATCCCGCTCCTGTCTGCTCCCATTGCACCTCATCGATGTTCCCTTCACCAGCCATCTCCAGTGCCTTTTTCGTGCGTTGAATAACCACTCGACGGTAAGCCGGAGCAGCGGTAGTACGAACCCTAAAAGATTCCTTCTGGGAAATGTCGTAGAGCCAATTATAGGTCTTCTCATGCTCCTCAGGCGATACCATTTCCAACGTCTTGCCTCGTCCGGTACGAACCAGAAAAAACACGCTCCAAATTGTTATACCAAGGCGATTGACCAGTTCAGCCATCCCATCAAGATCATCGTAGTTAAAGCGACTCACTGTGGTCCCTATTTGAAGGGGTATCCCCTCTTCCCGTAAGTCCTGTACAATCTCCATGGTGCTCTTGAACGAGCCACGGAAGCCTCTAAAGGCGTCGTGACTCTCTGGTTTATAGCCATCTAGGCTCACATGCACCATTTTCAATCCAGCTTCCCCTAGACGCTGCAGGGCATCCCCGGTGACCAGCTTGGTAGCGCTTGGTGATAAGGATACGTACAACCCTCTGCTCACTGCGTAGCTCACTAGCTCGAAGAGGTCTTTCCTAAGCATAGGATCGCCGCCGGTGATCACCAGGATTGGGACTTCCATTTCCGCCACTTGGTCAATAAACCTCATCCCTTCCTCTGTGCTTAGTTCCATAGGATGCCGTTTAGTCTGGGCCTCGGCGCGGCAATGGAGGCAGCGCAAGGCGCAGGCCCGAGTGATCTCCCAGGCAAGAGTAAAGGGCCTTTGCTGAAAGTCCACCTCAAAATAGGATGGCTTTCCAACCGTGCGCGTAGCATCTGATTTGACCGTCATCGAACCTCTCCCTTCACCGTAACCTCCTGTCTCCTCTCTTCAACTCTCGTAAGCGCTAGCGAAGCGGATGCCTGTCCCTGAGATATGCAGTCTGGCAGGCCAACTCCCCTATACGACGCCCCCGCTAGAAGGAGATTTCCTGGACATTTCTTTTCTATTGCGCCGATACGCTCAAGATGGCCAACATCGTACTGGGGATGCAAGTTTTCCCATCGATAGATGTGCGTAAACATTGGGTCGGCGTCTATGCCCATTATAGAATGTAGCTCTTTACGCACCGTAGATACTAGCCCTTTATCATCCAGCTCAAGCAAATCCGACACCCGAGACCCCCCCACGAAGGCTCTGAGAAGAACAGCCCATTCTGGCACTCGATCCGAAAACTTGGAAGATGTCCACGTGCAAGCCATTAGGCCGCTGGGCTCAGTCCTAGGGACCACAAACCCCACACCTCGCATCGGATGCCTAATCTGGTCCGCTTGATAAGCCAGCGATACGACAGCACTGGATTCCATGCGTATTCGTCGCAGTAGTTGAGCCAGGCCTGGCAAAGAGCCTTCCACCAAGTTCGCTGCCACGGAGACAGGCGTGGTCAAAATAACGGCATCAGCAGTAATCAAGGAGCCGTCTGCCATCTCCACTTCTATCTCTAGCTGTTGGCTACTAACTAGGTGCAGCTCCTTCACCCCCTGTCCCAATCGCAAGTCTCCATGAAGGTTCTCCACAAGGGAATCAACAAGAGAACCCAACCCCTTCCGCAAGGTTACGAAAGGAGGCAATTGGGACCCCTTCTTCGATGCGCCTCCTTTCGATATGAAGGCCTGAATAGCTTTGGTAAAGCTTCCGTATTGACGCTCCAGGGCAAGAAGCCTCGGAAAGGCCGCCCTCATGCTAAGTCTATCGGCGTCGGCGACATGAACACTGGCCAGCAACGGTTCCGCCAGTCTATAGAGTGCCGCCTTGCCAAACCGACGCCTTATAAAGTCACCCAAGCTCTCATCATCCTTCTCAGACCCAGGCGAGACCCGACGTTCCCACAGAATACGCAGCTTTTCCGGCCATGAAAATAAGGAAGACGCAAAAAATGACTTCAACCTCGCAGGAGCCACCATGCTCATGCCAACAGGCAATAGCTGCAATCGCCCCTTCCAAAGAACGTAGACGCCTGCATTTGCGTCATTCGTCCATATCAGTTCATCTTCCAGGCCCAACTCGTTGCACAACTCAAGAGCACCTGATTTATAAGTAAGAAAGGAATCTGGCCCTCCCTCAATCACAAAGCCATCATGGACATCGGTTAATACCTTGCCACCGAAGCGTCCAGAGGACTCCAGCAGGGTGTATTCTATCGGCAGGCCCTTCTCTTGAGAGAGCTTCTCTAAAGTATAAGCAGCGGCAAGTCCTGTAATGCCTCCGCCTACAATTACTACACGAGACATCCCCTTCCCTCTACCTCTCCAAAATAGTCCTTCATCCCTTGATTACTGCGCAGTCTCCTCATGCACGAACTCCACTAAGCGAGCCAAGTCATCTGGATTAGTGTCAGGTAGGACACCATGCCCCAAATTGAAGACATGGCCATGTTTACCATTGGCTCGGCGTAGCACATCTCTGGCCTCTTCCTTCGTTACACTGAATGGAGCCAGGAGCACCGTTGGATCCAGGTTGCCCTGAATTCCCTTGTCGTCTCCAATCCTAGCCCATGCCTCATCCAGGGGTACCCTCCAGTCTACGCTGACCAAGTCGCTCCCGACGCTAGCCATCAGTTCAAGAAGCGCTGCGATGCCAGTACCGAAGTGTATCCTTGGGACTCCTAGGCCATTTATCTCCTCAAACACTCGCATGGAATAAGGCAAAACGAAATTTTTGTACTGATGGGGACTCAGGGCACCTACCCAGCTATCAAAGAGCTGCACTACCTGGGCCCCTGCCTCTATCTGTCCCCTCAAATAGCGTACCGCCACCTCTGTTATCTTCTCCATCAGACCATGCCAGAGTTTCGGGTTGCTGAACATCATGGCCTTGGCGCGAGCATAGTCCCTGGAAGGTTTCCCCTCTATCATATAGCACGCTAAGGTAAACGGTGCGCCAGAAAAGCCCACAACAGCCGCCCTTTCGCCTAGCTCCTGCCTCAATATGCGCACCGTCTCAAATACGTAAGGAGTAGACTCTTCCGCCTCAATAACCTCGATGGCCTCTACGTCGGCCTCTGTCCTAACAGGATGGTGAATTATTGGCCCCACGTTAGGGTTTATACTGAAGGGAACTCCCATTCCCTCTAGCGGCAGCATAATGTCGGCGAAAAGGACAGCCGCATCGGTCCGAAACAGGTTTACCGGCATCAGAGAAACCTTAGCAGCCAGATCGGGTGTTTTGGCTAGTGTAAGTAGCTCGTACTTCTCTCGAAGCTTTCGGTACTCTGGAACGCATCGTCCCGCCTGGCGCATAAACCACACAGGAGTTGCGTCCACAGGCTCTCTACGACAGGCAGCCAACATGCGCTGCCCCCCACTCATCGCCTCAGTCTGAGCCAATAAACATCCTCTCATAACTACGTTAGATCTATGTCGGGCTAGACTCAAATGTCTTCCGTCGGTTTTACGATAACTTTTTGTGTCATGAAACGTCAAGAGACTTTTGGGCAAGAGCATAGAGACAGAGGTATACTCTCTATCCCAACCAGTGATAGTATGAAGAGCCATTGGAGCATCATAACTTGTAGGAGAACACCATGACTCCATCCTTCCCTTCACTTCTTATATCAGTGCCAGAAGGCGTAATAGACCTTGGCTGGGGCCACCCTTCTGAACGTCTTCACCCCAAGGAAATCATTCAGAAGGCAATTGATCACATGTTCCAGACCAAGGGCGTCATGCCCTTGCAGTATGGTCCAGAGCAGGGATTTGGCCCCCTGCTGGAGTCCCTCGCTAAGTTTCTTTCTAGAGAGGAAGGCTATAATGCTCAGGTGGGGCCTGAGTCTCTCTATATTACAGGAGGCGCATCTCAGGGACTTGACCTGGCCTGCACTCTGCTAACCCAATTCGGCGACATCGTCTATGTAGAGGAACCAACTTACTACCTGGTCGAGAAGATATTCAACGACCATCGCCTGGGAATTGTCGGCGTTCCCACGGATGCCGATGGCTTGCGCATAGACGCCCTTGAAGAGATGCTTCAAGACCCCGCAGTCCCAAACCCTAGACTCCTCTACACTATACCCACCTTCCACAATCCAATGGGCAACGTCCTGCATCCAGAGAGGCGTAAGGCGCTAATTGGCCTGGCGCAAGAACACAACTTCACCATAGCAGCCGATGAGGCTTACCAATTGTTGCATTATACCAAAGTTCCGCCACCGCCTCTGGCACTATATGACATATCAGAGCAGGGCTTAGTGATATCTTTGGGATCCTTTTCCAAGACCCTCGCCCCTGGCCTTCATCTGGGATGGATCCACGCCCGTCCACAGTTGATAAGACGGTTTGTAGACATGGGCCTTTCCACCAGCGGTGGCAGCATGAACCATTTCTCCGCCAACGTCGTGAATTCGGTAATCGAACTCGGCCTATTGAAAGAGAATCTGGCCTTCCTCAGAAAGACCTACGGAGAACGGGTACAAACCTTGGCAGACTCTTTGCGCCAAGATATGTACGACGAGGTGAGCTTCCCCGTCCCCGACGGGGGCTACTTCATGTGGCTTACGTGCAAAAAGGACGTTGACACTGAAGAGCTACTTCGTTTCGCACTGGAGGCAGGGGTCACCTTCCGCCCCGGACAGGCCTTTTCGGCATCCCGTATCTTCCCAAAGGAAATGCGGCTGACTTTTGCCCTTTGCGAGCCAGAGGAGTTGCAAAAAGGCGTAACACGCCTTGCCGAGGCCTTCCGAGCATACCACTCTCAACAAAGCCACTAACGAATGCATGACCCTTACCCCAACTCACGACAATTCCATGTTTGTAAGTAAAATGGGCATTACCTATTTACGTTGCGCCTCGTTAGGTGTAGCCTGTTTCAGGCAAACCTCGGTTGCTCAAACTATTTGCGCCTGACGTCATCTCTTGGTTAAAGCCTCTACACGTCTGCCAGACAGTAAAGCATCCGGCATCTCTTATTTCGCCCTTGTCAGATACTGTGCTAAGAACGACTTGTTGAGATAGAAACCGAAGGAACTTCTTACATGACCCAAAACCGACCTAAACCCAAAGTGCCAGTGCTCATCGTCGCAGCCATTGCAGGAATATTCACCGTCAACACCCTGGTTATGATGGTGGGGCCGCTCTTGGTGGACATAGCCAGCGACCTAAAAGTTGGGGTGGCATTGGCTGGACAGCTCATGGCCTTCATGGCTGTTCCCTGGCTTATTGCGGCGGTCATATCTGGGCCAATCTCAGATGTTTATGGCCGAAAACCAGTTCTCCTTATAGGTCTTGCAGGTGGAATAATAGGAGCACTAGGCATGGCCTTTTCCTGGAACTTTGCCTCGGCTGCTATGTTCAGAAGCTTAAGCGGCTTGGCAGGCGTAGTTCCCACCAACGTCACCGCCGTCGTCAGCGACTATGTACCTGCAGAGCGGCGAGGTAAGGCCATAGGAGCCATTACCTTTGGAGCTGGCCTTGGTGGAGTCCTGGGCGTTCCTTTAATGACCCTGCTCAGCGCTGCCACAAGCTGGAGATGGGGCTTTGTGGCAGCCGCTATCTCCGTTACGGTGGTTTGGCTTCTAATCCTTTGGGTACTACCGGCCAGAACTGCACGACGTCACGCTAGAGTGAACGTCTTTTCCCAATTGCGTCCTCTATTAAAGCAACGGGTGGTCTGGGACCTCACCATTATTAACACCTTTCAACGCACTGGGCTAATAGTTCTAGTAACCTACTTTGCTCCCTATCTTATTATCAAACACGGGTTCTCCACAGGCCAGACCGCCTTGCCCATGGCGATCGTATCCTCTGGCATGATCCTGGCGTCTATCATAGGTGGAACCTTGGCCGATACCCGTTACCGTCTACTAGTAAGCCCCCTCGGCCTTGGCCTCTCTGCAGCATTAGGTATGGCCATATTTAGCTTGAACATACATCCAGCGGCAGAGATCACAATGGGACTACTATACACCACAAGTATATTCTTCCTTTTCCCCATAATAGCTACTCTCTTTGCAACAATAGGAGGAGACAAATTCAGAGGGACCGCCATCGGCATGCTGCCCATAAGCAACCAGACGGGGTCAATACTTGGGCCGGCGCTAGGTGGATTGGCTCTATCCCTAGGCGGATACGAAGCTATAGGCCTGGTCTGCATGGTAGTAGGAGTTCTGGGAGCGTCTTTATCCGCCTTGCTGTTACGAGAGAGACGAGTGCGTCAGGCAGCAGAAGCACTAGCCTCTAGTGAATAGAAATCCAAGACATTGCTATGCCTCTATTTACCTTGAACCATATTCGGTGTAGTCTATTCGAGTCGAATGCAAAACCTAGCCCTAAAGTCAGGCCAACCTCTCTTGAATGGGGCTCTGCTAAGACTGCTCAACTCCCACGTTCCAGGTGCCCTTGCGCCGTGGACTGACTGATTTCAACGTTGATTTGATGAATACAGGGTTAGTGTGCGCTATTTATGAGACAGACTCAGCCTCACGTTAACGTCCTTCTACTTATCATAGCCGCTGTTTCTGGAGTGTTCGTACAGTCGCTCCTTATTGTTATGCTGGGGCCCTTACTGGTAGATATGGCCAGCGATCTAAAGGTGAGCGTCCCGTTGATGGGCCAGTTGACAGCCTTTATGGCCGTAACCTGGCTTATAGTAGCCCTCGTAGCAGGCCCCATATCCGACGTTTATGGACGTAAGCCAATTCTCTTATTGGGTTTGGTAGCAACCATAGCAGGTGCAATAGGCACGGGTCTCGCTTGGAGCTTCGCTTCGGCGGCTGTATTCAGGGCTATTTCAGGACTTGGAGGAGTAATCCCGCCAATATCCACTGCAGCTGTTGCCGACTTCTCGCCAGCAAACCAGCGCGGTAGGTCCGTAGGCTTTCTTACTGCGGGTGCTGGACTTTCAGGAGTAGCCGGAGTCCCGTTAGTGACGCTCTTGGCCGACATCACAAGCTGGAGATGGAGTTTCATCGCTGTGGGACTTGCAGGAGCAGTGGTCTGGTTCATAGTTCTCTGGCTGCTTCCAAAGCCAGCTTCACATCCCAAAACCCCCATCAACATCCACATCTTCTCCAGGTTTGGCCCCCTGATAAGACGCCGCATAATCTGGGACATCACTCTCATTAATGCCTGTCAACGGACTGGCCTGATGGTGCTGATGACCTACTTTGCCCCATTCCTAATTATCAAACATGGCTTTTCGACTGGTCAGACAGCGCTGCCTATGGCCATAGTATCCGCTGGGATGATATCAGCATCGATTGCTGGTGGAGCACTGGCTGACACTCGTTTCCGATTGGTGGCTCTCCCCATAGGTATGGCGATTTCGGCAGTCGTGGGGCTGTTTATCTTTAGAATTGTACCTTCCCCTTCTTTAGCTATTGTCTTGGGTCCTTTGTACGTTACCTCTATCTATTTAGTGTTTCCCATAGTAATAACCCTCTTCACCACAATAGCTGGTGCCCGTCTTAGAGGAACGGTCATGAGCTTGATGCCAATAAGCAACCAAAGTGGAATAATTCTGGGACCTGCAATTGGAGGACTGGCCCTTAGCCTGGGAGGCTACGAGGCTCTTGGGCTGGTCTGCCTGGGTATCGGTGCGATTGGAGCTTTCCTTGCCACGATTCTATTGCGGGAAAGGAAAATCACCGACGCAACGACAAAGCTGTCTACTTACCAGCCATAATCTACTCGAACTACCTATACTAAACAACAAACTAAATTAGCAAATGAACCAGACCAAAGCCAAGACCCCAGTAATAATCGGTGCCGCCATGGCCTCGGTCTTTATGGTAAACGTAACTATTCTGATGTTGGGCCCTCTTCTGGTCGATATGGCCAATGACCTAAACGTTCGTGTGGAGATAGCAGCTCAACTAGCCGCATTTATGGCTATACCATGGCTGATTGTAGCGCTATTCGGCGGCGCATTGTCAGACACCTACGGACGCAAGCCTGTGCTCCTCGTCGGTTTGGGAGCCATGGCTATAAGCAATATCGGAACAGCGCTAGCGTGGAATTTTGCGGCGGCGGCGATATTCCGAGCCTTGCTGGGATTCGCGGGAGCAGTAACAACTAACTCCATAGCTATGGTCTCAGATTATGTGCCACCCGCTCAAAGAGGGAAGGCATTAGGTGCCATCACTTTTGGCTCAGGCCTGGGAGCAGCGTTAGGGATACCAGCTATGGCCATAATAGGCGATGTCTATAGCTGGCGCTGGAGCTTCATTGTGGTGGGTTCGACAACGGCCTTGATGTTTCTCGTTTTGGTTCTGGTCCTCCCGTCTCCTCAGCGAACCCGTAAAGCTAAGGTCAATATGATTTCCCGATTCCGTCCCGTTCTCAAGCAAGGCGTCATCTGGGACATTAGTCTGGTCAACGTATTTAGCCGCACAGGGCTGATGATAATGATGACCTATTTTGGCTCTTTCCTTATTTTGAAGCACAGCTTTACTACAGGCGGTACCGCCATTCCACTGGCTATCGTTTCGATTGGCATTGTTATTGCTTCTATGTCAGGGGGCGGCCTAGCTGACACCAGGTTCCGTCTGTTATATGTGCCCTTTGTTATGGCGATCTCTGGGCTGGTGGGGCTAGCTACATTCGTATTTTCCCTACACTCATACGCCTCCATAGGACTGGCTACAGTATATGTATGGGCAATATACGCACCATTTCCCTTAGTGCTTACTTTGCTGTCCATAATGGGCGGCGACAAATTGAGGGGAACCACCATAAGTATGGTTCCCATAAGCAATCAGAGCGGAGTGCTCCTAGGTCCAGTGTTGGGAGGGTTGGCGTTGGCTATAGGCGGATACGAAGCCGTTGGCTTCTTATGCCTGGGGATAGGAGGCTTGGGCGCATTGATGGCAATCCTTCGATTGAGAGAGCGTAAGATACGCGAGGCCACAAACACCCTGGCCATCTATGAAGAGGCATAATCTGCCCCTCTAGGTAGAATACCAATCAGACGACTTCCTGAGACTCTCTAATATCTTCACCAGGGCCTCCTCCTAACTCCGCCCCCACCTTCTTAATCTCACTAAAGTCATGACTACCCCCACGGTGCATCAGGCGAGCATCGCTGCTGTAAAGAACGAATCTTGCCCCCTCCTTAATCCACTTATGGGTTAGCGCCACAGTCTGATGATGTATTAAAGCGGGAACTCCATGGGCCTTACATAGAGCCAGGATACGTCTGAGGGCGGCCTCATAGCTCGAGTGTTCGTACTGATCTGGTATCCCCAGAGATATACTTAGATCGTTGGGCCCTACAAAGATGGCGTCTATGCCATTTACCTGCAAGATGTTGCCTAAGTTTTCAATGGCCGGTACGCTCTCTATGCCAATAATGCAAATGCTATTACGGTTACGATTCTCAAGGTACTTCCTGGTCGAATCACTTGGAAAGTCCCCCAAGGCCATTACCTTTTTAGCCAGCGCTCCCTTCAAAGGACGCCACTTGGCCGCCGCCACCACCCTTTCTACTTCCTCTACCGTCTCGCAGTATGGAGCCAGAACCCCTTGAGCGCCGGCGTCTAAGGCCATGGTTACGTAATGGGGATCTGGTATCGGTATACGCACAATTGATACGATACCGCCGTAGTTCAATGCCACCAACAAGTCGGCAACCTCGCCTCGGCCCAAGGGCGAGTGCTCCGTATCGATGACTACGTAGTCGAGTCCAAGGTCTGCGACTCGAAGCGCCCATCTCGGATTTCTGCTGGTGGTAATCATAGTGCCGTATACTATTCCACCAGCCTCCAGCTTCTCCTTGAGCTCCAGCCCTTCCATTTCATCCCCTCAATAAGAACCAGAGATTACCGATTTACCACAATACTTTCCACAGGCTAACGGCTCGGCCAAATTAAAACAAGAGAGACTCTTTGAAAGTTTTTGACAATCGACATGAAGTTCAAGAGGTTAAGGATGTCCCTCAAAATAGCTCGCAGCTACTAGACAGCGACTTCTCACCGAACTCGGTGAGCTTCAGTGGTTTCAGGCAGCGCTGTGAAGATGCCCCCCAATGGGTTCTAGCTGATGACCTGACCCCCGAAAACTAGTCCAGAGATAAACTCGCACACTGGATATAGTAGAAAGGGGGGCAGATGCCTAGGAAGGGATATACGCCGGAACAGATCATAGAGAAGCTGCGGGAGGTGGACGTGCTGGTGCAGCAAGGGCACGCCGTAAGGGAGGCTGTCAGGAGGATAGGAGTGTCTGATCACACTTATTATGTATGGAGGAGGGAGTATGGCGGCATGGGTGTAGAGCAGGCCAAGAGGCTAAGGGAGTTGGAGAGGGAGAACGTTCGGTTGAAGAGGCTGGTGGCAGACCTGAGTCTGGACAAGGACATCTTGAAGGAGGCTCTTCGGGGAAACTCCTGAGCCCGCCTAGGAGACGGAAGCTGGTGGAGAGAGTATGTGAGCAGTTGGGAGTGTCTCAGAGGCGGGCGTGCCAGGTGATCACCCAACCCAGAGGTATTCTCATGGCAGAGATATCGATAGTGATGCACTGGTCAGGAGGATAGTGGAACTGGCAAGCAGGTACGGCAGGTACGGTTATCGTAGGGTGACAGCCCTATTGAAGAGCGAAGGGTGGAGGGTGAACCACAAGAGAGTGGAACGTATATGGAGGATTGAGGGATTGAAAGTACCCGGTAAACAGCCCAAGAGAGGCCGGTTATGGCTGAACGATGGGTCGTGTATAAGGCTTAGGCCGGAGCGCAAAGACCATGTGTGGAGCTACGACTTCGTGGCGGCAAGGACCGCAGATGGCAGGGCTTTCCGTATCCTGGCGATCGTGGACGAGTACACCAGGGAGTGTTTAGCCATGGTGGTGAAGCGGAGCATCACATCACAGGATGTCCTGGACCAGCTCTACATGCTGTTCCTGGTCAGAGGGGTTCCGGAGCACGTCCGCTCTGATAATGGCCCGGAGTTCACCTCCAAAGCGGTGAGAGGGTGGTTATCTAACCTGGAGGTGAAGGGCCCTGTTCATAAAGCCTGGAAGTCCTTGGGAAAATGGTTACGTCGAGTTATTCAACGGGAAACTGAGGGATGAGTTCCTAAATGGTGAATTGTTCAATACCCTTGCTGAAGCCCGGATACTCATTGAATGGTGGAGAAAAGAGTATAACCAGGTAAGGCCTCACAGTGCACTGGGATATCGACCGCCAACTCCACAAACTACCATGCCTGCAATGGCTTGAATGCGAGGTTTAACCTGGTACAATTACTGGGGGCAGGTCACTGAACATCGAAGGACTTGAAAATTAGGAACCGCTTGATGTCAATGTGCATACCCTGCGCCACTCGTTCTAGCACGTTGGCAATCAGAATCTTGGCACCATTATGGGAAAGAGGCGTGTATCCTTTGAAGCTCGTTTTGCGAAGATAGGTGTCCACGGACACCTGGGGTCTGCCACCTCAGGTTAGTGGTGGGATGTAGTCGATTGCTATGGCACCGCCTTTGTTCCGCACAAGTTCCAGCGCCGACTCCGTTATGGTAAATCTCACAGCAATGCGCTCCTTACAAGCTAATCCTTAGGGGTCTCCCCCTTAGATGCAGGCTGCACTAAATGGATTGCCGCAGGCCTCAGACCTAAAGCTCACAGTCATAGCACAGTATGCTCTGCCTCGTAAGTCTTAGCCAAAGCTAAGGTGTCAGGAGACAGCCTATCCTCGGCCAAATCGAAACGAGCCGAGAATTCATTGAAGATTGCCTGCTTAACATCCTCGTAGTTCAAGTGGCCAAGCTCATCCTCAATACTGCCTACTGTATTCGGATCCCATTCTAAATTTATAGCCTCATACACGGGAACAAGCACATCTCGTATGCGGTCGCTTCCACCCACGACCACCACACCCCCAACATAGGCCGCTCTTAGTATCACGCGCTGCCCTATTCCCATTATCTTCTTACTGCCTCTGGCATTGACGCTGAACCGTCCAGGACAATATTCGCCACGCACCTCCCCTATATGAGCATCGACCCCAAGGCCTCTAAAGACGCTGGTCATTAATGTCGCTACCTCCTGGAACCTCGCCTCGATGGTGGAGCGTGGATCTGAATCGGAGATTGCCCATCCAAAGGCAATTGCCCTCTTGTGGAAGACCGCCGCTCTTCCTCCAACTAGTCTCTGCACCGCCTGGAATCCACGGGATCGTGCAGCCTCTATCGCACGGCCATACCCAGGTTCACGTCTGTCCTGTACTCCAAAAGTCACGACGTCTCCCGGTCGGTATATCCTCAACGTCTCCAGAACCGACCCTTCACGCAGTTGGTGAAGGGTCGGTTCTGGACACAGCGGTATCTAGAGCAGGTCTATCTACAAAAGACTCCGTGACTAGCCGTATTGCTCTACTAACCATCTAATTAACAAACAGCCTTATAGCTCTACATATATATAGTTACATTTTAGTTACGTCTAGCACAACAGTTGCTCTTTGAGAAATGATATCCTTCTCATCCATTGCGCATCTAAATTCTAGAGAGCAGCGTAGACCTCAATACATCATCTAATAAACGATATCATTTCGACATTAGGGTAGGAAGGGTGAATTATGGAGTGGAAGAATAGGTTCCAATCAACCAGGAAGTGGCTGCCCCTGGCCCTTATTATAGTTACCGTATCCCTTGCAATGGCATGTGCCTCCGCAACGCTGACCTCTGGTCCAGAGCCTACGGCAACGACGGTACCAACACCCACGCCAGTTGCATCCTCAAGCAATCCCACACCAGCGCCCACAGCGACGCCACCCCGGGCAACGCCAGAGGCTACAGCCACGCCAGAAGGGACCCCCTTCCCCACACCAACACCATTACCAGACGAGCTTAGTAGGGCCCGCTTCAGGCTCTCTGGCTGGGATACCGACTTCACTAAGCACAGCATTTCTTATGACGAGATATTCTCAGGAGGCCCGGGTAAAGATGGTATACCTGCCATTGATGATCCTAGCTTCGTTTCAGTTGAAGAGGCTGCAGATTGGTTGGACGATCGGGAGCCAGTACAGGCGGTGAAAATCAATGGAGAAGCCCGTGCTTACCCCCTCCAAATTCTCATATGGCATGAAATAGTCAATGACGAGGTAGGAGGTAAGCCTGTATCCATTACCTACTGTCCATTGTGCAACTCAGCTATAGTGTTTGACGGCACACTGCCAGATGGGACGGTGCTGGATTTTGGCACCACGGGTAATCTACGCTTCAGCGACCTGGTCATGTATGACAGACAAACCGAGTCCTGGTGGCAACAGTTCACTGGAGAGGCCATCGTAGGAGAGCTGACAGGGACAAAGCTTGAGTTCATCGCCTCTCCCATCGTGTCCTTCTCAGAGTTCAGAGAGGCCAACCCAGACGGCCAGGTCCTCTCCAAAGAGACGGGCTATTCCAGACCATACGGAACAAACCCCTACACCGGATACGATACAGGCCGGCCCTTTCTATTTACCGGGCCTGACGACGATCGTCTTCCACCCACCGAACGTGTAGCAGCGGTGTCTATAGGCGATGAGTCGGTGGCGTTCCCCTTCTCCGTTCTGGAAAAGCAACCGGTAGTCCATTACACTATTGGAGGCGGAGATAAGGTCATATTCTACACAAAAGGCACCGCCTCTGCTCTGGATAGCGGCAGAATATCAGACGGACGCGATGTGGGATCTACGGGCGTTTTCGTCCCGGAAGTGAACGGACGCTCCCTGACCTTCCGTATGGAAGACGACAAGTTCATAGACAACGAGACAAGTAGCACCTGGAACATCTTTGGCGAGGCCATAGACGGAGAGTTTAAAGGAACTACCCTGGAACCCGTAGTTCACGCCAACCATTTCTGGTTCTCCTGGGCAGTCTTCAAACCCAACACCGTTCTGTATAAAGGATAGACTGCTATTAAAGCTGGCCGTTCCTTGGTTGGGAGGAACGGCCAGCCTTACGCTTATCTCCACCTTCGCCTGGCAACTATTCTTCCTTAATATCCGCGGTCCACGTCACTTTGATTGCGTCCTTCACGCTCTCATGGGCGGGACACCCAGCCGGATGCACATTCAACGCCCGCTCTGCCTCTTCACGCTTTCCCACTGGAATCGTCAGGTCATAATGCACATTAATCTGGGTGATACGAATAGTGCGTCCTATCCCCTCTATGCATCCCTCTACATGAGCCACGTACTTGCTGGAATCCAACCTAATGTCACGCGCTGACAGCGCGCCTCGCAAGGTGCCGTACATTCACCCTCAGACGGCGGCGATAATGTGATCTAAGGTTGCTATCCTGGACGGGGTATCATCAGACACGCCGTAATACTTCTTGAGACCGCCCTGCACCCCATAGACCACAGGCTCAAGCACTTCTCCGATGTAGGCATGCCTCAGCCCATCCTTGTACACCAGTTTCGTCTTGGATATGTATTCGAACTTTTCACTCATTGAACTCCCCTTCTCCAATAGTCATCACATAATCTGAAACTGACTCGAGTCGCCTTGGACATGCTTCATAACCCTCTCGAACATAGCATATGGATATGCGCCAACTATGGCCTTGCCGTCTATTATGAAGGTAGGAATGGCGGTTATTCCCAGTTGCCACGCCTCTTCACGCTGCCTTGCTACCTCTTCTCGATATCTCCCTTCCTCCAACGCCACTACCATTTCTTCACTGTCCATACCTATTGACCTGGCAATCTCCGACAGTTCTTCTACCTTTCCTATGTCCCTCCCATTGCCAAAATATGCCTCAAACACGGCCCTATGAAACGCCTTAAAGCTGCCCTTCTCCTTGGCATACTCAGAGGCCTCCAAGGCCAGCCTGCTGTTAGAAAGCCAGGTCCTGCTCTGATACTCTAAGCCCTCATCTTCAAACATCTTCGCCACGCCTTCGCTCCTTGCCCTCTTTTCCGGCGATTTATACGGAGACTCCATGCCTTCAGGGGGCATGTCCGGTCTGAGGTTGAAGGCCCGCCACTCCACCTCTACACTGTAATCCTTCTCCAATCGTTCGACCCGCTCTAGGCCGATGTAGCAGTAGGGTCAAATGTAGTCAGAATAGACTATAACCTTGGTCGACATTGCTCACCACCTTACTCTTTGATTACCTACATCTTAACATCTAATGGACTCAACCATCGTTAGGTAATGCGTCGGTAGCGAAAGACCGCCAGGGGAATAAACACGGCCATGATTGCTTCAATCCAGGCCAAAGACTTCCATAAAGAAACGGCCACAGGCCCTCCCAACGTCAACGTCTTGACAATGTCTATTGTTGTGGCGGTGAGGGGATTTATCTTAGCGAGGCCCTGCAGCCACCCCTGCATCGTCTCCACTGGCGCAATATTGTAACGCCTTTAAGCAAGCTTCACATCTTTGAGGTCGTTGTGCCCACGCATTTAATACAGCTATGAAAAGGACCATCTTATTCGATGCATCGACATCTTAAATGTTGCCATGCCTAACCCCCATCTCTTCGTCAAGCCCGGTGACTTCATGAGAAAGGGTCAAGTCGTCGCCGAGATACGCGACATGTTCGACAACGTGCTAGAGGAGCTTGCGAGTCCCGCTGAAGGCGTCATCATCCGTTGCAGGTTACTGCCCACCGTAGCCACAGGCGCTAGGATCTATGATGTGTCCGAGACAGATATAGGAGAAAGGTGGGAGAATAGAAAATTGCCAGAGTTGGAAAGCCAGATCACACTCTCTGGACACCATAGACCGCGGAGCTAACAAATGTGCTATTTATGGGTCTCTCATCCAAATTGCGGCCGCCTCTTGAGCGGTCTCATTATATACCTTTACACACCCGCATTCTTAATCCTCTCCCTAAGAAGCACCTAGCAAAGAATTCCACAATACAATATTTTGACTTACAATACTTATGATTGTGGTAATCTGGAGAGTCTATAGGTGCCCAATGATTGATAAAAAAAGCTACAAATACCTAGGCAAATCCGTAGTCAAAGTCGATTCCTATGACAAAGTAACAGGGAAGGCTCTTTTTGGAGCAGATCTCAAGTTGCCCAACCTAGCCCATGGGAAAATCCTCCGAAGTCCTTATGCACACGCCCGTATCAACCGTATAGATACCAGCAAAGCAATCGCAGCTCCCGGCGTGGTGGCTGTCGTTACAGGAAAGGACTTTCCTTTTCTGGCGCCAGGCACCTTAGCCCATATAGGCCGACGTGTAGTGGACATATCCGCAATAAGCCATGTCGTTATGGCAAGAGATAAGGTCCATTTCCATGGCCAGCCAGTAGCTGCCGTAGCAGCCATAACTATGGAGGAGGCAGAAAACGCATTATCCCTTATAGAAATCGACTACCAACCTATGCCAGTGGTGCTAGAGGCAGACGAGGCCTTAAAGCCTGAAGCTCCTCTGCTGCACAACGACTTATTCACCATCAGCGAAGACAGCATCGCTTCCACTCCCAGCAATGTAGCCCAGCATTTAGAGTTTAGCCGAGGTGACCTTGCGCAAGGCTTCGAGAAAGCCGATATTGTTATAGAGCGCTCCTTCAGAACGCGTCTGGTGCACCACGGATATATAGAACCGGAGTCAGAAACCGCCTTGGTGTCTCCAGACGGCCAAATCACTGTGTGGGCTGTAACACAGGGCACTTTTCTGCACCGAGAGGAATTAGCAGCACTTCTGCAGTTGCCACCTGGCAAGATCAAAGTCGTCCCAATGGAAGTGGGCGGTGGATTCGGTGGTAAAGAGCACATCAGAATCTCGCCTCTTTGTGTAGCACTCTCTCAAATATGTGGCCGTCCCGTACGCATTACCCTCACCAGGGAAGAGGTGCTTAGAGCCACTGGGCCAGGGGCAGCGACAGTAAGTACTGTTAAGATAGGAGCCAAGCGTAACGGACAAATCACAGCAATCTATGCCCGCTTCATATATAGTGGCGGATGCTACCCAGGAGGGCCTATTCAGCGAGCTATTTGGGCAGCAATAACACCATACCAGATTCCCAACTTTGCAGTGGAAGGGTATGACGTGGTAACCAATAAGCCTAAAACGGTACCCTATAGGGCTCCCGGCGGAACTGCCGCTACCTTTGCCGTAGAATCTACCATCGACGAGCTAGCCCTCGCCCTAAACATGGACCCGCTAAAAATAAGGAACCGCAACATCTCTCAGAAGGGAGACCTAGCGCCCGATGGTACCACCTTCGACTCCATTGGCTTTGAAGAGATTCTGAAGCGCGTAGAAAACCACCACGCTTGGACAAGTCCCATATCTGGAAAAATCCGCGGGCGTGGACTGGCTTTGGGTTACTGGCCTTCAAGCTCTGGACAGGCCAGCTGCCACATCACTATAAACGGCGACGGTTCAATAAATTTAAGCGTGGGGTCTGTAGACCTTTCAAGCACGCGTACAGGCCTTGCCCAAATTGTGGCAGAAGAGCTTGACATACCTTTAGAGAATATCCGAGTGATTACAGGAGACACGGAAACTGTCGGCCACACCGACGCCAGCGCAGGCAGCCGCATATCACACGATATGGGAACGGCAGTTTACTACGCGTGCCAGAATGTCTTGTCGCAATTGAAGCAAAGGGCAGCAGAGAAATTCAAGACACAAATCGAAGACATACGAAATGCTGAAAATAGATTTTGGGAATCAGGGACTCCTCAAAGGTACGTAACCCTCCAAGATATAACCGCTGATAGTATCAAGGGAGGCGGAGTCATCGTAGCCAGCGGTCTGGTCTCTTCCCTTGATCTGGCTCCTTCTGCGGCCGCTCACGTAGTCGATGTAGAAGTGGATACGGAAACAGGCAAAGTAAAGTTGCTTCATTACACCAGCTTCCAGGACGTGGGGTTTGCCCTGAATCCTGTTATGGTGCAAGGACAAATGCAAGGTGGTGCCACACAGGGTATTGGCTGGGCATTAACTGAAGAATACATTTACGACTCTGCCGGGATTATGAAGAACCCAACACTATTAGATTATCGGATCCCTACAGCGCTAGATGTGCCAATATTAGACTGCGAGATCATTGAAGTGCCCGCCTCTACCGGCCCTTACGGAGTGCGGGGTGCAGGTGAAATGGGTATCGTCTTACCGCCAGCGGCTATTGCCAATGCCATAGCACGTGCAGCAGGGGTCAGGCTCACTGAGCTTCCTATGACACCTGAAAGAGTGCTTTGGGCAATTAAAGGAACCCCCGAAAGTTCAAAACTCTGATCTCAAATAATTCACCACTGAAACTAACCGCTCTTCTAAAGAGGCTTAATCGGAAGTTCTGACTCCTCTATATTCTTTATCTCCATCTCAGAGTTGCGACGACCCTTAGCAAAAGAAAACACTATGCCCAAAATAACCAGGGCCGCCGCAATCATAAAGGCTACCCTCATCCCAGAAGTGAAGGCCAAGAGCACACCGCCGCCCTCTGCTTCCGAAACAGCAGCAAGGGAAGGCAGAAATCCCATAGACGCCATGACGGCAGTTACAATAGCCGTCGCCACGGCGATACCCGTGACATTGGCAGAGTTCCTTACCAAATTTAGGAACCCAGACACCACTCCATATCTGCTCTCCCCCACGGCGCTTAGAATGGAGCTGGTATTTGGCGGATTAAACGTGCCAAGCCCTATGCTTTGCATCCCCATCGCAATCATAACCAAGGCCAGAGGCGACTCTAACGTCAGTCGAGAAAGGATAAGCAGTCCAGCAGCGGAGATTGCTAACCCCCCCATATTGAACTTTCGCCAACCGAACCGATCGGAAAGACGTCCACTGATAGTCCCAGCTATAGCTAAACCAAGCGCTCCTGGAACCAGGATTAGTCCCATCTGTCCCGGGCTGTAGCCAAGTCCAGACTGTAAATAGAAGGGCATTAAGAATCTTACAGAGGACATACCAAAAAATCCTATAAAACTGGCAGATAGACCAAAGGAGAATACCCTTCGCTTAAATAAGCCTAAGTACAACATCGGGGTGGGAGTGCGGTTTTCCCACCACACAAAAACCGTCAATGAGATTACGACCAAAAGGAATCCAGCAATAACACCCGGATACCGCCATCCCACTTTAGGCCCCATACTCAAGATCAGCAGAAAGGCCACAAGCGCCATGGCAGACAGTCCAGCCCCCAGCCAATCAAAGGGTGGCCTTTTCCCCTCTTCGCGCCCTAAACGTCCATCCAGAATAACTTGGGCAACGAGGAGGGCCAAAACGCTTAACGCACCGGTAACAATAAATACCGCTCGCCATCCCAATGTGCCTACAATTACCCCCCCAACCGCTGGGCCGAGGACGCCACCCATACCGACAACGCTCAATATAAGGCCAATGGCCTTGCCCCTTTCCTTCTCTGGAAACGCCGAGATGTGCATAGCCATTGCGGTGCCCTGGGTCATCGCACCCCCTATCCCCATAAACACCCTAGCCAATATCAATAGCAGGACATTGAAAGAGAATCCTGCTAAGAAAGCGCCGATCGGAAAAAGAACGTACCCAATTATATATACTTTCTTCCTGCCTACTATGTCCGACAGCCGACCCATAGGGAGCAGCAAGGCACTTATGGTAAGGGCGTATCCTACAATGACCCACTGTGTAGTGGGCAAATCGGTATGAAAGTGGTCAGCTATTGTGGGAAGAGCTACTACAACGCTGCCTACGTCAGCTACTGATACAAACAGTCCGATGGCAATGGCCAGAAAAGACCACCATTTGTAGTTCTTACTATCTGCTGAAGGCATTCTGAAAAGTGGCATGTTACTAAATCGTTTCCTCAGAATATCACAAATCCTCGCCCCAGTTAGGCACCGCCAAAAACTTGTGCGACAACACGTAAAGCGCTGTGTCTTAATAAAAGACACAGCGCTTTAATCACAGAAGGCTTGGTTTCAGATATGATCTCGATGGGGGATCCTTTTGAACATCCTCCTCGCTTGGCTCAAGCTGTTCATCGTCCTCGGTTAGACCCATCTTCAATCGATTTATCCTCTGCCCAATGCTGGACCTGCTTCCGGCTACTTGCCAGCGCCGCAGAGAGTTGAAAAGACTTTAGTCGGTGTCTTTAGGGCCAATGTACAGATCATATAACTGTAGATGGTCTTCTCTAGTGGCCCTAGGAGCCCGTCCGAGAAACACGGTTGGCGAGTGTTTGGGGGTATGATGGGCCCAGCCCAGTAGCGGGGAGTCGTTGATGAGCAAGACCTACCTTTCCTACGAACCCGACCAGCAGTTGCTGTTGCCAGCGGCGTTGCAGGAGTGGCTGCCTGACGACCATCTGGCCTACTTCATATCCGACGTGGTGGACCAGTTGGACATGTCGGAGGTCACCGCTCGCTACGAGCGGGAACGGCGTGGCGGGCCGCCGTATCATCCACGGATGATGGTCAAGGTGTTGCTCTACGGCTACTGCGTGGGGGTGGCGTCCTCACGCCGCATCGCCCAGCGTCTCCACGAGGACATCGCCTTCAGGGTGTTGGCGGCGAACAACACACCGGACTTCCGGACCATCTCCGACTTTCGCAAGGATAATGTGGATGCGCTGTCGGGCCTGTTCGTACAGGTACTGGCGTTGTGTCAGCAGGCGGGGCTGGTGAAGCTGGGGCACGTGGCGCTGGACGGCACGAAGGTCAAGGCCAACGCATCGAAGCATAAGGCGATGAGTTACCAACGGATGAAGGAGAAGGCAGCGCAGTTGGCGGCGGAGGTAGCGGAGTTGTTGCGACAGGCCCAGGCAGCGGATGATGAGGAAGACCGGCGGTACGGCAAAGACAAGCGTGGAGATGAGTTGCCGCAGGAGTTGGCCTTTCGAGAGGGTCGGTTGGAGAAGATACGGGAAGCCATGGCGGCGCTGGAAGCCGAGGCGCAGGCGGCTGCCGAACAGGCCGAGGCCGAAGGTGGTAATCACCCGGGGGTGCCCGACGACAAGGCCCAGCGTAACTTCACCGATACCGAGTCACGCATCATCCCCGCACCTGGAGGAAAGGACTTCCTGCAAGCGTACAACTGTCAGGCGGTGGTGGACAGCGCTCACCAGGTGATCGTGGCGGCGCGGGCCACCAACCAGGCTTCGGATAAGCAACAGGCTGCGGCGATGATGGAGGAGACCATCGACAACGTCGGTGCAGTCCCCAGGGAAGTATCCGCCGATGCTGGCTATTACTCGGCAAAGGCAGTCGACGAGCTCTATGCTCTGGGCGTGGACCCGTTCGTCGCGCCGGAGCAGACCCGCCACGGCCGGGTTGTGCCACCCGCGCCCCGAGGTCGCATACCCAGCCATCTGTCTCCCAGGGACCGGATGCGACGGAAGTTACAGACCAAGCGGGGTCGGCAGCGCTACGCTTTGCGGATGCAAACTGTGGAGCCGGTATTCGGCCAGATCAAGCAGGGCAGGGGATTCCGGCAGTTCCTGCTGCGGGGACTGGAGAAGGTGAACGGCGAATGGTCGCTGATCTGCACCGGCCACAACCTGCTCAAACTGTTCCGCTTTGGGGTCAATCTGCACAGGAAAGCACGGGCCGATGGGCCAGCCCAACGCATCAGGAACTTTGCCGAGGTAGTGAGCACGGCGCTATTCGCAAAGCTATCTGGGGGCCGGCTGGGGCAACCGGCAAAATTAGTTGTCGCGATCCATTGGCGCTGACCCGCAAGCACCGTTAGATAATCCTCGGACGGGCTGCTAGTAATTCGAGGAACCTGCTTCGACAAACTTGCCCGTGATTAGGTAGACAACCCGCTCGGAAATATTAGTGGCTCTATCCGCAAAGCGCTCTAGATTATGAGCAACCCACAACAGATAGGTCGCCCGTTGGATTATTTTGGGGTCACGAATCATAAACATTAGCAACTCGTTATACACCTGATCATGAAGCCGATCCACCTCGTCATCGTCTGTCCACACCTGCCTAGCTGTGGTTTCATCACGGTTCACTAAGGCATCAAGACTTCTTCTCAGCATTGCCGTTGCCATCTCTGTCATGCGCGGTATATCGATGAGGGGCTTTACAGGTGGCTCCTCACCCATCATAAGGCTAATCTTCGCTATACCCTCGGCATAATCTGCCATCCGTTCTAGCTCTATGGTAATGTGCAAGAGGGCCATCAGCGTCCTCAAATCGCCAGCCATAGGCTGCTGGGTGGCTATCAGATCTACGACCCGCTCCTCTATCTCGTATCGCTTCTGGTCAACAATGTCATCCTCATCAACAACCTGCTGAGAGACCTCCAAGTCTCTCCGCTTCAAGGCGTCTACAGCCTTAAATACGCTCTTTTCGACCATGCTCCCTAAGCCGAGAACATCATCCTTCAGAATACGGAGGTGTCTATCGAAATCTGCTCGTGGCATGGTCGCTCCCCTTAGTCATTTAGCTGAACCGTCCTGTTATATAGGCCTCGGTGCGCTCATCCTTTGGATCTGTGAAAATTTGATGTGTGATGCCATATTCTACCAGATATCCAGCCCTATCTTCGTCCGTCATAAGGAAGGCAGTCTCGTCTGATACCCGCGCCGCCTGCTGCATATTATGAGTCACTATGACTATCGAAACTTCCTCCGAAAGCTCACGGATTAGCTCCTCAATGGCTAGAGTGGCTATTGGGTCCAACGCAGAGGCCGGCTCGTCCATCAGAATGACCTCAGGCTCCACCGCCAACGTTCTGGCTATGCACAAACGCTGCTGCTGGCCTCCAGATAAGGTCAGCGCTCGCTTGTTAAGAAGGTCCTTGACCTCATTCCATAAAGCAGCCCTTTTCAACGAGCGCTCAACAGCCTCGTCCAGATTGCCCCGAAATCCGTTAATACGAAGTCCGAAGGCAACGTTGTCGTATATTGACTTCGGAAATGGGTTGGGCTTTTGGAACACCATGCCAATGCGCGATCGTATCTCTGTGGGATCAACTGTCGGATCGTACAGGTCTTCGTCGCCGAACAGGACGTGACCCTGCACCTTGGCTTCCGGTATAAGGTCGTTCATACGATTGAGACACCTTAGCAGAGAGCTTTTGCCACATCCAGAAGGCCCTATCAGAGCAGTGACCTTTTTCTGCTTGATGCTCAGATTGATACCTTTCAACGCTTGAAAGTCCCTATACCACAGGTTCAGATCTTTGATGCTGAATACTAGATCGTCCATATCCATACTATTCCTCTGATCTAATTTGGTAGCGATTTCTCAAGTAAACTGCAACGGTGTTCATGAGAAGTAGAATAACAAGCAGCACTATTATACCTGCCGCAGCTAACCCCAAAAACTCTTCCTGAGGTCGAAATACCCAATTGTAAATCTGTATAGGCAGGACGGTGAATCTATCAAGAGGGTCCGTAGGTATAAATGTGACGTAAACTAGGGCGGCGATGGCTAACATCGGGGCCGCCTCTCCGATTGCCCTGGACATGGCTAATATTGTGCCCGTCAAGATGCCAGGTGTGGATAAAGGTAAGACTACCCCCTTAATAACCTGCCATTTGTCAGCGCCCAGGGCGTATGCCGCCTCCCTATAGGTCCGAGGCACAGTGCGAATGGCCTCGCGAGATACCATAATCACAATGGGTAGGACTAACAAAGAAAGTGTCAAAGCGCCGGACAAGAGGCTCCTACCCAAGACCGTCCACTGAACAAAAACAGCCAGGCCAAGAAGCCCATAAACTATTGATGGGACTCCCGCCAGATTGGATATGTTTATCTCTATTGCTCGGGTGAACCAGTTCTTAGAAGCATACTCCTCCAGATAAATGGCTGCGCCTACCCCGATTGGAATCGAAAAAGCCCCTGTAAGAGCCATGACCCATATAGTGCCCATCATAGCCGACTTCAGACCAGCCTTCTCAGGGTCGGACGCTGGATATTCCGTTATAAAATGCCAGCTTAACCACGGTATGCCTTGCACCGCTACCTGCACCAGCAGTGTGATCAGGCCCAAAATGCCTACTAGGACAGCTGCTAAAAAGATGAAGTAGAAGATGTCTCCAAAGGCCTTCCTAGTCCGCAGCCTTCTGTTAAACCGTGCTATCCTCTGCATCAGTACTTCTCCTGCCAACGAGTCACAACCCAATGTCCCAACAAGTTCAATGTTAGCGTCATAAAGAACAACAGCAGGGCTACCGCAAATATGGTGTTGTACTCCAGAGAGCCATGACGCACCTCACCCAGAGCCAATTGCACTATATATGCTGTCATAGTTTGGATGCTTTCTAGAGGGTTGAGCGTCGCTCTGGGCGTAGCGCCAGCAGCTATGCTCACCAACATCGTCTCCCCAATAGCCCTAGAAAATCCCAAGATGAAGGCAGCAACAATTCCAGAAATGGAGGCAGGCACAACCACCCTCATTGATACCTCAAACCTGGTAGCGCCCAAGGCATAGGCTGCCTCTCTCAAAGATCGAGGCACCGCCAGCATGGCGTCCTCGCTTAGAGAGGACACCATTGGAATTATCATGATGCCCATCACTAATCCAGCGCTCAGAGCGTTGAACACCAGCAGATCGGAAAAGACCTTTTGTAGCTGTGGCGTAACGAAGGTAAGAGCGAAGTACCCATAAACTACTGTAGGGATGCCAGCCAGAATCTCCAAAATCGGCTTGATGATGCGGCGCACCTTGTCCGGAGCATATTCTGACAGAAATATAGCTGCTCCCAGACCTACCGGAACAGCCACTCCCAATGCGATTACCGCCACCAGCAAGGTGCCCGCCACCAAAGGCAAAACCCCAAAGGACCTAGGGAGGATTATCGGAGACCATTGGGCGCCAGTGATGAACTCCCATACTGAGACTTCACTGAAAAACCCTACCGATTGGGACATCAGGCTCACCAGTATGCCAATCGTAGCCAAAATAGAGACTAGCGCACAGGTAAAAAAGGCCCAGTGGACTATTTTGCCTTCCAAATTGCGCCGACGCCTAGCAGCGCCGGAGACGTAAACGCTCACTCTATCCTAAGATGTCCCATGTAGTCTATTAGTCCGTTGACGCAAGAGATTTACCTGCTCATCTCATATTTATGTCTATTGGATCGGCCACTCTTCACCACTCCTTCATTTCACTCTAGCAAGATTTTCCGCGTACACGAAGTCCTGCAGGGCAACGTATCCTATCCGTGGAATCAGCTGAGCGGCGTTTTCGATGTAGAATTCTACAAATGTCTTTACCTCCTGACGCTCCAAGCTCATATTGCTTACGTAGATGAAAAGGGGCCTGGATAGAGGAGAATACTCGCCACTCCGCACCGTCTGAGGCGTCGGCTTCACACATCCATCTCTAGCTTCTACTGCCACCAGCTTCAGCTTGTCGGGGTTCTCTACATAGTACGCATATCCAAAGTACCCCAAAGCGCTCCGATCTCCTGCTATACCACGCACAAGAAAAAAGTCACTAGCGCTAGCCGTATAGTCAGGCCGACTAGCGCGCGCTCTACCATTGATTTGCTCCGTAAAGTAATCAAAAGTGCCCGAGTCCGTATCAGGGCCATAAAGACGCAAGCGCCTGTCTGGAAACTCTGGCCTCACCTGGTTCCAGTTATTAATCCTACTCCCTGGCTCCCAGATACGTTTTAGCTCCGCCAAAGTCAGGCACTCCACAAAATCGTTACGAGGATTCACTACAATAGACAAGCCATCTATCCCCACCCTCAACTCTACAAATTCGATCCCATTTGCATTGGCCTGTTCAGCCTCCTCAGGGCTGATTGGTCGTGAAGCGTCTGATATGTCCGTCTCTCCATCCAAAAATCGTTTGAATCCTCCGCCAGTGCCCGACGCACCTATGTTGACCTGAACCCTCGGATGCACTTTTCTGAACTCCTCTGCAACCGCCTCGGTCAAAGGGAAAACAGTGCTCGAGCCATCTATTTCTATCATTCCCCTGAGACTGCTCGAAGTGCCTGATTGAGAATCACCACCTTCACCACAATACGCTACCGAAAACACTGCCAAAACCAATGCCACTAACCCAAACAGTCCCCACAAACTTGGTTTAAACATCCAGTTCACGTGTCTCAATGTAACGTCTCTCATCCCCTTCATCTCCATCATATCGAATGTTCTTTAACGGATTCTTAACAGTTATTGAACAGTCCATTAAAGATAAGGGGGCCTGGTCAACAAAAAAAGGCATCCAATTTAAGAATGCCTTACCAAGGGCCCTAGCTAAGGAAATCGCTACTTGGCTATAGGTATCGTGAAACTAAAAGCACTGCCACTCCCCTCCTCGCTTTTTACCCAGACTTGGCCTCCGTGGGCCTGAACAATGTGTTTGATTATAGCTAACCCCAGTCCAGTACCGCTGTCTCGGCGAGAGCGGTCTACCTTGTAGAATCGCTCAAAAACGTGAGGTAAGTGGTCATGTGGTATACCCATCCCTGTATCACTGACCGTAACCTCAACATATGTATCCTTTACTTCCGCTGACAACGTTATCTTATCGCCCTTAGACGAAACTTTGGATGCGTTGTCAAGAAGGTTGACCAGTACCTGCCTTAGCTTCTCTCCGTTGCCCATTACCTTTGGGACAGCCTCTCCCAAATCTACGTCAATGGTAACTCCCATAGAACTGGCCGCCTCTTTGTACTCCGTCCCAATTTCATCCATTAAAGGCCCCAGTTGCAGGGGATATAGATGCAGTGCGCCTTGTCCACCCTCCAGTTTGGACAACTCCAGGAGATCGCTGACCATCACTATCATGCGCTCCACGTCCCTTCGTATTCGCCCAACGAATTCTTCGGCGGCGTCAGCCTTCCCCAAGGCTCCGCCCTCCAGGGTCTCCACCGCCGCCTTGATAGAGGCCAAAGGCGTTCTGAGCTCGTGAGAGACGTTGCTAACAAACTCCTTTCTGGTAGTTTCCACCTGACGAATCCGAGTCAGATCATGAATGGTCATCAGGACCGATGTAGACGGCCCATAATCGGCCAAGGGAATCACTGATACACTCAAATATTGTCCCAGACCTCGGCGCTCTATCTCCCCCCCCTCTGGCCTGCGGCTCTTCGAAGCCCGCTCCACCATCTGCTGGAGTTCGTGATCGCGGACTAGTTCCATAAACCTGTCTCCTTCAACTTTGGCATCTACATCCAGTATCTCTTGTGCTGCTCGGTTAATAAGCTCCACCTCGCCATCGGAGCCAATCATCACGACACCGTCAGCCATGGACTCAAGAACCAGAGAAAGCTTGTTACGCTCCGTGGAGAGCACCGTTATCATCTCGCGGAGAGTGCCGGCCATAGCATTGAAGGCGTCTGCCAGATCTTGAGTCTCATCTTGAGCTAGAGCCTGCACTCTATACTCCAGGTCACCCTTAGCTAAATGACGAGCGCCTTCGGCAACCGACCTGATAGAACGCGAGGTTCGACGTGCCAAGTAGTATCCCAAGGCTATAGAAAGAGCTGTAACGATTAAGCCTGCCAGTGCCACAGTAGCGATTATTCTATTCAAAGTAGCCTGTATCTGAGAGGTTCGCACCGCCACTCTGGCTATGCCTTTTGCCTCTCCATTTGTCTGTATGAGAGCAGCGGTGTATAGAAGCTCCTCACCTATCGTTGGGCTAATCCGTGTATCTTTTCCAACTCCATAGGCAAGTGTATCCCTCACCTCTGCCCTTAAGGAATGGTCCTCCATGCCCTTGGGATCTTCCCAATTGTCAGCCAGGACAGCGCCATCTAGACCAATGATCGTCACCCGAGCGTCTAGGAATTTCCCTATCCTCTCGCTCATTACTTGTAGGTTCTGTGTATCTACAAAGTCGCCTAAATAGATGCCTGCAGCCTCACCAACCAGGTGTGCCTCGTCCTCAAGATTTGACTCTAAAGTTGAGACATAGCCATCACTTATGAAGTTGATCAGGTATACGCTGACCGCCCCCATAGATACTAATATGAGAGCCGTATATGCGGCAGCTATACGCCACTGGATAGAACGTGGTAGTCTCATCCCTCAAACCTATATCCCACGCCACGTACCGTTACGATACGCTGCGGTCTGCTTGGGTCCGTCTCCAGCTTCTCCCTAATCCATCGAACATGCACGTCTACTGTACGGTCGTCACCTATGTAATCTTGCCCCCACAAGCGCTCCAGGATCTGATTTCTGCTGAATGCCCTTCCCTTGTTCCCCACCAGCAATGCTGTGAGACTAAACTCCTTCGGCTTCATTTCGACTATCCTACCCTTTAAGCGAACAAGGTGACTTTTTAGATCCACCTCCAGGTCATCTGACCTTAAGACCTCCTGATGATCATCAGACGATTTGTCAACTGATCTGTAACGCCTCAGCAGCGCCTTAACCCTTGCCAGAAGCTCACGCAAACTAAAGGGCTTGACCACGTAATCATCCGCCCCCATCTCCAGTCCCACCACACGGTCTATCTCCTCTGCCTTGGCGGTGAGCATCAGAATAGGCACGTCCATCTCACGTCTTAGAATTCTACACACCTCAAGCCCATCCAGCTTTGGTAGCATGATATCCAAGATTATCAGGTCTGGTTTAACCTTTCTGGCCTGGGATAGTCCAACTTCGCCATCGACTGCCGTGTAGACCTGGTACTGCTGTTCCAGATTGTACTTCAAGGTCTGCAACAGACCTTCTTCATCCTCCATAATAAGGATCTTTTCCTTCAACTCAGGCTCCCATACTTTGTTATCTCAGATTATACTAAACTCTGGGACATAAACCTCAATGCACAGAAAATGCCTAGATAGGATGGCTAAAGCGAAGGTGTGGCGCCAATTACACCTTCACTCTCCAACTCTTCGACATCCTCCCGAGGAAGTCCTAAGAGGTCTTCCAAAACGAAATGGTTATCCTCTCCCAAACAAGGTGCTGCCTTGAACACCGAACCCCTATCTTTCGAGAAGCGCATCACAGTGCCAGGATATGGATGTTTCCCAACGTGGGCTCGGTCGATTACCTGAAAGAACCCCCTAGCGTTGAGGTGCGAATCCTCAAGAACCTCTTTGCTATCAAACGCTGCGCCCGCTGGAACTCCTGATTCTTGAAGGGACTTCATTACCTTGTACTTGTCGCGGGAGGATGTCCACTCTTCAACTATCACATCCAGCGCCTTTCGATTGTACCAGCGGCTCAGTCCATCAGCAAAGCGCAGGTCGTCTATGAGATCGTGGCGTCCCATAACTTCACATAGGGCATACCACTCCTGATCAGAACTGACCCCTATGACGGCCCACTCGTCGTCCCCCTTGCAGCGATAGCAGCCGTGAGGTGCCATAAATGTACTTTGGTTTCCCCGCCTGGGCTGAATCCGACCATTCATCACGTAGTCCATAATAGGCAACGCCGCATGGTGAACCGCGCTTTCCAAGAGAGCCACCTCAACATGTCGTCCTTGACCTGTCAGGGAGCGGTGTCTAATAGCCATCATCGCTGCTATGGCGCCGTTGAGGCCGCCTATAGGATCGGCATAGGCATTGGGCTGAAGCCTGGGTGCCTCACCTTCATATCCAGTCACCGAGGCTATGCCCGCCATACAGTCGATGGTCATACCCACTCCACTGTAGTTTCTCATAGGGCCGCTCAGGCCAAAGGCAGGTATAGAGATCATTATCAAACTAGGATTTACCTGTCTAAGAGTCGGATACTCAAGCCCCAAATTCTTCATAACCCTGGGCGTAAAGTTCTCCACCATAATATCTGAGACTCGCACCAAATCCATGAATATCTCTCGGCACCTAGTATCGGTCAGCTCTAATGTAATCCCATACTTGTTGCGATTCACCGTGTTGAATATCGAGGACATCTCGTAAGGATGTTCCCCACTCCCCGGGGTCTTTATGGACGCCCTCCACCAGTCCAGGTGCCCGCGAGCTTCTACCTTAATGATCTCTGCCCCAAAATCGGACAGGAGCATAGTCACGAGGGGACCTGCCCACCCCATGGACATATCTAAAACCCTGATTCCCTTCAGAATCCCCTTACGCACCTAGACAACTCCTTCGCTACGCAGTCTTATCAACTCTTCCTTCTCTAGACCCAAAAGATCACAAAAAATCTCCGTATTGTGCTGGCCTAACAAGGGTGCGCCCTGGCTTCTCTCGCCTTGACCTTCTCCTAGCCGAATGGCTGGCCCAGGATACTCAAGTTCTCCTACCACCGGGTGGTCGATAGATCGAAAGTAGGCACGCTCTCTCAAATGAGGGCTCCCCAGAACCCCTGATACGTCAGGGATATCCGCAAAGGGAAGTCCTAGCTCCTGAGCCAAATGGAAAATCTCTTCAGATGTGTGTTCCATAAACCATGTCCTAGCTATTTGTTCCAACTCGGGCGTATGTTCCTGAATCCCCTCAAGGGTCATGTATTTTGGGTCTTCGGCCACCTCAGGCATTCCAAGCAAGACCTCCCACATGAGTTGCCATCGGAAATGGCCGGCGTTCAGAAAGAGGCCAAAATTGCCGTCTTTACAAGGCTGTACCGAGCTACGTATGCCCTGATGAGTCGCCCAGTAATGCCCAGGCCGCTTCTTAATTCTTCCTATGTATGAATAGGCTACCGTATCGTAGATGAGGACGGATGTCAGGGCCTCATGCATGGATATCTCTACTAGCTGTCCTTGGCCATCAAGCTGAGCACCGAAGAGGGCTATTAACGAACCTAACGCTGCGTACATGCCCGTAACCAGCCTACCGACGGGTATACCGGACTGCAGCGGAGGCTTGTCTGGGTCGCCCATCTGCAACATATAACCAGCCACGGCGGCAGCAACCATATCCGTTGCCTTATAGTCCTTGTATGGACCCGAGGAGCCAAAGTCGGATATAGAGGTCAAAACCAGGCTGGGGCTGAGTTCGTGCAACTCCTGAAGACCAAGGCCAAGGCCATCCATGATGCCTGGGCCAACATTTTCTACAACCAGGTCCGCCTTCTTAGCCAACCTCTTGAATAAGCTCTGTCCTGTATAGGTTTTGAGGTCTAGAGTTACGCTCTTCTTGTTAGTGTTGAAGAAGAGGAACCGGCCACTCTTCTCAGGATGAGGGACATCTTGAGAAAATGGGGCCACACTTCGGGAGGAGTCCCCCACAGAAAGTGGCTCTACCTTGATAACCTCAGCACCGTACTCGGCCAGTATCTTAGTGCAGTAAGGCCCATCAATCCCCTGGCTCAGGTCAAGAACCCTAATTCCTTCCAGGGCCATCATAATAGGTACGACACCTCATGGGTGGTCATTCTTAGATGGAAGAGCAACAGTGGCCCAGCCCGGGCAGGTACGCTCACCTTTCTCGTTATCCACCCACAGTTCACAATCCACCAGATGCTCCCCATTACCTTCATACTTCTTGGTCACCTTGCCACCAATTGTTATAGTGGAGTTGCGTACGTCCACTCCTCGGTGCTGGCACCCAATCTTTCTAACGGTCCCATCAACGCCAATCCAGTCCTCTACCAGTTTACTGATATACGCCATCCTGAGGTGGCCCATGATAATAACTTCAGGCCATCCCAGGCTTTTTGCATACTCGGGTTCCATATGATACATGTAGAACTCATCGTTGGCCCCTGCGAACCTATTGAACTCCATAAGGGTCAGATATTTCTCTTTTGTAGGAAGCGTTTGTCCTTCCTGTACGTCTTCCCAGTAGAGTGTAGCCATTGTCATCTCCCCATGAGTGAATTCTTAGCAAATCTAGTAGATTCTAATCTGCGAGCGCATACCTTTGCACACAAGCTCACCATATTGATTCCTAAACTCATAGCCAAAGTCGACAAACAAAAGTCGTCCCTTGCGTCCCACCTTTTCTTTG
This sequence comes from Dehalococcoidia bacterium, assembly GCA_965249025.1. Lineage (GTDB taxonomy): Bacteria > Chloroflexota > Dehalococcoidia > Lucifugimonadales > CAYTFF01. Next base: position 695,515 of record OZ252215.1, on the reverse strand, counting down.
ATGTCGTCGAATCTACAAGTTGTCGTGATAATGTCACCAGGCCTGATGATACCCAAAGGCTTCCATTCGCCCCCTCCGTTGGCAACCGCTTTGGGAGTGGGAAGCCTAGCGACGTCTCTAGACAACTCATGCCCCAAACGAGTAAAAAAACAGGGAGGAGCTATGATTCCCTTATGCCTTGTCTTACGAGCATAGGCCTCATCCGTATACAAAGGGTTAGGTGGGTCTGGCCATGCCACAGCCTTGGCCCACTCCTTGATCATGGTCAACTCAACCAGCTCTGGCTCCCCTGTTACCTCGCTACCAACCTGCGATCGAATCTCCTCGGTCAACAACGGGGTTTCTGTTGCCATGTCTCCTCCTTTCTTTACCTAGTAATATATATTCTTCTATCAGGACAGTCTCTTTCTGGCTCGTCTCGACCTATGTCACTTGGCGTAGATTATCTCCGCTCCTCTGGCGCTGTCAACAAACATAGCCCAGTGTCCGCTTACTGAATACCCAGCCCACTAGTTAATGTGGCGGGACATTATCTTGACCACCATCTCCAGAAAACGCTTCTCCCCAAATACGGACATGCGACGAGTCATAAGAGATCGCCCGTTAGGGCCATCTGAATATTGCCGCTTTCCTCCTCATACAACATACTATCCTTACGTATGTTCACTTAGCGCTGTCTTCTAAACACACTTGAGTCGACGCAACTCTTCGATCTCCCCTGAGCTGTAGCCAAGAGAAGTGAGAACGGAGTCGGTGTGCTGGCCATGTTGCGGTGGCGCACCAGCGGTCGTCTTCTCTATGGTGCTGAAGTTAACCGGCACCTTGACGGTCTTTAACCCTGGCAGCTCCGGATGATCCGTAGGCACTCCTATTCCGCTCTCTTGAACCTGCTTGTCCCGAAACATCTGAACGTAATCATAAACGGGCGCATTTGGAACGTCGGCTTCATCTAATATTTTGCACCACTCACCTGTTGAACGCCGCCAAAATATAGGCTTCAATAGCTCATGCAGCCCCTGTTGTCGTTCTAGTCGCGACGCTGATGTCGCATATTCGGGAGCATCCGCTAGGTCGTTGCGTCCCAAGGCCCGACAGAGGCGCTGCCAGAACTTGTCGGCGAATACGGCAACGGAAATATATCCGTCCGTCGTCTTGAAACTATAAACCGGCGACGCATACGGGCTATGGTTGCCTGTCCGAACAGGATTCTGACCGTTAGCAAAGAAGTCCATCACACGAGGAGTCTGTAGTCCTATCAAGGTCTCCAGCAAAGAGATGCTGACCTTTTGCCCTTCTCCAGTCAGCGAACGATGGTACAGAGCAGCCATAATTCCAAAGGCAGCATATACAGAGCCCGATATGTCCGCAATGGCCGTTCCTATTCGCACAGGCGGATCGCCCTCTTCTCCCGTCAGGTACATGATGCCGCTCATGGCCTGGATTACGGTATCTGTGCCAGGCTTAGTCCTGTAAGGCATACGTTCGCCAAAGGCACTGAAGTTGCAGTAGATGAGGTTATCCTTCACCGCACGTAGGCTATCGTAGTCGAGTCCCAAACGCATAGACACATCGGGACGCAGGTTAATAGCTACCATATCCGCCGTCTTAGTCAGCGAATAGAACACATCCTGGCCCCTTGGCTTGCTCAGGTCTAGCGTTATGCCCAGCTTATTGCGATTGGCCCCAAGAAAGACGGACGTATCCTTGCTCTTGCCATAAAGCACACCCAGATCCCTTCCAGGGTCCCATACCTGAGGATGCTCGATCTTGATAACCTCCGCACCAAGGTCAGCCAGCATCATACAGCAATACGGACCAGCCAACATTGACGTACAGTCCAGAACACGTATTCCGCTAAGCAACATCACAACCCCCGTGGCAACATCAAATTGGTGGCACCTTTTGTGACAGACTTATTGCCATCAATCTACGACCTTAGACCACCACTACCTGACTTCTAGTGCTAGTTTTAAGTATCCTGTTCCATGTGTTCACTTCAAATGTCATTGCGAGGCCCGACGAAGGCTTCGCCTGCCGTAGGAGGCTTCGCCCTCCGAAGGAAGGAGGGCCGTGGCAATCTGGCGGCGGGTGCCTACGCCCATCCGCCAGATTGCTTCGTCGCCCCGATGAAATCGGGTCTCCTCGCAATGACGATCCATGAGCGTATTCCAAGGACTCTATACTAGCACCAACGGTTACTTAAAGACCTATACCAGGCTATAGCAACGCCTCTAAGACTCAGGCCGCAGGTGTCTAGTCGCCTCCTCTTCCGTTCGAAACCATATCTCCTGAGCCATGGGCTGACGCATCTCTTCCAGGATATGCCCCACCAACCCAATGGCCCTGGCCATCACTCCAAGGCCCCGAGCCACCTCCCAGGGTATGCCCAGCTCACTGGCGATGCTCCCAATAGCCCCAGTCGCATTGAGGGGGAGTTGCCACTTATGAACTCGCTCCGCCTCGCTGCCTATTAGCTGCATAAGTTGCACATACCGTCCGGAAAAGCCATTTTCAGATGCTATCTCGAAAAGTCGCAGGGTTCGTGGGTCCACTGGTTTATGTACTGGATGGCCAAGGCCGGGGATTGGGCGTTTACTCTGTCGGTACGTATCCACTATATCCCTTGCCATGGCATCTAGATCCGTATCTGGTGGGCTGTCCTTCAACGCCTCCTGAACTAGGCGGGCTGAATCGCCGATCGTGCCCACAAACCGACTGCCGAGTCCCAGAAGACCCGCGGCCACGGCCCCCTGCAGCGACTCCGGAGCGCCCCAGTAGGTCAGCCTTGTGGCTATAGCGTTGGGCGTTATTCCGTGTTCCACCAGGGTCACCAGCAGAGCGTTGAAGACTACAGACTCTCCCTTTGTGGGAATCCTGTCCTTCAGCATCAAAAAGGCCATGTCGCCAAGGTCAATCTTACCGATGATGTCCTTGGACAGGTCGTATCCTTTGAGCACGGTGCGGTCTGGCAGACTATACCCGATGTCTGACCGCAATTCCCTCGATTGTTTAGCCATCGTTAAGCCTCCTCCTTATTGATTGTCGTACAGCAAAAACCTGGTCGCCCGCAAAGTAAACGTATAGTGAATGCCATCTGCAACCACTTCCATTACCGCTGCGCCAACTCTGATATCTTCGGCTGATACTGGTCGAAGGGCTCAAATCCATCTGTAATCACATCCACAACAGCGGGGAGACCCGCATTGAATGCGTCATGGAGCGCTGCAGGTACGTCCTTGGGATTGTCTATTTGCACGCCCCAGCCTCCATAAGCCTCACATAACCTTGCATGATTGGTGCTCACAAACTCGGAAGCTATGATGGTTTTGTCCCTCCTCTGACGCTCTCTAACCATACCCAGTGCGCCATCGTTGAACACGACTATCACCACTGGCAAACCATATTGTACTGCCGTCGAGATAGCGTTGGAAGTCATCATGAATCCGCCGTCGCCAGCTACCGCCATTACCGGCCTGTCTGGGCGAACCAGTTTGGCACCTACGGCGGCAGGTATAGACCACCCCATACCACCATGACCTCCAGGACCTAGTACGGTGCCAATTCCTTGAAACTGATAGAAGTGGTGCATCCAAAGGCGATTGTTCCCGGCATCCAGTGTAATGATAGTAGAAGGGTCCACGTTCTCTTGAATGAGCCTCACAAGGCGCTGTGGCAATACGGGAGCCTGGTCGGAATAAAGCCCTGGAGAGTCGTCGAAAAATCCTAGCTCCTTCTTACGTTGGGCTAGGGCCGTGGCCTTTTCCTCACGCTCCTCCGAGTCGATAGGCTGCTGACGAACTACCGTAAGAATCTGGGCCAGCACCGCCTTGGCGTCGCCCACCAGCCCAATCTCCACCGGGACCGTCCACCCAGCATTGAGCGACTCTATATCTATCTGAATGATCCTCTGACGTTCTGGGTCTATAAGATTGGTGTCGTAGAAGGCGACATCGTGGGCGCGAAGGCGTGCTCCTACGACTAGCACCACATCCGCCTCACTTACCGTTCGGTTAGCCGTGTCTATTCCGTACGCGCCCATAGGCCCAATGGCCAGAGGGTACGTCTCTTCTATGGTGCTTCTACCCTTGTAGGTAGTCGTTATAGGAATTGCCAAAAGCTCTGCCAACTCCCTCAGCTCTTGATAGGCGTTTGCCCGATGGACACCATTGCCAGCTATGATAATGGGTCTGTCAGCCTTGCGAAGAGCCTCCGCAACTTCTTGAATCGCAGATGCCGCAGGCACAGCCTCCACATTGGCCAAATATCCTCTAGTGGGATGAATCCGTGGCTGCCCATCGGGATCGAATTGGCTAAACGAAGCATTACTACGCATCAATACAGCGCAAGGCCCCGGGGCTCCTGTGGTGGCGTGTTTAAGCGCTAGCTGCGTCCCCAGCACAGCCTCGTTGGGAGTGCTCGCCAGCGTTGTGTACTTGGTCATGGAACGAAGAATGGATAGAAGGTCAGCCGTGCCATACTCCCCCGACACGTTCTGATAGGCTCCAAGCTGCCATAAACCTATGTCTGAGGTATCTGTGATCACCAACATCGGGGAGCAGCTAAAATAGGCCTCCATAATCCCAAAGCCTCCACTGGTGCCTATAAAGGGTCCCTGGCCCATGAGAACCGCAGGTCTGCCCGTGAGACGGCCATGTACGTCCGCCATAATTGCCGCCGACTGCTCATGGCGAGCAAGGACTACTCTAACGATGTCCTCTTTGCCATAGAAAGAGTCGTAGATCGGCCCAGTAGCGCCACCTGGTACCCCAAAGATATGGTCAACGCCAGCTTCTATTAGTATCTCAGTAATTTTTTGTGCGCCAGTCGGCATAGAGATCCCTCCTACCTTCCCTTAAACACAGGTTTTCGCTTCTCCACAAAAGCCTTGACGCCTTCTTTGTGATCTTCCGTACGTCGGGCGATCTCCTGGGCTGCTCCAGCAAGGGTCAGGCTCTCCTCCAGATCAGTATAGAGAGATTTGTGAACCAGCCACTTGGTCAGCGCCATGGCATATGTGGGCCCTTGAGCTAGCCTCTGCGCTAGCTCCATCGTCTTGTCTATAAGCTCCTTGTGCGCCACTACCTTATTTACTATCCCCAACCTCAAGCATTCCTCCGCACCCAAGACATCCCCTGTATACTGCAGAAGCAGCGTGTTGCTCAGGCCTATCATCCTGGGAAGCTGCCAGCAGCTGCCATCCGCCGGGATGAGGCCATTTCTAATGAAGGCCTCGGCCATTTTTGCCTCTTCAGAAGCGATCCTGATATCGCAGGACAGGGCAAGGCCCATTCCTACCCCCATAGCGTACCCATTCACAGCCGCTATAGTGGGCTTCTGAAGGTTGAATATTCTTAGCGGGAGATACCTAATACTTCCCTTGCCCATCTCAGCGCTTTCCTTCATCCAGCGGGCGTCCATGCGCTCCCATGGACTGGCCGAACTTGGTTCTTGAACAGGCTCCGACTCCTTCTCCTCGACACGCTGGGCCATCCTGCGCACGTTGGCTCCGGAGCAAAAAGCAGGGTCCTTGCCTGTAATAACCAGTGCTCTTAGCTCATTGTCGGACTCAAAACGATCCAACTCCTCGGTTATCTCCCTTCCCATATCTTCTCCGAGGGCGTTCCTGGTCGACGGATCGTCCAATGTTATGATAAGGACTCCGTTGTTCCGCTCTACCTCGATATACTCGTGTGACATTATGCGCCCCCATTTGCCCTGGTTAAATCACCCCATTAGCCACCAATCCAGGCAGCCCTATCAATAGATTGCGCCCTCTCTAGTCAGAGATTCTATCTCCTTTTCAGTCATTCCCAAAAGCTCAGAGAAAACATAGCCATTGTCCTGACCCAAAAGAGGCGCCGCCTTATGAAACGGACTTGGCGCCCTTCTCATACGCTACGACAATTCTGGTCTAAGCCGTTCATCGCCCCAGCTTACTTATCGTGACGTAGGCGCCCCTCTTCTCAGACTCTATGCCACTCGATCAGAACTGCCTAACCCCTCATTGTTTCCCGGCACTTAAGCATCTTCCCGTATATTTCTATGCCACCCCTGAAGGTTTGTCAACCATGGCCCTTGCTTGAATGTGAGATCTACTCTTATGGAGGCAGTCGAAGCTATACGCCGCTCCGTTGTAAAGCTCAAAGGAGACTGGCCCTGGCATGTGTCGTGGGAGAGCTACACAGCGGAGTTGGGACAGCTTACTTATGCGAACACAGCCCGCTCATCGATATGCTGTGGCCCCCAGAGCCTTTCGGTGCCAAAAATATCTCGACGTTTCATACAGGAGTGATAGAAATGGTCACATCCGTCCATTGGCAACCCGCGACAGATCAGTCGGAAAGAGGAAGCTGCGGGTGCCATATAGAAGATGTGCAGAACGGTGCCAGCAATAAACCGTGCTAAGTTTACATGCACCCTGGCCCTGATCTGCCTGGCCTCTCCAGGATTAACGTTGGGGCTATCATGGGTAGACGGGATCGCGGCTACAATCCCGCGTCCCCTCTGTAGAGAGTGACCATCTCTGCGAAGTCGGCATCAGCGAATATAACCCAAGTCGCAAAAGTCCAGGCCCTCGCCGCTTTAGACGCTTGCAACCTGACTAGGCAAGCCTCAATTTGTAGGCACCCTTATAGATCCACCAGAGGGTAATTACGAGTCTCCACACATCCAATTGAGAGCCTTTAGGAAAATACCTTACTTACCTTTACCCTCACGCATGAGTCCAGGCCACCTGATATGGGATCGATGCGTCCCATGTCTATCGATACCAAGGTATTGAAGTGTATCCCCACACCCCGAGCAACTGGTCTGCCTAGCGACTTACCCCCGAAGTTGCCAGCTATCCCAACCACCTCGGGATGTATCCCCTCCGTTACCCTAGCCACCCCCGTCACTGCCCCAGCCTCTGATTCTAGAAGAACCGTATCCCCATCCTCTATGCCGAGGCTCAATGCGGCTTCCGTATTTATCAAGACCTTGTAGGCAGACGGATGTAGACCACCTAACTCATTTAGCCATGGGTTCTGAATCGTATAAGTAAGGGCATGCAGCGGGCTTCTGTAGTTAACCACATAAAATTTCTCCTCCGCTTCTCTTGAGAAGGCATCGCAAGGCCGCCAGTGTAGAGTTGCTTTGTAGTCCTCTGTATCCCACTCAATCCCCATGCTCTTCGCAGTCCTCTCTACGTCTTTCCCAGCGCGAAGTATGTTTTCGAAATATAGCGGAAATCGTCCTTGAACAGTAGACTCAGGGTAGGTTTCTTCCAGGTCTCTCTTAACCTTGTATGAGCCGTGCTCCTTGAACCAGTCCAGACCCATCTCATCCCCAAACAGGGCCTTGGCCCGACGATCAAATATGTCTTCCATAGCGTAGGTCTGCTTAGTATCCAATTTATACAGCCCTTCCAGCCTGTAAGCCAGATTCATAAGGCCGTACACTTCATCGGCAAATCCCGCCCTGTGGGCCAGCTCAAGCATTACCTCCTGATAGAACCTCACTTCACCAGCAGAATTCACCACTGGAACATCTCCAGATAATGCAAATCGGGAAGAAGAATATCGGCAAAGGCCGCCTGTTCGTCCTCGTGGGTTGCAAAGTAGACCACAAACGGAATCTTCTTGAACACCTCCGCCGTTCGCTGCGGATTTCCAGTTGTCATGAGCTGATTATGGCGCAAGATTATAAGCATCTCAGGGCGATATGGTATCTTGAATCGCTCCGGGGCCTCCACCGTAAACTGGACTACGGCGCTTCGATTAGTAGATATAGGCAAAAGCTCATTCAGAGCCAACGACTGAGGTTGGCCCACCTCTAAGTCATAGTAGTCGGCGCCAGCGCCTATAGCAGTCGGCGGCACAATCATGCCATCAGAAGACATATTAGGCACCCAACTCTTGCCAGGCCCTACCAAATTTACGCCGCGGTGGCCTCCTACCGCGTAATAGTTGCCGACCAGCATTTGTAAGACCTGCACCGCTAGGCTGGTAAACAAGCCATGGGTATGCGCTCCTGCTCCTCGATATATGTTCACCGCCACCGGCCGATACGGGATTTCCCTATCTTCGACTCTTACCGTAGTGGGAATTTGGGCCGCCTCACCAAACTCCCTGGCTATACGCCTGATAATCTCAGCAGGAATCGTGGTAATCTTCGATGTCTCCTCTGGCGTATAACCTGCGACCGCCTCTTTGAAATAATGGAAGGCTGGCCTACATTCCACGCCATCTATGTAGTAAACACCATCCAGAGCATAGTCCTCTACCGGAGCGTCGAAGGGTTTCATAGCCTCGTCTATAATATCCCAGACCAGTGGCTTTCCGTCCCTTCTCACGTAATGACCATCCGGGCCTACCAGATAGGGGCCGTTGGTCCTTTTCTTGATGAACTCAGAATCGCATATGCCCAACTCGTGAATGAGAACGTTCATAAGGCCAAGCATGAATGCGCCATCGGTGCCTGGCCGTATGGGCACCCACTCATCGGCCTTGCCAGCGGCGTTGGTAAGCACGGGATCCACCACCACTACCTTCATACCTCTCATCCTGGCCTCAGCCATCTTCTGACTGAAGATGTTGGCGTTGTAACCCACCATGAACCCCATCTGAGTGCCAAGCTGTATCACATACTCACAGTGATCGGCATCATAGTCGGTGTGAAAGGCTCCATTCGTCATGAAGATAGCGGCGTGGAGATAGTTGCCGCAGAAATATCCTTGCCATGTCGTGTTGGGAGTGCCAAAGGCCAGCCCCCATACGCTGTTCAGAAATGTGCCTCCAGTGGGATCGGTAGAGGATGCAGTAAGCAGTAGCTTTCGCGGGTCCTCCTGTCTTATTTTCCTGAGCCTTTCCGATATGATATCTAGAGCGTCGTCCCAAGATATCTCCTTCCACTGTGGGTCGACGTCGAAACCCTTAGCGCACAGCCGCCTGTTACCAAAGGGGCCATCGGGGTCACCCTCTATTTTCACCACGGTCCCGTTGACCCGGCGCACAACTACGGGGCACTGATTGGAACACAGGTCGCATACGCTATGAATCCAAACATCCTCCTTGACTCCTGGCTTCCTGTATGTAACTGCCTTCATAATAGTTCCCTATAGCTCCCTTTTTGTCTTTGTGTGTTTCATCCTCAGAACGCACCAGAACTGTTTCCGCACCCCCCCTCACAAAAAAGAAAAACGAGAACACTAAGCATGTCTATATGCTAAGCGCCCCCGTCGTATCTCGAATCTAGGAGCAAGCCTTCGGTTGTCATCTGCCCTGATAGTGCTTTGCCTTAGCTTCTAGCTAGACCCCCTCGCTTCGAAGTAGCTCCACATCCTCTTGCGATAGGTCTTCACCCCTTCCTCTTCTAACCGGCCCGGTCACCTGGGCTGTAAAGCCTTCCTTATTACATTACGTTGAAGTATGAGACGAGACCCCTCCTCAGAGGCACGCACAAAGTTGAGGAACTGTCCAAGCAAATCCCGGCCCATGTGCCTTGCGGCCTCATGAACAATGCATTCACAGTCCAGAGCAACACAATACGGCCAACCTGACTTCCCTGCCATTCCTTCTTCTATCACTAAAGTATGCTATAGAAATAGCACATTAACTATATATAGTCAACATACAGGCAGATTGTGAATGTTGTCATAATAATTTCAGGACTTCTGCAAATATCCACTGATGTCCTTCAAGTGCCACGAAAATATTCGACGTGCGTTTGCAAATTTTCGGCCTACCACACTCATTTTCCTGAAACATAGCGATTATTCCGTCCAGATTGGGAATCCCCCCAGATTCGGCATTCGTGTTATTCTTCCGAGTAACTCTTTTAACAAGGCTCCAATATCGCTCCAACGAAACGGCCTCCGAGCATCTCGCCCGAAGGCCGTTATGTGTGGCTCGTACCTAGGCAAAGGAGTAGGAGGGTCGAACTCTACCCTATACACGAACCCTATCTAACGTTAGTGGTAATTTGCCAAAGGACCTAGTTTTCCCTCAGCGCCTACCCCTCTACTTGAACTGCACATCATTGGTGTCATACGTGATGAGGACACGCTTGAACTCCACTACCCAGGTCCCGTCAGAGAAGCCGCTCTTGGCGATGACATCGGCATTGCTCCCGGTAAGCTGACTCAGAACATAGCCAGGCACGGTGTCGCCATCCTGCCATCCCGCATTTGGATCAAATGGAACAGCCTGGTAGTCCCAGAGGTACGAGTCAGTGCTACGCCCCTCCCTATTCATCGACTTTGGTTGGCCGTCACCCACGTTACCAGCAGCAAAACTGGATCCTGTGTCAGCCAAGCGGGTGTTTAGAATGCGCACGCCTTCATACAGGATCTGCTCGGCGTGGTCAATATCTACCCAATGTTTGTCATCTGCGTGACCCTGGGCGTTTGTCCTTCCCGCTTTCCAGTGCCACACATCCACCTTTTCACCAGGATAGTTGGTACCCATCTTGCTTTCGGCCTCGTCCCAGGCCGGTTCACCAGCATGGCAGTAAGCTGAACACCCATCTGGGGCAAAGTCCGTAGCATTGATGTTCCACAAGAAGAATACCCTATCTTCATTTCCAGATTTGCTCCAAATATCCGAAGCCGCATCATATGTCAACATGTTCTTGTCGATGCTCTTCGTGCCTGTGGGGTCCTCCCAGGTCACAAGGAGGTAGATGTTATAGTCATCATAGGCTGCCTGCATAGTGGCCCTGCTCGGTCCACCACCGCCATTCTTTGGTGCGAGACGTATTGTCGATGGCACCCCCCATTCAGAGTCTCCAGCCACTCCATCAATAGTGGGATTGCCCTTTTTGGCCACGACCGTTCTGCCATCTGGAGTTCCCCCGCCGAACTTCAGAGTGACCAGGTCTGCGCCGTTCTTGCGCGTCCCAGCGTCATCCGTTACGGCTAAAGAGAAGGATTGGTCTCGGGGTGGCAGCTCCGCCGCCGAAAGGCCTGCGGGCCCCGGTGGACCCTCTGGGCCTGGTGCACCTGGCGCACCTATTACACCTGTTGTACCTTTTAGCCCTTGTGCGCCCTGGGCCCCTTGAAGGCCTCGCTCTCCCTGAGGTCCAGCCGGACCGGCTTCGCCTGCTTTACCAGGCGAACAGGGAGGGCCAATGGGGCCTTGCGCTCCTTGAGACCCAACGTCCCCTTGGCAAGCGGCCAGAAGAACACTCACTACCAAAAACAACATCGCAACCAGTGCTGTGATTCTCATTCTTGTCCTCCAAATAATATTTATCTATCTTCAAAGCGGCGATTCTCACCCGCTGAACTTACTTTAGACTTAAGAGATACTTGACTAGTTGCTCAAGCTCCTCGTCAGTCAGGTCATTCGTGGTATATCGCTCCATTTCTCTCGGATATTTGGAAGCCTGATTGCGGATCCCCTCCCTCACAGCCTTACTAATATCCTCTGCAGTAAACCCTTTCAGCTCTGGCCCTTTTTCCCCACCCTCAGCACTCTTTCCATGGCATATGTCGCATCCAACGTCTATATAAAGCTGTTGAGCAGCTTTGATCTCTGCATCACTTACGGTGGGCACAGGTGTAGGAGTTGGAGTCGTCCCTGGTTCGGGAGTAGAAGAAGGAGTGGGTATTGGAGTCGGCGTAGGCTTTGGCGCAGGGGTAGGTGTAGGGCTAGGCCAGGGTGTTGCCGTAGGTGTTCCAAAAATAGGCGTCTCAGTTGGAGCAGGGCCTAAGGAGGCAATGTAACCAGCAAGAGTCTGTATCTCCTGGTCACTCAGGTCGTTAGGGTGGTAGACGGGCATTCCCCCGCTACCATCCCGTATTAATCGCGTGACCTTCCGCTCGCTGGCACCGAGAACTGAAGAGCCCACGCTTGTACCTGTCCCACCAAGACCGTGACAACTGGCACATCCACGAGCCACATATAAGACTAAACCTCGGTCAGCAACTGAGGCTCCATTCCGAACAACCTCCCATCCAATGGGCGCACTGGGAGTCAACTCCACCGCAGTAACCTTTGTTCGCGTATAGTCTTCGGGGACCTCATCCTGGAAGTTCAGGTGTGTATCGTAGCTTCTGTCAGTATCAGTCCACGGCCTGAGGGCAGCCACAAGGATAATATCAGCCCGACCCCAACTACCGTCGCAGTAGCCATGGCGGGTACAAGGAAGCGTCTCACTGACTAGCCTCCTCTTCCACCTTCGCAGCCGCTTTGTCTCGACTGATGTACCAAAATCGCAATACCGCTATAAGGTACAGTCCCCATACCCCAACTAACACTATGGCTACCATTGTGATATTCGCACCCGGCATGCGGAAGGGCCTCTCCTCTACATAGGTCTCTGGCCCTGGAACTACTTTGAGGGGTTCTGATGCCTTTGTAGCATCAAAAATCTCATTACCAACAAACTCGGCGGTGATAGTACGTTCGCCTTCCTGTTTGAGGGTATATCGTATTAAGGCCAGTCCGTTCTCATCGGTTTTAATAGTTCCTATCTCTATATTATCAATGGTGTTCATGAAATCTGCGTCAATGAAGAAGGTTATCTCCACATCGCGAATAGGGTTACCTGCCGGATCCATCAAATAGCGCCCCAGGGCTATATCGCTACCCACTGACCCCTCTGATTGAAACCCCAGAGTTAGGTTCGGTTCTGGTCCTTGGGCAGAGGCAGACATCAAAGAGCCTAGAATGCAGAGGAGAACTGCTGCAAGAAGCACTTTACGGAGCATCACTCGCCTCCTGAAGATGGCTGTGGACTAGGCTCTCCAAAGGGTCTAGGTGATTCTGCTGCTTTGCTTTCTATGCCGTTCTCTTCCAGCATCTCCGTGAGTGCTACATTGGGCACCAACTTCATCAGGATCATGAGAATTAATATAAAGATCGCTATTCCACCGGCCATAAGAGACCACTCATTCCACGTTGGGAAATAGCTGGGCAGCTCGTAAGGATTCAGCGGCAGCCGCAGACCGCCAACCACAATGGTGTAGTGCTCCAAGAACATCCCCAGGTTCACCAAAACGGCCGCGGTCACTATGCCTTTGATGTTTCGAGTGTAAGGCAACAGAATTAGAACCATAGGAGCTATAATGCCACCCCACAGGTAGGTCCAAAAGAGGGGAGCCATACCATCTTGAAACAATTCTTCCAGGTGAGTTGTCATATCTCCTCTGAGCTTGTATGCGTGAGTGAGGAGCTCGCTCAAATTGAAGAAGAACATGATGCACGCCATGCCTACCAAGAGGAGTCCCAAATAGTAGAAGTGCCGATGAGTGATGAAGTTCTCCAGCTTATAGGCTTTTCTCATTGCTGCCAGAAGTATGATTATGATTCCCGTTCCTGAATATATAGCGCCGCCAACGAAAAAGACGGCGAACACCGGGCTGTCCCACGGCTCTCGGAGGGTCATGGCGAAGATCCAGGAGGTAACTGAGTGCATCATCACCGCTACGGGGATGAGCAGAATCATCATAATGGTCATTGTCCTTTGAAGGTGATGGCGTTGAGAAGGAGTGCCACGCCAGCCTATAGAAAGGGTCTTGTAGAGCCAGCGCCTCAAAGGAGATGCCTGCACCCCTATCTTGTCTCGGAAGTAAGCTAAATCCGGAATAAGGGCGGCATAGAAGTAGACGACGCTACCCATTAGATAAGTTGTCATGCCATGGACATCCCATATTAGGGGCGACTCCCACCGACTAAAAAGCCAGATATTATGAAGCCTCTCTCGCTTTCCCATGTCGAAGATGATGAACAGGCCCGCCGTTATCAACGCCGCCACGGTCACCATCTCAGCCGAACGTATTATTGGAGTGCGCCATGGTGCCCTGGTGATACGAAGAATGGCCGACGTAAATGTGCCAGCCATGCTGGCGCCAATGAAGAAGACAAACATAGCTATATAGAGACCCCAGGAGATGTGATCCCGCATACCTGTGACTATCAGGCCGTCTCGTAGCTGGATAGAATACGTATAGGCGCCCCACGCTATGATCACAAGCAATACACCCATTAGTATGAGGTATCCCCTGCTGGTTCGACGCAATGGGGCCGCAGCACGTTCTTCAAGCTCGGCTTTGTAGTCTATCGGCCGGAGTGCTTCCACCTCTTTGCTCCTTCCTTGACCTTGGTCCATTTCCATTCAACAGGTTTGCGCCCCTTCTGGTTGGAAGTACGACCTACCTCTTGCCCATAACCGGGAATGTAGTAAACCCGAGGCTCTGTACGCAGATGCTCCTTGTAACGATACGCAGTGTTCTTCGAGATGAACTTGGAGAACTGCACGACCTCTACACCATTGGTTGCCAGGTCCTCCTCCAAATCGCCGTAATATATTGCGTTGTTGGGACACGCCTGAGCACAGAAGGGTAGCCGCCCGGCACGGGCCATCTCCGGGCAGAAGTCGCATTTGGAAACCACATTTCTCTTCACAGGTGTAGAGTGCTCAGGGCTGTACTCCACAAATAGAGCCTCTAGAGGAATTGCGGGTTCCCCCCAGGTGAAAAATCGCCGTTCATAAGGACAGGCCGCCATGCACATGCGACAGCCAATGCACCGATTTTGGTCTATCAGCACGACACCCTCTGGTGTGGACCAGGTGGCCCCTACAGGACAAACATTCACGCAAGGGGGGTTCTGGCACTGCATGCACGGTGTAGGTAGGAAGAATGTCCCCTCACCAGGTAGCTCGTGTTCATAGGCCTCAATCCACTCCATGGGTTCAGGGACAAAGTGACCCTCTATACAAGCGGTCGTGCATTGGGGAGGCAGTCCAACGCTTTGGCAGCCATCGCACTTCCGCAAGTCTATGATCATCCCCCAGCGACGGAGTCGTCTTACCTCTGGAGCATGTTCATAAGACGTAGCTCCGGAAGCATTTTCTAAGAGAGATGGCAAGAGAGGCGCGGCGATAGCGCCTACTCCTGCGGCGCCCATCAACTTCAGAAGCTTACGACGGCTTAATTGCCACTTGCGGTAGTTCTCTTCCCTATCCATTGTTCAACAGGTTGTTATTTGTTTCACAAACTCTCATGACAGACTAGCCCTCTGAGACCATTTCCTCGTCTCATGCATAGTATGAAGCGTATCTGGAAGACACCACATCCGAATAAGCCCCTGTTCTAAGCACGTGAAAACACCTGTCGACAACAGGTGCTCACACTCCTTTAGGAGTGCAATATGATGGTACAATCAGAGGGAAGCGGGTGGATCATGACAGAACCTATACGTATCGTCCTAGCAGAAGACTATTCCTTGGTCCGTGACGGAACCCGACGGATTCTGGAGCAACAGGACGACCTCAAGGTGATCGGCGAGGCGGGTAACGGCGAAGAGGCACTGGAACTGATAAAATGCCTGCGCCCAGACATCGCCATCCTGGATATTCGCATGCCTTGCCTCAGCGGTGTTGAAGTAGTACGACGCATGAAGGCCTGCTCCCCATCCACCAAAGCCCTTATCCTAACCGCCTACGACGATGACGAATACATTCTGGCACTGATGGAAGCCGGCGCCTCTGGTTACCTCCTCAAAACGGTAAGAGCAAACGAACTGATTGAAGCAGTACGTAGCATCAACATAGGCAAGCCTGTTCTGCATCCAGCCATTGCCATGAAAGTGGCCCGCCTGTGGAGTCGCCGCCAGTCATCCATGGAAAGGGGACGGAAAGCGGTCGAAGAGCTCAGTCAACGTGAGTTAGAGGTACTAGACCTCGCCGCCAAAGGACTCCGAAACAAGGCAATCGCAGAAAATCTCGGCATAAGCGTACGTACCGTGGAAGGACACCTGAGCAGTATACTGACCAAGCTCAATGTTACCTCACGCATTGAGGCCATCCTATATGCAGCATCCCAGCACTGGATATCGTTAGACCAGGACAAAGTGTGACGGTACAGAGGACAGGGGTCTTCATGAAACCCTCGATGGGCAACCTTGAGTCAAACCTCACTGGATGGCTCTTCTATCTGAAGAGACAACTCTTCCCTTATCGTCCCCGGTTTAGGGATTGGCGCTTCTGGGCGGTGCAGGTCTTTGTGCTTCTAGTTGCCATTGTACATAGCCTACTTGAGTGGGTGGAGTACTCTCCTGGCAAGGTCGATATTCCAACCCTCATACCCATATCTTTTTTCTTTGTCCCGGTCGTGTATGCAGCCTTGAATTTCGGCTTCGCGGGATCTATCGCCACTGCCATATGGTGTGCCATACTTTCAGTCCCTAATATTGCATGGCTGCACCCCGGCACAGATCGCTTTGCGGAGACCTTCCAACTTGGCATAGTTATTGCGGTAGCGATCTTTGTGGGACACCGAGTCGACAGAGAGATGGGGGCGCGGAGACGCGCAGAAGAGGCCAGTGCCGCACTGAGAGCCTCCGAGTCCAAGTACCGCGGTCTCTTCGACTCCAGCCCCATCCCTGTGCTTGTCCTGAATCCTGAGGGCATCGTGTTAGATGCCAATCCAGCCTCTGGTGCACTATTCATCAGAACCACTGAAGAGCTAATAGGTACCACCATATCTGCCCTGGTTGGAACTTCAGAGGCGAAGAAAATCCTCGACCATTCTGCGGGTGACATAAGCAAAGACATCCATCTAGACTTCAAGTCAAAAGATGGCGGCCAAGTTTACTTGGAGCCTACCCTGACAAGGATCAGCAATCACCAAGGAAACCCGGTCTTTCAGGTGCTTCTCCGGGACATTACTGAGGAGTTACATCGTAGAGCAGGACTCAAGGCATATACAGCACATATACTTCGAGCCCAAGAAGATGAGCGCAAGAGAATCGCCCAAGAACTGCACGATGATACAGTCCAAGGCCTCATCCTCCTTTGTCGCAAGCTAGATTCCCTGGAAAGTGCTGGCGAGACTTTGCCTCCTGTTGTTCTTGACGAGTTAAACGAGGCCAGGCGAACTGCTGAAGAGACCGTAAGGGACCTAAGGGACTTCGCCAAAGCCCTCAGACCCCCAATCTTAGACGATCTAGGTCTGGTCACCTCCATACGAAGGACACTTGAAGACCTATCCGAACAGACTGTAATTAACGCCAAGTTGCAGGTTAAAGGAGAAGAGACACGTCTGTCTTCAGACATAGAGCTCGGACTGTTCCGCATTGCTCAAGAGGCGCTAAGAAACGTAGAACGCCATGCGCAAGCGTCTCAAGTCAATCTAGTTGTATCCTTTTCAAATAGTGAAGTCATCCTGGACGTAAAAGACAACGGAGTGGGCTTCAACCTACCAACTGGAGCACGTGACATCGTAGCCTCTAGCCATTTGGGCCTCCTCGGAATGAAAGAACGGACTGAATTGCTCCTCGGAGAATTTCAGATAGAATCCAGCCCCAAAATGGGAACCAGGGTCACTGTCCGTGTTCCTATCTAAAGCAATCTTACTCGCACTACCTACCCCTACGGCAATTCAACCTAGATCCCATGATCAGCGCTTTCAAAGAAACTACCCCACTTTACGTATAAAGTGGGGTAGTTTATCAGTCTGTAGGTTGTTACCTGAAGCCCAAATCGTCAGGCCACGGCAGCTCTCAGAAAGGATATCTGGTCCTCTATCCAACCAACACCCAACTCTGCCAGCTTTTCCGTGTTAGGCAAGCCTGTTTCGCTGTCCCAGCCCATCATTCGATAGAATGTATGGACTGCCTGGTCAAAGGCTACTGGATCTAATGCTTTGTCCTTCAGCGGGCCTCTGGGCGTGGGCGAGAAGAAACGCTTGGGCAGAGTATCATCCGCAGCAGTGAGACCCTCCCTCATATTGAAGGCCCTCATCATAGTGGCCACTCTCTCCCCTACCCTCAAAGCCTCCACGGTGGTAAAGTCCCACCCAGTCAGCTTACTAAGAAGGTCAACATGCTGATTAATAGTCCAGGGCACAAAGTGACAGAAAACCGCGGAGTCGCCGAAAAGACGCCAGAAGTGGGATGACATGATAGCCGACACCTTGGCCGGGCCCAGGTCATCTGCCCTCAGCGGGTCCGTGATACCAAGGCCGCGGAACTTATTCATACCCGCACCTTCGGAAACGATCTGGGTATCATGAAGAGATGTCATGTGGTCTGCCCCATTAGGGTTCACAGCATAGGCGATGCCCAATCCCTGCTTTAATCTCGGCTCGTGCATGCCAAACTCAATGCCCTTCACCTGCATTGCAAACTCCTCGGCTCCTTTTCCAATGCGTTCCGCCGCCTTTTTTGAGCCATCAGCCAGGAGGTCGCCAATGCCCTCCCGCCTACCAATCAACTCAGTTACCTTCACCATAGCATCGGCGTTGCCAAATCTAAGGTCAATCCCACCGGTATCCTCCAGAGTAAGCAGCCCCTTTTCAAAGCACTCCATGGCAAAGGCAATAACGCCGCTGGTAGATATAGTGTCCAGCGACAAGAAGGAGCAAATTTCATTAGCCTTGCAGACTGCAGCTAGGTCATCAACTCCGCAGAAGGAGCCAAATCCAGCTAGGGTCTCATACTCCGGCCCACCAGCTCGTTTGTTGACCTTATACTTTTCATTCTCCAGCTCTACCACCTTCTTACAGCGGACCTGACAGGCTGGGCAAGCTTCCATAGCCACACGATAGGTATCACGTAGCGTCTGTGAGTTTAACTTCTCCACCTCTTCAAAATATCCATCGCCCCAGTTGCGTATAGCCAGAACACCTGTCTCGTTTTTCTCTATCATATCGCCGCCAGTACCTAGATCGTGGAAGCCTTTACCGCCAACGTCCATGTAGTTTTTGTTCATCCATCGCGATAGATCCAAGAATCCGGTCTGATTGGCTCCCTTGGGCACCTGACGACCCTTGACTGCAACGGACTTTAAGTTCTTCGATCCCATCACCGCACCTAGGCCACCCCTACCAGCTGCGTTACGAACATCGGTGATGATGCACGAGATCATGGCAAGCTTCTCTCCTCCAGGACCTATGGTAGCGGTGCGAACAAAACGCTCCCCAAGCTCCTCCTCAATGAGGTCCTGGGTCTCTAGAACATCCTTCCCCCAGAGATGAGACGCGTCCCTGATCTCTACCTCGACCTTGCCTTCTACCTCGCCTTCGTGAATCCATTCGTGAATCCAGAGGTATACAGGACTATCTGCCTTCCCTGTTACGATAAGAGCATCGAAACCGGCCCTCTTCAGCTCATGACCCCAAAATCCTCCCACCTCGCTCTTGACAATACCCCCACTTAGTGGCGACTTGGCCCCGATACAATTGCGCGCCCCACCCGGCGTGGGGGTGCCAGTTAGCGGCCCGTCCGCAAATACCAAGATGTTATCTGGAGATAGTGGGTCTATACCCTTCTTCAGTTCATTCAATAGGTAATATGCTACAAACCCAGCGCCTCCCAGATACTTCCGATAAAAGTTCTCGTCTGGCTCTTCCACGGACGTAGTGCGATTTGTAAGATCAACTCTTAATATCTTGTTTGCAAGACCCGGTACCATTAATCGCCTCCTTTTTTACTTCTTGATATCCTCTAACCCCCCGCTATGGGAGGAAATATTAGCACTACAACGCCTTCCTTCAAGGAATCCTCCGGGTAGGCCAGTTGGCCGTCCAGAGCAGCGCTCCACTCTACATTCTTGGTGATGCCAAGCTCTTCGATTAAATCGCCTACTGTGGCATTGTCCAGCAGTTCTACCTCAAACCTCTTCTGGTCACTCCTGGTATATGTTTTTAACTCGCCTTGTAGCTCAACCACTACACGCATAGCTACTCCCTAATTACAAATTACATCGTCCATATGTCAACCACCACAGCACAGCTTTATAGAGCCTACACTAAGAAGCCACTAGCCTCATCTCGGCAATCTCCTCCTCCACCCAGCCAATACCCAGGTCCTGAAGCTTATCATTGGTCGGCAGTCCTGATTCAGAGTCCCAACCCATCATTTCATAAAAGGTGTGAACCGCGGAATCGAAGGCCTTAGGGTCAATTGCCGTGTCTTTCAACGCTCCTCGCGGAGTGGGCGAGAAGAAGCGCTTGGGAAGGCTGTCGTCAGCCGCAGTCAGTCCCTCTCTCATGTTAAAGACGCGGCTCATGGTAGCTACCCTCTCCCCAACCCTCATGGCCTCGACGGCAGTAAAGTCCCATCCTGTCAAATACTGCATCAGCTCCACCTCGTGGTTCAAAGACCAGGGCACAAAGTGGCACATAACCAGAGAGTCGTTCAGCAACCGCGAAAGGTGTGATTGCTTCACAGCGGCCACATTGTCTGGACTCAAGTCGTTGGGTTTCAGCGGGTCCGTTATACCCAGGCTACGTAGCTTATTAATGCCAGGGCCCTCTTGCGCATAGGCCGTATCATGGTGAACCGACATGTGGTCACCGCCATGAGGATTGATGGCGTAAGAAATGCCAAGCCCCTGCTTTAGCCTCGGCTCGTGCATGCCCATCTCAACTCCCTTGACATGCATGGCAAATTCCTCTGTGCCCTTGCCTATTTGTTCAGCCGCTTTCCTCGAGCCATCGGCCAGCAAGTCTCCAATGCCTTCCCTGTTAGCTATCAATTCAGTTACCTTGACCATAGCGGCGTTGCCAAATCGCAGGTCTATGCCTCCCGTGTCTTCCAGAGTAAGCAGCCCATTCTCAAAGCACTCCATGGCAAAAGCTATTGTAACCCCGGTTGAGATGGTGTCCAGCGAGTTGAAGTTGCATATTTCATTAGCCTTGCTGATAGCCTCGAGGTCATCGATTCCGCAGAATGAGCCAAATCCAGCCAGGGTCTCGTATTCCGGCCCCCCCGCCCTGCGGTCTATCTTAAACCTCTCATTCTCTAGTTCCACTACCTTCTTGCAGCGGACCTGACAGGCAGGACACGCTTCCATGTCTACCCGAATAGTATCTTTGAGAGTCTCGGCGGTAATCTTCTCCACCTCAGGAAAATCGCCATCCCCCCAGTTCCGCACCGCTAGGTTTCCTATCTTGTTGCCGCCAATCATTAGGGGATTGTCACCAGTGCCAAAGTCATGAAAGCCTTTGGCTCCCACATTCATATAGTTATTATTCATCCATTTCGCAAGCGCAAGGAATTTTTCTCTATTGGCTGGTTGAGGCACCTTACGACCCTTGATAGAAATGCCTTTCAAATTCTTAGACCCCATGACAGCCCCCAGCCCACCTCTACCAGCGGCATCGTGAAGGTCGACCATAATGCATGAGATTAATGCCATCTTCTCGCCTGCGGGGCCAATAAGCGCACTACGTACAAAGCGCTCTCCTAGCTCTGCCTCGATAGCATCTTGAGTCTCGTCTGCCCTCTTACCCCAAAGGTGAGAAGCGTCCCTGATCTCAACGTCCCCATCCTTTATCCAAAGGTATACAGGGTGATCTGCCTTGCCTTTGACTATTATGCCATCGAAACCAGCCCGCTTCAGCTCATATCCCCAAAATCCACCCACCTCGCTTTTAGCTATGCCTCCAGTGAGAGGAGACTTGGCCCCGACACAGTTTCGGGCACCTCCTGGCACAGGCGTGCCAGTCATTGGCCCTGAAGCAAAGATAAGAATATTGTCAGAAGAAAGAGGATCCGTACCACGTTTGAACTCTTTGAGGAAGTAGTAAGCAACGAAAGCAGTGCCACCTAGATACTTACGATAGAAATTTTCCTCAGGCTCTTCTATTGAGGTAGTACAGTTGGTGAGGTCAACCCTTAGAATTTTATTAGCAATACCTTGTACCATAGGAAACCCCCTTAATCTTTATGCAAGAGTAACCCCCAATTATCGGAGAGTATATATCTACGCCTCCACTTGGAGGGCTATTACATAGAGGCTTCTACAACAGCGTGCAAGTAGGGCCTCGCTGTCATCGCTAGCATAATACACTCTAAAATCACACATGTCTATCCCCATTTACCCTTTCTCTGTTATTTATCATAAAAACGTACCTTTCAGATGCTCGACCCACCTACAGCCTTGCAAAAGCAATATCAGGATGTATTATTTTGTGGTGCCTAACCTAGCAACTGCCAGCGCCCTTGTATGTCAGGAGATCACTCCTCTTCCAGTACAATAGGTACAATAGAATGTGTATAAAAGGAAGGAATGTAATGAAGCCTTTTGCCCAGGCCATCTTGCTGGCGTTCGTCACCATATCTGTTGCCTCCTGTGGCGCAGAGGAATCAACATCAGGGCCAAACAGCCAGAACACGCCAAACCCAGTCGTTAGGAACGTTATTCTGGCCACCACAACCAGCACATACGACACAGGCCTCCTTGACGTTCTCATACCCAAGTTCCAAGAGAAGACCGGTTATATAATCAAACCCATAGCCGTTGGAACAGGCAAAGCCATGGCTATGGCAGAGCGGGGTGAGCCAGATGTCCTCCTGGTCCACGCTCCCAGCGCAGAGAAGGCTTTGATGGAGAAGGGCATCGTAATAAACAGACAGCTAGTCATGCACAACTATTTCGCCATCGTGAGCCCTCCAGACGACCCCGCCGGGATCAGAGGAGGTAAAGACGCTGCGCTAGCGCTGGCCAGAATACTAAACACAAACTCCCTCTTTATAAGCCGAGGGGATGATTCTGGCACTCACAAGATGGAGAAAGCCCTCTGGGCGGCAGTTGGAGTGGAACCCACCGGCGGGTGGTATCAGCAGACAGGCCAGGGGATGGGAGCCACTCTTCGCATAGCCTCGGAGAAGCAAGGCTACACGCTAACCGACAGAGGGAGCTATCTAGCCCTGAAGAAGGCCTTGGATCTTGACGTTTTGGTAGAGGGCGATCCAGCCCTACTGAACATCTACTCAGTCATGCAGGTTAATCCCAGTAAATTCCCCAAGGTCAACAAAGGCGGTGCCGAAGCCTTCGTGAACTTTATGGTATCCTCTGAAGCCCAGTCCATAATAAAGGAGTTTGGAGTAGACAAATTCGGTGAGCAGCTGTTCATCCCAGACGCGGGCAAGCTAGAAGAGGATATTATGGATATTGGAGGGTAGCCAGTGGACCTCATCTGGGAAGGCGTACGCCAGGCGTTCTGGCTCATCATCCACGGCGATAGAGAAGTCTTTAGAATAGTATCTCTTTCGCTGCAAGTTTCCGGTAGCGCCACTCTCCTGAGCCTCCTGATAGGCGTGCCCCTGGGAGCCTTTCTAGGCCTAAGCAGGTTCTTGGGGCGTAACCTAGCTTTAACCATAGTCAACACAGGGATGGGAATGCCTCCCGTGGTGATTGGCCTATTGGTCAGCATCATGCTTTGGAGAAGCGGACCATTAGGTCTGTTGAATATCATATATTCCCCTGCGGCCATGGTCATAGCCCAGGTGATAATAGCTGCCCCCATTGTCACTGGAGTCAGCATGGCCGCCATCGCACAATTGGATCCGAGGCTGCGCCTTCAGATGTTAGGTCTAGGTGCCTCTCGCCTTCAGCTACTCTGGATACTCTTTCAGGAGGCCCGCCTTCTCCTCCTTACCGCCGTAATGGCAGGCTTTGGCGGTGTAATATCCGAAGTCGGCGCAGTTATGATGGTGGGTGGCAATATTAGCGGACAGACCAGGGTCCTGACCACAGCCATTGTATTGGAGTCCAGCAGGGGGAATTTCGGGCTGGCTATAGCGCTGGGCTTGATTCTGCTTCTTATAGTCTTCCTTGTTATACTAGCGCTGACCTATTTTCAACAGAGGGCCAGGATTCAGCAATGAGCGCAATCGTGGAAATCAAAGAGATTCAGGTCGTCAAAAAGAGACACACCATCCTCGATGTGCCCGAACTAACGGTCAACCGAGGAGAGACCTTCACAGTGATCGGCCCAAACGGAGCTGGTAAATCCACCCTTCTTAGAGTGCTGGGATTGCTTGAAGCCCCTGCGCAGGGCACTGTAACATTCGACGGCGAACCAGTCAAATTCCGAGGCAACCTTCTCCGCTTTCGACGCAAGATAGCTCTAGTGCTGCAAGAAGCGATGCTGCGGAACGCATCCACATTTGAAAATGTGGCCACTGGACTACGGTTTAGAGGCATATCTCATAGAGAGACCTCCAAGCGAGCCGAGGTCTGGATGGAGCGTCTGGACATATCTCATCTCAAGAGACAAAACGCCAGGACACTCTCAGGTGGCGAGGCCCAGAGAGTTAGCCTGGCAAGAGCCTTGGTCTTGGATCCCGAATTGCTCCTCTTGGATGAGCCTTTCTCAGCCCTGGATGAGCCTTCCAGAGATTCCCTCATGGAAGACCTCCAGCGCATATTAGACGAAACCAAGATCAGCACGATCTTTGTCACTCATCAGCGGTCTGAGGCCTTGGCTTTCAGCGACCGGGTAGCCGTTATGCTAAACGGACACATAAAACAAGTCGGAGACACAGAAACAGTGTTTAGTTCGCCCATCAGCGAAGAGGTGGCATCATTCACAGGCGTAGAGAACATACTCACTGGCCTTGTCACAGACATGAAAAAGGGACTAGCCACCATTGAAATCCACGGAAGGGAGCTAGCGGTAGTAGGCGACTATTCCATCGGCGATGAGGTAACTCTGGGCATCCGTCCAGAAGACGTTGTGGTTGAGACACAAGGAGCCCATACATCGCAAACAAGCGCCAGAAACCACCTTTACGGCACGATATCTCGATTCACCTCCCTTGGTTCCCAATTCCGAATCGC
Source organism: Dehalococcoidia bacterium (assembly GCA_965249025.1). GTDB lineage: Bacteria > Chloroflexota > Dehalococcoidia > Lucifugimonadales > CAYTFF01. The sequence continues at coordinate 670,960 of OZ252215.1, read as the reverse complement.
CATCGACTGCGGGTTTCCTCTTGTTGCGTTAGTTACCAAGATATCCTTTTCAGAAATGGGATTTGACGTGGGGATGACGGTGATAGCCAGCTTCAAAGCCAGCGCAGTCCATGTCTTAAGACACAAAGCCGCCGAACCATCCTCGTAGCGAGCCAAATCATAGCCTGCGACAGCTACTCCTGCCCAACAATACGTGACCAAAGGCCCCATTAATCCAGGCCATCTGCACCTGATCAAAAGCTAAGGGCATCGCTAATCTTAGCGCTGGAGCGGTTTAAGTCTTAACCTATCAAAAACCTTCAGGCGCCGGTGTAGACTCGCCAAGTTTGCCTGAGCGGGATTAGAGACGGGGATATGAAAAAACTCAATCATCTCCCACATTGGAAGCTCCAAGCAAAGCTGGCGACCTCTGTCTTCCTTGCGTTCATCGTGCTACTTAGCTACCCCATTCTTCCTCGGCAAACATCACACGACACGCTACATGACGAGCCTCCAAAAGCACACCAAGTAGAGAATAACATCAGCCTCCCAAGCGCCTTGACCTTCCTTAGAGAGGCTGATGACGAAGCCCTTGTTGTTCTCCTCGTCGATGTAGCAGTTGACGAAGACTTCATACGACAAGTCGGCGAAAAATGGCTTGGAGAAGTATTTGAGATGATAACAGGAGCCAATTCACTACTTAGCCAAATTGGCCTGACGGTTAGGGTAGCCTCAGTCCAAGAGTGGCGCTCCGAAGACTTCCAAGACTCCATTGCAAATCTGCTTGCATCTGCAGAGAGCCAGGTTCATAGAGCCAATGGACGCCTGCTTCTGGCCATTACCTGCCAAGATACTGTCAAATACGACGGCTGGGCGCAGGAAGGCAACGAAAGGGTGATCGTCAAGTTCTATCATGAAGGGCAAAAGAGGAACTCTGCCTTGATTGCTCATGAAATCGGTCACCTGTTGGGAGCTAGACATCATGAGGACGATGAGGAGTGTACAGGTGATGGCTGCGTCATGGACCAAAAAGGATACGCCCACGCTACTACCTGGTGCGACCACCATCAAGAGGTAGTTGAGCAGAATATCCAGCTATGGCTGTCCAACCAAGCATAATTGGACTAGCCTATAGACCTTCCACATTAGGGGATCAATTATTGGCAAACCTCAAGGAGCGGAGCAAACACAGACATCAAACCTACAACTCCTTTTGGGAAACTGAATCAGGGCGTTCCTGAATCTTCCGAAGCGTCTGCAGGTGTTTGCTCATCCTCTTCATTCTGGCCTCTTCTAAACTCCCGTATCGCCTTGCCCATAGCATTGCCTGCCTGAGGCAACTTCCCGACTCCAAAGATGATCATTATTATCACCAGTATGATGGTCAACTCTGCTGGCCCTAGACTGAATGGCATGGATATCACCTCCCTAGTGTGGTGTAACTGAGATACGCTCATAAATCGTCATTGCTTCGTCGTCCCGACCTGTCGGGATGACATTTGCAGTGAACTTCGGGAACAGGACATTAGCATTTATTTCATCATCTAAGACTGCAAGGCCAAGTGTACCTCATAACACCGCTTTATCTATTCATCCTGCATGAGCTACAGTACTGTTCGATCTCGTCCATCAACACAGCGCTTTCCTCTCCTAAGAGAGAAGCTATCCGGTTCAACATGCCCTGGGTAGCCACAGGACCACCACATGCCTTACAACGCCTTTCCATATCCTCATGCAGGATTTCCCGCCCATTAGTCAGTCGAGCAAAGTCCGTCACCCTTTCCACTCGAATCGCTCCGAGATTAGCCTCCGGGCACATGGAAGAGCACTGACCACAGGCCACACACAATCCAGCGTCAAAGGTGAGGGCTACTTTATTAGAGCGGCGCTCGAACTGCAATGCCATCGTCGGACAGGTCTCAGCGCACACCCCGCAAGCGGTGCAATGCTGGCGTTCTATGTCCACAGCTCCAGCAGGCGAATAAGGATGTTCAAAACGAAGGGTAGTGATGCCTTCATATATTTCCGCCAATTTCTTCATAGCATTGACAAAGGCATCTGATCCGAATACGACCGGCTGAGGAGCAGTGCCATTGCTTCTTGACCCGGCGATATTAGCATTATCATCAAACATCTGCCCAGAGCTGGGTGTCTCCCAAGGATCTACTATCCTCACCAACTCTGGGGACCCTCCCAATAACCGCAGCAACTCTCGACAGTAATCGACCCTTCCAGAGGCAGTCTTATCCTGATTAAGTGAACAGCCCTCGCTGCAGGAGACTACGCCAACCGAGGCGCCGGCTGCCACACACTGGAGAATCCACCCTACAGTGATCATCCCAGTACAACGCACAACCACAGGGAGCCAGGAAGCCGACGTGCCCACACCGTTCTGTCCCGCTTGCCCGATGGCCTCTGTGCCACCTCTACACGTAAAAAGAATACGGCGTTCCCCCATACCATTAGAACCCGCTTCAAGGAGAGCCGCGACTTGGGCTTCAAACTGTCGAGAGGTGCCATCAGGAAATTCAACGGCGCCCTGAGGACACTCAGTCACGCAGATGCCGCATCCATCGCACTGAGCCTTGCTCACCAACAGCGCTCCTCCCGAATTTTGGAGCGCATTTTTAGGGCACGCCCGAACGCAAATCTCACAGCCTCTCTCAGCAACGCAGCGCTGACCGTCGATAGAGGCCACCGCCTTATAACGTATCGTCGGCAAAGTGAACAAGGCGCGTCGGCTTACCCTCTGGGAAAGCGATGGAAAGTATGGACTGAGACTCTCAGGGCTGCTTCCAGAATAGGCCCTTGCCTTGGCAACGGTAGCCGCAAGCAAAACCTTGGCCTTCTCTAACCTCACAGAGGCGTCGGGAATCAGGCTACAGAAGGCTCCCAAGTTCAAGACTTCAATTCCAATTGGGTCCAGTCCAGCCTTCCTAGCCTGGGACTGCACCTCCAACTCAGCGTAGTCCCGGGCGCATACACACAAGACAACCCGATTAGCTTTCCCAGAAACCGATTGGAATAGGCCCTCAGGACTGTGACAGAGCTCGGGAACCGCTCTTCCTCTCACGTTCCAATCTGCTGTCTCCAGCCACTGACAAAGTTCCATTATGTCAAGACCATTGCCTATATCCTGGAGATCCTGACAAAAAAAGACAATGGTAGACAGGTCGTCTTCATCACGGCCTGCCTCCCTGGAAACGCGCTTAGATACTTGGCCTTCCACTATCATAACCTCTCCTCTACGCCTTCGAAACGCTGAAGTAGAGTATCCAAAAGCTCCTTGTCGTGGACCAAGAAGGCCTCTGCAGCCCGGGCCGCGGCATAAAGCACGCCACCGCCAACTTCGGTAGCAACCTTGCTAGCGAACTCAGGAAACCACCAGCAAAGGTGATGAGTCAAAAAATCCCGTTCCTTCTGAAGATCTCCAATGGCACGCGATAGCTCATGTTTGCCCCAAGCATCTGCCTCCCGATCGCAGAGGAAGGACATAAATTCCAATTCTACAGACGCATGATCAGGGGGATCCTTAAAAGATGGATAAAGGCCCTCCCTCCTGTACTCGCCCTCTAGTCCGGCCAAGAGCCATCCGGTGCTAGATGTGTCCTCCTCCAGATAGGCCGACTCGAAGATGGGGCTGGGAATGCCAACTCGGTTCACTGAGAAGTTTGAGATATACTCGCCCTGGAGTGCAGTAGGGTCTTGGGAGCGCAACTCCTCAAGGCACCGCAGGAATCGGCTCCACTCCTCGAAGAAGGCAAAGTTGCCCCATACCCCACTCTCCCCCAGCAACTCTTCTGCTACACAGGCAATAGCTACCAGCCTCTGGTCATCCGGATATAGCAGACTCTGACTGAAAAGCCGGTACGCCCCTTGCCGAAGCCGCGCTAGATCCACCATTTCCACAAGGTCCTGCCCGTTCCTCCTGACCTGACCCACGAAAACTAGTCCAGTGATAAACTCGCACACTGGATATAGTAGAAAGGGGGGCAGATGCCTAGGAAGGGATATACACCGGAACAGATCATAGAGAAGCTGCGTGAGGTGGATGTACTGGTGCAGCAAGGGCAAGCTGTATGGGAGGCAGTGAGGAGGATAGGGGTGTCTGATCACACCTATTACGTGTGGAGGAAAGAGTATGGTGGGATGGGTGTGGAGCAGGCCAAGAGGCTAAGGGAGTTGGAGAAGGAGAACGTCCGGTTGAAGAGGCTGGTGGCAGACCTGAGCTTGGACAAGGACATCTTGAAGGAGGCTCTTCGGGGAAACTCCTGAGCCCGCCTAGGAGACGGAAGCTGGTGGAGAGAGTATGTGAGCAGTTGGGAGTGTCTCAGAGGCGGGCGTGCCAGGTGATCACCCAACCCAGAGCAACCCAGAGGTATTCTCATGGCAGAGATATCGATAGTGATGCACTGGTCAGGAGGATAGTGGAGTTGGCCACTAGGTATGGCAGGTACGGTTATCGTAGGGTGACAGCCCTATTGAAGAGCGAAGGGTGGAGGGTGAACCACAAGAGAGTGGAACGTATATGGAGGATTGAGGGATTGAAAGTACCCGGTAAACAGCCCAAGAGAGGCCGGTTATGGCTGAACGATGGGTCGTGTATAAGGCTTAGGCCGGAGCGCAAAGACCATGTGTGGAGCTACGACTTCGTGGCGGCAAGGACCGCAGATGGCAGGGCTTTCCGTATCCTGGCGATCGTGGACGAGTACACCAGGGAGTGTTTAGCCATGGTGGTGAAGCGGAGCATCACATCACAGGATGTCCTGGACCAGCTCTACATGCTGTTCCTGGTCAGAGGGGTTCCGGAGCACGTCCGCTCTGATAATGGCCCGGAGTTCACCTCCAAAGCGGTGAGAGGGTGGTTATCTAACCTGGAGGTGAAGGGCCCTGTTCATAGAGCCTGGAAGTCCTTGGGAAAATGGTTACGTCGAGTCATTCAACGGGAAACTGAGGGATGAGTTCCTAAATGGTGAATTGTTCAATACCCTTGCTGAAGCCCGGATACTCATTGAATGGTGGAGAAAAGAGTATAACCAGGTAAGGCCTCACAGTGCACTGGGATATCGACCGCCAACTCCACAAACTACCATGCCTGCAATGGCTTGAATGCGAGGTTTAATCTGGTACAATTACTGGGGGCAGGTCAGTCCCGTTGTCGCCACTGTCGCGTCCTCGACTCACCACGCAACCTCCACTAAGATCAGTCCACTCGTCTTATACGTGGAGCATGAGTTCATAAACCACCTTGCAAAGGAGCAACCTCTAGTTATGAACTACAAACCACTAGCTTGACCGGCCGACCCTCTCCTCCATAGGAATCACCCTGGTCAGCACTGTGTAGATCAGCGGTATCAGCCCCACTATGCCCAGTGCGAGCAATATCTCACCCCATGTCTGGGTATAAGACGCTATTGATTCAAACGGGAGCAATGGCGTTCCTAATCCAACCGATGTCAAGTTGTAGCGGAATGCTGCTAGAGCGATTATAGCTATACCCGCGCCAACACCCAACAACGGAATGCTCCTACCACGGTTGTACAACAGAATTACAAACGCTACGAAGTACCCACCGACGTGAATGATAGTAATGGGCAAGTTTTGGCCGAACAGGACATCCCAAGCTGCGTTTCCTGCAGGCTTGTCACTATAGGTGAACACCAGAAGGTCGAATACATCCAGAAACGCAGCGACCCCTATGAAGAGAGTGAGCAGTGCGCCCATATGGGCAAGGGTTCTCCTACTCACAAGCTCTCTCTTATTCCACGCAGAAGTCACAATCGCCACTAACATCATTACGGCGGTTCCGGTGGCTACAGCCGCAATTGCGAAGTGTGGAGGCAGAAGAAGTGTGTTCCAGAAGTCCCTAGCCTTGATCACGGCAAACAGGCCTCCGTGAGGTGCATGCACCACTACGAGGGCAAATGGAACTGCGGCAATAGCAAGCCACTTCCCTATTTTCTTGTCCCTAAGAGTAGCGACTCCTCGGGTCACTTTTAATGTGTAGAATAGCTCCGCAGCCATCAGCAGACCGAACACGTAATACGTGATCGACGTATACATGAACGTCGATGTCGGGTTTCGCCAAATAATCGGTAGCCGCAGCATCCGCGGGATAGAGCCAACGTCCACAGTGATGAATAGTATAGCAGCCATTAAGGACAGCATCCCCACCAGTATGGCTCGGGTCCCTAGTGGCGCATAATCCTCGCGTCCAAACGCGTGAATCATAAGCCCAATAACGGTTGCTCCCGCACTGGTGCCAACGAAGAAAACAAACCCAGTTATGTATAAACCCCATAGCACCGCATTGCTCAGGCCGGTAACGTGGTGTCCTTCGACGGTCTGTCGCACGAAATTGTAAAGCCCCAGCACCACGAGCACTCCAAGGATCCCGATCCAGACATAGAAGCCCCAAGTATACTTGTTCATTCGACCAAGTGCTGTTGGAGTGGTCATGGATCACTTCCCTCCTTTTACAGCTTCAATTTCGCCGGTCTCTGCCCCAGGTAGAGGCTCATTAATGTAGTACACCTTTGGCTGAGTGTTAAGATCGTCCTTCAACCGAGAAGAGCGGTGTTTAGCCACTAGCTTGGAAACGTTACTGCTAGGATCGTCCAGGTCACCGAAATGAAGGGCAAATGCAGGGCAATTGGCAACGCAGGCCGGTTGCAGACCCTTCTCCACCCTGTGTACACAAAAAGTGCACTTCTCTACAACCCCATCGTGGTGACCACCCCCTGCTGTCCTTCGGTTATCTTTCATACGTTGGTCCAGGTCTGGATTCTTATAGGGAGGCACGACCCCATTGGTAACCTTATTCAGAGCCTCAGCGGCAGGCGCATCCCAATTCGGCAGATCTTTGTCTGGATCCTCCCATTTAAGATATTGGGCCTTCTTTGGATCCTTCCAGTTATAGTAGTTAACTCCATATGGACAAGCTATCATGCAGTAACGGCAGCCTATGCACCTGTCCCAGTCGGTGGCCACTAGGCCGTCTTTCCTCTTGTAGAGCGCACCTACAGGGCACACCTTGACACATGGAGCCTTGTCGCAGTGCATGCAGGGCCTGGGGAGGAACCGCACCTCAGCGTTGGGGTATTCCCCCTCCTCAAGTCGATAAACATACATCCAGAATTGGCTCTGGGGTGTGTTGTTCTCCACCTTACAGGCCACCATGCACGCCCGGCAGCCGTAACACTTGGAAAGATCGATTACCATTCCCCATCTAGGCATTTCAGGTTACCTCCTAGGCTTTATACACACGAACCTTGACATGGTAAGACTGATCGGCGGTATTGCTGACGTAGCCCTCTCCACTATAAAAAATTTCGTTGGGTGTAGGCCCATGGCCCTTCGTAATTGGGTTGACCCAGAAACCATAGTGATGGGGCAAACAAACCGTATCTGGCCGGGTGCTCTCCAAGTAGGCCGCCATGGTTTTAATCTTTCTCGTCTCGCCAGTCACAGCGTTGTGAGACTCAATAATCACATCGCCTCCATTTTGGATTCCCCTTTGCTTGGCCGTCTTGGGATTAATCTCCAATGTTGGGTGTCAGCGGTTTTGGACAGTTCTGGGTCCGAGAGATTGGGGTGAAGAAGCTCCTGGTTTGAGGGTTTCTCTGACCTCCTGATTGTACCGCCTCCGCCGGTCAAAAGTCTCTCGCTGTACCTCCTTCCTCTGGGCTAGAATTGCCTCCAGACGGCCTTCCAGCACGTCAGCCGGAGTTACAACCCTGAGCGCCTGATGATATCTCCGGTAGTTGTAGAACTCGACGAAGTCCCGGATGGCCGCCTCCAGGTCTTCCACCACCTCGTATGGCACCTGGTTAATGTCGTCTTTCAGGGTTCGGTGATATCTCTCCAGCTTCCCGTTGGTCTGAGGGTGATAGGGTGCTGCCAGGACGTGGCGAATGCCCACCACCCGCATGTACTCGCGGAAGGCCCGCGATACATAACCTGAGCCATTATCTGAGAGGAGCTTGGTCCGATCCTCCAGAGGTACATCAGTCATACCAGTAGAGTCAACAGCTTGCTGGACCACCTCTATGAGGGAGTCGGCCGTCATGTCCCGTTGCACCTTCCAGGCCAAGATGAACCGGGAGTAGTCGTCCATCACCGTCACGAGGTAGTAGTAGCCCCATCCCACTACACGGAAGTAGGAAGCATCGGTGGCCCACAGCTGGTGGGGCCCTGTGGTCTTGTGCTGCTACTCTTTGCCCGCTGCCAACTGGTATTCGATCCGTTTCACCAGACCCTCCCGTCTCAGGATACGATAGACTGTGGAGGCGGAGACCGATAGGCCTCTGTGGTCGGTGAGCGAAGCCGCCAACTGCCGGCTTCGCCAGGTCGGCATCACACGGGCTGCCGCCAGCACTACTGCCTCCTCTTCTGGACGCAGGCGATTCCAGGGCCTCTCAGTTCCTTCCGTACCCTCCCAACTACCCTGCCGGTGCCTCCACCTCCACCAATAATACGTGCTCCTGGAAATGCCAAGCTCCCTGAGTCGCCTGTTCTTCCCTCTACCATGTCGCTCCACCTCAGCCACGACCTTCGATTGTTCCACTACGCTCATGCGACGGTGCCGTTGTCGTGTAGGGGCGGCAGAGCTGTTTTTTGAAGCGGTGCAACTCCAGGGACAACTCACCCACCAGCTGCTTCAGTTCACTGTTCTCCCGCTTGAGCTGCTCTATCTCTTGCCGGGTCGCATCACGCACACTGTCCCGAGTCAACCTCTCCTTCCCAGCTTCCATGAACTCCTTCGTCCAGGCGTAGTAGGAGTGGGGCTTGATCCCCTCTCGCCTGCACAGGTCATTGACAGTGACCTCCCGGCTAAAGCCCTCCAGGACGACACGGATCTTCTCTTCGGGGGTATACTTACGGCGGGTCGCTGCACGGACCTGACGCACGAAGCTTCGTGTCTCCTGGCTTCGCTCCTCAGCTTGACTGGCCTGATCCTCTACCTGGGTCATCAATGACTCCTTTCACTTAGGGTTAATCTACCCCTCTGAAGGAGCCTCTACCACACCCCCAACCTCTTCGGTTTTCTAGGCCTCAATAGTGTCCAATTGCGCTGACACCCTACAATGCATGTGTTTCTTCTACTACATACGCCGTATCGTGTAAGTTGTCGGCTTCCAGGTCGTTCAGAACGCTTTTCATGCGAGCCTGGTGATCGCCTTCGGTGATTTCAATAATGTGTTCCACGTGATGACGTGCCTCATGGGTATCTCCACCTTCGATTGCAAATAACGCCATCCAGTGGTGCATCTGCATCTGCGCACCGGTATCAGCCCAGCTCTCGTGGGCGTGACTACCTGAAAGGCCTGCAATATAGACGAAAAGATCGTCTAGCTGTGAATCGCTGATTTTGTCTTTTGGGAAAACTGGCATGATGCCGGCCGGTGCACGGACCTGTCGACGAACCTGGTCCTCCGTATGGGCTGGAAGGCCTGGAGCGGCAGCCGTCCCTTGTCCATCTAGTCCATGACAAGCTGCGCATCCAGCGTTCGTATACACTTCTTTGCCCTGGAGAGCCTGGGGCGATATTTGCTCATGGCCCTCATCTGCTTCGTGGGCTTCCTCTGAATCCTCCGCTGTAGGACTCGGAGCGACGGGCGGCCCTTCTGCACCGCACGCTATGGCGAACCCTGCGCCGAAAACAACGAGGAATACTATCACTAGGTATCTCATGTGTGCTCCTTGTGGGCTTTGAGGATTTGCTTACCCAAAGGAATATACCTGAGGAATGCAAGGGAAGTTATGATTAATTCTGGTGATTCTGAATAAGAAAAGACACCATGTTAACATGGTGTCTTTTTTCAATTGGGCAAGAGAGGCGTGGTTACCCTTCCAGCTTCACCAGGCCCTTGCGAATAGCGTACTTTATCAGGTCTGCTTTGTTATGTAAATTCAGCTTGTCCATTATGTTTGAGCGGTGACGTTCAACCGTATTGATACTAAGGTACAAGGTGTCCGCTATCCTACGAGAGGTATTTCCCTCCGCAATTAGCTTTAGGACCTCTTTCTCTCGGTCTGTGAGGCGGCCGTACGGTTCCTGCTCTTCACCGGTTGCGACGCGTTGTACGTAATCGTCCAAAAGCTTTTTGGCTAGACTGGGGAATATATAGGCATGACCCTGAGCGACTACTCGTATAGCCGTCAATAGCTCATCAGGAGAAGCTCCTTTCAAAACATATCCAGACGCCCCTGCTTGGAGCAACTGGAAGAAATAGACGTCGTCTTCATGCATCGTCAGCCCCAAAACCTGAACGCCCGAGCGACTTTCTTTGATGACTTTGGTCGCTTCTATTCCGTTCATATTTGGCATGGAGATGTCCATAAGGACCAGGTCTGGGTTAAGTTGAGAGGTCATCTCTACGCACTCCTGACCATCTCCCGCTTCTCCTACCACTTCTATATCCTGCTGTTGCGACAGAAGCATGCGCAGGCCACTGCGGACTATAGCGTGGTCGTCAGCAATCAGGACGCGTATTTTAGCCAACTACATCCCCTTCTGTTCTGTTAGCGGAATTGCAAATTTTATCGTCGTTCCCAGTCCTACGTGAGAATCAATAAATAAGGTGCCTCCAAAAAGGCCAACCTTCTCCTCCATACCTATGAGACCAACGGGGGTATGATCCGCTGTTCCCTGGCGAGCCTGTGACAAGTCAAATCCAGCTCCATCATCCACTACCTTCCCCTCTATCGTCGAGTTGCTGAACTCCAACTCGATTCTCGCATTCTTAGCATGGGCATGCCGAATGATGTTATTGATGGCCTCCTGGACTACCCTGAAGACAGCCACCTCTATATGAGAAGGTATTATCTGGGTTGGATCGGAGGCATTCAAAGTAGTTTTGACTCCTGCCTTTTCTAGATAAGTGTCCACATACCAACGTATAGCAGATCCAAGCCCCATGTCATCTAGAACACTAGGTCTCAAAGCAGACATCAAACGCCTGACATCCTCGATAATCGTGCTCATCAGCTCCCGCAGTTCCTGCAGATGCTCTCGTTTGTTAGGCAGGTCACTATTTATCGCCTCCTCCGCCGTGCCAAGGCCGATTACAAGGGCAGTGAGGCCCTGCCCAACTTCGTCATGCAGTTCTCTAGCCACACGCTTTCTCTCTTCTTCTTGAGCCAAGATCACCTTTCTAAGAAGCTGGCTGCGTTCTCGGTTGCGCTCTTCCATCTCCCTAGTTCTATTCTGCACCCTAGTCTCCAGAGTGCGGTTCCACTCTTCTATCTCCTCAAGAGAGGTCTCTAGCTGCCGACGCATAGCTTCAAAGGAGCTAGCTAGAGTACGAACCTCGTCCTGTCCCTCTATTTGCACCTGAGTGCTCAGGTCCCCCGATGCTATATGCCTGGATGTAGCGGTCAGGCGCACCAGAGGCCTCACCACCTGTCTAGTTGTTATCCAGGCAAGAAGAAGGCCTAAGAAGACAGCTAGCCCGGAAAGAAGGAGTATCCTGCGCTGTAAAGACCTGGGCAAGGCCAGGGCTACATCCTCTTTTTGCTCAAGGACTATCCCCCATGGCAGATTCTCCAGAGGGGCGAACGCCACGATGTGGTCGCCAGAGTCCTCATCGAGTCGGGCGTCGGATATTCTGTGTTCTTGGACTCCTTCCTGGCCATCGCTAATCAGTCGCGAGATGATGGGAAGGTGTCGACTGGTTTGAAACAAGTGCTCTTTATCCGAGGCTGCAACCACAGTGCCATCCTCAGTTACCAACTCGATTTCGTATTCTCGGTTCTGCCCCTCAAGCAAAAGTCAGCGAGTAAAGGAAGGTAGCGTAGGAGTCATGGCAAGAGCCAGAGCGCCCTTGACGACTCCAGCTTCGTCCAGTATAGGGGCAGCCATAAATACCATATAATCAAGGCCATCAGAGACGTTTCCTATTGGCTGCACGATGGGCGCTTTGGCGTCCAGAGCCCGGCTCATCAGTGTACTAAGCTAAGGCGACTCACCTTGTAGCCGCTTCCCCTCCTTTGACCATTCCCATATAGTGAAGAGACCATTGTCCGCTAAGACCACTGATTCCGGTGGATTGGAATTGTAGTAGTAGGTTAAGTCGGATACCATAGCCTGCAACATAACCTATTCATGAGACGTGATTCCGCTCGAAAGGTCAGGAGATAATAGTGACGAGGTTCTAACAAGTGTAGCAGTGCTATACTGAACGAGCCTATCCACATTGCGGGCGATAGTTTCGGCGAGAGCGAGACGCTCTTCGAATATGACTTGAGTGCTCTGGTTTATGGCTCCTTGTGCCACATAGGCAAACATAGAGACCAACGCTAGAAGGCCCACCGTCACATAAAGCATAATTCGCTTTTGCAGACCCAAGTTTTTGATTCGATTGATCATAGTAAATGCCCTTTAGTTAAGCGTGCTCAGGCCTCCCATCCCTTGACACAGTGCTATTGTATCACTCCCATTAGTTCGCATCTTCAACCTCTGGACTGCGTTCATAAGAATAAGTGGTTACCAGGCAACCCAAGATGGTATAATGTAGAGTATGGGGACGCGCGGATTCGACAGGGGATGGCCTTGTGGGATCGCAGGCCGAGGTGCCATCTACCTCGTTAATCAGGTGGCAAAAAAAGTAACTGGCGAGAAAAACCTCGCACTAGCTGCCTAAAAAGGCAGCTACGTTCTACCGTTCCTGTCCTCGAGGGAGCGGCTAGGGCGCCGACGGATCGAGGTGCGGTCCTCCCAACGCCGATAGGGTAGGCCAAAGAGATGTCGGCTGGTTTTTAGGACCCTTAGTCGGCAGAGGGCTTTAGAGACGAGACAATAATTGCCGACTAAGCCTGTAGCATATCCCAACGGGGAGTCTTCTGGACGGGGAGTTCGACTCTCCCCCGTCTCCACCAGAAACACAAGGGATCCACTTCAGCCTCTGGATTCGTATCTAGAGGCTCCTCTTTTATGAGTAGGACTTCAGACTCTTCACGCGATGTTACTACCTCAAAGATTGCCCTGAATGCTGGCTTGGGCCTGATAGCTACTATGGCCTCTCCTCCTTGGAATCCACATAGACCCCGTCTAGCATTGTGAGTAGTAGCTTACGTCTCTCCTCCAGGTTGGCCTCAGCCCATAATGTAGGCGGTTAGATAGTAGCTTCCCTGCTTCCTCAGCCGCGTTGGCCTCGGGCACTATCAGTATCTCTAGCTCCATGTCCATGTATCTCTTCTGTCTGCCCATACAGTCTTCTGTGAACCCTACCAAAATTGGTAGGGCACAACCACCCTGGTACAGGGGTTTCCAGCAATGGGATTCTGTTACAATTATTGTAACCAGAAGGCACCTAAGAACGACTGTCCACTATGAGCATTATAAAAGGAATCTACATCTCCCATAGATGTGGTGTAAACATGTCAGCTCTAAGATAGCTGGCCATAGTGCTGCCTATCTTGTTTCTGGCATCTGTTGACTTATTGAGACATAGTATTTTCGCTAAAGAGCTGCATAGCGTCCCAGGCTTCTTTGGGGTTCATGTCGCAATTGCCGTTGCGGTGATTATCTTCACTTACGTTATGTTTGGGTCCATCGCAAAGCTACAACGGAGAATCACCGAGCAGAATCGCCAGCTTTCTTCGTTAAATGACATAGCTAAGGCGGCAGCCGCTAAATTGCGCCTACAAGAGCTGCTAAATACCAGCCTGGATCATGTTTTGTCAAACTTGAAGGTAGACGCTGGTTTAATTTGCCTAGTAGACTTGGAAGAAGAGGAGCACTCCATAGTTTGTCACAGAGGCTTCACGGAGGAATTGGAGCGTAAGATACGAAAGGCCAAACTTGCGGACGATCCTATCGCCCAAGAGGTAGTGAGCACAGGTCGGCCAGTTATCATTGAAGACGTCTTCAATGACCCTAGACTTGTAGAATTTGCCAGACGCGAAGGGTTCAGGTCGCTCATGAGCGCGCCTCTGAAGTCAGAGGGAGAAGTAAATGGTATCTTGGCAATCGCCTCTCACCAGGAGCGCCATTTTAACGACAATGACCAAGAATTCCTGGAAGGCATCGGCGGCCAGTTAGGTATGGCCATAAGGAATGCCGTCCTCTACGAAAAGTCTCAACGACAAAACCGTGATCTTATTGCATTACTTGCTGTAAGCAAGGTAGCCACCTCTTCCTTTGACTTGGACGAATTGCTCGGCAGAACGCTGGATACCATCATAGATGTCACGTCGGCTGACGGCGCTGAGGTCTGGCTTACGGAAGACGACGAAGATCTGACCATGAGATGTCACCGAGGTGAACATCAGGAGTCCTTCATGGAGCGGACCCGGTTTCGCAAAGGCGAGGGCATACCGGGCATAGTAGCGGAGACGCAAGAGCCCTTGGTGACACATGACCTGCCCACTAGGGATATCTTCCTTCGCAAGAGGGTAATCGATGCTGGATATCATACATTTTGCGGCTTGCCTTTACGCTATAAGAACAGAGTAATTGGTGTTCTAACTTTGGCCGCCTTCTCAGAGAGTGCAATAAGTTCACAAGATGAGATTCGTCTTCTTGAAAGCATCGGAGAATGGATGGCTCTAGCCATAGAAAATGCTCACCTCTACCAACAGGTTCAAGACCTAGCGGTCCTCCAAGAGCGAGAGCGCATAGCTAGGGAAATGCATGACGGAATGGCTCAATTGTTGGGCTATATCAATACCCAAACCATTGCAGTGAAGAAATTTCTCTCTAACCAGCAGTTCGTTGAGGCACATGAGGAGCTCACGAAGATGGAAGAAATAGCCAGAGACTTGTATGCCGATGTTCGCGAGGGTATCCTTGGGCTAAGGATAGCCGCCCGCCGCAAAGAAGGCCTGCTTGCTGCTCTAAGGGAGTACACTCAAAGCTACATGGAGATGTCCGGTATACAAGTCGATATCAACGCGTCGCCGGATGCGGAGCGCTCCCAATTGACCCCCTCTGCTGAAATTCAGTTGATTCGTATAGTCCAGGAAGCGCTAACCAACGTGAGAAAGCATTCAAGGGCATCCACCGCTACTGTCAACTTTGAGATGATTGGAGACGGACTTCGAGTCACAATAGCCGACAATGGCGAAGGGTTTGAACAGAAGCGACTCCCATCAACAGGATGGCCTCGATTTGGCCTTCATACCATGCGAGAGAGAGCAGAGGCAATGGATGGAACTCTTGCTATCGATGCCGCTCCGGGGAAGGGAACTACAGTAGAGGTGCTAGTACCGCTCTTGCACAGAGAGGACGATGGCTGAGGGAATGAGGGTACTACTAGCAGATGACCATGCCCTATTTCGTGCTGGGCTAGCCAGTCTCCTCAAGGCCTGGGGCCTACAGGTAGTGGGCCAGGCGGGCAATGGAGAGGAGGCCATTTCAATGGCACAGAACCTCCAACCAGACCTGGTTTTCATGGACATCAACATGCCAAGCCCCAACGGTCTGGAGGCAACACGAGCCATTAAAGCAGATTCCGCTGACATCAAAGTGATCATTCTAACGGTCTCCGACGACGAGCAAGATCTGTTTGAAGCAATCAAGAGCGGCGCCGAAGGTTATCTTCTTAAGAACCTCCGAGAGGAGGAGTTCGCAGACCTAATGAACCGTGTCGGTCGCGGCGAGCCTGTTATGTCCCCTGGCCTGGCCAAGAAGCTCCTTGAGGAATTCGCCCGGCTTAAGGAACAGAAACATGGCTCTGAGTTGGATGCGGGTCTAACCAAGCGAGAGCAAGACGTGCTTGAGCAACTGGCGCGTGGAGCCACTAACAAAGAAATAGCTGCAGCCCTTTACATCTCTGAGAATACGGTCAACTACCACATGAAGAACATCCTAAGCAAATTGCACCTCCGAAACAGAGCACAGGTCGTGGGTTGGGCTTTGGAGCACGGGTTTACCACCAAGCCACCCCCATAGAGTCAATTTCTATATCAAGCCTTCCGCTATTGAAACAAGTAGGCCCTTTATGTTAAGGGCCTACTTTCTTTCGTAGGTCAAAACTACCAATTCAAGTGTTCTGTTCTTGTGATTTCTTTCACATAACGGTATCGAGTGTAACTAAGACATACCCAGTATTCCTTAGAGGTCGTCCAATGAAACCTAAACAGATCGTCTTACTGAGTAACCACTCACTCCTGGTGGCCGGAGTTCAAAAGCTGTTACAAGACCTGAATGACCTTAAAGTTTCCATTGTGGCGGCAGATGCCCCCGAAGCAGCCGCCAAGATTAAGTGTCTGTCTCCTGACGCAATTATCCTCGACTCCAGCGATGCCTCAATGGGCGAAGGAATAGTTACTCGATTGTTGGAGGAACACCCCAAAGCAAGGGTCATAGCCCTGAACCTAAACCAAACGGGCATAGAGATATTTCGGATGAAGCGCATTCTTCAAACCGACCTCGAAGGACTGTTGGAGGCATTACAGGATGATCACCACTCAGCGAGCGAATTCCTGGACCAGAGAACAGAACACTTTAGCTGAGACACACGGAGGTGAAAAGATGGTCCCATGAATGAGAGTAAAACGTGGAAAAAACCTTAATCACAGTGAAGGGAGAAAATATCGTATGAAAACGCACATTATGAAAAAGCCACTGCTGCTGGCCAGCGCTACAGCAATTCTCATTGCTCTAGTCGGTATCTTGGCTGCGGCCTGCGGCGGCGGTGAGGGACAATCCATAGTTCAGGTAGCAAACTGGCAGCCTGAGCCGCCCGCAAGTGCGGCTCCCACTGGATGGGATACCGAGTGGTCCCAATTGATGGGGGTAAGGTTACTTCAGACCTTCGACTCCAGTGGGCCAGCGCTTTGGGATGCAGGGAAGCATCCTCTGGTCTATTTTGCGTCTGAAGGTCCCGGCTACGGTGGGTTGACGTCCGATGTCACGTTGCCCGGCTACCATGCCATAGACGCAAAGACCCGTGAGGTCCTGGCGGCGCCCCACTTCAACATTGGTCCTTCTGCTAAAGAGTCCAAGGAGACCCATGACGTAGAGGGCCAGTTCTTCGAGCCCCATGGACTTGGCGTGTCGCCGGATGGCCAGTATGTTTATATTCCAACGGCTGCAGGCACTTCCTTTAGCGGTTCCAAAGAGGCTGGCAGGCTCCTTGTTATAAATGCCAGAACAGGCAAGCTAGCCCAGGTCCTCCAGGTCCCAGGACGTCCTCACCACATCAAGTCCTTTGTGGACCATCATGGTAACGACAGGGTGCTGGCCTACTCCTGGCGCCATGGCGCCTACATTCTGGACCCCAACGACAACAACAGGGTAGTCGGCGCAGTGCCTAACAGTGAGCTCCGCGGCGAGGGCTACCTGGCCTTTGTAGACCACAGCGGCAAATGGCTTTTCTACAGCGTTAGGCCGCCTCGCGGCGTAGAGGCCCAGGGAACGGTGGCCATCATAGACACCGAGGACTGGAGCTACGTGCGAAATATCGGTATCGAGGACAGCAGCCCAATCTTTGTGGCCTTCAGCGGCGATGGGAAGACGGCCTACGACACCGGCGGCCATGAGAGCATAGTGGCCAAAATCGACATGAGCGAAGAAGACCCCTCCGACTGGGAGATGGTGAAATTTGCCAGGGCAGGCACGGAAGGGCCATACGGCCTCAACCTGAACTGGGAAGAGGACATGATTATCACCATAGGCAAGGGTGAAGGCTCGCACAACAAGGGAATCACCGTAGGCCTGGTCGACCCCAGGATGGTGGGCAGAGCGCGACCCTTTGGAGAGGTCTACACAGGCTGTCTGCGGGCGGACCATTGCATCTTGAACCCAGACCCAGAGACCAACGAGCTTTGGATAAGCTGCAACTCCAGCTTCGAGACGGTCATACTGGACCTCTCCAAGCGGGAGACGAGGGGAGAGTTCAGCCCTAGTGACTATGTGAAGGCTCGTATCCCCAGCCCTAACGGGGGCAGCACACATAACGGCGCCTTCGTGCAGTACAACTCGGCCTGTCCAGTCCGAGTGCTGGCGGACCAGAACGGCCTCCATGGGAGCGCCCTCCAGGCCCAGCAGGATATTTTGGCTAAAAAAGCTCAAGCCCGGTAGTTCTGTATAGAAGTGGGCACCCAGCTTCAAAGCTGGGTGCCCACAGGTCGACGGAGGAAGCAGATGAGAGGTAGGAAAAGCATGTAAAAACGATACATATTGGGCAGTTTGATGGCATTGCTGTTGATATTCGGATTGCTTGCGGCGGCGTGCGGAGGAGGTAGCAGCTCCGCTTCGGGCTCTAACCCCAACCCCACGCCGACATCGGCACCAGCCCAGACAAATCCTGGGAGTGGTAGCGAAATGGAGGAGACGCCCTTTGAACTTGGTGAGAGAATTTTCAAAAATGCCGCAACAAAAGATGGTATAGGCTGCTCATATTGCCATGGCCCCGATGGCAAAGGAAACATTGGCCCCAGCATCCTTGGAAAGACACCAGGTGACATCCGTTTTGCACTGGATTCTATAGACGCAATGGATTTCATTAACCTTAACCAGGAAAAAGTAGAGGCGGTATCGACTTATCTCCAATGGCTGGCGACTCAACCTTAGTGGAGTGTGAGGTGTGATGATGATACGAAGACGGGTGACTCTGGGAACGATGCTAATGCTTAGCACTACACTAGTGCTAATAGGATGCGGTGCTGGTACTGGCCCTTCCGTGGAGTTCAAATCTGCCACGCCCCAAAGCCAACAGAACGTCTCTGTAGAGGTAAGCCCAATAGGAGAAGATATAGATCCTATTTCAGCCCAGCTTGGCTTTGTTCAAAATGGAGAAGCTGTGGCTATAAGAAATGGTGGTAGGGTTCCCTTGAGCGAGGACAAGACCGCGGAGGTTTTCCTCGCTCCTTATCCACCCGACTGGCAGACTGACCTGCTCCTCTTTTTACTAAACAATGAAGATTATCAACCGGTCACCGACGTTGAGGTAGACCTGATTTACGATATGGTCTTTATGGATCACGGAATTGACGCCCAAATTGGGCAAAAGCTTGGGGACGGCCACTATGTCCTGCCCCTCGCCTTTCTGATGTACGGAGACTGGTCCGTGGACGTGACTGTGCAGTTGCCGAAAGGCAAAAAACACCTCCTGTTCATTGTGAAGTTCTTCCCGTGAGATTCGTGGGGTTATGGGAATTAGAAATATGTTACATCGCTGGATTATAGGCTTCGTACTGACTGGAGTCCTTTTCATGATGCTTGGAGTTACCCCCATTGGGCAGGCGGTTCAAGCCCATGGGAAGGAGCTAAGCCTTGAGGTTTCGTCCTTCACCCCCGACTCTCAGGAGCCGCTGGGCCGTCTATACCGCGTCCTTGTGGTGTTCACCGGCGACCGAGAACCAGTCGAGGAAGCCAAGGTCATGCTCAGTGCGGAGAGGCAAGGAGGCGGTCCACCAATGGAGCCTGTCCTCCTTGAACCACTTAATGAACCTGGACTTTACGCCGCTCAAGTTGCCTTCCCAATGTTCGGCTCCTGGAACGTGACTCTCAGGGTGGAGGAGCTAGGAGATGGAGAAGTCAGTTTCGTTGAGAGTGTGGTTCCGATAGGTCCAACGACTAACACTGATGAGGTCCGTCAGCAGGTGCTAGACCTCTTTTTCAGTTTCAACTGGCGAGATGTCGCGGCTATTGGCGTGCGCATATCTCACACCTTAGCTGGCATCGTCTGGTTTGGCATGACAGCAGTGATACTGGTGGCGTACTGGTTTCTCCCTCCAGTTTCTAGGCCACCTGTGTTCCAACGACTCTCAAGCTTTTTCTTCCCTGCTGCTGTCTTCAGCCTATTCTTACTGGCAGCCAGCGGCGTCTATAGCGCTATCTATAGCGCTCCCATAAAGCCGCCGGGAGTGTTCGATTTGGACGTGATGTTGCGCATACCCTTCGGTCCACACTATGTCGCAACCATAGTGTTCAAAGCCTTCGTGCTCGGTGTGTCGGGAGTTCTAACTGTGCGTATGGCAAAGGCTCTCAGACTAGCCTCCCTGTCCATCGTCACGGGAGGCAGTACATCGATTGTGGAAAGAAAGAGCGATGTGGTAGAAGAGGCATCTGTGGCCACCAAGGATTCACCGTTATTTCGACTTACAATTGCCAATGTGGTGATTGGGCTTTCACTGGCCGTCGCCATCGTCCTCGCCATCTACATTCCTACTATTAGCCACTTAGCCGCATTTCTACCTAATTAGAGAGGAGTCTATATAATGAGCACCTTCACTGATTCGACGACCACTACTAGACGGGTTGGGTGGGGCTTCCGCACTCTCCTACCAAGAGGAGGGAAATGGTGGCTAGGTTTGATTGGAATACCGCTGGTCGCAATTTTGGTCATTGGATTAGGGCAAATCTTCAATTTCGACTTTGCCTCTCCTCCCTCTGGCAATGCAGTGATGCCTGATCTTCAATGGCGCGACATGATAGGTGTTCTGAACCGATACGGAGTGCGTCCTGTCGACGATGGCGAAACACCAGGAGTTGATGTTCTTTTTGCGACTCCTCAGTACTTCTCGGCCCTCAGGCGAGAGCCACCCGCTTCCGCCCTGGCCGAGCCATCTCTCTTATTCTACATAAAGGAGACTGTGCATATCGATGAACTCCCTCCAACTCCGCCTCAGCCTCTCCTGCGGATCAACGGTTCTGAATCGCTGGAGCCTACTGAGAGCTTAGTTATGGCCGATTCCCCTCACCACCGTTCCACAGTAGTACGTTACTCTGCGGACAAGTTGGCGGACTCCTCAGCCTTGGAACAGGGGACTACCTTTGAGATGATGTTCACCGCATCGGACGGCGTCGAATCCAGTGGCAATGTCTTGAGATGGAAGCTGCCTTTGGAGTATTCAGAGGACTACTCCAGCTCTGATGTTGCCCTGGGACAGCCAAACAGGGGCCTACCGGTGCCTGCAGTGTCCGGCGTCGCCGTGCTAGCTGTGTTGGGCGGACTGTTGGCGGCAATGTGGCCCTGTCTGTTTCAGCTAACGGCTTACTTCATCCCTACTATGGCCGGTATGAGTATGCAAGAAGCTTCTACCGCTAAGGGCCTGAGACCGCGGGTAGGAGTAGTAAAGACCGCCTTTTTCTTTGTCGTAGGATTCACCATCGTGTATACATCGGCAGGAGCTGTCATTGGCTACGGCTCCCAACAATTGGCCAACTTGGACTCATTTTATTTGTGGCAGCGCTATTTGAGCGTTGGGGCTGGAATCATCCTTTTGGGACTGGCGATTCGTGTCGCCGTAAGAGCCAGAGCTCCTCTGGTCTGCAAGATGCCGCTCGCTTCCAGGATGGCCCGTAAGGGTGGTACAACCTCACCATGGGAGAGTATGGTGGTGGGAGTGACCTTTGCCACCGGATGTATGACCTGCTTCGGTTCGGCAGTCCTGATTGGGATGGTCCTCTACGTAGGACTGGCCGGGTCTCCGCTGGTGGGAGCTACACTCCTCTTCCTCTTCTCATTGGGCATGGGCATTCCGTTGGTCTTTGGAGCTATGGCCAAGGTTCTCCCGCTCCTCTTTCGCATGGAGAAGGTTATACCCTGGATGGGCCTGGCAAGCGCGACATTGATTGCTGGCTATGGAGTCCTTCTCGTTAGCGGAAACTTCATGGCGATCAGCAGTTGGTTTTACAGGCTGATAGGAATTGGAACTTCATTCTCTTAGTAAACAACGGACCTAACTGGGACAGGCCACCAGCGACTCTTGTAGAATACCCACGGACGGTTCTACACTAAACTTATGTTTAGGATTCCAGGTTGTAGTCAATCATGATTGCGAAAAGCAATGTGATAGTCAGTCGGTTGTTGAGGCTGTTCTCTCAAATCAGCCTGACTAAGCGCTTTGCTCTGGTGAGCTTTGCCATCTTGCTAACGGGATTGCTGATCATTGGTTGGTGGGTCACAAGGCAGATTGAGCGCGGTGTCATGACTCGCACGGCGGCGGTAACCGCTTCCTTCGTGACCAGCTCTGTGTCACCTCATCTTCAGAACCTAGGCGAGCCTGGGGAGCTACGCCCTGATCAAATAGAAGCTCTCGACAGGCTTCTAATCGAAACTGAACTGGGTCAGAGGATCGTTTCGTTCAAGGTGTGGTCTCGGAACGGGCGTATCCTCTACAGTCCGCACAGAAAGATTGTTGGTATGACTTTTCAGGTGGGGCGTGGATTGCAAGGAGCCCTCCGTGGCGAGACGGTTTCTCACATTAGTGATCTATCCGAACCTGAGAACGACTACGAGAGGCAATGGTTTTCTCGGCTGCAGGAGACTTACACTCCTTTACGTTTGTTCAACACGGGAGAGATCGTAGGTGCTGTAGAATTCTACGAGGAGACGAAGGCCCTTGTAGAAGAGATTCAGGCGGCGCGTCTTCGGAGTTGGTTGATCGTCGGGACTGCCACGCTGGTAATGTATTTAATTCTGGTAGGGATGGTCAAAGGAGCCAGTCTTACCATTGACCGCCAACGGGGTGAGCTGGCTCGGGTGGCGGCGCAGCAGGAGTTGGATCGGATGAAGGCCGAGTTCATCTCCACAATATCCCACGAACTGCGAACGCCCCTGGGGTTCATCAAAGGATACGCCTCCACACTGCTGAGGGATGATATATAGGTGGATGCCACCACGAGTAAAGAATTCCTACGGGTCATTTCTGACGAGTCAAGCAAACTCCAGGTGATGATTGATGATCTTCTGGATGCCTCAAGACTACAAGCAGGCAGGCTTCAAATGAGTCGGTGAGAGATATCCTTGAAAGAACTCGTAGAAGGCGCTCTACATAAAATCTCGCCCTATCTCCATGACAGGGGCTATGCGCTTGTAACCGAACTCGATAGCGCTGGGATCGGCGTGCTAGTTGACCCAGTGAGGATTGAGCAGGTTCTCCGCAACCTGTTGGAGAACGCTGCTAGGTACTCAGACCCTGCATCGACTATCAGCGTTACCGTGTCAAGCGAAGACGGAAATGCTGTGATCAGTATCAGGGATCAGGGCTACGGCATCGTTGCGTACGAGCAGAAACGGATATTCCAAGCATTCTACCGTGGTGAGAGCTCACAGCGAAAGGGCATTCGTGGCGCCGGCCTCGGCCTTGCTATCTGCAAGGGCATCGTCGAGTCCCACGACGGTAAATTGTGGGTGGAGAGCAACCCGAACGCGGGCAGCACGTTCCGATTCACTCTTCCCATCGTAGATGGGTTTGTGGACGAGGCAACAGACTATGAGGGTCTGTCGGCGTCCCCCGATGGAGGAGGTACGAGATAGCCGGCGAATACGTGTTGGTGGTCGACGACGAGCCCAGGTACTTGCGCCTGATCCAGTTCAATCTGGAAGCGGAAGGCTACCATGTTGGTTGTGAGGGTTCCGGCGAGGAGGCGCTTACCGCCATTGCCCAACGGCCCATCGACCTCGTGATCTTGGACATCAAGCTTCCAGGCCAAGACGGCTTTGAGGTGTGCGCCCGCATCCGCGAGTTCTCTACAGTTCCCGTTATCATGCTCACCGCTCTGGGCAGCGATGATGACAAAGTGAAATGGCTGCGGCTAGGGGCCGATGACTACATTGTAAAGCCATTCTCCGCACAGGAGTTGCTAGCTAGAGTCGAGGCGGTTCTACGACGGGCTCGATTAGCGGAGATTACCCAGGAGCAGACATCTTTCACATCCGGAACCCTAAGGGTGGACTTTCTTACCCACCGCGTGACCGTGCAGAATCAGGAAGTTCGCTTGTCTCCAACAGAGTACCGAGTCCTACACTACCTTTCAACCAATGCAGGCAGAGCCATTACTAGTGACGATCTTCTCCAAAAGGTCTGGGGGCACGGGTACGTCGGCGAGCACGAGGTGCTTAGAGTTACAGTTTGGCGCCTGCGCCAAAAGATTAAAGAGGATCCGCAAAGCCCCAAGTTCATCTCAACAGTTCCAGGAGTAGGGTATATGTTTGCAAGCAGCATGTAGGCATTGGTTCCTTGCCGATCGTAAGAGGGGGAGTCATCTCAGACTCCCCCTCTTCTCTTTCTTGCCTATGATTGTAATGGGATTGTTACAACTTCTCTGACGATTGTTATGGAACTGTAATGTGTCCTCGCTCTAAGCTGGAATCTTCAACACATAAGGTATTGCTGCAGGGCTAGTACAAACGGATGCTTAGAGATTGCGAGAGGCGTCGCCCCATATGGTGACACCCCGCCTCAGCTATTTCGAGCTTGTGAGGGGAAATATAAGGGAAAGTCTGATTGATCGACGGCCATCTGTAGAGCCAGCAAGGGAAATAAGAAAGGAGATACATCATGAAGCGACTTAAAGACTGCGCTGGGCAGTACACGATATTGGTCGTCGATGACTCAACTCGCTTTCGAAAAGCCATAGTTGGCATGATGCAAGCTGAACCTAGATGCCTGAACATAGGAGAAGCAGCCAATGGACTAGAGGCCTTGGAACAGGCTCGACAGTTAAGCCCAAGCTTGATCTTAATGGATATTCGCATGCCGATGATGAATGGACTCGATGCTATGGCAGCTCTTAGGAGTGAGAATCCTGACCACAATATAGTCTTGATGAGCATGGAATTAGACCCTGATATGCGCAAACATGCCCTGGAACTCGGGGCAATTGCATGCCTGCTAAAGGGAAATGAACTGTGGAGCAGGCTGCCGACCATTCTGTCAACTCTTTTCACGCGTTCTGGCAGCACCCAACCAGGCTAAATGACAGAGTGCCTGATGAAGAGAACATGTTGTTTGGTACGTGGGAGACCAGGGGCCGTCAAAGGGCCCTAGAATTCCAAACGCTCCTCAGCGTACGGGCCCTTGTCGACTGTGCTTCTTTACAAAATCGATGCCCACGACCAGGTAGCCAGGCACGGAGTTGTGCATCTGCATGTGTAGGCTACCCCTCCCACTGTCTGCTTGCTCCAGAATCTCACCAGCAGCACCTTGTGTTATGTGTTCACACTAATTCGACTCGCGCTATCTAGACCAATTCAAAAGGCGGCACTTGTTGGTGCAATTGGAGGCTCACGCAGAAAGGGCGCCCTTCAGCCATATTGAGAACAACTACTCCTTCAACAAGTCTCGAATTCAAGCCACTGGCAACGGCTTAGAGAACCCCAATAATTGGCAAATGGAGAGAATTGCCAAGACAGGATCGGCGAAGGGGCTGTGAGGTACGTTCCTCTCAGCGATTGTAATGGAGATGTAATGGCCCTACCTTGCCTTGTTACGGAACTGTAACAGCGTTGCATGATACAAAGAATACGCATTGGCCGTTATCAGTCTTAATAAAGCAGTTCGAAAGGAGGCTAGGATGAAGAAATGGATGCAGGTTTTGTTGAGTACAGGTGCCTTGGCACTTCTAATGGTCGCCTTGGCCGCATGTACAGGTGAAACTGGCCCTACTGGTGGCCTGGGTGCAGGCGGCCCTGCTGGATTAGCCGGTCCCCAGGGTGATATTGGTCCCATCGGTCCTGCTGGTCTGCAGGGTGATGTTGGTCCCACCGGTCCAATCGGCGCCACAGGCGCTCAGGGCTTGGCAGGACAGCCAGGGACCACGACATCCGACGCTGGCCACGTGCACGCGGGTGGGACGTACGTGGCGAACGCGTCCGACTTCGTCTCCGCGGCCGATTGGGATACAATGCAGACGGTGCGGGTTGAGATGGGCGAGTTCTCGTTCTCGCCAGAGAACCTCACATTCGAGGTAGGGAAGCCCTACAAACTGGAGATCGTCAATGTGGGAGCGGTGAAACACTACTTCACCGCAGAGGCGTTCTACCAATCGGTGGCGTTCCGCAAAGCACAAACCTCTGAGGGAGAATTCAAGGCACCCTACTTCAAGGCGATAGAGGTCTTCCCTGGAGACCAAGTTGACCTGTACTTCGTGCCGGTTATCCCGGGGAGCTACGACTCGATTTGCACGATAGCCGGCCACGAAGAGGCGGGTATGCATGGTAACATCACCGTGACCGGTAGCATACCGGTCTCACCGGCGCCGATCATAGTCCCGGTGGCAGACGGCGATTGGGTGCAGAATGCCTCTGATCTTGTCTCCGCAGCCGATTGGGATACAATGCAGACGGTGCGGGTCGAGATGGGCGAATTCTCGTTCGCGCCAGAGAACCTCACATTCGAGGTGGGAAAGCCCTACAAGCTGGAGATCGTCAATGTGGGGGCGGTGAAACACTACTTCACCGCAGAGGCATTCTACCAATCGGTGGCGTTCCGCAAAGCGCAGGACAGTTCGGGAGAGATCAAGGCACCCTACTTCAGGGCAGTCGAGATCTTTCCGGGTGAGCAGGCAGACCTCTACCTGATCCCCGCTATAGCGGGGAGCTACGACTCGATTTGCACGATAACCGGCCACGAAGAGGCGGGCATGCATGGTAACATCACCGTAACCAGTAGCTAGATCACTGGACAATCCAGGGACTGAAATTCTTATCCTGGGCGTGCCCTAATTTGAGTGAAAGGACCAATGGCATTTTGACTGACACCATTGGTCCTTTTGCGTAAGCTACCAAAACGTGCGCAAGAGTAATATTGTGGTCTTGTCGATTATTTGCTATTTAGCAGATAGTGAGGCCTCGAAAATCGAGTTGTTAGGGATTCCATGTCCTGTGACCGAAGGTTTGCCTGCCCATGTTCCGATCCACATGAATTGATTATTGGCAGACATGGCATAAGCTGTTGTAAATCGCGAGTCAATAACTTCCCATGTATTCGACGAGGTGCGATAGACGACCTCTGTCGCCAGCACGGGCCCTTGACCGAAAGGACCTCCGGCGGCTATTGGACCAGGGATAGTGTCTGTATCCTTGTCACCCCCCGTAGGTTCCCCCTCAGCTATCTGAAGCCCTGATTCGCTGACCGCTGAGTGGAAGAATTTGGCGAACCGCTCACTCACGTCTATGGATAGTCCATTAAGCAAAGCATTGAAAGCTCCCACTATATCGCCGACATCCCTAGCCGTGTACCGGTAGCTGGTATCTCCGCGAGAGGGAACGTAAACTTCGGCGTTATCGTCCCACAGAGTGTCCATGTGATCCCAGAGGTTTAGCACTGCATCTTGAAGCATTTGTTCAGCAGTTATGTGAAAGGCGAATACGAGTCCCTGGATTGCAGACGCTTGTGTAACAACTTGACTATAGTTGCCTTCAGTCTCAAGCCGGCCATCGTTATCTATTCTGCCGACAAGTTCGAGAGTCAACTGTGGTATGAATGTTTCAATGGCTAATGTCTTGCCTTCACCGATTTAAGCATACCCGACATATGAAGAGAGTGCAGCAAGGGCGACTCCTAGATCTCGAGACGGCATGCCTGTCAGAAAATCCGGTCGAGTCCTCAGATGCTCGCCTACAGCAACCAGAAGTTCATCTGCCCAGGTTAAAGCTTGCTCTTTCGTAAGAGGTACTCCGTACCATCTATAGTCGCCGCCAGCATAGTCTGACAGTTCCGATAGCGCCCATAACATAACCATCTGATCCAGAGGAGTTGCATTGGTATTCGTTACCTGACCATCCCTCCAGCCAGCTATAAGCAAGCCATCTGATGACTGGAGATTCATCATGGCAAACCTTGCTTGTGCGGCAGCCTCGGCGCTTAGGACCAAGGCCCTAAAGTGATTCATGGGATTCGCTCCCTCCACATCGCTGGCGAAAGACTTGGCCCAGATAACTTCCTTGATCATAGTGTAAGCCACTGCTTGAGGTGTCACTACTTTGTCCATCTTTGCCTGGTCCCAACGGAAGTTCGAGAAATCGGTTCCATCTCCGTTAAAGTCTTGGATCAAGTGTGGGTCTCCTGAACTGTAAATGGCTTCCACAAGGTATGGGTTCGAGGGACCGGCTGATATTTGGGCCATTTTCATCATTTCTTGAACCTTTTCCATCGGCGGCATCCATTGAATCCCCATCCCGGACCTCATTACTAGGTGGCCAAGGTTGTAACGTGAGTACCAGTAGGCTTCGTTCTGGGCCACAGCAGGGTCATATGAGACTGGGTTCTCATTAGTGATTGAACTGGCACTACTTTCGGTCAACGCCTCATTCGCAATGCCGTCTTCACCGCTTCCATGGGCATCGGATGACCCAGCGCAGGCCGCTGCAAACAAGGTGAACGCTGCTATCCACAAAAGTAACCACCCCCTTTGACTTATCTTACTCATCATTGACTTCCTCCTTTGCTCTCTCGTTTAAGTCCCTCATTATTGAGATGCTCCGATGAGGAAGTCTGGGGGTACTCGTTCTGGTAGTTTTAACCTACCTGATTCAATAGTTTACAGAATCAGAGGCAATATGTATGCCGGCCACACTCACCATCAATGTCTAAGAATGTAGCAGTTCGGCACAACGTTAGAATGAACAAATTGCAGCAAGCTTAACAGTCACTAAGTTCAAGTTTGACAATTGTTGAAGACTGGAGACACTTCAGAAACGGTCCATCTAATTTTTTATCAGAATAATCGATGTCCTTAGGCAACCACGCAACTTGTTACAGATGATTAGCTGACTACGTAGCAAGATCGTGCTCATGCGTGCAGCGCGGAAAAAGTAGACCACGATCGCAGTTAAACGACGCGAACTACGTCAAGCCTCCTAGCATACTGAGCTGTGACCACCAGTACGGATAGCTTGCGTTTCAGGGGGAGTTCGACTTTCCCGTCTCTCAGCTCCAAAAGGTAATCCTTTGGGAGATATTTGTTGAATTGCCATTTTCCAATCTGAGGGTAACAAGACTATTTTGGAGAGCCATGACTCAATAGTGAAGGTCCCGAAAAGCTGTTTCGCTACATTTCCGTTTGCAGCGTCACATGTGATTACGTGATCTAGTGCATTCTCAGTAAGAAACATGATATTGCTATTGGGTTTATGTAAAGTCTTTCACTACACTTAAGGATATTGACAGACTGTGCCAAAAGTGCTACATGTATGTCATATCTTTCCCATCCTCCTCCTAAGAGTGCCCGCCTTTGAGGGGCGGGCACTGAGAAACGTCCATACGAGGATGTGGGAGATTATTTCCTCAAGGATGACCTGGAGGACTTCATAATGGTTCGAATAGACCGTCAGATCACCTGAAAAAAACTAGAAGAGGTGTTTGCTGAGGTACATAGGCGGCAGATCATCTTATGACTTTAGGCGTGGAGAGACAGGCAATGTCAGTGCCGAAATTGCTTCAGGAAGGTTGGCGAGTTTCACAGAGATATTTGCTGAGTCGTATCGGATGATTCGGGAAGAGAAACATGGGTGATGCAACGAAAGTCTTTTGCGCCTAGCCTTCGGCAAGAAAGTGAATAAAATGAGGCGTAGAGTAGAAAAAAAAGAGAGGCAATTATGCTAGACCACCTACCAAGCAAAGGAATAATCGTATTAATGGGGTTGCTCGCCGCAATCCTTGTGCTTGCGATGGCTTGCGCTTCTGCAGAGCCGACGCCTGCACCAGTGGCTCCGGCACAGCCTGCTGCTCCGGCGGCTCCTTCTGGTGTGCCTCAACCTACTGTGGTGGTGGTGCCAGGAGCGCCGACGCCCATACCAGCTAAACCCACGGCAACTAGAGTATTACCCACTGCCACACCTGTTGTGATGGGCAAACCTCAAAGCGGTGGAACCCTTCGCCACGCCACTATTTTTGATTTCGATTCCCTAGACGGTCACCTTACCAGAAACTTTGAAATGCAGGTCATTCTGTTTGCCGTATACAACAACATTGTCCAGCTAGGTGCCGACGGCGGGATACTGCCCGATTTGGCCACCTCATGGGAATTCGGCTCCGACGGCAAGACCGTCACCTTCAGCTTGCAAAAAGGTGTCAAGTTCCACGATGGCACGGACTTCAATGCTAGCGTAGTCAAATGGAACATCGACCGTGTCCTGGATCCTGACATAGGCTCCGCCTATAGGTCGGTAATTGGTGGCGCTGTAGACAGAGTCGAGGTGGTTGATGACAATACTGTAAAGTTCTACCTGAAGCAGCCCTCTCGCCCTCTGCTTGCGCAGCTCTCCGAGCGGCCCGGACATATCCTCTCTCCTACCGCTGTTCAGAGGCTTGGGGATGATTTCGGGGTACAGCCCGTGGGCACGGGACCCTTCAAAATGGAAAAATGGACGCTGGCCGGAACCAACTCCATGCTCAGGAACGATAATTACTGGGAAGAGGGAAAGCCCCACCTCGATAAGGTATTGCTTCAAGACGTCCCAGATGTCAGCGTGCAGCTTGCTATGGTGCGCACTGGCGAGTCGGATGTAGTGACGTATGTGACCCCGTCTACCATAGAGATAGTCGAGGACAATGCGGCTCTAGATATATACGTAATCCCTGGCAGGACCCATGGCTTCAGGATGGTTATCAGCCAGCCTCCTTATGACAACATTAACGTACGCAAGGCTATAGGATACGCCTTCGATCCTCAACAGATAGTCGATGTCTACTTTGATGGTCGAGGCCAGGCCGCCTACGGCGTCGTACCCCCTGGAAGCTGGGCCTATAACCCGGATATCAAGATGTACGACAGGGACCTGGCAAAGTCCAGACAGTTGCAGGCTCAGGCGGGATATCCTAACGGCCTGACCATCCCGATTTATTGTCGCAGCACCGCTTCAGAGATTCGAAGGTGTGAGATATTCCAGGCACAACTTATTGAAGCGGGAATTAAAGCTGATCTAAAAACAGTAGTTTCGCAAGACTACTGGGCTAGTTTTAGGCCAGAGTGGACGGGCACGAGGAGCAAGGCGGGCATGTACTTCTGGAGTCCCAGAGGCGACCCTCATCAGAGTCTCTTCCGCGTTTTCCACTCCCTCGGTGGCTCCAATACCCACGACTACATCAGCCCCGAATATGACCGACTCCTGGATGAGGCAGTCGCCCTATACGATACCGCCAAGGCCAGGTTACTATATGACAAGGCTCAAATGGTCCTATTAGAGGACGCTGTGTTCATTCCTCAGGCCTTCCCGCCCGAGTACACGGTAATGACCAGTAAGATGCATGGCTTCTTCCAGCCGCCAGACCTGCGCTTGAGACTAAGGGAGCTTTGGATGGAGAGATAGTCATTCTGGCATTGCAATTTACAATAAGGAAATATCTCCCTTGCTCGCACGAAGTGTACGTGAGAGGGGCCTATGGCTGAATCGCTTGGAAATGCTTCCGTCGCTTTAACCGTAAACGGGAGTCTTCATAAGCTGGCCGTAGATCCCTCTCGCTCTCTTCTTGACGTCCTTCGAGATGACTTGAACCTAACCGGAGCCAAGAAGTCTTGTGATACGGGCGAGTGCGGCAGTTGCATGGTGCTCCTGGGCAAGAAAAGTGTGATGGCGTGCCTTCTACCTGTCTCCAGAGGACAAGGCAAGGAGATCATTACTATAGAGGGTCTAGCTCCTCTGTATCTTAAACAGCGAAAGTCGGGTGCTAGCCTCCCTGAACATCTTCACCCTCTCCAGGAGACTTTTATTGAGTTGGGCGCGTCCCAGTGCGGGTTCTGCATTCCTGGAATAATCATGGAGGCTTATGCCCTTCTTACTGGCAATCCGAATCCTACGCGGGATGACATAGTCAAGAGGCTCTCTCGCAACATCTGTCGCTGCACAGGATACATTAAGATTATAGACGCTATCCTGTATGCCTCCGAGCTAATGCGCGGTGGTCAAAAGAGACCTAGAAAGGCTTCGACTGACGGCCACGTCTTCGGTGATAGCGTAGTGAGCCTGGATGCTTTAGACGAGGTTACTGGCAAGGCTAAATATGCCGCAGACTTGAAGATGGAGGGGATGTTGTACGCTAAACTGCTACGCAGTCCCCATCATCACGCCCGCATCTTGGCTATAGACACCTCACAGGCGGAGACGATACCCGGGGTGGAGGCTATAGTAACAGCTAGGGACGTTACAGGGCCCGCGATAATGCTGAATAGCAGGCCCCAGCACACTATCTTTGCTCAGGACGTGATTCGATTTAAGGGCGAGGCGATAGCTGCCGTGGCGGCTGTGTCGGAGGAGGTGGCGGCCCAGGCAGTAGATAAGATTCGAGTAGAATATGAGCCTTTAGCGCCTGTTCTAGACCCCTTGCAGGCAATGAAAGACGACTCTCCTCAACTGTACCCACCTTACAACAATTGGATCCTAGCGGGGGTTGTAGACAAAGGCGACGTTGACAGCGGTTTCGCCGAAGCTGACGCTATAGTGGAGAACAATTATACCACTCAACCCTGGGAGCACGCCGCTATGGAGCCTGAGGCTGCCCTGGCTTATCTTGACCATGAGGGTCGCTTGACCATACACAGCCCCCAGCATCATCCCTTCGTCGGAAGGGATTGGATCGCCGAACTTTTGGGACTTGGGTATGATCAAGTGCGGATAATCTGCCCCTCCATGGGGGGCAACTTCGGGATGAGAGGCGACTTTTTGCATTCCGGCACCGCGGCACTTCTTGCTTACAAGACCAAGAAGCCCGTGAAGATAGTCTATTCGAGAGAGGAATCCCTTTTGGGTTCCTCCAAGTCTCACTCCTATGTGCTCAGATACAAGACCGGAGCCACTAAAGATGGGAGGCTGGTTGCCATAGACGCGACTATTATCGGCGATGGTGGCTGCTGGATACCTCATCCGGAGGTCACTGACAAGAAGTCCACCTTGACTGGCCAGACAGGGGGCATCGCTTTGCTGGCTACCGGGCCATACGATGTTCTCAACGTTCGGATTAAAGTATACGAGGTGTGTACAAACCGGCCTCGTAGTATTCCAATGCGGGGCACCAACATGCCTCAACTAGCCTTCGCCTGGGATTCTCAGATGGACTTGCTGGCTCAGAAGCTACAAATGGGCCCATTTGAACTGCGGATTCGCAACGCCATGGACGTGGGCCATTATATGGCCTCTGGAGAGCTACTAGACGAGAGCGTTGGCGCTAGGCCTACCCTGGAGGCTCTACGACAGCCATACCAAGAGGCCTTTGGGCGCGTAAAAACGGCTCCTCCTGCACATCCGTGGAAACGAGGTATTGGCTTAGCTGCCGTGTGGCAGGTCAATGGCGGCGGTAGGGGAGAGGATGCTGGTGGCGGTTGGCATGGCAGAAAGCTAGGACCGGCGAGAACTGCGGTGGAGCTTACGGAGGATGGCCAGGTCAGAGTCCTTGTGGGAGTGGTGGAGAAAGGTCAAGGGGTCATAACAGGGCTGGCCCAGATTGCGGCTGAAGAGCTAGGTTTACCACTCAGCTCTGTGGCCATGATTTATGGCGACACATTACTGGCTCCCTATCCCGTTGGCACCAGCGGCCAAAGGACATCTATGCATGTCGGAGGAGCCATATCTAAGGCGTGCAAAGACCTCAAGGAAGCTGTGTTTAAGACCGCTGCGGAGATATTAGAGGAGAGGCCTGAAGACATAAGTTTCCAAAACGGATGCGCCTTTTCCTCTGGTATGCCAGATGAGAGACTGTCCCTTAGAACCTTGGTTTCCCGCATGCTGGAGCAAGACACGCCTCTTAAGTATGAAGGAACCTTCACCTTGGAAAAGACCGAGGCGGCCCAAGGGCCAATTTATGGCTACGCTTCCCAGCTCTCTGAGGTGGACGTGAACATAGAGACGGGCCAAATTAGAGTCAATAGCATCGTATATGCCGCAGATGTCGGCAGGGTAATTAACCCCCTCTCTTTTGAAGGCCAAGTGGAGGGTGGGGTCGTCATGGGCATGAGTTACGCTCTGAGTGAACACTTCGTTCCAGGGGAGACTCGCACTCTAAAGGGATATGGCCTGCCCACGATTCGCGATGCGCCAGTGAGCGTGCGAACTATAATAGCCGGAACCCCTTTTAGTGGGGGGCCTTTTGGTTCTAAGGGTGGAGCCGAGATGCCTACCTCCCCGGGCCCAGCTTCTATAGCAAATGCTATAGAAAACGCCACCGGCGCCAGGATTTATGACCTTCCCATTACGCCAGATCGTGTGGTTAAGGCACTCAATAGCCATCGTTGATCTGTCAACATTCGTGACTCCCATGATCTCACGGGGTTCTAAATTGGGGTAGCTCCCTTAAGACAAAAGATGGATTCTGGATGAACACAAAAAGGAGGCATGGGCAAGGTTATCGCCACTTGGGTTAGTCTGCTGGTTCACAAGGCAGACCCCACATACCCTCGATTTCTGGCTCTATCACAAGGACGGTCAGCCTTGCGAACGGGCTACAACAACCCACAGTTGAATCCCTTGATAGAAGAGGCCTCCACAATATATGATTTTGCTGCGGGCGCCCAGACCTACGATAAGATCCAGCATATAGCTGGTCAAGACGTTCAGTTCCTATACATAATCTATCTCACGGTCTTTGAGGTCATAAGCAAGAAGGTAAACGGCTTCATCAGGCGTCCCTACAACTGGGGTAGTCTCAAGACCGCCCGGCTTCAGCAGTCACCGCCTCTCCTAAGAAGCGCACTTTATCTCTCGCCAGGAGGAAGGGCTGAGGGCGAGCGTTCAGCATGGCTCCTGCATCCCCAATGTCTTTACCAGTTATTACTGCTTGGACTCCTGGCATTGCTTCAGCTTCAGCAATGTCGATTGACAGAATGCGAGCGTGATGGTGCGGACTGCGTAGCACCTTTGCGTGTAGCATACCTTCCATCTTTAGGTCTGCGGCGTATTTGGCCCGACCAGTAACTTGGTTCAAAATGTCCAAGCGCTGAATACTTTGCCCAACTGAATGGCCATCGTCGCTATGCTACCATGTCCCTTTTTCCCCTTCTCCCATTAGGTCAGCGGCATAGAGAACTGCGTCTATTATTTTGTTATAGCCCATGCATCTGCACAGGTTTCTGGCCAGATGATTCACCACATCTTCCCTAGTCGGGTTAGGTTTATTATTAAGAAGGGCTGACGCCTGCATAATCATGCCAGGAATACAGAAGCCCCACTGGGAGGCAGAGAGCTCTAGGAAGGCTCTCTGGAGCGGGTGGAGTTCGCCAAGCTCGATCTTATAACCGTCAGTGGCCAATGCGGCTTGCTGGGCGGCAAGCCCTTCAATAGTGGTTATCTCTTTGTTCTGGGCTCGGGAAACGGGGAGTAAGCACGACATTAAGCCCTTCTTCCCCAACAGTACAATGCAGCTACCGCATTCCCCGTCATCGCAGGCCTGCTTGGACCCCGTGAGATCTAGGTCTTCCCTTATCACAGTAAGCAGCGGACGAGAGGGATCTACAAAGAGCTCATGTCGACTTCCGTTGATTGTGATACTCACGCTGGACTTGGCACTAGAGTTTTGCATTCTTAACCCCATTTCTGATCGCTGTTCTCTCACCAGATGCGTTCAAATTCCTGACGTGTGGCGTCTTGTACCATGTCGCGGGTAAACCGCTTTTTACCCACCTCCACCAAGTCCTTAATCTAGGGGTTGAAGGCCCCTGTCCTAACCCCCTCTCGTTGCTATATCTCCCGCGACACGCCCGCTCCCCTCCTATTGAGGCTACTCTACTCAATCAACAGGACCTCACACTACCTACAACTGTTCGTTTTTTCACCTTTTTCGCCTCATCATCGCTGACAGCCTACCACAGCAAGGCGCTTGCAGCATAAAGCTCATAACGAAACTTATCGAAACCAAAGGAGTAGTAAGTATTCCGACCAAAAATGGCGTAGACTTCTAGAGGTTCCGGTCTACCACTAAATACGTTGATGGCCTCTGGCACAGACCGCCCTTTTTGGTCATCTCGCATGGGTTAGTATACTTTGCTGTGTCCTCACATTCAATATTTAGATCAGAGCTAACCTGTACGGGCGAACTATCTCTCTCGGTTTCTTATTCCATCTTGGAACCCTGTCATGAAAACCTAGCTCAGCTGTTACAAAGAAGGTTTCTCCAAATGCCATGTTGTGCTGGACTCGTAAGAGTGTGCAATACGAAAAAGAGTAGCCTCACCATAGTGTGGCCCAATTAACTGAAGGCCTATCGGCAGACCTGCGGCTGTAAAACCACAAGGAACCGTTATTGCGGGCACGCCTACTAGATTTGTCCAACGAAGGAATGTAGCAAAAGGTGTCCCTGCTATAGTCTGGATGCCTTCTTTACCCAATTTTGCCGCCACTGTAGGAACTGTGGGACTGACCAAGGCATCTACGGACTTGAATGCTTGTTTGACTTGCCTGATGAGCAAAAGCCTAGCTTGCTGTGCCTTTAAATACTGGGTCGCCAACATAAGAGAACCTGTTTCTAATCGCTCCCGCACCCTATTTCCATATCGATTAGGGTGGGTTCTAAGATACGACTCCTGGCTTGAGGAAGTCTCACATAATGAGATTATGTTTGAGACAGCATCAGCGTAACTTAAGGAAGGAATAGACACCTCCTCGATCAAAGCTCCAAGCCCCTCGAGGTGGTTTATAGCGTTGTCGACAGCGTCCTTTATCTCTTGGTTCGTCCGCTCTTGGGCAATTTCCCTAATCACGCCAATCTTCAAGCCCTTAATGTCCTGGTCTATGGAAGTTGTAAAGTCTGATGCATGAGTATCACTCGCGTAGGTATCCCTGAGGTCACAACCACCTATCGCATTCATCATAAATGCTATGTCTCGCACACTTCTGGCCAAGGGACCAATGTGATCCATCGTCCACCTAGCTATGACCATCCCATACCTACTTACGCGCCCAAAGGTGGGCTGCAAACCCACCACTCCGCAAAAAGCTGCAGGTAGGCGAATCGACCCCCTAGTGTCGGTGCCCAAGGTAGCCATTGCCAAGCCTGCTGCTACTGCTGCTGCAGATCCACCACTCGATCCACCGCTAATTCTAGTAGTATCCCAAGGGTTGCGACACGGGCCAAAGTGAGGATTTCTGTTGGTCCCGCCCAGGGCAAGCTCATCAAGATTCAACTTACCTATGATTATAGCTCCAGCCTCTTTGAGCCGCTCTCCTACAGCGGCATCATATGTGGTCACAAAATCGGCTAGAATCCTAGATCCGGCCGTGGTAGGTATGCCTTTGAGATGAAGCAAGTCCTTCAATCCGATGGGAATGCCATGTAGAGGCCCTATATAATTGCCTGCAAGAATCATTTTCTCAGCTTTTCGGGCCGCGATTAGCGACTGCTCCCTCAGGACTAGTAGAAAGCTGTTGATGTTCTCGTCCAACCGATCGATCCGGTCGAGATGAGCTTCCACCACTTCCATTGGCGAAACTTCCCTTTCGCGCAAAAGTTTGGAAAGCTCAGTAATGGATTGTAGACAGATCTCTTCTAATCTAATGACCCACACCTTCCATTTAGAAAAAGTCTAACAGGGATGTCTCGGATTGAGCTTTGGAAGCGAAGCCTCTCACAGGTTCTTACCTTTGTAGATGGCCGACCTTACATCCGTGAAAGCGGGTCTTTTCGACTCTCCTCCATCTCGCTGCTCCAAATAGCTGTCGAGTCGTTGCGCTTGATCCATGATCATGCTCGTATAAGGTGTTCGAACCCACCTTAGCCGTGCCGGAATTGTAATGGATTGCACCTTGAACTCCCCACTCACCTGGTGATCGATCATCTACTTCTTCGGTTGTTGGGCCAATATCTTCCGAATCACCTGTGGATCATCGGCTACCATGTGCCGGGACACGAGGCGCGGAACTAGCTCCGCCCACTGTGGTTGGAGCGAAAAGACCTCTTTGAATATCCGAATCGCCTTCGCCTCCTCCCCGGCACCAAAGAGTCCCACGGCCAAATAGAATCTGAACTCCATCTGGTCTGGTACCATTTCCAGCGCTTGCCTCATAGCCTCTGCGACCTCCTTGAACTGCCCATTCATACCCAGAACGCGCGCCCGGCGAAGGAACCCATGGGCCCTAGAGTGCTTCACCAGCCGCCTTAGCTCCTCTATGGGCTTCGGGTGCTCTTCCACTCG
This sequence comes from Dehalococcoidia bacterium, assembly GCA_965249025.1. GTDB lineage: Bacteria > Chloroflexota > Dehalococcoidia > Lucifugimonadales > CAYTFF01. The sequence continues at coordinate 633,186 of OZ252215.1, read as the reverse complement.
AAGCTCCATCAAACGACCCAATCCTCTTTTGGATTGTTTTTCTCCAGACACAATGAGGATAGCTGCCGAAAGCTGGCCCCTCAAGTCACCCCCGACGGCCTGCCCTCCCTCCAGCGCAGCCACTAGCCTATCCGCCAAATCGCCCTGAGCAGATTCGTATGCCCTTTTCATAGCAGGCCAGACCTGGTCATTGAGCATGACGTTCGCCTGACATGAGACGTTGTCTCCTGTAATGTGGCCCGCCTCGGGGGTGCAACTCTTCCCTGTGTAGGCAGCCACACGACCCTGAGCGTCTAAAACAGCGGCCTGACGAAATTCGTATCCCTCAACCTGCCGTAGTCCTGCTTCCAGAGCTTCGGCGGCAGGTTGGCCTTCCCACAACAGATCGATCAAAAGCGGACCCAAGTCGGCACCGCCATACGCCTGTGTCGCTACTACTCCTACACCGGCCTCGGCCCAAGTTACCGAGGACCCCACGGAAAAATAGTGGGATTGAACTGCCACTCCCATCTCCCCAGTGATTGGATCCCTAGCTGCTATCGAAAAGGTGTTGGTTTCTCCTTGGACGACTGGCTCCAGTGCTAAGAGACGCCTCTTTTTCATATCGCTCTCCTCGTGACTATAACCGGGATTTCTTGCCGCCAAGGACGTTCGGCTTCTCACAAAATCTCCTGAGCTTCCCGAGGTAAGCTCTATCCATCTTCCTGAAACGCCATCGACCTAGTTTTCGACTGCGCGCGGTAAGGAGTCCCTTTAGATATCGCATTTCTACACCTTCTGAGACTATGGTGTCAAGGTTTCTCCTTTTGGCAACCAACATCTTCACTTCATGTCGGTAGTTAATCGCCCCATCACATTACGATTTCCTCTATCGGTCTAACAAAATGGTCACGACTTGGTCTAACCAAGTGCGCCCAGGCTCCCAACCAATAAGTGACTTGACAAGTATCTTTGATTATTGTAAAAGGGGAAGACCTCTGTAGATAGGCTTGTCTGGCGCTGCCGTGGTCAGCCGGCGTCTGATGAACGATTTCATATCTTATCGATATGTGGGGGTGATTAGCATTGACCAGCAGGACACGTTGTAAATCGCTCTGGAAGAATTCCTAGCTTGATGCTGCAGGTTAGATATTGGGAGGATTTCATGGGGCCAGCTACCACACGGGTACTTATATAGGCAAAGCTCTTTATCTTCGGATGTATCTCAGGTGCCAATTTAGCCAAGGGACGTTGAAACCGAGAGGTTTGTCCGTGGGTACATTAATATAGGAGGCAAAGATGAGGGTTTGGGACAGGTTTCTAACTGAACGTGACAAGTCACATCTAGCTCAGGGAGGAGCCAAGAAGGAGCCTTTCGGGTTCGGAGTGAAACCCGTATTGCTGATAATCGACGACTTCTACTTTGCTCTGGGCGATCGACCTCAACCTCTACTAGAGTCAATAAGAACGTGGCCCTTTAGCTGTGGCCTAGAGGGCTGGGATGCTGTCTACAAGACTCAGGAGCTATTGCGAGCCGCAAGGGAAAAAGGGGTTCTCGTGGTCTACAGCACAAACATTGATGATTTTCCAAACCCGTGGGGTATCCTTAAGAAGCGAGGCCGTGAAATCCCAGACTGGCAGAAGAAGATCCAGTTCAATATTGTGGAAGAGCTAACGCCCCGACCGGACGAACTAGTGGTGCGCAAGGCCGCTCCTAGTGCCTTTTTCGGAACCCCTCTGGTAGAACATCTGATAGCCAATGACATAGACACGATAATAGCCTGTGGCGAGTCCACTAGCGGCTGCGTTCGAGCTACGGTGGTTGATGGATGCTCGTATCGGTTCCGTATTGGTCTGGTCGAGGAGTGTACCTTTGACAGGCATGAAACTTCCCACTCTCTCAACCTATTCGATATGAACCAGAAGTATGCGGATGTCATATCGATTGATGAGGCCGTTGACTACTTTGAAAGGGTCGCAAATGATGGTCAACGCTGAGAGGCCAGCCTTTCAAGGTTGACGGAATAAGTATAGAAAACTACATAACAGGGAGGGTATCATGATTGCCAGGGTGACTATTCACAAGGCGAAGGAAGGGAAACTAGACGAGGCTAAGGCCTTCATTGCGGGCACTAGCCAAATGGGTAAAGAAACTGGAGGCGTGATGGGCAGGTACTCCATGCAGTCAAGCACTGATCCCCTGAAGTTCGTCAACGTAACCTTCTGGAAGGACAAGGAAACCCTAGATAATTTCCTAAAGGTACGGATGGCTGAAGCCAAGAGGCCCGATAGTCCATGGGCGTGGATAGACGGCGATGAATACAATGTAACCGTGGTGACTCCATTGAAAGAAGAAGTTTAAGAATTACTAGATGCTTTGGATAAAGTGTTCGATTATTAAGTAACTTTTCTTAGGCGCATCCGTGGGCTACGCGTTGATGCGACAATGGTTGATTCTAGGGGCTTTCGGCAGTCTCCCTGATGTGAACAGATGCTGGCTCACATTGATATTGGCCGGGATAGCTACTGGCAAAACTTGCAGCACTTGAGAAGGTAATCCCCAAGTTTCGATCAGACGAGCGCCAATGAGAGGTCCGACTTTGATATTCAAGTGCTCCCTCTTACGCCAAAGATGCTCAGGGAGAGATTAAGCCACCCTATTTCAACCACTTCAACCAGTCAGTTCCAATCCAGGATAGCTAAGAATGCGGCTAGCTTACAGTTACAAGTGTGTGGTTGCATGACATTCGTTGATCATAGGTTTCCTTACCTGCCAACATCCTAGCTATAGTAGACGGTGCCTTAACGGTCAGTGAGTTGACATAGTGCGTGAGGTTGTGTTAAATACTCACGTTGGATAATGGTTCGTCCCGATTAAGGCAGAAGTATACACGGTGTTTCCACTCTAATGGGTTCCCAAAACAGGGCTAATACGGCAATCTTCAGATCGATCGGATCATGGAGGAGTCCCACATTTTCGAAGTGACAAGGGCTAACCACATTTACGCACAGACCCATAAGACTATCGCAGGAGAGACTTTTTCGGGATTCCCAATTCACCCTCCACCAGATGGGTAGTAACGTCCTCAACTACGTGATCATGACAGATGCGGTTCTAGAGTTAGGACGCGTTCGGCTCGAAAAGTAGTTTCAATGATTATCGACCTTCATCGCCATATGTGGTCCGCTGGTCAGCGGCACCGTGCAGCTTTCATCGGCCTAGCAGCTAAGTACCAGAGGCCCCAAACGGACTTCAACTGGGAAGAGACTGCCCGAGAGACAATTGAGGAGATGGACGATGCGGGGGTCGACAAAACCGTGATGCTCGTCGCTGATTTCACTTCTCGGCTGGGAGAAGGCACTCTGAGCATCGAGGAAGAGAACCGCCTCGTCTTCGAGGCATACAGGCGCTATCCGGACAGGATAATTCCATTCTTTGGTATCGACCCGCGTAAGCCAGAGGCAGCAGACAGCTTCGAACGTGGAATCAAGGTATGGGGGGCCAAGGGCTTCAAACTACACTCAAGTGTGGGTTCTCCCCACACGACAAGGTATGCTATCCTTTCTATGAACTATGTGTTGCCCACAGTCTGCCAGTGATCTTCCACTGCGCTCCGGCCTTCCATCCCCGAATGTACAGCCGCTATAGCCATCCCCTGGAATTCGATGACGTTGCAGCCGATTTTCCCACTCTCACCATGATTATGGGTCACGCCGGTGGGGAATGGTGGGCAGACTGCGTCGCTGTTGCCCAAGGCCATCCTAACATGATCCTTGAGCTATCGGAATGGCACACCCTAATTCGCGACAGGCCTCAGGAGGCACTTCATGCCATCGACCGAATGCGCAATGCTGTAGGAATAGACCACATTGTCTGGGCCACCGATTTCCCAGGCAAGCGCAGCTTCATTTCGATGAAGGAGTGTGTAGAAATCTTTCAATCTTTTCCGTCTTTGGGAGCAAAGTACGGATACAAGTTCAGCGAAAATGACGTTGAAGCGATGCTTGGAGGTAATGCCGCCCATCTTCTTAAGCTAAGCCAGGATCTGTCCCACTGAGTCTTTTGGTTTTTGTAATAGCAATTGCCTGGAGGCACGTCGAATCTAATGATCAGATTCTATCAATAGCAGGGCCTCACGTTGGAGATTCTCATTCTGAGAACCACACCGCAGAGACTTTGGCGTAACCTAATACATGGAGCGTCCTAATGGCCAAACCATATGTGATTTACTCCAGAATGCCGGATACACCCATCGACGTCGATCGCGCCTTCTACGACCGCCTTGCCCGAGAATCGGAGAAGCGAGAGAAAATCAGCCAGTTCATTATTCCAGCCCGCTCCGGCAAGGCATGGCCAGTTCTCGCGGGCCAGATCTGCCGCATCGTCGTTCCCGAAGGTCCTCAGGTCGGAGATTTCAACGCTTGGAACCTTCACAACCCTCGCGAGCGCTTTTGGGCTTCGCGCACAAGGCAACTCCATAGCGCCCACGTCACCAAGTACGACCGCCTCTGGTCGACCCTGCCATACCTACGCCCAATGCTTACTATCACCGACGACACAATAAACTATGGACTCGACGAAGACGGTGCCGGTTGCCATGATTTGCTTGGAACACGTTGTGACCCATACGTGCACAAGATGCTGACTGGCGAGGACTTCGATTATTGCTGCCATTCCAACCTTGTGAGGGCAGTCCAGCCCTACCGCCTAACGGAGTTCGACGTGCATGACGTCCTGAATATCTTTCAGGTGACTGGACTCACTAAAGAAGATGACCGATACTTTGTCAAGGCGAGCCCCGCCAAGAGAGGTGACTTCTTCGAATTCTTCGCGGAGATAGACTTGCTGTGCGCCCTTTCGACCTGTCCTTCGGGAGACCTTTCAGTCCCGTCGTGGGGCCCTAACGCTGGTAATCCTGCACCTACATGCCGGCCTCTCGGTGTCGAGGTCTATCTGCCAGCCCCCGAGCTCCTCCAAGGGTGGAAATCAACTCCCCCTGTAGACTATCAAAACGTCCATGGGGTGAAGTTTCCAGTGGGCGGGTATTCCGAGCCATAGAAGTAACCAGAAGGAGACCACTGCTGTGGATGACAACAAAAGGACCAGACAAAGCGACACTCTTCAATTCAACCAGGGCAGACTAGGCACTCCACCAACAGAGCTTTTCCAGCAGATAGTCAACCGTCCTGGTGTGATGATGCTGAGGGACCCCGACCGGTTCTCCGCCGAGATCATAATAGATCTGGCGCATACCGTTATGCTGGCTGAACAGGGCATTATCGAAAAGAAACATGCTGCGGTTATATGCGACACTCTCTTGAAAGCTATGAATGGCGGCCCTGAGTCAATACCTCTGGACTTCTCCAAGGATGGGACACTGTTTCAAATAGAGTCCTATCTGGGCAGGGAGATCGGCCCTGATATTGCAGGACGAATGCACACCGCCCGGAGCCGGACCGACCGCGACGCCACTATAATGCGCTTTCATCTTCGAGGTCATCTACTCCAGGTCATCGAAGCCCTCCTTGGCTGGCAGGAAACGCTTCTTGGCAAAGGCGAGGAATACTATGATGCCGTCATGCCCGGATATACGCACCTTCAGCCGGCTCAACCCATAACCCTGGGCCACCACCTGATGGCGCAGTTCTGGCTGCACGTCGACGATCTAGAAAGATTGCAACTAGCCTACGATCACACCGATGTGAACTGCCTGGGCACTGCTTCCATTGCCGGCACAAGTTGGCCTATTGACCGTGATCGCACGAGGGAGTTGTTGGGATTCCAGTCTAATACGGAAAACGCCCGCGTGTCCCGTACTTACATATACCGAGCCGAAGTTGCAAACGTTTATTCAATGCTGATGACTACCCTACACTACCTGGCCAGCGACTTCTACGTATGGAGTTCACACGAATTCCGAATGGTGGAACCAGCCGACGAGCACTCAGGCAGCAGCAGCATCATGCCTCAGAAGAAGAACGCCTATGTATGGGAACATACCAGAGTCGCAGCCCGCCATGCTTCCGGTTGGCCAGGCTCTGCCCTCGCTTCGCTGATGGGAGCCTCATCTTCCGACTCTTTTTTAGAAGCACCCAATATAGAACACTACGGCCCCATTGTGGAAGGCCTTCTCAAAATTAACGCTGAAACACTAGGTCGGCTCAAGGTGGACAGAGAAAGAATGCTCCAATTAGTGAACGAAGACTTCTCCTCGGCCAATGATCTGGCCGACGTCTTAGTCAGAAGAAGGGGACTATCTTTCCACGACGCTCATGAAATCGTTGCACGTCTGGTGCGACTTGCGGTGCAAAACCAGCGCTCCCCTTCCGAAATAGATTCTCGGCTATTGGACGAAGCAGCCCAGGAAGTGGGCATTGCCCCTCCTCGACTAGACGGAGACACCTTCATGGAGTCCATGGACCCCGTGAGATTTGTCCGCAGTCGTATCACGCCTGGCAGCACCAATCCGAAAGACGTCCTGCGGCAAATAGAGAAAGGGAGACAGGAACTTAGATCCCACAGAGTGTGGCTACATGACACAAGAAGAAGGGTAGAGAAGGCCAACTCTAAACTTATGGACGCTGTCGATCACCTGAAGGACGAATAAGATCAAGGCGCACGCAGGTACGGGACATCCAACAGATTAAGGAGGTATTCTGTTACGAGCCTATTCTAAGGGACCCCCCGTCAATGTGGATGGTCTGTCCCGTGATCCACCCGCCGTCGTCGGAACACAGCATAGTACACACCCGGGCAACCTCGAAAGGTCGTCCGACGCGTCCCATGAGTGTGGACGGCGGTGGCACCCTGGAACCATTCCCACCATCGTAGTCTACGTCTCTGACGCCGCCTGGAGAGAGATTGTTGACTAGTATATTATAAGGTCCAAGCTCCACAGCCAATGCTCTGGTTAATCCTATAAGACCCATCTTGGAGGCGCATACGTGAGCCCACTCCGATGCCCCTGCAACGGCTCCTACGCCAGAGACGGTAATTATGCGTCCCCAACGCCTCTGCTTCATAGAAGGAACCACTTGCCTGGCTAGCAGAAAAGAGGCGTCTAGGTTGATAGACAAAACGTGTCTCCATTCCTCGTAGGACATCTGATCAAATGGCTTTTTGATGCGGACGCCCACATTGCTCACCAGAATATCAATAGGACCAAGCTCCGATACTACCATGTGTACCATTTCTCTTACTTGAACTGCTTCCGAAACATCAGCCATAACAGCTATCGCTTCAGTTCCCATATCTCTCGCCATCCAAGCAACTAATTCCGCTTCTTCCTTATGGAAGCGGGCATTTATGGCGACCCTTGCGCCCTCGGAAGCGAAGTCCAGGGCAATAGCCTTGCCAATGTTACGAGTGGCGCCAGTAACAAGCGCTGTTTTCCCTTCGAGTCTCATAGGCAACCTCTTTTAGAACTGGCGATCTAGATTTCCATTAGGGCTAGGAAAAGCTTCAGGAATCCACACTACTAGAGAGGAGTGCATTAGTGGACACCACGGCTATTTCACAGTGGCCAAAGACGCCGTTGTTGTTTTCGATGACGTCGCTCTGCGATATGGCGACACTACAAAAGTAGAGACTAGTGAAGTGGCAGCTAGAACTCTCAAAACAAGGAAGTCACCTTTACCCAACTCAAGCAGCGCGTGAAGGCAATAGCTTTCGCTCCCCCTCTCGAAGTGTCTAAATGCTGGGCACCCAGCCGATCGAGATCGTAGTTAGAAATCAGCGATTCATCTCCGCGATAGGAATCAATCCCTCATGACTCTTGCATGTAGCTGTCAAGAAGCTAAATGCGTATGAGAACAGCACGAAACCCAGTCTTAATGGATAAGCCATTTCTACACCCAGAATGGATACCGTGTCAAGTATTACCCATTTGGCACCCAACTACTCCATTTCATATCGGTAGATAGCCGCTGCATCACATTACGAATTCCTCAATCTCTCTGACTATACAGTTAAGCATCGCCCTAGGCGTGTGTGATATGATTCACAAATAATAAGCGCCTTGACATGTCCTTCCGATTGTGGTATTAAATACACACTTAATTTTCTAGTGTGACTGGCTCATAACTAGGATGACTAAGTGGTTAGTCCAGCGCCTTCCCAAACAAGCGCTATCCGATATGAACCATAGCAAGGAGGGAATTCAAATGGATCGAAAGAGGAAACGTTATCTTGGCCTTGGCGTTCTGGGAGTAGTTGCAAGCGCTTTGCTTGTATTTGCTCTGGCCTGTGGAGCTGAGGACGCGCCAACTCCAGCGCCTCGCCCCACGGCGGCTCCAGCGCCTACAGCGGCACCAGCCACTACGTCAGCTACAGCACCCGAAGGACAGCCTCAGTACGGCGGGGTGCTCAGATTCGCCCTCACTCGCGAGTTCGATAGCCTTGACCCTGCATACCAACCAAATAGAGGGTTTACGCCCGCCATGTTCACAATGTATAGCACCTTGGTAGACAATACCCCTGATTCTACAGTCAAGCCCGGCCTAGCTAGATCATGGGAAATTTCCGATGACGGGACAGTCATCACCTTTCATCTGGCCCCGGGTGCGAAGTTCCACGACGGGACAATCCTGTCCGCTGATGCGGTGAAGTGGACATTTGACCGCTATTTAGATGAGGAGCTCGGATCCCATGTGAGAGCTTTGCTAAAAGGCCTGGAAAGCGTAGAGGTGATAGACCAGCAGACGGTGAGGATGAAGATAGACAGTCCCTCAAGGTTCTTTCTTACACGCTTAGCGGCCCGAGAGGGCATGATAGTCTCACCTACGGCAGTGGAGAAGTTTGACTCATACGCCGAACGTTTGGGAGACTACGGCAGAAACCCCGTTGGCTCGGGCCCGTACAAGTTCGTTGAGTGGGTTGTAGATAGCCACCTGACTGTAGAGGCCGTAGATGACTATTGGGACAAGGGTGCCCCATATCTGGACTCTATTGTGATGCCCATGATACCAGACAGGACCGTTCGGTTCGCCAACGTACGCACTGGAGAGATAGACCTGGCCTACGAGCTCCGCGCCCCCGACGTGCTCCTGGCCCAGGACCTGCCGGGCCTGAAAGTGGTCTTGAAGAAGGGCAAGAGGACCAGAGGCCTATGGTTTAGGACGGACAAAGCTCCCTGGGACAACTTGGCGCTGCGAGAGGCTTTTTCATATGCCATAGACAGGCAGGCTTTGGTTGACGCGATGTGGACAGGTATGGCCAGCCCAGCCTATGCCCAAATGGGCGAGTCCTTTGGTCCATATCACGATTCTGACTTGAAGATGTTCCAATATGATCCCCAGAAGGCCAGGGAGAAGCTGGCTGAGGCCGGATACAAGGACGGGTTCAGCTATGACCAGCGCTGCCGGGGAATCCCCTTCGAATTAGAGTGGTGTGAGGCCATCCAGGCGATGCTAGCGGAGGTAGGGATACAGGCCAATGTAACACCATATGAGGCCGATACATACTGGAGCGACTGGACAACTGGGGAATGGGATTCGCCGCTCAGCACAGGCATGGGAACCCGCCCAGACCCTGGCATATATCTCGGCGTGCTTTACGAGACAGGTGTCAAGTACAATCACGTGATGGGCTATAGTAATCCCGAGGTAGACAGACTCCTTGCCAAGGCCAAGGGTATCTACGATGTGGAGGAAGCCGCCAAGCTATACCACCAGGCCCAGCGGTTGATAACGGCAGATGCACCCTGGGTCTACCTGATTCACGAGGTGTCCAACACTGTGGCAAGCGATAAAGTACATGGCTATTTTCAATTCCTTGACTCGCACCCGAATATAAGGGATACCTGGATAGAGCGGTAACGGGACTAGCATTCGGCAAATATACGTATCTGGGCAGGGGGGAGCACATCCCGTCAGCCCTCCTGCCCAGCGGGGTGGACTTATTGATGACCCTGTTAACCCTGAACAAAATGATAAATGGTTGGCTACAGAAAAGCGTTCTGGCAAAGCAGATAAGAAGACCTTCCTTTCCGACGTCATCTTAGGTCAAGTATCTGGCCGGGTAAGCGACGACGAAATTACGTGCTTTACCAGCAGTGGGATATCTATACAGGTTATCGCTACGGCATGCAAGATCTACCAACTCGTTAAGGAGAAGGACCTAAGTCGCAAGCTCCCTATGTTCTGGTTTTTGCGAGACATCCGCAGCTAATGATAGGAACCGACTATTGGACACAACCGAGTATGGTCTGACCCGGTAATTGACGTCTTAAGAGTTTGGGCGTTGAATACGCGGCCCTTAATTCTGGGGCTACCTTCGGGGGACTCCACGACTGTAGGTTAATTATGGTGGCAATAAGAACCTGGAGATAACCTTCTGCCCAACTAGAGCATAGCGGCCTCCTTAGCCTGGACATTCCTGATGCTCCCAGTAAGTATGCCCCCCTGGCCTGCTTCCGGCTACCATGCCAGGGAAACGTCCACCAAGGCAGGCCTGCCGTCCTGAACTTCCTCTATGCCTTTTCTGATAGCTGGGATGATTTCTTGGGGATGGCTTATTGCCCGGCCCCACCCCCCAAACGCCTCTATCAGCTTTGGGTAGTCGGGCCGAGGCCTGATGATGGTTGCTAGGTTCTGACCTCCGCCCCTAGCACCGAAGCCCTCCGGGTAGAACTCCTCTAGGTGTCTCTGTTGAGAGACGTAGCCATCATTGTTGAAAATGACGGTAAGGATGGGCAAGCTGTACTCCTGGCACATGCCATAGCAGGCGAGCACAGGGTTATAGTTGAAACTGCCGTCTCCCACAAGGGCCACCACCAGCCGATCACGGTGGGCCAGCTTCATGCCTAAGGCGTTGGGCAGTCCCTGGCCCAGGCCGCCAAAGCTGCGCATGTAGCTACCAGGCCTAGTCCGCTCTAGATAGCGGTCCAATACCCTACGGTGCACGATAAGCTCAGCTACCACAATGGCATCGTCGGGAATGGTCTCATTCAAAGCGTAGCACAACCAGGCAGGCTCAATAGGATACGACTCCCTGGCTGACAAGGCCTCTTCTCGCACATTTGTATGCCTCTGCTGGTGCGTTGCCTGAAGAGATGAGGCCCGCGTCTTGAGATGGGCAGCCAGGGAGCCGTTGCCGGGCCTCATAGCTCTAACGGCTTCCACGAGTCCCTTGAGGTTGGTGGTCACGTTGCCAGCGACCTGCACGTGGCAAGGATAGCCCGAATAGGGCTTCAGCCGCCTATAAGGATCTACGCTCATCTCTATTACCCTGCACTCTGGGTCTGGACCCTGGGAAGGGGGATGCCACGGAGTGGACGACTCCACCAGCAGGATGACGTCGGCCTTTGCCAGGAAGGGGCGAGTCTCATAGCCCTGGTGCAGTGGATGACTGGTGGGGAAGTTTGTGAATTCAGGTGCCGGTGCCTCTACTATTGGCAGTGCCAACAGCTCCGCTAGCTCTATTAGATGACCCATTGCCCTAGGGTCCTGTCCCGCCGACCCAGTGAGAAGTACTGGATCCCTCGCATCTAGGAGCATGTAGCCCACCTGTTCGAGGATGGCTAAATCAGCCTGGGGAACAGCGGTTTGGATCGCAGGGGCAGGGATGCGGTCGACAGCGATCTTCTGGAGCATGAACTCCAATGGCGTGTTGACCAACACCGGTCCCCGGGGCAGACTCATGGCGATTTGGCAGGCGCCGCGATGGATGGTGTCCGCCATAGTCACAGGAGTTCGAACGGTAATAGCCCACTTCATGATCGGGTCCAACAGTCGGGTGGGGCCGCCTATATCGCTCAGGCTGCCCAACCACTGAGCGCCAGGGTCGAGTCCCTCCATCTCACCATAGCTACGCTCTCTCCGGCACAAACTACCATCGGGATTTGATTATGGCGGGCGCCTCTAAGGCTAGTAGCGCAGTTGAGACTACCCGAGCTGGTATGCAGGGTTACTACTGGCAGCTTACCTGTGGCCAGGTAGTACCCAGCGGCCGCACCCACAGCCAGGGACTCGTGGCGGCAGTTGACGTAGCTAGGGGCTTCTTCTTGCTCCACCTTCCTGCGCGACAAGGCCTCCCACATAGGAGGCGACTCCGAGCCAGGGTTGCCGATGATGTATTCGACGCCATGGGCGTTCAAAACCTCTATGAGAATCTCGCCCCCGTCCATTATCCGCTCTGCCATCGGACTCTCCTTTCACTCTCTTGTTGTCATACCCACGTCACGGTCACCAGATGAGAGTTGGATGAGCTAGCATTACTTCTACACTACGTTGTTGCTGCAGAATAACACAATCTAAACCAAATAGTTGATCAATTATGTTACTGAAAGTACCATTGAGTTTACAATACCAAATTGATGTGCTTGACGGCTCGGTGATAACCTCAGGGAAAGTATTTGAGGACAGTGCCCGACGGATATTCAAATGTTCAGATGTTTGATTCGAAGTAATCTAAATGAAAAGCTGTTTAGAATCACCTGGATTCCAAATGTGCGGAGACGCCTCGACGGCAAGAATGCGCCATACGTGAAGTTGATTAGGAGAAGAACATGAAACAAGTAAATTACGTCACTTACCGCTCTGACCCCAATGCCAACGATAAGATCCGAGAGATGAATATCTTATTCATTGACGATAACGTGGCACAGGAAGTGCTCAATATGGACGACTGTCTAGAAACTGTAGAGGATATCTACAGGGAGTACGGATTGGGTTGGGTAACCAGTACCAGAGCAAGACATTACATACCACGTTCAGAGGGTCAAGACTGGTACCGCTGGGGTGCTATGGCTGCCGGAGTCACGAAGCTAGGAGTCATGGCCATTCGCCTGCAGTCCAACATAAGTGTGTCAACGGAAGGTCGTGTTGACTATTACGCTGGAACACCAGGCAAATGGTGTGAACTTGTACTACTGTTCAGCACGAAGGACGCCACTCCGCTGGCTATAATGACTGGTGGCCATATCCAGCATATGAGAGTCGGCGCAACTGGAGGCATCAGCGTAAAATACATGGCACGAGAAGACGCGTCCACCTTGGGTCTTTTTGGAACTGGAGGAATGGCGACTACTCACGCATGGGCAATAGCCAAAACCAGGCCGATTAAGACAATCAATGTATATAGCCCTAACCTAGATCACAGGGAAGCATTTGCTCGTCAAATGACTGAGGATTTGGGCATTCCTGTTTTAGCCCAAGACAATCCTAGCAAAGTGTGGGAGGGCGCGGACATAGTTGCCTCATGCACCAACTCTAGAAAACCCATCATCCGGGGCGAACTGCTGAAACCTGGTATGCATGTCCTATCCAGTTTGTATCAGGAGATGGATGACGAGGTATTCCGACGCTGTGACCGATACGTTTATTCGCGACCTCAAACAACGGAACACTACGTTGCGGCACCTCCAGAAAATAGGCAAGGGGTTATGGGAGACCACGTAAACCCTGATGTGGACGATACTTGGCTGCGTAGAGAGCGCCTAACGATGGACGAAGAGAAGATGGCATCCCTTTCTGATGTTGTCTTAGGAAAGAACCCCGGTCGGGTCAGCGATGAGGAAATCACCTGTTTTACCAGTACAGGCCTTGCCGCGCCTTATACGGCCACAGCATACAAAGTCTACCAGCTTGCCAAAGAACACGGGCTGGGGCGTGAATTACCGATGTCGTGGTTCCTACAGGATATCCGAAGTTGATCAGTGTTCTAAAGAAGGACAATAGGCAGTTCAAGGGTTAGTTGACCACTGCTCCTGAGTTAATATGGCTTATCTTCGATAGGAAAGGAGGTTAAAGGCAGTCTGACGACGAGTTGTTTCGTCAATTCGTCCTGCGTCTTTGAAACAGCCCTTCTTGCCACAGCCTTCAATCTCCAGATGCTCTGGCGCCACTGGAGAGGGTCTCGTAGGCCAGTCCCAGCCTGCTAGGGTAAAGTTCACGATCGAGGATTGGTACATCAACAGAATCTATGCGCTGACTCCCTATTTCAGTAAAACCATCTTCGGTGCCCAAATATCTTCTGAGACAGGCTCTCCCCCGTCTCCACCAAGTCCAAACTTTGCCCTGCTCGACCTCTTCCATCGAGAGCAGTGAAGCCTTGGAGCCGTTATGCCGTTCTATCGCATTCCCAACAGACTGCGGAACGACGCTGATGGCACGATAGCTGATATCGCCTTACCCTCGATGTCCACAAACACTCTCTCTATTAGCGGTTCCATGAGCTTCCTTCTTTCCTCTGGTGTCGCCTCCTTCCATAGATTCTCTACATGTTGAAACAAGTCCGCCGCTTCCTGATGGGTTGGCAGACTTAAACACAAACTCTGTTGTATCCTCCGGTTTATCTCAGCCATCTTCGCTCCGTACTCTGCGTCCGAGAAGCCTCCATCAGCGTATCCCCTGCTGAGCCTTCTCTTCTGCTCCTTGAGGGATTCGAGGCTAGGTCCGTCGTTGCGCACCACCGTTATCTTCGCCATCCTCCCTATCCAGTCAGGCCTGAGCGAGATGGATGTCATTATGTCCTCTATCTGACCATCCAGAACGTGGGCCATGATAGAACGCTCATTGGTGATGCATTCTTTCGAATGACGCTCCCTGTACATGGGCGCCCCGAACCTATGTCGGTCCGATTGGACGGAGCTTGCACAACGTACGCAGTAGACGATTCCCTGCAATATGCCTTTGTGACCATGCACTTTCCTGACTCTGGGTCGAAGCTGCTTCATGGCCTGGACCTGCTCCCATAGCTCCACCGGGACCATAGACTCATGTTCCCCCTGGTAGAGCCGGCCCTTGTACTTAATCTTTCCAATGTAGAAGAGGAGCCCTGTGCTGTCTCTGCGCTGGCCGGTGAAGCTCCGATCCGTGGGCGCTATGCCGCTTTCAGCACGCACGCTGCCATAGGGGAAGTCGTCCTCGCTTCTCACCAACGCACCGCTTGTGGCCGTCGTCCTGTTCACGCTGCCCAGGTGGTCTGTATGCACGTACTCCAACGTGCTGCCCTTCTTCACCGCCACAAGCTTGCCTCCATAGGAGGCGAGAGTGATGCCGACTTGCCTCGCCAGTTGCAAGGATGCGGCATCGTAGACGCTCAATCCAGAAACCTGAAGCTCCGCATCACATGCTCGAAGTCCGCTCTGGCTTCATCGGCCCTGGATGCTATTGACTGAACTATAATCGACCATAACAGCCCATTCCCTTGAAAGTATGCCTCATAGGATATTGCAGGTCTTCCCCCAAGCTCAGTACCGACATCCGCAAGTTCAAACGTGATGTAGCGAAAAACCACTACTTCACCCTGGGCGCCGTCAACAGTAACCGGAGAGCGTTCTTCAATCTTGAACCTGTCTTCCTCTTGCCCTTCTTGAGCCCAGATGAGATTATCTTCCATCAAGGAGCGATAGTCGCGATAGTAGTCGTTGGCCTTTGTTACGTCGATAAATATGAAGGCATCTGCACTCCGGCCTTCTTCAGAATGCGCGAAATTGACTGACGCAGAGGTTGAGTGTTCTGTGAGATTCTGTACGTATGGCTTCAGGTAGGTTGGTGGATACCCGAAGGAGAAATTGGCTGCAGCACTACGCACAACGGACTCTCCGTCGCCTGCACAACCTGATGTTGCAAAGGAAAGCACGAGAAGGAATATTAGACCCAGACCCCCGATTTTACGGTAGCTTGCGTTCTTCCTCATTGTGACCTTGTTCTCTCACACGCTATTTGTGTGGTTCCATACCCTTCGATTGCCAAAGTTATTTGATCCACACCGACTTGGCGACGTCCAAGAACAAGTCTCCGCTCTTGTCTGTCGATGCCCAACTTGACAAACGTTCCCCGGAGCTTGGCTTATAACCAAGCCAAGCCAAGGATTAAGATGCCCTAAGAAGCCTACTCTCAAGCTGAACTGTGTCCAGCCAAGGATTAATGCCTTTCATTCTCTCAGAGCCCTGGCCATGGCCTCTGTTGAAAAACTGCTCAACTTGGTACTGCAAGGAGTAGGCAAAGGCCTCATTTGCAGCGAAATTCTGGGATGTAGGTACGAGATTCATTGCTACAACTACTGCGGCGTGAAATCCTTCATGCGCCAGTTGGCCTGCAAGCTTACCTATGTTTCCACTCGAGACTGGGCCGATGCGTATTTCTACCCTTTCCACCTGAGAGACACCATAAGGAATCGCTTGTCCAGAAAACTTATCATTCGCTGTCTTTCCCATCTCAATGTTGACAACAACCCTTTGGCCATTTGCATTTACAAGTTCATTTTCAAGATAGTTCGTTAACTGACGCACAGCCCATCGTAGATTAAGATAAGCAATCCATAGGTCATGCGCAGCTTGCCGGACTTCTTCCGAAGAAGAGCCGAAGGCAGTACCAAAACCGACCTCATCTATGTGATTTACATCTATACCATGGATTTCCACAACGCGTCCGCTCGGGTCGACATACTTAAGGGGATTGTTGTAAACATACGCATACCTGTTAAGTGCTTGCGAGTTGCTTGGATCAGGCACTATCGTATCAGCGCTCACAAATCTCCCTATGGACGGGGCGTAGTAGCGCGCGTTGTAGAATAGCAACCCCGTGCCGTCTCTGCGCTGGCCCGTGAAGCTGCGCTCCGTTGGCGCTGCGCCACTCTCAGCCCGCACGGTGCCGTAGGGGAAGTCGTCCTCACGGCGCACCAATGCACCGCCTGTGTCCGTCGTGCGGCTTACACTGCCCAGGTGGTCCGTGTGCACGTACTCCAGGGTGCTAGCCTTCTTCACCGCCACAAGCTTACCTCCATGCCAATAGTAGACCGTCGCAACGCCGGTTGTCACGTTTTTCTCGTAATAGCGGTTCACGTAGTGGACAGTGTCGCCGCCTTCCGCTTTGAGTACGCGGCCGCCGTCCCCGTCGTAGGTGAAGGTGGCGGTGCCTCCATAGGCCGTCACCCTGTTCTCCACGTCCCAGGTCAGGGTGGCGCCGTTGCGGGAGGTCATGTTGCCGTTCAGGTCGTAGACGAAGCTCCCGCCCATAGCAGTGCTGGTGACGGCGTGAGGCTGGCTACCGTAGGTGTAGCTTCCCTGCCCCGTCTTGGAGGTGATGTTGCCCAAGGCGTTGTAGGCGTAGGTCTCGTAGTACTGGTTGTAGAGGGCCTCGACCTCATCGCTGCCCAGGGCGCGGTCGTAGACCCTTACCTCGTCTATGTCGCCCTTGGCTGATCCAACGCCGTCATCCCTTGCGCCTATGTTGAAATCCGCCGTCGAGCCAGCCAGGGTGCTCCCCGCTAAATTGTCCTGCTCCACGGTCAGGCCCTGCTTGACGCCGTTTATATATATTTCCACTCCTGAGGCCAGTGAAGACCCATCGTAGGTCACCGTTATATGAGTCCAGACGCCGACTGGCACAGTCTGAGTCGTCGACACCTGCATCGCACTGGTTTCAGTGCTCCGTAGCTGGAATCTCACGATGTCGTCGCCTGGAATCGACAGGAGCCATCCCCTGTAGTTGGGGCCTGTGGCGTCCATTCGTGATACCAGCCCATCGAAGTGGCCCGACTGGCTCTTCTTGAACCAGACGGATACTGAGAAGGGGTCTGTCCTCTCAAAGTCGAGGACCTGGCCACCGTCCACGTAGTCGTCAACGCCGTCAAAGCTCAGAGCCTTTTCGAATCTACCGTCAACCCAAGACGGTCCGTTGACCAGTGTGCCATGATAGCCATTCCCGCTCGAATCGGAGGCCGTGGTGCCGGACCCCTCGTCCAGCTTCCAGTGACCCAGTAGACCAGTGCTGATTGATTGGCTGGTAGATGCACTGGAGAGCCTGTCCAGAAAGTCGTAGGTGAAGTCCTCCCTGTACGGGGTAACGATGTCCTCCCGTGTGGTGAGATTTCCTGCGGCATCCCAGGTGTACTTCAAGTCCTGGTGCTGCAATGAGTCGCTGGTGCGATAGGTGTTGATGCGATATAGCTGGCCGTAGCTCTGCTCTGCTGGCGTGCCGGTATGCTCCAGGCCTCAGTACTGGTAGTCGGTCCTGACGCCGTTATTGAGGTTAAGCCGTGTGGGGCTACCAATTTTGTTGTACGTGCTGGATGAGACTATGCTTCCACTGACTGACGAGGATAGAGTAGACGCCAGACTTCTGTTGTTGTAAGTCTGGGTGATGACCTCTCCTCCGGGCACCGTCACCGTGGACAGCCGGTCGGCGTTGTCGTAGGCGTAGGAGGTAGTATAGGGGGTGGCGGATATGGTCTTGGTCTCCTGGGTCACCCTGCCCCGAGCGTCGTAAACCCATAATGCAGACCCTGACTCATCGGTCAGGGATGTACGACGTCCCTTGCCCTTGTTGCCGCCTGTGGTGTCGTCGTATCCGTTGGTGGCCAGGACTGTAGTAGCCCAATTGGGGTTGCAGCGGCGCGTCAGACGATCCAACGCATCGTACTCGAAGGCGATGGTCTGGCTCTCGGCATCGGTCTGTGAAGTCAGGTTGCCGTTGTCGTCGTAGACGTAACTCCATGCCCCCATGTCTGGATCGTTCATGGTCAGCTTTCGGCCCAGCCAGTCGTAGGTCATAGTCGCTGTGGGGTTGGGTAAAGCCTCGTCCACTGGATCGACCACCACCTCGGTTATGTTGTCGGTGACGTCGTATGTGTAGGTCGTGGTCTGGTAGAGGGCCGGAGTTGGAGAGTCGTCGAACTCCTCAACTTTCACCAGTCGGCCATGGTAGTCGGTGCTGTAGTGCTTCTGATGGCCCAGCGGGTCTGTTACCGTCTCCTCCCACATGATGGAGCCCGCTCCAGGATCGGCGTAGCTGCGAGTAGTGGTAGCACCGTCCAATGCCATCTCACTGGTCACCCTGCCCAGGCCGTCGTATGCTGCCTGAGTGTAGACCGTGCCCGCTGGCGGCACAAGGTAACCGGCGGGCGTGGTGTCCGACACTTGCCACGGAGCGTAGCCGCTGGACGCATGGCCACGGCTATCGTAAAGCTGGGTTCCCGATACCAGGTGGTTACTGTTGTCGTCCAACTGTCTCACCTGGATGAGCCGACCCAGGCCGTCGTAGTACTCCTCTGTCCAGACATACTGGTTGGAGGCTGTCTTTTGCTCAATCTTCACCCGCTGCTGTCCGGGGCTGCCCCAGTCCAGGTACGTGTAGACTGTGTCAGGCCGCTTGTAGAGGTCATTTATTTCGTTGGTGTTCAAGGCTTTCCTGTAGACCCTGACGTCCTCCAAGGTGCCGTTTAGATTGCCACCTCCGTCACTGCTGGCATGGCGAGCACGCCTGCCAGCGTTCGCCGAGCCAAAGGAATAACTTGTAGTACCATCCTTGCCGCGTCCTTGTGCCTCAGCCTTTCTCCAGGCGGGCTTTCTTGATACACTGTCCGATAGTAGAGCATGGATAGCGGGATGTGCTGATTGCCTGGATGAGGTCTGCTGGGGAGAATGTACCACCTTGATAGAGACGGCACAGGGCTTAAAACTTGTTGAGGTCTTCCTGTCCGTAGACGTGTTGTTAACAGGAGGTCTTGGCGGTGCCATATTGACCTATATCTTGAAGGTCCGGGCGGAAAAACGGTAACACAAGGCCGTAAGTATCGACATAACTGACGTAAGTCTTGCGGTCCACGGGACGGAGCGGTCTGTTCGTCTCCCTATTGACGAACTAAGAGTTTCCTTTGAAGGCCAAGAGTTCGAAAACCTTCGGCACTATACTACGTTAGTGCGGAATGTGGGTCCTCGCGGTGTAGAGGGCCTCAAGCTGGTTTTCTCTTTCCCCAAGGGAACCGTTATCCTCAAATCGATTGTTTCAACCGAGCCGACGTTGATACCATGCGAACTTAAGTCAACAACTGAGGACAATGCGATAGAAAGAATCTATGAGGTAGGGAGATTAGAGAAGAACGATAGGCTAACCCTGTCATTTCTTCTTAACATCGATAGCCAAAATCCTGGTAAGATTATGTTCCAGCCGCGCGGGGTTGACGACATTGACTACGTCACGGCCAAGAATGCATACCCGCTTGATAGTCCGGCCCTCGGTCGGATCTCGCCAGCATACATGTGGGGCGTCTTAATGTTGACGATTCTTGCCATTACGTCTCTCACTTTATCAATCGTAGCGGGATATAATGACGTTCAAGAAGTATTTGACATTTCCAGGACCATGACCACGGCTACATTCGGTGCGCTCTTGGGGATGCTTGCGGGACGTTCTCTGTAGTTTTCTACTCCGTCATGTGCACATTGCCTCGAGAGTGGTCGTCACATTCGTTCAGCAAGCAGCGCGATCACACATGAAACCTGCCAAGCACATTCTGCCGCGAGCCGTTGTAGGTAGTAGTAGGTGAGAACACACACAACCAAGACTGGGAGCGAACCGGCGATCTCGGCACGCCAAGCCTACGACTTGGGCTCAACAAAACGGAGGGTTCGTGGCCACGGATACCCAGCTGAGACAACCTCGTAGTCAAGGTTTAGGTAAGAACAGAGCGTACGTATCTTCTCCTGATGACGCAATGGCAGTGTTGGATACTTCTCCCAGTTCACAATCGTCATCTCATTGAACTGAATGACAACACAAACGGCTCTGCTGAGTGATTGTGTATTGTGACTGCATGGTTGTTCCTGTGGAACGTAATTGAACGCGAAGTTGGGTTATTCGATGGCAGGTGCCGAGTTAGCCTAGCATCTCTAGTCAGGACACACGTGTCCGCCGTCAAAGAGGCTGGTTCAGAGGCATCTAGCAGACGGGATTGTACCTTTAGGATGGACGTTCATACTTAAAGAATAGACTGAAGACCAACGGTTTGCCCATCGTGTAATAAGGGCTGCGGAGGAAATATGAAAACCGTAAGTTGTCCCTATTGTAACAGACGGCTTGCCCCAGGGTTGTCAGAGGTCGGAGAAGGACAAGCTTATCAGGAGCTGAACTGTCCTCACGTCTACCGACGCGCAGAATCGCAACTAGATGAAGTTGGCCTTTTGAAAGACTTCGTGGAAACCGAATGGAAGAACCCACCAACAAACGTGTCTCTTTACGCAAAAGGCGAACCGCCCTCACCGGATTGGATAGAGGATAACGCCGAGCGTCTGCTGCCCATAGTTCGACGCTACTTTCGAAATGATGGAGGGTGGTGGCTAATAAAGAACGACCTACCTGATAGAGCTCAAGCTGCTCAACACCTTGGGCTAGAGATTCAACGGCTTCGAGCCAGCGGAGGGTGAGGAAGGTCACAGATACCATCGAGGGTAATCGCCTTCGCACTAGAACCAAGGTACAAGTACGAACGACTGTCCGTGCTGGTACTGCGGCAACCTGATTCAGGCTTTCAACGCGCTACGGTTAGCACTAGTGAAGATACCTCCAGCTAGGCGAGAATCAGTTCACGGATGCCGCAACCGCACAGCGCGGCTTGAGTTCTTACGGAGGACTAGAGGGTAGAATCCCTCAGGAAATATTGAAGGTTGTTGATCAAGGCTCCCCCGTCTCCACCACTTGAAAAGGCCGACCTTTTGGAGCAGAATGGCAACCGGTCGAAGGTGCGGCCAGCAGTTATTTCGATCCCCTTTTGATTATTGTTCTTCAAGGCTGCCTCGCTCTGGTATCTGCGAGCGCGTCAGCAGATAGATGTTTTAACCTTGAAAGCGTGGAATTATTTTTTCTCCTACCGCCTTCAATAACCCCTTTTTGTCATTAACCGTGAAGGTGACTATTGAAATATTACGGACGCCCAACTGCCCAAGTTCAACTATCCGAGCACATATGTCGTCTACCTGACCTGTGAGAAAGAAAAAGTCGATAAGACGCTGGCTGACGAGTCGATTTATTGATGCATTGCGCATTTCATGCTGATAGGGATCCCAGGACTCATATATGTGCCTCATCTCATCGATTAATCCTGGTTCAACCATATTGATCAGGGATCTCAGATGTATTGTCGCAGGCGTCTCTCTTTTGAGTACGTGATACATACCGCGACACTTGGTGACGGCTTGCCCAGCTACATCATCGTAGACAGCCTCTTTGGTCTCTGCCATACAGATCATCGTCCTCATCCATATGTCTATCTGGCCAAGGTCTCTACCAGCTAGATGTGCCGACTGCCTGATTATGTCTATCTTTGCCTGCACAACTTGTGGGTGAATAGACCCTCCCAAGATAACCCCATCGGCCATCTCACCCACAAGGGCCAGCGTTCTTGCTCCCTCTGCTGCCAAGTAAATGGGGACAGAGTCGCTTATCCATTCTGAATGAATTTGTGCCCCTCTTATTTCGGCTTCCTTTCCCTCCATATATGTCCGAATAAACCCAATTGCTTCCCTCAGCTCCTCTGTTTTGGCTGGCCTGCTAGTTTTGCCAAGCGGCCCTCCTGCCCCTAGCCCCAAAAAGACACGCCCTCCTGACAGCTCGTTCACGGTGGCAGTAGCATTTGCAATGACAGAGAGATCAGTCGTTAATGGGTCAGTCACTCCCTGGCCTATCCGAATTTGACGAGTGGTAACAGCAGCCACCGTCATCATGGCGTGTACGTCTCTGGAGAGATTTGGCTGGTCAACAAAAGTAATGTGAGAGAAGCCGCTCTCTTCAGCGGCGTGGGCAAGTTTTCCGATCTCGTAGATTGCCTCGTTTCTGCCCAGTCCGACGCTGAACTGCATTTTCATTTGCATTGGCTCCAATGACTCCTGCAAGTCATCCTTGTCAGATAATCCTCCGCCAGAGAGCAGGTGTCCTAAGTGTATTCCTTACCCTGCTCTTGGGCAAGCTTAGTATCAGAATGCGATGCACAAGAAGACCAATTGCCAGCAAAGGCAGAGTAAGAGAGATCAAGGCTAGAGCCTTATCGTAGGACCCCCCCAACTCTGAGGACAAGAGTGCATTTGCATCCCTATGTGGTTCTCTTCGTATACGCCTTGAGGCCAAGCTCAGGTAACGCTGAATCAAAGTGAGAAGCAGAGCGGCGACGGAAATTATTATTGCCGCGGGAGTCACCTTCAGGTCTTGGACCCAAAAGCCGGTAATAACGGGAAATGCTCCCCATGCAGCTGCAAACCAGAAGGCATTGTGGATTCGTCCACCCAAAAGTTCGAGGTTGTAGGCGAATACCAGAAAGCCACCAACAGATACAAATACAATAACCAGGGGGCTTACTCAGAACCAAGCCATCAGCCGGATCGGTACGGCGCAGGCCAAAGTGGCTAGAGGCGTTGTGACCAGAATGGAGCCAGGTACTGAATATCTGGATGTAGTTTGCGTGATCGTGTATAGTGATGCGGGACGGAAGCTGCCCAAGAAGATGAATTTTGCAGTATGGGCTAGCCGAAAAGAGAAGAGGTGCTAACCATGACAACGGTAACCCAGAAGAAGCCTGAAATTAAAGACGATGCCTGGCTGCATACTTTCTGCGACCTGTGCTTGAGCCACTGCCCCGCCGTGGTGCACAGGGTCAACGGGGTGGCGATAAAGATAGAAGGAGACCGTAACGGCCCCTATGGCAATGGACAGCTCTGCGCCAAGAGCTTTTCTGGCCTGATGAGCCTGTACGATCCCAATAGACTCACCAAACCTCTCAAGCGCACCAATCAGGAAAAAGGCATCGGCGTCGATCCCAAGTGGCAGGAGATCTCATGGGACGAGGCGATAGGCCTAATTGCGGAAAAACTTGCGAAGGTTCGGGAGGACGATCCCAGAAAGCTGGTACTGGCCACCTTCGACTCAGCAGGTGGCCACCTGCTTCAACGGATCTGGGGCCCCGCCTTCGGCACACCCAACACCGGATGGGCAGGATACTATTGCGGCAACTCTCTCCACAATGCCATATACTTCACCAACGGGACCTTCAGCTCAGAGTTCGACATCGAAAACTGTAATTACGTCATCCTTCAGGGCACCCAGTCAGGGTTTATGGCCGGCATGCCCGCCAACCTTCAGGCCCAAAAGATGGCCGACGCCCGCATAAGGGGCCTGAAGGTCGTGGTGGTAGACCCCATCATGACCAACACCGCCGGCAAGGCAGATGAGTGGATACCCATTCGTCCGGGGACTGACGGAGCATGGCTGCTGGGCCTCATCAACGTGCTAGTCAACGAACTGGAAATCTACGACGTGGACTTCGTCAAGAAGAGGACCAATAGCCCCTATCTGGTGCGCCCAGACGGCCACTACGCCAAAGACGGCGACAAGCCCCTGGTCTGGGACATCATCGACGAGATGCCCAAACCCTCTGATGCCGAGGTCAAGGACTATGCACTGGACGGGACCTATGACGTGGACGGGGTCCAGTGCCAGCCAGCCTTTAGCATCTTCAAAGAGAACGTCAAAAAGTACACACCGGAAATGGTGTCCGAGATCACTACCATCCCTCCGGAGACCATACGCCGCATTGCCAGAGAGTTCGGCAAGGCTGCCAGAATTGGCGAGACCGTTCAGGTCGAGGGCCGCTCGTATCGGCTGCGACTGGGTAAGTGGAAAACCGTGGTAGCAAAATGAACATGACATTCGTTGTAAACGGTGCGACTCGTACATTGGAGGTAGACCCTTCCCGTACTTTGCTCGAAGTCCTACGAGAGGATCTGGACCTCACCGGCGCCAAGAAGGCCTGCGACGGCGGGGAGTGTGGAAGCTGCATCGTGCTCCTTGGGAAGAAAGGGGTCATGTCGTGCTTGTTGCCAGCGTCACGAGCGCAAAATAAAGAGATCACTACCATAGAGAGATTAGCTCCACAATACTTCGAAAAGGTCAAGGCTGGTAGCACCTTTAGTGGTGGACTTCATCCCCTTCAGGAGGCCTTCATCGAGTTGGGGGCATCTCAGTGTGGATTCTGCATACCAGGTATTATCATGGAGGCTGCTGCTCTTCTCGACTACAAGCCCAACCCTAGCCGAGAAGACGTAATTATAAGGCTTTCACGCAATATATGCCGCTGCACTGGTTACGTGAAAATTGTGGATGCAATACTGTATGCTGCAGATTTGATGAGAGGTGGTCAACGAAGAGCGAGAGAAACTTTGATAAACAGTCCTTTAGTAGGTCAGAGATTGCTTCGGCTGGATGACCTGGATAAGGTGACTGGTACAGCAAAATATGCAGCAGACCTGAAGATGAACGGCATGCTGTACGCCAAGATACTGCGCAGTCCACACCATCACGCCCGCATACTTTCTATAGACACCACCGAAGCCGAGAGTGTGCTAGGTGTCGAGGCCGTCATAACTATCAAGGACATCCCTGGGGACCCAAGCATGATAAATGCCAAGCCACAATCTTTCCTTTTTGCGGGTAGTCCAGAGAATGTCCTCTCCAGCAGTGGGACTACAAACTGGAAAGGCCTCGACATCCTCCAAGAGAAAATGGATGTTGCACTGGGATGGGGTAAGCTTCCGTCGTTTTCAATCCAGGCCAAGCCCCAGCCAAAAATTGGATTGGTGCCGCAAGATAAGGTGAGATTCAAAGGAGAAGCCATAGCGGCTGTGGCGGCTGTCACGGAAGAGATTGCAGAGGAGGCGTTGAAGAAAATAAAGGTAGAATATGAGCCATTGCCCTCTGTCCTTAATCCTGTCGAGGCCGCCAGATCTGACGTACCTTTGATCAATCCTCCGGTGCCGAACGTAGTCTTAAACATGGCCCTGAATTTTGGAGATATCGACAGCGGGTTTGACCAGGCGGACGCAGTAGTGGAAGGCACGTATACAACACCCCGACACGAGCACTGGTTTTTGGAGTCGGAGGCGGGACTGGCATACATAGACGAGAATGGCCAATTGGTTCTCAAATCGCCGACCCATAAACTCTTCGAAATGCATGATTTTGTCGCCGATCTTGTTGGGTTAGAACGTGAGAAGGTTCGGGTTATCTGTCCACCCATGGGGGGCAACTTCGGAGGACGAGAGGACCACGTTCACCCAGGAGTGATAGCGCTTCTTACTCTAAAGACAAGAAAGCCAGTGAGGATAGTCTATAGCCGTGAGGAGTCCCTGCTAGGATCCTCCAAATGGTTTGGCTTTAACATGAAGTTTAAGACGGCCGCTACTAGAGATGGTAGACTCACTGCCATGGTTGCAGACCTGTTAGCCGATGGCGGCTGCTGGAGCCATAATCCGGGTGAGTCTCCTAATGACAACATGACCCAGAATGTATTCTTTGCGACTGGGCCTTATAATATTCCCAATGTCCAAATTACATGCAATGAAGCCTGCACCAACAGCCCACGTGCTGTTCCAATCCGTGGGGTCTTTAGCCTTTCGGTGGCGACAGCGTACGAAGCTCAGATGGACATGCTGGCTGCTAGGCTTAGTATAGACCCACTAGAGTTCCGTCTGAAGAACGCTCTGGAAACGGGTTCTAGCATTCACACGGGCCAAGTGCTGAACGAGAGCGTAGGCGTTAAGCCAACTCTAGAGGCTCTGCGGTCCCATTATACACAAGCCCTCTCCAGAAAAGCTTTGGATCCACCCTTGTCACCATGGAAGCGAGGGGTTGGAATCGCAGCAGGCTGGAAAGGAGTTGGTGGTACGGTTGTTCGCAGAGCTGGAGTGGAGATATTAGAGGACGGCCGGGTCAGGGTGTTGTCTGGGGCTGTCGAGAAGGGGCAGGGCATAACAACTGCATTAGCTCAAATCGCAGGTCAAACACTCGGACTGTCTCCAGAATCGCTGGAAATGGTAATGGGTGATACCATCCTGGCGCCATACCCGCACACTACATCCGGCCAGGCAAGTGTGATGCACATGGGCGGAGCTGTGCTGGATGCCTCTAAGAATCTAAAGCAAGCCTTAATAGAAGCGGCAGCAGAAATGATCGAAGATATACCGAGCAACATTGTGCTTCGAGGAGAGCATGCCTTCTCCATACAGGCGCCTGATGAGCAGATTTCCATGGCCCAATTGGCGCGATACCTTAGAGAAAAGGAATGCCCTACAAGATATGAGGGTACGTGCGCATGTAGAGATGCTGAGCTTGCAGGTGTAGATGGGGGAAGCAAGGGTAGTTTGGTGGGAGTGTATGGATACGCTTCGGCTCTCTCAGAGGTAGACGTAAATGTAGAGACTGGGGAAGTGAGGGTTCGTAAGGTAGTTCTCGCTGCTGACACAGGAAAGACCATCAATCCCCATACCTATGAAGGGCAGTGTGAAGGCGGTGTTGTTTTCGGCTTGGGACTCGCTTTGAAGCAGAGGTATATCCCAGGAGAAATCCGCCCAATGAGGGAGGAGCTACCTACCATAAAGGACATGCCAGAAGAGATAACAGTGCTGACGGTGGAGGAACCTGCTTCCACCGGTCCCTTTGGCGCCAAGGGGGGGGCTGAAGAGAGTGACATGCCTACGGTAGCTGCCATATTAAACGCAATATCTAACGCCATCGGGAAGCGAGTCTATCAGATCCCCGCAACCCCAGAAGCGATCCTTATGGCGTTAGATAGGAAATAACGAATCTGGCTTCTTAGGAGAATGAACGATGAGCACAGTTAATGCCAAGACGTCCAAGGTCACAAACGAGTTTAGAACTCACACCCGCCGTAGGCTGGCGGATCACTTCATCATACCTCCCTCTATCGGCCAGGCCTTCCATGTAAAAAAGGGCCAGATTTTGCGTATTTACCAGGTGGAAGACCGGCAAGTAGCTGACTGTGTCTTCTTCAACCCCAATGACCCCAGAGAGGCCTTTAGCGTCGGTCAGACCTGGCTCATAAATAGCATTCTTCATACCGGCGGACAAAGATGCTACAAGTATTTATACTCCAAGCCACCTAGGGAAAACTTGATGTTGACAGTGGTGGAGGACACTGTCAAAGTGCACTTAGGTTACCGTGGTGGCAGATGCAGCAGAAGGACCTACGAAGTGCGAGATGATTTGCCAGACCATAGAAGCTGCCAGGGGAACTTAGAAGAAGCGCTCGTAGATTTCGGTATTGATGCAGACGGAATAATAGACATGTTTTTGGCTTTCCAAAACGCAGATGTAGATGAGTACGGCATGGCCGTAGCAAGGCCGTCCGTTGCACGCAGAGGCGATTATATTGAGTTCCGTGCTGAGATGGATATTCTAGCTGCTATATCGGCTTGTCCCAGTGACACTGTCGTTACCAACGATTATGAAGCGAGTCCCATAGGTATAAGGATTTTTGACGTTTTGCCCAGTCGCTGGCAGGGTGGACGCTACTAAACAGTAATCCAAAAGATTAACTTGACTATTTCGAGGAGTAAGATGGAGCGAAAAGTTATCAACGAGTTTGTAATACAACCAGCACAAGGCAGGGCTTTCGAGGTCAAGAAAGGACAAGCCCTCAGAATTTACCAAATTGAAAGAAAGCAAGTAGCGGCTTGTGCTTTCTTCAACGCCCACGATCCAAAAGAAGTATATCATATTGGCAAAAGTTGGACCCTTAATGGGGATTTTGGCTCCTTCATAGATAAGAAGGGGTTAACTCTTCTTTATTCAAAGCCTCCCAGGGAAAACCTCATGTTGAAGGTGTTGGAAGACACAGCAGATGGCCATAATCACGGTTGGCCCATGGGAGGGAAGTGCACTGGCCGAATGTTTGAACTTTGTTATGGAATGTCAGAGCATAAAAGCTGCCTGGGAATATTAGAGGAAGCTCTGGCTCCGCACGGAGTAACTGGAGATCACATAATGGATGTCTTCAACTGCTTTATGAACGGCAGAATAGATGAGGAGGGATACTACAACATCAACGTTCCCACTGCTAAGCCTGGAGATTACATAGAATTTCGAGCGGAGATTGACTTATTGATCGGAGTAGCTGCGTGCCCCAACGATATAGATGCGACCAACGATCGTAAACTAAAACCAATAGGAGTCAGCGTCACTAAATTGAGTAATTAGGTGACCTTAGAAAGAAGTAAATATGAAACACTTCCAATTCGATGTATAAGCTTCAAGGTGATTCTAGCAGCTTTGGTGTCGTGGAATATTTCAGAGAATGGTAAGACCTTAACCTTTCATCTTGCCTGTGACGTCACATTTCACGACGGCTCCCAGTTTAATTCCAGATCTATTAAATGGAACAAAGACAGTATTATGAGTCCAGACTGTTTTGCAAATGCAGCGAGGTCCTTGATTGTTCCAGCGTTGGACAAGGTTGAAGTCGTCGATGATTACACAAATGAGTTTCATCTAAAGAAGCCCTTCTGCCCATTGCTTGGCAACCTTACAACCTCGACCCTTCTAACGTACGTGCTCACAGAGTTTAAGGGACACCCTTGAGGCTACACATGAAGTTTGATATAAAGATTCCCACCTGCAGAGAGGGGATTTTCGTTCCTGCCCCTTTCGCTGGCCCTGAGGAGATCGTCAAGATAGTGACCACTGCCGAAAAGCTAGGCTTACACGCCGTTTGGGGTACTGATTTCCTAACGCCCACCCCATTTAGGGGGATTCCAGAGACCGAAACGCCAAACTGGTACGAGGTACTAATCAGTCTTGCATACCTTGCTGCATTGACTAATCGGATAAAGTTGGGGGCTGGCGTAATCATGTTGCCATTCAGGGATGTGGTCATCCTAGCTAAGCAGGCAGCTACTTTGGACCAGTTTAGTGGCGGTCGCTTTCTTTTAGGTATAGGACTTGGTACCAATCGCGAGGAGTTCGAGGCAATCAAGCCTAGAGAACGCAAAGTCCACCGAGGCAGGCTAATGGATGAACAATTAGAGGCACTTAGACTGTTGTTGGATCACAACACTGCCAAGGTAAGCTTCAAAGGCGACTATATTGAGTTCAGCAACGTGGAGTTGCATCCCAAGCCAGTTCGAGCTCCTTTCCCCATCTATGTTTCCGGGAAGAACGTTGAAGCACTGCGCAGGGTTGCTCAATTTGGAACAGGACTAATGATTCCGGCGTCAAAGTCCGCGGAAGGAATCGATGCCCTTAGTGCCATGTTGGAAAAGCACAAAAGAGAGATCTCTGAAATAGAGATATGCGCCGAAGCTCAGCAGCGATTAGCCAAGTCTCACGAAGCTGCGGAGAATGAGTTCTTTGGAAGCCGGCTAGGTTATAGGCGCAAAAATGCGGATACAGAAGCATTCGTTGCTGACAATTGGATAGGGACCCCTACAGAAGTCGCTGAGAAGATTCATAAAGTAGCTCAATATGGCATAGACCACTTTATTTCACTACATATAGCGGCGGACACAGTCGACGACATGCTTGAGCAGATGCAGATGTTTGCTGAGGAGGTTATCCCTTTGGTCGCTTAACATTCTAGGAGGCGCATTTTGATTTGTGAGTACCGTGTATATGAAGCAGCCCCTGGCCAGTTGCCTACTCTAATTAAGGTGATTGAAACGGCCGTACCATATTTCCAAAAGCATGGAATGAAGGTCATCGGCGTGTGGACCACGCACCAGACCATATCTGAGAACAGTAACCGGCTCATATATTTGCTTGCATTTGATGATCTAGCACATCTAGAAAGGGCATGGAAAGCGTTCAGATCAGACGACGACTGGCATAAGGCAAGGCAAGCTGTCATAGGCAAGAACAAGTCCCCTTATCTGATACATTTCTCTAGTTACACGATGACTCCGACAAGCTACTCGCCTATGCAATAGCAACCTGGAGGACTATGAGGAGCACTGTCAGCCTTGACTGGGCTTGGTGGGTTGCTCGTAGCCTTTTGGGCTCTGGGCATTATAAGAGTGTCTGCACTAACCCGAATGGGATGCACTAAGCCAGCCTGTACGCAGGCTAAAATCATTACCGTCAGATATGTATTCAGGGCGAGTTCGACTCTCCCCCGTCTCCACCACAAACACAAGGGGTCCACTTCAGCCTCTGGATTTGTATCTAGAGGCTCCTCTTTTATCAGGACAATCCAGACTCTTCACGTGATGTTACTACTTGGAAGATAGATCTGAAGGCTGACTTAGGCCTGATAGCTACAATGGCTCTCTCCTCCTTAGAGTCAACATAGACTGCATCGAGCATGGTGAGTAGTAGCTTACGCCTCTCTTCCGGGTTGGCCTCAGCCCATAGTGTTGGCAGGTTGGACAAGAGCTTTCCTGCCTCCTCAGCTGCGTTGGCCTCGGGTACGATAAGCATCTCTAGCTCCATGTCCATGTATCTCTTCTGCCTGCTGCAGTCTTCATCGGAGATAAGCCCATCCACATATGCCTTTGCTAGACGACGCAGTTTCTCATGCAGGCTCTGGCTCTCTACCCTAATTCTCTCTCCTTCGTCTTTGTAATATCTTTGTAAGGACCTGGTCTAGCCAGCATGGTGCCAGCTCTATCGCTGTTACTATCTTACCCATCTGCTGGTCTGCGACATCACATGGTATGGATCCTCCCTCTGTACATTTCATGTGCCTCCTGGAGTTCCTATGCTCTCTATAGTATCTATGCCAGTTCTTATAGGTCTGGGCCCACATGGGCATCAGGCAGTAGGCACATTATATGATTCCTTTCAACAGGTACTGTCTCTCCTGTCGCACTGTCAAGGTCTCAGATCTTCCACTGTTTCTCTTCATGGTTACTTGGACTGTATCGAACAGGTCTTCACTGATCAGAGCCTCATGGATGCCCTCTTTGATTTCTCCTCTGTGTTTGATCCAGCCGGAGTAGAATACATTATGTAAAATACCTCTGACAGACGCTGTGGTGAAAAGCCTCGGCCCTGTAACGTACCCATCTGCCTCGTAATTCTGGCGGTAGAGGCCGTCCTTGTGGAGGAAGTCGTTGCGAGTCCTACACTAAGACCACATTGCGCTTGAGCCATCAACATCATTTGGCGTCTCTGGTATCATGGGTCTTGAAATTGTGAAGCTTCCTATAAATGACATACCGACAAAACGAGAGTGGGGACCGAGTCTGTCAGACTCAGTCCCCACTCATAATGCGGTGGCTTTACTTATCCATTCTTACCGCTTGAACCAGACCTTCTCTAGCCTGTGATACAGGTCTGGTATAAACGTGTAACCCTCTACGTCCTTGTTAAAAATGACGAACTCTTGAGTGTAGACGGTTATTACATGAGCAACGTCTTCTGTCACTATCCTCTGTATCTCGTCATATATCTTCTTAGCCTCAACTATGTCGTATATAGCACCGGCCTTATCTATGAGTGGATCCACGTCAAAGCCGAAGTCCGCGCTCACGTAACCCATAACGTTTCCCTGCCCTTTTGAGTGGAACACCTGCTGTATGAAACGCCCAGGATCTGGCCTTGCTCCCCTCCAACGGGCTGCCATGTGGCTCTTGCGTTGGACGATGCTTTGCCAGTAGTCGGCAGCGGGAACGGTTTGTAAGTCCAGGTTAATGTCCACCTCTTTCAGCATCGCCTGGTATATCTCGGCCAACTCTACGGCCGCTGAGGTGCCGTTGGTCCAGAACTTTAGCGCTATACCGTTGGGATAGCCAGCCTTGGCTAGAGCCTCCTTGGCCTTGGTAGGGTTATAGTCATATATCTTAATGTCTGGGTTGTAGGCCCATCCTATTGCGATTGGAGAGTAAGCTGGTACTGCTCCTCTCGAAAAATACGTGTCTGCCAGAGTTTGCCGATCAATTCCATAGGCGATAGCAGCTCGCAGGTCCTTATTATCCCACGGAGCTACATCCGTTGAAATACCTATGCTGTTCATACGTGAACGGGGTAATATCACCACCTTGATGTTTGGATTGTCCTTGACTTGGGGGGAGTAGGCATCCCTAGCATCTATGATAGCAGCGCCTCCACCTGTCAAATCTGCGTCTCCCGTACGCATCATGGCAAGTCTTACCGTTTGATCTGGCACATGCATAAATTCTATGCCGTCCAGATAGGGCAAGCCTTCCTCAAAATAACCATCAAACCTGTTTATTACTATGCGGACATCGGGCGTGTACTCCCCTAAAGTGAACGGTCCAGACCCAACTGGCCTCCTGCCGAAGTCACCAGTAATGTCAGAGTATGAGTTCGCATTAAGAACTGCAGTAGGAGATTCGATGACCCCCGGATAGCCCCCTGCCAACGTTGCCAGGAGAGCTCTGTCTGGGTTCTTAAAATGAAGAGCCACGGTATAAGTGTCAATTACTTCAGTCGACTCGATTATCTTAATGTCACCGGCTTGTGGGGAGCCCACCTCGGGATCTAGGACTCTGTCAAAGTGAAATTTGACAGACTGGGCCGTTACATCTGTCCCGTCGTGAAACTTCGCTCCCTGTACTAGATGGAACGTGAGTGTTTTCCCATCTGCTGAGAAGTCCCACGACTTCGCCAGTTCTGGCACGATCTTAAACTCTGCGTCCGCATCGACTATATGATTGAACACCGCATGAGATATGTCCTTGTAGCAGGTGCTCTGTGCAAAGGCTGGGTCCAGGCCCTTGCAGTTTTGGATAAGAGCGTATCGGAGCGTACCACCGTATTGAGGCCTCACCCCTGTGACAGGAGCGGCGGGGGCGGTTGTAGGCGCCGGAGCCGCCGTGGGTGCTAGGCCAGTAGGGGCAGGTGCCTCTTCAGAACTGCAGGCCAGCCCTATGATCAGCAAAAGGCTAACCGCGGCCAACAATAGTCCCCATCTTACTTTATGTCCACTGAATTTCTTCATCGCTTCCTCTCCTCCTTATAGCCTTGACCATCATATGCCCTATCACTAATCGAGTTCAGCGAAGGCAATCTACGGAATTCAAGGCTTGTCGAGATGGTTACGATACGATTACATAGAATTTTCCACTTGTCAAGCCCTCTCTTGACAAGATCAGTGTCTGGATGTTATAAGAATGCTTGTGGAAAAAGAAAGTTCTCTTTTTCTACGAGACGAATTTCAGGGGAGGGGCAATCCGTGCCTAAACTGAACGAATCTCAACTGTCAGAGCGACGTGAGCATATTATCGATGCAGCGCTTGAATGCTTCTCCCGAAGAGGATTCGGTGGTACTACGATACCCGACATCCTCCGGGAAGCAAACGTAAGTACCGGTGCGTTGTACACATACTTCACGAGTAAGGAGGATATTGTAGACGCTGTAGTCGAAAGGTGGAGGCAGTGGCGTTCGAGACGCTTCCAACGGACTAGACACAAGGCCTCTGTTTGGGAAGGGCTGGATACCATCTCAGAAATCTACGTTGGACCCGCGGCCAGAGAGAAGTACCAGCACTGGATGAGGCTAGCGGTTCAGCTTTGGGGAGAAGCCGAGGGAAACACCAGGATCGATGAGATACTACGTCATCATTGGAAAGAGCGCCATGAGCATCTTGTAACCCTCATTCGCAGTGGTATGGAGAGTAGGCAGATCAAATTGGATCTTGACGCTGATTCCGTAGCGAAGGTGCTAGTTGCAACATATATGGGCATCATACTGCACAAGGTAAGGGAACCTGATGTAGATGTTAACAAGCTGAGGGACGCGCTGCATAGAGTGTGGTGGAATGGTCTCTCTGCGGACACTGTTGCTGAACCGGTAACAAGAACATAGGCAAACGGATATGCAGACTACCAAACTCAGGGAGGTTTGAACCGGCAATCTCAAATCAATAGTTATAGACAGTATTTCCCTCCCATTCTCCTCCTTGGATGCTCGCCCCTGGCTTGTGGGGGCTCAGGGGCGAGCATCCGCATAACAGAGACGCAAGATGAGCATAGGGAGGATGGCTGATGGTCATAAACTATTTATCTTGACATTTCCAAAATACAGACGGCCAAATTGGGAGAGTCCAGAGAGGGTGTCCCTCTCAGGCAGGGGTTTCAGGGGATGTGCCCCTGAGAAATACCTTTCTGGGTGGGCGGGTGGGAGAGAATACATTGTGCCTTTACCGTGTAGAATTTCCTTGCGTGGTTTACCTCACACAGAGAAAAAGGCAGTTATTTTGTTGAAGACCATAAGCCATCCCCAATGCAAGTCGGTCTTTAGTCGCATTTGGAAAATCAATCATGGTTGGTTGGGTCAATCCTGATTAAGGGAAAGTGGGTAAGATGTAGGGTTGCAGAAGTCGGTAGAGAAGACGCAAAGGGCAAATAAACGTGAGGATATCTATACGAGCAGTCACTGGGAACTAAACAGAACAGAGCTTGAAGCTCAAGGAGGTTTACCGTGAATAGCAGCAAATCTAGGACAACATTGATTTTGATAGTAGGTGCTCTTGTTGCAATTCTTGTGCTTGCGATGGGGTGTGCATCGGCGGAGCCAACGGCTACCCCAGCATCGCCAGCACAACCGGCGGCGCCAACGACGGCACCACAGCCGACGGTTGTCGTGATCCCTGGAGCACCAACGCCAATCCCAGCAAAGGCTACCCCTACTAGGGTGCTCCCCACTGCTACCCCTATAGCCGCAAGTGCAATCAACTACGGCGGGATTCTCCGGCAGGCTCGTACCCTTGATATGCAGGTGCTGAGCCCATTGCATTCCAAATCCCCAGGTGAGCAAGATCCCGTCTTCGCCATTTTTGACAGCCTCACCTTTATGCAGCCTGATTTCGAGGTTACCCCAGGTCTTGGACAATCCTGGGAGACCTCAAACGGGGGCAAAGACATTACCTTTCAGCTGGCACAAGGTGTCAAGTTCCATGACGGTACCGACTTTACTGCCAGCGACGTCAAATGGATAATAGACAAGGTAATGGACCCTGATTTCTTCTCCACGTCTAAGGGATTCTTTGATCCAGCTATCGAATCGGTTGAGGTAGTGAGTGATTATGTGGTCACTCTACACCTGAAGAAGCCCTGGCGTCCTCTGCTAGCAAACATGGCGACTTCCAAGTTCGGCTTTGTCTCTCCCGAGTCGATTGAGAAGCACGGAGACGACTATGGCAGGTATCCTTCAGGCACCGGTCCATACAAGCTGAAGGAATGGACTCCTGGTAACCGTATCGTTATGGAACGAAACGAGGATTTCTGGGACACGGACTTTTATCCAGGCGGCAGACCCTACCTTGCCGAAATTTGGATCCAGGATATACCGGACAGGACGGTCCAACTCGCCATGCTACGTACTAGTGAAACAGACATCGTGGATACAGTGTCGGGCACGGAGCTCTATCTTATAGAGAATAACCCCATCATAAAGACCGTACCCTTCGAGACACGCAACTGGTGGTCGATGTTCCTGCAGGTGAAAGAGCCTCCCTTCGACAACCTGGCACTGCGCCAAGCCATCTTCTACTCCCTCGACAGACAGAAAATTATAGACGTTCACCTGGCAGGCGAGGGAACTCCAGCCTACAGTAACGGCAACTTCTGGTACATTGACCCTAACTATGAGCCCTACAAATACAACCCGCAGAAAGCCAAGGAGAAGCTGATCGAGGCTGGCTATCCAAATGGCGTGACCATTCCCTATTGGTGCTCCTCCGCAGATGTGGAGCTGCGCCTGTGCGAGATCATTCAGGCAATGCTAAGTGAGACGGGCATAACTGCTGAGATCACCATTGTTCCTGCCTCGGATTACTATAAGAATATCAATTCGGGAGGGTGCGCTTTCTGCAAGATGGCATATTTCCCGCGCCCAGACCCCGACTATGTAATGCGCTCTACCCTCCACTACCAAGGCTTCCGGGGCAGA
The DNA here is from genome assembly GCA_965249025.1 of Dehalococcoidia bacterium. Classification (GTDB taxonomy): domain Bacteria; phylum Chloroflexota; class Dehalococcoidia; order Lucifugimonadales; family CAYTFF01. The sequence goes on along the minus strand of OZ252215.1, from coordinate 596,792 downwards.
AACGTGCACGGCACAGAAGGTGTCAGTAATTACCCCGAGGTGGACAGGCTCATAGACGAAGCGGCGGGGATCTATGATACGGTCAAAGCCGGAGAATTATACATTGAGGCTCAAAAGATAATCTTCGACGATGCAGCCTATACGGGCCTCTACTACCCTACGACCTATGCTGCGATGAACACGAAAGTGAACGGCTTTCAATGGTGGACAGACTCACGGCTAAGGTATCGCCCGATGTGGATTGAGAATTAGCTCGCGTCAGAATTAAGAGCGCCCATGATTCGACCTTATTAGTGGCAAACTACAGTCAAACAGGGCTTCGTGAGTTCCGGGGGCAGACCTATCCACCTTAACTCGAGGCGGACGGGTCTGCCCAGTGGACTACCTCTGCAGGTGTCTGAGTCAAGAAGGAGTTCCACTTAAAGATGGATTTTGGCATTACCATGGGCCAGAAGGAACCAGTATCTGAGATAGCAGACCAGGCAATAGTCGCCGAAGAAAGCGGCTTTGACCACATCTCCTTTATAGACTCACAGAACAGGTCCCGGGACGTTTACGCCATGATGACGGTTGCGGCCTTGAATACGCGTCGGGTGCATATAGGACAGATGGTAACTGTCCCGTCTACAAGGCATCCTAGCGTGACGGCCAACGCCACAGCTACTGTCGCTGAGCTTTCCGGCGATAGGGTCTTCCTAGGTCTTGGAACTGGCGGGAGTGCTGTTCGATCAATGGGGATGGAAACACGCCCGCTTGGCGAATTAAAGGAGACTGTGCAGTTTATCCGAAAGTACACGGAGGGGGAGGAGGCAGAGTTTCGAGGCACAAAGATGCACTCAGAGTGGATTCGACGACCACTGCCAATCTACATGGCGGCCTCCGGTCCTAAGTCCTTAAAACTGGCAGGAGAACTCGCAGATGGGGTGATCACGATGGGCGGCCCCACGTTCGTAATGAAGTGGAAGTTGGATCATATATACAAGGGTGCGGAGAAAGCGGGGCGAGACCCCTCGAAACTTGACATTTGGGTCCGCTCTTATATATATGTGACCGACTCCAAAAAAAGGCCCATCGGGAGCTGGCCAACTCTCTGTCCACTCAGGCCGGTCTTCCCAAGTACGGCGCAGATGACTCCGAAGTGAAAGCCCTATACGAGCGAATGGAGCGCGAGTATCCAGGAATACTGGATGAGATAGAGCGTGTAAAGGCCGCCATGAAGGCGTATGTGGTGCCCAAACGGTTGGATCCCTGGTTCGCGAAAATGGACGCCCCTTGGGCCCACCTAGTGACTCAGCGTATGATTGACTGCGTTCATCTCGCGGGAAAGCCAGAGGATATCTGCGAAGGAGTTGAAAGGTACGCTCAAGTGGGAGTGACGGGCATCGCCACTTCAGTATCCACAATCATAGACAAAAAGGAAATGATGCGTACAATTGGCAGCGAGGTTATACTTCGCTTCTGCAATCGAAGGAGAAAAGTAGCCTCGCAGACCCTTTCGTCGCCTTAGGCCGTACTTATATCAGGCCGACAACGACGTGGGGATCTGGTGGCTTAGCATTTAATTGGATAGCGAAAATAGAGCATAGAATAAAGATGGAGGTGTATTTTGGCAACAACAGATCAGCTAGAGAAAAACAAGGTGCTCGCACAGCGATTTCACAAGGAGATAATTCAGGAGCTTAACCTGGATTTGGCCGACGAAATCATCGCTCCGGACTGTGAGTTCCATTCGCCGTTGAGCGCAACGAACAAGCTGAAGGGGCCTGAAAGAGCAAAGTCTTCCGCACAACGAGACAAGGACCTCTACCCGGGCGGCGTATCTTTTGTCCATGACAACGTTGTGGCCGAGGGGAATCTGGTGGCATTTCACTGGGTGAGCACAGGAAAGAAGGCCAACGGCGAGATCTCTCATGGGGAAGGCATAGACATTGTTCGCATCGAAAATGGCAAAGCTGCGGAGATGTGGATCCAGTTTAATTTGGCAAAGTAGATTAACTACACCAACTACTCCAGTTGCTGTACTAGGCTTGCACAGTTAAGGCGTGCCTGAAAAAAGCCAAGAGAATTTCCCGCTGGAAACCGCCCTTCCAATGATATGGAGTGACGGCTCCCAGCGGGAACCTCTAGCAATGTGTCGACTGGCGCAAGGTAAGAAGTTCAGCCCATACTTGTTATGCCCATAACTGGGCTGCTATATGGGATAGAAAGTGCTGCCATATCTGACTGCCCTGCAAAGACTCACTTACAATGCCAGCCAACAAGCCCAATAATGGAGTACCCCGATAGGAATGAAAGGCTTTGAGCACAAGAGAATAAGAATGCTCGAATATCAGACCTACGAACAGGCGAAAGCCAACTTCACCTGGGACCAAGCCTGGGAAGTATTTGATGGGAACCCCGAGAGCTTCAATATGGGACACGAGTGTGTCGACAGGCATCCCGGCGAAGACACAGCCGTCAGAATCAAGTTTTCTGACGGCCATCGGAAAGAGTACACCTTCGAGCGACTTTCCGAAACAAGTTCTCAGGCTGCCCATGCCCTTGAGAAGCTTGGAGTAGAGTTTCAAGACAGGGTCGCGATCATGCTTGACCCGTCGATCGAATTCTATGTGAGCCTCTTCGGGATTCTGAAAAGAGGGGCTATAGTTGTGCCCTGTTTTCCCCAGTTTGGACCCGAAGCTCTGGAATTTCGTCTGAAAGACTCGGAAGCGAGAGTCCTTATCACTAGCAGTGATAAGACAGGTATAGTGCCCGTCTGGCCCAATCTGACAACTATCACTGTTGGACCTGAGTTCGACGACTTTATAAATGGAATGCCTGACAGCTATGAACCGAAGACCGCCGCCAAAGATGTTGCCGTTTTTCAATACACCAGCGGCACTACTCGTAAATTCCCCGAGGCCATTAAGCACTATCATCGAAGCATTGTCACTCTCATGCCTGCAGCCATATTCGGTCGCGGCTTCCGACAGGGAGATAGGTACTTCTGTCCTTCTCACCCTGCCTGGGGGCATGGATTATGGCACGGCACCTTTTCTCCATTGGCTCTAGGAATTGCCGTTGGGGCATATTCGGGCAAGTTTGACGTGAAAGCCTTTTTGGAAGGCTTAGAAGAATTCGAGATCCAGAATCTGGGGGCTGCACCAACTGTCTATCGAATGATGAAAAAATCGGGGTTGGTCAAGAAATACAACCTGAAGATCAAAAAGATGCACTACACTGGCGAACCTATGGACACCGACACATTCCAATTCTTGGAGGATGCCTTTGGCGTATCACCCCATAGCGGTTACGGCTCCACGGAGGCCGGGTCAATCATCTACCAATACGCTGGTTTCAAGAACTGGATCGTAAAACCAGGGTCATTGGGGAAGCCACTTCCTGGTGTGGAAATGACCATCCTGGACGAAGAGGGGAACGAAGTTGATCGAGGCACAGTTGGTGAGATCGCCATAAGACGAAGAGGCCAGTGGCTTCGCACTAAAGACGCCGCAATAGTAGATGAGGACGGAGTATACTGGCATAAAGGTCGAATTGACGATGTGATTATCTCCGCAGGTTGGACTATCAGCCCAACTGAAGTGGAGGACGCCCTCAGAAGGCATCCGGCCGTCCGGGAAGTAGTCGTCCTCGGAGTGCCCAACGAGGTAAGAGGGCAAATCGTCAAGGCGTTCATACTGGCTGACCAGCCTGCAACTGAACAGCTAAAGAAGGACATTCAGAATTTTGTCAAGAGCAGGCTAAGCAAGCACGAATACCCTAGAGAGATTGAATTTGTCAAAAGCTTTCCCAGAACCGAGGGTGGAAAGATCAGGCGAGGCGATGTAAAAAACTGGACGCTTTCTGGCACCAGGTAGACAGCAATTCAGGAGTTGAGAGCTATCTCGGAAATACAAAGCATATTACAGGAGGTTTCTATTGCGTTGGATTGAACTAGAACTTGAGGAAATTAAAGCCTTTGCCAGGCTATTGGATGAAAGGGCCCCAAACACCTGTCGTGCGCTTTGGGATGCGCTGCCATTTGAGGATATGGTCACTCATTCACGCTGGTCAAGGGGAAGACTGCACACCCATAATCATCCCAAGCTGGATATCGATTCAACCAAGTATCCTTTCATAGAGAATCCAAGCGTGTACCAGGCACCTGGAGACGTCTCTGTCTGGCCCTTAAACAACGAGTTCACAATTAGCTATTCGCCTGGAAGCTTCGCGTGGATGCACCAGCTATGGATTGTGACACAGGTTGCCAGGATCGAGGGAGAGTTCGGCGAGTTCGCCAAGAAGATAGAGCGAATGCAGTTTGAAGGCGCAAAGAAGCTCGTTGTTCGACGTTTCGCAGGCGATAAACCTCCAGTGCCCCCGATAGCTGTTCAGGGACCCAAAATCAAAATAGAGTGCGATGGCAAGACGTGGATAGCAGAGTTGTACACAGACCGAGTGCCGAAGCTCTGCAATGCAATCCTAAACTCTCTCCCATTAGAAGCGCCTGTTACCAACCTACACAGTAGTGGCATGATGTTCCACTTCTGGGTAAAAGATAAGGTTAAGAACGTTCCTGAAGAGATTGAGACTGGGCGAGAGAGATGGCCTGTTGAGTACCAAGGTGAGGAGATAGGTGGTACAGCGGTAGCCTTCTATGATCCTCGCGAAATGCGCTTCAATCTTCCTGGTGACCTACTGTTTGGTGCAGACGAGGGCATTGGTATTGTTCACGGTCAGGCTCAAGTCACGGCCCGGCTGGGGCATGGTACAGGCGTAACTGGCCAGGCTGCCCAGCAGAAGATAGGAAGGATAGTCGAAGGCGACATTGAGGATATGCGCGACCTGGGGGACCGCATGGAATGGGAGGGCACCAAAATAATGAGGATGACTCTCGTGTGAGCAAGCTCTTATCTGCTCTAGCTGTGCTACTCCGACTATGAGCTATACGAAAACTTGAGAACTCCGAGGACATCTGACGCCTCGTAACTTGGGCATGTTTCAAGGTGTTCGATGACCCTCCTTTGGTCTTTAAAGTTTACTTTGTGAAGGCGTACTGAGACAGGAGATAACGTTGATGGAGACCAGCCACAAGAAACTGCCCCTCGACGGCATAAGGGTTCTGGATCTGACCCGTGTACTGTCCGGCCCCTTTTGCGGTGCGCTACTTGGAGATATGGGAGCGGACGTCATAAAGATCGAAGATACGGAGGGTGGCGATGAGACCAGGATGTGGCCCCCACGCATAGGTGCTGATTCTGCGGCCTTTTTGGTGTGCAATCGCAACAAAAGAGGTATGACCCTTGACCTTACCAAGCCAACTGGGCAGGAAATCTTCCGCCGATTAGCCAAAGGGTCTGACGTTGTGCTGGAGAATTATAGGGCTGGGATCATGGAGAGGTTTAATCTTGGCTACGAACATCTTAGCGAGATTAACGACGGCTTAGTATACTGTGCCATATCTGCCTTTGGGCGCTCGGGCCCTATGGCCAACACGCCTGGCTACGAAGCTGTGCTTCAGGCTTGGGGAGGTGTAATGAGCATGACAGGGGAACCAAATGGTGACCCTGTTCGATGCGGGCTGTCTTTTATTGATTTGAGCACAGGCATTATGGCGGCTTTCGCAATAGTTAGCGCATTGCTTCTCAGAGCCACAACGGGCCAGGGGCAAAAGGTGGAGTGTTCTCTGTTGCAGACGAACCTGGCTCTATTGAACTATCACGCCCAAGCCTATCTGCTGAATGGCGATATTGCCAAGCCCCTGGGTTCCAGCCATCCTTCGCTTGTCCCTTACAGGAATTTCCGATGTCGAGATGGGATATTCGTTTTCATAGGCGCAGCGAACCAGCGTTTCTGGCCCCGATTGTGCAAGATCCTTGGCATAGAACAACTTCCTGACGACCCAAGGTTCAAAACTAACCCAGACAGAGTACAGCATAGGGCAGAACTTGACCAAATTGTTGCAGAGGCCGTGGCTCAGCATACCTCAGATGATCTCTTGAAGCTGTTGGAAGAGGCTGGAGTACCCTCGGCACCGGTTAACACCATAGACAAGTTTCTGAACGAGCCACAGCTTGAAGCGGGTGGGATGCTAGAGGAAATTAACCATCCAAGGCTTGGAACCACAAAGGTGATCGGCGTCCCTGTCACAGCTCCTGATATGGACCTCCGCATTCGCATACCGGCTCCGGCTTACAGCGAACACACGCAACAGATACTACGAGAGTTAGGATACTCGGACTCCGTAGTCTCAGACTTGCGCGAGGATCGCGTGATTATTTGACTTTGCTGCCTGTTAGTTAACTGATTTGCACGTTTCGGCATAGCCGAACAGCTTAAACATTTCAGCGACGGAGAGGTGGAGCAGAAGGAAGGTACAGGGAACCTGGGTTCCCTGTCAGGGGTTGGAGGGGGTGTTCCCCTCCCTTTTAAAAGATTACGAGGGTGGGCGCGGGTGGGAAGTCCCGATACATCGGGAAAAGTAACTACTAAGGAACCCCCGCCCACGGGGTTAGTTAACTGATTTGCACTTGCGGACTAAGGAGAGGATCTGAAATGGTTGGCGTAAACAAAGAAGACGTGATGCCGGAGGGCCGCATTACAGAGGATGCCTTAGCGAAGTTAAGAAACCTTGTTGGCACAAAGCTTCGAATACCCCAGCAATTCAACGGTCTGGCTTCTAAAGAGGCGATTAGAAACTTTGCCTACGGCATTGGAGATTCGAACCCCCTCTGGCTTGATGACGAATATTGTAAAGAGACCAAATACGGCTCCATAATAGCGCCTCCTTCCTGGCTCTACAGCGTATTCCCAACCTGGGTTTCCGTGGGGCTTCCGGGAGTTCACGGGTTTCACGCTGGAAACGATTGGGAGTTCTACAAACCGGTGCGACTCGGCGATACGATCAAGCCGGAATGTGAATTTCTTGGCTATGATGAGAAGCCGACGAGCAAGTTTTCAGGTAAGACAGTCATTTTGAGAGAGGAGGCGAGGTACTACAACCAAAACAAGGAACTGGTGGCCAGGGCCAAGACATGGAGCGTGAGAGCGGAGAGGCGGGCCGCAAGGGAAACGGGCAAATACTCCAAGATTCAACTGCCTCACCCCTGGACAGAAGAGGAGCTTAGGAAAATAGAAGATCAGGTGTTGAATGAGGAGCCACGAGGTCCTAGAACTCTTTATTGGGAAGATGTCCATGTCGGAGAAGAGATTGCCCCCGTGACCAAGGGACCTCTCGGGCTGACAGATATGATCTCCTATTGTGTAGGGGCACCTCCTGTGCTTTTGATCGCACACGGCATGGCACTTCGCATGTACCGTAAGCACCCTGCATGGGCTTTCAGAGATCCCGCAACATTAGCTCTAGAGCCGATCTACGCAGTGCATTACAACAAGGCGGCTGCGAATGCGGCTGGGTTGCCTTACCCCTATGACGTTGGCACCCAAAGACAATGCTGGCTTATCCACCTCCTGACCAACTGGATGGGAGATGAGGGCTGGTTGAAGAAAAATTACGCAGAGTACAGAAGGTTTGTGTACTTGTCTGACGTCGTATGGTTCACTGGAAAGGTCACGCGAAAATTCGTTGATGAGGATGATGAGCACTGCGTTGAGATAGAAACCAGCGGCATCAACCAGAGAGGCGAGAATACCATCCCAGGTCACTCTATTGTTGTGCTTCCGTCACGTGAAAAGAGTACCTGGCCTGTGGAACGCAGGCTCAAATAGAACAAGCCGACGGTGAGAAAAATACTCGTGAGGCAACGAACGATTTTTGAAATAGTCGGCGGAACAATCATCAAAGGCGAAAGTTCTAAAATATGTTTCGGAGGCACAACATGATAACCTACAAGACCCGGCAAATCCCTGAGACTTTTGAGGAGATAGTTGACCCATCGCACACAGCCCTGATAGTGCACGAGATGCTCAATGACTACGTTTCTAAGGGTGGGGTCTTCCACCCCAACGCTCGGCCCACTGTCGTGACAGAAATGCTACCCGCTATGACAAAGCTTATCGATGCGGCAAGGAAAAGCAAAGTCAAGGTCATATATGCTGGGTACACTAACTACGCCGACGGCAGAACCTTTACGGACATAGATGTTCTGAGACAGTGGGACAAGATCAAGGACCCCAACTGGCGCCCACACGTTATAAAGGGGACGTGGGGCCATCAGGTAATCGATGAACTGAAGCCCCAGGAAGGGGACCACGTACTGGACAAATGCAAGATGGACGCTTTCTGGGGAACCCCCTTGGATGGCATTCTCAGATGGAATGGGATCAAGACCATCGTCATAATGGGCGTGGGTGGGTTTCCAGGGATATTGGCTACCGTGAGCACTGCCTATAGCCTCGGGTACTTTTCCGTGGCGCCAGAGGACTGCATCCGCGCTATTCTAGCGCAGGATGTGCTGGAAAACGCCATGAAAATCATAGGGCGTTTGGGTACGGTGAAGCAGTCCTCGGACATCGTCAAGGTGTGGGCTAACGCCAGCCGATAATTGGTCGTGGCCGCATGAGGGTGTAAGGTATTCTGCTACCTTGCAATGGCCCCGATATCTCCCTATCCTTGCTAATATCCTTCGAACGGAAGGCACAGAGTTCCTGTATCAGGGAAACGCGCTGAGCGAAACCGCCGCTGTCGCAGGGATCAAGCCAATCATGCCGGCGGTTTATTTCATCATCGACAAGAAGGAATGATAAGAGAGATGGGGGGTAAGATTTTACCTAACTTTAGAAACTAAAGTCACCTTATTTATCTCAATTAAGACTAGCTATAGGAGCTCATATTCATGCTTACCTTGATTTTACAGAAGATGCTGCGTGGCTCCACAACAAGACAGGAAAATTCTCGTCGAGAAGGAGGGTAAATTCATATGAAAATGAACTTTTGTGTTGGCCATGGTGCAGAACCCGATATGTCTCTTGTGAGCAACGTAGCTCGAACCGCTGAGGATAATGCCTTCACTTATATGACACTACTGGATGCGCCAGGCAAGACCCTCGATGTCCATCTAATGATGTGGGAGGCTGTGCGGAGCACCAAGAATCTGATGGTCGGCCAAGGGGTCGCGAACCTTATGACCTACAATCCAATAACTCTTGCAAACGCGTGCGCCAGCATTGACAGGGGCTTCCCGGGGAGGGTCTTCGTTGGCCTGGGCACAGGCTATTCCATGGGCAAAGGGAGGCCCCCCGCTAAACACAGAGATATGAGAGAAGCAGTTGCCTTCATCAGAGACTATACGTCGGGAGAAGAGGCGGAATATCGCGGCGGGAAAATGCAGTCGAGATGGATCAGGAACACTTTCCCCATTTACATTTCCGCCCACGGTCCAAAGACGCTGCAACTGGCTGGTGAAATAGCGGACGGAGTTATATTTCTATGCAGCAATCCGGTTTACGTTAAGTGGCAGTTGGATCAGATAGCGGTGGGGGCCGAGAGGGCCGGCAGAGACCCTTCGACGATCGATACGTGGCTGAGGTGTATGGTCTATGTGACGCCTGACAAGAAGCTGGCAAAACGAGAGACTTCTGCATATCCGTCCAGCTATGCGGGTCTTGGAAGAGTCCTGGTGAGAGACCTGCCAGAGGTAGAGGACTTAAAGCGACGGTTGGAGAAGCATGAGCCAGGCATTGTCGACGAATTGATAAAGGACACCAGGAGATACTCTGAAGCTCTTGATCCGAAGATAGGGGAGAGATTAGACTCGCCGCATTCAAAAGTGGTTACTGACCGGATGATTGACTTCTTTCACTTCAGGGGTAGCGAAGACGAAATCTGCGAACATATCAATAAACTTGCGGGACTGGGTGTCAAGGCAATATCCATGACCACGTACACCTTGGTGGACAAAATAGGCATGCTGAAGGAGGTGGGCAGCAAGGTTGTTCCTCATTTCAGTAGAGCCGCCATTCCTGCTGCTTTCACAAGGAAAAGTGAAAGTGACAATAATTGAATGGTCAGCTGCAAATGGGTACCCATGCTAATGACGTAATACTGAAGAATTACAATCCTATTGGCGCAAGTTCTAAGATATATAACCTGCAACTCCAAGAGTTAGCATGGTCAATGGGAGAGGTCTTCAACGCTGGAATACATCCGCCGATAGCTGATCGGCTAGGAATCAAGACAGGAGATATAATCGAAATTGAAGCGCCAAATGGTCGCAAAGTCACGGCAGTTTCGAGAGTCACACTAGGCGTACATCCAAAAGTCATATCGACGCCTGGGAATGCAGCTCGGGTCTTATCTCCGGACGGCAAGAGAGTAGTTGGGAATGGAGTGCACTTGAATAGTTTCCTTCCTTACGAAATGCAGCGCGTCGATATGCTATCGGCTGCATTGGATGCTTGCGTAAAGGTACGGATCAGGAAGGTAAGAGACGTTCACGCTGAAAATGGCCCTATTAACGCGCTCAAGAAGAGCGTCTTTAGAATATTGAGTATGTGGCGTTCTTCCCGGTTCTTTTGATAGTTGCAGTGATGCTGACCTGCCCCCAGTAATTGTACCAGGTTAAACCTCGCATTCAAGCCATTGCAGGCATGGTAGTTTGTGGAGTTGGCGGTCGATATCCCAGTGCACTGTGAGGCCTTACCTGGTTATACTCTTTTCTCCACCATTCAATGAGTATCCGGGCTTCAGCAAGGGTATTGAACAATTCACCATTTAGGAACTCATCCCTCAGCTTCCCGTTGAATGACTCGACGTAACCATTTTCCCAAGGACTTCCAGGCTTTATGAACAGAGCCTTCACCCCCAGGTTAGATAACCACCCTCTCACCGCTTTGGAGGTGAACTCCGGGCCATTATCAGAGCGGACGTGCTCCGGAACCCCTCTGACCAGGAACAGCATGTAGAGCTGGTCCAGGACATCCTGTGATGTGATGCTCCGCTTCACCACCATGGCTAAACACTCCCTGGTGTACTCGTCCACGATCGCCAGGATACGGAAAGCCCTGCCATCTGCGGTCCTTGCCGCCACGAAGTCGTAGCTCCACACATGGTCTTTGCGCTCCGACCTAAGCCTTATACACGACCCATCGTTCAGCCATAACCGGCCTCTCTTGGGCTGTTTACCGGGTACTTTCAATCCCTCAATCCTCCATATACGTTCCACTCTCTTGTGGTTCACCCTCCACCCTTCGCTCTTCAATAGGGCTGTCACCCTACGATAACCGTACCTGCCATACCTAGTGGCCAACTCCACTATCCTCCTGACCAGCGCATCTTTATCTAGATCCCTGCCCTGAGAGTACCTCTGGATTGCTCTGGGCTGGGTGATCACCTGGCACGCCCGCCTCTGAGACACTCCCAACTGCTCACATACTCTCTCCACCAGCTTCCGTCTCCTAGGCGGGCTCAGGAGTTTCCCCGAAGAGCCTCCTTAAGGATGTCCTTGTCCAAGCTCAGGTCTGCCACCAGCCTCTTCAGCCGAACGTTCTCCCTCTCCAACTCCCTGAGCCTCTTGGCCTGCTCTACACCCATGCCGCCATACTCCCTCCTCCATACATAATAAGTGTGATCAGACACTCCTATCCTCCTGACAGCCTCCCTTACGGCGTGCCCTTGCTGCACCAGCACGTCCACCTCCCGCAGCTTCTCTATGATCTGTTCCGGCGTATATCCCTTCCTAGGCATCTGCCCCCCTTTCTACTATATCCAGTGTGCGAGTTTATCACTGGACTAGTTTTCGGGGGTCAGGTCAATGCCTTTGGCTAGCGCACCTCCTCGGAGCAACGTATTCTGTTAAGCAATAAACCGAGCAGGTAGGTACGATTCCACAGGGAAGATAGAGTATACCCTATTGAGAACTTGCTCTGCCACGTGAAGCCCACTGGCCGCAGCCAGGAAAACTCCTGAAGGTCCGTGCCCTGTATTCAGATATACGCCTGAAATAGTAGGGATAGGCCCTATCAAGGGCAAGTTGTCTGGCGATTGAGGTCGTGGCCCGGCAAATTGACTTACTACCTCAGCAATTTCCAGACACGGCATTATTGATAATACATGCTCCATGATCTGAGAGAGTGCCTCAGAAGTTGGAGTGGTGTCAAGTCCTTCGTTCTCCTCAGCAGTTGACCCGGCGCTAACAAGGCCATCTTTTCTCTGGAGGAGATGGCCCCAGCCTACCTGACGTATCAAGTAGCGAAGAGGGTCACCGGTCCAGCGGAGACGTAAGTTCTGTCCTTTTTGTGGGTGCACTGGTATTGCCATGTCAAGCCATCCTTCGGTTTTCCCACTCCAGGCTCCGGTTGCAAGAATAACGCGGTCGGCCCAGATGACGCCTGATGGAGTCTTTACTCCTGTGACTCTACTCCCCTGACGAACCAGTCCAATGACCTGCCTGGTCATAAACTGCGCCCCGGCCTGCTCAGCACCTTGGGCTAATGCCAGTGTATAGCGGTAGGAGTCCAACTGTGCAGACTTTTCTAGCCACACCGCCCCCAGGATCTTCTCTGACAGGCGAGGCTCCAGTTTGCGGGCTTCGTCCCTATCGAGAAAGACGCGTTTCGTCCCAGCCAACCCGGGCGTCGCAGCCATTGCCTTACCACGCTTTTCCTGCTGCTCTGTCAATGCGATGTGAAGCCCTTCCTGCATCTGGTAGAGAACATCTATTCCGGTCTCTTCCTGAAGTCGTGGGAGGGTCTCAATGGTAACCCTGTAAGCTGTTTCCGATTGAGGGTTGCTGTCTCCGCCTCCCAGAAGACCTGTAGCGTGAAAAGAGGCTCCAGAGCCTATACCACCTTGGTCTAGCACTACCACTCTGGTCCCCAGTCGTGAAAGAAAGTAAGCTGTGGCACATCCAATTACTCCTGCTCCCACCACTATTACTTCGGTAGTGATAGGATGTGCTGAAACCATGGAAGACGGCCTCCTTAGCGTGGTTGAGACTCGGGGGTTATTCTACACTAAGAGGCGACTGTCAGAGTACCGGCAATCGAGGATCAGCTACGCTAAGCAAATTGGTGATGGGAGTGCTGTCCTTGAGCGAAGTATACCAAGTCAGCTGAGGTCTCTCATGAGATAATCCTCTAGCTCAAGAGGCTCGAGCCACCCAAGCAATTCTCCGCCATTCGTGGTATGATTTCGTTTAGTGGTAGATGGTTGCACCTTTCATCTGATTCTCTATAGCGTCTTTTGTGCTCCCTCTGGACTCTCTAAGGCGTCCTCTGCGTCAGTGCACAACCGTACGGTCAAGCTGATATAAAGGTGCATCAGAAACACGAGGGGCGATTGTCGCCCCCTTGTACAAGTACTGGTGGCTGACTGCCGCCGATCTGTAAGTAGGAGAGGAGAAGAGATTGAGGATTTACGTAGGGAACTTTGGGTTTGAAACGAGCGAACAGGAACTACGCGAGGCGTTCGAAGCCCATGGCCAGGTGCAAGAGGTTTCAATGATTCAAGATCGCGCCACCGGCCGCTCCAAAGGGTTCGCCTTTGTTGAAATGCCGACCAGTGCAGAAGCTCAGGCTGCAATCGGCGCACTCAACGGCAAGGAATTCGGCGGACGCCCCATAACGGTCAACGAGGCCCGGCCTCGACAGGAGCGCAGCTTCGGTGGTGGCAGCGGTGGTTTTGGGAACCGTGGTGGCGGAGACTCTCGCGGCGGACGTGGAGATCGAGGTTCTCGCTGGTAGAGGACTATAGACCTCTCCACGAACTAAGCTGACTCACGCCCATTACGGTTTCCGTTCCGAGTCACGGGCGACGCGATATTCAGTGTGACGTGTGAGCACACACTGCAGATCATAATAATGGCTCTTTGAAAGTTACTACACCCTTCCCAGTCTCATAGGCAACGGGGGATTGTGGAACAGTGCGTTGCGAAGATCGCAGAGAGCAAAGAAAGGAAAATGACTTGTCTCAAGTGACCCTACGCGAAGGCGAGACTCAGGATAGCCTTCTCAAACGTTTCAACACTCTAGTTCAAAGATCCGGCCTATTACGCGATGCGAAGAAGAAGCGTTTCTTTATTTCCAAAGGTGAGGCCGCACGAGACAAGCAGCGACGTGCCGCAAGTCGCCGCCGCGCCCGTTCATAGCGTTCCGCCGATACTCGTTTGCTGAAGAGACCACGAATCGATTTCAGCTGCAATTCGTTTCTCTGACCTCGGACATGCCTAATGACCAGAAGCGGAACGTCCTTCTTAGCAGCTAATAGTTCGAGGTTACTACCTCAAGCCTCCTGGTAGCATAGGCCGTGACCATCATTACCAGTACTGCCAGATATGTATTCAGGGAGAGCAGAACCCTTCCCCGTCTCCCTACTCCAAAAGATAATCCCTTTGAAAACTCTGAATCCTTCCCAATTTTATCTCTCATCTGCTGATATCCTTTTTGGAGAGGTAAACGATGATAATAGTTAACTTTCAATTACCTCACTTATCTTGGAGGAGCTTGGGTGACCGCCTATCTTCCTGATCCGAACCAAATAACCACACGACTAGGTAGCCAGAGAGCAGACTGCTACGAGTACTGCTACAGCTGCGGCCAGAATACCAATTACTATGAGAAAGCCTGAACAAGATTTATGAGGATGCCTGTCACGCGGAGGTGGCTGCGGGAATCTGAACATATAATACTCCTTCCTTGAGTAGCTCTAGGTTGTCAATCTTAGGAGCACGAACCTCAAGTTCCTTACTCCATCAAGCTCTTTCGCTTGCAGTATAGCCGATTCAATCGATACTTGGCATTAAAACCAACTTCAGGAGAAGTTCGACGACGTGATGCAGGCGGAGAAACAGCCGTGAGACAAGTATGAATCCAAGTAATGACTTAGTCGTGCTTCCCCGATAAATAATCATTGAACTGAACACCGCGACCTGGCCTAGCTGAGGGGCCCTCTAATCCAGAATGGTGCTCTCATAGACCACACCAAACGCACTCCCGATGAGCGAGTGCTCGGAAAAGTGGCGTAGGCGGCTGAACCGATTCATAGTAATTTGAGCATCTTCCCACGTGTTAGGATAGTGCTCTGCCCGCCCATTGGAATGACGTTTGCTCTCAGTAGCATTGACGTCCTTCGAAGTCTAATGCTATTCTCGCCATGATCGATTCAATTTATGGAGGTGCCAAATTGGAGAGGCGGCTTCAGATGCCCATGGAGGGAGACTAGAAGTATACCTCGACTGGGAAAAGGTCCTTGATCGAAGAGAGGAAGATGGAATACTTCCTAATTTGACCCGGATAAGAGAGCTTAAGAAAATTATAGGAGAAAGGGTATCAGTGCACGCTGGCCACCTCAGCACACAAACTGACGAAGTACATTCTCGAGGAGCACGCCGCTACCTGCCACCATATCGGAGATCATTAGCATCACAGTTGCTAGCCTCAATTTCACTTAGGATGACCGTCAGATATAGTCGACTCAATTCGTATTCCTACAACAGATGAATTTACGCAATCAGGGAAGGAGTTAGAACATGCCATTTATGGGGGTTGAACGCAAGCAATGGGATGTTGTCAAGAAGCGTGTCGCTATCGGCGAGTTTAACGATGGGTCTCCGGTCTCTATACCCGTGGTGACCATTACCGGCCAAAGGGATGGGCCTACCGTATATATACAAGGTGGAGTGCACGGTGACGAGGTGACAGGAATAGAGGCAGCTCGCCAACTTATTGCTGGTCTGAAACCCGATGAATTGACTGGCTCTGTAGTCATTGTACCTATAGCTAATGTACCTGCGTACATGTCCAGAAGTCGTGGTTGGTCGCTTGAAGAGAGATATTTTGGCGAGGCAAATCGGCTTTTCCCAGGATCCACAGTGGGCATGATGTCGGAGCGAACTGCCTATGCCCTTTACAACGAGTTCATCCTGCATGCGGATCTTACGATAGATCTACACACCTCGATCGACGGTTTTAATAGCTTTCCCTTCGCACGAGTCCTTCCAGATGATGGAGACGGGACCTATGAGCTTAGGAAGCGCCTCGCATATACCTTCGGCGCGCCTAGCGTCTGGGACATCATCCCGATTTCGTCCGATGGTGACATCAGCCGAACAGGACTTCCGAATCGTTTCGGAGGTAGTGGCTCGAAGGCTGGCAAACCCTATTTCCTTTTCGAGTTTGGGGAGTCCAGGCGTGTCTCAAGCGAGTACGTTCCAATGGCAGTACGAGGAGTTCGTCGGTTATTGCAGGTGATGGGGAACCTATCAGGCGAACCGGAGAAGCTAAAGGAGCCGCAGCGTGTTTTCAACCGTGTCACGTTCGTGCAACCCAACCACGGTGGAGCAATTAGGTTCGCAGTTAAACTGGGAGAGGATGTTAAGAAGGGTCAGCTAATCTGCCAGATCCTTGATGTGTTTGGCGATGTGGTTGAGGATGTCGTGTCTCCAGTGGACGGCTTTGTGATGCGCTTATTCATGCTTGATAGTTCCGCTACTGGTGTAGAAGCCGCCTGGATAGCCCACTAACTAACTCGAAGGAAAGGACCAATATGAAGTACGGGGTTCGTCTTCCAGTTGCAGGACCATTCACGTCCTATGACGGAATCACTAAGATTGCTAAAGAAGCCGAGCGACTTGGGTACGATGCAATTTACAGCACCGATAACCTCCTATGGGAGCCAGGAGAACGCATTCCCTTTTACACGGGGTCTATAGAAGCTCAGGAAAGAAAGGGCGGGCCCGTCGCCCTATATGGAGCAATTTCCACCCTGGCCTACGTTGCTGGTATTACCAGTCGAATCCAGATTAATCCTGATGCGTTATGCCTGGGCTGGAGAAACGTTATCATTCTAGCTCGAGAAGCGGCAGCTTTACACGAGCTCTCTCGTGGCCGCTTCGTTCTTTCCACGTGTCTTGGGAGAGGTCAGAACGGAGATTACTTGGTCACTAATTCATTGTGGAAGGAAAGAGGTCGGGTCGTAGCAGAGAAATTGCACTTCCTCAGCACATGGATCAACCAGGAAGGTCCCGTCTCTTTTGCGGGCAATTATTTAAGTTTCGAAAATTTGGAAATATGGCCTCAACCCAAAGGAATGCATTTATGGCACGCGGGCGGCAGCGATGCCGTATTGAAACGCGCGGCTCGTTACTGTGATGGTTGGATGCCTCGCGGCGTCGATCCTAAGCAGCTCCGGAATCGAATCCAGTATCTGTACGAAGAGGCTGAGCACGCGGGAAGAAACAACGTTCGTTTCGATGTCGTTACTAATCGCGCTATTTGTCTAGCCCAAGGGGACGAAGAGGCATGGGAAATATGCCGCGCTACTTTCGAAGCCCGCGGGCAAGAACCGCCCCGACCTGGTGATAAAGCCACTAAGTCCGCCAAAGCACGCAAGCAGTGCGTAGGATCGCCAGAGACAGTAGCTAGGGTCTTACGAGAAGAAGAAGAGGCTGGGGCAACTGGCGTGAGATTGGGGTTCATTGGCCATACCTTAGAGTCCATCCTAGAACAGATGGAGATGTTCGCCAAGGAAGTAATTCCCCTGGTAGGTAAGTGACGTGACCAAACTATAAACTCTGTTGCTGCTTTGGAGAAATGGTCCCGGCGTTTGAAATATAAATTTGTTGAAAGGAGACGGCCATGCCTCAAGGCTCCATTGCTTCACAGCGATACTAAGTAGACGGCCTTCATGAGGCCATTGAGTTCTACTATCAGTCCGCTTAGGCGGTCACACCTTGACTAGGCAAGAGGCCTTATCTTGTCCGCAAACAGCTCCATGGCTATAAGCCTCTCCTCCAATATATCGCCGCGCCAGCCAAGCAAAAGGTACCCTACTCCCAACTCCTCGAATGATTTTATGTCATCCGCTATCTGCTGCGGGGTTCCGGTAAAGGGTTTGCGTTTTCCATCGGTCATGAACTCCGCCTCCCTGGGGTTGTACCCGCTGACGCTGTAGGCTACATCTATCTCGGATGGAGACCTGCCCGCATCTTCTGCATAGCGACCCAAACGTGAAATATACTCCGCCAGTTGGGCCTTTGTTCCTACGGGAAACTGAGGATTGCTGCCGATAGGAAACCAGGCATCACCTAGGCGAGCTGCCCTTCGTAAAGCGGGCGGGCTCTCGCCGCCAATCCATATCGGAGGATGTGGCTTCTGCACCGGCTTGGGCAAGAAGGAGATATCGGAGAACCTGCAATACTTTCCCTCGAAGCTTGGGGGCTCGCTAGTCCATAACTCCTTGAAGGCTTCTATATATTCATCCGACACAGCCCCCCGCTCTTCATAAGGCGGTGCCTCAACGGCTTCGAACTCTTCTCTCATCCACCCCACCCCGCACCCTACGACCAATCGCCCATTGCTTAGCACATCGATGGATGCCAGGACTTTCGCCGTGGGTACCGGATTTCTGTAGGGAAGCACCATGACAGACGTCAGTAGCTTCGTCTTAGAGGTCTGGCTTGCCAGAAAGGTAATCGTAGTCAATTGCTCCAGACATTCGTGTGCCCGATTGGAGCTGGGCCACTTGCCAGTCTCACTATAGGGATAGCGGGACTCTATTTGCCTCGGCATGACTATGTGGTCGCTAACGCTTATTATGTCGAAGCCTAGCTCTTCAGCCCTTTTCGCTAGAGCAATAAGGTTCTCAGGGGTCGCCAAAGGCCCGCCCGTAGGAAGGCTAAACCCAAATTCCATCACTCGATCCTCCGTATTACAACTGCTAAGGTGAGATTATATACCTCTCAGCCCAAGAAATCCTATGCGAGATGACCTTAGTTAAGACGTGCATAAGGACGCCATAAGAAGACCCTTACGCTCTGCTGTCAATGCGAATTAGAAGGCTTGAGAGCAAGATCACGCTATGTGGTCATAGTGCAGAAGTCTGGAAAGACGCCAACTCAGAAGTCGGTTAAAGCAGAACCGAGCGAATCGTCATTCCTCGGCCAAACCAGATCGTGCTCATTGGGCGAACCTGTGCATAGGGAGACGTTCGCCATCAAAGGAACGTCCGTATGCCTGGTAGTCGGCGGACCCATAGCGCTCCAGATTTTGTAACTGGCCTTCGCTGCCTGTGCCACGCCTATTTGGTAAGGTCGCGTGTAGCTTGCTGAGTGTCAGGGACACGGGGTGGGTTAAGAGAGGGACGAAGACGTCCTTCTCGCTCTTCTCAAGTAGAGCGATTGTCCGAAGAAAAAGCGCATACACTCGGACAAAGGAACCTTGCCTAGTTATATAATGTCTCAGGTGTCCTTAGTAGCTTATTGGTTTGGAGAGCATCATTGGATTGGGCTGTATTTGCCATTCTTAGCGCTCTAACTTTTGTTGTAGTAAGCATCATCGACAAGAGGCTGCTGTCTGTAAACATCAAGGTGATTCAGGCTTACTATGTCTGGCTAGCTACCGCCCTTGTTACGCTTTCAATCGTTGTCTACCTGACCTTCGGCCTCCAAGAGGACCTGCCGACTCAAAAAGTGCTCATAGCTTACGGCGCTGGCCTTAGCTGGGGCATGGGTCTGGTCTTTTCCTTCATCGGCGTCAATCTAGAGGAGGTCTCCAGGGCCACCGCCATATACCAGACCTTTTCCATATTCGTTGTGATATTCGCAGTCATATTCTTAGGAGAGGCTATAGGCATCGGACAGGGGGTTGCTATTGGAGGGATAGTGGCGGGGGCTTACCTCATTTCTCTCAGAGGTCAGTCCCACGCCTGGCCCAAGAGCAACGCTTACGCCTGAAAGAACTTATGAAGATACCAGGCCTCCCCTCCGAGACATCCCAGAACTTAGCTGACGTAGCCAACGGTATGGACCAAGTTATCCGGAAGGAACTCAACCCTATCAGCCGTCAGCTCTACCCAGCACTCCTCCGCATTGGACTTGTCCCAACCCTCCAATCCCTGAGCGACCAGTTTGAAAATACTCTCAACATCAACGCGGTGATAGACGAAAAACTCGCTAGCCAGGAAAGGGAAGACCGCAACCTGATCCCAGAACGCGTGAGACTCGCAGCTTACCGCATCGCCGAAGATGCCCTCAATAACGTGGTCAAACACGCCAAGGCCAGCAGGGTAACTGTATGGCTGGAGCCATATTATGAAAGATGGTTGCGCCTCATGGTGCGGGACAACGGCCAGGGATTCAATGCGGAAAAGACTTCCGCCGAGTTGGGGTTAGCGGCTATGCAAGACTATGCCGCAACCGCGGGGAGTAGGTGCACCGTCTACAGCGCTGAAGGCCTTGGCACAGTGGTTACAGCTACACTCCCCCTTCAAGAGCCTTTTAAAGAGCCTCCAGAGAGAGGTTGATCTTCGGAATGAAGGCCAGTCCCCCCTCTTCCTGGGCCAGCCTTTCGTATTCGCGTTCAGCAAAGCCGCTGATCAGTATTACTTTGATATCGGGTAGCTGGCGCTGAACGAATCGAGCCACTTCTAGACCGTCTCGCTCGGGCATGTTAATGTCTGCTATTATCAGATCTGGCTTTAGGGACTCTGCGAGGCGAAGGGCTTCGGTACCGTTGCTGGCTTCGCCCACCACCTCAAAATCATGGCTACGTTCCAACAAAAGTCGAAGCCATTCCCGAAAACCCTCCTCGTCATCAGCCAAAATCACACGATACATATAGAACCTGCCTTATGTACCAGAGCCGACACTCTTTAGACTATAATAATATGCCTCTCTCAAACGCAGTTACTATAGTGCTAGCATGGTAATTCTCCCAGGTCTTCACTAGTGAACCTGCGATTCCTGTAAGAAAATAAGAGTGGCCTTTACCCGAGCGTGGACATCTGGCTCGCCAGACAAATGCAGTTCTTGATAAATAGCGTTAATGTAGGTCTCTACGGACTTCTCAGCTAGCGTTAACCCGTAGGCTATGGCAGCGTTGTTATATCCCTGAGCGATAAGCTCTAGCACCTCCATTTGTCTGGGAGTCAGTCAGGCCACCACCGAGCCGTGCCTCGGCCGCAAGCTCGCTACCACCGCAGGGTCCAGCACCAACATGCCACTAATACTTCCCTTGATGGCTCGTATCACAGTAGCCACGTCGGGTACAGTCTGTTTCAGAAGATAAGCCCAGCCAGGGAGCTCCACTAACGGCAGGCTAGTCACGTACCGCCGGTCCCCGTGAAGGGAGAGGATAACGATACCCGTCTCTGGCCTTTCCTCCTTGATTCGCAGCGCCGCGTCGGACTTCTCCTCTCTTGCTAGTCTGATGGCTGTTTCGCCGCCCCAGGCCAGTCCCACTACCTCCAACTCTGATTGAGCGGAAAGGGTACTGCTCAACATCTCACTGAAAAGGGCCTCATCCTCTGCTATAAGGATTCTGATTGTCTCCAATCTGCCCTCCTATTACAACATTACCTGACGGGCCTTCGCTGCCTCATTATCTCTGGTGTCAACACTATTATCCATACCATGCCTTCTCTATACCCCTAGTGCTAACGACTAGAGGCTGCCAGGGAAAGGCCTGATAGATAGAGGCGGGCATGGTACTTGACGGTGGCTCCTGTGGTTAGCCTAAAGGAAACAATAAAAAGAGACACGAGCAATGGGAAAGCAGGTGCATCCCTGTCTCATGTGTCAAGGATAGTGGAAGTATTTTGATCAAATTCATTGAGATTACCTAAGGAGAAGGAAATGCCTCGTAAATCTAACAACCAACGTCTGCTGCTCTATGTACCTGTCATGCACAGCCGCGAGGACATGGGTATCTTCGGCGTCAATCTACCCAACCCCGGGGTCGATTTTCAAATGAGATCGGAATACTGGAGAAGCCTTGCCGACAAGCTCAAAAACCTCTCTCTGAAGTGGAACACCTTTAAGGTATACCAGGATGGCTTGCCTGACACCGATCTGTGGATAGTCAACCAGATAATAGAAAAGGTGCAGAGTCCTAACTTCGAGCTTCTGCGATGGATGATAAGCCAGGGAGCAACTGTGCTGGGAGCCGAGTCGTCTGCCCTCCTGAAGCAGGAGCATGATTACATTGCTGCCATCTTTAGTGCCAATACTAGCGTTGCGCTGAAATCTGCCAGGAGGGAGTACGCCAGCCACGCTGCTGCTCTACTGAAATCTCGGGACCAGTATGTGGCCTCTAGGATAGATGCCTCCTTGACCCCCCGCGACGTTGGCCTCCTTTTTATCGGCAAGGCCCACCACGTAGCTCAAGAGCTTCCCGAAGACATCCTGGTGATGAGGATTGATGTGGAGGCGGAACATCGTCTGCGCTTGGAGATTGAAGAGCGGGACCACCATTTGGAGCAGAGGATTCGGGAGATCATGGCGCTGAATCGACTGTTCCAATAGCATCAAAACCGACACCAAGACGTGGAGGCGAAATGATGTCATACCTCCTCTTTCTTTTAGGTTTGGAGAGCAGCAATCCCTATAAATGCTGATCTCTCTTATGAACTGTCTTCAACTACACCGTTGCAAATTTTCTGCTTTGCGGGGAGCGATAAAATGAAAACCAAAGACGACACTATAGAGATTAATCAACTCCTCGGTCTATATAAGGCATCTGAAGATGCAACGGCCCACGAGCGCCTGGTAACAACTCATCTACCTTCTTTAGTGGGCAGGCTCTGTAGAAGATTCAGTCATACAACCGAGCCACTGGAGGACCTGGTACAAGTAGAGACTATAGGACTGCTCAAAGCCATCGCGAAATACGATCCCAACCGAGGAACCAACTTTGCAGCCTTCGCCGTCCCCCTAATAATAGGAGAGATCAAGAACTACTTCCGCGATCATGGCTGGGCGATAAAGGTGCCCAGAAAGATACAGCGGCAAAGAGCCATCGTAGAGAAGACTCTTGGAAGTCTTTCCCAAGAATTGGGCCATAGCCCCACCATCCAAGAGATTGCAAAAGCCACGGGGTTTTCTGAAGAAGAGGTATATGACACCTTTGAGGTAGGGAATTATGGTAAGCCGCTCTCGCTTGATACTCTCCAAAATGGAAATGACAGCGAAGGTCTTCCTCCCATTTTAGACACCCTGGGTATAGAAGATTCGGACTTGGAAGGAATGGTGAATAGGATAGACCTCGTCAACGCCCTGCATTATCTTGATAGCCGTGAGAGAAATATCGTCTATTTGAAATTCTACGGCGGTCTATCTCAAAACAAGATTGCGGAACATCTGGGTATCTCCCAGGTGCACGTCTCCAGGCTGCAACGCGATGCCGTCAAGAAGCTCAAATCGCATCTCATAAGATGAAAACTATTTCCACCCTCGGCTTCCCAGATGAGGGCACCTCCCTCCATCGTAAGGCCAACAATATCCACTAGGGCGCTATCCATAATAAGCATGGTCGGGGGCACCATATAGATAAAAAGAGATGTGGTTAGATGTGGATGGCCGCTTTGCTATCCCAATGATTTTCGGCACGCTTGGAACGCTTACGATTGCGAGCGGCGCTGCTCAATCCAGAGCTATCCTCACTCTTGTGTAGGCCATTTATTAGGGTGTTTGCGCCTTCTGCCGGCGAAGCAGGCTGTAGGCGACAGGGATAACCACTAGAGTCAAAAACGTGGATGTCATGAGTCCGCCAATCACCACCGTAGCTAATTCGGCCCCTATTATGCCCGAGGACTCGGTAACGATGACGGCCAATGGAAGCAGAGCAAAACTAGTCGTGAAGGCGGTCATCAAGATAGGGCGCAGCCGGACTCGCCCACCCTCAACCAGTGCATCATAGATACTCATTCCGCGAGCGCGCAGCTGCTCCACAAATGCGATAAGAACCACGGCATTGGTCACGACCAGTCCTATGAGCATGAGAATACCAAGTAGGGCCGAGAGGCCCAATGAGTGTTGGGTGATGAATAGCGCACCCAGGGCCCCAATGGATGCTAGGGGTAGGCTAATAATGATGACGAAGGGCGTCACCAGGGAACGCTGGCTGACCATCATGACCAAGTAGACCAAGACCACTCCAATAATCATCGCCCTGGCCATCTGACTAAAGGCCTCCTCAGTGTCTGCAAAGACTCCTCCCGTGTCCAGCTCTACCCCCTGAGGCAGTCCAACCTCGTCGACGAGACGAGACACAACCCGATTCATCGCTTGCGTATTCTGCTCGGTGATTGTGCCGGTGATGGTAACCGCCATCTCTCCATTTATTCTGGTGATAGGAGTGATATCCTCGGTGCCACCTTGGCCGTCGCTCATCAAATTGTCCGTCTTGACGTTAATCAATCCGTCCAGACTCTGAAGCCTTTCAGCTATCCTTTCAGCCGTTACTGCCAGCGCCGTGCGATCTTCGCCATGCAAGATCAACTCAAGCTGGTTAGATTCTCCACCGCCGCCCTGGGCCTGTGACACTACAATCGACCGTCCTGGGTTACTAAGATCCCGTCGAAGCAGCCCAGCTGTCTCCTCCGCATCGGCGTCTTCTTCCAGTAAAACCAGGATATCAACGGTATTGGGGCCATTGCCCAGTCCTCCACCAGGCCCAAAGAACAGGCCACTGCTTCCTAGAGTCGATTGATAGGCATCCACCGTCCCATCACTTCTCAATCGGGCAAGCACTCCTTCCACCTGGTCAAGCTCTTCTAGCACTGCCCCAGATGCCTTGTCCTGCTCCACGGTCATCTCGATGGTAAGAAGATTCTGCCCAGAGGTAGAGAGAAAGCTCTGGGGTATGAAAGCCAATAGACCCAGGCCCGCGAAAAACAGCGCCACGGCACCCAGGATAGTGTATATCTTGTGAGCCAAAGCCCAGCGAAGGATTGGGGCATACGCACGTTGGAGTAACGTATCCCTGCTACCAGTGTCAGTGCCCTTCCTGATTAACAGACTGCCTATAACGGGGACTATCGTCAGAGCCGCGAGAAGGGAAGCCAACAAGGCAAAGGTTACAGTTAGGGCAAACGGGAAGAAAAAGGCCCCAATGAGTCCACCAACGAGGCCCAAAGGGGCAAAGACCGCAATGGTTGTCAATGTGGAGGTGGTAATGGCTGGGGCTACCTCCTTGGTGGCCGTCAGGGCCGCCTGAACCCGATCGTCACCTCGCTGGATGTGTCGGTAGATGTTCTCCATCACGACGATGCTGTCGTCCACCACGCGCCCTACCGCGACGGCCAGGGCACCTAGGGTGACAATGTTCAAGCTCATGCCCTGCCATCCCATAATGATAAGGCCGCCAAGGATGCTCACAGGGATGGAAATGCTTGTGACTAGAGTAGGCCGCACGCTCAGGAGGAAGGCAAAGATCACCACCACAGCCAGAATCCCTCCCAGGAACACCTCCCTCGTCAGTGTATCTATGGAGGACTGAATTTCTGGTGCCTGATTGGCTATGGTGATAAATTCGATGTCGGAGGGAAGCTTAGCCCTTGAGGCATCCAAACTCTCCATGACGGCGTCAACCACCTCCACTGTGTTGGCGTTGGGAAGCTTTACGACGCTGATAGGCAGGCTCGGCGATCCGTTGGTTCGAGTGATAGACAAGCCAATGTCAGAGCCCTGGGGAACCTCCGCACTGAAGACGCCTGGAACCTCTCGAAGCCCAGGCAGGATTTGGGTGGTTACAATGGAATAAAGCTCGGCTATTTCCCGTGAGCTGAGCACACTAAGCACCAAGACGGGGAACTCGTCCGGGTTGACTCTGGCCACCCTGGGAGCCTGAACCCCCCCAGGGAAAGTAACACGACTCAGGTTTTCCGAGACGGCTGCTTCCATGGCCTCCATATCGGTGCCGAAATCAAACTCCGCCATGACCAAGGAGAAGTTTGCCGAAGAGATGGACCTTACAGTCTCAGAGTCCCCCAGGCCAGTAACGGCCTTCTCCACAGGCTCGGAGACATCCCGCAGGACTGTTTTAGGGTCAGCCTGAGGATAAAACGTAACAACGGTAACCAGTGGAAAGTCAATATCTGGAAATAGCTCCACTCGCAGCTGAGTCAGTGTGTAGGCTCCGCCCACGACAACCGATAGCATGGCTACAATTGTAATTAATCGACCGCGCAGAGCCAGCCTGGTGAGCAGACTCAGCATATACAACCTACTGGTGAGATTCTACTACCCCCTCTGGGAGTTGACGTGCAATGACGATAATGCCTGAAATAATGATACCACACACTCGACGATATCTCCTGGACTTACTACAGTGCGCCTTGGATTTGATTCCGTCCGCCAGACAGGCGCTACAATGTATAGCCTCCTACCAGCCCGGGCCGTAAGCACCAGCACGCATAGCTCAGAGAGCCCATTCACTGAGAACAGGATTGACTAGCATCGAAAGCTTAGCTTATAATGCCCCAATCTTGTTTGGGCTGCGCGCTATACCTAAGGCCAGCGGAAATGGGAAATCTTCGTTTACAGGAGAACACATTGAAGAAGTTTAAGTTCATTTTGATTGTTGCCGTGGCCCTCTTCGGTTTGACCCTGATACTCTCATGGGTATCAGTGGGAGAGGCCAAGAGCTCTAAGCCGGATAAGTTTACGTTGAAGGTCATCGGACCCCTTGGTAATCCGCCTCCCATCTTCTGTCCTGTCGGTCCTAACTTATTTGGGTTCAGTGGCGACGTGTTTAGGGAAGATGACGACCCAGAGGTAGATGACCCGATCGGAACCTATGACGCCTGCGTCCAGAGCTTTACTGGCAACCCTTTCCAAGGTGGGGGAAAGGCCCAAGCTCGTTTTACTTTCGCTGATGGTACCATCTCCGTGACGTGCACCTGTTATCCTACGATTTCAGCTAAGCCTCCAGAGATCGAGGGAAATGTCTTATTGTCGTTCACCTCGGGAGTGGGAAGCATAATCGACGCGGACGGCGTCTATGCAGGGGTAACGAGTGCGAGCACCATCATCGGGAATGGAGAGAGCGAGCTCACTCCCGATCCGACGAGCCCGATTGGACTGAGGCCCGTGCGCGAGCAAGCCTTTTTCTTCCTCAACTTGCAGCGTGATGACGACTAGCGTTGATGACGTTGGAGTCAGTTGATTCCGGGTCATTGAATAGCGTTCAGGTAGACGCATTTGGCTAACGACAGAAGCTGAAGTTATATTTAATTTTTGCGACTATTTGCCCGGGTTAAAACGAGGAATACCCAGTTGTCCAAAAGATACCCTGGACAACCCAAGGAGACCCTTGTACTAACGCCACGCCCGACCCCTCTTCGGCTGTGGCCACCTGGGAAACTTGCCTCAAGGTAGCCTTGGGTCGAATAGCTACGATGTTCCTGCTTCTTTGGAGTCCATATAGACCCGCCTTCGATATTGACACCACCTAGCTTCCGCTTTAGACTTACGCTGGCGGTCGTCTGGAGAGTTCTCCAAGAGACCGCACATCTTAAAAAAGGAGACATAAAATGCCAGCGTACATGTTCCAGGGAAAGAACAATGCCAAGTCCTGGGATGGCAGGATTTATAACCCAGATCGGGGGAGAGGCGCAAAGCTACAACAGCTTTTTAAGGACTTTAATTTAAAATTAATCGCAGACTATTTCACCAGCGGCCCCACCGACTTTCTTCTGATAGGTGAGTTTGATAACAAGATCGATGCTCATGCCTTTGCAAGAGCTATGTCAGCCTGCGGAATGCTCACAGAAGACGCCATCATAACTGAGCTTCTCAGCTTAGACGAGTACGCCCAGATGCTGAAAAGGGCCTCAGAAGCTAGGTATCCTGTTCCCTGGGCCGAATAGTACAAAGAGAGATCAACATTTCATTCGGGATCAGGGTTCCACGAGCGGTGGAATCCTGGTTCCAAAGTTGTTCATCTTCATAATGATGTTACTAGCAAGCCAAACAACTGCTAACTTAGCTCTATTCTCGTCTATTAAGGGCAAACCCCCATCGTAGAAGGCATCTGAGACGAAGTTATCCGCCTGATGCCAATCTTACCCTCTCCTTCTTCTCGTTCCATGCCTTGCTTGCTATAATGCTCCAAGAAACGCTTAGAGAGCCGACAGATGCTCCCTCTCAGCAGTCTCAGGTTTCATCACACACGTGCTATACCAGCAAGAGGTGAGAAATGAACGAAGGTATCGGCTTGCTCCAGGCGATGTACACCCAGCGTGCCATAAGACAATTCAAGCCTGACCCTGTACCCGAGGAGCTGTTACTCAAACTGATAGAGGCAGCAACCAAAGCTCCTAGCGGCGCAAATGCGCAGCCCTGGAGATTCATCGTAGTACGCGACGTAGAATTGAAACGCCAGATTGGTGAGTACTATAAGAAATCGTGGTACGCCAACTATGGGGACCGCAAGACTTCGCCGTCGTTAGGGACAAAGGTAAGAACTTCTGCCGCCAATTTGGCCGAGCACATGCATGAAGTCCCGGCGCTCATCCTCGTCTGCATCGAGCACAAGGGCACACCCAGCACCATAAGCAGAGGATCGTCTATTTACCCCGCAGTCCAAAACCTGCTCTTGGCCGCCCGGGCCTATGGACTGGGAAGCGTACTTACCACCCTTCACAAGCGCTACGAGGATGAGATCAAGCACCTCCTGGGCATCCCAGCCAACGTGGAGACCGCCGCTCTACTCCCAATTGGGTATCCCGTTGAGGGAGTCCGCTACGGCCCCACGACACGCTGGCCCCCTGACGAGTTCACTCACTGGGACAGGTGGAACTCCTTGCCCTAACGACATTGCGCCGACCAATAACCATAAGACCAATCCGCTAAAGGTTTTAGTATACTGAAGCGGCATGAACCCTCCAACCCTGCAAAGCCTACAAGCCTACAAAGGAGGAGCCTATGATCGCCAGAGTTACTATGCACAGGGCCAAGGAAGCTATGTTAGAGGAGGCCAAAGCTTTTATCGCCGCCACTACTGAGATGGGTAAAGAAACGGGCGGCGTGGTGGTGCGGTACTCTATGCAGTCAAGGACAGACCACCTAAAGTTCGTCAATGTGACCCTCTGGAAGGACAAGGAAACCCTGGACAAGTTTCTCAAGACCAGAATGGCCCAGGCCACAAAGCCCGACAGCCCTTGGGAGTGGATCGACGGCGACGAATATGACGTCAATCAGGTGGTCTGAAGCGTCTACTCGTACGTTGAACAACATTAACCACTTGGACTTGATACACTTTGAACAGGGCTTTTCATCTGAATTAGACCGCCATTAAGGAGAACACTATGTCAGAAAGAATTTGGGACCCATTTCTTACAGAGCAAGACCGTGCTCATTTG
Source organism: Dehalococcoidia bacterium (assembly GCA_965249025.1). GTDB lineage: Bacteria > Chloroflexota > Dehalococcoidia > Lucifugimonadales > CAYTFF01. The sequence goes on along the minus strand of OZ252215.1, from coordinate 567,778 downwards.
GCTATGACCAAACACAAGCGCGTTGGTTTCGGAAATAGACCAGCCCTGCTTCTAGTAGACCTCTACCGTTGGGTTTTCGGCGATAAACCGGAGCCGTTGCTGGAGGCGGTCAAGACCTGGCCCGGAAGCTGTGGACTTGCCGGATGGAATGCCCTTCCGCACATTCAGAGGCTCCTCGGCATAGCCCGTGAAACGAGAATCCCGATTATCCATGTTACCGGCCTCGATGGCTCGGGCATAGAAGACTGGCATGCTCGACACGATACCTCCAGAGAGATGGTGACCGGGCCTCAGGTGGAGGAACGTAGGAAGCATCGCTACGACATCGTCGATGAGGTAACACCCATTCCAGGCGAAGTCTTCCTCCGAAAGACCGCATCGAGCCCCTTTTGGGGTACGCCCATTGTATTTCACCTAATCCGACGTCAAATAGATACCCTTATAATCTGTGGAGAGAGCACCAGTGGATGCGTGCGGGCTACGGTCGTCGATGCGTGCACCAACCGCTATCGAGTCATCATCCCCGAAGAGTGCGTCTTTGACCGTCACGAGGCAACCCACGCGATTAACCTATTCGACATGAACCAGAAGTACGGAGATGTGATTCCCTTAGATGAAGCGATACAACACCTTCAAGCAACCCAAATAGAGAAAAGAGGCGAAACCTATGAGACGGTGCAACTTGTCTGACCAGCATTTGAAATCAACCGTCCTCGCCGAAGCAAACGCTACCTCATAAGCATAGTGCCACCTAGTGTCCTATCCTTGAAAAATGTCATCCTAGCCCGAAGGGCGGGAGCGAAGCGAAGGATACTCTCACGAATTGTCATTGCGAGGCCCGACGAAGGAGGGCCGTGGCAATCTGACGGCAGGGGGCCACCCCTTCTCCAGATTGCTTCGTCGGCACTGCCTCCTCGCAATGACAATTCATGTGCGTATCTCAAGGACACCACAGTAGTACGCCCCAAATCGAAAAACGTCTATACTAAACACGCGACCATTTCATAGATAAAGACAGGAGCACCCACATGACCATCACCCAGATCCCCCGCGTGCATGTGATAGGAACCGGCGGGTCCATCGCAGGGATGGGCCATAGCCGTCTCGATCTGACTGAATATGGCGAGACGGGAAGAAAGTTTAGCATCGATGGACTCCTTGAGCGGCTCCCAGAGGCCAATAGCTTCGCCCAAATAAGCGCGGAGGAGTTCTCTAACGTCGCGAGCAACAGTTTTAGCAGCAGAGACTGGTTACGCCTGGCCAAACACATTAACCAACTATTCTCCCAAGAAGCTGGCCCTGACGGAATCGTCATCACCCATGGAACGATGACTTTAGAAGAGACCGCCTACTTCCTAAACCTGACGGTTAAGTCCGACAGGCCGGTAGTATTGACCGGCGCCGTCCGCCCTCCTACGGCCTTGAGCACCGACGCCGACCTGAACATCCTAGACGCCATATTAGTGGCGGCTTCCCACGCCTCAAAAGACAAAGGCGTACTAGCTATCTTAAACGGCGAAATTCAGGCCGCCCGAGAAGTAACCAAGACAAATACCTACCGCCTCGAAACCTTCAGATCCCCTGACTTTGGCTTTCTGGGGTATGCAGACGCAGATCACCAGGTCGTTTTCTACCGCTCTCCCACACGAAAGCATACGCGCCAAACAGAATTCCATGTCGAAGAAACGGACGATTTGCCTTCTGTTGCAATCGTGTACAGCTACGCCGGCGCAGATGGCAACCTGATACGTTATCTTATCGACGCAGGTGTAGAAGGCATAGTGACCGCAGGTGTAGGCTCAGGCAACCCAACACCAAGTCAGCTAGAAGCCCTAATAGAGGCCCATGAGCAAGGCGTTGCCATCGTCGCTTCATCTAGGCTGGGCAGCGGACGCGTGGTCCTAACCGAAAGGCGCAAAACACATGGTTTCATCGCCGCCGACTCCCTGAATCCTCAAAAGGCAAGGATACTGCTGATGCTCGGCCTTGCCTTGACCAGGGACGTAGAAAGACTTCAACAGATGTTTTACGAGTATTAGAATCATATGTCGGTATCAGGACCAAGGCTCATTGGCAGCCAGTTCCGCCGTTTCCTCAGGCGCCTCTTCAGTCTCTACCAGCCTGACCCCGGCGCCAGCCACCTGGACATCACAGGTAGGGCAATAATACACGACATCCATGGGAGAGCCGCACTCGTTATGAACAAGGGCCCCGAAGTCAGTCAGATACTTGGCCCCCCACACGGCTAAAGCGCCCGTAACTATGCCTAGCTCATGACCCCTTTTGGTGAGATGGTACTCCGCTCGGGGCGGGTGGCTGCTATAAAACCTGCGGTCGACGATGCCAAACCTCTCCAGCAACTTGAGTCGGTCGGATAGGACGTTTGAGGCGATGCCCTGGACAGATTCCATTAGTTGAGCAAACCTGTGCTGGCCACGCAGCAACTCTTGAAGTATCAATATGGTCCAGCGATCGCCGACTACCTCTAAGCTCTTGGCGACCGGGCCTATCTTGTCAGTTGACTTCGTCAAATAACCCTCCCATCACTAGTACTTAGTTACCCAGTTTCTTATACATCCCTCCCATTCCCCCTGGGTTCCAAGGGGCCGTGCCCCTTGGCGGGGTCTGGGGTGTCCCCAGAAGACACTTCTGGGTGGGAGGGCGGGAATGTGTCCAGGTATTTCCACAACTAAGTACTAGATTGAATTCTAGCATTGGTATTGACAACCTGCAAGTAAGTTGTAAAATGCCACTAACTTGTTTTGGACATTCTAGTGGTCAATCCAGTAGCAACTACAACCTGCTTACCTGTTTTCTCAGGGAGGAACGCTGACATGGTCGATGAGTCTCACCTGCGACTGGAAAACATCGGCAAGTCCTTTGGCTCCGAAGCAAAGCCCCTGTCAGTGTTGGAGGGCCTTAATCTCGATGTTGCATATGGAGAGTTCCTCAGCCTCTTGGGTCCAAGTGGATGTGGCAAGTCCACCCTGTTAAGGATTATTGGGGGGTTACTGGAGCCTGATTCAGGCGAAGTGGCCATAAGCGACAAAACACCTAAAGAGGCCCAGGCGGAGAAGACGTTAGGATTCGTCTTTCAAGCGCCGTCTCTTTTACCATGGCGCACTGTTATCGACAACATCCGTCTTCCGCTAGAGGTCAATCGACGCCAAGACAGAATTGCTTCTTATTCAACTCAAGAGATGGTAAAACTTGTGGGGCTAGAAGCCTTTGAGGAATACTATCCCTTTCAGCTATCCGGTGGCATGCAGCAGCGAGTGACCCTGGCGCGCGCCCTGGTCTTCAACCCATCCCTTTTGCTAATGGACGAGCCGTTAGGGAATCTGGACGAAATCACGCGAGCCGCTATGCGTTATGAACTGTTGCGCATCTGGGATCTAGAGAAGAAAACTGTGGTCTTTGTGACCCACAGCATTCCGGAGGCCATCATTATGTCTGATCGGGTTGTCGTTCTTTCTAGGCGTCCAGGCCGTATAAAGGGCATCGTAGACATCGACCTGCCTCGGCCTCGGTTGGACTCTATGGAACGGAGCGAAGAGTTCCTGGATTACGCTGGCCTGCTGCACAGAATGCTAAAAGAAGAAGGCGTGAATGGATCGGATATCATCAGGTGAGATAGGCAGAGGCAGTATCGCAAGGCCTAACAGAATGCGTTGGGTGAAACTGCCATTGATGCGCCTTTGGGTCATTAGCTCAACGGCCAGATATATAATACCCCCAGCTATTGCCCTGCTACTTGTGGCCGTTGCCTGGCAGGTTTGGACCCAAATTAAGGATGTGCCTTCCTATATTGTCCCCGCACCCTTGGAAGTAGCCCAACGCCTTTGGGAAGACCCGGGCTTTTTCGCCTTAGAAGGGGCCGTCACCCTTGGAGAAGCCATGGGTGGTTTTGCCATTGGCTCGATAATCGCCCTGGCTGCCGCCACCTGGATGGCACACTCGCGATCCGTAGAGCGTAGCCTGTTGCCCATAGCAATTCTGGTGAAAGTAACGCCTATAGTGGCCGTTGCGCCTCTCTTTGTCATATGGTTTGGATTCGGAATCTGGCCCAAGATGCTTATTGCCGCCCTCATCACCTTCTTCCCTACCCTAATTAACGGCGTGACAGGGTTTCGGTCTGTCAACCCAGAGGCTATGGCCTTTCTGCGTTCCCTAAGGGCCTCCAATATGGAGATATTCCTAACCCTCAGAATCCCCAGCGCCATGCCTTATCTTTTTTCGGCCTTTCGTGTGGCCATACCCCTCTCCGTGATAGGCGCGGTTGTCGGAGAGTGGTTTAGCGCAGACCAAGGACTGGGTAGCGTAATCATCGTTGCTCACAGCAACCTGGATATGCCCACCCTGTTCGGAGCCATCTTCACCCTAGCCTTCATTGGCATCAGCTTGACCTTACTCGTTTCCCTTGTAGAACGAAAAGTCATATTCTGGCATGAATCGTCCCTGATCGACAGATGAAGATGCGCGACGCCTTGCACAAAGACCTGTCATTTTACAAGTACAGAAGGTGAAGTCCCGATGGGTCGGGACTCCTGGGGATCTGGGGCTGCCTAAGTTCTGCACAAAAATTCCTGAAGTAAAGGAGGGTGCAGTCCCGACCTGTCGGGACGCCAGGGGTCTGGGGGTGTCCGTCCCCCAGAGACAGTTTGAGAGCCTGTCCTTGAGCGCAGCGAAGGAGCGGGACAGGGTGGGAGAGCAGCGCTCGCCACTATGAATATCGGCAAACAGTGACTTTTTGTGCAAGGCTGATATGTGCAATGCAATTAGCATACGCGGCAGCGTCCATTTACAAAAACACCATCGAATAGTTCAAGGAGCGAGATGTTATCACACAAGTATCTGATTCCCCTAGGCGCAGCATTCCTTCTTCTGCTGGCTCTCGCCCTGGTCTCATGCTCCAGCGGTGAACCTCCCACCAAAGAAGTCGTCTTCATGGCCGGGTTCAAGCCCCAGGCTAACCTGCCGTTTGTGGCGGCCTATGTAGCACAAGAAAAGGGATACTTCCGTGAGCAGGGCCTGGACGTGGATATAAGGCATTCCACGGGCCAGCACCTGCAACTTCTGATGTCCGGCGACGTAGATTTCACCACTGCCGATGCGAATTCGGTCCTGAAGCGTCGATCGGACCCAGGCCTCCCAATTGTGGCCATCGCCCTCTTCGGACAGAAAGGACAGCAAGCCTTCATTGCCCTGAAGGAGTCGGGCATAAGTTCGCCTAAAGACTGGGAAGGTATGAACTTCGGTTACAAGATCAGTGTGCCTCCTGACTACCTGGCTATACTCGAGGCCAGCGGTGTCGACCGCTCCAAGGTCAACGAGGTCAGGGTAGGATTCGACCCTCGAATACTGACCGAGAAGCAGGTCGACGTCCTCGCTGTGTTTAAGTCCAACGAGCCAGACACCTTGAAGAAAATCGGCTTTGAGGTGGAGGTTTTCGACCCAGCGGACTATGGAGTGCCAACCTTAGGTCTGACCTATATAACCAGAGAAGAGCTACTGGAACAGGACCCAGATTTGGCACAACGATTCTTGAAGGCGACTATGAAGGGATTAGAGTTCGCTTTCAGCAACACAGAGGAGACCTTGGACATCGTCCTCAAGTATGCGGACCAAGAAGACCGAGAGCACATGAGGTTCATGCTGCTCACGGAAAAAGAGGACGCCATAAGCCCACTGACGGATCAGAAGGGCCTTGGCTGGATGACTGAAGAGCAGTGGCAAGCCTTCCACGACTCGCTATTGGAGCACCAGGCGCTACCTAATCCCGTAGATGTGAAGTCGGCCTTTACCGACCGCTTCCTGGAACAGATTTACCGCAGCGGGAAGCTCCAGTGGCCCTAACTCCAGCCTTTAGTAGAGACCCTGTGATAGGAACCCGCCTTGCACAAAAGCCCGTCACTTTACAGGAATGTGCCCCGATTCATCGGGGCTGGGGGTCTGTCCAATGGTGCCTTGCTCATCGAGACTCTCGACAAAGTCGGAGGGGGACACCCCCAAATACGATCCGAGAGCCTGCCTGTACTCGATCTATCGGGAGCCTTGAGCACAGCGAAGGAGTGGAGTAGGTGGGATAATTAAGGTTTGTTGTCATAGTATCGGCAAAAACGGGACTTTGTGATAAGGAACCAACAACACACCGCTTAAAGAGGCTCCATACGCCCACGACTTAAATGACCGCCGCAAGTAACCCTACAAGGACTTGGATAGCTGGAAGATTTTCCCCTCGGTCTTGATAGCAGGGGCTATAACCATCTCCGCCTTTTGCAACTCCCTAATATTAGAGGCCCCCACCATACCCATGCATATTTGCAACGCCGTGACCAGATTCTGGGTCCCATCCGTAACCGAAGATGGCCCAAAGAGTATCTGCTCCAAAGTGCCCCTGGTTCCAACCTTAATGCGAGTCCCCCTGGGCAACGACGGATGCGGGCTGGCCATCCCCCAGTTGTAGCCCTTGCCCGGAGCCTCCGCAGCTTGGGCCATCGGAGTGCCAAGCATCACACCGTCGGCACCGCTGGCGATGGCCTTGCAAAAGTCGCCTCCTGTGCGAATGCCGCCGTCAGTGATCACAGACACATATCTCCCCGTACGGCGATAATGCTCTTCCCTGGCGGCCGCGCAATCCAAGGTAGCCGTTACCTGAGGCACCCCAACACCCACCACCTCTCTCGTGGTGCAGGCCGCGCCAGGACCGACGCCTACAAGAATCCCATCAATCCCCGTCTCCATCAGCTCCAGAGCCACCTCGTAAGTAACGCAGTTGCCAACTACCACCGGCACCTTAGTAGTCTCCAATAACTCCGAGAATATGAGGCCCTTATAGCTCTTGGACGTATGTCTGGCCGTGGTCACCGTGGACTGAACGAATAGGATGTCTGCGCCAGCCTCTATAGCAATTGGAGCAAGACGCTTCGTATTGGCAGGGGTAGCAGAAACGGCGCACTTGGCGCCGCTCTTCTTTATCTCTTCGACCCGCCGCCCAATCAGGTCCTCCTTCAGCGGAGCAGAATACACCCTCTGGAAAACTCCAGTCACATCCTCCGGGGTAGCCCGTATAATCTCTTCCAGCACCCCTGCAGGGTCTTCATATCGAGTCTGAACCCCTTCAAGGTTCATGACCGCCAGCCCGCCCAGCTTGCCCATGCAAGCGGCAAAGTACGGGGACACCACCGCATCCATAGCAGAGGCCAATATTGGGATAGAAGAAGTTGCGTCGCCTATGGTAAGCTCGGTGCTGGTCTGTTCAGGGTTAATGGTGACAACGCCCGGAACTATCGCTACCTCATCAAACCCGTAGACCCGCCGTATCTCCTTAAATTGAGGGACTGCCATTCAAAATCACCTTCTTGGGAAATTGTTGGCGGTACTATAACAAAACCCCCCAACAAGGTCAATGGCCTCATCCCCAACCATGCTACACTCGTAAAAACCTATCTCCTCTATCTATACACTCGGCCCTCTAAGGAATCTAGCTACTATAATGGCGGCATCATCGGGCGACAAAGAGTGGGGAACTTTGTCTATGTCTAATCCCACTCATAATGTAATTATCTATGCTGGCTTTGCACAAAAAATCTGTTCTTAAAGGAGAGTCCAGAGAACCTTGGTTCCCTGGCGGGGGTCTGGGGGGCACCCCCAGATACGATTCGAGGGTGTCGTGGGTGGGATAGTCGAGGTCTGTTGTTACAATATTGGCCAAAATACCACTTTCTGTGCAAGTCTATCTATACTCAAAACGTCGTAACGCTTCAGAACCATACCTCGAGGGACATCTACAAAACACGTGATCGTTGACATATATCCACATCCAGATTACACTCAGATTGAACGGTCGCAATTGCGACCGCTAACTGTGTCAAGCGTAATAGCTTTGAAGATATCGGGGAGGAATCTTCCAAACACTGTCCCGTAATCTCAAGACACACCCTTTGGACATCGCGCAGTTTCGCCCATGCCCATGAGAGGCCGACGGTGCACATACATCTCCTAGGAATCAACCATAAGACTGCCTCTGTAGATATCAGAGAGAAATTGGCCCTCCCCAGGGAAGCTTTGGGCCCAGCCCTGAAATCCCTCGGGACTCAAGTAGATCAAGCTATCATCCTTTCCACCTGTAATAGGACAGAGATATACTCGGCCACTAGCGACAAAGACACTGAGAACAAAACCCTTAGAAAATTCTGGCGCACCTATTTATCCCTGGACATCGGCTTGCTTGGCCCCTATCTATACGACTACCACGACATCGACGCAGCGCGACATCTCTTCCGAGTGGCCTCCGGACTCGATTCGCAGATTCTGGGTGAGTACCAGATACTGGGACAGGTAAGAGATTCATTAACAACCGCAGCCAAGCACAACACTATTAGCCTCCCTATCTCCAGATTGTTCCACTACGCCATTGCCACAGGACGTAGAGTTAGAAACGAGACCGAAGTCAGCCGTGGTAGCCTCTCTATAAGCTACACTGCCGTACAGCTGGCGCGCAGACTGTTAAGCGACCTCAGCTCGACCCGCATACTCTTAGTAGGAGCTGGCGATACTGGGGAACTGGTCGCCAAAGCCCTTCGTAGCTTCGGAGTTGGTGACATCCTGGTGGCCAACCGCACCGCAACCCGATCCCAAATTCTATCCAACAGACTCAACGCCATACCCATTCCCTTCAATGATATAGAAAACGCCCTCCTGGACGTTGGCATGGTCATCACATCAACGGAATCCCCCAAATTCCTCATCACCAAATCCATGCTCCAACATAGGTCAGGACCACCCCTCGTGCTCATCGACCTCGCACTCCCTAGAAACGTAGATCCCGCCGTGGCCGAACTCCCTGAGACCCATCTGTATAACCTGGATGACCTATCGGCCATAGCCGAAGAGAACCTGGAAAATCGAGCCAGTTCCATCGCCCAAGCAGAACAAATTATTGAGGAAGAGCTTGCTGCGTTAAAGGAGTGGTGGGACTCGCTAGAAGCCATACCCGCTATAAAAGCCATCATGGGACAGGCCGAGAGGATTCGCCTGCGAGAACTCAAGAAAGCACTGAGTTTGCTGCCAAACCTAACCGAAGAAGAGGCACAGGTCCTAGAAAAGCTTACCCTGTCCCTGGCTAACAAGCTCCTTCATAACCCCATTAAGACACTAAAAAAACGCAGTCCATATTACATAGGAGCCGCCCAGGAACTCTTCCAGCTTGCTGAAACAAAAGGCCAGACCTCTAAGAACCAGTGATCCACATATCCCAGAATACGCAAATACCTGGTATAATAAATATAGTCGGATTGCAATAGGTGGGTTCTGGATTGAATCGTGAATGTAGAAATCTCTAGGCAGCTCTACTCCGAGGCCCAAGAGATCATCCCAGGCGGCGTCAACAGCCCTGCGCGCTCCTGGGGTGCAGTCAAAGGCAAACCCTTATTTTTCAAACGCGGTAGCGGTTCCCACATTTGGGACGCCGACGGCAATAGATACATCGACTACGTCTGCTCCTGGGGCCCCCTTATTCTCGGTCACTCTCATCCCCTGGTCATCGAGGCCATTCAAAACACCATAAAGAACGGCACCAGCTTTGGCGCCCCCACCGAACAAGAAACCGAATTAGCCCAGCTCATCGTCGATGCCTTCCCCTCCATCGATATGCTACGCCTGGTCAACTCCGGCACGGAGGCAACCATGAGCGCCCTCCGAGTGGCTAGGGCCTTCACCAACCGACCCAAGATAATCAAGTTCGAAGGAGGGTACCACGGCCACTCCGACGCCTTGCTGGTCAAGGCGGGCTCAGGGGCCGCCGCCCACGGCACTCCCTCTAGCGCCGGCGTAAATCCGTCCCACGGACAGGACACCCTCGTCGCTACTTATAACGACTTAGAATCCGTAGAATCCCTGTTCAAATCCTATCCGCAAGACATCGCTTGCGTGATTGTTGAACCGGTGGCCGCCAACATGGGCGTTGTGTCCCCTGCATCAGGATTCCTGGAAGGACTCCGTCGGCTTACCTCAAACTACGGCGCCCTTCTAATATTCGACGAGACAATCACAGGGTTCAGGATAGCCTACGGTGGGGCACAACAGCTATACGGCTTACAAGCAGACCTGACATGCCTGGGGAAAATCATAGGTGGTGGCCTCCCTGTGGGCGCTTACGGCGGCAAGAAAGAGATTATGAACCTGGTCTCTCCACTAGGCCCTGTGTACCAAGCAGGCACCCTCTCAGGCAACCCCGTAGCCACGGCGGCAGGGATAGCCACCCTCCGCCTCCTCAAGCAACCAGGCGTATACCAACAACTAGAGGATAAAGCCGCAAAGCTCGCCGAAGGCTTAAGAAAGGCATCCAGTAAGCTTGAGGTCTCCCTTCAGATAAACAGGGTCGGCTCCATACTTACCCCATTCTTCTCATCGGAACCCATCACCAGTTGGGATTCAGCCTCGGCAGCCGACTCATCCGCCTTCTCCAGGTTCTTCTACCGCATGTTGGAGGAAGGCGTCTATCTCCCTCCTTCTCCCTTCGAAGCGGTTTTCGTGTCCCTCGCTCACACCGACCAGGACCTACAAGCTACTATAGAGGCCGCATCGCGCTCTTTCCGATAGTTTCAAATCTCAAACTCAGAAGGAATACTACCATGATTGTAGGAGTTCCCAAAGAGGTCAAACAAGATGAGTTCCGCATTTCACTGGCCCCGGACAAAGTCCATCTCCTTTGTGAAAACGGACATAGAGTGCTCGTGGAAGCTGGCGGAGGGCTGGGCGCTGGCATCAGTGACGATGTATACAAAGGAGCAGGGGCCGAAATAGTTAAAAATGCCGAAGACATCTTTGGCCAGTCCGACATGATAGTTAAGGTAAAGGAGCCTCAGCCCCAGGAAATTCCTATGCTTAGAGAGGGACAGATCCTCTTCACCTACCTGCACCTTGCCGCCGACAAAAAGCTGACAGAATCCCTCCTAGAAAGAAAGGTGACGGGGGTCGCCTACGAAACGGTCCAGCTAGAAGACGGAAGCCTTCCCCTGCTTTACCCCATGAGCGAAATCGCTGGCAGGCTGGCTCCTCAAATCGCCGCTCAGCTTCTTACGAAAAAAGCTCGAGGTCCTGGCAAACTCATCGGTGGCATCCCTGGTGTCAGGCCCTGTAACGTCGTAATAATAGGCGGCGGCACCGTGGGCACCAACGCCACCATAATCGCCACAGGACTCGGTGCCAAAGTCACTATCCTAGACGTAGACATATCCCGCCTACGATACCTCAACTATCACTTCGGGTATATTGAAACTCATATGTCTACCCCTTTCAACGTCCTAAACAACTTGACCAGAGCCGACGTAGTAATTGGGGCAGTGCTCGTCGCTGGAGCAGCCGCACCAAAAGTCGTTACCGAGGATATGGTCAAGCAGATGCTGCCAGACAGCATTATCATAGACGTGGCCGTCGATCAAGGAGGTTGTATAGAGACCATTCGCCCCACCACACACAGCGAACCCACATACAGGGTGGACGGCGTGATCCACTATGCCGTTCCAAACATTCCCGGCACCGTGCCTTACACAGCCAGCATCTCCCTCTCCAACACCACATACACCTATGCCCTGAAGATGGCCAACCTGGGGTTTAAAAAGGCCATCCAAGAAGACAAGGCGCTGGCAAAAGGGGTGAACACCTACAAAGGCAAACTAATCCACTCAGCCGTCGCCGCCGCCTTCGACACGGAGTACGTTCCTGTAGAAGAGCTGCTATAACAAGCTCCGACAGTCAGGACATGGCTATCGGCAACGGGAACAGATTCGCCAAGCAAAGTCACTAAAGCGCCTCGCCCACTCATGTCATTCCGAGAAGCCCAGCGACGAGGAATCTATCGCCTCGCTTCTGTCTCACTCACCCTGTGAAAAGCATCTCCCCCATATACTATATTGCTTCCTGTATGTTGGATCGGCTTCATGTATAGACACGAAAACTTTCCTTGCTTTGTTCCCAAGGTGCCTACAGAGCATAGAGGATTCCACTTCTCTTGAAAGGCTGCTACACTCCTTAATAGAAATGCTCACCAGCTATCGGAGGCCTAGTTGCCAGAGCCATACCTCTCTGTAATAATCCCCGCCTACAACGAGGAGAAACGCATAGTCCTCACCATCCAAAGAGTCCTACGATACCTGTCTGGACAACGCTTCTCCTGGGAGGTCCTCGTCGTAGACGATGGGAGTTCTGACTCTACCGCCTCTCTAGTTGAAAATTTAGCTAACATCAACGACCATTTGAGGTTAATCAGGCTTCCCCACAAGGGTAAAGGGAGAGCCGTTCAGCAGGGTATGTTACAGGCTAATGGGCAATACCGCTTCTTCGCCGATGCCGACCTCTCCATGCCAATAGAGCAGCTCTACAGATTCCTTCGGCAAGACCGCAAAGGATTCGACATCGCAATAGGTTCCAGAGAGGTCAGTGGCGCACGCCGCTTCAGCGAACCTCGACTTAGATACATCATGGGGCGCATTTTTAACTGGATTGCCAGGATACTAGCAGTGCGAGACATATCAGACACCCAGTGCGGCTTTAAGTGCTTCCGAAGTGAAGTGGCCCAGGAGCTATTTCAGCTACAACGTATCTACGGATTTAGCTTCGACATCGAATTATTGTTCCTAGCACAGAAAAAAGGCCTGCAGATAAAACAGATCCCCATTGACTGGTATTACAACGGAGAAAGCAAGGTGCAGCGTCTCAAAGATACGGCGCTTATGGTCAAGGACATCTTCCTGATCAAGCTTAACCATCTACTAGGCAAATACGGGGAAATTGAAAGACAGTAGTGTATCCCCTGTGTACTCCCTACCGAGGGTGGGATAATCAAGGTTTGTTGCAATAGTATCGGTTAAAACGAGGCTTCTTGCGCAAAGCAGCCACAGCCCTAAAAGCGATATCTGCGCCGCCTACCATGTCACCCACACCTGCCCTCGTAAATAACCTAAGCAAACTAAGAATTAGAAAGGACAAGATCACATGCGAACCCAAGAGGAGATACTACAGCAGAGCAAGACAATAGCCTCCGTGGGCGTATCGCCGGACAACCAACAGGTCGCTAATAGGGTATCCAGAATACTCCAACACTGGGGCTACAAAGTAATCCCCGTAAACCCTCTCTATGCTAAAGTTATTGGAGAGAAGTGCTACCCCAACCTCTTGGAGGTACCAGATCACATAGACATCGTCGCTATATATAGGCGATCCGAAAACGTAGCCCCCCATGTAGATGAGGCTATCGCCATTAGCGCGTCAGCAATCTGGATGCCTCTCTCCGTAGTCAACGAAGAAGCGGCGGCCAAAGCCCATAAAGCCGGCCTCGACGTAGTAATGAACAGGTGCATAGAATGTGCCGCTGTTGAACTTGGAGTCCACCTGCCGCATACGCTACAGGACTGACACGGCATATCGTTTCCGAGCTGTAAAGAAATCAAATAGGGGAAATCATACTATTAAACTGTGAACCCATCTAACTTGGGACGCCTTATCACGTAGTAGGCTCCGGCCCTCGTAGCAGGGCTACAGGGACAGCTAGGGAGTTAACAATCGTATACCACCGAAAGCTCTTATCGAGGTAAGCCAAATTAATCAAGCAAACAACCAACACCTCAAAGAACGGACCTCCGTAGCCGTCGTAGTGCCTACCTACAACGAAGCGGCCAACCTCCCAGAGCTGGCCAAGAGGCTCTTCGCCCTGAATATCCCAGACCTCAACCTCATCATCGTAGACGACAACTCCCCGGACGGCTCAGGCCAAGTGGCCGAAGACCTGGCCAGGCAGTATGAAGGACGGATAAAGGTAATCCACCGCAAGGGTAAGCTGGGCCTGCGCACCGCATATAATGAAGGCTTCCACCTAGCTCTCAAAAACGATGCCACCAGAATCATCCAGATGGACGCAGACCTCTCCCACCAGCCCGAATACATACCAGATTTCCTGGAGGAACTTAAAGAAACAGACATCGTAGTAGGTTCCCGTTATGTCAAGAAAGGCGGCTTCGATCCATCCTGGAGTTGGTACAGGAAACTCCTCAGTTCAATGGGTAACCTATACATTCGACTTGTCATCGGAATCAAGGTCAAAGACGCCACATCTGGCTTCAAGGGCTACCGTAGTCAAGTGCTCCAGGGCATAGACCTGACTCGTTTCAAGTGCAACGGCTTCGCCTTCCAGGCAGAAATGGTATACTTTTGCCAAAAAATTGACTCCAGAATCGTAGAGTACCCCATCATCTTCAGAGAAAGAACCACGGGCAAATCTAAAATGTCCTTAAACATCATAGTCGAAGCCCTATTCAAGCTTCCTATTATTCGACTTAAATCGTAATTTTCCATAAGATGATGTCAAATAACTATTGCATCAGTTCTTCATTTCCCTTACAATCCCTTTCCCTGGGAGAGTAAAATATGACTCTATTTCCAGCAGAGGAAAAAGAAAGAACTAAGAAAGAGAGGACTAGAGAGGCCATAGCCCTGGCAATTAAGAGTCGCTGGAGAGAGGCCGAAACCGTCAACCGTCTCATCATTGAAGACTTTCCCAACGATGTAGACGCCTACAATCGATTAGGCAAGGCCTTGACGGAGTTGGGGCACTATTCAGAAGCCAGGAAGACCTTTCAACGCTCCTTAGAGCTTTCTCCTTATAACACCATCGCGAAAAAGAACCTCCTCAGGCTCGCTAATCTACAAGACGAGCCACCCCACATCTCCAAAGCCAGATCAAAAGAGACCTCTCAACTCTTCTTCAACTTTGTCGCAGAGAGCACTAAAGCTGGTATAGTTCCCCTCGTAAATCCAGCGCCCAGGTTCGTCCTGGCCAAGGTGGCTTCAGGCGACACTGCGCACCTCTACATAAAAGGCAAGAAACTAGCTATAAAGGACCCAAACGACGAGTATCTGGGCGAAATAGAGCCAAGACTCGCCCTCCGACTCACAAGACTGATCAACGGCGGCAACCGCTATGAAGCGACCGTTACCAGTGTAGGGGATGGGACAATAGCTGTCATGATTAGAGAGGTATATAAACACCCATCCCAAACTTCTATCGTATCCTTCCCAGCAAGGTGGAAGGACGCTTCCAAGGCATATCCCGAAAGTACCTTACTCAGATACGACATGGACTTCTCAGACGAAGTGAAACATGAGGAAGGCGCGGGTGAAACCAACGAGATCGAAAAGGAAGTCCCCCCCTTACGCTGGCCTGGAAGCGACTCGGAGATGGACGATGACGATGAAGAAGATGAACCCTCCATCCTGGAAGCCAGCGGGTTCCACGAGGAGACCCGGCAAGATATAGAACTAGAAGACGACCTAGAAAACGAAACATAGACCCAGCCCTAACTCGCCACCCCATTCTAACCAGCACATTCGAGGTGCCACCTACCGTGGCCTCGTCCCGCCTGCCCTGCCTCTCCCAAACTATCGGAGTCCCGATTATGGTCACAAGCTATTTCTCTTGACATTTCCAAAATACAGATAGCCAAATTGGGAGAGTCCACAGAGGGAGTCCCCCGGAGTTTACCCTGAGCGAAGCCGAAGGGGCAGAGGTTTCAGGGGATGTGCCCCTGAGGAAATACCTTCCTGGGTGGGCGGGTGGGAGAGAATACCTTGTGTGCCTTTACCATGTAGGAATTCCTTACGTGGTTTACCTCACACAGAGAAAAAGGCAGTTATTTTGTTGAAGACCATTATCAAGAGCCTGAGCGAAGCCGAAGGAGGACGGAACTAGCAAGGAAGCCAACGCCAACTCATCTCATCACAAAAACGCGCTACACTCACAATAGACTTTCATCACAAATTGCCGTAAAATTTATCCATACGTAACAGTTATCGACCCAGGAGGTCGTTAAATGAAAAATAGAGTCTCCCTTAGAGATAGACAACTTACCTTTAGAATGCTCTTCACCATATTCATGCTGGGCCTGGTCTATTTAGCCTTCGTCGGACTTCTACTCTGGGCAGGCATACCCTTCATCGCAATAATCATCATGGCCCTTATCATGGTCGTCTCCCAATACTTTATGTCCGACCGCATAGTCCTCTGGTCCACAGGCGCCAAGGAAGTCAGCCCCCAACAGGAGTCCAAGCTCCACGGCATCATAGATCGCCTCGTCCAGACCGCAGGCATGCATAAGCCAAAAGTGGCAATCATGGAGACCCACGTGCCCAACGCCTTCGCCACGGGACGCAATCCCAAAAAGGCCGTAGTCGCCGTAACCCGTGGACTCATGACCCGCCTCGATGACCGAGAACTGGAAGCCGTCCTCGCACATGAACTTACCCACGTCAAAAACCGTGACGTCATGGTCATCACCTGGGCAAGTCTCATCGTCATAGCCGCCGCATTCCTCATGCGAATCCTATTCTTGAGCTCCCTCTTCGGCGGTGGCTTCGGCGGCGGTGGAGGCCGTAGAGGCGGAGGAGGACAAGCCATGTTGATCATGATGGCCGTCATGGTGGGAACCATCGTCATCTACGTAATTGCCCAGATCCTTATCATGGCTCTCTCCCGTTATCGGGAATACTCTGCCGATAGAGGCAGTGCAATCTTGACCGGCTCCCCTTCACAACTGGCCTCCGCCCTCTCCAAGATAAGCGGCACCATCGCTCGCATACCTCAAAAAGACCTGCGAAATATCTCCGGAGCCAACGCCTTCTTCATCGTCAGTGCCTTGAATGGCAAGGGCATCGCCAACCTCTTCTCCAACCATCCCCCTGTCGAAAAGCGCATCGAACGCCTCCAAATGCTTCAACGCCAGATGGAAGGCTTCTAAGGTTACTGTCAATTCCAGTCCAGATGTGTCTAGAGAAGGAATCTCCCACTCTTTCTTCAGTCTCAAAAGAGTCCAACATCTGCAACCTACCAAGGAAAACCCCAGAGCATGGCTCCATGGTCATATCGGTAGGGACAATTCTTATAAGCCTTAAAGCGGCTTTGGACAAAAAAACGGAAATCTCAGGAAGGCGATGAAACCCAGGTTTCCGTCCGGGGGTCTGAAGGTGTCCCCCAGGTACATTGCGAGAGCCTGTCCTTGAGCGCAGCGAAGGAATGGAGCGGGTGGGATAATCGAGGTCTGCTATTATCACATAGGCAGAAGCGAGATTTTTGTGCAAGGCCAATGCAAGGGCTAAACCTTTGCTGGGAGGATTGAAAATAGATAGGAGAAATCAATGGGATTCCTCGATGTCATCTTAGGCAGAACCAAACCCACAAAATCCAAACGCGACAACCTGTTTGCCATCACCACCGCCGAGATTACCCTGCGCAACCGCTACTTCTGCAACCACCTCGGCAAGGCTGGCATATCCTTCAAACCCGTCGAGTCCTCCTTCTTCACCAACCTAGACGACGAAATACGAGACCTACTAAAAGTCAGCGCCCGCTCCACAGGCACCGACGTCAGCATCCGCGAGGACTCTTACGGTTACCAGTGGGTCATCCTCGAAGACCCCGACTTTGAAGACCTCGTCTCCCTCATCTACATGATCGGCGAGACATTTGCCGACCACGGCTACGGCCCATCACTGCTCGCCGCCGTTTTCCCCTTCCGCGAAGGCTCCAAAGAATTCTACTGGATCTACAGCTTCAAACGCGGCATGTTCTACCCCTTCGTACCACTTCCAGGCAATATGCAGCGCGACAACTCTATGGAGCTCCGAGTTCGCACATGGATGGAAAAAGAGCTCCCCATCGAAAACCAGCTAGAGCAGTGGTACGGCCTCTGGGGCATCCCCTTCTAAGTCCTGGTTGACCTAAACCCCGCTCATCCTAAGCGCAGCGACGAAGAATCTTCGTCGCGTCTATATCCCTTCCCCCTCGATGGGGGAAGATTGAGATGGGGGTGAAGCAGGGGAGCAACGCCGAAAGAGCAAGCCCTGCCTGCCACGCGCCTCTTTCCCACAACTAACACGCGCCGCTAGAATATACCTATGCCGTACTCCACTGACGCCCACACCATCGCTGTACAGAAGAGAGTCAGGAGAGAGGGTGTCCCTCGGAGTTTACCCTAAGCATAGTCGAAGGGGCAGGGAGCACGAGGGATGTGCCCTCGAATCCAACACATTTGCGGGTGGGCTGGGGTGGGAATTAACACTTTTGCCTTTAATCCTGGCACCAGCATAGATGCCGCATACTTCAGTGTGCGGTGCCAATCCCCTGCCATACCTCTATGCCCCATAACCCCCGTTACGCTTTATACTACAACCGTACCCACAAATTCCCCCATGCCGCCCCGACCCGTCGGGGCGGTGCTAAAATACACCTCTCATATGCCAAATATCCTGAAGAAGTGACTGACCTGCCCCCAGTAATTGTACCAGATTAAACCTCGCATTCAAGCCATTGCAGGCATGGTAGTTTGTGGAGTTGGCGGTCGATATCCCAGTGCACTGTGAGGCCTTACCTGGTTATACTCTTTTCTCCACCATTCAATGAGTATCCGGGCTTCAGCAAGGGTATTGAACAATTCACCATTTAGGAACTCATCCCTCAGCTTCCCGTTGAATGACTCGACGTAACCATTTTCCCAAGGACTTCCAGGCTCTATGAACAGAGCCTTCACCCCCAGGTTAGATAACCACCCTCTCACCGCTTTGGAGGTGAACTCCGGGCCATTATCAGAGCGGACGTGCTCCGGAACCCCTCTGACCAGGAACAGCATGTAGAGCTGGTCCAGGACATCCTGTGATGTGATGCTCCGCTTCACCACCATGGCTAAACACTCCCTGGTGTACTCGTCCACGATCGCCAGGATACGGAAAGCCCTGCCATCTGCGGTCCTTGCCGCCACGAAGTCGTAGCTCCACACATGGTCTTTGCGCTCCGGCCTAAGCCTTATACACGACCCATCGTTCAGCCATAACCGGCCTCTCTTGGGCTGTTTACCGGGTACTTTCAATCCCTCAATCCTCCATATACGTTCCACTCTCTTGTGGTTCACCCTCCACCCTTCGCTCTTCAATAGGGCTGTCACCCTACGATAACCGTACCTGCCATACCTAGTGGCCAACTCCACTATCCTACTGACCAGCGCATCTTTATCTAGATCCCTGCCCTGAGAGTACCTCTGGATTGCTCTGGGCTGGGTGATCACCTGGCACGCCCGCCTCTGAGACACTCCCAACTGCTCACATACTCTCTCCACCAGCTTCCGTCTCCTAGGCGGGCTCAGGAGTTTCCCCGAAGAGCCTCCTTCAAGATGTCCTTGTCCAGACTCAGGTCTGCCACCAGCCTCTTCAGCCGAACGTTCTCCCTCTCCAACTCCCTGAGCCTCTTGGCCTGCTCTACACCCATGCCGCCATACTCCCTCCTCCATACATAATAAGTGTGATCAGACACTCCTATCCTCCTGACAGCCTCCCTTACGGCGTGCCCTTGCTGCACCAGCACGTCCACCTCCCGCAGCTTCTCTATGATCTGTTCCGGTGTATATCCCTTCCTAGGCATCTGCCCCCCTTTCTACTATATCCAGTGTGCGAGTTTATCACTGGACTAGTTTTCGGGGGTCAGGTCAGTGACCGAAAACACGGTAAAGAAAACATGCGACAAAACACGTTAGAAGGGACAGCAAATGTGACAGCAATCGTACTACAGGTCTGTGAAATTTCCGTAATGGGCTATCCTATATACCCCATCCGACGAGAAAAACAACCCAAAATCGCCCTATCTGCGACCCGCAAAATCAGATAGGCCAGAAAAATAAAAATGGAAAAACAACCCCTTGCAGCTTGAAAACAACCCAGCCCATAGATCCAAAAGAAAAGGCAGCTTCTAACGTGGGCAGCAGTGCCGTGAGTCTATTCTCGCCCCCCTATACGGGGGAGAGTTAGAGAGGGGGTGTCTCTTTCTTCTCTCCCTCTGGCAAACGCTCAGAGCGTACCCTGTCCTATCCGGGTATCAGACCCTCGCCCGTGAACATCTCCTCCGCCTCCTTCAACGATATCTCCGGCGACGGCAGGATCAAGTCAGACTCCACCAGCTCATCCAGCGGCACGGGCTCACCCTTCTCCAGCACCAGGTCGCCCATCTTGCCCAGCAGCCGACTCATCTCACCCTCGTTCTCCTTGCCGACCGCCTCCACCACCTGGTTGTCCAGCTCATTCAGCTCATCCAGAATAGCGCTGCCCAGCTTGAACTGTCCCTCTCCTACTATTCGCACGATCATGACGCCCCTCCGGTCAGACTCTTCTTCTCTCCCGACGGCAACTGCCTCCTCAACGACTCCAACTCCGACTCGACGTTCTGCGACGCCGATAGCTCCGCCAACTGCCTCCCAATGTCGTCCTCCCTGCCCGTAAAGTCCTCCAGAACCCCAGACGATGCCAGCTCATCGATGGCCCCAGCCCGGGCTCGCATCCGCTCAGTCTTGTCCTCCGCCCTCTCGATGGACATACCCACGTCCGCCATCTCCTCCGACACCCCAGACAGCGCAGACCCTATCCTCACCGATGCCTCCGCCGCAGAGTACTGCGCCTTGATGACCTCCTTCTTCGTCCTGAACGCCTCCACCTTCGACTGCAGCCGACTCTCCGCCATGCTCAGCTTCTCCTGCTCCCTCTCCATATCCACAATCTGCACATCCAGCCCCTGCAGCTCGTACAAGGCCGCCTGTTTCCTTTGCAGCGCCATCCGGGCCAGGTCCTCCTTATTCGCCTGCAGCGCCTGCTTCGCCTGGTCCTCCAACTTGTTGATATTCAGCTTCACCTTCTCCGCCTGTAGCTCCAACCGACGCTTCGACGTCACCACCTCCACAACACCCTGCTTCACCTTCCTCAACTGGTCCCTCATCTTCTCATACGAATAGTCCAACGTCTCCCGCGGATCCTCCGCCTTGTCCAGCACGCGGTTCATCTTCGACTTGAATATCGTGGACATCCTAGATAGCATTCCCATCTTTCCACTCCCTTCACTCTAACTACAATTTCGAAATCTCTAGTACTCAGACTTTCGCTCAGACCCAGAAAAGAGCCTGAGCAGCCCAACCACCGTCAAAATCCCACCAATCACCAACGATATGTACCCAACGAAGTTAGCAAGAGGTGAAATCAAAAAGATACCGAATACCAGCAGAATCACTCCGAAGACAAGCAGATTACTAGCTCTCGACTTTCCCATAGCAGTCTATCCTCCTTCAACAAGCGCTAGGCACTAGACCAACCCAACAATATAAGCTAAGCCTCACAGTGTCAAGAACAAGTCTCCCTGCCTACTTAACCTTCCATCAATCACTCTTGCTATAACACTATGCTTTTACATGTGCTATAATATGAAATACACACAATATATAGTGTTTTACTCTTGCCATTAACACAACAATTCGATATATAATCTTCTCTAAGAAACCAAACTACGCCGACAATTACCGAACAGTAATCTATGCCGATTCACAGTAAGGAGCGATAAATGGTAACCAACGCTCAAGCAGGCAATATAAGACCAGTCAATATAGAAGAGGAGATGCGTAGCTCCTATCTGGACTACGCAATGAGCGTCATAATCTCCCGTGCTTTGCCTGATGCCAGAGACGGCCTGAAACCTGTTCAGCGTCGCATCCTCTACGCCATGCACGAGATGGGCATCACACCCACGGGTGCGTACAGGAAGAGCGCCCGCATCGTAGGCGAGGTAATGGGCAAATACCACCCTCACGGCGATTCCCCCGTGTACGACGCCATGGTAAGAATGGCCCAACCCTTCTCAATAAACATCCCTCTCATTGACGGTCAGGGCAACTTCGGCAGCATCGACAATGACCCGCCGGCCGCCATGAGATACACAGAAGCGCGCCTGGCCCCAATTTCACAAGAGATGCTAGCCAACATCGAACAGGACACCGTCGACTTCATTGACAATTTCGACGGCTCCCTCAAGGAACCTGTTGTACTGCCATCCCGCCTACCCAACCTACTTCTCAACGGTGCTTCTGGCATCGCGGTCGGTATGGCAACTAGCATACCTCCACATAACCTATCAGAGCTATGCGACGCAATTATCTATTTGCTGGACAACCCAAATGCCACCGCGGACGAATTAATGCAATTCGTGCCAGGGCCAGACTTCCCAACTGCAGCCATCATTATGGGAACAGACGGCATTCGAAACGCCTATGCCACCGGCCATGGAAGAGTGGTAATTCAGGCCAGAGCTACCGTCCGAGATTTAGGAAAGTCTGGGCGAATGCAAATAGCTGTTACTGAGTTGCCTTATCAAGTTAACAAAGCAGCTTTAGTGGAACAAATAGCCAAGCTCATCAGAGAACGCCGTGTGGATGGCGTCTCAGAGATCAGAGATGAATCCGATAGAGATGGCATCCGAGTGGTTTTAGACCTGAGACGAGATGCTCAGCCAGAGAAGATCCTGGCCAACTTGTATGAACACACAGCTATGCAAACGGCATTTCCCATCAACATGCTGGCTTTGGTTGATGGCACACCCAGAGTAGTTACTCTCAAGCAAGCATTAACCCACTATATAGGCTTCCGCCGCCAAGTAGTGGAACGCCGCTCACAATTCGAGCTTAGAAAGGCTAAGGAAAGATCTCACATCTTAGAAGGCTTGCGTGTCGCCCTTAACAACTTAGACGCCATTATCCAACTTATCAGACACTCTCCCGATGTTGAATCTGCCCGGAACGGCCTGATGCAGCAGTTCAGCCTGGACCAACCCCAAGCTCAAGCTATTTTAGACATGCAACTCCGACGCCTAGCTGCCCTGGAGCAGCAGAAAATCGAGGACGAATACCAGGAGATTCGAAAGACTATCGAGGAACTTGCAGCTCTCTTGGCAGATCCTCAAAAAGTGCTAGCGGTTGTAAATGACGAAACGCAAAAATTGAATGAACGTTTCGGCAGCGCCAGACGCACAGAAATAAACGAGGAGGAGGCTCGCCGAAGAACTAGAGCAGAGCTTGAACCCCACCAAGAGGTCGTAGTGACCCTTACTAAGAACGGCTACATCAAACGCATCCCTTCCACGACTTACCGAAACCAACACAGAGGCGGCAAAGGCGTTATGGGAATGGGCACTAGGGATAACGACCCCATACAACATCTGCTGGTAGCAGATACGCACGACTCAATACTATTCTTTACCGACAGAGGCCGAGTATTCTCTCTAAGATGCTTCGAGCTTAGGCCAGACACCGTCAGAACCTCAAGGGGTGTGCCCCTGGTAAATATCATCGCCATACCAGAGCGAGAGCGGGTTAACGCCGTCATCGCTGTGCCCAGTCTTGAGGAAGACGCCTATCTGTTCATGGCCACTCGAAAGGGATTAGTCAAACGGTTGCCCCTCAAGTCAATCTCTTCAATCAGAAAGTCTGGCCTCATTGTGATGAACTTGAAGACCAGCGATGAACTAGTCTCGGTGCGTCCAATGAAAGAAAATGATGATGTAATAATGGTAAGTGAGATGGGGCAGTCCATTCGCTTCCATGCCTCAGATATTACACCTCATTCCAGAACAGCAGGAGGCATAAAGGGAATGCGCTTAAAGCCTGGAGATAGAATCATGGCTATGGACGTAGTTGTTCCCGATGGTCACTTGTTAGTCATCAGCCAGCAGGGATATGGTAAAGTGACAGCCTTCCCTAGGTATCGTACCCAACAGAGGGGAGGGTATGGAATAAAAACTCTAAAAATAACCGATAAAACAGGTCCCGTAGCTGACGCTGTCGTCACTGTCAGTCCTGACCAAGAGATATTCCTTGTATCCCATCAAGCTCAGGTATTTCGCACCAGTATCGAAGAGATTCCCCCCAGGGGACGACTTACCCAGGGAGTTAAAGTATGGAAACCAGGGAATGAGGATTCCGTTGCCTCAGTTGAGTGCGTTGACGAGTCCCGCCGATTCACTTTCTCGAGTCCAGACGCCCAAGAAAGCACAGAAAACAAAGCAAGTAAAAGCGAAACCGGTCGCACTGAGTAGCCTTTGCTTAACTGAGAACCATCTCTCAATAAAGATGCGCATCCATCCTCCGACCAATTCGGACCTGTTGGCAAGTCTAAATCCATATGCTGCGACACGTATTTAATTCTCTGGCAGCGTAATGAAATCTAAGATATTCAGCAGCAAGATTGTATGTGCATCCTCATATATCGGCTTGTTAAGCCTAGTTTTTCTCCTGCTCGTAGCTTGCGGTACCACAGAATCTTCGCCTCTCCCCCCTACCTCTACGGTAACCGCTGTCGAAACACCCACTGCCACACCGTCAGCCACTCCGACAACGCTAGCAACAAAGCAACCATCTACACCGACGGTTGCGCTAACCCCAACATTCACCAGGTCTCCAGAATTAGGCAAAACCGCCTTCAGCTATTTAGAAGATATCGTTGAGAATTTGGGGCCTAGAGAGAGCGCCACGGAGCAAGAAAAGGCGGCTGCCGACTATTTAGAAAACATCTTCCAAAACCTTGGTTATTCCACAGAGCAGCAGCCCCTTTCAGTAAACCTCTTTTCTCAAGACTCAGGCCTCTCTTTAATCACACCCGAAACGTCAAAAGTAGAGTCGTTCCCTTTAAGTAGATCAATGGAAGGAGATATAACGGGAACACTTATTGACGTCGGCCTTGCATTGGATGAGATTACTCCCAACAGTGGCCTGGCGGGCAACATTGCCTTTATTCAGCGTGGCACCATTACATTCCAAGAGAAAGTATTTCGTGCAGCATCGGTAGGTGCGGTTGCGGCTATTATCTACAATAACGAGAGCGGGGGATTCTTCGGAGCCCTAAGCAGCCCCAGCCCCATACCAGCCGTATCAATTTCAAAAGAGGACGGAGATCGGATCAAGAATCTCATGGACCAGGGGCAAGTCCAGGTACGCGTTTTGGTTAGACGGGAAGACAAGGCGACTCGAAACGTCATTGCCGAGATGTCAGGATCAGGAGAAGGTGTCGTCGTCCTGGGCGGCCATTTCGATACGGTGCCCGGCCTGCAAGGTGCCAATGACAACGGCTCTGGTATCGCTGTCCTGCTAACAATCGCCCAAGAGCTATCCCAACGCTCCTTCCCCTTTACTCTTCGTTTCATTGCCTTTGGATCAGAGGAGCTTGGACTTTTCGGAAGCCAGTTCTATGTGTCCTCATTAAACGATGAGGACAGGAAGAACGTTATAGCAATGCTTAATTTCGATAGCGTTGGCACAGGAACCCAATTGAACATCATAGGAGATCAGAGTCTAATAGACATTACGTTAGACCTGGCGAGAGAGAACTCTATAGAAGTACGAGATTTACAAGAACTTCGCTTCGGCACCAGCGACTGTTGGGTGTCAGCGGTTTTGGACAGATGGATTGGGCTTCTTACAGAGGACAGGCTAAGGAGCAAGATCCAAGACCTCATAACCGCGTCTGCTTCTTAGCGAGTACCTCTGCAAGCACGTGACTCTACTCGGAAAGGCCATAGCTGCGTGCTATGGATCTGAATCCATCCAGAGAGCCTTCTATGGTGTGGTCGTCGACGCAGTAGGAGATGCGAAAGTGCCCAGGGGTCCCAAAACCACTTCCCGGTACGACCAGGACGTTGTGTTTTTGCAACTCCCTGACAAAAGCTACGTCGTCCTCGATTGGAGACTTGGGGAACATATAAAAGGCGCCTTGAGGCCTCACGACTGAGTACCCCATGGCCGTGAGGTTGTCGTAAAGAAAATCTCTCTTACGGCGATACTCTTTAAGGTCTATGGTCACGCCTTGCAGTCGGCTTACGATGTGCTGCATTAGAGCAGGGGCGTTTACGAAGCCCAGTATCCGATTACAAAATGTCAGGCCATCCACTAGCTCTTCTCGGCCATCGTAGTTGGGGTTGACAGCGACGTAACCTATCCGCTCGCCGGGCAGCGCCAGGTCCTTGGAATGAGAGGTAGCAACGATACTGTGGGTATGGTAGTGAAAGACGTGAGGGTATTCAATATCGTCATAGATCAGCTTCTTGTAGGGTTCATCGCTGATTAAGTATATTTCGGTGCCGTACTCCTCTTCCTTCCCCTTTAACAGACAGCCCAGTGCTCCCATAAGCTCTGTGCTGTAGACGGTGCCCGTAGGGTTGTTAGGCGAGTTGACCAAGACGGCCCTGGTCCTGGGAGTAATGGCTTGCTGTAGCCGATCTAAGTCTGGGTAGAAGTTCCCATCGGTGCTGAGGATTTTGGACACTCCTCCATGGTTATCGACGTAGTAGACATATTCGACGAAGAAGGGAGCGAATATTATGACCTCCTGACCAGGGTCTAGAAGTGCCTTTAACGCCACATTCAAAGCGCCGCCTGCTCCGCAGGTCATCACTATCTCGTTGGAAGTAAATTTGAGCCCTGTCTCCCTGGTTAACCCCGCGGCGACGGCTGCTCTGGTCTCCACGTATCCGGCGTTGGGCATGTAGCGGTGTTTACCTACAGAGGAGTCTTGGGCTAGCCTCAACAGCTCAGCCCTAAATTCTGGCGGCGGCTCCATTACTGGATTGCCAAGGGAGAGGTCGTAGACCTTGTCCTCACCGTAGCGTCTCTTAAGGGCTATGCCCTCTTCGAACATGCGACGCACCCAGGAACCTGCCTCCATCTGCTGTTTGATCTTCTTAGAGATAGGCATACTCAACCACCGTTCTGTCATTATGTCCATTGAAGAAGTTCGCTATGAGCGACCTATGAACCCCAACATGAGGGAATCTATATCTGATAGAGGCCCATGTCAATCCCTGCTGTCCTTGACATGGTGTTAGCGCCACTATAATCTTAGATTGCAGAACATTTTAGAGTGGGCTCGTAGCTCAGTGGTAGAGCGGTCGGCTCATAACCGATTGGTCGTAGGTTCGAACCCTGCCGAGCCCACCAAACTGGATAAAATCAAGAACCTTCACCTTGCGGTTCGTTCTGGACCTGTAGTGAGACTCAGACTCCACTTACCGGGGGACTATGGCCTGATACAAGCCGAGGGAGTAGGCTCGACTCTACGGCTTCAGCGACGCCCTGGCCCCGGTCCTTGAATGTAGGACGCTGACAAGGGACAGGAAGGATGCCGAGAAACTACCGAATTGAGCGGGACGCCGTCATCCGAAGGTGGTATGGCGACAACCCTCAACCCAGGAACCCTAGGCCTAGCAGAAGCTGGGGAGAAGGCCCTGTCACCCCGGCCGACTGCTTCGGGGTCCCCATGCAGGTAAACTCTCCCTTCAGCCCCTTCGGCTACTGCATGGTATGGAAATACAGCCTGAACCAGGACGGCTACGGCATCCTGACCATTGACGGAAAGCAGGAACTAGCCCACCGGGCCACCTTCATCCAGACCCGAGGACAGATACCTGAGGGAAGACAGGTCAACCACCTCTGCAATCGGCCCTACTGCGTACAACCCGCTCACCTGTACGCCGGGACCACTCAGGACAACAAGGACGACTCCCAGATCTTCAGCAAAGAGGAGCTGCTACACGCACCCTGGGTACTCTTCTGGCCGGACGGGGCAAAAACCGACAATCCCCTCCTCCGGAGACTGGAGGATTCTAGCCGGTACGAGGGAACGGAACCCTGGGAGCCGGTAAAGCAGCCGGCGCAGAAACCCCTGGAGGAGTTCACCTGCCCCAAGCACGACTTCGCTATCACGATGTTTGGAGGGGAGCACAGGATATGCCGGATATGCGAGACCTCCGAGTTGCAAGAGAGGGAGAGCGACGACCTAGGAACATACTCCCTGATCGCCGAAATTTGCCCGGTATCTCAGACAATAATCCCCCTCTTTCAGAAGATAACGGCCTCCGAGTTCGTAGGGGAATCCCATGGAGAAACGCGACGTAGGGCGTACCACCGAAACCGTCAAGGCTTTGGAATGGGCTCCCATGACCTAAGAACGTGCGGGTGCGACTACTGCTCCCAAGACCGAACGGCCTTCCGTGCCGCCATCCAGCCTCTGTTGACCAGGGAGCAATCAGATATCCTCGACATATGCAACCGGCTGGAACCCCAGATCACCACGGCTCTCGAAGAGGCGTCTGCGGACATGATGGAAGCATGGGGAAAAGCGGCTGGGCTGAATGACGAGCAGGTGCAAACTCTGAGAGGACACAACAAGGACTGCATCAATACAAAGTCCGAACTGACCAGGACATCCCGAACCCTGGAAGGTGAGCTCGGATACCTGCTGTACGCCATAGCTGAGTTCAGCACCCGGGAGGAGATGCTTGAAGACCAAATATTCCGGCAGCTTTTGTTCCGCTGGAACTTAGTCAGGGTGAGGAAAGAGGACGAAGAGCATATTCGACGAACCATCCCACCGGCCGCTGACCAAACGGCCAACAGGATAGCCCTAGTCTGGGAGAAGGAAGCGGATGAACTAACGAGGCCATACTTCGAGAGCAAACCGGAACTCCATCAGGACATCAGGTGGCTGGCGCAAGTGCTGGCGAAGAAGCAGGTCCTGGAACACCTGCGGCACGAACTCCTCGGCAGGAACAGCTTCGGCGAACAGGAACCACACCCCCATAGCTCCTGTGCAGCCAGCATAGTGGAAACTGGGCGAGTGCAGCCCTTCCCGTCAGAGTTCGAGGAGGGCCTGGGGTATAAACCACGCCAGTTGTAGCTGCCCACCACTCGCACGCCATGGGGGAGCAATGGACGTTGCTACGGGAGTATGAACATCAGTGAGGGCCATCGAGCACTGCAAAATCAAGAAATTTCGTGTTGAAGTTCAGTCTGGCGCTCTAGGTAGACGGCTGGTGCCGAACGCATGGAACAACGGCTCAGCCCTCAAACTGTTCGAGAGCTTCTCCGCCCGTCAGATCGAATGATCGGGGTCGTGCAGTCGCCGCTCCGGGTCCTGTAGAACCGTTCGGGCTGTATTGCTCCCGAACAGTCCAGCTAGTGGCGTCTCGGCATTCGACCGGCCAGCCACTGCGCTTTCCCCTTTCAGGTCCACCGTCCGCAAATGTCGCAGTTAATGGGAGTGCGCGTCTGGTCCATACACTCCTCAACCTAAAGGCGGTCTCGGGGATACTACATATAGAGGTGTCAGTCCAGACGAGGGTCGATGAGAAGTGAGCGACCGACTAGACATGGAACGGATGAAAGAGGGCAATATCAACGCCCTTGGTAAGCTGGTGAGCCGTTACCAGACGAGCGCACTGCGCGCCGCCTATCTGGTCACTCACGAACTCACTCTTGCTGAGGATGTCGTGAGCGGCGCTTTCCTTCGAGTCTTCGAGCGAGCGCAGCAGTACGATCCGACGCGCCCGTTCGGTCCATGGTTCTACAGAATCGTCGTGAACGATGCTATCAAGGCGATCCAACGGCGGGACCGGACGACGACCCTTGACCGCGCAGAGGACACGGGAGGGCGGGACGAATCGACCGACCCGGAGGCTGCCGCAGTCCTGAACGAGGAGCGAAGGGCCGTTCACGAGGCGCTAGCACGTCTTACGCCGGCGCAGCGAGGCGCAGTCGTCATGCGGTACTTTCTCGACCTGTCCGAGGCCGAGATGGTCGGGCGAACCGGACGCACGCCGGGCACCGTCAAGCGCCACCTCCATGACGCACGAGGGCGTATGAAACGGCTGCTCCAGGGCATAGTACGCGGAGAGTAGGAGGACGATATGAACACGCAACCTGTCGACGAGCTCCTGAACCGGGACCGGCTAACCGACCTAGCCCAGTCCGCAGTGTCTGACGCCCATGACTTATGGCCCCGCATCGAGAGAAGCGTCCGCGACCTCCAACTAGGAAAAACAGGGTTTGGCGCGATGAGACGCAATATGATCGTCGCTTTTGGGTCTCTAGTAGCCGTAGGCGTCCTCGTGGTTGTGCTGGTCACTCCGGGGATCATGTTCTTTGGCGGCGGCGAGGAATCTGAGGAATCCCCTGGCACCAGCAACGATGCGATTTACTCCACCGATAGCGAAGAAGCGCATCCTGAGTCCACGGACGAGTCCATGGGGGCAGAATCGTCTTCTGACAACCGCGCAGGAGAGGAGAGTACACCCCCGCCGGAAGCGGCGGCGCCGGAAATCGACGACCCTCCTAGTGACGCGGAGTTGAGAGACTTGCAGCACATCGCCAGCCAAGAAGGGATATCTCTTCAGGAAGCCATCGATCGGTACGCCTGGAACGACAACTTCGCCTTGGCGGTCGAGAAAATCCGTGAAGCGGTTCCCGCCGCTTTCACCGGTTCGGAGATCGTAGACGCTGGTCACGCATGGGTCGCTTTCACGGGCCCCGCTCCCGAGGCGGCACTCGACATAATCGACACCTTCACCAGCAGTCACAGTGGCGTTTCAGTCGAAGTGCGCACCGAGCTGGGCTTCAGTGAGGTGGAGCTCCAAAGGGCGATCGAAGCAGTCCACTACGCAGTGCTCGGGGCGCCCGAAGTGCGCGACGCCTCCACCTCGTTCGACTCCGCGACGGGTCAGATAAGAACGACTGTTGTACTGGAGAGCACAGCTTCCGACTCCGTTCTCGATGATCTCCGGGCGGTTGCGGAGAAGAACCTCATTGATGCGACCAGGACGGACATTCTCAACAGCATAACGACTTCTGTGGTCCGCTCGGATAGCCAGGTCTTAGGCGGCGACGAATGAGTGCAGTGCTGAGCATTTGGGCGGTGGGTGAGCTGGTCTCCGGGGGCGCGCACTCAGAGCAGGTGATCACGTTGGCCCATTGCAACGAATGCCATAGTAAGGACCATCCAATAATCGGAGGACCTCATGAGTGCCATGAACGACAAGACGACGTCTAACGTCCAGCAAAGCGGGAGATACAAAGTCCCAATCCTTGTTGGAGGCGCTGTCGGCCTAGCCATAGGCATATTGATTACGGCAGTGAATGTTTTCGTGCTCAACTGCAATTTCCGAGGTGTTGGGAACTTTCCTAGAACAGATACGTCATATTGACCTGCCCCCCAAGAACTGGTCCAAGTGTAATGTTAGTCTTGGGCCTGCAAGAAAGGGGGTAAAGATGGCAAGGAGGAATCATACAGCAGAGCAGATCATCAACAAGCTCAGAGAGGCGGAGGTGGCCATATCGGCAGGGAGTACGGTCGCTGAAGTCTCTCGTCAGATAGGGGTGACCCAGCAGACCTTCTACCGGTGGCGCACGGAGTACGGGGGTCTGAGGATCGACCAGGCCAGACGCCTGAAGCGACTGGAGATCGAGAACGGTCGTTTGAGGAGAGCGGTAGCCTAACGAGGCCATACCTCCAAAGCAAACCGGAACTCCATCAGGACATCAGGTGGCTGGCACAAGTGCTGGCGAAGAAGCAGGTCCTGGAACAACTGCGGCACGAACTCCTCGGCAGGAACAGCAACAGTGAACAGGAACCACATCCCCACAGCTCCTGTGCAGCCAACATAATGGAAACTGGGCGAGTACAACCCTTTCCTCAAGAGTTCGAGGAGGGGCTGGGGTACAAGCGACAAGATCTGTAGTAGCCCAACACTCCCAGGCCCGATGAACATATGAATGATATAGACAGGAAAGTCCAACAAATCACGAACTCCCCCATCGGCTGCCAGTTCCTTCTTGCTATCGAAGCATCTGCGCTAAGCCCGGATGGGGCGACCATTCCCATGAACAGTCTCTGGCTGGCGGCTGACTCCCTGAACGCGATGGAATGGTGGACGGCCGACCGCGATGAAGCGGTCGTCAAGGTCCTAGAACATGAAGAACGGCTCGAGCCCCTGGCCCGAACAATGCTGGAACACCCGGCAACAGCCTGGTGGTTCGATCCAATCGATTTGAACAACCAGGTCTGGATTTCCCACGACAAAGTAGCCCCGGACACGGCTAACTGGCAACGTCCTAAATCTCCGCCTAGTCGTTGGGAACGATATGCCCAGAAACCTCGGTCGAGGCAATACCAATACACATCTACTCTAATCGAGGGCGACACGTCTCTTTTTGTTGCACTGGACCAGCGCGTCGGTGACCTAAGCTTGTGGTCCCCTCCGTTTCAATGCTGGAGACTTCGAATACCCCCCTCCGTTAGGGTCTTTGAAGTTCACGGGCCGGAGGATTGGAACGGATTGTGCGTCCGCTATCCTGCGAAGGGGACGAAGGACGGGCCTCCAGACCCGGAATGGCTGGTGCCGGATTGGGGAGCGGCGGCGGAAGACTGGGACGGCATCCGTGTGAGCCTCGGTGGGCTGCTCACCACTGAACAGGTGCGCTACGAGTCAACAGGTGGGGTATCGATGCTTCTGTTCACCGCGTCCGAGTTGACCTACTGGCTTCGGGGGTTTCCATCGGCCGCCGAAAGGCTGCCCGACCGGGATCGGAAGGGCGGACATCCTTTGAGAATCTCGATGGAAGACCCGCTAGGTTCTGAAGCTAAGGACTAGCCTTAAAGGAGCTGAAGATGGAATCAGTTAGTTCAGGCGATTCAATCATAGAATTCTACGTTGGATACGACCCGGCCTCAGGGCTATTCAAAGCATTTACAGAAACGGGTCGAGGCACATGGATGCAATCTGAGGTTTCTATATCTCTTCCAGATTTGTTCAACCGTTGTAAAGCCAGCGGATTAACCTTGGGTAAAGTCCCAAAACAGCCACCTGTGAGAGAATGGTGGCATGGGACGGAAGATTGGGTGCCCTCGATGTCAACACGCCAAGAGCTGGAGCATTCGGCGAGGTAAGAGTCGTTGTGCAGCCTGCCACTACGAGTGGGTGCCCAGGGCGCTGCCGCTTCGGTTGTCGCCAGGGGAGTGGCGGCGACTGTTGCGCTGGTTCGTCTTGGGGCAGAGTGCCGAGGTGATTGCCCAGGAGGCCCGCCTGGAGCGAAAGCGAGTCCTGCGAGCCCTGATCGTGGTGCGCCAGGCCATGGTCCGGGACGTTCCCCATGTCTTCTCCGGCGTGGTGGAGGTCGACGAGACCTACCTGGGAGGTTCCTGGCGCAACAGGCGCCTGGCAAAGCGTGTTCAGGGCACGAAGCGGGGCCGTGGAACCACTAAGCAAGCTGTCTTTGGGATCCTGTGTCGAGGTGGCCTGGTGTGGGCGCAAGTGGTACCTAACGTGGAAGCCAAGACGCTGCTGCCGCTCCTGCACCAACGCGTGCAACGTGGCTCCATCGTCTGCTCGGACACCTTTACCAGCTACACGGGCGTCGCAGCGGGGGGCTACGTCCACCGGCTTGTGGACCACAGCCAGGCGTTCAGCGATCGGCAAGGGAGCCACGTCAACGGCTTGGAGGGCTTCTGGGGTTATCTCAAGCGGCGTCTGGCAGCCAAAGGGGGAGTCCGCCGAGAACGGCTGCCCCTCTATCTTGCTGAGTATGTCTGGCGCTACAATCATCGGCGTCTGTTGGGACCAGAACAGGTTAAGACATTGTTCAAGCTGCTTCAAAGCTAATCCGGTGGCTAAAACGGGACTTTACCCTTAACCTTTAATGGCGAAGTGACCGAGAAAGCTGCTGAAATGATTCACAAGTGGCTGGTACTAAGACCTGCAATCGATTTCATCAACGAGCTATGGGAGGATCAAGATCCCAATCGGAAACAGCGACATATAGGTTTCCGACCTGAGTCCTAGGTTATGAGGTCTCTGCTGATACCGAAGGTAGCCAAGCCAGGGCCAAGAAACGACCATCTCAAAGAGAGTTCGGTGTGAAGTAACCCCGGGCTCAAGATACTTGACGATAGACAGTACGGAGACGAGTTGTCATGGTGTCGACGCTCTTCCTGGAGGCTTTCGGGCAGCTTTCCCCGGGCGCGGGCCTGATCGACTCAGAGGAGGAGGACCTCTATAGCGTTTTCCTAGCGCGTGCTGAGTTGATGGGATGGACCACCACCTCTGCTGGCCGCCAGTTGCTATGGGGGATGAACGAGGCGGGACTGACCACCGGGAGCGACGCATCCCGGATCGGATTCGTGCAGGTCGGACTGGGGGGTGGTGACCTCGAGCGGATCGAAGTTCCGCCCTCGCCGGGTCCAGGTAATGTTGGCTATGCGTATGCGCCGCTCGGGGTACGTCGGCGCTCTGCCGAGCCGGCTATGGTGCTGCCGGCGTTGGTCCAGTGCTTCGACGACGCGCTCCGCCGCTTTGGAGACGTCGAGTTGTCCGGTCTCCAGGTGACGGCATACGGCCTAGATCCCGGCGCACGGTCCCCTGCCCGCGGTCTTGTCTCCGGGCTCAACTGGTTCAACCTTACGCCGGAGGGGAGAGCGGATGCGCTCATCGCCTTCGACCAGGAGTTGCTCGGGGCACATACCGAGGCAGAGCTGGTCGCTAGCCTCCAGCGGAGGAACACCGGGTCGTTCGAGTTCGGCCCGGTAGTACCCGTGCCTGACCAGCACGCGATACAAACGTCGCTCGATGAGCGGATCTGCTCCATCTCCCCCGCGCACTCTGGCCTCGGCGTGTCGGTCGCGCTGCCGGAGTGGACAGCGAGCGCCGTGGGGTGGGTGCTCTCAATCGTCATCGACAGAGCGCGCGCCATCGCGCCGGACGTCCGCAACTTCGCAGTTCGAGTGACAAGGGTTCGGTGACGGCACGGCTGACAATTGCAATGTCGTATGCCGGACGAATCCGGTCAAGCCGGAAAGACCTATATGTGTGCTCCGGTCAACAGGAAGGTTGTCAGGTAAGTCCGGTCACGATCTGTCCCGACACCACCCGCGCACACCTGTGAGGGAACGCTTTATTGGTTTGAAACGTACTATCAAATAGGGGACCAATTGAACGAGGCAAGAGGTCGCCGCAGTTGGTGCGGGCGAACTTCGAGGCGAGCTTCGTTGCCATCGGGGAACTTTTCCCTGTTCCGATGCGTCTTAACCATTACAGGCTAATTTGGAAGCAAGAAATAGGTACTGTGTCGGTACAGGGGTTTTCCTGTAGCGACGCGATCTCCGATAGAGAGGAGCGGTTAGAGGAATGAGGCTTCACAGCAGTGTGTCAAGATCGAGAGGGCGATTGGTAGTATTAAAGCTTGGCGTATTTGTAGGATTGCTAATCCTCTTGATGGTCGCGACGATCGCTTGCGACAACACTGAGCCACTGCTTGAACCTGCGTCTATTCAGGAGTCGACAGGTACAAGCGCCCCTACGCCTACTCCCGACGGAACCGACGTGTCACAGTCGCCTAGCCCACATATAGATCCCGCCTCCCGGGAGGCCGAAGGGTATGCGGCCCACCACGGAGTGAGTCTTGAGGAGGCCCAGAATCGCTTTATGCTACAAAGACTTGCCGGAGAGCTCAATGCAGTATTAAGTGATCGCGAAGGCCGAACTTTCGCGGGATTATGGATAGAGCACACTCCCCAGTTTCAAGTCGTTGTTCAGTTCACTAGGGATGCCCAAGAGACTATCGCTCGGCACATTCAAAACGATGACCTAGCTGAGGTTTTAGAAGTCCGTACGGCGGACGTGTCTCTGGCTGAGCTTCGCGAAGCCCAGTCTGCCGCCATGGAAGCCATTGGGAGCGCGAACATACCAATCGAATCTGGAATCGACATAAAGGCGGGTAGAGTCAAGATTTACGTAGCCGAACGGGATCGTCTCGATGACGAGATAGAAAGAGGTAGAGTTACACTACCTGACAACGTTGACTTAGTTACCGTTCCGGCAATGGGTCAGAATGACACTGATGGCCCGGAGTCGTCGACTGGTCCTTACTTCCTTCAGCTTCGTGAGCAGAGTATGGTAATGGAAGCCCTGCATGTGGGCGAACTGGTATTGGAGAACGGCTGCCTTCGTTCAAGAGCCGTGGGTGGCGATAGCCGCCTCCTCATCTGGCCTCCAAGATTCAAGCTGACTGTTGACGGTGGGGATATTCGAATCAGCGACGATTCGGGAGTGTCATTATCTGTCGGAGAAGAGATCGGGTTTGGTGGCGGTGAAATGCCACTGGCCCACCTCCAAACCTTGGTAGAGCAGCCAGTTCCGAATGATTGCCCTGGCCCGTACTGGGTTATCGGAGAAATCTCAGCCCCTAGTGAGCGTTAGACGCATAATGATATGCAAGACTGTGGGCAGTAGGACAATGGAGCCCCTGATCTCCAGCGTCCTTGGGTTATTGGCTCTTGTACTGGCAGCCTGCTCCAATGGGACGCCATCGGCTCCCACCGCACAGCCGCCTTCGGAAGAGTCCACGCCGACGATCGTGCCAAGCTCGACGGTCATCTCAGGTCCACTAGGTCCACAGCGTACACCACCGTCATTAGTACTCAGCGCCCGCGTGAACGCCTGCACCTACCACGCCTCGGAACCCACCCCTACTCCTACCCTTACCCCGAACGCGGACCTGGCGAGGCCGACGTCCACCCCCTTCCCAACCCCTACGCCAGAAGAGCCGTCGGCGGAAGTTGTGGCATACCCTGATCTGCCACCACCCACACTTCCAGGGTCCGTCGAGGCCTGGCGGGACGCCGTGGTACGCGTGAGCGTCGAGCGGGCCAGCGGCCGCACTCGAGAGCAGCAGGGGCTAATCGTCGCCGACGGCGCTGTGCTCACCGTGCTTGACCTCATGGAGGAGGTCGCTTTGTTGTCGGTGACGGTATCCGGTCGGGGCGTATTCGCCGCTGAGCTTGAGCGCTTCGATCCCCGCACCGGCGCGGCGCTGCTTACCATCGGTGCTAGAGACCTCGTCGTAGCACCTAGTAGGAGTGGGATAGTAGCGCATGGTGAGCCGGTATTGCTCCTAAGCCGTGATGAGGACGGCGGTGAACTCGTAGTGAAGAAGACGTACGCCAGTCCCAGTCTCAACGCCCCGGACCATCTCTTCGCCCTGCACGCGGACTACGCTCCTAACGTACGACGGGGCACCGTGGTGGTGGCGGGCGATGGCACACCCATCGGTCTTGCAGGCCACGGACGGAGATGGTATGGCCAGCAGGTCGTTCATGGCCAGATTGGCGGTACGGATCGTCCTGCAATGCTTTTGGACCCCGCACTCCATCTGATTGAGTCCGCTCCTCCGGATACCGGCATAACCCCCGCCGCCGTCGTTTACCACGGGGCGGCATCAACTGGGCACGTGGACGGACCGGTGACGCGAGAGCTGTTGGGGGTGCCAGTGCAGAAGGCGCTTAAGAACCTAGGAGAGCCGGTTCCACTGGAAAACCTGGGTCGGCACCCGCGATACGTGCTGCGGCGCGTGTCGGGTACCACGCTGGAGTTGCTCTACGCCACGCCCCAGAAGCTGCGCCGTGCCGATGGGGAACTGCTGGGCAGCGCCCGGTACATCGCGCTCTGGTGGGACAGAGAGGGCGGCGCGCCCGCCCTCGTCCTCTGCGGCACGGACGAAGGGGATCACCTGGGAGCCGCCTTTGCCACCCATGGCCTGAGTTCGTTCGAGGCGATCATGGAGGGAGCGCCATCTAGCTCGCCACACTCGATGGTAGCCGCTGAGCGTCTTCTCCCGCGAGGCTACTCCACCGATGACTACCAGTACCCCTACGAGTGGGAGCTGAAGACCGGCAAATCGGCATACGCTCAGGACGAGCTGGTGACGTTGACATTCACGATCACCAATATCAGCGATTGGCCGGTCACCCTGGACTACCTGCCGCCGAGAGTGGTTATCCACAGCCTCCTGGAACACCGAGATGTGGCTGTCCTGCCCTACGGCGATGGGCACCGGGTCCTGCAACCCCACGAGACCGCCTCTTTCACAATGATCTGGGACCAGGTGCACTTCGAGGGAGGCCGGGCAACTCCAGGAGAGTACGCTGCGCATGTACACTTGGCCAACCTCGTGAACAACTGGTATCTGCATCCGGGGCCGACCGCGTATGAGGTGATCTTGGAGTGACCCAGTTCCGGACCAGATACCGAAGCCCCTTTGGCAGGGTTGAGCCGCGGTCTCTCACCACCAGCGACCACTACCACAAAACCGTCCTTAGCGCAATGGCTTGCAGGGTATTACCTTCACCATTCCCGGCCTTCACAATGGACTATTGGAGCATTGCAGCCGGGAAACGGAATGACGACGCAGCAACAGAGATCACGAAGCCTGACAAAGACGATATCGACAGGTGGTCGGCAGCTACTTAATGCCCTCAGCAGGATGCCGTTCATCGACACGATGGAACTGGCGGGTATCCTGGGCAAGCCGCACGCGACGGTCCACCGCAGGCTGACCAGCCTGCTGGTCGATGGCATCGTCGGGCGCGTCAGTCACGGCACCGCCCACCTGCCATCGAGCCGGAGATACTATCTGACAGCCCGTGGCATCCGCGAAGCTGTCCAGTTGCTCGACTTCGACACACCTTCGGAGTTCGTGCGAGCCTACCCTGTGTCCAGGGAGTGGTTGGCGCTGCTGATCCGCCGGATGGACGCGGTGGCCACAATCTACCGCCTTGCAGCCTCACTCTCCCCCGGCGTTGACGGGCTCCGGTCGCACGTGGAGTTCCACCGCCGGGGCCGCTTTGACGCCACCATCACCCTCCACGATGGCCGCAGCTTCGGCGTGGTCCGCCAGAGCCTGGCTCTTCGTCGGCGCTCACTCTACGACCGGCTGAGGACCATAGCCGAGTACCACTACACGCGCCGCCCTGACACGATCCTGGTCCTGACCCCCAGCGTCTGGGAGCAGAGGCTGACGACGAGGTTCTCCATGGAACTGAATCTTGAAGACTCCTACGTCGGTGTGGAGTCTCAGGACACACTCGAAAGACGGGACTCCCACGTCTGGCAGAAGACCTCAGGCCTGTTCAGCGGCTCGTACTACAACCTTGGTTTCGTGAGCTCACAGGGTGGCCCAGCCGGAGCGCTTCATACGGAGTCGCCGGAGCGGAAGCGGGCATCGATACCCCATCCTGAGCGGATGGTGCGGGCGGCGGCGACCTTCGGCATCAGCCCGTCGGAGAAGCGGACGCTCGACCTCACCACCGATCACCCGATGATACCCCGTGAGCATCTCGCCCGCTGGCTCGGCGTCTCTGAGGGGCGAGTCAGCCAGATGATGCACAGCCTCGTCGACACGTGGGGACTGGTCGAGCGCCGGGGCAAACGTGGAGACACTCGCTACACGTTGTCCGCTGAAGGCATTCGCTACATCACTCACAGGGACCGTGCGCAACTGCCGACCACGCGGGGCATCTGGAGCACGGCTCTCACAACAGATCGTCAGAGCCGGAGACGATATGTGGGCCACCGTATCGACACGTGGGCCCGGCAGACGAGGCACGCAGACGGCATCACATGGTTCCTCTCGAAGCTGGAAGCAGAGGCCAGTGCCGACCCTGACAGCGAGCTGCTGTGGTCGGTGCCCACCGCGAGATCCGGCCGGGCCTACAACTGGGGTCAGTCGGCCATCGCCCCAGACGCCGTGGGGAAGATGGTCGCGGAAGGCCTTGAGATACCGTTCTACCTCGAGTACGAGCTGCGCGCCCGTCACCCCGAAGGAGTCATTGCCCGCCTGAGTCCCTACACGCGCTACTACTGGTCCACCGAGCCCGGCGAAGACCAGCCGCCATTCCCCGTCACGCTCTTCGTAGTTGACACAGAGGAGGTCTAGGCAACTTACGTGCGCACGGCAGCCCGCATGACCCGAATGTCGCTGCCGATCCTCGTGTCCTGCGTACCCGTTCTGTCCGACACAGGGATTCTGGGACAGTCCTGGCATCCGCTTTGGGAGCTGGAGTCGCCACGACTGGGGTTGTCCGAGCTGCGCGCCTACCAGTGGGACTCACTCTACCACCGGATGCGTCAGAGTCCTGTAGGGGGGAATAGATAGGGACGCAGCGACCCTATCTGCCCGTTCTGCTGGCTGGGGGCTGCAAAGTTGCTTCGACGGGGTGATTTTCGAGGTCCGCCGGTGCCGCAAACCGGCTTATTCACCCCTAAATCAGCTACGAAACGGGCCAAAAGACCCACTGACCGGTCAACGCCTGAAAAATGAAAGTGATTGGGAAGCCATGCTAAACTAAATTGCCTCTCCTACGACGACTTGTTTGCACTCTTGCAACCGTTGACGTGTCAGCATGTAGCGAGCAAACAGCTACGGATGGGCCTGTCCGGGGGAGCCGGAGGGTTGATGCGGACAGGATTTGGCGTGTTGGCGACGATTGCGGACCAGTTTGGCCCATCGATTTTGGCGCGAAACGATGTCGGGGTGCGTGACATGATTTTGGGGCATGGGTAGGAGCGGATATCCTGGGCCAGTCAGCTAACGCTTTTTGCCACATTCGGAGTGTATTGACCGAAATCTGTTAGCAGTACCTGTAAAGGGCTGGTTCCACCGAAAAAGGGATGCGATTGTCAAAGCGGGCCACCCCCCTGTAGAGGACGAAAATGAGTGACGAACGGGCATCGCGGGCCGACGACAATCAGCCCGACCTCAGATGGGTCGTGGAGTGGCTGGTCGAGCGGGAGGGTCAGCGCCGGACGGCGGCCCTTCTGGGCGTGAACCGGAAGACAGTGGCGCTGGCCCTGCGCCGTGAGCGACTGACGGGCAGGATGACCCTGGCCGTGCAGCGGCTCATGGCCAACCTGGACGACCCCGGATGGGAGAGAACGACGCCACTGGACCGGTTGGAGGCGAGGATGAGGCTGGCGATTGAAGCCGTGGACGATCTGGCTAGGCTCGTGGAGCGTCTGACCCGTCGCGTGGAGGTCCTGGAGGCGGCTCGACAACCCGAAGACGACGTGGGAGACCAGACGGCGAATGCGCCCGAGTCCGAGGGCCGGGTTCTGCGTCTGTTCAACTGGAGGCGGAGGCGCTAGGAGCCCGTCCGAGAAACACGGTTGGCGAGTGTTTGGGGGTATGATGGGCCCAGCCCAGTAGCGGGGAGTCGTTGATGAGCAAGACCTACCTTTCCTACGAACCCGACCAGCAGTTGCTGTTGCCAGCGGCGTTGCAGGAGTGGCTGCCTGACGACCATCTGGCCTACTTCATATCCGACGTGGTGGACCAGTTGGACATGTCGGAGGTCACCGCTCGCTACGAGCGGGAACGGCGTGGCGGGCCGCCGTATCATCCACGGATGATGGTCAAGGTGTTGCTCTACGGCTACTGCGTGGGGGTGGCGTCCTCACGCCGCATCGCCCAGCGTCTCCACGAGGACATCGCCTTCAGGGTGTTGGCGGCGAACAACACACCGGACTTCCGGACCATCTCCGACTTTCGCAAGGATAATGTGGATGCGCTGTCGGGCCTGTTCGTACAGGTACTGGCGTTGTGTCAGCAGGCGGGGCTGGTGAAGCTGGGGCACGTGGCGCTGGACGGCACGAAGGTCAAGGCCAACGCATCGAAGCATAAGGCGATGAGTTACCAACGGATGAAGGAGAAGGCAGCGCAGTTGGCGGCGGAGGTAGCGGAGTTGTTGCGACAGGCCCAGGCAGCGGATGATGAGGAAGACCGGCGGTACGGCAAAGACAAGCGTGGAGATGAGTTGCCGCAGGAGTTGGCCTTTCGAGAGGGTCGGTTGGAGAAGATACGGGAAGCCATGGCGGCGCTGGAAGCCGAGGCGCAGGCGGCTGCCGAACAGGCCGAGGCCGAAGGTGGTAATCACCCGGGGGTGCCCGACGACAAGGCCCAGCGTAACTTCACCGATACCGAGTCACGCATCATCCCCGCACCTGGAGGAAAGGACTTCCTGC
This sequence comes from Dehalococcoidia bacterium, assembly GCA_965249025.1. GTDB lineage: Bacteria > Chloroflexota > Dehalococcoidia > Lucifugimonadales > CAYTFF01. The sequence goes on along the minus strand of OZ252215.1, from coordinate 526,260 downwards.
AAGCGTACAACTGTCAGGCGGTGGTGGACAGCGCTCACCAGGTGATCGTGGCGGCGCGGGCCACCAACCAGGCTTCGGATAAGCAACAGGCTGCGGCGATGATGGAGGAGACCATCGACAACGTCGGTGCAGTCCCCAGGGAAGTATCCGCCGATGCTGGCTATTACTCGGCAAAGGCAGTCGACGAGCTCTATGCTCTGGGCGTGGACCCGTTCGTCGCGCCGGAGCAGACCCGCCACGGCCGGGTTGTGCCACCCGCGCCCCGAGGTCGCATACCCAGCCATCTGTCTCCCAGGGACCGGATGCGACGGAAGTTACAGACCAAGCGGGGTCGGCAGCGCTACGCTTTGCGGATGCAAACTGTGGAGCCGGTATTCGGCCAGATCAAGCAGGGCAGGGGATTCCGGCAGTTCCTGCTGCGGGGACTGGAGAAGGTGAACGGCGAATGGTCGCTGATCTGCACCGGCCACAACCTGCTCAAACTGTTCCGCTTTGGGGTCAATCTGCACAGGAAAGCACGGGCCGATGGGCCAGCCCAACGCATCAGGAACTTTGCCGAGGTAGTGAGCACGGCGCTATTCGCAAAGCTATCTGGGGGCCGGCTGGGGCAACCGGCAAAATTAGTTGTCGCGATCCATTGGCGCTGACCCGCAAGCACCGTTAGATAATCCTCGGACGGGCTGCTAGCCACGTAGCGAGGAAAAGAGAGATGGATGAGCACGTCCGTTGGGTGACGAAAGCGGAGGCGGCGCGAGAGATGGAGATATCCCTATCCACCCTCGACCGGAGGATCAGGAGTGGAGAGGTCGAGGTGGTCAGGGAGGGGTGCCGGGTCTATGTGCGTATGCACGGGACAGAGTACGTGGGCGACGACGAACTGCTGCGTCGATCCCTTGGTCGGGAGGACAAGCTTCAGCGGACGGTATGGGAGTTGGATAGGACAGTCACAGAGTTGGAGCGGGAGGGAGACGAGGCCAGGGAAGCGGCGGCAGCCAGCAGACAGGCGCATAAGGAGCTTGAGGAGGCGTACCGGAAGGAGACCGCCGAGCACGAGGAGACGAAGGAGCTGCTCAACATGGCCCGCGTGACCGCCATCGTCCTGTCCGTGCTGCTGGTCGGCAGCGTTCTCGTGTGCTGGTTTGTGCTGAGATAGGGGCGCCGCCGCCAGCCCTTCGACGTTCCTGCCAGCCCGGACCTCCGGTTCTTCCAACGCCATCCGCGTCTCTTACGCGTCGATGTTCCATTGTCCCCAATCCGTAGCTGCCGATGCCCCATCGCGCAATCCAAAGCCCATGTTCCAATCACACCCGCGAACGCCACTGCCATTTTGTCCACTTTCGTAGCTGCGACTGTCCAGTAGGGGTGGCACGAGTACCGGAATCAAATTGCTCGCTCCGATTTAGCAGGATGCCCCATTCACCCCGATTTCAGCTACGGAATCGCCCGAACTGCGACTTGGTATCCCGTGCGATCTCCTGTACACGGGTATGACACCGCCAGCGACCCCTGGAATCTCGCGCCTTCTGAGGGGGGCCTGTGCGCGTGAGCCCTACCCGGTCCGTTGCCGTTCTCCAGGCGCTTGCGCTGGAGTCACTAACTCACTACAATGTATCTGGACGTCTACCCTCCGGCTAGGGCAAGCTGAGACGAAGGAGGCACGACATGGCCGTAGACCAGAAGGACAAGTACAGAGAAATGGTGATCCGAGGCAAGTACCAGAGACTGTACACGTACCTGAGCAGTCTTCAGGTGCAGGAGTGGAGGACCTCCTTCAACGAGGTCGAGGCAGTCATCGGATTCGAGCTGCCTCCGTCCGCACGGCTGCACCGGCCCTGGTGGGGAAATCAGAGAGGCGGCAATGGCCACAGCCACGCCCTTGCCTGGAGCGTCGCCGGCTGGGAGACGGCGGAGGTCGATATGGATGGCGCGATGCTGCTGTTCCGGCGAACGCACCCCAAGCCCATACCCAGGCTTTCTCTCGACGAGGCGTGGCCCGTCCACCCCACCGCGGTGTGGCCGGAAGGTCTGAGCCTCAGACGTGAGGACCTCTACGAGGAGAGGGTTTAGTCCCGCCATGTTCATAGACACCAACGTGCTGGTGAAGTCCCGTGTCCCCAGCGCGCCTAACCACGACGCGGCTCGGGCGAGCCTGGAGCGTGCTTTTCGAGACCCTGAACCGCTAAGGATCAGCCGTCAGGTGATACGAGAGTACCTGGCCGTCGTCACTCGACCGCAGACCTGGCCAGTGGCCATCACCCGTGAGGATGCCCTCGATGACGTGAGCAGGCTGATAGGCAGCTTCGAGATACTCGAGGACGGTCCCGTGGTGACCGAATCGCTCGTGGGGCTGTGTCGAGAGATTCCCGCGGGGGGACGGCAGATTCACGACGCCAACATCGTCGCAACCATGCTGGCGCATGGGGAGCGCAGGCTATTGACGTTCAACGTCTCAGACTTTCGACGTTACGGCGACCGCATCGAACTGGTGGACAGCTAGCGGGTTGGGTTGGAAGCAATCACTGAGGAGGACAGCATGAAGAAGGACCTACAGCCGCTCACACCGGCGGCGCTCTACGCCAGGGTATCCAGCGACCGGCAGGACGTGGACCTGTCCGTGTCCGCCCAGCTCAGAGCGCTCAAGGACTACGCCAGGGCCAACGGCTACTCCGTCGCCAGAGAGTACGTGGACGAGGCCGAGAGCGGCCTCGTCGCAGACAGACCTCAGTTCAGGGAGATGATCGAGGAGGGTAGCAAGCCCAAGGCCCCCTTCGATGTGATTCTCGTCTGGAAATTCAGCCGCTTCACCAGAAAGCGCGAACACGCCGTCGCCTTCAAGTCTATGCTGCGGAGGAAGGGTATCAGGGTAGTCTCTATCACCGAGCAGGCCGAGGACAACGCCACGGGCAGGCTGCTTGAGGGAATCATCGAGAGCGTCGATGAGTTCTACTCGGAAAATCTTGCCCAGGAGGTCGTCCGGGGGATGAGGGAGGCGGCATCGAGGGGTTTCTTCCTCGCCTCCAACGCCCCCTTCGGCTACAAGCGAGTCAAGGTGAACGACGGGAGGAAGGAGCGCCCCACACTGGAGGTCGACCCGGCCGCAGCCCCCGTGGCCAGGGAGATATTCGAGAAGTCTCTGCGGGGCAGCGGCCTCAAGGAGATATGCAAGGAACTGAACGACCGGGGCGTCACCAACCGTGGCAAACGCTGGTACAAGGGAACCCTCCACTACGTGCTGAGAAACGAGGCGTATACCGGCACTGCCGTCTGGGGCCGCACCAGCAAGGGGGAGAAGACCCAGGACCCTGTAAGAGTAGAGGGAGCGTGGCCCGCGCTGGTGTCGAGGAAGCTGTTCGACGAGGTGCAGCAGGCCATGCGGAACCGCGCTCCGAAGGTGCGGAGGCCCGCGAGAGTCGGGAGCAGGTTCCTGCTGAGCGGGCTGCTCAAGTGCGGCGTGTGCGACAGGCCCTACTCCGCCCAGGGAGCCAAGAGCGGACAGTTCGCCTACTACATCTGCGGCACGCTGTTCAGAGAGGGCGCGGGGACGTGCAGCGCCCGCTACCTGAACGCTCCCAGGCTGGAGGCTTTCGTCGTCGAGAAGATCAGGGAGCGGATTCTGACCGAGGAGACCATCGTTGAGCTGGTCACGCTGGTGGCCGAAGAGATCGACGCGATGTCCGGGGAGCTTGCCGGCAGGCTGGAGGTAATCGAGGCCGAGCTATTGGATGTGAGGAAGAGGCTTGAGAAGCTCTACGAGGCCATTGAGACCAGCAAGCTGACCCTAGAGGTCCTGTCGCCCCGCATCATGTCTCTGAGGCACCGTGAGGAGCAGCTCGAGGCTGCGAGAGACGATGCCGAGACCCAGCTTGAGCAGCGCAGAGTGGAGCTGCCCAACACCGAGGAGATCGCCCGATACGTTGCGGACTTCCGGGAGTTCCTGCAGGAGGGGACGATCCCCGAGCGCAAGGCGCTCATCCGCAACTTCGTGGAGGGCATCGAGGTAGTCGGAGACGAGGCGACCCTGACGTACACCGTCCCCATGCCAAACGACGGCGTAACCAGCGAATCGGCCTCGGTTCTTGATTTCGTCAAGTCAGGCCCACCATACTGTATAGCTGGCAATCCTCACCGTACCAGCGGTACACCCCCCAAACTTTGGCAATTTTAGTGATAGCTGTAGAGCTACAATGTTATACCCTTTGGGGGCTTGACAACTGCATACCCTCTGCTTATCATGCTACCAGGGTATAACATCGCAGGGAGGCTGTAACACATGGTAATCCAAGCTGACAAGGAACTTGCGGGAGTCAGAGAGACGGCCCGCATCCTCAATGTTTCACATCCCACCATCATCCGAGCCATCAAAGGGGGGCATATCGAGATCAGGGAGGTTGACGGGCGGAGGATGGTTGTGGTAGAGAGCGCAAAGCGGTTCAAGGCAGAGACGTACAACACTCGGCCCCTGGTGCAAAAGTGGGAGGTCGAGCGAATCCAAGAAGAGAACCCCGAACTTCCCGACAAGCCAGACGTAGGGAGCGTCATATCCCAATCAGCCGCCGCCAGGAAGTACGGAGTCGCCCAACCGCTTATTAGCCGATGGGCGTCCAAGGAAGATGTCAAGGTAGTGTTACGGCCCACCGAGCCAGGAGGACCCGTGCTCCTCGATGAAGTCTCGGTGTGGGAGCGGATGTTACACTTCAAACCCAAGAAGCGGAAGTATGGCCAGAGGGGAATGAAACTAGGCAAGACGGGCGTCCACCCCACGCCCGCTCACAGGGGGAACGGCCGTCCACCCCACGCCCGCTCACAGGGGGAACGGCCGTCCACCCCACGTTCAGTCGCAACAATCCGATGCCCGCACTGTGGGAACGGGGTTGAACTCAGAGCAAAACGGATACCACGCTGAGTACCTGGCAGAGTCCCTAGTCACCGCAACGCTGATAGACCGCTACTTCCGTTGGGCCACCACTCGGCAAAAGTATCCCCTGGCCCCCCGGACGGTGGTCATGTATCAGAAGCTCCTAAAGCCCTTCATTGAAAAGTTTCCCGTCCTACCAATAGACCGTAACACCCTCGATGAATTCATGGCCGACATGGGGCGATGCCGCACCTGTGCCCACGATGCCTACAACCACTTGGGCAAGGCGTGTTCTCACAGAAGCTGCAAGTGCGCGGACTACCGCCCCGTTTGGAGTCATACCACTAGGCGGATGTTCTCTGAGCCTCTTATGGCCTTCTACCGCCACCTGGCCAGTCAAAGGATGCTCCCGATCGACGACGATATGAAGGAATTCTTTAAGGACTTCAAGCCCACCGTCCCGACAGAGCTTCCCGAATATCTGACGGAGGCAGATCAAGCGGCCATCTTCCAGACCTGCCATGATCCAGAGGACAGAACGATGATGAAGTTCCTGATTGCGTCGGGAGTACGGCCAGGGGAGGCGTGTAACCTCGACAGAAAGGATGTCTTTCCGACGCACGTCATGGTCTACGGCAAGACGGGCAAGCGTCAGGGAGAGCGAATGGCCCCTATCGACCAGGAGCTTTATAACCTCTTGCAGGACAGGCCAGACGGCCCCATTTTCAAGGATGTCAAGGGAAACCGCCTGGATGCCAACGGCCTGAGTCAGAGGGCCGAACGCATGATGAAAGAGGCGGGGATTACCAAGAAGGGGGCCAGCGGCGCTTATATCCTACGGCACACCTTTGGCGTCAACTGCGTTAAGGCGGGAGTACCCCTGTCAGTGATTCAACAGTGGATGGGGCACTCGAATCCCACGACCACCACTATCTATACCCGCCTGGCCAACCCTGACCTGGCCAACGCTTACGCTCAATACAACCCTGCGGGGCACCTCCCCGCTGTTAAGGCTGGCCACCAATCAACTATCTTTGACTTTATCGAGCCAGACGACGACGAAAACCAATCAGACTCCGCCCGGGCAGAATCCAAGAAAGCGTCATCTCGAGATCCGCAAAATGAAGGGATTCCGTCAGGGGTGAAAGCATGAGTATCGAAGATGGACGGCTCATTATCAAATGTGACGGCTCATACGAAAGCTTTCCGCCAGGGGGCCAGTTCTACACGCTCCCCGAATTGCAAAAGGTAGTCGGGGGCTATATTCAAATCCTGGCCATGAGAGGGCGGCTCTGTATGGTAATTAACGAAGAGGGCAAGCTGGCGGGGCTTCCCTATAATGCCCGGGCTACAGCCGTTTGGCTCTTGTACACCGCAAACCCTGTAATCAATGGGGACTATATCGTGGGCGATGTGCTGATCGCCCGATTGGAGGATATAGATTGATAGCCGCTACAGTTCTTGCCTCTAACCATCCGAAGCGAACCACGCCCAGGGACGTACTGGACGCCGTCGCTCTCAGGGCCGAAGGGGAAAACTATCCAAAGACTGAGGAAATCACGATCCATCCGTCCTTTACCGCTCCCGAATGGGACGATCTCGGAGAGTGGCTAAAGAAGGAAGCGGGTATAAAGCTCTGCCGCTCCTATGGCACTCTAGCCAATGAGATGCACTTTTGGTTTCAAGAGCGCAGGGATTCAATGGGAACCCTGCCAATGAAATGGCCAGAACCCGCACAGACCGAGCCAGAGCAGGGGTGTAACACCCCACAGGCAGGGAGTGATACCCTCGAATCTGAAGCTGGCCAGGAGATTGAAAGTGTTACACCCCTAGATGATGCCACTATGAAAGCCTTCGGCCTTTACGTGGCGGATTACGGATCGGGGGAACTACAGAACGACTTGCAGGACCTGGGCCTGGGGGAAGCATGCCGCAAGCATAGAGATGAGATTCCCTTCCACATCCTTGACCGCCTGGGGATCGAAAGGCCAAAAGACACAACCGAGCGACCCGCCCATATCATGTGCAGGGCTTGCGGAGAAACACATCCCAACACCAGAGAGGCCAGCGACGCTCACGCCCAGCTAGAGGGAGATAGAGCACTTGCTGACCTGGTAGTCACTCGGTACAACATTCTAAAGAGCACTCGCAAAGTTGCGGATGTGCTCGGAAAGGAGGGCTATAACGTCTATCCGATGAAGGTCAGCCGTATTTTGAAAAGACAAGGAGTCATTGTCTAATGGAAGCTCAATGCTTTAAGTGCAAAACGAAGCGAACAATCCAGTCGCCAGAAGAGGTGACTATGAAGAACGGACGGCCCGCCGTCAAGGGGGCTTGCGGGAGATGTGGGACAAAGCTATTCAGAATTGGGAGGCTACAGTAGTACGAAATCCAGTTAAGTCTGCAGCTCCATTTGAGAGCCTTTTCGTAAGCATCAAGAAACCCCCTGGGAGGAATCAGACTCAGGGGGTTTCTCTTTGGTAGCGGCTAGTCAAGTATATAATTCCCAAACAAAACCCTCCCGCCCTATTTGGTGTCTGGTGTCAAAAGGTCTCCTGTGATGCCCACAATGCCTGTGATGCAAGCCCCTACAGCCACCTCCGCATGTCCCGTTAGCATCGACAGGACAGCTATGCCAGCCAGGGCCACAATTGCTATGAGCACCTGGGGCCTAATTCGGTTCATCATCTCTTCCCCCTTGTTACTGAGGATCGTTTCTTTTTGCCCTTCTTACGCTTCTTGTTCTGGGCCTTGGCCTTGCGCCGCTCTTCAAGGATGCGCTCTGTGGCCGCTACTGCGGCGGTGGCCACGACCTTCTTACCAGTCGGACTATTCAGGGCAGCGATGATCCCAGCCATTACCATCTCATCAACCCTCTTTGTCGTGCCACTTCAAGTGTGCCTTAATGGTCGCCTCTAGACTCCCCAGCTTTCGGAGGACGAAGCCGCCTGTTGCCAGAGTCATGGTCGCCATGACTGCTACCCAGACCTCTACAACGTTCACAATGGACTCTCCAATAAGAGCAAGCGGGCTATGAATTGAAGCCTTGCGTGATCGTCTTTCAGAGCTTGATATTGCCCTGGTAGTGGAACGGATTCTTCCACCTGTTCAATTTTGATCCGGTAGTCGGAAGGCTCCATGTCGTCGTGTTCAACTATCGTCGGGGTGTCCTCTTGTTCGGCGATATGTTTCCACCGTTTCACCTGACCCCTACCAACGTGTAATATTTTACGTTCCATTATGACGCTCCTGCATACATTTCGACTTTTAGACTAGCCCCGCCATTGCTACCGTTATCACCAGTTACACCCGTTCCCGTTCCTGCTCCACCACTCCCACCAAGAGCATGTTCTACATTCAATGTTAACCCTGTTGGGTTTGACTTTTCCTCAGTAATTAGAATTACCGCACCACCACCACCGCCACCACCACCGCCAGTATTTCCCGCTATACCAGCCTCACCGTTTCCACCAGCACCACCTAACGCTTTTAGTTGAGCTCCACCTAACGACGAATCAATACGTCGTGCAGCAAGTAATAAGAGTCCACCGCCACCACCGCCGCCGCCTGAACCACCTTGCGCTTGGTGGTTCCCGCTTCCCAACACCTTGCCCCAAAGAGCCTGTACGAAATCTTGCAGTGTTCCCTCTGCAGCGGTTAAAACTGTCAGTACACCTTTAACGCCTTTTGGCCCACCAGCACTAACGCCACCAGCACCACCTGCGCCACCGTCACCACCAGCAGCAGCTTTTGCCTTTGATGCGGGTGAACCGTTCCAACCAACGCCACCGACACCTGATGTACCGTAGCCACCATTCCCACCACCACTTGAGCCACCTAATGACTTGGCGAGTCTACTACTCCCACCACTCGCGCTGCCAGTTCCCGCCGCATTGGTACCGTTAGAACCTACAACCGAAATACTAGCGTTAAGCTCAAAGATAATCGTTCCTCTAACGAACATACGGAAACCGCCAGTATCAATTATATTGCTCCCACTGACAGTAACATTGTTAAAGAACATATCACGGGAAAAAGTCTGGCTGCTTAAAGTAGCGTCACCGTCTGACCCGTTACCATACAGAAAATCCGTACGCCTGTGGTGGTCGTCGGACAGTACGCCCTCTAATCCGCTATGGCTACGAACTAGGGAATTCATTCGAGTAGTCATTTTTTTACCTCAACATCCAATCGGGGAGATTAAAGGGTTCAAGCCAAATAGGAATGCGGAGAGGGCCGATCTGGGCAAATCTATTCGGCGTCAGTACGTCAATGGCCTTCTTGACTCCCTTTGCCACATCGCGCACATCTCCTAGACCTCCCCCTACTTCCAGACCTGTTACAACCTCCCTGACCTTCTCTGCGACGTTCCCATACGTCCGCCCGAACCCCATGTTTTCAGGGGTGAGGTTGTTCAATAACGCCCTGGTCTCTTCCGAGAAGGTTCCCAGTGGATTGATATTGATGATCTCTTGTACCCTGTCGGAGACCTTGGAAAAGATGCCCCCTACGGCCTCCACTGGCTTTGTAGGGCCGAATATAGCGAAGTCGTCGCCCTCAGGTAGGAACGGACGTTGTTACACCCTTGATCTTCCCGATCACCTTCTCGACCAGGTCGGGCAAGTCGGGGGTGATCTTCTCAGGGCCAGGGATGCCGCCAGCGTCGCCCGATGCGGCGGGGGGTGTGACCTGGGTGAGATTGATAGCGGGGAGATCGATAATTGGATTGAAGTTGATATTGGGTTGAGCGGACGCCACTTGTTGCGGGACTACTCGGACGATCTCTTGCACCCGCTCTATGATCGTCTGGCTACCGCCGACTGAGGGCGTCGGAATGCCCTCAGTCTTTTGCGTCAGAACATAGCCAACCCCCAGGCCCGCCAGGGCCAAGGCAACCATTTTGCCGTCCATTAGGCCCCCCTTCGGAGCACCCGCCGAAGTTGCACATCTTCATCAACGGGCTTGCGCTCGATGATCAGGTGTAACAAGTCGGCGGCTATCGCCGTCGTTGACAGGTTGGTGATTGACAGGGCAGTGAAGGGCCGATCCTGGATAATGCGGGATGCCTGATTCAGGATTCGGTAAGTCATAACGTCGTTCAACGTTATCTCGATGTCGAGCATCGAATCGTTGACCACTTCCAAGAAGTCCATCGGGGTGTACTTGGCCATCTGGGTGAGGTGCGCCGTGTTCTCAAGGATGTTGATCACCCACACCCCCGATGCGGCGATGGACGCATTGGTAAAGGCAAAGGGCGGGCTTCCCTCAATTGCTATTCGTTGCCGCCTGGGAAGCTTCCGAGTGCTCCCCAGGACATCAGTTAAAAGGCCCATTTACTCCCCCTTTGCGGCCTCTTGTGCGGCCTCTTTTCTTTCGGCCTGGCGTTCCTTGTAACACCTGGGACAAAAGTCACGGATCACCTTCTCCCCATCTTCCCGCCATTGGCCTCTATGAGTAGGCCCGCCGCAAGTGTTACATGCCGACGTTTCGGCGGGGCCGTAGTCTTTCGTTAGTACATATTCCAATTTCAGACCTCCGTAAATACGACGTTATTCTTTTCTTCGCCCGGCCAGCGATTGATCGCTTTTCGTCGCTAAGATGGGCGGCGAGACGTGAAGGGCACTCCCAGGGTCGAATCCGCCAGGGTCGAAGTCGCCGTTGCGGAAGGGTCGATCCTGATCGACAGGCGGGAGTCCTCAGAAGCCCATAGCCCATACTTGGGCAAAGGCACTTTAAGCCGCCTGTCAGTAACCGAGCCGTCCAAGGTCGTAGAGTGTTTTTCCAGTACCAGGCCCCCTGCTATGGCGACGCCGTGGGCGTCCTCTAGCAGGAATTGAATCACGCCGTCGATGGCGGCGGGGGCTTCGGTCTGATACTGCAAATAGATGTAGCCCTGGTTGTCTGGGAAGGCGTCCGATCCCCACCCGAAAGTCGATTCCTCTTGTGCGGGCACAGTGTAATACGTGGCAAGGTTCATCTGGCCAGCTACATACGAAGCCGCTCGGAAGGTGATCCCCGTTCCCGCTGTGAGGATTTCCCGCCTGAATTCCGATGTGGCGGGCTTCGCTCCGACGGCGGGCCGACGGATGGTAGATACCAGGCCCCCGCCTAGTCCACCTAGTCTAAAATTGCGTAACATTTTGTGAGACCTCCATTTGAAAAGTTAAAGGTTGATTGTCGCGATGTGATCTATGAAGCAGCAGGGGCCGCTTCCGCCCCGCCGCCGATGAATAGCAATTCTACGGCCTCCTTGCCTGCCAGTGTTGCCAGGATCACGCCTTCATCGCCCCCGATTACAGAAGCAACGACAAGCCCACCAGCCAGCGAACCGAGCGGAGCACCGAGTATGGCCATAGCAAGACCTGTTCCAGCGCCGCCCAATCCACCACGCCACAGAGCACCGAAATTCCGCTTGAAGCGGGACATGCTGGGCGTCGGGTCAAGGGATGCCGCTTTAGCTTCACCCCCTTGGATCGGGGCCATGCCATGCGCCCATAAACGGGCGTTGCCATAGGCACGCCAAACCCAGGCCATAACAGCCATCACTAAGATTGAGATTACCAGCTTGAGTAGATAGAACCGAGTTCGCATTTCTGCACCCTCCAAGTATTGATTTACAAGGGGGTGAGAGAACAAAGCAGGGTAGGCGATGTATGGCCTCTCGCCCCCCTGCTAATCGCCAGGGTAAGAGTGTAACACTAGCGGTGTCAAGAGGTCCTGGACTGATCCGCCACTGGCGACATTTGCCAGAAATTGCGGTGCTGGTTGACGTAAACGAAGTGGAACTCATCGAGGCTTCGCACGTCCTCAGAGAGTCCCTTCGCCGTGTCCTCTAGCCAAACGGCGTCTCTTGCGCCTGGTAGCCGCCAGATAAACATGTGATCCGACAGGTTGACGATCTCAGGGTGAAGCTCAGTCGGGCGACGCACAATCCAGAGGATAGCCAGGGGCCAGTGTCGATGTACGGCGTTCATGTCGTGAATGAAGGGGTGCAATGACTTCCCGCCGCCAGGGGCTACCCTGTGGGCCTCGTCTATGACCAGCAAGCGATATGGATGCTTGTCTACATTCTTAATATCAATCTTGGTTAGGTGGTTGGCGAACTCTTCCGCCGCCCGGGGGAATTGCCCGACTTTGGGCTGTATAGTGTCGAACTCCGTGAATTCCTTCAAAGGGTCGTAGACCAAGACAGAATCAGGGTCAAGGCCCGCCAGGAACCGCGCAAAATTAGTCTTACCCGACCCCCTCAAACCTATGGCTACCGATCCCTTGCTATCCAGGTTTGCCGCTATCTTCATTTCGCCGCCGCCTGGCCGTCGTCGGGCACCCAAACGGCGCACTTCGCCAGCAATTCCTTTAGTTGCTTCAATACGACGGCCTCATTGTCCTTGAACATCTGTGGTAGCTCTTCGATCAGATGCTTTCCTTTGACCAGGACTAAGATATCCAGCGCCCCCGTTAGTTCTTTGGCCAGCTTATCCATGTCGAAAGCTTGCTTCATTGGTATTTCCTCCCCGTGATTATTTGATGCGCCGTTAGTGTGCGTCTCAGGCGGGGCCTGGGATTCATATGTAGGCGTCGCTGTTCGTGTATCTATTTCCTCACCCTTGGCAATCTTCTTGACCGAGCTTATCAGGTGGATTAGGTTGTCTGTCATTCCCCGATCTCTAAGGGCGGCAAGGCCCTTATCAAGTAGCTTCCCCCATTCTAGGGCCGTCTCAGGATTCCAGCCGCCGTCGCTCTGAGGCGGAACATATGGCGGGTCGTCGTCGGGCGGCGGATCGTCGGGCGGGGGATCGGCGTCGGGCGTCGGGTCGTCGCCCAGGTCGTCAAAGATTCTCGGCTCTCTCTTGCGGCTTACCATGAGACCTCCAAAGTGTTGTACTGGCCCCTGGGCTTTGAAGTCCTTGCTTTGCGTTGCTCCTGGGCCTGAATTCCGTGTTTCTCAGTGTTCCAGGACTTGCCGCAATGCCGAAAAGTGGGGTAGCGGGTAACCTTCACCTCTTTGCACTTCGGGCATCGAACCGATCTATAGAGAGCCATGTCTCACCCCCACCATATCGACTTTGGTTGATCGGCGTCGGTGTTGCCGTTGACCAGAAGATCGGGCGGCGGCACTCGCATAAACACATTCTCGGCCCGACACTCAGGGATCGGGCAATTGATCATCGTTAAGCGTAGGATCGGCACCAGGGCGATAGCTTCATAGTGGGTGTGGTATAGGAATGTGCATTGCCAGCACATCAAGGGGATCGGATCAGACCCGCCATGGCAGAGCTTACATCTCGGATCGGGAAGGGGGCGAGTGCGGATTGATCGGGGGCCTGGGCTTGTCGGGATGCGTCCGTTCTTCTGTAACATGCTTTCCTCCAATAGGGGAGGTTTCAAGCGAACAGCGCAGGAAAGCAACGTGTGTCCTTCCTGAAACCTCCCTGCGTTGCCACAAGGCTAAGGGTGTAACACTCTCGGTGTCAATATCCGACGCAGGTTAGTTGAAACGAAAATGTCCGTGTATATGCGGGCGGGCGCTCTTTTGTTTGGTGTAACACTAATCGGGATCGGGAGGGTGTAACACTAATCAGGATCAGGGAGAGGGAGGTGGTAGAGTAAGCATTTCCCTGGCAGACCCCATTAAAGCCGAAACCCTGTTTCGGTCGGCTCATAACCGATTGGTCGTAGGTTCGAACCCTGCCGATCCCACCATTCAACTGTTCGCTCTGCCTGCACCCGTATTGCCACCACACAGGTAAGGAGTTGCCCCCTCTTTCATCGCTATGGTCTTGGTTGTTTTCAAGCTGTAGGGCCTTGTTTTTTTAATTTTAGTGCTATCTGTTTTTCGAGGGGTTAGATAGGGGAGTTCTTGATTGAATTTCCCGTCGGTGGGATGGGATGATGTGGCGGGAGTAGATGTAATGACGGCGGTGCTTGGGCGGTTATCTTCATGTAGCAGCTCCTTCTTCTGTGTTTCGTCGGGCATTTTCCTGACTCGGATTTTTGGGGCGTTTTTTGGCCTTTTGAGGTACTCCTTGGGTACTCTTTGGCGTATAAGAATGGATCTTCAGTACCACACACTGAAGTATTTGGCATCGGGGGCTTTGCGGGTACGGTTATAGTGTACGGCGTGATGGGGGTTATAAGCGAGGGGCAGATGGCAGGCGGCGGAATTGCCTTACAAACGAGTCCCCCTTTACGACTCTGAGGGGGATGATGCTATGGTGCGCCAGAATTTGAATAAATGCGACAGACGCTTATACATAAATACCGCCATCGCATATTTAGTTGGCTAGGAGAGTATAATGCGCAGGTAGCTGGTCTGTACGGACTCGAAGGACGGCCAATGATGAGATTCCTTGCCGGTGCTTCCGTTATTTTCTTAGTGGGGCTGGGCGCGTGTTCACCAGCCCCAGGCTCAAGCCCCCCATCGGCCCACACACCAACTCCAGACATGGAGGCAGTTCCTACACAAGTTATCCCGATGCTCACCATAACACCGCTTCCAGCTGTTACCAGCACCCCGAATCGGAATCCGTTACCGACTGTCACGCAATCCCCAACCGTAAGCCCAGTCCCTGCTCTCGCTCCCACCATGAGCTCTGTCCCGACTCCGACTCAGACCCCAACCCCGTCAGCTACTCCAACTTCAACCCCCACACCTAGTCCGACTCCACTGCCTACTCCAAGTCCTTCTCCTACACCTGCTCCACTCCCCACAGCGACAACTACCCCAGTTATCCCTTTTGCACAGCTATCACAAGAAGAGATGAAGTCCCTTTTGGACTTTGTCTTTGCTTCAACTGAACTAACTGTAGGAAGCGTTACGGTCGCTCGAGGCGACACCGTACAGAGTGAAGAGAGGTCGTATCGCAGAGAAGTTCTCGATGTCTTTAACACAGGATATTACCTTCTAGTGGGTAAGACTCCTGAGGAAGAAGAATGGGTTCCCAGAATCTTGTCCTCTGATGAGTGGAATGAGTTGATAAGGCGAGACTTTGGAGGGTCAGTTTATATGCGCAACGTACTTGGGTATTGCTGTGAGCTGTCGGACGGGAAGCTCGAGTTGATGATTCGAGGAAATGAACCGTTGGCTTCAGTAATCGCTACATTGGCTCACGAAGGAGGACATGCTCGGCAACGAGCACTTAATCCGTCTCAATCTAAGCAGGGCCTAGGAACTCAAATCGGTGCGCTGCGGGAAGCTGAGGCTTATGCCTTTGAGGTGGCAATGGTAAGGAACTTAGGGATTTATACGCGGCTGAATACGAGCAGATTCCCTAACATTTCTGGGGTTCTAAATTTCATAGACGCATGGCTGGCAGAATTTGAGGCGTCAATAGGCGACTCAAACAAGATACACGGGCGAGGTATGCTCTTACTTTGGTTAGCTGCCCTTAGTGACCCTGGCTTCACAGATTTGAAGGATGAGCTCACTAAGAATTACAGTCTGCCTCCCGAATCCCTTTTTGCCATTCATAATTACTTTGTGGAATTACAGACCACCGAAGTAGATAAGTATGTGGAGACACTGCTCGCCAGTTTTAACGAAAACCGCAACATTATTACAGGGACTATCAACCGCAGAGTAGGATTTGGAGTGCCGTTCGAGAGTTTCATCAAGCACTCTTCCATCATGGGCGTAGCGCCTTAGGTTGGTCATGGAAAAAGCGGCCGTCCTCTGCGCATCAGGCAGTTACCCCTAACTGTGTTCACAGTCACGTAAAGATAAGCCAACTGTCGTTCTTGCACTTAGGAAACAAGTCCCGCCTTGCGACTTTAATGTGGTGGGATGGTGCAATGCGCCAGAATTTTGAAAATGCGCTAGACTCACAATGGGAAGGGGCAATATGTCTTGGAGCGTAGAATCGGAAATCAGGGGGCAAGGTTGACTTATCGGCAGAAAGAGGGTCTTGGTCTAATGGTTGCGGCGGGAGTCTTAGGGGTGATTGCGTTCTACTTGTTCAACATAGAACTCATACGCTACACGCTCTTCTTACTGATGTTGGCGGTCATATTGGTCATAGGGGCTATTCGAGATTTCATTATTAAGTAGAGAAGAAGTATATGATTGCCCCTAGCTATACCTCACCCCAGCCTTGATTTTCCGCCACACTGTACAAACGCCACGTACCGAGCATTTGGCTACGACCTGCGTCATGGGGTTATAGCTGCCTTAGAATGACAGGGAGAGACGTTCACCCCCTCTGCGTCTCCCCCATCTAGGGGGAGAGAGTTATTAGCATCGCACCTTTCGAGGTGCGGCATACGGGACGACAGATTCCTCGTCTCTTCGCTCCTCGGAATGACATGACGACTGGGCGCAGGGTGAGCAGGTGAGGTAGGGGAGTTGCGGTAGACCACCATCTCAATCTTCCTCCATATCGAGGGGGAAGAGGAGGACAAGCACCGCACATTGAAAAGTGCGGCATACGGGGCGACAGATTCCTCGTCTCTTCGCTCCTCGGAATGACAGGGAGCGAGAGTTATTAGCACCGCACCTTAAAAGATACGGCATATGGAGCGACAGATTCCTCGTCTCTTCGCTCCTCGGAATGACAGGAAGGGGGTGTCCCGAATTCGTTAGGCTCAGGGTGAGCAGGTGAGGTAGAGGCGTATCAAGGATTCTTTGGTCGTCCCGCTGGGACTCCCTCAAGAATGACAGGAAGTAGCTCATACTTCGACCCCGACAAGCCGAGGGCAGGCAGGCTCAGCATGAGCGGGGGATGGAAGGGGAGGTGCCAGATTCCTCGTCTCTTCGCTCCTCGGAATGACAGATAAGGTTGGCTAGGTAGGCGTACCGAGGATTCTTCTCCCGACCTGTCGGGATCAGAATGACAGAGGGGGCACCCTCATGACAGTGGGAGCGCATCATCAAGAAGGAGAGAGTTGTCAGTCTACCGGGGCGGTGTCGCCGCCGTCCAGGTAGATGACCTGGCCTGTCATCCAATCGGAGGCTGGGCTGGCCAAGTAGAGGGCCAGGAATCCCACGTCCCTGACGTCGGTGAAGCGGCCGAGGGGGATTCGGGAGATAACCCGCTTCCTGTGGTCGGGATCGCTGAGGGAGCCACGGGTCATCTCCGTCTCGAAGGTCCCAGGGCCGATGGCGTTGACGTTCACATTGTGCGATGCCCATTCCAGGGCCAGCACCTTAGTAAGCATCCGCAGGCCCGCCTTGCTGGCGCTATAAGGCGCAGTCGCGGGAAAGGCGATGCCCGCGAAGCTGGACAGGACGTTGATTACCTTGCCGCTGCGTCGCTCCAGCATCTGGGGGCCAACGGCGCGACAGCAGTAGAAGGCGCTGGTTAGATTGGTGGACACCAGTTTGTCCCAGTCCTCTATAGTCAGGATAGGGGCAGCGCTGTAGGCGGGCGGAGCGCTCGATGAATCAGGCAACGGAACGACGAGAGCGCGTCCGTCCCACGCACCTGCGTTGTTGACCATGATATCTATTTTGCCCAGGGCATCGGTGGCCCTAGCGACGAAGTCCTCCACCTGCTGGTGATCTGTCACGTCGCCTTGGAGGGCAACGGAACGCCTACCAATGGCCTCGATCTCTTTGGCGACCGTCTCTACCTGGGACATGGTCCTGGAGACAACGGCAACGTCGGCGCCAGCCTCGGCAAAGACGTGGGCGATGGCTCTGCCGATGCCGCGGCCTCCGCCGGTAACGAGGGCCGTCTTCCCTTCTAGGCTAAACTCCTTAAGCACTGGCGTGTCCCCGCTTTCATGAAGGATAAGAAAGTAGTATCACAATTCGTCGATGCTGCCAAGGGATGGACGCATGTGTTCCTTAACTGTCCGCCCTTCTTCGTCCGCCTTGCTCAGGATTCCGATAAGCCGAGGGCCCCGATAGGTCGGGACAGGCAGGGCGGGCTCAGCACGAGCGGTTCGGGGGGCAGGAGTAAACGGTACGATAGATTCCTCATCGTCCCGACGGGTCGGGACTCCTCGGAATGATAGGGCAAATGGGCTCAGCACAAACGAGTGAAGTCAGACTGGGGTCCAGGTGTGCTTCTTGAGGGGGATGGCAATCATCACCACAGCCGAAGCGCCAGTCAAGATGGCTATGTAGTAGAATATAGCTCCGAGGCTAAAGGTGTTGATCACGTAGGCTGCTATGAGGGGCGATATAGCTCCCACCAAGCTGGCACCGGCAAAGATGAGGCCCACGGCAGTAGCCTCTGTCCCTCTACCCACAACGTCTAGGACTGCGGCCAGGATTATCTGATGAAGGGACCATGTAAAGAGGCCCATCAGAGCCAACATAAGAGCTAGAGCTATACCCACTCCCAAGTTGACCATGATTATGGGGAGGATGGCGCTGACAATCAGGCCTGGGACTAAGACAACCTTGCGGCCGAAGCGATCTGAAAGGAGGCCCATGAATGGACCGGAGACTACGCCTGTGCCAGCCAGGAGGCCAAAGTGGAGTCCCATCATAAGGGGAGTCATGCCCAGACCACCATCGCTGACTGGATCGCCCAGGTATCTGGGGGTCCAGAGCATCATGGTAGTGGTGGTCCCCGTTCTAAGCAAGGAGACCATTATGAGGCCAATAACGACGGGAGTACCAACCATCTTAAAGGCGTCTCGAAGCCATTCGGCCATACTTTTCCGTTGATCCTCATCTGTTATCCGTCCGATGTTCTTCATAGTTAGCAACACAAGTATGGCAACGAGAAGAGGAGGCACTATAAACAGGAATGAGATGTCACGCCAGAACATCACTCCCAGGAGGGCCCCTGTCGCAATGGGTCCTAATAAGTTGCCTGCGTTGGCCCCTACGCCATGGATTGAAAGGGCAAACCCTCTTTTGTCGGGGAAGCGTTGAGAGAGGGCAGCAACCCCAGGAAGGTGCCATATTGTGCCGGGCACAACCATGAATACGACGACAATGAGCATGAAGAAGTAGTTGGGCGCTACGCCGAGTAAGGCGTAGGAAACGGCGACCAGCAACATGCAGAGAGTCAGGATGTATCCCCAATAGCGCTTAAACCTGTCGGTGATGATTCCGCCTGGGATATTAACGAGGCCAGAGCTGACCCCCTGGACCGTCCCCAGAAGGCCGTACTGGATATTACTGAACCCCATCGTAGATTGAACAAAGGGCAAGATGAGAGGGAAGGACTCGCTGTACCAGTGAGCGATGGCGTGCCCGAAGGAAAGAATGGCCAGGATAAATGCTCTGTTTTCTCTTATGTTCGTCTTAGCGTCTGGGACTGTCTGGCTCACCTATATCTCCAATGCGAAATGGCAATTCAAAGCAATGCTGGCACTCGGCCTTGGGAAGTATATCACAAGAGTAATGAATTGCCTCTATTTAGCATGAGCGAGGTTACCCCTTCTTTGGCCTCTCTCCGTCACGGAGAGAGATAAAAATCTACTAGCTTTGCACAAAAAGTCGGGGCTTTCTGGATATTTGTGGTAGCAAACCACGTATAATCTCTTTACGTGGCAAACGCTGTTATCCCACCCAGTCCCACCCTAGAATTGTATCTGGGGGACACCCCCAGACCCCCGGCGGGAACCAAGGTTCCCTGCACCCTCCTATATTTTCGGGACTTTTTGTGCAAGGCCAGATGTACCGAAAGTTCTTGTACCTTGAGCATATGGCAGAGCAAAGGACAGGTGCGGCAGACCAAGAATTCTTCGCTATGCTCAGAATGACAGGTCGGGAGTTGGCTGCGCTTGACCCAACGTCATGTAGAAGTCTAACATTGGGCGAGTATATTCTAACTGCATAACATCAAGGGTATGTGAATGCGTGGAGGTGACTTTTGAGCGATGAGCGAATAGGTGTACAGGCACAGGGCAGCACTAGCAGGCAGGTAATAGCCACGATCCAGGAGCTAGAAGAGGCGGGTATTCCCGCGGCATGGATGCCGACAGGGAGCGGGCCGCAGGACTCGCTGACACTTTTTGCCGGCGCAGCGTCCCTGACCAAGAAGATCGTTTTAGGGACAGGTATAGTACCAACCTACCCTCGACATCCGATAGTGGCTGTGCAACAGACCCACGTAATAAACGAGATTGCCCCAGGGCGGTTCATCTTGGGCATTGGCGCCAGCCACAAATCTCGGATAGAGGGCATGTACAAGATGCCGTTCAAGACGCCTCTAAATCATACCCGCGAGTATTTGCATATAGTGAGGACGCTTCTACACACAGGCAGCATAGAGTTCGACGGGAAGCAACTCAGTGCCCACGTTAGCTTTGGTAAGACGATACCAGACCTGCCGGTGATGATATCGGCGTTGAGGAGGGCTTCCTTCGAGCTGGCTGGCGCAGAGTCGGACGGGGCCATTAGCTGGGTGTGTCCTGCAGACTACCTTCAAAGTGTTGCGCTGCCTGCTATGAAGCAGGGGACGGAAAAGGCAGGTCGAAGAGAGGTCCCGCCGCTAGTGGCCCACGCACCTATATGCGTACATGAGAACAAGGATGAAATCAGAGAGGCGGTCAACAAGCAGCTGGCCTCCTACTACCTCAATCTCGCTTTCTACAAGCAGATGTTTGTAGAGGCGGGGTATCCTGAGGCGGAATCGGGTGTCTGGAGCGATGGGATGTTGGATGCGGTGGTGCCATGGGGCAGGGAAGAAAAGGTAGCCGATGGCCTAAAGAGGCTCTTTGATATGGGCGCCTCTGAAGTCATAGTTACCATTGTCCTGGCAGGCAGCGACAAGGAGGCGTCGTATAGGCGCGGGATAGACTTAATAGCCCAGCTGGTAAAAGAGCTTTAGCCGGTCAATAAGGACAGCCAAATACATCTGAATATTTTCACCTAGCGTAAGACTGAGCAGAGCTTCTTTATGTTCAAATATATTAGATTTGTAAGCTGGCTAGCAATGATGGTCTTAAGCATGTTATTGCTGGCGTGCTCAGGGGAAGGTACGCAAACACCTGCAACCCCCGAGCCAACTCCTGCCCCCACCCCCTCTTCAGAGGTCAAGCTAGAGCTCAGGCCAATCGTGGCCTCTACGGACCTGGCATTGGGTGACAACAGGTTCGTCTTCGCTATCCTGGACAGCGAATCGACACCCATCAGGTCGCCAGAGGTTGGGGTAACTTTCCTGTATTTGGGAGAATCGAAGTCGGAGGCCAAGGCCACAATGAGGGCCCAATTTCGGCGATGGCCCACTGGCCAGGAAGGCGTATATACGACCAATGTGGCCTTTGATGAGACGGGGCAATGGGGAATAGAGGTCTCTGTGCAAGAGGCCGACGGCTCATCGAAGCTAGGGCGTTCTCTGTTCGAAGTCAAGAAGGAAAGCTCTACGCCCGCGATAGGATCACCTGCCATCAGTAGCTCAAACCGGACAGCCAGGGACGTAGGGTCTCTTGAAGAGTTGACCACCGACCCTGATCCGGACCCGGACCTGTATCAACTCACTATTTCAGAGGCCATCGCTACGAAGATACCCACAGTTATGACCTTCGCCACGCCTGCTTTTTGCAGCACCGCCACCTGCGGGCCTCAGGTAGAGATTGTCAAGGAGCTAAAGAGCAAATACAGCGAGCAGGCCAATTTTATCCACGTTGAGATCTATAGCAACCCTCTGGAGATGGGAGGAGATGTGAGCAAGGGAAGGCTGGCAGAGGCCGTTTTTGAGTGGGCACTGCCTTCTGAGCCATGGACTTTTATCTTAAACGACGATGGCAAGGTGTCCGCCAAGTTTGAGGGCTTCGTTACGCTGCATGAGTTGGAAGACGCTCTAACGCTAGTTATTGGATAACGAGGAGCCTTGCACATAAAGTGGTATTTTAGCCAATATTGTAAAAACGGACCTCGACTATCCCACCCTCTCCACCAGGTTCGTATCTGGGGGACACCCCCAGACCCCCGGTGGCAACCAAGGTTACCTGCACCATCCTCTATTTCGGGAGTTTTTGTGCAAAGCGCCAAAGAAGGAGAAAATTTTCGATTGCATTAGTCCCCAACACATAGCTGGCTACAAGATCGCTTTGCTTCATTGTCCTAGATAGGCCATTTGATCCTAGCATTTACCCCCCTACACAACGCTCATAAAACAGGAAAAGGCGGCCTTAATTTTCATTGACCTTTGGCCCGCCAGGGATTATGTTTTTTACTGAATGTAGATGCGAATTCTTTTAGCGCTGATTATATCCCTGCTACTGGCCATTCCAGCTTTCACAGGCCTCAGAGGCGAGGTGGCTGCTTCGTCTCATATCACGGTCGTCCTGTTGGACTTACCAGCGAGCGGGCAGTCCACTACCACAAGGAACCAGGCTAAATCAGCCTTAGGTATCGTCGCAGCGTTAAGTGCCAACCCAAGGTTAATAATCGGCACCTATGCTGAAGAAGTGTCATTCTCTGGGCCGATAGCCTCAGAGGAGGCGCAGATTCGCAGAATAACCGAAGATGCTTTCAGTAAAGTAGACGACGCCACAGCAGGCGACAGTGATCTCTTCAACGCACTGTCCAGGTCTATTGAGTTGCTGGTAAGCGAAAGTGCCCCATCTGGGTCGTCTATATACCTCATATCTGGCTCGATTTCTGCACCTGTCACAAGTCAGCAACAGGCGCAGATGGAAGGTCTTCTGACGCGATTTCGAGATAGGGGATGGCCTATAAAGAGCATTTCTCTGCCCGGGCCTGACGCCTCGGCTAGCCTACTTTCCGATTATGCTCGGACAACTGGGGGAGAAAGCCTTGATGCATCTTTTCCAAATGGCCTGGAGGCCACCGCAAATAGCATACTTCAAAAGGCTGGAGACGGGGCGCTTATCCCCTTGAGCGAGGTGGACCTTGGTCAAAGTGGCCTCATTTCATCTACCGTGTCCGTAGCGCCTCGCACCCAGAGGACAAGTTTCATTTTCCTCAAGAGCGATCCCTCTATAACGGCTAGCGTAGCCAATCCATCCGGAGTCGATCTATCTGCGGCAGGCTCTCAGGAGACCATTGCGATAAATACCCCGCTTATATCTATCTGGCGGATTCAAAACCCTATGCCCGGGGAGTGGCAAACAAGGGTCAAAGGCACTGGCGGTACGGTGTCTACTTTATACAACTCAGCTATTAGACTACAGCTTGTATTGGAATCCAAAGGTCCTCATCCCAAAGAGGAACCCACGATAATAACGGCATCGATTAGAGAGGACGCCTCTAAGGTAACCTTAGAAGAGATTGAGTATTTTGCTGAAGTAACCCCTCCATCAGGAAGCAAAACGGCTTTTAACCTGAACGATCGTGGCCTTGAGGGAGACAAGGTTGCTGGAGATGGGTTTTATTCGATAAGAATACCGCCTCTAACAGAACAAGGCAGCTACCAGGTAACACTAAAGCTAAGTTGGCCCCAATATAACAGCGTTATCTCAACTGAGTCTACGTTCCGAGTAGAGCCATTTCCCAGTATAGATATAGAGATTCTGCCAACTCAGGGGTTGGAGATAGGCAAGCCCGTCAGGATAGCGACTATAAGCGTCAACGTAGATGGAGAGCCATTCCCTGTGACCCTAGAGCAGATCTCGGCTTCCGCAAGCCTTTTCGATGGCAGCACTGTTCCAGTAGAGATCCTGGCGAGGCAAGTGTTTGGCGAAGGGCGAGCATGGAGCTACTACGCTACGATTACGCCACAAAAAAGCGGCCAACACAACCTTAACCTCAGCCTTAGAGTCAACTACTTAGGCAGGGATCACATTTCTTTTGCCAAGTCTCTCTTGTTCGAGGTGCCCGAGCCTGCAGCAGTGGCTACGGAGGAACCACCCTTCCCGATCCCCGTATGGGCTTTTGTTCTTATAGCACTTGGAGGCTTGGTGGTCGCGTTGGCAGCAGTCTGGGCGATAGGAACGAGACCATACGGATATCTGTACGATGACCAGGGTCAAGAGGTGGTGGCTTTCGAGCGACTAAGCCGCAAGCCTGTAATGAAGATACTATTCAAGAGTTCCGTACGTGGAAGCGAGACGGGCGTTCGTGGGTTAGAGGATGTCTCATTCGGCTTCAGTCGCAAAGGGGTCCATCTCCGCTACATAAGACACACGCACACTATCAGAGTAAACAATCAGCCGGTAACGGACCGAGCAGTGTTATCGGACAGGTCCTGGATAGGGACTCAGGGAAAGCTGCTTATGTTCCTGTCGCATCAGGCCACCGAGCCACCGACGTTTACCCATGGGAATCCAGGTCCGACCACTCAGACGTCTTAAATAAACCGGCTCTCTTAATTGTTCACAGTTCGTTCTAGGTAAATCGAGGGCCTGCCCCGGCAAGCCGAGGGTCCCGATGGATCGAGGACAGGCAGGCTCAGTATGATGGTTCGACAGGCTCAGTATAAGCGGATACGGGATAGACATACCAAGGATTCTTCACTTCGTTCAGAATGACAGGGATGCACGTCCCCTCACCACGAGCGGGGATTTACACAGACGATGCCTCAATCTTCAGTGGGCGATTGTTACGTATTTCGTAACGGATGGTTGACACTCTAGAATCTACCCCTGTAGACTAGCCTCGACTCAAGATGCAACGTCGCAAGGGCCTCTATCGTGCCTTTGCGTCGATACGCATATGCAACTCAACGGAGGCGCCGTGAAGCATCTTGCGCTTACTAGCTCTTATGGCGGTGGCTCTAACGGCAGCTATAGCCGTCATCCTGGTCACGCTGGCACTGCCTGCCGCTAGCCCTATTCTCGCTGACGCCCCCATTGCAGGTCAGTCCACCATCACCACCAGTGCCGACGCCGCCACCTACGTCTATGCGGCGGACGTAGACGGCGACGGGGACATGGATGTCCTCTCCGCTTCGTTCGGCGACGCCACGATCGCCTGGTTCGAGAATACGGCTGGCGACGGCTCCGCCTGGACCGCCAACACCATCTCCACCAGCGCCGTCGGCGCCATCTCTGTCTATGCGGCGGACGTGGACGGCGATGGGGACATGGACGCCTTATCCGCCTCCAACAACGACGACAAGATCGCATGGTACGAGAACACGGCGGGCGACGGCTCCGCATGGACAGCCAACACCATCTCCACCAGCGCCGCCATCCGCGCCACCTCTGTCTATGCGGCGGACGTGGACAGGGACGGAGACATGGACGTCCTATCCGCTTCAGCCAACGACGACAAGATCGCATGGTACGAGAACACGGCAGGGGACGGCTCGGCATGGACGGCCCGCACCATCTCCACCAGCGCCGCCATCCGCGCCACCTCTGTATATGCGGCAGACGTGGACGGAGACGGCGACATGGACGCCCTCTCCGCTTCATTCAACGACGACAAGGTAGCCTGGTACGAGAACAAGGGAGGACAGTTCGCTCTGACCACCACAGATACGGCACCCGCGACTCTGGACCAGGGCACTACCGACGATATGCTCAAGATAGTCGCCACCCACCGGGGCCGTACTGGCGACACGGACCTGGAGCTGGTGACCCTGGACCTCATCTTCGAGGAGAGCGCCAGCGACACGCTGACCAGCGCAGAGGCAAACGCCATAATCGAAAACCTGCTCATCTATCGGGATGATGGCTCGGGGACCTTCGAGAGCGGCAGCGACACCCTGGTTACAACGGTCTCCACCCTGGCCCTCACAGCAGGAAAGCAGAAGGTGACCTTCAACGACGCCGACACCAACGTGCAGGTCCCCTTCGGCACGCCCAAGACCTATTTTGTGGTGGTGGATCTGACCAGCAACGCCGCCAGCCAGACGCCCGACCAGGTTCGTGTCACGCATGTTACCGAGACGACCAGCACGGCGGAAGATAGGGATAAAGACATAGCGCTGTCCCTGGAGTTGCGGGTAACGTTGCCTCCAGCACCCTCACAGCCACCGCACCAACGCCAACGCCGTTTCAGCTTAGCTTAACACCGAGGTGGAACCTGGTATCCCTACCTTCTAGTCCGTTAAGTCCAGACATTGATTCGGTTTTCGGTGGCTCCAGCACAGTCGACCAGGTTATCACCTCAGCAGACATTTCGATAGGAGCCAGCATCTCATGTGCACCCCCCAACTTTCAAGGTGACTGCCTGATCGCCATCCGCTCTGGTAGCGATCCATTCTCAGGAACCTTGACGCAAGTCCTCCATGGAAAGGGCTATTGGGTTCATACGAGCAGCTTTGCCCCTATTCTTGTTGACTTGGCTGGCACTAATGCTGGACAGCAAACAGTCCCGCTAAGTGTTTCACTTGCCAGCGGCTTCAATCTCGTAGGAGTCATTAGTCTGGATGTGAATCCGAGCTTCGGCGACGTGGTGCCAGCGGACGAGTACTTCTCAGGACTGCCCTGGAATAGAGCGTATGAGTACGATTCCTCGTCAAATAGCTTCGTAACACTCATGCCTGGCACTGGCGCTCAAGTGAAGATTGGAAAGGGGTATTACCTTAGTCTATCTGACCCCGGAGTCCTTCTGCCAGCGCCACTGGCTCCTGCGACCGCTACCGCTGGCGCGACTATCATTGGCAACGTCGTTGATCTGACAATTGCACCTGGCTGGAACTTTGTATCATTGCCAAGGAGGCCGATTGACACTCCAATAAACTTGGTCATCGGCAGCGGCGTCCCTGTGGATGTTGTTTTTGGGTATGATCCTAACTCTCAAGTTGGCCCTTGGCTAACCGCGATTAGAGACACCGATACCGGCAATATGGTGGGAAATCTAACCACGATGGAGGATGGGAGGGGCTATTGGGTCCACTCCACTCAGCCTTTCACTATGTCCATCGATACTGAGCCTTTTACTTCGGCCCCGATTTATCCTCTGGTGAATGGCTTTAACATGGTCGGGGTTAGCGTCGTCGATCCTGCCGATTTGCAGGATCTCGATGGGGATGGCCAGGCAGCAGAAGTGGACACCGAAGTATACCTCTCAGGGGTAGACTGGTTTGGAGCGTACACTTTCGACCCATTTAGCGGAAACTGGGAGGGCATCAAAATAGGCTCCCCAGCGTCGGCGCAACGCCTCAAAGCGGGCAAAGGTTACTGGCTATACGTCGCGTCTGCAGGCCAGATGGCGCCTCCAGGAGTAACCCCTCCCCCCACACCCACATCAACGCCCAGCCCTCCTCCTGCAATTGGCAGTACAGCATATTTCCTCGTCGACGGCTCCGATTCATCTGCGCCCATCAATAGCAGTTCAGGCTCATCGGATGGTAATGTAGCGTTGCTAGCCGGCATCGCTGCAGGTGCATTCGCTGTCCTGGCGGCGGGCAGTGGTCTGTTCCTGTGGCGGCGTAATAGGCGTAATACTACCTAAAAGAGGCGGCATGGACAGTACCGCCCCAGATTCTTCCCCCGACAGGCAGGTTTATACTTCGACCCCGACAAGCCGAAAGCCCCGATGGATCGAGGACAGGCAGGCAGGCTCAGTATGATGGTTCGACAGGCTCACCATGAGCGGATACGAGATAGACATACCAAGGATTCTTCGTCCCCCGACAGGTCGGGGTTCTCAGAAGGACAACAAGAAGGGGCGTTTCACCCCCATCTTAATCTTCCCCCGTCGAGTGGGAAGGGATATGTGTCCTCACTCCTTCGGCAGATTCAGGGTAGGCTGAGAAGGTATGGGCTTTATGCGCTTCTGGCCCGCATTGGCAGGGGTAGCTTCCTAATCATCCGGCCAAGTTCCCCTTCACTCCACATGACCAGTAGCTGACTAGCAATTGCTATCGAACTATAAGTTCCCGCTATTACCCCAATGATAAGGACCAAGATGAAGTTGCTAATTGTGGGGCCGCCGAAGAGCAACAAGGCCAGCAAAGTAAACAGAATGGTAACGCTGGTGTTCAGGGATCTCCCCATGGTTTCCATGATGCTCACGTTTACAACGGTGACCATGCTTCTTGAAAAACCTCGCCCGACGTTTTCTCGTATTCTGTCGAATACGACGATAGTGTCATGTACGCTATACCCAAGCACCGTCAGTACTCCCAAGATAAACATTGCGTTTACCTCTACATCCAGGAGCTTTCCCAGGATAGCAAAGATACCCAACACCACCAGCATGTCATGGATCAGTGCAATGACGGCACACACGCCGTACCGAAATGCGCTCGGCACGCTCCTAAAAGCATATGTTATGAAGGCGAGTATTCCAATTGCCGCCACGATAACGGCGACTATAGAGTTTCTGACGGTCTCGCCCGCGACGACCCCGGAAACGAAGTCGAATGAGTCCTCCTTGCCTCCGGACAGCGGAGCCAGGTTGGAATCTAAACTACTTACCAGTCTATTCTTTTCGGCCTCGTTGAGGGCTTTGGTCCGGATAAAGTAACTGTTACCCCCCATTCCTTGTACGGTGGCATCCGGATAGCCCAGACTGATAAGCTCCGATCTCAATGGGTCCTGAGCGATGTCCTGGGTAAAGGTCACTGTTATGGAGGTTCCGCCGGTGAAGTCGATGCCCAGCTTCAGCGCGGGAGGAGTCAGGAGAAAGACTATTCCTGGGACAATCACCAGTGCGGATATGGCAAAAAACCACCACCTTTTACCTACAAAGTCCACGCCATAGCTCCTTTCAAGAATTCTTGCTCGTAGATAATCTCCGCTTGCTGCGTCGAACTCGTGTAAGCCAAGGAGGTTGCCATTACAGAGGCTCCTCACTGGCGACTCGGCGAGTCCGCCCTACTGGCTCCCCCTCCAGAGGCAGAATCCAGTTGATTCGCTTGGCCAATGGAGTCACCCCCAGCACTCTAAGAAGGGTGCGACTGACTGTGATAGCGGTAAACATGCTTAACAATACGCCCACGAACAAGGTCAGGGCGAATCCCTGAATAATGCTTGTGCCCAACTGATTACCAAACCAGAAAAGGATAGCGCATGTAATTATTGTAGAGATATTGCTGTCCCGAATGGATGTCCATGCCCTGTTGAATCCCTCGGTGATGGATGAGCCTAAGGTACGGCCCGTCCTCAACTCTTCCTTCATTCGTTCAAAGATGAGAATGTTGGCGTCTACAGCCATTCCAATGGACAGAATGAAGGCGGCTACTCCGGAAAGAGTGAGGGTAATGGGCCATAGTTTGAATATAGCCAGCACCAAGACGGTGTAAATTACCAGAGACATTCCAGCCACCAGCCCCGCTGCTCTGTAGTAAATGACCATGAAGAGCAGAACTACACCAAGCCCTATTAGGCCTGCTATAGCGCTTTTCTTAAGGGAGTCCTTCCCAAGAGTAGCATCCACCGTCCGCTCTTGCACCACTTCAATGGGGACAGGAAGACGTCCAGACTCCAGTTGGATGGCCATAGTTCTAACCCTGTCAAAGGTGAAATCGCGTCCTGAGATAAACGCAGAGCCTCCGGTGATAGCTTGCTGGGCAACAGGAGAGAGAAGCTCCTCACCATCCAGTAATATAGCAATTTGATTAGGGGTGCCAGCTATGCGCCTAGTGACGTCGGCAAATATCCGTGTACCACGGTCGTTGAACTGAATGTTTACTATCGGCTCATTATTAGTTTGGTGCTGGCCGGCAAAGGCCCGGGTCAGGTCTTTGCCCGTTAGGCCAAGGGGAGTGTCGAGCCTAGCAAAACGTTCCTGGAACTTTAGCCTTGGCGAGTCTCCAAAGATGTCCTTGGCCTCATTTAAGGTGCCAACATTGGGAAGCTGCAACAAAAAGGTGTCGGCTTCCTTCGTTTCGATCATATCGCTGGTTATTTCAAAGCTGCGACCACCTTCTCCGTCTAAAGAAAGCACTAACGCGTCCAGAATGCCGGCAAAGTCATCCGCTGCAGCGGTCTCCTGAGTTCTTTCGGTAAGTCTTATAATGAACTCCCTAAATACTTTGGAGGCATCAGTAGTTAGGGTCAGGTTCAAAAGGATCTTTTCACCATCCTCTGATTGTTCTGGCGCAACGGAGATCACGTCTTCGGAGGCGATGTCTAAATCCTGCACCGCATTGACGGTTCGCTCCTTGAACTCTAGTGTGGCCGTCTCTCCGATCAGATCTCTGGCCCTCTCTATATCGATATTGGGAAGCTGAACCAGGATACGATTTGACCCCATGAGCTGAATGGAAGGCTCCGCAACACCGAAGGCGTTGACCCTACGCTCAATAATGCTCATCACGCCCTCTATCTGCTCTTGGCTGGGATCGAGGCTCACTTCGAAGGAGGCTATCGGCCCAACGTTATCTATAAGGGCTTGCCTAATGGCCTCCCGCTCCTCTTGTTCCAGAGATGCCTGGCCTATTATGATTTCGTTCCCTTCTCCTCTCTCCACCTTTGCGGTTGTCCTGCCTATTATGGCGAGGGCTTCTTCCACCTGGCTAACGCTTACCGGCTCTGTAAAGGACACGGTAATATCCTTACGAGCCTGATACACTAGATGGCTCCCGCCTTTAAGGTCGAGGCCAAGGGTAAGGCCAAGGGGGGTGTCTCCTCCTCTGTCGAAATGACCACCAAGGAAGCTAAAGTTTATATGCTGGACTCCAATTGACGCAGCGGCAAGGCCGACCAAAATCCCTATCAGTATCAATCTTCGAACGTATCTACGCATCGATCTCCCTTGACATCACGTTGTCCCTCACAAGAGCTAGTGCCTCTTCCCTCGTGGTTATTTCGCCGGCTCCCTGCGCCTCCTGAACAAGCTGCAGTAGCTCTCCAATCAATGGGCCTGAAGTAAGCCCAAAGGTTTGCATTATATCATGCCCATCGATGAGTTTGTAGACGACCTGTGAGCCTTGGGTCTCCAATCTAGAGGAAAGGACGTGCTCAATCACCCTACAGTGAGTTTCCCAGTCCTGCATGTCAATGTTCGGGCCGCGGGCAGCTAGATAATCGGCCAGGTTTAGAAACATGGTATCGATGGCCACATCTCCCATATCCCGATAATATTTGTAGATGGCTCTTCGCGTAGGAAGCTCTCCGGGTTGATTCATCTGGCTCGGCCTAAGATGGAATTTGATCATTTTGCAGACCATAGATATGCCACGTCCACTAAATCTAAGGCGTTTCAATACAGCGTCGGCGACTTCAGCCCCCTCCTGTGGGTGCCCGAAGAAACGCATACGACCGGTTTCTTCTATAGTCTTAGTCTGCGGCTTGGCTATGTCATGAAGAAGTGCGGTTAGCTTTAATAAAGTGAACCTGGAGAAGCCATCGCTGACCTCCTGTTGGAAATAGCCATCAAAGGTGGTATGCCAAGGCACGAATTTCAATACTGGGTCCGAGTCTCTAAGAGAGGGCTCTTGGACCACCTTCTCGACTGCCTGCACCGCTTCGATGGAGTGATAGAAAACGTCCCAGTGGTGCTCCTTAGGTTGCTGGACTCCTCTGGCTGCTTCCAATTCCGGCACGATAGCACACAGAAGGTTCAGGTCGTCCAACATTCGAAGATGTTTTGCGCTATTAGGCTGAGCTAGAAGCTTCATGAGTTCGTCTCGGACTCTTTCCTGAGCTATCGTAGAGATGAGGCTGGCGCGGCTCTTGATAAGTTCTCTGGTGCTCGCCTCTATGGAGAATCCAAGTTGAGCAGCCAAACGGGCTGCCCGTAGAAGGCGGGCCGGATCAACCTCAAGCGCCGAGGGGTTGACCGCCCTGATAAGTTTCTTCTTCAGGTCCTGGGTAGCGTTGAGGGGATCTATCAGGTCCACATCTGGACTGCTGCCTTTTCGTAAGGGCAGCGCCATAGCATCAATCGTGAAGTCACGCCTGGCAAGGTCGTCTAGAATATCTCCCTCATAAGCTGTTATGTCGATTGTCTGCTGGTGGCCGTGGGCGTCAACGATGAGCCTTGTCAAGCCATAGGTGCGTCCAATGGGCACTAGAGAGGCGTTTAGCTTAAGAGCAAGCTCTTCAGCTAGTTTAGCGGAATCCATATTTACTGCAACGTCCAGGTCTTGAGTTTCCCGCTTGAGAAGAAAGTCTCGCACAGTGCCGCCCACAAGATAGGCATCTGTCATATGCTGAGAGAAGTAATCTCGTAAAAAAGCAATCAACCCGAGAAGGCTCTGTGATACGGGTACAGTTGAAGAGCGGGAGTGACTTTCAGGCACTATAAATGAATTAGATTGAGACCACTCCACCCTCTACTCCTGACTCCTGTGGTTCCAGCTTTTGTAGTTTTTCGTGGCTCTCCAGATGGTCAACGTACAATATTCCGTTGAGGTGGTCTACTTCGTGTTCAAGGGCCTGGGCGAACAGGTCTTCGGCTGTGACCTTGACCAGCTTCCCCTCCCTACTCAAGCCTTTTGCCCTCACCTTCACCGCCCGCATAATAAAGCCTCTGTATCCCGGAATGCTCAAGCATCCCTCTTCTACCTCTCGCTGCCCTTCCCT
Source organism: Dehalococcoidia bacterium (assembly GCA_965249025.1). Lineage (GTDB taxonomy): Bacteria > Chloroflexota > Dehalococcoidia > Lucifugimonadales > CAYTFF01. The sequence goes on along the minus strand of OZ252215.1, from coordinate 494,174 downwards.
AGAGGTGATCTCAGGGTTCACATATATCCTAGGCTCCTCTTCTTCAGGCAGATGAATCACGATGACCCGCTGAAGCACGCCTACCTGGTTGGCAGCAAGGCCAACGCCTCCAGCATCACTCATGGTGTCTATCATATTGTCTATGAGACGCTGAATGGATGCGTCGATGCGACGCACCTTCTTTGCTTTCTGTCTGAGGACAGGGTCCGGGAGCTGTCTAATAGGCAAGATGGCCAACGCTAATCCTCTGCTCCTTTTGAGTTAAATCACATATCGACAGGGTCTTTCACTACAGGTTCGATTATATCCACCTGAGGGGGACAGTGTAAAGCTGAGAAGGGTTTTTGCCCTTCAACTCCGACAGGACAGGCAGGACAAGCTCATGGTTCGACCCCGACAAGCCGAGGGTCCCGATGGATCGGGGTAAACAGGCTATACTTCGACAAGCTCACCATGAACGGATGCTAGCACGCAGACCAAGGATTCTTCTCCCGACACGTCGGGATCAGAATGACATAAATGGTGAGGGCATTTGGGGAATACTATCGCACTTGGAGAAGCCAAGTTCAGGGTAAAAGTAGGACAAACTTTGGGTGACATTTAGCCAACTAGCCCTTGTAAATTGGTTGCCTTAGACGGTGGTTACCGGGTCGACGTCTATGGTCCAGCCTTGAGGAATGGTCACCTTTTCCAGCAGGAGTTCTGGCTTTGCCCCACGAAGTATGAGGTGCCAGCGATAGTGGCCCCTGACCCGGGCTGGAAGGGCTGGAGCTGGGCCCACTAGTTCTATATCGTTGATTCCCCAGGATTCTCGCTCCCTCAGGAGGCGAATCGAAAATTTCTGGGCTTCTTTCTGGCATAAGCCCTGGTTAGTGTGTGCATATAGCAGTCGTATCAGGCGGTTGAAGGGTGGATTCCCATGTTGCTTACGGAACTCTATCTCTCTGTTATAGAAGTCCTTGTAGTCCTGCTTGGCCGCAGCAACGATTGCGTAATGGTGCGGCTGGTATGTCTGTATGATTACGTCACCTTGTGATAGGCCTCTGCCAGTCCTTCCGGATATCTGACTGAGTAGCTGATAAACCCTCTCACCGGACCGAAAATCTGGCAAATTGAGTCCAGTATCGGCAGATATGACCCCTACTAAGGTAACCGAGGGCACATGCAGTCCCTTAGCTATCATCTGGGTCCCCACCAGCACCTGGGCTTCGCCTCTTTGAAAGCTTGTTAGCAGCTCTTCGTGGGCCTTAGGGTTCCTGGTGGCATCACGATCCCAGCGCAAGACGTCGACGCCTGAGAAGTCGGCCTTGACCTGCTCCACCACCGACTGTGTGCCCTGACCCAAGGGCCGAATGCGTCGACTACGGCAATCGGGGCACTTGTCAAGAAGAGGTCTCTTTTCGTTGCAATAATGGCAGAGTAGCGTCTGGTCCTTACTGTGAAAGGTCAGTGCCACATCGCAACGCCTGCAAAGGAGCGTGAAGCCGCAGCGACCGCACTGAACATATGAAGCGGATCCTCTGCGGTTGAGGAAGAGTATCACCTGCTGATTCAATCTCAGGGCCGACTCCATCTGTGACTTTAGGGCCCGGCTGAAGATGCTTCTGTTTCCCTCTCGCAGTTCCTGGCGCATGTCTATCACCTGGACATTGGGCAACTCCTTTTTCTTAGATACGGAATGGGAATCATCCTCAATAACACGTTCGGGCACTACACGGTGTGGCAGTTCAAGAAGTCGAAGCCTGCCTCTCAGGGCGTGATAATATGTACTAACGTCTGGCGTTGCGCTCCCAAACAAGACCACGGCTCCGGTTAAGTCGGCCAGTTTGAACGCCACTCCTCGGATATGATAGCGAGGAGCCTGCTCATGCTGCTTGTAGGTCCATTCGTGCTCCTCGTCAACGACAATAAGGCCCAAGTTGGGTTGAGGTGAGAAGATAGCGCTCCTGGGTCCGACCACGACGCTGTAATGACCGTCCTTTATGCCCCGCCACTGGTCAAGGTGTTGGCCTGAAGATAATCTGCTGTGCAAAAGGGCCACTTGACCAGGAAAACGAGAGGCAAACCGCTGAATGGTTTGAGGAGTAAGGGCGATCTCCGGAACAAGGACGATTGCCTTTTTACCAAGCTGTATACATCTCTCCACGGCTCTCATATACACTTCGGTCTTGCCACTTCCAGTAATGCCATGCAGCATGAAGACACCTTTGTTGGGTTCCCTTGCCACCAACGCAGGATAGATATGGGCGAGGGCATCTTGCTGGTGAGAGGTTAGCAACGGGGGAGGCTGGTGATGAAAGGTCTTCCCAGCCAGAGGGTCCCTTTCGACACGTATCATCTCCTTGGTAAGTAGGTCTTTGGCCATGACTCCTTTCACAGCCGCTGCTCCAAACAGTTTTCGTAGACCAGCCAATGAAATCGATTCGCTTTGAGACGCCAGATGTTTGACTAAAGCAGCCTGCTTGGGGGCTCTTGAAGTCAGACTATTGATGATCTTTTGGTGGTCTATCCTGGCGGTTTCCGTTAAACGGACGTAAGTCTCTTGTCTGAATCCAACCCCAGAAGAGTCCCACCTGGTTTCCTGGAAGAGCAGATCAGCGTTGAGAAGTCGCCTCAACGCCTTTTCAGCACCTAGCCCCACTGCCCTCAATAAGGCGTCCTTTTCGATAGAAGCTTTGCTACCGATAGCTTTAAGAACCTCTCGTTCAATATCGGTAAGGCCAGGAGGAAAAGATGAGGCGGCTGCTGAGGCATTCAAGAAAATATAGTCTCGTAGCCTGCTTCTGAATCCGGGAGGTAGCATCAGAGCCGCTGATTCAAATAGGGGCGCCACGTAATAACGGCTTAACCAGCGGGCCAGATCAAGCTGGTGAGAGGAGAGGAGGGGCCGAGGGGCTAACGCACCGAGGATATCCCTCGTCTCCGAAACTTGGTGCATAGATTCTACCGAGAATACTACGCCTAGGAGCTTACGAGGTCCGAAGGGCGCCAAGACCAGATGTCCTGGTGACAAGGATAAATGAGATGGAACGGAGTAGCTGAAGGTACGGTCGAAACCAGCCGGGGCATCCACTGCCACTTCCACATATCTCATGGGGCCCCGCTCTAATCCTGGGCTATCTCCTGACTCTTCCCTTTTCCTTTATACGCGCAGCTTTGCCGAACAATCCCCTGAGATAGTAGAGACGAGCGCGCCTCACAACGCCCCTTCTGGTCACCTCCACCGAATCTATCGTCGGCGAGTGAATAAGGAATGTCCTCTCTACGCCAAAGCCACGGGTGACCCTACGCACTGTGAAGGAGGCCCCAGGACCATTACCACGTTTGCGTATAACCACTCCTTGGAACCCCTGAATCCGCTCTCGATCTCCCTCTTTGACGCGGATATTTACGTTTACGGTATCTCCAGGAGAAAACTCTGCAATCTTAGGGTTGTCCTCTACCTGGATTAGGTAGTATGCATCCATCAATAATTCCTCTTTACTCTGAACCACTTGACTAAGAATTACGCAGGTCTATTGTAGCTTTAAGTTAAAATATTCGCAAGGTATTCTCAGAATCGTCCCATGCACAGATGGAATCGGGGAGCCACCAGAGATGAAAATATCCCGCCCCAGATGCCTCGTCGACAAAGGGGTGTTAGATACTGAGGACTTCAACCTCCTCCTCCTTCGGGGGGACGGAGTCCGCCATTCGGCGGACAAAGTCCTCAGCATAACAACCACTGCCCCGATATTTTCTGAGGAATGACTACCGAATCTCTTTAGGCAAAACGAATGAGACATCCTCCTCCACGCCTTCCAAGGGAACCACTCTGTCTGGGTTGAGGGCCTTAATCACCTGTTCCAACAAGGGCTCTGGGGTTGATGCTCCAGAAGTGATCCCCACCCTCTTGACGCCTTCAACCCATTCCTGTTTGAGATCATCTGGGCTGTTGATTAGATAAGAAGGCACGCCCGAGGCTTGCGCAACCTCACGTAGTCTGTTGCAGTTTGAGCTGTTATTTGCACCTATAACCAGGACCATGTCCACCTTGGCAGCCAACTCTCGAACAGCAACCTGTCGGTTGGTTGTAGCGTAACAGATATCATTACGAACTCTTGCATTAGGGAACGTAGCCTTGATCTCATCGATAGCCTGCTGAGTATCGGCGACAGAAAGGGTAGTCTGGGTAAGAACCACTACAGAGGTATCTTGGTCCCAGGATGGCAGGGTTACGCCCTCCCTCTCGTCTACCAACTCCATGGAGACCTGCCCCATAGTTCCTTGCACTTCCTGATGTCCTCTATGGCCAATGAGGATTATTCTTTGGCCATCCTTTTGATACCTACGAGCCTCATTGTGAACCTTGGTTACCAGGGGACAAGTGGCATCAATGACCTTCAAACGTCTCTTTTTGGCCTTTTCATAGTCTCGTGGAGGAGAGCCGTGAGCAGAGAATACGACCACAGAGTCTTCAGGGATTTCGTCCACATCCTCTACCGTTATAGCTCCCTTGCTTTCCAGGGACTCGACGACATAGGGATTGTGGACGATTTGGTGTTTCACATAGACAGGCGCGCCGTACTGCTGTAAAGCCAATTCGACTATATCTACCGCCCTCACCACCCCAGCACAGAATCCTCTAGGCGCTGCCAGATAGACTTCCAAAACATTCCTCTCTTAGGGGGGCCGTTCTATTGTGCCTTCCTTTTGAACATTTTGCCTAACCGACAAAAGCAACATCTCCAAAAATGAATCTTAACACAAAATAGATAAAAAGCTCCACAAAGCCACATTTCCCTAACTAACTCTTGGTGCTAGTTTTATCCTTCCCAGGAAGGAGAAGGGTCTGGGGTGGAGGAATACATTATATGTCCTTCCAGTATTGGAAGGATCACCCCGCCCCAGATGCTTCGTCGGCGGAGGCGTGTTAGAGGCTGAGGACTTCAACCGACTCCTCAGCATGACATGATTATTTCCGTTGGTTCGCACACTGACATCTAATTTTCAAACTTACACATCAGGTTAACAAAACACCTCGCCCTCGATCCATGCTATATAGAGCTTGCTTATCTCACCAGCCAGAAATCCAGATTATGATCCTTGGTGTTGCGGTTACGAGTGTCCAGATTTTTGACTCCCTGCACCTTCGCAGAGAAATCGCTCATCTAAAGGATTAAATAGGGCTTCATTAAAAGGGGGTGAACTAGTTGATATACAGTACGAGAAGCCTGAGTGTCTTTTGGGAAGTTCTCATTAATCGGAAAGGGGGTGATCTCTAATGACATCGCGAGGTGGCATTATTCAACCCGGGACAGTCTTGAGGCCGCCGGCGGCAGCAGACTATAAATCAAAGGTCAGTCATAGCAGAGTTGGCCTGGGCGTTGCTTTTGTCGGGATCATGGTAGCCATGGCGGCCTTCATCGGCAGCCTGGTCATCGCTAGTCTGGTGGCCAGTGATGGCAGTGAGACCAGCATCCTGGCCAACAAGGCATGGACATTTGGCGTTGCCACGGCGGCCATTGGCACAATGAAGATCGGCATTGCCTTGATATTGTGGGGCATCGTCCGGCGTCTCTGGATAAGGGTGGAGAGCGTCAAGTCGGGACTATCCAACCTGGCGCCCGACGTCCCGAACAAAGCAGAGATAAGCTCGCCGCAAATAGACACGCCCTATGGCCGCGGCCACATATACCAAAGAGGTGCCTGGGCCAAAGATGATTCACCGCATGGCCTACACAATGTGGGCTCCTATGCTGGTAATGGGAGCCATGGTGACTACGGCCGGCCTGATTATCTCCCTCGTAGAGACAGCCGCTGGAGCCGCTGGCAACAGAGCGGACTTCTTGACCCTGAGCGCTCTTTCTCAAGGGATAGAGTTCCTGGGTGAAGCATTCATACTCTCCGGAATCGCTTTCATCCTGGGGAGCATACTGGGATCTCTCCGCCAAGGCGGAGCCGAGGTTCAGGAGTCTCTGGGCGTGGGCGTCAAGACCCTTGTTATGCCTGTCATGGCAAAGGCCTTTGTGGGCTTGATGATGATGGGCTTGATGCTCGCCATGATTCAGGTAGGGTTCTACCTGTTTGTAGCGACGCTGGACAACGAGAGTACCATCACCGCCTACTTTGCCTGGCTGGGGCCACTACGAGAGATCAGCCTGGGGTTGATCCTCTCCGGCATCGTCCTTGCCCTGGCAACCATTGACGCCAAAATCCTGCCCTTCCAGTTCTGGCGTATCCAGGAACTGATCAAAAACGGGCGATAGAAAGGACAGTGAAACAATATGGCAAGTAAAACACTCATTAAAGAACACATCCAGTATGGGGGATTCCCAACGGAGGTCAGCGAGCGCGGCCTTGGGTTGAACCTACCCCAGAAGATGGGAAAAACACTCTGGCTGCCGATGTTCCTCATGGGGATCATGATGTTCCCAGTGGCCTTCATTCTGGCAGTTATACGGGCCAGCCTTATGGCCGATGGGACAAGTGCCGCCACTGTAGCCGCCCTTGGTCAGGTGGTGACTGGAGTCCAGTTCATCGGGTTCATGTCTATCTTCTCGGCGATCGTCTTCGCCATCGCAAGGATTCTGGGCGCCTTCCGCGAAGGTGGGGGGAAAGTCCAGGAAACCGCCGGGAGAAGGGTGCTGACGCTGGCGATGCCACGCGCGGCAAAAGCAATGGTGATGCTGATGATGATGGGCATGATGATGCTCCTGTTCGCCATCATCGCCCACTTTGTCCCGGCCGGCGTCGTCGGCAACGCAGTAACCACAGGCGACCAGGCAACGGTCAAGACCGTATCATCCTGGGCTGTATGGCTTGAGGGACTGAGACGGCTCGGCGTTTCGGTCTACCTGCTCTCCATCGCTCTAGGACTGGCCACCATTGTGACGATCATCAGATTCCAGTCCAAGCGCATCCTAGAGCTGGCTGGCGACACGCCCAACTCCAAATAGGATATCCTTTAAGCAAAACGCATGACCTTACCGAGGTGTTGCTGACTCGCTCGCATCCGCAGGCGGGTAGGAGAATGCGAGGAGGATAGGAAGGAGGCAAGCTCTATAGCTTGCCTCCTTCCTATTTGTGACCAGCTACCTTCGTCAAAAGGCCTGTCGGCACTGCCTGGTAATGGGAAGTCATCTCTAATTACTGGGACATAATAGCGATACCAGGAGTAGAGATAACTCATGTGCCGTACAAAGCTGTCCCTGATGCGGCTCGTCAAGCAAAGGAGCTAGTTGCCCAAATAGTAGTAGTGCACTGGGAGACTATATGGGAACCTGTGGAGCCTGGGACGAACACAGCCTGTTTTAGCTGCCCTTATGTGGATGTCTTGGCTCACCCTGGTCTTCTTAGCCAGAAAGAAGCGAAGCTGGCAATCGAGAGCGGTATTTTCCTTGGGTTATCAGCAAGAAAAGGACGCTCTCTTACCAATAGACTTGTTGCGATAGGGGTAGCTAAAACCGGTAGTCAAGTTACTAGCCAACTCAGACGCGCACGATATAGAAAACCTGCTTACAAACGAACTAGCACGAAGAATTGCTACAGGAGCGAGTTTAGACCGCGATAAAGCGGATGATACACTACGCAATAACCCTTTTGCTTTGCTTAATCAACTCAAACAGAATGCAGGTGGGCAGCCCCTACATACAAAAAACGAACCGGCTATTACCCTGTAAGCTTAAAGCGGGTTTATCCCTTGCCTATCCGGAATACCTTTGTGCCGCAAACCGGGCATGCACCTTGAGTCGCTGGGCGACCATTCTTCAAAGTGACCCTCTGAGGATTCTTAATCTCACGCTTAGCTCTGCACTTGAAGCAATATGCCTCCATAAGTACACCTCCTTTTGTAGCTAGACAATATATGGATAGACCCTTGCTTGTCAAGTAGCTAGCCAACTGATTTAGAGCAATGTCAGCGAAACTAGGAAATTTACAGAGAACAAGCTTTACGCAAACTGGTTTCAAACCTACCTTTGCTCAGCCCCCAAAGCTCCAGATGAAAACACCTTTATGGGTCTCCACTGAGTCAAAGATGCATCGAATGTTAGCACTGCGACAAATCGTCCGTCCTTCGTGTACACTCTACTCTCTTCTTGTGGTCTAGATGGTGGGATACAAAAGCTATGGACAATAGCACGACCATGGGTAACTAACTCTTCTATCTTCGATCCAACTATAAGAGCCCTTAATTGCTGAAGAGGGAAGTCCACTGGATACAGAACATCCTTCAAGTCACCTTGCGCGAAATTCTCCTCCAGTTCAGATAGAGGTATAGCATCATTGACATAGAAGGAACCGCTGCGGAGCCTCACCAACTCCTTCAGGTGAGCGCCGCAACCCAGTGATTCCCCAATATCGTGAGCCAGGGAGCGTATATACACTCCGCGACCACATTCCACGATTACGGTAACATAAGGGGGCTTCCACTCAACAACGTCTGCGCTAAAGACATGGACTCTCCTTGGCTCTCGCTGAACTTCTATGCCTGACCTAGCAAGATCGTATAAGCGACGCCCATCTTTCTTTAGAGCACTATACATGGGGGGAATCTGATGGATGGTGCCAATAAAGGAGAGCAACATCGTTTGGAAGTTATCCTCAGAGACTGAAGAGAATCCATTACGATCGGTCACTTTACCGGCCGCATCGTAGGTATCGGTCGTGACTCCTAGCTCTAGAACTGCCCTATATACCTTTCGTCCTGCTATAAGGTAATCCATGAGCCTAGTGGCCTGCCCAAAGCAGACCGGCAGCACGCCGGTGGCATAGGGGTCCAGGGTGCCCCCGTGGCCAACCTTTCGTTGCTTGGTCAGACGTTTGATGCAGCGTATCACATCCATAGATGTAATGCCGTGTGGTTTATCCACGTTTAGAAATCCGTGCACAGTCTTATTCTCCACAACAGGGACCTAGGACTAAAATATATTCGCCTACAGATTGATTCAAACTGGGCATCTACGTAGAGATGACATCCATACGACCAATGGAAAGCGCAATCAACTTAGACGTCTATTTAAATCGCTGATTGACCTACATTGAAAAGGTTAAGGATTGATTGAGGCAGCCGCTCTAGCATAACCACACAAAGGCAACTGTGCCTAGGCATATCAAAGCTATGCGTCACAGACATCCTTTATTGATAAGCCCTATTTGTCGCCCTCTGGAATTCCCTGTTTAATGAGCCTAAAAATGTGTTCGCTTTTCTCTATTGATTCGTCCAGCACAAAGATGAGTTCAGGGATGTGACGGAGATGGATCTTGTGGCGCAACTCCTTGTTAAGAAAGCCAGCCGCCGATTCAAGGGCCTCCAGGCTCAGTTTCTTTTCCTGCTCGCTACCCAATACGCTGACGAAGACCTTGGCGCGTCTCAAATCCGCTGCGGTCTCAACGCGGGTAATGCTCACTATGGAAGACAGCCGTGGATCCCTGAGTTCTACAGCTATTATCTGGCTGATTTCCTCACGTAGAAGGCCGTTAACTCTATCCGTTCGACGAGTCATAACGCAGTTCTTTCCTCAAGAGTAAGGGGGTTAATCCGAACACAGTGGTAACGCTAGCTTTTGGACTACTTAATTGAGTAGGCTTCCAGGATATCGCCTTCACTGAAATCGCTGAAATTATCCACGCCTATGCCACATTCATAACCTGTAGACACTTCACGAACATCGTCTTTGAAACGCTTCAAACTGTTGACCCGACCCTCAGAGATAACTTGCCCATCACGGAGTATACGAACAGAAGAATTCCGGGTTATCTTGCCATCGTTAATATAGATGCCTGCTATCTTGTTGCGGCGTCCGACGGTGAAGACTGCCCTCACCTCTGCGTGGCCTTCAACAACCTCTTGTTTTTCGGGTTCTAGCAGTCCAGAGATGGCTTTTTCGATTTCCTCTACCAGTTTGTATATTATGGTATAAAAGCGAATTTCCACTCTCTCTTGTTCAGCCAGTTTAGCAGCGCTAGGCTCTAGTCTGGTATTAAAACCTATAACAATAGCCTCCGAAGCCACTGCTAACAGAATATCGCTTTCAGTAATACTGCCGGTTGCGATTCGAATTATCTTAACCTTGGCCTTCTCCGTAGATAGGCGCTCTAGTGAGGCCTTTACGGCGTCTACGCTACCATGCACATCCGTCTTAATTACGAGGCTAAGCTCCTTTACCTCTCCTGACTCTATCCGTGTATATACCTCTTCTAGAGTCGGAGTAGTGGCAGAGGCTTTTTCCGCTTCTTTCTGACGCAGCCTGCTTTCAATCATATCTCTTGCGCTCTTCTCATCAGGCACTACCATAAGAGTATCGCCTGCCGCAGGCACTTCACCCATGCCTATGACCTCCACTGGTGCGGAGGGACCGGCTTGGTTGATACGCTGTCCCGCATGATCAAGCATAGCCTTCACCCTTCCCCGCATCCCCCCTACAACTATGTAATCACCCACGCAAAGGGTGCCGTTCTGGATTAAGACCGTGGCCACAGGCCCCTTCCCTCTGTCCACACGGGCTTCGACAACGACGCCGACAGCTCGACGATCTGGGTTGGCCTTTAGCTCACCAATCTCAGCTACCACTAGAATGTTCTCTAAAAGGTCATCAACGCCTTGCTTCTGTTTAGCAGAGATAGGGACTGCAATTGTGTCTCCACCCCAATCTTCAACTAACAAGTTTTGCTCAGCAAGCTGGCGCTTGACCTTCTCAAGGTCAGCTTCGGGCTTGTCGATCTTGTTTATAGCCACGACTATGGGCACCTCAGCGGCCTTTGCATGGTCGATGGCTTCGATGGTCTGTGGCATAATTCCATCGTCGGCGGCCACCACAAGCACTGCTATGTCCGTTACCCGAGAGCCCCTTGCGCGCATCGCCGTAAAGGCTTCATGCCCAGGGGTATCAATGAAGGTGATATCACGGCCATTGTAGTTCACTTTATAGGCACCGATATGTTGGGTGATCCCGCCGGCCTCTGTAGCGACTACATTGGTCTTTCTTATGGCATCTAAAAGGGTGGTCTTGCCGTGGTCTACGTGCCCAAGGACGGTCACCACCGGGGGACGAATCTGCAGTTGAGATGGATCATCTTCCTGAATAATCTTCGCCGCGACGGAAGAGGGCTCTGTGTCCTCTATAAGGGGCTGAGGCTCATATTCGAAATCCCTGGCGATCATGGCGGCGGTATCGTAGTCTACAACCTGGTTGATATTGACCATGATACCGTTACGCATCATCTGCTTTATGACTTCAATTGGACCTCTGCCCATCAATTCCGCCAGTTGACTGATTGCGACAACAGAAGGTATCTCTACCTTCGATCCCAAAGGAAGAGGCTCGTTGTTTATCAACAAAGAGTCTTCTGGTTCTGCGCGGGCTTTGCGCGTTCTCTTACGCTGCCTCATTGGCGGTCTTCTTCTATATTTTGTAGGCATAGGCAATAACAACACTCATCTAACATTACCTCACGGATTAGCTCAACCTAATTATAGAGTCGGCGAACTTTTTGAGCCCGCTCCACCCGTCCTCTGCCACTTTGGCCTTAAGAGCATACTCTATACGCTTCCTCTTAAGCGCCTGCTCCCAGCATCCTTTGCTTTTGCATATATATGCCCCACGGCCAGGCTTTTTCCCAGTGGTATCTATCTCCACACCCACATCAGGAGAGAAGACCACTCTGATCAGCTCTCTTTTTGGTGTCTTTGTCCCACAGATAACACAAGTTCTAATGGGGATGTGCCGTTTCTGACTACTTTTGGCCGAGATCATCACCTTGAGACACCTTAACTCGCTTACCGCCCCGTTTGGGCTTCTGGCCCCCCGTTTTTGCTTTGTCAGTCTTATTAGAATTACGTTCCCTAGCCTTGTTAGCCCTGGTACCTACAATATCTTCAGCGAATCGCAGTTTCCCTGGCTCGTAGGCCTTTGCGGTAGGTACTGCCCATATTTCTTCAGGCACTTCGTCTAAGGAGAGAGCCTTTTCCAAAGAAGGGATAGCCGCAAACTCGACACGCTTCTTCTTTTCTGGTTTATCCGGCTCTGACAACGAGATGGCAGCCAATTCCTCTTCAGGGGAAGGGGACTCCTTTACCTCTTCCTGTTCTGCTTCTTCCGCCGTTACCTCTATTGCCAGAGGCTCTGGTTCACTCGCAACCTCAGCGGCAACCTTTTCCTCCTCCTCAGGAATCTCTTCAACAGGCTCCGGCGCTGCCTCCTCAACAGGCGGCTCCACGGTCACTGGAGTCGTCTCTTGTTCAACGACTAAGGTGTCGGTGGCCTGTTGAACCTCAGCCCTGGGTTGTATTAGATGCTCATCTTCTACCTCGGAAGTGCTCTTTATATCGATTTTCCAACCAGTGAGTTTGGCTGCTAGACGAGCATTTTGCCCCTCTCTGCCAATGGCTAGCGATAGATGGCGATCAGGAACCACGATCAAAGCAGCACCCTCCTCAGGGTTCAACTGAACCCGCGTGACCTGTGCTGGGCTTATGGCGTTGGCTAAGAGCTCTGTATGTTCCTTTTGCCACTCTATCACATCAATTTTCTCGCCCTGGAGTTCGTTAACTATGTTTTGGATACGTATTCCCCTAAGGCCAACACAAGACCCCACAGGGTCTACCCCATCTCGAAGGGATCTGACGGCTACCTTGCTCCTTGAGCCGGCTTCCCTAGCGATGGCCATAATCTCCACCGCACCACTGTAGATTTCCGGCACCTCCATTTCAAAGAGGCGCTTAAGGAGGTCTTTATGACTCCTGGACACAACGATCTCTGGCCCTCTGTTTGTGCGACGCACCTCTGAGAGGTAAACTTTCATCTTTTGTCCTGGGCGGTACCGTTCAGTATGGACTTGCTCTTGTATGGGTATGATGGCCTCTGCGCGACCGATATCCACGATGATCTGTCTAGCCTCCATGCGTTGAACTGTAGCGGTTATTACGTCGCCCTCTTTACCAGAGAACTCCTCGTAGATCAGGTCTCGCTCGGCCTCTCTGAGGCGCTGCATTACCACCTGTTTGGCCGTCTGAGCGGCAATTCTTCCAGCGCTTTGCACAATAGTGTTAACAGCGATGTCGGCACCAACTTCTGCATCCGGAACTAGCTTTCTTGCCTTGGACAGAAGGATGTCCCTTTCAGGGTCGACTACCTCCTCCACCACCGTTTTCATTATGTCAACTCGAACTTCGCCAGAGGCTGGATCAAGCTTTACTTTTATGTTCTGACCTACTGCCTGGCTATCCTTTTTGTAGGCGGAAACCAGCGCCGCTTCGATCGCAGATATAACTATCTCTCTAGGCAAATTTCGTTCGGCGGCCAGTTGTGTCACTGCGATTAAGAAATCGCTCTTCATTTGTCAGCCACCTCCTTAATTGAACGCACCCTTACTTAACAAAAAAGTGGGTTGCACCCACTTTCCGCCAAGCACAATTTAGTATAAAGTTTATCACTTCAGCCTGTATTTCGCAACAAAATTGCACATTGCGCATTTACACCATTTTACTCATCTAGGGCCATTTCCTGAGAGATTGTTTCGTAACGTTTGTGACAAAGGGAAAAGGTGTGGTTGATTTAACTTAGCCAAGCCCCTATAATCGGCAAGAATTTACTTGATTTCTGAGTGCTGATTACAACATTTCATGGACTACTCTGAGCTAAAGTCTGGTCAGCAACTGAGCGCACATAAATATCTTCTAAGCAGCGAAGTTGTCTCAAAATACATCGGCGCTGTTGGTGATGGGTCTCCAATATATTCCGATGGAACTCTGGTGCCACCAACCGCCGTTGCGGCGTTGAGCCTCAGAAGTGTCATAGATGACCTGTCCATCCCCGGGGGCACTATTCACGCTGGACAAGAATTAGAGTTTAAGGCTGTGACCAAAGTGGGCCAAGAGCTAACCTGCTATGCCAACTTAATTCAGAATTCTGTAAGAGGCAACTCTCGCTTTCTATCCGTGGAAACGCGAGTAGAAGACGAAGATGGAAGGCCCATTATGAGGGGCAAAAGCACTATAATAGTTCCTGTTTAGGTTTTCTGAGAAGAGACCTTGAGGTGTTTTTGGACTTATCAGACAAAGGGCGAGAGCTACCCAGAATAGAGAAGCTAGTGAGCCAAGAACAGATCAAGTGGTACGCTCAGGCGTCTGGCGACTTTAACCCGGTGCACCTGGACGAAAAGTTCGCCGCAACCACTACCTTTGGGCGCATCATTGCTCATGGCATGCTAATTCTGGCGTTTCTATCTGAGATGATGACGATGGCCTACTCAGACAAGTGGCTTGAAGGCGGCCGTCTCAAAGTCAGGTTTAAGGCTCCTGTATTTCCGGGAGACACGGTCACTACCTTTGGTACCATGAAGGATATCCAAAAGAAGGATGGAGTCGTCTACGCAGCCTATGTCGTGGGCTGCCGAAACCAACGAGGGGAAGAGGTCATAACCGGAGAGGCCTGGGCACCATTAAGATAGCCGGCACATATCCTAGGAGGGTTTAGGTGATATCCCAAGGGAAGAACAGGCTGGTAAGAGTGGCTGTAGACGCTATGGGGGGCGACCATGCGCCTCAAGAAGTAGTTGCAGGAGCAGTGGAGGCCGCTTCCTACAAGGATGTCCAGGTCATCCTGGTGGGTGACCCATCGGAGGTAAAAGCTGAGCTGTCCAAGTATGACATTTCCGATCTCCCCATAGCCACGGTGCCCTCAAAGGATGTAATTATGGAAGGGGAATCCCCTACCCAAGCCATCAGGCGGAAACCAAAGGCCTCAATAATTGTGTGCGCAGGTCTGGTGAAACAAGGCCAAGCGGATGGAATGGTAACAATGGGTTCAACAGGAGCGGCCATGGCGGTCTCCGCCCTTACCTTTGGCATTATGGAAGGGATAGAAAGGCCCGCTCTAGGCGGTCCGATATTAGGATTAGCTCCTAACACTGTAATCATAGATCTAGGCACCAATGTGGATTGCCGCCCATCTCAGCTTTTGAGCTTTGGCATCATCGGCTCTGTCTTCGCGCAGCAGATTCTTTCGGTAGACAGCCCGCGAATCGCACTTCTAAGTGTTGGCACTGAGGACGGGAAGGGCAACCGGCAGATAAAAGAGGCCACAGAGATTTTCAAGAGGAGTGGCCTGAACTTCATAGGCAACGTGGAGGCTACAGACCTTCCTTTGGCAAAGGCAGATGTGGTGGTATGCGACGGTTTTGTAGGCAATATTGTGATGAAGCTCTCAGAGGGATTAGGAGAAGGCCTTGCTAAGCATATAAGCGAGAAGTTAAAGGGGAAACTCTCACCTTCTGAAACCAAAGAAATATCAGATGAGATAATCAATCTAACCAACATAGTGGAAAATGTAGGAGGGGGTCCCATCTTCGGGGTAAGGGCGGTGGCCGTAGTCGGACACGGTCGTTCGAAAGCGAGAGCGGTGGCAAGAGCTATTAAAACCGCTAAATTAGTGATTGAATTGGATCTTGTTAACACGCTAGAAATTGAACTCAAAAAGGCATCGGACATCATTTAGCCTTGATAATATTGAACTTAGAAGATGCTCCTGAACATTAATCCCAGAATTCCGTGGTATAAGGTTCATGGAGATTAGGCGGGAGGTCGATTGAGTATTCAGAATAAGGTGGTTCTCATAACAGGTGGCTCCAGAGGAATAGGGAAGGCCACGGCCCTCAAATTGGCTGGCTCTGGTTTAAAAATAGCCGTCAACTACAACAACGCAAAGGAAGATGCCGAACAGGTAGCCGCTACTGTGCGAGAGAAGGGTGGCGAGGCTATAGCGGTGCATGCCGATGTCTCTGATGAGAAACAAGTAGATGCCATGGCGAAAGAGGTGCTAAATATCTGGGAGAGGGTAGACATCCTGGTGAATAACGCGGGCATTATCAAGGACTCTTTACTGATGGCCATGTCTATTGAAAGCTGGGACAGGGTGGTGAACGTAGACCTTAGAGGCACGTTTTTGTGCACTCGGGCCGTCATCCGTGGAATGATTCGCCAGCGATGGGGCCGAATCATCAATATAGGTTCTGTAGTAGGAAAAAGGGGGAATGCGGGACAGACCAACTACGCCGCTGCTAAAGCTGGCGTCCTAGGATTTACCAAGGCGTTGGCCAAAGAGGTAGCCAACAGGAATATCACTGTCAATGCAGTAACTCCTGGCTATGTTTCAACAGATGTGGTAGATGTATTGCCCCAATCTTTGAAGGACAAGATCCTTGATAGGATTCCGCAGGAGCGATTTGGGGTTGCTGAAGACGTGGCGAACATGGTTGCCTATCTTGCTAGCGATGAGGCAAACTACATTACAGGCCAGGTGATAAGTGTAGACGGCGGCATGGCGATTTAGCCACTCCGACCTGAAGTCCTTCACTGTTGTTAGTGACAGCACTGCAAAAGTGCCTTCCTTCGCTCGTGGTCCCACCGCGTCCGTTATCAGCCTATGATCCGCGCTAAGGTTAAACAATTCCTGGAGCAAGACTATGGACAGTAACAAAAGATTTAAGGGTCAGGTAGCCCTGGTAACTGGGGGATCGAGGGGAATTGGAAAGGCCATAGCCCTACATTTTGCCAAACAAGGCGCGGACATAGCTTTCAACTACATTCGCAGTCAAGCAGAGGCAAAACGCACCAAGGACACGATTCTGGATGAGGGCGTCAGGTGTCTGTCTATCCGAGCACATCTTGGGGATGAGGCCAAGATAAAGGAGCTTTTCGCCAAGATCGAGGAGGAGTTCGGCCACTTAGATATTCTTGTGAACAATGCCGCCTCCGGCGTTCAAAGGCCAGCTTTAGAGCTAAAGACAAAGCATTGGGACTGGACTATGAACATCAACGCCAGAGCTCCATGGCTCTGCGCTAAAGAGGCTGTACGCCTAATGAAAGGGGGAGGCAAGATAGTGAACATCACAAGCCTTGGCTCCCACAAGGTGTTGCCATACTATTTTTCCGTAGGGGTATCCAAAGCGAGCCTGGAGGCGTTGACGCGCTACCTGGCCGTGGAGTTGAGCCCCCTGGGCATTTCCGTAAACGCCGTATCCGCGGGTTACATTGAAACGAACGCCTTGACCTACTTCCCAAATAGAGAAGAGATGCTGGCGTCGGCAAGAGGGGCCATGCCCGCCAAGCGCGTACTCACTGCAGATGACGTAGCACAGGTCGTCGGGTTTCTCTGCAGCGAGGAGGCCAACATGATACGGGGCCAGACAATTGTCGTGGATGGCGGAACGTCTCTCACAGTCTGACGCAACGTTTTGATCCCACTAGTACCTAGTTGCAGAAGAGAGCGTCATAATCAGCCGCTCGTGGTGAGCTTGCCTGCCCTCGGCTTGTCGGGGTCGAACCATAAGCGGCTCACCCTTCGACGAGCTCAGGATGAGCGGAGTTGGGTCGGATCTTATGTACGCGAATTTATGAAACTGAGCACTACTGTGACGTTGCCACGCAGACCTCGATACGGTCGCCAAATGCCAATCCTCTGCCTACACGTCTCCAGCGCCCATATGGATACCCGTTACTTATTAGTCGTGGGAATTTTGAGAAGTGAGCTTGAAAGGGAGGCAAATTAGGAAACCGTTGGGGAAGTTTTCGTGAGAGGCAACGCCACCAAGGTCGCCAAGGCGTTACTGCCGTCCCAACTCACGGTGACGGAGAGACCTTCCTGAGCATGGGCCTTTTTGACGTACCCTATGGCTACAGATCTGCCCAATCGCAATGAGTTGCTCACCGAGGTCACAAAGCCCACTTCCGCACCATCCACCAAGAGCTTAGCGCCAAGGGGAGGTAACTCCTCAGACTCTAGCACTATGCCCTGTAGGTATTTCTGAACTTTCTCGTAGGTGTTTAGTCGCGCTACGACCTCCTGACCGATGTAACAGCCCTTGCTGAAGCTTATGTAGTCTATAAGGTTGGCCTCAAGGGGATTGACCTTCTCGCTCAGCTCTTTCCCGTAAGCTGGAATGCCGTGTTCAATACGTATTATTTCCAGGGCTCCCGCGCCCACTGGCCTGAGACCAAGTCTGCCGCCAGAGTTGATAAGAGCTCTCCATAACTGGTCGGCTTGAATAACAGGCGCAATAAGGTCGTAACCGATGATGCCTGCAGCGTCTGTCCTAATTATGTCGACCTCCGCACCATCAATAGATGCACTCATACTAGCGAACGTCCCCAAGGCGGCCACATCCTGACCTGTGAGACTGCTCAGCATGTCGGGCGCCTTTGGTCCCAATACATGCAGCACGACCGTGCTATCGGTTATGTTCTCGACGGAGACCTCCTCCAAGAACGTATATAGATCTATCCAATCGATGACCTTTTGGACGTTCTGTGGGCTTGTCATTAACAAGAGATGAGCCTCCCTCTGCGTGACCAATAACAGGTCTATGATGCGGCCTTTGTTATTGGTAAGGACGGTAGCCACCCCTGCGCCAGGGTCTAGGCTCTCTAGCTTGTTTGTGGACAATCGATTGAGGAGGTCTAGTGCGTCCTTGCCAGTCAGCCTTAGCCTGCCAACGTGGGAACGATCTGCCAGGCCTACAGCGCTGGTTGCCGCTTCATGTTCTTCGTCTACTGTGGAGAAGGATTGCGGCAACTCCCAACCTTCCCATTGGGTCATAGTGGCACCAATACTCTTTTGGATGCTGTAAAAGGGACTTCTCTTTACCACTTTCTTTCCCTTATAAGAGGCTACGCCCCGAGCTATCGGGGCGTATGAGCGTTAACGTTGTAGTGCCTTGCGGCTAAACTGAGAAGGAGGTGCCGCAGCCACAGGTGGTTTTCGCATTGGGGTTCTGAAAGACGAACCCTTTGCCATTTAGACCGTCAGAGTAATCCAACTGGGTCCCCGCAAGGAACACATAGCTCTTCTTGTCTATAAATAGCTTAATGCCGTGCTCCTCTATTGTCTTGTCGTTGGGCCCCGGGCCGTCTACTACACCCAGATCGTAGGTGAGACCAGAGCAGCCACCGCCCTTAACACCTACTCTAAGACCAAAGTCCTCTTTGGCATCCTTTTGGGCAAACTCCCTGACCTTGTTTGCAGCCTTTTCGGTTATGTTTATTGTCAAAGGCATAATTCACCTCCAACGACTTTATATACAATTCTATATACAAAACGTCTTTAAGTCAATGAGGCGCACGCAACTATGTCGACAATCTGTCCTACTCTACAGCAGCTAAGGCCGCCTGTGCCGCGGCCAAACGCGCCACCGGCACTCTGAATGGAGAGGCGCTTACGTAGTCCAGTCCCACCTGATGACAGAACTCTATGCTAGATGGATCACCGCCGTGTTCACCACAGATACCCACTTCCAGGTCTGGGCGAGTCTTCCGTCCCTCCCTTACAGCTATCTCCATGAGCTTGCCTACCCCATCTCTATCCAGCACCTGAAATGGGTTCTCAGGGAGGATCTTTCTAGTCACATATTGAAGCAAAAACTTCCCTTCGGCATCGTCTCTACTATACCCATAGGTTGTTTGGGTGAGGTCGTTAGTGCCAAAGCTGAAGAACTCAGCGTACTGGGCTATCTGGCCGGCGGTCAAGGCGGCGCGAGGAAGCTCAATCATGGTTCCAAACTTATAGCACACATCCACACCCCTGTCCTGCTGAACTCGTTTTGCTACTTTCTCCAATTGGGATCTAACTACCTTGAGCTCGTTGAAATGGCCTACCAGGGGGATCATAATCTCTGGCCGAACATCCACTTCCTCCTCGGCCAGATCACAAGCGGCAGTCATGATGGCCCGCACCTGCATTTCATATATATCACTATACAAAATGCCAAGTCGAACCCCACGTAGGCCAAGCATAGGGTTGACCTCACGTGTGGTCCTTACTTCATGGAGAAGGGCTTCCTTTTCTCTCAGAGCGTCGGGGTCATTGCCACTAATTCTCAACTCGGTGGTTTCCACCAACAACTCGTTATAAGGGGGTAGGAACTCATGCAAAGGCGGGTCTAACAGCCTTATAATTACTGGCTTCCCTCGCATACAGTCGAGGAGGCCTCTGAAGTCCTCTGTCTGATACTCCAACAGGCGGTTCAAAGCCTCGTGATACTCCTTGACTACATTGGATGAATCAACCTTGCTACGGCGCTCTGACAACTTCTTCTCTATCTCTGCCCTCTTTGAGTCGGAGGCGTTTTCTAGCTCCGATTCCATAATAGCCAACGTATCTTGAAGGGAAGCTGCCTCCCCCGCTGCCAATATCATCTGTCGGACGACGGGCAAACGCTCCTCCTCGAAGAACATATGCTCAGTTCTGCAAAGCCCAATTCCCTCCGCGCCGTACTGCAAGGCTCGCTCCGCATCCCTTGGGTAGTCTGCGTTGGCCCACACCTGGAGTTTTCTAATCTGATCTGCCCAATCCAGAAGCGCTAAAAGGTCTTTGTCGACCGAGAAATCGGACGCAACTGTAGGTATGCGACCGAGGAAAACCTCTCCTGTAGTACCGTCTATGCTTATCTCATCGAACTCGCAAACGGTCTTCCCTCCGACCGATATTGTCCTGGCCTCCAGATCAATATCCAGGTTCTCGCAACCCGCTACGCAGGGCTTCCCAAGGCCCCTAGCGACAACAGCAGCGTGGCTAGTGGCTCCCCCTCTGGCCGTCAGCACCCCGCGAGCCTGGATGACGCCGTGGATATCATCAGGATTTGTTTCTGGCCTGACTAGAAGCACATCTACATTCCTAAGACCCATCTCACAAGCTGTATCGGCATCGAGGACCGCTTTGCCGCTTGCAGCGCCAGGAGAAGCGTTTAGCCCCTTAGTGAAAAGGGTAGACTTCACTTTAGAGGACTCGTCAAAGCTGGGAAGAAGGAGGTGCTGTACCTGAGTTGGTTCCACCCTTCGGACTGCTTCTTTCCTACTTATGAGGCCTTCTCGCACCATATCCACGGCTATCTTTACCGCGGCCCTGGCGCTTCTCTTGGCAGACCTAGTTTGCAGTATGTAAAGCTTGCCTCGTTCTATAGTGAACTCAATGTCCTGAACGTCCCTATAGTGAGCCTCCAACTTGTTGGCGATCTCCACAAATCGTCGATATATCTCTGGCCAGTTGTGTTCCAACTCCGAGAGCTTTTTAGGTGTTCTGATGCCTGCCACTACATCCTCTCCCTGAGCATTGGGCAGGTATTCCCCGTAGATGGCCTCCTCGCCCGTAGAAGGGTTTCTGGTGAAGGCAACACCACTACCGCTGTCATTTCCCATGTTGCCAAAGACCATGGTTACCACACTAACCCCTGTGCCTAAATTGTGAGGAATGTTGTTGAAATCACGGTAGTCCATCGCTCGCTTGTTATTCCAACTTGAGAACACAGCTTTTATTGCGAGCTCTAACTGTTCAAGAGGATTTGTAGGAAACTCCTTGCCCGATGTCATTCTTACTAGCGCGAGAAATTTTGCAACTATTTCCTTTAGGTCTTTCTCATCAAGATCAGTGTCCAGTCTGGCTCCAACCTTCTCCTTGTATTCTTCCCAAACGTCATCGAAAGCCGAGCCATCCATCCCAAGCGCAGTCTTGCCAAACATTTGAATAAAGCGACGGTAGGCATCGTAAGCAAAGCGGGGATTTCCAGTAAGATCAATGATTCCTTGAAGGGTCTCTTTGTTGAGGCCAAGGTTGAGGACTGAGTCCATCATACCGGGCATTGAGATTTTTGCGCCGGACCGGACAGAAACGAGGAGAGGGTCTTTTGCAGATCCCATAATCTTCCCAGTTTCTTTCTCAAGCCATCTCAAGGCTTGCAGCGTCTGTTCCCACAGTCCATTGGGGAGGTCTGAGCCAGACTCATGATACGCTCTGCATGCTTCAGTGGTGATAGTAAACCCCTGTGGCACAGGAAGGCCGATGTTGGTCATCTCTGCCAGCCCCGCTCCCTTGCCACCCAACAGGTCTCTCATGCTGGCATTTCCCTCAGAGAAGCGGTATACCCACTTCTTATTGCCTACTTCGGTTGCCATTCTCAACTATCCTCCATTGCATACCATGTCCACTATTAAAGTGGGGTGACGCTCAATTAAGATGAGATAAGAAAGCTTGATGGCTGTCACGGGCCTATTCTATCACCCAGGGCTGCTTTGCACAAAAAGTCTTGTTTTTGCCAATTTTAGGAACACCAGACCTCGATTATCCCACCCTCTCCACTCCTTAGCTGCGCTCAAGATCCCGATAAACCGAGGACAGGCAGGCTCTCGGTTCGTATCTTCCCACTAGTCGAGACAGACCCCCGGACGTCCCGACGGGTCGGGACATCACCTTCCTGAGATTTTTGCTTTTTTGTGCAAAGCCATTCAGGGGAACTCTTAACCACCATCGAGTCCTATATCGAGAGATTATGTGCTTATTGATATATAAGGCTTGTGGTAAACTATTTCCATATAAGCCCATCAAGTGGATCCCGCGTAAAAAACAAATGTCGATACTAAGACCCAAGGATTCTGTCCGCCAGCGATTAGAAAAAAGAGAAGCCTTCTTATCCCCATATGCAGTACACTCCAATAGAAGTCGCGGAAGGCGAGAGCCAGAAGAGCCTTCGCCGTTGCGCACCGAGTTCCAGCGAGACCGCGATAGAATTATACACACCAAGGCTTTCAGGCGTCTCAAGCATAAGACTCAGGTCTTCCTTGCTCCCCTTGGCGACCACTATGTAACAAGGCTTACTCATACCCTAGAGGTGACCCAAATTGCCCGCACGATAGCCCGAGCGCTGAATCTGAACGAAGACCTTGCCGAGGCCATCGGCCTAGGCCACGACTTAGGACATACCCCCTTTGGACATATAGGCGAGGATATGCTGAACCAGCTTTATTCTGAGGGATTTCGACACAATCACCAGAGCCTTAGAATCGTACAGCGATTGGAGAGGGATGGAAGGGGGCTGAACCTTACTGGAGAGGTGAACCAAGGAATCGTTGCTCACTCCAAACCTAGGGGAGACTTTCTGGCTAGCCAAAATGATTATGCAGACGAAGAAGATCTGACGCTGGAAGGGCAGATCTGCCGTATCTCTGATGCGGTAGCGTACGTGAATCACGATCTGGCCGATGCCTTCAGAGCCAACCTTCTCAGTGAAAACGACCTTCCGAGGGAGGTAGCACGAGTCTTGGGGACTCGACATTCAGAACGAATCGATACTCTGGTATCGGACATCGTAGAATGCTCCTGGCCTGCTACAGGAGAAGTCCAGCTACCACCTGACAACAGACCTAACATTACAATGACATCCAAGGTACGCAACGCCCTTTATACCCTGAGGGAATTCCTTTTTGAAAAGGTCTATATCCCCGCAGGCCAGGGAGAAGAGGGAAGGTGTGCCAGAGAAGTTATGGAGCTTCTGTTCTCCCACTACTCCACAAATCCCGATGAGGTGCCTTCTGAATATAAACTCAAAGGCGAATCCAAGGAACGCGCCATTGTGGACTATATCGCAGGAATGACCGATAGGTACGCATTGAGAGCAGCAGAAAATATTCGACCTGGCGTAACTGCCCCATTCCGCTCCAGACTGATATAATGTTCCGAGAACAAAGCGGCGGCGCTCAATCTCTTCAAAAGTCGATTCTGGCCGAGAGGCCCGAATAGAGGCCATTGTGAGCGTAATTGACGACATAAAAGCTCGACTGGACATAGTAGACGTGGTGTCCCAATATGCGACTCTTAACCAGTCCGGGCGCAATCTCAAGGCATTGTGCCCCTTTCACCAGGAGAAGACCCCATCCTTCTTTGTGTTTCCAGAGCGTCAGAGCTGGCGCTGCTTCGGGGCCTGTGCCGAGGGCGGGGACGCCTTCTCATTTGTCATGAAAGCGGAGCAACTCAGCTTTGGGGATACGCTAAAAGTTTTGGCCCAAAGAACCGGAGTCGCTTTAACTGACAGGAGAAGCGACTCCGACACCGACATCCTCTTCAAGATAAATGAGGAGACCGCCTCTTACTTCGCCAAGCAACTAAAATCGCCCCAGGGAACACATGCGCTGTCCTATCTGAAAGGGCGATGGGTAAATGAAGAGGCCATCGCGACATTTCGCCTAGGCTACAGTCCAAGAGGAGGAGAAGAGGCCAAGAAGCACCTGCTTAGACTGGGACTCCCAGAAACCAAGCTGGTGGAAGCAGGAATCCTCAGACGCGATGACTACGGAAGCACTCGCGACCTCTTTCGGGGCCGGCTCATGTTTCCAATTCATAACAAGCAGAGCCGCATTGCAGGGTTTGGAGGACGCTCCTTGGACGACTCCCAGCCAAAGTACCTAAACTCCCCCCAGACCCCGATCTTCACCAAATCGAATATTCTATATGGACTGAATCTTGGAGCCGAGTTCATTCGTAAGGAAGGTTTAGGGGTGATTGTCGAAGGTTATATGGATGCCATAACGGCCCATCAATACGGGTACAGGAATGTGGTGGCGTCCATGGGAACGGCACTTACAGGCCAACAGGTGCGCCAACTTCGAGGACTGGCCACAAGCTTTGTCCTTGCCCTTGATCCTGACACCGCTGGCCAAAGCGCCACGATGCGTAGCCTTAAGTCGTCATGGGAGGCCTTTGAACCACGTTCTTCATCCAGTGGCGGAGCGCAATTTAGCAGTCTCAAGATTGCCTCAATGGCGGAAGGCAAAGACCCAGACCAGGTAATCAAGGAGTCTCCAAAGGAGTGGGACCGCATCATACAGGAGGCAGTACCGTGGGAAGATTTCTACTTTTCCTCGATAGCGTCCCGATTCGATCTTACCGTCACCGAGGATAAGGCAAGGGTTACCGAGGAGCTAACCGACTTTATCAAAAAGATACCGAATGCCTACCGGCGGTACCAATATTTCCAAAGGCTCGCGGACCTAGTAGGAGTTCCGATAAGCACTCTTGAAGCTAGCGCGGGTCGCAGTTGGAAGCGCGATACTAGACGGACAAGTAAAAGGGTCAGCCACCAAATTACGCGCTCCGCCCTTGAAAAGGCCAACAGGGAGCCATTAGAAGAGTACACGCTGTCTCTTCTGCTGAGATGGCCGGACCTGAAGGAACATCTGGAAGATTTTTCATCAGAGTATTTCCACAGGAGTGAGAATCGAGAAGTCTTTACATTCTGGCTTGAATGTTCTACAATAGAGGTCTTACGGGAGGGCCTGGATATTTCCCTCCAATCCTATCTGGATGACCTTTCTCAAAGAAACTTTCCCCCCACTGATAGAACCCAATCAGAGAAGGCACTGGCCGATTGCCTCATGCGACTGGAACAGAGACACCTCAGAGAACTAAAATTACAGGAGCAAGCCCTGTTTTCCGATGAAGAAGCCGAAAAAGTAAGGGGCGATATCCTTGCCCGCAACGACAGGCTGAGACAACTATATATTCAAAATCGTCACAGTAGATAAGAAGTAGGTGAGATTAAGGGTATGGATTTAGACAAAGAATTAAATGAAGACCGAGACGATGTCCTGGAAGGAATCGTAAAGAAGGCCATATCTCCACAGGATCTTATTTCCTTGACTGGCTCTAGCGAAGATAAGATGCGAGAAGAGAGAGATATTGCGCTCAAACCTAAAGAGTTTCAAGCAGAGCGTGAGTCGGACCGAGATGATTGGGATGTCGACGCCGCGTCTGACGGAGATGAGGAGAGCGAGCCGGATGCGGAAAAAGAGGTAGAGACGGAAATCGTCGAGAGTCATGAGATGATCGATGACTCTGTCCGTATGTACTTGAGAGAAATCGGGAGGGTGCATCTACTTACCGCTAAGGACGAACGAACCCTCGCCAGACAGATGGAGGCTGGACGCCATATAAAGCAGCTAGAAAAGGAACTCAGCGACCCAGAAGGCCGTCGCCCCAGGGCGACCGCTATGGTGTTCGCTATTTTGGAGCGTCTTTGTAATAGAGAGCAAATCATCAACGCACTGAAAAAATACAAGGGCATCCCCGGCGATCTAACGTTGTCACAACTAGCCAAGTATCCAGAGATGCGAGAAATCTTGGACGGTGAGGTCACCAATGAAGAGATGGTGAACTACCTGTCCGACGTGTTGGATATGCCCCCTCCTGAGGTGATCGAGTCCTTGCTAATAATTTCAAGGGATAGCAGAGTGATACCGCCGTCAATATTCGAAATATTGGAGAGAGATCCTACGATTTTCCAACTCAGGGAGTATATTACGGACCTAGACTTTGCGGACAAGATAGAGCCTTACGAGCTGATGTTCCGCAGCCATTTTGATCGTCTAGTGGCGAGCGGCCTTTCAGCCCAAAGCCATCTTGCCGAGGCTAATCTACGCCTGGTGGTCAGCGTCGCCAAGAAGTACATAGGCAGAGGCATGTCCCTGCTAGACCTGATACAGGAAGGGAATATTGGCCTCATAAGGGCCGTGGAGAAGTTCGACTACCGTAAGGGCTATAAGTTCAGCACCTACGCCACGTGGTGGATACGTCAAGCCATCACCAGGGCCATAGCCGACCAGGCTCGGACTATACGTATACCAGTTCACATGGTGGAGACCATAAACAAGCTGCTCCGGGTGAGCCGCCGTTTGGTACAGGAGTACGGCAGAGAGCCCTCCAACGAAGAGATTAGCTCAGGGATGGAGGTGACTCCAGACAAGGTAAGAGAGGTGATGAAGATCTCGCAAGAGCCTGTCTCTCTGGAAACCCCCATAGGCGAAGAAGAGGACAGCCATCTTGGCGATTTCATAGAGGATATAGGAGCTCCTGCCCCCCCGGACGCCGCATCCTACCAATTATTGAAAGAACAGGTCGAAGATGTCTTGGACACGCTGAATGGGAGGGAGAAGCGAGTTCTACAGCTACGATTCGGCCTTGAGGACGGCCGCAGCCGCACCCTGGAAGAGGTAGGCCAGGAGTTTGGTGTAACCAGAGAACGCATACGCCAAATAGAGGCCAAGGCTCTGCGGAAACTTCGGCACCCAAGCCGATCCAAGAAGTTGCGGGATTTCTTAGAGTAAACTAGACTGCTAAAAGAGCGGCTGTCTGTACAAGGCAGCCGTTTCGCCTTTGTTTGATATGATAGATCGCCGCAAGCTCAATCAACTGAGGCTCAAATACGAACACAGCGTGTCCGCGTGCAGCCTATGCGGCAAAAAAGGCATAGTCGGCGAAGACCTCAAGCTTATCGACGCCACGCTTTCTGATGATTCAGAGTCCCCAGAACTCCTGATACGCTGCGGCGATAGGCCAGCCTGTCAGCGCTGCTTAGAGAACCGACAAGCCGATTAATTGTTCCCCATAGGTGACCCTAAGAAGAGGATATATGCCTGAAGCGCCCGACCTGGAAGTCATCAAGGATTTTCTCAACCTGCACCTCCCTAGCGCAAATGTCGAGGGAGCACAGATATTCAAGCCCACCGTGCTACGTTCCCTGGCCTCGGATGAGTTCATCAACGATATTCAAGGCAAAACATTTGAAGAGGTCTCCCGCCGCGGCAAATTCCTGATCTTGGAGATGTCCGATGAGCGACTGCTACTGGTCAATCCCATGCTCACAGGCGGGCTGCGTTACTGTTCTCCTTCCGAGCGAGTCGGCAAGGCGACACATCTGGTTCTGTCCCTATCTAATGGGTTCGATCTGCGGTACTTTGATTCGCGCCAGATGGGTATGGTCTACTATCTTAAGAGGTCTCAGATAGGTGAGGTGCCTTGCATTAACGAACAGGGCCCGGACGTACTGGACTGTCAATTGCCGTTCGATGAGTTTTGTGCTCAGCTAAAAGGCTTTCATGGAGAGATCAAGGGGATATTGACCCGAGGTAAATTTGTGTCTGGGATTGGGAACGCCTACTCGGATGAGATACTGTTCGCCGCAGGGGTCTTTCCCTTTAAGAGACGAAAGGCGCTGTCGGAGGAAGAGTTACGAAAGCTGTATGACGCTACCTATTCCGTGCCTTGGCAGGCCGTTTCGGTGCTGAGGGAGCGAATTGGAGAGAATATCCATAAGAAGATACGGGGTTTTCTGCAGGTGCATGGCAAGGGTGGAGAGCCATGTCCCCAGTGCGACAACCCCATTACGCATATCACCGCTAACCAACGCATCACCGACTACTGCAGACGGTGCCAGCCGGGGATGCTGATACGGAACTAGAGAAGGTGGTTGAGCAACGCCCATCATGCAGAGACATCAATTCTCTGCCCTTTTAGCTATTGCTGGAGGAGAGGGTTTTGTGGGTGTGGTAGACGCGCCGAGGATTCTTCCCCCAACAAGTCGGTGTCAGAATGACAGGAAGGGTGCGCTTATCGCATCATCTGCATGAGGTTGCGTATACCCTTCTTTCCTGAGGCCATCTGCTTCATCATCTTCTGCATCTGCTTGAACTGGTTGAGCAACTAGGTGACATCCTGAGGCGTTGCGGCACTGCTCATAGCGATACGCCACCTACGGCTGCCGTGTTTATGCCCTCGCCCAGAGAGCGAGGGTAGATCTTCTCTCCCCCTGGTCATGGGGGAGAGTTAGAGAGGGGGTCGTAGGGAGCATCTGCCATTTCCCTCTTACGTGGCAGGCTGCGACTCTCGTATACTTTACTTATGAAGCGTCTCTTCAAAAGCGGCCTTAAAGTGCCAGAATTCAATCAAAAATACCCCTCTTGCCGTATCTGGGAAACCCCTAAAAAATAAAAGTTCCGGGAATCAATCAAAAATCGTACTTGGGAGCTGGGTCCAATCAAACTTCAAGGGCTATGGCAGAAGGCGGGCGAGAGATTGCCACGTCGTCCCGATTGGTCGAGACTCCTCGCAATGACATGAAGGGTGCGCTTATCGCATCATCTGCATGAGGTTGCGTATACCCTTCTTCCCTGAAGCCATCTGCTTCATCATTTTTTGCATCTGCTTGAACTGGTTGAGGAGCTGGTTAATGTCCTGGGGCGTGGTACCGCTCCCAATGGCTACACGCCGCCTGCGGCTCCCGCTTAATATCTCCGGCTTGTGACGCTCTTGAGGAGTCATGGAGTAGATGATGGCTTCTATCCTCTTAAGGTGTCCTTCGTCCAGGTCTTGGACGGGCATTCTCTTCTTGAGGAGAGAGAAGCCGGGCACCATCTCTAGAATCTGGCTAAAGGAACCCATTTTTTTAAGCTGCTGAAGCTGGTTGAGGAAGTCCTCCAGGTCGAATGTGGCCTTCCTCATCTTCTGCTCCATCTCCCTCGCCTCTTTTTGGTCAAAGGTCTCCTGCGCCTTTTCTATAAGGGAAAGGACGTCTCCCATACCCAGAATGCGAGAGGCCAGTCTATCTGGGTAAAGAGTCTCCAGGGCATCGGCCTTCTCTCCAACGCCCATGAACTTGACTGGCACTCCTGTGACAGAGGTTATGGATAGAGCGGCACCACCTCTGGCATCGCCATCGAGCTTGGTTAGGATCAGGCCAGTCAACCCTATCCGCTCATTGAACTCCTTGGCGGAGTTGACGGCGTCCTGGCCCATCATAGCGTCGACTACTAGGAGGGTCTCAACTGGGGAAACGGCGCTTCGGAGCTCTTCCAACTCTGCCATAAGCTCATCGTCTATATGAAGTCGGCCGCCTGTGTCGAGGATGGCCCAGGTGACTCCCAGGTCTCTGGCCTCCTTCAGGCCATTTCGAGCAATTTTCACCGCTGTGGAGGATGTACCCTCCTGATACACAGGTATGTCCAACTGCTTACCCAGGGTGACAAGCTGTTCTATCGCCGCCGGTCTTCTAAGGTCTGCCGCTATCAGCAAAGCCTTTTGGCCTGAGCGCCTCATGTGAAGGGCCAGCTTTGCCGCCGTAGTGGTCTTGCCGGAGCCTTGAAGTCCTACCAGCATGAGGACTGATGGCGTTTGAGGCCCAGGCGTGATTTTGTGCACGCCTCCTCCCAGGATTGAGGTCAGCTCTTCCTGAACAATCTTGACTACCTGTTGGCCGGGGCTAAGACTCTGTAGCACCTGGCTTTCCAAAGCGCGTTCTTTTACTTTAGCCACAAAGTCCCTGGCCACGCGGAAGTTGACGTCGGCCTCCAGGAAGGCCAGACGCACTTCTCGCAACGCCTCATCCACGTCCTTTTCAGTGAGCCGCCCCTTGCTACCCAAGCGCTTTAAGACGGCGTTTAACTTATCCGAAAGTATCTCAAACATAAAGGCTGACCTCCTATTTGATTGTATGTGGAGCGATTCATAGCGTCAAGGCAGGGGTTGGCCAGAGCAAGCAGAAGAAGCACCACACTCTAAAAAATGTGGCATCGTGTAGGTGTAGCAAGCGAAAGCCTTATTTAACTTTTGATGTTAGCTTTAAGTGTCCTGTTCCCGAAGTTCGCCGCAAATGTCAGTGCGAGGCCCAACGAAGGAGGGCCGTGGCAATCTGGCGGCGGGGCCCAAACCCATCCAGATTGCTTCGTCGTCCCGATTACATTGGGACTCCTCGCAATGACGATTCATGAACGTATTTCAAGGGCCCTGCACTGGCACCAAAGGTTATTTACCCTGTCAGGAAAGGGCTAGAATCACTGTCACTGGGGGGGAATTCGGAGAGAGAGCTCTAATCTTGAGGCCGACGGTGTCTATTGGGAATTGGCTCAAAGGTGCTAGAATGGCATCTATCACGGGAGGTCATGTCTTGGTATCTATTACATGTTACGGCGGGGTTCGCCAGATAGGTGGGAACCAGCTCCTATTAGAGGACGGAGATACCCGCCTCTTCTTCGATTTTGGCACCCCATTTCACCAGAGAGGGTTGTACTATGAGGAGTACCTGAACCCCAGGGCAGGGTTCGGACTTCTCGATCTACTGGAAATGGGGTTAATACCTCCTCTGAGGGGCCTTTACCGTAGCGACCTCGAGAAGGACAGTGATGACTTGTGGGGCCATTTTCAAGGCGCACCGAGCTACAGAGACATGCGAGGCACGAAGATTGACGGGGTGTTGCTTACCCATGCCCATATGGACCACAGTGGCTACATATCCTTTTTGCGCCCTGACCTGCCCATATACACCACAGGCATGACCGCCTTTCTTGCCAAGGCAATCCAAGATTCAGGGATAACCAGCTTTGAAAGCGAGGTGGTGTATGCCACCCCAAGGGAGATAAAGAACGGGCTACTGAAGACGAGCAACTGGAAGGCGGTCTCCGCAAAGCAGCGTCCCTTCTATCTGTTGGACACACAGCCCTCAAGGTCCGATGTGCAAGCTTTCTGGGGAGAAATTCCAGGAGCGCGGGGGCTGGACGCAATAGACTTACAAAGGGCCAAGACCGTAGGAGGGCTGGAAGTGCGGGCGTTCCCGGTAGACCACTCCATTCCAGGGGCGTGCGCCTTTGCCGTCAAGACCTCGGCGGGCTGGGTGGCCTATACCGGCGACTTGCGGTTCCACGGTCAGGTCAGCGAGTCCACCCAGCGTTTCATGGAGGAGCTACGTAAGCTGCGCCCAGTAGCCCTCCTCTGCGAAGGCACGCGAGCGAGTATTGAGAATGAGCTGGAGGCCAACTTCACAGAGGAAGACGTGTATAGCAGAGCCTTGAAAGAGATCACGGCGGCGTCTGGGCTGGTCATCGCCGACTTTGGCCCCAGGAACATCGAAAGGCTCCGAATATTCGGGCAAATTGCCAAGGAGGCTGGCCGCAGTCTGGTCGTTCTGCCCAAGGACGCATACCTGCTAAAGGCTGCCCACATCATGGACCCAGAGGTCCCGCTTTCGACTACCGAGCCGTCCATGTACGTATTAGACGAACCAAAGAGCCAGATCAACCGCTGGGAGCGGAATACCCGCGACGAGAACTCGCATAAGCTTCTCTCCGTGGACGACATCAACCGCAACCAAGACTGGTACATCCTGTGCTTCAGCTTCTTTGACCTGGACCAGCTTCCATCGATACGGCCCAAGGCTGACAGCCTCTACCTGTACTCTTCACATGAGGCCTTCGATGAGGAGGTGCAGATGGACCTACGCCGCCTCCGAAACTGGATTGACCATTTTCAGATGAGGGAAGTCGGGCTACCCATGGAGGGCCTCGATGGGAAATGGAGCATCCCCAAGGAGCACGAGGGACTTCACGCCTCGGGACATGCTAGCGCCAAAGACTTGATACAGTTTATTAAAGAGGTCTCGCCACGTTATCTAATCCCTATACACATACAACAAGCAGGGCTGGAATACTACGAGTCTCGCATTAAAGAGCCTGATATTCAGATACGGGAGCCGATCCTGGGTGAAGCAATTGTTGTGGGTTGAAATATGATGCCTTTACGACTGTCGCTTACCAACTTCATGTGTTATCGAGACAACCTTTCGCCATTGGAGCTTGAGGGTATACACCTGGCGTGCATTTGCGGTAACAACGGCAATGGAAAGTCGGCTCTCCTGGATGCCATAACGTGGGCGCTATGGGGCGAGGCCAGAGCCAAGACCCAGGAAGAGCTCATACACCAGGGGCAGCAAGACATGGCCGTGGAGTTGGAGTTTATGGCCAGAGGGCAGCGTTACAAGGTGGTGCGAAAGCACTCCCGCTCGGGGAGAAGCCGTCAAGGCACCACTATCCTGGAGTTGTACGTGGCCTCCGACAATGGGTTTCGCGCCATCACCGGCAACACCATTCGAGAGACGGGGGCCAGCATAAGAGACCTGCTTCACATGGAGTACAGCACCTTCATAAGCAGCGCATATCTGCTACAGGGCCAGGCAGACCTTTTTACCGCGTCCCTTCCATCGGAAAGAAAACGGATCCTGGGAGAGATTCTTGACCTAGCCTATTACGACGTTTTGGAAACAAAGGCGAAGGAGCTCAGCCGGCAACGAGAGGCCGACATCCGAGAGACTGAGATCGCCCTCCAGTATATGAATCAGGAGTTGGAGCGTCGGCCTGAATATGAGAGCCGGCTAAAGGACGCCAACGAAGCTCTTCACCAGTTGTCACCTCAGGTGGAAGAAGCGCAAAAGAAGGCAGAAAACCTTCAACGCTCCGTGGCCTCATTGCAGGGCAATAAGCAAGAGATGGATGGTCTGGAACGCCAGATACAAAACGCCAGGCAAGAGACGGCCCACTTCCAAAAGCAGGTAAACGAGCACCACCAAAGGATAGCCAAATTTGAGACGGTACTCCAGAAGGCGGAGGCCGGAGCGTTGACGAAGGCACGTCTGGAGGCTGAGGAGGTCGAGAAGAGGAGAGAGACGCTAAGAGAAAAGACAGAAGAGGTCCAGAAGTCGGCCTCTGAGATACACAGGTTAAAGGCGGCGAACGCCAAGATTTTGAATGAGATGAAGGAGCTACGCACCAAGTTTGACCTCCTTTCCGAGGAACAGGCGAAGTGTCCCGTGTGTAAGCAGCCCTTAGGCCCGGATGGTATGGAACACCTGAGAGCCGAGCTTGAAAGCCAGGGCAAGGATCAGAAACAAATCTACAGGGAGAACGAAACTCAGATAAACCAGCTAGAGGCACAAAGGCAAGCGCTATCTGCGCAGGTATCCGAAACTGAGAAGGAGCTAGACAAGAGGCGACGAGAGACCCAGGCTAATCTAATAACTCTGGAAAGAGAGATTGAGGAGGCTCAGAGGTCTCTTCCCGATGAGCGCACGAAGCTCCAGCAATCTCAGGGGATGCTTGACAGGCGTCGGCAAGAGGTAGAGGAGGGGATGAAGCGATTAGAGGCCATGAAGCGGGAGATGGAGGGGCTACCTGAACTGGAACTATCATTGAAGAAAGCACAGAATGAGCTTAAAGGGTTGTCCAATAATCAGCTCTCTCTCATGAGCGAAAAGCGCACGCTTGAGCAGCGTCTTGAAGAGTGCGAGCGTTTGCAGAAAGAGACGGCGGAAAAGCAGAGAGCCATAACTAAACTGCAACGCGAAAAAAGCATATACGACGAGCTAGCAGTGGCCTTTGGGAAGTCTGGTGTGCAGGCGCTGATAATAGAGAGCGCCACACCTCAGCTTCAGGACGATGCTAACGAGCTATTAGGCCGCCTCACGGATAACCGCATGAGCCTCAAGCTGGAGACGCAGCGGGAGCGCAAGACCCGACAGGGTGATCCGATAGAGACGCTGGAGATTAAGATAGCAGATGAGCTAGGCACTCGCAGCTACGAGACCTTCAGCGGTGGGGAGACCTTTCGCGTCAACTTTGCCCTTCGTATCGCTCTGTCCAAGCTGCTGGCGCGGCGTGCGGGCGCTCCTCTTCCGATCCTTTTCATAGACGAGGGCTTCGGAACTCAGGATGCCTCTGGGAGAGAGCGGTTGCTGGAGGCCATCAAGTCCATAGAGAACGAGTTTGAGAAGATATTCGTGATTACACATATAGAGGAGCTAAAAGACGCCTTCCCTGTGAGAATAGAAGTCACCAAGACTGAGGCAGGCTCCACGTATGCTATTTCGTAAGCAAATCGATTGTTTGGTTGCGTTAGGATACGAAGGCAAAGGACTAGCTCATCTCGCTGGCGATGCCGACGGAGTATCGGCGCATCACCCCTGCCAACTGTCGATGCTCCCCGCCTTTCAAATTGGGGTCTGAGTCCAACATGAGAGACGCCTCCTTCCGCGCCATGGCAAGGATGTCCTGATCGGAAAGGCGGGCCATGCGGAGGCTAGGGAGGCCACTCTGTCGTGTCCCCAAGTAGTCGCCTGGTCCGCGGAACTTCAGGTCCTCTTCGGCCACTACGAAGCCGTCATTGGTGCGCTCCAACACCCTGAGGCGTTCCCTGACCTCTGGCGAAGGGTCGTCGGCCAGGAGGAGACAATAGCTTTGGTGCTGGCCTCGCCCCACTCGTCCTCGAAACTGATGGAGCTGGGCCAGGCCGAATCTGTTAGCGCCATCGATGAGCATGACGGTGGCGTTGGGTACGTCAATGCCCACCTCCACCACAGGCGTTGAGACGAGGATGTCTATGTCCCTTGCCCGGAACTTCTCCATGACCTGCTGCTTCTCTGACATAGACATGCGGCCATGTAGAAGGCCCAGACGTAGATCGGGGAACACCTCATCAGACAGGCGTTTATGCTCTCCTATGGCCGCCTTGGCCTGAATAGCCTCTGACTCCTCTATGAGCGGACAAATAACAAAGGCCTGTCGCTTTCCCTTCACCTCTTTCCGAACAAACTCATAGGCGCGCTGCCTCTGATCGGGTTGCACCGATCTGGTCTTGATCTTCTCTCTACCTTGCGGAAGCTCATCGAGGGTTGAGATATCCAGGTCTCCATATAAGGTCAATGCCAAAGACCTGGGGATGGGTGTTGCCGACATGGCCAACACATGGGGCCTCTTCCCCTTTTCTCTTAGAGCCGCCCTCTGCTCGACGCCGAAGTGGTGCTGCTCATCAACTACCGCTAGCGCCAAGCGCGATATCTCCACATCCTTCTGGATTAAAGCATGGGTGCCTATCACTACATCGATAGCGCCATCGGCGAGTTTACTGCGTAGATCCCCTTTTATTCGTTTTGACTGGCTCCCCGTCAGAAGGGCGATCGAAATTGGCCTAGGGAACTGGTCAACATATATAGAGAACAGGTTATCCTCCACGAAGGGCTGCGCAAGGGCAGAGAGCAAACGCGAGATGCTTATGAAGTGCTGTTCGGCAAGAATCTCAGTGGGGGCCATAAAGGCTCCCTGGTAGCCACTTAAAGCGGCCACGAGGAGAGCCGTAACGGCTACGACCGTTTTTCCGCTGCCCACGTCCCCATGCAGGAGGCGACTCATGGGACGATCAGACTCCATATCGCCGAGGATTTCCCTCAGCACCCTGTCCTGAGCGCCGGTGAGGATAAAAGGAAGTGCGCCCAGCAACTCATCTAGCAGGTTCTGGTCGGCTTTAAGGGAAACGGCCTCTCCCGCCTGCTGCCAGGCACGCTTGTGGGACAGCACGACAAGCTGCATTAGAAGCAGCTCATCGAAGGCGAGTCGACGTCTAGCGGCGCTTTTGTCCGCCTCGCTATCCGGGTAATGGGCCTGTTGAATAGCGTTCTGAAGGCCAATGAGGCCCGTACGATGCAAAA
The DNA here is from genome assembly GCA_965249025.1 of Dehalococcoidia bacterium. Lineage (GTDB taxonomy): Bacteria > Chloroflexota > Dehalococcoidia > Lucifugimonadales > CAYTFF01. The sequence goes on along the minus strand of OZ252215.1, from coordinate 458,297 downwards.
GGTCACCTGGCAAAAGTTCCTTGATCTTTGGAACGCTTATCTTCAGGGCTTCGTTGACAGCTCGGCGAAGGGTGCGTTGTGGCAGTCCTTCCACAGAAGGATACACAGGCACCAGGCGGCCCGTATGAACAAGCTCCTCCTGTCCCTTCAGGACCTCGTACTCTGGGGATTCGAAGACCTTGCGACCGTTGAACACTCGTACTTTACCGCTGATAACTAGCCAGTCTCCTGGACGAAATGTCTTAGCAAGGTAAGGCTGATTGAACCACACCACCCTCACGTTGCCAGTCTCATCACCCAAGATAGCCTGAGTCGATTTCATGCGGCGTCCCATGGAGACCTGCAAGGCCTCCCACACCGTAGCAACAGTGGTCTGCTCCTGGCCTGGCACCAGTTCGGCCACCTTGCAAACGTTGGCGAAGTCGTTGTGGCCTCTTGGGAACAAATATACCATGTCCCGAATTTTTTCCAGACCCAGACGCCGAAATTTGGCCACGTTGGCGTTAGTGACTGCCCGCAAGCGAATCACGTCATCATCCAAAGACAGCCCAGTCGAAGAGACCTTTCTCGCGGGTTTAGCTTTAGGTTTGCTTTTTGAGGAGGGTGAATCGCGATGGCGACTACTTATGTCGGGGTGTAGAAGAGCCAAAGCTGTGGCGGCCCACTTCTCACGCTCAGAGGGCGACATTGGCTTGTAGGATGGCAGTTTCCCAAGTTTACGCTTCAAGTCGGTAGCCCACTTGTGCAAAAACCTATCCAGGCCACCCATTACCGTAGAATCGTCAAAGCCACTAAGCTGCTCTTGTCGAAGTATTTTGATAAGAGCGTCTAGCTTGGAACTTGTCTGAGAGGTTTGTGAAGGCATTTCCTAAACGCGCCCTATAACTTTCTTACCTCAGCCCTTGCGAAAATATATCCAAAAGGCTGATGTAGTCTCAGAATAAAGGAAGAGCTAGAGTAGAACAAGGTTGTAGAACTTCAATTTCTCAGATCTCAGAGGCAGAGAAGCGTACGCAAGTGAATGGCTTGCAATCCAGCATGACCGGCTATACTTTTCCCATCAGGGCAACGGCTAGAGCGCCGGGGCCAAGATAGGTCCCTACCACGGGGCCAATGCGGGCCATCAAGATCTTTTCTCTGGGCACCAGATAGCTAAGGCGCTGTGCCATATTCTCAGCGTCATCAGGTGTAGTGCTGTGAAGAATGCAAAGGTCTTCCAGAGGCGCATATTCATCGACGATTTCACACAATTTATCAATACCCTTGCGTCTGGTCCTAGATCTTTCCAGAGGATGCGCAACACCCTCCCTAATAGTGAGGATAGGCTTAACGTTGAGGAGGGTTCCAAGAAAGGCCTGTGCCTTGCCAATTCTGCCACCCTTTTGCAAATACTCTAAGGTCTCCACCATGCCAAAGAACTCTGCTTTAGGCGCAGCCTTCTCAGCCACCTGTCTTGCCTCATCGAGGCCAGCTCCATCTCGGACCGCCTCCACAGTGGCCTTAGCAATGAGTCCCATACCCATGGAGGCTTGTCGAGTATCAACGATTTCTATAGGGCAATCTACATTTGCCTGCTCCCTGGCTTGAACCGCCGAGTTATAAGTGCCGCTAATAAGGGAGGAGATGTGAACTGAAAGTATGGCATCTGCCTCTTGGGACAGCCTTTTGTAGACTTCCACAAATGCGCCCACAGATGGTTGAGAGGTAGAAGGAAAGACTTTACCTTCTTGCAAGCGGCGATAAAACTCGTCGGCAGAGATGTCTACGCCGTCCTGATAGACCTCTGTGCCAAAGTGGACATTCAAGGGAACGACTTCTATTCCCAAGCTGCCCGCCAACTCTTTGGGCAGGTCTGAGGTGCTGTCTGTCACTAACTTGATTGTCATAGCATTACCGGGTAAATTCCTAAGGGCTATTCAATAGAGACAATATAGTGATAGTAGGGCTGTCCGCCATAGAATGCTTCCACCTCTACACCAGGGAACTGCTTTGCAATGGCAGCGACATCTCTCTGGCCGTGGCTCTCATCCAATCCGTTGCCCCGATAGATGGTTACCAGGTCTCCTTCAGATAAGCCGGCCTGCTGGAGGAGGTCTGTCAGCACTGTCTGAGGCGCATCTCCTACTGCTACGAGCCTTCTCTCTAACAGCCCTATAATCTGGCCTTCCTGAACAGGGATCCCGCTCATTGTAACAGAACGCACGGCGGTGGTAACTTCTCCAGTTCGGATAGAGGTACGCGCCCTCTCCATACGTTCCACATTCTCCTCCAAGCTGGCTTCTACGTTGAAGGCCAACTGAGCGCAAACTCCCTGCGGGATGCTCTCCGTCGGAACGACTTTCACCGACTTTTCGGACAACTCGCAGGCCTGCTGGGCCGCCAGCACTATATTGCGATTGTTGGGCAGGACGATGACGTGCTTCGAGGGTGCCGACTCCACCGCCAATAGGATTTCTTGAGCGCTGGGATTCATCGTGTCCCCTCCAGGAACAATGGAGGAGGCGCCATTTCTGATAAACAGCTCCTGCAGGCCCTTCCCAGCAGCCACAGCCACCAAAGCGATGGCTAATTCCTTTACCTCTACCTCCTGGCGGCGCGAGGCCATATACTGCTGGTGCTGCTCATCCATGTTATCTATCTTGACCTGGGCCAAAGTGCCAAGGGAGATTCCAAAACTAAGCAGCATTCCCGGGTCTTCGGTGTGGGCGTGTACTTTGACTGTAGTTTCATCCCCCACCACCACCGTGGATCGGGCCAATGATGCCACCTTTTCCTTGACTGCATCCGGGTCGAGATTCTCTCCAAAGATGGCAAACTGGGTACAGTAGCCATAGATCTCCTCCTCGGTCGCAGCAAGGAAGTCCTGTCGTACCACGCCCTTGGCAGACGCCTCCACACCAACGGGTTGCTCTATTTCCAACTCAAGGGCATCAACGTCTTCGCCTTTGAGATAGCTCAGGAAGCCTTCGACGATGAAACAGAGGCCCTGGCCACCGGCATCGACTACACCCGCTTCTCGAAGTATGTCTAGCAGAGTTGGCGTATTGGCCACGGCACTTCTGCAGGCATCGCGGGCTGCCTCCAAGATGTCTATGAGATTGCCCCCAGATGCGCCTCTCTCGGTGGCAGCCTGAGCGGCCTCACGGATAACGGTAAGGATGGTGCCCTCGACAGGTTGACCCACGGCTTTGTAGGCCCACTTGGTGGCCTCTTGAAGCGCCTGGACCAGATCCGCGCCGTTGAACTTCTCTTTACCCCTTAACCCTTCGGATAGGCCCTTGAAGAACTGGGACAGTATAACGCCGCTGTTTCCACGAGCACCAAGGAGAGCGCCCTTGGCTATAACTGCGGCCATCTCTGATGCTGAGTCGGTTGCCGAACGCTCGGCTTCTTGGACAGTGGCCTTCATGGTAAGGAGCATATTGGTGCCGGTGTCGCCGTCTGGAACTGGAAAGACGTTGAGGGCGTTCACCGACTCATAGTTTCGGTTGAGGACCCGGGTAGCAGCGGCCAGCATCATCTGCAGGTCGTGTCCGTCGCAGTAATCCATAATGACCGCACCTATTCTCATACTGACGCCAGCTTGCTGAATCCCGTTAGGCGTGATATCTTAATATAGCACTAAATGTCAATATTGTGGCTGTGTTTTCAGTAAGCCACAAAGTAATGGAAGGATTTTACTGAATCAACGGCTGTTAGTCAAAGGGGAATTATGGCTAGATGTGAACTCTGTGGAAAAGGGAAACAGTTTGGCAACAATGTAAGCCATTCAAATAGGAAGACCAGGACAAGCTGGGCGCCCAACGTTCATCGCGCTACGGTTCTCGTCGATGGTAAACTTAGACATATGAAGGTATGCACTCGGTGCATGAGGAACCAGCACAAGTCCGGGGTTGCAGTCTAGACTTGGAATAGAACTGACCATCAGGTAAGATTTGGCTTGAGCAGAGACCCTTCGAATGGCGGAGGGTCTCTTTGTTAAGCGATGGAGGAGAAGAAGGCTCATGGTTCAGGACAAACTATCCGGATGCCCCTGGCCGCTAGACGACCTGCTGATGGTACGCTACCACGACAAGGAGTGGGGCGTGCCCACCCACGACGACCAGGTGCTTTTCGAGTTTCTGGCGCTGGAAGCGTTCCAGGCTGGACTCTCGTGGCGAACAGTGCTGCATAAGAGGAAGAGCTTCCGTGAGGCCTTCGACGGGTTTGATCCGGTGAAGGTGCGGCGGTACGACGAAGAAGATATGAAGCGGCTGCTGGGCAACGCTGGCATAATCAGGAACAGGTTGAAGATTGAGGCTACCATTGCCAATGCGGAGCGCTTCCTTGAGGTGCAGTCTGAGTTTGGGAGCTTTGATCGGTACATATGGCAGTTCACCGACTATAAGACGCTGCGAAACCCCAAGGGCGTTACATTGGAGACGATGCCAGCCTCTACAAAGGAATCGGAGGAGATGTCCAAGGACTTGAAGAGGCGAGGGTTTCGCTTTGTGGGGCCGACCATCTGTTACGCCTATATCGGCATGGTCAACGACCACGTGGACGGCTGCTTTCGGGCACCGCAGTAGGTGGGTTTGCACCACACCATAAATGGTATGACTTGGGGGGAACGTTTAGAATGACAGCAAAAGGCTAGAGTTATATCTGATATAGTCATTCCGAGGAGTATCTATAGATGAACAAAGATATGCTTGAAAAAGAGACGCTCAGAAAAGAGATGGCAGAGGGCTACAAAGCCAGACGTGAGGAGAATGCCGAGATTAACGAGGAGTGGGAGGAAGCGACGCTAGAGGGGTGGGGATGATGAGCAAGAGAGATGTAGATTTAGGCTACATGCAGACTACTAGCTGCCTTATTTATATCATCCATAATATGACAGTTTTGGTACACTTTCCCTCTACCACACCAACAAGGGCCTGCGGGGTTTGTCATTCTCAATAGCTCCAGCGGAGTATGCGGTGTGTCAGGTCCAATCCATTTTCCGAATGATAAGACGCCTCCACCTGTTGCTATCCAAACCGCAGACTTAACTAGCCAAATCGCCACTTGGTCAAGATAACGCACTGTAGCACCTTTCTCCCATCGCCAACCAGTAGCCTGCGGCGATAAAGGACATCCCCAGGAATCTCCACTGAGACCAACATACATATGAGGATGTTTTGGGTAAGTACGGACTGAAATTTCCGGCACAAGTACCCTTGCATTGGGATGAACCGAGCCAGCTGCCCGATGCGGAGAGTCTGGATATGTAAATTCCACCTTATAGGTCTGAGGTCTGAGTTTTACATGATTGAACGCTATGGGGTGATATTCTAAAGATAAGCCACAATCTAAGTCAGAATGGTCCACATTACCAGACTGACCAATATTTACAGCGTAACCTTTATCCAGGTCATGAAGCACTTGGTAAAGCTCATCCTGACGCGGAATTGGATCAAACGTTAATCTCCACAACCGTGTACGGGTTTTGGTAGCCTCAACATCAAACCACTCAGCATCTGGATAATTTCTCTTTACATCCTCAACTTCAGATCGCCAAGGGTCCGGGTTCATCCACCATGTCATCTTAAAGGTGGCCCCCATGAGGACGCTCAGGTCTCACTGGACGCCTTGGCGTCTCAACTGGTGGCACGCCTGGCGGCTTACCTGGCTCTTCTGGCTTACCTGGCTCCACAGGTGGTACCCCGGGTGGCTTGCCTTTGTTATTTTGTTCGGTCATGATTACCTCCACGCAATTAAGATTGTCTACCAAGACTGACATTGGACACTAGCCAACACTTTTAGGATGGTGTATCCTGTTATAGGAATATAGCATAAAGAGTGAACGTTGTCAACATCAATAGGAGGCAATATCCTGTAGGAGGATGAATGTCTAGTCAAGAAGAGATCTACAAGTATATCGGCAACAAAATACGTATTTACCGAACAAACTTCCGCATGACCCAGGAACAGTTAGCCGAAAAAATTGGTACTAGCGCAAACACCATTTCTAGGTGGGAGACGGCCACATACAAACTTGATGTGGCTGAGCTTGAGAAACTTTCAAGGGAATTAGGTGAACCGATATGGGCCTTCCTGCCTAGCTCAGTAAAACCCCCAGTAGAGAAACTTCAAGCTTTGTTGAGTGCCACAGGAGACCTACCAGAAGAAGATATAGAGGAGTTGCAACGGTATGCCGATTTTATTCGCGCGAAAAAAGCATTACAAAAACAAAAGCGCAGGAGAACTAGGTGAAGTCGGACAACTTAAAAGCGTTGGCCAGACGCGTAAAGGGTAAGCATAGCTTAACTTTTAAGAGTATCTCCTTAGCTTCTTTACGGAAAATATATCGTGAAGAAGGTATCAAAATCGACCTTTGGCATTACAAACTTCGCAAAGTTCGCGGAGCTTATATGGTAATTGATGGTGACCCATATGTTTTGATTAACGCTAATATAAAACCCAAAGAACCACGAATCTTTACTATGGCTCACGAACTGAAACATCACTATATAGATAGAAATCTCGCTGAACAAGGCATTTTGGGCTGTAATACTGAAGTATCTTGGTCAAACGGGCCTGCCATTGAAATTGGAGCAGAGATATTTGCAGCTGAATTTGTATATCCCGAAGATGAGTTCCTAGACTTAGTTAATCAGATGGGACTTACCAATGGGCATTGTACTGCCGAGGATGTCGTTCACCTTAAAAGAGAGTGTCCGGCCCCCGTGAGTTACACTTTTTTGAAAAAGCGACTTGAGTGGTTCAGCATAATAGACAGAGGAGCGTTTAGCGGATTCAAGTTTCAGAAACTTGAGGAAAGTATGTTTGGAGTACCCTTCTATCGAAGACGCAAGGCTTCCAATCATCTACATTAGATGCCACTCACCCGCTCCCTTATCCGCGCCACGTTTTCTGCAACGGAGGCGTTGTCGTTGAATATGGCGGAGCCGGCGACGAGGATGTTGGCACCAGCCTGGGCGACGAGGGGGGCGGTGTCGGGGTTGATGCCGCCGTCGACTTCCATGTCCGCCGTAACGCCCTCCCGTCGGTCCATGATGCCGTAGACGCGGGCCACCTTCTTCTCGATGCCGTCGATGTACTTCTGGCCGGGTAGCCCGGGATTGACGGTCATAACCAGCACCTGGTCGAGCCAGAGGAGGACGCCCTCGATCTCCAGGACGGAAGTGCCGGGGTTGATGGCGACCCCTACCCTAGCGCCGTGGCTCTTGACCAGGTCGATGATGCGATGGAGGTGTGTACAGGCCTCCACGTGGACGGTTACGATGTCGGCGCCGGCGTCGAGGAAGGACTGCACGTGGCGCTCAGGCTCGGCGATCATGAGGTGAACGTCCAGAGGTAGGTCTGTCCAGGACTTGAGGGCGGCGACGGTGTCTGGGCCCCAGGTGATTCTGGGAACGAAGTGGCCGTCCATTATGTCAACATGAATGTAGTCGACGCCGGCCTTGGTGGCCTCGGCGACCTGCTCTCCCAGTCGCGCGAAGTCGGCGGAGAGGATGGAGGGGGCGAGCTTGATGGTGTGCTCAGGGGGCATGGCGGGCCTCCTGAAGCGGGACTAGTAGGCGGTACGACAGATTCCTCGTCGTTCCGACGATTCGGGACTCCTCGGAATGACAGGGCAAACGGCTCAGGGTGAACGGGAGTGCTGACCGAGGATTCTTCGTCGCTACGTTCCTCAGAATGACAGAAACGGTGGTGCGAAAGATTCCTCGTCCCCCGATAAATCGTGGTTCTCGGAATGACAGAGCGAAGGGCTCAGGGCGACCCTTCGACAGGCTCAGGGTGAGCGAGTAATTTACGATGGTGCGCTGCTCAGGGGGCATCGTCGGCCTCCAGGAGTCGCTTGGCCTCGGCCAGGGCCTGCTCTACCCTGCTGGGCGCGGTGCCGCCGGGTACGTCACGAGCGGCAACGGAGGAGTCGACTGTTATGGATAAGACATCCTTGTCGAACTTATTGGAGAATGTTTTGTATTCCTCTATCGTTAATTCATCGAAAGTTTTGCCTTCAGCGTGAGCATATCTGGATAAACGCTGGGAGATACCGTGGGCCTCTCGAAAGGGAGTTCCCCTGGAGACCAGATAGTCGGCGATGTCGGTAGCCAGAAGGTATCCGCCCTCCTCGGTGGCTTCGCGCATGCGGTCGGCGTTGACAGTCATGGTAGAGACCATGCCGGCGAAGGCGTCCAGGGTAGGCAGCAGGGTGTCCACGGTGTCGAAGAAGCCCTCCTTGTCGTCCTGCATGTCGCGATTGTAGGTGAGGGGCAGGCCCTTCATGAGGGTGAGGAGGCCCATGAGGTGGCCATAGACGCGGCCTGTCTTGCCACGGGCCAGCTCGGCGAAGTCGGGGTTGCGTTTCTGGGGCATGATGCTGCTGCCGGTAGTGTACTGATCGGCAAGGCGAATGAAACGAAACTCCTCCGAGGACCAGAGAATAAGCTCCTCTGCCAGACGGGATAGGTGCATCATGCAGATGGCAGCGGCCGAGTGGAAGTCCAGGAGATAGTCGCGGTCGGCGACGGCATCCATGCTGTTGCGAGATATGCGACTGAAGCCTAGCTCACTGGCAACGAACTCTCGGTCTATTGGGTAGGGCACGCCGGCGAGGGCGCCGCTGCCTAAAGGAAGGACATCCGCCCTGTGGTATGCCTGCTTGAAGCGCTCCTTGTCCCGCTCCAGCATCTCGAAGTAGGCGAGGTGATGGTGGGCAAGGAGAACAGGCTGCGCCCGCTGAAGGTGGGTGTATCCAGGCAAGACGGTAGTCCTGTTGGCGTCTGCCTGGTCAAGAAGGGCCTCTTGGAGACGGCCTATGCGGGTCAGGGTCTCATTGATGACGTCCTTGGCATGGAGACGGACGTCTGTGACTATCTGGTCGTTGCGGGAGCGGGCAGTGTGGAGTCGTCCTGCGGCGTCGCCAATCTTGTCGAAGAGGCGGGCCTCGATGTTCATGTGGATGTCTTCCAGGCCTTCACGCCAGGGAAAGACACCCTGCTCTATCTCTTCCTGGATAGCATGAAGACCGTCAAGTATGGAGTCAACGTCTTCTTGGGAGACGATGCGCTGCCTAGCCAGCATCTTGACGTGGGCCATAGAGCCGACTATATCGTACTTGCAGAGGCGACGCTCGTAGTGGATGGTGGATGTGTATGGTGGCAGGTCTTGTGTCATTTCACTGATATGGGCTTGAGTCGGCCCTCACCCGCAGAGCGAGAGAGGGAGTGATAGAGTTAGATTTTCTTGCATTACGGTACAGTTTTGGTGGAGGGTTTGCAAGTCTATAACTACCGCACTTCGACTCGTTGCCTATCTGCGAATGCCTCATAAGGCGAATGCTGGAAGTACGTTATTCTTCCATCCATGACCCTCCCTCCTTGGACAGGCTGAGGATGATGGTTCTACCTTAACAAGTCGAGTGTCCCGACAGGTCGGGACAGGCAGGGCAAGGTCACCATGAACGGTGGTTTGCATCACACTCTAAAGGAAGGGCGTAGCATAAAAGGAGGGTCGGATGCTTCGTCGGCGAGAGGCATTTTCAATGACGGCGTTCGACCGACTCCTCCTTCGGGGGGACGGAGTCCGCCCTTCGGCGGACAAAGTCCTCAGCATGACAACCCCGCCTCAATGCCTGTATTTTCCTAGGAGTGGCAAAACAGTAACGCCTACCTTAGTCCACGTTTGTGTATGCGGGACTGAGTGCGTACGGAGAGGCCATAGACTTTAATGAAGCCTTCGGCGGCCTGGTGGTCGAACTGGTCTTCTTTGTCGTAGGTGGCCAGCTCGTAGGAATAGAGGGACTGGTCGGACTTGCGGCCCGCGACGGCGCATGTACCCTTGTGCAAACGGACTTTAACGCTGCCTGTGACGTAGCGCTGGGTGCTCTTGACGTAGGCGTCCAGGTCTTCCTTGTGGGCTGTGTACCAGAGGCCGTTGTAGACCAGGTCGGCGTACTCCTGGGCGACGCTATCCTTCATACGGACCTGCTCTTTGCCAAGGGTTAGAGTCTCCAAGGCACGGTGGGCAATATTGAGGATGACGGCTGCGGGGGCCTCGTAGACCTCCCGTGACTTGATTCCTATGAGGCGGTTCTCCACGTGGTCGATGCGTCCCACACCGTGCTCACCACCAAGACTGTGGAGGTACTCTACGATGGCAACGCCACTCATTCCCTCGCCGTCGATGGCGACAGGAACGCCTTGTTGGAACTGGACCTCGATGTAGGCAGGGTCGCTAGGCGTTTCGGAGACGGGCTTTGTCCAGGCATATGCGTCCTCAGGGGGTTCCCGCCAGGGGTCTTCCAAAACACCAGCCTCGATGGAGCGGCCCCAGAGGTTTTCGTCGATAGAATAGAGGCTCTCCTTTTTGAAGGTGAGGTTGAGACCCTTTCGCTTGGCGTACTCAAGCTCCTCCTCGCGGCTCATGCCCCACTCGCGGGCGGGGGCGATGATTTCGAAGTGGGGAGCCAGAGCAGCGACGGCCACGTCGAAGCGAACCTGGTCATTTCCTTTGCCAGTGCAGCCGTGGGCCACGGCCTCAGCGCCATCTCTGAGGGCGACCTCTACCAGATGGCGAGCAATGAGGGGCCTGGCAAGGGCCGTCGCCAGGGGATATTGGCCTTCATAGATAGCGCCCGCCTGGAGGGCAGGGAAGACGTACTCGTTTATAAAGGTCTCGCGGGCGTCGATGACGTAGGCCTGGACGGCGCCTGCCTTTAAGGCCCGCTCCTTCACGTCGACGAGGTCCTTCTGAGCACCCAGGTCGATGGTGAGGGTTATGACGTCGGCGTTGTGCTTCTCGGCGATCCAAGGTACAGCAACGGAGGTGTCAAGGCCCCCGCTGTAGGCTAGGACTACCTTCTTTTTACTAGGCATGGCGATTTCTCTCCCCTGAGAATCAGAGCACCAAAACAACGTGGACTTTATTAACTGTTGTAGCTACTCAGGCAAATGACATTAACGTTATTATACATGCTAACCCGCCCTATGACGCGGGCACGCTGGGCAAATACTTTACGAACTCGCCAAGCTATTCAACGTCTTGGACATATGGAGCAGGAGTCTGGACGGGGTTGCCCGGTTGCTGGGCTACGGCGTAGAAGCGCAGAGGTTCGTCATAGGGGTTCTGGGTGCCGTGCCAGACGTTGGCAGGGATGAAAATTAAGTCGCCCGCTTCCACTTGATACTCCTTGTCGCCGACTATCTCAACGCCTCGGCCGCTCAGGTAGTATTTGATGGCCTCGTTGTGCCTGTGGTACTTGCCACCTGTGGACTTAGGAGGCACCTCTCCCATAAAGGCTAACAAGGTAGTCACATCAAATCCTCGCTCTGGGGTGATTATGGGGGTTGTGCTTATGGAAATCTCGCCCGCCAGGGGCTTTACCAGGGGACCCTCCCGCCATCTTAACTCTGAGCCTTTCACATGTATTCGTTTTTGCTGTCTACGCCGCTCTAATTCAAGATCGTACTTACCTAGCTCCTGGACGAGCTCGTAACGGCGGCTCGCCAGCTCGTCTGAGCTTAGCTTGGCGACATCTTTATCTGGCATTGAAAGCCTCCTTTTTTATGAATTCTCCTTCAGCCCGCACTGCGAACACGCTTTGAGTGTAGGCAGACTTATGATTAGCCCAACGTTTATTACGTTATTCTTCCCTCACAACCTTCCCTGTGACCCTACTGCAGGAATTACTTTGCCCCCACCCCTCAAGTTTAGAGCAAGGAACGGAGTTTAAGAAGCTTCTACGGCCTGGATGAGGCCCTTCTCCAGGATTCCCAGGGCCTGGTCTATCTCCTTTCTGGTGACAGTCAGAGGTGGCATGAACCTGATAGCGTTGGGCTTAAGGGGGTTGAGGAGGAGGCCCAATCCGTTGCAGGCAGCCACCACCTTGGGAGAGAGGTCTGAATTGAACTCCATAGCGATAAGCAGGCCAATGCCACGGATATCTTTGACAAATTCGTGGCGCTGCTTGAGAGCGTTGAGGCCCTGCGTGAAGTATTCGCCCATCTTCTTGGCATTGGAGGGAATATCCTCCTCGATGATGACCTTGGCGGAGGCATAGGCAGCAGCACAGGTGAGGGCATTGCCGCCGAATGTGGAGCCGTGGTCACCTGGCTCCAGGACGCAGGCGCTATCCTTGGCCATGAAGGCCCCAATGGGCGCTCCGCTGCCCAGGGCCTTGGCCATTGTCATGACATCCGGCTCCACATCGAAATACTGGTAGCCGAAGAGGGTGCCCAGGCGTCCGAAGCCCGTCTGGATTTCATCGAATATGAGGAGAAGACCATTTTGGTCACACCACTCACGAACCTGCTTGAGGTAGTCTCTGGAGGGTATGTTGACGCCACCCTCGCCTTGGACAGGTTCTATCATGACGGCGCAGGTTTTGTCAGAAGTGGCCCCCTTGATGGCGTCGATATCGTCGTAGGAGACGTTGACATAGCCTGGCGGCAACGGAGTCCAGGCCGCCTGGTAGTGGGGCTGACCCGTGGCGGCGACCATGGCCATAGTCCGCCCGTGGAAGGAGTTAAGGGCAGTGATTATCTCATAGGCGCCGTTGCGGTGAAGCTTGCCATACTTGCGGGCCAGCTTTGCAGCGCCCTCGTTTGCCTCAGCGCCACTGTTGCAAATGAAGATTTTGTCCAGGCAAGTGTTTTCGGCCAGTATCTGGGCAAGCTGGAGCTGGGGAGTGGTGTAGAACTGGTTAGAGGTCTGCATAAGGGTATGGGCCTGCTTGGCGACAGCATCGACGACGGCGGGATGGCAGTGGCCTATGTTGTTGACGGCCCAGCCGGAGGTAAAGTCCAGGTACTCTTTCCCGTCCACATCCCATACCTTAGTTCCCTGGCCTCTGGTGATGACAACGGGCTGCCGCCTAACGACGAACATATAGTATTTGCTTTCCAGTGCCTTCCAATCGCTGGTCATCTGCAATTACCTCCAATAGAATTCATCTCTGCGCTTATAGCTATCGAGTTTATCCTACCCCCATTGTGACACTACAATAAGGCTAGTGCTGCACATTTACTTTCAAGCGCTTATGAGGCGAAGGGAAGACAAGCTCAAAACGAGTTGTCTAGAGTTTAATCCAGACCAAGCAATTCTTGCGCGTTCCTGTGAACAAATCAGGCGGAAACATTATGTGTATCTACTCACCCTCTGTAAGCTCCTGAAGTCGTTTCAAGGCTTCTTCTAAGCTCGATAGGTCGCCCTTCATAGCCTGTAGACTCTGAATCAGGTCTTCAATCTGTTTTTCGACCTCCTCTTGAGGAGTCTCCCCTGTGGGAGGCTTCTCCGTAGCAGGTGGCGTTGTCACTGTACCATCGACAGGGGAAGGTACGGAGGCGCCCACCAAAACGGAAAGGGCTTCTACCAATGTAGGTTCCATGGCAATCTTGTCACCACTGACAGCGATGACCCGCTTTAGCTCTGGGAACTCTAGGGACTGGGCCTGAAGAAATACGGGCTCAATATACAGCAGGGATTGCCCTATTGGTATTACTAGAAGGTTGCCTCTGATGACAGTGGACCCTACCTGACCCCATAGTGTGAACTGTTGCGAGATGGCAGGGTCGTTGTCTATACGAGCCTCGATCTGGCTAGGGCCGTCTACCTGTCTATCCTTAGGAAAGAAAAAGGCCTTAAGTTTGCCATAGTTCTCGCCGTCACTGCGAGCAGCCAGCCACGCCACCAGGTTTGGCCTATTAGAGGGAGTATATGGCATAAGCAGGACAAACTCTTCCTGGTCCTCGCCTGGGAGTCTCATTATGATGTAGTAGGGCTCCATTTGTTGAAAGGACTCATAGAAGAGTTCCGTGGGGATGCTCCACTGATCCTCTTTGTTATAGAAGACCTGAGGCTGACGCATATGATAGGTCTGATACTTATCGACCTGCGCCCTAAAGAAGTCTTCCGGATAGCGAATATGCTCCCTCAGAGAATCAGGCATCTGAGTCATGGGCAAGAAGAGGTCTGGGAAGACCTTCTGGTAGGTCTTAATCAGGGGGTCAGCTTCATCGGCTATATAAAAACTCAGGGAGCCGTTGTAGGCGTCCACTACGACCTTAACGCTATTGCGTATGTAGTTAAAGGAGTCGGCAAAGGGTTCGGAATAGGGATACCTATCGGTGACGGTATAGGCGTCCTGGATCCAGAACAGCCTGTCCTCGACAGTCACAATATACGGATCTCTGTCCAGCTTGAGGAAGGGAGCTACAGCCCGTATACGTTCTGTTATCTGTCGACGATACTGAACACGGCTCTGGGGCGTTATCTCTCCGCTGATAAGGAGGTTGATGTCCCCAAGCTCCCAGGCGTAGGCGGTCCTCCTTACCACAGAGCTAAGGGTCACTCCTCCCGCGCCTGCGTAGCTTTTGTATGAGCCGATCTCCCCCTCAGTGGGAAAATCAAACTCCTGAGTATTGCTGTTGACTATAACGAAGTCCTTTGTGTTTTCACCGTAGTAGATCCTAGGGTTCTCTATATCAAAGAAGTCATCACTAGGCGGTATATCCTGTATAAGGAACTGAGGCCTGCCCTCTGGGGTGAACTCCGTAACGGGGCTCATGGCTATGCCGAATCCATGGGTGTACTGTAGCTTCTGGTTGACCCAACGCTGGGCCTCTGCAGGCAACTTCTCTGGAGACAGCTCCCTTGCGCCCAGCATCACCTGCCGGTATTGGCCGTCTATGTTGTATCTGTCAACGTCTATATCAATGAAATCGTAGTAGAGGCGAATAAACTGGATCTGGTTGTAGGCGTCCTTCAATGGTCTGTGGTCCCATACACGGATATTGTCTATGGTAGGACGATTTTGGGCTATGGTCTGGGAGTCTACGGATTGCTCGGCGGGGAAGGTATCCTCCTCAACCCGATCCAAGGCAAAGCCGCGGAGGGTGAAGTCGATGTTGCGTTGGATGAACTCTTGCTCTTTGGCGAACTCTTGGGGGGTCACAGAGAAGCGCTGGACTAGACCGGGATATATAGCGCCGCCCACCAGAGCAATCGCCACCCAAAGGGCAAAGGCACCCACTAGCAGCCTGGTACCCCTGAGGTAGACGTTCAGAAGCATAAGGATACCGCTGGAGACGGCTATGGCAGTAAGGAGGACGAGGACTGGGAGGCGAGCGTGAACATCTGAGTAGGTAGCACCAAAGACGGCACCGCTTGGAGAGAACAGGGTCTCCCATCGGTCAAGCCAGTGACCCCAGGCAATGAGGAACATGAAGGCAGCGCCAAGGGCGGAGGCATGTATCCGCACTGGAATGTCGAAGGTGAAATTCATGCCTCTAAGGCTAAAGTTAACAAAGTATACGGCAACAACAGCCAGCAAGGTAACTACTACCGCCCCAATAAGCCAACCTTGAATAAAGTGGAAAACGGGCAGCGTAAACACGTAAAAGGAGATATCTTTATTGAACTGGGGATCTGTCTGGTTGAAGGGGACAGAGTTCAGAAACCTGAGAAAGGACTCCCACCTGCCAGATGCCACTGCGCCAAAGATTAGGCTGATAAAGACCACTGCAAGACCCATACCCCAAATCAGGAATCGGCGTAGAAGGTCTATGCTCTCTTGGGGAAGGGGAATTGAACCAACGCCCTTTGAGAAGCGGTGGGCCAAGTACAAGTTGGCAGTGAAGAAGATGGCAATGACGGAAGCTCCGGCAAAGAAGAGCCAAACTTTGGTAGCGAGAATAGTTACGAAGACACTCCTAAAGCCTAAATGATCAAACCAGAGCAAATTGGTGTATACCCCACGAGCGAAGTTTATACTCACGAGGAGCGCCACAACACCAAATATGACCAGAAGCCATTTTAGGATTCGCCCAAAGTCCAAGTCGGGAGGCACAAACTGGGCACCGTTTCCAGACCCGCCCTCTTCATTTTGCCGGAAGTTAAACATAGTAGTCCCTCGGTTATCTAATAGTAGTGCCGACGTCGGCGGCTTCGATGGAGTCCAGAAGGGCGCCGGGCCTTCGACCGTCGATTATCTGAGTCATGGGAACCCTTTCCAGTGCTTTCAGGCATGCCTCCAACTTAGGAGTCATGCCGCCCGACACAGTTCCTGAATGTATCAGAGACATGGCCTGTTGTCTAGTAAGCCATGGAATCAGGCGCTTGGAAGAGTCCATGATACCGACCACATCGGTGAGGAATATCAGTTGCCTTGCGCCCAAGGCGGCGGCAATCTCGCCGGCGGCCGTGTCGGCGTTGATATTTAGCATACCTGTAGACTGGTCAGAGTCGTTACTATCGGCCAGGTTAATGGCGATTGGCGCAATTACAGGGATAGCGCCAGAGCCAATGATATGGCTCAGAGCTTCTGGGTTTACCTTATCGATTCGACCAACCAAACCCAGAGATGGATCAGCAACGCGCGCTTGAAGCAGGCCTCCGTCCGCGCCGCTTATTCCTATGGCCTTGGCCCCCCGAGCTACGAGACCAGTGACCAACTCCTTGTTGACCAGGCCAGTGAGAACTGCCACGACGATTTTCAAGCTGGCGTCATCGGTCACCCGCAGGCCACGCACAAAGCGTGGCCTTACTCCCTGCTTTGCCATCCAGTCGGTGATCACCTTTCCGCCGCCGTGGACCACTACAGGTATTATGCCTCGGTGGTGAAGGGTCACTAGGTTATCCAAGGTATTATCATGGCTACCAAGGGTACTACCACCTATCTTGACCACTATCATAGAGGAAGGCGGCTCCTTTTCCTGATGCTCTTCCATCTTAAAAGTTGAAGGCTCCCTAATTTGGGTTCCCCGCCCTGACGAATTAAGGTGCTTCTCCATGAGCAGCATGTCCACCCACTGGTTATTCAGCTTGCCCTGGTTCTTCCAAACGCCCACGGTACGGAAACCGAACTTGCGGTAGAGGCCAATGGCACTCCGGTTGAATGGCAGGGTGTTAAGGACTATTTTGTAGATATCGAGCTGAGGAGCCATCTGCAGAAGCCGCGTCAGTAATATGCTGCCCACCCCTTTGCCTCTCCATCCACGTTCTACGTAAATGGAAAGCTCTTTGATGCCATGGTAAGCGAGCCTATGAGAGAATCGACTCAGGGAGGCCCAGCCAATAACCTCTCCCTTATAGTCGGCGGCCATTATAGGCTCTTGTTTCCCATGGCTGCGGAACCATTCCAACTGTTCTTCTAAGGTATGGGCGCGAGTCTCGACAGTGGCGATGCGATCCTCTATGCCCTGGTTTTGTATACGAGTGATAGTAGGAACATCTTCCTGGGTAGCAAATCGCACGACGACGCCCTGGACGGCCTGTATAACATCCTCTGGAGGCATTTGATCGTAGGGCTCTGCGGGGGATTCCATTAGCCAGCTCTTAAGGATACTAGGTGGTGTAAGCCGAATTGAAGGTCACATACTCCTCGGTCAACTCGGACCCCCAGGCTGTGGCGCTGGCTTCCCCGAGGTTGAGGTGTATGCGAAGGGAGACCTCGCTGCCCGACATAGCGGCAACGACGGCGTCCGTGAAATAGGGAATGGGGCGGCCTTCCTCCAGTATGCAGATATCACTGATGTAGAGGGCTATCTTAGACTCATCCACGTCTACTCCGCTCTTGCCTATGGCCATCATGATGCGGCCCCAGTTGGGATCGTTGCCATGGACGGCAGCTTTGACTAAAAGAGAGCTGACCACCGACCGGGCGATGGCCCTGGCACCATCTACTTTCCACGCACCCTCTACCACGGCCTCGATAAGTTTGGTAGAACCCTCACCGTCCCGGGCCAACTCTTTGGCGAGGCCAATACAAAGGTAGGTAAGCGTCTCCTGAAAGGCTACAGCATTGGGTGTGCCAGCCTCGATGGATTCGTTTTCAGCGGCCCCATTGGCCAGCAGGATTACGGAATCATTAGTGCTCTGGTCTCCATCCACATCGATCATGTTAAAGGAAGAGTTCACGGCCTCCCGCAAGGCATCTTGAAGAAAGGACGGCTCTACGGCAGCATCGGTGGCGATAAAGGAGAGCATCGTAGCCAGGTTAGGATGAATCATTCCCGATCCCTTGGTTATCCCTCCAATGGTGACATTCTTGCCATCGACTTTCAGGGAGACGGCCATCTCCTTAGGATGTGTATCCGTCGTCATGATGGCCTGGGCTAGTTGATGTCCACCTTCGGGGGAGAGGCGAATGTTGCTTATGTTCTTCCTAATAAGGGCCATGGGAAGCTCTACGCCTATGATTCCTGTGCTGCAGATCAGAACCTCTTCAGGCTTGATGTCCAAATGATTAGCCGCCAAGGAGACCATCTCCTGAGCGTCCTTCAACCCTTGCTCACCGACGCATGCGTTGGCACATCCGCTGTTGGCGGCTATGGCACTCGCCTTTCCCAATGCTATGTGTTGTTTGGTCAAGGTTACAGAGGGGGAGAGGATTTTGTTGGTGCTAAACATACCGGCAGCGATACAAGAGCTGTCCGACACGAGAACGCCAAGATCCAGCTTATCTGGAGCATATGTCTTTAGCCCAGCATATGTGGCTCCAGCCAAGAACCCCTTGGCGCTAGTTACCGTACCGTTGGGAATGAACTCAATCATTTCGGCCATAGTCTACCGTCTCAGTTAGATTTGTGGTCTCAGTCCAGATTTACCGTACTACACACTTACGTAAGGAATTGAAGAACGGAACCACTATGTAGAAGTCAGTCCAGACTTGAGAAGTATATCATAAGGCAGCCATAGGCAAAAGGGCATAGATGACTCTACCAGCTTGTAAAACCGCGAAACAGGTCGTGGACTTCCGGAAAGGGACCCGATTATGGACCTGCTCGAGGGTGCGCTGGGAAAGGCCGATTGAACCTATGTTTACAAAGTGACTATTATAGATGAGTCGTCGTATTCAAAGAGGACTCCTCTTTGGACGGCAAAGTCGAGCTTCTTAGGTATTTCCCTCAATTGCTCTGCCATCTTCTGAAGGAGGTTGGCGGTCTCCGTAGCGGAGCGAGCTATCTTGTCTGCTAGCTCCGACAGCTCCTCTCTGGCGACAACTGTAGATTGAAGCATGTTATTAAGGGCGCTGATCTCCCGCAGCCTATTCTCGAGCATGTGTGTGCTTTTCAACCTTTTGCTCCAATTCACTTCTATAGTCCACAGAGGCCTTGAGAGCGCTTCTTTTTTCCAAAGCCGATCTGACAATGTCATCCAATCTGTTGATGTCGACGGGTTTGACTATGTAATCCAGCGCTCCACTCTTGATAGTATTAACGGCAATATCCGTGTCACGCCTGGCGGTCATGAATACGACACCGCTATCTATCTCGTTTTCGATCACGTATTGGAACAGCTCAATGCCAGAACGGCCGGGCATCATAATATCAAGAATGAGCAGATCGAAATGGCTGTCAGAGAGCAAGGCAATGGCGCTATCGTAGTCTCTGGCCCCAGCACTTTCGTATCCCTGCTCCTGCAGGACATCAATGACCATCTCTCTGATATAATCTTCATCGTCCACCACTAGGATATTTTCGGGTTCCAACTAGAGCCTCCGTCGTGATGTGCATGTGTGTTGGGTGTCAGCGGTTTTGGACAGTTCTGGGTCCGAGAGATTGGGGTGAAGAAGCTCCTGGTTTGAGGGTTTCTCTGACCTCCTGATTGTACCGCCTCCGCCGGTCAAAAGTCTCTCGCTGTACCTCCTTCCTCTGGGCTAGAATTGCCTCCAGACGGCCTTCCAGCACGTCAGCCGGAGTTACAACCCTGAGCGCCTGATGATATCTCCGGTAGTTGTAGAACTCGACGAAGTCCCGGATGGCCGCCTCCAGGTCTTCCACCACCTCGTATGGCACCTGGTTAATGTCGTCTTTCAGGGTTCGGTGATATCTCTCCAGCTTCCCGTTGGTCTGAGGGTGATAGGGTGCTGCCAGGACGTGGCGAATGCCCACCACCCGCATGTACTCGCGGAAGGCCCGCGATACATAACCTGAGCCATTATCTGAGAGGAGCTTGGTCCGATCCTCCAGAGGTACATCAGTCATACCAGTAGAGTCAACAGCTTGCTGGACCACCTCTATGAGGGAGTCGGCCGTCATGTCCCGTTGCACCTTCCAGGCCAAGATGAACCGGGAGTAGTCGTCCATCACCGTCACGAGGTAGTAGTAGCCCCATCTCACTACACGGAAGTAGGAAGCATCGGTGGCCCACAGCTGGTGGGGCCCTGTGGTCTTGTGCTGCTACTCTTTGCCCGCTGCCAACTGGTATTCGATCCGTTTCACCAGACCCTCCCGTCTCAGGATACGATAGACTGTGGAGGCGGAGACCGATAGGCCTCTGTGGTCGGTGAGCGAAGCCGCCAACTGCCGGCTTCGCCACGTCGGCATCACACGGGCTGCCGCCAGCACTACTGCCTCCTCTTCTGGACGCAGGCGATTCCAGGGCCTCTCAGTTCCTTCCGTACCCTCCCAACTACCCTGCCGGTGCCTCCACCTCCACCAATAATACGTGCTCCTGGAAATGCCAAGCTCCCTGAGTCGCCTGTTCTTCCCTCTACCATGTCGCTCCACCTCAGCCACGACCTTCGATTGTTCCACTACGCTCATGCGACGGTGCCGTTGTCGTGTAGGGGCGGCAGAGCTGTTTTTTGAAGCGGTGCAACTCCAGGGACAACTCACCCACCAGCTGCTTCAGTTCACTGTTCTCCCGCTTGAGCTGCTCTATCTCTTGCCGGGTCGCATCACGCACACTGTCCCGAGTCAACCTCTCCTTCCCAGCTTCCATGAACTCCTTCGTCCAGGCGTAGTAGGAGTGGGGCTTGATCCCCTCTCGCCTGCACAGGTCATTGACAGTGACCTCCCGGCTAAAGCCCTCCAGGACGACACGGATCTTCTCTTCGGGGGTATACTTACGGCGGGTCGCTGCACGGACCTGACGCACGAAGCTTCGTGTCTCCTGGCTTCGCTCCTCAGCTTGACTGGCCTGATCCTCTACCTGGGTCATCAATGACTCCTTTCACTTAGGGTTAATCTACCCCTCTGAAGGAGCCTCTACCACACCCCCAACCTCTTCGGTTTTCTAGGCCTCAATAGTGTCCAATTGCGCTGACACCCTACAATGCATGTGTTTAATAGCTTACTCCCAATTCAGTTTAGTTGGAATTTGTGAAATGTAAGGAAATTGTTTGCATGTCCTTGCTGTGGCCTCTATGGAGCGACTAATTTGATAATATAGTGTATTCTTGTACGAAAAGTGGAGCGTCCAAGAACACAACAAAGAAAAGCAGAATGGCTTCTAAGATCTTGATAGTGGAAGACGAGGATCAGGTGCGTGAGATGTTAGCCGAGTGGCTAGAGGGGGAGGGCTACCCAGTCTTCCAAGCGGGCAACGGCCAAGATGGCCTCCGTCTGCTGTTCGATCACCGACCAGACCTGGTAGTGGTAGACCTACGAATGCCCGGCATTGATGGATTTGAGCTGTGCCGCCGCATAAGGGATGTGTCTAGCGTGCCAATTATGATCCTGAGCGCGTTGAGCAACCAGTTTGACAAGGTGCGTGGTCTGGACTTAGGAGCCGATGAGTACGTGGTCAAGCCCATTGAGATGGCAGAGTTTACAGCCAGGATAGCTGCGATGCTCCGGAGAGCTCAGCTTGGTCAGCCTGCCGATCCTCAGCCCCGATACGTGGACTCCTTATTGGACATCGACTCAGAGCGGCACAATGTATTGGTTAGGGGTAGGCACGTAGATTTAATTCCTACTGAATTCCGTTTACTCTTCTTTCTGGCTCAAAGGCGTGGCAAGGTTGCCTCTATAAGCGAAATGCTGAAAGAGGTGTGGGGGTCTCTTCTATATGAGCCAACAGTGGTAAAGTGACACATGTCTAGCCTACGGAAGAAGGTAGAAAAGGACCCCAAGAGACCCAAGCACATCGTTACCGTATGGGGTGTGGGCTACCGCTACGACGATATCAGCTAGCTGCTTGTTCGACTAGTTCAATAGTTGGGAACTTCA
Organism: Dehalococcoidia bacterium; assembly: GCA_965249025.1. GTDB lineage: Bacteria > Chloroflexota > Dehalococcoidia > Lucifugimonadales > CAYTFF01. The sequence goes on along the minus strand of OZ252215.1, from coordinate 436,356 downwards.
CCGTTACCTGACAACCTTCTCCAATTTTGCTGTGAATGGAGATCTCTCCGTTGTGGGCCGATATGATCTTGTGGGAGATAAATAGGCCAAGGCCAGTTCCCTTGCCAACATCCTTGGTAGTAAAGAAGGGTTCAATAACCCTAGACAAGACATCCTCTGAGATACCCACGCCAGTGTCTTTGACGTAGGCTATGCTTACGCCGTTTTCTGATGTGGTTCCAAGGGTTATCTGTCCCCCCGCAGAGGTAGCATCCAGAGAATTTAGAAGGAGGTTTACAAACACCTGCTGGACCTGGCTCGGGACCCCTTTTATAGGGTTGGTGTCCCTGTATTCCTTCACAATTTTTATGCCTTTGGTGCTGGCGAGTTTTCCAACCAAGTCCGAAGCGCTGTTCATAGCATCAGGCAGTTTCATCAGCTCAAAGGAGTCCGTTGGCCTAAAATAGTCTAACAGATCCTTAACTACCTTGGAGACCCTTTGGGCCATTTCTTGAACGTCATTGATGTATCGCAAGGCCCGCTCGGACTTGAGATGCCTCTCTGAGTTTCTCAACAGCAACTGGGCCCTCCCTAATATAGCAAACATGGGGTTGTTTACCTCGTGCGCCACCCCCGCCGCCAGAACGCCAATAGAGGCCAGCTTTGCCGATTGAACTAGCTGCGCTTGAGTCTGCTTGAGCTCCTGAAGGCTAGTCTCTAACTCCTCCGCTAGCTTAGCGTTTCGTATTATCTCCTCTACACTGCGTCTAAAGGCAAAGTATGCCAAGGCCACTGGGACTATTAGAAGCGTGGCCGCCCACCAAGCCGTAACTGCCAAAAGGGCGGCCAGAAATCCCAGCACAAGAAGGCCACCTTCCTGTATGAAGTCAAGGGCCCAGGTCTCTTTCCATCTCTTCCAGAAGCTTCTGCCCTTGCGAAGGGTAACTACAAAGGCCACCAGCAAAATGTTAGATACATGGAGAACACTTCCAGCCGCCAGGACTCCCAGGAGAGTTCGACCCCTTATCAGAGATAGTCCATCCTGGGCGCCGGCCAGCGACCAAAAAACCAAACTGCCTAACCCCGCGATCACAGCGGCGACCCCTATGTTGAATAGGGCTACTCTTATAAGACGGCGCTGTGTAATTTCCGAAAGAAATAAGCCTGAGACTCCTACGAGAATTGCCTGGGCTGGATGAAGGAGTAAAACCGACATAAAGAGTGGTACCGTAAAAATAGAGGCTTCCACTTGAGGAGACAATTTAAACGGGTAGCGACCAGCCATAAAAACGAGGAGTGCCAAAAGGGCCATAACCAGGTTATTATGTGCTGTCCACTCCACCGGCCACAGCCAAGTCGCCAGGACACCAACCGTGG
>OZ252215.1:0-432500 GCA_965249025.1 Dehalococcoidia bacterium | reverse complement strand
CAACGAGGCTTTTCTCGACGGCATAGGTTCAACGGAGTTCCCGAGGGCTAATGCCCTCGAGTTCCCTGCCTCCTCAACTCATAACGCCGGAGCGGATTTGCCTACTCCGGCCTGGCCTACGAGGCAGGACGCACCATGTCCAATAGGCACGCTTCGCCTACCTGTCCGTGTCCCCCCTTTGCTTTAAAACGAGACAGCAGCGGTACGGGAATGTTGACCCGTTGTCCATCGCCTTTGCCTTTAGGCTACGGCTTAGGCCCGACTGACCCTACGTCGATCAACGTTGCGTAGGAAACCTTGGGCTTACGGTGTGCCGAATTCTCATCGGCATTGTCGCTACTCATGCCGGCATTCTCACTTCTCAGGGCTCCACCCAGATTCACATCTGAACTTCGCTGCCCTAAGAACGCTCCCCTACCTTCCCCGACATAAGTCGGGGAACCGCGGCTTCGGTGGCGGGCTTAAGCCCCGTTACATTTTCGGCGCAGAATCCCTCGACCAGTGAGCTGTTACGCACTCTTTAAAGGATGGCTGCTTCTGAGCCAACCTCCTGGCTGTTTTAGCGACTCTACTTCCTTTACCACTTAGCCCGCACTCCGGGACCTTAGCCTGCGGTCTGGGCTGTTTCCCTTTTGCCAATGGAGCTTATCCCCCACTGACTCACTCCCAAGGACCATCTTGAGGCATTCGTGGTTTGGTTGGGTTTGGTAAGCTCGCGCCCCCTAGCCCATCCAGTGCCCTACCTCCCCAAGACTACCTTGAGGCTGCACCTAAATACATTTCGGGGAGAACCAGCTATCTCCGGGTTCGATTGGCATTTCACCTCTACCCACAGCTCATCCCAGCACTTTGCACCGTACACGGGTTCGGACCTTCATCCCGAGATTATCGGGACTTCATCCTGGCCATGGGTAGCTCACCCGGTTTCGGGTCTAATCCATGCAACTAGAGCGCCCTATTAGGACTCGCTTTCGCTTCGGCTCCGGAACGACAGTTCCTTAACCTTGCTACATAGATTAACTCGCCGGCTCATTCTTCAATAGGCACGCGGTTATCCACGACAAAGTCGGGACTCCCACGGTGTGTAGGTCCACGGTTTCAGGTCTATTTCACTCCCCTCACGGGGTACTTTTCACCTTTCCCTCACGGTACTGGTTCACTATCGGTGGCCAAGGGTATTTAGCCTTGGAGGATGGTCCCCCCAGATTCGCACAGGATTCCTCGTGTCCCGTGGTACTCAAGAACAACACCGGGAGCCTACTCTCTTTTGTCTACGGGGCTATCACCCTCTTTGGCTGCCCTTCCCAGGTTCCTTCGACTAGAGAGGAGGTTTGTAACTCCCTTGAGGATGCTGGAGCTCCTCTAGGCATGTCTTACAACCCCTCAGGGACATAGGACTCCAGTCCACTAAGTCCTTGAGGTTTGGGCTGTTCCCCGTTCGTTCGCCACTACTAAGGGAATCTCTTTTGATTTCTTTTCCTCGGGGTACTTAGATGTTTCAGTTCCCCCACTTACCTTCTTCCGACCGATTCGGAAGGCCTCCGAGGTTCACTCGGAGAGGTTCCCCCATTCGGGAATCCCCGGCTAAGCTTGTTAGGCAGCTGACCGAGGCTTATCGTAGCCTAACCACGCCCTTCATCGGCCCTTGGCCCCTAGGCATCCACCATGGACCCTTATTTAGCTTGACCCACATTAAGGCTCAACTACTTCTTCTACTTTTTCTTTAATTACTACGCAGGACTATTCAGTTGTTAAGGTACAAAACGGCGGCTGGGTTGACCCAAGCCGCCGCGCGGGTTTACCAGAGTTTTGATGTTATGTTACGTGGTTATCCGCATCTGGTTAATCACCTAGTGAAATTATACACAGGAGGCTTGTGCCCGTCAAGGGCAGCAACCAAGGATTTCCCCGATTTGCTGCCTCCTGATATCGGACTTGTGAGGAGTTTATCAGCCGATTTCAGGCAAACACGTGACGATAATTCCTCATCCCCAATGAGTCAGGGACCAGGAATGACAGGTCAAGCGGCTTTTCTCACAATACGTATATGTCCAGTCCTACGCCAAGAATCATCATCAGGCCAGTAGTTATGTGGAGATTTATTGTGCCTGCCATGGTCTGCTTGATGGAGCGAAGGCGATAGTTTTGAAACATGTGCCTAGTAAGGTAAAGAGCGTAAGGCAGTGTAACAAGGCCCAGAAGGGCGCCGCCTGGCAGAACGCTGCCAACAACAAGCCCAATGAGGAAAGCGTAGGAAAGTGCCCATGAGATTACATATCCCCACCTGGCGTTTTCCAGGCCTAGCCGGACCACCAGTGTTCGTTTGCCTCCAGCGGCATCCCCAAGAGCATCTGGGAACTGGTTGATCCAAATGATGAGCCCCGTCAAGATACCCGTGGGGATGCCAGCCAGCAGGGCATTAAGCCCTATTGTCCCGGTCTGCACAAGGGCAGCGCCCGCCACCAGTAGCGGGCCGAAGGCCACGACTATCCCTATCTCGCCGAGGCCACGCCCGGCAAGGCGAACGTACGGTGCTGAGTACAGGATTCCAACGCCTCCCCCGATTAACGCCAAGATTGCGACCTGTGGCTATATCCCCACCGTAGTCGCCAGGTAGGCTCCTATGGCCATAGCCGCGCCGGAGAGGAGTATCCATGTACGCAGCATTCCCTGAGGGCTGATCACGCCCAGTTGGATCATGCGACTTCCACCACTGAATGGGATGACGTAGTCTGAATTCAGATCGTCGACGCCTGATTTCCAGTCGAAGTAGTCGTTGGCGGAATTCACGGCAAGATGCGCTAAAGAGGCTCCCAGGAGAGTGAGGAAAAAGAGCCCCCAATTGAAACTAGTGCCGGCAACGAACCATGAAGCTAGCATAGCACCCAGAATAACGGGGACTATTGTCACGGTTAGAAAAGGCACCCTAGGTATGAAAAGCCAGGAGAACAGCTTCGCTAACAGAGAGATGGGAGGCATCACTTCTTCAGGACGACGCTCCTGCAGCGGTCTAGTAAGTCCGATATACCCCGTATGGACTCCTTCCTTCATTATGGGGGTTATCCTTATATGAGCTGCAAACCAACTGCCGTCTTTCCGAATGAAGACGGTATCAGTCTCATGGTGGCCCTCATTGACGCTCTTTTTCAACCAGGCGGGCACGTGCTGGAGAACTACCATTCCAGGCGAGAAGACACTGACTCGCTCCCTTTGTACAAGCTCCTCGTTTGTATATTGGAATAGCTCCTCCGCTCCTTCGCTCATGAAGGTAATCTTGCCTTCAAGATCGGTATGGATGACGCTGGCTATCTCTTGTTCCATTTCTACGTCCATTCAGGTTGGCAACTATACTAGTGAGGCGATGAGGACTTGGCTACGTCCAAAGGTAACATCTTGAATAGAGACTTTGGTATGTAGTCCCACATAAACGCCCTCCAGTCCTCAACAGAGCCTCCTTACGAACTAACAGTACCCCATTATACCGCTTATCACCGAATTCTAAAGATGCCTACTCCCAGGAGCTTAGCTTTTCTTTGAGACGACTTTGTCCACTATCTTGCGAAACTCCTCTTCAGTTAGCAATGCCTTCTTCTCTAGGGAATAGGCCTTCACCTGGGTCAATATCTCCATCATCTCTTCGTCGGAGGCCTTGACGCCTATGCGGTCCAGCCAGATGCCTATGGAGTCTATGCCGCTGCCCTTGCCCAGGACTATGCGAGGTTCATTTTGGCCCACAACCTGGGGAAGGAACGGGAACATCTCAGTGAGGTTGTGACCGCCCTCGGTCAGGTTCTTGTACCAAGTTGTCACGATGCCCGATTCGACATCGAAGAGGTGGTCACCAACGATCTCCCTGTTGGAGGGTATTGTATGACCCGACAGCCTTCTGATCTCCTTTGAGAGCTCGTACAGCTTCTCCGTATTGATACCGACATCGACACCGTACATGGTAAGGAGTGCCATTACCAGGTCCTCCATAGGGGTGTTGCCTGCCCGCTCGCCAATGCCGGTGACAGTGGTGTGCACCGTCTCTACGCCGTGCATAAGAGCAACTATACTGTTGGCAACACCCAAGCCAAAGTCCATATGAAAGTGGATCTCCAGAGGCTTCTTAATACGCTCCTGGGTGCGCTTCACGAAGTACTCAACGGCATGGGGCGAGAGGACGCCAAAGGTGTCCACCAGGACCAGAGAGTCCATATGGCCTTCGGTAGCTATACGCTCGATGAGATTCAAATACCAGGTCATATCGGCGCGGGAGGCGTCTATCGGAAAGAAGACGGTATAGAGGCCCTGCTCATGGGCATAGCTGGTGGCCTTGATGGTTGTTTCGATGGCCCTTTCCAGGGGCCATCTATATGCCTTTTCGATGGCGTGTTCAGAGGATGGAACCTCGGTGATGATGCCCTTGACACCGGAGTCCACGGCCCTCTTCACGTCCTCTACCATGCACCTGGAGAAGGCGAAGACCTCAGCATTGAGCCCCATCTCCGCTATGGTCTTAATGGCCTCGGCATCGGCAGGGGAGACGGCAGGCATACCCGCCTCGATGCGATGCACGCCAGCCTCATCCAGCATAGAGGCGATACGAATCTTGTCGTCCTTGGTGAAGACGACGCCAGCCTGCTGCTCGCCGTCCCTAAGAGTGACGTCATGTATCTTTATCTTAGAAGAGAAGTCCCATCCCTCCATCACTTCGGGAAGAAAGTTCCAGGGGCTGACGAACCAGTTGTCGGTCTGCCACGAGTGCTGGTACTGCTGCATGATTCCTCCTGTGGGTTTAGACGCGTATGGCTATCCGTTCTGAGACGATTTTGCCTTTAACCTCTTGACCATCGGCGGGTTGAGTATAGAATGTGCCCCAGCGTCAGTCAATGGCACAAGCCTGGACGAGGTCCGGGGTTGAACAAGAGAATCCAAGCTGTAAAGTGTTCTTTTCCCATCTGAACATAGTCTTTAACTCTTTGTAGATCCCCCGTTAGAAAAGTTGTTGGTCTTGAAACGCCATAAAGCGTATAATTAGCCTTTATTAGTTAATATTGGAAGTTTAGACATATATGCTTGGCATTATTCCACGAAGGGGGTTAGCCATGAATGGAGCAGTGGAAGCGATTCCCCAACCAGTTTTTGACCAGTTGATAGCCCGACTGGAAGCCATTGTCCAAAACCCTAGTACCCTCGCAGAGGAAGCGGGTCGAGTTCTAGCCGATGTGCGAACTGCCTTGGAGCGGTACCGGCCGACAGCGGAGCAAATAACGGCGCTGAGTGCAGCGATTCAACGTCTTGTACAGTCCCTCCTTGCACGCGCGACGGCTTTGGCCGTAGGAGCAGGAGCCGCTGCCGCCTTAAGCTCTCTAGCCTTTGCCTATCTGATTTTGAGTGATCTAGCGGGAAGTCTACAAGATGCCACATTAAGTATTACCGACGCTAAAGTCGCTGCCATTAGAGAGTACGTTGAATTTGCTGTAGCATCCGCATTTGGAGCCTCGGGGAGAATTGGCCCAAAATATGAGCCTTGCTGGAATAAATTTAAAAGTGACATTAGAATGATCCTGATTCGCCATGGTCATGTGTTTGAGGGTAGGATACCTGGCACAGTCAGGTCAGCAATCCGAACAGCAATCCTTGATCTGTTTGAGTGCCTTTATAGGGACCACATTTCCGATGAGCCTGTTGATCTTCATACAACCCTTGGCCTGGAAGGTGTGCATGAATTGGCTCACCTCATTAATATCCTGCTTAGCCGGTATTTCCGGGTTGTGTTGGCAGGCTTTGCCGGTCTATTCGCGGTTAGTGCAGAAGAGGCAGCGGAGGCTGCTGAGCTAGACCCCGAAGAAGTCGAAAGAATAGTCAGAATAACGGGTCTTCGTGGTGTCCATCATAGAGATGGTTTTGGCTATACAGAGTTCGGTGAGCCTCCTCCTGACGATCGTCCTCTGGTTCCCGGTGATGTGGATGTGGATCCAAATCTTCCTCTGATAGGATTCACCGACGAGGAACTGGAGATGCGAAAACGGAACCTGGCGCGGATGATTCGCGATCTGGAAACCGAGATCGCTGCGGCTGATGAGGAGCTCAGAGACCTGGAGGAGAATCCAAGGAACGACAGCAGCAGGGAGGACCTTCTGCGACTTCGCATCCATATCCTCAAAAGAGAATCGGAACGCCTTCGAGCCGGACTTCACAACGCAAACGTAGAGTCTCAAAAGCGAGAAGGCCAGCCCATAGATGCGCCGCCAGTAGCGATTCCCGGGGCACGTGAAGGTGAACCTGCGAGAGAGCCAGGAACCGATGAGTCTATCGGGCCGGCTGACCTTCCCCGAGTACCTGGGTGGACAGTCAAACGCCTCCCTGACGGACGGCTAGTATATAGCGACGGGACCATGGAATTGATATGGGACCCGAACCGGATGAGATGGGACCCCCTGGTTATCTTTGGAGGCAATCCACCTGACCCCAACCCAATCAATCCCAGAACGGGAGAGCGCATGGCAGGCCCTGGGACGTTTTAAGAGAGTTGAGCATATGGAACGGCTCCTAACTGAGAGACGGCTCTTTTGAGCCGTCTCTCATGTATGCACAGAATGGTTAGAGGAGCGGTTTTGCCAGAAAGCCCATTGCTGAATTACAATAGTCTTCGGAGAGAGGTGATATAATCATCGGGTATGGGGATCATTCTACGACTTTTAAGGCTGGCGCTCAAACATAAGAGACTGCTGATTACCGCATATGTCTGCCTGTTCATCAGCAGCTTTGCATTTCTAGCCATACCCCGCCTACTGGGTACAGCAATAGACTCTGTGCTGGAGTCCGGGGTACGGTCTGATCTATTGTACCTGGCTCTGGCAGTGCTGGGCGTAAGCGCCATTCGAGGCATCTTCTCCTTCGGGCAGACGTATTTCGGGGAGGCCCTTTCCCAGAGTGTTGCCTACGACTTGCGCAACACCTTCTACGACCGCCTTCAGCGGTTGAGCTTCGCCTATCACGATCAGCAGCACACAGGCAACCTGATGTCCAGGGCAACGCTAGACGTAGAGGGCATCAGGATGTTCATGAACTTTGGTCTGATCCGCTCATTGCAGGTGTTCGTGCTGCTGATTGGAGTAGCGGTAGTTATGTTCGCCACCAACTGGCAGCTAGGGCTTTTGAGCCTAAGCTTCATGCCGTTTCTAATATATCGGTCGATAATAATGAGTCGAGCCATGCGCCGTACCTGGCTCCGAGTTCAGCAGTTTCTAGGAGAGCTGACGACGGTGCTTCAAGAGAGCCTTACTGGCGCTAGGGTGGTGAAGTCTTTTGCGGCAGAGAACTACGAGCGACAGAAATTCGACGAGAAGGCATGGATGGTAGCAGAAGAGAGCCTAGAGGCAAACCGGCTCCACGCCAGGAATTCTCCAGTCATTAGCTTTGTGTTTACCTTATCTATGGGTCTTATCCTATGGTTTGGGGGTAGACAGGTCATTGAGGGCACGCTGACCGCCGGCGAGCTCAGCAGCTTCATCTTCTTCATGGCGATGCTTCAGATGCCAGTGAGGATGTCCGGCTGGCTAATTAGTTCATTCTCCAGGGCGGTTTCCTCCGGAGAGCGTATCTTCGAGATCCTGGACAGCGAGTCGCCGGTTGAGGAGAGGATCGACGCCAAGGAGATGCCCAGGACAACGGGACACGTACGATTCGATAAGGTCTCCTTCAGCTACAACTCCCTATCGCCAATAGTAAATGACATAGACCTAGAAGTGAACCCAGGACAGGTGGTCGCGCTCCTGGGAACACCTGGAAGCGGCAAGACCACTATAGTGCATCTGCTGCCCCGCTTCTACGACATAGACCAAGGTCGAATAACTATTGACGGAATAGACATACGAAATGTGACCTTAGCGTCCTTACGTCGGAACGTGGGCATAGTGATGCAGGATGTGTTTTTGTTCACGGCCACTATACGAGGCAACATTGCTTATGGGGCAGCGAACGCATCTGATGAGGACATTATCAGAGCCGCCAAGGTTGCCCACATCCACGACTTCATCGAGAGCCTGCCCAAGGGGTACGACACGTGGGTCGGGGAACGGGGTGTTACCATTTCCGGGGGGCAGAGGCAGCGACTGGCTATCGCCAGAACGGTATTGTTAAACCCTCCTGTGCTCATCTTGGACGACTCCACATCAAGTGTGGACGCCCAGACGGAGCATCAGATACGCGAGGCCCTGGACAACGTGATGAAGGGCAGGACAAACTTCGTTATAGCCCACAGGCTAAGCACGGTGCACAAGGCCGACATGATTTTGGTGATGGACGATGGGCGCATCATAGAGCAGGGGACCCATTCGGAGCTTCTTGGGCGAGAGGGAAAGTACAAAGAGATATACGACTTGCAGCTACGTCCTCAAGAAGAGGTGATGCTAGAGATGTCGCCATCCAGCGCAGGGGAGGGAGCAGACTAGTTATGATGTTTGGAGGCACAGGGTGGATCGGCCACAGCATGACAGGGGAGCACGATGACGACGAGCTCCTAGGGAAGGCCTACGATCATCAAGTCGTAACGAAGCTGATGAGGTATGTGGCTCCCTACAAGGGGCAGGCCATTCTCAGCCTTCTCACTATGATACTTTACTCCGTCAGTCTGGTGGCTATCCCATGGATAATCAAGCTGGGCATAGACCGCATTATTGAAAAAGGCGACCTATCTGGCCTTAATCTGATAGCTATCCTCTTAGTCATCGCGGCGCTGATTAACTGGTTTGCCAACTACGTCCAACAGATATCTATGGCCAAGGTCAGCCAAGGAGTCCTGTACGGCCTCCGCAGTCACATGTTCGACCACTTGCAGAAGCTGTCTATATCCTTTTATGACAGAAGCGAAGTGGGGCGAATCATGTCTCGTGTCCAGAACGACGTGAACCAGCTCCAGGAATTCCTTTCGGTAGCCATCTTGACCGTTGGAGATGTCCTCAGCTTGGTAGGAATAGTAGCAGCGCTCCTCTTGATGAACCTCAAGCTGGGGCTTATCACCATAACTGTCGTGCCAGTTCTGGTCCTGATAATGGCTGTGTGGCAAATGTATGCAAAGTCTGCCTTCATGAGGGTCAGGCGGGCTATATCAATAGTGAACGGGGCCCTACAAGAGAACATAGCCGGTGTACGGGTGGTGCAGAGCATGAACCGGGAGGACACCAACCTGGAGTTGTTCGATGTCAAGAACAGGGAGCACCTAAATGCGAACCTTCGGGCGAGCCCCCTGGCGGCTGGCCTGCTACCAGTGGTAGATATTCTAACGGGCATAGCCATAGGGCTGGTGATTGTATTCGGCAGCCAAATGGTCATGGATGAGACCCTGGCGGTGGGCGCGCTGGTAGCCTTTGTGCTCTATATCCAGCGTTTCTTTGATCCCATCCGGAATCTGACCATCCAGTACACTATGTTTCAAAGGGCCATGACCTCTGGCGTGCGCATCTTTGACCTTCTTTCAGTAGAGCCAGACCTAGTCGACTCCAAGGACGCAGTCAGCCTGCCGAATATCAAGGGCGATATCAAGTTTGAGAACGTGACCTTTGGGTATACACCTGGCTTGGATGTACTGAAGGACATCACCTGGCATATCAGGCCAGGAGAAACGGTGGCCCTGGTGGGTCCCACAGGAGCGGGAAAGACATCAACGGTGTCATTGGTGGAGCGCTTCTACGACTTTCAAGAAGGACGCATCCTGATTGACGGCTACGATATACGAGATGTGACAAGACAATCCCTGGCTCGGCAGATGAGCATGGTGCTTCAGGAACCGTTTCTGTTTTCAGGGACGGTTGAGGAGAACATAAAGTACAACCTCGTAGAAACGACCGACGAAGAGGTGGTAAGGGCAGCCAAGACAGTGAACGCTCACGACTTCATAATGAGACTGGAAAAGGGCTACGACACCTACTTGCAAGAGCGTGGCGGTAACTTAAGTGTAGGGCAGCGGCAGCTTATCAGCTTTGCCAGAGCGATTGTGGCCGACCCAAGGATACTAATATTGGATGAGGCCACCGCCAACATCGATAGCTATACTGAGATGCTTATCCAGAGATCTCTACATACCCTTCTGGAGGGCAGGACAGCGATAGTGATTGCCCACCGCCTTTCCACTATACGAGGCGCCGACAAAATCGTGGTGATGGACCAGGGTCGCATTGTGGAAACAGGTAATCATCAGGAACTCTTAGATAAGGGTGGCCTGTATGCCCAGCTTTACGCCATGAACTTCGCCATGCTGGAAGGAGCGCAGGCCGCAGCATCTAACAAGGAACACAAATACTAACCAACAACCCCAAAAGAGTCGTATCTTTCTGTATATTTGCCCCACTCCACGTCTAGCTTATCTACGCGAGCCTCCGGCGGGCCTTGCCGTAGAATCTTCAACATCTTCTCTAGCTGAGTTCGCGGCCCTTGGGCAAGAATTTCTACGGTGTAGCCGTCAGGGAGATTACGCACCCAGCCTGTGAGGCCCAGACGCAGAGCGTTGATGCGGGCGAAGTCGCGGAAGAAGACGCCCTGGACACGACCGTGGACGAAGGTGTGGAGTTGAGAATACCCTTGATGGAAAGCCACTTTTGTATCTAGGAGATTCAGCCCTGACTGCGTCGTGCCCAGTCTATATCTGCTATTAACAAAGCGATAACCACGATTAGCACGTAGTTTACCACTACCAGAATGGGGTCTTTACCAGTGGCCAAATTGACTACGAATACTAAACCAAGCACTAGTCCCTTAGAATAGATAATCCACCAAAAATAACGATGATACCAGATGTAGGCACCTCAGCAAATTCCTAGTATGTACTTATTATCTTCTGGCGCTTTCCTAAACCCTGGTGGCAGCGAGGTCCGCTAGCTCGCCACGCTTGATTTCCGTCAGCGAAGGCTTTTTGGAGTGGAAACCTTTGATTAGCAACTCTACCGCTAGGTGGGGCTTGAACTTCTCGCCGCTAGTAAATATGTCTACCGCTGCGTAGGCATATTCGGGCCACGTGTGAATGCATATGTGAGATTCTGCTATCGCTAGTATTCCTGTCACACCCATAGGTTGGAATTTGTGAAACGATTGCCCTACAACGGTAGCTCCCGCTTGCTTGGCCACAGAAGTCAGGAGGTCTTTAATATAGGGCATGTCATCTAAGATTTTCTGGTCGCACTGTTCCAATTCAAGTAATATTTGAGTGCCTGGCGCATGCAATACCTCTCTGGCATACAGGTCTGCCCCGGACCTGCGGTTCTCTGAGATGGCTTCGGCTTCGTCCAGGAAACGCTGAGCGCGGCGCTGGGCATCCTGAACCAAAGAGTCTGGGAAGCGGAAGGCATCGCTAACGATGCCTTCCGCTTCCTCCATCTCCTTGATTTCCTGCTTCAACTGCTCTACATAAGTTCTTTGGTCAGTAATATATAAGCGTGACTCAGTTGAAGATTCACTTTCCACACCACTGGGATTCTTCTTCTCAGCTTTAGCTTGCAAAAAATGCGCCTCAAGTCCAACAACTATTAGACCCGCACCTGCCGCTATACCTGTCCACTGGGTAAGTTCAATTCCGACGCCGAGCATTGCTAGACCAACCAATAGAAGAAAGTTGGCCAAAAGGGCATCGCGGCTATGAAAGCCTTGAAACATTTTATGGAATATATCTAGGTTCATCATCGCACCAAGCACGACTTTCTACTCTACTGCAAGTATAGCTTTCAGTTAAGCACGCCCAAACTCCATGTCTTTGGATTGACAGCTACCACAGCCTGGACTGAGGTTGCTGTTGGCCTTTGTCGTATGGCAGACCCAGGTGCTCATAGGCCCGTTGGGTGGCGAGGCGTCCTCTGGGTGTGCGATCCAGGAAGCCTAGCTGGAGCAGGTAAGGCTCGTAGACGTCCATGATGGTGTCGGCCTCCTCGCTGATGGAGGCGGCCAGGGTGTCGAGGCCAACGGGGCCGCCATTGAACTTCTCGACCAGGGTATGCAGCACCTTGTGGTCGACCTCGTCAAGGCCCAGGTGGTCTACCTCCAGCCTAGTCAGGGCCTCCAGAGCCACGTCCTTGGTGATGATGTTGTCGGCCATCACCTGGGCGTAGTCGCGAACCCGTCGCAGAAGGCGGTTGGCGACTCTGGGCGTGCCCCTAGAGCGTTGGGCTATCTCCACCAGCCCATCCGGCTCCGCCTCTATACCCAAGATGCGAGCGGAGCGGGTGAGTATGGCCTCTGTGGCCTGCTGGTCGTAGAAGTCCAGCCGGTAGACGGCGCCGAAGCGGTCGCGAAGGGGCGCACTGACCATGGCGTATCTGGTAGTGGCCCCGATGAGGGTGAATGGGGCCAGCCTGAGGTTTATGCTCCGCGCCTTGAGGCCCTTGTCGATGACCCAGGAGACGTAGTAGTCCTCCATAGCGGCATAGAGGACCTCCTCCACCACACGGCTGAGGCGGTGCACCTCGTCTATGAAGAGGACTTCGTCCTTCTGAAGGCCCGTCAAGATAGCGACGATGTCGCCTGGGCGCTCGATGGCCGGGCCGGAGGTCACCTTTATCCTAACCTCCATCTCGTTGGCGATGACGCTGGCCAGGGTGGTCTTGCCTAAGCCTGGTGGGCCGTATAGAAGAACGTGGTCCAGGGGCTCGCTGCGTTGCTTGGCGGCGGTGATGGCTATTTTGAGAGCGTCCTTGACTTTGTCCTGGCCCAGGTACTCCACAAGTCGCTTGGGCCTGAGGCTCGTATCGAGGGAAAGGTCCTCTTCCTGGGCCTTGCCAGAAACCACTCGCTGGGTCATTGTTGCTCCATGCTGGGACTATTCGCTCATGGTGAGCCTGCCTTGCCTGTCCCGACCTGTCGAGGCCCTCGGCTTATCGGGGTCGAACCATGAGGCATTTCTTAATCTACATCTCATCCTTCGACAAGCTCAGGATGAGCGGGTTTTAGGGTTTGTTTAGAACTTGCGTTCATTCTATGGTTGGGTTTGAAGGGTGTCAAGGAAGAAGTAAGCGCCTTTGCAGCACCCAATCCTAAAGGCCCTTGCGTATTTGATGTGACAATATGAGTGTGCTGCATATTTCATCTATAGTACCTTAATCCCCGCCGGCTCCTGCAGTGATATGGATATCAATTCCCCATCGTTCCGCAAATTTGAAAGGACCCACATAATAAATCCGACCGCGATGAACGGTAAAGCCCACAAGTTCCAGAAGACGAAAATAAACGCCACAAGGCTTAGCATACTACCGACGGCCTGCAAACCAATCACGATGACGTACTGCAGCACCCTCTTCATAGCCATATTTTACCACCTAGAAGCGGGATCCTCGGAATTTGTTTTCTTTTGTGCTCAAATAAATATACAACGTGCTCAATATAGCTATACAATCTTTCCTTGCGCTTCTTCGACCCCATGCTGAAGTATAGGGCATCGATGTCCCCGCCTGAAGGCGGGGGTCGAGAATACCGCTAATCACGAAACAGCGGCACTATCTGGCTCCCTATCTTGCGCATCATACCCTTCTGGTCGTCGATGGTGTACATAGCCAGGCCCAGGGTGCCTATATGCGCTCCGTCGTCTCCTCGCAGCTCCTGGAACCCTGATACGCCCTCGCAGATGTCCTCGGCGTTGCCCGTGAGATTAAAGAAGTCTATTACCCGCTGGGTCACCACCCCAGAGTGGGAGGCTCCCGTTCGTTCGTGCTCGTAGTGCTGATAGGCATCATATACCTGCCTCAACTCATCAATGATCCCAGGCTCCACCTTTTCCAACAGCCGGGCCACCTCTGGATTTCTCAGGGCAAACTTGTAAAGGGCGTTGGCCTGAGTGGCGGTATAGGCCGCTACCTCTGGGCGGGCCGCCTCCTTGGACTCGGCGATGTAGATCATGGTGCGCATCCAGATGTCGATCTCCGACGGGTCCCGTCCTGCCCTCAAGGCACCTCTTTCTATGTACTGCAGCCTCAAATTGACAAGCTCAGGATGACCGCCGGAAATAAGCACTCCGTCGGCCACCTCGCCAGCCAGTTCCGACGACTTAAGGCCGTTGGCGGCCCAGTATACAGGTATGCCCTTCTTCATCCATACCGAGTGCATCTTCGTTGTACTGACCCGAGAGGCCCAGACGCCTTTGAAATCGGCCTCTTCGCCCGCGGTGACCTTCTGAATGAACTGCACCGCCTCCTTAAGCTCCTGCATGGAGACGGGCTTGAATGTGGCCTTAGCGCCGGCTCCCCCAGCGCCGATACCCACAAAGGCGCGGCCTCCCGACAGTTCGTTGACGCTGGCCGTGGCGTTGGCTATCACTAACGGATGGTGCGTAAAGGGGTCGGTCACCGTCTGTCCAATCAATATGCGACTGGTGTTCAGCGCCGCCACTGTCATGTTCACCCAGGGATCCCTGTCGTGGAAGGGCTGATCGACGAAGCCCAGATGGGTAAAACCGCTCTCCTCGGCAACCCTGGAATGCCCTGCTATATCGTCCATCGTAAGATTGCTGCCCAGTGAGACGCCAAAGGTCATTTTCATAACACACCTCCCAGCTTCTGGCGCCACATCAGTAACATAACCCCTGGCTTATGTCAATCACAAAATATCGAACCAAATTGACACTAGTAACTAAGGATAGGTAGACTGCAAGGAGTTAACAAGCAAGAAGGTGCAAGATGACAAACCTGATGCTGACAGAAGAGGAGCAACTGCTACAGAGAACGGTGCGGGACTTCGCCGACAAAGAGCTGGCGCCCCGCGCTCCCAAGTACGACGAGGAGGAGAAGTTCCCCTGGGAGAACGTCAAGGGGCTGGCGGTGTTGGGACTGTTTGGGCTTGGCATAGATCCCAAGTACGGCGGTAGCGGAGGCACGGTGCGCCAGGTGGTCATCGTGGTGGAGGAGATAGCTCGCGGATGCGCCGCTACCAGCAGCATATACGGCGCTCATCTGTCCCTAGCAACCCAGATGATACATACGCTGGGCACAGAGGAGCAAAAGCAGCGATTCGTGCCAGCCATGGCGTCGGGAGAGAAGCTAGGAGCCTTCGCACTGACTGAGCCTAGCGGTGGCAGCGACGTCGCCGCCCTTCAAACCACTGCAACCAGAAAGAATGGCCACTATCTTCTGAACGGCACCAAGATGTTCATCACCAACGGTGACGTGGCAGACGTGATTATAGTGTTCGCCACGCACGATAGGTCGCTGCGCTCCAGGGGAATAAGCGCCTTCATAGTTGAAGGCGACACCATGGGGCTGAGGATCAACAAACAGCGCGGCAAGATGGGCATAAGGGCAGCATCCACAGCGGAGCTGGTATTTGAAGACTGTCCAGTGCCAGAGGAGAATCGGATAGAAGAAGAGGGCGAGGGATTCAAAGGCGCCATGAAGATTCTGGACGTCAGCCGAATAATGATAGCGGCTCAAGGTGTAGGGATCGCCCAGGCGGCATTGGAGGCGGCGGCCCGCTATGCACAGCAGCGGCAGGCCTTCGGCCAACCTATATCCGGCTTTCAGGCCATTCAGTGGATGATCGCTGACATGGCAACAGGAATCGAGGCTGCCCGTCTGCTGACATACCACTCGGCAACCCTTAAGGACCAGGGGCTGCCTTTCGCTACGGAGGCAGCCATGGCCAAGCTACTGGCCTCTAACGTGGCTGTAGAGGCAGCGGACAAGGCTGTCCAAATTCACGGAGGGTACGGTTACTTCAAGCCAAGTCTGGTCGAGAGGCTGTACCGGGACGCCAAGATAACTCAGATATACGAGGGCACTACGGAGATCCAGAAGCTGGTTATTGCCAGGAATATCCTTCAGGCGATGGCAGTGGGATAAAGGCATCACTTTGAGCGTCTTGCACGTTTCCATGGAGGCTATGATGGACGCAAGGAGCTAGAAGCGCACCTTATAAGTTACACTGTGCTGTCAGATAGAGGAAGGTAGTTGATGCACTCAGGAAGGAGTTATAGTCATGCGATACGAACTCATGCTGGACATGGTTAACCAGGTAAGTCAGGGCAGCTACGGAAATTTCTACCTGTATAGAAGTAGCGACGCATTCGAAGGTGAAGTGAAAATCCGTGATGGTGACATCAACGGAGTTTATATCAAGCGGGAATTATTAGAAGACCCACCACCTCAAAGGATACAGATAACGCTAGAGTGGGGACTGTGAATTATGCAAAACGCCCACTTTATTGTGACAACGCCAGAAACAATCACAAAGGCCATCCCTATTCTATTAAGGTAGCTTTGTGATTTGCTGCACCATCACATTCTTTTTGCTTGACACACAATCTACGATAGCCATAGAATAGCATGTTGCTTCGAAATAGACCACGAAAAGTCAACCATGATTGAATTCAACGTATCCGAACTGCTTAAAGAGCCTGTAGGTTCCAAGCGCGCATATACATTAGGAGAGACCACCCCCATGGCTCCAATTGAGGAAGATTCTATGCATGGGCTACAAGGCCAAATATCCTTGATGCGAACAGATAAGGGGGTTCTCGCCCAGGCGATCCTGGAGTCAGCCATCACCTGCACTTGCAGCAGGTGTCTTAGCCCCTACGAACAGCACGTCCATATTAAGCTGGAAGAGGAGTTCTTTCCATTGATAGAGGTACAGACCGGAGCGCCTAATAACTTGTCATACCTCGAAGATAAGAATACCATTATTGACCGAAATCACATCCTGGATCTGACAGAACCCATTAGACAACATGCCATCGTTGCTATACCAATGAAGCCATTGTGCAACCCAGACTGCGCCGGCATATGCTCGGGGTGTGGCACAAACTTAAATGAAAGCCAATGCCAATGTGCAGATGTCCAAAGAGATCCTAGTTGGAAGCCTCTAATGGAACTTCTGTCACAAGGCAATTTCTAAAAAAGAAGGAGCGAGTTATGGGAGCTCTACCAAAGAAGAAACATACGCGGTATAGGATAAGCGGCAGACGCAACCATATTGAAGTCAAAGTGGCATCCCTATCCACGTGCCCTCACTGTCGAAGCCCTAAGTTGTCGCACAGGGTTTGCCCTATCTGCGGCTACTACCGCGGACGAGAGGTTATAACTCAAGAAGCGCCTAGCGTACAGACCTAGAGCAAGAGTCATGAGCCTTAACCAAGCTGCATCGACGAGGCACGATAGGAGTTTTTGATGCAATTCTCTTTCAACAGCCATGGTGGCCGGTCAACGGTTGCCTTCTTGTTCCCTGGACAGGGGTCCCAGTTCGTAGGAATGGGGAAGGAATTATTTGAGTCCTCTCAGGCAGCCAGGGCGATCTTTCAAGAGGTGGATTACGCCCTAGATTTTCCGCTTACCAGACTAATTTTCGAAGGGCCAGAAGAGTCTCTAAGGGAGACGGTCAATTCCCAGCCAGCCATAATGGCGGTAAGCCTTGCTGCAGTCAAGGCGATGGAAGAGAAGGTGGAGGCGAAGGTCCGTCCAACTCCTATCTTTCTGGCGGGCCATAGTCTGGGAGAGTACACTGCCCTGGCAGTGGCGGGCGTGTTAGATGTAGCTGACACTGCTAGATTAGTCAGGGAGCGGGGTCGCCTGATGCAGGAGGCATGCGAGGAGAGGCCTGGAGGCATGGCCGCTATCCTGGGACTCGATGAAATGACTGTAGAAGAGGTCTGCAGGGAGACTGGAACCTACATTTCTAACGTCAACACGAAAACTCAAACTGTAATTAGCGGAGACCGCAAAGCGCTAGCAATAGCCCTTGACCTAGCAACGGCCCGGGGCGCTCGTAAGGTAGTGCCATTGAGGGTAAGTGGCGCCTTTCATTCTGGCCTGATGGAGCTAGCCAAGGAGGGCCTCATGAAGGCAATATCGACTCTGAATTTCCGCGAGCCTCTGGTGCCTATCGTGGCCAATGTGACGGGGAGGGCCCTGACCACCTCTGACGCCCTGAAGGAGGAGATGGTAACCCAGATGAACAGTTGCGTTCAGTGGAAGAGGTCCATAGACTATATGGTTGATGCTGGCGTCTCCGACTTCCTGGAGCTTGGACCGGGCAAAGTGTTATGCGGACTGGTACGTAGCATAAATAGAAGCGCCAACGTCTCTAACGTTGGAGACGTCTCGTCAATAATGAGTCTGATCAGCTAGACCTATGTAGTGTATAGCTGAAATTGACAATCGAACATTAAAATAGATGGGTTCTATCTCACCAAATTGCTCCTGATAGGTCCGGTTACAAGGCAAAGCAATTTTGAAGGTCTTGGGATGGCGAGAACTAAGGCTATCAGAGGGAGACGAAAGGCACGTATTGTAGCCCTTCAAGCCTTGTATGAGGCCGATGCGTCTAGCCACTCCTTGGAGACGATTTGCGAAAGGCTTGTAGAAAACAGTAAGTTATCTAAGGGGTCCGCGGAGTATGTGATGAGGCTGGTGGGTGGTGTAGCTGAAAAGGGCGCTGAGCTTGACATTGTAATCAAGAAGCACGCTCCCGCCTGGCCTGTTGAAGATCTGGCTAATATCGACAGGAACATGCTTCGGTTGGCAATTTACGAGATAGTATTCGGTGGTGAGACACCACCCAAGGTTAGCGTGAACGAGGCGGTGGAGTTGGCGAAGCTGTTTGGGGCTGACAATTCAGCCAAGTTTGTCAATGGCGTGTTAGGGTCTGTGCTAGGCGATATGTCTAAACAGCCCTAAGAAAAGGATTCAAAATATGTTCAATAGCATTAAGGAGGTCAATGCGTGGCCACTGTTCTTGAAAGAATAACGAAGGTAATTGTCGACCGCTTAGGTGTAGAGGAAGATAAAGTCGTTTCCGAGGCTTCTTTCACAGACGACTTGAACGCCGACTCACTAGACCTGGTGGAGCTGATTATGGCGCTAGAGGAGGAATTCAGCGGGCCTGGGAAGGAGATAGCAATCTCCGATGAAGACGCTGAAAAGATCACGACTGTCCAGAGAGCCGTGGACTATATCAAAGAGAAGGGCATCCAGGACGGATAAACAGGATGCGAGGTAGCCTGATGTATACTAACGGGCAGGTGCCAGTAGGCCTGCCCGTTGCTTTGCACCTCCCAAAGAGAACCGAATGCGAAATTGTAGCATCCTCATGAATTCACGTCGAAGCTTGTAACCAGCGGATGGTCAATCTTGGCCGTGAACCTACATTTGTGTATAATATGTCTTTGTTCAAATCTTTAATGGAGGGTGGGTGATTGAATGCACTAGGTACTCAAATATTGCTTGAACTAAAACAGTGCGATCCAAAAATCTTAGATGATCTGCCCTACATTAAGGACCTCCTGATTTCTGTGGCCAAGGAAGCGGGAGCCACCATTGTAGGGCAATCGTTTCACAAATTCCAACCTATGGGTGTGACAGGAATACTAGCGATAGCAGAATCTCACATATGCATTCACACGTGGCCCGAATATGCCTACGCAGCGGTAGACATCTTCACATGCGGCGAGAGGTTCAAGGCCCACCTAGCGGTAGAGTTGCTAATTGAAGGTTTCCACTCCAAGGAGCCTTCGCTGACGGAAATCAAGCGTGGCGAGCTAGCGGACCTCGCTGCCACCAACGCTTAAGAAAGCGCAGGAAGATGTCGGACTCCAACGGCCAGTGGCACGTCGAGCACATAACGCCGGAGCTTCTCCAAGTAGAGCGGATAAAGAGCGTAATCCATTCAGGGAAGACAGCATACCAGTCGGTACAGATATTGTACACTGCCTGTTTCGGAAGAACGCTGGTGCTGGACGGGAAGACCCAGTCGGCGGAGTTGGACGAGTTCATATATCACGAAGCCCTGGTGCAGCCATCCCTCACTATTCACCCAAACCCCAAGAAGGTCTTCATTGCCGGAGGCGGCGAGGGAGCCACCTTAAGAGAGGTATTATCCCACAAGACCGTCGAGCAGGCGGTCATGGTGGACATCGACAAAGAGGTCGTAGACCTATGCCGCAGATATTTGCAGAACCACCACCAGAACGCCTTCGACGACCCCAGACTGGAGCTACACTTCACCGACGCCATCCAATTTCTAGAGGACTCCACGGACTCATACGATGTCATTGTCATAGACGTGCCGGACCCCTTAGAAGCAGGCCCGGCATATTTGCTCTTTACCCAGGAATTTTACCAGCTAGCCAAAAGGCGATTGAGAGAGCAGGGCATTATCGTAGTCCAAGCGGGCCCCACGGGCCCCGCCTTTCTGGAACAGTGTTTCGCATCGGTGGCCCATACTATGGGAACGGTATTTGCTGCGACATATCTGTATGAGGCATTCGTGGCCTGCTTCGGCAGCACGTGGGGTTTCGTTATGGGGTCCCTAGGCCCCGATCCGCTGGCCTTTGACAAAGCGGCGGTGGACTCCATACTATCGCAGCGCCTTTCGAGACCACTCCGCTACTATGACGGCATCACCCACCAGGGCATGTTCTCCACCCCCAAGTACCTTCGAGAGAAGGTCGCCTCCGAGGCCCGCCTCATCACCAGGGACAACCCGCTCTACGTGCCGTAAGAGAACGAGGCGCCCTCACTCCAATTTAGGACAGCCTAAAGTCGCAACGAAAGCCTTATGCCCACTCCGGGAAGCCATTTCATGGTGCACCATGCCGCGCCAGCGAAGGCCGGTATCAACGTATACATGATGAGCATCACGGGCCTAAGACCCCCCTGAGTTATGGAGCCGCCTTCCACAGAGGAGACCAACCCCCAGCTAAGAATTGCCACCAGAGCGGCATGGACAATGAGGAACCCAAACCAATTCCCGATCAGGCCATAGCCTTGCATTGCCATCCGCAGGCTGGGGTCGCCAGGATAAGCGCCGTAAGGAGAAGAGGCCCATAGTGAAGGGTAAGTCCCAGTATTCGCCATCGGGTAGTTACGTCCGGAATCTGGCCCAGATAGCGGATAACAACGTCCAGGCCATCGGAGTCTATGGACGCCGCTCCCGAACCCATCTGCCTGGCCATGAGGACCACCATCTCGCCATAGGCGGGGCCTGTGTAGCGCCAGGCAAAAGCCAAAGAGGCGAAGATGACGATAGCGATGGCCGCCGATAAGGCGAGTTTACGCCCGCGCCCCACGGGTGAGCCTCTGGAGCCAGTACAGCCATATAACCACGGCGGCGAATATCATCACGGCCTGCCATACAAGTAGGTGAGCCACCTCCAGCCACTCTGGCCTGTAGATGCCGATGTATACCAGGCTGGTCATTCTTACCAGGTTGATGGCGACTAGAATAACCGATCCGAAAAATATCCCACGTATCTTGTCTCTGCGGTCAGATGGGAACACAAGCATGGCAGCGGCGACAAGGAAAATAGGCGCTAAGGGCGTGCAGTCGGCGACGGTGAGGAACTGGAGGCCCGACACCTCGATTATGGGGCCGCTAGCTACGACACCTGTGCCCAGAGCCGTCAGAGAGAGGGCCGTTATACGGGCGATAAAGCTGCTGATGGCGTAGTTGACGGAGGGGATGCTGGAAAGCAGCACGTACAGTCCCAGGCCGGCCAGTGCAGCCAGGGCGACGCGCCCCACCGACAGTTGGAGGACCCCCATCAGCCGATTGAGACTGTTTCGCCGATTCTTTCTAGGCATTGACTATCTAAGCACCTGAGATTCTTCGTCCCCCGACGAGTCGTCCCGACAAGTCGGGATCAGAATGACAGAGATATACACGCTATTGGCTAAGTGTACCAGACTTTGGTCTAAGCTTCCAAGCGGCCCACATAGTGGCGGCGATGATGAGGACAACCATCAGACCCAGGCCAGGGCCCGACACGCCAGGCACGACTATAGGCGTCGGAGTTAGCGTTGGGGTAGCAACAGATGTCACATCGAAGGAGAAGCTGAAGCCCGTCCATGTATTGCCAGCCTCATCCTGGGCAACAATAAGAACCGTGTGGCTACCCAATGAGAGGCCCGAAGCCTGGTACTGAAAGACGACATTGTCGTTGGAGGTAATGGCGCTGAGGATGTCCGTGCCATCCAGGGTAACCGCGGTGAGAGTCACCATATTGTGAGTGTCCTTGTCGGTGACCACCGTTCCGTCAAAACTCCCAACTGCGCCAGAGCCAGTGAGACCGAAGTCTCAGCTGGAATCCAGTCCATACTCTTTGCCCTCGTCGGTGAAGTCTATGGTTATAAGGGGGCCGGAGGTTGCCGCTTGTCCGCCATTCGGTGGCGTGGTGGATGGTTCGGACAGGACAGTGTCCTTCTCGAAGAGGATGGCATCGCTGCTGCTGGGATCGGTTTGGTGGCCCGATTGGCCCTGATTGGTGGACAGGTCATTGGCTGTGGAGTAGACGTTGAACAGGCCGGCTACGGTCGGGGTAACCTCAAGCTGCCAGGTATTGGCGCTCACGATGGAGGGCGCTACTTGTGGCAGAGAAGTACCCAGAGTGGTGGTGGTGGCTATAGGCGCTACGACCACTGAGCTGCTGTCCACCGTGGCGGATTCGTTGGTAGAGATCTGAATTATCACCTTGTCCTTGGTTGCTGGAACGGTGCCAGTAGCTGTGCCAGTGACCGTTACCGTAACGGTCGGCCCTATGCCGTCAGCAGAGGTGGTCGTGTCCAAGGTCAAGGCGTTTCCTGCAAGGTCTTTGACCTCGCTGACGAGGGTCACGATTGGCTTGGCATCGGGCGCAAGGGCGCTCACGGTCAGGAACACAGCGCATCCGGTGACACCTGAAGCGCAGCCTGCCGTTGACCCTGAGCCTGACTGGTGAGCTAAGGTAACGGGTTGCGCGCCTGCCACCAGGAAGTCAGAGATAGCTAACGTTGTGGCGTCAACTCCCTCGCTGAAGCGGACGATTATGCTGTCACTCTTAGCCTTGGAAGCAGTATCTTCAGTCTTGTCGGTTGTGGTCTTGGTGGCGTCCCACCAGAGCCCTGTCTCAGAGGACAACATATTAGGCTTGGTGTTGTCCACCTTCACAACAAAAGGATCGCAACCGCCGTTATCAGCTGTGGTTGGGGTACCGATGGCGGCGTAACGGGCAGCGTCGCATGTGCTTTTTTGCGCTAGTTGAGAAGCCGCAGTTGCGGTGAAGGCGACGTCTACGACAATACTATTGGCGTCAGTAATGGTATTCACCCTTCGAGTCTCGCCAGCTACGGTGACAGTCTGTCCAACTGCCAACTCGGTGGTGAACAGAGTGCCAGTGCCGGTTACCGTGGTGGTGGAGACGAGGGTAGCAACCGTTCCCGTCAGGGTGGTGGCGGCTACGCTGTCGCTCACACCGTCGTTTCCAGCGTCATCAGTGGATGTTAACCACCACAGGACATCTGCATCGCTTATTGCAGGAGTGGTGGGCCTCTGCTGCTGGACCGTGTAACCGCTGGTGATGGCAACAACGCTGCCTGTAACACCTGAGTTGGGGTCCACAGTTGTAACCGTGCCGTTGACGTTGAAGACAGCCCTTAGGGAGGTCTTATTCACGCCGGAACCGCTGTCGGTAACGTCACCGCTGACGATTGGTACAGGGCTGGTGGTAGCGGCCTTATGAGCAGGCGACAGGTTGGCGAAGGTTGTAGGCTGGGTCTCGATCGTTAAAGCCTTTGCAACCGAACTAGCGCTGGCGTCCACATAGGTAAACGTGAGGACGTCGCTGCTACCGACCTTCAAGTTGGGGACGTAGTCAGTAGTGCCGACATCACCGTCATCGTCGTTAGAGGCGCCGACGCTCAAGTCTAGGGTGGCACGGAATATGCCCGTGCTGGCGCCGCTCTCGGTCAGAACTACGCCTATACCGCTCTCATCGGCCTGGCTCTTCACCGAGACGATGCTTGTGCTGAGAGGCTGTTCTGCAACGCCCTGGGTATCCTGGGTGCTTGTCCAATACAGGACATATGCTGTTGCAGGTCCGTCGACGGAGAGTTGAATCCTAAGAACGCCGTTTGCAGCGTCCAGGGAGTTAAGAGACAGGTTGAGAACATCTACGGCAAAGCTGTCTACCACTCGGGCATCCAACTTGTTAAGGGCCGTGTCTGGCGCTCCCGTGAAGCGATTTCTCAGGGCGCTTCCTACGTTGGTATCCAACTGAGGGAAGTTCTCAAGGTTAAAGGTTTGCTCATCGGTGCCGGTTGCAATAGCGATAGTAGGAGCGTTGGTGCAGTTGGGACAGTTAGCAAACGTGCCACCACTGGTGGGAACTTCTGTCGCCTCGACGCTAGCATGTGTAGATGCAAAGGCCGTGGTGACAGTAAAAGTCAGGCCATCAGTTGATCGGGTAGCGATCTTCTTAACTCTCTCTGAGCCGGGGAACAAGACAGTGTCACCAACGAGAAGCTCGGTTGCATTGACGTCTGATGTAAACGTCTTGCTACCGGCCGTGGCGTTCTGCACTCCCGTCACAGCTAATGAATCGCTGGGGACGAGGACCCTCTTCAGAGGCACGTCTAAGTCGGTGTCCGTCACCTGCAGTATTACCGTGCCACCTTTTCTAGCAAATGTAAGGGACACGGTGGTGTCAGTGCTCTTTACGATATCCACCGTGCCCTGGCTAGATGGTGAAGGTGTGGGCGCATCGCTCTCTATCGTGACATTGGTGGAAACCAGGCTGCCGCTGGCGTCGTCATAGGAAAGAGTCACGATGTCGCTGGCGCTCACCTCTAACTTGGGTGGAGTGGAAGTGTGATCCGTGCAGCCGGAAGTGGCGCACAGTTGAAGGTTGCGTTCGAACACGCCAGTGCTGGGGCCAGTCTCGGTCAAGACCACGCCCATACCAGCCGGATCGGCCTGGCTCTTCACTGAGACAATGCTTGTGCTTAGAGGCGCTTCGGCGACGCCTACCGTCTGCACCACCCCCGCATTGTAATCCACCTCCTGGGCAGTGCTGCCTGAAGAAGCGCCACTAGCAGTGCATCTCAAGGTGACGATCCCGTTGGCGCCGTCAACTGAAAAGACTGTGGTTCCACTATTACCACCGGCACCAGTAACAACGTCATTGAAGTTGATAACACCGTCATTATTTTTGTCCAAGATGGGCACATTGGCTACCTGGGTCTGCCTGAGATCGCCGTCAGCGGTACATGCCGCAAAGGTCAGGGTTTGGGTGGTATTGCTGGGATCTTTGATGGCTACCGTGCCTTGAACGGCAGCAAAAGCGGGGGTGATTGCTATCAGAGACAATAACAGCCCTACTACTGAGATAAGTGCTATGGATCTTGAGCTTTAGTTCATTACATACCTCCCGTTGCATACGCGTATGTTTCTTGAGGTAGAGGTTAACCCATGGGGAACAGCAAGTTTCAGCACTAGAAACACAAAAGAGTGGAACAGTTTACGCACCCGACCCTCGCGCTCCATTAGAGCACCTCGCTTACGACGTTTGAACGTCCTGTATCAAGACAGGGTTACGGAAAACAAGCCCGCGACCCCGTGATCTTCGGGTATTGGTGATATGTATCTAACATAGGGCGATACGTTTGTCAAGTTGTGCTTCATTTCACAAACGATTGTGTGCAAGGTTTCACGATATTTTGCGATTTCTGACGCCAAACTTTGCGCTGACGGTAAGGCCGTCCACCTTCGCGGTGAGGCCACCTGATTTAGAGATGCAGAGGACTTTGCTGGAAGAATCGGAAGGGAATGGAGGTTTTAGTTGCCAAGTGTGCCAGATTTTGGGCGGAGCCACCGCCGCCTGACGTACCAACTGGCCGCCGCCAGGAGGGCAAATGCGCCTGCAGCGATGCCGGCTAGCAACGCTACATTACCATCCGATGAGCCTGACCTGGTATTGAGGGGCGCAGATGAATCGGAGCCGTCAATGAAGAAGTATGCTGTACTGCCAATTGCGGGAGGAGGCCTTGGCGGAGTGGGCGTGGGCGTCGGAGTAGGAGCCGGCCCCACAGTGACTGTAAGGCTGTCCGAGTCAGAGGCGCCGTCATCATCGGTAACGGTAACAGTAACAGCGAAGGTGCCGGTAGCCGTGTAGACGTGAGAGCCCGAGACGGTGTCGTTGGCCTGGTCCACCGTTCCCGCCTCAGTAGTGCCGTCGCCCCAGTCGATGGTGGCGGTGTGGGTATCTGCGGTCCCGGCGTCGCTGAAGGTGGCCGGGACCAGGCTAATGGCCGTGCCCGCGGTGGTGGTCTGGTTGGCGGCCTCAACGAGAGGAGTCACAGTGTATTTAGCGATATATCCATCGGTGCCCACAACCCAACCGTTGCTGGCGTCCGCGAAGGCCACATCTACGACGAAACTTTGGGTGGCGCTAGCCTGAGCATTCCAGGTAGCGCCACCATCAGTAGTATGGAGGATGGTGCTACCTGTCCCAACAATCCACCCGGTGGTGGGGTCTACAAACATGACTCCAAACAAGTTTGCATCTGTGCCGATTGCTTGAGCAGACCAAGAAGCACCGCCGTTACTCGTATGAAGAATTGTTCCCCCAAATCCGGTGACCCAGCCACTGCTAGCATCTACAAAGGCTACATGACGGAGGTTCGCAGAAGTACCGCCGCTCTGGAAGCGCCAGGTAGCACCGCCGTCGCTGGTGTGGAAGATGATACCGAAGTCTGACACGGCCCAACCGTTGCTGGCGTCCACGAAGTCTACATCATAGAAGGTACCGCCGAAGCCATTAGGGTAACCGCCAGCCGGATCCACCGTACTCTGGAGAGTCCAGTTGCTACCCCCATCGTTAGTATGCAGAATGGTGCAGGTGCTACCCACGGCCCAGCCATTGCTGGCGTCCACGAAGTCTACGCCGGATAAGTTAGCGGTGGTGCCAGTACTCTGGGCGGTCCATGTGCTACCACCATCGCCGGTGTGCAGGATCGTGCCGCTGCTGCCCACGGCCCAACCAGCAGTAGAGTTCATAAAATTGAGGTCCAATAGCTGGACGCTGGCACCAGTCGTCTTGGTCTGCCACGTACTTCCGCCGTCGCTTGTGTGAAATAGAACGTCTGTAGGGGTTCGACGAGGGAGCACCCACCCGGTGTTAACATCTGCGAATTCCGCTGCTATGAAAAAATCCGTTGTACCCTGACCTGGGGGCTCCACTGTGCCCCCACCAGCGGGACTGCGTTGCTCACGGTGACCGTGAACGTGTCGGATCCCGCGTTACCGGCACCATCGGTGACCGTTACTGTGACGATAAAGGTGCCGTTGTCAGCATAGACATGAGAGCCCGAGACGGTGTCGTTGGCCTGGTTCACCGTTCCCGCCTCGGTGGTGCCGTCGCCCCAGTTGACGGTGGCGGTTGCACCTTCCGGGTTGGCGTCGGTGAAGGTGTAGGAGATGCCGTTGGTAAGACTGGTAACTGTTCCAGACAGGGTAGAGCCGTCCACCTCCGCAGTGAGGCTATCTGGGTTGGAGGTAACTGTGTACTTGGTAATGGCACTGCCGCCATCAAAGGAGGGGGCGCTCCAGCTTACTGTGGCCTGACCATTGCCGGCGACGGCGCTCACGCTGGTGGGAGGGTCTGGTGCCAGCGACGGTAGCTGAGCGAAGCCGTAGCCCCAGGTGTTGTTGGGCACAGTACCTCTGGGCAAAGCGTTGTCCTTCAGGTAGTCGGCCAACTGGGCCGGAGTGAAAGACGGGAACCGCTCCAGCACCAGGGCTGCCAGGCCCGCGACGTGGGGCGAGGACTGGCTAGTGCCAGAGAACCCGTTGGCACCGTAGGTGACTGAGTCGCCTCTGTCGGCACCGATGATATCGGGTTTGATGCGGCCATCGGTGGTTGGGCCCTGACTGCTGAATGATTCGATGGTATTTGGAGTGGCCCAGTTAGCAGCGCCGACGGCCAGCATACCAGCGTTAGCGCTCCCCGCCGGGTTGCCGATGCTGGTGGCGGGTGTTGAGATAGCCAAGTCAGGCCCAAAGAAGGCATTAAGCTGTAGCCATAACGGTGCGGAGCCCGCAAAATGAAATATAGCCAGATAATAGGTCCCTGGGGATGGCGGGATGAAAATGATCACCTCATAGGGGTCCTGTCCAGACTGGCCAGATTGCTCGGTCCCGCTGTCCGCCACCACGTTCAAGTCGGCATCGAGCAAATAGAGGTCGAAGTCCCTGGCAGCGCTGTCCCAAGTGTCGTCCCAACGGGCCTGTGCAATGAACGGAACGCCTTGAGATAAATTCACTGCGTTGACCTCTACGCTACCTGAGAACTCAATCAAGCCGTCGCCGTCCAGGTCGGAGTAGCTTCCAAACCAATTGTCCTTAGCAGCGTTGCCTGCGGAGTTTAGCCAGATCACTCCTCCAGAGACGGCCAGGTCGACGGATTTCAGGGGGCTGTTACTAAAGGGCGATGTTCCGTCGCCTGGCCCATCCCATGTCCATCCTGCCGAGTGGTTGATCACCTGGACACATTGAGAGACCATCCAGGATACGGTGGATTTGAGGTCGCTTGGGGTACGAGGGTTGGCGATGTACAGGCCTGCATCTGGAGCGACATCTATGACAGCTTCGGCAACCCCTGTGCCGTGGACATCGCCCGCCTCACAGTCAGACAGGTTAGCGGTGAAGACCCCTATAGAGGTGAAGCATCTGACGGCGGCGGGACTTGGAAGCTCCGTGCCGACAAGTCCGCTATAGCCGATGAAACCTCCGTCTATGATGCCCACCTTCACGCCGGCTCCGGTGAAGCCTCCTGTGTTCCAAACTGTGGAGCGATGAACGGTAGTACCCTGGCTTGTGACATCGGGCTGAGGCGGAATTATGATGGATACCCTGAGAACCCCTGGCTGCTGAGACAGGGAAGCGAAAAGAGCAACAGGTGCATACGTCTCTATTTGGTCGGTGTCGACGCTGGCCACGGTAGCGCCTCCCTGCTCCAGGAACTGGACGACTGCTGATGGGTCGTCAGATAGGCGGATGGAAATGGCGACGGAATCGCCCTGATATAGGGGTGCCATGCCGGCGGCAGCCTGAGGGGTCGTCTGGCTAAGCTGCTCCACCATGCGATTGAGCTGGGCGTCTAAGCGGGGGTATTTGGGCTTCAACGGCGGTGGAATGTTCGGCCCAAGCTCGGTTACAGGGGGTTCACCTTCAGAACCTCCTGCGCTCCCCGGAACCACAAAGTAAAGGGCAAGAGCGGCAATGATCGCAGCCAGGACAACAGCTATAAGAAAGGACCTTCGCAAGGTTCAGTTCCCTCCAACCTTATCTGACAGAGCTACGAGCAACCATACATAAACGATTGAAGCATGTAGGAAGACTTCTTACTACCTCGCTATATATTAAGGGGCTGCCTCAATTCCGACAAGGGTTGCCATATGAATGGATGCCTTAATGACGTGATCTAAAGAATCTGGAGCGCTATGAGTCCGCCGACCACCAGGCATACGGACGTTCCTTTGATGGCTAAGGTCTCCCTATGCACAGGCTCGCCTAATGAGCGAAGCCTGGTCTTGGTCAGGAGTGCCGTAAAGACGAAGACAAACATCGGTGACGTGGCCACTATAGAAGATACCAGCGACACTGGGCCAAGGTCGGTGGCTATCAAAGAGAGAATAGTGACAATGGGGGCCAGCACAAAGAGGTTCAGAAAGATCAAGTACCGAGTGGCTGGATGCTTGAAGTTAGAGACCATCTCAGGCAGCATCCAGGGCCTGAAGAAAAGCATAAGTATGGTGACCATACCCATGCTACGGAACACGTAGACCGTAGAGATCGAAAGGCTTTCCAGAGCCACCTTGTTTCCGAAAAAACCCATCCCGACTGAGAAGCTGGCAAGGAGAAGCAGAGGCAAAGCCTTGCTGGGCCTGAGGGCAGCCGAAAAAGACAGCTTCCTCAGAGAGATCATGTAGGCGCCCGCCACGATATTCAAAATGGCAATCCCTTGCCCTACGCCTACGGACTCACCCAAAAAGATGACCGCAAAGATGGCGACGAAGATGGGGAAGGTTTGAAAGATCGCCGCAGCTCTGGAGGCCTCCTCCAGCTTGACTCCAATGAAGAAAAGGGCCAGACCCATACCCCAGCCTAGCCCTGCACCATAGGCTATCAGCACCTTAGAGGCCGGCAGGTCGTCCTGGATCCCGACGGTCAGATAAATGATTGTTGAAAGGGTAATTAGGGCGGTAACTAGCCAGATATAGTAGGCCTGACTTCTTCTAATGTTTACCGAAACCAGCCTTTTGTCGAGGATGATCACAACAGATATCGTGACCGCGCTAAGCAGAGCAAGGGTAGCCCAGTTCACAAGGTTCTCCTGACCGACAAGTTACATGGAAACCTGGGGTATTATACAACTCAACAACCGAATCCGCTCACCGCGAACTAACCTGTAGCGAGCTTGCCTGCCCTCGGCCTGTCGGGGTCGAACTATCAAAGGGTGAGACGTAAGTTAACAAGTTCTCATACTTCGATGGGCTTAGTATGAGCGGGATTAAAGACCTCAGCATGAGCGTTGTCAAGTGTGTGGATGCTATAATGGCCTGGGAGCTATATGGATCTTCTTGAAGGGCTAAACGAAGAGCAGCGCCAGGCGGCCGAGACGGTGGAGGGGCCCGTCCTAATAGTGGCGGGGCCAGGCACCGGCAAAACCAGGGTCATCACTTACCGCATAGCATACCTGGTTAAGGTATGCGGGGTAAGTCCCTATCGCATTGTCGCCATGACCTTCACCAACAAGGCGGCCCGCGAGATGCGAGAGCGACTCCAAGATCTCCTGGGCCCCTACTCAGAGAGCCTTACCATCGGAACGTTCCACGCCACCTGCGCCTCGATTCTGCGTCGAGAGGGAGACAATATCGGCCTAGACCGAGGATTTCTGATATACGACGACGATGACCAGATAAGCCTCATTAAGCGCTGTATGGAGGAGATGAACGTCGATCCGAAGCGGATCGCAGCCAGGGCGATTCTTTCTGCCATATCCGCGGCCAAGAGCCGGCTCCTGGATGCCGAGGGATACTCCCTGCGACGAGGAAACTATTTCGAAGAGGTGGTGAGCCGACTCTACAAACGATACCAGGAGCTTCTGAACCGCAACAGCGCCGTTGACTTCGATGACCTTCTGCTTAAGGTATACCAACTGTTCAGTAATCATGATGAGGTGCTGAGCAAGTATCAAAACAGGTACGTCCATGTACTGGTTGACGAGTTTCAAGATACCAACACACCCCAGTACGCCATCGCCCGTCAACTGGCAAGGAAGTATCGAAACATATGCGTCGTGGGCGATCCCGATCAGTCAATATACTCCTGGCGCAACGCGGACATACGGAACATCCTCAACTTCCAAAAGGACTTCCCAGAGACCAAGGTGGTAGCCCTGGAGAAGAACTATCGCTCCACCAAGGTCATACTCTCTGCCGCCCAGAGCGTTATCTCAATGAACCAGCAGCGCGTGGAGAAGGGGTTGTGGACATCCAACGATGGCGGCGTACCTATCGAGATAGTGGAGGGGTATAACGAAGAAGAAGAGGCCCAGATGGTAATACGAGAGGGGGAGAGGCTGGTCGAAGAGGAGGGGCAACGCCGGGGCAACATAGCGATTATGTACAGAGTCAACGCCCAGTCGAGGGCATTGGAAGAGGCGTGTTTAAGATACGGGGTTCCATACCAAATCATCGGAGGGCTAAAGTTCTATCAGCGGCGAGAGGTGAAGGACGTCATCGCCTACTTGCGGCTTCTATTGAACCCAAACGACGACGTGAGCCTGGCCAGGATGATAAACGTGCCGACCAGGGGCATCGGGCAACGCACCATAGATGAGCTAGTAAGGTGGGCCAGAAATTATGGCACCTCTATTTACTCGGCCATTGAGGCCGTAGCGCAAGACGAGGGGCAGGCTATTCCATCCTTAGCTCCTCGGGCGACTAGGGCCATTGTTGATTTTCATAACCTGATCCTGTCGCTTTCAGAGGACAGTCGCAAGGTGGACATGGTGCAGACCATAGACCTGGTGCTGGATCGCACGGGATACAAGCGATTCACCCAAGCGGACGATAGGGGCGACGAGCGCTGGGAGAACCTCTTGGAATTTCGTGGTCTGGCCCAGGAGTTCAGGAACATGGAGCCAGAGGAAGCACTAATATCTTTCTTGGAAAGCGTCTCGCTGTCTACTGACGTGGACACCATGGAGGATAAGTCGGACGCCATTACGCTGATAACGCTGCACCAGGCCAAGGGCTTGGAGTTCCCCGTGGTATTCATCGTCGGCATAGAGGAAGGACTTTTGCCTCATATCCGTTCCATGGACGACCCAGGCCAGATGGAGGAAGAGCGGCGTCTGTTCTACGTTGGCATGACCAGGGCCAAGGAGCGACTGTACCTGTTCAGGGCGTTCCGTCGGAGCATGATGGGCAGCAGTGGCCCCAACACGGCCTCGCGGTTCTTGAGCGACGTGCCACCTCACTTGATAGCGACTCCTGTGCAGTTGACGCCCACGCCGGTGGCAGCCTCCGCCAAGCAGCGGCCCGCAGGCTGGGCTTCTACAGCGAAGCAAGCTGCTCCAATCATTCCGGAGTCCAAGGCCGGCATCAAGGCGGGGGACAAGGTGCGCCACGCCAAGTTTGGAGATGGGATTGTGGTGAACTGCGCCCCCTCAGGACAGGACATAGAGGTGACGGTGGCCTTCAAGGACAGCAACGGCGTCAAGCGCCTGCTTCTCAGCTACGCCCCGCTAGAGAAGGTAAAAAAGGGGTAAAGGATCATCCACATCCTAACCTTCCCTCCTGATAGGGGAAGGAATACGTTCAACCCCAGGTCCTGATCTACATCACCTAAAATTGGGCATTATCTTGCTCAATGGGGTCAGTCCTCTTCAAAGAGAGCACGCGATAATCTGGACTGGCGAATGATAGATTGCAAAGTGCCAATGCGTAGCTCTTTGTGGTCTGAGACCGGTACGGTAATAGTGGAACCGGGGATTTGACGTTGCATAATGATATGGCTTCCACGTCGTCGCACTTGAATGAAGCCGTGACCGGCAAGGATACGGCTTACTTCTATGCTAGAGAGAACGCGAAGTTTAGCCAACGGTTACTTCGAGTCGTGTAACGTAAACTTCTGAGTGAAAGCGTTCCCGGATTTCTTCCTTACTGGCGGTCTCATAGAAGAGCTCCAAGGCTTCTTGTAAGTTCTTACGGGCCTCTTCGATCGTGTCACCCTGACTGGCGATATCCAGTTCAGGGCAGAGGGCTACATATCCATCGCCTTCGCGCTCTATCAGAACTGTGACTTGATGCTTTTCCATCTGCTTATGCCCCTGAGAATGCGTTGATGATGTCAGGAGTATATCACGTATGAATGAGGAAAGCGTAGACTCCAATGTACGTAAACGTTAGCACGTATGCCTCTCACCTAAAACTGGGCATTATCTTGCTACCGATTTCCCTCATCATGCCTTTCTTGTCAATGACTGTAAACATGACAGGGGAGATGTTCTTTACCCCTAGCTGGCCCAGCTTATAGATGTGCTCATTGATATCGTCCGGGTTGCCGGTCATGTGGAAGAAATCGATGAGGTTCTGGGTCACGTAACCCACCCAGGGAGCATCCAGCCGCTCGACGCCGTACGGGGCGTAAGCGCTGAAGACCTTCTTGGAGTCGGACGCCAGATCTTCTACGGCGTCTGGGCTGGCCCTTTCAATACGACTTCTCAAGTCTACAAACTCTGGCCTATCGCCTTCCAGGAAGCGGTGCAAGTGTCCGTAGGCCAGGGGATAAGGAGAAACCTCTTTTCTGGCTTGCTCCTTGGTGTCAGCAACGTAAATCATGGTGCGTACCCAGTACTCCACCTCCGAGGGGTCTCGCCCCGCCCTCTCGGCGCCGATGGCTACCTGCTCCAGCTTCCACTTGACCCACTCCAGGTTTGTGCCTATAGAAATGACGCCATCGGCGATTTCTCCCGCTAGCTGAAGCATCCTGGGGCCTTCCGCCGCCAGGTAGATCGGAACGGTCTTGCGTATACTCTCCGAGCGAGCCTTAGTCTTGCCATACACCGCCTCCTTGCCAGACATGAAGTCGCGTATGAACTTAATGGCATCACGAACGCTCTGTATAGGCGCCTGGCCGTACACATCTCCGAAGGGTCCGCCGGCTCCCAAGCCAACGAAGGCGCGGCCACCAGATAGCTGATCTACGCCGGCGGTGGCATTGGCAATAATCATAGGGTGATACGTGGAGGGGCAGGTGACCCCATGGCCAATCATGATTTTGGAGGTGGCCTGAGCGGCCAGAGTCATCATGATGCTTACGTCCTGGCTGACGAAGGGCATGTCCACCCAGGTAACCTGCTTAAAGCCGATGTCCTCGGCGAGCCTGGCGTAATCGCCTATCTCATTGATGGGTTCATTGCGGCCCAGGCCAACGCTAAAGTCCAGTTTCATAAGTTGCCTCCAACATATCGTATGGTAGGTCTTTCAACAGGTACACACACGTCTCCTCAATAGTCTGTGGTTGGCCATCCTTGTCCAGGTACGTCCAACTGATGCAATACTCTCCCAAACCAGCATCCCTATACCCTAGCCGCTCGTACAGTGAGTAGGCTTGAGTGTTCCTGACGTCAACAGCCAATCCCAATTTACTAATTCCTCGATGCCTCACTATAGCCTCGGCCTCCAGCATCAGGCGGATACCTATACCTTGCGAGCGATGACCAGGATGCACATACAAGTCTTCTAGATCAGCGCAGTCCCTCACCTGGGAGGCCACAGATTCATCTTCTGCCCCTTTCCACTTGAGCAACACGTGGCCCAGAGGCATGCTGCCGCACCAGGCAACCAAGTAGATAGCCTCGCCATGCTGCTGGCGTAAAAGCCGCTGGCGGTGCTTATGGCTGGCAGCCCAGTCAAAGTTGAGGTGACGATCGAGAAGCCCAACCTCCTCTTCATTTATAGGCCCTATTTCCACTTTCTCGTTGCTCAAGTCTATTTTTTGTCCAGGACGATCCGCTTCACCAAAGGCACACCGACATCGGAGTGGGAGACGGCTAGGATACGAACAGGCTCGCTGGTGTTGTTCTGGGTGCCGTGCCAGGTATCGGCGGGGATGAAGACAGTGTCGCCAGCCTTTACGTTGTACTGCTTGTCGCCGATAATTTCCACGCCCTCGCCCTGGACATAGTGCTTTACAGCCTCGCCGTGGGTGTGATAAGCGCCCCCCTTGCTGCCTGGCGGTACTTCAAGGAGCACTGCGCTGAAGTTGTGGACGTTGAAGCCCAGTTCCGGCGTCACCAACTCCGCCTGGCGGCCAGGGGTTGATCCCCCTGCTACGTTCAGACCCATCATTTCCGACCAGGTCTTCCAGACTTGTTCCTCGGCACGCATAACATGCCTGTTCTGAGCGCGCCTGTCGTTCAACTCCGCCTCCAGTTCACTCATCTCCTCCAGAAGCTTGTAACGCCTTTGGTACAGCTGAAATGCGTCGAGATTGCCGTACTGACTCATATATCACCTCTTTGGTAAATTTGAACTCCGAGAAGCAGCCTCGTTTACTTAGACCCCGAAGAGTCTACTATCATCCCGAGAAGACAAGAGACTTGATGACGACGGTGACGACGTGGGCGTCGGGGTGCTCTTTGCTTATGTCAACATAATCGAAGTCCTGAAGCTGGATGCCATCGACGCAGATGATGTCTTTGTAGTCGCCAAGCTCCCTGGACAGATTGTTGCCGACTAGGCGAGCGATGTCGCTGTCCAGAATGAGAACAACCGGGTCACGGTTCTTGATGGTGTTTTTGAGGGCATCTCCCACTCCCAAACAAAAGGCCCTGAGCAATGGGTAGGCCGGGCCCCAAGGCCAATGTACTGCCAGAGCTATCTGCGTCTCGCCCTCTTGGACATCGGAGCTCTGGAGGGTATCTTGTATAACCGAGGCAATGTCAGATGGTGTGAGATCGTCGCCATCGAAGTTGACGGTGACCACCTGAAGGTTACGCAACGGAAGCAGGTCTGGGTTGGCGATGTAGATGGTGTTGCCACTGACCTGGACGGTGAACTGGGAGGCGCCGATAACAGTGGCGCGGATGCGTTGAAGGGGCACTTCCACAGGTATGCCAGGTAGGTAGCACGCCGCCTGGTCTCGTATCTCTTTGCCTAAGATAGCGCCTATGTCTCCATAAGCGTTGGCCTCGGTCTCATAGAGGTATTCGGAGACGCCGCCCGAGAAGAGAACGGCGTCTATTTTCCCCCTGTAAGTCAGAGGCGCCGTGATCAAGAGGTCACTCGTCAAAGGCGACATGGGCTTTCTGGCCGCTATCTCCATCAGTGAGTGGGCCAAAGCAGTGGCGAGGCACTGTCTAGTCGCATCATCCATGGAGCGTCCCACTTCCAGGCCAAGGTCACGGTGACGGGAGATTATCGCAGCGGCGTTCTCGATTCTGGTGAGAACGTCACCGTCGTCGAGGGTGATGAGGCGAGCGCCGACGTTCATGGCGGCGGTGTCTACAATAACGCCATCCCTCACGATAGCCAGCTTGGCGGTGCCGCCGCCAACGTCTATGTTCATAACCGTCAGAGGGTTGCCGCTGTTTACGGAGCGAGCTACTGCCCCAGAGCCATAGGCGGCCATCTTGGCCTCCATAACTGGCCCTGCGCTGGCGCAGACGAACTTGCCAGCCTGCTCCGAAAACATGCGAACGATGGCCTCGGCGTTGTCCTTACGGGCGGCGTCTCCTGTGGTGATAACGGCGCCGGTGTCGATGTCGTCGGGTGACAGGCCACTCTTCTTATAGGACTCCGAAATGAAGGCCGATAGCTTATCGGTGTCAATAGAGGCGCCGTTGACAAAGGGTGTGAGTAGGATGGGCGACTCGTAGTCGATGCGGCGATCAGTGATCTGAAACCGGCTGGACAGCGCCGCACTTTGCCGTCGCATCTCAAGAGTGGAGAAGATAAGATGAGAAGTAGAGGAGCCAATGTCGATGCCAACGCTCTTCATCTCTATGTGATCCCTCTTCCAGAGGGGGTGATCCTGCTCTGAGAGCTCCGTTTCCTCTACTGGATAGGCGTTATCTTCACGCAATAGTGTATCTCTCCCGTTGGCGCATCTCTTCTCGCCAACCCTCCCTCGGAGGCAGTTTGGCGTTACATCCACAAACCCCTGGTCCCAACTGGTCGGGGCATCTTCCTATCCCCTCTAGCTACTTGCGCCACCGCTCAATAGGTTCGGGCTGTGCGCCGTTTTTGGCCAACTCGTCTTTGAAGGTCTGCAAGATGTCGGCGTCTTCGTCCTCGTACTCTAACTGGTGGCCGCCCACGCGAGTGCTTGTATCGCCTTCACTACTGAAGTCCTCTATCACTACTCTCCACCCGCCATAGTGTACGGCGAAGTAGCGGGCAGGCTCAGCGCCCGAGTTGAAGTGCTGATGGAACCACATATCGGGCGGGACAAACAGGGAGCCAGGCTTCCAATCGATCTTCTCCTTGGGTTCGCCATCCTTCCACATGAGGGAGAAGCCCTGGCCTGTTAGGATTACGATATGAGCGCCTGGGCCGTGTCGGTGGGCCTTCTTGTAAGTGCCCACTGGGAACTCGGCCATGTGGGACTGAGTGGTGTTGCCCGCCATCTCGAACATCCTACCAGAACCGCCGGCGCCTCTCTCGCTGTACTCCTGGAGCGTAAAGCCATAGAGGTCTGGGATGAAGTTAGTCCTCCAAACACGACCTGGCAGGGACTGGCCCTTCCCGCTGAAGTAGTCCTCCTCGCCACTGAAGCGGTCTTTGAAGGCGTGGTCGCAGTTGAAGATGAAGTCTGTGCTGCGCATGAGATTGAACATGACGGGGGCATTGGACATAGTCAGTAGCCGAACTGGCTGGTCTGGCGAACCGTTGAAGTGCTGCCTCCAGGCGTTGATTGGAGGTGAGAAGAGGCTGCCTTCCTGCCATTCGAAGGTGTGCTTCTTGCCTCCTTCCAGCCATATCGTTGTGGCACCTCTCCCCTGGACAACGAAGGTCTCCTCTTCGAACATGTACTTCTCTGGCTCGGTGTTGCCAGCGGGGGGTATTTCCGTTATGTAGGCGTCCATGGACTCCTCTGCCCCAAGGAGTTTTAGGAAGGCGCCCTTCACTCCCTTCCGAGCCCACTTCTCCATGGGGATATCGCCCCGCAGGTCAGGGACTATCAGGCCCTCCACAATAGGCACGCCCTCCGACTGCTGCCACTTGCCATAGGGAGAAATACGTTTTGTACTGGTCTGTTGGCTAGCCATTCTTCGTCTCCTTTCCTTCTAGACAAACTTATCTGACACCGGATTGCGGGTCATTTACATCATACTAACTTGGTCATCCTCATTATCTTAGCACCTTCCATCTCTATTCGGTCGGCTATCTCATGCAACTCCTTTATGCTGCCCTCGATGATACGCCCAAACTTGACAGGAAGGCTAGCCTGGAAAGACTGTCCATGGACTATTCTAATGTCTCCCATGGAATGAAGGAATATATCACCTGGATTTAGACCGCGCATCTCTTGCGGATCGAAATAGGCTATGTAGCTAATACCGACCTGTTTCCCCTGGTATTCAATAGGACGCTCATCCCGTTTTCGTGTATCTTTTTCAGCGAGGGGCGCATTTGGCACCCTGGCCCAGAAGTGAATCATGTCCCCGCTGCCGTGGGTGTTGGTTATGGGGCCATCCAGGGGAAGCGCGTCCAAAAAGGCCTTGCAGATACCGGGGACGCGCTCCTCGAAAAGCTCCGCCACCCACGTCTTGCCTTCACATTCGATTTGAAATCTGGTCCCCGACTTGACGACAGCAGGCTTTGGTCGAGCTATCGTAGCACCGCGGCGAATAATTAGTTTCCTGGCGCCATCCCACTGAAGGCGCTCTATCTTAC
The DNA here is from genome assembly GCA_965249025.1 of Dehalococcoidia bacterium. GTDB lineage: Bacteria > Chloroflexota > Dehalococcoidia > Lucifugimonadales > CAYTFF01. The sequence continues at coordinate 393,828 of OZ252215.1, read as the reverse complement.
TGGCAAACTGGCCCATGTCACCTTCTATGCTAGCGACATGGGTCACCAACTGATGCTGATCCATCCTCTGGAACTTGCCCGGCGAATAGATGACCATAAGCTCATTGTTCAGGGGCCAGATAACGACGTCGCCTGGGGCCTGATAGGCGCTTGGGTTCTCAATGAAGGGATAGTCGACAGGGACGGTGTTCAACTCAGGATGAGTACGTGTATGAAGTCTACTGCCAGACCATCGGGAATGGGTCGCTAGGCTCTCAAAGGGCAATATATCCCACAGCGCCTGGCAAGTCCTGGGAGCATCATCGTCTAGCAGCCGGGCAGGGACGGTGACACCTTCTATTTCTAGCTCTATCGTTCGCAAGATAGCCTCCCTTTGGTCTACATAAATCCCTCACAGAGCAGTAGTGAAAGTTTCGGTATTTATTGCGCTACGATTTAACTCTCCCCCAGCCTACGCCGCAGCACAGCGTAGACGGTGAGTCACAGATTATTACGTCTGGTTCAGAACAGAGCATAGAAGAGGCGCATTTCTTCGCTTCCCTCAGAACAACGGGTGGAGCATCGATGCCGAAGCCTCAATCGCGGATGTCCTGGAGAAACCATTCAGAAGGCAACTCTTGACCCACTCCCTTCTCTCTGGCTAGCTGGCAGACTCTACCGCCAACGGTAGCAAACTGTAGGCCCTGGCTACCGTGGTTGTTGAAGAAGGTTACTTGATCAGGACTGGTGCGGCCCTTTACCTTTCCAGACATAACGTCGGCAAGATGAGGCCAGAACTCCACGCCGACGGGTGTCGCAGGCTTAGGCTTGACGAGGCGAGCCAACTCTTCCGGCTGTCCCGCAACGTACAGATATTCGCCGCCCACGCGAGTGGTGCCAGGCTCAGCCAGTTGCGTATTGGCCCAGGAGAGCCTTATGCGAACATCGGCGCGCTCAATGACCGGTGTCGCCCACTCAGAAGGGGTGTTATCCGTGAGGTACATGCCATCTTCAACCAGTGTGGGGTCGGTGACCACAGCGCGCCCGGCGTCGGTGCAGGTGGCGACCACATCGGATCCACGGACGGCCTCATCCACACTATCGACAGCCTTAACAGGTATGCCCAGCTTTTGGCTCATCTCTATTGCGTAAGCCTCACGATTGGCCTTGGTTGGACTGAAAACCTTGGCTCTTTGGATAGGAAGGACCTCCTTGAAGGCCCAAAGAAAAGTGCGCGCCATGCCGCCTGATCCAAGGATGCCCGCCACGGAGGAGTCGGGTCTTGCCAGGTACTTGGCACCCAAGCCAGCGGTCCCGCCTACTCGCATATGCTGAATGATGCCATCCGGCATGATAGCCAGCGGCTCGCCGTTGAGAATACTAAAAATCATCACAAGTCCGCAGTAGGTGCCAGGCTGGACACAATACTTTTGAAGTCTTCCGTCGTGAGTATAGTTGATGTCCGACTTCAAGCGAATGGCGAAGGTGCCTATGGTTCTGGAGGCTCCCTCCATGCTTCCAAAGTGGAAGTGGGCGTCAGGGAACCCTTCGCTAGGAACGGAGGCCACCACCACGCCAGAGCGTGGCCTATGAGTGGCGTCGTTTCGTATAAGGTCATGGTAGCCGATTTCCAGCGCATCCAGACACGTCTTCATGTCCAGAAGTCGCTCTACGTCTTGGTTGTTTAGAAGGAGCATATTGGTCTCCCTTAATTGAATGTGTGAACAAACGCGTGGATTCTCAGCATAGCTGTCACGGGGCTAGTTTATCTTGCGCTTGAGACTATTACAACTGACGACAGGTTTGTTCTCTTAATCCTGGGCCCTTTTAGGAGATGGTCTTCTTCACAGAAGGCACCACGTCTTTGGCAAAGATCTCAATCTGCTCCAACAGTTCGCCAAAGGTGTTGGCGGCTATGTTCGTAGCCACGGAATGGGTGGTGCCTATCTCCGCCGAACGAACTATCTTTTCCGCCACCTCTTCCGGCGTGCCGATGAGATACGAAGCTACCGTGTGCTCTCTCTTATCTTCCTTGAGCTTAGCCGCCAGGCGGCTTTTCAAATACTTGGCCACGGCCTCCTCGTGGGTATTGGCGAGGCTCAGGTGTCCGTGAGCCAGAAGGTCTATTTCTGAGATGTCCCGTCCCCTTTTGTCGAGTTCCCGCCTCAGTGCCTCGATCTTTCCTGGGATGTCGGACTCCAGGCTCATAGACTGGCCCGTGGCCCAGTTGGCCACACGGTAGGCCACATTAGGACTTTCTCCGGCTACGTATGTAGGCAATGGTTTCTGAATAGGTTTGGGGCTAAGCTTTACGTCGTGGACTTGATAGTAGCGGCCCTTATAGCTCACCCTCCCCTGGTTGAAGAACAGGTGGAGCATCTCCAGTTGTTCGTCCAGCATGTTCCCTCTGTGAAACTTTCTGTCCTCTCCCAGAGCCGACACCACTTCCTCGCGGAAGCCGCCCAGACCGACGCCAAATAGCAGTCGCCCCTTGCTAAACTGATCTATAGTGACAAGCTGCTTGGCAAGGATGAAGGGCTCCCTAAACGGCATCAGCAATACTGAGGTTCCCAGATAAATACGGCTGGTCAAGGCAGCGCAATAAGCCAGGCTGGTTAGCACCTCGTACCATTTGGGTAGAGGTTCTTCAGGCGGGATAGGCATAACAGAGACGCGGTTATTGTGCTCGCTGCCCCACACGGAATCGAGACCTAGGTCTTCAGCCAGCTTTACCGTTTTGACTATGTCTTCAGGGCCGGAAATAAAGGGAGAGGGGTGCCTCATCCCCTCACGACTGGTGGGAATTCCAACTCCAAACTTCACAATGCTTGCCTCGAATCAGGTTACTCAATGCGGCGAATTGTAACGTTCTTAGGGCCTTCGTACAGGATGCGGCGGCTCATCTTGACCAGCTCATCCAGGTTTTCATCCACCTTGGCGATGACGGACATTGAATCGGGACGAGTAGTCTTGGACATTCCATAAATGAAAAAGATTTTGAACAGGGGAATATCAGGCAGGTTCAGGTGGGCTATGTCCCCTACCTCGAAGGAGCCCTGCGGAAGATTCTCAGATCCTCCCTCCTGAAGGAGTTGATAGTTTTTCTCCGTACGCCAGGTCTGGCCGGCGTTGAAGGCATGGATGGTTCTCGTCTCAATGGGCAGCATCTCCCACAGGGCCTGGCACGCCCTGGGCACCTTGTCTTCCAGAAGTGTAGCAACAGCGACGACGCCGGGAAGATACATAAGTGGATTCTCCACCCACTGGCCACCGACCTCTATCTCTATCCTTCTCACTGGCTAATACCCCTTAAGTCACTAGATCAGGAGCCGCCGGGGCAGCAGGCTGTGCCGGAGCCACAGGTGTGGACGTCGACTCAGCAGAAGCGCAGGCCACTGAAAGGACTAACGCTGCTACCAGGACAGCTACAACTACAATCGAACGACGTGGCAATTTCTTTACCACTGTCCTCCTCCTTAAATAACTAAGCTGCCTCTAGATTAAAAAACGGCCATTTAGTCTTGTCTTTTTAACAAGACTAACAAATTTCTAGCTAAAGTCCTGACAAGGATAGAGATACTGTAGAGTAGACACGTAGGGTTTAACACAGCAGGTAAAGCATGTCAATCTGTAATATGTTTCATGATATGTTTTTCATAATATATCTCTACGTCACTCCCTTCCGCAGCAATGCCCCGTGGTTGCGGAAGGCCTCAGAAATCATTCAATGACTATGAAAGCAAAGAGGAGGGAAAGCGCCTCCAGGCATTCAGATGGCGCGCACGGATCAGCCAACTACGGTTTTAATTTTATCTGCACCTAACGTATGGGACCTGGGGGCCACTCAAACTGCCTAACGCCCTACCCCTTTACGATATATAGGAGATATGCTATAGTTTCACCGTTGCCACTAGGTACATAAGGGGGTAGAGTATACCTAGAGATTATCGTATCAACCAGCAGATAAGGGTCAAAGAGGTCAGGTTAGTCGATGACGAGGGCCAACAGGCGGGCATTGTAAGCATAGCCGAAGCCCTGAAACTGGCTGAAGAGAAGAACCTCGACCTGGTCGAGGTTGCGCCCAATGCGAACCCCCCGGTTTGCCGAATCCTCGATTACGGGAAGTTTCGCTACGTCCAAACCAAAAAGGAACGCGAGTCGCACAAGGTCCAAAAGACCAATCTCATGCGGGAGGTGAGATTTCGCACCCGCATAGGAGTACACGACCGCCAAGCCAAGACCAGACTGGTCAAAAAACTACTGGAAGAAGGATACAAAGTAAAGCTATCTGTGATGTTCAGAGGCCGCGAGATAACGCACCCAGAACTGGGCGTCAAGCTGCTCCGCACGGTGGCCGAGGACTTAAAGGAAGATGCTCGCCTGGAGCGGGTACCTTCAATGGAGGGCAGGATGATAAACATCATCCTATCTCCCAATACTCAGAAGGAGTCTAAGAGCGACCAAACGGAGACGGAATCGGAAGTAGCGGTAAAGGAAGAGGTGGAAAGTGCCAAAACTTAGGACGAACAAGCGGGCAAAGGCCCGGTTTCGTATTACCGGCACAGGCAAGATTGTGCGCATGAAGGCTCACGCGTCTCACTTGCGCCGCAAGAAGCCAAAAAAGGTGAAACGCCAGTACTTGGGTACGCTGCCGGTAAGTCAGGCAGATGTGCGCAACGTCAAGAGCCTGCTGCCCTACGGAAACTAGAAGTAAATAGAGGAACTAAAATTGGCGAGAGTCAAACGGGGAGTCACTAAAAGAAGGCGCCACAAGGCTGTTTTAACTCTTACTAAGGGACACAGAAGTGTGCGCCATAAGTTATATAAGCGGGCTAAAGAATCGCTGATACACGCGCTTAGGTATTCATTTGCCCATCGCAGAAAGAAAAAGGGCGATATGAGACGTTTGTGGATACTGCGGATAAACGCCGCCGCCCGCTCCAATGGCCTTTCATACAGCCAGTTTATCCACGGATTGCAGGAAACAGGGGTCGCCATCAACAGGAAGATACTGGCCGAACTGGCCCTTAGAGACCCTGATTCCTTCTCACAGATTGTGAACCAGGTCAAGGAGAAAACTGCTGCGGCCGCTTCCTAAGAAATACTTCTCCCACAGAGTTTCGTAATATAGCTAGAGGAGCCACTAAGGCTCCTCTATTTATATCTTCTGGAGTTCAGTCCCGCGTTTTAGCTGGTTTACAAACTCCTCAATAGCTTTGTTGGCTTGTTGAGGCTTTTCCAGGAGAACAGCGTGGGTTGCGTTTCGTATTATTCTGCATCTAGCGTCAGATATATAGTTGGCCAGGTAACTGGCGTATTTGACGGGGGTCATGATGTCTTTTGAACCGCATATCACAAGCGTAGGAACATATATTTGGTGGACGCGGTCCATGATGTCAAAGACATCGCAGCAGAGGAAGTCGTTGAGCTGGACAGCGGGGCCAATTTCCAAGTGCTTATCCACTAACATTTGTTGCAAGAAGGGCTCAACACCAGCAAGATTAAGCCTATAATTTTCTAGCCAGGCAGTGCTATCCTGGATGGCGGCCTTACACCCATCAAGATACGTAGGGCTAACTCGGAGGCGGGCTCCAGTGCCCACGAGAACAAGGCCGGCCAGGTATTGGGCATACTCAAGGGCATAAGTCTGAGCAATGGCCCCGCCCATAGAGTGGCCCACCAAGACCACGTCCTGATAACCTTGTCCTATGATATAAGCCCTGAGCCAATCAACATACTCCTTGACGCTTGCGCACGGCTCCCTTTCAGGGTGGCCCGGCAGGTCAATGGCTTCCGAGTTCTGAAAGTAGCGCGTCTGGTAATAAAAGCTGAGGCTAGAGCTGCCGGCGCCGTGGATGAAAACTAGTCTCATGAATACAACCCTGTATTACACAAAGCCCCTAAGCTCAATGGCCCTGGCAACTCGCCTTACGCCTATGACGAAGGCAGCCGCCCGGTAGGTCATACCCTTCCCTTTGGCCAAGTCTCTGACGCTTCTGTAAGAGCGAGTCATCACCTTTCGCAACTCCTTGTTCACCTGTTCCTCATCCCAACGAAACTCCTGAAGGTTCTGAGTCCACTCGAAGTAGGAGACGGTGACGCCACCGCCGTTAACGAGTATGTCGGGCAGGATGATGACATGGCGATCGTTGAGGATCTGGTCGGCTTCAGGGGTAATGGGATGGTTAGCCGCTTCAACGATGATGGGCGTCCTTAATTTGTCCGCGTTGCCCTTGTGAATCACATTTTCAATGGCCGCTGGTATAAGTACATCGCAGTCCATCTCTAGAAGCTCTTCGTTGGTGAGCCGATCACATCCTGGGAAGTCTACAACGGTGCCAGCCTCCCTGACATGTGCCTCTAGCCCCGCAATGTCTATGCCAGCGCCGTTATATATGGCTCCCTCTACATCGGCGATGCCTACTACAGTACATCCCTCCTGCCCCAATAGACGAGCGACCCAGGAGCCAACTTTGCCAAACCCCTGTACCACCAGGCGAGCGCCCTTGGTATCGAAGCCGAAGTCCTTGGCCGCCTCCATCAATACATAAACAGCACCTCTGCCAGTAGCAGCCTCCCGGCCAAGGGAGCCTCCAAGCTCCACAGGCTTGCCAGTCACCACGGCTGGGGAATGGCCGTGAATCTGGCCGTAGGCATCCATCATCCAGGCCATGGTCTGGGCGTCGGTGCCCATATCAGGGGCTGGGATGTCGCGATTTACGCCCATAAGGTGCTCCACACTTAGGGTATATCGACGAGTGAGTCGATTTAACTCCCCCTTACTGAGTTGCTTTGGATCGCACTGTATGCCACCCTTTGCTCCGCCGAAGGGGATATCTAGCAAGGCGTTCTTCCATGTCATGAGAGAGGCCATGGCCCTGATCTCGTTCAGCCTGGCATTAGGATGATACCTGATGCCGCCTTTATAAGGGCCTCTAGCGCCGTTATGCTGTATGCGATAGCCAGTGAAGACCCTTACCTCACCGTCGTCCATTCGAATCGGGAGGTAGACGGTAAGCTCTCGCCATGGTTTGCAGAGGATCTCTCTTATGCCATTGCTAAGATTCAGATAGTCGATCGCCTTATCGACGAACTGGTTTACCGCTTCAAAGGGATCGCTGCTAATAACATCTAACATACGCCTCTCCTGTCCTGACTCAAGTTTAGGCCAACCTAATTACTTAGATGTCCGCTAGCGTGGGCAGATTATACATGCAGTCATCGCTGATCTGTCCACGCGCCCCAAATCAAGGTTATGCTCCTTCACCGTTCAGGTCAAGGATGCGTAGCTATGATTGCTTGACTCCCCTCATACGAACCATTACAATTGTCGGAGTAGGAGAAAGCTGTGACAGATTACGCAATCATTGAAACGGGCGGCAAACAGTATAGAATTGAGCAGGGCAATAACCTGCGAGTTGAGTCCATCAAGGCTGAGCCTGGCTCTTCAATAGAGTTGACCAAAGTCTTGGCAGTCTCCAACAAGGGCAAGGTCACCCTCGGCACTCCAACTGTGGAGGGCGCTAAGGTTGTTGCGGAGGTGGTTGCCCATGGAAGAGGCAAAAAGATAATCGTGTTCAAATATAAGTCCAAGACCCGATATAGAAAGAAGAACGGACATAGACAAGGCTACACTGACCTGACGGTAAAAGACATCGTAACTGAGAAGAAACGCCAACGCAGAACAAGAACTAAGAAGAGCGAGGAAGAAGTGGATGGCTCATAAAAAGGGAGGAGGCAGCACCAAGAACGGGCGAGACAGCCAGTCAAAGCGACTTGGAGTGAAGCGCTATGACGGCGAGTTAGTGCGGGCCGGCACTATAATAGTAAGACAGCGCGGGACCAAGATACGGCCTGGAAACAACGTTGGACTCGGGAGGGACTTCACCCTCTATTCGCTCATTGACGGCCATGTGAAGTTTGAACATGCCACCAAGGAGAGGAAGCGAGCTAGTGTGTATTCGCCCATTAGCCAGAGCTAGATTAATTAAATGAAGACAGAGATTCATCCAAAATACTATGCAGAGGCAAAGGTTACTTGCTCCTGCGGAAATACATTCACTACAGGCTCCACCAAACCAGAGCTGAAGGTGGAGATATGCAACCGATGCCACCCCTTCTTCACCGGCGAGCAGCGCATTGTTGACACCGAGGGAAGGGTGGAGCGACTGAGACGCAGATTCAACCTCAAGTAGTCAGAATCTAGGGCATTGGATCCATAAAATGTCCGCTTGGGGCCTACTGTTGTATTTGGCCAACCGCTATCATGCGGTTCTCAACTACTCCCCCTAATTTTGACGTCTTTGTCTCGGTAAAAAGCGCCTAGCCAGGGGCGAAGCTAATTTTCCAACTGTCATGCTAAGGAAGTGAGATATCGAGAAGTGAGCGAGAAGCATCTTTACGGCGGCCAAGCCGTCATAGAAGGCGTCATGATAAGGGGAAAGCACTATTCCTCTATTGCCGTCCGTAAGCCGGACGGGGAGATAGTTCTGAAGACGGACCCTCTCACCCCTTTCTTCACTGGTAGGCTAAGGCAAATTCCTCTGATCAGAGGCGTACTAGTGCTAGCGGAGACGTTAGTGCTAGGTATGCGCGCACTCAGCTATTCTGCTAATGTACCCCTGCAAGAAGAGGGCCAGGAGCTGTCGAAATGGTCCTTAGCTCTGATGATGGCCACGTCTCTGGTTTTTGCGATAGGGATCTTTCTTGTAGGCCCCCTGCTGGCGGCCCGGAGCCTGGACTCGGTGATATCATCGTCCATAGTCAGCAACTTCGTAGAGGGTGCCATACGTCTTGGCATATTCGTAGGCTACATATATCTCATCGGCAGACTTCCAGATATAAGAAGGGTGTTTGCTTATCATGGCGCCGAGCACATGACCATACACGCACGAGAGATGGGCGACGCGCTAGAAGTAGAGGCCATTCGGGAATACTCCACCGCACACCCTAGATGCGGGACGGCCTTCCTCCTTGTGGTGATGGTAGTGGCAATTCTGGTCTTCGCCTTTTTGGGAAGGCCCCCAATAGAGTGGCGGATCCTCTCCAGGATTCTGCTATTACCAGTTATAGCGGCTGTTAGCTATGAGATCATACGATTTAACGGCACTCACTTCCAAAACCCCCTCGTCAAGCTGATAACAGCGCCAAGCCTCGCCCTTCAGCGTCTGACCACGAGGCAGCCAGATGACTCTCAAATAGAAGTTGCCATCGCGGCCGTGAAGGAGGCTGTAGCCGCCGATGAGGGCAAGTCGGCGATAGCGAGCGAAAAGGGACCTCAAGAAGAAGACACATCCGCCACAGAATCCGCCGGTGCAGAGTAGACCAGGCAACTCTTCACTTCTTTTCCTATTTAACTGTGCAGTGAGAAAATCCCCGCTCGTGGTGAGCCTCGCGAACCTCAAAGCTAAGCAATACCTGCATTATTTTTGGGCTTGGTAGCAGGGATTGGACGGGTTAGGGGGGTTAACCTCGGCAATACCTGTGAGAGAAACACGGCTAAGGCGAGGTGTTATAAGCCCTTCTTTGAGGCGCCTTTCGTACCAAAGAGCTTGAGAACCCGGTCGCGGAGGTAGCGCTGTACGAAGGAGTTCACCGAGCCGTCGGGATATAGAATACGATTGCCGATTAAGGGCTTTAGCTTGCTCTCAAGGCCCGTCTCCGATATGGATATGCCGATCTTGTCCAGAAGCTCTGCCCACGAATACCTTGCTTCTTCCAGAGCCATTCCCACACCTCGCTCTCGGAATCGCCGGTGAGCGGCGTCATTTTCTGGGCAGGGCTCACCTTCACATTGGTCCAGGCCACGGCAATCTTAGTGAGTTCCTGGTTGTCTGCAACAAGCAGCACGGCTTCCGGTTTCTCGTTCTGTTTGAACCAGGCTAGCTTTTCTGCGAAGAGGTCTTCACTCACCGATGTCTGCCCCATGGTGACTCAGATAGAAACGAGCAAGACTGACCAGGGCCTGGCTTCGGGCAAGTTGTTCCTCGGCCTTACTGATGAGTTGTTCCTCGGCCTTACTGATGATTAGATCAAGGGCCAAGTTGACTTTTTTAGCCTCCGCCTCCTCCAGCAAGAAGCTTAGGAAGACGGGTATCCGAACCTTTTCTGAAACAGCAAGTTGTTCCGAAATTTCTCTTGGGTCAAGGCGTGAGAGTTGTTCCAGTTCCTCCAGTTGCTTTTTCTCGTCAGGGAGCAGAAGCTGGAGTTAGCCAATGCTGAAACACGCCAGCAGGTTCTCCAGGAGAACAGCCCTCCGCTCTGGTATATCGTGGCCGGAGAGGCGGTTGAGAGTTGCAAGGTAAAGCCTGGCCTGATGGTCATCTAGATTCCAGACAACACAACGGGTTGAGGAATGATCAAGGGCACGAAGAACTCGGAGCCTGTTATGGCCATTAATGACCTGATACTTACCCTCTTTCCACGGATGAGGCCGCACAGTCAGAGGCTCGTATCTGCTCGTCTTCTCGATGTGCCTCCGCAGCTTCAGCAAAGAATCTGCATCCATGAAATTGTTGTTCTCCGGATGCTCTTCCAACAAATTCGTAGCAATGTCTTGAAGAGTCGTCTGCAAGGTTAGGCCTCCCTCGCAAAGAGCGTCTGTTGCAAGTAGCGACGAGGCCTTTTAGGCCAACTCCCGCTGATTCCACATGTGCCCCGGGCAAGGTCCGGGTTCATGCAGGCGCAGGTCGATACTATGATTCCATGCTCTTTAGCTGTACATCTTACGCGATCGAGGATCTCCTGCCTCAGTTCTTGCGACAACGCGATGACGGACGAACGCTCAGCACGGACAGCCAGGCGATTTGAGTCTGTGTAATACCTAAACAATTCCATCAAAATAGTCTTGTCGGCAACAGTTCTCTTCATAGATTCTGCGATGCCGGGCCTCAGAAAGAGAACGCTTGCAGCAGCGCGTTTCACCCCTACTTTCGCAAGAGCGGAGAAGAGGCGACTAAGGGCTTCGTAGGTATCAGTGAGACCAGGTAGGATTGGAGCGAGCCTGGCGGCAGTTACCACACTACCTTTGATGAGGGTTGCTATTTGATGAAGGCGTGCCTTCGGGCGAGCAGCATTCGGTTCGAACACGCGTACAATATCTTCGTCTAGCGTAATAATCCCGACCTGTGCCTGAACCTTGTCCGCATGGTCAAGAAGTAGGCTCATTGTGCTAGTGGGAATCAGGCCCTTGGTCAGAAAAGCCACACCTATGTCCTTCGAAAGGAGAACTTCCAAGACCCGGTGGGTGAGATCTAGCACCTGAGGCACAGGTTGGAAAATGTCGGTGGAAGGGCTGAAATAGACCGCTCGAGGTTTCGCGTGCTTCCGAGGTAGCTCCTCTTTCAGCTTCTCCAAGGTATTCTCATAGAGGACTACCTTCCCATCGCCGGGATAGGAAGTATATCCAACAGCGTAGCAGTAGGCGCAGCGTATGGAACAGCCGGCGGTTAGGTTGATGGTTGGTATGTGAGATAGGCAGGCCAGACTCGAGGGCGTAAGAACGCGGGACCTTCGTCCTGCGTGTATCACAGCTACCATATGCGCTCTCCTAAAAGATCCGGAGCATGCCATTCTATCGTCTCAACGTCAAAATGGCCGTTGTGCGCAACCCTCAGTCTGGATAAGAGCGTCTCTTTCTCTAGGATGGAGAGAAGCCTTCCCCTGTCGTGGGTCCTAATCAAGCTGCCTGGAGGATCGAGGACGGTAATCATGGGCGTTCTGCCTATCCTAGGGTGCTCCCTTACGGGAGAACAAATGTACGATAGATGCACCTTACCACCCAAGACGATATAAAACAAGGGGATGCTGTCCCGGCAGAGTTATGAATTCAGCCTTCCCTGGCTCGCTGTGAGATGTCCTGGGACTATACGGCACCACAGGCATAAAGGAGTTCGACGGGCGGAGAGCACCTACCGTCGTCAGAGATATGAACGTTGACTTTGAATATAGCCGAGTATATGCTACCACTCACACCAAGCGGAATCTCTCATGTGACAAACTAGGCAATAGACCTATGGGTTCACATTTCCCCTGGGCAATTTTGCCTACCAGTAATAGGTTCCAGGGCTCATTTCAACAAAGGAAAGATACACTATACTCTAGCCACCGTCCTGAAGAAGTGCATGAGGTTATCTCCCAGCCTACGCCCAGAGGCGCAGCGTACTCCAGGTCATACTAATGGGGAGATACGAGTATCGGTAGAATTGCCGATGACGCGAGTTAAGTCACAGACGTAACATACCAGACAAGAGAAATCTTAGCTTAGGAACGCAGGGGTGACTAAATGGAAGACTTGATCATCTCAGCCCCCGGTATACACAAGACTTACGACACTGGAACGGTGAAGGTCCGCGCCCTTCGTGGTGTAGACCTCAACGTCAGGCGTGGCGAGATGGTCGCCATTATGGGGCCTAGCGGTTGCGGCAAGACCACTCTGCTCAACTGCCTCTCCGGTCTGGACGAGATCGACGCGGGACAGGTGATCATTGATGGCATGGTACTGCACGAACTCCCCGATGACGAGCGCAGTGACTACCGCGCCCGGAAGATGGGATTCGTATTCCAGCTATATAACCTCCTTCCTGTTCTAAGCACCGTGGAAAACGTGGAGCTGCCGCTTCTGGTCTCGGGGGTGAGATCCGGAGAGGCCCGTAAGAGATCGATGGAGACGTTAGAGCTGGTGGGACTAGCAGAACGGGCGTACCACATTCCCGGAGAGCTTTCGGGAGGCGAGCGACAGCGGGTCACAATAGCCCGCGCCCTGGTAAACCAGCCCACCATTGTATGGGCAGACGAGCCTACCGGCGACCTGGATAGCGAGACCGCGGGTGAGATCATTGACCTGATGGTCCAGCTCAACCGCACCAACGGTCAGACCTTTGTGCTAGTGACCCACACCCAAGAGGTGGGAGATCGGGCCCACCGCATCGTGCGTATGCGGGACGGGCAGATTATCGACGACGGGCTTGGCTCTAGCCCTACTGCGGAACCGAGAGAAGAAGCAGGTTCGCCCCAAGAGGCAGGTGAGTAATGGAAGAGCTATTTGGCCTCTCCATGAACCTATTAATGGTTATCCTCCTGGCAATCTTCCTGGGGGCGATGGCAGTGCTGACCGGGCTGGCGTGGCGCAACCGGATCATGTTGAAGCTTGGCCTGCGCCCAATACCTCGTCGGTGGAGCCAGACCATACTCATCATCATCGGAGTGATGCTAAGCACCGTAATAGTTTCCGCCGCCTTCGGCACAGGCGACACCCTCAGCTTCACCATTCGCAACGAGGCAGTAACGTCGCTGAAAACCATAGACGAGGTCATCATCCTCAACGCCGACGACAGCTTTGGCCGCCTCTCCTACATACCCTACGAACGATTTGAGTAGCTACAAGGGGATCTGACCAGCCTGGAAAGCATTGACGGCCTCACTCCGCAGATAGCTGAAAGGGTGCCTGCCATAAATCCCAGGACCTCACTCAGCGAAGCGCGCATGAATGTGGTCGGCCTTGACCCTGCTCTTCTGCAGGGGTTTGGCACCTTCACCCTGACTTCAGGCCAAGAGGCTCGCATGGAAGACTTGGCAGGTAGTGAGGTGTATATCACCGATAGAGCAGCCGAGGAGCTGGACGCCGTCGCAGGTGACGAGTTGCAACTCTTCGTTGGGGACGATCTTCTGTCTGTTAGCGTGAAGGGAGTGATAGAACGGGGTGGACTTGCGGGCAGAAACCCGACCCTGCTCCTCTCGCTAGACCGTGGCCAGAGCATGTTTGACAAGGCTGGTCAGATCAACTCAATCATCGTCTCCAACAAGGGGGACCAACGATCAGGCATGGAACTGAGCGAGGAGGTGACTCGCCATCTCAGGGTCCTCTTCGCCGACAGGGCAGTAGCGTCCCAGCTCAAGAGGCTTTTGAATCAGGAGGCAGTGCTCAAGGCGCTGGAGGAAAGACAGGAGTCCCTGAGCGGCAATATTCAGACGGACGTTGGAGAGCTTAGGCAGGAGTTGCAGCGTGAGGAAGTGAGTAGTGAGCTCATCAGCCTGCTGGCCGACGACAATGTCGGAGAGTTGGTCATGGAAGAACTTGACCAGGAAGAGCTCAGGGAAGTACAACAGAAGGCCGCCACCCTGTTTATCGAACTCGCCGAATTACGTGTCTTGGATGTGAAACGAGACTTCCTCGACGTTGCCGATGAGGCGGGCAGCTTTGTGACCACCTTCTTTATGACTTTCAGCTCGTTCTCCATTGTTGTGGGCATTCTGCTCATTTTCCTCATCTTCGTCATGCTGGCTGCGGCCCGAAGGTCGGAGATGGGAATGACACGAGCAGTAGGGGCCAAGCGCCACCACCTGGTACAGATGTTTACCTTCGAGGGCACCGCCTACGCCCTGGTGTCCGCTGCCGTAGGGGTCCTGCTGGGGCTGGCGGTAAGTGCCGGCATGATATTCATAATAAACCGGCTAATCGCTGGTTTTGACGAGGATTTCCAGATCAGCATCCACTTCGAGGCACGCATCATCATCGTGTCCTACTGCCTGGGAATGGTCATCACCTTCGCCACAGTAGCTATCTCTGCCTACCAAGTAAGCCGTCTCAACATCGTCGCCGCCATACGAGGCCTTCCCACTCCCATCACACCTCCCACTACAGGTTGGCGAAAGATATTGCTCGCCCCCCTGCTGGCCTTCCTGCGACCCTTCCGCCTGGCCTGGCGGAGTGTTGCCACCCTGGCAACCCTCCATCCGCTGCGGGCATTGACCCTCCTTTTGCAGGCGATATGGGCCATTGCTTCCATTCCATGGTCCGTAATAAAGAGTATCTCCCAGGTATCAGGACGCTTTTTCATGCAGGGATGGCTGGCCTTTCTACTGGGCCTCCTCTTGGCCATCCAAGGTGCTACTGGCTGGGAACGAGACGCTCCTTTCACTGCTGGGATATCCCTGATGATCATAGGAGTAGGGCTCACATTACGGACTTTTTTGCAGCGCACCTCCATGCGGGCCGATGTGCGAGACCGCATCGCCTTCACCTTTATGAGGGTGGTAATGCTGGTCTTCTGGGTCTTGCCGTATAACACTTTGGAGTTCATGACAGGTAACCTGCAGGGAGACTTTGACATGATGTTCGTCTCTGGCATTTTCATGGTGACAGCGGCGGTGTGGACGGTGATGTACAACGCCGACCTTCTTTTGAGGGCACTGAACTTCTCCACCGGCCGCATCGGCAAGCTCCGCCCCATAGTCGTAACGGCTGTGGCCTATCCTATGAGCGCCAGGTTCCGCACCGGCCTGACCGTGGCCATGTTCTCTCTTGTCATCTTTACTCTCATGGTGATGTCCGTCCTCTTCGAGGCCTTCGCCAGCTCAGTAACCGGAGACGTGGATACTCTCACCGCAGGATGGGACATAGAAGGCGAGGTGAACCCTCTTACTCCCATCGAGGACATACACCAAGCAATCAACGATGAGCCCGACCTGCTCGCCGAAGATTTTGAGGCCATCGGCGGGTACACCATGGTAGGAGTCCAAGTGCGTCAAGTGGGGGCGGAAAACCAGCGATGGCACGGGGAGGGCATGCGAGCCGCCAATGACGATTATCTGGAAGCCACCGATTATAAGTTCAAGCTGATCGCCGAAGGCTATGGGGACACCGCTGAACAGGTGTGACAAGCTGTAATGAATGACCACAGCCTGGCAGTAGTCGGGGGCCAATTGGTGCCTACTGAGGCGTCCCCTGATGACGAGAACTTTACTTGGCTTGAAGACATTTACTACGATGACGACAAGATGTCCCCTATAGACATCGAGGTCCGAGAGCCACGCACCGGTGAAATTATCCAGCTGAAGGTTATCGGTGTACTGGACAGGGTTCATCGGGACTCCTGGTACATATTTGCCTCCAAGTCTGTCCTAGACGATGCCATACCCTTCCCTATCCCCATCACCACCTACCGTTTCAGAGTGACTGAAGGCGTGCACACGAAAGAAGTGTCTAGAAGTCTGGAGGCCTCATTCCTAGACCACGGTATGGAAACCGTGGTGTTGCAAGAAGAAATTGAGAAGGAAGCAAACGCCGGCCGGACCTTCTCTCGCCTCTTCACGGGTTTCATGGGATTTGGTCTGGTGGTGGGAAT
The DNA here is from genome assembly GCA_965249025.1 of Dehalococcoidia bacterium. Classification (GTDB taxonomy): domain Bacteria; phylum Chloroflexota; class Dehalococcoidia; order Lucifugimonadales; family CAYTFF01. Next base: position 377,725 of record OZ252215.1, on the reverse strand, counting down.
CGCGGCCCTTGGCGTGATCAGCACCAGGGCGGTAGTGGAGCGTCGCCAGCACATTGGTATGTTACGGGCCATCGGCTATCGCCGACGCATGATCCAGCTAAGCTTCATGCTGGAGTTTTCATTTATCGCCCTGCTGGGTATAGTCATCGGAGTGGTTACGGGCCTCATACTATCCTACCACGCCATCAGCGACATTCGAGCCGAGGAAGCCGAGCAGAACCTCCGGTGGGTTGTCCCCTGGCTCCAGATTGCACTGATAATCGCGGTGACCTACCTGTTCTCTCTGGTGGCAACCTTCCTGCCTGCCAGGAGAGCCTCTCGAATATACCCAGCTGAGGCGCTGCGCTACGAATAGAAGCTGGCCCGCCCTCTCGATTGATCGGGACCCTCAATGTATCGGGGGCGAACCATGAGCGAGAGGCTCACGGCCTCCCATTCAGCCTGCTAACGAAAGAAGGCCATCTACATAGCAGCGACATAAGGCGCTGTCCCTTACTTTGTATGACTCAGTTTCTTATTCCTTATTTCGTTCATCTATGTCCGTAACCGCCGTTAGCTTGAAGCTCTGCTTGTAGGGAAAGGCCTCTCCCCAGAAGTAGTCTACAGACAGAGGATCGTCGGCTTCAACGATGGCGTACATGGCGTGCTCAGGAGCGCCAAAGACCAGTGCTCTTACTTTGACGCCATGATCTGCTGCGAACTCCTTGTACTTTTTCCTGGCCGCCCGGACGGTTTGCCTAAAGCTGTCTTCCTTATAAGCGGGGCAGTTGTCCTCCGTGTGCGTTGCCGCAACGTGGAATAGCATGTTTCCTCCTCATATCTACTAGGTTGCTCGCATTATATAAGCAGCGGTTGAGAAATGGAACGAATATCTCGCAGAGTTAGGAAAGTCCTCTACAGCCTATCTCTGGCTATCTCTTTCACAGTCGTGTAGAATTATTCGCAACCCACCATCAACTCTCAAGGACGGATTAGGAAGAGACTCAGCAAACACATCCCTCTCTAACTGGAGGTGTAGATATGCTCAGAAAACTGGGCAAGACCACGACTATTAAGCGGAAACAAGAAGGATTAGAGGTGCCGCCCGGCCAGTTTGTGACAGATAAGTTTCCCGTTTTAACCCAAGTGCCAGCGCAGCCCATAAGCCTGGATACATGGCGATTCCGGATGTTTGGGCTAATGGAAGAGGAGAAGGCCCTGACGTGGGAAGATTTCATTACCCTGCCCCAGGTAACAATCGATGCCGCCTTCCACTGCGTGACGCAATGGAGCCTGCTGGAGAACACGTGGAAAGGCGTGCTCTTCTCAGAGGTGATGAAGCTGGTGAAGCCCCTTTCTCAAGCCAAGTTCGTAATGATTCATTGTTACGGCGGGTATACCACCAACCTAGCATTGGAAGAGCTAATGGACAACGACGTCCTCTTCGCCCATAAGCACGATGGGGAGCCCCTTCCACCAGACCACGGCGGGCCACTGCGATTAGTAGTGCCGAAGCTGTATGGGTGGAAGAGCGCCAAGTGGGCCAACGGCATCGAGCTTATGGAGGGCAATAGACCTGGCTTCTGGGAAGAGCGCGGCTACAACATGCACGGCGACCCGTGGAAAGAGGAACGGTTTTGGCCGGAGCTCTCCTAAGTGTCCTAAGTATTGGAACTTTTCTAGGACTAATGACGTCCTCTTATTATATAAAGGGCTTGTCGGCTCTATTAGCATAGGGACGAATCCTGCGTCGTCTTAGGTCATCCACATCGCAGGAGCAAATTCTTACGTCCCTTTCGCACCAAGGGCCTTCAATGCGCCTTATCCGTGGTCTTTAGGCCAGAAAGAGGGTGCCATGAAAAAGCTGTACGTTCTCCTAACCAGCCTATTTATCGTTTTGATTGTTGCGTCAGTCGCCTGCGCAAGTGAAGGGCCTGCGTCGGCTCTTGAGCAACGTGTTCCTCCGTCGGGGGCCCCAGGTGCTTCACCCAGGGCTCCGGTACCGACCGCAGCTCCTCTTCCAACTCCCACACCTGCATTTGCTCCAGCACCTCCGAAAACAGGAGAGGGAATTGGTGACAGCGACCAAATAGTCTCTTCTTCAGGCAGCAGTCAAACGCCGGAGGGCCAGAGGATAATAGTCCGAACGGCAAACCTGGTCATGGAAGTGGAGCAGATTTCTTCTACGGTGGATGAGATTAGCAGTGTAGTAAACGAGCTGGGGGGATGGGTCGTATCGTCGAAACAAACGGAGCGGCAGCAGGCATTCATTTCCATGAGGGTGCCCGTAGAGCGGCTCGATGAGGCAGTAGTTAGAATAAAGTCCCTTGCGGCCAAAGTAGACTCGGAGACCTCTACGAGCCAGGACTTCACCAGCGAGTATTTCGATACCCAAGCCAGGGTGAAGAACTTCAAGGCCACAAAAGAAGCCCTGGTCAAGCTCTTGGAAAGAGCCCAGAAGGTAGAGGATGCCCTGAAGGTCCAGGAGGAGCTAACCCGGATTCAAGAGCAGATTGAGATCTTTGAGGGACGGCTGGCGTATTTGGAGCAAACGTCTGCTTTTTCATTGATCAATGTAGAGCTAAGGCTAACACCAACGACGATGACAGTAGAAGCCGGAGCCGACAGTAAGGTACGAGAGGGCGAACCTGTCAGTTTCAGGGCCTCCTTTGTTCCTCCTGAAGGAATCGAGGACTTCACTTATACGTGGGACTTTGGAGACGGCTCCCCTACCATTGCGGGAAGGAGGACCGCTAGAGTAGTGGACGGACAAGGCAGGGTTACCGCTACTGTGAGCCACCTATACTCGGACAGCGAAGAGTCGCCATTTATAGTGACTTTCACTATCAACGGCACAGGGGAAAGCGAAGCGGTCGAAGGTGAGGATACGCTGATCGTGACGGTTTTAGAGGTTGACGATATCTCGGTGTTCGCTGGGCAGCACCTGACTGTGACCGAGGGGGAGTCGGTAACCTTCAACGGCTCCTTCACCCGATCCCAAGGCCTTACTGACTTCGAGTACAGGTGGGACTTTGGCGACGGTTCTGAGGCGGCCGAGGGCAAGCTGGCAAGTGGCGTGACCACGGCCACCGCCACTCATACCTATGCTCACCATCGTCCTGCACCATATATAGCCACCCTCCGCATCACTGCCGCGAGCGAAGCAGGCGTAACAGAGTCCAGCGACAGTGTGGAAGTAAGGATACAAGAGAGGCCGCCCTGGACAGCCGGCTGGAGTATGAAGGAGACCGTCAGAGTGGCAGTGCTGGTACTGTCCTTATTGGGCAACCTTCTGCTGTCCATCCTAATATGGCTCGGTATATTCTCACCCATATGGGGCATAATCCTACTGGCGATGTACCTGACAATTAGGCGCAGAAAGAGACAATAGAAAGGTTACAAACGCACAAAACGAGGTAACGCGAGGAGAAATTAACAGAGATAAGTTTTGACTTAAACAGCAGACAATATATCAGAGGGGCCTTACTTTAGGCCCCTCTCACGTTATGGAAGATTAAATCTTGAATTGAGTATCAAGCGGCCTTCTTTCTGGCTGTTTTCTCTGCCACAGCGCCAGCGACCATCTTAATCTCCAGATCCTTCATATAGCCGCACTGGACACACTGAGCGTAGTCGCCGTACATATCAGAGGCTATATAGAGATCCCCCTTACACCGGGGGCATGCCTTCAGGTTCAAAGTTCTCTTCACCATTTTCTACCTCCCGCACCACATGGATTTCTGCTATATTAGATTCACCATTTATATAACGGATTCTAGGCACTTTTGGATTCTGTCCCAATCACGCCGCATTGTATAACTTGACACGCTCCATGTCAAGATGTAGGCTATATAAAGAATCACCTTGCTTATTATGCTTTGTTGACTAGATATGCGGACGTTCAGCAACAGATCGACCAAGACCACGTTCATTATTAGAACGACAGAAGGGGCCGAAAAGTTAGGCCTAGTGCGTAAGAGTTCACCTGAAGAGACCCCAGGCACCTTGACATCCAGGGAACTATCGAACAGGCGAGAGGATGGCCAGGACCATCCAGGGAGTGAACCAAAGGGCTTGTACGTCATCAGTGTAGCAGCCCGCCTCCTGGCCATGCATCCTCAAACCCTCAGAAAATATGAGAGAGCAGGACTCATAAGGCCCTCCAGAACGATGGGGATGCTTCGTCTGTATTCGGAGGAAGATATAGTTCGCCTGCGGTTAATCAAGCATCTGGTAGACGATTTGGGCTTGAACATAGCGGGCGTTAATCTGGCTCTCTCCCTTGTGGACAGCCTACTTGTAATAAGCTCCCAACTACAGAACATGGGTTTACGCCAAGTCAGGGACTTCCTGGACAGGCAACTAGCTGAAATATTGGAATTGCTAGATAATAGAGGGTGATGCGTAAGAAACAGCGCAGCATTGGAGGATACTGATGTCACCTAAGAAGGAACAGGGGCAAGAAGAAAAAGAAGAGGAGATAGCAGGAGAGAAAACCATAGGAGAAGACTCAGAGGAAGTCTCTCCAGAGCTAGAAGAGGCTCTTCGAGAAAAAGAGCAGTTCCGCAACCTAGCCCAACGAGTACAGGCAGACTTCATAAACTACAAACACCGCATGGAGGAGGGACGCAAGGAGATCGAGAAGTTCGCTAAGTCCGAGCTTCTACTAAAGGTATTGAGCATTGTGGACGACTTTCAACGAGCCCTTTCCCACTTGCCACAAGAAGATATGCCACCTCAATGGTTGGAAGGCATTCAGTTAATCCAAAGGAAGCTGCAGTCCTTTCTGGGAACTGAAGGAGTCAAGAAAATCGAGGCCTTGGGTTTCGACTTCAACCCAGAAGAGCATGAAGCGGTGTTCTACGAAGAGACCTCAAACAATGAAGAAGGAAAGGTCATATCCGTAGTCAGAGACGGTTACAAGCTACACGACAGAGTGCTGAGGCCCGCCCAGGTATCGGTGGGCAAGCGGCAGAGTGACTTAAAAGATAAGGCAAAGCCAGAGACTAGCGAGGAGGAAAGATAACATGGCCAAGGTCATTGGGATAGATTTAGGCACAACCAACTCTTGCATGGCCGTAATGGAGGTTGGAGAGCCTACCGTCATTGAGAATAGTGAAGGCGGACGCATAACGCCATCGGTAGTGGCAGTACATCCTCAGAGCGGCGAACGCTACGTAGGCCAGGTAGCCAAAAGGCAATCAATAACCAATCCCGAGAACACCATATATTCCATCAAGCGATTCATGGGCCGTCGCTTTAAGGATGAGGTGGTCCAGGGGGACATCAAACTGACATCTTACAAGCTGGTAGAACACTCCAACGGCGACGCCTACGTCATGATGGGAGGTAAGAGATACTCGCCGCCGGAGATATCGGCCATGATACTTCAAAAGCTGAAACAGGATGCGGAGGCCAAGCTAGGAGAACCGCTAACCCAAGCAATCATCACAGTGCCTGCCTACTTCAACGATAGCCAACGCAACGCCACTAAGGACGCAGGGAAGATCGCCGGCTTGGAGGTGCTTCGCATCATCAACGAGCCTACCGCCGCTGCCTTAGCCTATGGGTTGGATAAGAAGAAAGACGAGACGATAGCGGTCTTCGACCTGGGTGGCGGCACCTTCGACATCTCCATACTACAGATAGGCGAAGGCGTCTTTGAAGTGAAATCCACCAATGGGGATACCCATCTGGGAGGAGACGACTTCGACCAGCGAATTATCGACTGGATATGCAGCGAATTCAAAAAGGAGCAGGGCATTGACTTGAAGCAGGACAGCATGGCCCTTCAACGGCTAAAGGAGGCCGCTGAGAAGGCCAAGATAGAGCTGTCTTCGGTGCAGCAGACAGAGATCAATCTGCCATTCATTACGGCGGACGCCCGTGGACCCAAACACCTGGTAATGAACCTGCCAAGGTCAAAAATGGAACAGTTGGTAGACGATCTCATCGAGAAAACCGTTCAGCCCTGCAAACAGGCGCTAGCAGACGCCGAAATAACGGCTGAACAGGTGGACGAAGTGATACTCGTTGGAGGCATGATCCGAATGCCAGCGGTCCAAAATAAGGTCAAGGAACTCTTCGGGAAGGAGCCTCACAAGGGGGTCAACCCTGACGAGGTAGTTGCCGTCGGAGCCGCTATCCAGGCAGGCGTTCTGAAAGGCGAGGTGCAGGATATACTCCTACTGGACGTAACTCCCCTCTCTCTAGGCATAGAGACCCTAGGCAGCGTGGCTACCCCCCTGATAAAGCGGAACACCACTATCCCAACGTTCAAGACAGAGACCTTTACCACGGCTGCGGACAACCAGACCAGCGTCGAGGTGCATGTGGTCCAAGGAGAGCGTTCAATGGCCGCAGAAAATAAATCTCTAGGACGCTTCCACTTGGACGGGGTCCTTCCTGCGCCAAGGGGACTGCCCCAAATAGAGGTCACCTTTGACATAGACGCTAATGGTATTCTCAACGTCTCCGCTAAGGACAAGGGCACAGGCAAAGAGCAACGAATTACTATCACGGGCAGCTCAGGCCTGAACAGTCAAGAGGTGGAACGCCTTATAAAGGAAGCCGAAGCCCACGCCGAGGAAGACAAGAGGAAGAGGGAGACTATTGAGACGCGCAACCAGGCAGAGAGCATGGCGTACAACGCCGAGAAGATGCTGCGGGAAAACGCAGACAAGATCAGCGACGACCTAAAACAAGAACTAGAGAGCAAGATTTCGGCGGTTAAAGAGGCCCTCAGCAAGGATGACACCGAGATGATCAAGTCATCCATGGAGGAGCTTCAGGCGGGTCTTCAGAAAGTTGGAGAAGCCGTCTACAGCCAGGCGACGCCAGGCGACGCCCCAGGGGATGCGGAAGCGCCGAGCGAAGAAGGAGAACAGGGGAGTGAAGGCAGTGGAGGAGACGACACAGTGGAAGGGGAGTATAGGGAGGTATAGACCCTTACACCTTCTGCGCCAGGCCAAAGTTCATTCTGAGACAGACTTCAACAGACAGGTGAAAGAGACGGTGAATTGGACCTTATATGGGGCACAAGGATAGCCACCACAGACCGATGGATTGGCAAACTACAGGGCGTTTTAGCGGAGACAAGCTCTTTAACCCTTACGCACCTTATTGTCAAGCGGGGACTTCTGTTTCCACAGAGGGTGGCGGTAGACATTGAGAAGATAGAGCAGCACGGTGATGAGGGCATCTATCTATCCATTTCCACAGAGGACTTCCTTGGACTTTTGCCACAAGACCCAGGGTACGGCGATTCATCCAAGTTAGTCCTTAGCCTCAAGGCGCGAATTGAGCCTCAGGTTGGGGAGCCTTTTATGCTAAGTGGCGTCCGAACCGATAACAACTCACACGCTATATCTCACCTCATCGTAAGGGGGCGAGGTTGGCGAAGCAGGGAGCGCATCCTTCCCACAGAGATTATTCAAGGGTTCTCTTTAGAGCAAATAAGCCTCAAAGTGACTGATCACAAGGTATTAAGCTACCCATTGCGAATTCCGGACAAGGATATAGAGACGGACATTTGGGAGAAACTATACGACCGAGACATGAGCATAGATGCAGACATCGATGGTGTGTCCGTCTCTGTTAGTTCAGGGGCTGTCAACCTGGACGGCAATGTAAGGCTGCCGTCCACTAAAGGGATATCATCCGAGGTCGTTGCGACTGTCCCAGGGGTGACAGATGTGAAAAACAGGCTAATGAGCGACGAAGATATCGAGGTGGTGGCAGCTTCGGCCATTGCCACAGCAGAAGTGTGGCGCAATCACAGAATAACGGTGCATAGCTCCTTGGGCATGGTAACCGTTAGAGGCGCTGTGCCCTCCGACGAGGCTAAAGAGTCCACTATTTCCATCGTGAGGTCAATCAGAAATGTGCGAGAAGTGAAGGACGAGCTTGTGGTAGAGAGAACGGCACCTAATCTCTCTCATCGGAGCAGTGACAAGGAAGAGGCAAAACCTAGCCAGAAATAAGCGCAAAGTACTGGTTGACAATTACCGTCGACTGGTTTTCACTATAGTCGCACCTCAACTCCCAGGACGCCGTCCACACAAAGGAATTCACCCTGATACGACACCTAGCTCTCTTCATAGCCACCTTACTGGCCATTGGGTGGATCGCCTGCGAGCAGTTCGAGCCTACGTCTACGCTGGTAGAGACACCTGCGCCAACCTCTGTTGAAACCTTAACTCCTCCCTCCACACCCATTGCATCTCCAACTATTACTACAACTGCAACGACCACCCCCAAACCCACACCTTCACCTAGCCCTACACTCGATCCAACGCCTACAGCAACCCCTAAGGAAACTCCCACGGCTACGCCCACTGACGCGACCACTCCAACAGAGACCCCCAGCCCAACCCCTACTGCCACCCCGGTAAAAGAAAAAACCGCCTTAGAAAACGTCCTGGATGAGATTGGGGCGGAGATAGTGAGAATGAGAGGCCTAGAGCCGAAACAGGAGGTCGACAGGAGCTTCATGTCACGAGAGGAGATGACGGTGTTCTTCGCGGAGGAGTTTCAAAAGGACCAGGAGAGCATATCCAAGCAAAAGGAGCTGCTGTCTCTCCTGAACCTGGTTCCCGACGACCTGGAGTTGCAGAAGACCTATGTGAACCTCTACAGCGAGCAAGTGGCAGGATTCTATCACACCGAGACCGACAAGCTATATGTGGTGGGAAGCTCCAGTGAGTTTGGACCTGAGGAGAAAATCACCTACGCCCACGAATACGTCCATGCCCTTCAGCAGCAGCACTTCGATATAAGGGCGTTGGGAGAGACGGCTGAGGGTAATGCCGAGGCCAGTGCCGCCCTCAGGGCGCTTATCGAGGGAGACGCCACAGTAGTAGAGCTTCAGTATATGTTTCTGTCTCTACCAACTGTGGACCTTCAAGAGCTGCTACAATCCGATGACAGCACGTCAGTCTTCGAGCAGGCTCCATATGTGCTAAGAATGCAACTGCTTTATCCATACATAGCGGGACTGTCCTTTGTCAGCGCGCTCTTGCAGTCGGGGCAGCGGGATGCCATCAATGAGGCCTACAAAGACCCGCCAGTGTCGACAGAACAGATACTCCACCCTCAGAAATATTTTGATAAAGAGGTGCCCATAGAGGTCTCCATGCCTGACCTGCCGACCGCCCTGGGCGAAGGTTGGACCAATTTGGACAGCGATATCCTTGGAGAGTTCTTCCTCAGAACCTACCTGGAGACTGGATTAGACAACGATGAAGAGGCAACGGAGGCGGGAGCGGGTTGGGGCGGCGACGCATATGTGATCATGAAAGGCCCCAACGATGAACAAATACTGGTGTTGCTGATTGTCTGGGATACGAAGGAGGACGCCCAGGAGTTTTATGAGGTAGCACTTGAACCCCTGGAGGGAAGCAAAAATGAGCGATTCGCGGGTATCGATGGCGACATGACTGTGCTGGTAGTAGCGCCCACCGCAGAGCTTATTGAGGCGGTGCTGGGGGAGATGCCTGGGTTTGGTAAGGAGCAGGTAGGCTAAACTAGCGTTGGCTCGCCCTCAACGATCCTTCATCCAAAGGGTTGAATTTGAAGCGCTCATCCTTCGACTCCGACAAATCGAGGACAGGCAGGCTCAGAGTAAACGAGAGCACGAGATATTATTCTGAACGAAGTCCCGACTCCTCGGGACGACTGAAGAATCTGGGGCGAAGAACCCTGTCGTAAGAGCTTACAAGATTGATGTTCCTATCCTATCCCATGAATCGGGAACACCGTCTTCTGCACGTCCAGGACGCTCTTTTCGGCGAAGTGGCGGGCCTGCTGTAGAACGTCCTCTCCCGTCTGGGGACCGTCGGTGTCGCTGAGGGTAGACACGCCATACCACTCCTGGAATTGCTCGGGTAGCTGGTCTGGCAAATCCTGTTCGGACATCACCCCATATGCAGAGGTCCAGGCCCTAGCGACGGCCATCAGATCGTAGCCACCACCCCCAAGGGCGATCCATCGAGGTGCCAGCGGAGACAGCACAGCTACCACCTGAGCAAAGCCCTGAACGGTAAGGGCCATGTGGGTGATTGGGTCGCGAAAGTGGGTGTCGATGCCTAACTGCGTCACCACATAATCGGGGCGGAAGGCTTCAATGAGAGGCGGCGCCACCTCCTGAAAGGTCCACAAATATATATCGTCGTTGGTGAATGGATAGAAAGGGACGTTAACGGAGTAGCCTCGCCCCTTGCCTGTGCCAATCTCATCGACAAAACCTGTGCCCGGAAACAGGTACTGGCCCGACTCATGGAGTGATATTGTGAGTACGGCATCGGTCTCGTAGAAGGCGTGCTGGACGCCATCGCCGTGGTGGGCGTCGATGTCCACGTAGGCCACCTTGGCCCCTTTGGCAAGCAGCGCATTGATGGCAATTACTGGGTCGTTGAAAACACAGAAGCCAGAGGCTTTGTCGGGCATGGCGTGATGCAGGCCACCCGATATGTTGAAGGCGGCATCTGCCTCTCCGTCGGCTACTAGCTGAGCGGCAGTAAGGGAGGCGCCAGTAGACCAGATAGCGGCAGCGTACATGCCAGGGTAGATAGGGTTGTCACCACCCTGGCTGAAATCAAAGGTGGCGGCGCTAGATAGGCTCTCTCCCTGACTGAAACCCTTGACCGCATCCACATACTCTCTGGTATGGAAGGATAGAACCTCGTCTTCGCTGGCTCGCCGGGGCTGGAAGAGCCGGGAGTCAGAACTGTCGAGGGCGCCGAAGGAATCAAGAAGCTCGTAGGTGTAGCGAAGGCGCACAGGCCGCATGGGATGGCCCTCACGGAGGACGTGCTCTGAGAGGATATCGTCATATATAAAGGCCGCTTTGCGACTCACGCTTCCTCCCCGTTCACCTTACTCAATTCGTAACGCATGTTTTGCCAATGGGTGCCTTTCCAGTATATCTTGCTGCACCGATGGCACCTCATGAACTCCTCCTGAGTAGCATACACGAAGGGAGGAACCATGTCCTTGACATCCTCCTTACGCACGTCGTGGAGAGGGACGTTGCACTCGATACACCGAGAGAAGCGATTATCGTCATTGAGCTCCAGGGACTGGACTATACACTTCAACTGCTCCCACACAGAGTCGGAGGTCAGCAAAAAAGCCTTCACTTCGCCGGAGGCCACCACTCTGTGCTCCATGATATAGGTGTCCCTAGTAAGAAGGATTCGATCTTCCTCTGAAGCAATACGAAGCAGCAGGTCATCATCGGCATCGCGATCAAATAGGGCATCATATCCCATGACTCGCAGCCACTTGGCCAACCGACCGACGTTTACATCTATGACGAACTTACGCTCCATTCACCCAACTCCTCAGAGAGAAACAGTCATGTCCTCTATGCCTAGGGTTATGTCAACTTGCAGCTCGCTAGATACCTGGGCCAACTCTTGACGTATCTCGTCTTCCATGGCGGGGTGCATATGTACGGTGACTACTCGTGGCATGTAGCCCTTCTCCTTGGAAAACAGGGCCAACTCCTGGGCCAGCAACCGAGGGGTTAAGTGCCCTGAATCAACTGCTTTGGCCTCCCACTGGTTGCTGAAGGTTACCTCCACTATTAGCAGATCTGGCTGAGCTACAGACAAAGCCTGAGCCACTCCCCTACCCGTGTCGCCGGTGTAGAAGAGACGCTTCAATGTCCGTTCGCCCTGAGCCTGTAGAAGGGTGAGTGAAGGATTGGATTGAGCGGCCACCTGGTATCCCACACTGGGCGCCCCGTGAGGAACCGGCACGGGGATCACGCTGTAGCCTAGAATCGATACCTCATGGTATGGTTCCATCACATGGAGGCGGTACTTAGGCTAGCCAGTGGTAGTCGCCTGAGTGAAGTCCGGATACAGCTTTCCGTTAATCAGATAGGAACGAACGTGATGGACAGTATCCTCAATGCCATATACGTCTACAGTAGTGTCGGAGTCTCTGGTGGCCAGGCCCAAAGTAAGCAGGTCTCGAACGTGGTCGAAGTGGCGATGGGTCAGAAGTATGCTGCGCACTCCTCCTTGCTCAGCCAAGGTCAGCCCAGAGGACAGGCCCCCCGCATCCAGCGCAAGGACGCCATCTATAAGGAGGGATGCGAGTCGGGTGCCTCTGGTCTCCAGGTTGTGAGCGCCAAGGATACGAATTTCCATAACATGCGAATCGGCGATTATATCCAGCGGCGTATTCGGAAGAAGATGAGCATCACGACAGCTATCAGGGCCATAGCCCCAAGGACTCCTCCAAAGGCGTAGCCGCTGTTTGCAAGAGGGGCAACCTGACGTTCATGCCGTACAGGCCCGAAACGACGGAGAGAGGCAGCATTATAGTCGCAATTATAGTGAGGACTCGAACCACTTCATTGGTGTGGTGAGCGGCGAAGGAGTTGAAGGCATCTGCCAGACTGGCCATCACCTCTCTGACATCCTTTAGCTCCACCAGGATGCGCCTCATGTGGTCGGCCAGATCACCAAAATACACATCCGGGTCCACCTTGAGGAAAGGGTACTCTTTTTCCTCCAGCAGTTCCAGCACCTCCCTCTGAGGACGCACTATACGACGGTATGAAATGATGTCTCGACGGATTACGGAGATCTCCTTAACCATCTCACGCTCCCGCTCTTCGAATATCCTCTCTTCTATCTGGTCCACATTCTGAATAACCTTACGAAGGATGGGGAAGCAGTAGTCCACCAGGGTATCGAGAATCCTATAAAGGAGATATCCAGAGCTTCTGCCAAGGACATCCTGGCGCACCACGTCGCTTTGTTGACAGTCGTGGAAGAGCTTCACTAGTGGCTTCAGTACCCCAGTATGCACCGTAACCACATAGTCGATGCCCACGAAGATATCTACTTCCGCAGGTAGGGTGATACGTGACTGCTTGCTGAATATGGGAAAGCGGAGCACCAGAAACAGATAGGTATCGTACTCATCTAGCTTAGGAAGCTGAACCCGGCTAAGGCAGTCGTCCAAATCTAAGGAGTGGAATGGGTACCGCTCCTCTAGCCATTTCATCTCCGCAATAGAAGGGGCAGGGATGTCTATCCAGGTGAGGTCTCCCTGCTTGACGCTATGGATATTCAGGTTCTTTGGTTGGGTGGCCGTGGTAGCCATGACTTGTTCCGCACAGGTGGTGATTGAGGTTATTCTAACACACTACCACTTAGTTTCGTAAATCAGCGTACATAAGGCCGGCCTCAACTGCGCTCACCCTGAGCTTGTCGAAGGGGAACCCGCTCATGGTTCGACAGGCTCACCACGAGCGGTTGATTATAACGTCCTTTTTCGCTAGTAGATACTACCTGAATCGCTGCGTGCGACTACGCGCCCTAGCCCTGCGATATGCCCATGTGAAAATAGATAGCAAGGCGAGCAAGAGCAGAGCTCCCACAAGCGTGAAAGACGAAAAGTCTCTTGGGACAACGGGCGGTGGTTCCCCTGCCAGGTGGGCCTTCCAGTTGGTCTCCAGCTCGTCCAAGCTTAGGCCGTACACATCCTTTAATGCCTTATCTAAACCGTTGCTATTATTCAGCGACTTAACGAGCAAGGTCATATTGTCTTCGCCATAGGTGTCCATCAGGTAGGATATGAAACTCCTCGCCTGGGCGTAGAAGAGGCGAACGTCCCGCGGCCTGCCTGGCACACTGTTCATATGAGGAAGCCGCAGGAGGTCATCGCTGGCGGCGGCCTGGGCTAGAATGGAATCGAGAACTGGCGCCTCGCTCTCAAAGTAGGTGGCCAGACCTTCGTTAAGCCAGGCCGGCATCCTGACCAGAGGAGAGGTAATGGCCTCGTCCAGCATAATGTGAGTCGACTCGTGTACCATTCCATTTACGTCCAGGCCCACTAGAAGGAACATACCATACTAGGCGAAGGCAAAGCCGCCATAGATGTGCTGTTGAGAAGCGGTCTCACTTACCAAAGGGAATATCTGAGCCGCACCAGAACTGCTCCTATATAGAATAGCCCTTACCTGGGGCAAATCACCCTGCAACCCGAATACTCTGGCCACAGTCGCAAGACGCGCCTTGACTTCGGACACCCTCTCCCGAACGGCCTCCTCTGAATAATCGTGCCAAAGAACGGTAAGGAATCCGTCCGTCAGCTCATGCCACTCGAACCTGGGGTCTCGGTATTTGTATAACTGGGGTGAGGTCTCGAACTCGTTTCCCTCAGTGTCCCTGATTAGGTAGTGGTATCTGATGTCTACCCCAGGAGGTATGTATGAGCCTCCGTTGGTCTTGACAGTGGTCTTCGCAATTACATGGTGACCTTGGGCAAACTCTAGATAGCTGTATGAGGAAACCTTAGCGCCAGCAACTCTGTAGAAGAAGGTTACCTCAACTATTTCAGAGCTGCTTTGTGCCTCTAAAGTAAAGACCACCTCCTCAGGGAACCGAGTCTCCTGGGAGGTGGCTATAACCGTTATGCTGTTCTGAGGAGGCGTCAGCAGAGCTAAAACAGCAATAGCAAATATTGCTATGGAAAAGTATGCTCTCCTAAACACCACTACCGCCTCACGCATCAGGTTCTATGCCATCATTGGTATGAAAATGCCAGTGGGGGTTGGGGTTGTCATGCTGAGGACTGCGTCCGCCATAGGCGGGACTCCGTCCCCCGAAGGAGGAGTCGGTTAAAGTCCTCTGCACCCAACACCCCTCCGCCGACAAGCCTGTCCTGAGCTTGTCGAAGGGCATCTGGGGCGACTCCATTTTCATCCTTCGTGGTACCCCTGTGCAACATGAATATACTTATATGGTAATGCCTAATGCGTTTCTATTCCAGTTATTTTGATGGAAGCGTGGGCCTTATAGATGCGGTTGATGTTAATGATAAGAGCCGTGATACTTTCCACCACCTTAGAGTTGAAGAGCTTCCCGCCGTTGACGGCCCGCATGCCCTCTATGGTTTCCACCAACTCCATCACAGTCTGTTTGGCTTCTTTATCATCAGCGCACACTAGCACGTCGCAGTCGGCGGACTTTTCAGGTTCCAGCAACTCTTCGGCGGAGGCGTTCTGGAAGGCACCGACAACAATGGAGTCCTTCAAGATACTCTGGGCCTGTTCTGCGGCCGATCCCTCAGGGACGTCCATGGCCATTGCACCCTTGCCCTTTTCGAATTTGAGGGGAGCAATAACGTTCACCACTATCTTGCCCTTCAGTTCGTTAGTAAGGGCTTCCAGGGTATCTTTCTGACCCTCGAAGGGTGTGGTTATGAGAACCAGATCACCCTTCTCGCACGCCTGCTGGTTGTCGCCTCCATGAATTTTGGAAGCCACCGACGGAACTATCTGTCCCAACTCCTGCGCAATGCTCTGACCACGCTCCTCATTACGAGAACCTATGAAGACATCCCTACCCGCCATGGCAAAGCGCAGGGCTAAGCCTCGTCCTTCTGGTCCGGTGCCTCCGATGAAACCTATCATTCAGTCCTCCTTATTTTGTCTGTTAGCCTGATGTATAGTATCCTTTTTGAAACTTCGTGTAAATATGGCTAACATACCAAAGGGCTAAGCCTAAGGGTCAACATTCGCGCCCGATCCACTTTGAGACGCCACCTGGATGAGTAGATAGCAGCGCACCGACTCTTGAAGGAGCTAACCGGCTTTGCACAAAAAAGCGAAATCTCAGGAATGCGATGGAAACCCAGGTTTCCGTTCGGGGGTCTGGGGGTGCCCCCCAGATACGAACCGAGGGTGGAGAGGGTGGGATAATCGAGGTCTGTTGTTCCTATAATTAGCAAAAACAAGACTTTATGTGCAAAGCAGAGCTAACCAAAGATAGTGAGAGCAATGTCCGGTCCACTAAAAGGCATCACCATACTAGACCTATCGAGAGACGTCCCTGGCTCCTACGCCTGCATGATTCTAGGGGACATGGGAGCAAGTGTTATCAAAGTGGAGTCTCCGAACGGGTCAGCGGAGCGTTCTAGCCCCGCCTTTCATCTGTGGAATCGTGGGAAGAAGAGCTTGGCGTTAGACTATCGGCACACCCAGGGCCAGAAGGTATTGGAGAAGTTGATAGAAAAGGCCGATGTCCTGGTGGAGACGTTCCTTCCCCAGGAGGTCAGAGAGCAGAACCTGGAGTACGCTGGCCTAAGCCAACTCAACCCTCGACTCATATACTGCGCGCTGCCTCCTTTTGGGGACTCCGGGCCGCTGTCGAGCAAGCCTGCCGACAGCGGCATCGTGGACGCCTACGCCGGCGTTTACGGTGACCAGGGAGGCCCGGACTCTGAACCAGTGTTCATACATTTGCCCATCTCCCACTACGCCACAGCCATGATGGCCTCATACGCCATATCGACCGCCCTATTTGCCAGGGAGACGACAGGCAAGGGCCAGAAGATAGAGCTACCCTGGTACAGCGGCACCCTGGCTGTTGAGGCACATCTCCTCATCTCAGGCACCGAGGCCCTGACAGACTTCAAACGCCAGCGCAACCAGCTTGGGTCGAACCCTGTCTATCGGCTTTATCAGTGCCAGGACGGCTGGCTCTTTCTAGCCTGTGGCAACAGTGTCTTCTGGAACAAGCTGTGTATAGCCCTGGAGATGGAATATCTAACCGCCGACGAAAGGTTTCTAGACGCCCCCTGGGGGATACCCCTGGAACATCATAAAGCCATGACTTCTATTATGGAACCGATATTCAGAGAGAACACCCTGTCTTACTGGCTCGACCTGCTGGGCAGCTACGGCATCCCGACGGCTCCGGTTCGAAGCAGGGAGGAGTATTACAGTCATCCACAGGTTGTCCACAACGGCATACTGGTCGATGTCGATGACCCAGTTCTGGGTGCCACCAAACAGCCTGGCGTATTCGTCACCATGAGCAAGACGCCGGGGGATGTGCATGGGCCTGCGCCTCAAGAAGGACAACACACCAAAGAAATTCTGCTGGACATCGGATACTCCGGCGGCCAGATAGCCGAAATGGAATCGTCAGGGGTCGTCAAGACATGATTCAGCATCCCCTCCAGGGCGTCAAGGTAGTGGACATGACATCATATATCGCCGGCGCCTATACCACCTTCCTACTGGCAGACATAGGAGCGGAGGTGGTCAAGGTAGAGTCCCCAACTGGCGACGGCTTTCGAGTCCAGGCGGGGTCCTTCGATGGATGGAACCGCGGAAAGCGCGCCATCTCCCTGGATCTCAACACCAGCGATGGCAAGGCCATCCTCAACGACATGATCAGGGCCAGCGACGTCTTGGCGGAAAACTTCCGACCAGGAGTGTCCACCAAGCTGGGCGTTGACTACGATGCCGTAAGGGAAATTAACCCGAAGATAGTCTACTCCACCATCACAGGCTACGGAAGCAGCGGCCCCTACAGCGATAGACCCGCCTTCGACCCACTGATGCAGGCCCAGAGCGGCCCTATGGCGATCCAGGGCAATACGGAGCCTCACCCCGTATTTCTCCGTGTCCCCATATCCGACTACGCCGCCGCCATCCTCGCCGCCAACGGAATAGTCCTGGCACTGTATCACCGGAAGAAGACGGGAGAAGGCCAGCGCGTAGAGGTGCCCCTGGTAAACTCCGTCCTGGCCTTTCAAGCTGCCGAATTCTTCTCCTATCCAGGCAAGCCTCGCGGCCTCCTTAACGACTCCAAAGGCATGGGGCCTGCCTACAGGATCTATCATGTGCAGGACGGTTGGCTCTTTATATCCTGCGACGATGACGAGTCCTGGTCTAATCTCTGCATACTGCTGAACAGGCCAGACCTCTCACAGACCTACGACACCCAAGAAAAGCGGAGCGAGGCAAGCCAGGAGTTGATAGAGATTTTGGGA
Source organism: Dehalococcoidia bacterium (assembly GCA_965249025.1). Taxonomy (GTDB): domain Bacteria; phylum Chloroflexota; class Dehalococcoidia; order Lucifugimonadales; family CAYTFF01. The sequence goes on along the minus strand of OZ252215.1, from coordinate 359,941 downwards.
CAAGCCTTCCAAAGGGCTAGGCTCTCGGAGTGGCTGGCCAAGCTGGAAGCAGTCGGAGTCAAGTGCGCCCCCGCAGTCAGCAGTCGGGACATGCACAGCGAGCCCCAAGCCCTGCATAACGGCCTCAGCGTCGACAGCATATCGCCGGCGATAGGGCCCATCAAACAGCTTGGCCTGCCCATAAAGATGTCGGCAACGCCAGGGAAGATTTGGGGCCCGGCGCCCAGGCTCGGCCAGCACACCGATGAGATACTGTCCGAGATGGGCAGGTCGCCGACAGAGATAGCAGACCTGCGATCAAGGGGAGTCGTGTTTTGAGTTCTCCAAAGCGAGGAATGCGCATACGAGACTTCCTGAGCCTTCTGCCGCCTCTCGTGCGGAATGAACTGCCGGAAGACCTAAAGGGCTTCAAGACGGTTGGGCCTGCCTTCAGCCTCATCAAGTTCCACTACGGCAGGCCTGCCATTCACTACGAGGTCTGGGTGCAGCGTCGCACCGGGCGCGTAGAGCTAGGTCTGCACTTTGAGGCCGATCCTGAGACCAACGCCAGATACCTGGAAAGGCTGAGCGAATACTTCGTGGAGATACAGGCCGGCCTGGGGTTGGAGGTTGAGCCGGAGCAATGGACAAAGTCGTGGACTCGATTGCACCAGAGCGTTCCCCTTGAAACCCTGGACGAAGCCTTCGCCGGGACGATTGCAGGCAGAATCGCAAAGATGATTGCAGTCCTTCAGCCTATAGTCGAAGGGTTTGAGGATTGAGCGCAATGTCGTTCATCCGCCCTAGAATTTGGCCATAAGCCCGCCATCAACGGGGAGGTCTGCGCCAGTGATGAAGTCGGCGTTCGGGGACGCCAGAAACAGCACAGCCTGGGCCTGGTCAAAGGGCCTGCCCCATCTTCCCCGCGGAATGTTCGTCGGAGGACCCGACTCCTCTCTGGGACGTCCTCCTATCACAGGTGTGCCCGTTTCCGTGGGAGTCACCGAGTTGACGCGTATGTTATGGGGCGCAAGTTGTATGGCCATGGATCGAGTCATATTCAGAACGCCGCCCTTTGCGGCCGAATAGGCCAGAGCACCATTCAGGCCGCGGTGTCCGGACGTAGAAGCGATATTCACGATGGCACCGCCACTCCCCTGGGCAATCATCCTTTCCGCCGCATATCGACTGCAGAGAAACGTGCCGGTGAGGATAACGTCCAGGACCTGGTACCAGATTTCTATGGTGGTATCCAACAGACCAGCCCTATTGGTTATAGCAGCGTTATTGACCAGGATGTGCACCCCGCCAAAGACATCCACGGCGGTCTTCACCACCCTCTGAACATCCTCAGGCTTAGAAATGTCGGCGCCCACAGCCGTGGCTTGACCCCCTTTGCCTATTATCTGTTGAGCTATGTCCTCGGCCCTTTCCGACTTAACATCAAGGCAGACTACCTTAGCGCCGTTAGCCGCCAGGGTGCGAGCTATCTCTCCACCTATGTTGGGACCGGTTCCCGTGACTATTGCAACCTGATTATCGAGCAACATGATACACCTCCCCCGTCTTTTTCTTTCGCATTATAGCGCAGTGACACCGCCACATGTGGGCGATAGCACCTAAAAACGTGTTGACTGATTGCAGTGTCCATCTTTAAGATTACTAGTAGCCTGTTGAGTTGAGTAGGCTGTTCTCTGAGTCACGAAGTAGGACTTTACTAAAGTAATATGTCTGTCAGTCGGAAAAGAGCCTGGCCATATGCGGAGAGGGTACTCTCCCGCCCTGCCAGGGGCGTACTTGTAGTATTGCGCCACAGCATCGGAGGAGTTACTCTTCTTCATAAAGGAAAAACCCTTACTAAGTGCTATCCTAGCAAGACCGGCAAAATAGCTGCTCAATTTGTCGCTGAGGCTCTAGGGGTACATTTGCCACCCCTTGGCGAATCAGTTCAAGCTACCATAAGTACGGGTGTCCTTTATAGAGCCATCTCCATCGCAAGTTTAGATTTGAGACTGCCTGAGATTCAACCCCTACTGGAGCGGCTCTTGGAGGAAGCATCTGAACAGCGTTCATAGCAGGGGGTAGAGGGACTGCTTTAGGATCTCCAAGCGATTTCCCTGCGGGTAGTGCGGCGTATTGACAGAAAAACAGCTTTAGGGTAAACTAAGCCCAAATTTGGATAAGAGTCATCACGTGAATCTGTTGGGCATCGCATATACTATTAGTGAAGGGGCTCCTGTTTGCCTTATGGTCTGCATGTGTTCCTGTATAAAGAATATAGGGGCATGGAGAGTTGTGTGATGGTCAGGTGTAACACTCCGTAACGAAACTAACAAACAACGTTCTTCAATGGCCCCGACGAATAGCTCTCGGGGCTTTTTTACTGTAAGACTCAGGCAAAGGAGACGAAATTGAGCACACCAACCAGGGTAAGGGAAGTCGATAAAGAGCAGTCTAAGCTCTCGCATTCCATCATCCAGTATAAGGAAAAGGAGATAAAGGAGTTTGAAGACAGCGTCAAATCCTTCCGTCGCGGTGAGTATGATGAGATCGAATTTCAAAAATACCGCCTACGCTTGGGGACATACGGCCAGCGTCAACCTGATGCTCAGATGTTTCGGGTCAAAATACCCGGCGGCCTCGTCCACGCCGACCAGCTAGAGGCCATAGCGAATATAGCGGAGAGGTTCACCCTTCTCAAAAAGGGGCACATAACCACTCGCGAAAACATACAGCTCCACCACCTGACACTAGAGACCGTCGCCGAGGCTATGCACATCCTGCACACAGTTGGCCTTAGCACCAGGGATGCCTGTGGAAATACGGTGCGCAACGTCACCTGCTGCCCCATGGTGGGACTGGATCCCCTGCAAGCTTTCGACCTCCAGCCTTACTTGGGCGCCTACGTGCGCAACTTCGTCCGGCGGGACTTCACTCATACCATGCCCCGCAAGATTAAGACCGCATTCTCCTGCGGCGAGCACGACTGTGCCGTCACTCCCATGCACGATATTGGTTTTATAGCCAGAGTCAGGGAAATAGAGGGCCAGCAACGCAAGGGGTTTAAGGTTACTGTAGGCGGCGGGACATCCATTCAGCCCCTTAAGGCGGAAACTCTGTACGAGTTTGTGCCTGTGGAAGACTTCTTGAAGGTGTCCGAGGCCGTTCTCCGTGTCTTCAACCGGACTGCCTGGCTTCGCAAGAACAAGATGAAAGCGCGCATAAAAGTGCTTATTCATTCCGAAGGAGTGGATTCCTTCCGTCAACAGGTGGATGAGGAACTCCAGCAAGAATGGGCCCAGAAATACGAGAACCGTGACCATCTTCTCTTTTTCGACGAGGAGGCATCCTATATTCCAGCAGCACCCGATAGCGTTGAGGCTGGCGGTCAGGATGATCTGGCCTTCCTGTCTTGGAAGACTAGCAACGTCATACCCCAGACCCAGAGGAGGTACAACTTCGTAGGAGTCAAGGTCTATCAAGGAGACCTCACACCCGAACAGTTCCGAGGCTTAGCTGATATCGCTCGCAAGTACTCAACTCATAGAGTTCGCATTACTGCGGAGCAGAACCTAATGCTTAGATGGGTGCCAGACACATACCTCTATGACATATATAATGCCCTAAAGGCCCTCAACTTAGCCGATGCCGATCTCAATAAAATTACTGATGTCACGACGTGCCCAGGAACCGACACCTGCAAGCTGGGAATTACCTCGTCGATGGGCCTTGGCCGGGCCATTATGCAGGCTCACAAAAACCTCAATGGCAACGCTGACCTTCTACAGGACCCTCTGATTAAGCAGATGCACATAAAGGCAAGCGGTTGTCCCAATGGCTGCGGCCGACACCACGTAGCTGACATTGGCTTCCACGGAGGCATGATGAAGGGACCCACTGGAGCCCAGGTGCCAGCCTATGAGCTTTTCATCGGCGGAAGTTACGAGAACGCCGACGTGCGATATGGCATACGCCCCAGGGGTAAGGTCCCTGCCAAACGAGTGCCAGAGGCAGTTCTTAAGCTCCTCTCGTTCTACAAAGAGAACCGCCGAGAGGGCGAGGCTTTCAAGGATTTCGTTGCTAGGGTTGGGAAGGAGCCATTTGAAGAGATAATAGCGCCCTTTGGAGAGGTGCCAAAGCTTGGTAAAGATACTATTGACTTGTATATGGACTATGAAAAGACCATCCTCTACAAGATGGAGCGCGGCGAGGGAGAATGCGCTGTATGAAAATATGGTGATCACATAAAAATGGCGAATCTTCAAAATAGGCTGATAGTGATATTAGAAGCGCGTATGCCCTCGGAGTTAGCCTCAATTATTGAACGCCATGGGGGTAGGACTATGATTGCGCCTGCTCTACTGGAAGTTCCACTACCTGAAAGACAAGAGGTGGCCGACTTAATCAACGCGCTTTGCTCCGGAAGGATTGAGTTGTTTGTCTTTCTCACTGGCGTTGGCGCTCGCGCCGTCTTGTCCGCTGCAGATGCTATTGGCAAAAAAGAAGACGTAATTCAAGCACTAACAGAGATGAAGGTAGTATGCAGAGGGCCTAAACCCGTTGCTGTAATGCGCGCTAATAAAGTGCCGATTGATTTAGTGGCGCCTGAGCCCCACACCTCTGAGGTATTGATGAACAGCATTAAGGCCCAGTCCTGGGACCTGCGGGGCAAAACCATTGCTCTCCAGCACTATGGTGAAATCAATACCTACCTTAGAGATCGCTTAGCTGATATGGGAGCAGAGATAGTCGAGATTTCCCTGTACAAATGGGAGCTGCCAAATGATATCGGTCCAATAGAGAATGCCGTACGCTCTATGGTGCAAAGGCAGGCAGATGCCGTCCTATTTACCTCAAAAGTCCAAATCCGACACCTCTTCCTGGTTGCCGAAAGGTTGGGCCTCAAGGACTCCCTGAAAAAAGCTCTTAGCTCCACAATGGTGGTTGGCACCGTTGGCCCAGTTTGCGTCCAGGCTTTGGCGAAAGAGGGCATTGCTCCTCATGTAACGCCAATACACCCAAAAATGGGCCCACTGGTGCTGGCATTAGCTGAGTACTTTGAAAGTAACGGCCAAAGCCACCCTACACTGCCATCGCCACAAATCTAATCACCATTTAAGGAATTTACCCCAAATGGGCTACTACCCCGTCTTTCTAAATCTAGAGAAAAGTCCCTGCGTCGTCATTGGAGAAGGCCTGGAAGCAGAAAGGAAAGTCCAGGGCCTGATAGAGGCGGGTGCCTTAGTTACCGTAATAACTCCCAACCCATCTCAATCTTTGGAGGAGTTGGAAGCTCAAGGAAAAATAACCTTGCGCAAGGAAAAATTTTCGGAAGGAGATCTTGCTGGAGCATTCCTGGCCATTGCAGCCACTACTGAGGATTTAGAGATAAGCGAACGGATCGCGAGAGAGGCTGAGCGAGAAGGCGTGTTGCTGAACGTCATAGACATCACTCACCTGTGTACATGGATTGCTCCTGCTATAGTTCGTCGTGGCAAACTCACTGTCGCCATTTCCACCAGTGGTCTCAGCCCTGCTATGGCGCGGTTTGTGAAGGAAGAGATCGAGCGAGCCTTGCCTAGAAAATATGAAACCCTACTAGAAGTTCTGGCTGAAGTGCGCAAGAACCTGCGAAGGCGAAACACACGCCCCCATCCTGACAAGTGGCAGAAGGCCCTGACTGAGATAGCAAACAATGACTTGGAAGAAGGCGACTGGAAGGCCATCAAGTTATACTTGATGGAGCTATTGAGGCCCCAACGGAGGCACCTCGGAAGCAGGAGTGAGTAATCGTGAAGGAAGGCTTTGTTAGTCTAGTAGGCGCTGGCCCAGGAGACCCCGATCTGATTACAGTAAAGGGGCTGCGTCGGTTGCAAGAAGCTGATGTGGTTGTCTACGACAGACTAATCCCGGCAGGGCTGTTGGATCAGGCCAGACCTGAAGCAGAACGTATTTTTGCAGGCAAGAAGCCCAGAGGCCACGACCGAAACCAGGAGTGGATTAACTCTTTATTGATTGGAAAGGCCAGAGAAGGGAAGAGGTGCGTTCGTCTTAAAGGAGGAGACCCATTTGTCTTTGGCCGCGGCGGTGAAGAGGCCTCAGCTCTAGAAAATGCAGGCGTCCCTTGGGAAGTGGTGCCAGGCGTTACGTCTCCTCTGTCTGTGCTAGCATACGCAGGAATTCCAGTCACCGATCGTCGCTTCTCGTCGTCCTTCGCTGTAACTACGGGCCATTTTGGAACCGCTTCTGGCAGGCCCGAAGTGCCATGGCGAGCCTTAGCTAACCGTGTGGACACTCTTATTTGCCTCATGGCAACCTCGAATTTGACACAGATTACCTATGACTTGATATCGGAGGGCTTGGCCCAGGATACTCCCTCGGCCATTATTCAAGAGGGAACTACTCCCAGACAGCGTGTGGTAAAAGCGCCCTTGAAGGACATCGCTCAGTTGGCTCAGCAGGCTAATATCAAGCACCCTTCTATATTTGTGGTAGGAAAAGTCGTGTCCTTGGGTAATTCACTGAATTGGTATGAGCATTCGCACCATAGCGCAGAGACACCGCCACCAGATTAGCGATTTTCCAATGCGAAGAATTCTCTGTCTGGCTTGAGGATGCGAATGAGCCAGTAAGGTCGGCGCTGTCCATCAGGGCCGGGGCCAGGTCTGGTTAGCTCCAACCATCGCCTGTAATTATCCAATGACTTCTCGGTGTCCACGACCACATCGCCGTAAGAGACGTCGGCTGGAGCCTTGGTAACACGCACCTTCTGATGCCAGCAGTGTTGTCCGCTGATAGGGTCCGCCTGAACGGGGAAGGTCAGGTTCTGATGAACTCCGCCATCGCTCCACCAGATGCGTTCGGAGTCGGCGTCGCCCTTGAAGGGCGCCACGCCATGGCGATGCCTCATTCGCCACGTGCTTCCCTTCTTCTCTAAATCAACCACGGCGGAGTTCCAGCGGTCGCTGCCATAGTCTTCGTGGAGACGCCATCGTCCAAGATGGTGGGAGCAGGCCACTACTCCAGGTCGAATGGCCTCGGTAACCCACACCTTGTCCACAAAGTAGCCTATTTCCGTCTCCACTTTGACCAGGCCCCCTGTTTCCACTCCAATATCTGCGGCGTCGGAGGGGTGTATCCAGACTGGGTTAATGTGTGATATCTCGTAGAGCCACTTGGCGCCGTTGCTGCGGCTGTGTATCAAGGTCGGCAGGCGGAAGGTGGGCAGAAGGGGATACTCGCCACGTGAGCGATCAATTCTGGATGGGTGAACCTGAGAGGTAATGTGAGGCATAGCCTCCCGCTGTGCGCTGTCACGAGGATATATGGGCAGGGCGTATTCAGGCCAGCCCCAATCCCTCAGCGTGGTGGAAAAGAACTCCAACTTCCCTGAAGGGGTGGGAAAACCCTGGACGGCCTTGCCATCCACTACAACGCCAACTCGGGTGCGTCCACCATCATCTAAGAAAGGGCCAGGAGTTGGACGGAAGTTTACCTTGGGAGGAGCCGACTTGCTCCAAAGGAAGCCTGTCTCCTCATCGACCTCCGCCTGTTGAGCGACGTCGGGAGGCACGGGAGCCTCATGCTGGCTATACACGTCCCTGGTAATCTCGAAGGCGCCGTACTTGCGCATGTAGTCCAAAGGCGACTGCCCCTCTTTTGCAGCGGCCTCAGGCAGTCCGGGCACCGAGTGCTCGAATATCCAACGATAGTACTCCTGGATGGTGATTTTCTGGCCAGGCCTGAAAGGCGACTCGTAGTGCTTCCTGATACCAAGCTTGCCGTCAGGGTCCATCCTCCACGACAGATCTATCCAGAACTCATTTTCTTCCCAGACCTGGCCTGGATTGGTGCCCAGGGTAGATTCTGGCTTCTGTCCCGCCCTCTCTTTGGCTACCCTTACCACAGGCTGTCGGAAGCCTATCCACTGGGAGGCATGGGTCTCGTAGCTGTGGAGATCGTGACGCTCAGGTCCCAAGCCCGTAGGGAGAACGTAATCGGCGTACTGTGCTGACTCGCACCAGACCGGCGTCAAGGCCACGTGCAGTCCAATCCTGGCCTCGTCGGCCAGCATCTCGATCCAGGAGAACCCATCCGGGTTGGTCCAGACGGGGTTGTAAACCCTTGTGAAATAGACCTCGATGCGTTTGCCCCGCTCCTTCAGGATGTGGGGTAGAAGGAAGCCCATCTCGAAGTGAGAGAGAGGATAGGCAATGGGGAAGTGGTTCTCGTTCCACATCTTGGGCGGCGACGGTAGAGTATGAGGTCGGGGAACGAACTTCGTCCAATAGTTAGGTAGAGTGCCTCCAGGAGTCCCGACGGAGCCAGTCAATACGTTGAGAAGGAACAGGGCGCGGGCCACCATCCACCCTCCCAGGTGAGCCGCCGAGGCGCTGCGCCAGACGTGGCTGGCAAATGCGGTGCCTGCTTGCGCAATCTCTTCGGCTATGGCAACTATAGTCTCGGCGGGCACGCCCGTCTCCTGCTCTGCCCACTCTGGAGTGTAGTCACGATAGATGTCCTTCAGCAACGCAACAAAGGCATCGAAGGAGACTTCATCAGGCAGCCCCTTCAGAAGTCCACTCTTCGCGATGTAGGCTAGATGTTCTCTATCATCCAACAGCTCCTTCCAGTTGACCCATTGCTCTAAGAACGCTCGATTTATCTGATCTTTTTGAATCAGCTCGTTGGCGATGGCCAGCAGCAGACCTGCTTCGGTCCCCGGGTGAGGAGAGAGCCAGTAGTTCGCCTGAGAGGCGGTGTTTGATAAACGTGTGTCTATGACAGCGATCCCGGTGCCGAACATCTTGCTATCCACTATGCGCTGGGCATGGGGATTGAAGTAGTGGCCCGACTCCAGGTGGGAGCTTAACATCAGGATAAACTTGGCGCTGCCATAGTCCGGGTTGGGTCGGTCCATGCCCATCCAAAAGGCATATCCGGCGCGGGCGCCAGCAGAGCAGACGTTGGTGTGGCTATTGTGACCATCAACGCCCCAGCTCTGGAGGACTCGCTCGGTGTACATATCCTCCCCAGGCCGACCAACGTGGTACACGACCTCGTCACGGCGGCCTTGATCCAGGGCTTTTCTTATGCGCCCCGCTATGTCCTCTAGGGCCTCCTCCCAGCTTACCCTCTGCCACTGGCCGCCGCGAGGGCCCACCCGTTTTAAGGGATAGAGTATCCTGTCTGGGTTATTCACCTGATTGATAGTGGCCGGGCCTTTGGCGCAGTTGCGGCCACGACTGGCGGGGTGCAGTGGATGGCCCTCCAGCTTGCGAATCTTAAAGGTCTCTTTGTCGACATAAGCCAAAAGGCCGCAGGCCGCCTCACAGTTGAAGCAGACGGTAGGAACGATGGTGTAGTGGCGCTCCACTCGCTTGGGGAGCGCCCTGGGTTCCTGCTCCGTCCAATCGTCCCACCTCTCTACAGGCGGAAAGGAGCTTAGCTTGGTCTTTTGGTTGGCCTCCACTTCTTTCATAGAACCCTCTTCAACGGGATACTCAATGGCTCAACTCTGAGGCACCGATTGCCCCGCCCGGATATATGCGTGCTCGTGCATGAACAGTCCAATCAGCGAAAGGAATGCCGCAATAACCAGACCCGGCGCCAGAGTAGAGGACACGGCCACCAGAACCAGAGCCGCCAGGCTCTGTACAATATCACCCCAATACAAAGACGCCCATTTGCCAAAAATCATGTTCTTGGCAGCGCGATTGCCGTTCTCTGTTCTATGGGGCATTACCAGGTCGCTCAGGCTCAAAAGCAAATGGAACCCTAATGGCAAGCCCAGGGCCCATCGCAGCCACTGGACCTCGGTGTCAGTCAGAGAGAGGCCCCAACCTAGAAGTATGAGAGCGGCGGATCCCGCAATCCCTGCTTGAACGATAAAATGGGCTGGAAGCGCCGGGTTTTGCCACAAATCCCTCCCCCTAGCCTGAGATAAAAGAAAGGCAGTGTAAACCGCTGTCGGTACAGCAAGTGCCAGACCAACCCACCGAAGCGCCAGCGCTGCGCTGTCTATTCCCACCAGCCTTACAGTCAAAAACAGCGCCAACGCAACGGAAAACCCCAGAATAAGAAACGTCCCCCTAGCCACCCAGGAGCGCCACTGTGGCCTTATCAGAATGGTATAGAACCGCTCTGGATGAGACAAGTCCAGTACGAGAAATCCCCCCGTGATGGCAATGAAGATGGCGCTAATGACGACTACCCAAGCGTCCCAGGCCAAAGAGCCGCCAAGCCCATTCATCAGCCAGCCAATAGCCGCCACCATGAACACCCCTGCGGAGACAGACTTGGCCCATAGGTAACCAGAAATAGGCCAGTCCCACATTGGTTTGGATTCGCTTTGGTACGCCAATATAGCAGCGGCGGCCGACTTCTCAGGATAGCCTGAAGTGGTCTTTTTCTCGCCAGGACCACCCATGACATACGACTGCGCATCTAGAGAATTAGACCCGCTCCTGGATTCAGAGGTCATGTAGCCTTGCTGACCAGAGGCGTATAGCGGGTTCAACGCCGCTTCACTGCCGTTCACGTAGAAGAGCTTGGGCAAGGTGTGTTTCTCCGGCCTCCGCACCTGGGTCTCTTCTCTGGCGATAAGCTGAGATACACGGCTTTGAGGGTCGTTCATATCCCCTACGATTATGGCCTGAGTTGGGCACACCACCACGCAGGCAGGCTCCAACCCCATGTCGATGCGATGAGCGCAGAAGTTGCACTTCTCGGCGCTATGGCTCTGGGGGTCTATGTAGATTGCATCGTAGGGGCAGGCGACGATACAGGCCTTGCACCCAATGCAGGTATCGCGGTTGAAGTCGACGATGCCGTCGGGCCGCTGGTACATAGCCCCCGTTGGACACGCGGCCACACACGGCGCATCGTCGCACTGGTTACAGCGGGTCACCTGGAAATGCCGAAGTACCGAGGGATACGTCCCCGTCTCAACCTGCTTGACAAAGGTACGCGTTACACCTAGGGGGACGTCGTTCTCAGACTTACAGGCTATAGTGCAGGCGTGGCAGCCTATGCACCTACGCTGATCGATAACCTTAGCCCACTTGGTGGTCAGTTAGACTTCTCCTACCGCAGACAATTACCGCCGAGGATACTGAATACATAGTCGGTATGTCAAGTATGAGCCAATGCTCCTCGCCTTGCAACCAGTGTTCCTCATGCATAAGGCCCTCACCTGGTCTTGCACAAAAAAGCAGAAACCTCAGGAAGGCGACGGAAACCTGGGTTTCCGTCCGGGGGTCTGGGGGTGTCCCCCAGATACATTTTGAGGGCGGGAGAGCAGCGCTTGCCACTATGAATATCGACAAACATTGACTTTATGTGCAAGGCTTGGGTGTCCCACAGATACGAACCGAAGGTGGAGAGGGTGGAATAGTGACGTTTGCCCCGTAGAATATCTTTATGGGGTTTGCCACCATAAATATTCAGAAAATCTGACTTTCTGTGCTAAGCTCCCTCGCCTAGAACCTACTTCACTTGGCAAGAAGTTATTGTCGCCAAGCGCATCCAAAAAACATGTACACCAAGAATGCGTTAAACTAAGAGTGTTGAGTCACTCTTTATTCATAGTGGATAAGTCCTGGCTAACCAGGGCTTATCTTTTACTATATGGCCACAATTTAGTAGGAGCGCCAGGAACATCTAAGATAAGGGGTATTCGTTGGAAATCGCAGCAGACATAAAGCTAGCGAAAGACCTGGCCGACAAGATACGGACCAACGTTCAACTGGTTATTGTGGGAAAGGAAGAGGTGATAAACTTGGCCATAGTTGCCCTGCTGTGCCGAGGACACCTGCTTGTGGAGGACGTGCCGGGCATCGGCAAGACCACTTTGGCCAAGGCCCTGGCCCAGTCCCTTGGATGCGTCTTCAAGCGCATCCAGTTCACCCCCGACCTCACCTCCTCGGACATAGTTGGCATTAACTACTACAACCAGAAGTCGGGGGAGTTCGAGTTCAGGCGTGGGCCCGTCTTCTCCCAGGTGCTGCTAGCCGATGAAATAAACCGGGCCACGCCCAGGACCCAGTCGGCCCTTCTGGAGGCCATGCAAGAGAGGCAGGTTACGGTCGATGGCGAGACAATGGCCCTGCCGAAACCCTTCCTTGTTATGGCTACACTAAACCCTATCGAGATGGAGGGGACCTTTCCCCTACCAGAGGCACAGGTAGATAGGTTTATGCTGCGCATACGGCTGGGCTATCCTTCTCCAGAGGAAGAAGCCAAAATACTCCTGAGATTTCAGAAAGACTCGGTTCTCCCTGGGCTGGAAGCCGTTGCAGACGGGGATGCCCTTGGTTTGTCCCAGACAAGCGTTCAGGATGTGATGGTGGAGAAAGCCATCTTGGACTACATCGTGCGTCTAGCCCAGGCGACCCGCCGCCACGAAAATGTCCAGCTAGGGGCCAGTCCCAGGGCGACCATGGCCTTGCACAAGTCGTCTCAGGCGTGGGCAGCCATAAACGGAAGAGAATACGTCACCCCTGACGATGTCAAAACTATGGCGTCTCCTGTACTATCCCACCGCATGGTGTTGACATCCCAGGCCCGATTACGGGGAAGAGCGCCAGAGCAAATCATAGATGAGATCATCTCCTCAGTCACCGTGCCCATAGAGAGGTAGCGCCACTCATGCTTAGTGAGATATGGCTCCTTTTCTTCCTCGTTGTCGTCGGGGTAGGGCTGTCCACTGGGCAGGGAGTAATCACCGCCGTCGGTGGCATGGGGTTCCTAGTAGGCGGAGTCTCCTGGCTGTGGAACAGGGTATCTCTGGAAGGGGTAATCTATGAACGCACCCTCTCCAGCCAGCGTGCCTTCTTAGGCGAAGAGATTACCCTATCGATAGCGATTACCAATAAGAAGCCCGTTCCGCTGGGATGGCTTAAAGCAGAGGACGATATACCCGACGCCGTCCAACTGGTGGGCGGCAAGCTGGTTCCCTCAGGCAAGCCGGCGACTCATGCCCTCGCCCACTCTACCTCCATGGCCTGGTACGAAAGGGTACACTGGAGCTACAAGCTGAGGCCCCGCAGCAGGGGTTATTACCGCATTGGGCCGGTAAGCATCAACAGCGGCGACCTGTTCGGGCTGTTTAACAGCCAACGCAGAGAGGACAAACAGGTTAGCCTTCTGGTCTACCCAAAAGTGGTGCCCATAGACGAGCTTCTTCTGCCTCCTGCCAGGCCCCTGGGAGATGTCAAAGGCAGCTTGCGAATACTGGAGGACCTGACGAGGCCGATGGGCGTGCGCGACTATCTGCCTGGCGACCCTATGAAGAAGGTGGACTGGAAGGCTACGGCGCGACATCAAAGCCTCCAGGTCAGGGTCTTTGAGCCGTCGGTGAGCCACGTTGCGGTAGTTATGCTCAATGTCGACACGGCGCCTCACCTTTTGGGCGGTTATTTCCCAGAGCAGTTGGAGAGGGTCGTAACAGCGGCGGCATCGATAGCAAGCTACGCCGTCGACCAGGGCTACATGGTAGGCCTGTTTTCCAACGGCACTCCAATCCTGGCAGAGAGGCCACTGAACATACCGCCAGCTAGAAACCCCCATCAATTGACCGCCATTCTAGAAGCCCTTGCCACCGTGGGCCCCATTACCTCTGGACAGATGGCAGATGTCTTAGCTCGCTACGCAGGCAGGTTTCCTTTGGGAGCAACGCTGGCTCTAGTGACGGCTACGATATCAGAGAAACTGACGGAATCAATAGACTACCTGAGCAGAGAAGGGCACAAGCTGGTAGTGCTTTACACGGGCGATGAAACGCCGCCTCAGATCCCTGCTCGGATCGCCTTATACGAAATCGGCGAGTATTTCGCCGCCTTGGAGTCGCAGAATTGAGACCGACGAGAAATAGGCTGATCTATCTTTCACTGATAGTGGCCGAAAGCAGTTGGCTTTTTGCGGCATGTAGACTATTTGGAGCGCTTTTCGGCATAGGTAGAAGCCCCTTGAGTTGGCCCGCCATTTTTGGACTTTTGGCCGCCTCCGCTCTTACCACGTCCAGATTGCATCCCATCAGGATTCCGATTGGTGTCGTTCGAGGACTGCAGGCCGCGGCCGGAGCCACAGCCATCTACCTGACGCTAGCGACGCAACTCACCCTTGGAGCGGAAATTGACCTAGCGTGGCCTGCCTCAATAGGAGACAAGGCAAGCGACCCACGCTATATATCGTCGGTAGTAGTTGGAACGCTATTTGCCCTGGGACTATGGTGGCGCGGCTCCAGGATAGCTACAATGGGGCCACTCAAAGAGGCGCTAAAGACCACCTTCCAGATAGGCATTGTAGTAATAGCCGCCGCGGCCATTGTGGACATCTCATCCTCTCTGGATTTGAAGGCGGCGCTGATAGCCTTCCCATTCTTCGGCGCCAATCTGGCGGGCCTAGCTTTGTCCCACATGGCCTCATCAGAGCAGGGGGTGTTCCGAGGTGGAACGTGGCTCCGAACTATCGTAGGAGCCGTCGGAGGCATCCTGACTTTGGGAATTGTATTAAGCCTTGTAAGGGGTGGATTCCTCTCTGGGTTCGTGTCTGCCGTTTCCAAAGTCATCAATGTGATTTTTGACGTTCTTTTCTACGTTATCCTTGTCCCATTGAGCTTCATTGTCAGCTTCCTCATTAGGAGCCTTCTGTACATAATGGAGTGGCTTAGTGGTGGGAACGTCGACAGAGAGACGCTGCAGCAGGTCCAGCAGGGGGCCTTGGAAATCGGTGAGAGAAATACCGAAAACGCCTCAGCAGCGTTTATAGGAGACGTGTTCCTATGGGTGTTGTTAGGACTACTTATATTGGCGGCGCTTTACTTTCTGGCTCGTGCCTTCCGTCTCAGAGGGTATAGGGTCGAAGACAGCGACGAAGGAGTCAGAGAGTCCCTATGGAGCGAGGCTCAGCCCAGAGAGGATCTAAACGCCATACTGCTGGGACTGCTACCAAAAAGCCTGCGTAACCCAAGAAGAGCCAAGGGTTTCAAGATTCCTCAAGAGGAGTGGGGTATAGTAGAGGCATTCCGTATATACTTCCGACTGCTTTCCAAGGCGGCCAGAATGGGGCATCCGAGAACAGAATGGCAGACCCCAAGGGAGTACCAGGGAACACTTCAGCGCCTGCTTCCTGATGAGCCCGTAGAGCTGGCTACCAATGCCTTCATTCGAGCATGCTATGGTCACATTCCAGCAACGAACCAGGAAATTGAGAAGATGGCCTCGGCACTGGCAGACCTAGAAGGAGGCCAGAAGAAGCGTTAGTACGCGAGCACCACCTACTCAGCCCCGCTCATGCTGAGCCCGTCGAAGTATGAGCAGCGGACGGTCCCCGTAAAGCTACTCCCAGCTTCGCCCTGAGATATACCGATGGGCGGCTATAGCGGCCGTCGCTCCGTCCCCAGCGGCGGTGACAAGCTGAGACGCCGACTGCTGACGGATATCGCCAGCAGCAAATATCCCAGAGATAGGCGTTTCCATCCAGATGTTGGTCTGTACGTGGCCCGCGTTGTCCAGAGGCAAAAGGTCTTTCAGAGATTCTGTGTTAGGGTCGAGGCCGATGAATATGAATACACCAGATACTTCCACCTGGGACGTCTCACCCGTCTGGATGTCCCTGATAGCTACAGAGTGCACCTGATCGTTGCCAAGGATGCGCTCCACCACAGTGTTCCATCGCACTTCTATTTTGGGATCTGACAGGACACTGTCTTGCAGCGCCTTCTGAGCATCCAGCCTGTCGCCGCGATGGAACAGAATGACCTTGGACGCATAGTGAGTCAGGGTAATGGCCTCGTCCATGGCAGAGTCGCCGCCGCCCACTACGGCCACCGTCTCATCGGCGAAGAAAGCTCCATCACACGTAGCGCAGTAGGAGACGCCGCGCCCCTCGAACTCTTCCTCGCCGCCGACGCCAAGACGCCTCAATGTTGAGCCTGCAGCCACAATGACGGCCTTGGCCCTGTAGTCGCCATCGAAGGACTCAAGGCTCCAATAAGAGCCATCGCGAGTAATGGCGGAGACGTCTCCCATCTCCATTTCCATTCCGAACTTGGTGGCCTGTTCCTGGAGCAACGGCCCCAGCTCAGGGCCAGGTAGCCCCTGTGGAAACCCTGGGAAGTTCTCAACGGTCTCCGCACTGCATATCTGGCCCCCTATCAAGAGTCTTTCTAAAAGCACCGTCTTTAGCCCATATCGGGCCCCATAAAGGCCCGCGGTAAGACCCGCAATGCCTCCCCCAACGATTACAAGGTCGTATTCACGCTCTGCCATTTACTGCCCCCAGTTTATGATTAAAGCCTTAGCGTAACTGTCTTTGGACAAATTCTTCAAATGAAGTCAACCATCCTTTGATATCTGGCTCAGGACACCCTGCCAGAAGGAGTCGCTCTGCACTCCGTAGCCCTCGCGGGCCACAATCACACCGCTTCTGTCGACGATTACCTTGCTGGCCTGGCTCAGGATTCGATAGTCTTTCAGAATCTCAATGTTGCCCTCATAGACATTCCATGGATACCCTTCACTCTTGCGATGCTCCTCCAGGGTTTCTCGTGGCTCAGTCAGATCCTGACTTACGGCGATGAAGTTAACCCTGTCCTGATAGTCTGGGTAGATAAACTTGAGGGACCGCAACTCGGCCCGACATATCGGTCACCAGGTGGCAAAGAAGTAAAGCACATAGGGCTTACCCTCCGCCAAAAGCTCATCCCGAGTTACATTGCGGCCATCCATGGCAACGACGGTAAAGTCCGGCGCCAGGTCTCCGACGCGATACCCTACCTCAGGAGCAGTTGCGCTACTGGGCGATGTAGAGGTGGGTTTCGACGCAGCGGTAGGGGAAGCCTCTGCTCCAGCGGCTGGCGATGGAACGCTCGGTGGAGCCGGCTTAGGGGAGGGAGGCGCCGCGCCGCCGCAAGCGACCAGGGCAGCGACACAGAACAAGAGGCCTATGATTGCAGCCTTTTTGAACACAAGACTCGAAGAGTTCATGCCACAGAAAACCCTCACACACTATATCAGAAGACCCAGCCAACCTGGTGTCATGAAAACAACATATGTAAGGCCCCGCCCAGGTTCTACGAGTCCATCTTATGCCCGGACGAAGGACTCACCATCAGCGGGGCCAATATCCCACAGCATCTATTACGACGGCCGTTCTCCTATGGATTTAGAGCAAGCCCTCTTTCCGCACCGCCGTCAGAGCTCTCTCGTAGATGTCTACTGTCTCATCGATATCCTTATCGGTATGGGTGCAGGAGAAGAGGCTAGTGTGAGAACTGGTGTGCACTCCCTCGTTAAGCAAAGCCAGGCGGAGGGCGCCGGTAACCTTGGGGTTCTGGGCCTTGTGCAACTCCTCCTCGGTCACCAGGCAGATCTCATGGTCACACTCATGAGGCCAGCCCAACCTGAGCTGGACCATAGAGGCCAGGCCTGTGGCGCAACCGGGGATCTCCATCCTGGCCAGCAGGTCGTTCATGCTATTCTTGAAGCGCTGGGCCGCGGCATCGGCCTTAGCATTGACATCGGTGGTCGCCACCAACTCCAGGGCCTTGCTGCCGGCCGCTGCGCACAGAGGATTGGCGTTAAAGGTGCCCTGGTGAGCTACACGCCTGTTGTCGTTCCAGCCTGGTTCGCTCCTCATCTCGATCATGTTAATCAGGTCTGCCTTTCCGGTTACAGCACCTCCTGGCAGGCCACCTCCTACAATCTTGGCCAGAGTCGTGAGGTCGGGCTCGACGCCGAATCGCACCTGAGCACCGCCTTTCGAAACGCGGAAGCCGGTTACCACTTCATCCATGATGAAAACCACGCCGTATTTCTTGGTGACCTCTCGCAGCTCGTGAAGGAAGCTGGCCTTAATTGGAATGTTCCCCATATGAGCACCGGTGGCCTCCACGATGATACCCGCGATGTCGTCGTTTTCTTGAAGGGTCTTTTCTACAAGTGAAATGTCGCCTGAGGGAAGCACTATCATGGTGCTGAGGGTCTCTTGAGGTATACCACCCAGGCCCTTGGCACCTCCGGCAACCACGTAATCATGCCAGCCGTGGAAGTGCTCCACGAACTTTATGATCTTGGTCTTGCCTGTATATGCCCGGGCCATTCTCAGGGCCATCATAGTAGCCTCTGTGCCCGAGGAGTGGAAGCGCACCTTCTCCGCTGCAGGGATGAGTTTTGTGATCCACTCGGCCCATTGCATCTCCAACTCGGTGTTGAAGGCGAACTGAGTGCCCTTGGTCATCTGCTCATTCACGGCCTTAACAATCTCGGGATGATTGTGCCCCAGAATAAGCGCCCCATGACCTCCGAAATAGTCGATGAACTCATTCCCGTCCACGTCCCACTTGCGAGGCCCCTGAGCATGGGTGATGTATAGCGGGAAGGGCTCCATGCGGCGGGCATCATGGGTAACGCCATCTGGAAACAGTGTCTTTGACTTCTCATATAGCTGCTCCGACTTTGTATGTGATTCCCTGTAGCGGTCTTCTATAGCGCCCATTAGGTCTCTCCTTTCTTACTTCCAGTTAAAAAGGGGTCTGCAATGTGAATTGTCCATTAAGTTAAGATATAATTCCTGCTATTTTAACCGTTTACATATATAATGCAAGGGTTCAGCCCAAAATTGTCGTCGTAATTAGCGCACAATAGAATTTTCAACAAGCGAGGTTGTATGAGAAGCCACATCAGCCACCTAGAATGCACCAACTGTCACGAGACCTTCTCAGAAAAGGAGCCTCATCGCACGTGTCCCGCCTGTGGAAAGGTACTGTATCCCAGGTACGACCTGGCGTCTGCAGCCCACGAGCTAACCAAAGACTCATTGAAAAATCGACCATCAAATATGTGGCGCTACTTCGAGGTCATGCCCATTCGCGATGAGGCCAACGTTATTACCCTGGGAGAGGGATACACCCCCATTTTCAAGTCGGCCCGACTGGGAGATAAACTGGGCTGTCCCAACCTCTATATCAAAGACGAAGGCGTTAATCCAACGGGGTCCTTCAAGGCGCGGGGCCTCTCCGCAGCGGTGTCCAAGGCCAAAGAGCTAGGCCAGATAAAGCTAACCATGCCCTCTGCGGGAAACGCTGCCGGAGCAATGGCAGCCTACTGTGCCAAGGGAGGACTTTCGGCAACCGTGTTCATGCCAAAGGACGCTCCGGAGGCTAACAAGGAGGAGTGCCTACTCTTTGGAGCCAAGCTGACGCTGGTGGACGGTTTCATCAACGATGCGGGTCGCCTGTCCAGAGAGGCGGCAGCCAAGGAGGGGCTTTTCGACGTGTCCACCCTTCAAGAGCCTTACCGCGTGGAGGGCAAGAAGACTATGGGCTATGAGCTGGCGGAGCAGTTCGACTGGGAGCTTCCCGATGTCATCGTCTATCCCACAGGTGGAGGCACAGGCATCGTCGGGATGTGGAAGGCCTTCGACGAGATGGAAGAGATGGGCTGGATAGGCGATAAGCACCCCAAGATGGTCTGCGTGCAGTCGGAGGGGTGCGCGCCGATAGTTCGAGCGTTCCAAGAGGGCGTCAACCATGCGACTCCCTGGGAGAATCCCAGTACTATCGCCGCGGGCATAAGAGTGCCGGCAGCAATAGGCGACTACCTTATACTAGAGGCTATTCGAGAGAGCGGCGGCACGGCCCTTACCGTCTCGGACTCCGAGATGATGGAGTCGCTGAAGGAGATAGCATCCCTGGAGGGCATCTTCACCTGCCCAGAAGGCGCAGCCACGCTTGCCGGCCTGGAGAAGCTTCTGGCCGATGATATCCTCTCACCTGATGAGACCATAGTGCTAATGAACACCGGCTCCGGGCTGAAGTACATGGATGTACTATGACTCCCCGGCCACCAAGCCAGGCTGCCTATTGCAGGCTGTAGGCACTGTTAGATAACTCCTTCCTTGCGCAGGTCTCTGAGTGCCTTCTCGTAGGCCTCCACAGTCGCGTCGACGGCTTTCTCGGTATGCACCGTGGACACGAAGAAAGTGGTTGGCCCCACATCTATCCCATGGTTCTTCATCGCCAAGTTCCATGGCCTCAACACCCTAGGGTTCTGCGCCCTGGACATCTCCTCGTCGCTCAACATGCAGACCTCTTTATCGCAATCGTGAGGGAGGCCAATTCTATGATGAACCAGAGAGGCCACTCCAGTAGCGCAGCCCGGCACCTCCATCCGAATAAATAGGTCGTTCAGACCGTCTTTAAGGCACTTGGCCATGGCATCGGCCCTGACGTTGATGGGCTTGGTGCCAATAAGCTCCAGCGCCGTGCTGCCTGCGGCGGCAGAAAGGGGGTTACCATTGTAGTTGCCCATCCGTGGGACTCGCCTAGTGGCGTTCCATTCGGGGTCATCGCTTATCCGGCTCATGTCCATGACATCGGCTCTGCCTCCTACTGCACCGGAAGGGAGGCCTCCCCCCAATATTTTGCCCATAGCCGTTACGTCGGAATAGACGTCGTAGCGGACCTGGGCACCTCCAGGGGAGGCTCGGAAGCCTGTCACCACCTCGTCAAATATCAACAAGACGCCGTATCTCTTGGTGACCTCCCGTAGCTCCTGGAGAAAGCCAGGCTTCAGGGCCCGGTTGCCCAGGTGTCCGCCAGTGGGTTCCAGGATCACGGCAGCGATGTCCCTATCCTCTTGAAGCGTCTTCTCCACAATGGAGATATCGCCAGGGGGAAGTACGATAACAGCATCTTGCACACCCTGGGGTATGCCGGCGAGACTCTGCTCCGCGCCCACGATCCCGTAGTCTTGCCACCCATGATAGTGGCCCTTGAACTTGAGGATCTTGCTCTTTCTGGTATAGGCGCGGGCCAGGCGCATGGCCATCAGGGTGGCCTCGCTGCCCGAGTTATGGAAGCTCACCTTGTCCACAGAGGGCACCAGGGACTTGATCCAGTGGGCCCACTTGAGCTCTACCTCATGGCACTGGACGTAGTGAGTGCCTTTGGCCATCTGGCTGGTGACGGCCTCTACTATTTCAGGATATGCATGGCCGAATATGAGGGCGCCATTGCCACAACGAAAGTCTATATACTCGTTGCCGTCCACGTCCCACTTACGACAATCTTGGCCATCGGTAATATAAAGAGGAAAGGGGTCTGCCCGAGTATGCTCGTGGGAGACCCCATCGGGAATCATGCCCTTGGCCTTCTCGTATAGCTTCGCAGACTTAGGATGCATTTGCACATATCGATCGACTATAGACGCCATGGAATCCCCCTTTCTAGCTCACACCAGTGTGCTCTAGCGCTATTCTAGCCCTTCGCCAGGATTTTTCAACGGTCGAGGCCAAGCTCCTTGGCCATCTGCCAAAGGTTGGCAATCCAACGGCAGATCACAACTCTTAGTCCAACATTAGCCGTTACGAAAGCAGTCAGGAGCTACTCTTATGACCCAATCAGCCCTATTGAGCAGAGAGTCGTTACAAGAAACCCTATCCAAGCTGCCCAGGATACCCCTGCCCTGAAGGCGCAGCCACGCTTGCCGGCCTGAAGAAGCTACTGGCCAAAGATACCCTCTCATCTGATGAGACCATAGTGCTAATGAACACCGGCTCCTGGCTGAAGTATATAGATGTGATCAAGACTTAACCACTAACCTAGCTCATATCGCCTCCAGGTCGATAGCTGGCGGCCTTGCCCGCAGCCTGGTCCATGGTCTCCGGCGGAATGAGCACAGTGGTCTCCACACTAATAGCCCCCCTAGAGCCGACGGCGAGGGAGAGCGCAGCAGCACTGGCATCATCTGGAAAGTCGATGATGGCGAAGACGTCTGTGTCGCCAAAGGCGAAATAGAAGGACTCCAAGGTGCCTCCTATGCTTCTCACTGCCCTTTCAACATTATTCTTCCTTACAGTGCCGCCCTCCTTCAATAGAGCCTTTATACTTTCCTGATGGTACGTGACTTTAGCTAGGTACTTGGACATAACCCACCTCCGATTTCTTCCAAAGTTTCAACGACGAGTTGAATTTATGTGTTCGATTAGACTTAGTCAAGAGGCAAATGCTAAAGGGTCGGTTGACAATCCAATGGCAGATGGCAATACTTAGTCCAACATTAGCCGTTACGAAAACAGTCAGGAGCTACTCTTATGATCCAATCAGCCCTATTGAGCAGAGAGTCGTTACAGAAAACCCTATCCAAGCTACCAAGGATACCCCTGGCAGTGAAGCCCACGCCCTTGGAGGAGTGCCCCAGGCTATCGCAGGCCATAGGCGGGCCACGCATCCTCATCAAGCGAGACGATAACACCGGCCTGGCCTTCGGCGGCAACAAGGCGCGCCACTTGGAGTTTCGTATCGCCGACGCCAAGGCCAAGGGATGCGATGTCTTCATTAACTCCAACGTGTGGGTGTCCAACAACGCCCGCATAGTGGCCGCCGCCTGCGCCAAGGTAGGCATGCGGTACATCTTCGTGGTACGCGACGGCAAGGACAAGCCATTTCAGGGAAACCTTCTATTGGACAAGCTCTTGGGAACCGAGTTCCACATGCTGGAAATCGACGACAGAGACAAAGCAAACGCCTACTGCCGCGAGCTGGCCGAGAAGCTGAGAGCAGAGGGCCATAAGCCATACCTCGGCAGCGAGGAGACCTTCGCTAGAATATCCGGCACTATCGGATACTTGGAATGCACCATGGAACTGGCTGACCAGCTAAAGGATAGGGGAGTAGAGAAGGCCCACATTTATCTGGTTGCTGGCACGTCCATGACTGGACTGGCCCTGGGAGCTAAGCTGCTGGGCTTGCCCTGGGCAATCACCGGCGTATTCTCAGGCGACCGCCCCAACATAGAGGACGCTATTCTGACCTACGCAAACAGTGTCAAGGATGTGTTGGGACTGCCCACTTCCCTTGAGCCTGGCGAGTTTGAGCTTTACCTCGACTACGTCGACCCAGGCTATGCGATACCCAATAAAAAGGGAATAGAGGCTATCAAGCTCGTTGCCAGGTCGGAGGGCATTCTGCTGGATACCACCTATACCGGCAAGGCCTTTGCCGCTGTAATCGACGACGCGCAAAAGGGCAAACTGACCGCCAACGACACGGTGGTGTTTGTGCACACCGGCGGACTACCGGCACTGTTCATAGAGGAGTACGTCAGCGCCCTGACAGGATAACCAACGATGCTACACCGCCTGGGCCTTGTCGGTCTCCTCTTCTGATTGCAGCTTCTTCTTGAGGTACCCAATCCGCTCGGCGTACTCGCTGGCCAGGATGCCCATGACAGAGGAATCGTACCGCTTGCCTTCATGAGGGTGGCTCTTGCGAAGAGTGCCTTCATGAATAAATCCCAACTTCCTGAACATGTTTAGTGCGTGCTCATTGTAGTCAGGCACATCTACCCATACCCGGTACAAGCCATAGACATTAAAGGCCAAGTCTGAGAGAGCCAGGACGGCAGCAGTGCCGTAACCCTGGTGCCACAGATCCTTACGTCCAATTAAGACAGGCATCTCGGCGTTTCCCAGGGTCTCGTCTATCAGCAGTTTACCTTCACCAATGTGCTCCCCTCCGGCAGTGTATATGGAGAACATCCTCTTGCTAGGGTCTTGAAATACCTCGTCCCACTCCTCTTGAGATGCGTTCAGCATCTCCGTGGGATGGTATCCCAGATGGACAGGGTCTCCGTAGGTATATCTGCCGAACCACATAGAGCAGACCTCGTCGTCTTCCAGCCATTTAATCAACCGCTCCACGTCTTCCCTGCTGATCTCAACCAACCTAACTTCAGGTAGCATAGCCACCTCCTTTAGAGTAACAGCATTCAGCTAACAGATAAGTGCTCAGAACGCTCTCGCCCACAAACGCGATAAGGTATTTTACCAGATATTGTCCTCATTGAGCCATACGACTTTATTACACTTTTTCAAGGTAACTATGGTATTTAGCCTGCCTAGAATCACCCCATATTGACAGCATTCGGGTTTGATGTTACGTTTTTGCCACTATCCACTCAAAACAAGGAGATTCCTAACATGGAAAAGCCGCTTCCCATAGAAATAAGGTATTGCGCGCCTTGAGGATTCCTCCCCCTCGCTGCCTGGATGGCAACGGAGTTCTGGGCTGATTTCAAGGAGCAAGTAGCAATAACTATCACCCCCGCGCATGGTGGAAGACTGGAAGTCTTTTTAGATGGGGACAATATCTTTGACCGCAGAGCGGAAGATGGAAAACACCCCGATTTGAAGCGGATACGAGAGCTAAGGGCCGTGATCAAAGAAAAGCTATAATGGTTGGCATCTTAGGGAAGGGCCTT
Source organism: Dehalococcoidia bacterium (assembly GCA_965249025.1). Taxonomy (GTDB): domain Bacteria; phylum Chloroflexota; class Dehalococcoidia; order Lucifugimonadales; family CAYTFF01. Next base: position 335,699 of record OZ252215.1, on the reverse strand, counting down.
TACAATTCCTCAAATCAAGGAAGGTGAGAAGGAGAGCGAGAATGAAGGCAGCCGTCCTGTACGAACGCGGACAACCCTTTAAGGTAGAGGAGGTTCAGTTAGAAGAGCCAAAGAAGCACGAGGTCCTGGTGAAGGTGGCAGCGGCCGGCGTATGCCGGAGCGACTATCATATCCTTAAGGACGAAAGCAACCATCCGGTGCCAGCCGTGTTAGGCCATGAGGGATCCGGAATAGTGGAAGAGATAGGCGAGGACGTAACCTGGGTAAAGCCTGGAGACCATGTGATCTTATCCTTTATACCTAACTGCGGCCACTGTTACTCTTGCGAGACTGGCAACCCCCAGCTGTGCGATACCAATGCAGCCACACCTGGAAGGATGTTCGACGGCACTACCAGGCTATTCAGCAAAGACGGGACTCCTCTGCTTCACATGGGAAAGGTTGCCTGCTTTGCGGAAAAAACAGTAGTACCTGATTCTGGTTGCATACCCATTTCAAAGAGCGTACCCCTAGACGTGGCTGCCCTCATTGGATGCTGTGTTCCAACAGGCGTGGGCGCCGTCACCCACAGGGCCAAGGTAAGGCCGGGTAGCACCGTAGCTGTCCTCGGCTGCGGCGGCGTTGGCCTGAACGCCGTTCAAGGGGCTAGATTAGCCAACGCTTCGAAAATCATAGCCGTAGATATACAGGACCATAAGCTGGAATTCGCCTACAAGTTCGGCGCTACCCACATCGTGAACGCAAAGTCCGAGAACGTGGTAGAGAAGGTGATGGAAATAACAGGCGGCCTCGGCGTAGACTACGCCATAGAGGCCTTTGGCTCGGCTGAGACGGTAGAAAACGCCTTTAACATGACTCGAAAATCTGGGACGATAGTTGTTGTAGGCCTCGCCCCCAAATGGGACAGGGCCTCCATAGACCCTCAAGCTCTGACCCGGAACGAAAAGGTGCTGATGGGTAGCTACTACGGCTCCGTAAGACCGAGACAGGACATGCCCAAGCTGGTAGAGATGTACCAGCAAGGGAAACTGGATATCGAGAGTCTTATCCAAAGGCACTATAAGCTAGACCAGATCAATGAGGCCTTCGACGACCTAGAAAAAGGAGAGGACGGGCGAGGTATCATCGAGTTCTAGGCCCTCAATATACATCGGTGCGGTACCAGAGCCCCACTACGCTCGACCTAGCCTTGCTTGAGGAAGCGAGCGGTAGTGGTTCTCCCCCAGTCATATGATCAGTCCCAGAAAATCGGAGTCAGGTACGCTCATCATGAACGGGTAAACTCCAATGCAATGCAATGTAGAGTTGCAGAGTCCGCCCCCAGCAGAAGGACGTTATCAAAGGGGCGTATAGACAAAAGCCCCGCTTCATTGGTGAAAAAACTTGGCTATATTCATATACACGCTTCTGGGTCTGGCCGTTGGCAGTTTCCTGAACGTAGCGATAGACCGCCTCCCTAAAGACGAGATCCTTGTCTTCCCAGCCTCCCACTGCGATAGCTGCAAGAGACCCCTGGCCTGGTGGGAAAACGTTCCTCTAATAAGCTATCTCGCCCTGAGAGGCCGATGCCGTACCTGCGGCTCCACCGTTCCATTAAGGGTGTTTTTCGTAGAGCTTACCACTGGGTTGCTCTTCGCATTTCTATGGTGGCACTACGGCCCCAGCCTTCAGCTAGCTATCGCAACCATATACACGGGCATATTCCTGGTGCTGGCCGTGATTGACCTGGAGCACGGGCTGCTGCTCAATAAGATAATCTACCCCGCACTGCCTCTGGCGATGGTCTTTTCCTTCTTCTTCTGGCCCGACTTGGGCTTGTGGCGCACATTAGCGGGAGGAGCCATTGGGTTCGGGGCGCTGTTCATCATATGGGCGGCCTCTCACATCTTCTACTCCGGAGGAGGAATGGGGGAAGGGGACGTCAAACTGGCCGCGCTCATTGGGCTGGTCACGGGCTTTCCTCTGATCTTGATAGCACTGCAAGTGGCCGTAGTCTTCGGCGGGCTGCTGGCAATCTTGTTAATCGCCCTTCGCATTCGGGGACGAAAAGACGCTATGCCCTTTGGTCCGTTCCTCGCCGTCGGCACGATGGCCATCGTTTACTACGGCCCGGAGATGTGGGATATATACATACGGTGGTTTACGACAAGAAGCTTGCAGTGATAGAGACACCTTCGTAGTTAACCCAATGTGCAAGTTTTGTCACAGCTGAACAGCGTAAACCCCGTAGAAGCAAAGCGCCTTTACGGGAGCCTGTCCTTGAGCTCAGCGAAGGAGTGGGCGAATGGGAAGTCCTGATACATCGGGAAAAGGAACTACTAAGGAACCCCCGCATACAGGGTTAGTTAGCTAACGGTGGCGTTGCACAAAAAAGCAAAATCTCAGGAAGGCGACGGAAACCTGGGTTTCCATCCGGGGGTCTGGGGGTGCCCCCAGATACGAACCGAGGGTGGAGAGGGTGGGATAATCGAGGTCTGTTGTTCCTAAGAACTGGCGAAAATAAGACTTTTTGTGCAAAGTAGCTAACGGCAAGGTTTTAGGCAGAAGAACCTCACCCCACGAAGGGCATCACCTCTTCCGCGAACATCTGAAACTGCTCCACCAGCTCTTCGAAGTCGTCAACAGGGGACTTGGAGACGATGCAGGTCGTCGCCCCGGCCTCTTTAAGCCCGACTATCCTTTCGATAGCCTCCTGGGGCGTTCCTATAGGAGCAATTTGGGTAAACTCTTCGATAGTGCGCGAGCCCATGAACTCAGTCAAGCGACTATTGCGGAAACGCCTCACCGCCTTCTCTCTGTCCTTATCAAGGCTCAAGATAGTCACAGCAGCCAGGTCCAACTCGGATATAGACCGACCTTCTTTTTCCAAAAGCGGCAGAAGCTCCTCTCTTCTCTGGCGTACGTCCCCAGGAGAGCTGGAGATAGGCATTAGCCATCCAGCGCACCAGTGGGCCATCCGACGTAAGGTGTCGGGGCTCCTACCAGCTATGTATATTGGAAGGGGCCTCTGGATTGGTTTGAGGGCGATGGTTACGTTATGGAACTCGTAGTAGCTCCCTTTGTGGGTAACGTTGTCCTGAGACAGAAGAAGAGTTAAGGCCACCAAAAACTCGTCCAGCATATCACCCCTGTGTGCTTTGGCATTCCGCGGTTTCATAGCAACGAACTCCTGCTTGTTGGCCCCCACACCGACTCCAAGAATAGCCCTTCCCTTGCTGAAGGCGTCCAGAGTCGCCATCTGATTGGCGAGCAAAATGGGGTCTCGCAGGCTGGGCTGAAGGACTCCTGTAGCTAGGCGAATGCGCTTGGTAATCGCCGCCGTATATGAAAGGGAGGAGATGACCTCATAGAAGTTAGGCTGCTTGCTCCTGTCCTCAAGAATGTCCTGAGGCATGTTGAACCGCTCGTTGACCCAGGCTGAGTCGTAGCCCAAACCCTCGGCTACCTTGAAAAGTCTGCTAATCTGTTCATGGTCTGCAAAGGGCGAGGTGAAGTAATATCCCTCAGAGGCGGTGGGAATACCCAATCCAAACTTCATCTTGTCTGCTCTTTGCATGCTCAACCAATCCCTTTTTGATAGCTCGATGTGACTTTCTAAGCGCCCTTTGACCTAATATCCTTACCCTCAGGATAAAACGACACTACGTAGTATAGCCTATACGCAAACATGAGAAAGCACAGCATTTCAAGTAAAGGATTCCCACAATTTGAGGGCCAAGAAGAATCGAGTGTTTTCATATGGAACGCTTAGGCGGGCGCTTGGAAATAGTTACAAGGACACCCGGTTAATAAGAGCCATCGCTAGGCTATCCCACCCTCTACCTGGTCAACTAACCACCTAAGCCCTCTATACTGTCATTCCGAGAAATCTTTCGACTCACCCCCTCACTCATATCACAACCGCTCGTGCTGAGCTTGTCGAAGCATGGCCACACGCCTCCTTGCACTCTTGTGTCGCTCGCTTGGAGTAAGACACGTAAGTACTCGATCGCCCTAAAGGACGAGGCATCGATGCCCCATGCTTAAGCATGGGGTCGTGAATCCAGGGCCCGCCCCACTGTCATTCCGAGAAGTCCCGATCCGTCGGGACGACGAGGAATCTGTCGTCCCACATGCCACACTTTTCAAAGTGTGGTGCTGAACCCACTTCATATCCTGTTGTTCTGAGAGCTTGTGAAGAAATTGGCTTTGGGGACCTGTTTAGGCCGCCAGCCAGATACAACATGAGGGTGTCAGAGGTGCCCATTCGTGAAAAACTCACAAGCTCTGAGCGAAGCGAAGAACCCTCGGCAACCCTCCTCATTCCACATACGGCTTTAGCCCCCTCGCCAGCTCTGCGGGAGAGAGTTAGGATGAGGGCAAAAAGTGCGGCATCACCTCCCTCGCAAAGACCTCCATCTGCTCCAACAGAGAATCAAGAGAGTGCCCTATGAAGTGCAGGTTCAGCAGGTCGACGCCCGCATCTGCGTACTCCTTGGCCCCAGCTAGTACCGTCTTGGGAGAGCCCACCAGCAGATTCTTCCTCGGCTTTACTCCCATAGTGGCGGGATACATGTAGTCCAGCCACTGGCCTTTCGTGTGAACCTCCAGGGTAGCGCGGCTGATCTCCTCCGCCTCCTCATCGGTTTCCGCGATGCAGGACGGCTCTAGCGCAGTGAACTCGAAGTCCACGTTGCCGCGCCCTACCCGCTCCGCCTCCTGTCGAATAATCGGTATCTTCTCACGAAAGATGTGGGGATCCTCCCCCATCCAGCCGTTGCAGTAGCGGGCCGCCCGCCTGATAGCGACATCACTGACCCCGGCGTACCATAGCTTCAGCCCGCTTGGCCTAGGCAGCCACTCCTCGCCTTGGAACTTGACGTACCTTCCCCCAAAAGAGATGGGGCCTTGGGAGTCTATGATGAGCCGTAGAGCCTTTAGGTGTTCCACCATAGTCTTGCCCCGTTCATCCCAGGACATCCTGGTGGCGTCGTAGTCCCTCCGAGAGTCTCCGACGCACACGCAGAGAACGAAGCGCCCTCTCGAAAGCCGGTGTAGGGTCAGCGCCTCCCGAGCCACCAGGCCGACGGGACGCCAGCCAAGGCACAGGGCGCCTGGTATCAGCCGGACGCGCCTCGTCACGGCGGCCACGTAGCTCATGGTGGTGAAGGCCTCGTAGAAGTCCACAGGCCCTCCCCTGGCGTCGGTTAGCTCCTTGGAGCCTGCGTAATGGTGATAGCGGTCCGAGTGTCCCCAGACCGCGTGATCGTGGGGCAGTACGGCGTCATAGCCCAGACGCTCCGCCTCCGTCGCCATCGTAACGATGGCCTCAGGCGACGCCAGTGGCCCCGAGTTGGGAAGGTGCACACCGAATTTCATCTCTTATACCGCTCCTCTTAGATACTGTTCAAAGCGGCATGCGCCAACTGTCATTCTGAGCCTCAATTGCATCGGGGCGAACGAATCTCTCGCTACGAAAGATTCCTCTCCGACGGAGTCGGAATGACAGCATAAGTACCCGGCCTCGCCCTAAAGGACGAGGCATCTACGCCCGATGCTTCAGCGTGGGGTCGTGAACAACAACGCCCGCTTAATTGTCACTGCCCCGAAAATCACTTCTTCCCGCATCGATGGGGGAAGATTAAGATGGGGGTGAACCAAGGTTAGCCTATCTAATTGGCTTCTCTTCGGAGATCATCCTTCATCTGCGCTAGTAAAACACCTCATCTCACAATTGGCATTCCTCAGAAAATACTTCTTGGGTTGTCATGCTGAGGACTTTGTCCGCCGAAGGAGGAGTCGGTTGAACCCGTACGCCCAAAACATACCCTCCGCCGACGAAACATCTGGGGGGGAATCTGTCGTAGCGCCATTTCGCCAGAAGCCCACCAAGCACTCAACTCACGCATGTTCGATTAGGCTGGACGGGGTCTCGTCAGGGAGTGAGGCTGGATAGCGAGTCTCGTTCTCCAGTTCCATCATGTCCAGGACCACCTTGCCCTTGTTGGTGTTGACCCATCTAAAAGGAATGGGAATCTTCACAAAGAAGGCCTTGAACTGGTTCCCAATCCTAAGCCTATGGCCAGGCCCCCAGTAAAAGAGGTCTCCTACTTGTGCCCGGTAGACCCCGCCAGTGTTCATATCATAGGTCACCATCTCGCCCTCGATTATCAGGGCCGCCTGATGATAGTAGAAGTGCCCGATGTGCTCATTCATAGTATTCATTGGATGCTCGGCGATGCCCACAATCATCATTATGTCGCTATCTCTAGCCTGAACCAGGTCGACCTGACGCCAGCGGTCCATCGGCATCTGAGTCTTGTCGGCCACCTCGATGGTCTCGGCCTTCAGCGCCCCCCTAACGAACTTTATCAGAGGCCCAGGCTCAGGGTACGGGGCCTTCTTCCTTCCTTCCTCTAGCAAGTCCTGTCGTATCTCCTCCGGAGGCGAGCCTGGATAGCTTATCTCCCCCTCTATGTCAAAGAGGTTCAGACGTTTCTTCTTGCCGTCCGGCGTCTTGAGCCACCGCTGAGTCGCCGGCGAGCGCACAAAGTATGCTCGAAACTCGCCGCCCATCCTCACCTTCAGCCCCGGCGCCCAGTAAAAGACATCTCCCTCGCGAGCGCGGTACACCTTCATCGTATCCCTGTCCTGCACCACCATCTCGCCCTCCAGTATCAAGGCCGTCTGATGCCACTTGAAGATGGTGTCGAAGACCTTCTTGGAGCGGTGCTGTGCAATGCCGACAACGAACATCAGGTTGCTGTCCAGAGGGTTCACCAGGTCCACCTGCCACCATTCGCGGCCCTCTTTGCCGGAAGGGTCGTCCACCTTGACCGTTTCTGCGCTGGTGGCACCCTTTATCAGCTTCATCTTTACGGCGGTCCATTCGGTTCGTGATGGCATAATGCCTCCTTTCTGCTGCTAAACGGACTTAAGCTTTCTATCGCCTGATTAAGGCTTAATGAGATGGCCGCAGACTAGCACACCTCTCTCGTCGTGGCAACCTCGCCCTCGCCTAAAAGGACGAGGCATCAATGTCCCCTGCTGAAGCATAGGGTCGCACATACACCCATACCCGCTCCAATGTCATTCCGAATTCAGTGAGGAATCTATCGACTCACCCTCTCAGTCATATCATAATCGCTCGTGCTGAGCTTGCCTGCCCTCGGCTTGTCGGGGTCGAAGCACGGCCACACGCCTCCTTGCACTCTTGTGCTATTCTGAGCCCCTATGCCATCGGGGCGAACGAATCTCTCGTACCGAAAGATTCCTCGTCGTTTCACTCCTCGGAATGACATACATAAACACTCGATATCATCAGCGCAACGCATCAATGCCCCCTGCCTTCAGGCGTGAGGTCGCAGATATCCGCGCTGAGGCAGCCACATTCTCATTACTGTCTATCAGCAGAGAACACAAACTTCCTCTGGATTTAAACAACCCATCTCCACGTCGTTGACGCCCTCCACCCCCACCGCTACAATCACAGCCGTACGCATGCAAAAAACAAAGGAGGGCACCAGTCGTGACGCAGCAGAAAGGCCCCTTCCTGGGAGCGGTCCGAAACCCAGGTGAAAAGAGCTTCCAGCGCATACCCATCGGTGAGTTCGCAGACGGGTCTCCCATCCTCCAACCCGTCTGCACCATCACCGGACGCAAAGACGGCCCCACCGTCTACATCCAGGGCGGGATGCACGGCGACGAGACAACGGGCATCGAGATAGTCAGGCAGACTATCAGGGCAATCAAACCTGAAGACGTCACCGGCTCCCTGGTTATCGTCCCGGTGGCCAACGTGCCGTCCTATCTCACCCGCGCTCGTGGCTACCTGCTGGAAGAGCGCTGGCTTATAGACGTGAACCGCGTCTTTCCCGGCTCCGCAGGCGGCCTGCTGTCGGAGCGCATTGCCTACATACTGCTAAACGAGTTCGTGCTCCAGGCCGACTTCACCCTGGATCTCCATGCCGCCCTGGACGGCTGCGACATCGTGCCCTTCACCTACGTCATCCCCTCCGACGACAACAACGGCACCCTGGAGGCCAGAAAGCGCATTGCCCACATCTTCGGCGTGCCCTTCGTCTACTACAAGTCCCGCAGCGTCCCCTTTGGCACCAGCGACCTGGGACGCAGCATTGCCATGCACGCGGACGCCGCCCACAAGCCCATCGTCATGGCGGAGATGGGCGAGTCACGCCGCATAAAGCATGAGGTCGTCCCTCTAGGAGTGGCAGGGGTGCGCCGTTCACTGCAATCCCTGGGAGCCCTGCCCGGCGAGCCGGAGCCGCATCCCGAGAGCCAACGTGCCTTCGAAAACATCACCATTGTACACGCCAATCGGGGTGGTGGAGTACGAGTGCTGATCAAGCTGGGCCAGGAGCTGGAGAAGGGGCAGAAGTTGGCCGAGATCGTCGATGTCTTCGGCAACACCGTCGAGGAGCTGTTTGCTCCCGTGGCAGGGTTTGCGATGAGAGTGGTCAAGCTAGCTAACGTCGCCACCGGCGCCGAGGTCATGTGGATAGGCCACTAGAAGAAATGTAGTTACCCATGTCGTTCCGATCCCGACAGGTCAGCGTCCTCGGAATGACACTTATGCGGACGTTGGAATTCACGACCCCATGCTGAAGCATGGGGCATCGATGCCTCGTCCTTTAGGGCGAGGTCGAGTACTTATGCTGTCATTCCGAGGAGTGAAACGACGAGGAATCTGTCGTTGCTCATTGCTTGAAGGGGAGTTGATAGATTCCTCACGGAGTTTATGCTGAGCGTAGTCGAAGTGCTCGGAATGACATAGTAGCAGTTTTTATACTATACTTACCCTTCGATACTTCGACAGAACCACTACAGGCTTAGCTCAGAGTGAGTAGGGGTTTTTGCTATGTACACCGTCCTAAGCCCCCGCTCGTGCTGAGCCTGTCGAAGTACGAGGCCAAATAAACCCAGAGCGGAAGTTAGATATGAAAAACGCATCCAACCAAGGCCTCCAGGCAGCCCTGGACTACGCTCGCGACTACTACAAAGACCAGGCCATCGTCCAGGAGTTCCAACGCTTGGCCAAGTACTGCCCAGAGGTGGTCATAGGCTATCTAACCCTGAGACAAGGCGCCTTCAAGACCCCGCCAGAGGGCGGGGCGCTGCCATTGAAGTACAAGGAGCTGCTTGCCGTGGCCATCGAGTGCGCCAGGGTGATGCCATCTGACTATCACGCCCGTAAGGCAATAGAGGCTGGAGCCACGCCTCAAGAGGTGGCAGAAATGGTATCGCTGTGTATTCAGCTAGGCGGTATGGTTACCTATATGCACTCCGGCCGGTACGCCTTGAAGGCGGCAGAGGACAGGCTCGCAGAGTTGCACGACGAAAAGACTCCCAAGGAGGACGGATGAGCAAGCCACCTTCACAAGACCAGCCCAGGGTGACCTTTGGGTTGCGACTGCCAAACTCAGGCCCCTTTGCCACAGCCCGAGCAGTCATAGACGCCGCAACGGAAGCCGAGAGCCTGGGCTACGACTTTGTCTGGGTCCATGACCACATATCCTGGACCGACGATAGACGCGACCACTTCGCTGCCGGGTCGATGGAGGCGTGGACAGACCAGGACCCCAACTTCTTCGAGAGCCTCACCACGCTATCCTTCATCGCCAGCCGCACCAACCGGATCATGGTAGGCGTGTCAGGCCTGGTCGTTAGCCTTAGAGACCCCAGGGTTCTGGCCAGACAGCTACTGACCGTATATGCGCTGTCGGGCGGACGGCTGATATATGCGGTGGGCATAGGAGGGGTTGAAAACGACTTCGACGTGATGCAGATACCCTGGAAGGGTCGCGGACGGCTGGCCGACGAACGCCTGGCGGCTCTGGATGCGGCCTTTAGCGATGAAACGCTGTCTAGCTTCAGGGGAGAGAATCTGTCATTTGAAGGAGCAGGATTCTTCCCCAAACCCCGCGGTCTGAAACGGTGGGTAGTAGGAGGCAGCGAGGCGGCCCTGCGACGCGTCGCTCGCTTTGGCGACGGATGGCTTGTCGCCCACGAACCCCCCGATGTTTTCGCCAGATACATGGAGTTCCTCGCCAACGCCCTGGCCGAGAGAAGTCGCTCGATTGGCGAGTGCACCTGCGGGCCAGAGGTCTTTACGGCAGTCGAGGACTCATATGAAAAGGCATTGCGACTAGCTGCCCCTGCTTTAGGGGACCGACTCGGCAGCTCCGAGGAGGCGTTGAAAGCCAGCGCCTTCGGTACACCGGAACAGGTCATAGAAAAGTTGCAAGCCTACATAGACGCTGGCGCCAGCCACATCGAACTCAAAATAATGGCGCGCAGCTTCGACCACTACATGACCACCGTCCGAAGAATCGCCGAAGAGGTCATTCCTAAGATACAAGGAAGCCAAGACGCCCAGCTTGACTAGCCTTTAGTGCTAGAGTGACGTCCTTGAGAATATGACCATGAATTGTCATTACGAGAAGTCCCGATTCATCAGGACGACGAAGCAATCTGATGGCAGGGACCTATCCCTACCAGATTGCCACAGCCCTCCTTCGTCGGGCCTCGCAATGACACCTAGGTGAGGCATCTTTGATCTACGAGCAACCTAGCTTTCCTTCACCACCGTCCTGCGCCTGCCATCGGTCAGAAGCTCATATCCAGCCTCGGTCACGACGAAGGTGTCGCTGAAGCCGATGACCAGCTCCCTGGGGATGCGAAGACTGGGTGGCGTATGAAAGACCATTCCAGGCTCCAAGACCCTATCGTTGCCCTCCATGAGATACATTGGCCCATCGGTCCAGGTGCTGGGGAAGCCCAAGCCCACAGAGTAGCCAAGCATCCCAGAGCGGAATATGCCCATATCCTGAATGGGTCTCAGTCCTTTGGCAGCGGCCACGGCTACGTCGTGGGCGGTGCGACCTGGCTTGATATTCTCGTACAGAAGGTTCAAGGTATCGGATAGGGCGTCGTCCAGCCTTCTGGCCTGGCCCGAAAGCTCCCCCAGTGCCACCGTCCTCATCAGCGGCGCGCAGTATCGCTGATACACGCCTCCCATCTCCAGCAGTACGTGGTCGCCTGGCTGTAGCCTGTACCGCTTGAAATTCGTGTGGAACCAGCCGGAGCGATGTCCCGCGCTGACCACCGGATCCATGGAAAAGGACTCGGATCCCGCCCTTAGCATACCGTCGGCGGCCACCGCGGCCACGTCGTTGTCAAGGACGTCGGCGCTGGTAGCATCGATGGCCGCATTCATTCCAGCAATGGTGAAGCCAGCGGCGCGTCTCAGGGCGTCTACCTCGGCAGGCGACTTCCTGAGCCTGACCTCGAACATCAGGAACGTGGCATCGACGAACTCTGCGTTGGGGAGCAGCCCCGTCAGCCTTTCATAGGCGGAGGCATCCAGCGGGCCTCGGTTGCCTATCTCAATTCGTCCCTTCTGAACGCCGATGCGCCTCTTGCCATAGCCGCGGCCCTCTAATAGCTGGGCCAGCTGGTCGGCTACACCCCCTGCGCCGCTCCAGTGAAACGGTACAAAGTCCTTTAGATATCCGTGAAGAATGGCGCAGGATGCCTCTATCTCCGAGGTCTGCATAAAGGGATCGCCATCTGCGGGAACCACGACACATGAGTAGACATCGGGCCAGAGGGTCTGGTAGCCAGTTACATAGCACATATCGACAATGCTATGCAGAAGGAGAATGTCTATGCCCTGCTCATTCATGGCCTTGCGTACCCTGACCAGACGTCCCTGGTACTCGGATTCGGGAAAGGCCCACTCCCGGGGCACGGGTTCCTTAAGAAGCGCATCGATGTACCTGCTAGTCAAGGCGCACCTCCTACCGTTAAATGGATGCGGTTAGAATTCTATCACGACACCAAATAGTAGAGCCCCCTGAAATCTCGAAGAGGGATTGTGCAGACCCCAGGAAAGGAGGATATCTAAGGTTACCCTCTACTTATTTGGCCTTGAGCCAGGCTGGGTGGTCTTAAATGAAGCCACACAGTATACTAAGCGATAGCGAGACGTCCAAGAATCTAGTGAGGCTTTCTTGTGAAGCTTCTCATTCTAATGACCTTATTATAGGAGGTGTCATATGCCAAGCGATGCGAAAAACGTTGTGTTAATAAAGGATTTCATGGATGCCTTTAACCGACACAATCTGGAAGAGGCCATGTCTTATGTAGCTAATGATGCTATGCTCGTTACCATAGGAGACAAGAGAATAGAGGGATGGCAGGACATAAAGGACTACCTTGGCGGATTCTTTAAGGAGGCGCCAAACGTTAAAGGTAACCTTAAAGGCGCTCTCTTCGCCACCGACGAGTGGGGGTTTGCGGAGTGGACCATTACCGGCGCCGGCCCCCAGGAAATCAATGGCGGCGACCTCTTTGCCTTTAAGAACGGCAAGATAACCCAGCTCGGAGGATTCGCCAAGCAGTCTTAGGCCAACCTCATCAAAGTGGTCTGTCCGCTTTGCACAAAAGACCGCCATTATACAGGAAGATCCCCCGATGATCGGGGCTGTGGGTCTGGAGCCTGCCATGTCATTCCGAGAAGCAGAGCGACGAGGAATCTTTCCTCCCGCCTATTCTGTCATTCTTGAGGGAGTCCCAATTGGACGACCGAAGAATCCTCGATGTGCCTTTTCCATCATCCTGAACGAAGTGAAGAATCTGCGGTAGCCTGTGCCACGCCTGTCAAGGTGCGGTGCACATTCTTTAGCTTCTTTAGTCGCCGCTAAACTCCGGCATGATCTCCTCGCCGAACCACTGAACCTGCTCCATCATCTCATCGAATCGATTAACGGCGAAGTACTCGATTCCACAGTGGTCTACGCCCTCCTGTCTGACCTTGTCCAACTGCTCCTTTATCTCGTCTGGGGTGCCAATAAGATTTTGCTGATAGAGCCGCTCCACCGAGGGGTTAGCGCTAATAGGCTCTCCAGGGACTACGTTTCCAGGTTGCTTAACTATGGCATTCATTCGACCCGGTAGCTTACTATTCATGAACCGTTCCAGAGCCTCTTCATGGGTCCTTCCTATGCTTAAGCCTTTGCTGGCCACGATATCTATCTCCGACCTATCACGACCCATCTCCTCTAAATAGGGATACAGCTCCTCTATTCTTTCCTGGACTGCCTTAATCTGCATTCGAGAGAGAAGCCAGCCGGTGCCCCATTTTGCCACTCTCTTAGGAGTATCGGGTGCCTTGCCAGAGATATAAATTGGGAATGGCTTTTGCACAGGTTTAGGATACAGCGAAACGTTGTGGAACTCGTGATATTCGCCTTTGAATGTGACATCGTCCTGAGTAAAAAGGAGGTGCATTGCTTCTAGGCTCTCCGAAAGCATTCTTCCCCTATGCGCCTTTGCATCCCTGGGCCTAATGGCCTCGAACTCATCCCTGGAACCTCCCAGGCCTATGCCTAGAAGAAAACGCCCGTTGCTAAAGATGTCCAGGGTCGCCGCTTGCTGGGCTAACAACATAGGGTCTCTAATTGGAAGCATTATGACTCCGGTGCCCAGCCTGATGTTCTTTGTCACCGCCGCTAGATAGGAGAGACTTATCATTATTTCGTGCCACTGCGGTTTGACCTTCATCCTACTTTTGTCAATTATCCTATAGTCCAGTCCCCAGGCGGAATAGAATCCTAATCTCTCCGCCAGCTGGGTGACAGCCACAATCTCATCAGGCCCAGCGAAGGGAGAGGGCAGGTAAACCCCCTGATGCTGGGTGGGTATCCCAATTCCAAATTTCATCGAACCCCCCTATGAATAGCTAATTCCTGCCCATAATTCAATGCAATACGTAAGGTTCTGAAACACTACAGATGTTACGCTCGGGTTCTCGGACTGTCAACTAACATTATATAGTATCTAACAAAAATATCGGGGTGCTCGCGCTAAAACGGTGCTTTAGATGTACAATTGAGAGATATTCGGAGAACCGATCTAGCAATTGACGCCCTTTAGAGCAAGTGTTACTATCTGCTCGTCGGAAAATCCGTATACAATTTGGATTCAGGCAAGCCGAAAGTTACAAATTCAACTGCAATATTATGTGGAGTTATAGCTGATGATAACGTTTCAAGGAAGGCATATCCCAGAAAGCTATGGGAAGATCCTTAGACCTTCTCACACAACCCTTATAGTTCACGAAATGCTAAACGACTTCACAGCGCTAGGTGGTGCGTTCGATAAACAGGACCGTAGGGGCGACCTTTCAAATATCATTCCTCCTATAGTCAAAGTACTGGAAGCGGCCCGCCAGTTGCGCGTCAAAATAATATATGTGCGCTTCACACGTTTTGCTGACTACAGGACATATTCGGACCCGATGGTGGTCAAGGAATACGATCGAATTAGCAACTCCAACTTTGTTCATCACGTCCTTCATGGAACCTGGGGTTGGGAAAACATCGTTGAGCTAAAGCCTCAGAAAGACGATGTTGTCATTCCCAAGTTCAGGGTGGACTCCTTCATTGGTACAAATCTGGACATGGTACTGCGCTCAAACGATATTAAAGCGATTGTGGTTGTAGGATTCGGAGCAGAGGTGGGAATCTTGCCAACGGTATGTACAGCCTTCAATTTGGGATATTTTGCAGCTGTCCCAGAGGACTGTATATCTGCCGCCTCTCCGTCATGGTCAAGCGACGCCAAAAAGTTCATAGCGCGTTTCGCATAGATGGAACCGTCGTCCAAGCTATTAGAAGTTTGGAAGTATTAGAACAAGCCTCAGCTAGACGAAAAGCACCACAATAAAAAAGGGTACCCAAACCGCATACAAGATTAGCAAGGAAATCCCTTTGGTCGCCTGTCGCATCTGAGGGCATCGTCAAGGAGCCAAAAAAGTAGTCACCCAACGGAGCGCGTTGGCTTTTGGCTCACTGATCCAATATTGCTTCATCAGGGCACAACAATGCGTAGCATGTCCTCAGGCTTAGCTAAACTCCGGCATGATCTCCTCGCCAAACCACTGAGCCTGCTCCATCATCTCCTGAAAATTGCCAACGGCAAAGTAGAAGATCACGCAGTGGTCTACGCCCTCTTGCCTGGCCCTGTCCAACTGCTCCTTTATATCATCAGGAGTCCCTATTAGGTTTTGCCGATAGACCCTTTCCTCAGACGGGCGGCCGCCAAATCCCATATTTGTCGCCATAACGTCCATGCGGCCGGGAAGCATGCTATTTTGAAAACGCTTCACAGCATCTTCACGGGTCCTACCAATGCTCAACCCCTTAGTGACCACTATGTCGATCTCCGACCTGTCCCTACTCATCTCCTGCAAATATGGATACAAGGTCTCTACCCTCTCCTGAACCGTCCTTGGGTCCGCCCGTGAAAGAAGCCAGCCAGTGCCCCACTTGGCTATACGCCTTGGAACATCCGGGGTCTTTCCAGAAATATAAAAAGGAAACGGGTTCTGTACAGGCTTGGGGTGCAGCGACAGTCCGTTGAACTCTACGTATTCGCCCTTGAATGTGACGTCGTCCTGGGTAAACAGGAGGTGCATGGCTTCAAGGCTTTCCAGAAGCATCCTGCCCCTATGCGCCTTACTATCCCTGGGCCTAATGGCCTCAAACTCGTCGCGGGAACCTCCCAGACCTATCCCTAGAAGAAGACGTCCGTTGCTGAACACATCCAGGGTCGCTGCCTGCTTCGCCAGCATGACTGGATCCCTGTGAGGCAGCACCACTGTTGCGGTGCCCAGCTTGATCTTATCCGTCACGGCGGCCAGATAAGAAAGGCTGACCATGACCTCATGCCATTCAAGCTGCTCTCCTGAGGCTCTGCGTCGACTCTCCGTCGGAGTCATGAAATCGAGGCCCCATGCAGAATAGAAGCCCAAATTCTCCACCGCCTGGGTAAAGGCTAAAATCTTGTCAGGCCCTGCGAAGGGGTTGGGCAAATAGACCCCTTGATGAGAGGTGGGTAATCCTATCCCTAACTTCATTACCTTTCCCTTACCTTAGGCTCTGGCTGGCCTTTATGTTTCATCATTCCGAGAACCTCGACGACTTATTTGGGGAACCAGAATGTACATTTAACTGCGGAAGTGGGGCATGATGGTGTTGCTTATCTCCCGTACCATGCCTCTCTTATCTTGGACGGTGTATAACGAGATCGAAATCGTCTTGACGCCTGCCCGTGCCATTTTATAGATGGCTTCAGAGATGTCGTCTGGTGTGCCACTCAGAATGAACAAGTCTATCAGCTTCTGTGACACAAGCTTACGACGCAGATCATCAGCCCGCGATAGGTCATGGTAGTCAGAGGTCTGGTAAAAATCGTGTACCCTCTTGATCTCTTCCGTCAGTTCCGTCCCCAGTTCCTTGCGCAGCTTTTGAATCTGTGGGTTATTTTCTCCGCGGCTCAAAGAAAAGTAGAGGGCCGTGGCGCAGAGTGCGGTATAGTTGGCGACTTCCCGCCGTGCCTCTTCCTTACTTTCGGCCACGTAGCACATGGTTCGTATCCAAAGGTCCACATCAGAGGGATCACGCTGCGCCTGCTGTGCCCCTTTCTCTATTTGCTCCAATTTCCACTTCACGACTCGCGGATCAACGCCTGTGGAGATTACCCCATCAGCCATCTCTCCAGCTAGCTGACATGTCCTAGCTCCTTCGGCTGCGATGTATACAGGCAACCGGCGACAGCTCCACTCGGAGTGCATCCTTGCCCCTCTGAATTCAGCTTCTTCGCCGGCAGTGTATTTATTTAGGAACGTAACTACCTCCCGAAGTTCTTGTAAATTACGAGCGGGCATTCCCATAGTTCCCACAGAGCTCTGCCCTAGACCGATCCCTATAAAGGCTCTCCCTCCCGATATTTCATTTACAGTGGCCATTCCATTAGCTGTCACAGAGGGATGTCGCGTAAATGTGTTGGTTACCGCTGGCCCAATTCGAATGCGATGGGTGCCCAACGATGCAATGGTCATCATGGCATATATATCGGGGCAGAGATTCTGTGAGTCAGTGAAAGTAAGGTGAGATAACCCGCTCTCTTCCAAAGTCTGTGCCAGGTCAGCTACTTCAGAGATCCAGAGACTGTGGCCATCTCCTGCGCCGAAGTCTATCTTCACGACTATAATCTCTTGTGAAAGGTGGGGATTCCTATACCTGACTTCATATCGCTACCTCATGTCCCGCCGAACGAAATAGGCAAACCTATAGCTAGGTGGTCTGCTCATGCAGCCATCGAGATCCTGTTAAGACCACGCCTTTTCGCCAGCGTCGGATGTCGACCTTACTTGCCGGCCATCAGCTCCTGACGCTCTTCAGGAGACAGAAAGCCCAGCGCCTGCTCGATCACATCAAACCCCGCGGTGTCACTAAAAGCTGCAAATAGGCTCCTGCTCACCGGGCCTGGCACCTTTCCATCGCCAATCGTCAAGCCATTCAGACTCTTGGTGGGTATAAGGCACGCGGTGGTGGTGCAGAAGAAAGCCTCGTCTGCGCTGTATACATCCATCGGCGTGTAGTCCCCCTCATCCCATCCTATCCCCTGGTTATCCGCCATCTCCAGTATGGTCTCCATAGTAATGCCCTGAAGCACGTTGCGACGGTTGGGCACCTTGATACGTCCCTTATGGACAAACATAAAGTTGGCTCCAGTGCCTTCCGCCACGTTTCCGTTTATGTCCAGCATGAGGGAAAACATGGATGGGTCCGAATGCTTAGCTTCGAATTCGGCGACGAAATGGTTCATCTTGTTGGCTATCTTCGCCCTGGGTGAGAGACTTGCAGGAGGCGTCCTTCTAGTCGCCGGAGTCGCTGCGTTTACACCCTGGATGTAGTACTTGGCGTACGCTTTGAGGGTAATGGGCCTACAATAGATGGCCACGTTAGAGCCCTTGTGAATATCAGGGCTCAAGTTACCCCTACTTACCACCTGGTTTACATTGAAATCACCGTGCTTTTTCACAAGGGACTGATTCGCCTCAACCACCTCTAGGGTAGCCTTCTTCATCTCCTCCCAGGTCAGCACGGGGTCTATATGGGTGTAATTGAGAGAGCGATACAACCTGTCCAGATGAGCATCCAGCTTGAAGACCTTCCCGTTGAAGGTGCGCTCAGTGTCGTAGACGGCGTCTCCCCACCGAAAGCCCCTGTCCAGGGCCGATATAACCGCCTGGCTCTCAGGCACAATCTTCCCGTTGACATACACCATAAGCTCCTGTTGCTCTGCCATAACATTACCTCCCTGTTGCTAAATATGGGCTGCTGCAAAGGTTGCTTTTTTGTCAGACCGCAGACCCGCTAAGTACTCCTTTACTTCGTCGACGGAGACCAGGGTGCCGTACTTAGCGTGCATATCGAAGAGATTCACTATGTGGGTAAAGTGCGCCCTATCGAAGGTGCACTCCTCAATGATTCCTACCTTGAAGTTAAATGAGAAGGCATCTATGACGGTCGCCCGGACACACCCACTGGTGGTTGTGCCGCATATTAGCGTCGTGTCCACGTCCAATGCCCTCAGGTAGCTGACTAACGAGGTGCCGAAGAAACCGCTGGGGGCATCCTTGTAGACGATAAGGTCCTCATCTTGCGGCGCTATCTCGGTGGGAATCGTGTTGCCAAACTCCACGTCTACCCTGGTGCCATGATTGTCCCCCTTGGATATCTTCTTAAGCCCGCCTGTGGTGTATATGACGGGTATACCCACCTCCCTGGCAGCAGGCAGCAGCGAGGCCAAGTTTCGGACCCCTTCCCAGCCCTCCAACCCGCAGCTCATGGGGAACCGCTTTATGGAATCAAGAATAGGCTCCGGCCTGTCACTTACAAAGTAGTAGTTGACGTCTACGACAATAATGGCAGGTCGTGTGCCAAAGCCCCTGCTGGCGGCCTTCTCTTCATAGTTCTGGAACACCTGCCTGTCTTGGTCTGTCAAAAGATGATCCCACGACCTAGTCATAAGTAATACTCCTTCCCCCAATGACCCGTATCGGCATCGAGTATTTACGAAATTAAGGGCAGTATACAACAATCGAGTCAGGTAATAAAACAGCCCAATTTTACTTGAAGGCTGGTATCACCTCCTCGCCGAACATCTGCACCATCTCCTCCATCTCCTCAAAGGTGTTCACGGCGACGTTTTGTGCAATGCACTGGGTAAGTCCAGCCTCCTCCATCTCAGCGATCTGCTCTATAAGCTCGGAGGGACTGCCTAATAGGAAGTGGTAGCCTCGGTTTCCCGTAGCAGCCTTTGCTACGCTACCACTCCTCGTTCTAGGAATAGCGGCCAACTTATGCCTTTCCACAGCCTCCTCATGGGTCCTGCCGATAGAAAGCGTTGTTATGGTGCCCATATCTACATCCGACGGATCTCTACCTACCTCCTCCAAAGCCGGAATCAGCATATTCCATCTTTCCCTAATGGCGTCCCCTGTTATTGAGCCGACCAGCCAACCGGTGCACCAGCGAGCGACACGTTTGGGCACCTCCTGGTTGTTGCCAGAGATGTAGACCGGAAGCGGATTCTGTAGAGGTTTAGGGGTAATGCAGATGTCTTGGAACTCATAATGCTGGCCCCTGAAAGAGGCCACCTTTTGGGTAAGGAGTAGCTTCAGGGCCTCTAGTCCCTCGTTAAGCACATCGCCTCGGCGCACGTCCTTCCGATTGGGGTATAGTGCCTCGAACTCGTAGCGAAGGCTTCCCAGCCCCACGCCCAGCATGAACCTTCCGCCACTGAATTGGTCTAAGGTGGCCGCCTGTTTAGCTAGTAAAACCGGGTCTCTCAATGGAATCACTACGACCCCTGTCCCTAGCTTGATTCGTTCTGTATGTCTGGAGACGTATGACAGGGATATAAGGGCTTCGTAGAAGTTAGGTGGCTTGGGGTATCTGGTCAAGGCATCCGGAGGCGGCACCATATGGTCGTTTCCCCATACGGCGTAATACCCCAACCGCTCCGCCATTTGCGCCAGCTTCACAATCTCATCGGGCCCGGCAAAGGGGGCCGGATGGTTTAGCCCTTCCCGACACGTAGGAATGCCTATCCCAAATTTCATGCTATGTCCTTCCTAATACAAAATGGACGCTGGAATTACCGCCAGAAGTATATCACAAAGGTGACGTTGCTCAAAAAAACCCGAAACCTAGAAATCGCCCAGAGCCTTTCGCCAGGCAGAATCTCAGCCATACGATTGTGTATAGTAGCTATCAATCCATTGGGCTCTTGGATAATGAAAGTCCCTGCCTTGACAGGAATGCCTCCGTTAGGTAAGGTGTCCCCATCCTCCCAAAACTCTCGTCGCTCCACCTGATGGAGTCGATGTCAGAGAATATGTTATGGAGGGAGACCCTAGACGGAAGCTACTGTGCCTATCTCACGACTTATGTTTCGCAACGGCCTCTCTCAATTCGGCGCCCATTCAACTCACATGAGATGTACTTTGACAGAGCTTAGGGCCAAAGCCGACAGGAGGTAAATCATGACCATACAGAAATCCCGCGATGTTCGTATCTCTGTTCGCAATCTCTGGAAGATATTCGGACCTCAATCCCATTCGATACTGGAACAGGAATGGGTCACAAGCGCATCAAGGAAAGAAATCCAAGAGCGCACGGGCCATGTGATAGCCGTTAGAGACGTCTCCTTCGAAGTCCGAGTAGGCGAGGTCTTTGTAGTAATGGGATTATCTGGATCTGGAAAGTCTACCCTGATCCGATGCCTAATCAGGCTAATGGAACCTACTCGTGGTGTTATTGAGATAGACAACGAGAACATCGTAGAATACGATGACCGACAGCTGATCCAATTGCGTAGAGGAAAGGTTGGAATGATATTTCAGCACTACGGTCTCCTGCCACATAAGAATGTGCTAGACAATGTGGCCTTCGGTTTGGAGGTGCAGGGGATAGCGAAGGCAGATCGCAACGAGAAGGCGATGGAAGTACTGGAAACGGTTGGATTGGTAGGTTGGGAAGAGTCCTACCCTGATGAACTGAGCGGGGGTATGCAGCAGCGGGTCGGCATCGCACGAGCTCTCGCCTTAGACCCGGAGATCCTGTTAATGGATGAACCATTCAGCGGATTAGACCCTTTGATTCGTAGAGAGATGCAGGATGAGTTGCTCAATCTTCAAGCTCAAGTACAGAAAACCATCGTGTTCATCACCCACGATCTAAATGAAGCCCTGAAGTTGGGAGACTACATTGCTATCATGCGCGATGGCGAAATCATACAGATGGGCTCGGCAGAAGAGATCGTCACGGTGCCAGCCGACGCGTACGTCAGCGAGTTCGTGAGGGACATCTCCAAAGCGAAGGTCCTTGGAGCGGCCAACATCATGCAGCAGCCAGAAGTGATAGTGTACGAATGGCAAGGGCCGCGGGCGGCTATGCACGTTATGCAGACAAATGACGTGGACGAAGCCTTTGTGCTGGGACGCAATCGACAGCTTATAGGCTTCCTGACTCTGGATGAGGCTGCTAATGCGTTGCGACGGGGCGACAGCACATTGAAGAGCGCGGTTAGTCAACCACCCAAGGTGGCTTCTGATACTTTAGTGGAGGAATTGGTGCCCTTGGCAGCCGCATACGACTATCCCATCGCAGTTGTCGACGAAAGCGGCCGCCTTATAGGAGAAGTCCATCGAGCTGCAATCCTGACCACCATCGCAGCAAGCAGAGATGCCACCGATGAGAATGGAGAGCATTCTGATGTCTCCCTAGCGCGTCCCAGCGAGCAATAGGAAGCACGACATTTAGCTCTCCATTGTTTTGATAATCGCTCTGGCGGGTGACCATGTCCGGAGCGTTAGGGGAAAACTCAAACGGAAATTCTACAAAGACTGAAGGGGGCGACTTTAGTAGTCGCCCTCTTCATCTTATGCCGTCCATGGACCAGTTGAACGACTACTGAGCTGACTTAGCGAGAGCCTCCTTCACCTTCTTAACCTTGTCACTGGGCATCCAGGTCGTCCATCTGTCTTCGAAGTTCTGTAGATAGTAGACAGCTGCCTTGCTGTAGTCCTGTACATCATTCTCGTTGGACCATGCAGCGGTCTTATTGATGGCATCCAGTCCCACCACCATCTTCTTCAGCATCTCATACACATCAGAGGCCCTATCAGGAAGGGTCTTGGTGACCCCCTTGTCAATAGGCAAGGTCTCATAGGCGCATGCCTGCTTGGGTGTGTAGGATCTGTCATCCTGGCCCTTGGCAACCTCTTCCCAACACTCGTTGGAGTAAGAAGGCTCCTCCAGGACTTGCCATTCGAACAGTCCCATTAAAGCTGTCGGTGCCCAGTAGTAGCCAAAGACTGGCTCTTGCTTCTTCTGTGGGCCAGCCAGAGCAGCGTCTAGCGCTCCTGCGCTTCCTGGAGTTATGACGTTGTAGTATTGATCCAGGCCATAGGCCTCAAATTTGGCCTCGTTGATCGCCTCGCACTGCCAGCCAATAGGGCAGTTAATGAAGCCTCCTTTACTAGAGTCTTCCGGATCCTGAAACAGCTTAGCGATTTGGGGGTCCTTCAAGTCATCAACTGTTCTAAGGTTATGCTCATCAGCCGTGTATTTGGGGACGACCCAGAACTGGGGCCCGCCCTCGTAGGTCATACCGGTGTTAATGATGTTTCCTTTGGCGGTCTCCTCGTTATAGTTATCTATCCAGTTCTGTTGCCACAACTCCATCCAGATGTCAATTTCACCGTTGGCCAGGGTCGCCTGAGCTATGGGTGTAGTTGTCTCAATAGTTTCCGTCGGGTATCCGTAGCCGTTCTCAATGATGAACTGGGCAACTGCGTTATTGATCCAGAGCGACTCGAACTGGGTATCGGCGAGCCTCAGAGTAGGCTTCTCCTCTTCGCCGCAAGCAACTGTCAGCAAGAGGACAGTTAAGGCAACAAAGAGTACGCCTGTCCATTTCCAATGGTGTAAAAAGATCTTCATAATATATACCTCCTAATTCCATTCTTAAGCTATATCTTTTCCTCGGTGAACCAACTTCCGGTCTTTTCTCAAGGCCATGCCATAGCCAGAGTTAGACAACAATACCAGTACGCCTTTAGCATCATACCTCCCTATGCAGCCTTGGCCCGGCGAGTTTTGGAGAAG
Organism: Dehalococcoidia bacterium; assembly: GCA_965249025.1. Classification (GTDB taxonomy): domain Bacteria; phylum Chloroflexota; class Dehalococcoidia; order Lucifugimonadales; family CAYTFF01. The sequence continues at coordinate 312,675 of OZ252215.1, read as the reverse complement.
CCCTGGCTAATGCGGTCTATGATAATAGCCAGGATGACTATGCCAAGTCCTCCCAGGAAACCTCTACCCACTTCCAGGCGTGCTATGCCGTTCAGGACTTCAGTGCCCAACCCTTTAGCCCCAATCATAGAGGCTATGACCACCATAGCCAAGGCCATCATGACGGTTTGGTTGACGCCGGCCATGATGGTAGGTAGCGCCATGGGTAGCTGAACCTTGACCAGTAGCTGGCCCGGAGTGGACCCAAAGGCTCGCGCCGCCTCTACCACCTCAGGGTCTACTTGCCGGATTCCCAGGTTGGTCAGGCGGATCAAAGGGGGAATGGCGTAGATGACCGTAGCCATCACCGCGGGCGTCTTTCCCAGGCCGAACAGCATCACGGCCGGGATCAGGTAGACGAAGATGGGCATAGTCTGCATTGCGTCCAGGATGGGGCGAATAGCCCCGTCAAACCGGTCACTTTTTGCTCCCAGAATACCCACGGGAAGGCCGATTCCCACGGCAATTAGGGTGGCGGTAATGACTATGGCCAGGGTCTGCATTGCCAAGTCCATCAGCCCTAGGACAGCCATCACCACCAGCAAGGCTACAGCAACCGACGCTAGCACTCTTCCCACTACCAGCCAGGCCAGGAATCCGGTTACCATCACCACTAGCCACCAAGGCAGCACCAGCCACGAGGGTAGCCAGAAATAGGTGGGCTCGCCCATCAGGAAGCGCTCCATTGGTACTAATACCCACAGAACAGCAGTGTTGATGGCATCGAAAAAGGGGTCCCAGTTTTCTAGCATCCAGTCCACCACATTATCCACCCAACGTGAAAGGTCTCGCCCGATGATCCAGGCTTCGGGAAAATCAAGCATCTCTCTATGTTCCTCCTTTCCCTCTTAGTCCACTCTATTTAGCGTCAGAACCAGAAGAAGAGCATTAGACGCTCAAACGGCAAATATCGCATACTTGTAATCTCTGGTATCGTATTTTCTCTAAATGCCATCTATTTCTTACAAACAATGATAGGGAAGAGTCGAAGGTGTGGACTCAATGAAGTAGGGCACTTGACTCATGCGAAGCGTCGAGAGAATGCAAGAACCGAGGCAAAAAGCTGTGCTTACCGATTCCTTAGAACTATTGCCAACATCGTCTGTTACAATACCTTGGCCCATCGGTGGGCCTCCCCTCGTGTCTTCTAGGCACTGGGTAGTACCACTTACTGGGATCCATTCGGCCGGCGATTATGACCACCAGCGCCGAACCCCGGCGTCTAATTCTTTGCTAGGCTATAACAGGGCTTAAATCATGTCAAGCTCAACAGGCTAGGGTCACTTAGCATATTCGGCGTATGGATAGTAATATGCTATGCTTTACGTCGCATACTAAGATGCTGTTCTTGATGTCACTTATTTAGAGATTGTGTACTACTAATATTGCCTACACCTTTGAATAACGCTGGCCCTACGTGTGTTCTAGCCCTCCTTGATCCAAGGCACTCCATCCCACCATCAACGACTGGCATTTTCATAAAAGAAGTCATGAAAGAGACGCCTTTGTTTGACCAGAACCTCGGCTTCGTAATACCATTGGCTCTGGCAATCGGCACTGGCACTAAGGAGGAAAGGTGTACAAGAACGTAGTTAAAGAGAAAATCAAGAAAGGCGAAGCCGTAGTTGGGCTATTCTGCAGCATACCATCGCCTATGGTTGTGGAGATTCTGAGCTATGCGGGGTTCGATTTCGTGATAGTAGACGCAGAACACGGGATCTCAGACTACGAGACCTGTGAGCACATGATACGAGCCGCCGACGCCTCAGGGATCACGCCCATCACGCGGGTTGGACTCAACCTACAGCAGCACATCCTTCGCTTTATGGACGCTGGGAGCATGGGCATTCAGATTCCGCTTGTCAACACCAGGGAAGATGCCTTGAACGTAGTGAAATCCACGAAGTATCCGCCCATCGGAAATAGAGGACTAGCGCCCACCAGGGCCTCCAATTACGGTCTGACCATGCCATTAGGTGACTATGTGAAAATAGCCAACGAAGAGATGCTAGTCGTGATTCAGATAGAGACTCTACAGGCAGTAGAGAGCTTGAACGACATTCTAACAGTAGACGATGTAGATGTGGTGTTCTTTGGCCCCACAGACCTGTCGTCGTCCATGGGAATGCCTGGCGACATCACCAACCCCAAGGTGGTAGAGCTAATCGAAAGGTGCGGCAGGCAGGTCACAGCGGCAGGCAAGGCCGCAGGAGTCCTCGCCAGAGACCCGAAAGGCTTCATGGAGTGGAAGTCCGAGGGGTTCCAGTACATCTGCGCCAACGCCAGCAGCCTGATGAGTCGCGCGGCCCAAGAATACATCCGAGGGATCAAAGGATAGCCACTCGCATACTTCGTTGACTATTCAAGTTGCGATGTTCGGAAGGCAACACAGAGTATCTCGGGGAAGTCCAGAAGGGGTGTCCCCTTTTGGCAGGGGTTTCAGGGGATGTGCCCCTGAGATTTACGTATCAGGGCGGGTAAGGGTGGGACAAATGACATTCTGCCTTTACCTTGAATAAGAAAGACCGAAAGGAGCATCCATTGACTCAAAAAGTTGGATTCGTCGGACTTGGGATCATGGGCAACCCAATGTCCAAGAACCTGCTCAAGGCTGGATTCGAACTGACCGTCTACAATCGCACTCGCTCCAAGACAGACGAGGTTGTAAAGGAGGGCGCAAAGGCGGCGTCATCTCCAAAAGAAGTGGCTGAGAATTCAGACATCACCATAATAATGGTGACCGACTCCCCTGACGTGGAGGATGTGGTTCTTGGAAGTAATGGCGTCATCGAGGGCGTGAATCGGAATGCGGTTGTAATAGACATGAGCACCATCTCGCCGAAGGTCACTAGGGAGATCGCGGCCAGGCTAAAGGAAAAGGGTGCGCACATGCTGGACGCCCCGGTCAGCGGCGGACTCTGGGGTGCGATAAGCGGCACACTAACCATCATGGTCGGAGGAGAGAAAGATATTTTCGACCGATGCCTTCCTGTGTTCCAGGGCATGGGCAAAAATATAACCTACACAGGCCCCAGCGGCATGGGCCAGACCACCAAGCTGATAAATCAGGTCCTGGTATCCAACACCATGAACGCCGTCGCAGAGGCACTGGTCTTTGCCGCCAAGGCCGGGGCAGACCTGGAAACGACTATCGAGGCCGTCTCAGGTGGCGCCGCCGGCTCCTGGCAACTGTCCAATCTGGGCACCCGCGCCATCAAAGGCGACTTTGCCCCAGGCTTCATGGTGAAACTGCAGCAGAAAGACCTGCGCCTTATTCTGGAAATGGCCCGTGACTTGAACATACCCGTTCCCTCTTCCAGCTTCGTCCACCAACTGTACGCGTCTTTAGAAGCCGACGGCCGAGGCGACGAAGGCACCCAGGCCCTGGTACGTGTTTACGAAAAGCTAGCAGGCATAGAGGCGAGAGCTAAGTAAGGCGAACGTAGTCCCACTAACACATTTCGAGTGGCACCTCAAAGCTACTAAATAAGTGCTCCATATGATCCATTGGGAAAACGCAACCCCAAGGTTCAGAAAAGCCAAATCAATCAATGGCCTTTGTTGTTCGTCCCCCGACAACTGGTATACTGAGAAGCGAGGAGGGCATTAGTTATGAGTGACAACCAACTTGACATAGCAACCTTGGCAGGAGGATGCTTCTGGTGTATTGAGGCAGTATTCGAACAATTAGAGGGCGTGAGGCAGGTCGTATCGGGCTACTCCGGCGGGACCGTGCACAATCCCTCTTACGAGCAGGTCTGCACAGGCGCCACCGGACATGCAGAAGTCGTGCAAATCACCTTCGATCCAGACGCAATCTCTTTCAAGGAACTTCTTGACATCTTCTTTGTAGTGCATGACCCCACCACATTGAACCGTCAAGGGCCAGATGTAGGCACCCAGTATCGCTCCGCAATTTTCCATCACAGCCCGGAGCAGAGAGACATCGCCGAACAGATGATAAAGAAACTGGAAGAAACTGGCGTTTGGAGTAAGCCAATCGTTACTGAACTCCAGCCCCCTGCCCGGTTTTATCAGGCAGAGGACTACCACCAGGGCTACTACCGACAGAACTCAAGCCTGTCTTACTGCAGGATGATAATCGCTCCAAAAGTAGCCAAGCTACGGAAGTCATATTTCAGCAGACTCAAGAAACAGGTATCCGCCTAACGTAGACACCCTACATTACCCCTGATGCTTCTTACACCCCTTCATCGGTAACCTTCGACACCTGCGCTGGCTCGCCCGCACGACGCACCGCCTTGAACCTAAGGCTAAACAATACAATTAACACGATGGTGATGATCCCCCCAATGAGAATCGCAGTGGGGCTCCCATAGAACTGCGCGATAGCGCCCGCTACGAGACCGCCCAGGGGCCTCATACCAAAGTTGAGCATGTAGATACCCATGACACGGCCTCGGAACTGGTCAGGCGTTATCGTCTGGATTAGGGTATTGTTAGTGGTCATATAGGACATATGGACTGCTCCCAGGAAGACTAAGGACATCAAGGACAGCGGCATCCAGGAGGTCTGAGAGAATACAATCATCATGAACCCCGCCGACGTGGCGGCCACTATAAGCAGCAATCCTCTCCTTCGAACGTTGCTGAAGGTGGCCAGCATAAAGGCCCCCAGCAGACCTCCAACGCCCAGCGCCGACAGCAATAATCCTAAGCCCTGTGGGCCAGCGTGAAGCACCTCTTCGGAGAAGACAGGCATTATCCCTGTGACGAATGGCATAAGAAAGGTAGCTGGAATAAAAGCCATCAATATAAGGCCAAGGAGCGTCTGCTCCTTGGAGACGTACTTGAGACCCTCTACGAAGTTAGAGAGCACAGGCTCTCGCCTGCTGGCAGCGTACACCCGCTGAGGGATCTTCATTGGAATCACCAGCAAGATCACGCCCCAAAAGCACGCCGCTTGGATGAAAAAGTTGGTGGCAGGGCCAAATAAGGCAATGAGCGCACCACCTATCGCTGGTCCCAGGACACGGTTGATATTGAACCCCATCGAATTAACGGCAATGGCGTTCATCAGTCCTTGCCTGGGCACGGAGTTGGCCACCAGAGCCTGACGCACAGGGTTGTTAAAGGCCCAGCCTGCTCCGCTCAAAAAGGTAAAAACAAAGAGGTGCCACACCTGCGTCAGGTTCATGACTACTACTATTGCGAATATCAAGGCAACCACACCGACGAAGAACTGATCGAACATCAGCAGCTTTCGCCGGTCCATCCGGTCTGCAATTACGCCAGCGATGGGCGCCGAAATTAGAAATGGCAAAGCCCGTACCCCTAGCAGAGACCCCACTAATAAGGCATTATGGGTCATATCGAACATGAGCCAGCCAAGGGTGACCTGCTGAACCCAGTTTCCGGCGCTCATAAGCAATGTTCCGCCCCAAAGGAGACGGAAATTAGGATAACGAAGAGATGAAAAGGTCTGTATCTGGAAGCCTTTCCTTGGGGCGGGTGTCGATTTAGGAGAAGCTTCGTCGGAAGGGGTCATGCGTTAGATATTATCACAACAGGCCTGCTATTTTACTGCTCAACAAAGACTTCCGCATCTATGTCGAAGCTCGGTGTGTGTACCAGGAAAAGAATAACAGACTGCGAGTCTTTGTTCTCATACCCGAACTGCTGACCACATTTAACCAAGCAGAAATCGCCTGGATTCAACTGATACTCCTCGCCGTCCACCGTGAACTGAAGCCGCCCTTCCATTAAATAATAGTATTTATCCGAACGCGTGGAGTATGCCATTTTGTGTCGGGCACCTGGCGGCACCTTAACCACAGCCAAGGATGAGCTAGCCTCTAAACCGGCGGTATATTCATAGATGTGAAGTCCATCAAAGGAAACGGGCGAGACCGAATCTCTACTAACTATCATAGCTGCTCCTAGATGGCTGACGCTTAAATCATCGGACTCTTCCAGCCAATTAGCAAGCGCCTACCATAGATTTTTGGTCAACTGGTAGAACCTTGTGCCAAGTAGTCGCTAATAATTTCCTCATCATGAGGAAATGGGAGAGGAGGCAGCTCATCAGATGAGAAGAGACCCACCTCTTGCACCTCATCCAGGGCTTCAAGAGTCCCTCCTATTGCATCAGCGGTGTAAACGACCAAGATCACGTGATTGCCTTGCTGAGAGTAAACGCCCAGAAGCCGCCGAAGCCTTATATCCAGCCCTGTCTCCTCTTTGACCTCCCTGACGGCCTCGCTCTCCACATTCTCGGCCCTGTCCACATAGCCCGAAGGGAAGCTCCAGTGGCCCCTGAAAGGATCAATGTCCCTTCGCACCAATACTAGCTTGCCGTTGTACTGTACAAGGACGATCGCCGCCACCTTTGGGTCGTCAAATACAACGAGCCCGCATGAGGTGCAGTATGGCCTTTCCCTATGGTCTACCTGCTTTATAGAAAGCTCATGGCCGCAGCGCTGGCAGTAATTTACATCCTTCAAAGGGCAATCTCCTCACGTATTTGCGCTGTGCTATACTATGCTACCGTGAGAGACGATTAGTGTCCACCGCTCGGTAGCCACAAAACTTCTTACTCGCCCAGTATTAGCACCAGTTTCGAGACATTGACTTGTTGATGTTCTGATGCTCTAATGGAGGAGGGAGATAACTATGAGAGATGTCGCCAAAGACGGATTCAGTCGGGTAACCATCAGCCTCCATCCAGAGGAGCGGGATGTCCTACGCTTCGTTGCCTTCAAACGCGGAACCTCCGTGGCTGGCCTGGTCCGAGACCTGATTCGTGACTTGCTGGAGGACGAAGAGGACATCCAGAAGGGAATCAAAGCCTTGAAGGATCAAGCCGACACCTTGGATTGGGGGACCTTTAAGAGAAAATATCTTGACTTACAAGATTGAAATCCGCCGTGCCCCTCAAAGAGAAATACTATCCCTACCTAAAGAGCCTCAGAGAGGCATAGCAAAAGCCATAGATGCACTAGCAAGCGAGCCTAGACCTCATGGATGCAGAAAACTAAGAGAATCGGGCCTATGGCGTATTAGATCAGGCCAATACAGGGTCATCTATGCCATCGATGACGAAGCTCAGGCGATAACTGTAGTGAGAGTGGCTATACGTCAAGAGAGCACTTACAAACAGCTGTAATCCAAAGGAGGATCCTCTCCAACGAATACGTATAAGGTTGTCCACGATAGCGCTAATCGGCGAACCCAACTTAAAACAAGCTCTGCTTTCATCACCCAACAATTCAGCCAATGCCATCAAACCAATCCAATATTATGTTAAACACCGACAAAACCCTCACCCTCGAAATCACTGAGTTTATCCTAAGCCAGACCTTCGATAGCCTCTCCCAAGACCTTATTAGCATGGCTAAGCGATGTACTATGGACGGTCTTGGCGTGATGCTTGCAGGCTCCACCACAAAGGCCTCAGCCATCGTGAAGTCTTATCTGAAGGAACTGGGAACCGCCGGCGACTCAAAGGTGCTGGGCAGCAAAGTATCGACGTCAGCGCAACTGGCCGCACTGGCCAACGGTGTAAGCGGCCACGCCCTGGACTACGACGACACGCAGCTATCATCGTCGCCGGACAGAGTATATGGGCTGCTCACCCACCCCACGGTGCCCGCGCTGGCCGCATCCCTGGCCACAGGACAGGAGATACAAGCCAGTTCCAAGGATGTGCTGACGGCTTTCTGTGTAGGATTCGAAGTGGAGTGCAAGATTGCCGAGGCGATCAATCCCAGGCACTATAAAGACGGATTCCACTCCACCGGCACCATCGGCGTCTTTGGAGCGACGGCCTCGGCTGCCAAACTCTTGGGCCTTTCCCTTCAGCAGGCCCGCTACGCCATCGGGATAGCTGCCAGCAAGAGCGCCGGACTTAGGGTCAACTTTGGCACCATGGCCAAGCCATATCACGCTGGCGCCGCGGCGGAAAACGGCATCGTCGCGGCGCGTTTGGCAAGGCTGGGCTACCAGTCAGACCCGGATGCCCTCGACGGCGCGTGGGGATTCTTCCAAGTCACCGGAGGCGGATGTAATCCAGACGCAATTCAAGGCAAACTGGGCAACCCATGGTCAATGCTGGAACCGGGCGTATCGGTGAAGCCATACCCATGCGGCTCTCTGGCCCATCCTTCCATGGACGCCCTGCTGGCGCTTATCCAGGAAAACGATATCTGGCCTGAGCAGGTGGAAGAGGTCCGGCTGGGTACCAGCTCCAACGTGCTGGCGGCGCTGCGCTACCAAAGCCCTCAAAACGATCTGGAGGCCAAGTTCAGTATCCCCTTCTGTTTGGGCATCCTTGTTTTGGAGCGCAAGGCCGGCGTTCAGCAGTTCAAAGACGAAGTTGTAAATCGCCCAGATGTGCGGGAGATGATGGGCAAGGTCAAGGCATACCTCCATGAAGGGGTCGAGGCCAAAGGCTACGATCGCATTCGAAGCCTAGTAGAAATCGCGCTGAAGGGCGGCCGCATCCTATCAAAGGAGGCCGATGCCTCCCGTGGCACGCCCCAGCACCCCATGTCCGACGACGAATTGAGCGGAAAGTTCAGAGAATGTGCCTCTGGGATACTCACCTCCAACCGGATTGAGGCGGCGCTCGATACCATCTGGAACATGGAAGACCTGGCGCGGATCAACGACCTGCTGGAAGCCCTTTGATACAAGAAACCCTATACACTTGCGCCGCCGTATAATACGTTAGGGCTTGACCCTCGAAAGGTCAGGCCACCTTTTCCTTTTCCGTTGATAATTCGCTCAAATCATGATTAACTATCTACGAAGGGATTATGTCGACCAGTCCATTAAGGATACCAGTCGTATATAAGCCTTACCCAGATGTAAAGATATGCCAAAGCTGAAACTCTCCTCAGTAATCCAAGCGCCACCTGAAAAGGTCTTCGAATATGTAACATCTTTCGGTAAGGAAGGCCCTAGAGATGATGAAGCATTTCGGAAAAAGTATGGGAAGGTCGAAAGCCAAGAGGGGAACGTCTTCATGATCCACGAGGAGGCCTATGGCAGCGAAACATCCGTTATCAAATGGAGATGTACCTTCGACTATCCCAGATGGCGAGACATGGAGGCAGTAGATACTAGATGGGCCGACCGCACCGATACCTTTGAGTCCACAACGGGCGGCACAAAGTGGACGGTGGAGTGGCGCACAAAGACATTGGGATTAAAAGGGCTTATTCAGCTTATATATTTCAAGCTGCGAGGGAAGAACAACTACTACAATCGAATCCAAAAGCCCGTCGTAGACCACTTTCAGGGTAGGTGATTGGCTGTAGATTACACAATATCTCCTAGAGATTCGTCAGACCTACCCTTCCGATGAGAGCCAATGACACTAAAGCAACTAAGATGGATAGCCTTCCTAGCGCCTATCGCCTTTCTTCTGGTTCTGGAGGTGTTGCGATACTCCGTATTGGAGCGATTCCTGCCAGAGGCATCGGGCCACGGAATAGCCGCCATCGTGATGTTTATAGGCATCATCCTCTTTTCCACGGCCATCTTTCACGTCATTGAGGACCTCCACACCAGAGTTCTCCGCCAGAACAAAGAGCTTTCCCACCTGCACCATAAGGAACGGACACACGCGGCCCAACTACGGGCATTGAATGAAGCTGGTGTAGGTATCACCTCAGAGCTTTCCTTGGAGACAGTCCTTCAAAAGGTAGTTGACCTAAGCCAAGACTTGGGTCAGGCCCAGTATGGCGCGCTAGCCGTCCTAGGCACCAACGGGAAAATTGAAAAGTTTGTCACCTCAGGATTAACTGAAGAGGAGAAACGGACTATAGGCTCTCCTCCAGAAGGCAAAGGTCTCTTAGGCTCGATACTGACGCAGGGGAAATCCATTAGAGTCAGGGACATAACCCAGGACGCCAGATCAGTTGCGATTTCCACCAAATCACCCGATCATGAAGAGCTTCCTAGGCGTTCCTATTAGATCTAAAGGGAGAACCCTGGGAAATCTTTACCTAACCAACAAGAAGAACAGTCCCACGTTCACTGAAGAGGACGAGGAGACAATGGCCATGTTTGCTACACAGGCTGCGGTCGCTATTGAGAACGCCCGCTTATATGAACAGGTTCAGTCGCTGGCGGTGCTGGAAGAGCGAGACCGAATAGGAAAGGACCTTCACGACAGCACAATACAGTCTTTGTATGCCTTGGGGCTTAATTTGGAGGACTGCGCCAATATAGTACTAGAGTCGCCAGAAGAGGTCAAAGAGCGATTGGATCTGGCAATTGACTCCCTGAACGATGTCGTGCGGGACATTAGAAACTATATAATGGATCTGATGCCTCACGTACTAGAGAAAAAGAGCCTCACCCAAGGGGTGGCGGACCTTCTAAAAGAGTTTCAGGCAAATTCCCTGATAAGCGTAGACCTAAAACAGCAAATCGACGGAAGCGCTCAACTCACTGATGAGCAAACCGTCAGCCTGCTAATGATAGCTAGAGAAGGCCTAACCAACGTGCTTAAACACGCCCAAGCTCGCCATGTAGAGCTAGGGTTGTCCGCTGTGGAGGCAGGCATTAAGATGTGGATTAAAGACGATGGTATTGGTTTTGAGCCTGCCGCACCAAGGAGCAGCGAACGCCAGGGGCTCAAGAATATGAGTGAAAGGGCCACCGCCATGGGATGGGATCTGGATATTCACAGCACCCCAGGCCAGGGAACCAGAATAGAACTAGTGCTACCCACTGGGCCCACAGACACCGAAGACAGACATTATACGGAGGAAATCCTTAAGAATACTAATAGTTGACGATCACGAAGTAGTGCGCCAGGGCCTGAGAGCCCTCCTAAGCCGACGACAAGGCTTCGATGTCGTCGGTGAGGCTGGCACCGTAGCAGAGGCTGTGCGCGAAGCCGCCACCCTATCACCAGATGTCATAGTCATGGACGTGCGTCTCCCAGACGGCAGCGGCGTAGAGGCGTGCAGGGAAATCAGAGCCAAAGACCCCAACATCAAAGTGATTATGCTGACCTCATATTCCGACGACCAGGCCCCCTTCGACTCCATCATGGCGGGGGCCAGCGGCTACCTCCTAAAGCAGGTGCGAAGTCGCGAGCTGGTCTCGGCCATCGAGAGCGTTGGCCGCGGGGAATCTCTTCTGGATCCCGCTGTCACCCAGACGGTGCTTCAAAGGATGCGAGACCTCTCCACAAAACCTGCCGAAGACCGCGCCTCCGCTCTATCGCCTCAAGAGGAAAAAATCCTGGCTTTAATATCGGAAGGAAAGACCAATCGGGAGATAGGACAAGAGCTATTCCTAAGCGAAAAGACCGTCAAGAACTACGTAAGCAACCTGTTAGACAAGCTAAACATGAGCCGGCGCACGGAGGCCGTCGCCTACTACGTTAGAAGGCAAAGCAACCACGGCTCCTAGGCCACTCAGTAGAACCCAGAAACGCCCGATCAACCACTCGTTACCTCCTCAATAGCCTGACCCGACTAGTCCTTGCGACCTTAGTCACTAGCTGACATTGTGACTTTTGTCACATTGTTCAAAGGCATATAGCCTCTAATACAAGGCTAGACTAGTTGATACTCTATAGATGACAAAGAAAACAAGCAATGGAAGAGGCGGTGGTGAGGCTGGGCAGGGGGCCGCAACTAGAAAAAACATAGCAAGCTAAGAGACCTTTAGAATGCGGCCCCCTGGAACGACAAAGTAACAGCAAAATTTTAGCGGCTGCGTGGACAACTAAACATGAAAAGGAGGACAAGAGATGACAACAATAAAGCAGAACCTGTGGATAGGCGCTATCGTATTTAGCCTGGTGATGATTGCCTTCGGTGGATTCTTCGTCGCCAAGGGCGTTAGCGCAAAAGCTCTGATAACTGAGCAGTTGACCGAAGAGAAGATCACTACCAGCAATGACGCAGAGTTATTTGGAGTGCCCGGAGGACTCCCAGTAGCAGATGCCAGGACGGCCCAGGCCCAGGCGGACGTGATAAAGTATCACAGCATAGAAAACTGGGGACTATTCTCCGAAATGGAGCGCAGCGACCCAAACAGGGCAAACTACATTACCGGCCTAACCCTCAGAAACTCCTTAAGCCTGGCCGTTATGGGATATGGAATCGCAGATTTCGCCATGGGCGTAGGTGCTGTGCTGATACTTGTGGGCATAGGTGGCATAGCCCTGGTCGCTCCGAGCCTATACTGGGTTCGGTCCCATGAGACCGCTCATGTTAAAGGGCGAGTGCCTCAGGCAGCCGGCGCAGTCGCTGGTAAATAAGAAAGAGGATATCAAGATTCCAAGTTAGGTCTAATTCTAACAACGCCGCTACAAGAAAGAAGGGGGAGCCCGAACAAGGGCTCCTTCCTCTTTATTTTCATGTTATGTGACTAAAGTCACCACGCTTTCAGAGACCATGGACTCTATGACCCCCAGCAATTGCCTTAGTAAATTGAGACCTAATTCAATATGAACATGAATACTACTGAAAAAGACCTAGGTTATTTGAGGGAACCCAGGATCGTTAGAGCCTTGCTTGCCAATCCATCCCTGGCATGGATATGGCTCATCCCGCGGTTCTACCTGGCTTATGTTTAGATAGACGCTTCCACCCATAAACTAGGTAACAACTCCTGGATGGAAACAGGCCTTGGCCTCAAATCACTGTGGGTTCTGACCTGCCCCCAGTAATTGTACCAGATTAAACCTCGCATTCAAGCCATTGCAGGCATGATAGTTTGTGGAGTTGGCGGTCGATATCCCAGTGCACTGTGAGGCCTTACCTGGTTATACTCTTTTCTCCACCATTCAATGAGTATCCGGGCTTCAGCAAGAGTATTGAACAATTCACCATTTAGGAACTCATCCCTCAGCTTCCCGTTGAATGACTCGACGTAACCATTTTCCCAAGGACTACCCGGCTCTATGAACAGGGCCATCACCCCCAGGTTAGATAACCACCCTCTCACCGCTTTGGAGGTGAACTCCGGGCCATTATCAGAGCGGACGTGCTCCGGAACCCCTCTGACCAGGAACAGCATGTAGAGCTGGTCCAGGACATCCTGTGATGTGATGCTCCGCTTCACCACCATGGCTAAACACTCCCTGGTGTACTCGTCCACGATCGCCAGGATACGGAAAGCCCTGCCATCTGCGGTCCTTGCCGCCACGAAGTCGTAGCTCCACACATGGTCTTTGCGCTCCGGCCTAAGCCTTATACACGACCCATCGTTCAGCCATAACCGGCTTCTCTTGGGCTGTTTACCGGGTACTTTCAATCCCTCAATCCTCCATATACGTTCCACTCTCTTGTGGTTCACCCTCCACCCTTCGCTCTTCAATAGGGCTGTCACCCTACGATAACCGTACCTGCCATACCTAGTGGCCAACTCCACTATCCTCCTGACCAGTGCATCACTATCGATATCTCTGCCATGAGAATACCTCTGGGTTGCTCTGGGCTGGGTGATCACCTGGCACGCCCGCCTCTGAGACACTCCCAACTGCTCACATACTCTCTCCACCAGCTTCCGTCTCCTAGGCGGGCTCAGGAGTTTCCCCGAAGAGCCTCCTTAAGGATGTCCTTGTCCAAGCTCAGGTCTGCCACCAGCCTCTTCAACCGGACGTTCTCCTTCTCCAACTCCCTTAGCCTCTTGGCCTGCTCCACACCCATCCCACCATACTCTTTCCTCCACACGTAATAGGTGTGATCAGACACCCCTATCCTCCTCACTGCCTCCCATACAGCTTGCCCTTGCTGCACCAGTACATCCACCTCACGCAGCTTCTCTATGATCTGTTCCGGTGTATATCCCTTCCTAGGCATCTGCCCCCCTTTCTACTATATCCAGTGTGCGAGTTTATCTCTGGACTAGTTTTCGGGGGTCAGGTCAGTTCATGCGACTTCCATGCCAACGGAAGGCACATCAGGTTTTGGGTCCGACTGGTATAGAAACCTTATACAGTTCCTCCTAGACGGCGGACACTATGTATGGTTTGCCAAGCTGATAGCCATCGGAGAACTGCTCATAGGAGTCATGCTACTTTTGGGCGTGTTCACAGGCATCGCGGCCCTCGGGGGAGCCACAATGAACTGGAACTATGTGCTTATGGGCACTGCCAGCGCTAACCCGCTTATCTTTCTCGTCGGCCTTCTGATTGTTCTGGGCTGGAGAACTGCCGGCTATTGGGGCATTGATAGATGGCTCTTACCAGCGCTGGGAACACCTTGGCGCCCCGGCAAGCTCTTTAGAATAGGTGACAAGCTCACCGAAGAACCCCTTCACTACCAAAGCTCAAAAGAACATCCAGAGTCCAGTTGACGGTCGATATCGTACTCACAATAACGCAATCTAGCTAATTTAGGAAGCTGGCCTTCCATTCAGGGCCACAAGTCCAAAACCTCTGTGACTTACTCCTCTATTGTTACTCAGTTCCGACAAGTATTGTTAAAAGTGTAATGGGCCGGAACCTTTCTTACCTAGATATGTTGTATCGAAATCTCTCAGAGGACAATAAGCGTTCATTGATAAGATTTATGCTGTATAGACATTCCTCAACCAGTAAGTAAGGAATCAGGAGAGGATGATGAGGGCACGAATTAAAATGGATGTGGCAAAAACAGATGGGCGACCTTTTGAGTGCCTAGAGCCACACAGAAGAAATATAAGGGTCTTCATCATAGACAACAACCAGAGGGTCCGCCGACAGTTGACCCAAGCCCTGATGCGAGAACAAGACTTTCAACTGGTGGGCGACATGCCAGCCGATTATGAAGCTGTCCAAAAGGTCCTGGAGCTACGTCCTGACCTGATAATTCTTGAGATAAAGACCGGGGACGATAGGGGGCTGACGATCTGCCGAGAGCTGTCACAAAAGGCTCCTGAAGTTGCCATCCTCGTCCTTACCTCGTATATAGACGAAGCGGAGCGGATCAATGCATTCATAGCGGGGGCAAATTCCTGCCTGCTAAAAGACTTTCCGTCTAAAACGCTGGTGCAGAAGATTCGACGTTTGCCACACGCTAAGACCAACGTTAACTAACGCGACACCACACAACCCATTCTTTTTGGCCGCGCCTAATGTTTCGGTGGCGGCCATTTTTGTAGTAAACTGACATCAGGCCTTAAAGCGGCAACAGCTTCAACTGCCCTGTATCTGCCTCTACAAGGCAGTTGATTTTTGTCCAAAACTGGTCTCTGGTACCTTGATGTCCTCAACTTGGACTGTGGTATATCTAAAAGGCACATCAAGTCCGGGGGATGCCCGACAAAGGGAATTGTGATATATTTCTACAAACAGCACTGTAGTTCTGACATCATCTAAGATAAATGAAAGAGGTGTTTGACCATGAAGGTTATCTTTCTGCAAAACGTGTCCAACGTCGCCAGAGCGGGTGACGTTAAGGAGGTCAAAAACGGGTACGCTCGTAACTACCTTATCCCGAAAGGGTTAGCGACTCACGTTACCCATAACGAGCTACAACGAGTCGATAAACTTAAGAAGGTCGCCCAGGAACAGACGCTAAGAGAAAGCACGGAGTGGAGGGAAGTGGCTGAAGCTTTGGACGGACAGTCCGTCACCATCAAGATGAGAGCAGGCGAGAGCGAACAGCTCTACGGCTCAGTTACCAACTCCCTCATAGCCAAAGAACTGGCCAATTTAACCAACCTCGAGATAGACCGTCGCAAGATCATCCTAGTAGAGCCTCTACGACAGCTAGGAGAGTTTGATGTCCCTATACGTCTATATGAGGACATCACCGCCACTATCAAAGTAATCGTTGAGGCTCAAGAGAGCTAATAATGTACGCCGAGCAGCTCCCGCCTCATGACGTTGACGCCGAGGAGGCCACTATTGGCTCTCTACTTATCGACGGAGAGGCTATAACCACCGTATCGTCCTTCTTGAAACCGCGGGACTTCTTCCTAGAGAAGAACCGCTGGTGCTACGAAGCATGCCTCGCCTTGTTTGACCGGAGCGAGGCCATCAATCAGCTTACGGTGGCCCACGAAATCTCCCTGCAAGACCGACTCGACGAAATAGGAGGGCCTGCCTACCTGAGCCACATGGTCTCTATAGTCCCTACCTCGGTGCATATAGAGTACTACGGCAGAATAGTCCATCGCACCGCTATTATGCGACGTCTTATCGACGCCGCATCTCATATAGCGGAAGTAGGCTACGAAGGGACCGCCGACATCGATGCCGCCCTGGGCAAAGCGGAAGAGATCCTCTTTCGCGTTCGAGGCGGCGAAAGTGGCCGAGACTTTCTACACATAAGGACTGTCCTAGACCGCTACATGGAAGAGAGCGCCAGCATCCAAGGCCCTCTCAGTCAAGGCATTGCCTACATTCCCACCGGATTCCTTGACCTGGACAAGCTCCTAGGAGGGCTGCAACGCTCAGACCTGATAATCTTGGCGGGACGACCTGGCTTGGGCAAGAGCACTCTGGCAATGAACATCGCTCAGCACGCCGCCTCCCAAGGAGCGGTAGTGGGCGCGTTTAGTCTAGAAATGAGCGCAGATCAGCTAGTTATGCGCCTCCTTTCCAGTGAGTCAAGGGTGGACACCCAGCGTCTCAGACAGGGCCTCTACAGCGAGAAAGAAGAGCGTCGCATCATTGACTCCATTGGACTCCTCTCCGACCTACCGCTGTATATAGACGACACCCCCGTTCAGACCATGGTGGAGATGCGAGGCAAGTCTAGAAGACTTCAAATGGAGCGGGGGCTTGACCTACTTATAGTGGACTACTTACAGCTCATGCGAGGCAACGGCAGGATAGAAAACCGAGTCCAAGAGATGAGCGAGATCTCGCGCTCCTTGAAGGCCCTAGCGCGGGACCTGGACATCCCAATCCTAGCCTGCTCCCAGCTAAGCCGCGCCGTGGAGCAGCGCCCCGGCCACCGCCCTCAATTATCAGACCTCAGGGATAGCGGAAGCATAGAACAGGACTCCGACGTAGTGGCCTTCATCTATAGAGACGACGCATACTTCGACGAAGAGCAATGGTCGCATACTTATCCTGACAGGCCATACCCAGAGCACATTACTGATCTCATAATAGCAAAGCACCGCCACGGACCCACCGACACCGTCAATCTCTATTTCCGCCAGGACCTGGCGCGGTTCGAAAACTACTCCGCTGCCAAGAGGATAAGCTAACATGCCCTTCTCTGGCTTCCCTCCCAAGGTACACTACACCCCCGTGCCCAATCCCCTCTTTGGCCAACTGCTGGAGGAGATAGATGACCTGGCTGAGCTGAAATGTACTCTGAGAGTCATATGGCTGGTAAACCAGAAGAAGGGACTGCCTCGGCTCGTCACTCTAACGGAGTTGCAAGAAGACAGGGTGCTGGCCAGAGCCTTGACGTCTCAAGGGACCAATGTACAAGAGGCCATTGTCAACGCTCTAAAGAAGGCCGTAAAGAGAGGCACCCTGATCCAGGCTATGGCAACTCTGGATGGCGAAGAGAGACCCGTATACCTTCTCAACACGGAACCCGAAAGGCGCTCCATTGAGGGAGAAGACAGGCTTATTTTACAGAAGGAGCCGCTTCCGCAGCCCGAGCCGTGGCAAGTTACAGAAGAGAGGCCTAACATATTTTCCCTGTATGAAAGCAACATAGGCATACTCGCTCCACTGATCGCAGAGGAGTTGAAGGAGGCCGAGACCCTGTACCCCCAAGAATGGATAGAAGACGCCTTCAAAGAGGCCGTCAGACGAAACAAGCGTAGCTGGAGATACATATCCCGAATCCTGGAGAGATGGGATCAGGAGGGTAGAGACGATGGAGAACATGGAGAGCCTTGGGGACATATTAAGAAGGCTGACCCAAAGAGATACCTTCGCCTCTAATAATCCCTCTGAGTTGCCAGAAGAGCAGTCTGATGAGGTGATCTGTGACATCTGCGGCGACAAGGGTTGGGTAACTCCAGACGTGCCAGTAGGCCACCCCGACTTCGGGAGAGCTGTGCCCTGCCAGTGCCAGCATGAAAGACTGCGAGAGGAGCGTATCACGCGGCTTCTTCGCTTCAGCAACCTGGATCAGCTTTCCAGATTCACCTTCGAGAACCTAAATCCCAAGGGCAGGTCTGAGACCCCGGAGGGTCAGCGCCTATACCAACAGGCATATGAAGCCGCCAAGATATTCGCCTCAGAACCCAAAGGGTGGCTCGTTTTAAGCGGCCCTACGGGATGCGGTAAGACTCACCTGGCAGCTGCCATTGGCTATCAGCTTCTCAGAGAAGGGCAAACCGTCTTCTATGTTTTAGTGCCAGACCTACTAGACCACCTAAGGTCAACCTACGGCCCCTCCAGTGAGATCTCATACGACGACCTGTTCGAGCAGATACGAAACTCACCTATGCTAATCATGGATGACCTAGGTGTTCACAGCGCTACTCCCTGGGCTCAGGAAAAGCTATATCAGATTCTCAACCACCGCTTTAACCTTGAGATGCCTACAGTAATCACCATCGAGCGGGCACTGTCCGAACTGGACGAGCCCGTCTGGAGACGCCTCTCAGACAAGAATCTGTCAACCATATACGAGCTAGAGAAGAGGGCTGGCTCTGTCTATCCTACCATTGGAAGCGTGGAGCCAGAAATGCTGAAACGCATGACCTTCGACACCTTCGACGTCAGAGGCAACAAGGCCGACGCCGAGGGAAGGGAGAGCCTGGAGGCGGCCTTGCGGGCAGCGAGAAACTTCGCCAAATCCCCAGAAGGCTGGCTTACATTTGCGGGAACCACAGGCTGCGGCAAGACCCATCTGGCAGTGGCCATGGCCACCCAGTGGCTCAGCGAAGGGCGATCCGTCGTTTTCACTTTCGTGCCCAGCCTGCTAGACCACCTGAGGCGCACCTTCAGCCCCGACAGCAGGATTACCTATGACGACCTCTTCGAGCAGATAAAAACAGCGCCTATCCTCATCCTGGACGACCTGGGAGCGGAGAGCTCAACCCCCTGGGCCGAGGAGAAACTCTACCAGATCATCGTCCATCGCCACAACGGCCGCCTGCCCACGGTAGTAACCTCTAGGGACGTCTTCTTCAGAGATACCCCCTATGCCGAGCCTATAGTGTCTCGACTCAAGGACCCGACCGTCGGCCAGCTAATAACAATAGTCGCCCAAGACTACCGCGACAAAGAGCGCCGCCCACAGGAACGCCCTGCAAACAGGCCACGAAACACCAGACGAGGGTAATCTATAAGTTGCCACTAAACGGGAACTCGACATTTTTCACCCAGAGTTTGAAGTTATGAAATATTGGCAGATCGCATGCGGTTCACTTGGACGTGACTACGCCCAAGACTTCATCCGCTGTGGCATGGCCTTTGTAGGTGGGAGAAAATAAATCGCCAGAATGGCCTCTGCTATGTTGGATTCGGTTTCTTCTTGTGCGGCCTTCCTAAGGGCTAGCTCACCCAGGATCAATTCCGGTCGCGTCAACAGTTCAACAGACCTGCCTCAACCTATTGACAAATAGAAACCTGCACTCTGGACATAGATGCCTGTAAGATATTCTGCCCTATTCCGAGGATATATAACTTACCTACTTGCACTTGTTATGTGCTTATGCTGATGTGTGTGCGAAGCATGTGCTTACACGATTTATGTTTACACGAGTACTAATATAATAAAGGAGAACCGAAAGATGAACATCTTACTACATAAACGCCTCTGGTCCATGGCCCTACCGCTGGCGCTGCTGGCCCTCGTGCTCACCCTGATGTCAACCACAGGGAGAACGTCAGCGCATGTGGGTGAGACCTTTATTCTTGATCAGGAGCAGCCGAACAGCGTCCAAACACTTGGTACAATATTCTTCGGCCAATCGTTTACGGCAGGGCTTACTGGAGACTTGGCTAAGATCAGCATCGGGATGGGTGGAAATCCTGCCACGCATTCTGGCATATTGAACATTTACAGTGGTGGTATAGACCTCATAACGAAGGTCCCACCGATCAGCAGCCCAGATGGCGAAATCAATGGTGCCCTATTGCATTCCCAAAGTATAAGCTGGAATGACGTGGGTACCACTGTCGTCCTGACACCATTTGTCATTACCTCCCACGTCGCTGTGATTGCAGGCCAAGAATACACGTGGGAAATCATCCACGCAGACCCCAATGTGACTATACAACAAAGTGTATTTGGAAGCCGGGATATTTTCGCGTATGCCCACGGGAGGTCATTGTTAGACTCCCTTTTCGATCACCATTTTCAAACGTTTATAGCGGATATCCCGCCTGAGGTCTCCAAAAAGGTTGATGTCTGCCACAAGACCCACAGCAAGAAGAATCCGCAAAAGACGATTAACATTTCCATAAACGCCCTTGAAGCTCACTTGGCGCACGGAGATACGGAGGGCCCCTGCTAACCGCGACCACGTAGGCGAATAACCGCTCCGAGGAGAGAGGGGCTGGCTTCGGTCAGCCCCTCTTCCTTTGACCTGAATGGAGGGATTGAGACATTTGTTGGGTCCGGCACAGGCCGGTATACTCTTCCCTTGACATGACGTACGCAATACCGTACGATAATTTATGGGAGGTTGATAATGCCAACTTTCAAGACAACAGAAGCCAGAGCTAACTTTTATCGCCTGATTGACGAGGTATCCAGGTCACATGAAGCCATACACATTACCGGGAAAAGAGGGAATGCGGTCCTGATATCGGAAGACGACTGGCGGTCGATTCAGGAGACTTTGCACCTGCTCTCGATTCCAGGCATGAGAGAGTCCATAAAAGAGGGCCTGAACACCCCCCTACAAGAGTGCTCCGAGGAGCTTGATTGGTGACCTGGAAGGTCGTTTTCACCAGGCAAGCCCAAAAAGATGCTCAGAAGCTTGCCTCCGCTGGATTAAAGTCAAAAGCCAATGACTTGATTGAAGTGCTTCGCAAGGACCCGTTTCAGGCCTCTCCACCCTTTGAGAAGCTAGTTGGGGACCTATCCGGGGCCTATTCACGCCGTGTCAATATCCAGCACCGCTTGGTCTATCAGGTACTCGAAAAAGAGCATACCGTGAAGGTGCTCAGAATGTGGACTCACTATGAATAGCTTTGCTTTTGTTAAAGGTCCCATGACCAAACTCAGCATCATGATGGCCCTTAACCCACAGGAGCCAGTCAGCCGAGTAGTAGAGTTCGCCAGGGCAACGGAGGGCTATGGATTCCATACCCTATGGCTTTGGGATACGTGGATAGCCAAGGACGCCTATATAGCACTTACCCTCGCTGCCCTGAACACACAGAACATCCTCCTGGCTCCAGGCGTTGCCGCTTCTCCGCTACGTCACCCATCCCTCCTGGTCAACACCGTCGCCACGTTGGACGATATCAGCGGAGGCCGGGCTATTCTTGGCGTCGGCAGCGGCGGCCAGGCCACAGCGGGACGCCTGGGAGTCCGGAAGGCCCGCATGGATCAATTCCGAGAGGACCTGCGACGTATGCGCGCCCTGATAGAAACGGGCGAATATACGGAGAATTCTACCCACTATCGCGTCGAGTCTATCCAGCGCCGCATCCCCATCTACGTGGCCGCCTGGGGACCCCGCATGTTGGATCTCAGCGGGGAACTGGCCGATGGCGTCCTCATCATGGGCCCTGAGCAGAAGTCGGTAATGACTCGGAAGATCCAGAAGGTCCGTGATGCGGCCCGCGCTACTGGACGCAATCCTGACGACGTGAAAATCATCTTACACGTTACCTGCGCCTACGATGATAACCCCCAGCCTCTTATCGATAAATTGAAGACCCTTGCCATTCATCACATACAACGCGTTGGATACGAAAATGAATATCCAGCGAGATTCGCCGAGGTCTTTCGAAGAGTCCGAGAGCGCGTCTCCAGAATCGCCCTGCCAGTGGGCGAAACCCCCGGGACAGATCTGGTCCCCGACGACTTCGTCAAATACTCATTAATCGTAGCCACTGAGGCGGAATGCCGCGAGCGTCTGGAGGACCTTCTAACCCTCGAGCCCGATGAGGTGGTCTTGAGCATGGGCTGGGGAGATATTCACAAAATAGAGAAGTTCGCCAGCTTGATCTCCAAGATACGTATCTAAGCAGCACGCCCCAGGAAAACAACTCTATTAAATAGATTCACTACGGTACTCCTCTGGTGGGTGTCCAGTCAAAACCATCTCATCGTCCAGTCTTTGAGCAAGATTCATAATCACGTTACCATTAGGAGTCTTAAACCACCTTAACCTGGCCGGAATGGTCACAGACAAAACCTTGAATTCGCCTCCTACCCTGTGTCTCATCCCTGGAGCCCAATAATATAGGTCTCCTTCTTTGGCCTTGAACACCTCACCAGTATCCATGTTGTGCACCTCCATATAGCCGTTCAAAACTAACACGATTTGGTGCCATTTATGCTCGCAGTAGACCATGCCTGCCGAACGATGGTTTGAGATACCTACCCGCAAGGCCAGATTGGCTTCTACACCATCCAGAAGATTTACGTGCCACCAATCTCTGTCTACTTGACCGCCCGACTCAGCAACCTCAAACACCTCGACGCCTTTCACGTCTTTGATGAGTTTTATCGATGTGACGTCAAGCTCAGGCAAGCTCCTGCCTTCTTCGACGATCCCTGGCCTGACCTCGTCAGGGATCGCTCCTTGATATATTGCCTCGTTCTCCAAACTTAGAAGGTCAACAGCTTTAACATCGCCCTCGTTGTTGATCCATCTAGTGGTCACTGGCGTCTTGACGTAGTAATACCGAAAGGCACCACCTATCCTGAGTTTAATATCCGGACCCCAGTAAAATAGGTCCCCCTTTGTGCCCTTGTATACGGCTCCATTGTCTACATTTTGTACAGTCATGTCGCCGTCAAGGATGTACACAAACTGATGTGCTCTGCCTGAGTACTCGAATACCCTCTTTGAAGGATGCTCGGCGATCCCAGCTACTGCCGCTAGGCCAGTGTCGCCAGGATTCACTAACTCGGCCTCCATCCACGCATCTATACCTAGGTCATTGCAATTAACAACATGTGTAATGGGTGCAGAAGCCGCACCCTTAATGAGTTTGATCTTGCCACTTGAATCGGATTTAACCATTTTTCTCCTCCAACGTCTGAAATAAACGATCTAATGCTAGCCTAGCCTTCTAGATAGCTTACTAAGAGAATCCACAGATGGACTACCCATTCCGGCAGGGGATTCAGAATATGTGTCCCTGATATCTACCGTTTCAAAGCGGCTGCGAGGAACCAGTGATATGGGGACTTGTTTCCTCAGACACAAGATTTACCAGGCAAATCATTCAGCAGTTAATGCCTAGCATGTTGACTGCTTCCGATAATAGCATATCATAAGGAAGGCTCAATGGCTGAACCAAATATGCAACACACCAACTGCACCTTTTGTAATATAGCTGCTCGTAAAGAGTCCGCCACCATACGTTACGAAGACGATGATGTAATAGCCTTCGATAACCTGCTCACTTGGGCGCCCGTCATGATACTGGTCATACCAAAGAAGCACATGATCCAGGTGGAGCTTTGGACAAACCCCATAGCCTCAAAAGTAACGTCGGTAGCGGTAGACCTGGGAGCCAGATACTGCCCCAACGGGTTCCGACTGCTGTCCAACTTTGGACGGGATGCTATGCAGAGCCAGCCCCACGGCCACCTCCACGTTATAGGCGGCACTCATCTAGGACCCTATGCCTGAGCCGACTCCCACCGTCATTCCGAGAACCCTGACAAGTCGGGGAACGAGGAATCTATCGCCGCATTCTTGCTTAAGAGCAACATCCTACATGCCACACACTTATGGTCATAAACTATTTACCTTGACATTTCTAAAACACAGACGACCAAATTGGGAGAGTCCGGAGAGGGTGTCCCTCGAAGTTTACCCTGAGCGTAGTCGAATGGGCAGGGGTTTCAGGGGATGTGCCCCTGAGAAAATACCTTCCTGGGCGTGGGTGGGATAGAACACCTTGTGCCTTTACCATGTAGAATTTCCTTACGGGGTTTACTTCACACAGAGAAAACGTCAGTTTATTTTGTTGATGACCTTCAGGGTGCGGTGCTAACAAACCCTCTCCCCTTCACGGAGGCGACACAGAGTGTGTGCCCCCCCGCTCACCCATTCGACATGCTCAGGGTGAGCGGCGCCCTGTCAAGCGTATCTCTCGTATCTCAGCAGTACCTACTTGGCCTTCCGCACAGCATGGCCACCAAACTGATTGCGCATTGCGGCCAGTATCTTAGCCCCAAAGGACTCCCCCTGCCGTGAGCGGAACCGCTGTTGTAGTGACAGGGTAATTACGGGAGCGGGAACATCCAAGTCCACCGCCTCGAAGACCGTCCAGCGCCCCTCTCCTGAGTCCTCCACATATCCCTCAATATCGGCCAGCTCCGGACTTTCCTTGAGGGCCGCCGTCGTCAAATCCAGAAGCCAAGAGCGAACCACGCTGCCGTAACGCCATATCTCCGATATCTGATGCAGGTCTAAGCCGAACTCCTTTTTGGCCCTCATAATCTCAAAGCCCTCTGCGTATGCCTGCATAAGCCCATACTCGATGCCGTTGTGGATCATCTTCACGAAGTGCCCAGATCCCGCCGGGCCGACGTAACCGTAGCCCATATCTGCACCTGGGGCCAGAGTCTGAAATATGGGCTCAAGCCTTTTGAATACTTCATGGTCTCCACCAATCATAAGGCTGTAGCCTTCAGTGAGACCCCAAATCCCGCCACTTGTCCCTACATCAAGGAAATTAAGCTTCCTCTCCTTCAACTTAGCCGCTCGGCGCACGCTGTCTTTATAGTTAGAGTTGCCACCGTCCAATATGGTATCGCCCGGAGATAAAAGCGGTAAAAGGGAATCTATGGTGCTCTCCGTCGGCCCTCCAGCAGGGACCATGAGCCAGACGGCTCTGGGCTGCGATAGTTTGTCCACTAAATCTTCAATGGTCTTTACGCCGACGGCTCCATTAGACTCGGCGGCCATTACAGCATCAGGACTCCTATCGTAGACCACCACTGTGTGACCACCCTGCAGAAGTCTCTGCGCCATGTTTCCCCCCATGCGCCCCAGCCCAATCATACCAAGTTCCATATCACAAACCTCCTATGGGATGCTCTCCAAGCAGAGATGCAATCCCAGGTCTCGCTAATCTCATCCACAGACCGCGCCAACACGCATCTGCAACCACTTCACCTCAAACAGCAATTCGACTAGGTTGACAGTGTTCCAACCATCGGGTGCAGAAACCCCTTTGCATCTTTCGAGTGTGTTGCATTGGGACACATGCCCAGCACAAAGGGCTAACTCATATTGTTCCAGTCCTGACGTCAGTTCGCGGGGTTCCTAGTGAGCAACTCGGTTGTGCTCTTCGATTCTATTACGCACCACTTCAAGGAGATCAGCCGGATCGTGGACAATCCAAACATGATCCAAGACCTCACTAGTATGCAGTCCCGATCCTGTGAATGGAGTGGCCACGGCTATTACGTTCATGCCTGCTGCCACCCCCGCTCTTACTCCATTAGGAGAGTCTTCTATCACCAGACACTCCTTTGGGTCTACGTCAAGCCCTTGGGCTGCTCTGAGATATATCTCAGGATCCGGCTTAGGAGATTTCACATCGTCTTTAGTTAAGACCAGGTCCAACTGATCCTTCAGACCCAGTATATCAAGAACGCGGCTAGCCTCCTCGCGCTCAGACATCGTGGCCAAGGCAGTCTTACAGCCCGTTTCCCTGGCTATGCGAAGCAGCCCCACATTGTGGGGCCACTGATTCTCCTGCAGGACTTTAGGATCCGCCACCATCTCATTGTAGATAGACTTGCGCAAGGCGGTGAGCACTTGCCACGGCTCTTGAGCCTGGTACTGGCCCATGAGAGGTCGAAGCTCCGACTCTAAGGAAAGCTTATCCATGATATGCTTTGAGGCAACGTCACGGGCGGCGCCCACTATCTCCCGATAGGCCTCCACGGCCCGCTGATCCGGCTCTGGTAATCCTCGAAGGCGCTGGACTGCGATGGCATAAGAGAGGGCCTTCAGCTTCTCACTCTGCACAAGGGTGCCGTCCAGGTCGAATATTATGGCCTTAATCAAGCTATCCCACCGCCCATAAAATAGGAGTCATACAGGCATTAAGCTTACAACCGCCGCCTGTCATTCTGAACACTTCGGTTACGCTCAGTGCTAACTCCGTGAAGAATCCTTGGCACGTAGAATATCTTTACGTGCCTTGGCACGCCCACCAACGTGTACTGAACTGCGAACTACTGGGCCGTGGAGAGCCACCTCTGCGGCGTCTCCGCCCCCTATCGGGCTATCCGGCGGCGTGGGTAGGGTGTAGTAGACCGTTGCTTTTCCTGGCTTGACCTTGATCTCCTTGACGAAGGACTTGATGAAGGCCCGAGACTCGGTGATCTCGCTGGTCATCAGGAAATCGCTCATGTCCTCGGCGAAGGCGGCGATGGTGTCCACGTTGTCCAGCACGGCCCGGCGCTCTGAGAGCAATGCCCTGGCCTCCTCTGCGGCGATCTCCAGCTTCTCCTGACGCTCCAGGTGCTCTCTGATGCGGGAGGTGGCGTCGGATATGTCGAGTTCCGAGTTCTCGATGACGTGCCACACCCGGTCCAAGCGCCGCCGCACCTCGATAAGCTCCGCTTCGATGGCTTCCAGCCTCTCCCGCTGCTCGGCGGCTACTCCGTCCATCTCTTCGTCCATCAGTCTAACCAGGTCTCGGATGTTGCTTTCAGTGAGGATGTTTGCGCGAATCTGCTCGATCATCAGCTTCTCAAAGCGCTTGGAGTTGAGGCGAGGCGTCTTGCAAGTTCCCTTGCCCTTTTTCAGCAGTGAGTGGCAGACGTAGTAGCTGTACTTGCCGCTTTTGGCCTCAGCCGCAGTGAGCGCCTTTCCGCACTTCTCACATTTCACCAAGCCGCTGAGAAGATAGGGGCTGGATGCACGCCGGGGGTTGACCCTGGCAGGGGCCTTGGAGCGAAGGGAGCGGGTGATGCGTCGAAACTCCTGCTTGGTGACTATTGCGGGGAATGCGTCCTCCACCCGCACAGGCGGCGCACCGTCCTTGGCATCGACACCCCAGACCAGCGTTCCTGTATACGCTTCGTTGGAGAGGATGCGGTGCACAGTGGACTTCAACCAGTGCTTGCCCGTTGAGGTGGGGATGCCCTCACCATTCAGCGTCTTCGTGATGTCCAGGGTGCTCTTGCCCTGTAGGGCCATCTGGAAGATGCGCCGGATCACTGAGTCCGCCGGCGGGTCCAGCTCCAGCTTGGGCCGCTTCTTTGCTCCGTCCTGGACCGACACCTTCCTGTAGCCGAAGGGAGCGTAGGTGGAGACCCAGAAGCCCCGTATGGCGGCCTCTCTCATCCCCCTGGTCACTTCCTGGGCCAAGTTTTCAGAGTAGAACTCGTCAACACTCTCGATGATGGCCTCCATGAGCTTGCCCGTGGGAGAGTCGTCGGCGTGCTCGGTGATGGAGACTACTCTGATGCCCCGCTTCCTCAGCATGGACTTGAAAGCCACGGCGTGCTCCCGCTTGCGGGTGAAGCGGGAGAATTTCCAAACAAGAATCTCATGGAAGGGAGAGTTGGGCTTGCTGGCCTCATCCAGCATCTTTCTGAATTGGGGCCGGTCGGCGATGCGCCCGCTCTCGGCCTCGTCCACATACTCCCGCGCTACGACGTAGCCGTTCTTCTCCGCGTAGTCTCGAAGCGCCCTGAGCTGGGCGGACACGGACAGGTCCACGTCCTGCCGGTTGCTGGACACCCGTGCGTAGAGCGCCACGTTGCCGTTCATCCCTTTGTCGGTGTTCATATCCTCCCCCTTTTTTGCCTATTTAATGGTGAGTTCCTGGTAGTCGAAGAGCCGCTCGAAGGCGACTCCGTTGTTTATCTGGGGCCTCAGCGCCCCGCGTTGCTGGTAGGGCACGGCCACGACTGCAACCTTGGCCAGCTGTCCCTGCCACGTGACCGGCCTGGCAGCGATGGCGATGTCGCCGCTTCGTGCGCCCAGACGCGTGGACTCCACCTCGGCGTATGCAGCCTTGCCGTTGAGCATCACCCACTCGGCAATCGAGCCAGGGGATGGAGTGGTGCCCTTGCGGGGCATGCCGCCTCGTGAACCACAGAGGACGCGAGGATCCCGGATGCCGAAGCCCGGAGTGCGTGTCACGATGGTGGCCCTGAATTGGCGGCGATCCGGTGGCTCGGTCCACTCAGCCGGGTTGCCCTGTTCTTGGCGTTGATACAGGACCCCCAGGAGGGGCTGGTTCCGCATGACTTCGGCGAGCCGCAGGGTCACCGAAGCGTAGGAGCACTCGAACTGTGAGCGGAGAGCGATTATGTCCAGGCCGGAAGCCTTGGCGAAGGGAGCGAACACCGCAGGCTGCATCAGCACCGAGGCGGCGAAATAGTCGGCATCCCAGCAGAGTTTCCTGGAGGGCGAAGGCTCCATCTCCTGGTCCGAGAGCATCTCGTGAATGATCTCGTAGGTCTCGTGAAGGACCGTGTGGTTCTTGCCCCCCTCCCACTGGTCGGTTGAGTATCGGATCGAGTAGTGGCGCTTGTCCAAGCTGAAGTGGGTACCCCTAAGACCGCCGGGCAGCTTCTGCCCCAGCACAGACGCGATGCCAGCCTCTTCCAGCACCTTGATGAGCTCCTCGAAGCCGGGGCGGACCGACACGCGGAAGTAGCGGACGAACAGGTGGGCGATGTAGGCGGGGTCGTTCCGCTGCCTGCACGACAGCTTGGCCAGGATGGTCTCTCTGAAGTCGTCCAGCGTTCTCATCATTCCAAAAGCTGCTTATCGGTGAGTTGTTCGTACATCTCGACGATGAAGCGTTTCGCCGCCGTGGTGAGGGGTCCATCGAGCCTGGTGCCGAAGTTGAACCTGGGGTCGGCCACCACGTACCGGAAGGCCCGGTCGACGTTGGCCTCCTCGTCGGCATAGGGGTCTTCAACTTCTTCCAGGTATCCGGCCCGTCTCAGCAAGTCATTGAGGGAGACCTCGTAGAAATCCGCCAGCTTCCTGAGTATTCGGAGGCCGGGATTCCTCTGACCCTTCTCGATCTGGGAAAGGAAGGGATCGGAGACGCCTGAGTCTCGGGCCACCTGGCGCAAGCTGCGGTCTCCCCGCAGCTCTTTCAGGTAGGGGCCTATGTCCAGTTCGGCGGATTCTGGGTCCATCATGTCCCTATGATAGAACACTTGCTACATGTTTGCAAGCACTTTGTGGCCGAAATGGTAAATAATGCCCTAAATCCCTTGTCTGCTATTATACAGCGTTGCTATACTATAGCAAAGACCGAACTACTGTTCCCTACGGCTGTCATCGTACCCAAAGACCGAACTACTGTTCCCTACGGCTGTCATCGTACCCAAAGACCGCACCATGTACAACGGCCATTTGGCAGCCCAATCCAGTCGGAAAGGTGTCGCTTTTTTGCCTAAAGACGTTCGTCTGACCAAGAAGCAAGAGGAGCTTCGCATCAAGGGGCTGCGCATCCTGGCGCGGATGATGGTCCGCGCCTACCTCAAGGACCTGGCTGACGCCGACCGGGGGGTATCCCAGAACGGCGTGTCTGCCGAATCTCAACGGGAAGCCGAGCAGGATGTCGGGTAGGCCCGCCCTCAAGAGGGTGCGTGTGAAGGCCGGGGTGTGTGGAACATCCTCAACCACATCCACATGTCGCAGAACCAGCTGGCCCATGTGATGGGCTCGACCTCGGGCTACCTCTCCCAGCTGCTCAACGGCCAGCGCAACCCATCCCCCAAGATGCGGCGCCGGCTGCTCCAAGCCCTGGGCAATCCTCCCTTTGACGAGGTGTTCATCTCGGAGGACGCCCATGAGTAGCGGGGGCCGTCTCCCGGCATCCGACTTCCTGCCGGGCGCTTCCTTCATGCCGGAGAACTTCCCTGAGCGATTGACAGCCTTGAAGGAGACCTCTCGCCTCTCCTGGGAGGGTCTGGCCACGTGCATAGGCGTGGACATCAAACAGGTGCAGCGCTGGCGGCAGGGAGCGGAGCCCTGCGGCGGGGCCGTGCTATCACTGGTCATGGTGGCGACTCTGGTGCCCGAGGGTCTTGGAAAGCTACTGGATGATGACCGGATAGTCGTCTACAGGAGGAATTAGAGATGTCGTCAATGAGAGGGATCAGAGATATGGAACGCCTTCAGAGAATCGGTCGAAACCGGCGAGGCAAACTGCCCCGAGACTTCCCCCAGCGTTTGGAGTTTCTCAAAGAGACCTCCGGCCTGAGTTGGAAGGCCCTGTCCCGGCGTCTGGGAGTGAGCTACCAGCGGGTGCGCCGTTGGCGTGGAGGCAGTGAGCCCACGGGAGGGGCCATGCTGGCCCTATTCCAGTTGGCATCCGAGGTGCCAGGGGGTATGGAGGCGTTGGTCCCCGAGGAGGCGGAACTCCTCCGCCGGGGAGTCTAGCGCCTTGGGCCGTCAGAAATGGGTCTACCACAAGCTCCCATCGGAGTTCCCGCCGGACTTCCCCCAGCGGCTGGAGAGCCTGAAGGAGGCCACAGGGCTGACCTGGCTTGGACTGGCCCGCGCCCTGGGCGTTGACGCCCGCATGTTGCGCCGCTGGCGCACGGGGACGCAGCCGGGCTCGGGGCACCTCATCGCACTGTTCAGGTTTGCCGACGGGCTGGGGCTGCTACGCCACCTGCTGCCGGAGGCTGAGGACCGGGAGGCGGCGCTGCAATGAATCGGCTCACGGTCATCAGCCTCGGAGGAGGCGTCCAATCCACGGTAATGGCTCTCATGGCGGGCGATGGCGCATTCGGCGGCGTGCCGGACTGCGCCATCTTCGCCGATACTCATTGGGAACCACCCACCATATACTCTCACCTGGAGTGGCTGTCCCGACGCCTTCCGTTCCCTCTCCACATCGTGGACAACGGGCGCAGTCTCCGCGAGGACCTGAAGGCCCTCACGAACCACTCGGGTTACCCCAACTACGTGGACATCCCCGTCTATCTCAAGGGCGGAGCGGGCCACGGAGACGGCATGGGGCGGCGGCAGTGCACGGAGCACTACAAGATCGCGCCTGTGCGCCGGAAGATCAGGGAGATGCTGGGCCTGAGCAAGGGACAGAGAGTCCTTCAGGGTACCCGCGTTGAGCTGTGGCTGGGCATTTCCACCGACGACAGCCATCCGGATGCGCTCCTCTCGCGACGGGTGGATAGAGAACCGCTACCCTCTCATTGAGGCGGGCATGTCGAGGAAGGACTGCCTAGCCTGGTGGAGTGAACGGTTCGCCAGGCCACCAGACTTGATAAAATCAAGAACCTTTGTGCTCAGGTTCCAGTTGGCACCGTGAGACATCACGGCATCAGTTGCTGGGTAGGGAGAACTAGTAAAGGCCCAATGCAAGCGCGGATAAGAGGCCTAGATTCGCCCTGGCTACAGCTATTCGGGCCCCAGGCGTAGTGTCCTCAACGTGCCCTTTCCTCAGGTTCCCCATGCCAAACCTGGACTTCTTACATGTGCCTTGGGTTTGACATTTGACAGGGCAGGCTGTCGTTGCAGACGGCGCCAGAGCCATGCAAGTACCGCTCATGCAGACCGTACAGGTGACCTGTCTCGTGAGCTAGTGCACCTCTTTTTCCTGCCGCCGTCCAGTCATGGTTATTGAGGTCTATATAGATAGTCGACTCCTGCCAGTAGCTGGCGTCCCTGTCGGAGTCGTAGAAGTAACTAGTCGTTACGTTGCACGCCGGTGCTCCGAGGGGGCAGACTCCAGACTTGAAGGCTACGTCTGCGGTGCTCTCACTGGATGCCTCGTACCAGGTAAGTTCGGGCACCGCGGCCGTCCAATTGTTCCTGACGATGGTCACGTCGGAGTGGAGTGAGGAGTCAGCCCACCACCACAGCGAGGTAGTTGAAAGCCCCCACCAGCGAAAGACCCAGTTTTCAGTGCCCTGCGCAGAAGTTTGTTTGGCCGCATCTTCTGCCTTGTACACGTAGTGGTCGGCCAGCGCCACTCAGGCAGCAAGAGCAGAAGAGCCAGGACCGCTACGAAGGAAATCACGAGTTTTCTCATCGCAGCACCTCTTTCAGGAAGTCAAAGGCGCCTTCCTCCCCATTAGCAGTGTCTTCTTCAACTATAGCTCCGGAAGGAGCAGAAACAGCGAGAGTCGAGTTCCCCCGCTTGAGTTCGTAAATCGGGACCTCCGGGCATGGCCGACCCGCAATGCACAAGATATCAACGACGTAGCGGTCTACAAACGCATCTGAGGGGAGCTGTATCTCTAGTCCGGCGATTCTGACAATGCTTCCCCGAGTAGCAGGACCACTGACGATAATAACCTGGCCCCTGGCTCCTTGGATTGCCTTGGCCCTGGCCTGCTCCTCCTCTTCTTTGGTCATTGGCGGACGTTCAGAAGGTGGGGTGTGAGCGGGTGGGGGCGGTGTTGCGACTGGTGGCGTTGATGGAGATGGTGGTGCAGGCTCAGAGGCCATAGCTGTGGTGTAGAGTACCCCTGCAAGAGCAAGTAAGACAAGCGCTACACTCAGGATAGAGATGCGTATTCGTAATGATCTTGCCACGGACGCCTCCTTAACCGAACCGCGCACGCAATTCTGGTTTGCCTGTGGTTTGCGATTCGAGCCTAGCTCACCAGTTGACAGAGTACTGCATTCAAGGATGCTATATCAAGCCTCTGCCGGTAATGCCAAGGTACTGCCACGACCCCGGCCCAGGAAGACAGATATCACCGACCCTATCGTGCACTGACACTGACATGTGCCGGTTGCCCACTGCGCCGCCTCTTCTCTACGCTTGATGCATGGCCCTCTCAGGCCGACAGCTGCTCGACTCGCTTAACCGGATGCCGTTCGTTGAATCGACGGAGTTGGCCCTCGTTCTCGGCGAACCCCACTCGACCATTCAACGCAGGTTGACTGACCTAATGTCCGACGGCATCGTGGGGAGGGTGAGCCACGGCACCGCCCACCTGCCTTCGAGCCAGAGATACTACCTGACGACTAACGGCATCATGGAGACTGCCGGGTTGCTTGGCTTCGAGATGCTCTCGGACTTCGTGCGGGCCTACCCAGTGTCCAGGGAGTGGCTGCCATCTATCGCCTCGTGGAGGGCATCGAGGTGGTTGGAGACGAGGCGATGCTGACGTACACCGTCCCCATGCCGAACGATGGTGTGACCACCGAATCGGCCTCGGTTCTTGATTTCGTCAAGTCCGGCCCCCTGGAGCGTTCGGCCTGCATCGGCTGCCCCTACCAGTCCCGCCAGAGATGGGCGGAGACCAAGCGCAGGTGGCCATATCTGTTCGCAGAGGCCGTGGAGATCGACTCCAACATGAGGGGCAAGCTGGCCTTCGCCAAGGAGCCCTACCTCCATCAATTGAGGATTCCCCTTGCCGAGGCGGTGGCCCTGGATGAGGTGGAGCTCAGGGCAGATAGCCATGCGGGCGCCTTCGGCAACGAGTGCCAGGGGTACTGCGGCGTCTGACTAGCCTTCGACCTCCTGTGTGTTAAGGCCGAACCCTAGCGGTGTCTTCGCTGCGCCGCGATACGCATATAGCCACTCCTTCTTCCTCGGGTGTAGAAGCATTGGGGAAGCGATGGAAGAATAAGGTCCAGAAGTACTTGTCACCGTTCTCTCTGTTACGCCCGCCGTCCGTGTGCCTCTTCAGGTCGTCGTTACCCTGCTGAAAAAGACAGAGACCGCCTCGGAGGGCGGTCTCGACCCTACCGTCGAATCGGTAGGGATGGTAGGTAGAATATAGCACCAAGAGCCGTCTGTCGTCAATGGTCCGAGGGTTGATTGTCCCTTTGGCCTTCATCTCCTTACAACCCCCTGGTGGTCCCGCCTCGACGCCTGTCTATTGAGGGCCACGTCGAGGATGGAGAAGGCTTCGGCGATGCCGTGGTTCTCTACCCTGGGGACGGGGGCCTCCTGCTGCTTCAGCAGGGCATGAGCGATGAAGTCCGCCATCTGGAGCAGGTAGTCGTCCTTGGAGCTGCGGAAGGCGGGGCCACCGATGACGTGCTCTATGGGGATGTTCCTGGTCTTCTCCCCGTCCTCCCAGAGGTCGTAGCGGCTGGGAACGTGGTTGCGCACCTTGAGCCTACCGTAGAGCCGGGTAATCATCTGCTCCTTGCCCTCGTCGAAGATGAGGAAAGCGTGGCGGTCGGCAGCCGTCACGGAGGTGTTGATGCGGTTGAGGAGGCGGTCAAGGCTGGCCTGCTCGTACCTCCTGCTCTCCGGCTTGTGGAGGCAGACGTTGATGACCTCGATGCCGCCCATGCTCCTGGCGGCATCCTCCAGGCGGCACAGACCCTCCAGAAAGACACTGGCTCCCTGTGCTACGGACACCCGTTCGCTGGTGGTTCCGTTCTTGGCGAGCAGCCCCCGTCCCGCCAGCAGGTCGCAGGCGTGAAGCTCCCTGGGCAGGGGGATTCCGTACCGCTCCATTAGCTCCAGACGCCATGCGTGGATGCCGGCAAAGAGCCGGTTCCAGACCTCGCCATCCACTCCCAGGGCGGAGCGGACGTAGTAGCGGGGGCCTTCGGACTCGTCGATGTAGTACAGACGCATGATTCTTCTCCCGTCTCCTATAGGTGTTTAGGGGTCGTTGAAAGGATGGATAGGCTCCCAGCGGTCAGGGGTGCGCCAGGCCGGACCCAGCGGCCCCACCCTCTCCAACAGGTTTCTGGGAGCCACGAACAGGGGCACCTGCACCTTCGCGGTGTCCATCTCCTCTTTGGCGATGCGGAGAAAGTGGGTCTCGGCCACGTCGTCGTCGAAGACGACCAATACGGCAGGCTGAGTGCCGTGGTCGTCGGTGGGCCGGTGGGTGGAGTAGTAGCGCAGGTAGGGGGCGATCCTGGCCGCCATGGTGATGGGGCGTACCGCCCGGCGCTCCCATTCCAGGAAGAAGGGCCAGATCGCCTGTCCGTTGTGCAGCAGGCCGAAGGCGTCGGGACGGACCGAGTGGAGCCTCTCTGCGTAGCGGAAGTACAGGGAGGCCCGTCCAGGGGAGTCGAGCTGCGCCAGCTCCCGTCCCCGGCTGCGGGCCTGTTTCGCCAGGACGGCTATGAACCAGTGCACCGCATCGGTGTGCTGAATGTTCCTGAGCAGCTGACGGGCTCTTGCTCCGGAGACGTTTCGCCAGGTAGCGGCACGGTCCGGGTCTGTAAGGGAGGCGCTCCATCGCTTCTTCATCGCGCCCACGGAGGTGCGATCGCGCCTTGCGAGGACAGAGAGCCCCAGGTCGGAAAGGATGAGGCGGCGACGGCCCTCTACAACGTCGTCGATGACGAGACCCAGGCTTGTGAGCCGTTGCAGAAGCTGGGAGATCCTTGACCGCTTCACCTCCAGCACCCCACCCAGGTGAGCGGGCGTCATCCAGGGCCAGTCGGAGAGCAGGTCGAGGCAGCGCTTCTCCGTCGATTTGAGCAGCGCAGGCAGCAGGTGGTCGGGTGCAGAGTCGTCCTGCCCGTCCACGTTGAGGTGTTCGGGGAGGGAGACCCGCTCGGGCGGCTCCTCGGTAGGCAGATCTCCGTTGGGGCTGGTGTGCTTCAAGGCCCTACTGAGGTCGAGGGATACCGAGTCCGAGGGTATGCGCCATACGGGCGTGGATGGGTCTGCCGACACAGCGTCCCGCTCAAGGGCGAGGAACGAAGCGGCCGCCGCCCACATCCCGCAGCACACGCTGCTCAGAATCCCCGAAGGGGGCATACCCCAGGACGACCTAGCCGAAGCGGTCAAGGGGACCAGGTTCGAGGGGGCGTCTCAAGCTGCCTCCTGGGTCTGGGCCGAGACCGGCAACCTCTTCCTCGACTGCAACTACGACGATGGAATGTACGACGGCTTCGCCGACCCCTGGGACGACGAAGTGATCGCTGAGGGCACCGAGGAGTGGCGAAAGGCCAGGACCATCATGGACGCGGTGTACAAACTGGCCGACTGGCTGGAGGACGACCTGCCCGCCCACTTCGCCGAGATGCTGGACTTCATTCTGGAGCGCCTCGGCAACTCAAACCCAACTACGGAGGAAAACGACCATGAGTGATGGCACCAATGTTACTGGATGGTCCCTGCCGGGCCAGATGGACGTGCCCAGGGACGAGCTCAAGATACAGCTGGAGGTCTACGACGAGACGATATTGCTAAGGGGCTTCGAGGGCGGGGCCAACTGGGTCAGGACCGTCTCGGCGAACGCCATCGCCAACGCCTTCACCCAACACCTGGGGCTCTCCTCGGGGATTCTGCCCAAGGAAACGCTCTGGTGGAACCAGTGCGAGACCGGACAGGTAGTGGCCCTTTGGCGGCCGCCCAAGGTGTGGCCGAGGGCCTCTGCCGTCTCTTCACCGGGCGGGAGGCCACCATCGTCCTGGTCGACCACGACCGGGTGGAGCCTCACAACCTGCTGCGCCAGAACTTCTACGCAGAGGACGTGGGCAAGTTCAAGAGCCATGCCCTCGCCGACCGGCTGGCGCGAGCGTACGGTCGGCCCATCGGCTACTCGGTCTACGCCTTCCGCGAGGGCGATTCCGGTTCCTACGGCCACCGCTACGCCGGTCTTCCCCGCTACGGCAACTGCCTGCTCATCGGCTGCACCGACAACGCCGCCGCACGCAGGGCTATGGCAGCGTGCCTGCGGGGCGGGCGGCAACAGTGGCTCATCGACGCGGGCAACGACGCCAACTGGGGACAGGTCCTCGTCGGCAACGTGGCCGACCCGCAGTACCGATATGAATCGGCCTTCGACGGCGAGACCTGCTATCTGCTGCCCGCCCCAACGCTCCAGCGGCCTGACCTGCTGACCACCGTGCCGGCGACCCCTCCGGACGTGGACTGCGCCGCGGCCCTCGACCTCACCGACCAGGACCCGACCATCAACCAGATGATGGCCTCCCTGGTGCTCATGGTGGTGCGCCGGATGGTGGCGGGCGCCTGTTCCTGCATGGGGCTCTATCTGGACATGGAGCAGAGCACCCTCACCCCTACCTACGTCACCCCGGAGGCAGTGAAGCGAGTGATGAGGTCGAGCCGCCGTCGGTGGCAAAGGACGGTTTGACGCCCTGGAGGCGGGGATAACGTCCTCACGATTGGCGCTCACAACACAGCCAGAGAAGAACAAGGAGAGAAACCATGCTTGACGAAAAGGAAAGGCCATGACCGCCACAACCTGGCAGGACAACCACAGCGGATACCGCAGACACAAGCTCATGACCAAGGAGCTCGGAAACAAGATCCCCAAGATCGGAACCAACGAGGATGTCGACGACTACGACGACGTCCTCGCCCGCGCCAAGCTGTTTTGCCCCTACACCGGCTGGCGCTGGTATATCACCGAGTGGGACCCGGAGACCGGCACATGCTTCGGCCTCGTCGAAGGGTACGAGGTGGAACTCGGCTACTTCGACCTCACCGAGCTGGCGGAATCAACAGTGCTCCGCAACGTTCCCGCCGTGGAGCGCGACCTGTACTGGGAACCGAAGACCATCGGCGAGATCAGGAGACAGTCTCGATGAGACGCGAAGAACAGGCTAGGGGAGGTTGGTGTCCCGGCGATGGGCGCTTATGAACGCAGAAAGAGAAGAAACAAGGAGAGGAGAGATCATGTCTAATGAGAACGGAACGGAAACACCCCGCTCAGATGCCCTGAGCGCTGCGGAGAGTCTCTTCGGAGACACGCCCGCCGACCAGACTGTCGCAGTTGCCAAAGAGGAAGACTCCAAGAACGAGACCGAACAGGACTCGCAAGGCTCGGAGGTCGCAGAGGACCAGACTGCTGAAGGCGAGGCCAGGCCGACCGAGAACCTCAAGGTCGTCGTGTCCATCAAGGACGGCAGAGCCACCATTGGGGTGCAAAGGCCCTCGGTGGACCCGTACATCGAGCCGGTCGATGACCCAGATCTATCCAGGCTGACGCAGGAAGTCACGGCAGTGATTGAAAGGGCGAGGGCCAGGTGGGATGAGGCACCGAAGCATCCTGCCTATGCGCGGCCCGCTCCCTCGACAAGACGTCGGCCCCCTCGTGACCAGGGGTCGGTGCAGGCTTCAGCCACCGAGGGAGGGGCGGCCCAAGACCAGCCCGAGTCCAGGCTGTTCTAAGGGCCGCGCCTTGGATGTTCACGCACGGCAGGGAGAGAGGGGGCGCTGCATAGTGCAGCGCCCCCCTTGTCTTCCTTCATATGTATGGGGCCTTCTCTTGTTTCGGAAGGGCTATTTCTCCCATCCATATGTGTGGGCCTTTCTTGTTGGCCTCAAATCCCGTCGTGTTTTCGGCGAGCGGAAGAGATAGCTGGCCTGCTCTCGTAGGCTGGGGTCGCCGTAGCCCTGTTCATTGCCCGTTCGCCCAGCTTCTTACGCAGTATTGAAAAGCAAGAAACTTCATTGACAGAAATGCCGGAAAGTCGGATGATCTAATGGGCTAAGGAGCCGCTTGTTCATGGAACTCAATTGAGAGTTGAGGCGTATACTTAATTAGAACAAGAATCCAGATGGTGAGAGTGCTGAGCGCCTCAAACACGACCGAATCAGCTCAACCCACTATTGGCGTCGTTCCAGGCCCTCGTTTGCCGATAACGTCCGGTTAGAGGCAGGTCGTTTAAGAAGAAGTTGGGGGTTCGCTCCGTGGGCCAGTGTCGCCGCCGGTTCAGGATTTGTCTGAAGAAGAAGGAGCAGGATTTATACTTACCGGGAACTATTCCTCCGGCAAGAGCGGCTTATTTGGAGAAAGTATTCGATTCTTGACTTGATGGGGGTGGCATCATGCGATTTCTAGCAGCCATCGTGGTTGGAATGGTGGCCTTGACGGTAGCTGCCTGCGGTAGCTCCACACCAACGCCAACCATCGATGTGGAGTGGGGTGGTGGGACAGGAACTCAGCGGAGCACAGCGACGCCCGTGCCAGCCGATCCGAACTCGGGGCAATGGGGTGGTGGGACAGGAACTCAGCGGAGCACAGCGACACCCGTGCCAGCCGATCCGAACTCGGGGCAATGGGGTGGTGGGACAAGATATCCTGCGGCGGATGGCGTCGAGCTGGCCGAGCTGGCTCTGGACGCTGAACCGTCGCCGGGCTGGACTTTGGTTAGTGTACAGGACGGGGAGACTCAACGAAGCTTCTCGATACGCCTGCCTGCTGGGTGGGAGGTGCATGAGTTACAGGGCATCGACTCATATGTGGCTGAAGTAGTAGGTGATGGAGTACGGCTCGTGTCGTATTACGGCGAGCTCTCACGGGACCTGAATCCAGCCGACGATCCGGAGCAGAATTATGCTATAATCTACGATGACATCGAGGGAGTTGAAGCCAAGCTGCTTGTCTCTACGGATGTCCCCGGGGGGTTCGCCGGCATCAGCTTTCCCCGGTTGAACGAAGCCAACCTCACCGTTCATGCTCACGATCTCACCCGGGAGCAACTGCCAATCGCCATTGGCATCCTCAAGTCCATCCGCATCCTCGAAGAGTAATGGCCGGTATTAGGCTGAATCTCCGGTAAATCCCGGTTGGCGCCCTTGGGTCCCTTGGGTGAAGTAGCGGTCTACCAGAGCGCTTCCTCCGGGAGGATCCCCGAGGAAAACCCCAGGTGCTAGGTGAGCGCGTTGGCGATCCGGTTCGCAGTGACGGTCCAGACCCACTCACCACCGCTCTCGAAGCCTTGCAGGAGAATGGTCTTGTCGTAGATTCCCACTGGACCCTCAGGTCGTCCCTGGGCGCCTCCGTCTGGCCCGGCAGGGACCGCCGGGTCGTATCTGTGTATTCACTCATGGTCCTTTTCCTCCTTGTGCTGATTTGGAAGCCGCCCCAGGATGAAGTCCAGCATTTCGGCCAACCGGCTCGCCGCGTCCATGACGGCGCTGGCCTCCGTCCACTCCTCGATGCCCTGCTCGATCAGCTCCTCCTCCCAGGGGTCGGAGATCCAACGTAGCCCCAGCTCGAAGTCCGTCCCCACGAGTACCGCAGAGTTCGTTACTATTGCCGCTCATTGGTGAGAAGCGGCAGCCGTCACACGTGCGGGCTTCTTGAAGATGTTAGATGCGACTCCAGAGGTGCGGGAAGCCATTGGGGTGCTCACCGGGAAGAGTTGACTCCGGGGGGATAGAACCAAGAGGGCAGCGATAAACGTCATGCAGGACATCATCCTGATAGCACGCATAGATGAGGGATTGGGCTTATGAGCGCCAACCCAATCTGGTAATCGACCGGGAAGCTTCAACCTGGAGATCCCAAGCAAAGCCGATGAGTCCTATTGCTATAGACGCGTCCGCCACGTTGAAGATTAGCCAAGGGATCACGTCGATGAAGTCGGTCACGTGGCCGAAGACAAGTCGGTCCACGAGATTGCCGACAACACCCGCAAACATCAGCCCAAAGCTAAGTTGCGTGCGTATGCTGGTTTTGGGGCGAGGCCAGTAGAGAGCGAACAGCACACCGATGCCGATGGTGGGAACGACGATGATTGCGATGGTGTCGACATTGAACACGTGGAGAGCGCTCCCTGAGTTTGTGACATGCGTGAGGCGAATGAAACCGTCCAGCGGCCACGATTCGCCAACGGCGAGCGTTCGCATGACCAAGAGCTTAGCCACTTGGTCCGATGCAAGCGCTACGATGGCGGTCAGGGCGCCTACTGGATGCCGCCACAGGAGAAAGGCTACAAGGTCTGCCATGACCCAGCCTTCTTATACATCCGAGCGTCGGTGCAGCCAGGGGCGATACTAGATGTGGTGCATTGAATCATTTTCCGAAGGAGGACTAGCATGAGGTCCGGACCCTTCACACTCGCCATAGACTCTGAGTCGGAATCGACTATCGCCATGTCCTGGACGAAGCCTTCACAACAGCCCGAGACGTAGCCCGGCGACAACAGTGCCTATGCGGTCTTGGACACCCAGCTTGGAACGTATGCTGCGAGTATGGTTTAGGACGGTATGGGAGCTGACGCGGAGTTCCACCGCGATCTCTTCTGTACTGAGACCCGATGCAATGAGTTGTAGCACCTCCAACTCTCGCACTGTCAGAGAGCCGTCTACGGCACCCTTGTCTCGGACCGGTTCATTCCCGCCACGCAGTGATCTGCTCGCTGATAGGACATCGCCAACGGTAGTCGCTATTCGACCGGCCCTTTCCGAATCGAGTAACTCATGAAACAGCAGCACCAACACTCTCTGCTCGGGCCGCTCCGCTGGGACGATCAACGGCGTTAGCATGATCGGCTTGCGTTTGCCAGAAGCACAGAGCACGTCGACTTGGTGTACTGCAGGTACGTGGCCCTGCTTAGCGAACTCGATTGCAGGGCATCCTTCCGAGCAGACAGGACTGTTGCCGTCTTGGGCGATGCCCGCCATGACCTCGCAGCACGAGCACCCTATCGCCTGGTCCGCCTCGTGCTCCAGTATCCGTTCAGCGCCGCGGTTCCAGAACACAATGGTCTTGTTCATATTCACAGCAAATGCCCCGTAAGGAGCTCCGCCCAGGAAGTTCAGCAATCCGTTGGTCGTCATTCAATCTCCTTCCGTATAATGTCCGACGGTCGTCCCCTGATGCCGCCACAGTCGGGGCGCTCAGCGTCGATCATCGGGCGCATACGCCAAACGTCAGCGCAAGGTAATAAGACCATTCTCGCCTACCATGCTAAGCGTGCG
Organism: Dehalococcoidia bacterium; assembly: GCA_965249025.1. GTDB lineage: Bacteria > Chloroflexota > Dehalococcoidia > Lucifugimonadales > CAYTFF01. Next base: position 271,025 of record OZ252215.1, on the reverse strand, counting down.
CATGACTAATTTTTACCATCTTTGGAATAGGTTTCGGCGGACCAGGTCAGGAGCTAGAGTAACCCCCAACGCCGGGCGGCAAGCACCGCGTCCAACGTGGTCTCCGCACGCAGCTTTGTGCGGACACGGTAGATATGATTCCGGACGGTACTGACACTGAACACAAGCTCGTGAGCTATGTCTCTGATACTGAGACCTAACCCGACCAGCCGCAATACCTCAAGTTCGCGGGCCGTCAGGGTGGCAGCTTCATCGGGAGTTGCGGAAGTCTCTTGGTCAATCGATCCGCCCAGATGCCGCCTTGGAGAAAGTACCTGCCGGACTCCATCGGCTACCCTCTTGGCGCGCGCTTGATCGGTCATCTCGTGGAACAGGTGGACTAGCATCATGGGGCCGGCATCTCCATCTGGCAGAAGTAAAGGAGTCATCGTCACCTGCTTACGCTCCCCCGATGCGCAGAGCATTTGGACGTTCATCACCGGCGCGACCCGGCCGCCTCTGGCTAGGAGGATGGAAGGGCAACCTTCCATACAGACTGTGGTATTACCTCCCTGGGGACGGTTCTGAAGGACTTCGTAGCATCTACGCCCGATCACCTGATCCGCTCGGTGGCCGGTGACGACTTCAGCCGTACGGTTCCAGAACATGATCTTCTGGTCCATGTTCATGACGTAAGCGCCGTACGGTGCCACCCTCAGTATTTCTAACGTCCCGTTAGCGAGCAACACGATGCCCCGTCCGCAAGATTCATGATGTAGCGCCGATCGGTAGCTCCCTTGGTCTGGGAGAGTGCAAAGCGGCTTATCCCTGCTGGCAAGTTCTGGCAATCGGTGGTACTATAACCAAACAGTATACCTGTTGTCAATATAATTCGTGTATATTTTATGGATATTGGTAAAGTGAAATGTCATTAGGAGAGCGGCTCAGGGAGGCTCGGCAGGCCCGAGGCTTAACTCTTGAAGGCGTCGCCGCGAAGCTAGGCACGTCATATCAGACGATCTGGCGATACGAACACGACGAACGAAAACCCCCTGGAGCATCCCTGTATGGGCTGGCAGCCTTCTATGAGCGGACCGTTGAGTGGCTATTGGGGGAAGAAGCTACGATGGCAGTCCCGGAGCCAGAAGACACCAATGGGAACGGGACAACGCACGTCGCACCGAAGCTTATCCCCATAGTAGGCCGCGTTCTCTCCACTGGCCAGGTAGCGGACTGGCAAGAGCACGTGGGAACGGTAGAGGTCCCGACTTTCGTGACCGCAGAGGCACCCCGTTGCTTTGCACTTCAAGTGGACGGTGACGCCCCATCTCGCGATGGAATCCGCGAGGGGGATACCGCTGTAATTGACCCTGACTCAGAGTTCATCGACGGTCGAATGTACATCGTACAGAATCAGTCGGACCCTGGCTACGTGGCTCTCTATCACATCTACTCGGTGGGCTTGCGACGGCTCAAGCTTCTCTGCGCCGCTGGCCTAATTCAGGAAGTAACCAGGAGGGAGGCCCGCATAATGGGCCGTGTCCGCTGGAGCTTCAAAGAGCACTAGCAGGCTGCTGAAAAACCCTCAGGCCAGGTCTGGGCTGTCTTCTGGCCAGCGGAAAGCGTTATTGGCATAATGGTTATGCGCCTTGGCGTGAATCAACAAGCCATACACGTTGGATATCGTCGGGTGTTCACGGCCCGGTCCGGTACGGTCTGTCAGAGACCCCCTTTATCCGCAGCCTGCTAGGGCGGTTCGCGTCTGCCTCTCTCTTTGGCAGTAGAGCCAAGTGTCCATCTGTATGAGGACGCGCCTGCTCAAACAGCTGGTGGAGGTCCCCAGCAAGCGGTAGCCGACTGGTAGGTGCCTATTTGACGATTGCACTCGGACGTTTCCGCCCCTCGAACCGACTGTAGGCGCTTGAAAACATTTGTTGTTCGGGTGGGCGCTCAAGTCGGCGCGGCAACGAACCAAGGCAGTAGTTAGAGCACAGCGCCCGGCCAGCAGCTTGAGAACGAGGAGGAGTCGTCCTGTGCCTTGTGGGCTCTTCCCAGACGCAATCCCGTTCTCCGGACCTCTTTTGGTTGTTACCGTCAGGCCAGATGCGCCACTCAGCGGTCCTTACCTCTGCTCCACGAAGTGCCCGGCGATGTAGGCCCAGCCGACCACATCCCTATCAAAATGTGGAGTGCTGCTTTTCGAAAAGCGCCATGGAACTTGAACTCGCCCGCCCTAAGCACCATCAAATCCTTAGCTGACCTGCAACCGGTGCCGTCGCATCTGGCGGCCTAGGACCTCACAAGCTAGGCCGCTAACCAGCTCTGCCTCTACCCCAACACCGTCCGTGGTTACGTTCGCAACGCCCTCGACGAGCCAGGGGTGAAGACCATACTGGACGTGGCCTCCGCAGGTCAGCAGCTGTGCCTCCTTCGTAGAGGCATCCTCCCGTCGACTTTGGGGCTCCCTCACGCCTTCCATGCACCGACACCCCGGAAATTCGCGCCAGAAATAGTAACAATTAGTCATGCGCCCGGCTCATCTCTCCTCCTATTGTTGAATTAGCCGCTGTCGAAAGGAGGAGTGGCAAAGAAAGTTTCATACAGGCACTTAACACTGACACTAAGGAGAAGAAATGCCAATCAAGACGATGCCAATCAAGATGATACTACTCTCACTCGTTGTCCTGATCGCAATCGCTGGAGCCGTAGCCGCCGTTCCACTTGGAGGGGGGTCGGGTGGTCAATCAGAGAACAATTCAGTACTCGACCAGGATTACGATGATAGCTGGGTCGAGAGCGTTCCTGATATTATGGGTGGCTACGAAGTGCGCCACATAAACACGCCAAAGAACAAAGCATGTACGTCAGCGCCATTGATATCGTTGGTGACCGCTAGGACCCCTATGGACGACTTCCTAGCCAGTCCGCCTGACGTGAAAACCTTACTGGGGGAACTCCGCATGATTCCAGGCGTTCCTCATGACGTTAGGTTGAGCTTCTCACCCACACCCATTGACCATGAGAAGGTTACGCAGAAGCGCGCCAATTGGAATGAACGTAGGACAGAGCACGGCTGCGTGCCTCCATGGACCGATACCGAGGTTGAGGACCTTGATCTGGGCAGAGGATGGGCCATATTTCAGAACAAGGACGCCGGGGACTACACGGATGACAATGCCCAAGGCGTTTTCATAACAACTCCCTCAACGATCGGAACTGACCAGGACGCATGGAGCGCCGTAATCAATAACGTAGTGACGGACGATAACTACTTCTTGCAGGGAGGAATGCAACTAAAGGACGGTAACACCTTTATCGGTCACGCAAGCACTTCGCGGGACGATCCTTTCCCTGACTTGGCTCCAGAGGAATTCGATCTCGTGCCGTATTACGCAAGCACAGAGTATCAATTCTCGAACACTTACACAAGCTCTTCGTGGATGATATGTGCTGGCAATAACGACAATATCGAAGTAGAATACGAGTGTTACGTCGATCCCGATGGTGAAGGAACTCACCTTGAGGAAAATCGTGACACTAGCGTGTGGTTTGAGACGGCGAATAGCGATGAAGACTGGCATGACGGATTTCCCTCCACGATCTCCGCAACGTCCGCCAAGATTTATCGCGATGGGACAGGATCCGACTGGACTAAGGAGGACCGCTGGACCCTCCATAATTGTGGAGATGGTGAGTATCCAGTGCCCGATGCTATGGGAACTACGTCGCTGAAGGATGGTGGAACTGGCACCTGGACGCTGGATGAATTACCCATCGTGTGTGACTAGATTCGGAGGCCCAGGGCTGCACGGAATCGCAGACACCGAGGTTGATGGCACATCGGCGGTCATGTCGAAATGGTGGAGACGCACGGCTTAACAGCCCTTTGGCTGTCCTAGCGCATGGACCGTAGATCCATGCGCTAGGAGTAGCAGACCTAATGCCTGAATGAAGGTCCAGCGATCCTCTAATCGAGTGGGTTAGCGACCTTATTCATGGTCGGGTAGACGAATTAGTTGGTTGCCGAGCACCAGTCAGCGACCTATAGGGGCAGCTACCGTTGGCCAACGGTAGCTGCCCCTTACCCGCCATGTGGGTACTCCTGCTCGTCTCACTGGAACGCAGGTGGGCGAGAGTCACAACCTCACGGTTAGCCTAAAAGTTCGCAGTACAGTACACGTAGGCCCACCAAGCATCCGCTCATACTGAGCCTGCTTGCTCTCGGCTTGTCGGGGTCGAAGTATCAGCTTGCCTGTCCTACCCTCGATCTATCGGGGCTGAACCATCGTCCCGAGCGACCCGCTCTGTCATTCCGAGAAGTCCCAGCCCATCGGCACGACGAGGAATCTGTCGTGCCGTTTACCCAACTTCCGCTCACCCTGAGCCGCCTGGACGAGAGTCACTATAGAATTGTCAGGCAGCGCGATCGGTGTTGACAAAGTGGCTGATCTGCCTCTGGCACTGAGACATCAGTAAGCTGGTCAGGTTTCTAATAAACGGATAGCCAACGGTTGGATCTACCTTGAAAAGCTTCTTAAGCATGGCCGTATCCATCACCAGAAGCTTAACCCAACCTAATGCTCTTGCGTCTTGGTTGTCATTTGCCGCGTCTACCAAATTTTCGACGTTAAACACGCCGCCAAATCCAGCTAACTCCAAGATATACGTCAAATCGTTACGGCCGAGGGTTATGGCAGCCTTGCCATCGAGTACCAAGAAGGCATCAGGACAATGACACACGATCTCCTCATCTTGGAACTCCTTGATACGGCAAGCAGGAATCAGCGAAGGCAACTTTTTCTCAGGCAATCCCGAGAAAAGATCGTGCTGCTCCATAGCCGATGCGATCTTCTCCCAACCGGCTTCACTAACATCGTCCTTGCGCAAAATGCGCCCCAGCATACTTCCACCTTCCCCTCATGTAGCACCTAGTCTAATGTTAGATAACAATTACCAGCGCTATCTTACTCATTAGATGACTTCTTCCCCACGTCGATTCAACTCAGGGTATTTACGCCAGATCTCACGAGCCTTGATTTGTTGAAATCCCCAGTTTGGAGTTCTTACTACTCTCTATGTCCAACACTTTTTGGAGCCTGCGTCGGTGTCGCTCTTCGCTGGTGAATTTAGCATCCAGGAAGGCCTTCACAAGCTCTTGAGCCAGGTTAATCCCTACTATTCGAGCCCCCAGGCACAAAACGTTCATGTCATCGTGCTCGACGCCTTGCCTAGCTGAGTAGGTATCGTGACATATAGCAGCCCTGGCCCCAGCGACCTTGTTGGCGGCAACAGAGGCACCCACGCCACTGCCACACACTACAACCCCTTTATCCGCCTTTCCAGAGGCCACCGCATTCGCGACTAGATAGGCGAAATCGGGGTAATCATCATCAGGATTTAAAGAGGCAGCGCCTAAATCGTCTACCTCGTGTCCTAGGGACTGGACCCAAGCCGCCATCTCATTTTTCAGATTAAATCCAGCGTGGTCGCCAGCCACTGCAATTCGCATCTCTTCTCCTCACCTAGCTACCTTTCGCCTCAATGCTGTTGTCCAGAATCAAACGCCAACATCAGATGTAGGGTTGCGAATCTCTGCTTTGTGGGTATCAACGGTACAATATCTATGCAATTATGTATGCTAAATGGATTTGTGCTGATGTTACGGCCAGGTCACAACAGTGTCAAGGCAGCGAATTGTCTCATAATAAAAGTTACCGAATGAGATAACGTTGCCTCAGAAATAATGTTACTGGGAGGTGACATGACACGAGGCAGCGTAAAGGAGTATGTGGAGGCGATCCGAGAGCGCTATCGGCGTGCTGGGCGGAAGGAGAAGAAGGAGATCTTGGACCAATTCACTGTGGTAACCGGTTACCACAGGAAGGCGGCTATCCGGCTTTTGGGGCGTCAGGGCAGTAGGCAAGGAGGACGTCGGCGGGGACGACCGCGGACCTACGGAGAAGAGGTCACAGCGATCCTTAAAGTGGTGTGGGAGGCTACGGACCGTCTGTGCAGCAAGCGACTCCAGCCCTTCTTGCCTGAACTGGTGAGGATCCTCCAGGAGCAAGATGAACTCAAGGTGACGTCTGAGATGACTAAGCAAATGTGCCAACTCAGTGCCTCTACTGCCAACACGATCCCCGAGACCAGCCGACGACCGTGCTGACGTTCTCAAGCAGGAACGTCCGGGGTCTCGCATCCTTGTTGAACACGCCGCCTTAACTAGGACTGCCGTCTCCCGTCTTTTCCTTCTCAAGGACTGCTGCTAGCTTCTCGAATGCCTGCCGATACCCCTCTCCCGCGTGGATCCGGTGATCTCCCTCCGGCAGGCCGGCATGCCACATGGTCATGCGCGTCCGGCTCTCCTCCTCTAGCTTCAACGTAACCAGCGTCTCCAGTGGCATCCCCGGCATCCCAATCACACTTCCATTGGCATCTGCAGGACTCTCCGTCTTCACGAGTCGCTCCACGGGGCCGATCTCCCGATACGTTCCCGTGAGCCACATGTCCCGTCCCTCCGGCGAACGCATACACAGCAGAAACTTCCCGCCGACCCGCAGGTCGATGGTGCAACGAGGGATCGTGAAGCCCTCGGGGCCGAACCATTGCTTGAGCAACTCCGCCTCTGTCCAGCAGCGCCAAACCAGTGATCGCGGCGCATCGAACACCCGTGTGATCTCCAGCTCTCCCTCCGTGTTTACCGATGTCTCATTCTTCGTTGCCATTTCCTTTGGTCCTTCCTTTCGAATCGTTTGGTTCCTGTAGTTCCCGTAACACTGCGTCTAAGTGCTCGAATCGCTCTTCCCAAAGTTCCCTGTAGCGTTCTATCCAGTCGGCTACCTCCTTCAGAGGTCTGGGCTCCAACGTACATGGTCGCCATTGGGCCTCTCTCCCCCTACTGATCAGCTTAGCCCGTTCTAGTACCTTCAGGTGCTTCGAGATCGCAGGAAGACTCAGCGTAAACGGTGCTGCCAACTCCATAACCCCCATCGCCCGCTTTTCCGACGCTAGCCGCGCCAGAATGGCTCGCCTCGTCGGGTCCGCCAGCGCTGCGAATGCCTCGCTTAGAACTTCTGTCGGCACCTTAGTTCACCATTTGGCTAATTAACTATATAGTAAACTACACCACTGAAGTGATGCTGTCAAGCCCCTAAGCCAGGAACTAATCGAAAAGGACGCCGATGGGAGTACCCACCAGACTCACCCATCGAAATACCGAAGCCTTTTGTTGCCTCCCTTAAACCAAAAAGGCGGAGATCAGAAACCATGTTGGCTTGCAGCGCCCAAGCGTTAAGCCTATCTAAGCCCTATCTGTGGTGGCGCATACGGGATTCGAACCCGTGGTCTCCGCCTTGAGAGGGCGGTGTCCTTGGCCGCTAGACGAATGCGCCACGTGAAGGAGAAGCTGGGGATCCTGGATTCGAACCAGAGTTTACAGATTCAGAGTCTGTCGTCCTACCGCTAGACGAATCCCCAGCGAGCAAGTCTGATTGTAGCATTGTCAGATACGCCTGACAACATATTCCACTTATGCTGAGCGTGTCTAAAGGCGAGGCTTATTCCTATTCTGATGATGCCAAACATTGCAATTGCCCTAGCGGGATAATGCTGGGGTCTTGAGGATGAAGTGGCCATCTTCCTGCTCGAATGTGCTGCCCAAAGCAAAGGTGAGACCCCGCTGAATGGATGTATAGCCGTACCTGTTTCTTATGTGGTCCACAGCACAAGAAAGGCTCTGCTCCTGAGAGGAGACCGTTCTAAAAAGGGTGAGCTGACTAACGCCGGGCACCAAGTTCTGGACGCCTATGCCTATAAGACGCACCTTATCCCTACGCTCCCTTAAGGTCTTGGCAAGAAGCCGGTCCCCTGCGCCAAAGATGTCGGAGTCGCTATCCCTGGGTGCCTTCAGAGTGGAGTGTCTTGTAATGGTGTGAAAGTCTTGATAGCGGAGCTTCAGGGTCACGCAACGAGCTAACTTTCCCTCTCTGCGCAATGAGGCCCCTACTCTTTCACCCAAGTAGCGGAGGACTCCCCTCAAGAAGCTCATATCCAGTGTGTCTTCCTGAAAGGTGGTCTCTCGGCTTATGGACTTGGCCTCCTCGATTGGTGCGACAGGCCGAGTGTCCACACCGTTAGCCCAAAGATGGAGAAGGTCCCCCCAGGCTCCCAAAACACGTCGTAACACGGTAGGTGACAGAGACGCCAATTGACCTATCGTCTTTATGTCAAGTTTTCTGAGGGTCTGGGCTGCCCTAGGCCCCACGCCAGGAAGCTCCTCTACCGCCATGGGAGCAAGAAAGGACGCATCCTGTCCGATAGGCACCTCAAAGAGGCCATCGGGCTTATCGTAATCGGATGCCACTTTAGCCGTGACTTTAGAAGAGGCAATGCCAATAGAGGCCGTTACCTTTACCTCTTCCTTGATTCTGTCTTTAATAACTTGAGCTACCCCAACAAGAGGGCCATACAGCGACTCGAAGCCTGTCATGTCCATGAAGGCCTCATCAATGCCCATAGGTTCTAGGAACGGCGTATATTCGGACAGGACCTTCATGAATCTTTCTGACGCCTCCTGGTATCTGGAATAGCGGCCAGGTATGAAGACAGCCTGAGGACACAGACGCCGCGCTTTGGATAGGGGCATACCTGCCCTCAAACCGTAGTCTCGAGCCTCATATGAAGCGCAGGCCACCACTCCCCTACCTCCAGGTACCCCGCCTACGGCCACAGGTTTGCCCACCAAAGAGGGGTTCAAGGAGCGTTCTACCGATACAAAGAAGGCATCTAGGTCTATGTGGAAGATCCTGTGAACCATACTATTTGAGTCCTTTATTAACAAATACCTTGCAGAAGAACACCCGTTCGTATTATAATATAACTGTGCGTTTGCCTGTCAAGTTGTGATGTCGTATATTGAGCAGCAGCAGAGGAAATCCATAGAAAATAATCCTATACCTATACGTCTAAGTCACCTGCTACCAGGCTACATGCACCGTGCTTGCTACATTGTTGCTCAAACACCTATGTGATATGATTCCTCTTAATCAAGGGCATTAGGCAACTTGGACGTATCAGAGAGAGGGGCCAAATGACTACAGACAAGGCAAAGGCCTTAGAGACAGCGCTAGGACAGATAGAACGGCACTTTGGCAAGGGCGCTATAATGAAGCTGGGAGAGGCTTCAGCAGCCTTGGCAGTAGACGTTATTTCGACCGGCTCGCTCTCTATAGACATCGCCCTTGGTGTAGGTGGAATTCCACGAGGCCGAGTTACGGAGATATTTGGGGCCGAGGCAGCAGGCAAGACGACCCTAGCGTACCACATTATGGCAGAGGCCCAAGCCAAGGGGGGCACCGCTGCCTATATAGATGCCGAGCATGCCCTGGATCCCACCTACGCTGCCTCATGTGGAGTCGACGTAGATGACCTACTAATATCGCAGCCAGATACGGCGGAACAGTCCCTGGAGATAACCGATTACCTTGTGCGTAGCGGAGCCGTCGATGTAGTGGTGGTGGATAGCGTGGCCGCTCTAGTGCCGAAGGCAGAGCTAGAGGGCGACATGGGCGACACACATATGGGACTCCAAGCCCGTCTCATGTCCCAGGGATTAAGAAAGCTCACATCGTCCATCAGTCGTTCCCATACGGCAGTCATATTCATCAACCAGCTAAGAGAGAAGATAGGTGTAGTGTTTGGAAATCCCGAAGTGACACCTGGTGGAAGGGCGTTGAAGTTCTATAGCACGGTTCGTATAGATATGAGGCGCATTGAGTCCATCAAACAGGGGAGCGAAATTCTGGGGAACCGGGTACGGGTGCGTATAGTCAAAAACAAGGTGGCTCCTCCGTTTCGAACTGCAGAGTTCGACATCATGTTCAAACATGGCATCAGTAAAGAGGGTGATATACTGGATCTGGGAGTCAATCTAGATATCATAAAGAAAAGTGGGTCCTTCTATTCCTACGGTGAGATTCGCCTAGGGCAGGGCCGAGAGGCATCGAAGGAGTTTCTACATAATAACCCTGAGCTAGCTGCAGAGATCGATAATCTCATCAGGAACCCATCCAAAGAGGTCCCATCGAACTGATTCCAACTATTCGGGGTAGTCCGTTATACCTGTATTCAAAGTTCCACTCAGTTTTTCTAGTTTCATTAACTAACTCGCTCACATCACCTTCATCTATTATGAGTCAAGACGAGTCTTCCCAACGAGCAGGCAATGCAGCACTGCGGTTACTATCTTACCGCCCCAGAAGCGAGGCCGAGATAAGGAAAAGGCTTCTACCACGATTCCCCCGGGACACAGTCGACGAGGTCGTGCAATCGCTCAAAGATCAGAACCTTCTAAACGATGCCGACTTCTGTCAATTCTGGTGCCGCAGCCGTAACTCTTCCAACCCGCGCAGTACGTTTCTCCTCAAGCAAGAGCTAATTGCCAAGGGAGTAAACTCCGATATCATAGACGAAGCGCTAAAGGACATAGACGACATAGAACAAGCCTACAAGGCTGGGCTAAGAGGTGCTCGCAGAGTTAACACTGAAAACCTTACGGTATTTCGCCGCAAGATGTGGGGAGTCCTCCATAGAAGGGGCTTTGCTTCTTCGGTGATTGTAGTGACGATAAACAGAATTTGGAATGAATGTAAAAAAGACCAACCGCAGTAGCTAGAACCAATGCACAATCGACAACATACCTTTGATGAGAGACCTCCTTCCGCTATTACCTTTACATACTTCTGCTGGAGTGTTCCGAGAGGGTGAGACTATGGACGTAAATACATTATACCTAATACTGCTGGTGGTATTGTTGCTCCTTTCGGCCTTCTTCTCCAGCTCAGAGGCGGCATTTCTGTCTGTACGTAGACTAAAGCTCAGACACCTAGAATCCATTGGATTCAAAGGAGCCAGACGGGTGTTACATATGGCCGAGCAACCAGAGAAGCTCCTTCCAACCATACTCCTGGGCAACAACTTGGTAAATGTTGGATTCGCCTCTATTGCCACAGCGCTCTTCGTGAACCTACTGGGACAGGGGAGAGGCGTGGTAGCGGCTACCGCCGCAGGAACCGTGATTCTTCTAATTCTTGGTGAAACCATCCCAAAGACCCTAGCAATTCGCCACGCTGAGAGAACGACCTTTTTGTATGCAACACCCCTCAGATGGATAGAACGCCTATTTCTGCCGGTGGTTATGCTCGTGCAGTTGCTGAGCAAAAGAGCCACGAACCTCTTCGGCGGCGACACCCAAAGCCTAATAACAGAGGAAGAGATAAAGGTGCTTATATCCGTGGGACAAAGGATAGGGGCAGTGGAATGGGAAGAGGCAGAGATGTTGCAGAAGGTCTTCCGCTTCGGAGATATGCAGGTTAGAGAGATCATGACACCACGCACAGACATTGTCTGGGTGGAAAAAGGCATATATCTAAAAGAGTTCCTAGATATCTATGTCGAACACTATCACACGAGGTTCCCCGTATTTGAAGGGGACGTAGACAACGTCATAGGCATCCTTTCGGTCAAGGATGTAGTAAAAGCCCTGAGTCAAACCGGACTTTCCGAGGACATCCCAGTGACCAATGAGATGCGCGATGTCTTATTCGTCCCAGAAACCAAACTTATCGCACCTCTCTTCGATGAGATGCGCAAGTCCGGTAACCAAATAGCCATGGTTGTTGATGAGTATGGCGGGATATCTGGGCTAGTTACCCTAAAACAGTTGATTGAGGAAATAGTGGGGCGCGTTGGTGAAGAAGGAAAAGAGGCCGAAGAAGAATACGAAGCTATAGACGAGAACACTATTCAGGTTGATGCAGGTATGAGCATCAACGACGCTAACATAGAGCTATCCCTTGGCTTGCCAGAGGGTGATTATGACACCATAGCGGGCTATGTCCTGGAGACGCTAGGACGTATACCAACAGATGGTGACCATTTTCACTTCAAGAACATGAAGTTTGAAGTGACGGAAATGAGCGGCCACAAGATAGAGAAGGTGACCATCAGAACGGGTCACGTCTCTCGTGAGGGGCAACCGAGTTGAAGCTAATCTTGGTGAGGCATGGGGAGACTAGAATGAACAAAGAGGGCCTCATTCTGGGACACAGCAACCTTCCCCTAAACAATACAGGACTTCAGCAGGCCCGTAGCGTAGCTCTATCCCTCCAAGCAGAGCGGCCCTTTGCCATTTACTCCAGCCCTATTGCCAGAGCAATGGAGACGGCTCAAATCATCTCCCAGATCAATGTATTACCAATCGTTCCACTGGAAGGACTAATGGAGATGAATGCTGGCTCTCTGGAGGGACTTACCGGCCAAGAAGCGCGGCAGTTGTATCCAGACGTGATGAAGAAGTGGGACGAGGACTCTGGGTCTACCAATATGCCCAACGGTGAGTCTCTAAGCCAGGTACAGAATAGAGCTTGGGTCGCCGTGCAGAGGATACTAGACGCCGACGCTTGTGGGAAGGCGGCTGTCGTTACCCACAACTTTGTCATATTGACCGTAGTTTGCAAGGTCCTGGGACTCCGGCTCTCATCCTTCAGGCGATTTAGAATAGGCTTAGGCTCCTTGACCACTTTGGAAATAGACGACAACAGTGCGACGGTCATATCTCTAAACGAAAGCCGTCACCTCTATCATCCAATTGAGGGAGACTAGATCCACTGTGGCTAACCCACGCGTCCTACGTCGTATCAACAGCTTAGTATATCGACTCCTTGAAAGCTCTCAGATTGACCTCTCCAAGCCTCTTGTGGTAGCTGTGTCAGGAGGCGCCGATTCTCTAGCTCTTCTCTTTGCTATCTCAGACATCAGAGATACGCTGAACTTACGCCTTCATGGCACCCACCTGGATCATGGGTTGCGTGGAAAGCAGAGCAAAGAAGATGCGCAGTTCGTCACTGAAGCCCTACAGCAGTTGAACATACCCGCGACTATAGAACGCGCCGACGTAGCATCTTTCAAAAGCAGCCACGGCCTGTCCTTAGAGGAGGCAGCGCGAAAAGTGCGGTACGCCTTCTTGAAAAGAGTGGCTCAGGAAATAGGAGCCTCAGCGATAATTCTGGGCCACACCGCAGACGACCAAGCGGAGACGGTCTTAATGAACCTTGTCAGGGGCACAGGTCTTACTGGCCTGCGAGGTATGCAATCAATAAGCAAGTGGCGGTTCATCAAAGATGAACCTGAATTAACACTCGTGCGACCTCTTCTACAGGTGACCCACGAAGAGACTAACGCTTACTGTCAGGTCAGAGGCGTTATGCCCCGTCAAGACGAGTCGAATCTATCGCCAGAGTTTACCAGAAATCGCCTCCGCAATCAGCTAATACCATATTTGAGAAACTACAATCCAAAAATAAGAGACTCCCTGATCAGGTTGTCTCAATCGGCAGTCCAGGACCTGGACTATATGAATAGTCAAGTAGAGAAGGCCTGGCCTCACGTGATCGAACAGAAGACCTGGGGCCTGTCAATAAGCAAAGATGCCTTCTCAGCGCTGCATCCAGCTATTAAGAACCATCTGCTTAGGAGGGCCATACGAGAGGTCAAAGGCGACCTGGACGGTGTGGAGTTGGGTCACATTCAGGACATGGTCCGACTGGCGCAAGGCCATGCTGGCAAGCGCCTTGACCTCCCTGGTGATGCCGTATTTTCCGTAGATTACAAGGTGGCAACGCTGACTCCCAGGGATATCGACCCTTGTCCCCTACCACCGTTCAAGGGAGAACACAGGCTCAACATCCCTGGAGAAACCTTAGTTCTAAGCTGGAGAGTAGAGACAACAATAGAATCGACAGAAGTGCTTTCGAAGGACGTTTTCACAGCCTATCTGGACGCACAGAAAGCAGACACGGAGCTTTGGTTGCGTACGCGAAGCCCGGGAGATCGGTTCCACCCTCTGGGCATGCAACAATGGAAGAAGCTACAGGACTTTATGACCGATGCCAAGATACCCCGCTCATGGCGAGACAGAGTGCCCCTAGTAGTATCCTCACAGGGCATAGTCTGGGTGGTAGGGTATAGAATTGCAGAGTGGGCCAAAGTCCGAAAAGACAGCGATAGGATTCTTAGGCTGAAGTTTCATATGCAACCAAAGAAATCAAAGGCGCACTAAAAGATTCGCTCTAAGCGAGGATTATTGGTAATACCTGGTAGACGACCTCTTTTGGCTACTGGCCTTCCCTCGATTTCATGGATATCGGCGGTGAAGTCGTTGGGCGGAGCGCCAGTTATGTAGCTACCCACGCCGAAGCCGTTCACGGGCGCATCCGCCTCGATAAAGCCTCTTATCCTCTCAGGGGTGATGCCACCACTAACAAATATCTCTACGTGCTTAGCTCCCACCATGTCCAATCTGGCCCGGACTTCCCTCACCAAATCCGGAGTCACACCGCCTCTCTCTCCTGGCGTATCCAGGCGAACCCCCTGCAGCTTATCTCGCATCACCCTGGCGACGTTCACGCTCTCCTCTGCTTCATCCTTGAAAGTGTCTACTAGAGCTATTCTGGGAACCTCCTTGGGGATGTGCCTATCAAAGGCCTGGACAGCTTTGACGGTATCGCCCATGATTAAGCTAAGGGTATGGGGCATTGTGCCAGAAGGCGTCACGTCAGCTAGGCGAGCCCCCAGAACCGTAGAGCAGGACTGACACCCTCCTATAATAGCCGAGTAGTCCATATTAGCCACTACATTTGGATGCACATGCCTACCACCGAAAGAGACCACGGGGATTCCCTGGGCAGCCTCCACGCACTCTCTGGCTGCAGTAGCCCAGCCAGTGCAAGAGGCCAGGATGCCGCATATGGCCGTCTCATAAAGGCCAAAGGAGTTGTACCGTGCTTTGATTCGCAGAGCCACCTCTCTCCTCTCTACATCGTCCCCCTCCTTCAACGCCCACACTTCCCGATCGGACTCAGGCAGCACCTTGGTCAGTAAGGCAATAACCTCCTTAACGCCACAGAGAACGCCCCCAGAGCGTGGAAAGAACTCCGTAGCTACTACCGGGTTTATACCTTCGCTGCGAAGTATGGATATGGTTCTGTGGAAGTAGGCGTCGGCAGTATCGCCTACAATAATGGAGGGTCTTATTTCAAACTGAGGATCTTGCATATGCTCTGTAGCTCCCAATGTCACTAGCGATGACACCGTTCAGAATTTATTTAGAAGCGCTGCTCAAACGCACACCTAAGATTTTTTCCATGTGCTGCAATGCGTATTTATGGGCTTCGGAGTCAAAGGTGGCTACACAATCTACCGGCACCTCGACCTCATAGTCACGGTTACGTGAGTCGGCGGCTGTGTGCATAACACATATATCCGTACAGACGCCGCATATCACCACCTTGTCCAGGTTCAATTCCTTGAGTCTTTGCTCAAGGTCAGTATCAAAAAAGGCGCTATAGCGCCTTTTGGGGATTATCTCTCCTGGGTAATTGGCCAGCTCGGGTATTATTTCCGATTCCTCAGTCCCTCTGACACAGTGGATCGGGAACATTTTGAACTCTAGGTCATCTGGATCATGGCTATCGCAGATGTAAAAGACCTTGGCCCCTTGGCCAAGCTTTTCCTCTATTAGGTGTTTAACGGAAGGAATGATCTTTCTGGCCTCATCGCCACAGTAGAGATTGTGGCCTGGCTCGAGAAATCCCTTCAACATATCTACTACTAGCAGTGCGTCTGTCATAACGCACCCTCCTTTTTCATGGAGGAAACAATTGGAGTCCGACTGCATATATTATATTGAGACGCTATAAACATCAAGGCAACTATTTCTGCCTCAGCCGTCGTGAAACCTCCTTTAGTCCACCGAAGCGAAGGCGAAGCAGGCCTCTTAAATCCCCAGAGGCTGTCTTTATTACGTTGACTCGGCTATCCATGTCGTCCGTCCATTGGACTGGCACTTCCTGAATATGGAATCCATTCTTTTCCGCTATGATTAGAAGCTCTGAGTCGAAGAACCAACCCCTGTCCTTGATGAGAGGTAGGAGCCTCTGAGCCGCGTCTAGGCCGATGGCCTTGAAGCCACACTGGGCATCGCTGAACCTCACGAAGAACATGGCCCTGATTATTGTTATGTAGCCTCGCGATAGTATCTCTCGCTTCAACGTGCGGTTGACAACTTTGGCTTCAGTAGTCAATCTTGAGCCAATAGCTATATCGGCTCCCCCTTTAGCTATGGCATCCACCAACTTGGGAAGGGCCTCCAGATCCGTAGACAGATCCACGTCCATGTAGCATCGAACATCCGCTTCACTCTCCGACCATGCTTTATGAAGGGCGCGCCCCCGACCCTTTTGATCGAGATGAAGCACCTTCACGCGGCTATGGACTTGAGAAAGCCTTCGAGCCACCTCCAGGGTAGAGTCGGTGGAACCGTTGTCTGCAATCAAGATATGCCAGTCGTACAAGGTAAGGTTCTCCTCCATAAACTTGTGCAGCTTAGCTATACTTTCAGGCAGGCCATTCTCCTCGTTGTATACAGGTATGACAACCTCTACATTAGCTATGGGAGGTCGTTCCCTTCTGGCTTCCTTGTCCTGGTTTGAACCCACTTACAACATTGCTCCAAGATGATTTTGGCTTCTAAGCTGCTCATGATTCGACCTCGACAACCTAGAAGCAACCAGGCACACCATGAACAGCTTTCGGTGCGTATCCACCAATATGGCCACCTGAAGACAATCAGTGGCGAAAGTGTCTTACTCCTGTAAAAACCATAGCCATGTCAAGGCGGTTGGCCGCATCTATGGACTCTTGGTCTCGGATGGAGCCTCCGGGTTGAATGATAGCAGTGACACCTCCCTCAGCAGCCTGTTCAACGCTGTCAGGAAAGGGAAAGAAGGCATCGGATGCCATAACGCTTCCCTTGGCCTTCTCTTCACCAGCCACTCGCAGGGCAAGATGAACGCTGGTCACCCTGTTGGGCTGACCAGCTCCCATACCCATCATCGCCTTGTCTTTTGACAGGACTATAGCATTTGACTTGATGTGCTTCGCAGCCTTCCACGCAAGAGCCAGATCATCCATCTCTTTAGGAGTCGGTTTTCGGTCGGTAACAGCCTGCCAGGAAGCAGGATCTTCTTCTAGAGCGTCCCAAGTCTGTACAAGGAGGCCTCCTAAGACCCTTCTTAGGTCTAGTGAGCTATCCGAGATCAATATGGGCTTAGGCACCTCTAATAGTCTCAGATTCCTCTTCTTTTTAAGGATTTCAAGGGCTTCAGGCTCATAACCAGGAGCCAGGACTACTTCGTAGAACACGCTGGCCATAGCCTTTGCGGCTGCAGCGGTGATAGGGCGATTGTAGGCCACGATACCACCGAAGGCTGACACCGAATCGCCTTCGAAAGCCCTCCTGTACGCTTCTGCTATGTCGCTGTGTAGCGCCAGGCCGCAGGGGTTAGTGTGCTTGACAACGGCCACAGCCGGCTCCGAAAAGTCTATGACCGTCCGCCAGGCGGCATCGGCGTCTAAGATGTTATTGAAAGACATCTCCTTACCGTGTAGCTGCCGGGCTCCAGACATCCCCTTCCCCCCCAGCGTTTCAGCGTAGAAGGCAGCCTTCTGATGGGGATTCTCGCCGTAGCGGAGGTCGTATAGCTTCTTGTAACCAGGGGGCAACTCCTGGGAGAAGCCCTCTTCCTTGCGGTTTAGATAGCTGGCTATTGCCATATCGTACATGGCTGTGTGCTGGAAGGCCTTCTGAGCCAGAGTCCAACGCTCATCCTGAGCTAACCCAGGCCCCTTTAGGCGTTCCACGACCCAAGGATAGTCCTTTGGGTCTACTACCACGGTAACGAAGGGGAAGTTTTTGGCGGCGGCCCTTATCATGGTAGGCCCACCAATGTCGATGTTTTCCAGGGCTTCGTCCAAAGTAACGTTGGTTTTACTAACGGTCTCAACAAAAGGATATAGGTTGACGACTACCATATCTATGGTATCTATATGGTGAGACGATAGCTGAGACAGATGGCTAGTGATATCACGACGGGCCAGTATGCCGCCGTGAATGGCTGGGTGCAACGTCTTAACGCGACCGTCCATGATCTCAGGGAAGCCTGTGAGCTCGGAGACCTGGAGGACGGGCACGTTCCCCTTCTCGACTAGGGTTCGGTAGGTGCCGCCTGTGCTGACCAGGTCGAAGCCAAGCTCCTTAAGGGACTTGGCGAGGTCGACTATACCAGTCTTGTCATAAACACTTAGAAGCGCTTTCAGTTCGCCCTCCCGGATAGGTTAGTCTAGCATCACTCGCACATCATCTTGCTGGGTGATCACCCCTCCCACAACCCTTGCTTCCGGCACCAGAGATGTTACTTCATCTATTGCTTCTGGCCTACATACCAATACCATACCAAGGCCCATATTGAAGACTCGGTACATCTCATCTTCGGACACGTTACCCCTCTCCTGAATCAGCTCGAATATTGAAGGTACGTCCCATGAATCCTTTTCTATCCTCGCCGCCAGTCCTTGAGGAAGTATGCGCGGCACGTTCTTGAAAAAGCTCCCGCCGGTAATGTGGGCCATCCCATTGATAAGGGGCAACACAGGCTCCAGCATTGGGTAGTATGGCCGATGGACCTCCAGAAGGGACTCCCCCAATGTGCATCCCAGGTCATCGAAGTGGCGCTCTAGGATGGATGAATCATCATCTATCCCAAAGATTTTGCGTACCAGAGAGTAGCCATTGGTATGAATGCCGGAGGAGGGGATCCCCAACAAGGCATCCCTCCGACGTATTTTGGAGCCATCCAAGATTTGCGATTTCTCAACTGCTCCTACGATGAAGCCGGAAAGGTCAAAGTGGTCTTCGGCAAAAAGGCCAGGCAGTTCTGCCGTCTCACCGCCTACGAGGGCACAGCCAGCTTGTCGGCAGGCAAACGCTATCCCTTTAACGATGGCCTCTACCCTGCTTGGTATAAGCCTACCAGCAGCTATGTAATCGAGAAAGAACAGGGGCTTTGCCCCAGTAGCGAAGACATCGTTAACGCTCTGATTGACAACGTCTTGCCCCACGGAATCATAGCGGCCCAAAAGGGAAGCTATCTTCAGCTTGGTGCCTACATTGTCCGTGCTGGACACTAGAACCGGCTCTTTATAGCCCGATAGCTGATACAAACCGCCAAAGGAGCCGACGCCACCCAGAACTTGTGGCCCCAAAGTCGTGGCGGCATGAGCTTTGATGACTTCCTTGATCTTGCTGGCCGAGTCCAGGTCTACCCCTGCAGCCAAGTAGGTTTCTTCAGTCATAGCACTATTCTACCAAAGAGAGGCCAGGGCGTTCCTGAAAACGCAACGCCGAGGGCTTGTTCCAGTAGGGCAAAGGCTAGGTCTCAAGGGCCAGTTTATCCATTTCCAACTGTATAGGAACGGGGTAGTTACCTGTAAAGCAAGCCACACAAAACTCGCTCTTGGGCTTGCCTACAGCCCTGAGAAGTCCCTGAAGGCTCAAATATCCCAGGGTATCGGCGCCAACTAACTTACGTATTTCCTCGACAGTATTGTTAGCGGCGATAAGCTCTTTGCGAGTAGCCAAGTCTACACCGAAATGACAAGGCCACATGATAGGAGGAGCACAGACCCTGAAGTGCACCTCTTTGGCACCACTCTTTTTCAACAGGCCTACCACATGGGGCGTGGTGGTACCCCGTACTATGCTGTCGTCAACCACTACGAGCCGCTTGCCGTCCAGCATCTCCTTAAGGGGATTAAACTTTAACCGGACTCCCATCTCCCTGAGACGCTGGTCCGGCTGAATAAAGGTGCGTCCAACGTAACGGTTCTTCAATAGCCCTTCACCATAAGGAATACCAGACTCCTTGGAGTAGCCAACGGCAGCCGCAATGGCAGAGTCTGGAACGCCTATTATCATATCGGCGTCTACGGGGTGCTCTTTTGCAAGTTCTCGTCCCATGGCCATCCTAGCGGTGTATACCAGCTTGTTATCTATTATGCTGTCTGGACGAGCGAAGTAAATCATCTCGAAAATACAGGTGGCCTTTTTCTCAGTGACTCCGGCCCAACGGAAGCTTTGCAGTCCATCTTGATTAACCATTACCGTTTCACCCGGCTTGATCTCCCTCAAATACTGAGCCCCGATGTGGTCCAATGCACAGCTTTCTGACGCTATGACCCAGCCTCCGTCCAGCTTGCCAATACACAGGGGACGGACTCCCAAAGGGTCTCGGGCCCCTATCAGAGTGTCCTTAGTAATGATTACAAGGGAATATGCCCCCTGCAGACGGCGCATGCAATAAGACATCCTCTCCTGCCAATTGCTAGCTGGGGCACTGGTTATGAGGTGAGCAATCGTCTCAGAGTCGGTGGTTGCGGAAAAAGTGTAGCCCATTAGGGCCAGCTCGTCTTTTAGCTCTAGTGCATTGATTACATTGCCATTATGGGCCAGAGCTATCTCTATCTCCGGTCCCTTGGAGATTACGGGCTGGGCGTTGGCTATCCTGCTGGAGCCAGTGGTGGAATATCGAGTGTGGCCTACGGCCAGATGACCTCGCAGGCCCTCTAAGTCCCTTTCACGAAAGGCCTGATAGACCAGTCCCATGGAAGTATGACGATGAATGCGCTCGCCATCACCAGTCGCTATACCTGCGCTCTCCTGTCCCCTATGCTGCAGAGCATGTAGACCAAAGAAGGCTACTCTAGCTACATCCTCACCTGGAGCATAAACGCCAACCACGCCGCACTTTTCATGCAGGTCTTGGTTCACGCTTATACCCGCCCCTGACCACGAGAGCGTGTATTGACCATAGAAACTGCCCACTCCCCTGAAGCGACTGCATATCCATTATAAGACCCCCTTATAAGGCAATGTCAATGCTATGGGAGCGCTATAGAGCAAACTTTGGTACGACCGACTCTGCACAAAAAATCTGCTCTTAAAGGAGAGCCCAGAGAACAAGGGTTCTCTGGCGGGGGTCTGGGGGTGCCCTCCAGATACGATTCGAGGGCGTGGTGGGTGGGATAGTCGAGGTCTGTTGTTGCAATATTGGCCAAAGTACCACTTTTTGTGCAAGGCTGCTACGACTTAAACCAGTTGGTTCAGAGAACTGGCAAAGGAAAGTGATGCGAACTAAAGTACTTATGACCAAAGTCATGTTGACACTATATAGATGCGGTGCTATAGTCGGGGACGATATGGCAAGAAGCGGAGCTACAGTCGATGGGGTCCAGCTAACTCAGAGACAGGACCTTCGGTGGCTCCAACCTCCTCCTATAACTCTATCAACTAGCTTACATATGTCATCTATTGCCAATCCAGCTTCGTACGCGCAGATTCTTTGTTTTTCTGCTGTCTTCCACGCGCGACAGGAGCGTTCTTGCCTTTCGCACGTAGTCCTATCGGCAATTGTTTCTCACGCCGAACATGCTTTAATAGCTAATCAGGACTATTTGATTACGAAGAACGGGGCCAATGTGAGACCCAATGGATAATCCTTCATATGACATTTTAATAATCGGCGGAGGTGCTGCGGGTCTCCGAGCAGCAATTGCAGCCGCTGAAACCGATAATAAACTCAGTATTGCAGTAGTATCTAAAGTATACCCTATGCGCAGCCATACTGTAGCTGCTGAGGGAGGTGCAGCGGCTGCAATTAGGGACGACGACAGCTATGACCTCCATGCTTTAGATACTATCAAAGGCTCTGACTATCTTGCAGATCAAGACGTTGTGGAAACCTTTGTACGAGAGGCTCCAGGAGAGATCATTCAGTTGGACCATTGGGGTTGTCCTTGGAGTAGGGACAAAGACGGAAAGTTATCTGTTCGCGCCTTTGGTGGCATGAGTGTAAAGCGCACGCATCTGGCCTCGGATAGGACAGGGTTCCACATGTTGCATACCTTATTTCAAACATCGCTGAAATTTCCTAACATAGTCCGCTGTGATGAATGGCTCGTCACATCTCTCATAGCAAATGACAACACCATTCGCGGAGTCGTCGCCCTTGAGCTGCACACCGGAAAGTTACACTTCATTTCCGCAAAAGCAGTAATTATAGCTACAGGTGGGGCAGGCCAACTATTCGCCGTCACTAGCAATGGAGCCATCAACACTGGTGCAGGGATGGCCTTAGCTTACAGAGCTGGAGCACCTCTTAAGGATATGGAGTTTATGCAATTCCATCCCACGGGCTTACCGAAGATAGGCACGTTGATAACTGAAGGGGCGCGCGGAGAGGGAGGCTATTTGCTAAATAGAGAGAATGAGAGGTTCTTAACTCGCTACGTCCCTAGCAAAATGGAGTTGGGGCCTAGAGACTTGATTTCTAGAGCCATCATTACAGAATTAGAAGAAGGTCGTGGGTTTGGAGATGTCAAGGATGGCTATGTTCACCTTGACTTACGCCATTTGGGTAAGAAGCTTATGGAAGAGAGGCTTCCATTTGTTTTGGAATTGTCTCGTACTTACCTTGGTATCGATCCATTAAAGCAGCCCATACCAGTACGCCCCACGGTTCACTACACAATGGGGGGGGTGCACACTAATATCAATACCGAAACCGCTATACAAGGCTTGTATTCCTGCGGAGAGGCGGCCTGTGTATCCTTAAATGGGGCCAATCGTCTTGGCTCCAACTCTCTCACAGAGTGCCTGGTATTTGGAACTAGATCGGGCAAGGCATCTTCAATCTATGCCAACCAACATAGTTTTGAGGGCAGCGAGGCAGAAAAAAAGGCAGAGGCAGAGATTCAGCGACAGGAGAATCTATTTCAACAATTAGGTTCCGGCAGTGAATCTATATCTGCTATGCGCCGTGAACTAAGAGAAACCATGGACGAAAATTGTGGAGTTTTCCGTTCAAAAGAGAGCCTAGAAAAAGCCTCCTCCAAAATCCAGGAACTCAAGGACCGCTACAAAAAAGCTCAGGTCAAAGACTCATCACGTACATTCAACGTAGAGCTCCTAGGAGCTCTAGAACTCGGGTCTATGCTCGATGTATCTGAGACAATTGTTAAGTCAGCTCTGGAACGTAGGGAGTCGCGCGGCGCTCATCTCAGAAGAGATTTTCCAACCCGTAACGATGATGAGTTTTTGTGCCACACTCTGACACACTTTACCTCTGATGGGCCAAAGATAGAATACATACCCGCGACCATCACCAAATGGCAGCCAGAGGAAAGGAAATATTAGGAGAAGTAATGGCGCAATCCCAATTCACCCTTAAGGTACTGCGTTACAATCCAGAGAACAATCAGGGCCCTATCCCTCAAGAATATCAGGTCCCTACATGGGAAGGCATGATGGTCCTGGATGCCCTCAACTATATAAGAGACGAGCTAGATCCCTCCCTGGCCTTTAGGTGGTCTTGCCGAATGGGCATCTGCGGAAGCTGCGGAATGGCTGTTGATGGTAAGCCCAGCTTGACGTGTCAAGACCGTGTGGAAAACTACTCCAAGGGAGAGATATCCGTCGCTCCCCTGAGTAACTTCCCTGTTATTCGCGACCTAATTGTGGACATCTCCGACTTCATGAGAAAACTGCAGCTCGTGAAACCATGGATAATCCGCAAGGTAGAAAAGGACCTGTCCGAAGGCGAATATATCCAGACTCCTGAACAGCTAGCGTTCTATGCGCACCACTCCGCTTGTATAAATTGCATGCTTTGCTATTCGGCCTGTCCAGTATACAGCCTCGATCCCAAGTTCATAGGACCTGCGGCCATAGCCCTCGCTTCTCGTTACGATTTGGACTCCCGTGACCAGGGAAGTAAACTAAGGCAATCCATACTCTCCTCCTCAGAGGGTGTGTGGGACTGCACCTTTGTTGGAGAATGTTCGGAGGCATGCCCTAAAGGCGTTATGCCAGCCGAGGCCATCCAGCGCTCCAAAATTCGATACGCTAAAGAGAAGGCCTTCGCAACCTTGATGCCCTGGAGCAATCGATGAGCACCAAAACACAAAATGCGCAGGAGCGCGCCCACACATACATCCGGCCAGTAGCTAATAATCGGTTGTGGTGGCTCAAACACAGACGCTACCTGAGTTACATGTTGCGTGAGCTCAGCGTTATTTTCGTGGCTGCCTTTCTGGTTATCTACTTAGTCCAGATAGCCTTCCTCACCTCTGGCCCCCAGAAGTACAACAGCTTCCTTAACCTCATGGAAAACCCCGGCTGGATAATCATGCACGTGGTCTTCTTTGCATTTGCACTCCTCCATTCTATTACCTGGTTTAACCTTATGGCGGCCGTAACGCCTGTAAAGATTGGTGGACAAGAGCTGCCCAGGTGGGCTATCTGGCTGGCAGGGTTAGCCCTATGGATAGCAGTCTCAGTAGTAATCGCGGTGATAGTGCTTATAGTAGCTTGAGGTGAGAACACATGAAGTTGGAACCACTTTTTTGGGGAGCTTTCTCAGTAGGCGGCACCGTTGCAGCCCTTATTCTTCCCATTCACATCTTCCTGAACAATATTGCGCCCCAACTCGGCTGGATTTCAGCAGATGCCATAGCCTATGAGACTATCGCTCGGCTACTGAGCAATCCACTGGTCAAAATATATCTAATCATAACCATGGTCTTAATGTTCTTTTACGCTGTCCACAGGTTTAGCTCCGTGCCTCACGAACTGCTGCTCAATATGTCCAAACACACGGCTGTGAAGGTAGGCTATACCCTGATGGGTATATTCGCCATAGCAACCTTGATTATAACGATAATCGCACCTTAATTGTGCTTGCCGTTATACCATTCCCAGCCCATAACCCTGGTCAGGCGCTTTAGCTCGACACATGGTTTATGTAATCACAAAATTTGTCCCCCATCGACTCATAGCCCTTACAGGACACCCTTTCTTCGAGAGTAACATCTACCCAGAAGGAATCCACATAGCCAACAACTCCATTATTCCCTTAAAGGAACGGGGGGCAGATGACTTTTATGACCCTGTCTAATGGTTGATCCGAAAGGTTACAGGAAGGGGACGTCGTAGCTCCTAGAAAAACCCACCTCTTTTCCCACACCCAAGGTTTCTCACCTATTTGAACACCAGCTGCCTCATTATTGCTAGCCCGTGTAGCTTGACACCGATGTGAGTGTATGATACTAAGGTTACACTATTCAAGAATGCATGTGGTCGTACAACCAAAACGACCGCTGGCAGAGGATAGTCTGAAAGAGACCAGCAAAAAAATAAACATTGAGAGGGACAGACATGACCTACATTGAAGCTATGGCCTATATCAATGAGAAGCCCGAGATGATATGGGAGTCTCTGAGTGATCTCAGAAAGTTTCCTGAATGGTTGGATAACCTCGGAGAGATCGTTCAACCAGGAGAAGGGCAAGCAATTAACGGGGCATCATTTCGACAACGACTCCGGATAGTAGGAGCATGGAATCCCATGGTGAGATGGCAAGCTCTTGAAGTAGAGGCTCCACAAAAGCAGGTGTTTGAGGGCAAGGGAACAGGACTAGAGAATGGAAGGGTGACCATTACCCTGGATGAGGTTCCCACGGGCACACAACTTACAGTGGCAGTGGAATTGAAGTACAAATGGTACGTAAGCTTCCTTGCGTGGATTCTTCTGGAGCGGTTGTACTTGAGGCGTACCATGGAGACCCGGCTACGTCGAACCGTTGACGCCGGCAAGGCCGTTGCGGAGACTAGACCAGCAAAAGCCCTCCCCTAAGCCGACCCATTGCTTTTGGCCTTCAAGCGCCTTGCACAAAACCCACTATTTTACAGGAGAGTCCAGAGAACCGGAGCCAGTCCTGAGTCTACCGAAGGATTCTCTGGCGGGGGTCTGGGGGTGCCCCCCAGATACAATTCGAGGGTAGGACAGGGTGGGATAGCAGCGTTCGCTACCACAAATATCCAGAAAAGCCCGACTTTGTGTGCAAACCCCCTTACTCCCTGAGAGGAATATACCCCCAAGTAATGGAGTCCTGAGCCGATGTCAGTCCTTTCTCTTTGGCTGTCTCCCTTATCCTCACAAGGGTAGCGTTGACCTCGTCGAAAAGGAACACCCAGTCCGGAGCTTCTGGTATCCAGTAAGGTGACGTGATGCGCACAACCCTGTTTTCCTTTGGATTGAGGTAAATACCGAATTTGGAAGGCTGCTGCATTATCGATCCTCCAAGGTTAGCTTGGTACAACCTTTTGATTGACCCCCATCAAGGTTGGATCTATTCAACGGTAACCGACTTGGCTAGGTTCCTTGGCTGATCCACATCACAGCCCCTGCGAACGGCGATGTAGTAGGCAAGCAGTTGCAAGGGCACAACAGTCATCAAAGGCAACAGTTTAGACGGCACCTGGGGGAGATATATCACGTGGTCGGCTTTCCCAGCTACATCTTCGTCTCCCTCCGTGGCTATAGCTATGACAATTCCTCCCCGTGTCTTGACCTCACTTATGTTGCTCAACATCTTTTCATGCCATGAGTCCATGGGAGCCAAGGCAACGACTGGCATGTTGTCATCTATCAGCGCTATAGGCCCATGTTTCATCTCGCCCGCTGGATATCCCTCGGCGTGGATGTAGCTGATCTCCTTCAGTTTAAGAGCGCCTTCCATGGCGATGGGGTAGTTCAGGCCCCTGCCAAGAAACAGGAAATTAGAGTATTTGAAGAACTTGTAGGCAAGAGACTTGTACTGATCGTGACTAGCAAGCAATTCCCCAATAGCAGAAGGCAAATTAGCTAGGCCACTCACAGCCTCATTCAGATCAGCGGATTTTAGTGCGCCCCTCTTAACGCCCAAGTGAACGGATAGCAAATAAAGAGCTACCAATGAGCTAATAAATGTCTTGGTGGAGGCAACGCCTATCTCTAGGCCAGCCCGCATAGCAAGGGTCCACTCAGCAAGACGAGTCGCCTGAGACCCTTCGACATTGCATATGGTAATCAGGCGGGCGCCCCTCTTCACTGACTCTTCCATCGCAGCAAGGGTATCGGCAGTCTCGCCAGACTGTCCAAGAGAAACCACTAGCGTATTTTTATCTAACACATGACCCCTGTAACGGAACTCGGATGCGTTATCTGCATCAGCCTGAATATTGGCTAAAGACTCTATCCATAACCGTCCTACCATTGCGGCATTGTAGCTAGTACCCATACCAACTAGGACTATCCTCTGTATTTTCTTGATCTCATTATCAGAGAGGGGAAACCCCTCCATCTCTACGTCTGCTGTGTCAAAAGATACCCGCCCTCTCAAGGCACTCAACACTGCCTCAGGCTGCTCAGAAATTTCCTTGAGCATGAAGTGCTTAAAATTGCCTTTAGCGACAGAAAGGGCGTCGTAAGGCGCTCTAGTTGGCTCCTTGCTAACTCGATTGCCCTCTAAGGTAGAATACTGGACTCCATGGGGAGTGACAGAAGCCATCTCACCATTTCCTAAGTAGACCACTTGCCTTGTGTGGGCCAATAACGCAGGTAAGTCACTAGCTAGATAAGCCTCATCTTTTCCCATACCTACGACTATGCCTCCGGCGTTGCCTACCCTAAATGCCAGGATTTTGTCAGGCTCTTTTCTGTGCAACACAACTACCGCATGAGCACCCTTAAGTCTAGCCGCCGTCCTTCTGATTGCCTCCTCCATGGGATACTCTTCAACCAAATACGCCTCTATGAGATGAGAAATGACCTCGCTATCGGTTTGGGAAACAAATTTGTGGCCCTGGCCAAGGAGTTCACGTTTGATCTCTATA
Organism: Dehalococcoidia bacterium; assembly: GCA_965249025.1. Lineage (GTDB taxonomy): Bacteria > Chloroflexota > Dehalococcoidia > Lucifugimonadales > CAYTFF01. The sequence goes on along the minus strand of OZ252215.1, from coordinate 243,383 downwards.
TAGTTCTCAACTATTCCATTATGGGCAATGATTACATCCTGATTGCAATCAACGTGAGGATGAGAATTGAAGACGGTGGGGCCGCCGTGGGTTGCCCATCGAGTATGTCCTATCCCCGTAAACCCGTAGGGATGGCCATTCTCAATGGAGTCCCTCAAGACCTTTAGTTTGCCCGGAGACTTATGTACGGTTACGTCCCCTGTTGGAGAGAGAACCGCTATACCAGCGCTGTCATATCCTCGATACTCCAGAGATGCCAGCCCCTCGAGTAAAATGGGGATTGCGGGCCGATTTCCTGTATAGCCAACGATTCCGCACATCCGCGTTCTCCTTTAGGAATTACTCGCGGTTTTCAATAGATTTGCTCATCGTCTTGGATGTAGCAGCCGCCGAAGGAGTAATTGCATTCTGCAAGTCCCCTCCATATACCCCACGGCGGCTTTCCGGCAACAACACAGCTACTCGTTGAAATATCATAGTCGTAAGAGTCTCCAGTTGGGCTCGCTTCACCCTTCCCTCCAGAGACGGCAAACTAAATACCTGGCCTATCTTCACTTTTATATGGCCTGTAGGATATGCAACCCTCAAAAGAGGGCCTATTCTCTCTGTTCCAGTGATACCTACTGGTAGAATAGGCGCCTGAGACTTCAAAGCTATAAGAGCGACGCCCGGTAAAGCCTTCCTCATACCACTTGGACTCCTGGTGCCTTCAGGAAAGACCACCAAGGTCTTATCACGCGCCAGCACATCCAGAGCCCAGCGCATGGCCCTCACATCCAATTTATCCCTTTTCAAAGGGAAGGCTCCGTAGCTGCGCAATATCCATCTAGATATTGGATCTGAAAAGATAGCAGATTTGGCCAAATAATATAGTCTGCGGGGAAGACTAGCGCTGAGAAGTGGAGGATCTATGTTGCTCGGATGGTTGGCGACAACTACAAGAGGCCCCATAGGTGGCACATTCTCTCGCCCCTCGACTTCCCACTTGGCAAAGGCACGTAGGGCAGTACGCATAAAGAAGTTACCTACCGGGTACGCAAACTCCATGTCTCTTCCTTTAAGACAGCCAGAATCTTGTCAACCACCTCTAAAGTATCCATATCGCTGGTATTGATCACATGGGCGTCCTCTGCAGCCTTGAGGGGAGAATGGGAACGCTCTGTATCTATCTTGTCCCTGCGCTGCAAATCATCGAGGACCTGGCCGTAGGATACCTCTTGACCCAGCGTCTGCAGCTCCTGATAGCGCCGTTTCGCTCGCTCCTCCACAGAGGCGTAGAGAAAGATTTTAAGCCCAGCGTCAGGCAAAACCACAGTTCCAATATCCCTGCCAACCATCACAATTTTCCCCTGTCCAGCTAAATCTCGCTGCTTCTCAACCAAAACCTCCCGAACCATGCCAATCCTTGCGACCAACGACACCGACTCCTCAACTTCAGAAGATCTTAAATTTGAAGTGACGTCCTGGCCATCTAGAACCAACCTATCTCCCTCATCTCCAGAAATCACCTCTATCTTGGTGTTATAAGCAAGCTCTCCTAACCTATCGTGATCATCTAAATCGACGCTCTTAGTGAGAGCTGCCCAGGTTACCCCCCGATACATAGCTCCCGTATCTAGGAAGCGCCATCCTAGTCTCCTAGCCAGAAGGGTCCCCACAACGGTTTTACCAGAGGCCACAGGACCGTCGATTGCTATAGTGTTAAGTTTCGGCAAGAACAGGCCACCTGGATATGAAGCTAGGGCATCTTTGCTACTCCTGGAATTATAGAGCCAGCTAACGACATATACAAGTTCAGGTCGTTGTGCCATGTTAGCCTAGGTGATATTATATGCCAAACTTATGAAAAAGAATATTTGGGCATAGTCAACAGGATGAGAGGCTCTAAAAAAAGCTCTACTAACAGCAAAGCTAGCAGTCATATAGTCCCAATCCTAATTATAACCCTTCTTCTCCTTCTTGGTGTCTTGGCGTTCTTCGCCAGCGTGACAGACTACTTTCCCGGCGATGTTGCAATCTCAAAATGGATCCAGTCTTGGCGTACGCCCTGGCTGGACAGAGCCATGGAATGGGTTTCCTTCCTAGGTACTACCACACCAGCTATCATCACAGTCGCCCTGGTGGTGGTAGTTCTTATCTTAATCACAGGTCGGTGGGAAGGAACTCTCCTTGGCTTTGTTATGATAATCGCCTTTGCGACGAACAGAGGACTCAAGTTGGCTATCGGCAGGCCAAGGCCAGATTCTGCCATTGTGCAGGTAACCACTGACGCCAGTGGCAACGCCTTCCCTAGTGCCCACACAATGCACATGATGGTATTTCTGGGACTTCTAGTCTTGCTGATTTCAATGTACTTAAAACCTAAATGGCTCCAAAGAACCCTGTATGTTCTACTGTTGGCTTTACTCTTAGCAACGGGCACATCAAGAATATACCTGGGTGTTCACTGGTTCAGTGATGTTATAGGAGGCTACCTTTTTGGCCTGGTCATCCTTGCAGCGACTATGTGGTTGTACAAGAATAAATTTGCCAGGCCCAGAGCACCTCGAAATAGGCATAAATGAACGAACTTCCATACGCCCCAGGATCGTGGTAAACTCAGGCGAGATACGAGATAGTAGAACCAAAGCCCTACATATTCTTACATGACGGGAGGCAACTAGAGCGACCGATGAATTGGCTTGACATAGTGATGCTGATAATGATAGGAGCCAGCAGCTTTATAGGGTGGAGAGTAGGAATAACCAGCGCAGTGTTTACTGTAGTGGGCTTGATTTTGGGTGTATATTTAGCTATCCAATTCAGTGGAGACATAGCTGAGATCCTTACGGATACCATATCAAGCAAGACGCTGGCCACGGTAATCTCTTACGGACTCATATTCGCTGTGGTTGTCATTGTATCCAGGATCCTTGGTGGGATGATTCGCAAGATATTGCGCACTCTCTTTCTGGGCTGGGTAGACGGATTAGGAGGATTGGCGTTAGGACTTGTAGGAGGAGCCATCATAGCAGGAGCTCTAATGTTGGGACTGGCTAGATATGCCTACAATTTCGAATTGCCCAGTAAAGGCATCACGGGCCAGGCCATCTCGCAGTTAGAGCGCATTGAGGTGAAAGACAATGTCCAGAACGCCCTGACAAACTCGACTCTGGTTCCGATCTTCCTAGATCTAAGGGATGCTCTGCCTGGAAACGCCACGGTCTTTATTCCCAAGGACTTCACAGTGGCGTTAGATATCTTGGATAATGCTGTAGAGAACAAATCTTAGCACTAACAGGTACATGGCGGTGATTAAGCTACCGGTATTGGTACTGAATCAGAATTACGAGCCACTAAACATATGCACAGTTAGGCGGGCAGTTCTCCTGGTTTATAAAGGCACAGCAGAACTCCTAGAAAACGGCCATGGGGACCTGCGCACCGTTTCCTCAACTATTCCTATGCCGTCGGTCATAAGGCTGATGCACATGGTAAAGCGCGCCATCAGTCGGCGGCGTCTTTCTCGAAAAGAGGTGTTTTCCAGAGACAGATACACCTGCCAATATTGCGGTCGAGAGAGCAAGAGCTTAACCCTTGACCACGTAATTCCTAGACATAGAGAAGGACCTCACGTCTGGGAAAACGTCACCAGCGCCTGCATACTGTGCAACCATAGGAAGGCAGGAAGGACACCCACCGAGGCGGGCATGAAACTACTGACTGAGCCTAAGGCTCCTCGCCCCAATCCCTATTACATTTTCCAGTACAGGACTATCCTGGACGAGTGGCGGAAGTTCATTCCCTGGGCTAGCTAAGGGCTGGAGCGCGCTTGGCACTCACAATATCGACCACGAGACTAGGAAGCCCTCACCCTTCAGAATCATCCGCTCATATGGAAGAAGACCTCAGAAGCTTTCGTGGCGCCGCTTAAACCCTAGCGGGGGCCACGGCCTTCCGAACTATTTCATTGACTGGCACCTCAACAGTAGCCCGGCTCTCCAAAAGAACTGAGACCGTTTTTCTCAGCGCATGACCCACAATCACTTTAGCTGGGCCATATGAGGTACTCACCCACTCTCCAATATGCGGTAGGTCTCGATTCATGGCTATATACTGCTCGTACTCAAAGCGAAGGCAGCAGCGGAGTCGCCCACACGCACCTGACAAATTTTGAGCGCTAATAGGAAGTGCTTGCTCCTTTGCCATACGAACAGCGATATTCTCAAATTTGGCCATCCAAGTGACGCAGCACAACACGCGACCGCAACGACCTATCCCTCCCAGCATCTTGGCCTCGTCACGAACTCCCACCTGATGCAGCTCGATCTTCCTGTGAAACTTGCGGCTCAGCGCCTGAAGAAGTGGACGGAAGTCCACCCTGCCTTCAGAAGCGAAGGAAAATGTGATCCGGGTCTGGTCCAGAGTCCAGTGAGCTTCGAGCATCTTCATGGGCAGACTCAACTCACCGACCTGGGCCTTGCAGAGATCCAGGTCTTTCCCAGCTTTTATGTCCAGTTGTTCCTTTTTTTAGGTCTTCTTCGGTAGCCTTACGTAGAATGGGCTCAAAGGGGCCTTCTACCTCGCTATATATAACTTGACCCGGGGCTATGACCACCCTTCCGAGCTCTAGCCCTTTGGGGGTACTTACGACCACTTGGTCATCTACCTCCAGATCAAGGCCATTATGGTCAAAATAGGAGACCTCCCCCGCTCGTCGGAACCTTACCCCTACGACACTCGTGCTACGTCTCCTTTCCGGCTATATGCGATCTGACCTCCTTTAATGAAGGGCAGTTTGAGCATTAATCCTTCCAAAGCCAACCTTGGGTTGGCATTTTGTCCCAGGTACTCCCAGGTCTGGTCAACGGCCTTGGCGCCACACACGATATCGGTCGAAGAAACTGCCGAGGCCACTATTTCTAGTGTGCTTTGCACAGATACATTTGTGACCACGTCTCTGGCACCCTCCTTGATTACCAAAACGTCTCGTAGCAGAGAAAGCCAAAGCTCCAGTTCCACCTTGACCATCTCCCGATCCCTGCTAAACTGGGAAGCCATCTCGGCAGCATAGGCGAAGCGCTCCTCAAGGCCACCTGTAAGGGCATTGATCATACGCTCCAACCGCTCTTGGCGCGGGGCCAAAAAATTTGGATCCGTTAGAGCGTTGACGGCCCATCCTATACGTCCTCTGGATATATGGGCCAACTCCTCCGCCTTGGCCTGCTCTGCCTCCCATCGCTCGGTAAGTTGCTTGGCAACCACCGAAGTCGGCAATGGCTGCAACTCGATGACACGGCATCTGGACACGATGGTCTGCAACAGCGCCTCTGGCTCACGGTCAGTAATAAGAACCAGAAGCACTTGGCTTGGTGGCTCCTCCAGGGTCTTGAGAAGACAGTTGGCCGCCTCATCGCTCATTCGGTCTGCCTCGTCGAAAATGAAGACCCGACATCTACCTTCAAAGGGCTTGAGGCTGGCGATCCGCTGCATCTCCCGAACCTGATCTATGCCTATTTCCGCTCTGGCCTTTTCACCTCCCTGGCTAGGCTGTTGGTCTCGCGAAATTATCTGGACATCGGTGTGTTTGCCCTCAGCAACCCTGCGACACTGGACGCATTGGCTACAAGGCTTACTCACCTCAAGACAGTTTACAGCTTGGGCAAGCTCAAGGGCTAGGGTCGTTTTTCCTATATTTGGGGGGCCTAATAGCAGGTATCCGTGCGCAAGGCGATCATCACGGAGACTGCGGTCGAGGATGTCGATGGCCTTGTCATGGCCGATAGTACGCCACATCACATCGAACCTCTCAATAGATGTCGACGGCCATCAAGTCCTGGTAAGACTCGCGACGCCTGATTAGCCTAGCATGTCCATCACTCACAATTACGACAGCCGGCCTGGGTACCAGGTTGTAGTTGCTAGCCATGGAGTAGTTGTATGCCCCAGATGCGGGAATGGCCACTATGTCACCAGCCTCCGCTATAGGAAGAGTGATGTCTTTCACTAGGATATCCCCCGATTCGCAGAATTTTCCAGCCAGGGTGACCTTCTCTTTCGGTAGGTCATCCATTCGGTTGGCCAGCATCGCCTCATATTTAGCGTCGTAGAGGGCTGGTCGGATATTGTCTCCCATACCACCGTCCAAGGAAACGTACTTTCGCACGCCGGGGATGTCTTTAGTAGCGCCCACCGAATAGAGGGCCACCCCTGCCCTACCCACGATGGACCTGCCCGGCTCGATGATGAGGCGTGGCTCTTCCAACCCAAGGTCTCTACAGCGAGTCTTGATGGCGCTGGATATGACCTGTGCATAATCACCAATAGCAGGGGGAGGGTTCTCCATCTGATATCCGATGGCAAAGCCGCCTCCAGGGCTGAGGTCGCGAAGGCTAAGGCCGTCTCCTTTGAACTGAGCAGCGAAGGACAAGACAACGTCCAAAGCTATGGCATATGGCTCTAGCTCAAATATAGGAGAGCCGAGATGGAAATGGAGGCCTGTTAAATCTAAGTTCGCTGCTCTCAAAGCCTCCTTCACGACCTTCTCTGCATCACCAGTCTCTATAGCGAAGCCGAACTTGCTGTCCAGGGTGCCAGTGGTGGTGTAGCTGTGGGTATGAGGGTCGACGCTGGGAGAAAGCCGCAGCAGGATAGGCTGAGTCAAGCCCCTGTTTTTGGCCAATCCGTTTAGCAAATGAAGCTCTTGGAGGCTGTCCACAACGATACGACCAACGCCATAGTCCAAAGCTTGCTCCAGCTCCTGACGGCTTTTATTGTTGCCGTGGAAGTAGATCTTATCTGGAGGAAAGTCCACCGCCTGGGCTATGGCCAGCTCACCGCCGGAAACCACGTCCAGGCCAAGGCCCTCCTCTTTGAAAATCCGAGCCAAGGCAGGGTTAATGTAGGCCTTGGAGGCATAAGCGACCTGAGTGTCCGGGTATAGGTGGGTGAACTCCCCAATAAACTCACGACACATGCCTCTAAAGGTCTCTTCGTCAAAGACATAAAGAGGAGTGCCAAATTGGGAGGCCAACTCTGTCGTATCGCAGCCGCCTATTACAAGGTGGCCTTGACCGTTGACCTGGGACGTAATTGGAAATATGGCCTGTTTATCGAACGGCATAGCTTCATTCTATATGAACAAACGCCAGAAGGCGAGGCTTCCTCCAACAGTTGGCTCCACGTAGACACAGAGGTCTACTTTACGGCGTAGACATCTTTATCCAAGGCCTCTATTTTGCCCTCTCGCTCTAGCTTGATGAGATGTGACCTTATCTGATCGCGGGCCATGTCATGAAGACCAGCGCTTATGCCCGGCTTTATGTAAAACTCCTTCAAGAAATCGTCCACCGTCCGTTTGCCTGCCTCCAGGTAGGAGAGCATCTGGCGTTCTCTCTCCAGCCGATGGTCGATCAGCTCCTGTATCTTGCCCTGGGGGTCCGCAACTGGGTTGCCATGGCCTGGAAGGATGGTCTTCAGGCCGTAGCGCTTCAACTTACGCATCGACTCAATGAAAAGGGCCATGTCGCCCTCGTTAGGGTTGATGACGCTGGTACCGAATCCCATGATGTTGTCGCCGGTGAAGAGGACGCCCGTCTCTTTAACCAGTACGCAGATGCTACCCAAGGTATGTCCAGGAGTGTGGATGAACTCCAAAGTAGCGCCGCCCAGGTCCAGGGTATCGCCGTCGGCGACTGTTCTATGGACGCTGAGGCTTTCCAACTGCTCATCAATATACTTCTTCTCGTCGGCGTGAGCAAGTATAGGAGCCTTCGTTTTTCTGTGCAGCGCCGAGGCACCGCCCACGTGGTCTATATGCCGATGGGTAATTACAATGGCCTCGACCTCCGGCTCACCGAGGCCATTCAAATAGGCGGCCCTGGTGTCTATGTCGTCTGGGCGGTTGTACCCGGTGTCGATAATAGCAAAGCGGCGTCCCATGACCAGATACGCGTTGGGGGGATGAAGGCCATCTATGTTGGAACGACCTACTGCTATCCTGTGTATTCCAGGAAGTATCTCCATGAAGCGCCCCCTTCTACTTCGATAACTGGCTCTTGGCTGCAACCAAAGCTATCGCATACTAAATAGAACGGCTCTAACTGTCAAGGTATGCTACTCTCGGCAAAGCCTGATGGTTTGATTATCTCCTTGGAAACCCCTTGTTTTTTTAAAACCTTTTTTCGTTCATAGCTGGAATATGACGGCCCAGATAGGGGTCTCTTTGATTGTTTTCTTGAGGCGGCTCGAATTTCCACCTTTCACCCAACGTCTGACTTATCGATAAAGTATAGCGGTTAAAGGAGAAATGGGATATAGACGGATGACGCCTGATGTGTCCGCAGCGATTGCGAGTCCACTCTATGTTGGGTACAAGAGTCAGTGGAGCGTTGGGAGACAGAAACCAGAACTTTTTGAGGCCTGATCTTGTGCTTAGGCTGGAGCAACTGCTGCGCTCTTGCTAATTGGATCATTTCTGGTCAACCCCCAGGGGGAGTCAAACCACAAAGGGGCGGAGACTCTGGAGCGGCTACGCAGAGGGACTAGGTTGGCAAGGCTTGTAACGTCCGCTTTCATCACTGCACCTAGACCATCTGTCGCTTGACGATGATAACGTCACACGTTATTATGATTAGATGATCAGGAGCTTCCGCAACAGGGACACGAGAAGAGTGTTTTTCCGAGAGAGGCTGCGAAGGCTCCCTGTTGATGTCCAGCGTATTGCCCAACGAAAGCTGGCCATCATCCATGCGGCAGAGTCGCTGCAAGACCTGCGCGTGCCGCCCGGCAACCGACTGGAAAGGCTATCGGGGGACAGAGAAAACCAGTATAGCATTCGAGTCAATGACCAGTGGAGGATCTGCTTCCGTTGGAGCGACGGGGATGCTTACGACGTAGAGATTGTGGATTATCATTAGGGAGGCAGTTTGATGACCAATGGAAAACTCTCGCCAGTCCACCCTGGCGAAGTTCTGCTTGAGGAGTTTTTGAAGCCCTTGGGAATCAGCCAGTACCGTCTAGCCAAGGAGATTGGTGTGCCGCCCAGACGCATCAATGAGATTGTCCATGGCAAGCGCATTGTAACCGCGGATACCGCCCTCCGGCTCTCGCGCTATTTCGTCGTTTCCGACCGGTTTTGGCTGAACCTTCAGGCACAGTACGACCTTGAAGTCGAGAAGGACCGACTTGGCGATCGACTGGAAAGGGAGGTCCACGTCCTCGCAAGATCCCAGAGTGCGTGATATACGCCCAGATCACTCGGCTCCGTTTGGTGGGCCATCGCGTACAGAAACCAGAACCTGGCCCGTCTTTGAGCTTCGATTCCAGGTAGCCGGCTAGGTATCCATGTTCTCTCCGGCTAGGTATCCATGTTCTCTACAGTTAGAGTCTCCGCTCGGCGCCTCAGATGCTTCAAGTAATCATTGGCCCGCTGCCTTTCCGCCACAAGAGGCTGCTTGGATTCGTCTGATGCAAGCCTCACCAGAAATTCAGCGATGGATATCGTGCCTACAAGGATATTCAGAGATGTGAAGACGAATAAGGGCTCGTTGTATGCTGGGCCAACTCTGGGGCGGTTGTTTCAAAGTCGAAAGCAAGGCGAAGCGCCCTTGGTCGAGGATGGCTGATGGAGCTGAGGATGTCGTAAGCCTGCTCGGGATGCCCCTTAGGAGCTTGCCAAGTGTTTCGTAGGTTTTGTAGCAACCTTTTCGCCATGTCCCGGAAAGCAGGCATCCTTTTGGAGTCATCAAACAAGGCTTCGAGGGTTTCAGGATGTTCAAGGCAATCCTGGCACACTAGCCAATTCTCTTCGACGCTTCGTTCCAGGATAAGGGACTGAGTATAGTAGCCAACCTGAATGAGGTGGAACGCCCAACGTAGGGAATTAAAGCTCAGCCCTACTAAGAGCCACCAGACCTGCTCACGTCGGTTGCTTTCCGTGGGCCTGAATTGACCTGTCTCGCGGAAGCCTGGCAAGAAAGCATTGAGTAATGCCTCAATGCTGGCCAGCGTTTTTGCTTCCCGGCGTCTGGTTTCTTGGGCAACCTGCCGCTCAACTTCATCTAGGTTTAGCGGGTGATTCATCAGCGTCTCCTGGCATGGTTGCAGATGGCCTATCCCTCCTTCTCCATCTGGAGTGCTCGCACTCGTTTAGCAAAAGTTTCGTGGTGGGCCGCCCTGGAATCGAACCAGGGACCTCAGTCTTATCAGGACTGCGCTCTAACCGACTGAGCTAGCGGCCCACGAATTTAAATGAGACTTCGAATTCCTTTCTGTTTTTGCGTTAACCGTGACCAGGGACCTCCCCGACATGTCGGGGCACTCTAACCGACTGAGCTAGCGGCCCATGCTTTGCATACTAAATTTACGGCTGTCTGGCCCCGAAAGGCGGCTCGTGCTCCTCCACGATCTCCACAGGCGAGTTTCGAGCCACTATCATCTCTAAGGGCTCCGTGGCGCTACGGTTCACTGGCTGGTGGACGGCCCCGGACGGAACGTAGATGAAATCTCCTGGGCCAATATCCAGAGCTTCCTCTAACATCTCCCCGATTAACATCTTACCATGTCCCTTAGTCACGTATATAGCCGACTCGCAATTGGTATGCCTGTGGGCGCTGGACTGACAGCCCGGTGGGACAGTAGCTATCGCCAGATGAATCCCTTCAGCACCTACCAGGCCCTTGGACACCCCCGCCAGCCTCGTCATCGTTCCGGATGAGACCTCGGTCTCCAACTGATCGGGATGAACAACCCTTATCTCCGCCATCTATACAGCTACCTCGCTTGCGAGTATATAATTGACCCCCATTAGTGTCAATGCGGCTGGTCAGAGGTCATCAGGTAGAAGCCTCTTTTGAAAGATGGGCAAGGATGCCGCCTTCTTATGGTCATGGAGAAAATAAGGCGCCAATTTACGATACGTCTATTCGACCTCCGCCTTATGGTCATCAACAAAATAAACTGACGTTTTCTCTGTGTGAAGTAACCCCCGTAAGGAAATTCTACATGGTAAAGGCACAAGGTGTTCTATCCCACCCACGCCCAGGAAGGTATTTTCTCAGGGGCACATCCCCTGAAACCCCTGCCCATTCGACTACGCTCAGGGTAAACTCCGAGGGACACCCTCTCTAGACTCTCCCAATAGAGCAATCTGTATTTTGGAAATGTCAAGATAAATAGTTTGTGGCCTAAAGGCGGAGGCATCAGTGCTCCATGCTTCGGCATGGGGTCGAAAAAGTGCAAACATTGAATGGTACTATCGCCGTAATGAATATTCAAAGACCTTTAGTATGGGGTGCTTGAACGCTAACTTAGCCAAAGCCTCTCAGCCCTTTCTAGGAACTATCTCGTATTTGATTTCCCATTCGTCGTTTTGGTTCAAAATACCCAGGAAGTACTCGATCTGTTCCCTGCTCCAGAGGACGTTTTTGAACATCCATGTATTGATGCACATGCGTCCGTCTTCCTCCATACCACCAAGGACGGCTCCGCGAAAGTCGGCCCCCTCTAGCTCTGCCTTGTGCAGGTTGACGCCAAATAACCTGGCGCCGGAAAATTTGACATCCCTCAGATTAGAGTGGGTCAGGTTAGAGTAGCTTAGATCGGAATTGCTGAAGTCAGCTCCTCTCAAGTTGATGCGGCCCAACTGGGCCATCTTCAGGTCGCAGCTTGAGAGATCAGCCCCGGAAAGGTCCATATTGGGCCAGGGTTGCTCCTTTCGCAGCCTCTCAAACTCCTTCACGCTGGTTCGTAAAGCTTGGACGTAGGCATCCTTTTCCAAAGCATCCTCCATTTCAAAAGTGAGGTTTTCCTCTTTTTACTACTTATTAGCTTATATTACAAGTCTATCCTTGAGAAAGACCTGCTCAGCTAAGGTTTCCTTGACACTAACTGCGTCTCATAGTAGGATACACCAAGTGCGTATCAACTGATAAAGCACTCTTATCCAGAGCGGCGGAGGGATCGGCCCAAAGAAGCCCGGCAACCGACTGGCAGGCAATAAGCAGCAATTGGTCTCCAGCACGGTGCTAATTCCGTCGAGTCGCAATGACTCGAGAGATGAGAGTGAACAAGGCATGGGCTTCTTTTGTCGAGAAGCCTTTTTTATTGCTTGAAGAGGCCCCAATGAAGTTTATCGAATGGATTGACGGCAGAGTCAGGCTTATAGACCAGACCCGTCTCCCTATGGAGGCTGTCTTCTTAGACCTGGACGACTATTATGGTGTCATCAAGGTCATACAGGAGATGAGGGTTCGTGGGGCGCCTGCCATTGGAATTGCGGGAGCCTATGCCGTTGTCATGGCTGCTAACCAGATTGATAGCGCTGAATATAAGGACTTCCTTCTACGACTGGAGAACTCGGCCAAAGAGATTGCCCAGGCTCGCCCCACTGGCGTAAATTTAAGCTGGGCCGTTCATCGAGTGCTTAACGCAGCTGCCTCATGCAATTCCATCGATGCCGCTAGGACGGCTTTATTGGAAGAGGCCCTGATAATACACAAGGAGGGGGAGGAGGCAGACAGGCGCATAGGAGAGTTTGGCGCAGGTTTGATTCATAGTAAGGCGGCCATACTTACCCACTGCAACACAGGAGCGCTGGCTACCGGAGGATACGGGACCGCATTAGGAGTCGTCAAAACGGCCTGGAAGCAGGGCAAAGTCAAGAGGGTCTTTGCATGTGAGGCTCGTCCATTACTTCAGGGTTCGCGTCTTACCGTTTGGGAGTTGTTGCAGGAAGGCATATCCTGCACCCTCATCGTAGATTCGGCAGCAGGATACTTGATGAAACGGGACGAAATCGATGCCGTTATCGTAGGCGCTGACCGTATCGCGGCCAACGGAGACGTGGCCAATAAAATTGGGACATACTCCTTGGCGGTGCTTGCCAAGGAAAACGAGGTGCCCTTTTACGTTGCGGCACCTACCAGCACCATCGACAGAAGCCTGCCTTCGGGCGATGCCGTTCTCATCGAGGGGCGTTCCTCTGAAGAGGTCTCCACGTTTGCTGGGGTACAGACTGCTCCACTAGAGGCGGAAGCGTTCAACCCGGCTTTCGATGTCACGCCTCATAGGTACGTGGCTGCCTTAGTGACGGAGGTCGGTGTTCTAAGAGAACCCTACGAGGTCTCTATTCGTTCATCTTTGGAGGCCGTTCATGTCTGAGGCTCAGATTGCCATAATTGGTGGTACAGGCCTCTATCAACTGGAGTCCCTGACCAATGTGAGGACAGTAGATATAGACACACCCTTTGGCTCCCCTAGCGGTTCCATAATTCTGGGATCGTTAAAGGATATTAACGTAGCCTTCTTGCCTCGTCACGGGAAGGGACATCGACTGATTCCCACTGAGATTCCCGCCAAGGCCAACATATATGCCCTCAAGTCTTTGGGGGTAGAGCGCATCATATCGGTGAGCGCCGTAGGAAGCCTCAAGGATGAGATCAAACCCTTGGACATAGTGGTGCCTGACCAGCTAATAGACCGTACCAGGAACAGGGCCAACACCTTCTTTGGCGGGGGTATAGCAGCCCACGTTGCCTTCGCTGACCCATTTTGCCCTGTCCTCGGTGAGATGCTGATAGGGGCAGCTCAAGAGACGGAGGGCGCTACGTACAGAGGAGGGACTTACGTGGTCATGGAAGGACCACAGTTTTCTACCAGAGCCGAATCTTCTTTGTACCGCTCCTGGGGCGCTAGCATCATCGGAATGACAGCCCTGCCAGAGGCTAAACTGGCCAGGGAGGCGGAGATTTGCTATGGCATCCTGGCTCTGGTAACCGATTATGACTGCTGGCACGATACGGAGGAGTCCGTGTCCGTCAGCGTGGTAGCCGCTAACCTGATGAAAATTGTGGACATGTCCAAGAGAGTCTTGGAAGAGATCATCCCAAGAATCCCTACCCATCGCGACTGCGTTTGTTCATCCGCCCTCAAGGATGCTATCATAACGGCTTCGGAACACATATCTGAAAACGTAAAAAGGGACCTGCGTCTTCTGATAGGGAAATACATCGAGAACTGAAACGTCTAGGAGGACAGATTATGGCTAGAAGAGACCCGGGTGAACCATACACCCGTATTTCGCCGGAAGAGGCTCATCAGATGTTGCAAGATGACGACTCTGTAGCTATAGACGTGCGTCAACCCGATGAGTACAAGGCAGGACACATCAAAGGAGCGCTCTTCATAACAGTAGACGATGTGATGCAGAGGATTGATGAATTACCCAAAGACAAGAAGCTCTTGTTCATCTGCGCGGCGGGCGTGCGAAGTGGCTTGGCTTGTGAGATGGCCGCTGCTATGGGTATAGAGCCGGAGCGTCTGTTCAACATAGAGGATGGCACACCTACATGGATTAGCGAAAACCTGCCGACCAGCTACGGTGATGAGCCTTAGAATACAAATTGGAGAAATGGCTATATGACATAGGATTTAGTATATTTGCCACCGCAAGTCCACATTCTGCTGGACACCTCCAGCAGTTTAGATAATATGATCCAGAGGCTACTACGGGATGTTTATTACAAGTGGATAGCTCCGAAGAGAAATGTTAGTACATTTAGGAGGAACAGTTTGAGTACACAGACGACCAGGGGAGATGTTAAAGACTCTTCCCTAGCAAAAGAGGGCCATCTCAGAGTCGAATGGGCGGCCAGAGAGATGCCAGTTATGCGGTTAATAAGGGAACGCTTCGCTAAGGAAAGGCCCTTGAGGGGCGTTCGGATCACGGCCTGCTTGCACGTTACAACGGAGACCGCCAATTTGGCCCTGGCCCTTCGCGACGGAGGCGCTGAGGTTTCCTTGTGCGCTAGCAACCCCTTGAGCACCCAGGACAGCGTTGCCGCTGCTCTGGTGGAGGAGGGCATTCCCACCTTTGCCATCAAGGGCGAGGACAACGATACATACTACCGCCACATCTACTCCGCCTTGGAGCATCGCCCTAACATAACCATGGACGACGGCGCAGACATAGTGGCGACTCTCCATAAAGATAAGACGGATCTTCTGCCAGACTTATTAGGTGGCACTGAGGAGACCACCACAGGCGTTATCAGGCTACGTAGCCTGGCGAGCCAGGGCAAGCTCAGGTACCCTATCGTCGCTGTGAACGAGGCTCAGACAAAGCACTTCTTTGACAATCGGTACGGCACAGGACAAAGCACCATCGATGGCATTATCAGGGCTACTAATATACTCTTGGCCGGGAAAAGAATGGTGATTGCCGGATACGGCTGGTGTGGCAAGGGCTTGGCTATGCGGGCAAACGGCATGGGTGCTCATGTCATCGTCACAGAGATAGACCCTGTTCGGGCGTTAGAAGCGGTTATGGACGGCTATCAGGTTATGACTATGAATGAAGCCGCCCAAATCGGTGATATTTTCGTCACCGTAACCGGTGGTCTCAACACGGTCAACATAGACCATCTTGAGGCTATGAAGGACGGGGCCGTTGTGGCCAACAGTGGCCATTTCAACGTTGAAATAAATATCGAAGCCCTTGATAAGATCGCCAAGCAAAAGCGCAAAATCAGAGACTATGTAGAAGAATACACCCTCCCTGATGGCAAGAAAATATTCGTCCTTGGGGAAGGTAGATTGATAAATCTGACCGCTGCAGAGGGACATCCTTCTTCCGTTATGGACATGAGCTTCGCGAATCAAGCCCTTTGTGCTGAGTATGTGTCAAAGAGCGCCAGCAAATTAGAGAACCAGGTGTATCCTGTCCCAGAGGAGATAGATAAAGAGGTGGGACGTCTCAAGCTCGCTGCCTTGGGGGTGACTATAGACTCCTTGACTCTAGAGCAGGACAAGTACTTTGGTAGCTGGGAGACTGGCACCTAAGATAAAGTCGTTTCCCTCTGGTCGCTTGTGGCTCATAAACGGAAGTGTGAATACCATGGGTAAAAGAAACTTTGATGATGACGGGGCGGCTAAGTGAAAGGCCGTTGGACGCTTTTAGCGTTAAATTTGGTTCTGATTGTCACAGCGTCAGTCCTCTCGATATATGTTTGCTGGAGGGCGGCTATTGAATGGAAAAGACGAGGTCATTGGCATAGCTTCTCTTGGTATCATTCCTACCCTTGGCTCCGGCATCAGCTGGGCCGTTCCATCAAATATTATGCTGGAGACCATAGCCCCTTTTGACAAATAGACAGCTCAAGATCAAATATGACTTCCGTCGGTAGATTAACCAGCAGGGGAATTGTGTTAATTCATCCAGTGGACTGTACTTGATTGGTGAAAATCAAACAGGGCCTCCGCCGTGGAGGAACCGAGAAATATAATCTTATGTGAGCAAATTTAAGGAGGACTAATCCTATGGGAGCTACATTTTATAGCGCACCATCTCACTTTATCACCTCGGAATCGGTTACCGAGGGCCATCCGGACAAGCTATGCGATCAGATATCAGATGCCATCCTTGACGCTATATTGGCCCAGGACCCTAAAGGGCACGTCGCCTGTGAAACCTGTACTACCACAGGGCTGGTTGTGGTTATGGGTGAAATAACCACAGATTGTTACGTAGACATTGCTTCAATAACGAGAAATGCCATCAAAGAAGCCGGATACACAGACGCCCACTACGGCTTTGACTACGAGTCGTGTGGTGTTATGGTCACTGTTAAGGAGCAGTCCTCTGACATCTCTCAGGGAGTTAATCTCTCGCTTGAAGTCAGGGAAAAGGGTGCTGTTAATGGTTCGATGGAGGAGGATCTAGATGCTATAGGAGCCGGGGATCAGGGCATGATGACGGGTTTCGCTTGTAACGAGACCCCCGAACTCATGCCGTTGCCAATTTCTTTGGCGCATCGCCTTTGTCGCCGTATGGCCTACTTGCGTAAAGAAGGCATCTTGCCCTATCTGAGGCCCGATGGCAAAGCTCAGGTGACGGTAGAATATTCGTACGGAGTGCCTAAACGTGTCGACACCGTCTTGATAAGCGCTCAGCACGACCCAGAAATCGGACAAGATGTCATAAGGCGGGATATGGTAGAGTTGGTCGCTAAAGAAATCATTCCTGCCCAGTATAGAGATAAGAATACCAAATACTTGGTAAACCCCACGGGACGGTTCGTCATAGGGGGGCCAGTAGCAGATACCGGCCTAACAGGACGCAAGCTGCAGGTCGACACTTACGGGGCTTATGCTAGGCATGGTGGAGGCGCCTTTTCTGGGAAGGATCCTACTAAGGTGGATCGCTCGGCTGCATATGCGGCTCGCTACGTCGCCAAGAACATCGTGGCTGCTGGCATTGCCGATCGCATAGAGGTGGATGTCTCATATGCCATCGGTGTTGCTCATCCTGTCTCTGTAGACATAGAAACGCTCGGCACCGCCAAGATACCTGACCAGGACATCGTAGCCCTCATTAAGAAAAACTTCGACTTGCGGCCAGGTGCTATTATACGAGACCTTGATCTCAAGCGGCCCATATATAAGCAGATTGCCGCCTACGGACACTTCGGACGAACCGATCTTGACCTGCCATGGGAGCAGACAGACAAGGCGGACATCCTTCGTAGAGAGGCTTTCATTAGCGAGGCAAAGCCGCAAGAGTCTACAGGTTCTTAGTCGTTACTTTCAAGAATTGGATGTTATCGTTGCAACCTTGCCCCTATTGAGTCTCAGGTGGACATGACCAATGACCGCAGAAGCGGCATGACTCCAAAATGAGTTGCATAGTTAGGATTAGAGGACAGAGTTGAAACAGTCCTTCGAGTACCTGAGAGGTGAGATAGCCAGCTTTGAGGCGGCACCAGAGCTGGACGAGACCCTTTACCAGGAATTCGTGACCAACAGTACGGTGATTCTTACCGCCGGCGGCGAAGGCGCTCGCCTCAAGTCCTTGACCGAGGCTCAGAGAGTAAACAAGGCCTCCTTCCTGTTGCCCAACGGCGACACAATGATCCAGCGTACCATACGTATGTACCGTGACGCCGGCTTCAAGCGGTTTGTCGCCCTGGTCTATCACGAGGCATCTACTATAGTGGACCTTCTGGGCGACGGCTCAGAGATGGGCATCAGCGTTACCTACAGCTACGATCCGGAAAAACCTGTCGGGAAGGGTGGCGCTATTCTTAACGCCTTGCTAAACGGCTCCATATCTAAGTCCAGCAATCTCATCGTTCACAACCCAGACGACCAGATAGTAGGTTATCCGGGTAGCTTCCCTCGTGACGTCGTAGGTGGGCATATGGCGGGCGTCGCTAAAGACATGGTCGCTACGGCAGTGGTGGTTGATGAAACGCCGTACCCCTACACGGGCATGAAGGTGCAGAAGAGCGTGATAGAAGAGATAGAGATGTATCCGATGATACCGGTGCCCGCTCACGTGGGCGTCACCCTATTCTCGGCGGCTGTTTATGACTGTTTTGAACGCCTCTTTGGCCTGACCCAAAAGGCCGACTTTGAGGCAGTCCTCTTTCCATTACTGTCTTCAGAAGGGCGTCTTTACGCTGTGCAGATACCAGGCAGATGCTGGATTCCAGTCAATGACCCTAGGTCCCTGAAGCAGCTAGTGGAAAGCATCGCAGATGAGGCTATTCATAGCTAGTTACCTCTTCTTGAATTCAAATACGCAGAAGGTCTGGGTAGAGATACAAAATGGCAATTAAATTCGGTACGGATGGCTGGAGAGGTCTCATAGCTGAGGACTACACCTTCGACAACGTTAGAATCTGCGCCCAAGGCACGTGCGAATATCTGAAAGCTACAGGGGCATCATCAAAGGGATTGCTCATTGGCTACGACACCAGGTTTGCCTCGGACCGCTTTGCCGCTGCCGTAGCCGGGGTTTCAGCCGCCAATGGTGTCAAGGCATTCCTCTGTCGCAAACCTGCTCCGACCCCTGTGATTAGCTACAACGTGGTACACCGTGAGCTCGCCGGGGCCGTGGTGATAACGGCCAGCCACAATCCTCCCGCGTGGAACGGCTTCAAATACAAACCGGAGTATGGGGGGAGTGCTTCCCAGGAGGAAGTGGATGCCCTAGAGACCCACATCGCCGAAATTGAAGCTGAGGGTGAAGTAAAGAGCATGCCCTTGTCAGAGGGTGAAGAGAAGGGCCTCGTCGAGTATGTAGACCCTATGTTCCCTTACCTGGAGCATCTTCAGCGTATAGTGGACCTGGGTGCCATAAAGGACGCTGGGCTTGCCGTCGTTGTTGACCCCATGTTCGGCAGTGGGATTGGCTACATACCCAGGTTGCTTGCTGGGGGTTCTACTCGGATAACGCAGATAAATGGCGCTCATAACCCCAACTTTCCTGGTGTCTCTCAGCCGGAGCCTGTGGCTCACAACTTGCTCAAGCTCTCCACCGCAGTGATAAAGCGCGGCGCTGACGTCGGAATTGCCTTAGACGGCGATGCCGATAGGCTAGGCATAGTGGACGAGAAGGGCCAGTTTATCACTACACTACAGACCTTTGCCTTGCTTTGTCTTTACTTGCTGGACACTCGTCGAGAGAGGGGGCCTTTGGTGCGCTCCCTTACTATGACTACTATGATAGACAAGCTAGGGGATATATATGGAGTTCCTACGTTTAACACACCGGTAGGCTTCAAATACCTGGGTCCAGTTATGAGGGAAGAGAGCGCTCTGGCGGCGGGTGAAGAGAGCGGCGGTTACG
Source organism: Dehalococcoidia bacterium (assembly GCA_965249025.1). Classification (GTDB taxonomy): domain Bacteria; phylum Chloroflexota; class Dehalococcoidia; order Lucifugimonadales; family CAYTFF01. Next base: position 223,774 of record OZ252215.1, on the reverse strand, counting down.
CCTTCCGAGGGCATATCCCAGAGCGCGATGGAATTCTTAGTGGCCTCTTTTTCCTCGACATGATGGTTAAGACAGGCAGATGTCCCTCTGAACTGGTGGATTTTTTGTACAGCAAGGTAGGACCCCATTTCTACGACCGTCTGGACTTGCGTTTTGATCCCTCTCAGCGTGGGGCCATTCAGCAGAGGGTTTCAAAATCCAGGCCAGACTATATCGCAGGCAAAAGGGTGAAGGAGATTGATACTCGAGATGGGTACCGCTTCGTCTTGGAGGGAGGATATTGGCTTTTGGTCAGATTCTCTGGAACTGAGCCTCTTCTGCGGGTCTATGCCGAGGCCGAGAGTTCAGGTGAGGTTAACAGACTGCTCGAGGAGGGGCGAAACCTGGCTGGCGTATAGAGTTTCCGCTCTGCTGAATAACTAAGAAGCCTGGAGCTAACTTCTCCAGGCTTCTTAGTTACATTTCTTTGTGTCCTGACCGCTTCTTCATCATCAGTCTTACGGGACTGGTTTCCTTGGCCCTTTAGCGTCGCATGGACAGCGGCCTAAATCTCAGAAGGAGCAGCCTCTGCTGGCCTGATCGACGTTCTTACCAATGTTAGCGGAGCTCGCCGGTCAGGCTATACTGAGGGAATTTCCAATTGGACATCAGCTTGAACAACCTGATCATGTCCGTCCCCTCCTTTCCTTACGGTTAGGACCCATAAAAGCCTAATCCGTAACGGAATTAGCTCCAAGCTCCATTTTCTCGCACTGCTATCACGTCCTCAACTTGGAACCAACTAGATTTTACACTATATTATCCCAATTTGTCAATACCACAGCGGCGCTTCTGTTTAGTGTTCTCCCAAACATAGGCTCTTTGGAGCTTGAGCTGATCGTAGAATCAGTCCACAATGTCCATATTGGTGTTTCTGGTTTGTATGAAGAGGTGGGAAAGTCGACTTGGGTTTTAGAGTTTCGTTAGAATTTCAGATTTGGCGCTATGCTCTACTTTTGATGGGTGACACCATAGTGTTTCTTCTCTTTATTTTTCTTGGAACGTTGAGCCATGAAGGCATAGTTTCCCTGGGTGTTTTTGCGCGCAATCTTTTGCCATTTGGGCTAAGTTGGCTTTTTATCTCTCCCTGGCTGGGTGCGTTTCGTAAATCCACTATAGCAGAGCCCAAGAAGGCCTGGTGGCGTGTGCCGCTAATTTGGCTAGTATGCGGGACCATCGCTGTGCTGGTGAGAGACCTATTATTCGACCGGCCGTTTGTGTGGAGCTTCTTTCTGGTCTCAGTGAGTGTTCAAGGAGCGCTGCTGGAGGTCTGGCGCCTCTCATTTTCCACGTGGCTAGGACAAAGACGAGTCGCTCTATAAGAGGCGAATGAGATTCTGGCGTTCAGACTTCCTTTCATCGAGTTGCTTGCGCTTGCATCAGACCACTAATATGATACATCTCATATTCGGAGTCGTCTTCATTTAGGAGGGTATGTTGTTAATCATCAGTCGAAAAGATGCGGACGAAATGGTCACCCACGCTCTGGAAGAAGACCCTAACGAGTGCTGCGGCATACTGGGGGGCAAGAATGACCATGTAATGAAACTGTATCGGGTCGTCAATTCTGACAAGAGCCCGTACCGATATCGGATGGATCCCTTGGGCCAGCTAGAAGCCGACAAAGACTGCGACAGGAACGGCTGGCAGTTCGTTGCCTTCTACCATTCCCACACCCACTCCCCAGCCTACCCCTCGGCTACCGACGTTCGCATGGCTGTCCAGAACGGCTGGCTCAACGTCTGGTACGTCTTGGTTTCTCTGTTGGACAAACAAAATCCAGATATTCGTGTCTTTCGTATAAGTCCAGATGGCGAAATAGAGGAGGGGAAACTCCACATAAAAGGTTAAAGTTCATGAATCTGAATTAGGGGCCAAATCGTAAAGTAAAGTAGCCCCCTTTTGTTAGAGGCAGTGCAAGGGATTCCGGAGGATGGGAAGGATGGATGCTAACCTTGTGCTGCCTCTTTTCGTTATATAAGTCGAAGATATAACACAAAAGGAGGCACAACATGCGTAGGTGGTTAGTTGGAGCGGTGGTGGCCTTATTGGCCCTGGCTGTCTCCGTGGCGATTGTCGCAGGAAATTCGGCCTCATTCAAGGGCAGTAGCGAATCCAACGAAACGGCCAGCGAGAGAGCTGTAAGTCAGTCAGAAAGCAGGCCGTTCATAGGCGTCGTAGTTTCTACTTTGAGTCCAGCCAAGGCTGAGGAGGTGGGGGTTCCGGGTGGTGCGGTGGTCCGTAGAGTCTTGGAGGACGGCCCCTCGGGAGGAGTGCTAGAGGTTGGGGATGTTATTCTCTCCATCAATGGACAGCAGGTTGACGGAGCGAGGACTGTTTTGGAGGCGGTGCACTCCTCCCAGGTAGGGGATGTCCTTAGTATAGACATCCTTCGTGGCGATCTTAATATCACCGTCCAGGTAACAGTGGGCGAGCGAGAACTTCCAGACAGGCCGCAGCGTCCTGATATCAGGCGTAATTTGCCCAATGGAAATTCACTCCTTGGCATCCTGACCTCCCCATTCCTGAATAAAGCGTGGAGCGCGGAGATTGTCATCGGCACGGATGAAGGCTCCAAGACCATAAGCCTGCTGAGTGGGACGGTCTCAGCGGTTAGTCAGGACGCCAACTCTATTACGGTATCGCCGGCGGACGGCACCGACGACGTGACCTTCCAGCTCACCGACGACAGCCAGGTGGTGGTTAACGGCCGCAAGGCGGAGCTAAGCGACATTGAACTGGACCAACAGGTAAGGGTTGTCAGCGTGGACGGCGAGGTGGAGATGGTGGCTGTCGGTGGTCTCAAGACAGGACACGGGATTGGCCCCAGGCCAGATCCACAGAAAAAGCCCTTCCACGGAATTGGCCCTCGGCAAAAGCCCCACAAGGGGCCTCGCTTCTTCATAGGCAGGGGTTTCGAGATCAACCCTGAGATAATGGAGAAGGTCTGTGACAGGCTGCCGGAGGAGAAGGCACCTCCCTTCTGCCAGCATGACGACGATGACGGCGGCGAGGCCGCTCCAAGTTCTCTGAACATCCCAGCCATCCCCGACGGCGGGGGCGACTCAGGGCTGCAAACGCTCTAGCATCTGGCTGCATACGACTTTGAAAGGGGGAGTCCAAATATGGACTCCCCCTTAGCTTTTGGCCGGCGGGTCTAACGGCTACTTTTTTTAAGGTGCTGGGGGATTCGTTTCGCCGATTTCCGTAGCTGAAAACTTTTTCTGGGCGAAACGAATCCGCAGGGCAAGCCCTGCACCCGAATTGCTGCCGCCAGGGTGCACCCTGGACCCGTGTTGCTACCGCTCCTTGGGTAGAGGCAGGAGTGCGTCCCCCTCTCTGACTCTCCCCCATAAAGGGAGCGAGAATAGAGCATGGGAAAGGCAGGTGCGGATAGTGGGTGAGCGAGGGATTGCACCGCCCTATTCCTTCGCCAAGGGCATGCGTTTCAGCATCACCAGCGGTCTACGCGGCCACCGTCGCAGAGGATAGTTATGTCTGACAGGCCAAGCGCGGTGGTGAAACTGCCTGGGCATCTTACTGGAGGGAAGTGGTCGGTGGAGGGCTGCCCCAGCGATCGTAGGAGCATACCTCAGAGAGTGGCTTTCGCTGGGTGAGGCCGAAGTGCCCACCTGGATACCCCAGAGGAATACAGTAGACAACTTGCGCTGTATCAGGAAGACCAAATAGCTGATGCACTCGCTCCTCCACCTGGGGATGTAGGGTGGTGATGGTGCCCCCGATTCCCAATGCTCTGGCTGCCAGGAGCAGATTTTGCACTGATGGTATGACCGAGGCCATTGGCCCCGGGCCTCGACTGGTGGCGCATAACAGGACTAACACAGGCGCATTTCCTATTTCGTCCGCCAGCCTCATGGCGGATTGAGAAATGCCGTCGCCGGGTGGAACGTCTTCAGGGCCGAAGACGCCAGCATCTCTTCGCTTCGCCCACCAGGCCTCGTGATAGAGTTCACCGAGTCGTTTCCGCAGCTCGGCATCCTTGACCACAACGAAATGCCAGGGCTGATTGTTGCCTCCGTTGGGTGCCCGAATTGCCGCCTCCAAAATAGTATGCAGCTGTTCATCAGCGATAGGATCGGGCTTCAGCCTACGTATGGCGCGCAATGTAAAAATTGCCTCACCCAAAGGCATGGACAAATTATCTGTCGTAGTCATAAATTCCCTCTCAGTTTCTACCTATGGTCGTCCTTCTTGATAGAACGTTGGCGTTTTGTGTACGAGCAACAGGAGTATGACTTATTGTAGCGCCGTATACCTGGTGTGTGAAGGAAGGCGCAACGATAGATTCCTCGTCGTCCCGATTCAGGACTCCTCGGAATGACAGAGGGAGGAGGCGCGGGTAAGGGCCCCATACTTCGACAGGCTTAGTATGAGCGTAGAGCATCGCACCTATCTTTCGCCAAGGGCATGCGGTTCAACATTACCAGCGGTCTACGCGGCCACCATCGCAGAGGATGGTCTGGCCTGTAATGAAGGACGATTCGTCCGAAGCCAGGAAGAGGGCCAAGTTGGCGATGTCTTCCGGCGTGCCGGCCCTGCCGAGGAGTGCGTGCCTCGTTCGGTATTCGGTAATTGCCTCCACCTCCTCCTGCGTTCTGTTCAGGAAAGTGAAGTCGGTCACGACGAACCCCGGAGCTATGCAGTTGACGTTTATTCCGTGGGGGCCTAGCCGCCGTGCCGCGACCTTGGTCAACTGGATGAGGCCAGCCTTGGCGGAGGCGTAGTTGGCCATCTCGGCATTGGACGACCCCAGCCCGGCGATTGAGGAGATGTTAATGATCTTGCCGTACCCTCGCTCTATCATGTGAGGGGCAAGAGCCTGGATATTCAAGAACGGCCCCTTGAGATCTACATCGAGCACCGCATCCCATTCCTCTTCCGTCATTTCAAGCAGGTCTCTGTGGCGGAAGGTCCCCGCGTTGTTGACGAGTATGTCGATCTTCTTGAAGGTATCCAGAGCAACCGAAGCCATTCTCTGGACATCGTCTTTCCTGGATACGTCGGCCTTGATAGCGATGGCCTTGCGCCCCAAGCTTCTGATTTCTGCAACCGTGGCCTCCATTTGCTCCACTGACAGGTCATTTACAACGATGTCTGCGCCCTCTTTGGCAAAGCGCAACACCATCGCCTTCCCGAAGCCTCGCGCCGAGCCGGTGACCAGCGCCACTTTTCCGTCTAGCCTTCCCATTTCACCCTCTTTTCACTTTTCAGACCTCTGCTATTTAGTAGCTTGCCCTGAATATTACCCGTGTGAACGATGCTCCGCAAGGAGTTGGTTTTAGAGAGCTTGATGCGGGCCCGTTACCGAATACATCCCACCGAATGTTCGGTGGGGCGGAGACTCCAATTCTACAAGTAAGTTCGTGACCTGCTACGAAATAATCCATCTCAATAGTACCATGGCAAAAGAATGTCTATGCCACTTTAGTCAAGCGGTGCGTCCACTCTTCAATTGCTAAGACGGTTACTTGTGATAGTAGAATTGTGGTAGGTAGAGATTACTCATCCCAAGATGAGCAGAACTGGAGGGACTACTCGCAATGACGAGTGGGTGAGGGTATGGCTTCGACTGGGATCAGCGACCCCTGGAATTACCTAGGTGCGTCTTCGCATGGGAGGCCAGGGCAACAGAGTGTACAATTGTTGCAGGCTTTTATGCCTAGAGATCAATTGAGTTACCTATGCTAAGCGTTACAAATATATCGAAGGCCTTTGGGGAGAAGGTGCTTTTCAGTGGCATCACATTCAACGTGGCGCCCAGAGATCGCATAGCGCTTACAGGGCCCAACGGCGCCGGTAAGACAACACTGTTGGAGATCATCGTAGGGAATATGCTGCCGGATTCGGGCCTCATAAGCCGCCCCTCGGATATCACCATCGGCTACACCCTACAGGAGGGTGCGCCCTATTCCCAGACCACGCTGCTGGACGAGGTGGGCCAATCCTCGCCGAAGAAGGCGGGATTGGCCCACAGGATTGAGGTGTTGCAAAAGGCGCTGGAGCATGGTGGGGAAGAGGGTGCCTCGGAGGAGCTATTGCACGAGTTGGGAGAGTTGCAGTTAAGGTTCGAGGCGGAGGGCGGATACGACATGGAGCACGAGGCTGAAGCCGTCCTGTTTGGCCTGGGATTTTCTAGGGAGGACATGAGGCGACCGCTGAGGGAGTTCAGCGGAGGCTGGTTGGTGCGGGCGACGCTGGCCAAGCTTCTGGTGCTTAATCCGGACCTGCTTCTTCTGGACGAGCCCACCAACCATCTGGACCTGGAAACGTGCATCTGGTTCGAGGAGTACCTGAAGTCGTACCAGGGAGCGGTGCTAGTCACCTCCCACGACAGGGCCTTCCTGAACAGGGTGGCGGGCAAAATCATCGCCATCGAGCCGGAGGAGGTGGTCTTCTACCACGGGGGCTACGACGAGTTCGTTAAGGCGAGGGAGCAGGATATAAAGGTACGCGAGGCCACGGCCAAGAGGCAGGAAGTCAAGCTGAAGAAGCAGATGCGTTTCATCGAGAGGTTCCGCTACAAGGCTACCAAGGCGTCCCAGGTGCAGAGCAGGGTTAAGCAGGTGTCAAAGGTGGAGCGGGTGAGAGTGCCCAGAACTACCAAGAAGATACACTTCTCCTTTCCAGAGCCGCCCCGAAGTGGGTATGAGATTATGGCTCTGAAGCATATCCGAAAGGCTTACGACGGGAAGGTGGTGTATGAGGAAGTCAACCTGACGCTGAGTCGAGGAGACAGGGTGGCGCTAGTGGGAGTCAACGGCGCAGGTAAGAGCACTTTGCTGAAGATCCTGGCTGGAGTGCTGCCCATTGAGGTGGGCGAGCGAAAGCCAGGGTACGGCGTCACGACGGCCTATTACGCCCAGCACCAGCTTGAGTTGCTGAAGCCTGAGAACTCAGCGGTAGAGGAGTTGAAGCTGATTGCGCCGGAGGAGCCGGAGCAGAGGCTGCGGGGGCTTCTTGGGGCGTTCCTATTCAGAGGCGACGACGTATACAAGAAGGTGGCTGTGCTATCCGGCGGCGAGAAGGCACGGCTGTCGCTGGCCAAAATGCTCTTGAGGCCGGCCAACTTTTTGCTTATGGACGAGCCTACTAACCACCTGGACATCACCTCACGCGAAATACTTTCGGACGCATTGGATGCCTACCACGGCACGCTGTGCTTCATCACTCACGACCGCACACTCATACGGGAGACCGCCAACAAGATCATCGAGATCAGGGACGGCTCTCCCATTGTATTTGAGGGGAGCTATGATGAGTACCTGGCGTCGAAGGAGAGCGAGGCGCTAGGCGAGAAGAACGGTCCACAGGCCGGGGCATCGAACGCCAGGCGAGAGGTATCGCCCAGGGACCTGGAGCGTCGGCGTAAGACGGCGGAAGGGGAGCTTCGGAACAACTACTACAGGGAGACCCAGCCAATCAAGAAGCGCCTCAGCGAGATTGAGGCGCGGCTGGCGGAGCTTGAGGCGGAGTCTCGCGAACTGGAGAGCTACCTTTCCAGGCCAGCTAGCTACGGCGACCCGAAAGAGATCAGGTTAGCTGCCGTCAGACACAAGGAGTTGGAAACGATTATAGACCAGCTTGCGAAGGAGTGGGAGGGGTTAACTCTGGAGGCAGAAATGAAGCAACGTGAGTTCAAGGAGGCCATGGGCAGTCTGGAGGGGGATGAGAGAGCATCTTGGAGTCAAACAAACAGTGAGTGAAGGCGTTGAAGTATCTTAGTAGAGCAGGTTTCCGCAGTGAGGACAAGGGAACTCAGAACAAAAATCAGAGCGGTCGTACGCATGTGATGAGGATGAAGCGTTCACAACCACTTCCAGGAGTTAAAGACATTGCAGCAGCAACAGGATGAGGATGGGTAAAAAGAAGTCCTTATGGATATGGCCTTTCTACACCCTTAGTGGCTACAATGTCAAGGATTTCCTTGGGGAGTGGTGTAGAGGAGCGGCTACGCGGGGCTGGCCGCCTGATTCCTGATTAGCCAGTATTCCAGGCTATCGGCCAGGGCCATCCAGCTTGCCTCGATGACGTTTCCGGAGGAGCCGACGGTGCTCCATACCCTCTCCCCGTCGGTGGACTCGATAAGCACTCGAACTATCGCTCCCGTGCCCGTTCCCTGGTCTACTACGCGTACCTTGAAGTCCACCAGGCGCACGACTTCTAGGCTTGGATAGAACTGTAGGATTGCCTTTCTGAGGGCGTTGTCCAGGGCGTTGACGGGGCCGTTGCCCTCGGCGGCTGTGTGCATCACCTCTCCATCAACCCTCACCTTTACGGTGGCCTCCGACAGCATCCCTTCGACGTCGCTGGAAGACGACCTGCGGTGTTTTTCTATGACCACCATGAAGTCCACCAGCTCGAAGAGAGGCCGGTAGTCGGGCAATGTGCGACGCACCATCAGCTCGAAGGAGGCCTCGGCCCCCTCGTATTGAAAACCCTTCTTCTCCTGGTTCTTTATCAAGTCCAGAATCTTAGGTGTCTGCTCCTTGGAAATCAGCTTATCTATACCCATCTCTCGCAGTTTGTGCAATATATTGCTTCGGCCAGAAAGCTCGGACACTACGACACGTTTGATGTTGCCCACCTTCTCCGGCGGTATGTGCTGGTAGCTTTCTTCGACCTTGGCCACCCCCGACGCATGCAACCCGCCTTTATGACTGAAGGCGCTAGCGCCTACGTAGGCATGGAAGCCATACGCGGTCATGTTGGCCACCTCGCTGACATACCGTGAGACCTCCGTGAGCTTGGCAAGCTGGGCGTCGGTAACGCAATCTATACCCATTTTCAGCTTCAAATTGCCAATCAGGGATATGAGATTGGCGTTGCCGCACCTCTCGCCATAGCCGTTGATGGTCCCCTGGACCTGCTTGACCCCAGCCTGTATCGCAGACATGGCGTTGGCCACGGCGAGGTCGGTGTCGTCGTGGGTGTGTATCCCCAGGTCTACGTCCGTCTCCGACCGCACCCTGGTTACCATATCGTAGACATCCTGCGATATAGAACCTCCGTTGGTGTCGCAGAGGACGACACATTCGGCTCCCGCCTCGGCCGCCGCCTTGACCACCTGGAGAGCGTAGTCTGGGTTGGCCTTGAAGCCGTCGAAGAAATGTTCCGCATCGAAGAATACTCGCTGTCCCTTCGACTTCAGGTAGGAGACCGAGTCGGAAATCATTGCCAGGTTTTCTTCCAGGGAGATCTCCAGAAGCCTGGTGACGTGGAGATCCCAGCTTTTTCCCACCAGAGTCACCACTGGCGTCCCCGACTCCACCAGCGCTCGGATGTTCGCGTCCATATCCACCAGGGCGTTGGCCCTGCGAGTGCTCCCGAAGGCGGCTATTGTGGCGTTGGCCAGATAGAGATTCTTGACTTGCTGAAAGTATTCGATGTCCTTGGGGTTGGAGCCGGGCCACCCACCTTCTATGTAATGGACTCCTAGCTCGTCCAGCTTGCGGGTAATCTTCAGCTTATCGTCCACCGACAGCGATATGCCCTCCTGCTGGGCGCCGTCTCTCAGCGTCGTGTCGTATAGCTCTATTTGTGCCATCGTCTCATCTCCCGTGATCGCTCCATTCTGGAACACGCCTAAAACAAAAATCCCGTCCCCTTCTTAAGGGACGGGCCTTGTATTCCCGCGGTACCACCCTTTTTCCCCGAAATAATCGGGACGCTCTTTCAGTCCCGACTGGTCGGAACCCGCCCCTTTAACGGTGGACGACTCCGTCTGCATCTACTGAGCCCGTCTTTTGTCCCGCTCACCCCGAACTTGCCTGTCCTGAGCCAGTCGAAGGGCGAGACTGTTGCAAAGGCCGTTCGTGCAGAGGCTCGGGAGGGATATTCGGAGGGTGTCCAAGCGTCTGCTTCCACCGTACCAGACTCGCTGTGCCCGACGGTTCCTCCTACTCGTCTCCGTCAACGCCTTTAATAGTTGGAGTTTAACATAAGTAATAAAGGCGGGTCAATCAGTTTTTGGAGTGGGAGTAGTTTTGTTTAGCCCTCTGCGCCATCGCCTGATCGTTATTGAAAAAATAGGCCGACATCCTAAAAAGTTCATGGTTCGACACGCCTGTACTGAGCAAAGACGAAGGGCCTACCACGAGCGGCTGATTGTGACGCTCTCTTCTGCGGCCCCTACGCTAGCTCCAGCTCAGACAAGTAGGTCTGGTAGTATCCTCGGTCCCTGGTCAGGAGCTGGTCTGCATGGGCAGGCACTGCCTATCTGGGGCGCGACGACTAGCTTCTGGTATAATTCTAATTGAGCTTTTGAAGCTGCTACAATCGTAGAGGAAGATCAAGAGGGTGAAAAATGCTTACAGAATATATTGATGCTGCCATGAGCAGGGCGAAGTATGAAATTATTGACGATGAAGAGCCGTACTACGGAGAAATTCCAGAGCTTGAGGGGGTATGGGCCACTGGCAAAACACTTGAGGAATGTCGGCATAATCTGGCTGAAGTTGTTGATGGCTGGCTTATAGTAAGACTCAAAAGAGGATTGCCTATCCCCCCAATAGGTGAGCACAGAGTGCTAGAACTTACAAGGTTAGAAGTCAGTGGCTGAGTTGTCCCCTGTTTCATGGACAAACTTAGTAAGGCAGCTTAGAATACTGGGCTTTGATGGTCCCTATCAAGGCGGAAAACATCCATACATGATAAAAGGGTAATCTTGTGTTAACTATTCCCAATCCGCATCGTAGAGATATTGGGGTGGCTCTCCTCTCACGAATTCTGAGACGAGTCGGTGTCACTAAGGAAGAATGGCTGGAAAGATAATCCTATAGGCAATCAGGTGGCAGGGCTGAAGGTTTTTAATATCGTCCCCTCAGCTCCACTTTGCAAATTTTTGCTAAGGTCTATCAGTAATGATTCCCTTCCGAGAAGGCGTCCGTCGGTGCTTTCGGCCCATATGCTAGTGCTCAGTTTCGTAAATCCGAGTACACAAGGTCTGGCCCAACCCCGTAAATGACGTAAAAGCGGAGCTTTACGTCCTAAAGATATTCTACTGGGCCAACTTCGCTCATCCTGAGCAAAGACGAAGGGTAGACATTAGATAATGCCGCGTTATTTAATTGAAGGCCACAAGGCGGTGGCATCATAGCGCAGCTTTTAAGCTGGAGTAAAACAACCCGTACCAAAGAGAACCAAAGTACGGCAGACGGCCAATTTGAAATACGGGCAAAAGTGTGGTATACCGATAGGAATATTGAAGATATAGGAGATGAGAGTTCGAGTCTCCTATGATCCACCAACGTGTACTGAACTGCGAACTACTGGGCCGTGGAGAGCCACCTCTGCGGCGTCTCCGCCCCCTATCGGGCTATCCGGCGGCGTGGGTAGGGTGTAGTAGACCGTTGCTTTTCCTGGCTTGACCTTGATCTCCTTGACGAAGGACTTGATGAAGGCCCTCGATTCGGTGATTTCGCTGGTCATCAGGAAGTCGCTCATGTCCTCGGCGAAGGCGGCGATGGTGTCCACGTTGTCCAGCACGGCCCGGCGCTCTGAGAGCAATGCCCTGGCCTCCGCCGCTGCCGTCTCAAGCTTCTCCTGCCGCTCCCTGTGGTCCCGGATGCGGGGTTTGAAGTCGTCGATGTTCAGGTCGGTGGTCTCCGCCAGATCGTAGAGCCGTTCCAGCCTGCGCTTCACGTCCACAAGCTCCGACTCGACGGTCTCCAGCCGCTGGCGCTGCTCGTGGGCGATGCCGTCCATCTCCTCGTCCACCAGCTTCACCAGGTCGCGGATGTTGGACTCGGTGAGCACGTTCTCCCGGATCTTCCCCACCACCATTTCCTCGAAGCGGCGTGCGTTGAGCCTGGGAGTCTCGCAGGCGTCCTTGCCGCGCTTCATGATCGACTGGCAGACGTAATAGGCGAACCGGCCGCTCTTGGCGTCCTGGCCGCTGAGCGCCCGGTTGCACGCCCTGCACCTGACCAGGCCACTGAGCAGGTAGGAACTCCCGACCCGGCGGGGATGAGTTCTCCTGGGAGCGCGGGAGCGCAGCTTCCGGTTCACCCGCTTGAACTGGGCCTTGGAGACGATGGCGGGGAAGGCCTTCTCCACCCGCACCGGCTCAGCCTTGTCCTTGGAATCAGTGCCCCAGACCAAGGTTCCCGTGTAGACAGGATTCCTGAGGATGATGTGGACGCCGTTCTTGGACCAGAGCCTGCCGGTGGGGTTGGCGATGCCCTCCTCGTTGAGTGTGCGGGTGATGTCCAGGATTCCCCTGCCCGACTCGGCCATGTTGAAGATGCGCTCCACCACGGGAGCGGTGGCGGGGTCGGGTTCCAGGGTGGGACGCTTCTTGGCCCCGTCCTGCACCATGAGCTTGCGGTAGCCGTAGGGCACTCTGCTGGTGACCCAGAAGCCTCGAGATGCGGCCTCCCGCATCCCTCGGACGACTTCTTGGGCAAGATTCTCCGAGTAAAATTCATCGACAGACTCTATGATGGCCTCCATGAGCTTGCCGGTGGGGGAGTCGTCGGCGTGCTCGGTGATGGAGACGACGCGGACTCCCTTGCGTCTGAGCATCGACTTAAAGGCCACAGCGTGCTCTCGCTTCCTGGTGAATCTTGAGAATTTCCAGACCAAAATCTCCCGGAAGGGAGCCTCCGGCCTGGCGGCCTCGTCCAGCATCTTTCGGAACTCCGGCCTGTCGGCGATGCGCCCGCTCTCGGCCTCGTCGATGTACTCGCGGGCGACGAGGTAGCCGTTCTTCTGAGCGTAGTCCCTGAGCGCCCGCAACTGCGCCGCCACGGACAGGTCCACGTCCTGCCGGTCGCTGGACACCCTGGCGTAGAGGGCAACGGGCGTGTAGTCATTCGTCTGATTCATGGGTACGTCCTCCTCCCGGTTCCTTGCTGTTCATTCTGGCGTGCACGCCGCTGTATCCGCTCCTGTAATGCGCCACTCCCTCTCCTCCATGTAGAGGCGAATGGCCTCCCGGAGCAGCTCGCTGACGGTGCGTTGCTCCTCCTCCACCACCACCTGCCGCAGATGCTGCGCCATCTCCGGCGGCAGGGAGAAGGTTAAGGTCACGGTGTTCCTCGAATTTGGGGGCATGATGTCTCTTGTTGTTTGTCGAAATAGCACTGAGTCTTACTATACACCACGAGATCATCGACCTTCAAGCGCAGACCAGGGGCCGTTCCGCAGCCCTGTGGACGCCGAAAATGGTGACACGTCACCCGCATCAGGGGGTCTGTGGCGTGCGAATCCTGCGACGGGCATCGGCATCGGGGCAGCGCTGTGGGAGTCCGAGTTCTGCAACAAATTGTCTCCTTCCGGCCTGTTGGGGGCTGACACGGTAAGTGGCGTGAATGCCCCTTTGTCCCCTATAGGAAGCCCTGCGAACGGCGCCGGTGACAAGATGGCGGCATGTTGCGAGGGGTTCGGTGTCCGTTTGCCGGACTCCGTGGTAGGGCGGCTGTAGCTAGAGACCGTAGCTGACGGGTCATAGGGATGGGCGGCAGGTGCCGTGTCAACGATGAAGCCTGACGAGTCAGTTCTGCAACATATCGCAATCATGCGGGCGCAAGGGAGGATGAGGGCTGCAAGTTGCTGCAAAGTTGTCCCAGCATGGCTGCTGGGACAGCCCCTACGGGAAGTATCGGGAACGGCGACAGTGGTCATTGTGCAACCTGATACGTCAGGGACAGCGGGCGTCTATCGAGGGAATGGGGCGGCGGAAGTATCCATGCGTCGCCAAGGATGCCGTGTTTGGCAAGGGTGTCCGTGTTGGAGGTGATGATGGGCACCCCCTTCACCGTGTCGGCGATGTCGAGGAAGGCGGTCTCGGTGGCGGGGGACTCGAAGACGAAGAGCACATGGGGTGGGCGCCCCTCGTGGTCCCGCTCCGCCCAGCCGGTCAGGAAGTAGCGGCGGTAGGACTCCAGGCGTTTGGGGATGCGCTTCGGCGTCGTGGCCCTTCGCTCGAACTCCAGCAGGAAGGGACGACACCGGCCCCGGTACTCCAGGGTGAAGGAGGCGTCGGGGTGTATCACGTAGGTGGTCCAGTCGTAGCGGTAGCCGATGCTGGAGCGATGAGTGGGCAGCAGGTCGAACAGGTCGTAGTCAGGAGAGCGGGCGACCTTGGTGGACAGAGCGGCGGCGAAGCCGGTGACCCCGGCGTGGTGCCGCAACTGGGAGGCGAGGGCGCGCAGGGCGGTCCCTGCGTAGACGTGGGGATTGGCGTAGGAAGGAACTGCGCTCCAGCGGTCGAGGGTGAGCCCGACGGCGGCCCGGTCTCTCCGGGCCAGGTACGTCAGCCCTTCGTCGGTGAGCACGTGCAGGGAGTCATCCTCCCGCACGAGGCCGTGCTGCCGGAGTGAGCGGAGCACCTGGTTGACCCTGCGCAGGGTAACGCCGCCCATCAGTCCGGCAAGGCGCTCGCGGGTGCACAGGGGCCATGCTGCCAGCAGGTCGAGGGCGTCCTTCTCGGCGCGGGTCAGCTGAACCGAGAGGGTTGATGTGAGTTGCTCAGTAGGCTCCGGCTTGGAGGCCTGCACGCCGGAGGGGTAGAGCGTGCCGGGACTCGGCTTCGGGTTGTCGCGATAGTACGAGTAGGACGACTCCAGCAACCGCTCCGCCCACGCCAGGATGCCGGTCAAGCTGGCGTCGGGGAAGACCCGAACGGGAGGGTTGTTGCCCAGGCCGCTCCCGCACTGCTGCCAGACGACTCCCGTGTGGTCTCCGGCCAGGAGCTCTCCCTCCGTCGTGACGAAGGTTCTGCGGTGCTCCCTCGGATCGCCCAGGGGGCGGATTGCTCTGCGGGTGGCCGGGTCTGCGTGGGTCAACACCAGGGTGACGAAGGGCGTCTCGAAGCTCTGCAGCCGCTCGATGCTCCTCAGGCGGTAGCGGAGGTTGGCGGTGGGCAGCGTAGGCCCTTGGCGAATCAGACCCAAGGTGCGGCCGCCGGACAGTGTGAGGAGCATGTCGTAGGGACCTTGACGGTAGTGGTCCACGCGCAAGGGGGCGTCGTGCGGGTCTGCATCGGAGATCATGGCGACCACGCGGTAGAGCACGGCCACGGCGTCCAGCCGCTCGGCCAGCAGCCGGAACCACTGCTTCGACACCGGGTACTCGCTGAGGAAGGGCTCTGTGCCATGCTCGATCCTCCCTCCGGCGACGATGCCCCGCTCTGTGGGGAAGTAGCGGCGCTTGGGGTGCGGCCCCAGGCTGCCCAGATGGTGTGGCACGGAGTCCACAAGACCCCGATCGGTCAGCTTCCCCAGTCGGTCGCGCAAGGTAGAGGCGGGAACGCGGCCGAAGCGGGACATCTCGTCCACGGTGGCCAGGGGCGCGGCGCACGCCACCAGGAGCGTGTTCTCAAGACCCAGGGACAGGCCGATGGAACCGGACGCCGATTCCTTGGCCGGGGCGTTATCGGCCAGCCTCCGCTCCGTCGCCTCCCAAAGACGCGCCCCGGCAATCAGCGTCTTCCTGGCCGCTTCCACTTCCTCGACGCTGCGGCCCACGCTGTCCATAACCGCGCGTGGAATGACCCGCCCCGTGTGACCCCGCGCCATGAACCGCCACAGGGTGTGGCGGGAGACGCCGAAGACCCTGACCGCACGGTCGCGCCCGTGCCACACCGCGTAGGTCCGCACGTAGGAACGGATCGCCCTCTCAAGGTCAGTTCCGGCCAGTGCCGCGGCGTTGACTTTTGAAGCTCGTGGATTCGTGACTGCCAATCCGATGCTCCGCTCGGCAAGAATGTCCCAACATCCCATCTTGAACGGGAAACTCGTCGTATGTAATGGCTTGCAAGCCATTGTGCTGGGGACGGTTTTGTGGTAAGGCGAGGGCCGCGCATACGATGTCTTGGGCCAGCACGGAGGACGAACTGTTGATTGAGGGCGCGGCGTTGATTCCATGAGCGGCTCAGCCACTAGGTTCTCTGTCCAACGGTGCCTCCAGTGGCGCCGGTGCATTTCGGGATGCCTCCCGCCGTAGGTGGGCGTGGACGACCATGCGGGCCAGGATGCGCAGCCCCCGTTGCAGTTGATCTCGCTGTTCGGCGGTATACACCGCCGATGATCTCTTCGGCGACGCAGGGGTGCGCGTTGATGGTCCCCTTCTGTTGACCCTTCTCATCCCGCTCCTCCGTGTAGGTCTTGGCGGGATTGCAGACTGGTTCACCGCCCTTGACGTCGGGACTTCCGGCGTCCATGTACCAGTCTGCGGGCCTGGAAGAGTGAGCGTTATCCCTTGGAAGGGATTTCATTCATGAAATCGTCATGGCCTCCCCCTTGATACATCAGCCCCTTCTAGGGGGTGACCCAGAGAGAACCTCCGTCATGTCAAGGGGCTGTACAGCGGTTTAGGTCGGTCTGCAAGTTTGCAGAGAGGGCCGCTTCAAAGCTGAAACAGGAAGGGAATGTCTTTCTACAGGACCGAAGCAGCGAACACTTTGTGTCAGGGGCTGGTTGCAGTGGTCGGCAAGTTGCAGCAAGTTGTATGAGGGGGCGGGACGGGTGGAATCGGGTGAGCGGATCGTGGCTGGGAAGGTGCTTATTGACAATCTTCGTTACACAAGAGTATTGTTGTGTATATGATACCCTAGTTCAATGCAGCCGGACTCCTGCCGCCAGGCGTCTACTGGGCTGACTGGGATGAGTTGGCTGACAGATTTGGAAAGAATCCTTGGAGACAGCGCCTCATGACGGGATTCAGGGCCGCGACTGAGAACCTGAAGGACGCAGGATGCCGGACCGTCTATCTCAACGGGAGCTTCGTGACGAACAAGACCTACCCCAACGACTATGACGCCTGTTAGGAGGAGGTTGGCGTCGATCCGACGGCCCTCGACCTCGTGCTGCTGACCTTCGACGCTGGAAGGGCTGCCCAGAAGGCCAAACACCTGGGGGAACTCTTCCCCGCGTCAGTCATCGCCGATGTAGATGGCCTTTCGTCCCTGGAGTTTTTCCAGACAGACAAGGAAACCGGAAGCCCCAAGGGGATCATCGCCATAGACCTGGGAGGCCTCGCATGATCAAGAACGAACGTCAATACCGGATCACGAAGAATCAGGCGGACCAATTCTCGCAGACCCTGGACAGCCTCAGACGGCACCCGGTGGAGACGAGGGAAAGGGTGCACCCCCTTATCGCCAAGGCGCAGGAGGACGCGCTTAGGAGCCAGTTGTCAGACCTTGAGGAGCAGTTGCGCGAGTATGAATCCCTGAAGGCTGGCAACTTCGAGATAGAGGACCTGAATGTGGTTGCTGAGTTGCCGGCTGCTCTGATCAAGGCGCGCATCGCTCAAGGCTTGAGCCAGAAAGACTTGGCCGAGCGGCTTAGGCTCAAGGAGCAGCAGATTCAGCGATACGAGGCGACAGACTACGCCTCCGCAAGCCTGGCGCGCATCAAGGAGGTCGTCAGCGCCCTGGGGGTGGAGGCAATCAATCCGGCTCAGGCAGCGGGAACCCGCTGATCACGGTTCCAGGAATTCTTGCAAACGGACTCGATCAGTAATGACTGCTAGGCAGAACGATCCTGAGACCGTACGCGAGGAAGGCATTAACGTCCTCCTCGAGCAGTCTCTGCGCGGCCATGGCCTAAAGGCGAGGGCGGAGCGCCGCAGCCGGAGAGGGGTGCCCGATGTCCTCGTTGAGCTAAGGAGCGGCGCCCTCGTGGTCCTGGAATGCAAATGGGAGGGCTCTGCCAGTCTCTTGGAAACCCAGCTCGACGAACGTCTGAAGTCCTTCCCCGAAGCACTGGGGATGGTCGGTGTTCTCTACCCGGACGGCCTTCGGTATGAGGATGACACGCACGCCGGTCTTGAGGCCGCTACGGACCTCCGATGGTGGCTGCATGGCTCGCGCGGAGCGTTGATTCCAGATCGGCACATTCGCAAAGGGTCGGCGGCAGACCTTGCGGACCAGTTGCGCAACCTGCCATTGGAGCTGGAAGGCGTGGACCGGGTGGCGGCAGCCGCCGACGCTGTTGGCTACGCGCTGGAACAATCGGCGAAGCAACTCAACAGACACGCCCGGTTATCCCGGCGCATCGCGGACATCATCGCGCGCAGCGACCAAGAGAAGGACCGTGCCGCCGCCCTCCGCATCGGTTGTCTGGTGCTCTTCAACGCCCTCGCCTTCCAGGACCGCCTCGCCGCCGCCAATGAGGAAGTTCCGACGGTCAATGAGGCCCTGGGCAAGGGCATCGCCAGGCTGCGCGATGCGTGGCGCTACATTTGCGACACCATCGACTACGTGCCGGTGTTCGAGTTGGCGGTCAACATCTTGGATGTCCTTGGCGATGGGCCGGACGATATCCAGGCCCCAGTGATTGCTCCCCTGGTCAAAGCTATGGAGGACACGCGCCGATTGGAAGGACACGACCTCTCCGGGCGTCTGTTCCACACGCTGCTGACCGACGCTAAGTTCACCGGGGCCTACTACACCTCGGTGCCGGCGGCCACGCTGCTGTCACGGCTCGTATTCCATGATTGGCCGCCCCACATTGACTGGAGCGACCACGAGTTCCCCGCCTCTCTCAACGTAGCAGACCTTGCTTGCGGCACGGGAACGTTGTTGATGGCGGTGGCTGCTGAAGCAGAGCGGCGACATGAGGACGCTGGCGGGGAGAACGCCGCCGAATTGCACAAGGCGATGGTGGAGCAGGCCCTGCACGGCTACGACGTGCAGCTTTCCGCCGTGCACTTTGCGGCCACCAGCCTGGCGATGCTCAACCCGGACATACAGTTCGACCGCATGAATCTCTACGTTATGCCTCTGGGGACGGAGGGTTCGAAGGTGTCCTTGGGTTCGTTGGACTTCCTGGGGACAGGAGAGGCCGCCGTTCAGTTCGCACTGTCAGTCGAGGATATGGGCGTGGGCGCACGGGGTGCAGCAAGAGTATCCGGCGGCGGCTCTCGGGGCGCGGCTGAGGGAGTTACCGCCACCCTACCGGATCTTGATCTGGCGATTATGAATCCGCCCTTCACTCGCTCCGTGATTGGCAATCTGCTGTTCGGCAGCCTGCCCGCGGCTGAACGGCGCAGGCTTCAGGACGAGCTGTCTCGTCGACTGAGGTCCAGACAGGCAACGGCAACCGCAGGGTTGGGCGCGGCGTTTGTAGCTGCTGCGACGCCCAAGCTGAGGCCCAACGAGGGAAGGCTTGCCCTCGTCCTGCCCGTCACTGTGTGCACCGGGCCATCCTGGGAACAGACCCGCTCCCTGATAGAGCGCGATTTTGTTCTGGACATGGTCATCACCTCCCACGACCCGCTGCGCTGGAACTTCTCGGACAGTACCGACCTGTCGGAGGCTCTGCTCATAGCGACACGGCGCCCTGAGGGCCATAATCAGGCTGAGCGGTACACCACCTTCATCAACCTCTGGGATAACCCGAATGGCGTTCTGGACGCACATAGAGTAGCGCAGGAAATCACCGCGACTATACCAGCGAAGCTTGAAGAAACGGGCGCGACTCTGCTGGAGGTTGACGGCAGGCATGTCGGCGAGGTGTTTTCTATCCCAGAGTCGAAACTTGCAGGCAAGCAGTGGTCAGGCGTGCAGTTCGCCCGTGCTGACTTGGTGCGCAGCGCCCTCAAGTTGCTGAATGATGGCGAGGTGTGGTCTCCTGGTGATGCGGGATCCGGCAAAGTCGCCATGTGCCGGTTTGATGCAATAGGCCAAATTGGGCCCGATGTGCGTAGGCTCAGTGACGGCTTTGATAGGACCGATTCTGTCACTGCTTATCCACTTGTTGAGGGGCACGATACGGAACGGCGCAAGTGCCTGACATGTTCTAATGATAGCTATCTGTCACCTCTGGCAAGACCAAGGGGTGGACAGAGGCCAGGATACGGCGATCGTCTATGGCGGCAGTCCGGCCGTCTCCTAGTTGGAGCACGCTTCCGGCTCAACACAGTTAGAGTTGTTTCCATGAGAGCGGATACGAATGTCCTAGGCAGCATGTGGTGGCCCGTCCGGGTCGATGACCACAATGTCGAGAAGGTGCTCACGGTATGGCTGAATAGCAGTTTGGGCCTGCTAACCTTGATGGCTGTCCGCAATACGACACAAGGCAGTTGGGTTCAGTTGAAAAAGGCAGACTTGGAGGAACTGCCAGTCTTGGACACGCGCAGCCTCTCCTCGGAGCAGCTCAAATGCCTGGCTGACCTGTTCGATAAGATAGCCGAAGGCGAGTTCGAACGGCTGCCTGGGATGGCGCACTGTCCGGCGCGGCGCTCCCTTGACGACGGCATGTCCGCGATTCTGGGACTGCCCAACTTGAGCAAGCTCCGCGACTTGCTGGCCTCGGAGCCTGTTATCTCTAATCGGCGTCTATGAAAGCTTAGGGTCTGGGGGTGTTAGAAGCGTGTTGCTCCAACTCCGCAGCGATTGCACGAGACGATTCTTTACCCTCACAGTCCCAGCCACAACTCAAAGATGGTTCTGCCTACCGTCAACTCAGGCCCACCAGACTTGACGAAATCAAGAACCTTCGAATTGCGGTTCAAGCTGGCGGTGTAGTTAAGGGCTTCACCCCGACCCGTCGGGCGAGGGCTTGCCATGTGGGTTGAGGACGGGCTTCGACCTCAGTTGGAGTCTATAGACGAATCGGGGGTTCCGTTTGCTTGCGGAGTACGTCGCTTGAAAGTCCCTATGACTATTGGGGGCGATACACCCAAAGCAAACGGAACCCCGGCCCCCCTCCTTCTCCGCGACGTAGAGGTGTCCGGCAAGCTCGCCCCGGTGAATGACCGGCGCGGCCATAAAGGGCACGACGGGTCCCACCGCCACCGGCGGGCGGAACTCGGGAAGGCCCAGCGACCTGACGTGGCCGAGCAGGTCCCGGAGCCGCAGCGGTTCCCGGGCGCTGCCCAGGTACTCGAATAGCCGCATCCCGTCGGGCATCTCCCAGAGCAACCCGGCCTCCTCGGCGGTCATCCCGGAGGAGAGGAAGTCCGCTATCCGTCCCGAATCGTCCAGGAGAGTGATGACGCCGGAGCGGGCTTCGGTCAGCGACCGGGCGGAGTCCAGAACGCCTTGCAGCACCGTGTCGAAGTCAAGGCTCTCGTTGATGCGCAGGCTGGCCTCGGTCAGCCGGGACAGCCGGGACAGCCGGTCCCGCAGCCCCGCTATCTCCCGCTCCCGCTCTTCGGACTGGTTCATCTTCCCGCCCTGACCGGCCCCCAGACCGCCTGCAGCAGCCTGATTCGAGACGCGCCCGGCCCTGCCGGGTCTCATGGTATACTGATGCAGAAAAAGAGCTTGAATGATACGGGCATGATATACGCGCCGTCTATGATTAGGTGGCTTGCCAGTCCAATTGGAGGGATTCACTTGGCGTTCGTCAGGTCGATAGATGCGCTGGCGAAGCCGGGCCTATCACTATTGAAAGGAGCGACAAAGTGATGAACAACCTCGTCCCCGGACGCTCTGCATGGATGTTGCGTGCGGGATTCGCCGCTCTTGCGCTGATTCTGGTTGCCCTGCTCGCCGCCTGCGGCGGGGATGCAGTGCCTGGAGAAGTTGCTACCAGTGCTACGCCTGCCACTGAGGCGACAGAGAGGGAGCGTGCGCCTGCGCCGGGTTCGCCCGAAACGGACAGAGAAATCCTGGTCACCTTCTACAATGCCCTGGACGGACCAAACTGGGAGGACAGCGGAAACTGGCTGACCGACGCTCCCTTGGGCGAATGGGATGGAGTCATAACCGACGACAACGGCCGCGTGATTTGGTTGCAGATAGGGGGGTCTGGGCAGGTGTTGAGAGGGGAGATACCCCTAGAGCTGATTGACCTCGGAGCCTTGGAAATACTGCACATCTTTGACTATGACGGCGGTTTAAGGGGCGGGATTCCACTTGAATTTGGCAACTTTCCCAACTTGGAAAACCTGTCCCTCTATGGTGACGGATTAACGGGGGAGATCCCCCCGGAACTGGGCAACCTTTCCAACCTGTCTAATTTGTCAATCGGCGGGAACGGATTAACGGGGGAGATCCCCCCGGAACTGGGCAACCTTTCCAACCTGACGAATTTGTCAATCGTCGGGAACGGGTTGACCGGGGAGATTCCCCCGGAGCTGGGCAACCTGGCCAATTTGCAATACCTCATCCTCATTGGTGAGGGGCTTAGTGGGGGGATACCGCCTGAACTAGGCAACCTCGAGCAGCTGTATGAGCTATCCATCAATGGCACCCAGTTGGGCGGGGTGATACCACCAGAGTTGGGCAACATCAGATTATCGGAGTTACACCTTATTGATAACGAATTGAGCGGCGAAATACCGCCGTGGCTGAGCAACCACCAGGACCTGATACGCCTGGACCTCAGCGGAAACCGGCTAAGCGGGGAGATACCGGCCGAGTGGGGAAACTTCTACAGACTGGAATCGCTGGACCTCAGCGGAAACCAGCTGAGCGGGGCGATACCTTCCGGGTTGGGCAACATCGATACCCTGGAAAGGCTGACTCTACACGAAAACCAGCTAAGCGGGGAGATACCTTCCGAGTTGGGTAACCTCGATAACCTGAAAAGTCTGACTCTACACGAAAACCACCTAAGCGGGGAGATACCAGCCGAGGTGTGGAACATGCTTGAGCGGGAAGTCGAGATTGAGATACATGGCAATAATTTCCCGTGTCTAACGGGTGCGTTGCGCCACCTATATATCGAACAACGGGCCAACTGTTGAGTCCCAGGTGTGCCACTTCTCTCGACTCTGCGGGGATTGCACGTGGTTTGCCCAGGGGGGATACCCCAGGAGATGGGCAGCCTCTCCAATCTGGTAGCGCTGGACCTCAACGGCAACGACTTGAGCGGGTGCGTGCCAAGCAGCTTGGAAGACCCGTTGTTGGTCTTTCGCGCGTCTGACCTTGGCGGCCTGCCCTACTGCTGAAGCCACGCGCACTCAGCCGGGGACGGACGGCATATCGTCCGGAAGGTGCTCCCAGCATGTTGTTGGCTATGGCGCATAGCGCAGTCGAGATACGGGCATCAGCATCTCCCTTCGTCAGCCTCCCGGGCGACGGCGGTTTGACCGCTCCGGCCCATGATGACGCCCTTGACCGCCAGACCTTCAGCCGACGTTGAAAGGGGGGCAGGGTGAGTCTCTTCTTCCTGGCTTCCATGCCTGTCGCCTTCCCAGACGGACAGGGCGAACGAAGAAGAGGAATCAATGCCCCACCGGAAAATGGGCAAAAGAAAAGGGCCGCACACATGGACGTGCAGGGTGGGCCTAGCGCCCCGCGCCGACCGGCTCCGCCTTCCGCTCCCGATCCAGCTCAAGGGCGAGCGCCCACTTGAACAGGGACGCGGCTGTGGGCTTCCGGCCCCGGCCCTTGTGTTTCGCCGGCTCCTCGGCCATGAACTCGGCCCAGGAGAACGGCGTCCACTGCCTTCCCACACACCGGCGCTGCCATGTGACGGATGCACAGCGCGCCCCTCTTCTGCTACGCTCGACACATGGCCCTCTCAGACCGACAGATCCTCGACTCCCTCAGCCGGATGCCGTTCATCGACTCAGCAGAGTTGGCAGGCATCCTGGGGGAGCCTCACACGACCATCCACCGCGCCTTAACCGGCCTGCTTGCCGACGGCATCGTGGGGAGGGTGAGCCACGGCACCGCCCACCTGCCTTCGAGCCAGAGATACTACCTGACGACTAACGGCATCATGGAGACTGCCGGGTTGCTTGGCTTCGAGATGCTCTCGGACTTCGTGCGGGCCTACCCAGTGTCCAGGGAGTGGCCGGCGCTTCTCATCCGCCGGATGGACGCGGTGGCCGCCGTCTATCGTCTCGCCGCCTCACTCTCCCCCGGCATCGGCGGCCTCTGGTCCCACGTAGAGTTTCACCGCAGGGGCCGCTTCGACGCAACCATCACCCTCCACGACGGGCGCAGCTTCGGAATGGTACGCCAGAGCCTGGCTCTTCGTCGGCGCTCGCTCTACGACCGGCTGAGGGCCATAGCGGAGTACGACTACACGCGCCGCCCGGACACGATCTTGGTCCTGACCCCCAGCGTCTGGGAGCAGAGGCTGACGACGAGGTTCTGCATGGAACTGAATATTGAAGACTCCTACGTCGGTATGGAGGCTAGGGACGCACTCGAAGGGCGGGACCTCCACGTCTGGCAGAAGACCTCAGGCCTGTTCAGCGGCTCGTACTACACTCTCGATTTCGTGAGTTCACAGGACGGCCCGAGCGGACGACTCTTCACCGAGTCGCCGAGTCGGAAGCGGGCCTCCATACCCCATCCTGAGCGGATGGTGCGGGCTGCGGCGACCTTCGGCATCAGCCCGTCGGAGAAGCGGACGCTCGACCTGGTGACCGACCACCCGATGATCCCACGGGAGCACCTTGTCCGCTGGCTCGGCGTCTCGGAGGGACGAGTAAGCCAGATGGTGCATAGCCTCGTCAACACGTGGGGCCTCGTCAAGCGCCGGGGCAAACGTGGAGACACTCGCTACACGCTTTCTGCCGAGGGGATCCGCTACATCACTCACAGGGACCGTGCGCAACTGCCGACCACGCGGGGCATCTGGAGCACTGACCCCACCACAGATCGTCAGAGCCGGAGACGATATGTGGGCCACCGTATCGATACGTGGGCCCGGCAGACGAAGCACGCCGACGGGATCACATGGTTCCTCTCGAAGCTTGAGGCCGACGCCAGGGCAGACCCTGACAGCGAGCTGCTGTGGTCTGTACCCACGGCGAGGTCTGACCGAGCCTACAACTGGGGCGACTCGGCCATCGCCCCCGACGCCGTGGGGAAGATGGTCGCAGAGGGCCTTGAGATACCGTTCTACCTTGAGTACGAGCTGCGGGCCCATCACCCCGAGGGAGTCCTGGCCCGCCTGAGCCCCTACATGAGCTACTACTGGTCCACTGAGCCAGGCGAAGACCAGCCCCCGTTCCCCACCACCCTCTTCGTCGTGGACATAGAGGAGGTCGAGGCAACCTACGTGCGCACCGCCGCCCGGATGACCCGGATGTCGCTGCCGATCCTCGTGTCCTGCGTACCCGTTCTGTCCACAACAGGGATACTGGGACCCTCCTGGCGTCCTCTCTGGGAGCCGGAATCCCCACGACTGGCGCTGTCCGAACTGAGCGCTTACCAATGGGACTCCCTCTACCACCGGATGCGTCCTGTAGAGGGGGATAGATAGGGCCGATGCGTCCCTATCTCCCCGATATGCTGAATGGGGGTTGCAAAACGGTACATCCTGGCCTGTCGGCGAGGTCTTGAGGGGGCGCAATGCGCCCCATCTGCCCCTGTTTTAGCTATGTAACGGGCCGAAAGACCCGTTGACCGGTCAGCGCTGGAAAATGCAAGTGATTGGGAAGCCATGCTAAACTAAATTGCCTCTCCGACGACAGTTTGTTTGCACTCTTGCAACCCCTGACGTGTCAGCCGATGGCGAGGAAACAGCTATGAATGAAGCTGTCGGGCGGGTCCGGAGAGCTGATGGGGGCAGGATTTGGCGTGTTGGCGACGATCGCGGCCCAGTTTGGCCCATCGGTTTTGGCGCGAAACGATGTCGGGGTGCATGACGCGAAATTGAGGCATGGGTAGGAACGGACATCCTGGGCCAGCCAGCTAACGCTTTCTGCCACATTCGGAGTGTATTGACCGAAATCTGTTAGCAGTATCTGTAAAGGGCTGGTTCCACCGAAAAATGGATAAAATTGCTAAAGCGGGCCACCCCCTGTAGAAGACGGAAATGGTCTCTCGGAAGTCGAAGATGAATGATGGACGGGAATCGAAGGCCGACGACGGTAAGCCCGACCTCAAGTGGGTCGTGGAGTGGCTCGTCGAGCGGGAGGGACAGCGCCGGACGGCGGCCCTACTGGGAGTGAACCGGAAGACAGTGGCGCTGTCCCTGCGCCGGGAGCGACTGACGGGCAGGATGACCTTGGCCGTGCAGCGACTCATGGCCAACCTGGACGACCCCGGATGGGAGAGAACGACGCCACTGGACCGGTTGGGGGCGAGGATGAGGCTGGCGATTGAAGCCGTGGACGATCTTGCTAGGCTCGTGGAGCGTCTGACCCGGCGCGTGGAGACCCTGGAGGCGGCTCGACAACCCGAAGACGACGTGGGAGACCAGGCGGCGAATGCGCCCCGAGTCCGAGGGCCGGGTTCTGCGTCTGTTCAACTGGAGGCGGAGGCGCTAGCCACGTAGCGAGGAAAAGCGAGATGGATGAGCACGTCCGCTGGGTGACGAAAGCGGAGGCGGCGCGAGAGATGGAAATATCCCTGTCCACCCTCGACCGGAGGATCAGGAGTGGAGAGGTCGAGGTGGTCAGGGAGGGGCGCCGGGTCTATGTGCGTATGCACGGGCTAGAGTACGTGGGCGACGACGAACTGCTGTGTCGATCCCTTGGTCGGGAGGACAAGCTTCAGCGGACGGTATGGGAGTTGGATAGGACAGTCACAGAGTCGGAGCGGGAGCGAGACGAGGCCAGGGAAGCGGCGTTAGCCAGCAGACAGGCGCATAAGGAGCTTGAGGAGGCGTACCGGAAGGAGACCGCCGAGCACGAGGAGACGAAGGAGCTGCTCAACATGGCCCGCGTGACCGCCATCGTCCTGTCCGTGCTGCTGGTCGGCAGCGTTCTCGTGTGCTGGTTTGTGTTGAGACAGGGGCCGAAATCGCGACTACAATAGGCAAGCGGCCAGGAGCCCGAAACCGGGCCTCCAGCGACGAGGGGGATTGGCAATGAGCGGCAGGCGACTACCGGAGGGCTACAACGAGATAGGCCGATGGACCCTGAATCAGGCATCGGTGAAGGAGCTCCTGCTCTTTGGCCTAGTCGGCCTTTTCGCCTTCTTTGCCTCGCTCGCCGCGGCGGGCTTTATCGTCTGGGCGGCGACCGGCTCGGCCGAAACGACGATAGACGGGGGAACATTCTTCTCTGGATTGCTGTTGGGGGGCGTTCTCGGAGCCATGCTGCACGAAGCCGTACACGGCGTCTTCTTCCTGGCCTTCGGCGGCCGGCCGCGCTTCGGGTTCAAGCCGTGGAGCAGGTTTGGGCCGGTCTTCTACGCAGCCGCCCCCGGAAGCTACTTCGACAGGCCTCGGTATCTCGCCGCCGGGTTGTCGCCGGCAGTGCTATTGACCTCGGTGCTGGCAGTAGCACTGGCTTTCGCGGCCGCGGACGACCTGCTCGCCTCCGTCGTCACGTGGGCCTTTGTGCTCAATGTAGCGGGCTCGTCGGGAGACATGGTCATGATGCGCAAGGTGATGTCCTACCCCCGCGCGACCTGCTTCGAAGACACCGGCGATGGGTTCGTAGCCTACGGCTCTGCGGGCAGCCTGGAATCCCCATAGGCAACGTGGTGGTGGCTCACCTTCATTGAATCTCTGGCCCATTGATGCCCCTTTGCCCGTACGCGTCTTTCCATCCGATTGCCAATTCTCTCCTCACCGCAAGCATCGTTTGGTGCCTGCTCCGGCCCGAACAGAGGCGCATTGACAACGCGCCGTCGAATGCCCGATGATAGAGAGTAAGACAGCTTATGACCAATAGACTCATCAACAGAAATACCAAGACCATCACCTTCTCCCTGCCACCTGAGATGGCCGAGCAGGTGCAGGACGTGATGCGCGACGAGGGCCGCACCATGAGCGAACTCATTCGGGAGGCCCTTCGCAACTACATGGAGGAGCGGGAGTGGCTGCGGGCCATCCGGTACGAGAGGCTCCGGGCTCGCCATGCCGAGCAGGAAGACTCACGGGGAGACTGAAGGAGGACAGCATGAATAAGAAGCACCTACAGCCGCTCACGCCGGCGGCGTTCTACGCCAGGGTATCCAGCGACCGGCAGGACGTGGACCTGTCCGTGTCCGCCCAGCTCAGGGCGCTCAAGGACTACGCCAGGGCCAACGGCTACTCCGTAGCCCGCCAATACGTGGACGAGGCCGAGAGCGGACGCGTCGCCGACCGGCCACAGTTCAGGGAGATGATCGAGGAGGGCAGCAAGCCCAACGCTCCCTTCGAGGTCATCTTGGTCTGGAAATTCAGCCGCTTCACCAGGAAGCGAGAGCACGCTGTCGCCTTCAAGTCCATGCTGCGGCGCAAGGGCATCAGGGTAGTCTCCATCACCGAGCACGCCGACGACTCCCCCACCGGCAAGCTCATGGAGGCCATCATCGAGTCCGTGGACGAATTTTACAGCGAAAATCTTGCCCAAGACGTTACGAGGGGAATGAGGGAGGCCGCTTCGAGAGGCTTCTTCCTCGGCTCCAAGGCCCCCTTCGGCTACAGGCGGGTGAAGGTCAGCGACGGGATGAAGGAGCGTCCCACGCTGGAAGTTGACCCCGCCACCGCTCCGGTGGTGAAGGAGATATTCGAGAGTTCGCTCAGCGGCTACGGCCTCAAGGAGATATGCAGGACCCTGAACGACCGGGGCATCACCAACAGGGGAAAGCGCTGGTACAAGGGAGGACTCCACTACCTGCTGACCAACGAAGCCTACACCGGAACCGCCGTCTGGGGCAGAACCACCAAGGTAGAGAAGGCCCAGGACCCGGTGCGAGTGGAGGGAGCATGGCCCGCGCTGGTGTCGAGGGAGCTGTTCGACGCCGTGCAGCAGGCGATGCGGGACCGTGCCCCGAAGGTGCAGAGGCCCGGTAGAGTGGGGAGCAAGTTCCTGCTGAGCGGTCTGCTCAAGTGCGGGGTGTGCGGCAGGCCCTACAGTGGCCAGGGGGCCAAGAGCGGCCAGTTCGCCTACTACGTCTGCGGGACATTGTTCCGGGAGGGAGCGGGGACGTGCAGCGCCCGCTACCTGAACGCCCCCAGGGTGGAGGACTTCATTGTTGAGAAGATACGGGAGCGAATTCTCACCGAGGAGACCATCGTGGAGCTGGTGACCCTGGTGGCGGAAGAGATCGACGCAATGGCCGGTGAGTTGTCCGGCAGGCTGGAGGTCATCGAGGCCGAGCTAGGGGACGTGAGGAAGCGTCTTGAGCGGCTCTACGAGGCCCTTGAAACGAGCGAGTTGACGTTGGAGGTCCTGTCGCCCCGAATCTTCTCGCTGAGGCACCGTGAGGAGCAACTGGAGGCTGCGAGAGAGGACGCCGAGACCCAGCTTGAGCAGCGGAGGATTGAGCTTCCGACCACCGAGGAGATCAAGGGGTACGTGGCGGACTTCCGGGAGTTCTTGCAAGAGGGGACGTTCCCCGAGCGCAAGGCACTCATTCGCAACTTCGTGGAGGGCATCGAGGTGGTGGGAGACGAGGCGACGCTGACGTACACCGTTCCCATGCCAAAGGACGGTGTGAAGCGGGAATCGGCCTCGGTTCTCGATTTCGTCCAGTCCGGCCCACCGCACTGGACTCGAACCTTGAAGTCTGTCCGCACCTAGAGCCGCACCGGCTAGGGGTACCGCGAATGTTTGTTGCAACTGGGTAACTGGGATAACGGTGCGTGTTCCGCTATTCGCACACCACGCCGTCCCCGTCCGCGTCGCGCATGTACTCATAACCGGGTGGCCGCGTCGGACCGGCGCAATGCCGTGCGCACGGGCCTCCGCGCAGGTGATGCGGCCGTTCCCGTTGTCGTCCCACAGGGTTAGGGCGTCCACATCAGTGGTGGTCGTGGGTGTTGTTTGAGCGGTTGGAGTTGTCTGGGCAGTAGGGGTTGAGGCTCCGGGCGTGATCACGACCATGTCCGTTGACTCACACCCTGCCAGAACCCTGTCTATCGCGTCCGCCTCGGCGCGGTCAATAGTGAGACCGTATTCGAGCCGGACCTGGATGGTGCGGTCCACGTACCAGCACTCGTTCAGGTCGGGAAGCCACTTGGCCGCGTCGTTGTCGCTCTTCTGGTGCCGGTTGACGCTTGGAGACGCCAGCGTGAGGTTCAGGAGGTCGGATGCGAATTCTGACCTGGTTTCGGGGCTAACCGCGCACAGGCCGCTGTCATGCGCCTCAGACCGGGCGACAATGTGTTCGATGTCCGTCTCCCTGATGCTCTCGAACCAGGTCCCTGTGTAGGGGCCGTAGATGCCGCCCAGGGCGTCGACGATTTTGGCTTCGACCGACGGCGAGTATGGGTAATCGTCCGGGTCGTAGGGCGCGCACCGGTACTCGGGGGCGACGGTGAGACCGCCCAACGTCGACGCGGGTTGCGTTGGCGTCAGCGTTGAACCTGCCGTGGCGTACGGCGTAGGCACCGCAGGGGGAACTGCGGTTGCCGCTGGCGGAAGCGTTACTCTCGGTGGTTGGGTCGATGCGGGTACTTGGGTGGCGGTCCTAGCCGGCGTGGGTGTCTCGGTTGCCGCAGGCTCTGGTGCCAATGTCGGCCGAAGCGCCGTGATCGTGGTAGGTTCCGGTGCCGCTGTAGGAATCACCGTTGGTTCCAGGGGTACCACTTCTGTTGCTTCAGTGGCCGTTTCGTCGGCCTGCGTCGCCTCAGGCTGTGCTTCGAGCATCGACTCTGTACGCCGCTCCATGAACTACGATGTCGAACCACTGATCGTCTCCGTGAGGCACAATCGGCCATGCGGCTCTCTGTACGTCCCTAGCCGATTGTGGATTAGCTGGAGTAGAGACTGATGAGCTCTAACACGTCGTCCCTGGTGATGACGTCGTCGAAGTAGTCAACTATGGCCGTAAGCACCTCTTCCCCGTCGATCACCTCGTCGTTGTCGGCATCATATCGGCTGCCTAATGGACCCAGGTCCACGTCGGTCACCGTGATGGTCACCGTGATGACGGCGCTGGCGTCGGACGGGTCCGTAGCCGTAACGAGGACGGTATAGCTGGTCTTCGTCTCGTAGTCCAACGTCGCACCGGCCCCCACCGTCAGCTGACCCGTGCCGCTGTCGATGGCGAACGAAGCCGCGTCTGCGCCCCCCAGCGTGTAGGTCAGTATGGCGTTGTCTGCGTCTGTGGCTTCAACCGGAGCGCCCACATTCTTGCCTGGGGCCGTGTTCTCCGCCACGCTCCTTTTGCCGGTTTCCGCGGCAGGGAACTCAGGGGAACTGTTCGTGGCGTCGCAGAATGGCAGACCAAGCTCATCGAGGTCGTTGTCCGCCACGTTTCGCAGTTCCTCCGGGATGCACCCGGTCAACTGGTTACCTTTGAGGAACAGCAATCCCAGGTTGGCGAGGTCGCCCAACTCCGACGGGATCTCCCCGGTCAACTGGTTTGCCCTGAGGGACAGCGATTGCAGGTTGGCGAGGTTGCCCAACTCCGATGGTATCGCCCCGGTCAGCTGGTTCCACCCGAGGAACAGCCATTGCAGGTTGGCGAGGTCGCCCAGCTCCGATGGTATTGCCCCGATCAACTGGTTCCCCCCGAGGTCCAGCCATTGCAGGTTGGCGAGGCCGCCCAGCTCCGACGGTATCGCCCCGGCCAACTGGTTATCCCGAAGGCTCAACCCCTGCAGGTTGGCGAGATCGCCCAGCTCCGCCGGTATCGCCCCGGTCAATCCCTGATTGGTGAGGCTCAAGTTAGTCACACGCTCCGGCGTTCCTTCGACTGTCACGCCGTGCCACTCTGTGATGGGAGTATCCGCCGACCAGTTGAGCGTCGCGCTCCCCGCGAGGGTGTCCCGCGCCGCTAGCAGCGCCTCGCATTCGGACACCAGTCTCAGGTTGTTGACCGCATCGGGTACTGCGCTTCCGGTGAGGCAGACGCTCGGAATTGTTGACGTTCTGCTCTCCGTCTCGGACCAGTGGCCGTCCCCGGCGGCGTTGACCGCCCGCACTTGAAAGTCATACTGCGTACCTTCAGAAAGTCCGGTGACGGTGTACCGACGCGCGCCGGGGACCGTGGTCCACGCATCCTGCACCACGGTCCAATTGGAGTCCACCGTCTCGTCGGCAGAGGTCTCGATATGGCGCAGATCGTAGGAGGTGATGGCCGAACCGCCGTAGCTCGATGGCTTGTTCCACGACAAAACGATTTGCGTCCGGCTGAACGCTGCCGCCGCCAATCCCGTCGGCGCCCCCGGCGCAGTCGCCGGTTTACGGAATTGCGACAGTCCGTCCATAGCGATCGTGCCTCGTCCGCCCGTCGCTTCCCAGAAGTTATACGTGTCGTCGAATTCGTCCGCACCAGGATAGCTGAACGAAGTTACGTCGCCGCTCACCTGGTCCAATATCCATCTGCTAGTCGGATAGCCCTCGTCAATCAGCAGGATTGCCGCCGCTCGAAAGTCCCGTTGAGCTTGCGAGGCGTCGGGAATCCGCCTCCCATGCTTCGAGACGATATCTTCGATGGTATACGTCCTGACCTTGGTTGCAGTAAATATGACACCGCCACCGCCGGCCCGAACCGGGTTGCCGTCTTCCGTGCGAAGCCACTTCCCGTCCTCCGCTACCCAAAGGTCAGGGACCTCCTCCGGCGG
The DNA here is from genome assembly GCA_965249025.1 of Dehalococcoidia bacterium. Classification (GTDB taxonomy): domain Bacteria; phylum Chloroflexota; class Dehalococcoidia; order Lucifugimonadales; family CAYTFF01. The sequence goes on along the minus strand of OZ252215.1, from coordinate 191,408 downwards.
TATGAAACCTGCCAAGTACAATTCGATGGGGCTGTAGGGCCGCGTGCCGCCGCCTGTCGTGCTAAAGTAGCCAGCGGAATACTTGCCATCGCCATGGTCCACCAGATCCGCGATATCAAATCCTCCGAGTTGTCCGTTAGCGCTGCTGAAGAACCAATGCCCGCCTGGTGGTATGACAGAGTTTCCCCACCTATGCATCAGCTCATGCAACGCCGGGGATCCACTGGAGAAGCCTTCAAAATACGAGAGATGGATCATACCCTGAAGGCGGTCCCACCCATCGTGGGAGAAAATCGGTTGGCCGATGCCCTCCGTGTCGTTCATTACCTTACGGTACCAGGCCACGTACTCGGATGCGGTGTTAGCATTGGAAGGGGTTCGATTAGAGACGAATATCAGGAAATCAAACTCTTCGTCGAAATATTCGAAGAAAAGCGCAGCATAGCTCCAGAATGGCAATCGATCAGTGTTAAGGTCTTCCGCGACGGGTAAGACAAATACATTGTCTTTGTAAATTTGTGGATATCCGTCCACAGTGACGACGACGTCATCTCCTGAGCAAGGCGGCAGAGGGTGGATGTCAGTCTCCCACAAATTCGGTACGAGTTGGAACACAGCTTCTGTAAGACACACGGAAAGGTTAGCCAGAAATAGCACCCTTAAATTGGAGAGGTTAACCAATTCGGGTGGTACTGGCCCGGTCAACTGGTTTCCGGATAGGTCCAGCAGATGCAGCAGGTTGGCGAGGTCGCCCAGCTCCGCCGGTATCGACCCGGTCAACTGGTTCCCGCCGAGGTCAAGAGATATCAGATTTGCGAGGCTGCCCAGTTGTGTAGGTATCGGCCCGCTCAATCGGTTCCCGGAGAGGTTCAGCCATTTTAAGTTTGGGAGGCTGACCACAACAGGGAGTATCGGCCCGCTCAATCGGTTCCCGGAGAGGTTCAGGTTTCTCAGATTTGCAAGGCTGCCTGGTTGCGTAGGTATCGGCCCGCTCAACTGGTTCCCGCCGAGGTCCAGAGATATCAGATTTGCAAGGCTGCCCACTTGCGTAGGTATCGGCCCGCTCAGTTGGTTCCGGGAGAGGTTCAGAGATATCAGATTTGCAAGACTGCTCAGTTGCGTAGGTATCGGCCCGCTCAACTGGTTAAGTCTAAGATCTAGCCGTTGCAGGTTGGCGAGGTCGCCCAACTCCGACGGTATCGCCCCGATCAACTGGTTGCCGCTGAGGTTCAACTCTTGCAGGTTGGCGAGGTCGCCCAGCTCCGACGGTATCGCCCCGGTCAACTGGTTGTCCCGAAGGTCCAGCAATTGCAGGTTGGCGAGGTAGCCCAACTCCGACGGTATCGCCCCGGTCAATCGAAAACCGGGGATCGCCAACTCCGTCACACGCTTAGGCGTTCCTTCGACTGTCACGCTTTGCCACTCTGTGATGGGATTATTCGCCGACCAGTTCAACCGCACGCTCCCCGCCAAGGTGTCCCACGCGTCCAGCAGCGTCTCGCAGTCGGATATCAGCCCCGTGTTCGTAGCATCTTCCACCGCGCCCCCGGTGACGCAGGAGTTGGCGGTCTGCGCCTGGGCGACACCCGGCGCTGCGCTAGACCAACTCAGGACGGCGATGGCGCAGACCGTCAGGAGCGCGGTGGGAGCCGGAAACTTTCTCATCAATTGTCGGATTCCGGCCATTGGGGGGGTGGCGAAAGGCAGTCGCCAATCTCTCTTAACACAATTCAACACCGCTTTTTGACGGATCGTGGTGATGGAACAGTATCCCAAACCAGCGGCCCTACTCTAACACAATCGGTGGAGTGAACTCAATCCTCTGCTCTCGCCGTGCAAGACGAACTCTGCCACCATTCGGCCCACCATCGGAGACAGTTTGAACCTGTTCCCGCTGAAACCGACGGCCCAGTACAGTCCCTCGACGACACCCGACACGTCCAGAACGAGTTGCCGTCGGGGGTCATGTCGTAGAGCGAACCGTATCCGCACATGGGAGTCGCCGCGCCGAAATCGGGAAAGCGCGCCTTCGCCCGATCCCAGAATTGCGGGCCGGTGGAGCTGCTGCTGGTCCGATTGGAGGCAGGGAAGGCCGCTGGCGAGGGGGCGGCGACTCCTACCCGAACGGACGGAACATCGGTATGTAGGGCCGGATCGGTGGGGCTATCGAGGTTTGCTGCATGATCTGGCCGCTGTACGGAAGGTGTGATGTTGGGTCGAAGTGTACGGGTTTGTATCCAAACGCACTATCTGGAGAATCGAACCTGAGTGGATTGGGAGGATTGCAACATTGGTCCTTGCAGCATGAAGACCGCCACACATAGAACATCTCATGTCATCCCATCCTGGATTTTAACATAGCGAGTCGGTTAACCGACCACCGGAACGACCCTACAATCACGCGATACGGGCGGTTTGGCGTGTCATATGCTACGTGGGCATTGGTGTCAGTGCCGTATTGGGACGGTGTTGATCGATACTTGGCAGATCAACTCACGCCTCTGGAGGGGACCTTGCATCCAAACGTGACTCCGATTAGGGTGAATCTGCCCCAATGAAAGCTCCATCCGGCAGCGCAGCCCCGGCTCCTGGGAGGTCAGCGTCGAGTTGGGGAGCGACGCCACGGGGAAGCGCTGTCGACGGTACCTCACGTCCGCGGCACGAAGGCCGTGAGTTGGGAATGAATATGGAGGGCAATGTGAATAAGGTCGCTCACATGACACGATGGTTGGCTTGCGGGACATTGGCAGTTGCGCTCGCATTTATCCTTGTGGGCTGCAACGGGGACTCCCTTGCACCTTCGCCAACCCCTACCGAAGCCGAGTTGACAGAGCCAACCCCCACGGTGGAACCAACCCCCACGCCTACGCTGGAGCCTATCCCTACTCCGCAGCCCAAGCTTGAACCCATCGATCTGAATCCATCCATCCTGGACCAATTCCCAGCGATAGAGCGTAGCTGTCTGTTATTCGATATGGAAGAGGTCCGCTTGGACCGGCTCTTCAAGCGGGCAACCAGTGCGACGGCCGAAGAAATCGAGGCCATAGCAGGTTGCATCAGCCGGGACACTGTGATCGCCCTGCATCTCGGCGGGATTGCGAATGTGTTGGGTAGTGTGAGCGGCGAAACGTCGGCCTGTGCGGTGGGCCGACTGGAGAAGATGGATAAGGACGTCCTGTTGCTAGCGTCGATAGGCCTCCTCGGGAATGACACGGTTTTCCTTGGTTATGACGAAGAGGCGATGCAAGACTTGGAGGAATCTACATGGTGGTCAGTCTTCCTCTGTCTGAACAAGGAAGAGTGGACGGCCCTCAGCCCAGAAGTTGGCCTCAATGTCGATGATGTGAGCATAGATGCACTGAGATGCTTCCTGAACGAGTTGGGGCCGCTGGGCATCTTTGAGTTTTTGGATGCGGCCGAGGGCGCAACACCATCGCTTGAGATGTTCTCTGCGGCGGAGAGCTGCGGGATAGACTTGGAGTTGCTGCTGCCGAAGCAAACGAGGCCAGAACCCACACCGACGGCAACCCCCATCCCACAGGCGCAGCCCGCGCCAACCGCAGTTCCCACCGCAGCGCCACCGGCGGCAGTACCACAGCCCACCACTGTAGCGCCAACGGCTACGGCAGTACCAGAGCCCACCGCGAGCCCGCCTACCACCCCAGTGCGATACGGCGGCGAGGTGAGCCTTGCGGTCGAACGCGATCCCTTCGACGGTAACTTCTCACCCTTTGATGGACAATCCACCGAGAAGGCGCAAGTCAACAGCCTGATCTTCAGCCGCCTGATGGGGAGGAGCGCCTCCGGAATAGTGCCCGATCTGGCGGCGTGGTGGGAAGCAAGACAAGATGGTAGAGAGTGGACTGTGGGGTTAAGGGAGAACGCCCTCTTCCACGATGGGCGCCCCGTGACCGCCGCGGACGTCCTGTACTCAATCGAGGCTATGGATGAACGCTTCAACACGCTCCCAGATTTTGCCGCCCTCGAAGTGTTGAATGACTATACCCTGCGCATAGAATTCAAGGAACCAGTCTTGGACTTTCTTTCCCGAATGACCTGGAGCAGCTCGGTGATCGTTCCCAGAGGCATGCTGGAAGCAGGCGTCCGTGATTTCACTCAACTCGTCGGCTCCGGCCCATTCAGGCCCGTCCAGTACGAGAGAGACGTATTCCTGGCGCTGGTGCGCAACCCCGACTACTATGAAACGGGGCTGCCCTACCTGGATCACATCCTCATCCATGTCATAACTGGCAGGGAAGTCCGATCCGCAGACTTCCGAGCGGGGCAATTGGACTACCTCGGATTTCCCTACAGCGGCTTGCCTGCGCTTACCCTCGACGACGCTCGTAGCGTCTCCGAGGTCGCCGTCTTTGCACCGTATCCACAGATATTCGCCCTCTGGTTCGATACTCAGAGCCCTCCGTTCAATGAACACTGGTTGCGCCTAGCGGTACTCCACGCCATCGACGCCCAGGCGATCGACGCTTTGGTGGGGAAGGGCGAGCTCCAGAGTAGCATTCCGCGCGCACTGTTCCCGGAATGGACCACAGACCTGGACGAGCAACGTGCCGTAGAGAACTGGCACGGCTACGATCCGGACAGGGCCAGGGGCCTTCTGGCCGACGCTGGCTACCCCGATGGCTTCGACACCGTCATGCAAATCCCCAAGGGGGTTCCCCAGTATTGGCGCTCAGTGGCGGAGGTAGTCATCGAGATGCTGTCGGATGTGGGCATACGGGTGGCGGTTGAGATCACATCTAGCGAGCTCCTCTTCGCATCAGCCGATCGGGGCATCAAGCTCATGCGGGTCGAAGCCTTCGACGGCGACGCTGGAGCCTTTCTCCGCGAGCACTTCGCAGCGGGCGGGTCCTACAACTACAGCCGGACGGATATCGGCGTACCCGGGTTGGACCCTGATCGCCCCGATAGTATCCGTCCCGTACAGGCCGAGCTGGCTGCGCAGGTATTCTACATCCCGTTGCCGGCACCCATGTATGCCCGAAGGGAGTGGGTGCATGGTCCGCTCACGGTCCTCGACATTCATGACATCGGCTGGAAGTTGAAGGAGGTCTGGATCGAACGGTGAGCGGGAGTACGAAACACATACACGTGGAAGCAACCGCCAGATGTTGGCCTGTTTGGGCGGCGAGCGGCAATGGTACGACGAGGCCAAGCGGCGGCGCCGGGAAGTCCGGCTCGTTTGACTTTGAGAACCCGGGAAGCAGTTTGTTACGCCGCACCCTCGACCAAGATCTCAGGTGTACAGATTTGGCTTATGGATGAAATGGTCGAGCCCTATAGAGCCTTGCCTCTGAATGCTGATGGGTTGTTGCCCACCAAACGAGATATCCAGGAGTTCACGGGTGATCCAGGTTCAGTAACTTGTACGCCACTCTCCTGATGGCTCACACGGTTATTCTCCTCCACAGCGCAGGTGCTGGAGCCTGCCCACCTGGTAGAGTAGCGAGTTCCGAGTCATTGCCCTGGCCGCCTGATGTCGGATGGAAGCCGCGCTACCACGCGACTTGGGCCGCCACAAAGCTATCGTGGGCGGGTCACAAGGCAACGGCCAATTGAAAAGTTCGCAATTCAGTACACGTAGGCCCACCAAACTTGACAAAATCAAGATCTTTCACCTTGAGATTCGTTATGGAGGTGTAACCGGACCGTGCGTCTGGACCCACCCCGAGAGAACCCACAAGAAGCTCAATTCGGGCCGGAAGTAGGTACGACATGCCGAACCAGGGATGGGCGCCTTCCTAGACACCGATGCTGACATCTAACGACTGCCCATCAGGACTCTCCTTTGCTACTCTCAACACATGGCTCTCTCCGAACGACAAGTGCTGGACTCCCTCGGCCGGATGCCATTCGTCGATTCGGCGGAACTGGCACTTATCCTGGCGGAGCCGCACGCGACCATCCACCGAGCCCTAGCCGGTCTGCTGGCCGACGGTATCGTGGGGAGGGTGAGCCACGGCACCGCACACCTGCCTTCGAGCCAGAGATACTACGTGACGGCCACCGGCATCCGCGAAGCCACCCAAGTGCTCGGCTTCGACACCCCCTCGGACTTCGTGCGCGCCTACCTGGTGTCCAGGGAGTGGCTGACGCTGCTCATCCGCCGCATGGACGCGGTGGCCGCCGTCTATCGCCTCGCCGCCTCAGTCTCCCCCGGCATCGGCTCCCGGCACTCGCAGGTGGAGTTCCATCGCCGGGGGCGCTTCGACGCCACGATCACACTCCACGACGGTCGCAGGTTCGGCGTGGTCCGCCAGGGCTTGGCCCTGCGGCGCCGGTCACTCTACGACCGGCTTAGAGCCATAGCGGAGTACGACTACACTCGCCGCCCTGAAGCCACTCTGATCCTGACGCCCAGCATCTGGGAGCAGAGGCTGACGACGAGGTTCTGCGTGGACCTGAATCTCAGCGACTGCTACGTCGCCGTGGAGTCGAGGGACGCCCTCGAAAGACGGGATCTTCCCCTCTGGTGTCAAACCACATGGGTGTTCGGCAGTTCGTACAACACCCTCGATTACGTGAGCTCCCACGGCAGCCCCGGCGGAGCGCTTCGCACGCAGTCGCCGAGTCGGAAGCGGGCATCGATACCCAATCCTAAGCGGATGGCGCAGGCTGCGCCGACCTTCGGCATCAGCCCATCGGAAAAGCGGACGCTCGACCTTATCACCGACCACGCGATGATCCCCCGTGAGCACTTGGCCCGTTGGCTCGGCGTCTCGGAGGGCCGTGTTAGCCAGATGATGCACAACTTAGTCGACACGTGGGACCTGGTGGAGCGACGAGGAAAACGTGGAGACACCCGCTACACGCTGTCCGCCGAGGGCATTCGCTACGTGACGCACAGGGACCGCGCCCAACTCCCCACCACGCAGGGCATCTGGAGCACCGCCCGCACGATTGACCGTCAGGGCCGCAGACATCACGTGGGCCACCGCATCGAGACATGGGCTCGGCAGACGAAGCACGCAGACGGCATCACATGGTTCCTCTCGAAGCTGGAATCTGAGGCTAGGGCCGACCCCGACAGCGAGCTGCTATGGTCGGTCCCCACCGCCAGGTCCGACCGCGCCTACAATTGGGGCCAGTCGGCCATCGCCCCCGACGCTGTGGGGAAAATCATCGCAGGGGGCCTTCACGTGCCGTTCTACTTCGAGTATGAGCTTCGCGCCCGTCACCCCAGGGGAGTCGTGGCCCGCCTCAGCCCCTACGCGAGCTACTACTGGTCCACCGAGCCGCGTGAGAACCAGCCACCGTTTCCCTCCACCCTCTTCGTCGTGGACACAGAGGACGTCGAGGCGACCTACGTGCGCACAGCGGCCCGGATGAGCCGGCTTTGCCCATCCTCGTGTCCTGCATACCCGTTCTGTCCACCACAGGGATACTGGGCCGGTCCTGGCATCCACTCTGGGAGCCGGAATCCCCGCGTCTGACGCTGTCCGACCTGCGGGCCTACGGCTGGAACTCGCTGTACCACCGGATGCGTCCTGTAGGAAGGGAATAGATAGGGCCGATAGGTCCCTATCCTCCCGTTATGTTGGTTGGGGGATGCAAAATGCGCCTACCGGGGCGATTTTCGAGGTCTGCAAACCCTACATCGCGCCCCAAATGGGCCTTTTTTAGCTACGAAACGGGCTGACACATCGCCTGACCGGTCAGGACTTGCACATGCCGGAATATGGGAACCTACGCTAAAATAAAGGGCACTGACAATTGCCCTTTTGCAACCCCATGACGAAGGCTGACGTGTCAGCCGATAGGGAGGAATAAGTGATGACTGAGCCTGTCCGCTGGGTCTCGAAAGCGGAGGCGGCGCAGGAACTGGAGGTATCCCTCTCGACCCTCGACCGGAGGATCAGGAAAGGAGAGTTCGAGGTGGTCAGAGAGGGCCGCCGGGTCTACGTGCGGATGCACGGGCCGGAGTACTTGAGTGACGATGAGCTGCTGCGATGCGCCATAATCAGGGAGGACGAGCTGGAACGGACCGTGCGGGAATTGGAACGTACCACTTCCGAGCTGGAGCGGGAACGGGACAAGGCCAAGACCGTCGCATCCGCCAGCGAAGGGGCGCATCGTAAGTTGGAGATAGCCTATGACGAGGAGTACGCCACGCACATCAGAACCAAACGGATGGCCCGGACCCTCGGTCTGGTCGCGGTCGCGCTGTTCGCGTTGCTGGCCGTTGGCATCCTTGTGGCGTGGCGTCTGTTTGCTTAGGAAGGGCTTGCCCCCGTTGACAATGTGCAATTTCCAAAGCTACGACTGTCCACACCTGTCCGGCTTGCCGACCGGCGTTTTGTCCACTTTCGTAGTTACGACTGTCCAATAGGCGTGGAAGGAGCTACAGAATCGGACTGCTTGCTCCGATGTGGCAGGCGGCCCCATTCTCCCCGGTTTCAACTACGGAATCGCCCAACCTGCGACTTGCCGCCCCAAGGGTTATCCTGTACACGGGTAAGACATCCCGAACACCTCCAGGAACCTCCCGCCCCGTGAGGGGGGCTGGGCACAAGCCTGTGTCAGGACCGTCGCCGTGCCGGAGCGTCCAAGCCACATGAACATGACCACATCGGGGACTCCGACAGATCCACTACCTGCTCCACAGACCCAAGTCGTCCGATGGGCGGCATGAGACGATTGACAGGGGTAGGGCGATGGTGCAATATCCTAGTAAGACTCGATAACAAGAGGTGGGCATGCCACGAACCACTAAGACCATCACCTTCTCCTTGCCGCCAGAGATGGCCGACCGGGTGGACGAGGTGATGAAGCAGCAAAGACGGTCCAGGAGCGAGTTCCTTCGGGATGCGGTGCTCCGCTACATCGAGGAGTGCGAGTGGAGACAGCTGCTCCAGTACGGAGAGGAGAGGGCCAGGGAGAAGGGTATCGGTCCTGAGGACGTGGCCGGTCTGGTGGAAGAGTACCGGGCCGAGGTCAACTCTTCCCGTACATGAGAGTCGTCCTCGATACCAACGCCATCGTCTCCGGTCTGAACTTCCCTGGGAACGAACGTCTTGTCCTGGAGCTTGCTCTCAGGGGACGGTTCGAGCTGTTCCTGTCTCCCTTCATCCTGGAAGAGGTTGCCGAGGTGCTTGGGCGCAAGTTCGCCTGGGACGAGCGTTCCTCGGCCCAGGCTCCCAGAGCGCTGGGAGGTGCCGCCACAGTCATTGAACCCCGACGGCTCGCGGAGACGATAGAGGGCGACCACGCCGACAACCGCATCTTGGAGTGTGCGCTGGAGGCTTCCGCTGACTACCTGGTGACTGGCGACCGGAGGCATCTGCTGCTCATTGAGGGACATCAGGGTGCGAGAATCCTCAACGCCCCCCGGTTCCTGTTGGCGCTGGAAGGGTGAACCGGCCGCGACGTAACACGTCGTCTAACAAAGAGGGAAGGATATGGAACCTTTTGACCAGTGGATGAACCTCCACCAGATCGAGTGGCGCAAAGCTAATGTGGAATCCACGGGACTTGGACGATGGCACGGCGATCAATATCCCTGGATCCTGCCCGAAGGTCCCTGGCAAGGTATACGCACGGGGTCGGACAACTCGCTGCCAGCGTACCTTGAGAGGACCGGGGTGCAGAAGCATGAGGGCGTGCACAATCTCAAGAGTTCGTGGAAGGTGAGGATGAGCCCCATCAAGGAACTGTCTTCCAGATGAAACGTTTGCGGTTGCCGCCTATGATAGCTCATGTATTGGCTTGGGCCGCGTTTTTCGGAGTGGTGTTTTGGCCCTTTGGATACTCCGTGACCACCACAACCGCGCTCCAGGGCGACGTTGTGAGGGTTGTATTCGCGCACTCCCCGGGGCCCTTCAAGGGATACTTGGGACCGGAAGAAGTAATGCTGCTGCTGATACCGGTGGCGCTAACTGGCCTGGCAGTCTGGCTGGCTTGGTCGCGGGGCATCTGGTCTGCGTGGGCTAAACTGGCGCAGTGGGGCTTGGGAGTGCTTTGCCTGGGGTATTGTTCGGTCCCAATCTGGTTCGTTGAAGAGGTGGACATCAGTTTCATTGGGGTGTTCTTTCTCCCCGCGGCACTGGTATTAGTCGTCTCGGCGAGTATAGCGGCCCTATGGCCCAAACCCCGAAAGCAAACGGAACCAGCGGAGGTCCGGTAGGGATAGGGCAGTTGTGATGCCCGGACACCGGGTAGCTACTCCTTGACAACGGCCTGTCAGATGTCTCAAGATACGGAGTAAGACTCAGTAACAGCAGGGGGCGGCATGAAGAAACGCTACGAACCACCGACACCAGCAGCCCTATACGCCAGGGTGTCCAGCGACAGGCAGGACGTGGACCTGTCCGTGTCCGCCCAGCTACGGGCTCTACGAGACTATGCGGAGAAGAACGGCTACGTCGTAGCGCGAGAGTATGTGGACGAGGCCGAGAGCGGGCGCATCGCCGACCGGCCCCAATTCAGAAAGATGCTGGATGAGGCCAGCAAGCCCAACTCTCCCTTCCATGAGATTCTTGTTTGGAAATTCTCCCGCTTCACCCGCAAGCGGGAGCACGCCGTGGCTTTCAAGTCCATGCTGAGGAAGCGGGGCATCAGAGTAGTCTCCATCACCGAGCACGCCGACGACTCTCCCACGGGCAAGCTCATGGAGGCCATCATCGAGAGTGTTGACGAGTTCTACTCTGAAAACTTGGCCCAGGAAGTGACCAGGGGGATGAGAGAGGCCGCCATACGGGGCTTCTGGGTCTCCACCTACGCTCCCTTCGGCTACAGGAAGGTGTCGGTCCAGGACGGAGCAAAGAAGCGGCCCAAGCTGGAGCTGGACCCGCCGGCGGACTCAGTGATCCGGCGCATCTTCCAGATGGCCCTACAGGGCAAGAGCACCCTGGACATCACGAAGACGCTGAATGGTGAGGGCATCCCCACCTCAACGGGCAAGCACTGGTTGAAGTCCACTGTGCACCGCATCCTCTCCAACGAAGCGTATACAGGAACGCTGGTCTGGGGTGTCGATGCCAAGGACGGTGCGCCGCCTGTGCGGGTGGAGGACGCATTCCCCGCAATAGTCACCAAGCAGGAGTTTCGACGCATCACCCGCTCCCTTCGCTCCAAGGCCCCTGCCAGGGTCAACCCCCGGCGTGCATCCAGCCCCTATCTTCTCAGCGGCTTGGTGAAATGTGAGAAGTGCGGAAAGGCGCTCACTGCGGCTGAGGCCAAAAGCGGCAAGTACAGCTACTACGTCTGCCACTCACTGCTGAAAAAGGGCAAGGGAACTTGCAAGACGCCTCGCCTCAACTCCAAGCGCTTTGAGAAGCTGATGATCGAGCAGATTCGCGCAAACATCCTCACTGAAAGCAACATCCGAGACCTGGTTAGACTGATGGACGAAGAGATGGACGGAGTAGCCGCCGAGCAGCGGGAGAGGCTGGAAGCCATCGAAGCGGAGCTTATCGAGGTGCGGCGGCGCTTGGACCGGGTGTGGCACGTCATCGAGAACTCGGAACTCGACATATCCGACGCCACCTCCCGCATCAGAGAGCACCTGGAGCGTCAGGAGAAGCTGGAGATCGCCGCAGAGGAGGCCAGGGCATTGCTCTCAGAGCGCCGGGCCGTGCTGGACAACGTGGACACCATCGCCGCCTTCGCCGAGGACATGAGCGATTTCCTGATGACCAGCGAGATCACCGAGTCTCGGGCCTTCATCAAGTCCTTCGTCAAGGAGATCAAGGTCAAGCCAGGAAAAGCAACGGTCTACTACACCATCCCCATGCCGGAAGACAGTCCGATAGGAGGAGGAGACGCCGCAGAGGTGGCTCTCCACGGCCCAGTTCGCAGTTCAGTACACGTTGGTGGGCCTGACTTGACGAAATCAAGAACCGAGGCCGATTCCGACATCACACCGTCGCTCGGCATGGGGACCGTGTACGTCAGTGTGGCCTCGTCTCCAACCACCTCGATGCCCTCCACGAAGTTGCGGATGAGCGCCTTGCGCTCAGGGAACGTCCCTTCTTGCAAGAACTCCCGGAAGTCCGCCACGTACCCCTTGATCTCCTCGGTGGTGGGAAGTTCCACCCTCCGCTGCTCCAACTGAGTGGCGGCGTCGTCTCTCGCAGCCTCAAGCTGCTCCTCTCGGTGCCTCAGAGAGAAGATGCGAGGCGACAGGACCTCCAACGTCAGCTCGCTCGTCTCAAGGGCCTCGTAGAGCCTCTCAAGCCGCTTTCTCACGTCCCCTAGCTCGGCGTCGATGACCTCCAGCCTGCCGGCCAACTCACCGGCCATAGCGTCGATCTCCTCGGCCACCAACGTCACCAACTCAACGATGGTCTCCTCGGTCAGAATCCGCTCCCTGATCTTCTCGACGACGAACTCCTCCACCCTGGGAGCGTTCAGGTAGCGTGCGCTGCATGTCCCCGCGCCTTCCCTGAACAGTGTGCCGCAGATGTAGTAGGCGAACTGCCCGCTCTTGGCCCCCTGGCCGGAGTAGGGCCTGCCGCACACTCCACACTTCAGCAAACCGCTCAGCAGGAACCTGCTCCCCACTCTCGCGGGTCTTCGCACCTTCGGTGCCCGGTCCCGCATGGCCTGCTGCACGGCGTCGAACAGCTCCCTAGACACCAGGGCGGGCCACGCTCCCTCAACCCGTACCGGCTCTGGATCCTTGTCGCCCTTCGACGTTTTGCCCCAGACGGCAGTGCCGGTATATGCCTCGTTTCTCAGCATGTAGTGGAGCGTTCCCTTGTACCAGCGTTTACCACGGTTGGTGATCCCCCGGTCGTTCAGCTCCCTGCATATCTCCTTGAGGCCGCTGCCCCGCAGCGACTTCTCGAAGATTCCCTTCACCACCGGAGCGGTGGCGGGGTCAACTTCCAGCGTGGGACGCTCCTTCATCCCGTCGTTGACCTTGACCCGTTTGTAGCCAAAGGGAGCCTTAGAGCCGAGGAAGAAGCCCCGGGACGCCGCCTCACGCATCCCCCGGACGACCTCCTGCGCAAGGTTTTCCGAGTAGAATTCGTCCACGGACTCGATGATGGCCTCCATGAGCTTGCCCGTGGGAGAGTCATCGGCGTGCTCGGTGATGGAGACCACCTTGACACCCTTTCTCCTCAGCATGGACCAGATGCAACCGACACAAAAACCTGCGGTACTCCTGGGCAGTTGATTTGGATGCAGCGAACGGAGACGGTCGCATATCCTAGCTGGTTTGGCGTCGCCAGCTCGTTGATCTGACGCCGAACGGCCTGATGACGGGTCCGAGTCTCAATACGTGGGCCTGCGTGTACTGTACTGAGCCTGATGCTCCTAATAGACGTCAAGCCACTTTCGCTTGGCTGGTTTGACGAAGGATGGCGAAGACCTCGCGAGCAACCCGTGCTGTGCTTGCCCGGGTAGCCCATGCCGCTCCAAAATCTGGCGTGGACCAGGTTGAGATGATCCGCATGCTGAAGACCGCGAAGAACTCGGCTCTCAAGGCCCGGACTCAGGCCATCAACCAAATGAAGGCGCTGATCATCACAGCTCCCGCCGAGCTGCGGCAAACCCTCGAAGGGCTCACCAAAGGCACTCTGATTACACGATGCGTGGGATTCCGGCCCGGAGACCTCGTAACACCCCAATGACGGCTGCCAAGCATGCCCTACGCTCCTTGGCCAGGCGTTACCGACATCTCACCTCGGAGATCGAGGACTTAGAGTCAGAACTGGACCAACTCACGTTGATGACAGCACCTGCCTTGGTCGAAGTTTTCGGAGTTGGAGCCGATACTGCTGCCAGCTTGGTGGTCACAGCCGGCGACAATCCCGAGCGCCTGAAGTCCGAGGCAGCCTGCGCCGCCCTCTGCGGAGTAAGTCCGATTCCCGCTTCTTCCGGCAAGACGAATCGGCATCGGCTCAACCGTGGCGGTGACCGACAAGCCAACGCGGCACTCCATCGAGTGGTGTTGGTCCGGCTTCGCTATGACCAACGGACAAAGGACTACATGCGACGCCGTATCGGGCAAGAGATGACCAAAGCTGAGGTCATTCGATGCCTCAAGCGATACGTTGCTCGCGAGGTCTTCGCCATCCTTCGTCAAACCAGCCAAGCGAAAGTGGCTTGACGTCTATAGGAGCATCAGGCTCTACTGCGAACTTTTGAGTTGGTGGTGGCGTTTTGAGCCCTAGGCGAGAAGTGCTCCCGCCAGTGTCATGGCCGAGGGAAAACCATATAGGTGACTGCATCCCGGGAGCTACCTTGTTCTGGGAGTGGCCCGCCCCTCTCGAAGGCAATCGGGACAGATTGCAGCAGACCCGCGGGGGTTGACCATCCAACTTAAGTTCCTGCACAGGGCTGTCATGGACACCGGCAGAGCGTGGGAGAGATATCCATTCAGCTTGAGGATCCTAATGCCAATCGTGCCTCTAGTCGTTTCGTCTCACCATTCGCAGCACCTTTCGGACGACGATTGTCACGTCGTAAGTCAGGGATCTGGGCGAACTATTAAACACCCATAGTGCCGCTATACGCGCGGCCGTAGTTAGGGCACTAGCTGTGGAATCGAGCGAGCTATGCAGCCAACGCACCGCCGTGGCTACCCCTCGTGCCATCGTTGTCGGCAGACTGTCGGCTCCCCAAAAGAACCTCGTCCAGCCCCACTTACGTTGCACCCCGGCTACTACGATGCCTCCGGTGATTGCGCCAATCGCCATACCCCCGATGGCTACGAGCGCCAGGGCCAGCGCAGAGAGTTGTGGGCCACGATCATTCGTCACCGAGGGCGTCGGCCCGGTGGTCTCTGCCGTGTGCTCGGCCGTCGACGTATCGCCGAATTCAACAAGGTCGGACCTCGTGGTCCTGTCGCGGCCGACGTCGAGGTCTGTCAGGTGGACGAGGTCACGCAGCGATACGGGGATGGGGCCGGTGAGCCGGTTGCCGCCGAGGTGAAGCTCGGTCAGGTCCGTCAGGTTCCCCAGCTCGGGAGGGAGCGGACCACTCAGCCCATTCGCACTCAAGCTGAGAACCGTCAGGTTGATCAGGTTGCCAAACTCGGCGGGGATGGGACCACTGAAGCGGTTGACGTTGAGATGAAGCTCGGTCAAGTCTGTCAGGTCCCCCAGCTCGGGAGGGAGCGGACCACTCAGCCCATTCGCACTCAAGCTGAGAACCGTCAGGTTGATGAGGTTGCCAAACTCGGCGGGGATGGGACCACTGAAGCGGTTGACGTTGAGATGAAGCTCGGTCAAGTCTGTCAGGTCCCCCAGCTCGGGAGGGAGCGGACCGGTGAGCGCGTTGTTGTTGAGGCTCAGGACTGTGAGGCCAGTGAGATTGGCCAGTTGGAGCGGGATGGAGCCGCTGAGCTCGTTGCCCTCGATGCTAAGGTTTGTCAGGTCGGTGAGGTTGCCCAATTGCGGAGGGATCGCACCGCTCAGTTCATTGTTGCCGAGCGTGAGGATCGTCAGGCTTGTGAGAGTACCTAACTCCATCGGGATGGGGCCGTCGAGCAGGTTGTCGCTCAACGTCAACTCCCTCAAGTCGGTCAGGCCGTCCAGTTGGTGAGGAATCGCGCCGCTCAGTTCGTTGTTGTTGAGCGTGAGGATCGTCAGGTCGGTGAGGTCGCCTAACTCCACCGGGATGGGGCCGTCGAGCTCATTGTTGCCCAGTGTGAGTTCCCTCAGGTCCGTGAGGTTGCCCAGTTGGTGAGGAATCGCGCCGCTCAGCCCGTTGTTGTTGAGCGTGAGGATCGTCAGGTCGGTGAGGTCGCCTAACTCCACCGGGATGGGGCCGTCGAGCTCATTGTTGCCCAGTGTGAGTTCCCTCAGGTCCGTGAGGTTGCCCAGTTGGTGAGGAATCGCGCCGCTCAGCCCGTTGTTGTTGAGCGTGAGGATCGTCAGGTCGGTGAGGTCGCCTAACTCCACCGGGATGGGGCCGTCGAGCATGTTGTCGCTCAACGTCAACTCCCTCAGGTCGGTGAGGTTGCCCAGTTGGTGAGGAATAGCGCCGCTCAGTTCGTTATTGTTGAGCGTGAGGATCGTCAGGTCGGTGAGGTCGCCTAACTCCACCGGGATGGGGCCGTCGAGCATGTTGTCACTCAACGTCAACTCCCTCAGGTCGGTGAGGTTGCCTAGTTGGTGAGGAATAGCGCCGCTCAGCCCGTTGTTGTTGAGCGTGAGGATCGTCAGGTCGGTGAGGTCGCCTAACTCCACCGGGATGGGGCCGTCGAGCATGTTGTCACTCAACGTCAACTCCCTCAGGTCGGTGAGGTTGCCTAGTTGGTGAGGAATAGCGCCGCTCAGCCCGTTGTTGTTGAGCGTGAGGATCGTCAGATCTGCCAGGTTGCCCAGTTCGACGGGGATCTGATCGGTGAGCTCGTTGTTGCTGAGATCAAGTTGCGTGAGGCCTGTGAGGGTACCTAGTTCTGCCGGGATCGATCCGGCTAGGTCGTTTCCGTAGAGATACAGATGCGTCAGGACGCTCAATTCGCCCAACTCTCGGGGGATCGGGCCGGTGAGCTCGTTGCTGTGCAGGTTGAGGAGCGAGAGGTTGGTGAGATTGCCGAGCTCAGGAGGAATGGAGCCAGTGAGCTCGTTGCTATGCAGGTTGAGGACCGTCAGGTTGGAGAGGTTGCCTAGCTCTGCGGGGATGGGACCGCTCAGCTCGTTGCTGTAGAGGTAGAGTTGCGTCATGTCTATGAGGTTGCCGAGCTCAGGAGAAATGGAGCCAGTGAGCTCGTTGCTGTGCAGGTTGAGAACCGTCAGGGCAGCCAGGTCCCCCAGCTCAGTGGGGATGGGGCCGGTGAGCTCGTTGCTGTGCAGGTTGAGGAGCGAGAGGTTGGTGAGGTTGCCGAGCTCAGGAGGAATGGAGCCAGTGAGATCGTTGCCTTGAAGCTGGAGATTCGTCAGGGCGGCCAGGTCCCCCAGCTCAGTGGGGATGGAGCCAGTGAGCTCGTTGCTATGCAGGTTGAGGACCGTCAGGTTGGAGAGGTTGCCCAGCTCAGCGGGGATGGGACCGCTGAGTCCGTTGTTGAAGAGGTAGAGGAGCGTCAGGTCGGTGAGGTTGCCTAGCTCTGCGGGGATGGGACCGCTCAGCTCGTTGCTGTAGAGGTAGAGTTGCGTCATGTCTATGAGGTTGCCGAGCTCCGCGGGGATTGGGCCGGTGAGCTCGTTGCCTTGCAGCTGGAGGTTCGTCAGGGCAGCCAGGTCCCCCAGATCAGCGGGGATGGGACCGCTGAGTCCGTTGTTGAAGAGGTAGAGGAGCGTCAGGTCGGTGAGGTTGCCTAGCTCTGCGGGGATGGGACCGCTCAGCTCGTTGCTGTAGAGGTAGAGCCCTATCACGTTGGTGAGGTTGCCGAGCTCCGCGGGGATTGGGCCGGTGAGCTCGTTGCCTTGCAGCTGGAGGTTCGTCAGGGCAGCCAGGTCCCCCAGCTCAGTGGGGATGGAGCCAGTGAGCTCGTTGCTATGCAGGTTGAGGACCGTCAGGTTGGAGAGGTTGCCCAGCTCAGCGGGGATGGGACCGCTGAGTCCGTTGTTGAAGAGGTAGAGGAGCGTCAGGTCGGTGAGGTTGCCTAGCTCTGCGGGGATGGGACCGCTCAGCTCGTTGCTGTAGAGGTAGAGTTGCGTCATGTCTATGAGGTTGCCGAGCTCAGGAGAAATGGAGCCAGTGAGCTCGTTGCTGTGCAGGTTGAGAACCGTCAGGGCAGCCAGGTCCCCCAGCTCAGTGGGGATGGGGCCGGTGAGCTCGTTGCTGTGCAGGTTGAGGAGCGAGAGGTTGGTGAGGTTACCGAGCTCAGGAGGAATGGAGCCAGTGAGATCGTTGCTGTGCAGGTTGAGGACCGTCAGGTCTGTGAGATTGCCCAGCTCTGCGGGGATCGGGCCGGTGAGTTCGTTGCCGTCGAGGTAGAGGAGCTTCAAGTTGGAGAGGTCGCCAAGCACTGCCGGGATCGGGCCGGTCAGTCCATCGCTGCGAAGATTGAGCGCCACCAAGTTGGTGAGATTGCCCAACTCAGGAGGGATTGAGCCGGTGAGACTGTTGTCGGCGAGGTAAAGTTCGAGCAGCCTGGGGAGGTCGCCCAGCTCTGCGGGGATGGAGCCGGTGAGTCCGTTGTTGAAGAGGTAGAGGAGCGTTAGGTTGGCCAGGTTGCCCATCTCAGGAGGGATTGAGCCGGTAAGATTGTTGCCGTCGAGGTAGAGTTCGGTCAGGTTGGAGAGGTTGCCCAGCTCAACGCGTAGGGAGCCGCTGATCTCGTTATTGCGGAGATTGAGGATCGTCAGGTCTGTGAGATTGCCCAGCTCTACGGGGATCGAGCCGCTGAGGACTTTCCCTCTGAGCTGGAGTTTCGCGACCCTGCCACGTGAAACGGAGACACCTTCCCAGTTAGCGATGGGCGTGTTGACGCTCCAGTCCAACACATTTTCCGGGTCGAGTGTTGCCTTGACATCAAGCAGGGTTTCGCAATTGGCGACGAGGCCTACCTCTTGGCCGGGCACGGCTATACCGTTGTCGCAGCCGTGGCTGTTGGCAAAAACGGGGTGCTCTAATGTGGCAACAGCCGCAAACAGGAAGACGATAAAGGCAGCAATCCCCAGCTTGACTGGGGTGTTGCGGGTTCTCTGACTCGCGGTGGGAACGCGATCGGCTATCACCCCAAGGCCTCGGCGTGATAGCCGTTGTTTCAAGTTTGATTTGCCCAACGATCTTCCTTTGGCGACAATCCTCGCCCATTCTTCCCAGGACAGAGCCAGTGAAGCGCCAACTTCGACAGGAGAGCGCGCCACAGGGCCGCTTCAGATGCGCCCCAGCATAATTTCCCAAGATACAAGATAAATGTTGATGAATTATTAGCTAATTGTGGACCATCAGCGATAATGTAACACATCTGATTGATCTTGACATTACCCCACTATTAGTATCAGAGGCTAGTAGAGTGCAGCTGCCGCTTCAGCATACTCCTTTGGCGACCTGCCTTTCAACGAACTGTGGGGGCTGACGTCATTGTAGTCCTGTCGCCAATATGACCTCCCTGGCATGTTTCATGGACGGGACGCAATAGCAACGAAAAAATGACCTACTCTTGGGCTGTAGATTTAGATACGGACGGGTATGACCTGTGTCGTTGTTCTACGATTATGTCAGTAGCTAACTGGTCAGCGAAAATGTCATCCCATGGAAGGAGTGACATTGACGCAGAAGGAGCAGACGAGACTTCAGGTGCTCAACAGCGTTCTGGCAGATCAGGTGCCGGTATGTCAGGCGGCCGAGGTCCTGGGAGTGAGCGAACGCCACATGAGGCGTATTCTGGCGGCCTATAGGAAGGAGGGCGCCGCCGCACTCGCCCACGGGAATCGTGGCCGCCGATCGGCCAACACCACGACGGAGACCAAGATGACTTACGTGGTGCAGCTGGCCCGCACTCGCTACGCTGGAACGAACCATACGCATCTGACCGAGTTGTTGATGGAACGGGAGGGGATCGACCTGAGCCGCTCTACGGTGCGCCGCATCCTGGTCAGCGCCGGCGTGGACAGCCCCCGCCGCCGCCGGCCGCCCAGACACCGTGTCCGGCGCAAACGCATGGCCCAAGAAGGGATGCTGCTGCAGATAGATGGGAGCCACCATCGGTGGCTGGGGGAACAAGGACCCCGGTTCGTCCTGCTGTTGGCCGTGGACGACGCCACCGGCACTGTGCCTGACGCTCTGTTCAGCCAGGAGGAGGACACCCGCGGCTACTTCCTTCTCATGGAGGGGTTGATCCGGCAATGCGGGATACCGCTGGCCGTCTACAGCGACCGACACGCGGTCTTCAAGCATACTGGAGAGCCTCGCCAGAAGCCGGCCGGGCCAACCCAGTTCGCCCGCGCCATGGAGGAGCTGGGGATACGCCAGATATTCGCCAGGTCACCGCAGGCGAAGGGCCGGGTCGAGCGGACGGCGGGGACATTCCAGGACCGGCTGGTGACCGAGCTGCGCCTGGCGGGCGTCACCACCATCGAGGAGGCCAATGAAGTCCTGCACCGCTTCCTGCCGCGCTTCAACGAGAAATTCGGGGTTCCGGCAGAGCACTCAAGCGTTGCTTACCGCTCTATGGAGTCATCGGTGTCCCTGGACCAGATACTCTGCTTCAAGCACCGCCGCAAGGTGGCCAGGGACAACACCGTCAAGTACAACTGGCGTACCTTGCAGCTGCTGCCTGGTAAGGAACGGCCTAGCTACGCCGGAGCGCAGCTGGAGGTCCATGAGGGCCTGGACGGTCAGCTCCTCGTGCAGTACCGGGGACGCACGATCCCCACACAGGAGGCGCCGCCGCGCCCTGGAGTTCTCCGTGCCTCCAATGGTCCTCTCCGATATGGCCCCGGCTTTGAGCGTAGGGTCAACGGCGTGGGCAGCCACCCCAAGGAGAGCTTGGCATCCCTCGACGCCATCGAGGCCGACAGCGCCACATTGAACGGCGGCGGCAGAGTTCGCAAGCCTCCGGCATCGCCACGCAGGAAACCCACGCCGCGACAGAGGGTCCGGTGGAAGGCCGTGCAGCAGGCTAAGCTTCGGGGCCTCTCCATTCGGGCAATCGCCAGGGAGT
This sequence comes from Dehalococcoidia bacterium, assembly GCA_965249025.1. Classification (GTDB taxonomy): domain Bacteria; phylum Chloroflexota; class Dehalococcoidia; order Lucifugimonadales; family CAYTFF01. The sequence continues at coordinate 170,884 of OZ252215.1, read as the reverse complement.
TGGGCATCCACAGGAACACGGTCCGCAAGTACGCCGAAGCCAAGAGCCCGCCCATGATGCACACCAGGGGCAGGTCCCGCGTATCACAGTCCGTTGGTATGACAGCGGCCTAGATGGACATTTTCCCTGACCACTTAGGCGGACATAATCGCTGGACTAGTTTTCGGGGGTCAGGTCACTGGAATATTGGCCGAGCTTTCAAGCTTCCAAAGCTGCGAGGAAGCTCTAGCCAGGATCGATGGAGCCAAGTCGCGGGTCTCGAATGGGTGACTTCTACGGGCAACAAAAAAGGCCCTCACATATGGATATCGAGGGGCAGCCATCGTTCTCAGGCGATGGCTGCCCCTCATACTTGCGAGTCAACTTACTGTGCCCCGCTTCTCCTTGTATCTTAATTTTGGTATGGGACAATCAGTTCACTAAGGGGGATCAGGGTGCGGCAGACCGTAACCTCCTGGGTCATGGAAGACCGGACATAAGCGAGGGTCGTGGCTTATGGGTTGGTTGACGATGGACACACTCCGCCCACGGTGGGATGCCTCACGTGAACGCAGTGTGACTTGTCCCCGGCCTGGTCCGCGCATCGAACGCAGAGGGGCCAGGGTGGAAAAGACGCAGCTCGGCCAGGGTCTCTTCGTCGCAACGCGAGTTCTGGGGATCTGCTACGACGTGGCCCGGCTGTCCCAGGACGTGGCCACAGAACAGACGCGGGTGTACAAGGGCACAGCTCGACCAGGGTCAATATGGCGCGCCGACTCTGGGGAGGCTGCAGTGACGCGAAGCGGCCAGCCTGCGATGCAAATGGCAGACCGGCGCGTGTCGAAGCTGCGGCCTAGCTGTCTGAAGAGCTATGCCGCAGGCATGGGGTACTCCAACCGTCGTATCGAAAGGGAATTATATACTTGTGTACCAGAACTGCTTGACTTCTAGGCCGAAAATTGGTACACTGAATCCATAAAGAAAGTGAGGATTCAGTGAGATGACCAACGCTAGGAATGCACCGGGCAAGCATTACCGCAAGGGCATCAGCCTCATTCAGGCTTTGCGGCAATTCGGGGACGATGAGAAGGCCGAAGCGTGGTTTGTGGTCCGCCGGTGGCCCAACGGGATTCAGTGTCACAAGTGCGACAGTGACGCCGTTTCGACCCGCAAGGGTAGGCGTCAGACCCCGCAGTACCACTGCAAGAGCTGCACCGCCAACTTCACCGTCAAGACCGATACCATCATGCACGACTCCAAGCTACCCCTGAGCAAGTGGGCCTTGGCGTTCTACCTCTACAGCACCAACCTCAAGGGTGTGTCCAGCATGAAGTTGCACCGTGACCTGGACATCACACAGAAAGCAGCCTGGCACCTGGCTCACCGCATCCGCGAGACGTGGAACGATGAGACGGAGCGGATGGCCGGGCCGGTAGAGGCGGATGAGACCTACATCGGCGGCAAGGAGGCCAACAAGCACTCCAGCAAGAAGATTCGGGCGGGACGGGGGCCTGTAGGCAAGACAGCGGTAGCAGGTCTGAAGGATCGGCCTACGAACCAGGTCAAGGCTCAAGTGGTAGAGACCACAGATGCCAAGACTCTTCAAGGCTTCGTCCACATGAACACTGAGTTCGGCACCCAGGTCTTCACTGACGAAGCGTTGGCCTACCGGGGCCTGAATCGGTCTCACAGAGCGGTAAAGCACAGCGTGGGAGAGTACGTTCGCGACATGGCCCACACCAACGGCTTGGAATCCTTCTGGGCGATGCTCAAGCGGGGCCACGACGGGGTGTACCACCATTTCAGCGTCAAGCACCTGGACAGGTACGTTGGGGAGTTTGAGGGCCGTCACAACAGCCGCCCGTTGGATACCGCCGACCAGATGGCGGCGATGGCCCGGAACGCTGAGGGCAAGCGGCTGCGGTACGATGACCTGATTGCGGGGGTGGTGTAATGGCCGCTCCCAACTTCGTCAACCGGACTCTCTGGACAGGCGACAACCTGGACATCCTCCGGGGGATGAACTCGGAGTGTATTGACCTTATCTACCTGGACCCGCCGTTCAACTCCAACCAGGACTATGCCGCCCCTGTAGGCAGTGCGGCGGCGGGGGCTGCTTTCAAGGACACCTGGACACTCAGCGACGTGGACGATGCCTGGCACGGCATGATTGCCGAGTCGCACCCGGCCCTTTACGGCATTGTCGACGCTGCGCGTCCGGCTCACGGTAAGGGCATGAAGTCGTACCTGATTATGATGGCCGTCCGGCTCATCGAGTTGCACAGGGTGTTGAAGGACACGGGTAGTATCTATCTGCATTGTGACCCTACTGCCAGTCATTACCTCAAGTTGTTGATGGACACTATCTTTGGCCAAGCACGGTTCAGGAATGAGGTCATCTGGCGGCGTTCCCATCCCAAGGGGTTGGCATTCACGCGCTTTGCGTCGAACCACGATGTCATCCTTGTCTATGGACGTGAAGGAGAGACGGCTTGGAATGCGCCATATATACCCAACCCTCATGCCAATGAGCAATATAAGCTGATTGAAGAAGAAACTGGACGTAGGTACCAGTTGACTAGTCTGTTGAACCCAAATCCCGACAGGCCGAATTTGACCTATGCGTTTAAGGGTGTAACGAGAGTATGGAGATGGACGAAAGAGCGGATGGAATAGGCAGACCGTAAGAACTTGATTGTGGTTCCGAGGGGTGGCAAAGGCATTCCACGTTTGAAGCGGTATTTGGACGAACAATTCGGAATTCCAGTGAGTGATACGTGGAATGATGTGCCTATTGCCGCCGGTAAGGAACGTACGGGCTACCCGACCCAAAAGCCGTTGGCCCTGTTGGAGCGCATCATCAAGGCGTCCAGCAATCTAAATGATCTGGTGCTCGACCCATTCTGCGGTTGCGCTACGGCCCTGGTAGCCGCCGAGAAGCTTGAACGGCAATGGATAGGGGTTGACCTGTCACCCAAGGCTAAGGACTTAGTGGAGCTTCGCCTGCGTCGGGACTTAGGGCTGTTTGGCCTACAGGCAACCTATCGGGAGGACATTCCTCAGCGTACCGATCTGGGGCAGTCTCCGCCCTACCGAACCCAGAAGCACACCTTATTTGGCAAGCAGGAGGGGCTATGCGCTGGTTGCCAAATACTGTTCCCGTTCCGCAACCTCACTGTTGATCATATCGTGCCCCAATCCCGCGGCGGCACGGACCATCTGGACAACCTCCAGCTGCTTTGTGGGGCCTGTAACTCGCTGAAGGGCGATAGACCACAGGAGTACCTACTGGCGCGTTTGAAGGAGATGGCAGTATGACCAAGAACAAGAACAACAAGCGTAGGGGCCGCCCGCCGAAGTACGACATGCCGGAACGGATAGACGCATCGCCGGAAGAGATAGCGGAAGTGGTGCTACAGGCCAAGCCTAAAGAGACTTGGCGATACGAAGAAGAGACGGGTCGGAAGCGAACCAGGAAGCCTGCCTAAAACAGACCGTTTATGGTACACAGGTATATAATTCCCTATCGAAAGGTCGAAACGCAGGACGCACTCCGGCCTTTGTGGAACATCCCTCTTGGGCGACCGTTGGGAGAGCCTGGCTCGATCCCTCTGGTACATCCCGGGCTCAGGGAAAGGACCCCCAGGTTTCTAAGGCAAAGAAACACTGGAAAAACCTGATAACAATCTCAGTATTACGCCCCATTGCCCCTTTGGCAATACTTTCGGGGCCTTACCACCCACATCACTTGCACTCATGCAGCAAACGGTCACGTCCCGTCAAGTGGTGTAAGAGTACGTCATCCTGTTGATCGCGGTCTATGTCACTGCCTTCGCTAGATCCGCCTCGGGTAGAGCTTCGGCGATGCTGTAGACCGCGGGTGTCGTGTATAGACGGCCGACGGCCCATTCGTCGTGCTGTTCAGCGAGGACGGCGCCAACCAGGCGACGCACGGCTGGTCGGTTAGGGAAGATGCCCACGACATCGGTGCGACGCCGTATCTCCTTGTTGAGGCGCTCCAGGGGGTTGTTGGACCAGATCTTCTTCCAGTGGGGGACAGGGAAGCTGGAGAAGGCCAGGACGTCCGCACCAGCCTCGTCCAGTAGAGAGGCCACCTGAGGGAACGGGTCCTGTAGCTGGGCGATCACCCGCTCGAGCTGTGCGTGGACCTCCTGAGGGGACGGCTGCTGGTAGATGGTGCGGACCATGTTGGCCACCCAGGGCTGAGCGCGCCTGGGGACCCGAGTGAGCAGGTTGGTCATGAAGTGGGTGCGGCACCGTTGCCAGCTGGCCCCACCGAAGACAGTCGCGATGGCATCCCTGAGTCCCTGATGCGCATCCGATACCACCAGATCCACCCCGCTCAGACCCCTGGCGGACAGTGAGCGCAGAAAGGCCAGCCAGAAGGCGCCGTCTTCGCTGGTACCCACGTCCATCCCAATGATCTCCCGCTTGCCCTCGCCATTGACCGCCGTTGCCACCACCACGCTGACGTTGACGATCCTGCCGTCCTCTCTGACCTTCTGGGTTAGTCCGTCCAGCCACAGGTAGGGATATGGTCCGCCGTCCAGCGGACGGCCCAGGAAGCCATCCACCACCACGTCCAGCTCCTGACAGATACGCGACACCTGGCTCTTGGAGATACCCTCGCACCCCAGGGCCTTGACCAGGTCGTCCACCCGCCTTGTCGATACACCTTCCACATAGGCCTGCTGGATCACCGCCAGCAGAGCTCGCTCGCTGCGACGCCGTGGCTCCAGCAGGCTCGGGAAGTAGCTCCCCTCTCGAAGCTTCGGGATGTGCAGCTCCATAGTCCCTACACGGGTATCCCACGCCCGGGACCGATACCCGTTGCGCTGGGTCACCCGCTCAGGGCTGCGTTCTCCATACTCAGCACCGGTCCTCGCAGACACCTCCGCATCCATGATCCCCTCTACCAGCACTCTCAGAGCCTCCCGTAGGAAGTCCACGTCACCGTCCATTCCCCCCTTGCGCAACAACTCCAGCAGGTCCATCCTTTCCTTGACCACCGTTGTCCTCCTTTCTCGAGCTTCTGTTTTGCCCGCTAAGGATGACGCGGTGGTCTCTCTTACTCCAGACCCCCTCCTCTTCTTACACCACTTCCTGGGACTCTACTCAGCAAACATGGCGCGGAGATGACGCAGCGCCTACTTCCACCACAGTCCCACGGTGAAGAACCGCCGCACCCACCTGAGCCGCTCCCTCCTGGTCCGCGCCCACCGGGTGTCGCTCAGGGCCGCTTCTATCGAGCGTCGCTGCCCGTTCCTCCACACCCCCGCGAGCGGCTGGGTCTCGGGCGGCAGGGTCAGCCCGTGCTCCTCGGCCATAGCCAGCTCCAGATTCAGGATGCGCTCCTCCGTCACCAGCCACGACAGGCTCCTGCCGTCGTTGGGATGGCCATCCCTGAGCCTTCGCCACTCCTCAACCAGCGGCCACGCCGCGCCATAGACCTCCTCGTCGTCTGGCGCAGGCTCACGGGTTACCAGCTCGGGATACTTCCGCCGAGACTGGACACGGACCACAGGCTTTCTGACCCCGCTGGCCGTTGACGCTCCGCCGTATCCCGCCTCCACCTGGGCCAGACGCCGTTCCCACTGCCGCAGCGCCCCCGCGTGTTCGTCTTTGAGCTTCTTGATCTCGCCCTCCATGGTGGTCCGCATCTCTCCGAGGCCGCTGGTGATCTGCTGCTCCAACGCCTCCATGCGCTGATCCAGGGCTTCGATGCGCTCCTGCTGCGCCGCCATCGCCGCCTTCTCCCTGGACAGCAGCTGCGCTTCCAATGCGGTCCGCATCCACTTGGAGAGGGCTCCCCGTCCCAGACACGCCTTCACCGTCCGGGGATCGACGCCCAGAATCTCGCCCGCCCCTTTGCGCTGATGCTTCCTCACCAGGTCGTGAAGCAGCGCCATGAGCCTTAGCTCGTGCAGGTCCTCGATGCTCCTCGTTCTTTCCAACGGCCTTCCTCTCGAACTCATAACAAACCCCTCCTTCCCTGCAACGATGTCGTTTTGGCCGATTTTCGTGCAATGAGGCCCGTTTCCACGCCTCGCAGCGGTGTCGGTCCCCACTGCGGACTCTGCTGCCACCCCCTGGAACACGCTCTGGACACAAAGTGCTTGCTGAGATGGTCCTGTAGGGGGTGTTTTACCCCCGAATTAGCTTGCTCAGGACCCCGACTTCCCTTTTTGGAACAAACTCAAATCTCTGTACACGTCCATCACATCACGAAGGCCCCTGGGAACGTCAGGGCTTGAAAGGGAGGGTGAGCTCGCCCTCCCTTTCAAGGGATTATGCCCAGATCGCTGGCAGCCCACACTTGAATGGGAGGGGCGTACGACGCCGCAAGTCCAACACTCAGAGCCGAAGGAAAGGACAGTTGCTCCCGCACCATCCCTAGAGAGCCCGACCACCGGAATAGCGATATGGAAGATACCAAGAACCAGCACAAACCCAAAGGCGCCAGGAAAGACCCCGGTGAGCTGCGGGTCGTGAGCATCGACTCCAACCCCGGCCCCGACGCTCAGGACCGGCTGCGCCGCCTCTTCACCCTGCTCGTCAAGTACGCAACCGAAGACAAGCTCCCTGCACCGGACGCGGACTCTTCATCAGAGGACGGCTGCGAGGTAGAAGCCTGATGCAGCCCACCCATTCCCTGACGGTCATCAGCCTGGGCGGAGGCGTCCAGTCCTCCGTCATGGCCCTCATGGCAAGCCAGGGAGCATTCGACGCCATCCCCGACTGCGCCATCTTCGCCGACACCCACTGGGAGCCTCCCAGTCTCTACACTCACCTCGATTGGCTCGCCGAGCGTCTCGGCTTCCCCGTGTACGTCGTGGACAACGGGCGCAGCCTCCGCGAGGACGCCAAAGCCCTCACCAACCACTCCGGCAACCGGAACTTCCTGGACCTCCCCGTCTATCTGAAGGGACGAGATGGGGAGGGTGACGGGATGGGGCGGCGGCAGTGTATTGAGCACTACAAGATCGCGCCCGTGCGCCGGAAGATGCGCGAGTTACTAGGACTCAGCAAGGGACAGCGCGTCCCCACCGGTACAGCCGTCGAGCTGTGGCTGGGTATCTCCACCGACGAGGCTATTCGCATGAGGCCGTCCCGCGACGGGTGGATACGCAACCGCTACCCCCTCATCGAGGCCGGGATGTCCAGGAGGGACTGCATGGAGTGGTGGAAGGCACGATACAACAGGCCCCTGGAGAGATCTGCCTGCATTGGCTGCCCATACCAGTCACGGCAGCGGTGGGTCGAGACCAAGCGCAGGTGGCTGGAGCTGTTCGCCGACGCAGTGGGGATCGACGCCAAACTCAGAGGACGGTTGGCCTTCGCCAAGGAGCCCTACCTGCATCCTCGACGGGTGCCCCTCGCACTCGTTGCCGAACCCGTCCGGGTGCCGGTCGGTTCCGACATCCGCCTCATCGAGGCTGACCACCTGCGCGAGGGGCACTGCGGGCTCTAAGGGGCCGCATTCACGACGAGACGGCGGGGAGTCTATTTTCTAGTTGCCAAGGCGCTTCACTGCTGCGGAGAGGAGGGCGCTATGGCAGAAAGAGCGGAGGAACGGGTTATGAAAAAGACGGTCGCAGCTGGCGAGCTTGATGCTCCGTATCAAGTGGTCTTTGGAGATGTGTCGAAGATTGTCGATGCCGCCAGGGACTCGGCAACCCGTTCGGTGAATGCCGCCATGACTGCCGCGTATTGGTTGATCGGGCATCGCATCGTTGAGTTCGAGCAGTCAGGAGAAGAGCGGGCTACGTACGGAACGGCGCTCATGGAAAGACTGGCGGCGGACTTGACCCAGCGGTTTGGACGCGGCTTCTCCCGTCAGAACATCCAATACATGCGTCTCTTCTACGTCTCATATCCATCCGATCGGATTCGCCAGGCGCTGTCTGGCAAATCCGACGCCACTTTCCTTGAACTACGCCTGGGAGAGCTTCTCGCGGCCTTTCCGCTGCCCTGGTCCGCCTACGTGCGGTTGCTATCGGTCAAGAACACCAGCGCCCGTGAATTCTATGGAGGAGAGGCGCTCCGAGGAGGGTGGTCGGTTCGCCAGCTCGACCGGCAGATCAACTCCCAGTTCTACGAGCGCACGGCTCTATCGAAGAACAAGGCCGCCATGCTGACGGAGGGACAGAAGCCCCGTCACGAAGATCGCGTGGAGATTAAAGATCCGTTCGTCCTCGAATTTCTCGACCTCAAGGACGAGTACTCGGAAAGCGATCTGGAAGAGGCGCTCATCCGCCACCTGGAGACCTTCCTCTTGGAACTGGGCGGTGACTTCTGCTTCATGGGCCGCCAAAGGCGTCTGCGCATCGGTGACAAATGGTACCGGGTCGACTTGCTGTTCTTTCACCGGCGGCTGCGATGTCTGGTAGTCATCGACTTGAAGATCGGTGGTTTCACTCACGCCGACGCCGGGCAGATGCACCTCTACCTGAACTATGCGCGGGCGCACTGGGGCCGCGAGGGCGAGAACCCGCCCGTTGGACTGGTCCTCTGCTCAGAAAAGGATGAGGCGCTTGCGCGGTATGCCCTCGAAGGCTTGCCAAAAAACGTGATGGCAGCGGAGTACCGAATTACCCTGCCCAACGAGGAGCTTCTGGCAGCGGAGATTGACCGAACGCGGCAGGTGATAGAATCGCGCGGCTCGATAACGTCAGAGGCTCCGCCAAGTAGTGGCACGCTGACAGTAGAGAATCCGAAAGAGTGAGCGAGGCAACGCAACGAGCGGGAACGGCAGACTCATTGGAAATTGTGCCAATGGAACTCGTTGTCGATTCCGTGGAGCCCGCGATGCAACAAAGAGGGCCTAGCGTAGCGCATTTGAGAATGGCCCTTTGACGGTGCCCCGGCCACAGAGTAGAATGCTGGGTAGAAGTTGGCCCGGCGATGCGCTAACACCCCGGGCCGTGGCTCCACCTGAACGGATCAGGTGATGCGATGTGATTGTACTACTCGCAGACCCGCTCCCAACAGGAGGCGGGTCTGTTTCATTTTAGACAGGTACGAGCAGACAAGGAGGCACTCATGGCGAGAACCAAGGCACTGAGACAAGTCGACGGCAAGAGGGCGGCCATCTACGCCCGCGTCTCGGACAAGAGCCAAGACACAGAGGACAAGACCTCCCTTTCCGAGCAGACCATCGAGATGGAAGCCTACTGCGAGGGCAAGGGCATGACCATAACCGCCCGCTACCAGGAGGTGAGCCGGGGCTGGACCAAGAAGCGCCCCGAGTTCCAGCGGATGCTCTCCGACGCCAAGCAGGGACTATTTGACACCATCGTCTGCTGGAAGTCCGATCGGCTGAGTAGAGGGATGTACCCCGCAGCCGCTCTGATGGAGGTGGTGGAGGCTCACCAGATACGGCTTGAGGCCGTCATGGATGCCATCGACATGAAAACTTTCGGCCTGATGGCGGCCATCGGGAAGATTGAACTGGACAACTTCCGCGAGCGGTCGTCGCTGGGCAAGCGGGGGACGGCCAAGCAAGGACGCATACCGTCCGGCGGCCTTCCCTACGGCTACTGTATCGGAGACGACGGCAGGCCAGAGGTAGACGAGGCCGAGGCGGAGATCGTCCGCCGAATCTTCCGTCAATACGTCCACGAAGGGATGGGCTCCCCCGCGATTGCATGGCAGCTGACCGACGACGGCATCCCCACCGCCCAGGGCGGCCCGGCGTGGCGGCAGGCCCAGGTACATAGCCTCCTGGGAAACGACAGCTACTTGGGCATCTGGGCCTACGGGAAGACCCGGCAAGTCTCGACCGAAGATGGAACGAAGGTATTCGACCAACCGAAGGACGCCTGGATAGAAGTGCCGATTCCACCGCTGATAGACCAAGAGACCTGGGATATGGTCCAGATCCTTAAAAAGCAACGGCTCATGCGGTCCACGAGGAATACGAAGGTCTTTTATCTATTGCAGCATCTTCTGAGATGCAGCGAGTGCGGTCTCCACTTCGGTGGGAGGTCTGTTTGGAACGATAGCAGCCCCTGCAGCGGTAAGCTTGATCCGGCCAATCCTCGGCGCTACTACAAGTGCACCGGGATGCACTCGATGCGGCTACGCTGCCGGGAGCGACCCTACCTCAGGGCTGAGCCATTGGAGGAGTTGGTGTGGAGCGAGGTCAGCCGCGTCCTTCAGAACCCCGACTTGATTGTGGCGGGGATCGAGTCCCTCGACGCTCAGGACAGCGGTGCCCTTGATGAGGAGATCAGCAAAGCGGAGCGCCAACTGAGGTCTGTCCAGATGGAAGAGGACCGCGCTATCAGACTGTATGTATCTGGGAAGATCACCGAGGCCCAACTTGACCATCAGCGCAAATTCATCACCGAACGCCTGGAACTCCTCCGGAGTCAACTCGATGACCTCCAGGCCAGGGTGGCGAGCGGAACTGCAAAGCGCGCTACGATGGAGGCAGTCCTGGCCTGGGCTGGGGAGGTTGGCGATGGACTGGACGACATGACACCCGAGCAACGTAAGGCAGTCCTCCAGTTGGTTCTCGATGACGCTATAATCGACAAGCACAACCAGGTGCGCATCAACCTGGCGATCCCTGTAGAAGTACCTGTGTCGATTGCATCTGCTTCATCAGCATGGCCTTGAAGGCCACGGCGTGCTCCCGCTTCCTGGTGAACCTAGAGAACTTCCAGACGAGAATCTCCTTGAAGGGAGCCTCCGGCTTGGCGGCCTCATCCAGCATCCTTCGGAACTGGGGCCGGTTGGCGGTGCGTCCGCTCTCGGCCTCGTCCACGTACTCGCGGGCCACGGAGTAGCCATTAGCTTTGGCATAGTCTCGTAGAGCCCGTAGCTGGGCCGCTACCGAGAGGTCCACGTCCTGCCGCTCGCTGGATACCCTGGCGTAGAGGGCCGCCGGCGTGAGTGGCTGTAGGTGCTTCTTCATGCTGTCCTCCTTAGTTTCAGTTGGTCGTGACTGGTATCCACACAATCCCATCAACGTGCTCGAAGTGTCCGTCGGCCGACACAAGGTCAGCCCCTGTCTCCATTGCGTGGGCCGCAATCCAGACGTCGTTTGTCGGAATTGGCCGCCCCTTCGCCTTTAGCGCAGTCATTACCCTAGAGTAGCGGTCAGCAGTCACCGGGCCTACAGGAACGAAGGACACGTAGGGACGTTCGAGAAAGGATCGAAGTTCCGTAAGGTTCCGCTCGTAGTACGCTCCTTGCCGGAAGCCGAATAGCTGTTCGCCCACCACAATAGCGGAGAACAACACCTCCTCAGCGGCCTGTATCAGGTCTCTCACTTCCTCGTTGCCCCGCATGAACGCGGAATAGGCATTGGAGTCCAGCAGAATCCTCATGCCCACGCTGCCTCGTCCACGGTCTCGAATACCTCAAGAGCGCTATCGAAGCTCTCCGCCTCATCCCGGCTCCATACGCCGAACAGGTCGTCCAACGAAGACCCTATGGCGTTCGGGTTTCTCTTGCTATCCGTTATTCCGGCACCCTTCCTTAGGAGCCTTAGGGCGGCCTGGTTCAGGGAGATTCCTTCCCGCTTGGCGAGGCCGTGCATTACGGCGCTCAGTTCGTCGTCGAATCCTCTGACCGTCAGTTGGTTCATATCACGCTCCTTATGAGGCATGAATAGAGGCTCTACGAGTCATTCTATCCTTCACACGTGAACGAGTCAAGACTCGTCGGTCAATTCTCACGCAAGCAGCCGCCACGTGAGCAGACCGCAGATGACGAGCAGCGCGACCACGGCGAGGCCGAGCCTGACTGTCCAGCGTCTCGTCCTGCCGTGGGCTGCCCGCTCCTTTCGGTACGCCTCCTCCAGCTCCTCGTACGCCTGACGGCTGGCAGACGCGGCCTCCTTGGCCTCGTCCCGCTCCCGCTCCAACTCTTTGACTGTCCCATCCAATTTCAACACGGTCCGCTGGAGCTTCTCCTCCCGATCAAGGGCGCGGCGCAGCAGCTCATCGTCGCTCACGTACTCCGGGCCGTGCATCCGCACGTAGACCCGGCGGCCCTCCCTGCGGACCTCAATCTCCCCACTCCGGATCATCCGGTCGAGGGTTGAGATGGAGACCTCCAGCTCCCGCGCCGCCTCCGCTTTCGAGACCCACCGGACACCCTCAGCCATCGCTCTCTTCCTCGCTAAGCGCCTGACGCCTCCGCCTCCAGTTGAACAGACGCAGGCCCCGGCCCCCGGCGTCGGGCGCATCCGCCGCCTGGTCTCCGGCGGCAACCTTGGGCGTCTGCGCCGCCTCCAACGCCTCCACGCGGCGGGTCAGACGCTCCACCTGCCCCGCAAGATCGTCCACCGCCTCAATCGCCAGCCTCATCCTCGCCTCCAACCTGTCCAGGGGGATCGTCCTCTCCCATCCGGGATCGTCCAGGTTGGCCATGAGCCGCTGCACGGCGAGGGTCATCCTGCCACTCAATCGCTCCCGTTGCAGGGCCAGCGCCACCGTCTTCCGATTCACGTCCAGCAGCGCCGCCGTCCGGCGCTGTCCTTCCCGCTCGACGAGCCGCTCCACGACCCACTTGAGGTCGGGCTGATCGTCTCCGGCCCTTGATGCCCGTCCATCACTCATCTTCGACTTCCGAGAGGTCATTTCCATCCTCTACAGGGGGTGGCCCGTTCTTGTCATCAGTGCCGTTTTTCGACGGAACCAGCCCCAACTATGCCCGGTCACCGTCGCCTGTGAATCCGCCCCGCTATTTGCACGATTGCCTAGCTGATTGGCCCAGGATGTCCGTTCCTACTCATGCGTCAAATTGGCGTCGCCCACCCCCACATCGTTTCTGGCCGTTTCGCGCCAAAACCGATAGGCCAAACTGGGCCGCCACCCGCCGCAACACGCCAAATCCTGCCCGCATCAGCTCTCCGCACACGTCGGATAGGTCCATTCATAGCTGTTTCCCTCACTATCGGATGACACGTCAGGGGTTGCAAAGTGCAAACGAGGTGCCGTTAGGGAGGCAATGTAGTTTAGCATGGCTTCCCAACCATTTGCATTTTCTGGCGTTGACCGGGCAGAGGGTTTGTCAGCCCGTTTCGTAGCTGAATCAGGGGCAAATGGGGCGGTCTGTGGCCTCTCAAGACCCCGCCGACAGGACAAAATGTCCCGATTTGTACCCCCCAACCAGCATAGAGGGGAGAAAGGGACGTATCGGCGCTATCTATTCCCCCCTACAGGACGATGACGCATCCGGTGGTAGAGCGAGTCCCATTGGTAGGCGCGCAGCGCGGACAGCGGCAGTCGGGGGCAGTCCGGTTCCCACAGTGGACGCCAGGACCGGCCACGTATCCCTGTGTTGGACAGCACTGGAATGCAGGACACGAAGATGGGCAGCGACATCCGGATCATCCGGGCCGCAGTGCGCACGTAGGTCGTCTCGACCTCCTCAGTGTCCACGACGAAGAGGGTGACGGGGTATGGGGGCTGGTCTTCCTTATGCTCATTGGACCAGTAGTAGCTCTCATAGGGTTCCAGGCGGGCAATGACTCCCCTGGGGTGGCGGGCGCGAAGCTCGTACTCGAAGTAGAACGGCACGTGAAGGCCCCCTGCGACGAGGTGGCCCACGGCGTCGGGTGCGATGGCCGAATCGCCCCAGTTGTAGGCCCGGTCGGACCTGGCGGTGGGGACGGACCACTGGAGTTCACTCGACGAATCTTCCCTGGCCTCGGCCTGAAGCTTCGACAGGAACCACGTGATGCCGTCTGCGTGCTTCGTCTGGCGCGCCCACGTCTCGATCCGGTGGCCCATGTGTCTTCGCCGTCCCTGGCGATCTGTCGTGAGCTCCGTGCTCCAGATGCCCCGCGTGGTCGGCAACTCGGCGCGGTCCCGGTGGGTGACGTAGCGGACGCCCTCGGCGGACAACGTGTAGCGAGTGTCTCCGCGTTTTCCTCGTCGCTCGACGAGGTGCCAGGTATCGACGAGGCTGCGCACCATCTGGCTGACCCGCCCCTTGGAAACACCGAGCCACCGGGCCAGGTGCTCGCGGGGGATCATCGGGTGGTCGGTGATGAGGTCGAGCGTCCGCTTCTCCGACGGGCTGACGCCGAAGGCCGGCGCAGCCTCCACCATCCGCTCGGGACGGGGCAGCGACGCCCGCTTCCGACTCGGCGACGCCGCTCGACTCCTTCCGCCAGGGCTGGCCTGGGAGATGACGCCCTCCAGCGTGCGGTGCCGCCCTCCAATCAGGACCGAGATACTCTGCCAGACGCGGCCGCCTCGTCTCTCCAGCGCCTCCCTGGACTCCACGGCGACGAAGCAGTCGCGGAGATCCCGTTGCTCGCAGAACCGCGTCGTCAACCTCTGCTCCCAGACGCTGGGCACGATGATCAGAACGATGTCGGGGCGGCGCCGGTAGTCGTACTCCGCTATGGCCCTCAGCCGGTCGTAGAGCGACCGCCGCCGCAGGGCCAGACCCTGGCGCACCACGCCGAAGCTGCGGCCATCGTGGAGGGTGATGTTGGCGTCGAAGCGGCCACGGCGATGGAACTCCACGTGAGTACGCAGTCCGTCACTGCCGGGGGAGAGTAACGAGGCGAGGCGGTAGACAGCGGCCACCGCGTCCATCCGGCGAATGAGCAGCGTCAGCCACTCCCTGGACACGGGATAGGCCCGTACGAAGTCCGAGGGCGTGCCAAAGCCGAGAATCCCGGCGGCCTGCCTGATGCCCTTCGCCGTCAGGCAGTATCTCCCGCTCGACGGCAGATGCACGGTGCCGTGACTCACTCTCCCGACAATGCCGTCGGCCAGCAACTCGGACAGTCTGCGGTGGACGGTCGCGTGCGGCTCGCCCAGGATGAGCGCCAACTCCGTTGATTCGATAAACGGCATTCGACTGAGGGCATCGAGCAACTGTCGATCTGAGAAACCCATACGGCAAGCGTAGCGACTGACCGGCGTGTTGGGCAACCATCACATGACAGCACCCGTGGGTAGGATGCACCTATGCTGATGTAATCTTCCCTGAAGAGGGGGCGAAAGTGATTTCGCTGCTACGAACCGTCCGCTAGCAGTCTGCGCATAGCGGACTCCACGGCCCTTCCCTCGGACGATGGCCACAGTCAGGTCATCGCCGCGTTGCACTCGGAGGTGGTCCAGTTTCGCCTTAGCGCCTACTGCCGCCGTTGCCCCGGCCTCGGCAAGGGTGACGTGCAATTCTTCCGCCGGGTCGAACTCTGGGATTGGCAGCTTCCACAGGTGCTTTTGTAGATGGCGAGCACCAAACTGGCCTTTCGGCATAAATGACTGTACAGACTCATACAAGGTAACGCTGTTTATGACAGCCAACAGATAGTTGGCTTCATTTATGTCCTTGCGTAGGGTAGGCCGCCGGCGAGTTACCCCGTGTTACCGGAGCACTTTTCCGTCGGCCCCCCTCCGAACCGGACGTGCGGCTTTCACCGCATCCGGCTCTCCAGTGGTCATGTCTGCTGTTGCGGGTTCAGTCGGCCCGCATGGGTGTCCACGTGGCACGATTGGCAGACCACGAGGGTCTTGCGCCGCCGCGCCGCCATGACCTGTATCCACTTGGGCTTTTCACCTTGGCCTTTTACGTTCAGGTCTTTGAGCGCGCGGACGTGGTGAACTTGGATGTCCATCTTTGACCCGCATAGCTCGCATTTGTCCGCTAGGAGCCTTTGTATCAGCTCTGTGCGTTCAGACCTGTACCGCTGGGGCTGTCGGTCTACGAGGACGGCCTGCCTGTTCCTTCATGGGGCTCTACCTGGACATGGAGCAGGGCACGGTCACCCCTACCTATGCAACCCCAGAGGCGGTGGAGCGGGTGGTGAGGTCGAGCCGCCGAGGGCGGCGAAGGACAGTTTGACGCCCTGAAGGGGGGATAAGGTCTAAAGGCCCGAGCTCAGGACGTAGCCAGAGAAAGAACCAAGGAGAGGAGAAATCATGCCTAATGAGAATGAAACGGGAGTATCCCGCGAAGATGCCCGGAACGCCGAAGAGGCTCTCTTCGGCGATATGACAGCCGACCCGGCCGACGGGCAAGAAGCCAAGAGCAAAACCGACAAGGAGCCGCAAGGGTCGGACGTCGCCGAGCAACAGGCCGGTCCGCCAGAGGACTTGAAGGTCGTCGTGTCCATCAGAGAAGGCAGGGCCACTATCGGGGTACAACGGCCCTCGTCGGACCCGCACATTGAGTCGTTCGATGAACCGGACCCATCCGAGCTGGTCAGGGAAGTCTCGGCGGTGATCGAAAGGGCGAGCGCCAGGTGGGAGGAGGCGCCCAAGTATCCCGCTCACGCGCGACCCGCTTCCCCGGCTCGGCGTCGGCGCAGCCGTGAACAAGGGTCGACGCAGGACTCAACAGCCGAGGAAGAGGCAGCCCAAGACCAGCCCGAGACGCTGAGGCTATCCCCTTGTGTCGATATCTGGGGCGCTTTCGCGTTTTCGGGACGACACGTGCCATGCAGTGGGAACGGCGCCTGCGCCCCAGCCAGCGTCACTGTCGCTGTTCGAGTGGGCGGTCGGTCCCGAGGAAGTGCGAGAGGAGGAGTTGGTCGGCACTAGACGCTGACTTGCGCAAAACAGGGGCAGCTACCGTTTGAGGACGATAGCTGCCCCTGCCTATCCATATGTGAGGTCTTTTTTTGTTGTCCATCAGAGTACGTGGTCGGCAGAAACGCTTCGGTCTATGACGAATAGGGAGCACGGGAAGAGACCAAATCGAGGTCCCCCTTCATGTGTCCGATGCCAACCACCGCTTCCTCAGCTGTCTGACGCTGCGGCTGGATAAACCCAAGGAAAACTGTGGAAGGCGCCTCACCATTGCAAAACATACTGTGAATGCCTATAATGGTACTCATGATGGACGCTACGCTCCCCCGCCTCGTTGGGCCAAGCCTTCAGGACCGTCTCCGGGTCATGCCTGTGGTGGTGGTGACCGGAGCCCGTCAGACGGGGAAGAGCACCCTAGCCCAGGAGCTTATGCCGGGCGGACGGCGCTTCCTCTCCCTGGACGACCTCGACGTGGTAGATGCAGCCGCCGCGATCCCGAGGCGGATCTAGAGAAGGCAGCGGCATAGATGTGTTCAACAGGATGGCGCTCTCTCTTACACTACTTTACGGGACGTGACCCATCAGGAGACGAATAACCAAAACCGATGTCGTTGTCAGGAGGCAAGATGGACAGGTACGTACGCTTACCCGCTGAGATGGTAGTAGTTGTCGCGCTGCTAGCCATAGCTGCGTGTGGAGGCAACGAAGGAGAGGCCCGAGAGAACACGCTTGATGAGATCCTCGATCGAGGATACCTCGTCTGCGGCATCAAAGCTGACACCCCAGGCTTCGGCGTGCTCAACCCGGACGGCACCGCCCAAGGTAACGACGTGGAGTATTGCCACGCGATGGCCGCGGCTGTCTTCGGAGACAGGAGCAAGGTCGAGTTCAAGGAGGCCACCTCCGCCAACCGCTTCGAGCTGCTCGCCGCGAAAGAGATCGACGTGCTCATCCGCACAACCACTTGGACCGCCAGCCGCGACACCGACCTCAACGTCGCCTTCGCGCCCACCACCTTCTACGACGGCGCGGGCATCATGGTGAAGGCCAGCTCAGAACTGACCAGCGCTAAGGAGCTCGACGGGGCCACTATCTGCATCCTGGACGGCACCAGCACCCAGGGCGCCGTCTCCGACTTCTTCTCCGAACAGGGGCTCACCTACTCTGAGCTCACCTTCCAGGCCAACCCGGAGCTCCGCGGAGCGTTTATCAACGATCAGTGTGACGCCTGGTCCTCCGATAAATCACAGCTGGGCGGTCACCAGTTCACCCTAAAGGCGGACGGGACCGACGCCATCGTGCTCCCCGAGACGCTCTCCAAAGAACCTCTCGGTCCGAGTGTACGCGACTACGACTCGGAGTGGGAAGACGTGGTGCGCTGGGTAGTGAATGGCATGATCATCGCCGAAGAGCAGGGGGTCACCTCGGCTAATATGGGTCAGATGGCGGCGAACCCGCCGAATAACACAGTGGCCCGTCTCCTGGGAGTGGGATTCGACGGAGGCCCTCCTACCAACCTGGGCATCGGACACGGCAAGATCGCCAGCACCTTCATGCAGAGCGTGATCGATCAGGTCGGCAACTACGGTGAGGCCTACAGCCGTACGCTCGAGCAGGTAGGCCTCACCCGTGCCGGATCGTTGAACGCCTCCTATCTAGACGGCGGACTGATCTACGCCCCGCCGATGCGCTAAGAGCGCTTTCTGACAAGGACGGAACGTATGGGCGGGCATACCCCTGCCCATACGTTGGATTTCGTGAGATTGCTAGGCCATGATGCAGCGCCTGAAAGACATCTGGTTCAAGAGACGCTCGCGCTACCTCGCGGTCAATCTAATCGTCGGTGCCGCTTCCGGGATCGTCGTGGGCTACGTCAGCTATTCCATAGCCATCAACCTCTTCGATTTCGAGTTCCTCTTCGGGCCTTACGGCAGTCCGGACCGCAGCTCGATCTTCCAGCTCTTGGACGTAGAGGCGAGCGACCCGAGATGGCTGGGGATGCTCAAAGGCGCTGGCAACACTATAGCGGTCGTGGTCTTTGCCATACTCCTCTCCTCCCTGTTGGGCCTGGCCGTTGGCGTGGCCCGACTCTCCTCCAATCCCATGGTCAACCGGCTGGGCAAGCTCTACGTCGAGCTGTTCAGGAACCTGCCCCTGCTGCTGATCATGTTCTTCTTCGCCTTCGCGGTGTCCAGGGGACTGCCCAAGATAGAGGAGCACTCAGGGTGGAGCGGTCTCCTCTACATCAGCAACCGCGGGCTGGCCATCCCCTGGCTCGAGGCCGCCAATTCGCTCTGGTGGCTGTGGCCCGTGGCGTTGCTCGGCGCCGCAACGGCCGCGTGGCTCGTGAGGAGGAGCCGTGCGCGTAGAGAGGCACGGACGGGCGAAAGCCTGCACCCGAACGTGTGGGGAACAGCGGTCTTTGTGCTCATAGGGGCGGTGGCATACGCCGCACTGCTCTTCCCGGTGCGCCTAACTCTTCCTGACGTGACTCAATCGGCGTCCGGGTTCTTCTCGTATACCGGTGGCAATCTGCTCGGGTTGGGTTATCTGAGCGCGCTGGTGTCGCTCACCCTCTACTTCAGCGCCTACATCGCTGAGATCGTGCGTGGCTCGCTCCAGGCGGTTCCCCACGGCCAGACCGAAGCCTCCGCATCTCTTGGACTATCAACGTACCAGCGCTTCTCGCTGATCATCCTGCCCCAGGCCCTGCGGATCATGATTCCTTCTTTGAACAACGAATTCCAAAACGCCAACAAGGACTCGACGCTTGCGCATGCCATAGCCTACGGCGAGATAGTCCTGATATCCAATAGGATCATCAACAACACCGGGAACCTCCTGCAGACATACCTGTTCATATTCTTCGTTTTCGTCATCACGAACCTCATCATCTCGCTGATCATGAATACGATAAACCGAAAAGTCCAGATCAGATGACGACATCTGCAGCGTATCGCTCCATCGTCTCCAGCTATCTGACTAGGGCAAGGACAAACCTGTTCAATTCACGGCGTAACTCCGTCCTCAGCTTAGCCACCATAGCGGCTGGCGGTATCGCCGGATTCCTGATGCTGAGGTTCGTTCTGTTCCAGGCCAACTGGGGCCTCGTCGCGATCAACCGAAAGCTGTTCTTCGTCGGCAGTTATCCTGCGGAGGACACCTTCCGGATATGGATATCCCTCTTCATCGTGGTAATTCTGGTTGCCCTTACCTATGGCGTCTGGATCGGAAGATTGCGGCCCTACATAGTGGCGATCGGTGCGGTGGCGGTGATAATTCTCACGCTCGGCCTGGGGACCGATCTGCAGATCCAGGAGGGACAGTACACCCAAGAGATACAGTCCGCGGGACAGACCACAATCGTGAGCGGTGTCCACAGAGAGCTGGTGTGGGAGCGTGGCTGGGCACCCCGCTGGCTCTACTCGCTCTCACTGGGACTCGCAATCCCGTTCGGTACATCTTGGCTGCTACTCGCTGGGCTCTTTGCGGTCCTGATAGGAGGAGCTTGGGCGGGCAGGCGCCTCTCCAGATGGAGAAGCAATCCGATACTGCTTCAGGCGATCGGCGCAGCGTGGGTCCTGCTCATCCCGATGATCGTCTTGCTCCAGTTGGGGGTGTCTAGCAGCCACTGGGAGAGCGCATTCCTCGACCTGCTGGTGTTTGCCGTGGGGGGATTCTTCTCCTTCTTCATCGGCCTCGGGCTGGCGTTGGGCCGCGCCTCTCCGTACTGGACTATACGGTTCTCCGCCGTCGGCTACATCGAGGTCGTGCGCGCTGCCCCGCTGCTCGTCTGGCTACTGTTCGCCACGTTCCTCGATGACGAGTTCGGACCTATCGGCGAAGCGTTCAGCAAC
Source organism: Dehalococcoidia bacterium (assembly GCA_965249025.1). Classification (GTDB taxonomy): domain Bacteria; phylum Chloroflexota; class Dehalococcoidia; order Lucifugimonadales; family CAYTFF01. Next base: position 150,519 of record OZ252215.1, on the reverse strand, counting down.
ATCGACCTCGTATATCGAGTCATGATCGTTTTTGCCTTCTTCGGCGGGGCCTACATCGCTGAGGTTTTGCGAGGCGGACTCCAGTCCATACCGCGTGGCCAGCATGAAGCGTCTGAGGCGATAGGTCTTTCCGCGGCGCAGAAGTACATCTTCATCATCCTGCCGCAAGCGATCAAGTCGGTTATCCCGGCAATTATCGGGCGCTTCATCGCCCTATGGAAAGATACAGCGCTACTCGCCGCAATATCACTCGTCAACACACTGGAAAAGGCGAAGAAGATCCTCGGGGGCCAAACGGACATAGCGGAGGGTGCTTTCTTCGAGATATATATTGTGGTCGGGCTCATATACTGGCTGGTTTCGTATCTGTTATCCCGGCTTGGCGGAGCGGCGGAAACCCGATTAGGACTGGGCACGAGATAACGGACCGGGTTATAGAGAGGACCGGTACATGGCAAAACAGAGCGGCAAAGAGATACTCCGTCTAGAGAAAGTGGTGAAACGCTACGGCGATTTCGCTGCTCTGAAAGAAGTCGACGTCTCAGTGATCGAGGGCGAGGTCGTCGTCATCATCGGGCCCTCTGGCTCAGGCAAATCGACCCTGCTCAGGACCATAAACCAGCTTGAGCGACACGATTCCGGCCGGATCGTCGTTGACGGTGTCGAGTTGACGGACGACGCCCGCACTCTCGCCAAGATACGGGCCGACACGGGGATGGTCTTTCAGCAGTTCAATCTCTTCCCGCACCTCACCGTCATACGCAACATAACACTCGCGCCGCAGAAGGTCCGCCACATGCCGCAGAAGCAGGCGGAGGAGCTCGCGCTTCAACTGCTGCGCCGCGTAGGTATACCTGAACAGGCGGAGAAATACCCCAGCCAGCTCTCAGGCGGCCAGCAGCAGCGCGTCGCCATCGCCCGCGCTCTCGCGATGAACCCCAAGCTGATCATGTTCGACGAGCCCACCTCAGCGCTCGACCCGGAGATGATCAACGAGGTCCTCAAGGTGATGGGCGAGTTGGCTGCGTCCGGTATGACCATGATCTGCGTTACCCACGAGATGAGCTTCGCAAGGAACGTCGCCGACCGCGTGATCTTCATGGATGAAGGCGAGATAGTCGAAGTCGGAACCTCTGAGGAGTTCTTCACCAGCCCGCGAGAGTCCCGCACCAAACTCTTTCTAAGCAAGATCCTCACCCACTAATTTGCTACTCCAACCCAATCTCCCCTGTAGCAAAGGGCTAGAGGGCCCCGGCCCATTCGTCCTGAGCTTGTCGAAGGCTATTCCTAAGGGCATCGCGCAGGCGCACTCCAGCCAAAACGGCATCAACCGATGTGTTCAGGCTGTCCGAACTCCAGCGAGGGCCCAACTCCCTAACGGGTTCCTACGACCTGCTGGCGCCGGGGATATCACGGCGGTGGAAAAGGTAGAAGGCCAGTCCGCCCAAGACGAGAGCGTAGGCCGCAAGCACCAGAAAGGCAAGGAGCTCCCCCGGAGCATCGCCTAGAGTGCCACCGATGGCGCCACTCGCTCCTTCTGCATCTCCACCGCTCATGCGCCGATATTATAGATCAGCAGGAAGTCCGCCACGTTCTGGAACCAGTCGAAGAGATTGATGAAGATGCCTAGGAAGATCTGCTCAAAGAAATAGTACCCTAGGCCTACGCCCATCCCGCCGCAGAGGAGCGAGTCGCCACTGCCACAAGGCCCACAAGGGCCCCGCAGGGGAGTACGGAGAAGCAGGCTCTGCCGAAGACTTCGGCCACGTCCCCTCCCATAAGAAGCTGTTCTCCAAGCCCTCAGTACCGCCGATGCCCTGGAAATAGCGAAGGTTGTTGCGTCCGCTGAGGTAGGGGTAGAAGCTTGGCTCCTCCACAATCGCCCCAATGCGCCTGAGAGCGTCGGGAGTAGAGTCCCAGGAAGTGGTGTAAGAGGGAGAGGGTCTGGAGAAAGAGAGACCACCGCGTCATCCTTAGCGGGCAAAGAAGAAAGCTCGAGAAAGGAGGACAACGGTGGTCAAGGAAAGGATGGACCTGCTGGAGTTGTTGCGCAAGGGGGGAATGGACGGTGACGTGGACTTCCTACGGGAGGCTCTGAGAGTGCTGGTAGAGGGGATCATGGATGCGGAGATGTCTGCAAGGACCGGTGCTGGGTATGAAGAGCGCAGCCCTGAGCGGGTCACGCAGCGCAACGGGTATCGGTCCCGGGCGTGGGATACCCGGGTAGGGACTATGGAGCTGCACATCCCGAAGCTTCGAGAGGGGAGCTACTTCCCGAGCCTGCTGGAGCCACGGCGTCGCAGCGAGCGAGCTCTGCTGGCGGTCATTCAGCAGGCCTACGTGGAAGGAGTATCCACAAGGCGGGTGGATGACCTGGTCAAGGCCCTGGGGTGTGAGGGTATCTCCAAGAGCCAAGTGTCGCGTATCTGTCAGGAGCTGGACGTGGTGGTGGATGGCTTCCTGGGCCGTCCGCTGGACGGTGGACCCTACCCTTACCTGTGGCTGGACGCACTGACCCAGAAGGTCAGGGAGGACGGCAGGATCGTCAACGTCAGCGTGGTGGTGGCAACGGCGGTCAATGGCGAGGGCAAGCGGGAGATCATTGGGATGGACGTGGGTACCAGTGAAGACGGCGCCTTCTGGCTGGCCTTCCTACGCTCGCTGTCCGCCAAGGGCCTCAGCGGGGTGGAGCTGGTGGTCTCGGACGCTCATCAGGGACTCCGCGGCGCCATCGCCGCAGTCTTCTGCGGAGTCAGCTGGCAACGGTGCCGCACCCACTTCATGACCAACCTGCTCACTCGGGTACCCAGAAGAGTCCAACCATGGGTGGCCACCATGGTCCGCACCATCTACAAGCAACCCTTCTCCGATGAAGTACACGCCCAACTCGATAGGGTGACCGATCAACTCCAGGACCGGTTCCCTCAGGTGGCCTCTCTACTGGACGAGGCTGGACCCGATATCCTGGCCTTCTCCAGCTTCCCTGTCCCCCACTGGAAGAAGATCTGGTCCAACAACCCCCTGGAGCGTCTCAACAAGGAGATCAGACGTCGCACCGATGTCGTGGGCATCTTCCCTAACCGACGCGTCGCCTGGTTGGCGCCGTCCTCGCTGAACAGCACGACGAATGGGCCGTCGATATCTCACCCCGGCCATTCTGACCCTGAACGAAGCCCTTCCGGAGGCCGATCTCGCCGATGCGACTGCCGCCTAAACAGCATCAACAGGATGACGCACTCTTACACCACTTGACGGGACGTGACCGTGCGACCTTACGGGCGGCAGTAGTGGCGGCCCAGTTCCGAGGCGTAGCGCCGTCCCAACGTGGCGCCTTCGGCTTCCAACCATTTGGTGAACCGGGTGGAGGCGGTGGGCGGATCAGCCGACACCAGATGGCCCGCCATCAGTCCGTCGATTTCATCCCTGGTCAGCACCACATCCCGCACCAACCAACCCGCCATTCGGGCGGCCAGCAGCGCCACCGAAGGCCGTACGTGAATCAGCCGGGCTCGGCTGCCTACTCGGCGAGCTATGAGCTGTACCATCTCCTCAAACGTGAATGTTTCTGGACCCACGGCGTCTAACACGACATCTTCGCTTCCCGCCCCGGCATTCACGGCAAGTTGCGCCAGGTCGTCTACGAACACCGGCTGTATCGGATAGTCCCCAGACCCTACGATTGGGAACGCTGGAAACCGCCGCAGGAACCAGGCGATGTTGTTTATCAGCACATCCTCGGGGCTGAACAGCACCGTGGGTCTGAGGATGGCGTAGGACAACCCAGACTCGTGGATTGCCTTCTCCACCAGCGCCTTCCCCCGGAAGTAAGGAAGTGGCGAGTCTTCCGAGGGGTTGGTGATGCTGATATGGACGATGCGGCTAACACCGGCTTCGGCCGCCGCTCCTATCAGGATGCGGGAGTTCTGAACCGCAACGTCATGAGTAACCGTGCCTCGTGCGAAGCGAATCCAATAGGTGTTGTACAGAGTGGCGGCTCCCCGAAGATTTTCCACCAAACCGTTAAAGTCGCCGAAGTCCAGAGGTAGAGCCTCCACCCGATCACCGAAGGGGCTGTGGGAAGTAGGAGTACGGGTCAACGTCTTTACAGTTGCTCCCTGTTCCAGCAACCGCCGCGCGATGTACTTGCCACTGTAGCCAAAGGCCCCAGTGACGACCGAGAGACTAGATCGGCTCATTGCCTTCCTGACCTCCGAGATCAGCAATGGCTGCAACAAGGAGCGCGAGCGCAGCTGGCAAATAGAACACACCGATGGAGAATATCGCTACAAAACAGAATCCTAGAAGCACGACGGCGGGGCTCCAGAGGAGTATCTTGCGCATCGTCGTCTGTTGGAGCCGAAGACCCAACAAAGTGATGGCGGTCAACAGGATAGGCACTAGCAGCAACAAGATTACGTGCAGGTCATTCACTTCTATTGCCGTAGCGCTAGAGCGAATCACCTCCCCGCCAGGCTCACCAGGGAGTGTCGCCGTTACCGACGCACCCTCATAGGTGGGCCAGAACGCCAACCAGACCCCAGCGGCCCAGGCAAAGGCATGGGCGACCCATGCAGATACTGTCGCTACGCCGATAGACCTCAGATGTCCCTCCGTACCAAGCGCTACTACGTTTCGTGCACCCCACTCCCGGATATCACGAAGCGCCTGAGTTGAGATGGCTAAACCCCGGCGTGGTATAATCGAAACTTAGATGCCTCTCTATTCTAGTAGGGTTCGTCGGCTTTGACGACATTGCTGTAGTAATTGCATTCGTGAAGACGAAGAAACTTTGGTATGAGGCGGAGATTCACATACTCTGCAATTCTGGTAGTAGCGCTGCCGTTGATTGCCGCTGCGGGGTTCTTGTACGCCCGAGACACCGGTGGTTACGAATCGGCATCTGCTCACAAATCGATATCCCACGAGGCCGCTCCTCCAACAATAGACCCTAGGATCGTTAGGCAGATGCCTCTAGCAGACGCGTCGAGTCAAATCTACGAGCTTTGGCGGAGAGAAGGCTTGCAAGGCTTCACAGGGATGCGGCTTGACAATGACAAGGGGGAAGTAACCCTGTACTGGAAGGGACAGGTCCCTCACAGGATGGCCGCGCTTGTGCGAACGTTGCGGGCCAGCATCCCAGTTCGAGTAGTTGAAAGACCCTACTCACTCGTAGAGCTTCAGCGGGAAGCAAGGCGGCTTGTCGAACTTGATCTCTCCGGGGCAGGCGTCAATGTCACTGAGACAGGACCTCTTTCTGATTTCTCAGGAATAGGAGTCGGGATTGAACCCACAGCGCGGCTTGACCGGGCGCAACAGACCGACCGGGCGCGTCAGGTCATCGAGAGCGACTTCCCTCTCGAATTCACAGTTGCCCCAGCGCCGGAACCATTGATTTCTCCGAATCGTTAGCGGGGTTCCTATTTGTTTGGCCTCGTCCTGGCGATGTTGCCCGAAGGGACCGAGCGATAGTCCAATTCGAGCTATGGCCCGCCCTTTGCAACCCCCGCCGTTGCAACGGCGACCCCGGCGGCAGTGGCTGGCCCTTGGCCATGTCTTTTGCCGCCTGTCCAGTCTTGGCTAGCCTAATGAGACGACATCCGACACCTACCCGAGTAGCACAACGGACACGACGACTTCCGAGCCGGCTCCAACGGTGATTCCCAAGCCCAAGTAGGGAGATTTCGCTAGCGAATGCTAATCAGAAACTGCAATTGGGAAATTCGATCCCTACCAGCAACCTTGAGAGTTAGATCGTCCGTATAGGCAGGCCACAAAAAGGCTCACACATATGGATAGGTTAGGGGCAGCCACGGTGGCTGCCCCTGTGGTTTACTGGTCAGCGCGAGGCGCTGACCATCTCTTCCTCCCGTTTCTGCTCCAGGGTTAGAGTGCCTATTCGAACTGAGATAGAGACGAAGGTTTCGTCTTCCGGCTTCGGCTGGGTTGTTCCCCCGGCTCCTCAGCCATAAACTCCGCCTACGAGAACAGTGACCGCTGGGTCTCGGGGGCTTCGTCGTGACCGTTGGCCGCCCCTATCTCGGCGGCATGCCACTCCTCGTCCACCAGCAGTTCCTCGGCTGTTGGCTTGGCGTCCCTTCTACCGGAAAGGTTACGGCAGTCTACGGAGGCTTACGATCTCTTCGGAAAGCACCCCGCTCGTATACGCCATGAGCATCGTTCAGGCGTCATATGGTGATTGCCTCTCCTGATCTTCCGATCGTTTCACTGATATACTTGCTGAGGGAGACCTCAAATGTCTCAGGCGTCAACATATGAAACCGTTGTTGGACGGGAGCTTAGACTACAGGATCGACTGACCGCCCTCAGGAATTTGAGGCCGGGCACTCGATTGTCATGGCCGGAGGGCGACCTTTCACGGGTGATGTTTCGCGAACTTCTCAGTTTGCCGGAGAGCATTGATGTTCTGCGGTGGCTTGAGGCTGAAAGGGGCGTTGACGTCGCCCTGCTGGCCCTAGGACGGACCCTGGAAATAGCCGAGCAGATGTACGGCGCCCAGAACAGAATTGTCTCCGGTATGCTCACAAGCCAGCAAGAACGGCAGGCACATCAGTCCCTTCAAGACAAGTATGGTCCCATGTATGGCTCGCTGCTTCAATCCGATGAAGATTGGGCTGTCTCCAAGAAGTGGGGCGATACCGTCGATGGCCCGTCAGAGCATCGCCGTCTTGTGGATGCGCTAATGCGGTTTCGCCGGAAGATTGGTCTGCCGACGGAGACCTCCCCAAGCCGGTCTCAGGTCGATCCGGGACCGGATACGCTCCTCGCCGATCTGCTGAGGCTGCCGGATTCGACAGACCCGGTATGGTGGCTTCAGGACCACCGTTTGTCCCTTGCTGCTCGTCTCGTGCTGGAACATCTCCTACAGCGAGTAGTCCCAATGGAAGATCTCGTTGTCTCTGCAATAAACGGCTCCCCACTCCGTTCGATACGTCCGAGAGTCCACACCCGCTCAAACGGTCGTCTCCATGTAAAGGTACGGCAAATTGATATTCTTGAGCTTGGCTTTGCCCTTCACTTAAGGGTCCGATTCAGCCTTCCAAGGGGATGGTCCTCCGCGAAACAGCAGGGGATTATCCGGCAGTGGGAAGGCTTCAGAAGTATCAGAGACAATGCTGGCCACCACTACGTGGTGCAGGTTGCGTCCATGCACGTCTCCAACCAGATGTGGTGGTGGCATGGGGATCAAACACTCGTCTGTTGGCCCACGCTTGAACACACGCGAGAATTGACACTGGAGGCCCAACCGGCGTATCTGTCCCTGTACCGGCCCCCAAGCGAAGGGGGTTCCATTATACCGCTGCCGGGTCCCAGCCTGGGCGGAATAAGCTGTAGGGCCGTTATCGGCGAGTAGAACGATTCTGTGCGTAGGCCTGAAAGGAGGCGGGCGTAAAGAATGCCAGAGGGGATCCGAACTAAATTGCCGAGAGGGCGGGAATAATGGTCGTCGACGTGCTACGCCTGACGCGGGGAATGGTTCAAGCTCCGCAAGAGATGGATGCCCTGGATACTCCTCGGCATCATCGTGGTCATCGCCCAGCTCGCCCTGTGGAGCGCCTACCTCACCTACCGGAATACGGACATCGGTGAGGAGGTCAAGATCACGACCTTCGGTGCCTCGTGCACGGCTTGTTCATGAGGAGTTTCGTTCCCTTTGTCACGGGGTTGTTATTGGTGGCTTTTGTGTTTGTTAGCACAACCTTTAGTCCTATGCTTAACGAGGCGCCAACTGAATCCAGCCAGGCACGAAACCAGCATCCAGCGGCACCGCTGGGACATACTGAATCTCTTGACACGGAGGAGGTTTCACAATTGGATGTCAGGGTGGATAGGCCGATCTTTGACATCGACTACGATGACAGTTGGGTAGCAAGCGTTCCTGAGGTTATTGGAGGGTATAGGGTTCTTTACATTTCTACGCCCAAGAGCAGGGCCGTCGCACGGCCTGACCTGCCCTACAGGAACGACCATTTCCGGTCCGTCGTTGGCGGGGCTGTTGACCAGGGAGGAGACTTCGTATGCCTCCATCTCGTCGGTGATGTAAGGAGTCAGGATTCCGGCGAGGGCGGCGTAGTCCTGGATGTCATGGTCCAGCCAGAGGGACTCCAGTTCCCTCGGTAGGATGACCGGCATCCGGTCGTGGATGGGGCTAAGCAACTCGTTGGCCGACGTGGTGATGATGGCGCAGGACCGGACGACCTCGCCCTTCGGGTCCCGCCATCCATCCCAGAGACCCGCGAAGGCGAAGGGCTCACCCGATGCCATCACGATCCGCATGGGCCGACAGGCCCACCAAGAATAGACTTTGAAAAGGCCTTGGGTGGTATGTAAACCGTCAGCATCGTAGCCATTGCTGTGGGAGCGATCTGCATGGCAACCACCATTGTGGCTTTCCCTGGTGTTAGTACAACTACCACCCCAGAAGAACCCGCTCCTACGGCAGGAAAAGGTAATCAAACCCAAGCTGGAACTGCTAGAACTGGCCAAGCAGTTGGGCAAGGTCTCCCAAGCCTTGCAAGATCATGGGCTACAGCCGGGACACTTTCTACCGGTACCGGGACCTGTATGATACAGGTGGAGACCAGGCACTTCATGAGATCTCGCGAAAGAAACCCATTCTTAAGAACCGGGTATCTGAACATGTTGAAGCGGCTGCCGTAGAGATAGCCATTTACTGCCCCAATATCGTCAATTATCTTCGTGAGAGATTAGGAAACAGTCAAACCAACCATGGGTTTTCTTAGACGTTGATGGTATCGCCAGAGGCGTCTACACGTGCACCCAGACCTATAGGGAGCGCCTCTAGGTCTGGGTGCCCAAGAACTCGCTCTATACAAGCTTTGCTACCGCCAATGTAGGTATCCAAAGAATCTATTTCGGTTGCAACGCACCAGGCCCGGTCTTCTGGCCACCAAATGTTCGGCGATTGCCCCCATCTTCCCCCAACATGCTTGTAAAACGACATGATGCTGTTTAAAGGGCCACAAAAGACCAAGTACTCCTCCCTGCGTGGAACTTTCAACTTAGCTACCCTCTTGAAGTAGCGGTCATCAAGGAATCCATAGCCGTGCCAAAGGGAGAAATAGCAGCGTTCCGGTGTGGAAGTGAACCCTTTGAGGACACTGATCAGAACCTGGCACTCGCCCTCGGGTAGCATCCCATAGAACGGGATGCGGCCCCACGAAGGTTTTTCGTGTAAGTGTAAGTCAAGGTTTGCGATTCGACAGAACTGCATCTGTGGATGAACGACTTTCCCGTTCCACGACGCCACAGTGGACCACCTCACCTGTTCCCAACTTCGGTCAGCTTTCCAGAGTTCGGCCGGGTGAAAGACTCGTGCGTAGGCTTCAAATCCCTCTGGGACTAGAGATCCTACGAACCTTCCCTTCTCTGAAGCCCAGTCTCCAAGCCACTCCTTGATCCAATTGGCCGGGTAGGGAGCGTTCATCAACTCGACACCGTCGGGTTGATGGTTCTTGCCCTGCGGCTGCCTTTGCCCTACAGATACCAAGTCGAGCACACGGGCAGTAGCTTTCAAAAGCCCGTTTACGGACATTTACTTACCTTCCGGCTATTCGATGTAATCCCACCGTATGTGTTGCCGTCCGGACCTAACATCCAATGGGCGCTGATGGCCCTATAACGCCCGTTCTCGCAGGGGCCATGGGATAATGTGTACGGAGGTAAGTATGCGGCACATTGTGCCTTGCCGTCAACCCCCTCCCGGCCCGGACAATGTGTCCCTGACACGCGTACTTATCCGCCTATTCCAGACAACAAAAAGGGCCTGCATATATAGGCTTTGGAATGAGGCTTCAAAACACGGGAAGGCACCGACATGGAAGGAGAGAAGGGTCTGTTGCTCAGCAACTAGAGTCGCCCTATACTGGTTACTCTAGAGGCAGATTTACCGCTTGGCGGGATGCTGACCTCCGAGGGGCGTGAAGTGGACTTCTTGGTTTGGATAATCGTGGTCAACCTGTTGCCATTGGCAGCAGTATGGTGCCGTGCGCGTGTTGCCATCCCATGGTTGGGGCTGGCGACGGTGACCGTTGGAACCGTTCCAGCCTTCAGTTCGTCAAATACACTCGTAGGCGACGGCTCCATCGGCGTCGGGCTCGGCTGGCTCGCCACAACGCTCTATGGTCTTGTCGGTCTGATCTTCGTCCTTGGCTATGTTCGGCTCCGACCAGTGGCGTTCGTTCCTCTAGGCGCAATCATCGCAGGCCTCATTTATGTTGCCTCCTTTTACGCATTCTTACCGCCCTACAACTCGGGTCCAGCAGGTATGCTCGTATTCACCGCGCCAGGGTTGTTGCTCGTAGCTTACGGAGCGGTCTTATGGCATCGCCAGGGCGTCGCAGGATCTATGCGGGGGAAGAGTTTGAGTCTGCGACTAGCCGTGACGCTGGGGATCGTGGTTGGATTCGGAGCTATTGGGTTGCTTGCCTATCAGACCGACCGGGCAGCAACCTCCATGTTGGTAGTGGAAGGCGTGGTGGTTCAACGGGAATCTCGCACCAACGAGTTCCAACGGCCTAACGGGAGTACTGGCACGGTCATGTATACCCTCTATCAGGTGGAGGTTTCCGAGTTCTGGCGACTCAATCGGTCCCTCGCCATAGACACCCATGGACTTAGCCAGTTGAGCATAGTTGATCTCTGGACTCCTCAGTTGGGTGCCGATATGAGTATGCTCAGCGTCCCTCTCTCGCTCGTTAGCCGCGTTTATAGCATGCAGCTCTGAATTATAGTGGGACCTATTGTTGTACATGATAATTAGCAGGGGGATGCGGTGATGGGCCGCAGTTCACAGAGCGCCGTCCGCATACATGAGATCACCGTCTGTTTGAATATCGACGCAGAGTGTGTCGGTGTCCTTATAGGCCAGAGCAGCTCCTATGGACGCCCCAATGCCATAGCCGAGCCCGCCACCACCGCTAGACCCCAAAAACTGGGCGGGCTTTGAGAAGTCCCATATCCTCCTGACCCAGCCGTCTAAATCACCGTTTACAAGCGCCCAATCGTAATCTTTGACAGCATTCCATACTTCCTGTGCCAGAGTCGCTAGGGAGACTGGTGTCTCGGTTTGGGTTTTCTTTGCCTGTTCCCTCCACTGGTCGCGCAAGCTTTTGTGTTTCTCCTCCATGCGAGCGAATCTAATTTTGCGCCTCTCCTTGAAAGTCTTGTCCTCAGGCAATAGCTGCCTGCATACCCTCACAAGCTGAGGAAGGGCAACTCCAGGATCAGCAGGGATGTTCAAATCAACGCGGGGAAGCCTGTAATTAGTGGTTGCCCAGCTATCAATCCTCTTTTCCCAGAGGGACATATGGATAATTCTAGCCTCAGAGGGAACTGTGGAGTCAAACAGTTGAGTCTGTTGGCTTTGAATATTTAGAGCATCGAAAAGGTCTTTGACTTCAAGACCCATCACTAGATCTGCCTGACTCAATATCTCCTCTTCTGCGCCCGTGAGATTCATGGAGTGGTCAGATGGGAAGTTGTAGCGGCCAAATTTGTCTAAAACAGGAATGACAAGAAGCTCTGCAAGCTCCACCAAAGCTCGGCATGCGTCGGCACTATCACTCAAATGGTCGGCTACAATAACTGGGTTTTCCGCCTCAATAAGCCACTTGGCGGCCCGTTCAAGGGTCAGAGCGTCGGCTTGTGGCGGAGTGGGTGGGGCATATCGGCTTATATCAGGAAGCTCCACCGAGCTCTCTAGCCGCTCTGCCTGCACATTGCCATCGTAGCAGATGTACACTGGGCCCTTCGGCTCGGTGGTGGCTATGCGAAACCCTCTGATGAAAGACTCATGTATATTGCTCGCAACGTGGGGCTGATCGTCCCACTTGACAAAGTCTCTTACAATGTTGCCTTGAACTAGAGCGGTGTGCATCCAGTCCCAGTGGCGGCGGGTCGTCAGGTCCATTGGGCCGGTGCCGCCGAGCACCATCATTGGAGCGCGGTCACACCATGCGTTGTAGATAGCCATAGAGGCGTGCTGGAGACCTACCACATTATGAACCACAGCGGCCATGGGTTTGCCCTTGGCCTTGGCGTATCCATGAGCCAAGGCAACGGCTGTCTCCTCATGTAAGCACATAATTACTTCAGGGGTGGTATTGCCCCCGTAGTTAAGAATGGAATCGTGGAGCCATCTAAAGCTAGCCCCACTGTTAAGGGCAATGTATTCGATATCAAAGGCTCTCATCATGTCGACAATCAGATCGGACCCGTAGGCAGCCTTGGACAAATCTTGCCGATGACTAATGGTCCTGTGTTGCATGGTTCACCTCCAATAGAGCAGCTGGACTACAAACGGGAGTGGCATTCAGAAGCCAGATATGACCAAGCGAGTCGCTTGGTCAAAACCTCTCTGGCATTTGCGCTGATAGCAGGAACTGATGGCTTAACCAATATTCAAACGCGATGGGCTAACTGAAATGTGTCTCGCATAATACAGCGTGTAGCCAACTAGCACAACTTGTTAATAGTCCATGGTCTACCATTTCCTTCGTTGTCGAATAGGGAAATTAGTGGAGGGGTTCTAGTGACTTCGAGGAGATCAGGGACTCGAACCCGCCGATATTCTGCGACTCCAATTAACCCCTACCCTAGCCGACGAAGCAAAACCCCAAACCTATACTATGTGGGGTAAGCGCAACACTCTCTATTGGCTCCCCTCATCCAGGAAGACGGCCAGGACATCCTTGGCCCGCTCCATCTCCTCCTCTGGGACCATAATGCGGCATGGGGTTAGGGATACCCCTAAAAAGGAGCTCACATCGCTGGCGCGAATAACGGCGGAGACCCCTTCCTGGTTGAGAAGGTCACGCCAAGTCGCGGCAATGGTCTGATCAGGCGCAGTTGTCAAGTGCACCCACTTCAAGCTGAGATATCCTCGATGATGGCGCCAGGGTATCCCATCACCTTCTCGAGACTTTCTATCAGCTCTTGACAGCAGTTTACGCTGACAATAGGCAGGTCCATTTGCACGCTGTGTCCGTTGGTAGCTATCTCCAACTTCACTGGGTCGGTTCCCTGATAGTCCAACAAAAGCGTCACCACATCCTTCAGCAGATACTCGTCCTGGACAGGGTCGTCTGTCTCTCGAAATCGCAGACGCAAACGGTGTTTCCCGGCATTGGGCGTAGGCGATGGCGGCTGAGGCAGAGGCTTCTCCAACGAAGGCGGCGAAGGTGAAGACGATTGAGGCTGAGATTTCTCTTGTGAAGGAGGTTCAGCCTCCTCGACATTCGCGCTTACCTCGGTTTGCGTATGAACATCGGGTGCGGGCAAGTTATACTCTTCGACATTCTCACATGTGATGCTAATCTGGTCGTTTCGGACCCGAACCCTTCCGACGACCAAAAGGAAATTACCCTCTACCCATAGAGCCTCCGTCTCTTCCAACTGTTTGGACCACACCGCTACCTCTACCTGTCCATCCATGAGGCCTAAATTGGCAATGAGGAAGGGTTTCTGTTCTCGAGTGTACCTCTTCTGAGTCGACATCACCTGGCCTACCAACTGAACCCGCTTCATTTCAGGGTCCAACTGGTCCTTAAACACTATAGCCTCAGAATTCGCCTGATACGCAACGCTGCTGATTGGGTTATCTGAGAGATATACGCCCAGCAACTCTTTTTCCCAAACCAGTTTCTCCTTCTGAAGCACGTCCATGTCCGGCAACTCTATTGTCCCCAGCGGAGTGGGAACGCTTTCCCCAAAGAGGTCGAACATGGTGGCCTGGCCCGACTGCTTCAGCTTTGCCTCCCGATTTGCCATAGCCAGGATACGCTCTACGGCTGCCAGCAAAGAGCCTCGGTTCCCCAGACAATCCAGAGCGCCCACCTTAATCAGGCTCTCCAGGGCCCTTCGATTCAGACCCTTCATATCGGCGCGAGCACAAAGGTCCTCTATGCTTTTGAAAGGCCCTCCCTCTTCTCTGACTTGGAGAATGAGGCCAACCGCCCCCTCTCCAACGTTCTTCACAGCCGCCAGACCAAAACGAATAGCGTCCTGGCCATCCTCCATCTTTTCCATGGTAAACCCCACGCCGCTCTCGTTAATGCTTGGGGGCAGGACATAGATCCGAAGACGGCGACACTCGCCTATAGCGCTCGCTACCTTATCTGTATTGCCCAAATAGGAGTTGAGCACAGCCGTCATGTACTCCACGGAATAGTTGGCCTTGAAGTAGGCTGTCCAATAGGAGATGAGGGCGTAGCTCATGCTGTGGGCCTTGTTGAAGGCATATCCTGCGAAAGGCTCTATGAGGTCGAACATCTGCTGGGCCATCTCCCTGGTATAGCCCTGTTTCAACGCCCCTTCAATGAACTTGTCCTTCTCCTGTCGCATGACCTCCGGAATCTTCTTGCCCATGGCCTTGCGGACGATGTCCGCCTCCCCCAGGGTGTATCCAGCAAAGGTGCGCGCTATGATGAGAACCTGGTCCTGATAAACGATGACCCCATAGGTCTCATGCAGGATCTCTTTTAGGGCCTCATGGGGGAACTTTATGGGTGCCCGGCCGTGTTTGGCGTCGATGAAGGTGGAGACGTGCTCCATGGGGCCAGGCCTGTAGAGGGCGATCATAGCCGCCACGTCCCTCAAGGAGGAAGGCTTAAGCTCCTTAATGTAGCGTCGCATGCCAGCGCCCTCAAGTTGGAAGACGTTGGCTGTGTCGCCGGAAGACAAGAGCGCAAAGGTCTTCTGGTCGTCCAAGGGTATATTCGGCAACTCCAAATTAATCCCTCTGGCCTCGGCCACCAGCTTCACAGCCCTGTCCAGGATGGTCAGGTTAATCAAGCCAAGGATATCCATCTTGAGAAGGCCCAACTTGGCGATGGCATCCATGGGATACTGGGTCATAGAGGTCCCATGCTCGTCACCTTTGGTGGGACGTTGCAGCGGGGTAAGTTCAACCAGTGGGTCTTTGGAGATGACCACGCCCGCGGCATGCGTACTGACGTGACGGGCAAGTCCCTCCAATTTACGAGCCGTATCCACCAATTTACGAAGGGAATCATCGGCCTCGTAGATCTCCTTCAGGTCTGGGCTCTCCTCCATGGCTGCATCAAGCTTCATGTTCAGTCGAAAGGGAATAAGCCTGGCGACGCGGTCGACATCAGCATACGGCATCGCCAGGGCACGCCCCACATCACGGATGGCCGCCTTAGCGCCCAGAGTGCCAAAGGTGATGATCTGGGCCACTTTGTCGGAACCGTACTTCCGCACCAGGTAATTGATAATCTCTTCGCGACGGTCGTCCTGGAAGTCCATGTCAATATCAGGCATCTCCTTGCGCTCTATGTTCAGGAAACGCTCGAAGACCAGACCGAACTCCAATGGGTCGATATCGGTGACGTCCAAGCAATAGAGGACCAGGCTGGCGGCGGCGCTGCCACGAACGCCAAAGAGAATACGGTTCTCCCTGGCGAAGGTCGCTATATCCCAGACCACCAAGAAGTAGTTGGCGAACTGAGTCTGCTTTATGACGTCTAGCTCGTACGAGAGGCGCTGCTCAAGCTCGGGAGTGGCGCTTTGAAACCTTCTCTTTAGACCCTCCCAGCACAGGACTGTTAGATATTCATAGGCACCCTGCCCATCTGGGGTCTTGTATTCCGGCAGCCGCAGTTTCCCGAACTCTAACTCCACGTTGCACATCTCGGCTATGGTCTGAGTGTTAGAGACGGCCTCAGGCAATTCCTTGAACAGGGCTACCATCTCCTCTGGACTCTTCAGATAGTAGGAGTCATCTGCCATCTTGAGACGCTTGTCGTCGTAGATGTTGGTGTTGGTGTGGATGCAGATGCGAATATCCTGTAGGGGGGAATCTTCCCGGTTGACGTAGTGGAAGTCGTTAGTTGCCACTAAGGGGAAGCTGAGCTTCTTATTCATGGAGACAAGCTGCTGATTGACCACCTTAAGCTCAGGTATGCCCTCGTGCTCTTGAACCTCCAAATAGTAGTCGCCAAAGACATCCTGGTGCCACGACGCAGCCCTTTCGGCCTCCTCTATCTGGCCTTCGACTATCAGGCGGGAGACCTCAGAGTTGAGGCACCCTGAAAGGACTACAAGACCCTCTCTATGCTGCTCCAGCAGCTCTTTGTCCACCCGAGGCCTGTAATAGAAGCCCTCCAGATGGGCCTTGGTAGCTAGCTGATATAGGTTCTTATACCCTTTAATATCCTTGGCAAGGACCGTTAGATGATAAGGACTCTTGTTGCTGGGGGTTCGGCCATGCCGACTGTCTTGGGCCACATACAGCTCACAGCCTAAGATAGGTTTGATGTCCAGATGTTTTGCAGTCTGAAAAAACTCGATGGCCCCATACATGTTGCCGTGGTCGGTAATTGCCAGGCTGTTCATGCCAAGGGCCTTGGCCCTCTCTAGCATGGGCCTGATACGGCTCACTCCATCGAGTAGGCTGTATTCTGTATGAACGTGTAGATGGGTGAACAAAGGCCCTCCTAGAGAAAGCGCTTCCGCCATTATAACACCGCTAAAGGGCTGGCCTACCAAGAGGGTGAATCGAGAATTTTTTGCCGAAAATTTCGTTGACCAGGCGGAGGCTGGCGTCTAAAATGGAAGACAGCAGTGGGATTGTGATTTAAGGAACGAACGACTTTGGAAGGAGATTTAGATGAACTCAAGCCTCATTGGTAAGATAGAGAAGGCGAAGCGGTATGCGGCAGAGAAAGACAGGGTAAGATTCTATCAATTGAAGACCGAATTCAGAGGCGAACACAACACCCACCAGGTATCTTACGAGGACGATAAGTGGTCGTGCACTTGCGACTTTTTCGCGGGGCACGGCCTTTGCAGTCACACCATGGCCCTTCAGCGAATCCTAGAGGGCATGATAGCAACCAAGGAGCCAGTGCAGGCGTAGAGGTAGGGCGGAAAATCCCAACGTTGCGATATTCGCGCTTTTTCGACCCCATGCTGAAGCATGGGGCATCGATGCCTCCGCCTTTAGGCGGGGGTCGAGTAGCCGTATCGTAAATTGTTACCTTATTTTCTCCATGACCATAAGGATGGGGTATCGGTGTCTTCGCCTTCAGGCGAAGATGAATTGACACTTCTCAAGGTGTTAGGTTAATTCAATAACCATTCCAAGTGAGCATCAGTGTAATGTAAGGAATGCCGCTTTGAAGATTTAAGGGCAATGGTGCTTAGACAACCTGCTATCGGAGTCGTTTTCAGGGGAGTTCACCAATATATGACAGTCATGGTATAATGATACCGTAACACCGATATACTGCATTGTGATAGGAAGGATATCTATGCCTGCACTAACACTTCGGCTCACCCAGGAGGAGTACGATAGCTTGAAGCTCCGCTCCGTTATCGAGCGGAAGGCGTTGGTGGAACTTATCCGCAATGCCATTACTACGTACTTGGAGCAGCAGGGTTCTGAGCTAGAGGAGATGAAGAAACTTGTGGCAGCGGCCCGGGCAAAAGGCCCAACGTCTCGGGAAGAGGCAATGAGGATGGCGGAACTAGGCGCACACCTCGATGATCAAGAGGGCCTCGGCCCTCTTCAGGTAGTCCACGGCGACGAAGCGATGAGTACAGCAAAGCGGCTACGGCAAAGGGACCAATAGAGGCTCCGGCTGATAAGAGAGTGGAAATCTGGCTGTCCAGAGTGGGTTTCAGAAGAAGACAGTCCCCGCGCTGAAAGACAGCGCACCCAAGTACAAAAACGGATTGTCGAAAGCGTCTATAAGCGCATGTCATCAGTTCAGAGGTTGTGAAGAAATGCCTGATAAGCGGCGGCAGGCCCCACTCCTCCAGATTGCTTCGCTCTCCGATTTCATCGCGGCTCGCAATGACGGTTAGAGCTAGGCGCCTCTACTCCTCAAACCTGCTGAAGACCAGGCAGGCGTTCTGGCCGCCGAAGCCGAAGCTGTTGGACAGGACGGTCCTGACTTCCTGGTGTCGGGCCTCGTTGGGCACGTAGTCCAAATCGCAGTCGGGGTCTGGGTACTCGTAGTTTATCGTCGGATGGATCACGCCATCCTGGATGGTCTTCACACAGGCCACGGCCTCCAGAGCGCCTGAGCCTCCAAGGGCATGTCCGATCATGGACTTGGTGGAGCTTATGGGAACTTTGTAGGCTTGCTCGCCAAAGGCCCTCTTGATGGCCAGGGTCTCCGACTTGTCGTTTAACGGCGTGGATGTTCCGTGGGCGTTTATATAATCGATGTCCTCAGGCCTTAAGCCCGCGTTCTCCAAAGACCACCGGATGGCCCTGGCGGCCCCTGAACCATCCTCTTCCGGCTGGACCAGATGATAGGCGTCGGAGGAGGCACCGTAACCCAAGACCTCGGCCAGGATGTCGGCTCCCCTGCTCAGGGCGTGTTCCAGGGACTCCAGGATGAAGACCGCGGCCCCTTCCGCCGGAACGAAGCCGTCTCGCTCGGCGTCGAAGGGGCGGCTCGCCTTCTCCGGCTCCTCGTTGCTAGAGGTCAGGGCATGGATTACGCAGAATCCTCCCAAGCCTAGCTGGCTAATGCCAGCCTCGCAGCCGCCTCCAAGCACCACGTCCGCCGCCCCTCGCCTGATCACCTCTACCGCCTCGCCGACGCCCTGAGTGCCGGCGGCGCAGGCCGTAATAACCGTATTGCTGTACCCTTTGATTCCTAGGGTGCGACTTATGTTAGACGCAGCCATATTGGGCAGGATCATGGGAATGAAGAAGGGGCTCATCCGCATACCGCCCCGCTCCACCAGGACCCGAGCGTTGTCCTCAGTGGTAGGAAAGCCTCCAACTCCAGTGCCCATTACTATACCTATGCGCTCCGAATCTTCCTTAGAAAGGTTCAGTCCCGCATCCTCCACTGACATTTGGGCAGCGGCGATGGCCAACTGGGAGAATCGCGCCATGCGACGACCTTCCTTGGCATTTATGAACTGTGTCGGGTCGAAGCCAGTGACCTCTCCTGCGATGCGACACGTAAATTCAGAAGCGTCGCATAAGGTAATCGGCCCTATGCCAGACCTCCCTTCAACCAGCCCCTTCCAAAACTCATCTATAGATTGGCCTAAAGGCGTAACGGCTCCCATGCCAGTTACCACGACTCGCGTTCTTTTCCTGTTGTTCATAGCTGTTGACTACCTCACGCCGTACTGACGGGTCTGGAGGAAGAGCTATCCAATGAGGGATAAAGCTCTGGTTCCTTCCCACGAATTGTCTCGATAATCTCCGCCGCCACAAAAAGGGACCCTGTCCCTAATATTAGGTCTCCCCGCTGGGCCATATCCACAGCGTAATTAGTGGCCCTACTTATGTCATCAGATTCGTAAACCGTCTGGACACCACCTTGGGAAAAGGCTTGAGCTATAGCCTCGCTAGACATTGACCGCGGATGTCTAGATCTTACCGCTATGATTCTAGGAGAAAGTGTCGCCAGCTCTTGCACCATTCCATCAACGTTGTGTCTGTCTAGCGAGCCAAATAGCACAATCACATCATCAAATTTGAAGTAATCGCTGAGAGCCTCAACCAGCCTGTTCATTGAGTAAGGGTTATGCGCCCCATCCACCACTATGGTCTGGCCGTTGTGTCTCAACACCTCCAGCCGTCCTGGCCATTGCACCTCCCTAAAGCCCCTATCGAAGCTCTCTTCGGAAATCGTGTGTCCCCTATTCTTCAGTGCTTCCACAGCAGCCAAGGCAGTGCAGGCGTTCTCCAACTGATGCTCGCCTAAGAGGGGCACCCAGAACCGAAATGAGCTACCCGCCTCGCTCACACTGAAAGACTGGCCTTCAAAGTTATGGGACTCCCTGTGCCAGGACATCT
The DNA here is from genome assembly GCA_965249025.1 of Dehalococcoidia bacterium. Lineage (GTDB taxonomy): Bacteria > Chloroflexota > Dehalococcoidia > Lucifugimonadales > CAYTFF01. Next base: position 130,688 of record OZ252215.1, on the reverse strand, counting down.
CCTCGCTAACAGCGAGCAACTGAGCGCCCTTCTCTTCGCTGACCCCTTGGAATATCCTCATGACCTCCGGTGGTTGAGGGGCCACTACAACCGTCGCGCCTGGTTTGATTATGCCCGCCTTTTCCATGGCTATACGCTCTAGGGTGTCGCCAAGGACCTCAGTATGGTCAAGGCTAATGGAGGTCAACACACATACCTCAGGGTCGACTATGTTGGTGGTATCCAGTCTTCCTCCCATGCCAACCTCAATTACCTGAAAGTCCGTCTTGGATTGCTGGAAATAAACGAACGCCATACACGTAAGCAGTTCGAAAGTAGTCGGCTCCCCATAACCTCCCTCCTCAGCCACCCATTGCACCACAGGCCACAACTCCTCCACCAAGCGGGAGAACCCTTCTTCCGTTACAATACTAGAGTCTACCCTTATCCTCTCTCTGAAAGTGTGTAAATGAGGGGAGGTGTAAAGACCCGTCTTGTATCCCTGAGCAGAGAGCAAAGACGTAATTAGGGCTGCGGTACTTCCCTTTCCTTTGCTTCCCGCCACGTGAACAGTCGGCGCGCTTAGATGGGGTCTGCCCATCTTCTCCAGCATCAGTTCAATGCGGTGTAGATGGTACTCAGAGCGATTGGGGTCTTTCTTCGGCCGTTCAAAATCGGCCAAACTTAGAATCCGCTCGAGGGCGGTATTGTAGTCCAACAAGGTCTCCTAACAGAGTGCACCGCATGAACCGGTAGACCAAGATCAGTGGTCGCGTACATATTCGGGCATAAATCCCAGGTTTATCTTCAAGGAGTCCATATAGCTAAGTTGTGTTATGTAATCTATATTTCCCCTCACCGACTTAGGGGTAAAGCCGAAGATCTCTTCAACTGAATTAAGGTCGGCGGTGTTGTCTATCTTAAGCATCTTCAATTGCTCCGAGGTCACAGGAGGTCGAGGAAGCAAAGCATCCATTAAGCTGACCACCGGCCTCATCATTGATAAAGGAAGGTGCACTTTAGGCGGGTGTCGCTGAAGGGTTTCACACACCAGGTCTATAAGACCTTCGTAGGTGATATGTTCTGGCCCACCAACTTCTAGGACCTTACCAAGGACGCCTTTGTCTCCAAGGGCTCTAGCTACACACTCCGCAAAGTCTTCAACGGCTAAAGGCTGGAACTTTGCCTCTCCATCTCCCGCTATGGGAACCACTGGAAGGGCCTTGACCAAGGCAGCTAGAGTATTGAAGAATTCATCCCCTTCACCAAAGAGCAGAGAGGACCGAAGTATGGCGTATGGAACACCACTCTTGATGATCTCCTGCTCCGCCAGCCATCTAGAGCGCAAATATGGAATAGTAGGATCGTCAGCGGCGCCAATGGTGCTGGCGTGGATAAACTTATTTACACCCGCTTCTTTTGCAGCCTCCAACAAATTCCTGGTGCCCCGAAGATTTACCCTCTCAAAGGTTTGAGGCCCCTTCTCCCGAACTATGGCCACAAGATGCACTATGCCCTCCACTCCCCGCACGGCCTCTCTAAGAGAAGCAGGAGCCAAAACATCGCCATAGACCAACTCGTCGGCTTGGCTTTGGATAACCTCCCCCCAAGCTGGGGTGTGTACCAGGCAACGTATGGGCAGTCCATGAGTTCCTAATGCCTTCAAGACCCTACGGCCCACAAAGCCAGTCGCCCCCGTAAGAAGAAGCATGCCTCCCCCCTTTGAAAAGAGTAGCAAAATGGCAATTAGGTGTCAACGAAGCATCTGGGCAAAATCCAAATCATGGAAGGGATGTTGAGCAGCATCCCTGTTTGCTATGAATTGACATTATCTTTTTACTAGATAAAGAGAGTCTAGAACTGTTGACACAAGTGAACACCTGCCCATATACTCAAACCAACCAGAGGCAGAATTGAACAGGAGACTAATATTAGCGCTCAGGCCTTTGGGATGCCGAGACAACTTGCTCTTATGTGGCTAAAGAGCATTAATCTTACCCTCTCCCAAAAAGTCGTTCTACCTATTAGGTGCATATTACATTTTAGGTGCATATTACATTAGTAGCGTTTGAAAAAGAGAATCCCCCAGCCTTAGGAGCCCTGACGAACTTTTTGATGAAATGACCAAATACATATTTGTAACCGGAGGGGTAGTCAGCTCCCTTGGAAAGGGCATCACGGTAGCTTCTATCGGACGAATTCTCAAGGGCCGTGGTATCACCGTCTCTATTCAGAAACTCGATCCCTATCTAAACGTGGACCCTGGCACAATGTCTCCCTATCAACATGGGGAGGTATTTGTCACAAAAGACGGGAGCGAAACCGATCTGGACCTAGGCCACTACGAGCGCTTCACCGACGTTGAACTAACCCGCTCATCTAATGTAACGGCCGGCCAAATATACACAGACGTAATTTCCAGAGAGAGACGTGGTGAGTTCCTCGGCGGCACTATACAAGTAGTGCCCCACGTAACCAACGCCATCAAAGAGCGAATCACTGGCCTAGCCCGGGAGACCGGCGCCCAAGTTATCGTGGTAGAGGTTGGCGGCACAGTAGGCGACATAGAGGGATTGCCCTTCTTGGAAGCCATCCGGCAAATGAGAAACGATGTGGGAAGGGACAACGTATTCTATATACACCTTACCCTTGTGCCTTACATATCATCCACCGGCGAACTAAAGACTAAGCCCACGCAACATAGCGTCAAGGAGCTTCGTAGCATCGGCGTGCAGCCTGACGCCATAATATGTCGTAGCGAGGAACCCGTCTCAGATGACATCAAAGCAAAGATATCCCTCTTCTGCGATGTGCCAAGGGAAGCGGTAATTGCCTTGCCCACTGTGCCAAACGTTTACGCCGTCCCCTTAATACTAGAGGAAGAGAGGCTGGGAGACCTGCTATCTGAGAGCCTTGGCATACCGAACATCGGCCAGGACCTGACCGACTGGCGAATAATGATAGAACAGATGATGCAAGACGGAAAGGAGATGGTGCCGATTGCCGTGGTGGGCAAATATGTAGAGCTGCCAGACTCCTACCTCTCTATCAGAGAAGCCCTCCATCATGCGGGACTATCTCATAATAGAGACGTCGAGATATCCTGGATACAGTCCGAGGATGTGGAGCAATACGGTCCAGAGAGGCTGCTCCACTCCATCAGTGGTATCGTCGTTCCAGGGGGATTTGGTCGCCGTGGGACTGAGGGCATGATCCAAACGGCTAAATACGCTAGAGAGAACAACGTCCCTTACCTCGGCCTCTGCCTAGGCATGCAGGTGATGGTGGCAGAGTTCGCGCGATTCGCCTTAGGCTACCCAGATGCCAACTCTACCGAGTTCAACCCAAAGACCTCTTGCCCCGTCATAGACCTTCTGCCCGATCAGAGAGATATCACAGACAAAGGCGGCACCATGCGGCTAGGCAACTACCCTTGCCAGATCCAGGAGAGGTCTAAAGCTCATAAAGCCTATAAGGAGCCCCTTGTGATGGAGCGCCATAGGCATAGGTTCGAGTTCAACAACAAATATCGAGAACCCCTGGAGGCGGCTGGGCTGCTGGCCAGCGGACTCTCTCCCGATGGGCGTCTCGTTGAGATCAGCGAGCTAGTAGATCATCCATTTATGATAGGAATGCAGTTCCACCCGGAGTTTCGCTCCAGGCCAAACAGGCCACATCCACTATTTACGGAATTCCTCGGAGTCGCCAAGGGGGTTTTACGAGAAGGGGGACAGCACCGCTTGTCCTTGGAACAAACGGAAGGCAACGAACATAAAAGGATAGACTAATGTAGAATCCTTTGATATAATAATGCTGTACTGTTGCAATTACGCTCCTCGACCAATACTGGCAACTGTAGAAGTTATACCCTCTAAAGTCATAATCCAAAGGTTGACAGGACATCTTCAAGATACCTCCAAGAATTGGATCTGAAGTATATAGCTTAAGTCGTAGCTTCTAAAACTACCCAGTCACCTTTCTCCGATAACCAGCGTCCGAGTTCTCAATGGTAAAGCATCTCGCTGGCGTGAGTTAGTTCAATCGACCAAATATGTGACACTTGCAAGTAGGGGGCGCATTTTTAAAACCTAGCATGAACCACAAAGCCATAGACACATCTAACAAAATGAATAAGCCTGATAACCTACAATGAAGCCTATTGCCTACTTACGATGACCCAACTATGAAATCAATTTTAAGCACAGCCATCCATTCAAGGCTGACGGCGCCCACGGAGTCGACATGATCAAATTAAGGGAACTAGAAACCAAGGAAATCGACGAACTCCTAGAGATAGCCCACCAGGTAGGACTAGAGAACGGTTCCATGCTCAGGAAATCAGACCTCCTCCTCAAGATCCTACGGGCCTACGTAGACCAAAACGAAGAGCTACTTGCCAGTGGAATTCTAGACGTGGTCAATGACGGATACGGTTTCTTGAGACAAAATGGCAACCGTCAGAGCATTGGCGACGTCTATGTCTCCCAGTCCCAGATAAGAAGGTTCGGGCTCAGAACGGGCGATGAGGTCGCTGGCCAGGTCAGGCCACCCAAGGACAACGAGCGTTACTTTGGGTTAATTAGGGTAGACACGGTCAATAGTCTGGAGCCTGACCGCGCGCGCCGCCGTCCAAACTTCGAGTCACTAGTGCCCATTTTCCCCGACAAGATGATCACCCTGGAGACCAAGCCTCAGGGCCTGTCCACACGGCTTATCGACCTTTTGGCGCCCATCGGACGTGGCCAGAGAGGCCTTATAGTATCGCCGCCCAAAGCCGGCAAGACCACCCTCCTTAAACAGATTGCCAACGGCGTTTCCACCAACTACCAGGACATCCACCTCATGGTGGCCCTCATTGGAGAGCGTCCTGAGGAGGTCACCGACATCGAGCGCTCCGTTTCAGGTGAGGTCTTTGGCTCCACCTTCGATGATCCCGTAGAGGACCACTGCCGGGTGGCGGAGCTATGCCTGGATAGGGCCAAGCGCCTGGTAGAGGACAGTAGGGACGTGGTTATCCTTTTGGACAGCATCACCAGGCTGACCCGGGCGTACAACCTGGCGGCCCCCACCAGTGGCCGCACCCTCTCGGGCGGTATTGATCCCGCGGCCCTGTATCCGCCCAAGCGGTTCTTCGGGGCGGCCCGCAACACGGAGAAGGGTGGAAGCCTTACCATCATCGCCACCTGTCTCGTCGAGACGGGGAGCCGCATGGATGAAGTCATCTACGAAGAGTTCAAGGGAACAGGAAACATGGAGCTTCATCTGGACCGCAAGCTGGCGGACCGCCGAGTCTTCCCCGCCATTGACATCCAGCGCAGCGGCACAAGAAGAGAGGAGAAGCTACTGGACGAAACCACCCTCAAGCAGGTCTGGCTCCTGAGACGCATGGTCAGCATGGTCACCTCTGACTCTCTCCATTCCTCGGAGGCCACGGAACGAGTCCTGGAGAAACTGGCTAAGACGGCCAATAACGCAGAATTCTTGGCTACCCTAACAAAGGACGTCTAAAACACATTATACTATTTATGAACCGAGAGAGTGATAGATCGACAGGGTGTAGCAGTAGGCAGCGCAAACACTGCTCTAAAGAACCTTACAAAATCCAATGATTTGTTCTATTGACATTACTGGGGCATTATTCTATAGTTCCACTAGTCCAACAACACAGTTCCTCTCAGCATGGCATAATTCGATACTGTTCCAATATAAAGACCGACGGCGAACTTAGTGCTAGGGAAGAGTGCTTTTTGGTCATTTTCGGTAACAAGGGCCTGATAGACCTTGACAAAGATAATCACATAGTGTAAAAATTCTAGGGGTTCGACCTACGAAAGCGAGGTCAGATGGAATTGTCTGTATTTTTATCTAGAGCAGATCCGGGGGCTGAGTCTTCGTTTCGGGGCGTCTGTCTCGGCTCACATACTATGAGTCGAGCTGGATGGTTCTCAAGACGGAGCCGGCACGTGCTTCCGGGCACTACATGCGGGCCCGGGGGTTCCGCGCTCGTTACCCCAATGTCGACGAAACATTCCTTTGAAATCACCTTCGTAAAGAAAGGGGGTAGGCTGTGAAAAACAAAGCCAAATTTATACCAATCGTAGTAGTCTTAACCTTATTGATGTCCCTCGTGGCCATCATCCCAGCCATGGCTGCGCCATCAGCGGCTGTCCAGGGCACGGTGGATATCGTAAAGAGCACTGACACCACCGTGTCCCTTACATTTGCTAGAAAAGGTGGCACGGTAATACTGCAGGTGACGGACACCGACTTAGACGTGCCTCTGAAGAGGGTCCTCGTCCCCAGCGATTCATCAGTTGTGACGGGAGTGCAGAACGCCACGGCCGGTAGCAAGACGTTTACATCAGACGTCAATGCAACCGAGCTTCTCGTTGGTGACACTGTCTTGTTCCCCGGCTCAGAGAGAGTTAAGAAGATCGCTACCCGATCAACTGATGGCCTGACTTTTACTGTCACCACGGCCTTTGCATCTACACATGCTAGCGTCGAGGCGACAGAAGTTCTCACCAGTGGTGGCACGTTTGCTAACTGTCCCAACTGCACCAACGCTCCTACTATCGCTATTGCAACCGGCACCGATGAGCAAACCTTTAACCTTGAGAACTTCCCTCAGTTGGATACCAACGTAGGAAGCGCCCTGAGAAATCGCTTCACGGGAGCGCCAGACACGGCCCTTAACAAGTTGGATGCCCGAGTGGTAGACGCCGCAGCCGTAGATGTTGCCAACCTGTCTCTTAACTCCCTGGACGCTGCAAACGGCGTTCTTAGGGTTCAGCTCTCCGTCGACGGACCTGCAACAGCATATGTCCTGTATTGGACAAGCACCCAGGATACCCAGGGCGTTGCAGAACAGCCTCTCAGCACAAGCATCGTCTCGGTGAAGAGCCAGGCCGATGAGAGCGGTATAGGCGTAGTTCTGACCGAGAGCGGCGCCAGCACGGGCATATTCCGTGCCACCCTAGACTTGAGCGTCGGCGCCTCTAACGACGATGACGGTGATGTCGGCACTACTGACTACGTCCCCAACTTGAAGGTCGGTAGCAGCGACGTCCTCACGTTTACCTATGTGGACGCCAGCGCTAGTTCGGTTGCAAAGGCTTTAACGATCGAGACCCAGCCTACAACCTTCGCCAACCTGTCGCCTGCTCATAAGGCCGCTACCACCAGCCCTGTACCAATCGTCAGCGGTGACGTTACCGACAGCGGTTCCGGCGTGAATAAGACCTCCCTAAGGGCTGTCTTCAACGTCAACGGCACGGTTACAACTGTGGACCCCAACTCAGGTGTTACAGGCAGCGTTGTTGCCATCACCAGCGGTTACACGGTCCAGCAGCAGAGGCCCACCACTCCTGCAATAAGCGATGCAGATGTCCTGTGGTGGTTAACATCCACTGATGACGCTGGAAACGACGGTGTGAGCGACAGCGTAGCCGCCACCACCCTGACGGGAACGGTTGCTACCACCGTCTCCTCCGCCACGGTAACCGGCACTGGCACTCTGTTCACCACCGAGTTGGCAGTTGGACAGACTGTCACCGTAGCTGGCGAGACTCGAAGGGTGAATACCATTACTGACGCCAATAGTATTGTCGTAGACGTCGCCTTCACCGCAACTGCGGCTTCTCAACTGGCGCAAAAAAGCACATGCGACGCTGCCAGTTACGCCGCCATCGGTACCCCAACCACAGCTGATAACGGCGGTTGCGATCCTTTTGTTGTGAAGGTGGACAACACCAAGCCTAATATGTTGTCCTCTGAGACAGGGCTCTGGTGGGACGCCACCAAGACCACAACCGACAAGACTGAAGATACTGCTTCCAAGGCTAAGAGTGACAGCATAATCGTCCGCTTCAGCGAGGGAGTTGACGCCACAACGTTAGCTATCTCTGACTTCCTGGTGGCAGGCGCGCAACCCGTTACCTTAGCTCACCAGTCAGGCTCAGGGTCAACGGCAGGCTGCGCTTCAGGTGTCACCGGATGCGCTGTGTTCCTGACCGTGAGCGCCCTTGCGCCCGATGCCAAGCCAATCGTGACCCTCGTCAGCGAGGTCAAAGACCTTGCAGGAAACGCCTTGACCCTGGACACGACCACCTCTGCTGACGGCATAGGACCGACCGTTACGGTAACGGTCACTGGCACAGCTACTGGCACCGTTCCAGCAACCAAGGACAAGGTGATAATTCAGATCTCTACCAACGAATCCGCCACGGTGGACAGCAGCTCAGTGGTCGTAGCGCCTATAGCCACCGCCACCACTCTGGGTACTTCTCTGCCACAAGTAGCGCCCTCCATCGTGAGCGCCAATACCTGGCAGCTTGAGGTTACCCCGACCGTAGCCGGCGTGTTCAACGTCTACTCCACAGCCAAGGACCTGTCCGCCAACGAGGGAACGGCCGGGCACATCTCAGACCCAAGCAATTCCAAGGCTATCCTATTTGAGAAGGACGTGGCCGTACAGGTACCTACCTTTACCCCGGCAACGACAGATAATCCGGATTCCTTCCTGATTATTGACTTCACCACCGAGGGTAAGGAATACGGCCTGGACACCAACGGCGATTTCACAACTACCCAGGCCAATGTGGTGACCGACAAGGACACCCACGGCAAGGTGACGCTAAACTCAGCAACCCTAGATGGCATATCTATACTAAGCGCCATCAATAGTGAGGACAAGATCATCTTCCTGTACAAGGCCTCTGGCCTGACCATCGGGACTCACACCGTCAAGATAAAGGCCACCGATGAGTCCGGCAGAGCGCTGGCAGAGACATCCTTCACGGTCAAGGTGACCGAAAAGGCCCTCTTCTCAGTCAAGCTGCAGCCTGGCTGGAACATGGTCTCCTTGCCCAACTCGCCAGCCGACCCAGCCATCAATTCGGTCATCAGCAGCAGTCTGCCGATAGATACCGTCCTCACCTACGATCCTAACGCTCAGGGCGGGCCATGGCTAACTGCGGTTAGAGACACCGATACAGGCAACCTGGTGGGCAGCCTGACTTCGATAACGGCCGGCAGCGCCTACTGGATCCATACCACCACATTCCAGCCTATCAAGGTCAACATACCCGGAACGTCAGGCGGACAACAGGTGACCCCGCCCACGATAACCCTGAACGTAGGCTGGAACCTGGTGCCTACCATAGACGTCACCGGCACCTTGGTGGCTGGCGACCCAACCACCACCACCGCCGCTCAGTACCTGACGGGCGTCAAGTTCAGCAGGATCTATGAGTACAGCACACTGAGCGGGCAGTTCTCGACAGTCCTTTCCACGGCCACCCTGACTGTCGGTAAGGGCTACTGGGTCTATGTAACCGAGGCCGCGGTCCTAGTACCGTAACCAGCTAGCTCAAACCAACAAACCTGACTAGAGGTTTAAGAGCCTCCCTCCTCCTGCCCGGGGGAGGGAGGCTTCTTTTGAAAGGAGCTCCCCCACCATCTCCTCACGTCATTCTTCTCCCGACCTGTGAGGAGAAGAATCCTTGGCACGTAGAATATCTTTATGTGCCTTGATTAGCCTCTTCTAATATACATACCAAGGATTCTTCAGTAGCCCCGCTTGATCAGAGTGACAGAAACGACACGCTCTTATTTGCTGTCATTCCGAGGAGCGCAGCGACGAGGAATCTGTCGCCACACTGTTTTTGAAAGAGGAACGATAAAATCCGACCCAGACAAGTCGAGAAAGACGTGGTGGGATAATCAAAGTCTGTTATCATAGTTCTGTTATCATAGTATGGGACGAAACAAGACTTTTAGCGCAAAGTCAGGAAAGAGAGGAGAGATGTCTCTAAGAGTATTGGGAATGACGTTATTAGCTATCCTCGTGGCCATAGCCGCAGTGAACGTAAGGCCAACCCACGCCCAGAGCCTTCCCCCTGCGCCTGTGATTTATAACGGCAATGTGACCGTAGCGGGAGCGCCTGCGCCGGACGGCCTTATTATCACAGCCCGTATAGAAGACTACGAATCGCCTCCCGTGGAGACCTCCGGAGGCCGCTTTCTGGCCCTCAATGTAGCCCCGCCCGATAGCTCTTACGGCAACAAGACCGTCACCTTCCATCTGGGCGGATACGTGCAGGCCAGCGAAACGGACACGTCCATAAGTCCTTCCCTTCCCGTCCTGAAAAACAACTTCATTTTGACCTTTGCCGACCTGCCCCCGACACCAACGCCAACCCCTACGGCCACACCAGTGATATTTCAACCTACGGCATATGAGGGCGCCATCGTGATAGCTGGAGGGGACACCCCCGCTAGCGCAGTGTTGGTGGCTCGTATCGGAAGCTACCAGTCCTCCCCTGCGAGGGTAGAGGGGAACACCTACCGCAACTTGGTAATCACGCCAATCGGCATAAGCGCAATAGGACAGACGGTAGAGTTTTACCTAAACGGCATCAAGTCAAGCACCACCGACGTGTTTCAAGAGGGCCAATTCAAACCCAACTTCGCTCTGATATTCGTCGGATTGCCAACGCCCACCCCAACACCCACCCCTACGGCGACGCCTACACCCATACCAACACCGACTCCCGCCCCTACTTCAACACCAACGCCTACTCCGGTGCCGCCAACTCCAACTCCCACTCCGGTGCCGCCTACTCCTACTCGCGTGCCAACGGCGACGCCTATCCCACCGCCAACCCCCAGCCCAACACCTGAGCCTTCAGGAGGGTTAAGCTGCTCCTCGCCACTTAACGGTTCGGGAGGAAACGGTATGGCAGACCTCCTGCTTATACTAGCGCCAGTTGGCCTGATAGGAATCTATCGCTGGCGACGTAGATAAAATGGGACATGCGAAAGCCAATCTGTTCAAACTCACACAAGAATGAATAGCAGAGGGGCCTCCACTTGGAGGCCCCTCTTAACTTAAGCAAATCAAGGATATGTCTAAGCCTAACCCATTTCGACCTGTCGGGACAAAACTATCAGTCTTGTCTCGCCAGAGATGTTAGATTTGGTCACGTTCAATTTAGAGCGCTGCTCTACTTCTTTGACACTCATCTCTTTTAGAAATGCATCCAGAGATTCCAGAGGCCCATCCGATTCATCGCCTCTGTAATGCATCGGTATCACTATTCCAGGCGAGATCGTGTTGGTAAGCTCAGCCGCCTCATTGGGAGATATGGTATTGCCTCCGCCCACAGGCACAAACAGCAAATCTGCGCCACTCAACTCCTCAACCTCCCTAGATGAAGGCATGCTGCTCAGACTTCCCAGATGACACAGAACAATGCCCTCCAACTCTATAAGATAGACGGTGTTTATATCCTGATGATCAGGATCCTCGGAAGCGCGGTAGGGTGTGGCTATGCCACGAATGTAAACAGATGAGATTTCATACTCGCCAGGCCCTTCAAGAACCTTAGGCATGCCAAGCAACTCCATATAACCCTCATAGGCAGGGGTAGTGTGGCTTATAATCACAATGTCTACGGATGAAACGGATGAAGCGGAATCAAAGGCCTCTCTAGAAATGTCCATGGGATCTGTAAGCAGTACAGCATCGCCACTCGTAATCCTGAAGCATTTGTTACCCAACCAGTTAATTTCCATATGCCCTCATTTAGTCTCGAGAATCGGGACTGAGTATAGCAGCGCCAGACCCACGGGTCAATTGCCTTGACAGCCCAAGAAGCTCATGCTACATTCGATTTGACAGGCCATTTCTCTGTTCTGTTGAGGTGAATTATTCTAACCGAGAGAAAAGAGACCATCCTTAAAGCCATAGTAGGCGAGTACATCGATACCGCTAGCCCAGTCGCTTCCGAGAGTATCGTTCGGAATCATGGACTGGGAGTAAGCTCAGCCACCGTACGCAATGAGATGGTTGATCTGGAAGATAACGGCTACATCATACGCCCCCACAGCTCCTCAGGCAGAGTGCCTTTGGACAAGGGGTACAGGTTCTACGTCGAGACCCTTGGCGACTCTGTAGACCTCCCCGCTTATATTGCGAACATGATACGGCAGGAACTTAATCGAGCAGGCAGGAGCCCTGAGATTTGGATTAAAATAGCCACCTCATCCCTGGCTCGAATGGCCCAAAATATGGCCGTCGTCACCATGCCCAAGGCGTATAACTCTCGGTTACGTCACATAGAGTTGGTTCCCATTCAAGAATATCTAGCTCTGTTAGTCCTTGTCCTCCAGGAGGCTAAGCTTCGCCAACAGTTGATACCCCTGAAAGAGAATATGTCCCCCACAGAGTTAACGCTGGTCGCAAACAAACTTAAATCGCAACTAGCGGGTCTGAGCATTAGCGAAATAGAAGAGAATCGAACGGACTTATCGGCCTTCGAAGAAGAAGTGGTAGCCACAACCCTTAATGTAATGCGCGAAGAAGACCGCGCAGACTACAGCGACCACTTCGTAGATGGCTTGAGCTTCCTTCTAACTCAACCAGAGTTCACAGAGAGCGAGAAGCTCCGCGAAATAGTGGCATGCCTTGAGGACCAATCCCTGATCCATACAATCCTGGAACATGCGCCTCAAGGCCACGCTATAAAGATTCAAATAGGAAGCGAGAACTCGGAAAACGCCCTCCGGCCTCTTAGCGTGATCCTATGTCGCTACGGTGTTCCAGACCAGGTGGCCGGGGTGATGGCCGTAATTGGGCCTACGCGTATGTCGTACACCAATGCCATCAGCGGCGTAAAGTATATATCTTCCGTCTTGGATGAGATGGTGGGAGAGGTCATCGGCAAAGGCTAGGCTTCCCCATAGACCCGCCACCGCAATGACGAAACGCTGAAGACAAGACCTTCGGCGTTCTTTTTTTGAAACACACCTTGCTCGCAAAGGCGCACTAACCTTCCTTGAGATAGGTTCCTCTAATGAGCTATAATAGATGGCAAACCTGAGAATTTAGGTGCTTATGACTACCCACAAAAAGGACTATTACGAAGTGCTAGGGGTACCTAGAAACGCCTCTGAAGAAGAGATTAAGAAGGCGTTTCGGAAGCTAGCCTTTAAACACCACCCAGACAGGAACAAAAGCAAAGGTTCCGAATCAAAATTCAAAGAGATCAATGAGGCCTACCAGGTTCTTAATGACTCTGCGAAACGCGCCCAATACGATCGATTCGGCCATGCAGGAGTGGGCTTAGAATCCGATGTTGGGAACGGTTTCGAGGGGTTCGACCCCTTCGGCGGCTTCGGCGACATATTCGAAGCCTTCTTCGATGGCTTCGGCGCTGGCGCTGGTACAAGGTCGCGTTCATCAGCGCAAGACGGCTCTAATCTTCAGCTCTCTATGGCCATATCCTTTAAAGAGGCCGTCTTCGGCGTAGAAAAGGAAGTAGAGATAGAAAGGGCCGAGACGTGCGAACGCTGCAAAGGAACCAAGGCAGAGCCAGGAAGCATCCAACAAGAGTGCGCTACCTGCCGTGGAGTGGGTAAAGTCCGCCGGTCCCAGCAGGGGATATTCGGCCAGTTTGTCCAGGTTTCCACATGCCCTACTTGTCGTGGGGAAGGCAAGATAACAACCCAGCCCTGCTCTAGATGTAACGGTAATGGAAGGCAGCGAGTTAAAAGAAAGCTGGTTGTAAATATACCTCCAGGAGTGGAGGACAGATCTAGAGTACGGTTGACAGGAGAAGGCGAAGCGGGCATCAACGGGGGTCGCCCAGGCAACCTGTACATACACCTTAACGTGAATCCTCATCCTAAATTCACCCAAGAAGGGACCAATATTGTATCCCAACTCCCGATCAACTTTGCTCAGGCCGCTCTAGGAGGCCAAGTAGAGGTTGAAACCTTAGATGGCAAGGACATGTTTAACATTCCAGCAGGCATATATTCCGGCACGGTGCTCCGCATCAAAGGCAAGGGGGTGCCCATCAACAATAGGGGAGGCAGAGGAGACCAACTCGTCCAGATTATTGTAGTGACTCCTAAGAACCTGAGCGACGAACAAAGATCTCAGTTTGAAAAGCTCAAAGAGACCCTCAATACCCCAGAATCCATACCGCAAAACGACAAGAGCTGGTTTGAGAAGGTGAAAGACGCCTTTGTGGGCACAGACTAGCGCCTTAAGCAATAGGCCCTTCCCATCCTCCGACCACGCTTCAAGTCGCCACCCGACCTAATTTCAAAGCCTGCGGTTCCACTATTATCAAAGACAAATTTCACTTACCTCCTGAAACCATAAGCAAAAGTTTGATGTCTTCACTGGGTTGAGGCTTAAATATGGACTCAAAATGGATTGAACTTAGCGTCAAAACGCCTCAAGAGTATGTGGAGCCTTTGTCTCATATCTTCACCCGATATGGACAAGGAGTCTCCGTAGAGGTAGAAGATAGCTTCAACCCAGATGAAGGAGAAGAACCCAAGAACCCACACTGGGCCACAGTGAGAACCTACCTTCCCCTGGACGCTACTTCTAAGTCCAGACGCAGCCAAATTGACGTGGCGATTCAACTGGTATCCAAAGTAGCGCCTATCTCACCTCTTCAAGAACGCATCCTAGATGAGAAGGAATGGGAAAATGCTTGGAAACGCCACTTCTACGTCCTCCACATAGGCGCCAGAATAGTCATCAGACCCCCTTGGAGAAGGTACCAGCCAAAACCCCATCAGGCAGTAGTAAACCTAGATCCAGGTATGGCCTTTGGCACCGGACATCACCCGACCACACACATGTGCCTCTTAGAGCTCGAGAGGCTGCTCAAACCGGGTATGACGGTTCTGGATATCGGAACTGGGTCTGGTATATTATCCATAGCCGCCGCCAAATTGGGAGCCAGCAGGGTGCTCGCCTTAGACGTTGATCCCATAGCAATAAAGGTAGCCAAGGAGAACGTGGCTGCTAATGGGGTCGGAAGCATCGTAAAGGTGAGCCACGGCTCTCTTCCATCTCCCCAAGCCATCGTAGCCTCCCAGGATCTAGTCCTAGCCAACATCTCCGCCAAGGTGGTCTCAGGCCTCTCTGAGGAGCTAATTGCCGTCCTAAAGCCAGAGGGGAAACTAGTGACTTCGGGCATCATCCAGGATAAGAAAGATGAAATAGAGGAATGCCTCAAAAAGGCAGGAGGCAACGTAGACTACCATCGTATCGAAAACGACTGGATAACCCTGGTGATATCGAAGTCATCCTCGATGATGCTGCCTAAGCAATCAAATCTCACTGTAGAAGCCAAATGATCCGCCAATGCGATGAGCATGACTTCGAGGCGATATACCAAGTCATCAACGATGCCGCTCAGGCGTACAAAGAGATCATACCCTCCGACCAGTGGAAGGAACCCTACATGCCTAGGGAAGAGTTGCGACATGAAGTAGACGCTGGGGTGGTATTTTGGGGTTACGAAGAGCCCAGCAGCCTAATTGGGGTGATGGGCATCCAGCACGTCCAAGATGTTACCCTCATAAGACACGCCTACGTCCTTACTGTCAGACAGAACTCTGGAATCGGAACACAACTATTGACCCATCTTAGAAAACAAACAGACCATCCAATGCTAATTGGCACATGGGCAGCCTCGTCATGGGCTATTCGTTTCTATCAAAACCACGGCTTTGATCTGGTATCATCTACCGAGAAGGAGGAGCTTCTGAGAAGGTACTGGTCTATCCCTCAGCGACAGATAGAGACCTCGGTGGTCTTAGCCGATCAGAAATGGTTCCTGAGAAAACAACATAGGCTGGCCAATGGTTAATCCTATGGCCTCCTGTCTTGGGATAGGGCTGATCTCTTTCTCAACCAGTCAGAAATCCTACGCCAGAGGAGATAAAATAGCCTCCCAGCGCTAGAAGGAAAATCCCACAGATTATAATCAAGCCCCTATAGAATCCCGGCCCCAAGATCCGTCTTCCAGATGCCACCATAAAAGAGACTAGGCTGTACCAAACCAGGTCGGACAATATGTGACCCGTATAGAAAGAGGTCACCCCCGTGACCCCCAGATCTCTTGCCCATAACAGGTAACCCAGACCTATGGGGTAAGCCACCAGATACTCCAAAAAGGGTTGGATAGGCTAACCAGAACGCCACCCAGTACAGGGTTACCTCTTCCGAGGCCCGCCTCGTATGTGTCATTCATAGGCAGATAGCCAGCGGGCCTGCGCAACATGCCCCAGCCCATCCACAAGAGGAAAGGACCCCCAATAAAGCCTATGACGGCGAATACCGGATCGCTATTCAGGAACCTGCTAACGCCAAGGGCAAGGCCAACCACCACTAGCAGTTCCAAAAGAGCGTGCCCAAGGCCTCACCAGAGGCCCCGCAAGAAACCCAGAGGCCCCGCAAGAAACCCACTCCAAAGGATGTGAAGAAGACTAGGGCTATAGTAGGTGTTGGCATAATCTAGACCTTTTTGACATCCAGGTCTTCCAACTCCGGTCTCGGAGCCCGTTCCATCAACTCCGATATAGCCTGAGTCAAGTCCATATCCTCAAACAGCACCTTATAGGTGGTCTGAGTAATGGGCATATCAACTCCCAGCTTCTTCGCCATATTTATGGCAGCTATAGTGGTGTCTACGCCCTCGGCCACGTTTTGCATAGAGGCGCGGACATCTCTCAGGTGGCGTCCTTTGGCCAGTTCCGTACCCACTAAGTGGTTGCGGCTGAGGACGCTGGAGCAGGTAGCTATTAAGTCTCCTAACCCTGCCAGTCCAGCAAAGGTGAGGGGGTTAGCTCCAGCGGCAACTCCCAATCTAGTAATCTCCGCTAAGCCTCGAGTAATGAAGGCTGCCTTGGCATTATCTCCATACCCCAAGCCATCGCAAATTCCAGCGCCCAAGGCTACTATGTTCTTTAGGGCTCCCCCCAGCTCAACACCGACTAAGTCGTCACTGGTATACACGCGAAATACAGTTGAGTTCATGATCTGCTGTGCTCGTCTGGCTGCCTCAGCACTACCAGAAGCGACAACAGCAGATGACGGCCTGCCCTCCGCTATCTCTCTTGCCAGGTTCGGACCGGACAGGCCACAAATTCCAGCCCGAAGATGCGAAGGAAGCTCTTCCTCTAAGACCTGGCTCATTCGTTTCCCCGAGCCTACCTCCAGACCCTTAGTGGCACTTATCACTATAGGGGCACCTTGAAAGGCATCCCTCACATTGCGAACATTCTCCCTCAGACTCCCCGATGGCACGGCAAACACAATCAGATCAGCATCACGAAAAGCCTCTTTCCTGGAGGCAGTAGCAGCTAAGCCCTCTGAGAAAGGGATCCCTGGAAGGAAGCGCCTGTTCTCCCGCCTAGCCTGAAGGTCTGAGGCCTCCTCCCTAGTGCGGCACCACAAAAGCACGTCTACCCCGTTTCTGACCATCACAACGCCCAGGGTAGTGCCCCACGTCGCATTGCCTACGATACCAACTCTAGCCACTTATACCCTTTCTTCGCCTTCGGTTTCCTCTGCCATTACTACAGGCTCTACGCGGTTACCTAGTTTGCGCTCAGTACCCGCAATAATCCTACCAATATTATCCCTGTGGCTAAAGACCACTATGGAGCCACCGATTAGCCCAAAGAAGCCATACTCAATAGGGTTTATTCCCAAAATGCCCAAGACCAGCAGCGTCAGTCCCCCCACCACTGCCCCTACCAACGAACCTAATGAAACGTATCTGGATAGCAAAAGAGCAGGAAGACCGAGCAATATGGTAGCCAGAGTAGCCCAAGGAGAAAACGCAATGATCCCTCCTAGGCCGGGTGCTGTGCCTCTTCCACCCTTGAACCGAGTGAAGATCGGCCAATTATGCCCTATTAGCACTGCGAAGGCCACAGCCGCTTCTGCACCTGTAGAATCTGAAAAGGCTCTAATAACTAACACAACTCCTACCGTCTTGCCAATGTCCAGCATAAGAACGAGGACCGCAGCGGGCCGTCCCACTGTTCTGAGCACATTGGTCGTCCCAATCTTGCCGCTACCGTACTCTCTGATATCTATCCTTTTGATGGCTTTAGCCACAATGAGTCCCACGGGAACGGCGCCCACAATGTAGCCAATAAGTGCCGTCAGAACGTAGTCCATCACTGTCTTCCCCTACCCTTGAATATGAGCTTGAGAGGCACTCCCTGAAAGCCAAAGGACCTGTGAAGAACGTTCTCCAGGTATCGGCGATAGGAGAAGTGTACCAAATCAGGATGATTACCGTAAAAAACGAAAGTGGGGGGACACGTTTCCTCCTGAGCGACCCTATGGATTTTGAGACTTCTTTTGCCATGCGAAGGGGGCGGATGCTCAGCTATTGCGGCCATCAGCACTCGGCTCACCTCACCTCTGGATAAACGTTTGCTCCACTCCTGATAGACCTGCGAAGCGCTCTGTAGAACCTTCCCCACACCACCTCCAGTGATGGCAGAAGTAAATGCCATTGGCACATCCGGCGCAAACTTGTAGCGCTTCACCACCTCCTCGACGATGTCAGACTTTGTAAACCCCATCTTCTGAGCCAAGTCCCACTTGTTCACCACTATCACCAGAGCCTTATAAGCGTCCAGCACATATCCGGCTATATGTGTGTCCTGGGCCGTGACCAGTTCCGTGGCATCCAATACCAGCAGAACCACGTCCGCCCGCTCTATAGAGCGGATAGCCCTAAGAACACCGTACCTTTCGATTCCTGGTTCTACCTTGCCGCGACGGCGTATACCCGCAGTGTCTATAATCAGCATGGAATAGTCATCCAACGTAAGCAGGCTGTCTATGGCGTCTCGAGTGGTGCCTGGCGTTTCGCTAACTATGGCACGCTCAAAGCCCAGGATCGAATTCATTAGGGTGGACTTGCCTACGTTGGCGCGCCCAACGATGGCCAGCTTCATGACATCCTCTTCCGCTTCTGAAGGTGCCTCAGGGAGAAGGTCAGCCACCCTTGTCAACAGGTCATCAATACCCTGGTTATGATAGGCGCTTACTGGGATCGGCTCGCCGATGCCCAACTCATAAAACTCCATGGCCTGCCCACGACGGCTTTCGTTGTCAGCCTTGTTGGCACAGAGCACCACAGGCCTTCCGATTCGCCTTAGGAGGTCTGCTACATCTCTATCGGTAGAGGCTAAGCCTTCGTTGGAGTCCACCACCATTATTATTGCGTCCGCCTCCTCAATAGCCATACTTACCTGCGCCTTTACCTTCTTCCAGAGGTCATCCTCCTCAAAGGGAAGAAGGCCCCCCGTATCGACAAGGATAAAGGAGCGCCCTCTCCAGGCAACTTCCGCGCTGATACGGTCCCGTGTGGTGCCCGGTACGTCGGAGACTATCGCCGTGCGACTCTTGGAGATACGGTTGAAAAGCGTGGATTTGCCGACGTTGGGCCGTCCCACAATGGCAACAAGGGGTTTGGCGCTCATCGTTTATCAGCCTCTATGATCTCCGCAAGGATAGCCTTTTGGGCATAGAGGCGGTTGTCGGCCTGGTCAAACACCACAGAGGCCCGGTGGCCCAGCATTCCCTCAGATATTTCCTCACCCCTATGAGCGGGCATATCGTGCATAAAGATGGCATCTTTAGCGGCCAGCTCCATAAGATTCTCATTCACCTGATAGCCTGCGAAATCTTTTGAGCGCTTCTTAGCTTCATCTTCCTGACCCATACTGATCCAGACATCGGTATAGATAACATCTGCCCCCTCTACCGCTTCCTGCGGCGACACTACCTGCGTCATCTCAGAACCGCTAATGGATGCGCGGCGCAAACCCTCATCCCACGTTTCCTTTGGTATCTCATACCCCTGGGGAGATGCTATGACGAAGTTGGCTCCCACTGACGCCGAGGCCAGGGCTAAGCTGGCAGCCACGTTGTTCCCGTCCCCAACAAAGGCAATCTTGACTCCCCTAAGGTCCCCCTTCTTTTCAAATATGGTCAAAAGATCAGCCAGAGCCTGACATGGATGCTCCAAATCTGAGAGGGCGTTAATGACGGGAATCGAAGCGTTATCAGCTAAAGTCTTCAAAGTAGCATGTGAATTGACCCTCGCCACAATTACGTCTATCCAACTGCTCAATACCCTTGCTATATCGCTGGTCGGCTCCCGGACCCCCATGCCAACCTCTTCACCCCATAGATATATGGAATGCCCGCCTAGCTGCTGAACCGCTACAGCAAAGCTGACCCTAGTGCGCAGCGATGGCTTTTCAAAGATGAGCGCCACCATCTTGTCCTGCAGCGCCAATGGAGGAGCGCCCCTTTTCATGTCAAAGGCGCGCTGGATCAGCCGCGAGACCTCCTCTGTGCTCAGGTCTACAATAGAAAGAAGATGCTTAGATTTCAAAGTTTACGCCTCCCTTGCAGCCGATAGTATAGCAAATGTGACATACGAATCAATCTTATCTATTACCCATGCCTGCGCACGAGATAGCAGAAACCTTCAAATTGCTCCATAATACTAAGGAAGTTGTGTCGAATTCACATCCGTAATTCTTACACTACCACTAACTCCCACCTACTGACACAGAGTTGAGTTTGTGCCAAAATATTAGCCAATTCAATTTAGGTCCTAGGTAGTCTATTCCGGATAAATCTTGCCCAGTTTCTAGTAACGTATTCAAATTCCAGTTTGATATGTAAAGTCTACTACTAAGGCTATCTATACAAAGGTGCAACCTAGGGAGGAAGTGGAGTATGAAGAAACTGACAATCGTAAGCATATTAATAGTTGCTTTTCTATCGTTAACGGCGGTAGCCTCCGCCGATCACTCTTGGAACGGCTACCACTGGGGAAGCGACAATCTATCCCCATCGGTGAAAGATAAAACTTCTTCGCCACTTTACAACGTGACCGCAGGAGTGGATGAGTGGACCAATCTGGGCACTCCCATAAGCCCTCAACTCACCGACGGAAAGAAGGGGAACATTACGGTCTCTGAGGGATCTAGCACCTTTTGGCTTGGTTTAGCCAGGGTTTTTGTAGAAGAAGGTCACATAACCAAAGGAGAGGTAAAGCTCAATACTCGGCTGCTGGGAAGCTATGGCGCTGCTGCAGCTGACCATGTACTTTGCCAAGAACTCGGCCATGTGCTAGGCCTAGATCATAACCGCACCGAAGGCGATACCTGTATGAACGACCAAGCGACCCTCGGCTCGGTAACGTCCCCCAACGCCCATGACGCCGAAATGTTAACCACCGTCTATAACCATACTGACCAAGTAAGCAGTGGAGGCCCAGGAAACGGCAAGGGCAACGGGAAAGGCCCCAAGAAGCAAGGTAGGTGGGTTACCGTTCACGTCTTCCCAGCCCCGTAGGCAAGCAACACCAGCCAAGCTATATAATTTGACGAGGCTGCGGTCTTCTAGTGAGCCGCAGCCTCTCTGCGTTGTATCTCGGTTTGCATAGCAGACCACATTGACGTTATCATATCAATTGGCTCTCTTACAGTAACTAAGTCTAAGAGATGTGTCCATGCCTGGAGATAAGATGATAATTGAACCTCAAAAGGTAGAAACCAATCCAGAAGGCATTTCCATTGAGTGGAAGGACGGACACAGCAGCTTTTTCCCGTCCAAATACCTGCGAATAAACTGCGCCTGCGCCCAGTGTGTGGAGGAGTGGACCCACAGGCAACTCCTTGATCCTGCTACCGTTGCTGCGGACATTCAAGCCATTGACTACATACAGGTGGGCCGTTACGCCCTTCAGTTCCTATGGAGCGATAGCCACAGCACAGGGATCTATCCCTATACGATGCTACGGGACATATGCCCCTGTGATGAGTGCGTGAAGGCAAGAAAAAGCCGTGTTAAAGATAAGCAAAGCGCTGACGAGTAGAGCAGGCTTGTTGTATGCCTTGTCGACTTATGTGTTGCTGAGGATCTCTGGCAACACCCTTGACATTGCACCTATGCTCAAACTGGCAGATGCCCTATTTACTCTGGTCATAGTGAACCTTGTGTTTAGATTCCTGGTGCTTCCGAGAATACAAAAAGACCAGCAAGGAACACCACCTGAAAAATAAAGCGGTTATCCAGCCAGTCGCAATTATTTTAGGTGGCTTCGTCGTTGTCCTGACAGGTTGAGTGTAGTAAAGCTCACCCTTGTATCCTGTATTTGGAGCAAGACAAACAAGAATGTAGTTGTCATTCTGAAGGAGTCCGAAAGATTCGGACGACTGAAGAATCCTTGGCACGTGAGACATAAAAACAATTCAAGGATTCTTCACTACGTTCAGAATGACAGGGGTGCAACGTCCGCTCACCCTGAGCCAAGTCGAAAGGTGAGCCGCTCGCTGCTATATCCTTCATACTCCGACCTGTTCAGCATGAGCGGGGCTTGCCTTCAAGGAGCAATTAGCAAATATTAAGTGCCTAACCAGAAACTGGCCTGAACTTGGGCAAGGCGAATTTTTCCGTCACATCCTGGAATACCACCTCTACCCGCATACCCACCTTGATCTTGGATGGATCAGGCTCTACATCGACTAAGCTCGTGGGCATGCGAGGCCCCTCTTCCAGATCAACCATAGCTACCACATAAGGCACGTCCTCTTTGAAGGCAGACGCGGGAGCGCGATGGACTACGGCAAAGGTATGCAAAGTCCCCCTTCCGCTAGCTCGAACCCACGTGGTATCCCTTGAAAAACACTCCGGGCAAATGTCCCTTGGATAGAAGTAGGCCTTCTGGCAATCATTGCACTTCCGCAGCCATAGCTGGTGCTCCTTGGCCTTCTCCCAATAGAAATCCGACTCCGGCTGAGTCATCGGCAGAGGTTTGTTGTACTGTTCCTGGGCCATATTAGTTTGTCTCCACGCTATTAAATGCCACCCCTAGTCCACCGCCAGCACAGCGGTGCCAGTAGACGACAATGACCCTCCCGTGCCATTGACCAAACTGACTGTTGCGTTCTTAACCTGTCGTTCCCCCGCCTCGCCTCTAAGCTGACGCACGGCCTCGACAACCAAGAATATCCCGTACATGCCAGGGTGAGTATAGGACAGTCCACCGCCGCTGGTATTCAAGGGAAAATCGCCGCCTGGGGCTATCCTCTGCCCCTTGACGAAGTCCGGCCCCTCACCTTTCCCACAGAAGCCCAGGTCCTCCAGGCTCAACAGAACGGTGTAAGTAAAGGAGTCGTAGATCATAGTCAGGTCTATGTCATTGTGGGTTACCCCTGCCATGGCCATTGCCCTCTTGCCAGTTTCCCTTGCCACAAAGGACGTTAAGTTGGGCATCTGGCTTATCATTCTGTGATCATGGCCCTCTGCAGCTCCCAAGACCAGGACAGGCCTCTTTTTTAGGCTGCGGGCTCGCTCGACGGTAGTGAGCACTACTGCTGCTCCAGCGTCAGTCACGAGGCAGCAGTCGGCGCGGTGGAAGGGCCAGGTTATCCAGCGATCGTTGTGATAGTCGTCAAAGCTCATCGGCTCCCGCTTGAGGGCCTTTGGATTCAACTGAGCCCACTTCCTGGTGGCAACGGCAATCTCAGCCATCGCATCCCTGGTGCGACTCTCTCCAAACTCGTGCATGTATCTGGCGCAAGACAGCGAGTAGGTAACCGGTGGCCCTATAAGGCCATAAGGCATCTCATACTGAGTAGCAGGATGATTATTGTCTGACCCCTGCCTGTATCTGGAGCTACGGCCGGTCTCTCCGTGTGTTATAAGGGCCACCTCACAGTAGCCAGCGTTAATCGCAGCAAGGGCATGGGCAACGTGTATGACGAATGAGGAGCCGCCTACCGTGGTATTGTCTGTGAAACTGGGCCGTATACCCATATACTCTGCCGTGGTCAAAGTAGACACACCAGCCGTGAAGACGCCGTCCACATCGTCCTTGGACAATCCTGCGTCCGTCAATGCGTTGTGGGCCGCTTCCGCATGATGCTGCAAAGCCGACTTCCCAGGCACTACCCCCAACTCATCCGACTCCGCTACCCCAACAATAGCCACGCTTTTAGATAAACTTTCCAATGTAGAGTAGGACCCCCTTGGCTATCGACTCACCCCTGAACCGAACCTTCACCAGCTCAAGTTATTTGTCTGACTCTAGGTCTTCTCTCCTCCAACGCCTATCCCCTCGTTTGGGGGAACTTCTGGATCGCCGCCATCTTAGCACAAAGAGGGAGCTAAACAACCCAACAACTACGATGGCAAAACCCAGTACTCCAGATGACGCCGCACTAGAAAAGCTTCCTAAATGGACATCTCCCCCGTTGGCCGTGGCAACGTTCCCAGCATTAAGCGCAATCGCCGCTGCACTGGCTAAGAGTAGTGAACCGACAAGAACCCCTGCTTTCATCGCCCCTTCTAGAGGTCAATCCCCGCTGAGTCGCCAAAGATTAGGCCCACAGCGTGTCTGTGCCCCTTGTATTAAACAGCCTAACCACAAAAATGGCAAGACACAGTCCCCCGCCCTCCGTCCACGTGTTAGCGAAGAGGACGCGGCGCAAAAGAGGCAACAGCGACAAAAGGGTCACTCCTCCTTGTCCTTCGTCTCTTCTTCGCCCACCTCAGTCTCCTTCTTTTCAGCGATGGCCTCTACCTCAGCACCCTCTTCAGCCGCCACCTCAGCCACCTCTTCCTCTACCCTTGGCGGGTTCACACGAGCAATCACGTCCTCAGCGTCAGCCAGGATTGTCACATCACCAGAGACAGGGATGTCGCCTACGCGAATCGCCTTCTCAAAGTCATCCAGAAAGGAGATGTCCACCTGGAAGCCCTCTGGGACATCCATAGGCAACGACTCCACCTGCAGAGTGTGAAGGGCCTGCATCAGCACACCATGATCAATACGTACTGCAGGGGCCTCACCCACCAAAATAACGGGCACCTCCGCTTTGATACGCTCTGAGACGTCCACCTGGTAAAAGTCCACATGCAACAACTGCCCAGACACGGGGTGCTCTTGCACCTCTCGCACAAAGGAGATGTTTCCCTTGCCTTCTCCCTTTCCATTCCCCTCCACAATAGTGACAGGTATGTTCTTACCAACACGCTGAATCACCCGCTGCAGCGTCTTGGTATCGGCCTGAAGGAGCTTGGAGTCCATCTTCTTGCCGTAGACATGTATAGGTGTAAGTCCCTCTTTGCGAAGGACCTTGACCTTCTTCCCAATCACATCTCTAGGGGCTGTTTCCAATTTTATCGCTTCCATATCCTCACACCACCCTTTATATTAGAAAACTGGGGACATTACTATCTACAAAACTAAGTTATTTTACCATAGAGCGCCCCATCTTGAAAGCAGTCGCGAGCCTTACGCCAACAACTGAGTCTCCCCTAAAGAACTTCCTCGTAAGTAGCGATAGTAGCGTTGCACAAAAAGCGGTATTTTGGCCAATATTGTAACAATAGACCTCGACTATCCCACCCACCACGCCCTCGAATCGTATTTGGGGAACACCCCCAGACCCCTGCCAGAGAACCAGGTTCTCTGGACTCTCCTTTAAGAACAGATTTTTGTGCAAAGCTATCGTAAGTTAACATTGCTTTGTTGACATTGTCTATCTTGTAAGTCGTCAATTGAAATGGTAAAATCTTAGATACGGAGACTACGCAGAGGTGGAAGATGCGGATACCAATGAAGGTGGACTATGGGGTTCGTGCCCTAATCGATTTGGCCCAGCAAACTGGCTCTGGGCCTGTTCCCACCGCTGAGATTGCAAACCGCCAGAGCATACCTGAGCCTTACCTTGACCAGCTTCTAACCATCCTGAACAAATTCGGCCTCATTAGAAGCCGAAGGGGACCCCAGGGAGGCCATATGCTGGCCAAGTCACCCCAAGAAATAAGCTTAGGCATGGTAATGGAGACCTTAGACGGTACCTCGGCTCCCCTAAACTGTATAGATGAGCCTACAGAGTGCATCCAGTACAGCATCTGTGCTCAGCGCGATGTATGGCAGTCGGTGGACCAGGTGGTGCAAAACGTTCTGAACTTCACCTCCATCGGCGAGTTGGCGCAGCGCCAGGCCCACACAGTAAGCGGAGGCATGTACCAGATCTAGCCATATCCTCGCCTTCCGTGAACCATTCTTTGAAACTCGGCCAACACCGTTTCAAGCCGCCTTCTCTCAACGGTTTTTTGATATAATGCACCACATCTGCACTTATTGCACCTAAACAAATGAATAAACAGTAAAAACAGGGAGTGCTCATGACTCAGACCCTATCGCTAACGGCAGAACAGGTCAAAAGATATAGCAGGCATATTATAATGCCCCAGGTTGGCAGCAAGGGCCAGCGCAAGCTAATGGGAACCAGAGTGTTGATAATCGGCGCCGGCGGCCTCGGCTCGCCAGTAGCCCTCTACCTAACCCTTGCCGGCGTAGGAACCATTGGTATCGTCGACTTCGATACCGTGGACATCACCAACCTTCAAAGGCAGATACTGCACCAAAACGACGACATTGGCCGTCCTAAGATTCAGTCCGCCATCGATACCCTGACTAGATATAACCCGGACGTCAAGGTGGTAGGCCACGAGGAGCCCATTACCTCTGAAAACGCCATGGAAATCATCCCCAACTACGACATAGTGATCAATGGGGCCGACAACTTCGCCACCAGATACCTGGTCAACGACGCCTGCTACCTAGCGGGCAAGCCTCTGGTGGACGGCAGTATTCTGCTCTTCGACGGCATGGCCAGCGTGTACATTCCAGGCCAGGGCTGCTATCGATGCCTCTTCCCAACCCCCCCACCCCCGGGATCGGTGCCGACATGCGCAGAGGCCGGGGTCCTGGGAGCCTTGCCAGGCCTAGTGGGTTCCATACAGGCCATTGAAACCATGAAGCTGATCCTGAACGTCGGCGAGTCCCTTTCTGGACGGCTTCTCCTTATAGACGCCCTATCCATGGAGTTCCGCGCCGTCAAGCTGCGGCGCAACAAGGACTGCCCCCTCTGTGGCGACAATCCCACCGTCACCGAGTTAATAGACTACGAGGCCTTCTGTGGCGCTCCCGTGACAGCAGCCGGATAATATTCTTAGGCAACTATCCCAGTAGAAGAACGAGTAGCTCCGCCTTCGGTCACCGACGTGCCAAAGCCACTCTGGCGACGGCTCGGGGACGGAGTCCGCCCTACGGCGAGACGAAGTCAGCTGTCTACAGTTGACATCCTCTGGTTCCTGTCATTCTGAGCCCGACTTGTCTGGGGAAGAATCCTTGGTCTGCCTTTCTTGCGACCGTACCAAGGATTCTTCGTCGCCACGCTCCTCAGAATGACACGCTAGAATCTTAATAAGATTCCCATCATCAAACTGATATAGTGACACTTAAATGTCTATAGTGTATACTTACAATACAATGATAAAAATCAACTTCGCAGCAATGTGCGCTTGTATGCCCCACATAGGAGGGGCTATCGCCTAGTGCCGTAGCTAAGATAGACAGCAGACGTCTAGAGCCCTCGTTGAAATCTAACGAGGGCTCTTTTTATGCCCGGAAACCATCAGAATAAGTAGAAAGGAATTGAAGGAATTGCACCACTCAACAATAAGTAACCAAGGAGCTATTAGCAAGCCAAGCTTTCTCTCAGAGGTTTTCAGCTTTCCACATCCAGCCAACGAGATAGCCGCCAGGATGGTAGCAGGTATGGTGGTCATATTAGCTCTGACCATCATCGTATTCGACATCCGCTGGCTGTTGTTCTTCCTGGCCTACGGGTTCCTGGCGCGCGTGCTCACAGGGCCTACCCTCAGCCCCTTGGGGCTGCTGGCTACCCGGGGTCTGGTTCCACTTTTGGGCAATCCAAACAAACTCGTCGCTGGCCCTCCCAAGCGATTTGCCCAGTTTGTAGGCCTTGTCTTTTCCACTACTGCGCTGATCTTTATCTATCCTTTCGGCTTACAAGTGGCGGCGGAAGGGGTACTCGCGATCCTGGCTATCTTCGCCGCGCTGGAGTCCTTCGTAGGATTCTGCGCTGGATGCTTTGTATTCGGATACCTCATGAAATGGGGACTCATTCCCCAGGAGACCTGCGAACGCTGCAATAACCTTTCCTTGAAATCAGGAGGCTAACTCCTTTTAGAGGAAAAGTTCACATACAAGGAGGCGGATTATGGTGGTCAGCGTAAAAAGCCCTAATAATATGAGATACGAAAGTATCTTGGACTCCATCGGCAACACACCTTTGGTAAAGCTGGAAAGAACTAGCACCAATCCAAAGGTAAACATATATGCAAAGTTGGAAGGGGCAAATCCCACCGGAAGCGTTAAAGACAGAATAGCCAAGTACATGATTGAACAGGCCGAAGCAGAAGGGCTTCTCACGCCAGACAAGACTATCTTAGAGCCCACCAGCGGCAACACCGGTATCTCCCTTGCCATGATAGGACGCCGAAAGGCATATAAGGTCAAGGTAGTTATGCCAGATAACGTAAGCCAGGAGCGAGTGCAACTCCTCAAAGCCTACGGTGCAGAGATCCATTTTACAGATGGATCGAGAGGGACCAACGGCTCTATCCTTGTAGCTCAAGAGATGGCGTCCCAGGACGACTCATACTTCATGCCCTACCAGTATGGCAACGAGGCCAATCCCAGGGCCCACTACGAGACAACGGCAGAAGAGATTATCCGAGACTTGCCAGAGGTGGATGTCTTTGTCGCAGGACTTGGCACAGGAGGCACCCTTATGGGGGTGGGACGGCGGTTGAAGGAGCATAATCCCAGTGTCAAGATTGTGGCCGTTGCCCCCAACCCAGACGACTCCATTCAGGGCCTAAGGAGCTTGGAAGAGGGGTTCATACCTCCTATTTTGAACCTATCCGTCCTGGATTCTAGGATGCTGATAGAGAGCAGAGAGGCCTTCTTCTTCACCAGGGAGCTTATGGAACAGGAGGGTCTCTTTGCTGGCATCTCCTCAGGGTCTGTGATAGCCTGCGCCAGAAGACTGGCAACGCGAATGAAAAACGGAAACATCGTCTGCCTCTTAGCGGACGGTGGCTGGAAATACCTTAGCACCGGTCTTTGGACCAAAGATTTTGGAGACCTCAAGGAAGAGGTAGACGGCAAATTGTGGTGGTAACCTAACGGTCACTGTCATCGATTTGAACTTCACCGAATTAGAAACCCCTGGGGGGGCCAATTTGGATGCTTGGCTCCCCCCAGGTTAGCTTCGTCTCCTTACCACCCTACCAAGCGTGTTATAATGCAGGCCGCGTTGCGACACGGAGTAGGAAGGGCTAACGGCTTAAGTGAACTTTCCCTTAGTTTCATCCCTTGGTTGGATAAGCAGAGACGCTAAAATCGTCATTCTTTCCAGAGGAGTGCTAACCCTAGGTCTGGGTTCTCTAACCTTACTGCTGCCGATCTACCTTGACTATCTCGGCTTTACCCTCGTACAAATTGGCTTCTTTCTTAGCGCGGGGGCAGCCGGTTCTGCTTTCTTTACCTTCCTGGCCGGATTCATCGGGGAAAGAGTAGGACGAAGACAGCTACTCACCATATTCACTCTCCTCCTAGCTATCTCAGGAACAGCCCTTGTCTTTGTAGACGATGTGATACCGTTAATGCTCATATCCTTCGTTGGCGGTCTAAGTGGCGGCGGCGCCGGTTCACTAGGAGGACCAATCCAACCTCTGGAACAGGCTGGCCTGCCAGATACGGCTCCACCTCAAAAACGGACCGACCTCTTCGCCATATATCGAATGGTCTCTACCATTGGCGTCGCCTTGGGATCCCTGGCCGCAGGGCTTCCAACGGTAATTCAGGACGTATTTCACACAAGCCCAGCCTTCTCCTTTAAAACCATGTTCCTATTCTTTGTCGCTCTTATGGTTGTTCTTTCTCTTCTATATAGGTCCCTATCACCCGCTATGGATGGTCGTTTTGAAGAGCGGCGATGGATAAACCCTTTGAAGCTCCCCTCTAGGCGAATCATCCTCCCTCTAATCGCCCTCTTTAGCGTTGACCAGTTTGCCAGTGGCCTCATCGTACAGGGCCTTGTGGTATATTGGTTCTTTACTAAGTTTGGAATAGAGCTAGGAGGACTGGCCTTAATCTTCTTCACAGCCCAACTTCTAGCTGTAATCTCACTGTGGTTGTCCGCCAAGATAGCCAATAGAATAGGCCTTCTAAAGACAATGGTCTTCACCCACATTCCCACTAGCGTTTTGTTGATAGCGGTAGCCTTCGCTCCCGTAGCGTGGATGGCAGTCATATTCTGGCAACTTCGATCTCTCTTAAACCAGATGGATGTGCCTACCAGGGACTCTTATACGTTAGCCATTGTCCTCCCCGAAGAGCGCGTAACTATGGTGAGCTTACGCCTGGGGGTACGAAGCATCAACCAGACCATCGGGCCCTCTGTTGGAACTGCCTTATGGAACGCCATCTCCAGTAGCGCCCCCTTTGTATTCTCTGGAGTTCTCAAGATTGTTTATGACATCTCTCTCTACATGGTGTTCCGTAAAGTGAAGCCTCCTGAAGAGATCCAGAAAGCAACGCTCGAGGCGGATATGTCGGAGAACCGAGAAGGTTTATGACAAACTTGCCCTCATCTATTGCACTGATATAAAATCGCCATAACCTGTTTTAGAGGACTAGACATGCCAGAGAACTACGCTAATCCAGAGCTATTAGTTGAGACCGACTGGGTGGCACAGCGCTTATCAGACCCCTCCCTGGTTATAGTAGAGGTCAACGGAGACCTAGAGTCGGCATATAAACAGGGCCACGTGCCCGGAGCCGTAGGTTGGGGACTCCACACCGACTTGGAGCATCCGGTGATGCGCGACATCCCCACAAAGGAGCAAATTGAGCGCCTTTTGGACAATTCAGGCGTGGACAACGACACCACCATAGTCTTGTACGGCGACGGCAACAACCGCACTGCCACATGGGCCTTCTGGGTCCTCAAGCACTATGGCCACCGAGACGCGAGGATAATGAACGGCGGCCGGAAGAAGTGGGTAGCCGAAAATCGCCCCCTCTCTACAGATATCCCAAACCCCTCTTCCAAGGCCTATCATGCCAAGAACCCCGACTCTAGCCTAAGGGCTACCAAAGACTATATAGCTAATCGCTTGGGTAATTCGGACGTGGCCATTCTGGATACCAGGGCACTTGAGGAGTATCGCGGCGAGCTCACCTCGGCGCCAGGCACCCATCAGCCGGAGATCGAGCGGAAGGGCCGCATTCCAGGCGCCATACACATCCCCTGGGACGACGGCGCTAACGAAAGCGGCGTTTTCAAGCCCGCCAACGAACTGCGAAGAATGTACGAAGAGAAGGGCGTGATGCCCGACAAGGAGGTCATCCCCTACTGCCGCCTGGGGGTACGGGCCTCCTATAGCTGGTTTGTCCTAAAGTATCTCCTGGGCTACGAGAGGGTGCGCAACTACGACGGCTCCTGGACGGAGTGGGGCAATTCTGTGGGTGTGCTCATAGAAAAAGACTAGCCCTTCACCCTATGATTCCTTGAAGTGATTTATCCGATCTCTCACCCCTAACCCGATCGTATAACTACACAGAATTCAAGGCAGTCTCGTAGATCGATAGACGAGAGCTTCTGCGTTTTCCCATTCCTCTGGATGTCTGTATAATGGCGCAGAGATGATTGCCACTATATGTACAGCTAAGGTTGTCTAACCGTGAGCAAGCTATTGCTAGTAGGTGCCGACGTGAACGACGAGAGGGGAGAAGCCCTCAATTCCCTTCAGGCGGATGGAATTTCAGTAACCGTACTGGATGACCATAGAGAGTTGGCCTCGCTCAGCCAAAACATGCCCCCTGACATCGTGCTCCTGGACACCACCTCTATGTCTTCACAAGACCAACGGGAGTGCGTTGAGGCCTGCCACAAGCTTGATTTGGCAGTAATTGGCCTGATCCCTAATGAATCCCTCGCCAAGTTCGACGTTAAGTTGGCACTGGACGACTTCGTGACGTTGCCCATCGACGCAGCAGAGCTTAAGGCCAGGCTTCGCCAGTTGCTGTGGCGCACCAGACGAGCAGTGGGCAGCAACGTGATCGTGACGAGCGATCTAGTTATTGACCTGGACAAATACGAAGTGTCCGTGAAGGGAAAGAAGGTCATACTCACCTTCAAGGAATACGAGCTTCTGCGAATTCTAGCCTCACATCCCGGCATGGTATACACAAGGGAAACCATCCTAAGCAAAGTGTGGGGATATGGCTACTACGGCGGCACCCGCACCGTCGATGTTCACGTTCGACGCTTGCGCAGCAAAATCGAAGACACGGAACACTCCTTCATCGAAACCATCTGGAACGTAGGATACAGATTCGCTGTTACGACCCCATCCTAATGGTCATTGAGAAAATAAGGCGCCAATTTACGATACGACTACTCGACCTCCCCCTAAAGGCGGAGGTATCGATGCCCCATGCTGATAGTCATAAACTATTTATTGTGACATTTATAATGCAGACGGCCAAATTGGGAAAGTCCAGAGAGGGTATCCCTCGGAGTTTACCCTGAGCGTAGTCGAAGGGGCAGGGATTTCAGGGGATGTGCCCTTGAGTAGATACCTTTCTGGGTGGGCAGGTGGGAGAGAACACCTTGTGCCTTTACCACGTAGAATTTCCTTACATGGTTTACTTCACACAGAGAAAACGTCAGTTTATTTTGTTGAAGACCATTAGGTAGAGGCATCTATGCCCCATGCTTTAGCATGGTCACGGTTACAGCCTGGGCCCAAGGCGCTGGACTGGCCATCTTCTGGTTCATAAAAAGGACCATCAGTCTAAGGGCCTCTCAAGAGGAAGAGATGGAGGGACTGGACATGCCGGAGCACGGCATGCTGGCCTATCCTGAGCAGGATATGGGACCGACCTCCAAGAGCTGAAGTGTAGTCAACCACCCCACCAGATTGCTTCGCTCGCTGGCTCGCTCGCAACGACGACGGGGTAGGAAAGATGTCCCTACTAGTGTGGCGAATTTTGTAACAAAGATTTAACATTCACGCAATACCTTTTGTAACGTAGGCGGTTAAACTAGATGACAAGAACTCGATATAACAGCTAGGAAGGCTTAATATTATGGGGCTAGAAGCAATTCTAGGTGGAGTCGCCTTTATCGGTCTCTTAGCAATGTGGGTCGTCCTACCCAGCCGTCTGCGGAAGTCCAAATAGGAATCATTTACATCTCTAGCTGTTTAATATACCTAAATTTATCGACAGGAGTATGCGATGAGCGTCTATATGGCAGAGTATATCTGGATAGATGGGTCTGTCCCCACGGCAAAGATAAGAGCTAAGACTAAGATTGTGCCACTGGGTGAGGAGCCTCCAATCTGGGCATTCGACGGTTCAAGCACCAACCAAGCCCCAGGAGACCAGTCCGACTGCGTCTTGAAGCCGGTGTATGTCTGTCCCGACCCTATCCGCGGCGAAGACAATAAGCTGGTGTTGTGCGAAGTGCTAAACATAGACATGACACCTCATCCAAGCAACACTCGCGCCGCATGCGTGGAAACGTCTGAGAAATACGCGTCTCACGACACATGGTTCGGTATTGAACAGGAGTACACTTTCTTTAAGGGGATACGCCCTCTTGGCTTCCCCGGGGATTCTGGTTTCCCTCCACCACAGGGTGGATACTACTGCGGAGTCGGCGCCGATGAAGTGTTTGGAAGAGACATCGTGGAAAGACACATGCAGGCCTGCATCGACGCAGATATCCGAATCTCTGGCATCAATGCAGAGGTAATGCCAGGTCAGTGGGAGTTCCAAATAGGCCCAGTAGGTCCTGTCGAGGTATCCGACCAGCTATGGATGGCGCGCTGGCTCCTATATCGCATCGCCGAAGACTTTAACGTTAGCGCTACCCTTTATCCAAAACCTGTCAGAGGCGACTGGAACGGCGCGGGCGCTCACACTAACTTCTCCACTAAAGAAATGAGAGAGTCCTACGAACCCTGTATTCAGGCAGCCGAAGCCTTGAGCAAGAAACACGATCTCCACATCGTCAACTATGGGTTCGCCATAGAGGAGCGTCTAACAGGCCTCCATGAGACCTGCTCCTACAAGGAGTTCAGGTATGGAGTCTCCGACAGGGGAGCCTCTGTCAGAATTCCGTGGCAGGTGAAGCGCGATGGAAAGGGCTACATTGAGGACCGCAGGCCCAACGCGAACATGGACCCTTATGTGGTTACCCGTCTCATCACCGACACCGTTTGCAGCGCCTTTGAAAGGGATGGCGTATTGGCAGGAATTCCTACTAACACGAGCAAGGCCGGAGTTTCTTCCTAGCAGAAAATTTATTCACCAGGCATTTAGAGATGGCGCTCACTGTACATAGGCCACGGTGAGCGCTATATCATCGTTTGAAAGGCATAATTGTTTGGGACGGTGGCAATTTGCAAGACGCAGCGCATACCCCTTTACAAAACCTTAATTTGCGAATAAAATCACAACTTATTCTCGGATAAGACCCGTATTTCCCTTACCAAGAAATCCGAAGGCCGTTATCAAGTTACGTTGAGACCGGGAGCCAAGCGATGGAAATGGAGAGAGAACCCGAAGCCATAGAGTACGTTCTCAAGACGGCCAAAGAGAACGACGTTAGGTTCATACGACTTTGGTTTACAGACATCCTCGGCAATCTAAAGGGATTCGCCATAACCATAGGAGAGCTAGAGTATGCCTTGAGGACTGGCATGGGCTTTGATGGCTCATCTATTGAGGGATTCGCGCGAATAGATGAAAGCGACCTGTTCGTGCTGCCAGACCCAACTACCTTCCGCATACTCCCCTGGAGACCTAAGCAGAACGCCGTCGCCAGAATGTTCTGCGACATAATCACCCCAGAAAGGAACCCCTTTGAAGGCGATCCAAGATACATACTTCGACGTAACCTAGAACGGGCCGCCAACATGGGCTTCGTCTTCTATGTAGGCCCAGAGCTGGAATACTTCTACTTCAAGGACTCCCAGGGCACGCAAACCCTGGACAAGGGTGGCTACTTTGATCAGGACCCCCAGGATCTCGTCACAAACCTCCGAAGGGAGACCGTCTTGATGCTGGAGGAGTTGGGCATACCTGTAGAGTACAGCCATCACGAGGTGGCTGAAAGCCAGCACGAAATTGACCTTAGATACACAGATGCCTTGACCATGGCCGATACGGTTATGACATATCGCCTGGTGGTCAAGGAGGTAGCGATCAAACAGGGTGTGTACGCCACCTTCATGCCCAAGCCAATTGCCGGCGTCAACGGAAGCGGCATGCATACTCATATGTCTCTCTTCCGGGGCGACAAAAACGCCTTCTTTGATGCGAATGACCCCTACTATCTGTCAGGAGTCGGCCGACTGTTCGTAGCCGGTCTAATGCGCCATGCCAGAGAAATAACCCTAGTCACCAACCAGTGGATAAACTCCTACAAGCGTCTGGTACCCGGCTTCGAAGCCCCCGCTTACGTCTCATGGGCAAGGATCAACCGGTCTGACCTCATACGTGTGCCCGCATACAGAAGGGGCAAGGAGGAGTCTGTGCGCATAGAGTACCGGTCACCGGACCCCGCATGTAATCCCTACCTGGCCTTTAGTGTAATGCTAGCCGCCGGCCTCCAAGGAATTCAGAAGGAGTACGAGGTCCCAGACCCCGTAGAGTCAAACGTCTATGAGATGAGCGATGATGAGCGCACCCAAAGAGACATCGATACTCTCCCTGGTAGCCTCTGGGAAGCAATCCAGGCGGCGGAGAATAGCCAAGTGTTGAGAGAAGCCCTGGGAGACCACGTCTTTGAGACCTTTATCCGAAACAAAAAGATCGAGTGGGACGAGTACCGCTCCCAGGTCTCCGACTATGAAATAAAGCGGTACCTTCCAATTCTTTAGGAAGCTGGCTCCTAACATCCTAGCGTCATGTCTTCGAAGTTCACTGCAAATGTCATTGCGAGGCCCGATGAAGGAGGGCCGTGGCAATCTGGCGGCGTGGGGCCATCCCCACCAGATTGCTTTGTCGTCCCAACTCGTCGGGACTCCTCGCAATGACAATTTATGAGAGTATTTCAAGGACGCTACACTAGTCTTAGTCTAGGCATACCTTACGAAAGCCTACTTCAAGCAACAGTGGTAAGACTACAATCCTTAGGATATGAGTATGGCAAGAGAACCATCTTACAAGGGAAGCCTTTATAGAGCAGAATACGAACACGACGCCTGTGGAGTAGGCTTCGTTGCCGATATATCGGGACACCGAAGCCATTCTATCCTGGATATGGCCATAGAATCGGTGGTCAACCTGGAGCACCGAGGCGCCGTCTCAGCCGATGCCAAGACCGGCGATGGAGCCGGCGTCCTAACCCAGATTCCTGTCAAGCTGATGAGCAAAGAGATGGAAAGGTTGGGCCGCCACGCTTCAAACAATCCTAAAGACCTGGCAATCGGAATGATCTTCCCGCCATGTGGCAAAGACGATGTCCTAGATAGATGTCTATCCATAATAGAGGAGTCCATCAACCAACATGGACTCGCACTCTTGGGTTGGCGTCGGGTGCCCGTAGACCGCCATGCCCTGGGACAGCAGGCGTTAGCTACTATGCCAGACATTCGCCAGGTGCTGGTGGTTCGTCCAGAAAGCATGTCTCCAGATCAATTCCAGAGCAAATTGTATCTAGCTCGTAAAGATATCGAAGCTAGAGTAACAGAGCGCGGCATACAAGGTCTGTACATACCCTCATTCTCCAACAATACCCTAGTCTACAAGGGCCTTGTAGCAGCGCCACAGCTCAGAAACTTTTACCAAGACCTCAACGATCCTAATTTCGAGACGGCAATAGCTATATTTCATCAGCGCTACAGCACCAACACACTTCCAAATTGGACACTAGCGCAGCCCTTTCGATTTCTAGCCCACAACGGAGAGATAAACACCCTTCAGGGCAATCGCAACTGGATGAAGGCCAGGGAGCCTGAGCTACATTCGTCCATGTGGAATGACCAGATAGGCAAGCTCTCTCCCATAATTACCGCAGGAGGAAGTGACTCCGCCAGCCTGGACAACGTGCTAGAAGTCCTGACCGTCTCTGGCAGAGGACTACTCCACGCCATGGCAATGCTAGTCCCGGAGGCATGGGAGAACATGCCCAACATGCCTACCCAGCTAAGGGAATTCTATGAGTACCACGCCTGCCTTACCGAGCCTTGGGATGGCCCAGCGGCATTGGCCTTTTCCGATGGCGAAATAGTCGCCGCTTGCCTAGACCGCAACGGTCTCAGGCCAGCGCGGTACATGGTAACCGACGACAACATCATAATCATGGGGTCAGAGGCGGGCATGATAGACGTCGATGGCTCCAAGATTGTGGAGAAGGGCCGACTAGGTCCTGGCCACATGATAGCCGTAGACACCACCCATAAGAGGATCTTGAAAGACGGTGAAATCAAGCAAGGCCTCGCATCCATGAAGCCCTATGGACAGTGGCTCAAGAAGCGCACGCTCTACTTTGACAAGTACCTCGCATCTGTAAACGGCAACTTGTCTACAGTGACCCCCGATATGGAAACCATGCGAGCTTTCGGATACACCTCCGAGGAGATGAAGCTGGTAATCCTGCCCATGGTAGCCGAGTCGAAGGAGCCGGTTGGCTCCATGGGCGACGATACGCCCCTGTCCGTTCTCTCAGATAGACCTAGGCTTCTATACTCACACTTTAAGCAGAGATTCGCGCAGGTCACCAATCCAGCCATAGACCCCTTGAGAGAGCATCTGGTAATGTCTTTGAACACCTACCTGGGCCCCCGCCATAGCCTTCTGGAAGAGTCAGAGGAACACGCGCGCCTCATCTACCTACAAAGCCCCGTGCTTCTGGACCACGAGATGTCGGCTCTAAGAAATATGGCAGACCCAATCCTCGCTTCCGCTACCATTCCCACGCTTTTAGGGGTAAAGCAAGGGTCAACGGGTTTAAGAGATGCCCTAAATAGAATATGCGAAGAGGCATCTCAGGCAGTCGACCAAAGGAAGTCTCTCATTATCTTGAGTGACAAAGGGGTTGATGAAGAGCACGCCCCTATACCAATGCTCCTAGCGGTAGGCGCAGTGCATTATCACCTGATCCGAGAGGGCAAGGGCATGAGGGCCAGCATCATCGCGGAGACAGGAGAAGCCAGGGACATGCATCACATGGTCACCCTCTTGGGGTACGGCGCAAGCGCCATTAACCCCTACCTGGCCTTGGCCTGCCTAACAGACGTTGTACAAGAAGAGCACGGAGAGGACATGCCCCTAGAGGATGCGCTCCACAACTACAAGGGTACCCTGGAAAAACAGATCCTCAAGATTATGTCCAAGATGGGGATCTCTGCCGTATCCAGCTACCACGGCGCCCAAATCTTCGAGGTTATTGGCCTGAGTGACGAGGTCGTAGACCTAGCCTTTTATGGTACGCCCTCCTCAATCAAGGGCATCGGACTAGAGGAGATCGCCCAAGAGACCTTGGAGCGCCACCGACGTGCCTTCGGCGAGCCTCCACCCAAAGGCAAATTAGACGACTACGGCTACTATCGGTTCCGCAAGCAAGGAGAGCATCATGCCTTTAACCCGCGGATGGTAAGAGCGCTCCACAAGACCGTAGCAGAAGACGGAACCCAGGAGTTGTATAACCAGTTCCGCGACATGGTAACAGGAGAACAGCCAGTCGCCATTAGAGACCTCCTGGAATTCAGGCCTCTGGGCCCGGCTGTGCCGTTGGATGAGGTAGAACCCGCCTCGGAAATCGTCAAGCACTTCAATACCGCTTCTATGTCCCTCGGAGCACTCAGCCCCGAGGCTCACGAGGTCTTGGGCATAGCCATGAACCGCATAGGCGGGAAGAGTAACACCGGAGAAGGTGGGGAGGACTCCCGTCGCTTCAGAGAGGCCTCCAATAGCAAGATAAAACAAGTAGCCTCCGGCCGCTTTGGCGTAACCCCGGAGTATTTGGCTATGGCCGACGAGATCGAAATAAAGATGGCCCAGGGATCCAAGCCAGGTGAAGGTGGACAACTGCCTGGCCATAAGGTTGTGGAACACATAGCCGCCATAAGACACACCCAACCAGGCGTGCCTCTGATCTCTCCGCCTCCGCATCACGATATCTACAGCATAGAGGACCTGGCGCAGCTTATCTACGATCTAAAGATGGTCAATCCCCGGGCCAAGGTGGCCGTAAAGCTGGTTGCAGAGGCCGGCGTAGGGACTATCGCCGCTGGCGTGGCCAAAGGCTACGCCGACGTTATCCACATCAGCGGCCACGAGGGGGGCACGGGAGCATCCCCTCTGATATCCATCAAACACGCCGGCAGCGCTTGGGAACTAGGTCTGGCCGAGACCCAGCAGATCCTGGTCATGAACGACTTGAGAGGTAGGGTCACCCTGCGTACTGACGGGGGTCTACGCACGGCCCGGGACGTGGCAGTGGCCGCCATGTTAGGGGCAGAGGAGTACTCCTTCGGCACCTCTGCGCTGGTGTCCATCGGCTGCCAGATGGCCCGCCAGTGCCATCTCAACACCTGCCCAGTGGGCGTCGCTACCCAGGACCCAAACCTCAGAAAGAAGTTCTTCGGCACACCAGAGATGGTCATACGGTACTTCTTCTTCATAGCAGAAGAGCTAAGGGGTATACTGGCCAGCTTAGGAGCTCGAAGGCTAAAGGACATAATTAGCAGGCCTCAACTCTTAGCTCAGAGAAAAGACATCGCTAATCCCAGGGCAAAGACACTGGATTTGAGCCAACTGCTGGTACAGCTAGACCCAGAGGCAACTCGTCCGAGGTACTGCGCCCAGGACCGCAACGATAGAGACGCTCCGCCTCTGGATGACGACATTCTTCCCAAGGTAAGACCAGCCATCGAAGGTGGAAAGCCTGTGACTATGGAGAGCAAGATATCAACCGTTCACAGAACCGTCGGGGCACGCATAGCTGGTGCAATCGCCCACGAACACGGCGACAAAGGACTGCCTGATGGTTCCATTAGCCTTCGTTTCAAAGGCAGCGCAGGACAAAGCTTTGGCGCCTTCTGCATCAATGGAATGCAGCTTTACCTTGAAGGGGAAGCCAATGACTACGTCGGCAAGGGAATGAATGGCGGGGAGATAATCATACGACCGCCACAAAGCGCTACGTTTCCCCCTCACAAGAACGTCATCATGGGCAACACCGTGCTGTACGGCACTACTGGTGGTTACCTCTTCGCATCGGGCCAGGCGGGAGAGCGTCTGGCCATCCGAAACAGCGGCGCGTGGGCGGTGGTCGAAGGCGCAGGAGACCACTGCTGCGAATACATGACCGGAGGCGTGGTCGTCGTCTTAGGCCCGACGGGGCGAAACCTCGGCGCTGGTATGTCGGGAGGCATCGCCTTCGTTCTCGACCCCGACGATCAACTGGGCCTGAACTACAACCCAGGAATGGTTGATTTGGAGTCCATGGAGGCAGCCGAAGACATAGAGACGCTACATGCTCTCATCGAGCGCCATTGGGAGGTAACAGGCAGTCCCAAGGCCCGCGAGGTCTTGGACAACTGGGATGCCAACCTACCAAACTTCCGTAAAGTGAAACCTAAACCTACTGTTGCGCCACCACCGCCACGAGAGGTGCAGCGAGCGCGACGGGATGCGCTATTAGCCGCCAGCGGCCGGAAAAACGAACAACCCGTATAACGCCTCCCACTTATGGTTATTGAGAAAATAAATCGACCTGTATTGTTCGTAGTTCGGCAAGCCTGTTTTGAGCTTGGCGAAGGGCTCACCACGAACGGTGCATATGTGGCCGCTCATCTTTCGACTCGCTCAGGATGATATCCGAACTATTTGTGCAAGGGTCAATACATCTTGCTTTGCACAGGAAGCGAATCTTACTGGAGAGTCCAGAGAACCTGGGTTCTCTGGCGGGAGTCTGGGGGTGTCCCACACATACAATCCTAGAGTGGAGCGGGTGGGATAATCAAGGTTTGCTGTCACAGTATAGGCGAAAACGAGGACTTTTTGTGCAAGGTCGGAGGCGCCGCTATCATTTGCCTGCGGCGCTGGTCCATAAGGCGTCCGTTAACGAGCCGTAGAGACCTTCCATCATGTCCACAACAAAGCCCCAACTCATCTTCTCGGCCTCCGCTCGTGCTGCCACACCCATGGCCTGTTGAAGCGTTCTGTTTCCCATTAGCATCTCCATACGTTCTACAAATGGATCAGGACATCGCCAGGGAATCAGATAGCCCGTCCTTCCATTCTTGACTATGGTTTGCAGCCCTCCTACTCGGGAGGCTATGACTGGGGTCCCGCAGGCCATGGACTCCAGTGCTACAAGGCCAAAGCTCTCATAATAAGAGGGCAACACACATATATTTGCCGCACTATAATACTCCGGCAACCTATCCTGAGGTATAGTACCCAGGAAACTTATCCTATGTTCCATGTTCAATCTTTGAGTCATCTTCCGAAGTCGCAAGAGCTCATTATCCTTCACGGGGTTGCCTCCGATGATAAGTAGCCGAGTGTCGGCTCTGTCATCCATTTTGGCCAGTGCGTCTATCAATATATCAATACCCTTCAGGCGCTCGATGCGTCCGACGTAGAGGACTAGGTTGGTATCCTTCAGCCCTAGCTGCTTTCTGGCCTTAACCATGTCCATTGGCTTGAACATATCCAGGTCAACGCCTCCAGGAATCACTCTAATCTTATTTGGATCGGCGCCATAGAGGCGAACCATATCCTCTTTTTCGTAGCGGCTCAAGCTGACAACAGCGTCAGCCTTGCTCATGACCTCCCACTCTCCGGCTACCCGGCTGGCCGAGGCCCTTTCGCCTGCTCTCGCTATTTGCTTGATCTTGGCCAGAGTGTGAAAACACGCCACGTGGGGAACGCCCCATTGCTGAGCCAGGTCCAAGCCAACCTTACCGGAAAGCCAGTAATGAGAGTGTACCAGGTCATACTCAAGGTTATGCGAACTTTGGAAGGCGTAAAGACCTCTTAAGAACTTCGGTATATAGAGAGACAGGTTCTCCTTAGATTCACCGTAAGGCCCAGCCTCCAGATGTATTACCCTGACGTTGTTATCCAACTTCGTGATCTGCGAATCCTTTGAGTCGTGGTAGCGGGTATAGATATCCACCATATGACCGCGTTTCCCCAACTCCCTGGCGGTCTGCAAGACGTATACATTCATACCCCCCGTGTCTCTCTCTCCCAATCGAGCCACAGGGCAACCATGGAAACTAATTATGGCAATCCTGTACACCTTCACCTCCAAAAGCTCAGCTTGAATAAAGCTGAACATTGGCTAGGGTTTATTCTTACACGCATGTCAATACACATATAATAGAGTTCTTGGATAGCGCTACTTGCTAATTACCATCCTAAATAGGATTCTGTCCCTGCCACCAAGGTGATACTTATAAGGCTCCGCGCCTCTGAGAAAATCGAAGAAATGCCTCCCCTCCTCTATGGCATCCTTGA
This sequence comes from Dehalococcoidia bacterium, assembly GCA_965249025.1. Lineage (GTDB taxonomy): Bacteria > Chloroflexota > Dehalococcoidia > Lucifugimonadales > CAYTFF01. The sequence continues at coordinate 88,410 of OZ252215.1, read as the reverse complement.
CGCAGAGGGCCTTGCTCACGAGGCCGACGCTGAGAGAAGAGTATTCGGGGTCGTACCCACTGTTGTACAAATAGAAGGTCCCAGAATAATCGAAGCACAGAGCCGACGCTACCCGAACACCGTTCAACTCAAGGAAATACAGTCTAACCTGCTGCTTTTTCGCAAGCTCTTGAGTAGCCTTTCTAAAAAATTTCTCCCTCTCAGGGATCATAAACTCGGCCTTGTCCGTGCGACTCATACGGAGGAGTCTTAGAAAGTCGTCGATGCCCTCTGAGATCTGCTCCGGATCGGTGAGCGCATGCAGCCGAACCTCACCCTCTCTCTCCAAGCGACGTATTTTCCTTCGCAATTCATGGCGATCCTTCTTAGAAAGGCTTGTGACAAACTCCTCCCAGGAATCGGGAAGAACCATCCCTGGAGAAACATCCTCCTCGCTTACCTCCACCTCATAGCCCTTATCCTTAGCCAGGGACGACAACATCCCTATAGTAGGAGAGCCGCCTCGTATGGAACGCAGATCGATCGATCGCCAGTCCATAGCCTCCAAATAGTCAACCAGGAAATGAAAAAACCCCTCCTCCAGTCCTTCAGGCACCAGGAAATCGTGATAATCAAAGAGATCGGTATCTCCCAGGAACGTGATGATTCCATCGCTAATCATCAAGGGAGCTACGCCATGTACAGAGTCCGTTGGTATCGCCAATAGACAGAGTTGGGAGTCGGCTCCAAACTCCTCCCACCATATACGCTGCCAGTGGGGCGTCAGGAATATCGAGTTAGCGGCGCTATAAGGTAAAATACGCTCCCACTGCTCATGCAATTCTTCAAATCCCTGATTCTTAACGGCTCCGTGTATCATCAACTATCTTTCAACAGCCTAAGGAATTCTGCAGGGCTAGCCGCTCTGCTGCTGAACTCACCCCTGGTAGCAGAGGTGAGAAGCACCATGCCTGGCTTCTTCACTCCTCTCATGGACATGCAAAGGTGTTCCGCCTCCACCAGCACAGCCACCCCCTCTGGGCTTATGGCCTCAAAAATGACATCTGCCACTTGATTGGTTAGACGCTCCTGTATCTGCGGTCGGTGCGCTATTATGTCAACAACCTGGGCCAACGTGCTCGCTCCTACCACCCTCCCTCTGGGTATGTATCCAATATGAGCGCTCCCAAAAAATGGGAGCAGGTGATGCTCGCACATAGAGTAGAATGGTATGTTCTTGAGGGTAACCAGCTCCTGGTGCCCCTCCTCAAACCCAGCAGCCAGCACAGACCTTGCGTCCTGGCCTAGTCCAGAAAACAGATCACGGTACATCTCGGCCACTCGGCGAGGAGTCTCTCTCAGACCCTCACGGTCCGGGTTATCTCCTATAGCCTGGATGACGGCAAGAATAGATTCCCTTATACGGTCTTCCTGAAACAAGCAGGGGGCCTCATCAGAGTTAGATGGCAGCAGTCAGAGCCTCTTTTACTTTGAATAAATCCGATGGCAACTCTTCAATGGAAGAGTCGGCATACTTGGTGACCAAGTCGGGGTCTTTAAGCCCCGACCCCGTAATCACACAGACTATCCTTTTATCTCTTAGATGCACTCCGCTACTAGAGAGTTTTATCACACCTGCCAGAGAGGCGGCAGAAGCTGGCTCACAGAATATGCCCTCACGCTGGGAGAGCAGTTTATAAGCCTCTATTATTTGGGCGTCAGAAACCGTATCTATCAGGCCCTTAGACTCATCCTTGGCCTTTAGCGCCTTGTCCCAACTGGCGGGATTTCCTATGCGTATAGCCGAAGCCACGGTCTCAGGATGCTCAACAACGTGTCCATGAACTATGGGGGCCGCTCCCTCCGCCTGGAACCCCATCATGCGGGGAAGACGAGTCGCCAGGCCATCTTCGAAATATTCCTTAAAGCCCATCCAGTAGGCTGTTATATTACCAGCGTTGCCTACAGGAATAAACAGGTATTCTGGAGCGTCTCCCAAGTCGTCAACTATTTCAAAGGCAGCGGTCTTCTGACCTTTCAACCGATATGGGTTAATAGAATTAACCAGGGTCAGGGGATTCTCTTTGTCCAATTCCCTCAACATGCGTAGGGCTTCGTCAAAAGTGCCCTCAACGAGCATTATCCGAGCGCCGTATGCTATAGCTTGAACAAGCTTCCCTCTTGCTATGTTACCCTTTGGGACAAGGACTATGGTGGGCAAGCCGCATCTGGCCCCATAGGCAGCCGCAGAAGCGCTGGTATTCCCTGTAGACGCGCATATCAATCCAGCGCTCTTGTCTTCTAGGGCCTTGGCCACCGCCATCACCATTCCCCTGTCCTTAAAAGACCCCGACGGATTACACCCCTCAAGCTTGAAATACAGCTCTTCGCATCCTATCTCCTTGCCAAGCCTGTGGGACTTGACTAGAGGTGTATCTCCCTCACCCAAGGTGAAAAGAGGTGTATCGTCAGTTATAGGGAGAAATCGGCGATATCTCTTGAGGACCCCGTCTTTCATGCTGCACCATTAGCGTATCGATGATATCCGTGGCCAGTATACCTAAAGCATTTCGAGATGTCGTCACAAGCCAATAAAATCAACGTATCCATCTTGCGCTAGGAGAGCCACTCCTCTACACGAACCATATTACCAATTTCCCTGACAACGTCCATGTCCTTCATCCCCTGTAGAGCCAGTTGCACAGCGGCCTCCTTGGCGGGATGTGTCATGATAACCACCTCAGCAGTCTGCGACTCTTCATCTACCTCCTTCTGAATAACAGAGGCAATGCTGATGTCCAAGTCGCCTAACAAGGTGCCAATCTTGGCAAATACCCCAGGCCTGTCTTTAAGGTTAAGCCTAATGTAGTACTTGGTCTGTAGATCGGACATTGGCCTTATCGTCAAACTGTCGTCCAACATTAGTGGAAACGCCGAAGCATCACCATGCAAAATGCCTCTGGCAATCTCTATGACGTCGGCCACCACCGCGCTGCTTGTTGGAAGAGGCCCAGCCCCCATGCCATGGAAGAAGACTCTCCCGACCATATCAGCAGTTATCTCCACACCATTGAACGCCCCATCAACCTTGGCCATTATAACATCCTGGGGAACAAAGGCCGGATGCACTCTAACTTGAATATGGCCCTCTTCCTTGTGCCCTATAGCCATAAGCTTAATGGTGTAGCCTAGCTCTTGAGCATATCTAAAGTCCCTGGCTGTAAGGCGAGTTATGCCCTCGTAATACACATCTGAGGCGTGCACACGGACATGGAAGCCCAGCGTAGAGAGAATAGACAGCTTGTAGGCAGCGTCCACTCCCTCAACATCGTTAGATGGGTCCGCCTCTGCATACCCCAGCTCTTGAGCCTGGGCTAGGGCCTTCGCAAAATCCAGACCCTCTTTAGACATCTTAGTTACGATGTAGTTGGTAGTGCCGTTAATGATGGCGCGTATCGTTAATATATCGTTGGCGGTTAGGTCTCTGACTAGAGGGCCAATAACGGGAATGCCCCCTCCTACACTGGCCTCGAAAAGCACACGCACTTCCCTCTCTTGCGCCAGAGCCAGTATCTCGGGGCCCTCTTTGGCCATTACTTCCTTGTTGGCTGTGACCACATGCTTTCCAAGAGAAACCGCTCTTTTTATATAGTCGGAAGCGGGGCGTTCGCCGCCCATCAACTCGACAACTATGTCTATATCAGGGCTTTCAAGAACATCGGATGCGTCGGTAGTGAGAATACCCGGGGACGCCTGAAAGGAGCGCGGCTTATTGAGGTCTCTGACTAATACGCCCTTCAGATCTATCGGCTTCCCCACTTGATTGACTATTCGCCCCCTGTTCCTCACGAGGGCCTCTACCACACTGCCGCCAACCACCCCCATACCCAACAGACCTATGCCAATCTCAGACGGCTCCTTCAATCCTACTCCTCTACTGGGCAAGCGGATTCGGCTGCTGCTGTGGTGCCGCAAGTATGGTGGATATGCCAAGTTGTTTAGTCACCCAGGCGTAGTCATCTGATGTGAAGTTGGTCTCGATATCGAACTTGTCCCACTGCTCGTCAAGCCACTTCTGCATAGCCCTGGTCTTCAGAGCCTCCCTGTCTTCCTCATCCAACTCCCTGGCATCTGCTTTCTCCGATACCATGTACACAACCCTACTATTCTGGTCAAAGATTGGCTCGCTGAGTTCGCCAATCTCTAGGCCAAATAGCATGTCATCCAAAGTCTCAAGAACTTCCCTAGGAAACCAGCCCAAGTCGCCTTTTTCGCCGGCTAGCGTAGGGTCTTGGTTAAACTCAACCACCAACTGCTCCCAGGGAGTGCCATCCTCAAACTTGGACTTGAGAATCTCGTATTCGTCACTAGGCCCCATTGCAATAGCGTTTATGTGAATCTGCTCCGCTACTCTAGGCACGTCCTGTCCCACTATCTCCCTAACCTTTTCCCTCTCCAGATCAGCCTTGACAAGGTCCATATACTCCGCCACTGAAAACTGTATAGCGTTGAGATATTGACGATACCTTTCCGTAAACTCCCGATCCAACTGCTCCTGGTCTACCTCCTGTCCTTCAGGAATGCTGGGAAGAAGGCGACTCCTAATCTCCTGGTCTATCTCTTCATCCGTTACATTGATATTGAAACGAGGCACAGAATTCGCTATGATTTCTCGCTGAGCCAAGGACAACGGGATCTGGAAGGGTACGGTGGAGAGATCCATCCTCTGGCCGAAGAACTCAGAGCCACGCTGCATCATCCTGAGGATCTTAATCATATCCCCCATGGTATATCTGGTATCATCTACTCTCACTATAAGCTGCCGAGGGGGAAATACGAAAGTGGTAAAGTAACCATAGGCTATAACGCCCAGGACTAGTAAGATGAACCCCACAATGAACCCAAACGCTATTCGCTGCTTTCGTCTCTCCTGCTGACGCCTAGACAGCCTTTCACGCCTGACAGACCTAAATCCTCTAAATGGATCCTTTTTTGAAGCCATAGTCTCCCACCACACAAATAGATGTACTATCTATAATCCCTTCAACCAAGGGAATAAAGAGCCAGCCATTGGCCAACTCGATGCCTTACTTATTGAGTGCTGTCCTGCTTCGGAGCTTGATCGTCATCGACTTGATCATCAGAGGCTTCCTGAACAGGCTCTTGCAATTGACCCTCCAGCTTGTCCTCTTCTGTAACGCTATCTTCTGGAGGCTCTTGAGGTTGCTCCAGCGCCACGACCTCCTCAGATTGCTCCAACGCTACGACCTCCTCAGATTGCTCTAACGCTACACCAACCTCAGGTTGCTCCAGCGCTACGCCCTCTTGAGCAACATTGGCCTCCTCCTGAACCTTCGGCTGTTGCTGAGCAGATTGGACAACAGGGAACACGTGGCCTGGGCTGAACGGCAATAGAGCCAAATGTCTCGCTCTCTTGATAGCTTTACTGATGATCCTTTGATGTTTGGCGCATGCTCCCGTCCTTCTTCTCGGTTCTATCCTTGCGCGATCCGACAGGAACCTTCTCAAAATCGCTGTGTTTTTGTAATCAATTGTGAGAGAGCTATCGACGCAGAACGCGCACACTAACCGCCTTTGGTAATATCTCCCTCTTCCAACTCTTCTCGGCTTACCCCTAAAGTTTCGCGTTGTCATATTTTCTTAAGACTCCTGATTCTTTTCAAGTTACCAGGGCAGATTCTCAGCCTCTCCACCATCTTCAGCGGCTGCGTCACTAGCGGTTGCATCACTTTCCGATGATGACCCCGTTGGCGACCCCGATGGTGATCTATCTAAGAACAAGACCCTATTGGCTATAATTTCGTTTCTGAAACGCATCTGTCCGTCTTGAGATTCCCAAGAATGACTCTGAAGCCTGCCCTCGACATAAGCCGTTCTTCCCTTGGTCAAGAACTGATTGCACTGCTCCGCCAATTGATTCCAAGCGACCACAGTAAACCACTCGGTCTCCTGGCGTCGCTCACCATCGGAAGCTGTATAAGAACGGCTGGTGGCCATGCGAAACGAGGTCACCGGATTGCCGTTGGCAGTGTAGCGCATCTCAGGGTCTGTGCCTATATTCCCTATTATCATTATCTTGTTCAAACCCACCATGCCAGCAACTCCTTTCCTCTGGCTCAACCCAACAGAGCAACCTAACTAATCCTTCTTCACCAAGAGGTATCGCAGCACCTCTTGTGCTCCTGTCATGCTTTTTTCAACCTTAATGGCCGTCTTAGCCTCCATTGTCATATTGGCCAGCACATAGTTCCCTTCAGTGAACCATTGGATAGGATACGAAAGGGGACGCACTCCCCAATCCTTCCGTTCATCGATGCTTCCTTTATCCTTGGTGACCGTCCTGCCGATCCGCTCCATCGTCGACGTCACTTCATCCTCACTGAACTCGGGCTTAAATATCATTACCAGTTCGTAATTCTGCAACAAATATACCTCCAGGTGACGAGCCTACTTAACCTAGTAAGAAAAATATAGAGAGATTATATCAAATACCTCTAATTGCCACAACGCAACTACTCTTCAGTCTACATAACGTTACTACGAAAAGCTCTATTATATGGTTTCGGCTTCTTCGATGTAATGCCTGGCACCGGAAACTGGGACGTTAGATCCATTACCTGGGACCTAACCTTTGTCTCCACACTCTGGTTCCCCATGTTTGTAACCACTTCGATTATAAACTCGGCCACCAGTTTCATCTCTTCTGGACCAAAACCTCGGCTGGTCACGGCAGGAGTCCCCAGCCTCAGACCACTGGTCACCCTTGGAGGCCTGGGATCAAAGGGTATCGTGTTCTTGTTGACCGTTATGTTAACTCTACCAAGTGCCTCCTCGGCCTCCTGACCAGTCACACCTATGGGATTCAAGTCCACCAGAAGGAGATGGTTATCTGTCCCACCAGAAACAACCCTCAGACCACCATCTTGGAGCCCTTCCGCCAGAACCCTTGCGTTCTCTACTACAGACCTCCCATACTCGGCGAACTCGGGTTCGGCCGCCTCAGCGAAGGCAACAGCCTTTGACGCTATGATGTGCATAAAAGGGCCGCCCTGCATATGTGGAAATACCGCCTTATTTATAGGCCGTGCTAGCTCTTCGGTGCTCAGGATGAAGGCCCCCCTGGGACCACGAAGACTCTTGTGAGTCGTTGAGGTCACGACTTGCGCATGAGGCAAACAAGATGGATGTACCCCAGCAGCAATGAGTCCCGCTATGTGTGCCATGTCCACCATGAGTGTGGCTCCTACCATGTCTGCCACCTCTCGGAAGCGCTGAAAGTCGATGATCCTGGGATATGCGGTGGCCCCCGCCACAATTAGCTTTGGCCGATGCTCCTTGGCCAGCCTCTCCATCTCTTCATAGTCGATGATTTCCGTTTCCCTGTCCACACCATAAGCCACAAAGTTGTACAATCTTCCAGAAAAGTTCACCTTGCTGCCGTGGGTCAGATGACCACCTTGATCCAGCCGCATACCCATGACTGTATCGCCAGGCTCCAGAAGGGCGAAGTACACCGCCATGTTGGCCTGAGCACCGCTGTGGGGCTGAACGTTTGCCTCCTCTGCACCGAAGAGAACCTTGGCCCTATCTATGGCGAGCTGCTCGGCCACGTCAACGTTCTCGCAGCCACCGTAATAGCGCTTCCCTGGGTACCCTTCCGCATACTTATTGGTCAGAACGGACCCCTGGGCCTCCAGCACAGCCTTGCTGGGATAGTTCTCCGATGCTATGAGAATAATGTTCTCAGCCTGACGTTTCTCTTCCTTCTGAATGACTTCAGCTATCTCAGGGTCCGACTCAATTAATGAGGTCATAATCCCTCCTAAATTGGCTAAAACCAGCCCCAATCTATTTAGATCCTCTTACCTCTGTTACACTAACTCAGGTTCAATGATTCCATAGTCACCATCTCGTCGACGGTAAACGACGTTGTACTGGCCGGAAACGCCGTTCAAGAAGAGAAAGAAGCTGTGCCCCAGCAACTCCATCTGGGTAATGGCCTCTTCTACAGACATAGGCTTAATTATAAATCGTTTGGTACGCACTATATCTCCCAACTCCGGCAGAGGCTCCTCCTGCTCATCCTCCTGGCGAACATCGGAGTCTTTCCTTATGGAGACCCTTCTACCTGACTTCGCGCTGGATTGCCCCTTGCGACTCTTCCCCCTATAGCGATTGACTCTCCTTACCATTATGTCCGCCACCGAATCGATGGCCGGCAGTATATTCGGCCCTCGCTCCTGGGCCCTTAAGATAACGCCATTGATGTTGATGGTCATTTGGACAACGATCCTATCCTGTTGAGACTTAGCGCTGACCTTACTAAACTCGATCTTGCCTTCGGCATCGCTACCCAAACAACGTCCTATCCGCTCCATCCGCTTCAATATATACTCGTTCAAGTCTTTAGTTATCTCAATGTTTTTAGCTCTTACTTCCAGATCCATCTATTCCGATACCTCCAAATGTCAAGGCTCAGCGTCTGTAAAAGCCCAATCCCATCACCGACACTGTAATTCTAGGGTACTAAGACTTCGGTTTCAAGGAGACGAGCAATTCAATCAGCGCATACATTGAAGGCGCTATTATGCCAACCCCGCTCCGTTGATTAAAAGACGTATCCCCACTATCATAAGGCCGACTGCAAGGGCACGAGCTAGCTTTGTCGAGCCAAAACGCTGCGATATGCGCGCTCCTAGCTGCGCCCCAAATATGGTGCCCATAGTGAGGGGTATGATAATCATCCATTGGCCGCTGAGGTCGCGTTCTAGATAGTTAGTAACGTTGGCCGCAAAGGATGTCCCTACAAGCATGAACTGAGAAGTGGCCGTTGCTATATGTATCGGTATCTTTAGCACTAACACGAACAAGGGAACGTTAATTATGCCTCCCCCAACGCCGAGGAGGGCTGCCGCGAAGCCAACACCCCCATTCATGACAATCCCAAGTTTTCGATTTACCCTGTACTCATATACAATCCCGTTGGCATCCGTCAATTTCCTGTAGACACCGCTACCCCCTCCGCCGGGGTCCAGAGACTTCCTACTGGGCCGCAGGAAAATATAAACGGCAAGCACAAAGAGCAATACGCCAAATACGATCTGAAACACATCTCTGGATATGTACGAGATCACTATGGCACCCACCACGGCTCCAGGAATCGTAGCCAATAGCAGGATGACCCCTGTCCTATAGTCGATTCGCTTTAACCTGGCGTATGCCTGAGCCCCCGATACGCCGTTGAAAAACACCGCCACCAGGGAGATGGCGGTGATGACAGCAGCCGACTTCTCAGGAAACAGCACCACCATAATGGGCACCATAATAAAGCCGCCGCCTGCGCCTATCATGGAGCCATAGGTGCCAGCTATAAGGCCAACTAAGATAAGCCCAAGAAACTCCAGTTACTACCTCTCCAAAGGTTAAATTTCCCGGGAACCGCACTACCCTAAAGCGGCTTTACATACGGAAGTGGAGTATACCATACCGTTGGGAGTAGTTTACATACCCCTTTGTAGCTTTTCAGCCAGCTGGAGAAACCCTCCTGTGGCCTTCTGCGACCCTCGCTAGGAAGCGTTAAGACTCCCTAGCTAATGTAAACCCCCAAACGTTAGAAGCCCCCGCATGCTTGAGAACCCGTGCGCACGCGTCCAAAGTAGAGCCCGTGGTGCAGACATCATCCAGCAGAAGCATTCTTTTACCCTCTAAAGGATCGCCCCTAAATACAAAGGCGTCCTTTACGTTTTCCTGACGCTCCTCTGCGCTCCGACTAGAGGCCTGGGGAGGGCTATCCTTGATTCGTTCCAGACCCTTCGCCAGTGGAATTCCCGTTAGCTTACTCAACTCCGTTGCGAGAAGCGCTGACTGATTGTACCCTCGTCTTCTCTCCTTCCATCGGTGAATAGGCACAGCCATCAACACATTGCAGGGCAACGGGGTCGACTTCAGACATTCCGCCAATAGCCCTGCGACTACCGGTGCCAGCGCACGAATGTCGCTGTATTTGAACCTATGAATCAAATCCCTCACAACGCCTTCAATCAGAAAGGCGGCCCTTATCCCGTCTATGGTCAGGGGCGACTCCCGACAGCGACCGCAGCGATTGCCTGTCCTGATAGGCTGGGCGCACATCTCGCAGAAGGGAGGCTCAAGACGTCGCAAGGCCCCCTCGCAATCCTGGCAGAGGAAGTCACCCTCCTTGCCACAGCCAACACAAGTTGGAGGATAGAGGAGGTCCAACGCCGCATCTTTGAACCTAACTGCTAGTTGCCAAAAAGCCATATCTCTATCTAGCGCAACGCCTTCTAATTACCATCTTTCATCGCCGCCTTTATTGTATGATAGGATTTAGACAATAGCACCCAATAATCGCACAAACCTTGATATTCTCTTTAGGATAGACAGTGATTCAGGCCATCTTCTTCGACTTCTATAACACACTGGCGCGGTTCTACCCTCCTCGGGATCAGCTTCAAGCAACGGCCTGCGCCCACTTCGACATCGAGGTGACAGCAGAGGGCATCGACAAGGGGTATGCCCTGGCCGACGCCTTCATGGCCCAGGAGAACGCCATCCTACCACTGCGGAAGAGGTCGCCGGAGGCAAGGGAGGACTTCTTCGCCGGGTATGAGCAACTGATACTGCGGGGCGCTGGTGTCGAGGTGCCAAGGGAGACGGCTCGTCAAATATGGCTGCGGATTCGTCAGCTTAAATACGACATCGGGCTGTTCGAGGACGTCCTGCCGGCTCTACACCTCCTGAAAGAGCAGGGAATCACCCTGGGAGTCATATCCAATATCAACAGGGATATGCAGAAGCTGATGGACGATCTGAAGCTGTCGCCGTACGTTGACTTCGCCGTCACCTCCAGCGAGGTGGGGGCGGAGAAGCCTCACGCGCCCATATTCCTGGCGGCCCTGGATAAGGCCAGCCTGGAGCCTGGGGAGGCGATGCACGTGGGAGACCAGCTCGATTCCGACGTGGAGGGCGCGCGGGCGGTGGGCATCAACCCGGTGCTACTGGACAGGTACGGCGCTCATCCCGGATACCAGGGATGTCCCAGGATCGAGAGCCTGATAGAGCTCCACGGCCTGCTGGCCGACTATCTGGACAACTCGCTGCCTGAGTAACATCCACTCACCCTAAGCCCATTTACCCTGTCATTCCGAGGAGTCCCAGCCCCTCGGGACGACGAGGAATCTCTCGTGCCGTCCCTTTCTATCATTCTGAGGAGCGCAGCGATGAGGAATCTGTCGCTTGCCTAACCCTTGCCCTGACTGTCAAAGATCACCTGTTCCTCTCTCCTTAGGGAGAGAGTTAGAGTGAGGAATTACTACGCCTCTTCCAACCTTTTCAATGTCGCCTCCTTCACCGCCTCCACCTCCCTTGACACCTCCCCATCCCAAAACCTCACCACCCTATACCCCTGCGACTCCAACCAGTGCGTCCGTGCCTCGTCATACTCTCGCTGCTCCTTATGCTGCCCGCCGTCCACTTCAACCGCCAGCCTCTTCTCGTAACACACAAATCCACTATGTACGGCCCAATCGGATATTGGCGTCGGAACTTATATCCTCCAAGCTGGCGGTTGCGCAGATGCTTCCAAAGCAATCGTTCTGCTTCTGTGGAAGTCTTCCGAAATTCTCTTGCCCTTTCAACGCTCACGAGGTTGATTATACATTGCGCTTATGGGAGCCATCCTCACCACTCATCTAAATCTTCTCCCCAGGGAGAAGAGGTATTTCCCTCTCCTACGGGATAGGGCTAGGGTGAGGGTCGAAAGAGTCAGAGCGGGGCTGCGCCCTCTTCCTCTCCGCCAGGCCTCTGCCTGCCGTAGCTTCGGCCTGCGAAGGCAGGTCCGGCGCCAGCTTCTCAGACGCCTCCGTATACTCCTGTAACTGCCCTTCCCGCCAACACGTACCTCACATGTGATCCTTACGCTCCTAACGATATCCCCCTATGTCTCCGACGGGTTCTCTCTATCTGAGCTAGTGAGCGATCTAGTATATCTATGATGTCGTCCGCTATCGTCTTTGTTACTGTCAACGGTGGCGATAGTGTTATCGTATCACCCGCCCGGATCGCTAGGCCGTTGCCCCTTACGATTTCGGTCAGCCTCTTGGCAAACTCGCTATTCGGGCCGTCTCCATACTTCTCCTTCGTTTTTCGGTTCTTCACAATCTCTATTGCCATCAACAGCCCCAACCCCCCACCGACGTATCCAACCGATGGATGGTTCTCTTGTAGGACAGATACAGCCTTGTCGTACAGGTATGTGCCCATCTTGTCCGAGTTTTCTACCAGATTCTCTCGCTCCATAATTTTCAGGCTCTTCAGCGCAGCCGACATAATCGCAGGATGGCCCCCGTAGGTCACCCCATGATGGAACTGCCCGTCCGAGCCCTCCGTATTGTCAAAGGTCTCCGCTATCTCTTTCGTTGCCACCACAGCCCCCACTGGCAACTCTCCTCCAGTCAAAGCCTTGGCGATGGTCATAATATCGGGCACCACCCCAAATCTTTCCATGCCAAACCACCTCCCCAACCTGCCAAACCCGCAAATAATCTCGTCCGCTATCAAAAGGATCCCATTTTTATCGCAGATCTCCCTGACCTGTGGCCAGTAGTCTTCTGCTGGTATCTGGTTCCCACTCGGCATAGGCGTCGCTATAAAGGCCGCTAGCGTATCCGCCCCCTCCCCCTGTATGACATTCTCCAGACTCTTTACGCTCAGCATACAGCAGTCCTGATTGCTTCTGTCAGTGAAGCCCCACGGGCACCGATAGCAGTAGGGCGGGTCTACCTGCAAGACGCCTGGCATCAGAGGCTCGAACATACCTTTGGTCTGTCTCCCACGGCTTCCCACGCTCATTGCCGCATAGGTCGATCCATGATACTGGCCACGCCTCGATATGATCTTGGTCTTCTCAGGATGGCCACTGATGTGCTGGAACTGCTTGGCCATTTTAAGAGCTACTTCCACCGCCTCTGAGCCTCCTCCACAAAAGATAGTCCTGTTCAGGGACTCCGGTGATATTTCAGATATCTTCCTCGCTACCAGTATCCCAGGCACGATACTGTAGGCTCCGGAGTTGGCATACGATAGCTCTAGCATCTGTTCCTGCACCGCCTGAGCTACCTCAGGCCGACGATGGCCAATGTTCTTCAAGAACAGTCCAGCCATCGCGTCTATGTACTGGTTTCCATATATGTCGTAGATGTAACATCCCTCTCCGCGAGTCATTATGCTGTAGGCTCCGGGTGAAGTCAGGTCCGCCATCTGGTGATTCTGAGTCCAGAAGTGCTCCAGCCCCCACTCTACCAGTTGGCTTATCTCTTCCTCGCTGTAGCTGTCCTTTATCCACCAGGCAACCTTATCTTCTACTGGCTGTACCATCACGCCTCCTTCATATAGCTACCTGTTCATATCCGCTGAGATCGATCCGCGAACTGTGCAAGTTAGGCAGCTTCTTTAAGATTGGGCCCGCTAATATCAATAAATCCATCAGGTAGCCAAGGTAGTTAGAAGCGCCCCGCTTCGCTGAAATCTCGTTCGTGACAACTATACCCCATACATCGACGACATAAAAGAAGATAGACGTAGGCGCTATGGCCGCCGCTCGTATAGGCTCCCGCTTTCTACGTCGGTTCCCACCCCTCCTTATACCACGTATAGAGGTTCCTTCCGTATCTCGTCGGGCGGCGATGCGGGATAGAACAGCTCGTCCTGCAGGTTGACCATATAGAGCTTGTTGGTCCCGCTAGGCGTCTTGACCCATCTGCGCGGAGGAGGCATTTTTATAGCTAGGACGCGGAACTGGCCGCCCACCGTATGCCGGAGGCCAGGGCCCCAGTAGAACAGGTCGCCCCGATGTCCGCGGTAGACGGCCCCAGCGTCCAGATCCTCAGATACCATCTCCCCATCCAGTATTAGCACTATCTGATGCCAGCGGTGGTCGCATTCCAGAGGCTCCTTAGTGGAGTGCTGGGCGATGACGACATCGAGGACTAGGTCGGACTCAACGGGGTTGATCAGAGCCCCCTCATAGACCTCTCCGTGCTCCACGACGCCGGATTTAGGCATCTCGTCTACCTCGACTGGCGCGACGTTGGCGGCTCCCCTGATGAACTTCATTCGAGGCCGCGTGGTTGGCGGAGCCTGAATGGTGGCTTCTTTTCGGACCTCGTCTGGAGGAGTCCCCGGATAGGTTATCTCGTCCTTGAGATTCAGCACCTCAATTCCCTTCTTCTTACCGTCGACCCTCACCCAGCGATTGGGAATGGGAGTCTTTACGAAGTAGGCGCGAAAGACGCCGCCAAGCCGCATGTGGAGGCCGGGCGCCCAGTAGAACAGGTCGCCCTCATGGCCCCGGTAGACGGCCCCGTTATCCAGGTCCTGAACCACCGCCTCGCCGCTGAGGATGAAGGCTGTCTGATGGTACCAGAAGTAGTACTCCACGGTCTTTTTCGTGGGATGCTCGGCAATGCCCACCACGGCTGCCAGGTTGGTGTCGGTGGCGTTAACCAGGTCCACCTGTCGCCACCTGTCGATATTCAGGTCGCTGAGGTCATCAACCTCGACAAGTGGAGCACTTGTAGCCCCTCTTATGAACTTGAACCTGGTTCCCGTCTGGCCAAGAGGCCTAGGCCCGTAGCTTATCATTCCATACCTCCTTACTATTGGGCTGTGAAGCTGGGCGAATTGCCAGCCTAGCAGAAATTCTGAGTTATATATACCTCTTCATCTTCAGAGATAGCAACTCCTGTGCCGACACGGTCATAGGTAGGATTAAGTATGTTCTCACGATGTCCAGGACTTTCCATCCAACCATCTACCGCACGTGTCGCCACTTCCTCCAAAGAGAGATAGCTTTTTAAGTTGGAGGGCCCTATTTGAACTGTGGCCGAAAATAGCCAGCCTTGGAAAATATTTTCAGCGACCCCTTCAGTGTAGTACGAGCCGTAGTCTTTCTGACACTGGTATCCTTTGGCGTCCGCTCTGTCGGTTGAGGTTTGGCCAAGCAAGTTTTCGTGCGCGAAGAAGTTCATTAGGGACATATCTTGACTGTGGCCTCTTTGACGATAGCTTTGTCCATAGTTGAACGAAACCCAGCTCTAACTTCCGCTTTTCTTATCAATTTGTATACTTCGTCTTGCGGCGAAGCAACTTGGTTTTGCGTAGCATCAGGCAGCAGGGGCACAATTAGCAATCCAAGAGCGCCTCCAATTGCGAAGAGAACTGAAAATTTTATCAGCTTCATTTCCTACGACTTGCCCCACGGAACGTAGTCAGCCACATTCTGTTGGATATCCAATATCCAAATTTGAGCATCTGTAGGCAATATGGGATAGACCGCAAGCACAGTTATGACTGCGCCAAGTAAGAGCACAACCAGGAGCCAGAAATTAATGGGTCGGCGGCGTTTCCTTTTAGATCGAGGTCTCAGAGGAGGAACCTCGCCTTCTATAGCTTTACTGTAATCAGAGCCGTCGATGCGGCGGCCTCTCCACCACTTCTCCAATGTGGCCCCCTAGAATAGCCGTGTTACTATGTTAAGATTATCGGAGTGACAAGAAGGCAGACTCTTTTCTACACCCCCGCCTCGCTTTCCTCGCGGCTCAGGTTGAAGTACTTGGCCTGCGGGTGATAGAACACCAGGGCACTGACGGAGCCCTCCGGCGGAGAGCTTCTACTATGTATTTCCTATAGGAAGACTGCGAATGCGCTGGTCTTCTATTGTGATAATGCTTCCATCTTTGACATCTTGCTCTATTAATGGCAAAGCCTTTTGTAGTATTGTATTGACATATTCAATTCGTGAGGAGGAAAGGCGGAGAGAAATCAGAGATGGAACGTGCTTTCCAGTTAGAGCGATGATTGCTGAGAAGTCCAGGTCCTGTGTTAGTACGGCGCGACTCTCCTCCTTAGCACTGGCAACAATTTCCTCATCTGAAGCATTTATGGGTAGAACTTGATCAACACGAACTATGTCATGCCCTAGAGAGCGTAAGAATTCAACAGTGCGAGGAGAGATATGCATGTCAGCCAGGAGCTTCATGCAACCCCAGAGGTCTTCTCGCTGGCCAACCATGCCCCGTACTTAGCGGCTTGATAAACGTCCGCTTTCTCCAACTCAGGATACTCGCGGGCAATATCGTCGGCAGTGTAGCCATCGCTCATGAGCTTGAGGACAAACTCCACAGTGATGCGCATACCACGTATAGTTGGCCTGCCCTTACATACATTAGGGTCGACTTTAATGCGGTCAAACATAGCAAGTTCAATATAGCGGAATAGGCTAATGTCTGCAAGGTAGCAGGCTTATTTCAGTTGGTAAGATTGAAGGAAACGCTGAAAACGTGTAATAGACGGTACGAAGATTCTTCGGGAGTCCCGATATTGGGACTCTCTCAGAGCGACAGGTAAAGGCAGACACAGATTCCTCGGTCGCTACGCTCCTCAGAATGACAGGATGTGACTACCCTACACACCCACCTTCTTCCCCGCCAGCTTTTGTTCCAATGCCTCGCTTTCCTCACGGCTCAGGTTGAAGTATTTGGCCTTGGGGTGGTGGAACACAATCGCGCTCACAGAGCCCTCTGGCTCCATCATAAAGCCCTCCGTCAGCTCCACGCCTATATGCTTGTTCGGCTCCAACAGACTCCAAAGCTGCGCCTGGTCCTCCAGCCTAGGGCAAGCCGGGTAGCCAAAGGAGTAGCGCCTGCCCTGGTACCTGGTCTGGAACAGGTCCTTCTTGGCGATGCCCTCCGGGTCTGGGAAGCCCCACATGGCCCGTATCTTCTGGTGCAGTAACTCCGCGAATCCTTCGGCGCCCTCCAGGGCCAGCAACTGGATGATGTGCGACGCCAGGTAGTTGCCATCCTCTTTCCATTGATCGGCCAGCGCCCTCACGCCAGGCCCTATCGTCGTTACGAACATGCCCAGATAGTCAGGCTTGCCCGACGACAGAGGCAGCACGTAGTCGGATAGGCATAGCTGGTCCCCTGCCCACTGACGCCCGAAACGGAACCTATCCAGCACATCCTTCCCATCTGGCGACAGTATCAGAACGTCATCGCCCTCCGATGCGGCGCGGAAGAACTTGAAGATGGCGCTGGCGGTGATGTCCTGTCGAGACAGCATCTCGTCCTCAACCTCCTTCACCTTCTCTCGCAGCTCCACCGCTTTGGGATCGCCACTGTCCAACGCCTCCTCGAAACGTCCCTTGAAGCCAAGGTGTCGCGCGTACAGCATCGCGGGGTTGATATAGTCGAATATCTCCGAGAGATCATAGTCGCGGATGACGTGCAGCTTCAGGTCCGGCGGCACAGGCGGCTCCTCCACTGGCGGGACTGTCATAGCTGGCCGCTCCGCAGGCTTCAGGTCCTTGCGAGCCTTCTGCTTGGCTGCCTCGTCTTGCTGCAGACGTAAAGTCTCCTCCAATAGGGCCTCCGCCAGCTTCTTTCGCTCCTCCTCTTTGACCAGCTTGCCCGCCAGGGACAGGCCTGTCATGGCGTCCTTGGCATACACGACCGTGCTGCCGTATCCAGGCGATATGCGAAGCCTGGTGAATCTATTGGTCAGGGCAGCGCCGCCCACCAACACAGGGCATTCGACGCCAGCTTCCTTGAAGTCCCGCACCGTGTCCACCATCATCTGCGCCGATTTCACCAGCAGGCCGGAAAGGCCAATCATGTCTGGCTTGTGCTCCTTGTATGCCTCAATAAGGTCTTGAGGTGGCACCTTGATGCCCAGGTTTATGACCCTGTAGCCGTTGTTGGACAGGATTATGTCCACCAGGTTCTTGCCTATGTCGTGGACGTCTCCCTTCACCGTGGCCAGGACTATTATGCCTCGCCCGCCGACATCGGCCTTTCCCATGTGAGGCTCTAAATGGGATACCGCGGCCTTCATCGCCCCTGCCGACTCCAGAACCTCGGCCACTATCAGTTCATTCAATCCGAAGAGTCGGCCAACCTCGTCCATGCCAGCCATCAGCGGCCCGTTGACAATCTCGAGGGGAGGCCTATCTTTCAGCGCCTCATCCAGGTCCTCAAACAGCCCCTCCCTGGTGCCTTCGATGATGCAGTTAGCCAGGCGCTGGTCGAGGGGAATGTCCTTGCGGTTGGTCTGGACAACCTTGATTTTCCGCTCACGGAAATGGGCTGCAAAGGTGGCGATGGGTTCCTCCCCTCGCCACCAGATCAGGTCCTCCGCCAGTTTGCGCTCCTCTGCTGAGATGGATGGGTAACGCATCATCCGTTCCGAGTTGACGATGGCCGTGTCGAGGCCCGCCTGGACGCAGTGGTACAGCATCACCGAGTTCAGCACCTCTCGCCCGGCAGGAGGCAGGCCAAAAGATACGTTAGAGACCCCCAGCGTAGTCTTGGCAAGGGGGAACGCCTCTTTGATTAAGCGCACCCCTTCTATCGTCTCCACGCCAGCGCCGATGTAGTTGGTATCCCCCGTTCCCACAGGGAACACCAGCGGGTCGAAGATTATGTCCTCTGGCGGGACGCCGTACTTCTCTGTCAGCAGTTTGTACGAGCGTCTGGCTATTTCTAGCTTGCGCTCTCGTGTTATAGCCTGGGCCTGCTGCTTGTCGTCGTCGATGCATCCCACCACCAAAGCCGCGCCGAACCGCCTGGCCAAGGGGACCACGACCTTGAAACGCTCCTCGCCGTCCTCCAGGTTTATAGAGTTGATGATGCACTTGCCTGGAGTACGCTTCAGGGCTTCCTCCAGCACATTTGCGTCGGTGGAATCCAGCATGATGGGGACCTTGACCTTCCTGATTAGCATCTCCAGGAACATTGTCATGTCCTCAACTTCGTCTCTGTCCGGGTCCTGTAGACACACGTCCAGGATTTGGGCGCCATTCCTGACCTGGTGGCGTCCTATTTCTGCGGCCTCTTCAAACTTGCCATCGGCGATGAGTCTCTTGAACCTGCGGCTTCCTAGCACGTTGGTCCTCTCGCCGATGACCACAGGGCGCGTATCATCATCTATGGTGAAAGGCTCCAGGCCGGATACTACCGTGACGTGGCGATCCACTGGGGTACGAGGCTTCATACTTGAACCACCTCAACCAGCCGTCTTATGTGCTCAGACTCGGTGCCGCAGCACCCGCCGATGACGTTTACCCAGCCCTCCTTAACATAGGAGGCTATTACCTTGGCGATCATCTCTGGTGTCTCGTTGTAACGGCCGTATTCATCCGGCAGGCCAGCGTTAGGTATGACGGTAACAGGGAACCGCGATATCTGCGCCAGAGTGCGAAGGGGGTCTCTCATGAACTCCGGCCCCGTGGCGCAGTTCATCCCAATCCACAACAGGTCGCGGTGCGCGAGGGATATGTAAAAGGCCTCTATGTCCTGGCCCCCAAGCATGGTGCCCATTGTCTCTATAGTGCACTGGACTGCTACAGGGACCTGAACGCCCAAATCAGCGAAGGCATGGTCTATCCCTTCCAGCCCTGCCTTGACGTTCAAGGTGTCCTGGGATGTCTCCAAAAGCAACAGATCAACACCGCCTTCGATGAGGCCCGTGGCCTGGACTCGATAGTGCTCTGCCAGCTCGTCCCAGGTAACGCCGCCTGTGACCGATATCGCCTTCGTGGTGGGGCCCATAGACCCCGCCACAAAGCGTGGCTTGTCCTTGGTAGAGAGCTCATCAGCCACATCTCGGGCGATCTCAGCAGCGGCACGGCTTATCTCCCGAGCCTGCTCCGCCAGCCCATACTCGCCCAGCACCAGGGGCGTGCTGCCGAAGCTGTTAGTCTCTATAATGTCTGCCCCAGCCTCAAGGAACCCACGATGAATTCCCTTGATAGCGTCAGGCTTTGTTATGTTCAGATACTCGTTGCAGCCCTCATATTCGGGGCCACCAAAGTCCTCTGCGGTCAGGTCCAGGGACTGAATACTGGTGCCCATAGCACCGTCAACCACCAGGACGCGCTCTTTTATTAGCTCTTTGAGCCGTTCTATGCGGTCGTCTCTGTCCATATCGTTACTTCTCCGCTTTACGGCCGACATATGCTTCTAGACGGCGCGACTGTCCACTCGGAGCATAGAAGATTGCTTCACCGAATAGCTCTAATTTCGGCTAAAATGCTATTTTAGTCTAAGACGTAGCTGGATACAACTATCGCAAGCTAATGGCGTCCGCTACTAGGTAGTAGGGTTTCGTTTTGAGCATTGCGCCATTGAGGAATATAATACGATTCTGGCTGTCGAGGCTATAGGAGCAACAATTTCATCGGATGAAGCATCGAACCATTAGACGTGAGACACAGCTACTTACTAAGGAAGCGTGATTAGCGTATGAGTCAAGAAAAAAATGACGAAAAAGCCCTTGCCGTAGACTTAGGCGGCACTCGAATGCGGGTCGCCCTGATCGATAAGCGGGGGCGAATCCTGAAAAAATACGCCGAACGCACTAAAGGGAGCCAGGGGCCACAGCAGGTAATGGAGCGACTTGCGGGGCACCTGAAAGATGTCGCTGCCGATGTGCCTGTGGGGTCAATCTTAGGACTCGGCGTAGGTGTGGCTGGCCCCACAAACAGTCGGACTGGGGCTATGTTCAGGCCTCCCAACCTTCCATCATGGCATGGATTTTCGCCCAAGGCCATTCTGGAAGGGGCGCTGGGTCTCCCAGTAGTGATAGGCAACGATGCCAGCCTTGCCGCCCTCGGCGTGCATCGCTTCGGTGCTGGCAAGGGACTGAGCAACCTCTTATACCTGACTATTAGCACAGGTGTCGGTGGTGGCATCATCATAGGCGGAAAGCTATACGAGGGCTCCAGGGGTTTTGCTGGAGAGTTGGGCCACATCCTCATAGACCGAAACGGTCCAGCCTGTGCCTGCGGCAGCAACGGCTGCCTGGAGAGCCTGGCCTCAGGGACGGCCATAGCGCACATAGCAAAGGAGCGACTGGTCTCTGAGAAGGGGTCATCCCTGTTGAGAATAGCTGGCGGAGATATCGACAAGGTAGACGCCGAGATGGTGGCCCAAGCCGCCAAATCCGGTGATGACTTGGCCCTGGGAGTGATGAACGAGGCTGCTTACAACCTGGGACTTGGGCTCGTCGTCCTTCTTAACGTCTTCGATCCTGATATGATAGTTCTGGGCGGTGGCGTCTCTCAGGAGCTTGACATGATGATGCCCCACATCCTGGAAGCCATTCGCAGCCAGGCCATGACGCAACACAAAGATCCTGTCCCCATAGTCCAGTCCAAGCTGGGCGACGATGTAGGTCTCCTCGGAGCCGCCGCCCTGGTCTTCGATAAGCTCAAGTAGACAAATGTCTCAGGGTACAGTCCCTGTTAAAGATAGAGGAGGAATCATGGAAGCACCTGCCAGAATAAAGCCCAATAGCCTCGCAGACTATTTAGAGGTGTTGAGCAAGTCCGTCTTTCAGGCTGGCATCTCTTGGCGCGTCGTGGAATCCAAATGGCCCAAGCTAAAGGAAGCCATGCGCAACTTTGATGTCGTCGCCCTCGCCGACCTCACTGAGCCGGAACTGGACGACTTGACCAACGATACACGGGTCATACGCAATCGCAGGAAGTTAGAGGCCACCGTCCACAACGCCCGCCGTATGTTGGATCTGGAAAAGCAGCATGGCACCTTTCGCAGCTATCTCCGCTCGCACAGCGATTTCGACATCCTGGTGAAGGACCTTCGGAAGCAGTTCAAGTTTCTAGGCGACATGGGAGCCTACCACTTCTTATGGGTCGTCAACGAGGAGGTCCCCTCATACGAGGAGTGGTGCGCCTCCAGAGGCATCACGCCTAAAAGTGGCTAACTGCGCCCCAAGGCTCCTATCGCAGTATCAGCGAATCGTCCTCTAAGTCCAGGTTAGCTATTGCCTCCCTGGCCGCCTCTTTGATAGCCTCGTCGTCCATCTTTAGGCATCGCAGTAACACCTTTCGAGCCAGCGGCCCTCCAATAGTGCCCACAGCGTTGACGGCGGCAAGCTGTATCTGATGGTCATCCTCCTGAATAAGGGGGATAAGATGTGGCACCGCCTCCTCCGCTGCCAGCTCTGCGCAGGCGTTGACCGCCTCATAGCGCATGCCAGGATCGGGGTTCTCCGTCTCTTTGATGATGGTGGCGAGCCATCGGGGGTCGCAGCTCTTGCCCATGGCATAGACGGTGCTGTATCTCATTTTGGGATCGCCACTGGCGTAGGACTTCTCTAAGATTTCTCGTATTCTTTCGGTGTTGAAAGGCGCTATCGACTCTACGGCTCGGCTCCTGACCTCGACGGTCTCCTCCTCAGTCTCAACGACCTCCAGCAAGGCGTCCATAATGGCAGGTCCGTCCTTTGGCAGTAACTTCCCCTCCTCCGCCAGAGCGGCGAATTTTCCCAAGGCAATGGCAGAAACTGCCCTCACGTTTTCAGAAGGGTCCCCTTTGAGAAGGGTGATGAGCGGCGCAACCAAAGACCTCTCGTCGCACTCCCACAGGCCCAGGACTGCCCTTTCTCGAACTATGGGGTCGCCGTTCTTCAGGCAGAAGCGGAAGATCGGAGTAAAGTCCATCTCCACGCTGGTTTCGGCCAGGGTCAGGAGCTTGTCCAGCGTCTCACGCCTGCTGCCAACATCAAAGGAAGCCCAAGTCGCCTCGAAGACGGGCATCTCCTCCTTTGATAGGCCAGATAGATGCGCCAGGTCCGTGTGTTTTAGGGACTTTTCCTGGGACGATACCTCTTTTAGAAACTCCTCCGGAGACATACCAACCACCCCTGTGCAGGAACAGGATAAGCTATCATGCGCTGCTGGCGACGGATATGCCATCGCAGCAGAGCGCTGGGGTCAGAAGCGAGCCGCCAACCCACTTGGCCTTGTCGCCTATGGCTCTAAGGTTATTCAATGCCTTGTAGACGTTGCCAGAAATCATGGTGTCCTTGACCCTGCCTACAATCCTTCCCTTCTCTATTTTATATCCCAAGAGCACGTTGGCCTTGAAATCCCCGCCCAAGATATTGCCCTGGCCGGAACCCAGAAGGCCCTCCACGACCAGCCCCTCATCTATGCCGGCGATGATATCCTCTTCCGAAGCATCGCCCTCTTTAACGACCAACATGCTGGCCCCAGGCGAAGGCAGCGACCCCAAAGACCGCTCAGCGCTGGCGGTGCTCTTGGCGTTGGCCTGGGCCGCCGTCTGCAAGTCATACAGGAAGTTGGCCACGACGCCGTCCTGGATCAGCGGCACCCTCTGGCTGGGCACGCCCTCATCGTCGCAGATGCGACTGCCTGGCGCAAAGGACAGCATCGGGGCGTCCACCAGGGAGAAACGCCTATCCACAATCCCCTCTCCCATCTTACCCACCAGGGGAGACGAACCTTGCAATATGGACTTGCCGTTGAAACCCACCAGCAGAGGGTGTATCAAGGCATATGCCACTCCCTCCGGAGTGAACAGAACGGGAAGCTCCCCCATCGGCGAGGGCACAGTCTCCTTAGCCAGATCAAGCTGCTTCAACACGGATTCGACAACCTGGTCAACAAAGTCCTCTAGCTTGCACGAAGACCTACCCTCCCAGACAAAGAGCATGTCGGTGCCTCGGATCCGCTGCCCATCCAGACTCATACCGAAAACGCTCTTGGTGTACTCGGAGCGACAACCTCTGGTGTTCATGATGCCAACGGTCGCCTTGGACTTGCTGACTCGGGCGTCGTACAGCACCTCCGGCCACTTGGATAGAGCGTCATCGATCAGCCTATGGCCATATTCGATCATCTGCTCGGTAGGCAGCTCATCAACCTTTGGATCGAACACCTCTACGGGCTGGTAAGATTTCTTTCCAGGAAACTCCAGCCTGGCCTCGGCCCCAAAGGGGGCCATCTCCAGAGCGTTGCTGATAAGGCCTCGCCAGTCCTCCAGGTTGGTGGTGGACGAAAAGCCGATGCGACCGTCCTTGACGATGCGCAACGCCGCTCCTGATGTCTCCCTGTGCTCCGCCTGCTTTAGCTTATTAGCCTCGAACCTGATGGGTGTGTCCTGTCGGGCCACCCAGAACAGCTCGACATCGTCTGCTGCTTTTGCCGCCTCGGCCAGCAGGTCCTCTCTGAATTGAGCGTCTCTAATGTCCACCAGCTAGCTCCCTCCAACCAGACACTTCTGGATGCGGATGTGCGGGCTTCCATTGCTTACTGGCAAGGGACTCTGTCCGCCCTTGCCACAGCCGCCGCCCTGGTTCATATCCAGGTCGTTGCCCACTGCGTCCAGGTTCTCCAACGTGGTGAACAGGTTCCCCGACAGCATGACAGGGCGCACCATCTCTTCGACCTTGCCGTTGCGTATCATGTAAGCCTCTCCTGCGGAGAAGGTAAACATCTCCATACTCGTCATGCCTCCGTACCAGTTCTTGACGTACACCCCTTCTTTCACATCCGCCAGCAGGTCTTCTAATGTGGCCTCCCCAGGCTCAATGAGGGTGTTGGTCATTCGCACTATAGGCGGAAAGTTGTGGCTTATAGCCCTGGCGTTGCCTGTTGCGTCCTCTCCCATCTTAGCCGCCGTCTCCCTTGAATGGAGCCTCCCCACTAGGACGCCTTCTCGAATCAGATAGGTGTGTGTAGCCAGAGCACCCTCATCGTCGTACTTGAAGCTGCCCCTCAGGGATGGTATGGCAGCCCCGTCTACCACGTTCAAATGAGGCCCTCCGAAGCGCTTGCCCAGCACCATAATCTCCTTGAGGCGGTCGTTCTCGTAGACGTGGTCCGCCTCCGAAAGGTGGCCGAAGGCCTCGTGGATGAACACCCCTGCCAGCACCGGGTCCAGGATTACAGTATACTGGCCGCCCTTCACAGGCTTTGCCTTCAGCATGTCCACTGCCGTCTTGGATGTCTCCGCCACGTCGTCATGTAGCCCTTCGATGACGCCGAAGTCCCCCAAGCTTCCTGTGCTGAACCCCGCCTGCTGCACGTCGCCGTCCTTGCGAACTAGGGCCATCACGCGCAATGTCACGTCTACCCTCTCCTGCTCTATGTAAGCCCCCTCGAAGGTGGCGAAGTAGGTCTTGCGGCGGCCATCGCCGTAGCCAATGACAGAGCTCTGTATGCTTGGAGTGCCCCAGATGATGTCCTTGTACTCGTCTAGGCACCGCTTCTTGTCGACCAGCGGTATTTTGGTAGGGTCCTTCTTAACATCTGCCTTGACGATATCCAACACCGGCTCCACTGGCGCTAGTAGAAGCCCCTCTCCATTTACCATTCGAGCCTGTCGCACAGCCTTCGATACCCTCTCGCGCAGGTTCGACAGGTCGTTGAAGCACACGAACCCCCAGCCTCCATTGACCAGGGCGCGTACATTGCCTCCTCTGCCGGTGCTGCGGCCGATGTCCTCTAGCTCCTTGCCACGATACCTGATGTGAGACGACTCGCTCTCCTCGATGCGAATCTCTACGTAGTCGGCATTGTGGCCCTTAAGGGCATCTTCTATCTCGTCTCTCATATCCTCGCAAATCCTACAACCTTTTCGTGGTTAGCATCGATGCCACACTCTTATAGTCATAAACTAAATAACGTGACATCGCTAGTACCAGTTTAACCGCTCATCCTGAGCTAGTCGAAGGATGAGTAGTATCTATCCACCTTTCGTGGTCCGACAAGTTCACCACGAACAACATATGTCGATCTATTTTCTCAATGACCCCTAGGGTGTGGTCGAGTAAAAAACGCACCTCATATGATGTTATGCCTCTAGATATGATGTTATGCCTCTAGCGCCTCAGTGCCGCTACATTAAGAATCCCACAGCCCGCGCCAGGATTCCTTGAGAGGCCGCCCCAGCCGTGCTAGAATGGCCTCTCAACTGAGAGTAGCATGGCAAAGGTTTCTTCGACAACCCCCATAAAGCGAGGCCGGAAGCCCACGGTCAAGGCAGCGGACGTCATGGAGCTTCTCGGCCAAGAGTACGGCCCCATCGTCTGGAAGCCTCGTTACGATGCCGTCTCCGAGCTGGTCTACACCGTCCTGTCCCAGCATACTTCAGATCTCAACTCCGAGCGCGCCTTCAACAGCCTGATGAAGACCTTTGGCTCTCTGAAAGCCGTGGCCGATGGCGACGTTCAGGAAATCGCAGAGGCGGTTTGGATAGGGGGCCTCTCCAAGGTCAAGGCACCCAGAATCAAGGCCATCCTCCAACAGATCATCCGGGAGCGTGGCTCACTGAACTTGGACTTCCTCAAAGACCTGCCCTTGGATGAGGCCAAGGCCTGGCTTAAGAAATTGCCTGGCATAGGCCCTAAGTCGGCGGCGGTGATTCTGTGCTTCTCGCTTGGACTGCCTGCCATGCCGGTGGACACCCACATCTACCGCGTCTCCCAGCGACTGGGCCTCATTGGCAAGAAGACCAACGTAAACGACGCCCACGACATCCTGGAGCCTATGGTAGCCTCCGAAGACGTCTTCGCCTTTCACGTCCTGCTCATAACCCACGGCCGCCGCGTCTGCAAGGCCCAGCGACCCCTCTGCCACCAGTGCGTCCTCGCCTGGGGCTGCCCTTCCCGCGGGCAGCTTGCTAGGCTGACCACAAAAAAGAGGCCAAAGAAAGGTTAACCCCTTTCGCTCGTGGTGAGCCTGCTGCCCTTCCCTGTCATTCTGAACCTCTCGTTCCTCAGGATAAACTCTGTGAGGAATCTGCGGTAGCCTATCCCGCGCCTTTCAAGGTGCGATGCAAACCACCCCTCATGCTGAGCCTATCAAAGTATGAGCGTTGATTAGTACGATCTGACAGAGCTACATATCCACTCCTTGCTCCCCCTGCCAGCCTAGGTTTATACTTAGACCCTAGCGCTTAATATGGTCGGAGCTATTCTTGAAAGTAGGCATCATCAACGTAACGGGCTACGCCGGCATAGAGCTGGCCCGCATACTGCACCGCCATCCGGAGGTGCAGTTAACCTCCGTCACGGGACGGAGTTCCGTTGGCAAGAAGCTGAGCGAGGTCTTTCCTCACCTCTCCGACATCGATTTGACCATCCAGGAGGATCCCGATTCATCGGGACTGGACATGGTCTTCTCTGGCCTTCCTCACAAGGCCAGCGCCGAGGTAGTCGGCCCCTTGGTAGAGCAGGGCCTCAAGGTCGTGGACATAAGCGCCGACTTTCGCCTCAAGGACGTCTCCGAGTACGAGTCCTGGTACAAAGTCACCCATCCGTACCCCCAGTATCTGGAGGAGGCCGCCTTTGGCCTGCCGGAGCTTAATCGCAGGGAGGTGGCCTCAGCGCGCCTGGTGGCCAACCCAGGCTGCTACTCCACCGGCGCAATCCTGGCTCTGGCCCCCGCCATCAAGGCCGGCATCATCGAGCCAGACATAATCGTCGACGGCAAATCGGGCGTCTCAGGAGCGGGACGCAGCCTCAGCCTCTCCACCCACTTCTCAGAGATCAACGAGAACGTCATGGCCTATTCAATGGAAGGCCACCGTCACATGCCTGAGATGACCCAGGAGTTGAGAAGGGTCAACCTCTCCCTGGAGCTGAGGCTAACCTTCCTCGCCCATCTCATCCCTATGACCCGCGGTATCCTCAACTCCTGTTACGCCCCTCTGAAAGACGGCATCCTGTCATCCGGCGACGCCGCCATAGAGGAAGTGCAGGCCATATATCGCGACTTCTACAAAGGCGAACCCTTCGTCAAGGTGGCCAGCGAGCCGCCTGCGACCAAGCACACCCTGGGTAGCAACAACTGCGTCGTCTTTCCCACCGTCGATTTGCGCACCAACCGCCTGATGGTCATAAGCTGCCTGGACAACCTGGTGAAGGGAGCGGCGGGCCAGGCCGTCCAGAACATGAACCTCATGCTGGGCTTGCCAGAGACCGATGGCCTGGAGCAGCTTGCGCTATACCCTTGATACAGGACGCCGTTGAACTTATCGCCACCTACCATTAGAATACCTCTGTGCGCCAGAAACGGCTCGGCGCCTTTAGCATGCCCCCATCGTCTAGCGGCCAAGGACACCGCCCTTTCAAGGCGGAGATCGCGGGTTCGAACCCCGCTGGGGGCACCATAGATAGGACTTAGATAGGCTTAATGCTTGGGCGCTGCAAGCCAACATGGTTTCTGATATCCGCCTTTTTGGTTTAAGGGAGGCATCAAAAGGCTTCCTTATTTCGATGCGTGCGTCTGGTGGGTACTCCCATCGATACATCGAATCGATGGAGATGACACTGGCTCTCTTTAGCAATTATGCCGAGGAGCAGCGGTGGCCCCAGGCAGCAGACATCACCACGGAACACGTCGAACAATACCTCATATATTTACAAGAGAGGCCGAAGTGGTTTGGTGAGAGGGGTCGACCTGCTGACCGCGTGTCCCTGAGCCACATCGAGACGCAGTACGGGCGTCTCAAGACCTTCTTCAAATGGATGGTCAAGCGCAAGCACAAGGCCGAGAACCCCCTAGCCGGTATTACAAGGCCGAAGCCACCACAGAAAATCATTCGCATCATTCAAGACGATGACGGCCGGCGCCTATTGAAGCTGCTCGACCCTTCTCTATATCAGACCCCAGGATTTCATTTCCTGGCTGTACGCAACCTGGCCGCCGTGTTGATGCTGTGGGACACTCCCAGCCGCCGTGATGAGGTAGCGCAGCTCACCCTCGACTCCATCAATTGGGATAGCGGGTCTATCTTCGTCTTGGGGAAGGGAAGGAAAGAGCGGATTATGACCCTTGGCGCTGCCGCGATGCAGCCGTTGTGGGACTACGTCCAAGCTCGACAGCAGCTCCGACCACTCCACAATTATTTGTGGGTCGATATGTGGGGGAAGCCCATGAAGGCGTCTTGGCTCTATCTGATGCTCAAGAGGTTGGGGGATAGGGCTGGAGTGCCTAACCTGCATACCCACCGATTCAGGCACACGTACACGGTGAGTGCCTTGAGAAGTGGTATGCCCCTGCCCTATTTGCAGAGGGAGGGAGGCTGGGCGAAGATCCCGCAGACATACTTGAATGAGATCTCCGATGAGGACATCGCCGCGAAGCATCGCGAGATTTCGCCGGCGGACCGTCTTGTGGGGCTAAGGAATTCGGGCAACAAAAGACCCCGGCTGGGAGCTCGGGGTCGGTTGTAGTAACACATCAGTTCTACGTGGAAGCCCTACCTTCAACTGGGGGCCTAGTGAGGCGTCCAAAGAGAGACTGCGGTTGCCCTTGTTCGACAGCCTGGTATAATTAAGCTGTCTCTAATCTCCGGGGTGATGCCCGGTGATCGAAAGGCCCCACAACCAAGGGGGCCTTTCACTTTTCGAGGGGTACTCCCAACCTTTTCAGCTCCCTCTCAAATAGGTCGGCCATGTAGTCTCCCCATGCTTTGCCCTCACGCCTGGCCAATATCTGTACCTCGTCCCACAACTTCATGCGGTCGGTGGGGAAATACACCCCCATCATCTTTTTTGGGCCAGTTCCTTTTCGCGGCATGGCACCATCCACTTTATTAGAACTATCAGAATTATGCAAGTCTGCTTCTCCCTTTGTGACGACCACTATTTACCCCTTCCCTGTGGGTAGAACCCGCCCCTTGCCTGTGCTTGGAGGCTCACTACGACCGTCTCCTGATCTCGCCGATGGTCTTCGGCTCCCAGTACAGGTCGCGCTCCACGGCGGGAACGTTTCCGAGCACGGTTGATTCCGCAAGCTCGGTGAGGTGGAAGAAGCCAAGCTCGGTTTCAAACCCTTCGAAGAGGCCGAAGCATGTTCCGGTCTCTGGGTCCCACTCGGTGATGTACCAGCGCCAGCCGGTGTAGGGGCTGAACAGCTTGGCTTGGGCGAGGACGTCGTCGTAGTCGTCGACGTTGTCGTTGGCTCCGAGCGTGGGGATCTTGTCTCTGAGTTCCTTTGTCATCAGCTTGTGTCTGCGGTACCTGCTGTGGTTGTCCTGCCAGGTTGGGATGGTCATGGCTTTTCCTCTTTTTTCGTCACGCATGGTTTCTCTCCTTGTTAGTTCTCTGGGTAAGTCGTGAGCGCCAATCATTAGGGCGCCATCCTGCCGTCCAGGGCGTCAAACTATCCTCCGAGCTTTATCGCCCGATCCAAGTTGAGAACCTTGCGCTCCAGCACCCCTTCGTTGGCGCGTATTAGGATGCCCCAACCTGTCGCTACGTTCCATTTCACTTCCTTTCTTTCAGAACCAGATCAGGCTCCCCTTCCCAGAGCTTCGGTGTATTGATCGGAAGGTTATTGAGGCCTTTGAGGAGCTGGACGCTGATCAACAGCAATCTGTGTACTCAATAGTTGAAGCACTGCGAGAGCAATCGGTCCAGAGAGAGTTAAAGAGGGTGGCAGAGAGTCCGGGGGAGTATCGTCAGACAGGTCCAAAACAAGGTCAATCGTCTTAAACACGGCAATCCTCCATGTAGGCATGGAAGGCCTCAATGTAATCTCCGCTTGCCGCCGCCAACTCCCCCACCTGTTCGTCTGTGTAGGGGGACTGTTTCGTGGCGCACTTCTCGTCGAGGGCTGCCACCAGGCCAGGGAACACGCTCTCTAGGGCTTCTCTCAATCCCTTCCTGTATTCGTCGCTCCCATCATCATCTAACCAGCCCTGCCACTCGAAGTCGGCAGGGTCGAATACGTTACTTCTCCCTGAGCCGATCGCTCTGATGGTTACCACGACGTAGTTGTGGGAGCCGTCATTGTCGGTGTCGGCCAAGACTTCGGTGTAGCCCCCTCCTATGAGCCAGGACTCTATGAAGTCCCTGACGTCGCTGGTCATGTTCAAGCCGTCGCCGTCTCCGAAACCGTGTCGCTCAAATGCCTCTTCCCAATCCCACTCGGTCACTTTTATCATTGTCTCTAACCTCCTATGGTTGTGATGTATTTGATACTGTATTCTTACCATAATTATAATAATTATGCAAGTAATAAGCATAGGGAAATGGAGCATTTTACGAGCAAAAACAAGAGCCCGCCAGCAACGGCGGCCTCGGGGCCAGGGACCCTAAGTGGGTGTCAGTCTATTGGTGTCTTGCCAACGGCGCCGGCGTCCGCAGCGGCGCGTGCAACTGCTTCGGCTTTCTCGATACCGGCGACCATAATCTTTACGATGCCCCAGAACTCAGTCATCAGCCGGCGCTTGTCCGACCTGGAGTAATTCCCGTCTGGGAGGGTCTGCAAGACCACGGCATAGAGCTTCAAGCAGGCATTGAGTACGGGCTGAGGGAGCTGCTCTCTGGGCGGATTCCTGGCTGAGTGGATACGTCATCACTTGCGATGCCATCTTGCTCACCTCTTTTTTGTTGTTCCTGCTGCTGTAATCATGCTTCACTCCTCTCAAGGAGTCATAGACTGTGTCTATGGCTCATCTCCCTCTCGGGCTAGCCTTAGGAAGCGCCATTGCGTACCTGTTCTAACCCTCTTCCTTTCAATGGAGAGGGATATACTTAAAGCGTCCTCTATCGCAGTCAACTGTTTTCTGAGGGACACCTCATTGTTAACACGCCACCTCATGGGATAGAGGTCACAGACCACCCAGACGGGTATAGGCTCATATGGCAATAGTTAAGAGAGTCCTAGAGAGCGCATGGCTGGCGGCCACTCGTATCCTGTGGGGTATCTGGGTATCCCTTTTAGTGATCTTCCTACCCCTAGTGATCCTCTTCTACGTGATCCCGAGGGTCCTCTTCGAGAGGGTTCTGGAACTTGTCGAGGATTCTGGTACCTAGAGCCTCATTCTACCAAAGGGATTCCTACGGCGTATTCTGGGCTTGGCAATCTTGGTATCCACGCCCTCTTTATCAAGACGGTTCGGAGTCCTCTCCCATCTCTTCTGCAGGCGCAGTTCTTTTTTCGTTTTTGGGTGTCTTGGGACAACGATCTTGGCTTGTTTAGCTCTATCTCTATTGATATCGAAGCGCTCTTTACGTTCGACTATCTTGGTATCCACGCCCTCTTTATCAAGACGGTTCGGAGTCCTCTCCCATCTCTTCTGCAGGCGCAGTTCTTTTTTCGTTTTTGGGTGCCTTGGGACAACGATCTTGGCTTGTTTAGCTCTATCTCTATTGATATCGAAGCGCCCTTTACGTTCGACAATCTTGGTATCCACGCCCTTTCCTAATGACTCTGTAGAAGTTGAAC
Organism: Dehalococcoidia bacterium; assembly: GCA_965249025.1. Lineage (GTDB taxonomy): Bacteria > Chloroflexota > Dehalococcoidia > Lucifugimonadales > CAYTFF01. Next base: position 56,324 of record OZ252215.1, on the reverse strand, counting down.
GTTTTTGAGGCCTTAGTGTTTTCGGTTTGGCAACTTGCTGTGTGGCCTCTACTGGGGCTATGGCCTTGGCTAAGTCGGGGTAGTCGGCCAGCACATTGTGGGTCACAGTCTTGCCCGTTTCCGTGGAAACGCTAAGGAGCTTCTTGACCACAGGGTCATTTGCCAGGATCTCAGTCTTGTTTGTATCCCCGCTTTTAGTCGGAACGGCCTGGCCTGTAGTCTCACCCTTCGTCAAATCATGGCGTTTGCGCCACTCCTTTACCTCGCATGTATAATCCAGGCTCTTCTCTTTAGCCTCATCCCAGGGAATACTGTGAATCTTGGAGGGGTAGTCTACCTTGAACGCCTCTACATCGAAGCTCGGTGGCGTTCTATGAGAGCTGCCGTAGTCAAACCACACATTGTTGCTCTTGAGAGAGTCAAGCCTGCGCCAGGAGGCAACATTCGACCTCGTAACCGATTCCTTTATGAGCCTTCTAATGTTGCCGTTGCGCCAATCTGGACTTCCCCTCCAACCAGAAGTACCAGCGATCTCTTCGATGACATTCTCCATCTCCAGCTCGTGCATGTGGTCTTTGCTGACCAGGCAGAGGAACTCCCTGGCGGCTCTGGGTGACATCTCCCCGGAGTCGACTCTGTCCAGCACCACTTTAGGGAGCTGCAGGAGGCGGAGGTTATTGGAAACAGTGGAGCGGTCCAGGTGCATGCTCTCCGCCATGTCCTGGATGGTCAGACCTTCGATATCGTCCAGGTTCCTCTTCCAGGCGGCGTACTGCGTGATGAGCGGGACGTCCTCTCGCTCCCAATTCTCTGAGGCTGCAATAAGAGCCATGGTGCGGTCATTCATCAGGTGGTCTACCTGCACGAAGATCTCGGGACGCTGTTTGTTTTCTCTCACCAACCTCCGCCAGGCCATCACCCGCCTATGCCCAAAGGCCAGCTCAAAGAAGCCAGGGTGCTTTAGCGAGGGTCTCGCTTGCGGATGCTGCAGAAGACCCACCTTGTATATGTCATCAGCAAGCCCTTTAACCGAATCATCGGTGATAGGCGACCTGATCTGCCAGGGATTGTCTAGGAGTAGAGAGACGTCGATTGGAGTCACATGGTACAACGCAACGCCTTCATGTTGGCCCTTGGCCTCGTTTATGACCGACCTGACGTAGGCCCTGCTGCAGCCGAGGGTTTCCGCTACCTTCTCCTGTGTCATTCCCTCCTTTCTGAGACGTAAGACTTCCTCTCTATCCACTGTTGGTTTAGATGGTGTGCTAGCTACCATTTCTATTTTTCCTCCTTTGTAGACGGTCTATCTCAGCTGCGATCAACGCCCCCGCCTTGACCAGGTTGCGTATGCGCTGGTCGAGAGGAAGGCTCCCGTTTTGAATCATGGCTGTACCCTCGTAATTCCGTTTGTCCCACTGACTTTCCCACGACTCGGGCCAGGGATCCTCGAAAAACATAGCTTCAAGGTCCTGTGTTTTAACAAACAGTTGCTCCGGTGAGGCGTAGCACACCGCGGCCGCGGCCAGCTCACCTCTTATGTGCAGGTCGTCGTGCTCACTCGAAAAGCCCTCGTTGCCCATCTGCCTCAATCGCTCTATCGTTATGAGGCAAACCCCTGATTTCTCTGTCATCTTCTTCTGTTCTCCTTTCTTTGGTTCGTTTCAAGCTGCAGGCCTCACAGTCGACCGGCGCCCTCGGGTCGCAGCCTTTGGTTCCTATCAAACAGTCCTCGTAATCGAAGAGGACGCGTAGCAATCTTTCCAGCGCGCACCACCTATCCAACCCCGCCTGAAACACCATCTCTGCCTTCTTGTCCGACCATGGGTACGTATCCCTTATTTTCTGCCATTTCTCTATAAGCCAAACCTGGCCAAGGCGGAGCTTTTCAAGGATATCGACAGCGCCTTGTGGCAACTGCTCTATAGCGGCCATCCGAACAAGGAAGCTGCCAGTCCTGGATAGAGTCTTTTTTGTTGTTCCTGCTGCTGTAATCATGCTTCACTCCTCTTGATGAGCCATAGACTGTGTCTATGGCTCATGATAAGCAAAAGCTGTAAATACTTTTTTCTCAAAACACCTGCCACACCTGCAACCCTAGATATAAAGTTATATGTGGCAGGTTGTCAAAACACCTGCCACCACCTGCCACCACCTGCCACCACCTGCAACAGGGGGTTGCAGGTGGTGGTGGCAGGTCGTAGATATAAGGGTGGCAGGTGCGGAAACAACCTGCCACATAGGATTCAGATAGGGTGTTGCAGGTGTGGCAGGTTAAAACGGGATTCTTTTTTAAATTCAAACAATTTCGTGTTTTGCTTTCACAAGCCATAGACTGCATCTATGGCTCATCTCCCTCTCGGGCTAGCCTTAGGAAGCGCCATTGCGTACCTGTTCTAACCCTCTTCCTTTCAATGGAGAGGGATATACTTAAAGCGTCCTCTATCGCAGTCAACTGTTTTCTGAGGGACACCTCATTGTTAACACGCCACCTCATGGGATAGAGGTCACAGACCACCCAGACGGGTATAGGCTCATATGGCAATAGTTAAGAGAGTCCTAGAGAGCGCATGGCTGGCGGCCACTCGTATCCTGTGGGGTATCTGGGTATCCCTTTTAGTGATCTTCCTACCCCTAGTGATCCTCTTCTACGTGATCCCGAGGGTCCTCTTCGAGAGGGTTCTGGAACTTGTCGAGGATTCTGGTACCTAGAGCCTCATTCTACCAAAGGGATTCCTACGGCGTATTCTGGGCTTGGCAATCTTGGTATCCACGCCCTCTTTATCAAGACGGTTCGGAGTCCTCTCCCATCTCTTCTGCAGGCGCAGTTCTTTTTTCGTTTTTGGGTGTCTTGGGACAACGATCTTGGCTTGTTTAGCTCTATCTCTATTGATATCGAAGCGCTCTTTACGTTCGACTATCTTGGTATCCACGCCCTCTTTATCAAGACGGTTCGGAGTCCTCTCCCATCTCTTCTGCAGGCGCAGTTCTTTTTTCGTTTTTGGGTGCCTTGGGACAACGATCTTGGCTTGTTTAGCTCTATCTCTATTGATATCGAAGCGCCCTTTACGTTCGACAATCTTGGTATCCACGCCCTTTCCTAATGACTCTGTAGAAGTTGAACGTTTTTGAGGCCTTAGTGTTTTCGGTTTGGCAACTTGCTGTGTGGCCTCTACTGGGGCTATGGCCTTGGCTAAGTCGGGGTAGTCGGCCAGCACATTGTGGGTCACAGTCTTGCCCGTTTCCGTGGAAACGCTAAGGAGCTTCTTGACCACAGGGTCATTTGCCAGGATCTCAGTCTTGTTTGTATCCCCGCTTTTAGTCGGAACGGCCTGGCCTGTAGTCTCACCCTTCGTCAAATCATGGCGTTTGCGCCACTCCTTTACCTCGCATGTATAATCCAGGCTCTTCTCTTTAGCCTCATCCCAGGGAATACTGTGAATCTTGGAGGGGTAGTCTACCTTGAACGCCTCTACATCGAAGCTCGGTGGCGTTCTATGAGAGCTGCCGTAGTCAAACCACACATTGTTGCTCTTGAGAGAGTCAAGCCTGCGCCAGGAGGCAACATTCGACCTCGTAACCGATTCCTTTATGAGCCTTCTAATGTTGCCGTTGCGCCAATCTGGACTTCCCCTCCAACCAGAAGTACCAGCGATCTCTTCGATGACATTCTCCATCTCCAGCTCGTGCATGTGGTCTTTGCTGACCAGGCAGAGGAACTCCCTGGCGGCTCTGGGTGACATCTCCCCGGAGTCGACTCTGTCCAGCACCACTTTAGGGAGCTGCAGGAGGCGGAGGTTATTGGAAACAGTGGAGCGGTCCAGGTGCATGCTCTCCGCCATGTCCTGGATGGTCAGACCTTCGATATCGTCCAGGTTCCTCTTCCAGGCGGCGTACTGCGTGATGAGCGGGACGTCCTCTCGCTCCCAATTCTCTGAGGCTGCAATAAGAGCCATGGTGCGGTCATTCATCAGGTGGTCTACCTGCACGAAGATCTCGGGACGCTGTTTGTTTTCTCTCACCAACCTCCGCCAGGCCATCACCCGCCTATGCCCAAAGGCCAGCTCAAAGAAGCCAGGGTGCTTTAGCGAGGGTCTCGCTTGCGGATGCTGCAGAAGACCCACCTTGTATATGTCATCAGCAAGCCCTTTAACCGAATCATCGGTGATAGGCGACCTGATCTGCCAGGGATTGTCTAGGAGTAGAGAGACGTCGATTGGAGTCACATGGTACAACGCAACGCCTTCATGTTGGCCCTTGGCCTCGTTTATGACCGACCTGACGTAGGCCCTGCTGCAGCCGAGGGTTTCCGCTACCTTCTCCTGTGTCATTCCCTCCTTTCTGAGACGTAAGACTTCCTCTCTATCCACTGTTGGTTTAGATGGTGTGCTAGCTACCATTTCTATTTTTCCTCCTTTGTAGACGGTCTATCTCAGCTGCGATCAACGCCCCCGCCTTGACCAGGTTGCGTATGCGCTGGTCGAGAGGAAGGCTCCCGTTTTGAATCATGGCTGTACCCTCGTAATTCCGTTTGTCCCACTGACTTTCCCACGACTCGGGCCAGGGATCCTCGAAAAACATAGCTTCAAGGTCCTGTGTTTTAACAAACAGTTGCTCCGGTGAGGCGTAGCACACCGCGGCCGCGGCCAGCTCACCTCTTATGTGCAGGTCGTCGTGCTCACTCGAAAAGCCCTCGTTGCCCATCTGCCTCAATCGCTCTATCGTTATGAGGCAAACCCCTGATTTCTCTGTCATCTTCTTCTGTTCTCCTTTCTTTGGTTCGTTTCAAGCTGCAGGCCTCACAGTCGACCGGCGCCCTCGGGTCGCAGCCTTTGGTTCCTATCAAACAGTCCTCGTAATCGAAGAGGACGCGTAGCAATCTTTCCAGCGCGCACCACCTATCCAACCCCGCCTGAAACACCATCTCTGCCTTCTTGTCCGACCATGGGTACGTATCCCTTATTTTCTGCCATTTCTCTATAAGCCAAACCTGGCCAAGGCGGAGCTTTTCAAGGATATCGACAGCGCCTTGTGGCAACTGCTCTATAGCGGCCATCCGAACAAGGAAGCTGCCAGTCCTGGATAGAGTCTTTTTTGTTGTTCCTGCTGCTGTAATCATGCTTCACTCCTCTTGATGAGCCATAGACTGTGTCTATGGCTCATGATAAGCAAAAGCTGTAAATACTTTTTTCTCAAAACACCTGCCACACCTGCAACCCTAGATATAAAGTTATATGTGGCAGGTTGTCAAAACACCTGCCACCACCTGCCACCACCTGCCACCACCTGCAACAGGGGGTTGCAGGTGGTGGTGGCAGGTCGTAGATATAAGGGTGGCAGGTGCGGAAACAACCTGCCACATAGGATTCAGATAGGGTGTTGCAGGTGTGGCAGGTTAAAACGGGATTCTTTTTTAAATTCAAACAATTTCGTGTTTTGCTTTCACAAGCCATAGACTGCATCTATGGCTCATCTCCCTCTCGGGCTAGCCTTAGGAAGCGCCATTGCGTACCTGTTCTAACCCTCTTCCTTTCAATGGAGAGGGATATACTTAAAGCGTCCTCTATCGCAGTCAACTGTTTTCTGAGGGACACCTCATTGTTAACACGCCACCTCATGGGATAGAGGTCACAGACCACCCAGACGGGTATAGGCTCATATGGCAATAGTTAAGAGAGTCCTAGAGAGCGCATGGCTGGCGGCCACTCGTATCCTGTGGGGTATCTGGGTATCCCTTTTAGTGATCTTCCTACCCCTAGTGATCCTCTTCTACGTGATCCCGAGGGTCCTCTTCGAGAGGGTTCTGGAACTTGTCGAGGATTCTGGTACCTAGAGCCTCATTCTACCAAAGGGATTCCTACGGCGTATTCTGGGCTTGGCAATCTTGGTATCCACGCCCTCTTTATCAAGACGGTTCGGAGTCCTCTCCCATCTCTTCTGCAGGCGCAGTTCTTTTTTCGTTTTTGGGTGTCTTGGGACAACGATCTTGGCTTGTTTAGCTCTATCTCTATTGATATCGAAGCGCTCTTTACGTTCGACTATCTTGGTATCCACGCCCTCTTTATCAAGACGGTTCGGAGTCCTCTCCCATCTCTTCTGCAGGCGCAGTTCTTTTTTCGTTTTTGGGTGCCTTGGGACAACGATCTTGGCTTGTTTAGCTCTATCTCTATTGATATCGAAGCGCCCTTTACGTTCGACAATCTTGGTATCCACGCCCTTTCCTAATGACTCTGTAGAAGTTGAACGTTTTTGAGGCCTTAGTGTTTTCGGTTTGGCAACTTGCTGTGTGGCCTCTACTGGGGCTATGGCCTTGGCTAAGTCGGGGTAGTCGGCCAGCACATTGTGGGTCACAGTCTTGCCCGTTTCCGTGGAAACGCTAAGGAGCTTCTTGACCACAGGGTCATTTGCCAGGATCTCAGTCTTGTTTGTATCCCCGCTTTTAGTCGGAACGGCCTGGCCTGTAGTCTCACCCTTCGTCAAATCATGGCGTTTGCGCCACTCCTTTACCTCGCATGTATAATCCAGGCTCTTCTCTTTAGCCTCATCCCAGGGAATACTGTGAATCTTGGAGGGGTAGTCTACCTTGAACGCCTCTACATCGAAGCTCGGTGGCGTTCTATGAGAGCTGCCGTAGTCAAACCACACATTGTTGCTCTTGAGAGAGTCAAGCCTGCGCCAGGAGGCAACATTCGACCTCGTAACCGATTCCTTTATGAGCCTTCTAATGTTGCCGTTGCGCCAATCTGGACTTCCCCTCCAACCAGAAGTACCAGCGATCTCTTCGATGACATTCTCCATCTCCAGCTCGTGCATGTGGTCTTTGCTGACCAGGCAGAGGAACTCCCTGGCGGCTCTGGGTGACATCTCCCCGGAGTCGACTCTGTCCAGCACCACTTTAGGGAGCTGCAGGAGGCGGAGGTTATTGGAAACAGTGGAGCGGTCCAGGTGCATGCTCTCCGCCATGTCCTGGATGGTCAGACCTTCGATATCGTCCAGGTTCCTCTTCCAGGCGGCGTACTGCGTGATGAGCGGGACGTCCTCTCGCTCCCAATTCTCTGAGGCTGCAATAAGAGCCATGGTGCGGTCATTCATCAGGTGGTCTACCTGCACGAAGATCTCGGGACGCTGTTTGTTTTCTCTCACCAACCTCCGCCAGGCCATCACCCGCCTATGCCCAAAGGCCAGCTCAAAGAAGCCAGGGTGCTTTAGCGAGGGTCTCGCTTGCGGATGCTGCAGAAGACCCACCTTGTATATGTCATCAGCAAGCCCTTTAACCGAATCATCGGTGATAGGCGACCTGATCTGCCAGGGATTGTCTAGGAGTAGAGAGACGTCGATTGGAGTCACATGGTACAACGCAACGCCTTCATGTTGGCCCTTGGCCTCGTTTATGACCGACCTGACGTAGGCCCTGCTGCAGCCGAGGGTTTCCGCTACCTTCTCCTGTGTCATTCCCTCCTTTCTGAGACGTAAGACTTCCTCTCTATCCACTGTTGGTTTAGATGGTGTGCTAGCTACCATTTCTATTTTTCCTCCTTTGTAGACGGTCTATCTCAGCTGCGATCAACGCCCCCGCCTTGACCAGGTTGCGTATGCGCTGGTCGAGAGGAAGGCTCCCGTTTTGAATCATGGCTGTACCCTCGTAATTCCGTTTGTCCCACTGACTTTCCCACGACTCGGGCCAGGGATCCTCGAAAAACATAGCTTCAAGGTCCTGTGTTTTAACAAACAGTTGCTCCGGTGAGGCGTAGCACACCGCGGCCGCGGCCAGCTCACCTCTTATGTGCAGGTCGTCGTGCTCACTCGAAAAGCCCTCGTTGCCCATCTGCCTCAATCGCTCTATCGTTATGAGGCAAACCCCTGATTTCTCTGTCATCTTCTTCTGTTCTCCTTTCTTTGGTTCGTTTCAAGCTGCAGGCCTCACAGTCGACCGGCGCCCTCGGGTCGCAGCCTTTGGTTCCTATCAAACAGTCCTCGTAATCGAAGAGGACGCGTAGCAATCTTTCCAGCGCGCACCACCTATCCAACCCCGCCTGAAACACCATCTCTGCCTTCTTGTCCGACCATGGGTACGTATCCCTTATTTTCTGCCATTTCTCTATAAGCCAAACCTGGCCAAGGCGGAGCTTTTCAAGGATATCGACAGCGCCTTGTGGCAACTGCTCTATAGCGGCCATCCGAACAAGGAAGCTGCCAGTCCTGGATAGAGTCTTTTTTGTTGTTCCTGCTGCTGTAATCATGCTTCACTCCTCTTGATGAGCCATAGACTGTGTCTATGGCTCATGATAAGCAAAAGCTGTAAATACTTTTTTCTCAAAACACCTGCCACACCTGCAACCCTAGATATAAAGTTATATGTGGCAGGTTGTCAAAACACCTGCCACCACCTGCCACCACCTGCCACCACCTGCAACAGGGGGTTGCAGGTGGTGGTGGCAGGTCGTAGATATAAGGGTGGCAGGTGCGGAAACAACCTGCCACATAGGATTCAGATAGGGTGTTGCAGGTGTGGCAGGTTAAAACGGGATTCTTTTTTAAATTCAAACAATTTCGTGTTTTGCTTTCACAAGCCATAGACTGCATCTATGGCTCATCTCCCTCTCGGGCTAGCCTTAGGAAGCGCCATTGCGTACCTGTTCTAACCCTCTTCCTTTCAATGGAGAGGGATATACTTAAAGCGTCCTCTATCGCAGTCAACTGTTTTCTGAGGGACACCTCATTGTTAACACGCCACCTCATGGGATAGAGGTCACAGACCACCCAGACGGGTATAGGCTCATATGGCAATAGTTAAGAGAGTCCTAGAGAGCGCATGGCTGGCGGCCACTCGTATCCTGTGGGGTATCTGGGTATCCCTTTTAGTGATCTTCCTACCCCTAGTGATCCTCTTCTACGTGATCCCGAGGGTCCTCTTCGAGAGGGTTCTGGAACTTGTCGAGGATTCTGGTACCTAGAGCCTCATTCTACCAAAGGGATTCCTACGGCGTATTCTGGGCTTGGCAATCTTGGTATCCACGCCCTCTTTATCAAGACGGTTCGGAGTCCTCTCCCATCTCTTCTGCAGGCGCAGTTCTTTTTTCGTTTTTGGGTGTCTTGGGACAACGATCTTGGCTTGTTTAGCTCTATCTCTATTGATATCGAAGCGCTCTTTACGTTCGACTATCTTGGTATCCACGCCCTCTTTATCAAGACGGTTCGGAGTCCTCTCCCATCTCTTCTGCAGGCGCAGTTCTTTTTTCGTTTTTGGGTGCCTTGGGACAACGATCTTGGCTTGTTTAGCTCTATCTCTATTGATATCGAAGCGCCCTTTACGTTCGACAATCTTGGTATCCACGCCCTTTCCTAATGACTCTGTAGAAGTTGAACGTTTTTGAGGCCTTAGTGTTTTCGGTTTGGCAACTTGCTGTGTGGCCTCTACTGGGGCTATGGCCTTGGCTAAGTCGGGGTAGTCGGCCAGCACATTGTGGGTCACAGTCTTGCCCGTTTCCGTGGAAACGCTGTCTCCAGAGAGGCTTTCAGCGGTAGGGTCCACAAGGTCTTTGTATTCTGCTATCACTTTGGCAGGCACAGGCATATCGTCTTCTACAGCTTCAAGGACTTGCTCTTTATGAAAAGCTTGGCTCTCAGTAGTAGGCGGCAGTTCCTCTCCTATTATTCTTGACTCGTGACCTCGCCATTCTTCATAAGGGAGCTGCCAAGGCTCTTTATCAGGCTCTTCTAAGTTCGCTATGGCTTGCTCTTTGACAGCAGTCGACTCCGGCTCTATATGTGGCTCATCTCCCCGCATTGTGAACCTGAATGCGGGCTTTTCCCCATCTAGTGGTTCCTCTGAGAGCATTTCAAATTCGTGGGCGGGTTGGTCTGAAACATCTTTGCCTTGCAATTTCCCTTCAAGCCTATCCAGCTCCGCTTTCATGGCAGTTAGTTTGTTCTCATGCTCAAAGGGAGAGTCAGCCTGTAGCCTGTAAGTTGCCAGATTGCTATTAGCGTCTTGCAAATCACGGCGCTTCTGTCCTAAGACGCTAGATAGGCTATTGAGGCGGTTGTCCACTCTCTGCATTGCGCCTGCAGCTGTCAAGTCCTCAATCGGAATGCTATTTGTTGCATGGACGTAGCCAGTGGACGGATTACTGAGTAGAAGTTTGTAGCCTGCTCCTGGTATCTTTAGGAGCCGCATCGTGAAACCTTTGTATTTACCTATTTCTGGAGCCTTGGTGGGGTCATCTACGAAGGGTATCGTCTCCATTGCTTGTCTTAGTGCTTCCGCTGCTTTGGGCCGCTCTGAGTAGGTACTCCCCCCTACTGACAAGCTAAATGAGTCATCGGGTTTTATAAGGGATACATGGCTTTGCACATAAAAGGCGTCCTGCACAAATAATCAACGGTCTGCACAAATAATTCTTAATGGGAACGGCGGCCTTGGACAAAAAACTCTGCGACGGGTAGTATTTGTGCGTGTACGCTCCCTACAAGGATCGACCCCTCAACGGCCGGGAACTAGAGAGGCTGCGCCTCACCCTGAGTAGTTTCAGGGACGGGAGCGGCCAGGTAACCTTAAAGGCTGGCGGGTCAATGCCTGGGTTCCGTGATTACGAGCGGGCATTAGCTGCTGTGCTTGAGGGCACCACGCCCGAGGATAAGGGGATATTTGATGTCTTGATCCAGGCAGAGGGCAAGCCATTCGGTATCTCCTGCAAGATGACTGCGATGCAACCACCCAAGAACCTGTCCAGCTTCATGGAGCTTTCAAACGCAGCCGCTACGTTCAGGAAGCATCTTCTTGCTCTCCAGATCAATTGGGCCACTGATCCGACGCTCGCCGGACCCGCCATCGTGGACCTTGTATCGGGTTGGCAAACGGCGGTTGCGGACTCAATAGACATTGCTGGCAGCCGATATAGCGTGCTCGCTCACGACGCGAAATGGAGAAAGTTTCAAGTCCTTTGCTTCCCGATCAACCTAAAGATCGCCGATCCGAAGGGTGCCGTAGATTGGCTCTTTGAAGGGGCTTCGCTCAACGGCTACATTGACGACGGAGGACGACGCCACCGGCTCTGGCAGTGCTACATGAATTCCGGTGGGCAGTTGAAATACTTCCCGCTACTGTCTTGGGCCGACTGGGTAACCGAAACGTTCTGTCTAGAGGTTGCTCCCATCATGTCTCCCCTTGCCAAGGCTCAGGATTACTTCAAGGCTCTCTGGCCTAAATAGCTTGCCTACGGCTTCACCCAAAGGACTTCAAGCCGAACTGCCTGTTTCTCTACCTTGGGTGGTTTCATAGCGACGCGGCTCCATCCGCTGAGCATATCGTCGTATATCTCGTTGCCGTAGCCGCTCACCACCACGGGGCCGGGGTGCGCGAGAAGTGCCTTCAGTAGCAATATGTGGGCGTCGTCGTCCATCTCATCGCTGTACATGTGTTGAGTTCGGACGCAGTGCGGATAGGGTGGGTCGGCGTAAATTAGGCAATCCTCCGCAGCATGTCGCTCAATAACCTCAAGAGCATCACGATTCTCAATCTCGGCGTCTTTCAGCCGATCAGCTAGCCTTCGTAGCTGTTCAGGAACCTTATTCCATCGGTGAGACATTCCCCCTGCCCGCTGACTCGGGCCACGGTTCTTCCAGCCGGTTTTCTTAGCGAGGTCGCTTCCATGAGCCTGCCAGCAACGCACCACGAACCGACGGGCGTTCTCAACGGCGTCGGCCGTGATGATGTGCGATAGGTCGTATTCGTCTCGGGACCATGGCGTAGCTTCCAACTTCCAACATAGTTCCTCGGTCTGATCCCGAAGAACCAAGAAAAGGTTGGTTGCCTGGCTGTTCCTATCGTTTATGACTTCGTGGGGGACTCTCGGCTTTGAGAAGAACACCGCACCCGAGCCGAAGAACGGCTCGACGTAATGATAGTGTGGCCGGAATAGCTCGATGATCCGGTCGGCAAGGCTCCATTTCGATCCTGGATACCGGATGGCAGCAGCGTGGGTGCCCCCACGGCGTTCACTGGATGGCATTAGCGGTGCTTCGATTATCATGCCAGTCTATGCCTCACCTTGTGGAAGTTGCCTCTGGTCGCCTCTCTCGGGAAGGAAATTGCTGCTTGAGACAACAGGTCGGCCCAGTTGCCTCTCAAAGTTCTCCCTCGCGTCACCAGCAATTTTGCCTCCAGCATGAGCAGTTTCTTTATTTTCACTAAATCCTTGTGAGTCTCTCGCACGGGCCAGCTCGGCAGTAGATGTTTCACCTAGCATGGTCAAGACCAACTCCATGTCGGTCATATGGTCTCTAAGATTGTGCTCCTTGGCCAGACCTTTCACCTCTTTGTGCGTTTTGATGGCGATATTGAACGTCTCCTGGGAAATCACGTTGGTTAATACTGCGTATTCCTTGCCCTCTGTCACCCCACGACTGGCCCACTCGCTGGTTAGTTCCTTGCGACTTAGAACAGTCCGGATACGCGCTTTTATCCAGTCGTCTGAATGTCCTTGAATTTGGTAGTCGAGTATTGCCCTCTGGATGCCGAGTTCTGGATTCTGGAATTCCTGAATCCTCTCAAACGCTACCTTGGCGAGCCATCTCTTGAATGGCTCCGCTCTGGGCGACCCGATAGACTGGATGATGCGGAACATTGTTTCGGCGTTTGCTGCATCAGTTGGGTACTCCTTGCCGTCTGGACCGGTCATTTTCAGTTGTCCGATATTTTCGGACAACTGACCGGAGCCCTCTTTTGTCAGCTTGCGCTTGAGGTCTGACCAATACTTGGAGGGCCTGTCGGTTTCAACGATTGCGCCGACCACATCGCTAATGGAGAAAAACCATTCCCCTTCCTCGAAAACCTTCCGGATTGGCTTTCCTTTGAACTCGTTGATTCCCATTTCACCAGGGAACGGGATCATCTCTTCGCCTTTCTTTGCCATGCTTGCCTCCTAGCCGGTCTTGGTTGCTTTGCGAGGAGTGTTCCAATAAGGACTCTTGCACTTCGGGCATACCTTCGGCTCCTGGCCTAATGCCCTGGGTGCCCACTTATGCTCACATCGCTCACAGGCATACCCCTTCATCGCAATAATGGCCATTCTGCACCCCTGGTAGTGATCCCTTTGTAGTATATGCTCACAAGGTTGACATTGCAAGCCCTTGGTGGTAATATACTGCTAGGTAAGTTAAGGGGGGAAGCAGACATGGACGCTAGGCAGCAAAGAGGATTGGAGATAGCGGCTAAGAGCAGGATACGTAGACAGGATGATACCTGGTTGGTGCCGTCTCAAGCCAAGGACGGCGAGAGGTACACCGTTATACCTGGGCTCCGATGTTCGTGCCCCGATCATGAAACCCGCCAAGTGAAGTGCAAGCACCTGTGGGCGGTCGAGTATGTCATGGAGCGCGAGACTGACGAGAACGGAATGGTTACGGAGACTGAAGCGGTCCGGGTGACCAAGGTCACGCGCAAGACTTACCCTCAGAACTGGACGGCTTACAATGCAGCGCAATCCGAGGAAAAGACTCGGTTCGGCGTCCTGTTGGCTGATCTCTGTAGGGGTATCCAGCAGCCTATCCACGAAGGCAGAGGCCGTCCAGCACTCCCGCTGGCAGACATGCTCTTTGCTTCGGCCTACAAGGTTTACACCGGCTTCTCTTCCCGACGTTTTACCAGCGACCTTCGGGACGCTAAACCTGAGGGCCTGGTCGCCAGCACTCCTCACTTCAACTCGGTCACAAACTACCTTTCCAATCCCGATATGACACCGATCCTCAAGCACTTGGTCACCGTAAGCAGCCTCCCGCTCAAAGCCGTGGAGACTCAATTCGCCATTGACTCTAGCGGTTTCACCACGTCCCGCTTCATCCACTGGTACAACAAAAAGTACGGGCGAGACATCGACAACCGCGAGTGGGTCAAGGTGCATCTGATGTGCGGAGTCAACACGCATATTGTCACCAGCGTCGATGTGAGCGGATGGGAAGCTCACGATACCACCTACTTCGTGCCTCTCTTGGAGCAGACCGCCAGGAACTTTCACATGTCCGAAATCTCGGCGGACAAGGCGTACCTGAGCCACAAGAACTTGGCAGCGGTCGAGACCATTGACGCAACGCCGTTCGTTCCGTTCAAGAGCAATACGCTCCCGACCACGGAAAACTCGGCGTGGGGCCGCATGTACCATTACTTTATGCTTAACCGGGAAGCGTTTATGACTCATTACCACCGTCGTTCCAATGTGGAGACGGTGTTCTCGATGTGCAAGGCAAAATTCGGAGATTCGGTCCGCAGCAAGAGCGACAGCGGCATGGTCAACGAAGTCCTCTGTAAGGTTCTATGCCATAATATCTGCGTGCTGATCCAAGCGATTCACGAGTTTGGAGTCGAACCTAATTTTTGTGCACAACTCGGTCTTGCACAGAAAGTAGCCTGAAAACGGGGTTTATTGTGCAAAGCCGGGACACCTCATTGTTAACACGCCACCTCATGGGATAGAGGTCACAGACCACCCAGACGGGTATAGGCTCATATGGCAATAGTTAAGAGAGTCCTAGAGAGCGCATGGCTGGCGGCCACTCGTATCCTGTGGGGTATCTGGGTATCCCTTTTAGTGATCTTCCTACCCCTAGTGATCCTCTTCTACGTGATCCCGAGGGTCCTCTTCGAGAGGGTTCTGGAACTTGTCGAGGATTCTGGTACCTAGAGCCTCATTCTACCAAAGGGATTCCTACGGCGTATTCTGGGCTTGGCAATCTTGGTATCCACGCCCTCTTTATCAAGACGGTTCGGAGTCCTCTCCCATCTCTTCTGCAGGCGCAGTTCTTTTTTCGTTTTTGGGTGTCTTGGGACAACGATCTTGGCTTGTTTAGCTCTATCTCTATTGATATCGAAGCGCTCTTTACGTTCGACTATCTTGGTATCAACGCCCTCTTTATCAAGACGGTTCGGAGTCCTCTCCCATCTCTTCTGCAGGCGCAGTTCTTTTTTCGTTTTTGGGTGCCTTGGGACAACGATCTTGGCTTGTTTAGCTCTATCTCTATTGATATCGAAGCGCCCTTTACGTTTGGCCATCTTGTTCACCTCTTTTTTGCGGTTCTGAACTTATTTTATCCCCTAATTCTGGCATAGCAGGTCCCCTGATATGACCTTCTCGTTGAACCGTTCCTGGGTCAATTGCCCCTCGACAACTCCCCTTCGAAAGCGGTCTGTGAGCGTCTTCCTCACAAGCAGGGCGGCGTTTGCCTCCTGCAGTGTTTGCGCTTCATCAAGGTCAGCAGCCATGCGATTAAGCCAGTCAGTTGCGTTCGTCATGTTCTTCAATCCTCCAAAGTTCAGGCGTTTCCATGGAAACGGTTGGGTCTAACATGATCCACCACAGCCCTGCCAATACAGGCAGCCACAAATAGTGGTCAAGCAGGGTGCGGGTCAAGGCCGCCATGCATAGCTCCACTTGATCCTCCATAATCTTGTCGTGCCCTCGCTGTACACCAGCTCGAGCCAGAGTGCCCGATCAGTGAAGAGCCAAGGGTCTGGCAGAGCACCCCACATCCTGCCGTACAATCCGTCGGAATATTCCAATTTATGAGGCCAGCGGGTCTCCGCAAGTACGTACTTAGCGGCAATCAGCCCTGCGTTGAAGTAGGGGTTGCAATCCTCGACCCAGTTGAATATGCAAATTGTCCTCTCGTGTTGGACGGCATAGGCGGGCGGCGGCTCTGCACCCTGTGCCCAAGTCACAGGCTGTCGAGTCAAGGCCGCCACGTAAAGCGCCATACTGTAGTTGTTAGTGACGACAGTGCTATCGCCGTCTATTTGCTGGATGGCCTTCGCTGTTTCAGCCGTCACCATCTGAGTCTTGACGCTTTCCCCTTCCCAGATGACTCCTAATCCAAATATAAGAATGCCAAACACGGTCGCTAGCCAAGGCACTCCGACCCAACGGTAAGTTGACTCACGGTCCACCAGGAACTGCATCAACCAGACGGCGCAGACGTAGAAAAATACCGTCATAAGATAGCGTGACCGATAGAAGATATTCATCACAGTCTCATCGTTGGAGTTCCAGGGTACAACTAGCATCGTCGCCAGGAGGACCAGGCTCAACGCCTTAATGGGGCGATTACCCCATACCAGGCTTGCTCCCAAGATGACCAAGCTCATTATGAGCATGTAGAACAGGGCCACATCATTGGAGAGATAGATGAAGGGACCTGGGTAAACCAGTAGCTCGGAGCCAGGAGCGACGCCGATGTAGTAGGGATAAGCGGGGACGGTCAAGAGCAGCCCAATGAAAACGAAAATGCCGAGACGGGCTAATAAGGTTTGTATCTTCAAGCTCTCCTGTCCCCTGTTAGACCAGAGGGTCAAGAGAGTGTAGATAGGTAGGATGTAGAGGGATATGCCAGCTGCAGTCTGATTAGTGAAGAATATCAGGGGAATGCCCAACGCTACATAGCCGCCATGTCTCCATCCTTTGCCGTTAACTATGCCGTGTATTCCCACCATAGCCAATAACATGAAGCCGAAGCCTATCATTGGCAGGGGGCCAACAATGAACATCTCGAAGAAGCGCCAGTCAACCAGCAAGAACCCGCTGGCTATCACGGCGAACCAGGGTCGCAGGTACAGGCGTGCGAACAGATAGAACGGGGGAATGATGGCGAGCGAGGCTAAGATATGGAATATCTTGAGTCCAAGCATGTCCCCGAAGGATGCTAAGAAGGGAACCAACACCCAGCCTGGGGCCAGGGGCGGACGTGTAAAGTCTGCCAACTGCGGTAGGCCCCGAACGTAGTCTGCCGAGAGCATGTAGGCCCCGCCGTCTACGCCAAGGAAACCAGGAAGAGACGAGACCAAGGCGAGTTTAGCGGTGAAGCCGCATACCAGAAGGCCAGATAGTACGGTATGCGGCTTCACCTGTGTCGTCATTGGCTACTCACAAAGAACGATTACTTCTTAGCGCGACGGGCACGGCCTCTGGCAGTTGTGACCACTCCCATGCCACCAGCGGTAACGAAGGTGATGCTGATCAAGAAGACCAAGTACAGCACGGGCATGACTCTGTTCACGATGTCAAAGCCGATGGCCGAGCCGACGCCGGTTGCGCCTCCTGCGGCGACCATCGCATTGACCACTTCCTCAGAGAAGGTGAGGCCGATGATCAAGACGATAACGGAACCAATGATCCTCATCATGTTCGAGCCCATTTGAACCTCCTTCTATTTACGAATGAATTTCAAAATAACTATGATGGCAGCCGCAAGGATGAGGATCGGAAATGCCCTCAAAAGCGTTGAGGCCGGGATGCCCGACAAATCCGCAGTTAGCGATAACAAGTATGGCATCGCCAATAGACCGACCAGGACGACGAACACACCCCCAACCATGCTGCTTACTTTCATGACTTCCATTATAGATAGACGGCCACATATAAATAGATGAAACCAGGTTTCATCTGAACAGGGGGGAGTATAATAGTTATATGGAGATGACCCAAGTTAAGCCCAAAACCAAAGTAGAGGTGTCAGAGGCAGTTAACGGCTGGGCTAACGGTGAAGGTCAGAAGCCTAGAAAGTTCGTCGACGCTGCGCAGGAGGCTCTAGATACCTTCCATCAAGCCCGTGAGATACTTGGCATTTCATGGTATCGAGTACAAAAAGACTTCGGCATTGAAGAATACAGGCTGGTCAATTATTGGAAGAATGGGAAAAACGTTCCTGGTTCGGTGCACTACGGGAAGATGCTTCGACTCGTGTTGGAGAAATTCGCTCCCGAGCTATTGAAAGAGAGAAGGACCTCCGCCCCAGATATAAGGGCTAAACAGAAAAATAAGATGCGGCGGTTAATACACTACCAAAACCAACGTTCATTTGATGAAGTGGTTAGTGACTTTGCTAAGGGGATTAATGACTCTACAACTACAGAAGAAGAGTAGCCTTCTACCTTCACCGTTTACAGGGCCCTCCTCCCTTGCATTGAACAAGAGAGAAGACGGCAACGCCCCTGTAGACATCTCGGAAATGCCCCCTCAGCGGAAGTTTAAGCCCGATGTGCTGCTTGTATTGGGGCAACGGGGGTCAGGGAAAGGGCTGTACATGCAATTGAAGTCCTACTGGATAAAGAAGCGCTATAGGAAATACAGGGAGAAGCTAGGAGTCGACTTTAAGCTGTTCGCTAATTACAAGAACGAATTTGCTGACGTAGTCGACCCAGACTTGATTGAACATGCCACCCAGTTTAGGGGTGAGTTTCGAAACGGAACGATGTTTGTTGACGAGTTAGCCACTGCCGTTCCCAACAGTCGCTCTATTTCTGGCCTCAACGTTGGTTGGTATGACTATCTTACCCAGATCAGGAAGCTGAACATTGAAGTCATAGCAGCTACCCAATTTGCCAGGGTCATCGATATTAAGACCCTTCTGCAAGTCAACTGGATCATCAACGTGCGGGTCATTGCAGACGGCAAAGGAATTCGTCAACACATATACGATTTGTGGGGTAACGAGATACCCGGACTCCCGCCCCGTAAACCGAAAATCCCATCGTGGTATGAGTACGACATATCTATAACCACCCTTGGCACGGATAAACTCTTCGGGACCTACGATACGGACGAAGAAATCCCGCCTCTGCGCCTGAAGAATAGGGACGCTGTTCTAGCCAGGCAGGGTTACGATGTGGAATATGAAGAGGAGAAGGATGATGAGTGAGAATACGGTCAGGGGAGATATTGAGGGATCAGATTCGGTTAATCCTCAGTTGGAAAAGTTAAGCGATACGTCGGTGAACGGTTCGGGAGAAGACCAGGGCAACGGAACTGGCAACAATCGGGGTCACCCAAAATATGGAGTGCCGTCGAACAGCGATGAGTTCCGCACATTCCTAAACAACGAGGGTGGTTCCCTCGCTGGGGAGATGTTCGCTTCGCCTAAAGATTTGTTTGAGCTCTTCGCTCGAAGCGAATGGGAAGACGACGAGATAACAGACTTGACCCATTGGGTAACTGACCACTACAAGCGGGAATATGGAATCATCCACGAAGAGGCCATCATGAGGACATTCGGCAGCTTGAAGATAGGCCGCCACAGGAAATCCAGAGGGGAGGTCGAACGAATCTTGACCCGCCAGTTAGAGGATAAGAATGCTAGTAGGGGTATCATGGATAAATTGCTTCATCCCCGTGGCAACATGAACGAGCCGAGTGGCCAATGAATTCAATAGAGCTACGGTATTTGAACATTGGTAAGTGGTACAGGCGCAAAGCCACACCTGATATCGGGTTTGTAACGGTAGAAGAAGAAGAAAACGACCTTGGCTTGGTCGGCCAATGGCATTCACTGCTTCAAGACCCAGTATTTCGTCTCCACACGCCAGTCAAGGTCGATAAGATGGAGGACATTATAAATGCCCTGGACGCGAATAAATACGTGATGGACGAAGAGGCTAATCATAAGATACGGGAGAGCCTGCAAATAGGCCAGCAGGTCATGGTAGTCGACAATCAATCTCCTTGGCCTTTGACGTCGCAGCCTCCGAGAGACAGCAAGACCTTGGTAGACCAGCAGAAAGTGGCTTACACCATCATATTTGACAGACGCCAATCGCGAGAAAAGAAACGGCGTGAAGATAAGACGATCAATGTCCAGTTGATTCTCGCAGTCGCTGTAGCGGTCCTGGCGGTAGCTGTCTCCATACCCATCGTGATGTGGCTCATCAACAATCGGGGACAGGTGATTTAGAAATGACTACCTTTGCAAGTCGTGCAGTTCCAACGCAGGTCTTCAACCGATTTCAGCTAGCACTAGGGGAATTGCGCGTAAAGCGGGAGCTGCTGATAGCCTACATAGAAGGTATGGGGACTATCCTCTATACCCTCCCAACCGCTGAGCTCATTAAGGAACTCCCCGCACATTGTCGGGTCGAGCCAGGGCACTCCAGCAAGCCAACGATAGCCAAGTGGATATTCTACTCCTTCGTCGGGCTGTCGGGATTCTTCGGTATTATTCTATACTCGCTTCACCAGGTCATAGGCATGTTCTTGTTGGGCAGCGTTCTCGGCATGGTCGCAGGACTGCCAGTTGGCCTCATCGCGGGGTATGTGAAGGCTGATAAGCCCTTCTGGATAGTCTTTTTCGATAAAAGCGGCAGGGGCAGGAATGGAAAGCACAAGCTACGACTTTACAAATACGACCCGCTATACACGAATCTTCTCTATAAAGAAATGGAGGAAGAGCAGAAGCAAGCTAAGAATGACGGCCTTCAGTATTTCGGCTCTATGCCCGCTAGGACGGCTGGCGGAATCTATTCCATGCTGAAAATGCCTTACTTGCGTTCCTTCTATAGCTACAAAAAGGAACGCTGGTCGGGGGCGAAGACTATGGCCTTCACCGGCGCTATCGTCGTACTTGCTATCATAGCCTTTCTGATATTTGGTGAGCTGTATAAATGAATTTCGTCTTGCATGTCGCAGCGATACTGGCGTTACTATGGCTGGCCAACTTTGCCAGATCGACACTGGGTATAGAAGTTCTTGCCGTTGCCCTGGTGTTCTTGGCGGCCTTCTTCGCCATCAGCATATTCGATGCAGCCCACGACGATAAAGAATGGTGGGATAACCGATAATGCGTCTCAGACTCGTAACAGGTGGAATTCTCAGCTTCCTCATAATTTCCACCTCCGTCGCAGGCGTAGGAGAACGCTGGTCGTGGGCGAAGACTATGGCCTTCACCTGCGCTTTCAACGTACTTGCTATCATAGCCTATCTGATATTTGGTGAGCTGTATAAATAGTGGGATAACCGATAATGCGTCTCAGACTCGTAACAGGTGTAATTCTCAGCTTCCTCATAATTTCCACCTCCGTCGCAGGTGAAGGGGAAAGTTTAGACACCTTTGCCTATCAATCAGGCGTGACTATTGTCAACGATAGCGGATCGACCCTTACAAACGCCCCAATCGCCATTTCAGCGCAGCCCGCGAATCTCATCGCTCAAGGCTACATGCAATCGGACGCGGAGGACAGCCGAATGTCGACCCAAGCGGGTGCCGAGTTGCGCCACGTCGCCCAGGGTATGACCTCCGACGATGTGGCATGGTGGGTGCAAGTCCCCTCGTTGGCCGACGGGTCCAGCATCACGCACGTATTCCACACCGGCAATAGTACGGCAACTCGGGACCAGGGATTTCTCTTGGACGGCTCAGGGGACACGATAACAGCTACAGATCATGCCGACCTGGATATTACCACCCGTCTATTCACTCAGGCTGGCTTCAACGTCCAATCCTGGCCTACGTCGGAGGCGTACGTTGTTCGTAAGCAGGACGCATACGAGATCAGCTTGGACGATCCCGGGGGAGTAGAGACCGTATATGGCAGGGTGTATGCTTCGGCAACCGCCACACTCTTACCTAACGCTACGGGCGACTTTGAGAACATCGCCAACGAATCAGGATGTGCCTCTGGTAGCCACTGGGACTGTCTGCAAAGCAACGACGGTATCACCTCGCGGGTTCTTGAGGTCGATGCCCTTCCAGACAACACCCTTCAGGATGCCGTCAACGTGGGGGACTTCAGCCCTACTGGGGTCAGCATCATGGACGTAGATATAGTTTGTGACGTCGAAGGGATTCCAGGATCTTGGAAAGTTGGTGTTAGGCTTAGCGGTACGACAGGAACACTGCAGAGCACTACTCCAGGGAATGACTGCTCCGACGTAGACGACTTCGCCCGGCCTGGCGGTGGATCCTGGACCGCGTCTGACCTTGATAGCGTCCAGCTTGTGGTGGAAATTACTGAGTTCAACGACACAGCAGCCAACCTCGCTTTCTACTACGCCGCCATAGTCGTGACCTACGTCGATTCAACCGAATTGAGCGTCACTACAGATGAAACAGGAACGGACCTAGCTGTAGATACCGAATATACGGTCTTCCTTACGGCCGACGGCACGGCACTTGAATTGACAGTGCTTGAGACAGCAACGTCAGAAGGCGGCGGCAGCGACGGTTTTGCTAGCGCTACCTTCGATTCGACAATATACAGCACCGCCAACGACTTTATCGTCAGGACGGACGTCGATGGCTATGTTAACGACGTGTCTGTCGGCAGCTTAACCAATCAGGTCAAGAATGCCTCATATGAGTCCACAGACTTCACGGATTGGAATAGCGTTAATAGTGGCAGCCATTCTGTCAGCGCCAATGCAAGAAGCACAACCCAGGCTAAATTTGGCAATGCCAACGTGTTAATTGATATTACGAATACCAGCAGTGGCGGAAGTGGGGCGAATACAACATATGATACTGGACGCCGACAGGATATTGCTGCCGCGCCCACCGAAATATGGAGTATCTCAGCCTGGGGCCATATCACAGCCATAAGCGGCAGCACAATGCGGGCTCGACTCATCTATGAATGGCTGGATTCTGGCTTAAGTCGAATCGGCGATCTGAATGCAAGCAACTTAACTACGGCTGGGGAGACCACATCTGATTTCACGCGAATCATTCTAGATAATAAAACGGCTCCAGCCAATACTGCCTGGCTCAGAGTGTGGGTGACGGCTCACACGGATGCAGGAAGCAGCGGCGATAGCATTACCCTTTATTGGGATGGAGTTATGGTTATAAAGGCCTCAGCTTCAGAGGCATGGAAGGACAGCATCGATGTCCTTGATTGGGAGTTCGAGCCGGATGACCTGGAACAGACGCAAGAGGGCAATAACGGGAACTCCTGGACATGGCTTGGAACAGTAGAGGACGTCTCTACTGGCGGAAGCGATCACGACGGCATCTACAGCCTGACCCGGGATATGAGCGGCATCACCAGATATTTCAATGGCCTTCAAATCAAGTCCCTGCAAGACGCAACAGTGGCCGAGGATGTCCGAAACACGCTGGGCACGTCTGGGATTGACCCAACGAACACACAATCCGCAGCTCAGTTCCCCTTCCGAGCGGAGATCGAGGTTGGCCTTGACCAATTGCCAATAACCTCTGAGGCGGCTTGGTTCATCTTGGTTTCGGCTCTAGGCTTTGCCATTGCTGCCTGGGCATGGACACGGTCGGTAAACGAGCTTTTGGGGACGATCCCCCTTGTGCTGTTCTATTGGATCGGCTGGACATTGGGGCTATATGGTTTGTTCATAGTCGTTATAGCTTCTATCGTCTGCTTGGCCGCTGCAGGTGGGGTCAGGCGCTTTTCGCAGGGGGCATGACGTGAAGCGAGCGATAATTGGGGTCTTGTTCTCTTTCATAGCCCTCCTAGTGGGCATTGTTCCATCCTATGCAGCAGCCCCACTCAATCTTTATTTCTACCAGGCAGAGATATTCCGCCACGTACTTGAAGACGACGATTGGCTGGTCGTAGGCCGTGCCCATGTCGCTCCCACATCTCAGACGGGCGACTATGACTCTTTCAGCGTAGTTGTTTCAAGCGGGGACTTTCAGGACTCCATACAGATCGTCAATAGGGTGGTGGAGACGGGCACCGATGACTGGGCTGTGGTGGCCGACTCGACCGACATCACCACGAGTTGTAAGCTGTTTGATGACCTTGTGACTATCGATTGTGTTTCAACGGGACTGGGAGACGCTACGTATGACGTCACCGTAACCTACCGCAGCGGGTGGAGCTCCTACGCGCCCAGCGACGTGACCTTTAGCCTCTTACAGGGCGCAACCATCAATGAGATAGCCACCGTGCCCAATACTGGATACATAATCGCCGCTATGTACTTTTCAGCTGCGCAAGTAACCTCCGAAGGGCTTGTGTGGAACGACGGAACACAGCAGATTCGATTGAACGCATCGCCGTTGTATTGGGACAACCCCGGCTCGGCGACAGCAAGCATCAGCGAGTGGCATAGCACAGCATCCCAGGCCGACACTGAGACCGAACTGACGGCGGCGGCGAGAGCCATGTTGTTGCAGTTGGAAGTAGCCGATATAGACTCAACAAGCCCTGGGGACTATGTTGGATCCTCTGGCATAACTGACGCTGGACGGGAGATATTGACCCAGGCATGGCATCTCTTTCCTCTGGCGATCCCAGAAGCCCTGGTAACTTCCAGCTTCAATCCTTTCCAGGAATTCAATCCCTCTGGCGGAACTAGCTTCTGGGACACTATAACGGCCAACGCAGCCGCTACTGACGTTGGACTGGTCTGGGCCGACTTGGGAACGGAATTGGGCGGAGTTTCTGGCTACGTGGCGGGAGCGGGTGTGTTCCTGATCTTGGCATTCATCGCAAGCGTCTTAGTAATCGCTAAACTACATTCTGGCGGTTTGGCATTCTTCGCCTCCGCCATTGTGATGATGGTTGGCGTACTGTTGGGCGCTGTCCATCCTGTATTGCTGTTCTTGCCTGTGTCCTTGGTAGGCGGCTATGGACTCTTTCGCGTGTTTGGGTGGGCCCATGGCTAAGTTAGTCGCGGCTACGATGAGCCTCTGGCTGGTGGTCGCAATAATGGGCGCGATGGCCGACGGCTACATAATAATCGGCGGAGAGCAGGCGACGTTGGCCTCGGATGCCGCCGACCTGTCAGGCGTATCTCAAGTGCGCATACTATCCAATCCCTTTGAGGGGGCGTCACTGAATCCTCTGTCCTGGTTCGCAGCCGGCTTGAACTATCTGAAGAGCTGGGCGAACGTCTTGACGTGGAACTTCACCATCTTCGAAGGTGCGGCACAACCCATCAGATGGACATTGCTGACCGTGCTGGGCATACCTCTTTTGGCTGAGTTCGTGACTCGGCTTTTCGGGAGATGACGTTGACCGAAAAAGCGGGCGTTTCCATGGAAACGGTTAAGGAACAGGTCTATGACCACTGACAACAAGCAAGAGCTAGAGCAGGACAAACGCGCCGAAATCTTTCGCAGAGTCGCAATGCGAGAATTGCAGCGAGTGGTGGAAGAGGCCCCCAAGCCTACACTCGAGGTACGGGACGCTGGTGGCGGGCAAACTGCCCTTGCCACAAACATAGCAGAGCGTGATAGACATACTGTGGAACTTCGACATCAAGTTGGAGAGGCACTCCGTAAAGCCATTGAAGAGGCAGGTGGTACGTTCGAATTGAGACCAGGTTTTACCAAGGAACGTGAACGTATACTGAGCGAGATCATGTCCCAGAAGTCGGCGGAGGCGGCCGTAGAATACCATGGAGGCCTCGATGCGTTCTTGAGAGAAGGCGGTAGCGAACGGATAGCGGAGAAGGTCTTTACACCCATAGCAGTGAAGACGGCCAGGGAGCTTGTTGATACCACCGTCAAATTAAATACTGGCGACCTGGTGCACAAAGAGACCTTTGAAGGTCTGTCGGAGCCGGACCAGCAGGAACTTCAGGAACTGGGCTTGGAAGAATTCAATCTAACCCAAAAGAAGGAAGTCGAGCGCCAGCAAGAGGAAATCAAGGCTGGACTCACGCCCAAGGAACGAGAGTTGTTCGAAAGGGAGGGCTCAGAAGGGGTAAACAGAGAGCGCGGACGCCTGAAAAACGTCCTGGCCTTCGTCCAGGAGAAGGCAGGCGACGAAGAGGGGCGCATTGTCCTGGAGCGGGCCCTGGAAGCGGACATAAACTTTGAGACGATTCAGAGCATCGCCCCGGACGTCACGAAAGCAGATTGGGAGAGGGCCAGAGCCAACGTCGAAGAACAACAACGGCTGTCCAACGTCCTGGCCTTCGTTCAAGAGAAGGCAGGGGATGAAGAGGGGCGCATTGTCCTGGAGCGGGCCCTGGAAGCGGACATAAACTTTGAGACGATTCAGAGCATCGCCCTGGACGTCACGAAAGCAGATTGGGAGAGAGCCAGGGCCAACATCGAAGAACAACAACGGCTGGCCAACGTCTTGACCTTCGTTCAAGAGAGGGCAGGCGGCGAAGGGGGGCAAATAGACCCTCTAAGGGCACTGGCCAACGATATAAACCCTGAAACCCTGCGGGACGTTACCGACATCACCGACGACCAGTTGAGCCAGGCGCGAGAGGCCCTGGCGTCATTGTCTAGTGATGACCGCACAATACTGGCCTCGTTGGGGCAAGAAGAGTTAACAAGAGTACAACGGGAGCGAGTCGAAGTGTTTGCAGAGAACACCATCCAGCTTCCCGACGGCGTTATCGTCACTAACGACTGGATTAATAGTCTGCCTCAAGTCGCGAGGACTGCCTTACAGGAGCAGGGAAGCTCCGCTCTTGACATGACAGGGCTTAGCGACAAGCAAACATTCGAGAAATACAAAGAGCTAGGCTTCATCCCCAAAAAAGCTAACTTTGCTGGCGTCGACCAAGACGGAAACGTGCTATACTCCGAATCACCGGCATCCATAAAAGACATACGTCAAATGTCCCCCACTGACATCCGCAAACTCTATGGCCAGGTCTTTCCAGACAGGGACGGCTTCGTCCCGACGCCCTTCGTTCCAGAAGGTCACGCTGGGCCGACGAGAGACGAATTGATGCGCAGCCAGATAGAGACGGAAATGCAGCGAGAAGAGGTTCGCAACCTCGTTGCCCCCTTCAAAGAACCTGAGAACTTGAAGCGTATAGGCGAAAGCCTGATCCCCATATATGGGACGGTGAAGTTCTGGAACGAAATGCCCCCAGCCTGGCGGGGCGTCAGCATCGTCTCCGACATTCTTATCCTTGCCCCAATTGTCAAGGCGGTGGCCACAGCACTCAAGATACCTAGCGGCTTGGCGAAAGCAGGCATCATCAGCAAACCGATAATCACTTTCAGGCCCATAGAAGCGGGCACGAACCTGTTTGGCATGCGGCCTCAATTGAAAGGCTCTATCGACAACGCCCTGAAAGCACGGGAGGCCTACATAAAAGCGGCGATAGAAGCCAGAGCTATCGAATCGGGCGGGAAACTGCAACCTTTGTCACTCTTCTTGCGCGCCAAAAGCCCAGCTGAGGCCGCTGGCATAGCAGGGCGCAGGCTGGAACAGTACGCCGATGCCCTCGATGACGTGGTAAAGGATCTACAAGTGGAGGCCAGGCTCATAAGTGCCGACGACCCGATGCAGGCCAAAAGAGTCTTAAAGGCGATAGAACAGACGAAGTCCGTTTGGATACGCAACGCAAAGAATACCGTAGAGCTGAGCTTGAATCCGACCACCAATGAAATAGCGAAGGCGAAGGCCCAGCTCACCAGGGCAACGGAGCGCCTGGCCGAAGCCCGACGGAAGTTCCCAGGGCAGCCCGAAAAGTATCTGGACCTAGCCTCCGACGTTAGCGCAGCCAGGTCCAGGTTGTCAACACTCGAAGTAGGCTCCGAAGCAGTTCTGGGAACCAAGGCCCTCCGATTGCAACAGGCCCAACAGATAGTAGTCAAAGCGAAGAGGGCGGGGCGTGATTTGAACGAAGGCGAGATATTAAAATTGAACCAGTTGGGAGTTGGGGACATCAAAACCGTCTCACAATTGACCGCCCTGTCCGCCAGGGTCGCAAAGGCGGTGGGCGAATACAGAGATGCGATAAGGCGATTAGAAATAATCTTCCCTGAAGAAACATTGGGGCGCGGCGGTGTCCCGACCGTGGTCAAACCCCTTGCGCCCGTCATGACTGGCACCACGATCCGAATGGCGCCAGTACAAGCGAGGCGTGGCCTGGTCGTAGCGCCTATACCCAAAACATTCGGAGATATTGAACGTGTAAAAGCGGTGCCAGTCGATCCTTTCGAAACCCCACAGATAGAGCAGGTGGAACAGCCAACGATCATCGCCCCTAGCGTTCATCCAGTTAGCCCGTCCATTGACCCCAGCATCCAGCCAGTGCAGCCCGAGAAGGTACCGAGTGAAGCCCCAAGAGTGACGCCAACACCCAGCGTTGTACCGATACCAGAAGAGGTCCCTTTCGAGCCGTTCGTGGAAATCGAACCTATCGGAAACCCGTTTTTCGAAGTGATAGTTGATCCAGGCATGGACCTGTTTGGGCAAGATTTCGTCAATCCGAGCGCCGACCTCAATTTTGAAACCATGGTGTCCACGGGCTTTGAACCATTTGAGGACACCGCACCCGAACCTGTGGAGGATCCAGAGCCAAAAAGAGCGCCGGAGACACCGGTGCCCCCTCGGACATTGCGGAACCAAGAGCGCACACCAGAAACACCACGCCAACTACTCAAAACGGTAGGATTCTTGCTACCTAATGGTCGAAGGCTACAACCAGGGGTATACCCCGTCATCGTGCAGTGGAACCAGGGACAGGCTACAATTAGGTTTAACATAGACACTGGCAGGTTCCAATACTTGCCCTTCGCTGGTGGCAGCAAGAGACCTAAACAAAGTTTCAAGGTCATTTCGACGGATCACTCGAAACCTTCAAAGAAGGACATTGACATCGGTGCCTTTCTAGTCGCAGTGTCCGGAAATCGCCTGGCGTTCAGGCCAGACCCTAAAGAAAGAATCAAGCGTGAAAAGGTCAGCAGAAGCACAATTAGAGGCAGCAATCCATTCGCAAGAAGAGGGCTATAGTATGAACAACACATTGAAATTGGCATTAGTTGTCGTGCTGATCGGAGTCGGCGCGGTAGTAGGCGTAGCCTGCGCTGCAGCAGGCGGTAAGGGTGGGAATCCTAACTCAACCAGCCAGGAGGCCACCGATTTTAGCATAAGTTTTGCGAGGTATATGGTCTCCAATCTTTACGCCGCGATCAATCGGGGTAAGGAGCCATGGCTGGATCAGTTTGTTAACCGTAAGACCTACGCCAAAGCACGACACCTCTTGCAGAAGGTAAAGGAAGAGGACGGTCATTTCACGATCACAGGATTCGTGTCTAGCGATTGTGGGGGGCAGCAATGCATCTTCGTGTTAGACGTAGACTATAGCACTGGCAGCGTTTTGAAGAGTGAGAAACATACAGTAACCATCATGGGATGGCGTGAAGAGGGGGGTAATGAAAGCTATCTGATTACAGGATTCACAGGATTCAGCGCACCATGATGAAAACCAGCTCAGCGTTAGCTTTTGCCATCGTCATTCTTGGGCTATTGGTTGCCCTCATCAGCCAAACGTCTGGTGGGCTTATGGACATTTATGACGATGGGACACTGGTAGCGCAACGAGGCGGCATCAACCTTGTTAGCGGAGCTGGTATTGCAGTGACCAGCGCCGACGACCCAGGGAATACCCGGGTCAACCTAACGGTAGGGGTTACAGCCAGGTCTGGAACTGCAACGGTGGCCAATGGCACGACCAGTATTGCCGTCACTCATGGCCTCGGTTCCACGCCAGATAGAGTGCTAATTACCCCTACAGCCGATACCAACGGCATCACCTGGTGGGTGGACACGGTAGGGGCAACGACTTTCAATATCAAGATGGACTCGGACCCGGGGGCTGATAAGACGTTTGATTGGAGGGCCTTCCTCGAAGAGAGTTAGAAGGTCTTACAGATAGCCGTCAGATAGGGATTGGACGATTCTTGAGACTTTGGTTAGATTTCAATGACCGCAGGATCGACGTAGAGGGGGCTGTTTAGGGTAAAGTGGTACTGGGAGCTGTAGAACGCCGCCTTCGCGTTGGATATGCCGCAAGTCTAAGAGCGAGACTTATCAGCTGCCCCAGTTCATGCCTGGTGCCGAGATACGTGAGTTGGAAATCGTCTCCACCGCCTCCAAAGGCCCATTTCTCCAAAGGTTTTGGAGCTTCGCTAGGGTACCAACCGTTGCCTGCTACATATTCATCGGTATGCTGCATGACATTCCTTAATGTTCCTAGGTCACTGGCGTCCACCGCATAAAGGTACTCCTGGCCAACATGTGCAACGAGCTCTACCCAATCATTGTTGAAGCCCTTCATGTGCCGTAGGTGGCAATGGCGCTTCCGAAGGCTAGCCCGAGAGGGAGATGAGCCATAGACTGCATCTATGGCTTGTGAAAGTAAATCACGAAATTGTTTGAATTTAAAAAAGAATCCCGTTTTAACCTGCCACACCTGCAACCCCCTGTTGCAGGTGGTGGCAGGTGTTTTGAGAAAAAAGTATTTACAGCTTTTGCTTATCATGAGCCATAGACACAGTCTATGACTCCTTGAGAGGAGTGAAGCATGATTACAGCAGCAGGAACAACAAAAAAGACTCTATCCAGGACTGGCAGCTTCCTTGTTCGGATGGCCGCTATAGAGCAGTTGCCACAAGGCGCTGTCGATATCCTTGAAAAGCTCCGCCTTGGCCAGGTTTGGCTTATAGAGAAATGGCAGAAAATAAGGGATACGTACCCATGGTCGGACAAGAAGGCAGAGATGGTGTTTCAGGCGGGGTTGGATAGGTGGTGCGCGCTGGAAAGATTGCTACGCGTCCTCTTCGATTACGAGGACTGTTTGATAGGAACCAAAGGCTGCGACCCGAGGGCGCCGGTCGACTGTGAGAGGGGGAACAATATCCTGCCAAAAAAGGATCCTTTTTAGGTGATTTCATTTTGTATCTAGACCTCAGATAGGAAAGTTGACCGATCCTTTTTTCGACGCTCTTTCCTCTTCTTCTTGTCCTTGGCACCGGGTGGTCTCCCAAGGGGTTTACCATTCGCCTTTACACGCTGCAGCCCCGCCCTGGTACGCTCTGACCGCCGCTGAGACTCGATTTGTGCTGCCCAGCCAGCGACTAATAGAAATAACTCCAGCATCTCGCCTGATTGCCATGTCCACGACTCCTGAAGAGAGAACACCTTGACTCCTGCCTTGCCAAACCTGGACACGATCTGCAGCATTGATGCAGCTCCCTGGCGTGATAGCCGATCAAGCGCCCATACCCACAGGACCAGGAAGCGCCCTTGCCGCGCTGCTCGGTAGGCCTTTGCTAGCTCCGACTGGTGGCCAGCCCTCCATGCGCTTTCAGCCTCTTGATATATTGCGACGATTTCATGTCCCTGCCGGTCACACTCGCGCCGAAGGTCCCTCAGTTGATTCTCCAGGTTTTGTTGGTCAGTGGAGACCCGCAGGTACAGGGCAACTTTCATTTTGCTAACGCCTTCGCTACATATCCTGCCGTCACAAGAGCAACACGGGGTATCGTTCACTCGGCCACAAAATCGGCATGTCCAAATGTCAGCGTAGACCATCTCACAGCGCCTCCAGCATCTGCCGCCCAATAAATTCGGAATATACCGGTGGGATCGCCTGAGTCAGTTCTTCTCGCTTCATCCAGTCGATGCCCATCGCCTCGGCTGCGAGCCGCCACCCCTTCGCGTGGCCAACGCCGTTGCCGTGAGCACCGTTCCCTTGCCAGCGGGCAAGGGAATTCGCGGGCTGCGTCAGACCACCGCTGTCCCGGCCAGCAGATTCACGGTAGGCAACAGATAATCCGATCTCGCTGTCCTTTGGTCTGCCATTCGCACGGAGTCTTTCGCCAACAATCGTCGGGTAAGATAAGGGCACCTTTTCGTATCCGGGCCTGATATTCAGTGCTCCATCGTGGTACTGACGCCATGCACTATTCACTGGGTTCTCGCGTGGCCTCACGTCCAGTCCAGTCGCGCCGCCCGGGAGGCCCCTGACCGTGCCACCGTAGACATACCGCTCTGATCGGGGGTGAAGGTTCAACGTATGCTTCGGATGCCCAGGTGCCAACCAGAACCAGTTCGTCTCAAACAGACGGTGCCGATAAAGGGGCTTGCTGAACATTGTCGCGCAGAGATAGTTTGCCTTCATGCCATGATCCGTTATGTCATACCCGATCTGCCTTGAGATATTCACCAAGTTCTTGCAACCCCACTTTGCTCCCTCAACGTTCTCAATTACCCACGGCTTATCT
The DNA here is from genome assembly GCA_965249025.1 of Dehalococcoidia bacterium. Lineage (GTDB taxonomy): Bacteria > Chloroflexota > Dehalococcoidia > Lucifugimonadales > CAYTFF01. Next base: position 24,608 of record OZ252215.1, on the reverse strand, counting down.
ATCTGAACCAGCAAATCTCTGGTGGGCTTAATTAGTCGAGGGTACTCCCGCCCCTTGAGCCACGGCAGGTTGTGCATGATGCTGTAGCCTTGGCACGGCGGGCTGGCGTGGGTGGCATCGTAGTCGTGGCCGTGCTCTGCCAAGTACTCCAGTCCGTCGGCCTGTACGAACTCGAACGGGTAGCGGGGCTGCGGCTTGACGTCAATGCCCACGATCTCGTCGAAGCCAGCACGGCTGTAGCCCATAGCTGCCCCTCCAGCACCACAGAACAGGTCCAGGAGCCTCACAGCGCCTTCCCTCCGTGGCGGTATGGGCGGGTCTTGTTGTACTCCATCTTCGCCTCGATCGCGGCGTCCAGGTCGATGCCGTAGTGGGCGGCCATGCGTTCCACCCATAAGATGACATCGGCTAGTCGCTGATTCACGCCGCGTTCGTTGGAATGGAATTCCGTATCGGCGTAGGCCAGTTCAAACGCCTGACTCAACAGCCAATGCGCCTCGCCTGACCACTCCCCGAAAGACTCGCGCTTACTCCAGGCTCTATGCCCAGCAGTCAGTCGGTATCCTTGCAGGTCAATCCCGTACCACTCCGCCATGTCCGCCACCCGGATCACCACGTCGGCCAGCTCGGATGCGACGCCTACCGGGTGCCCACTGGTGTCATGCCAAAACCATTTTGTGCCGTCCCTATACTTGAACATGTTGACCACGCCACCATGCTCCCGATACGCCTCCAGCGCCTCGCTCAGCTCACTATGCACCAGCGCTATCAGGTCTCCGAAGGTGCGTTCCTGATCCCACCAGCCGTGCTCCTTGGCGATGGCGTGGGCCTCGCGCTGTAGGTCAGCTAGGTTCATCAAAGCAACCCCTCCTTGTCGGTGTCGTCCCGGTCGGGCCATACGTGGAAGCGGTGGACAGCCAGTGCGGATATGAGAGCGTCCAACGTCCCAGGCCCCTTGAAACGCATGACTAGCGGAACGTCCAGACCCTCAACCATCACGGAGACATGCACTTGAGTCGGCTTGCCCTGCCCGTCGGGTAGCGGATGCCACTCCAACACGTCGATGGAATCTAGCTTGAGCTCCAGGACCGTCACGCCGTCGAGATTGCGGGGTTGGTCATGAAACTGAATATCGGGTTTTTGATAGCTCTTGTTGTCTTCACTCACCGTAACGTCTCCTCACTGCTCTTTCCCGAAGGCAGCATTCGGGGCATCTCCTTATGTGCAGGTCGTCGTGCTCACTCGAAAAGCCCTCGTTGCCCACCTGCCTCAATCGCTCTATCGTTATAAGGCAACCCCCTGATTTCTCTGTCATCTTCTTCTGTTCTCCTTTCTTTGGTTCGTTTCGAGCTGCGCTCCCGCCTTGCGCCGACGGGCAATAAGGGCAGCCTGGTAACCTGTATGAGTCTCTCTAGAGATCTTTCGTTGCGACTTGCGATTCATCGCCCTACATCGAGAGCATTGGATATCTTCGATGTCTCGATCACTCCCACAGGACGTACATACGCCCCGCTCTCTCCATCGCTGCCGCTTAAGCGCCATGTCTTTGGCATTCATGCGAGTCTCAACGCTTCGGCCAGGCGTTTCACTTCTTCGGGCCCTTGTTGTCTGGCCACCCAGACTGTCAGATTGACCCAGATGGTAGGGATTGTTTCAGCGGAGGCCTTCGCCAGCTTGTGCATGACATCTTCCTTAACCCTCCAGAAGTCTTTGCCTTTAGTGCTGACCTTTAATACGCTCATAACTAGCTCGGCGCACTCAGGTAGGTAGGCAAAGTCCTGAGCGCCGTGGCGTTCTCGACCCACTGGATACAGCCTCGAAAGAAGATCGTGGTTGTCCGCTATGTCGACAATCTGAGTCAGCATCAGGGCGAGAGGCACCTGGACTGTCTTTAAGACCTCTGTCAGCTCCCGATCTTCATTCATGATGCGGGTCTTCTCAATCTCCACCTTTTCAGCTACCTTATCGCGGCCGGCCTTTAGCTTTGTCCTATAGCACTCTTCATTGGTACAGGCCATGTAAGGCTTTGCCCAGCTCTTTACGTGGATGGCCCCCTTGGTACACTCATTCATGCACTCCTTGATATTCTCTAAATAGAAAGGAGCCCTGGCTCCGCTGTAGTCGCCGTTAAGCCCCTTGAAGAAGCCTGAGCCTGAGTGACGGTGATCCTCACTAACCACCGTCGCCCTGGTGCCCAAGGCCTTTAGGTGCTCGGGTGTGAGCTTCTTGATGTTCGGGGCCTTCCCCGTTTCCGTGGAAACGCTAAGGAGCTTCTTGACCACAGGGTCATTTGCCAGGATCTCAGTCTTGTTTGTATCCCCGCTTTTAGTCGGAACGGCCTGGCCTGTAGTCTCACCCTTCGTCAAATCATGGCGTTTGCGCCACTCCTTTACCTCGCATGTATAATCCAGGCTCTTCTCTTTAGCCTCATCCCAGGGAATACTGTGAATCTTGGAGGGGTAGTCTACCTTGAACGCCTCTACATCGAAGCTCGGTGGCGTTCTATGAGAGCTGCCGTAGTCAAACCACACATTGTTGCTCTTGAGAGAGTCAAGCCTGCGCCAGGAGGCAACATTCGACCTCGTAACCGATTCCTTTATGAGCCTTCTAATGTTGCCGTTGCGCCAATCTGGACTTCCCCTCCAACCAGAAGTACCAGCGATCTCTTCGATGACATTCTCCATCTCCAGCTCGTGCATGTGGTCTTTGCTGACCAGGCAGAGGAACTCCCTGGCGGCTCTGGGTGACATCTCCCCGGAGTCGACTCTGTCCAGCACCACTTTAGGGAGCTGCAGGAGGCGGAGGTTATTGGAAACAGTGGAGCGGTCCAGGTGCATGCTCTCCGCCATGTCCTGGATGGTCAGACCTTCGATATCGTCCAGGTTCCTCTTCCAGGCGGCGTACTGCGTGATGAGCGGGACGTCCTCTCGCTCCCAATTCTCTGAGGCTGCAATAAGAGCCATGGTGCGGTCATTCATCAGGTGGTCTACCTGCACGAAGATCTCGGGACGCTGTTTGTTTTCTCTCACCAACCTCCGCCAGGCCATCACCCGCCTATGCCCAAAGGCCAGCTCAAAGAAGCCAGGGTGCTTTAGCGAGGGTCTCGCTTGCGGATGCTGCAGAAGACCCACCTTGTATATGTCATCAGCAAGCCCTTTAACCGAATCATCGGTGATAGGCGACCTGATCTGCCAGGGATTGTCTAGGAGTAGAGAGACGTCGATTGGAGTCACATGGTACAACGCAACGCCTTCATGTTGGCCCTTGGCCTCGTTTATGACCGACCTGACGTAGGCCCTGCTGCAGCCGAGGGTTTCCGCTACCTTCTCCTGTGTCATTCCCTCCTTTCTGAGACGTAAGACTTCCTCTCTATCCACTGTTGGTTTAGATGGTGTGCTAGCTACCATTTCTATTTTTCCTCCTTTGTAGACGGTCTATCTCAGCTGCGATCAACGCCCCCGCCTTGACCAGGTTGCGTATGCGCTGGTCGAGAGGAAGGCTCCCGTTTTGAATCATGGCTGTACCCTCGTAATTCCGTTTGTCCCACTGACTTTCCCACGACTCGGGCCAGGGATCCTCGAAAAACATAGCTTCAAGGTCCTGTGTTTTAACAAACAGTTGCTCCGGTGAGGCGTAGCACACCGCGGCCGCGGCCAGCTCACCTCTTATGTGCAGGTCGTCGTGCTCACTCGAAAAGCCCTCGTTGCCCATCTGCCTCAATCGCTCTATCGTTATGAGGCAAACCCCTGATTTCTCTGTCATCTTCTTCTGTTCTCCTTTCTTTGGTTCGTTTCAAGCTGCAGGCCTCACAGTCGACCGGCGCCCTCGGGTCGCAGCCTTTGGTTCCTATCAAACAGTCCTCGTAATCGAAGAGGACGCGTAGCAATCTTTCCAGCGCGCACCACCTATCCAACCCCGCCTGAAACACCATCTCTGCCTTCTTGTCCGACCATGGGTACGTATCCCTTATTTTCTGCCATTTCTCTATAAGCCAAACCTGGCCAAGGCGGAGCTTTTCAAGGATATCGACAGCGCCTTGTGGCAACTGCTCTATAGCGGCCATCCGAACAAGGAAGCTGCCAGTCCTGGATAGAGTCTTTTTTGTTGTTCCTGCTGCTGTAATCATGCTTCACTCCTCTTGATGAGCCATAGACTGTGTCTATGGCTCATGATAAGCAAAAGCTGTAAATACTTTTTTCTCAAAACACCTGCCACACCTGCAACCCTAGATATAAAGTTATATGTGGCAGGTTGTCAAAACACCTGCCACCACCTGCCACCACCTGCCACCACCTGCAACAGGGGGTTGCAGGTGGTGGTGGCAGGTCGTAGATATAAGGGTGGCAGGTGCGGAAACAACCTGCCACATAGGATTCAGATAGGGTGTTGCAGGTGTGGCAGGTTAAAACGGGATTCTTTTTTAAATTCAAACAATTTCGTGTTTTGCTTTCACAAGCTATAGACTGCATCTATGGCTCATCTCCCTCTCGGGCTAGCCTTAGGAAGCGCCATTGCGTACCTGTTCTAACCCTCTTCCTTTCAATGGCGAGGGATATACTTAAAGCGTCCTCCATCGCAGTCAACTGTTTCCCGAGGGACACCTCATTGTTAACACGCCACCTCATCTGCCTGTCTAATGCGATACCCTTAAGGTCCTCATAGAGCTTCTTCCCGCCTATCCAACGGCCCTCGTTGGTAAGGCCTATATCCAACGCACCGCTAGGCTTTTCTGACAGCCAGGCGTCCAAGAGAATAGCCAGCTCGTTTTCCTCCGTTGCGTAGATGTACTGGGACCTCTTTAGTTTCTTAAGGATTCCCTGCGTGGTTTCAGGTATCCCGAGCGCTAGGCCTGCACGTCCCGCCATCTTTGCGAAGTCCGCCAGCCTGATAGTCATTTGAACAGATGGAACGCTGGTCTCGGCAACTACTCTGTTGAGGAGTCGGGCGAAGTCCGTCAAGAGCGGGTTGCGAAGAGTCGATACCTCGTCGATCATTTCCTGCTCGGCCCGTCTCTTCTCATCTGTCAGCTTTTCTACATGAAAGATAATCAACCTCTCAGACACGTCCTCACGTCTAAATCGTGGTGTCCGGGCGGTAAGGGCGATGAATGCCCTGGAAATGTATGTAATCATTCTGTTCGTGGTGTAGAGTTCTCGCTTGGTGACTCTCTGGCCCGTTGCGCCGACAGCAAGGGCATCTTCGAGCCAGGGGATAAACCTATCGGCATTATCAAAGGCTACAAACGGACGGTTGGTGGTCGATACATAAAAATCATCCTCCCCGTCCTTTCTCAGGCTGTCGACATCGAAGGCATGGCCGAACATCAGGCGTCCGATTCTACGGAAGAGAAGGGTCTTCCCTGACCCTGCAGGCCCCAAGGCAAGGGCTAGAGGCTTTGTGGGTTGGATGGATTCAAATGGTACTGCCAGCATCCATAAGAGGAAGAGTACCTTTTGCTCATCAGGGGAGTGGGGCGATGTTTCGTCCTGGACGAAGTTGATCGGGTCTATAACGGTGTTGACCAGAAGATCCTCTGGCGCGCTCTCATCGACATACCAGGGCTCGGAATCTGGGTAAGGCATGAACAGTATGCCAGCGGTCCCGTTGTCGACCTCAGTTAAGTCCTTGCCGTCTAAACGGAGAACCCTACCACGCCCCATATCGAGATAAAGTATGTTCGCCAAAGAATCATAGTGAGCAAACTGGCGGACGGATGTGTCTTTCCCTCTTGCCGCGGCCTCAACGAGCATGTCCTGTTGCAAAAAGTTGGAGAGCTGCTCGGTTGAGTTGATACCGTATTTCTCATTGATAAGAACCTCTATATCGAAGCTCCCCAGCTCCATGAGTATCTTAGTCTCGTTGTCGAAGAAGTAGTATCTACCGCCGTCAGTGCGTATAAACTCGCCGTGGCTCATCAAACCATTCTTGATTAGTTTCTGTGATACCGGCCTCAATTTACTACCGGCCCAGAGTAAATTCTCATCGTTCTCTATTAGGTCGCCCAAGTTGCCTTCTTCATGGCCGTTCTTGGAAAAGGCCTTCTCAAGCTCGGTGTCTGTGGCTTGTCTTATGTAGATAGGCGAAGCATTTGCCAAATTGAGGAGCTTCTCCCAAGTCCCGCCGTCGTCTAGCCAGTTCGAAACGTCGCCCTTGGATGGCAGGTTCGGGAGGGAGATTACCTTGACCTCGGCCGCTATATCGGTGAGTGACCTGGCCACATGGTCGGCGTGGCGCTGGCCAGCAAAGCTGTTTCGCGGGTTCTTTTTGTCCTCTGGGTCGTTGTCGGGCAATATGGCCACCATCCGACCCTTCAAGAACTCCGAGTATTTGGTGCTCCACTTGCCAGCGCCCATGGGGTTGGTGGTGGCGACCAGGCCGAGGGAGCGGAGACGGCCGACATCCTTCTCACCTTCTACGACGAAGACCCAATGATCGGGGTCGGCCTCCAGGAGCTCAGGCAGTCTATAGAGCACTGTCCGGGTCTTTGATAGGCCGTTGATCCATTCTCCTGGCTTACTCGGGTCCTGGCGTCGCTGATAGAACTTCTTCAGGCCAGTCTTGGTGTAGTATCGGACAACTTGAAAGAGGAACTTGCCCTTCTCATCGAAATAGTCGTAAGTGGCGTCTTTGCCGTCGCTCTTGTCTGGCACGGGGATCCCCAACCTTTCAGCTACTTCCCTCACACTGTATGGCCTGTTGCAGGCCGAGTAGCACGTCCCGCCGCCAGTAATCAGGACTTGAAACGAAGGGTGCTTATCATCGTGGAACGGGCAGTTGGTCTTGTAGCGACCATGCGAGTCGGGCCTGGTCATTTGAGGGAGTCTACTCCTCACGTCATCTGCCAAGCTCATAAGGAAACCTCCCGTGGCGTTTCCATGGAAACGTGCTTGAAGCGATGTCTCTCTTTGCTCCAAACCTGGTCGATGGCTTGGTGAACTAAGGAGATGAAATGTTCCTCCAACTCGGCTCTGCTTCGGGCGATGTATCCAGGGCTCCGCCAAAGACTTCGTCCATAGGGCCTTTTCTGTAGTTGATAGACGGTTTACGGTCTGATATACTTGGCATTAGAACGGACTCCTTCCTTAAGGGGTTGGGGTTGCTGGAGGATGCAACAGCTTTTGGTTGGGCGCTGCATCCTCCTTTCTTTTTCAGTTTGCTTGATTCTCTACATCCTCCAGCGTGGGCAGCTTTGGCCTTCCTCCGAGCCTGCCACGCTCTGTCATGCTCAACTGCCCTGGCTCCATGGACCTCTTGGCGGCGTTTACACCCCCCTTCCTACTCCTGGTCTCCCAGGACTTCGTTCCGACTGAGCCTGCCCCTCCGCACGTGGGGCATGGCTCTTTGCCGTCTCGCTGAAACATGGCCCTGCCTTGCTCCTGGCGGGTCATCCTCTCACTCCCTTGACGATTCTCGTCGCTATTTCTCATTAGTCTCAACGTTTATGGGCTAACTTGTACCCGCTAATTCGTAACGACTGCCTGTCAGGGTAACGAAATAAGTTCCTGCCTTGTCCTCCTGACCGTCGCAGGGCCAGGTCTCCCCGCATCCTAAGCACACCGCCTGTTCCTCAGTTGGTAGGCCGATGGTGTAGCGCTCCAAGTCGACCTTCCCGTTTTCCTCTATCGGAGCCGTGCAGACCATGCCTCGCTCCTCCAGGACTAAAGCCGAATCGCATGTTGGACATTTCATGGGATGATAACCTCCCTTTTTGTTTTGAGGACGCCTAGTCGTCGGAGAATAGTTCGGATTGGGGTATCTCGAGGGCCTTGCAGATGCCTTCCTTGATTGGTTGGGTGAGCGGGTAGCGGGTGCGGGTGCCTGTTTCGTTTGCTATGCCGTTCATCATCCTGGATAGCTGGGAGATGTCTATACCGATCTGCCTGGCCAGCCAGCTCCTGTTCCTTTCCTTGAAGTGCAGGATGCTATCGACTCTCTCTGCCCACCTGGGTCTTGTTGTCGTCATCATGCAGTCTCCAACTTTTCCTTCATCGTCATTGTTATACAGATATGGATATGTGGAATGTTGAGTGTAGTCTAGTATAAATGCTGAAGGTTTGTCAAGAGTTTTTTGATACTTGACACAGATGTAGAGATTGGGTTTATAATCCAGTGATGGGCATACCAGAGCTACGAAAATGGATGAATGAGCAGGTTGGACGCGAAAAACGGTTTCCCTCTCTCGCGAGATGGGCAATGGAGGCGGGCCTAAGCCCGGGTCAACTTACACAGTTCTTGGCAGGTAGTATTTATGAACCCAGAGCACGTAATCTCCGCCTGCTAGCTTTAGCAGCAGGGGAATCCCCGCTTAAGCTCTTTGTCCTGGCGGGATGGATCGATGAGAGTGAAGCCACAAAGCAATCATTAAGCCCTACTACTCGGAAGGTTGCTGAGGCCTTTGAGGAGCTGGACGCTGATCAACAGCAAGCTGTGCACTCAATAGTTGAAGCACTGCGAGAGCAATCGGTCCAGAGAGAGTTAAAGAGGGTGGCAGAGAGTCCGGGGGAGTATCGTCAGCCAGGTCCAAAACAAGGTCAATCGTCTTAATCACGGCAATCCTCCATCTACTAAATAGAACATGTGTACGGATTATAACAGAGGCCAAAAGCGGTATGTCAAGAGGGGTGGGTCGGAGGTGCAGCGAGGTCCCCATCACGGAAGGTTGGCACTACATCCTGATGAAGCCATCCACCCTAGACGCTTCCAGACTTATATGGGGCATTAAGCTCCCTCGCTAACCAATCCTGATCTCCGCCTTTACAAAATTAGGAGGTAGGCGCCCAAGCTGGGTGGGGATCGACTCCATAGCTGAACTGATTGGTTTCTGCCAGACTCCCTTTCAAGGCGGAGATCGCGGGTTCGAACCCCGCTGGGGGCACCAAAGTCTACTAACATATAAGCCGTTTGCGAATTGCCTTTTCAAAGAGTAGAATAGCTACACCTTAGCCACCTAGCCCACACTAAGCCTCATACTTTGTATGTACATAGAAAATTCCTTAGCAGCGAGGCCTGATCATGGATAAGATCGAGTGGGGATGGTTTACCCCCGTGGACGGCGACGGCGAGCACGTAGGGACCTATCTCCCAGAGATACCTCCCACCATCGACTATATTGTGGAGACCATCAAAGCCGCGGAGGACGCAGGCTTCGATATAGTCCTCGTGCCAACCCAGTTCATCAACAGCACCTACGCGGAAGAGGCTCCACGAGCTGAGACCATCACCGTCACCTCAGCCCTGGCCATGGTGACCAGGCGCATCCGGTTCCTCATGGCTCTCAAGATAGGTGAGGTTCATCCAGCCCTCCTGGCCAAGATGTGCGCCACCATTGACCACATCAGCAACGGTCGCCTCTCCCTCAATATCACCAGCGGAGGCGGCTCAGTCGAGACTCGCTTCGGTGAGACCCTCGACCACGACTCCCGCTATGATCGCACCTGGGAGACCGTGAAGCTGTTGAAGATGCTCTGGACCCAGGAGCGCACCACCTTCAAAGGTAGGCACATCACCGTCGACAATGTCGTGTCGGAGCCCAAGCCAGTCCAGAAGCCCTTTCCCCCTCTGTACATGGTGGGCATGTCCGAGATGGCCCGTCGTATGTCCGCCGCCGAGGGTGACGTCCACCTGATGCAAGGCGATACACCCGCTATGATCAAGATTCACATCGACGACCTCAAAGGGCGCTCCCAGCAATTGGGTCGTACTCTGCGATTCGCCGTCCGCCTCCAGGTGGTAGTCCGAGAGACCGAAGAAGAAGCTTGGCAGGCCGTCCGACAGATGATGAGCCAGGTGGACCCCAAGGTTACGGCCAACCGAAGCTCTTATCGAGCCTCCTCCGAAGGCGTCGAGCACAAGAACCTGGTGGAGAAAGCCCTGTCCGCCGACTCCATGATGGCGCCCAACATCTGGGGCGGCCTCCATGCCGTCAAAGCCGGAGCGGGGACTGTCTTAGTCGGCGATCCCGACCAGTTGGCCGATAGGTGCATAGACTACGTTAAAGCGGGCGTGACCACCTTCATCCTCTCCGGCTATCCCATGGCTAGGGAAGCCAATAGGGTCGGCGAGATGCTCATCCCTCGGGTAGAGGAGCGTCTAAAGGCCCGCGCATAAGAATAAGAGAGGCGTGTTTTTTACGGGCCACGTGCGTATAGGGACATCCCTAAGTCCCCTCACGGGCCCCCTGCTTCTGACTCCACATAGCTAAATTGCGGTCCGAAGCAGGCGTGCAAATCTATATCTGAGACCTGACGGACGCCATGAAGCCAATAAATATGACCGCCACACAGACAAGAAGCGCTTTTCAGTATATCCAGGTCGGACGACTACCTATACGTTGACCTCTGTTACCAGTTCAGACATGGGTCCAGGGGGAGGTTGGCTAACGTCCATTCCATGAACCTCCAAGACCTGTTTGGCAAACCACTTGTCGAACTCGTTTTGTGATGCGCCAAGGCCAGCCATCATCGCCGTGGGGTCATCGCCCTCGAAAAAGACCACGACATAGTCGCCATGTGGAGTCTGCTGGAGCGAAACACACTGTCGACTTATCTTGTATCGGCGCATCTGGTCCTCCCATTCGGCCCGCTTCGGACCATTAGGAAGGAAATTGTTATTGAAGGCGCGCCACTGGTCAAGCTTACCAGGCAATATCGGAGCAGCGAACTGAAAAACAGCCACTGATTCACCTCCTGTAAAGAATGTGGGGATTGCACTACGTGTTATCTGACTTTACAACACACGTCCCTCCCCATCTGTCACTCCAATTCCGACGGGTCGGGAGAATCTACGTTTCCCTTACAGAGAAACACCTGCCTTGAGTCTAGTCGAAGGGGTGAGGGCAACCTGTGGTGTCATTCTGAAAGAGTTCCAATAATTCGGGACGACTGAAGAATCTCTCGGTCCCTCATGCCCCACCTTTCAAGGTAACGCACAATCCCTCCTCCTCTTCTACCTCTGCCATGCTACATCCTTTAGCGTGTAGCCCCATAACACTGGCCCCTTTTTGCATTTGAACAGAGGAACCGTGAGCGACCAAATAGAGACCCATCCCTTGGCATCGCCGCCGATTTGTGATACTACTTCTCTATCCTCGGACAGCAAGGTGGTGCCAAATGCTTGAAGAGTTCAGCCTTGAAGGAAAGACCGCCCTCATTACCGGTGGAGGCAGAGGTCTGGGCAAGGCCATGGCCCTGGTCTTCGCCGAGGCCGGTGCCGACCTGGCCCTCGTAGCCCGCACCAGGGCCCAGGTGGAAGAGGCCGCCCAAGAGATAAGGGACATGGGAAGACGAGCCGTCGCCCTGGTGGGAGACGTCACCAACCACCAGCAGGTGGACGACTTCGTCGCCAGGGCCACCGATGCCCTGGGCAAGATAGATATACTGGTCAACAACGCTGGAGTCGGCCTGGGAGGAGCCGCCGTCGCCCCAATGCCCGGCCCCATCGACTCTGAGCTGGGCCTTAACACTCAGAGGATTCTCACCCCAGAGGTCTGGGACAACCTGATAAAGACCAATCTGACCAGCGCCTTCTACTGCTGTCGCGCCGTCGGCCAACAGATGATGGAGCGTCGCTACGGCAAGGTCATCAACATACTCTCCAGCAATGCGGCCCGAGCCTATCCCCTCACAGGCCCCTACAACGCCAGCAAGGCAGGCTTGCGCATGTTCACCAAGGTGTTGGCTCTGGAGTGGGCACCCTACAACGTCAACGTCAATGCCATTGGCCCAGGAGCCATTCGCACCGAGATGACCAAGCACCGCCACGACGACCCTGTGATTAGGGAGAAACTCCTGGACATCATTCCCCTCAGGAAGTTTACCACCCCCAGACACGTTGGCCTTCTGGCCTTGTACCTGGCCAGCCCTGCCTCCGACTGGATGACCGGCCAGGACATCTATCTGGACGGCGGCGAGTCGGCCATGGTGGACTGATGGCACAATGCTTAAAGAGTTCAGCCTTGAAGGAAAGACAGCCCTCATCACCGGTGGAGGCCGCGGCATCGGCAGGGCCATCGCACGCGTCTTTGCCGATGCCGGCGGCGACGTGGCCCTTGTAGCCCGCACCAGGTCCCAGGTGGAAGAGGCCGCCCAAGAGATCAGGGACATGGGAAGACAGGCCGTCGCCCTGGTGGGAGACGTCACCGACCACCAGCAGGTGAACGACTTCGTCGCTAGAGCAACCGAGGCCCTGGGCAAAATAGACATCCTGGTCAACAACGCGGGCCTGTCCCTTGGGCGATTCTTCGTAGCGTCGCCACCTGGCTCCCCCCACCCTGACTCCAATACGTCCCTTCAGGACTGGGACGCCCTGGTAGCCGCAAACCTAACCAGCCACTACTACTGCTGTCGAGCCGTTGGCCCCCAGATGCTGGAGCGTCGTTACGGCAAAGTCATCAACATCCTGTCAGCCTGGGGCACCATCGCCTATCCATATTCCGCAGCCTATGCCTCCGCCAAAGCGGGCCTCCGTATGCTCACCAAGGTGCTGGCCCTGGAATGGGCACCCTACAATGTGAACGTAAACGCCATCGGCCCAGGTTCCTTCCACACGGAGATGACTCGGGACAGTCACGACGATCCGGAGCACCAGAGGGCTATGCTGTCCCGTATTCCTCTGGGACGCTTCACCGACGCGAGAGAAATGGGCCTTCTGGCCCTTTATCTGGCCAGCCCCGCCTCTGACTGGATGACAGGCCAGTGCATCTACCTGGACGGAGGTCAAACGGCCTTGGTAGATTGACATATCACGGCCAAGGGTATCTACTCTTAACAAAACCACTGGAACAGAAGGAACCATACCATGCCTGAATCGATCGAGCTTTCCATCGCGCTGCCTGCCAGTGCCAAGCGTATCTACGATGCATGGCTGGACAGCGCCGAACACGGAGCCTTCACCGAGACCGAATGCGTCATAGACCCCCGTGTGGGCGGCAAATTCATGGCCGGCGACGGCTACATAACCGGCGTCACCCGGGTGATGGAGCCTTATGAGAGGATTGTCCAGTCATGGCGCACCACGGACTTCCTACCAGACGCACCAGACTCCCAGTTGGAGGTTCTCCTAGAAGAGGTCGATGGAGGCACCAAAATCACCCTGGTGCACACAAACGTCCCTGACGGCCAGGGTGAGTCATACAAACAAGGATGGGTCGAGTACTATTTCGACCCCATGAGAGGGTACTTCTCGTAAAGGACTGAGGTGTAGCTTCGGAGGTGCACGATGTACTCAAAGCTGAAGGACAGACTCCAAAAGGGCGAGGTCATAATCCTCGACGGCGGGATGGGCTCGGAGCTTGAACGCAGAGGCGTTCCTATGGGTATGGCAGCCTGGAGCGCTGCCGCCCTCAAGACCCATCCCGATGTGGTGCGCCTGACGCACCAAGACTACATCCGAGCCGGCGCCGACATCATCATCACCAACACCTTCTCCTCCATACGTCACTCCCTCATGCACGACGGCATGGGTGAACTGGTGCGGGAGCTTAACGTCCGCGCCGTAAAACTGGCCCAGGAGGCCAGAGAATCCACAGCAGTTAATCGAGACGTGTTCATTGCCGGCTCCATCTCTACCTACAGCCCATACCGCGACCCCACACTGAACCTAACGCCCCAGCAGGCCAGGGCAGACTACGCGGAGCAGGCAGGCATCCTCGCCGAAGCGGGCGTCGACCTGATCATGATGGAGATGATGAAAGACCTGGAGCAGTCGGCCTTGGCCATAGAGGCCGCTCTCTCCACTGGCCTGCCCACCTGGGTCGGATTTAGCTGCCAGCTAGAAAAGGATAGCTCCGAGGTTTCCCTTCTTCGCCAGCCGGACATTCCCTTGGCTCAGGCCCTGGACCTCCTCATGTCGCAGAAGGAACTAGAGGGCACCGTCGTCTCGGTTATGCATACCAACGTCGACGATACCGCGCTCGCCCTGGATGTCCTTAGGCAGAAATGGAACGGCCCCATAGGCGCTTACCCTAACTCGGGCTGGTTCCAGAGGCCCCACTGGCAGTTCCAGAACGTCATTTCGCCCCAGGACTTGGCCAGCGAAGCCAAGAAGTGGGTACAAACGGGCGTCCAGGTCATAGGCGGTTGCTGCGGCCTGGAGCCTGATCATATCCGATCGCTCAAGCAAGAGTTGCCCCATCATATTCCAGCCAGCTAAGAGGCGTGAAAACATGACTCAAAAACGATGGTACAGAGGCAACCTCCATACCCACACCACCGCCTCCGACGGCGACGCCTCGCCAGAGGAAACGGTACGCTGGTATAGGCGTCATGGCTACGACTTCCTGGTGCTCTCAGACCACAACCATCGGACCATCTTGAACCACGCCGGGAAGCGCCGTCTCAAACGTCCCCTCATGATACCAGGAGAAGAGGTGACGCTCAGAATAAAGAGCGGCCAGACCGCTATCCACCTGGGTGCTATCGGCATCTCTCGCATGGTGGAACCCATCGATGCCGACGACGTTCTGCCCACCATTCAGGCCAACGTCAACGCCATTCTGGAGGCAGGAGGGATCGCGTCCATCAACCACCCAAATTATACCTGGGCCTTCGATCACGAGCAGATAAAGCAGGTGAAGGGCACTAGCCTCCTTGAGATTTACACCGGCGACCCCACCAACAACTCCATCGGAGCGCTGGGCAAGCTCTCCGTCGAGCAGATATGGGACGGCGTCCTCAGCGCTGGCAAGCCCATCTTCGGCGTCGCCACCGACGACTCTCACCACTACCACGACTTCGCGCCACATCTGCTGAACCCGGGCCGCGCATGGGTCGTGGTGCGCTCTTCGGAGCTATCCCAAGAGGCCATCGTTAGCGCCCTAGCGGCAGGCGACTTCTACGCCTCTAGCGGCGTCACCCTGGCGGAGTTGGAGACCTCCCGCAGCGATATCTATCTCAGGGTCGAGCCAGAGAAGGGCGCCCTCTACTGGACCGACTTCATCGGCAAGGACGGCATGATCCTGAGCCAGGTCGAGGGCACCGAGGCCGTCTATCGCATCCGTGGCGACGAGGGATACGTCCGCGCTCAGGTCATGTCCTCCCGCGGCTTCAAGGCCTGGACCCAACCCGTCTTCCTCTAGAGTCGAGTCCCCGCCAACCGCGCACGGTGACCCTGCCCTGCCTGTCCCCGATTTATCGGAACCCTGTTATCTTGACATTTCCAAAATACAGATGGCCAAATTGGGAGAGTCCAGAGAGGGTGTCTCTCGGAGTTTACCCTGAGCATAGTCGAAGGGGCAGGGGTTTCAGGGGATGTGCCCCTGAGAAAATACCTTCCTGGATGGGCGGGTGGGAGAGAACACCTTGTGCCTTTACCATGTAGAATTTCCTTACGTGGTTTACCTCACACAGAGAAAAGGGCAGTTTATTTTGTTGAAGACCATCATCGGGACGACGAAGAATTCTTGGTATGCCTACCCAGCATCCGCTCATACTGAGCTTGTCGAAGTATAAGCCTGTCCCCTACAAGATAAAGGGGAAACTCCAACGATTTCTTCATCCCGCCATCTCCTCATACCCTATTCTTGCTCCTTCCATTACACTGTAATCGGGATGAAGGATCATCAACCTACAGATTGCCAAAGCCCCTTCAAAAAACAACCAAACATCGCTCTATCTAAAGGCCAAAAATCCAGCTACATCAACAAATGAAATTTTGAAAAACAAAGGGTATCAAAGGAGCACAATCAAAGACCGCCCAACCGGCCCTGCCTCACGACACCACCGCGGATTAGGCGGCTTATCGCGACAGCTTACCTAGCTCTTGGCGAGCGGTGTGGTAGAGATCCAGGTTGTCGGCGGCGTACTTATGATAATCGAAGTCCAGGTCTGAGATTGCGGTCTGAACGAGAGCCCAGAGGGTCTCCCGTAGGCATGAGATGGTGCGCATTATCCTAAGGTCGCGCAGGTTGGCATCGGTGACCTCTCCGAAGTAGCGCTCCAGGAGCCTCTCCTCCATATCTGGGGTGAACTGAGAGTTGGCGCACAGGTTACCCAGGTCGGACATGGGGCTGTTGATGCCGGCATACTCCCAATCGACGAGCCACATCTTGGAGCCGTCGAAGATCCAGTTGGCGGACAAGACGTCGTTGTGGCAGAGGGTAGGAACAAAGGCCCCCACCTCTTGCTCGATGGTCTGGACGTCCTTCAATGCCTCATCTATTCCTGGGGGAAACTTAGCGCCCAGGTCTTTGGCCCGCTGGGCATATGTCCTGGCTACCTGGAAGGGCCAGAAGTAGAGCATCTCGCCAGTTAGCGATGGGCCGGCGCTGTGCACTGCCTTCAGGACGGTCACGATTCGCTCCATGTACTCGTCGCTGCGAACGTCCTCCGGCTCCAGGACCTTGCCGTCAATGAAGTCGGTAACCATGATGCCAGGCTCGGAGTAGACTATCTCTGGGCAGACGCCACACTGGTGTCCGGCCTTCATGCAGAGCACCTCGTTCTCGCGGTCGATGCCCAACAGCGGCTGCTCTCCCAGAATTCGAACGACGTAGCGACGGCGGCCGTCGCTGACCAGGTAGTTGGAATTGGTGATGCCACCGCTAAGCTCCGACAACTCTAAGGTGCCCCTCCAGATGGGGAGGGATTTAATGAGCTTTTCGTGTGAGTCTTTTGATCTATCTTCCATTATCTAGCTTCATATTCTAAAAGGTTAACATGGGATACTACTTATCGGAACGCAGACATCAGAGTCAAATAACAGCTATTTCCCTCCCAGCCCACCACGGAGCAGAGCTCCGTTAATTGTCACCATCTGTGTAGCCATATATACGAAACCGTCTTCTACTCGCCTGCTATACGGTTTCAACATTCACCGCTTCTAGCTCAGCCTCGGCTACTTCAATTGCTTCAGATCCTGAGGCGTCTTCAAAGTACAACTCTAGGGCCTCCTTAATAGCTTCCCTGGCCTTACCTCTGGTGTCTCCGAAAGAAGATATGTCTACATTTAGGGCTTGAGCTACCCACACACTGCCTTCTCGGTAAAATACTACTTCAATGGTACGCCTAAGTGTTGACTTCCTTTCTTTATGTTAATATTAGCGCCAGGCCTTTGTACGGAGCAACTCCCTCATCGTTTGACCCCAATAAATCGAGGATAGTCAAGCCTCAAAAAGAGCTGCTCATCTTCGGGTCAAAAGCTCCAAGATATGTCCGTTGGAGTCCTTGAAGTAGACACCTCGCCCTCCCTTCCTGGTATTAATCTGCATGTTATCCAGGTCAAATGGGCCGCTTCCATAGGATATTGGCTCGGCCTTAATCCGTTCAAAGATAGCATAGAACTCCTGGTCTCTCACATGGAAGGCATAGTGGTGGCTTTCAAATTTGTCCGATGTATCGAAATCCAACGTCAAAGCGTCATTCACGCGGACAGGAGCGAAATGGCCTTCTGGCCCATCGTAAGTGAGGCCAAATATCCTTGCGAAGAACTCTGCCGACTCCTCTTTATCGTGGGCGGGCACAATTGTATGGTCAAGCACTATGGCCATGATCTATTGCCTCCTTTTGCGTAGAGATTTCCTTGAACCCTAATTCAACACGTACTGTTCAATCTCCGATAACGCCGCCTTTATCTCCTCCGCAACTTGCGCATCGCTCTCGACAGGTACAGCGTCTTGCAGAGCGGCGATGGCCTCGCTGCCGCCGATGCGTCCCAAGGCCCAGGCGGCGTGCATCTTGACCAGAGGCTCGGCCTCCTTCAGGGCTTTGACCAGGGCTGGCACTGCCACCGAATCGCCGATGTTGCCCAAGGCCACGCAGACGTTGCGCTGGAGGCCGATGCGCTTGACCCGCTTGATTGGGCTGTTGCGGAACCTCTCCCGAAACTCCTCGTCGGTGAGATCGAGCAAGGGGATGAGCTCGGGCGATGCGAAACCGGTGCGCTGTCGAAAAGCGGGCTCGCTGCTGGGAGTTGCCTTGAAGTTGACGGGGCAGACCTCCTGGCAGATGTCGCAGCCGAAGACCCAGTCGCCCATCAGGGGTTGCAGGTCTCGTGGTATTGGGCCGCGACACTCGATGGTAAGGTAGGAGATACATCGAGGCGCGTCTATAACGTATGGAGCGACGATGGCTCCAGTGGGGCAGGCGTCTATGCACCTAACGCACTGGCCACACGTCTTTTTGAGGGGCCGGTCAGGCTCCAACGCCAGGTCGGTTATCACCTCGGCCAGAAAGACCCAGTAGCCATGAGTGGGTATGATAATGTTGGTGTTCTTGCCGAACCATCCCACTCCTGCCGTTCGGGCCGCCGCACGGTCCAGCATAGGGCCATCGTCCACGAAGATTCGAGCCTGGACTTGATTGTCCATCAGCTCTGGAAGCCGCTGGACGAACTCTTTTAGGCGCTTCTTCATTAGGATGTGGTAGTCGTCGCCCCAGGCGTATCGAGCCATCTTGCCTCTGAGTTCAGGGCCGTCGTACTGTGGGAAGTCGCCTGTGTAGTAGCTCATGGCCAGGGATATGACAGACCTTGCGCCAGGGAGCAGTTCATCGGGGCGAGCGGAGCGTCGCGCCCGCTCCTCGGTGAACCAGGGCATGCCGTCCATCAGGCCCTTTTGAACCCTTTCGACCGTCACCTCTTCATCACGGGTAAAAGCGTCGGCAAAGGTGATGCCAACGCTGTCGAAGCCCAGGCTCCTGGCGAGGCCTTTGATCCTTTCCTCTAGCTGGCCCATCTTAATCTCATTCGATAAGAGATAAGGCTATTATGCCACAGAGATGAAGGCACTTCTACCCAGAAAATGCATGATGCCTGTTGACTCGACCACCTTCCGAAAGAGGCGGCATATAAAATGCGCCACTTGGATAGTGTATAGATATCGTCGCAGGATTAGAGGAACGCCTGCAAGCAGCTACGTTAGGTCGATAACGACGCCTGCGGCGTACCACTGGAGCCATACGAAGAGAAATAAGACAAGAAAGGCCCCCACTGGGATGCCACTGACGATAGCCCGCAGTGGGGTACGGCTTTGATTTCGTAGGATGGAGACGCTGAGTATCACGCTCCAGACAAAGCCCAGAGTGAGAAAAAGGGCTGCCGCAGGCTGGATTATTCCAAAAAACTCCAGGGCATCGTCGCCGAAGCTTATAACGGCAGCGCTGAACTCCAGGGGCAGGAAGATGTAGCCCAGAGTGGTCAGGGACTGTCGGAAGGGGATGCCTCCAATGAAGGCGACAGTGGAGCAAAGTACTACGTAGGCCACCGTTGCCAGGGCAATCATCCCAAAGAAAAGCAGCGGCCAAGGGGCTTGAGCCAATTCCAAGGAGCGGTGGCCCACAGCCACATACATGCCAAGAAGGCTAGCCACGAAGAGAGACTCCCAAAGGTCTGGGGCATAGGGCTTCAACAGCTCTGCCCCAGGAAGACGCCAGCCAAGCTTTAAGGATGCCTTCTCCGGAGGGCAATTAACAATGCAGTTCCAGCACTTCAGGCAGTTACGATTGGACTCGAGCTTAGAAGGGTTCAAGAAGGATGGGCAGCGTCCTGCCAGGGCCGTGCCTTTAAGACAGGGCTTGTCTAGGCAAGTGGAGCAGGCTGCGGGATCGGGTCGGAGGGCCAGTGGGCTGAGACGGGTAATCCGGGCGAGCCAGCCCCCCACAGGACAGATATAGCGGCACCAGGTTCCACGTCTGAACAGGAAGCCGACCATCACTGCAAGGCCGAAGAGGGCCAGAAACATGAAGGCTCCATAGAGAGCAACCCGCTGAATGGGCCACCACCTCACAAGAAAGGTGATCGCTATGAAGGTGACGGGCAGGAGCCAACCTAGGCGAAGGTAAGGTGTAGGAGGCGGCTTTTTACGGGTAAGCCTGTCATTCAGGCTCCTCGCCCAATCGGAGGCCGTCCGTAGAGGGCAGAGGTTGCCGCACCATAAACGCCCCACCAATACCGTGACAATAGATAGCAGAGGGAGCCAGACTATCCACATAACGAAGTTGAAGAATTTATTTTCGTTTTCTCCCCCACTGAAGGGACCCCATCGCACCATGCCTTCGTTATTGAAGGGGCCGATATCGACTTTGGCAAAGGCAACTATCAGTAGCCCAATAAGCAACACGCCCATAAGCATTGGCATCAGGACAGTGAGTCTGGGCCAGCGAATTGTTCGGTACAGTGGGGTCTCACAGCTTTTTCCAATGGAGGAGAAGGATTCCTTATTCAGATCAACCCTGGAGCCGTTACCTAAGTCCAAGTACAAAGCCCCCACCAGACCTACATATCCCAGCCAGAAAATCACCTGAAGCAGTGACGGCGACGATGTGTAACCTACCAGGGTACGTAGTACAGCGCCCAAGCCATAGGTCTCCGCCAAAAGGGTGCTGGTGTCCCAGACAGATATGGTTCCGGGGAAGATGCCGGCGGCCTGAAAGGCCAGGGTAGCCCTTCCCACCATGCCGGCGGCAAACACCAGCAGAATAACTGTAGTGACTTTGAAGAAGAGTGCAGGTTCAGGAAACGGCTTCCGCCGCTGTATATCAAGTATCCAGCCAGCGCCGCCACGCTGAAACCCAGCCCCGCTCCAATCGCAACTTCACCTGTAGGACTTGTGGTGGCTATCGCCGTCAGGTAAAGGACAGTCTCGGCACCATCTCGAAAGACAGCGAGGAAGGCAATGGCAACGATGGCCGCTGTGGACCCATTTGTTAGGGCACTCTACACCTTTATTTCCAAGGAGTTGCTGAGCTGGCGACTCTGATGCCCCATCCACCATAGGACGTAGGTGAGCACACCCGCTGCGGCCCACATGACAGCGCCTTCAAGGGTCTCCTCCCACGCTTCAGAGATCTGTCCCGCGGTCACAAGGAGGGCCATTGCCAAGAGAACGCTGACAGAGGCCGCAAGACCCACCCCAATCCAGACGTTCACGAAGTAGCGACGGTTACCTGTATGGGCCAGATAAGCAAGGAGAAACCCTATCAGAAGGCTGGCCTCTAAGGTCTCACGGCCAACGACGACCACCGATGCGCCCACGTCTGATTTCCCACTTCTGGCACATATTTTTGCTATATCTCAAGAGGTTCTGGCGTGCCTCGGCTCAGACGATACCTATGCTATTAGGAATGTGTATATGGCGTCACCTTAATTGGTAGAGGCAGCTTCTTCAGCCACCTGGCTCTTTGGAGAGTCGACTCGGAAGAAGTACCAGAAGGTGGTAGCAAGGAAACCTATGTAAGCCGCCACCTCGATGATGGAGGGATTGCCGTTGTAGCCAAGGATGGCCTTGAGAAAGCTGCCGATGCCAGCATTCTCGTTCAGAATATGGTTAGTATCCCATACATGCTCAACGATTACGGGAAGGGCACCCGCCTCCTGGAACTCATGGATACCGTGGGCCAAAAGGCCAGCGGCCACGAATATTAGAAGTACGCCCGTCACGTTGAAGAAGGCATCGAGGTCAAGGCGCCGACTGCCCCTGAAAATCATTACACCCAAGACAACTGCAATCGCCAGCCCAATGAGACCTCCAACGACTGTCTGGAAAGGGGTGGCCGTCTCATTAGCAGCGAACATAAAAAGGGCTGTCTCCAGACCCTCTCTGGCCACGGCCAGGAAAGCTACGCCCACCAGAGCGAAGCCAGAGCCAGTTATCACCGCCTGATGTATCTTGGCCTCCAATTCTCCTTTTATGTGGCGCGCCTGCTTCTTCATCCAGACCACCATCCAACTGAGAACCAATACCGCCAGGAGCATAGCGGAACCTTCAAAAATCTGCTCGGCGCTCCCTTCAAAGGCGAGACCTAAGGAGAAGATACCCGCACCCACTGCCAGACTGAACAGGACTGCTGCGGCCACCCCCCACCAAACTCTAGAGAATCCATGTCTATACTCCATCTTAGACAGATACGCCAAGACTATACTCACAATAAGAGCCGCTTCTAGTCCTTCTCTGAGAGTGATTAGCAACGACTGAAACATCTCAAGACTCCTAACTATTATGATTCATCCGATATGCCGCTAAATAACAATTGCTTTGATGCAGAGCATATGCTCTCTATTCCAAAGTACAATCGTAGTTGCTAACTTAGTAGGGACTAATGGCCTACATAATAGGGCCGAAAGTTCTTTTTTATAGCTAGAAAACCAAACATTCTAAGCACCTGGGGAGTTATAAACGAAAAGTTAATATATAGAACTAGACTGTCAGCCAATATTCTTGCCATGAACAGCGTGAATACATAGTTTCAAAGTAAGTATACACTTACTTCACGATGTGTCAATAGCAAACGTGGCCTGGACATTGTGACCAAAATGGTGGTCTTGTGTGAGCAAGATGCACGTTCTCTGGGGACTAACTTAATATGAGGCTACTAGGGAGATGGCCTGCCTGCGCTTTCATGAATTGCCGTGTTACTCCTTAGGCAAGTTGAAACCTGGGATTGGCATCCTCGTCCATATAGGCGCGGTGAGAAAAGAAATATAGAGATTCTACAGCGAGGTTGCCTAAGGAATCCCAAACGCAGAAGCGCATGAGAAACAGGCACAGCAGGCATATTGGCCATAAGGCTCGCTAAGGAAACCGGGGTTTTGCTATTCCTTAGGTAGGGTAAATATGGTCGCAGGGGCCGTATCCCCTAGGTCCAGCTCGTCCAACTTGGCCATAGAGTCGACGACGGCTTGCATCTGGGGCAGCAGGTGCTCCAGACGCTCGTCGCTCAAATCGAGGTTTGCTAGCTGGGCTAAGGTCTTTAGGGTTTCTTTGGTGACCTTCTGTTCCTTTGACTGTGCCATGATGCTCCTCAACGTCCTATTTATCACTCTATTTACCAGTCTACCCGTAGTTTTGTCAACCCTGGCTTACCCTAGAGAGTAACTACGAGAGTAACTACGTCGGTGCTAGAGGTTCGTGGTTAGTTATTCAAAGAACCAAAGAGCCTGTTCTCGGCAGAATATAGCTACAAGTATACTTCTACATGCTGTAAAGTATTGACAGAACCATAACTTAACTATATCTTTAGCAGCAAGCTTAACAGTCGTTCGACTAATACTGGCGCTACTTCTACTTACCTTTTCCACTAATCCCTACCCAGTCAGGACGGAAAAGCGGCTGCAATAATAATATTCGAGCAAAGTTAGTAGGAGGAGGAAACAACGATCATGAATTGGAAGAAGAGTTCTAGAAGGCTATCGTTTATAGGAGTAGCCTTAGTAGCCATGCTGGTGGTTTCTCTGGCATGTGCGTTGGCAGAACCTACGGCTACGCCTGTAGCTCCCGCACAACCTGCGCAACCGGCGGCCCCAATCGCGGCACCTCAGCCGACGGCCGTCCTGGTTCCAGGGGCACCGACGCCGATCCCAGCAAAGGCTACGCCCACAAGGGTACTGCCAACGGCCACCCCTGTTGCTATGGGTGGGCCACAATACGGCGGCACGTTAAGGTTTGCCACTCGACTGCATATAGATACCCTGGACCCAATCTTCAACACATTGGCTGGTGCGTTCCAGGTCTACCATGCGACAAACGACACCCTTTTCCGGCTGGATGTGAAGAGCAACTTGATACCAGGACTGGCCAAGTCGTGGGAGTTCTCGCCCGATGGCAAGGTTATCACGTTAAACTTGGAGGAGGGCGTCAAGTTCCACGACGGCACTTCATTTAACGCACAGACAATCAAGTGGCACTTCGAACGGATGCTGGACCCCGACCAGCTCTCGTCAAGAAGGGCGGAGCTGGAGCCCTTCCTGGACCGGGTGGAGGTTGTCGATAACAACACAGTGAAGTTGTACATGTTCGAGCCTTATCGTCCGCTTTTGCCACAGTTGGCTAGCGACCGTATGGGATGGATCGTCTCCCCTGCTGCGGTGGAAAAGTTTGGCGGTGGTAGAGACGGAGGTTACGGGCAACGTACAGTCGGCACCGGTCCGTTCCGTTTCCTGGAATGGATACCTGATACCCACGTGCTGCTCGAACGTAACGAGGACTACTGGGAAGATGGTTTGCCTTACCTGGACGCGATCAATTTGCAGGGCGTACAAGAAGCCCCAATCCGGCTTGCCATGTTGCGAACAGGTGAGACGGATATTGTATATAACTTCGAGTTGCGTCCTCAGGACGTTCCCATAGTAGAGAAGGACCCTAATCTAAGAGTGGTGGCGATTCCGGGCGGCTCAACCAACATAGTGCACTTCAACTCCGGAAAGGCACCCTATGACAACGAAGCGTTGAGACAAGCTATATCCTATGGTTTGGATAGACAGCAATTTGTGGATGTGGTCCTGGCAGGCGCAGCCCAACCGGGTTGGACCATGATAGCGGCAGGATGGGCTCACAACCCCGACATAAAGCCCATATCTTACGACCCCGAAATGGCAAAGCAGAAGCTGGCAGAGGCCGGCTACCCCAATGGTGTAACCGTCCCAATGGGCGTCCCGCCCACCGGCATCTATTTTGATATCGGTGAGTACCTTCAAGCGGTGCTTTCAGAAGTTGGAATCAACCTAGACCTTGAGATCGTAGAACGCGGCGGGTACTTCAGAATGGACGACCAGGGCTACTTCAGGAACCAGGGAATGGGCGCAAGCCGGTGGGGGCATAGGGTTGACCCTCATCAACTCAACCAGTTCCTGTGGCACAAGGACGGGTTCAAAGTCCTAGGCACCTACGTGAACGAAGAAAT